>DDIN01000004.1 GCA_002338565.1 Hyphomonadaceae bacterium UBA1849
CGGGGGCAAGTCGATGCGGATCTGCGGGGCCAGCCGCTCGGCGATATTCTGCCAGTCGAGGCCTTGCACGACGGGCCCGTCGCTGCGGATGAAGGCCCGCGTCTCGTCCCGCGTGTTGCCGAGGATCATCGGGATGTGGGCAGACTGGCCCGGCGCATCCGGGAAGAACGGATGCCGCGATAGCATGCGATAGTCGAGTACTGGTCCGAAATAGAGGCCGTGTGCCTCGTTGATTGGGTCGCGCGCTGTGAGGCCCTCCATCAGGCGCTCCATTGGAATGTTACGCAAATCGTCTGGCGTAGCAGCGCTGGCCCCGATGGTTTCGAGAAAGCGTGTCGCGCGCGCGGTGCCGTTCAGCGGACCACATGCGGTGACTTGTTGGCCGCTCATCGTCGCTGCGGAATGGAACAGGCCTTCAGCTGCTGGTGAGGCCATCATGGTCGCGATTTTTGCGCCGCCGCCGGACTGACCAAACACCATGACGCGATCGGGATCGCCACCAAAGGTCTCTGCGTTTTGCTTCACCCAGTTGAGGGCAAGTATGAGGTCCCATTGACCAGCATTGCCGCTATCAGGGAATGCTCCCGGATAAAGGCGGTCCAGATAGAGATAGCCAAAAGCGTTGAGGCGGTGATTGACGGTAATGACAACCACGTCGCCTTTTGTGGCGAGGCGGGTTCCGTCATAGAGCTCATCTGAACCAGATCCGTTCGAGTACGCGCCGCCATGGATGTAGAACATGGTTGGGCGTTTTGCGCCGTCATTCAGGCCGGGTGTCCAGACATTGAGAAACAGGCAGTCTTCGCTGATTTCTGGCTGGTTCGAGCGTTGTGGTGACGACGCACGGTAATTGATCGCATCCGTGATGTCGGTTCGACGGGTAGCCGGAGTTGGCTTGGCAAAGCGCGAAAGGGCTGTGTCTTCGCCATAGCGGACCCCGCGGAAAACATTGATGCCGTCAGATTTGAGACCGCGCAGCTGACCGCTTGTCGTATCTGCGAGCACGGATGCCTCATCCTGTGCGAACGCACCCAAACCAGCGGCAAACGGGCTTGCCGCTGCTGCACCAAGCACCAGACGTCTGGATAGTTTCATGTGTTCCTCCCGGTTTTTATTACCGGCGGACGTCCAGCCCTGACTCATTCATGGCGTCTTCGACTTCCTGCACATTTGTCAGGTTAAAGTCGCCCGGGATGGAGTGTTTGATGGCGCCCGCCGCCATAGCAAATTCGATTGTGTATTGAGGGTCTGCATCGTTCAGCAGGCAGTGCAGAACGCCGGCGGCAAACGCGTCGCCGCCACCAATACGGTCCACAACACCCTCAAGCTCATGAGCGCGTGAGGTAAAAAATGCGTCGCGGGTGTAGTATTCGCCGATCAGAGACTGATTCGAGACCGAACTCTGAGCGCGCTGTGTCGCGGCAATGATCTTCAGGTTTGGAAAAGTGTCGAACGCCCGTGCAATTGCATCTTTGCGCGGCGCTGGCTCCGTACCGAGGAGTAGGGCGATATCGCGCTCGTTGATGAAGGCGATGGTCGCGTGACTCAGAATATTCTTTAGAATGGCAGGGCCATTTCCGTCCCAGCTCTTCCAGAGAAGCTCGCGGTAATTGCCGTCAAATGACAGCTGAATGCCTCGTTTGGCACATTTGGCCGCCAGAAGCTGTGACGCTTCAGCGGGGCCGGGGCCGGTCGCAGGTGTTATGCCTGAAAGATGGATCAGCTTTACGCCGTTAAGCAGGCTGTTCCAGTCATAGTCGTCAGCAGTGGATGTTGCGAACGCCGAATGTGCACGATCATAGATGATCCGCGATGGTCTGCGTACGGCACCTGTTTCCAGAAAATACATGCCCATACGACCGGCACGGGTCAGAATGTTCGATGTGCCAACGCCTTGTGCGCACAGGCCAGCAAGCACGCTGTCTGCGAGCGCGTTGTCTTCCGGAATGGCGCTCATCATGTCAACGGAATGTCCAAAACGGGCAAGGCTTACGCCGACATTGGCTTCAGCGCCGCCGAACTGGACGTTCAGCGTGCCAGATTGGCCGAAACGCTCATTGCCCGGCGGAGAGAGGCGGAGCAAAAGCTCACCAAAGCACAGCACATCCGTTGTCATGACAGCATGAGATCCATTTTAGCGGGCGAGCCAGCCGCCATCGACCGGCAATGTAATGCCCTGAACATAGTCTGATGCAGAAGATGACAGGAAGACGGCCGCGCCGCCAAGGTCTGATGGTTTGCCCCAACGACCTGCCGGAATGCGACCAAGGATCTCGGTGTTGCGTTTCTCGTCAGCCTGAAGGGCTGCAGTGTTGTTTGTTGAGAAATAGCCCGGCGCAATCGCGTTCACATTGATGCCGTGCGCGGCCCATTCGTTTGCGAGGATACGTGTCAGGCCCATTACACCGCTCTTGGAAGCAGTATAAGATGGAACGCGGATGCCGCCCTGATAGGAGAGCATGGACGCGATATTGATGATCTTGCCGCCTTTTTCGGCTGCGATCATAGAGCGCGCTACAGCCTGACTGAGGAAGAACAGAGTTTTGAGGTTGATATCCATGACCGCATCCCAGTCTTCTTCAGTGAAGTCGATGGAATCATTGCGTTTGATGATGCCTGCATTGTTCACGAGGATGTCGATCTCGCCGAGGTTTTCGCGTGTTTCCGAAACAATGCGCTCAATCGGCTCCATGCTGCCAAGGTCAGCCATAATGACATGAGCTTTGCGGCCGGTTTTTTCGACAAGTTCCACAGTCTCTTCAGGACGCGAACGGCCCACCAGAGCGACATCTGCGCCTGCTTCCGCCAGCGCAGCGGCCATGCCTTGTCCAAGACCGGTATTTGCGCCGGTAACGATGGCAGTTTTGCCTGTAAGATCGAACGGGTTGGACATATTGGCCTCGTTTTTCTGTCGCGTTTCTGGAAGGGAAATACCCTTCAAACTCACCTATGGTAACCGGTGTCATAACATCGAGAAAACACACTATCAACCGGTAAGCTAGCTGTTTGGTCTCGCTGTGGACTGGCGAACAATGATTTCCGGCGTGAACTCTTTGACGAACTTTGTGTTCTCGCCGCGCAGTTGTTCCAGAAGGCGGGTTGCGGCTTCCTGGCCCATCTCGCGGATCGGTAGTTTTACGGTTGTCAGCTGTGGCCAGATTCGTGCCGCCATCGGCGTGTCGTCAAAGCCGACAATTGAAAGGTCTTCAGGCACGCTCAGCCCGGCCTTGCGTGCCGACGTATAAATACCAATCGCCATCTCGTCGTTACCTGCGAAGATCGCGGTAGGGCGTTTGGCGCGGGATAGAAGATTATCGGCAGCCTGCACACCGGAATCGAAGGTGTATCCGGCTTCCAGTGTCAGAGAGCTCTCAAGCTCAATGCCGAACTCCGCCAATCCATTGCGGAAGCCGTAAAGACGTTCGTGGGCAGACCGGAAGCTTTTAGGGCCGTGGATATGGGCGATACGCTTATGGCCGAGCGTTGCCAGATGGCGGGCCGCCTGCGCTGCGCCCTCGGCATCCTGCGTGCGGATCATGCGGTAGGGCTCATCGAGCTCAACTGAGGCAATGCGCACATAATTGCAGCCAAGCTCTTCAAGCTTGTGAGCCAGCGCATCATCCTCTGAAACCGATGGCGGCATGATCATGCCGGATGGGCGATGACGCTCTACGAAGAGGCAGATTTCTTCCTGATAGTTCGGATTGGTCCGGTCTACCGGCTGCAGAACGAGCTGATAGTCGGTGACGGACAGCGCATCGAGTATGCCGCGCTGCATATTCACAACGTATTGTGGGCTCGGGTTATCGTAAGCGAGGCCGATCAGATAGGATTTTCGGAAAGCAAGAGCACGCGCTTGCGGGTCAGGCCGGAAGCCATGTTCTGCAATAATGGCCTCAACGCGCTTGCGCGTATCTTCGCTCACCAGAGGCGAGCGGTTGATAATGCGGGAAACAGTTTTCTTCGAAACGTTTGCCAGACGCGCAATGTCGTTGATTGTAACGCGCCCTTCGATACCGGTCCCGATATCGTCCAATCCCGAAGGGCGATCGCTGTTTTCTTTACTGGCCACTGTCCGTACCACACCTGAGGCTGATATTTTGCAAAAGCATACAGCCTCAGAAAGCGTCGTATAGCTGAAATTTAAGTGCCGCGAGCGCTGAGGTCACCGCTGAGGGCAGCTTCATTGCGCGGGCTCATTGTGTTCAGATCCCAGTTTTCCGGGTCAAAAGCGCGGCGAACCTCAGGAAACTCGGGGTATCCACCAACTTCGTCCTGGCTATCGATAATGCCGCCGCGTCCTTCTGCGGCGTCCGCGGTCACGCGAACGTCATGTGTGTCGCGGTCCCAAGGGCGCGCGCCTGCATTGGTCAGGACGTAGGTTTCGACCTGATCGGATGGGAGAATGCGCAGTGATTCGAGGTCCATGTGCGCAGAATCCGCTGTCAGGAACTCAGCTGGACCAACGGTGTAATGACCGTACATCGGCGCATCATGGCCCCAACGGTCTACGGCAATATTGTCGCTCTCATAGATAGACAGATCGCCGATGCCGCCAATCATCACCATTGGCAGGTCGGGCTGTGTAGACGGACCATAGCGCATGACGTTTGAAACGAGGTCCATCTCGCCAAGCTCAGGTGCATGACCAGCCCATTCGAGCGCTTGCAAGTTGTAGTGAACTGCACGTTGGCCTGGATTGTAGATGAAATTGTTCACGATCGCGCCGTGCACGTCGCCTTTGAACAGTGGGCTGCGCTCATAGTTGGACGAATACAGGTTTGCATAGAGCACGATATTGTTCACGTGATCGTGGATGAGAGAGCCTTTGGAATGCTCGCCTTTTGCGTGAACAGAATGTGCGAGGCCCTCTGCGATAATATTGTTGGAATACAGCACGTCATGCGACGCATTCTGGTGCCATTCTTCAGGCGTCTCGCCAGAGAAACGGCGGCTTGATGAAGACAGGTTCTCATCAGTTGCCCAGCTGAAAGAGCAATGGTCGACGACAATATTGTAAACGCCGCCTGTAGACAGCCCGTCAATGTCATCACCTGAGCGTTCTGGCATGCCGCGGTCGCCCGGACGGACGCGCATGTGCTGAACGATAATATCGTGACCGGAAATCGTGAAACCACCGCGGATCAGTGTGATGCCCGGGGAGGGGGCCGTCTGACCTGCAATTGTGATGTCTGACCCACGGATAGGCAGGTTGTTGCCGTCCAGGTCAATCGCGCCAGCGACTTCAAAGACGATCGTAACCGGACCGTCATGTTCCGCTTCCAGCGCAGCGCGAAGCGTGCCCGGGCCTTCGCTCTCAAGAGAGGTGACTCGAACAATCTCGCCGCCATTGCCGCCATTGGTGACAGATTGCGCGTATGGGGGGAGGCCGTAATCCCATCCGATGGCGTCTGGCGCTGGCAGGGTATAGCTCACTGCAGGCGCTGCAACTGGCTCAACGGCCGTTGCGCAGCCGGCCATCAGGGCAGGTCCTGCCGTGAAAAGCGTCGTCGCGATGAGTGCGGTGCGAAGTTTAGAAAAGCTCATTTGGTATTTCCTCCCCGGAAAAGTGTGCTCTCGATATTTTGTTGTTGGATAAACGTACAACAACGTCTAGACAAGCATGAATGACACCGGTTACCATCGATGTCCATAACGACAAAAGAAATAAAGAAAACGAGGCTTGGAAATGAGCGAGGAAACAAAAACACAGAAACTCGCTGGATCAGATGCGCGGGCTGAGGCATTCGTCACAGCGCGTCGAAGCGGTGCCGGGATCGACGTGTATCCGGGCGACCTGCCAGCCAGCCTCGACGAAGCTTACGCTATTCAGGATGCGGCCATCGCGCTTTGGCCTACTGCCATTGCAGGTTGGAAAGTTGGACGGATTACTGGCGAGTATGAAGCAAAGCTCGGTCATGATCGTCTGGTTGGCCCTGTATTCGAAGAATTTTTCCACCGGAACTCCGGTGATGTGCTTGAGCTTCCCGTGTATGTCGACGGTTTTGCTGCTGTTGAAGGTGAGGTAACCGCCGTAATCAGCAAAGATGTCCCTGCCGGTAAAACGGACTTCACCACTGAGGATGCGCTTGAGTATATCGGTGCGTTGCATTTCGGCGTTGAACTGGCGAGTAGCCCGTTCAAAGGAATCAACGATTTTGGCCCGTTGGTGACGATCTCCGATTTCGGAAACAATCGCGGCCTGATCCTTGGTCAGGAAATTGCTGACTGGCGCGACATGAGCCTTTCAGAATGGACCTTCGAGACCTTTGTAAACGAGCAGTCCGTCGGGCGCGCAACACCAGAAGGACTTCCTGGTGGTCCTGTCGAATCCGTTCGTTACCTTCTTGAGAACACAGCGAAACGTGGCCTGCCGCTGAAGGCTGGCATGATGGTGCTCACGGGCGCTGTAACCGGCGTGCATGAAGCTTTTGCTGGCGACAGCGCGTCCGTCACGCTGGCTGGAGAAGAGATTTCACTTCGATTGACGGAAGCATAGTCCCTGATTTTCTGTCACATGATCTGAAGTGAGGGGCTCGCCTTTGGCGGGCCCTTCTTTTTATCTGCTGTCGCGCAATGCCCTATACTGCAGGTTATAAAATCGGGCAGCGCCTTCGCGGGACGAATAGATCCCCGGACGCAGGCTGAGAAAGCCGTAGGCGACATTGTGGTGATAGCCTGAAACTTCCATCTGCACGTCCATTTTAGACCAGCTTTCGCCATCTAGGCTGAAATAGTAGGTCAGCACGTGCTCATCATTTTTCATGCGAATGAAGAGGGTTTCCGTACCCGCAGGAATATCGGCTGCGCGCCGGCGTGACATCCCATAACGATGGAAAAGAAGCCCGTCATCATTGAACGCGAGACCGGCATATAGCTGGTCATTGTAGAAGGCGAGCAGTCCTGCTTCATTCCCTGCTTCGCGCCGGATCTCGACGGTGACTTCATAAGATAAGTCACCAGCAACAAAGCAAAGTGGAGAGCTGTCATCAGGGCTCTCGCCGCGCGCCTCCAGTGCCAGTCCTGGCTGAAGCAGGGATATGCGCTCATACTCGTCGCGAGACGGTCTGAAAAAGCGCCATTGATCAGCGAGACTGGAGCCTGAAAAGTTATCTGAGTGAGGCGTGCCGTGCGGAAAGCTTCTCTCCGCTGCGGGAATAGAGAAGGTCGACGACAAATCACCACCGAGCGATTCCCACCAACCGTCTTCGCGCCAACGGACGGGTTCGAGCAGCGCTTGCCGGCCTAATGTCCAAAAGCCGTTTTCATAACCATGAGAAATGAGCCACCAGTCACCGTTCGGACCGTCGATCAGTGTCGCATGACCGCGTGACCACCATTGTTCGTCGCGTGTCAGGGTTCGAACCTGCGGATTGTTTGGTGCGTGCTCCCATGGGCCATGGACCGAGCGGGATCGTGCACTGATAACCATATGGCTCGTCGGTGGGCCGGCCGTTCCGCCAACGGCCGTGAGCATGTAGAACCAGTCATCTTTGTGGAGCATTTTCGGCCCTTCAGGGCAGAAGCATTCCACGTCCCAGCTTTCAGGATAGCGCCATGGATCATAAATGTGGGTGACGTCGCCATCCGTGGCGAGGCCATCATCTGTCAGCCTGATCATGTCGCCGTTCGATAAAAACAGATAGCGTTTACCGTCTTCGCCGACGATATGCCCCGGATCGATATGATCTGGCAAAAACAAATCGACAGGCTCTGACCACGGGCCTTCGATATTGTCAGCTGTAATCACATAAATCGAGCGGTAATCCTCGGTGCGAGCTGGAATATAGAGATAGTACCGGCCTTCATGCAGTACGAGATCAGGTGCCCAGACCGAGCCTATATAAGTGTTGAGCGCAGGGGCAACCGGCTCCCAGTTTACGAGGTCATATGACCGGTAAATCATCAGGCCCGGATATGCCTCGAAGGTTGAAAAGGTAACGTAGTAGACGTCGCCATCACTTATGATTGCCGGATCAGGATGATCGCCTGCGAAGATCGGATTCAGGAAGGTGCCATCTCCACGGTCAGCGATACGCTGGTCCTCATAACCAAAACCCCATTCGCGATCGTCAGCGGTCGAACGCGGTTCTTCTGATTGGCGCGAACACGCGTTTAACACGGGAAGCGTTATACCTGTCGCGGCGAGTGACTGAAACAGTTGACGGCGGGTAGGGCGTGTCATCTGGAACCTCCGTTTAGATAAGAAAAAAAACCGGCGCCACAGGGAAAGCACCGGTTTCAGTTTGATCTGCAGAACAGGAGATAGTTCTGAGGGAGAACTTAGTACTTGAAGCGAGCACCGAACAGGAACTCGGTTCCTGTGTGGTGGTAGACGTTCACAAGATCGGCAGCGTCGAAGATTTGCTGTTCGAACTCGTCAGTCAGGTTGATCGCCTCAAATGTCAGATCGATCTGATCGTTCAGCTGGAATGAAGATGCGAAGTCCAGGTTGAAGCTGGAGTCTACGCCGCGTTCACCACGACCGTTAGAGCTTGCGCGACGTGTGATGTAGGCATCACGTTGCGCAGCAGACAGACGTGCAGAGAAGCGGTCATCTTCATAGTACAGGGTGGCGTTGTACGCGTTCGGAGAGAAGCCGATGATGTCATCAGACTCTACGTGCGTGAAGTTGCCTTGGAAGCCGAAGTTAGACCAGATGCCCGGCAGGAATGTGAATGGCTGTTGATAGCCAATCTCAAAGCCGGAAATGCTGCCTGGGCCGCCGTTAGATGTCTGGCGAACTTCAACAGTCGGGTCACCGCCAGCCTGGATCAGGTTGAACAGCGGGCTGGAAGCCGGTGGCAGGCTCGCTGGGAGGCCTGTCTGGCTGTAAGGTACTGCGTTGGAGATCGTAGAGTTAAAGAAGTTGTCTACGTCTTTGTAGAAGTACGCGAAGGACACGAGTGCTTCATCGTCGAAATACCATTCCAGAGACACGTCATAAGTCGTCGCGCGGAATGGATCGAGACCCGGGTTGCCAGCGCTGTAGGAGAATGGAGGGCCGTTGAAGCTGTCCAGAGAGCCGCCTGGTGTCAGGTTGCCGAGAGATGGACGCGCCATAACCTTCGCAACGCTTGTACGCAGAACAAGATCTTCGCGGAGTTCGAAGTTCAGGTTCAGAGATGGAAGCGTGTCTTCATAAGAGCGTTCAACTGTCACGGCTGTGCCGCTTACAATACCGGTAGATTCAACAGTTGTTTCGACATAGCGAACACCAACGTCACCACGGACTGGAACGTCACCGAGCATGTACTCGAAGTCAGCCTGAACGAATACGCCCAGATCTTCTTCTTCTACACCACGGGTATTGCCATCACGAACAGCGCCTGGAATGCCATACGCGTTGATCAGGTCAGCTGCTGCGGACACGTTTGGAACAATCCAGCTCGTGTCATTGCTGCCTGGCATGTCCAGGTTTGTGCCGAAGCCGGACAGGATGCTGTAGAGATCAGCTGTGATCGGCAGACCTGTTGCACCAGCCGGGCAGGTGACGCCTGGAAGGCCACAAACCAGTGAGCCGTTGGTAGATTCGCGACGCGCTTCGGTTGTGTCGAACTCGAACTGTTTCAGGCTGACGCCGCCGGAGAGAACGACTGCATCGTTGAAGTCATACTCAAGCGTACCAGCGAAGTTGGTGAAAGAGTTTGAAACAGAGTTCGGACGGTCACGGAATTCTGTGAACGCGAACTGGGACGGGTCTGTGATGTCGAGGCTACCGAAATCGATAACCGGCGTATTCTCGTTGCCACGGAAGTCATAAACGTAGCCGTTCACGTCGCCGACAGCGTCGAAGAAGATGGTTGTCTGGATTGGGTTGTCGAAGTCGGACTGAACCGTACCAGCAACAAAGTTACCACGCAGACGGTCAGAGAACTCGTGGTCAACTTCCAGAGTGAACTGGGTGAAGTCTGTTTCAAGTTCATCGTAACGCCCCTCGGAACGGATCGGGTGTGTGCCGTTCGCGTTCGGGCTGATGTTGAAGTTACCGGAGTCGACGATGTTCTGAGCGTTGTTCAGCGTGAAGCTGTTGACGTCGATCTGGCCTTCCTGGCTACGGAAGAACACTTCCATATAGTTCTCTACGCGTGTCGCTTCGAAGTTTGAATAGAGAGCGTCAAGAGAAACCGTTGTGCGGTCAGTCGGACGGAACTGAACAGAACCCGTCAGGCCGAGGCGTTGCTGATCGTTGGTCAGGCGGCCATAGCGCGGAATACGCGGGTGATAGTTCAGAGAGTTTGTGTCGACAGATGCGCAATCCGGACCCGCAGGGCAGGCAACGCCGTTGACTGAGCGGAAGTTAGCATCCTGCCAACGAACCGTAGAGAAGCCTTCTTCGAGGATTGTGCGGTCTGAGTAAGCCGCAGACACGAGAACACCGAAGTTCTCTGCGTCGTTAGTCCAGGACAGGAGACCAGCATAGCGAGGGCTGAACTCTTCAGAAAGATCGTTATAGCCAAACTGTGCAGAGCCAGCCGCAGTCAGGCCAGCGTCATAATCGAGCGGACGCGCTGTGCGCAGGTCTACAGTCGCACCGAGGGAGCCTTCATCCATAGACGCAGAAGTCGTTTTGGTAACGACGATCTCGTTAAAGAGGTCAGATGCGAATGTGTTGAAGTCGAAACCACGGCTACGGTTTGTACCGCCAGAAGAGTCTGCACCGCCCGTGGTGGAGAGCGCTTCCATGCCGTTAATGCGTACGCGTGTGAATGTAGAGCCGAGACCACGAACCGTGATCTGACGACCTTCGCCTGCGACGCGGTTGATCGAGATACCAGGGATACGTTGGATAGACTCAGCGAGGTTCAGGTCAGGGAACGCTGCGATGTCTTCAGCAACAATCGCGTCAACAACGCCTGATGCTTCGCGCTTGACGTCCAGAGCCTCAGCAAGCGAGCCACGGAAACCGGTTACCTGCACGGTGGACAGACGGGCTTCGTCGTCAGCTGTTTCAGCTTCCTGGGCAATAGCGGTTGGTGCCGCCACAGCCATTGCGAGCAGGGATGCGCCCGCAAAAAATTGATTGAATAAAGTGCGTTTCATGAACTTCCTCCCAAAGGTGTGTCCCGGTATGACACCGGTGTCATTAAGACGACTATGCGATAGGAGATTCATCAGATCAAGCCTGAATTTTCAGCATGTGAATTTTTGTCAATCATTTAACCACCTGAAAAATATGGCTTTTGACTTAAAATTAAGGGTCTTCATTCGTCCGAATAGGGCTTATTTTTTAAAAGAATAATGTGTAAGTGTTGAAAAAAAATCACACTTTCCGGTGCGTCAGCATGTGTCCAGCGCTGAGCTGCTTCGTATCTTGCACGCTTGTGTGTACGAAAAACGCCATCTGAGATGCGCATTTCCGCACAAACGGCCAATTGGGAATCGCGCTCGTGATGACGGTATTTTATTTTATGAAAACTGGTGCCCTCAGACTTAAAAAGTTTGAACACCGTCTTCGAAGAGCTCTCGGATTGGGAAGAGCAATTGAAGCCCTACGTGGCTGAGCTTGAGGAGCTGGGACTATGACCGCTCCGATCAAAAAATTGTTCACCGGCGCGTCGAAAGCCCCTTTCTCGCACTCGGGAAAACCATCCACACTCACCATTCGACTGAAGCCTGATGAAAGGCTCTGGCTGGAGCAGCGCGCAGGAAAGCATTCGCTGAGCGCCTATGCGCGGCGTAAGCTGTTCGGCAAATCTAAGCGAAAGGTTGCCGTGCAACCAAAAGCCGATCACATCGCGCTCGCCCAACTTCTCGCGAAGCTCGGACAATCGTCACTGGCGCAAAGCATGGCAGTTTTGGCGCTGGCTGCGCGCAATGGAAACCTTCCCATTCTGGAAGAGACTGAAGAAGCACTCCAACAAAGCTGCGAAGATATCGCCGAAATGAAATCACTGCTCATGGCCGGTCTTGGCATTGAGGAGGAATGATCGATGATCATCAAAGCATCACATCGCGGCGGTGCTAAACAACTCGGCCTTCACCTTCTGAAGACCGAGAATGAGCACGTCACCGTCCATGAGATGCGAGGCTTTGTATCGGATGATCTGATCGGCGCGATGAAAGAGTCCTACGCCATCTCACATGGGACTAAATGTCAGACGCACCTCTTCTCCGTCTCCTTCAATCCACCGAGCGATGTAGATGTCTCTGATGAAATGTTTGAAGATGCGGCAAACCGACTGGAAAAGTCGTGTGGCCTTACTGGCCAGCCGCGCGCGCTCGTCTTCCATGAAAAGGAAGGACGCCGTCACATGCACGCGGTCTGGAGCCGCATTGATGCGGACACAATGAAAGCCAGGGAACTCGGGCTCTATAAATATAAAGCGCGCGAACTCTCTAAAGAGCTATACCTCGAACATAATTGGAAAATGCCGCGTGGGCTGGTCGATGCGCGTGAGGCTGATCCCCGCAATTTTACGCTTGAAGAATGGCAGGAATGCAAGCGTATGGGAAAGAACGCACGCGATGTAAAGGGCCAGGTTCAGGATTGCTGGGCGATTTCGGACAACAGAGCTGCTTTCGAGGCCGCGCTGTCCGAGAACGGAATGTGGCTCGCGAAAGGTGATCGGCGCAGTTATGTCGCTGTTACCCATGAGGGCGAAACCATTTCGCTTTCTCGCTACATCGGCAAGAAAAGCAAAGAGCTGGAAGCAAAGCTCGGTAGCTCCGAAGCATTGCGCTCTGTCGATGAAACGAAAGCCCATATCGCGAAAGAAATGTCGCCGACATTTGAGCGCCTGATATCTGAGGCAAAAGACAAGGGTGAGGAAGCGCGCGCTGCCATCGATACGAAGCGCCTCGAAATGGTGGAAGGGCAACGCATAGAGCGACAAAAACTCACTCACGAACAACAAGTGCGCAGCCAGCGCGAAGTACAGGAACGCTCAGATCGCTTCAACAAAGGTCTGCGGGGTTTATGGGATCGTCTGACGGGGCGACATAGACGCATCATCGAAGAAAACGCCGTTTCTGTGCGAGAAGCTGAAGCCCGCGACAAGCGCGAAAGAGAACATCAAATCCGCAAACAGATGGATGAACGGCGCAATCTGCAAACAGATATTCAGGCGGTGCGAGATTGTGAGAAACAAATCCTTGCTGATCTTTATCGTGATCGCGAACGTCTAACTGCATCCAAAGACTTTGAAATAGTCCACTCCTTGCAAGCGCCTGGACAAACGAGACTTGATGCCTTCAAAGAAATGCGGCGCAGGCAGTCCGAAGAACGGGGCGCGTCTCGTGAAGTCGGGCGAAATACAGCGCAGGGTGGTCCCGAAATGGAGAGGTGAAACAAATTCACATTGTCCATTTTCATTTACACCAAAAGGAGTAAAGTTAGGACGCCGGAACTTTCGTCCCGGCGTTCCCGTATGGGAATTGGTCTTGGCTAGCGATTACGCTGTCGGAGCTGAAGCGCTAGGCCAAGACCACCAACGACCAAACTGGCGCAGCCGATCCCGAAACTGAGAACTGTCA
The DNA here is from genome assembly GCA_002338565.1 of Hyphomonadaceae bacterium UBA1849. GTDB lineage: Bacteria > Pseudomonadota > Alphaproteobacteria > Caulobacterales > Hyphomonadaceae > Ponticaulis. Next base: position 13,477 of record DDIN01000004.1, read on the forward strand.
ACATGAGTATCACCTCCTTTCAGTGGGATGCTTACATTTTGATCTAAGTGGTGGTGGTCGTATATCGCGGTTCCGAGCGGTCTAGACGTTCGCTTCAAATCCAAACGGTTTTTGATGATCCGGACAATCCACGAACATTTCGACGAATTTTGTCAAATTCTGATGTTTTCGAAGAATTTTGAGAAACTTCGGACGTGTTGTCTCGCATCTCTAAAAAATTAGTATGTCAAGTGGGATTCTGTTGGATTTACAGCTTTAGATAATATTACTATAATCTCATAAAATTTCCGCGATGCGGCACAATGAACAGGATTGACTACATTTTGGGGGATTTCGTGAAGTTTCCAAGGACCGAGATACTTGCAGTTCCTCCGAAGGATTCGTCTTTGGAAGAACAGAGGCATAAGAACAGGAAAACGAAAGAGTACTCCCCGTTCAAGGACATTGAGATTGCGCCAGCAAAACGAAGGTTCGCAGAGAAAGAAAAAGAGACCTTAGACTTTTTGACCGACGAATTGGTCACGTCAGAAGAGGTGTTTGAGCACCGAAATAGGAAGCTATTTTTTGTCAAAGGCAGTTGGCAGCATCTTAACGTGAAGCAATTTGTTGACGGTTTACAAAAATTCGTCTCAGGGCTTCCCGACCTCAACCCCAAAAACCGCACTTTCTTTGCTGGACCGAACTATGTCCGAAGGCCAGAAGTCGATGAGATTAGGGGCAATAACCCTACATCTCCCTTCATATACCTTCGACTACATAATCTTATCCGTGCAGCGTCTGCCCGCGAATTTCGACCGGTGACGAACTATTCGGATGACACTCACACAACGAAAAATGGCTTCAATGAAAGTACATTGATTGCGTCGATTTGGTCGCCGAATGCACGGCTGATCGAGGAGGTTCTGAATTGGGGCGATCAGCAAGATGTCGAAGACATCGTGTACAACATGCGCAATGATCATGCTTCGACCATGAGCATGAGTTTTTTTGATCGCTTTGTTCTTTCCGAGCTCCAAGCGAAGGGGCGACGAGATCTTGTTGGCTATGGCTTTACGAAAAAGTTTGCAGACGCGCTTTACGCTGAACTAGAAAAGGTCGCGGAAAAATACGATAAAAGAATTCCCCAATTTTCGATGCTATTTCCGAGCAAACACGATACGACGCATGATTCAGGGCGGAGTGTTTTGGCGCTCTCAAGGGCTGATGGAAATCTCTACTAACGTTCAGGAGTCAATGCGCCGAATGGTAGATAGGCATCGTAGTCAAAATCCAGGCCTTTAGACTTGAGACAACTGACTATTTTGGAAAACCTCTTAGGGCCAATGAACGGCATATAATAAATATTGCCCGGATTTTCGTCTGCGAGTTTGAATAGGTCAGTATAACCTAATTCATGCAGTAAATAAGCGACCGAGTGCCCAGCAAACTCCTCCATCACATGAAGTGTTTTGAAATCGAGGCGGTTTCCAAATTTTTCGGTACTTTCCAGCATACGGTCTGTTGATTAGCCGATGGGCGGCAAATCCCCTTCACACCAATATACAGAGAGTTATTCGTAGAATTTCGCAATATATTGTGTCGTGGCCACGTCAATTCATTGTGGAAAAGTATGAGTGAATAAGCCTCTCTTCAGAGAACCAAAATGAGCAACGCATATCAAAACAGCTCACCTTGCGCCGATTTTTCTACATGCTCGCGCCATTCAGCTGATTGCGCGCGTTCATCCAGCCAGCTCAAAATGCAATCTGCGACATTGTCGAATTCAGCTTCAACGCTTCCAATCGGAATATGATGTGAGAGATAACCTGTCGGCGTAATCGGCAAAGGTGCTCTCGCCGGTTCGATGGCTTTGATCTCGATGTGAGAAATGACGTTCCATTTAACAGGGGCGTAGCGGATACAAATCCTGATCCCCTGCCATTCGATGTCGTAGGTCTGGTAGCTCATTTTATCGGCTCCAGAAGACGTGGATTTCTTCAAAGCCAAGCTCAATGGCCAGAACATCATTTACGGCAAGGTCACGCGCCATGCGGTCGTAATCGATGTAATATTGCAGCGAGTCCGGAATTTGCGTGGTCTGTTCAGTTAGCTCTTCTGCAAACTCAGCCAGAGATTTGTAGACGCCTGCATAATCGTTACTCAGCGCTTTGCGCGCTGTTTCCAAATCACCGTAGTAGGTGGCCAGCTCCGCGCCCAATCGGCCGTGCCCTTCGATAAACTCGGCCTTCTCCACGACACTTTGAATACCCTCGTATTCAGAGATATTCAGCCCTTCAAAGCCTTCATAGTCATGGATCGCCCATTCTTCTGCGTCCGCTATGGGCGAGGCTTTCAAAACCTCGTTGATCTGATCCCAGATGGCATCTTCTCCGAGTGTGGCATCGATCCATGCCCCGTGCAGATAACCGTTATTATATGCTGCCAGACAGGCCACATAAATTCTGATTTCTCCTTCGTTCTTCATCTTAAACCTCCGTCAGGTAAGGGTTGCGCATAACCCTTCCTGGCCTTCGCCGAGAACGGGGTGGGCAAACGGAGTGTGAAAACCGGCGGCGGGCGCAGCAGGCTTACCTGCGAGCCTCGGGAGACCGTCTGTTTTCATCGAAGTGCGCTGAAGGGGTTGGCCCCTAAGCCTTGCGCGAGGGATCAAAGCCGAATGGCCGAGACGAAGAACTCGGCTCGGTTCACGAGAGCCCGTCCAGCGATGCTGGTGCGAACAACTATGGTTAGCTTCTGCTGGTTTGATGAAGAGTCTTTAGGCTGACTCATTTATCGGTTTTGACCGAACAGGCTTCCAGATCTAAAGGACATAAAGTTTTTAAGACTATTCCCCAAGAAGATTGCAACCAAAGCTAGACCTGCGTAGGCAATATTTCTATCCGGTTGTTATTGGAAGCTTGAATCAAAAGGGGGATTCTTATGCGTTTTGGGAAGAAAATTTTGTTGGCGGCATCAGCTATGACGCTCGCCGCGTCCGGTATTGGCGTCGCCCACGCTACCAAGCCAAATCATTTTGTCGGGACAAATGGAGATGATACGTTTCCGGGATATCTAGTGAATGGGCATGCATACTGGGGTAATGATGGTTACGATCAGATCAACTATGAGGGCTATGCTTATAATTACATTTTCTTAGACGGCGGAAACGGATTTCTACACGTCTACAAATCTGACGGTCAAATGGATTTGGTGCAGTATTTTGAAGGAATGTGGTTTGAAGATGAGCAGTCTTGGAGATCGGTTGACGATCTGATCGCAAACGGAGGAAGCCTGGACCATGTGGAAGTCGTTGGCTCGACCAGTGTGGATCAGTTCTCTGGCTCCAACACCGGTCAGTCCATTTATTATGGCGGCCCTTCAGATGACCAAGTCGATTACCAAGGCGCGTCGACAGATTATGTTTTCGAGGAACATCCCAGTGGTTTGATCAAAGTCACCAAGCCAAATGGCGGCTATGATATGTTCGATTCCATTGAGAGCGTATGGTTCCAAGGGGACCAGTATTGGAGCTGGACCGCTGATCTGATCACCACGGGCAACCCTTCAACCCATGCTGAGGAATATGGCACGAGCGGGCAGGACGTGTTTCAGGGATCGCTTACGGGCCAGACTATTTTCTATGGTTATGATGAGTATGACCAAATCGATTATCCGGGCGGTCAGTCGGATTACACCTTCGAGTTACAGGCAAGCGGTCAGGTCTTTGTCACCAAGGCGAGCGGTGAGTACGACATTCTGGATTCCATTGAAGGCATATGGTTCCAGGGCGAAGGCGTCTGGAAGTCAATTGAAGAATTAACTACGGGGTCTGGCGGCGGGACACCGACGCACACCGAAGTGCATGGCACATCTGGCGAAGATGTGTTCTCCGGGCTGCTCACAGGTCAAACAGCTTATTTTGGTTATGATTCCTACGACCAGATCGATTACGAAGGCTACACATCTGACTATGTGTTCGAAGAACAAACTGACGGTACGGTCACAGTAACAAAACCAAACTACGAGTATGACATCATGGATTCCATTGAAGGTATCTGGTTCCAGGATGAGCAGGTTTGGAGCTCTGTCGCTGATCTGCTGTCTGGTGGCTCTCAGCCACCGTCTCATGTGGAAGAGTTCGGCACCTCAGGCGAAGATACGTTCCAAGGCCAATCCACCGGCCAGTACGCTTATTATGGATACGATGCGTATGATCAGGTTGATTACCCCGGTTACAGCTCAGAATATACGTTCGAGCTTCAATCCGGCGGTGAGGTGTTTGTCTATAAACTAAGCGGTGAGTACGACATTTTGGACTCCATTGAGGGCATTTGGTTCCAAGGCGAAGAAGTCTGGAGTTCAATGGATGATCTTGTGTCTGGCGGCGGTGGTGGTTCCGGAGGGACGGGGCAACTCGAACATTTCGGTGTTCCGGTTACGCTGGTCGGTGCCAACATGGCTTGGTCGGAATCCAGTCGCTATTCTATCGAGATTGGGACGCCGACAATCAATCTCAGCGGGATACAACAGCGTTTAGGTGAGGTTGAATCTGCAGGGGGTAATTCTATTCGAATTTGGCTCCATACGACCGGGCATAACACGCCGAACATTCAAACCAATGGCGTTGTTACAAGCCTGAGCGATCAGGTAAGTGATCAGGTGGTCATTGACCAGTTGGAGACCATCCTTGATGAGGCTTGGGCGCGCGGAATTCTTGTCACCTTCAGCCTCTTCTCGTTCGATATGCTGTGCGACGAATATGGTGATGATTGGGGGTATCAGGGCGTCTGGCAAATGGAGAGCCACCGCACCATGCTGGTAAGCGAGTATCAGTCCTATATCGATAACGCGCTTATCCCTATGGTTCAGGGTGTCAAAGATCACCCGGCAATGTTTGCATGGGAGGTGTTCAACGAGCCTGAAGGAATGATTTCTTCTCCTGGAGTTCAAAACGGTATTGAAGAAAGCACATGGTGTCCGGCCACATATCCGCTGTCTCTCAATGCGGCACAGCTGTTTGTGAACCGGGTGGCCGCCGCTATTCATGCAGCAGACCCGAATGTTAAGGTCACTTCGTCAACTCACACCGATTTTTATAATCATTTTTCCAACGCGACGCTGACATCTTTGAATGGGTCTGATCCAGCAGGAACGCTCGATTTTTATGAGCTGCACTTCTACGATAATGGCTACAGCAATCCGCCATATGCTACTTCGGCAAGTGTCTATAATGCCGACAGGCCGATTATCATTGGTGAGTACTACGTGCACGAAGTTCCGAGCAATCCAGGGAGCGTAGCATCTCTTTCTGTGATTTTGGATCAAGGATATGCGGGAGCGTGGCCGTGGTCGCTCGCGACCAATAATGTCGGAGATATTCAAAACGCGATTTCACATGTGTCGCCCGAACGCAGAAGTTTAGATCAACCGGCTGTGGAGGCATGCATCGCAAACCAACCGAGTTCCTGCTACAATCAATAACTCGAGTTTTTGGTATCTCAGAAACTAACTCTAGCTGCGAAAGCCCGCCAAATTGGCGGGCTTTTTTGCTGTAAGTGGCGCAATTATTGCTCTTGATTATTCCAGTGTTTCAACCTTGGGCGGTTCACAAACGAGAGCGTGGAAATGCAATTAAATTGTGCGTTTGAATATATCTCTATGCGAAGACAGTTCGCTGTAGATTGGCTAATTCGTGCCCAAGATGCGACGCCTGATGGCGGGTTCAGCTATGGCTATTATTTTCGCGGCGTTCCCTTCACGAGAATGAAGTTTGGCTGGCGCGAGAGTTATATCGAAACAACAGGTTATATCGCAGAGGCTTTTTTTGATCTTGCGGCGCGCAGGCAAGATGAATCCTATGGAGAACGCGCGCTGCGTGCAGCCAACTGGCTTCTAACAAGACAAAATGAGGACGGTTCATTTTCAAATGATCGGTATACCCAAAATGAGGGTATCGTATTTGATACTGGTCAGGTTTTGTTTGGATTGGTTGCTGCCTTCAAACACACTGACGAAGAAGAATACTTGACTGCTGCGCGCCGCGCAGCTGACTGGCTTGTCCAAAAACTTGATCCAGATGGTGCATGGCGCAGAAATACGCATAATTCATGTGTCCATACCTATAACACCAGAACCGCCTGGGCCGTGCTTGAGCTAAGCCGGGTCTATCCAAACTCATATTACGAACTCGCGGCTCGTAAAAATTTGGATTGGGCTCTTACGCAGTTGAACGGCACTGACTTATTTGAAAACTGCGGATTTACGCCCGGGGACACAGCGTTCACTCATACAATCGCTTATGCAATCAGGGGATTACTCGAAGGCGGTTTGATCCTGGGCGATCAAAATTTTCTAGGCGCTGCGCAGCGCGCTGCGCACCGGGTAGCTGAATATCTGAGGAAAGACGGTTTTCTTCCCGGTGATATCAACGAAAACGGTGGGGCGAATACGCGCTACGCCTGCTTAACCGGAAACTGCCAGATGGCTATCATCTGGTACAAGCTGTTTGAAGAAACCGGCGATAGGTTTTGGCTCGAATGTGCCGATGCTGCACTCTCTTTTGCTTCGCATCACCAGAATACCGGGTCGAAGAACCAAGGGGTTCGCGGCGCACTGGCGGGATCTTATCCTTTCTGGGGTAAGTATACGCCTTTGGCATATCCGAATTGGGCTACAAAATTTTTGCTCGAAGCCCTGCTCCAAAAGGAAGCGCTGATTTTGAGGGAGCAAAACTGATGAGATTTCCTCGTTCTGAAATCTTAGGATGCGAGTTCGATGCCGTGACGCAGCGACAAGTTCTGGACTGGTCGAGAGAAGCTCTCGCGGGGCGTTGCAGCGGATGGCTTTCTTCTGTCAACACCGCGATCTTGGTTGAGATGAAACCGGGGTCTTTTTTGAAGGAGTTTACGCAGCACTCAGCGCTTACTTTGGCGGACGGGCAACCCATTGTCTGGCTGTCTCGTTTACTCGGGCGGCCCTTGCCTGAGCGCGTGACTGGCGTCGATCTGGTTGAGAGCCTGTCACGCCTCGCAAGAGATCAGGGAAAGTCCGTTTATCTCCTCGGGGCGAAGGACGAGATTGTTTCAAAATCTGCAGAATATTTATCGGCAAAGATCGAAGGCCTGAACATAGCTGGCGCGAGGAACGGATATTTCTCCGATAGCGAAGCTGAAACTGTGGCACGAGAAATCCGCCGGTCAGGTGCAGACATCATATTTGTTGGGATGGGCGCGCCGCGCCAGGAACTGTTTTTATCCAAGTATTGGGATACTTTGGGCGTTCGTATTGCGGTTCCTGTAGGCGGAAGCTTCGATGTGCTGTCAGGGCTTCGCAAACGTGCGCCGCAATGGATGCAAGTGAGCGGTCTTGAGTGGTTTTATCGAATGATTCAAGAGCCTCGCAGGCTTGTGAAAAGATACGCCGTTACCAATACGGTATTTACTGTGCGCGCTGTAACAGAGTTAGTTGCCCACCGGTTTAGGCGGGCATAAGCGCCGTCAGCCGGCGCGCTAATTCTTTCACAATTATCTTTGAAGCCGTACCGTCGCCGTACGGGTTTTTGATTTCAGACATTGAACGATGTGCAGCTGGATTGCTGAGTAAACGTTCTGCGTTCCGCACGATGTTATCAGTATTTGTTCCCACCAATCGAACTGTACCGGCCTCCGCCGCCTCGGGACGCTCAGTTGTATCGCGCGTGACCAGAACCGGAACGCCTAGCGAAGGGGCTTCTTCTTGGATGCCGCCTGAATCGGAGATGACCAGGTATGCTCTGGACATCACTCTGACGAATGACAGGTAGTTTAACGGCTCGGTTAGATGAACATTAGGGAGCGCGCTTAACTTCGCGTCCACGGTAGTTCTAACTTTCGGGTTCATGTGAACGGGAAAGACGATCTCAACGTCATCGCGGTTAGAAATGTTCCTGACGGCATCGCAGATATTCTCCAGCCCGGCTCCAAGATTTTCTCGCCGGTGGGATGTTACCAGAACTAACTTTTTTGCTGGATCAAGCCGGGGAAGAATTGCGTCTGCATGCATTTGAAGATCAGGCGAGTTATCGAGACGTTCTGCCGTTAGAAGGAGAGCGTCGATCACGGTGTTTCCTGTAACGATGATGTCGCTTGAGCGCGCGCCTTCATCCAAGAGATTTTGACGCGCTGATGAGGTCGGCGCGAAGTACAGGTCAGCAGTGAGGTCTGCAACTCTGCGGTTAATCTCTTCCGGCCATGGCGAGTGCTTATCGTAAGTACGCAAACCCGCCTCGACGTGCGCTAACGGGATTTGATTGAAATACGCCGCAAGAGATCCAGCGAGGGTCGTGGCCGTGTCTCCGTGCACGAGGATCACGTCAGGCTTCACGCGTTCAATGACGCTCTGAAAATCAGCAAGCATGGTTGCTACTAGGTTTGAGACCGAACGGTTACCTCGCATCGCATTCAGTTCAATGTCAGCGGCGAGGTCGAAGTCAGACAGTGCTTGATTGAGCATGTCTGTGTGCTGGCCGGATGAGCACAAAATGACTTCGAAGCTTGGTTGAAGTTTTAGCTCACGAACCAATGGTGCCATTTTGATCGCTTCAGGCCTTGTTCCGATGAAGACGAGGGCTGTTTTTTGGAATGATACAGGCATCTTGAATTCAACTGCACCTTGTTGGGACACTGTGCAGTGTTGCATTCAAGATATGTTCCAACTGATCACGCGATGTTTGGCGAATTGATTACCAAAGCTGTGATATGACTGGCATCATTAGCAACGAGAAAGGCGCAAGAATCGTAATGGCCGTTCGGACGAAACGTTGGAACAGCACAGTTTAAGTCCCGAATACCTTGATTATGCTTCGATCATTGTCTGGGATATTCTAAACTCGACGGTGCGAACCGGATATCGGATTGTGCGCCAAAATGAAGACTTGTGAAATTTTACCTATCGGAGCAAAATCCGTCTGCGAGGTCATTCAATTCAAAATTGAGTGTGCTCTGGCCGAAAAATAATATATAATAAACAAAGAACTATCGGGTTAACCAAGCGTTATCGCGAATGTGAGACAGAAGTTTAGAATCGCTTGCTTTGAAAATACAATGACGAATACGAAACAGATACTTGCAATGTTGAAGAGCCAGGCGGAAGGCGATACGGATCGCTTTTACTCCATTGCGCTTCAAATTGCAGCGTCGGAAGCGCGAAAGGGGCACCGTGCTACCGCCACAGAAATTCGTGAAGCAGTCGATGGGGTGCGGTCCAAGAACTCCCGCGGCGCAAGCGTCCCAATTTCGTTTGCGCAACCCAGAGGTGAACTTGAAAGCTTGCTCGATCTTCAAGAGCCCAAGCTAAAGCTCACGGACGTTGTCCTGCAGCCAACAGTAAGTGAGCGCTTAAAGGACTTGATCCGGGAACAGGTGAAACGAGACTGGCTCCGTGAGCACGGAAAGACACCGAACCGGCGGGTATTGTTTGTTGGCCCCCCCGGATCCGGTAAAACGATGACGGCTGAGGCATTGGCGGGTGAACTCAAGCTCCCGCTATATGTTATTCGTCTGGAATCTCTGATCACCCGGTATATGGGCGAAACCGCCGCGAAGCTTCGTTTGGTTTTTGATGAAACGTTAAAGCGGCGCGGCGTATATCTTTTTGATGAGTTCGATGCGATAGGCGGAACGCGAAAGGCGTCGAATGACGTGGCCGAGATGCGGCGCGTGCTGAATTCATTTCTTCAACTCATGGAAAAGCCGAACGCAACCGACAGCGTGTTGCTTGGCGCGACCAATCACCCAGAACTTCTCGATCAGGCGCTTCTAAGGCGCTTCGATCTGGTTTTGGAATTTGACTTACCTACAGATGAGCAAATCAAAAAACTGATTCAGAAATATCTTCGCCCGTTAAAGTTTCCCCGGCTTAGATGGAAAGAAATTGTTGAGTGTGCACGAGGACTCAGTCAATCTGAGATTGCGCGCGCTTCAGAAGATGCTGTAAAGACTGCAATTCTTGATGAGCGAAATACATTGAACTCGGAAGATGTATTGCGCAGGTTGAAGGACCGAGCGGACATGAGGCGTGCGTTTGGTCAAATTAAGTAATTTGAACTGCACATGCCCGATTTTGACAAACCACACTTCAATATCAGTAACCGTGTAATCAGGCGCAGCTATCAAGCCCCCTCTCGCAATATGGGAGGAGGTTCGGCCCCTAGAGTACGTGCCGAACACGCAGCGAGATTGGATACAGAGTTCAATATAGCATTTGCTGGCGCTGACGAAGCTCGTCCTAGTGACCCGCGCCTAGAGGCACCCACTGGCGTATATCTGGAAGTAGAACTTCGAGGCTCTAAACGTCCGGATGATGTGTTACAAAGAAAAAGTGACGGTATCATTCCGGGGGCGGCAAAACGATCTGAAGCGGGCGATTTAAGCGTTGCACTTTTCGTTCCCGATGACGCGCGACCGGTTCTCGAAGCAATATTGAACGAGTATCGAAGTGGACCTACCAACCGCAAAGGTGAACCGCCGAAAAAAGACAAAATCGAACCTATTGAATCTGTTCGACAAGCACGGCTTGAGACTTTTTGGACGGATGATCCCCGAGCGCTTCCACAGCAAGCCACTGATGCGATCTGGTGGGAAATATGGTGCTATAAGGATAAGCACATCAAAGTTGCAGATGTGGCAGCTAAACTGGGTTGTAACATCGCCGATGACCATTATTGGTTGCAGTTTCCTGAATCAACAGTCATCCAGGTTTATACAGATCGTGTCACTCTGGAATTGCTCCTGTTCGCGAGTGGAGGAATTGCCGAGCTCAGGAGAGGTAGTTCTTCACCGACCTTCTTTCTCGATATGGATGCTGAAGACCAGCTCGAATGGTCTGAAGACCTCGCCGGGAGAATCCGATGGCCGTATGACGACGCACCCGCAGTTTGTATTTTAGATACAGGCGTGAACCGAGGCCACATGCTAATCGAACCCGCTTTGTCCGCCGGCGATGTCTTGAGTGTGGACAATGCTTGGGGTGGTGATGATCACAACAGCCACGGCACAAAAATGGCCGGTGTATCTTTGTTGGGAGATTTGCTTCCTCATCTCGAGGGTAACAGCGTGATTGCGTTAACGCACCGCGCAGAGTCGGTTAAAATTCTTCCTCCCGGCGGTTTTCCTGCAAATAATCCGATGAGTTATGGATCAATAACTCAATCAGCTTTGTCGGTAGCAGAAATAAACAATCCCGAACGTCATCGCGTGTGTTGCCTCGCGGTCACCAATGAAGACGTTTCTGGTGCACGTGCTACGACTTGGAGTTCTGCAATTGATCAGGCTTGCGCCGGAGCAATGCCAGGTGACGACAAACAGGCTCCTAAGCGATTGTTTGTTATTTCGGCTGGTAACGCCCCTGAGCATATTGACCCCACACTCATTCTTGATGCTGCCGATCTTCCGATTGAAGACCCTGCGCAGTCTTGGAATGCTCTAACTGCAGGTGGCTACACCGACAAAACTGAAATCGATGAGCCGGGATACCAACATTGGGAACCTATGGCGGAGGCAGGAGATTTGAGTCCGTATAGCCGGACATCGATTTCTTGGACACAGGGTAGGTCACCCATAAAGCCTGAAGTTGTCTTCGAGGCGGGTAACCGGGCAATGAACCCATCAGGAAACGAGGCGCTCACATTTGACTCATTGTCATTAGTCACCACTGGCCACAACAGCGCTCAGCACCCTTTGGTGCCGTTTGGCGCAACGAGCGCAGCGGCTGCCCAAGCTGGGCGCCTGGCTGCACGATTGATGGCAGACCACCCGGACTTATGGCCGGAAACGATCAGAGCGCTGATTGTCCATAGTGCAGAATGGACGCCCATCATGCTTGAAAAACTTGATAACGCCTCTGGATTACAGGCAAGATATCCAATCTTGCGGACCTATGGATATGGCGTACCCGATTATGGCCGAGCAAACGCTTCTGCAACAAATCACTTGGCGCTAGTCGCTCAGAATTACATTGTGCCGTTCATCACTGAGAATGGATCAAAGAAATTCGGCGATTGCCATCTCTATCCGTTGCCGTGGCCGGTGGAGGTCCTTCAGGAATTGGGCGAGCAGGATGTGAAATTGAAGGTCACACTGTCGTACTTCATCGAGCCTAATCCTGGGCGCTTCGCGTCTATTGACGCTCAGCGGTACCAATCGTTCGGATTGAGGTTCGATTTAAAGCGCCGCACAGAGAGCGAGCAAAATTTCATAGAGCGCATCAATGCGAAGGAACGAGACGATCCTCGTGGTGCTGGTCCTAGAAGCGACGGTGACAGCGGATGGAGGTTTGGGCCGAAAAGTATCTCAGCAGGCTCTCTTCATTGCGATGAATGGATGGGACCTGCGGCGCACCTAGCTGCAAGAGATATGATTTGCATCAAGCCTGTCACCGGCTGGTGGAAGGACTCGGCGAGGAACTGCAACCGTAAAGTGCGATACGCTCTCGCGGTAACATTGAGTACACCAGATGCCGATGTCGATTTATATACGCCCATCAAAACGATCATCGAAAATCAGGTCGGTATATCAATAGAGACCTAATGCTTGCTTCAGCAGGCAAAAAGCAGGTGGGGATGCTAACGGGGCGGGCGCAGCCACCGCCCCTTGCCGAGCAAGCGAAGCGCAGTGAGAAGATGAGGCTGTAAGACAGCCTCCATCTTGCGGGACGCAGTTTTCTTTAGATGCGAATGTAAGACAGTTTGATTTCGCAAATGATTGCTCATGCAACAGTGCTAAAAGAGGGAACATTCTAGAAGCGAAAGCGCTTCCACCGGGGACTACTTTCGGCAAACTCGGGCGACCCGAACACGCCGACAATAGAGCATTAATTGCATTTATGCTGCGCCAGCTTCTCAACTATTTCGACAGCTGTCTTTAGTAGTGCAGGATCTTCGATTTTGTTGAGTGCTAGGATGACCCTGGAAATTTCATTGCTTTGCATGGCTCTGGGTGGGGTGAGGCTCTCGCCGAACACGTCATTTTCCACGCCGTAAAAAACCTCGTGATTAAAAAAATATTCGAGCGGTTTTTCTAGTGCGATAGCAATCTCTGCGAGACGGCTCGCAGAGACCCGGTTGATACCTTTTTCGTATTTTTGGATTTGCTGGAACGTTAGGCCGACCTTCTTCGCAAGATCAATTTGCGTCAGCTTTATTTCCTTGCGGGCAGTGCGGATGAGGATGCCTATAGCCTCATCCATTCTGGTAACTGCCTTAGGATCATTACTGCTAGTGCCCATTTTGTCCCCGCCAATGCCCACCAAGCTTTGATGTTAGTGCGAACGGGAGGTCAGAGCAACTTAACGGGGATTGGCTATTAAGCGTCGACGGGCTCAGGCTGCTCAAGCGTCAGAAGTTCATGCATCAGGATGTACTTAAGCGCACCAGCAGTTTTTGTGACCTGATTTTCTGCGCCGAGTAAATCGCCGGTCATCTGCTGTATATGTGCTGACATCATAACCAGTGACTTCAGTTCTTTTTCCATTTCATGTGCGTGATTAGGTTGCATGGTAAAGCCCCTTCCTTTTTGGCTTTATCATTGCGCTCAAGACTGCTTGTCTTGTCCTGATGTGTAGCTGAGTGTTGCCTGATTTAATCTGAGTACTTTGTATTGATACAGAAAAAATAACTTCCGGCATGGTCGGGCAACCACGCCAGAAGCCGTTTAGTTTGGGCAAACGGGAGAAAACTAAATGCCGGGCCTACTAAATCTCGAAGATCAGTCGGTTCAATGTGAACATGTTTGCTTTGATTTTTACCGCAGTATTATAGAAACAGACGAAAGTCAATCAAAAGTAGAATTTAGGATTATGCACGTGCTGCGCGTGCTCATGGAGAATAATGGGCGGGTCGTGAGCAGAGACGTGTTGCACGAACGCGTCTGGGACGATGTTCATGTTGGAGAGGACTCCCTAAACCGCGCAATCTCAGTTCTTCGTAGAGAATTTTCGGCGGCGGGCCTCAGGAATCTTATCACGACCATTCCAAGGCGAGGATATAGGTTTGATGGAGAGCTTAAGCTCGTATCTCCATCAGCTTCCCCAGGGCGCGCGAGCGATAAAGCAAAGAGCCGCTCGCGGCTAACATCCGGCGCATTGATATTGGGGGCATTGGCGTTTGTCGTCTTAATCGGGTCAGCCGCGTGGATTGCTGGCAATGCAACAGAGACGGCGAGTGCACAACACCTCACCCCGGAACAAGTCGCTGCGCAGATTTCGCCAACATTTAATGCAGCAATCCCAGAGCGCCAGCCAGCGATAGATCGCCGCGCGATCAGAAGCGCTTTGTCGCCGCTTTTAGACCGAGGAATGCCGGTGGATACCGCTGTCGCAACTCTCGTCGAATATCAGGATTTTGAAGAAGCGATTAGAGTGATGCGCGAAGCGCAGGACGGCTCTATGGGATCTCTGACACCTGAGAAATACACCGAGTTCTTGCATCAGATCGGGGCGCTTGCATTTGATCGGCAAAGTGATGTGGCTATCGCGGTGTATCTCGAGATTTTGCTGTTTAATCCGGATGATGTGCTAGCGTTGTCTCAGCTCTCAAAGCTCTATGTTCTTAAGAACGAAAGACGAGAGGCACTAGCGTATATCGAGCAAGCTCTTGCGGCGGACGAGTTGTCACCGGCGGATCGTCTGGATTTAGAAGTGACGCGCATCCGCGCAAGCGTTGAAGACTTCCCTGAAGCAGCGCAGCAACTGGAGCGCGTACACGCGGAGGCCGTGGCTTTGGAGCAGTATTCGGTGGCTGCAAACGCGCTTCGCTATCAGGTAAATTATGAGTGGCTGAATGCCACTGTATCAAATGCAATTACACCTGATGATTTAGAACGTTGGATTGGTCTTTTGGAGAGCGTACTTGTTTCACACGAAGCGAGCGAAACTTTTCACGAAATCCCTCTAACGAAGTCCATGATGGGATTGATGCTCAAACAATTGGACCGGAGGGATGAGGCCATAGCAGTGTTCTCAGAAGCGCTGGCATTAGAGCGCTTGCTGCACAGGCCAACGTGGCAGCACGCTATTCTAACCAATCTGGCCACGACATACCTCGAAATCGGAGACCTAGAGCGCGGAGCGCGATACAACGACGAAGCTATCGTCGTCTTGCGAAATGCTAATCTGGCTTCGCAACTTCACTACAACTGGATGCTTGCATCAAAGATTGCCCACGAAAGCGGGCAAAGTGACGAGGCCTGCAGGATTTTTCGTTTAGCCATGCAGGCCTGGCCACCTTCACTGGAAGTACCGGGCGACGATGTTCAGCTGGAATCTGAGCTAGGCTGCGCCGCACCGATTATAAGCGCGATGAGGAATTAGATTCCAAAGGAAATACAAATTCCGCAACCAGCCCCTGTGCAGCAATTGAGTGTGACCATGATCTGATCCGGATCACCCGAGGATTCCGCTTCTGAACGCTCCGCTACCTTAGGAGGATCAAGAGACACCTCGATTGCGAAATCTAGCTGACTAGCTTCACTGATCCCATGGTTTTCCATGGCCCAGATCGCTTTGGCGAAAAATTTCTCATAGAGCCTTTGCTTGAGCAGCTCTGCTTTTTCCGGTGAGATTTGACCGTCAAGAAAATCCTGAAGCTGTTGCTTTGTAATTATACCAGACATGTATGCCTCCATTCGCTAAAAAACGCCCCACCAAAACTACTTTGAATTGAATTTAGTCAAGGGCGGCGCTGTTCCTGAATTTTTCGGAACAGCGCAAATTTTAGGACAATTTCACTGGGGTAGGAAAAGATTGCTATCTCAAAGGCCGGATCGGCGCATTGAGCGGCGTATAAGCTCGCTCTTTGGCGAATGCGCGTTGGACAACCGAAAATATTCAGCTATCGAAGATTGTATATTTCTTTGGTACTAAAAGCTTGGCTGGCTGGGGGCTTAAATGGGCAGGCTCACTCTCATAATTTTTGCGTGTATTGTGATTTTTGCAGGATGGCCCATGCAGGCTGTGAGCGAAGAGCATGATTGTTCCGGCCACTCACCCAGGAACAACCAGCGCTATACCACCACTGAGGTAAACCTGAGAAGCTGGAGCAGCACGGGCGCGGATATTTTGGCCACTCTGCCTGAAGGCGAGATTGTGTTTGCATACCAAACTTCCGGAGGGTGGTCGCGGGTCAATGTCGCTTCGTTGAATGTTACTGGTTATGTGGCCACGCGCTATCTCTCAGAGGCATGTGTGCCAGGCGGAGGATTGTCTCGCAGTTTGCTCTCAAGAGCTAATATATCGGCAATCTTACGGTCTCAGAGTTTGTCACGTTATAGTGGCTCGTGTCCTTGCCCATATAATTATGATCGCGGCGGTAGGCGCTGCGGCGCTCGCAGTGCGTATTCGCGTCCCGGAGGGGCAAGTCCGCTTTGCTATCCGCGCGATGTTACTGCTAACATGATTCAGTCATTCATCTCGTCCCGTCCTTGATACCGCTCACGTTCGAGGATGGTTTTCATCTTCTTTTGCGCGCTTTGATTCTCGCGCTGCTGGAAGAAGATCAGAACTGAAAGCCATGTTTGACGGAAGTTCGAAGCACCGCGTTCCTGCAGCTCGGTGCGTTCTGCTGTGCGGCGCGCTAGCTGTTCTTCTTGCTGGCGAATGTACTTCGCGAATTTTGGCATTGGGTGCATTCGCTCACGTTTTCACGATACTATTCGAGAAAACACTTTAAACGCCCAATGATCTGCAGAACTTTTCATACTGATGTGTTGGACGGCGGCGTATGCATTCGAATCCATCAGTCGACAGAATATAAAAAAAACAAACAAAGCACTTTAAATAGAAAAATATTTGCATAAGTATCATCTTCTGCTAGAGTTAATTAAAATTAACAATTCAGAGGCAGGTGAAAGTTATGCGCACGCTAAATTCAGCAGAGATTAACGTTGTTTCTGGGGGAGTTTTTTATGAAGACGACCCGTTTGCGTTTGGTGGTTTTGATACTGACGTCACTCCCTATAACGATGCAATTACCGCAACATCCAATGGGGACGGAACATACGATTACCTAATCCACCAAGATGGCTTCTTTGACTTAAACGGAAATGCAGAATGGGATGGCTACGAGCCGGCGCGTTCGGAAGGTTTTACTGGAACTACAAATTCTGTGCCCGGTACTGATCCCGTTGATCTTTTGAACTCATTTACGCCGCTACCTCCCGCCCCGTCGATATCATAGTGTCGGTAGTGGTTCTAAGTTAGTTTAATGCGCCATTTGGTCACTTTATCACTGCTGTTCGCTTCGCTGAGTTATGCAGCCAACTCGGATGTCGAACAGCAGCTTGAGACGCTGGATGCCTTCCAAACGTTTTGTTTGGACACAAACATGGACGCAGAAAATTTTTCGAACTTGGTTGGCCAGTTCCACCTTGAAGTAGTGCCACGAGAGTTTGTAACAGAATACATGAACGGTATCATTCCATTTCACATTTATGCTTATCGGCTGCACGAAGAGGCATATTTGATCTGGGAGGTTCAAGGCGAAATAACCAGCCAACAAAGACAACTGCACCGCGCCGGAAATCAAACGACAAGCAGTCCGATTAACGCAGATAACGTATTGCCGGATGTGTTGGGGCTTGGAACGAACCCGATCATTGGCGCAAAAGGATGTCGTATTCTCTCTTTCAATGCAGAGATTCCGGCTTTTAGTGATCTTCAGTCGTTGAGTTTTGAAAACAGGATTGCAGGCGAGCCTACGCTCACACGGCAAGTTGTACGAAATTTTCCGAACTCCTCTGAATCCGGTGACCACCTCGCTTGGCGCGTTGGAGGAGAAATAAACATAAACTATTTTCAAGCCTACACAGAAGCTTTGATTATTTTATCTGTCTCTCAATCCGTTTCACCGGACGACGCTGCGCCTTCTTACCTAATTCCAGAATAAATTCTGCCGTTCAGCTTGCACGGCGGGTCTGAATTAAGTGGGCCAAGGATTTTAAGTGCTCGGCGAATGTACCTAATCGCGCTTTGTGGCTGGGGAGCTTATGCAGATAGATCCCAAGACAATTCTTATATCTGAACTACTAGGTAACGCTTGTGTCACTTCTCAATCTGTCCGGATTTAAAAGCATGCCGTTACTCCGACAAGCAGAAGCAGCGGAATGTGGCTTGGCGTGCGTCGGCATGATCGCGGGGTATCACGGATTTCAAGTTGATCTGCCGACACTGAGGCGTGATTTTCCAATATCACTTAAAGGAGCAACGCTTGCCGATGTGATCCAGATTGCGGCTGGAATGAATTTCGGCTCAAGGGCACTTCGGTGCGAGCTATCCGAGCTCAAAAACCTGCGAACGCCCGCGATTTTGCATTGGAAGATGAGCCATTTCGTCGTGCTTAAAAAGGCGACATCGAGAAGAGTGGAAATCTTCGATCCTGCGCTGGGACGACAGAGCTTTCAGATGGAAGACATTAGTGATCAATTTACAGGAGTCGCACTAGAGCTTACCCCTACTTCGAATTTCGTAAAAAAAAGAGAGCGTAACCCTATTCGACTGACCAGCCTTGTCAGGCTGAGCGGAGAGAGTTGGAAGGCACTTGGCCAAGGCGTTCTGCTCTCTTTGTTTCTCCAAATATTCGTATTGCTTACCCCATATTATATGCAGCTCGTCATTGATGATGCGATTTTAAAGGGTAATCTGAATTTTCTAACAGCGATCGCCACGGGATTTGGGGTGCTCGCTCTTTTCGAAATGCTGACCGGTGTACTGCGCGGCCTGGTGTTCCAGTTTCTCTCCAATGTGGTGGCCTTCGATATGGAAGCCAGCCTTTTGCACCACATGGTGCGCTTACCCTTATCCTATTTTCATCGCAGACACACCGGGGATATTCAACAGCGGTTTCAATCGCTTCTGCCTATCAGAGATTTCGTTGTGAACGGCGCAATAGCGGCCTTGCTGGACGGCGTGCTTGCCATCTTCATCGGCGTAATTTTGTTTATGTACGATTTCTACCTCGGGCTAACCGTGCTTGCAGTGGTGATATTATATGCGCTGGCTCGGCTAAGTTTTTTAGAGATATCGAAGAAACTCGCAGGAAACCTTCTGGTGGCTGAGGCAAAAGAGAACACCAAATTCTTGGAAACCTTGCGCGCAATGCAAACCATCAAGGTGTCAGGGGCGGAAGTGGAACGGGAAAACCTTTGGAGAAACTTAGCGGCTGAAACCCTAAACGCTCAAATTAGGGTGGGCAATGTCAATATTGGCTATCAAGCGCTGAATAAGTTTTTGATGGCGGGCTCAAATGTTCTTATAGTTTACCTTGCAGCGCAGTCCATTTTTCAAAGCGAAATGACGATCGGAATGCTCACAGCCATAATGGCATACAAAGGCCAATTCGAAGGCCGCTTAACCACGCTTCTTGATCAATGGGTGGCCTTTAAGTTGCTTGATGTCCATTTAGAGCGCGTTTCGGACATTGGCCTTACTGAGCAAGAACAGCACTTGAAAACGCAGGGAATGAACAAACCCCTCGACGGCAAAATCGAAGTTCGTAAGCTCATGTTTCGCTACGCACCTCATGAAAAGGAAGTGCTAAGAAACATAAATTTGAAAATTGAGCCTGGGGAATTCGTAGCAATTTGCGGCCCGTCAGGTTCAGGTAAGTCCACATTGATGCGTCTACTGGTCGGATTGTATCAACCAAGCTACGGCGAAGTACTGTTTGACGGTTATCCCGTCTCGTCCTGGGGGTTATCGAATCTTCGCAGACAAATCGGAGTAGTCATGCAAGACGATACACTGCTTGCTGGCTCTATCGAAGAGAACATCTCTCTATTCGACGACCGGCCAGACCACGATACAATCCGTTGGGCTGCCAAATTGGCGCAGATTGATGAAGACATCCAGAATATGCCTATGGGATACAAGTCGCTCGTTGGAGATATGGGCTCGTCTTTATCGGGTGGGCAGCAGCAACGTGTGATGATCGCGAGGGCGTTGTACCGCAGGCCTAAGTTGCTTGTCATGGATGAGAGCACGAGTGCTTTGGACATAACGCGTGAACAAAATTTAAATCAGGCTCTGAAGGAGTTGACCATGACGCGGATTGTGGCGGCCCACAGGCCTGAAACTCTGAGAGCCGCTGATCGCGTAGTCGTCTTGGAAGGTGGTACCTTGAATAGCCCATTTGCTCAAAACGTAGAAAATCGCGATAACACCAATCGTTTTTCGATTGACTTATCCTGATCATTGCAAAATGTCTGAGTTTTCCGCCGCCTGTTGGAGCAGCAAAATTTTTTCGTTTCCATAGGCGTAAAAGGCGCTCAGCGTGTGCTTAAAAGTGGCTCTAGCAACCATTCGATCAGTCGGCGATCTTCCAATACGATTTCGGCGGTCAGCTCCATTCCCGATTGCAGCGGGATATTGCTTGAGAAAGCCTCGATGGACGTGTCCTCTAACTGGACCGAGACGCGGTAGAGAGGCTCTGGATTTTGAGATGTAATGCCGAGTTCTTGCGGCATGAGAGTCGCAGACGAGATATCTGAAACAATGCCTCTTCCAAAGCCGAATTTTTGATAGGGAAGCGCGTCATACTGCAAGTTAACTTGCTGGCCGGTCTCCACAAATGCGATTGCACGGGACGGAAGAAACAACTCTGCAACCAGAACGCTGTTTTCGGGTGAAATTGTGAGCAGCGGCACATTTGGATTTGAAACTTCACCTGCGCGTGCCTGAAGTGCAGTGACGTAGCCGTTGGTTGTCGCCACCAGAACGTAAGATGCATCGGCCTCAATTTGCTGTATTTGTGCTTCGAGTTGTATCAAACGCTGATCCAATTCCGACAATTCTCGTCTCTCCGACGCCGAAATTTGGTCGATCTGAATTTCAATTCTGTCTTGTTCGGACCTCGTCTCGGCGACCTCTGAAGTCAGGCGCAAAAGCGCAGCCTGAGCCTGGACGTAAGCGTCGCTGCGAGCAAATCGGTCTGGCTCGCCAATGAGGCCCTCATCAAAAAAAAACTCTCCGTCAGCGGCTCGTCTTCTCGCGAGTTCAACTCTTTGTTCCTGAATTTCCACCTGCTGCTCTAGCTCGGATTGTCTGCGTCTGGCGTTTGTCAGATTTTGCCTGGCTTCAGCTTCTGATAAGCGCGCGCTTTCGATGATTACACCGCGATAATCGAGCAAGGCCTCGCGTTCCCGGTGCAGGCTCTGAATAGTTTCTTCGCTAAGCGCTGTCCCATCTGTGAGCACCCGGTCGCTCGAAACCTCGACCAGCGGAGCATCGACCTCTACGAACTGACCGTCCTCCACAAACACATTTCGAATTGTTCCATTGTCCAGAGTGTACACCCGCGCTTCTGCGGCGGTTGGTCGTAACCGTCCACGCACGCTCTCAGTGCGTGCGAAATCGACTGAGAAAACAAAAACTCCAGCCGCTAGGACGAAGAAAGTGATTAGCCCCGTGATCCACCCCCAGGCTATCGGCAGTACAGCGGTTGGTTCACCGAGCTGGCTTGCTGCATTCGACTGCGCTAGAAGAGCTTCTTTCCTGAATAAATCGTGGCTCATGAGAAGTTGTATACTTTAAGACGGCACTAGTTTGGTTTGTGTTTCATCAGAATATGATGACAATTAAAGCGAATAAGTGTTTGGCCTTCCCGGGACTTCCAGCACGCTCCGCATCACAATATTTTGCGATTTATCACAACTAAAATCGATAGAAGAGCCGACATACATGTTAGCAGATGGGTGAGCTATTGCTAATTTTCTGACTTCAGCAACACAACGCTCAAGAGTGGTGAGGTCCACGAAGAGGTCGTGTTTCGGTTCGAAATTTGCGAGAATGTGACCAGTCAAAATTTCTCCGGAATACCGGTCATAAAAATTTTTCTCAGACCTTCAGCGATTCACTCAACATCCATTCTCTTCAGTGCCCGATATGAATCCAACACGCTCTCCTGCGGCATAACGCAATGTCACCTGCTTATCTGAGATTTCATACGAAAAGCAACTGATGCCATTCTCCATGAAAAGGCAGACGGAATTTTGAGCGACTTCCAACCACGTGCCTCTGCTATGTACGCCTTCGATTGACCAAGTTACGTTTTGATCCGCTCCGAGGCAGAGAGCCCATGGTGCATCCAATTCCGGGCGTTCGCCAGAGATGGTTCCGGTTACTGTCGTTCCAATTATAGATTCAGCATTACCCGCAGCACAAAATGCCCAGCCAATCGCTGTGAGTACAAAAGTCTTTTGAGTGGTTTTCATTTTACAGTGTCTGCTAGTCTTTCTCTTTGTTCCTACGGATCACCAAATTGATGTAGTAGGCGGCAAGAAAAAGCAGCATCAAATAATATAATTGAACGTCGCGCTCGGTGAAAAACTTCACCCAAGTCATCAGCATTAAAGGAACCAATGGCCAAGCGATTAAGAAAATTTTTTTCATACTCTCTCCAGAATTTGCCGCAGCATAACTGGCTTATGCTGCGGCGGAGAATGCCACTAATGCTCGTCGTCCATATTTCGTAGCTCTTCAATTGTCGCGGCGCCTGATCCTATCGGTATGATGATTGCTGCGCCAATACTAGCTGCGCCCATCCCGCCAGCAGCGCTCGTGCTGATAGTTGTTAAATCGGTTCCAACCCCGAGCCAATCTATATCTTCGCCAGGTAGGTTACCAGTCGTTTCTGCATGTACCACACCATCAATTACGTAGTTTCCACTAGGCAGCTGGCATGGACCAAAATCGCTAGGCCCGCAAGGTGGAACGCTGCCAAAGCTGCCTTCCAGATACTCACCAAACGAAGAGTATCCGGCAGCCAACAACTGCTCGCGGGTTATACTTGTTGCGAACGGATCGCTGGTAGTTTCAGAACCGATAACCCGGGTACCCAGTCGTCCGTCTTCCGTCACAAAGGGTTCAGTCTGCCCTCCGCTAACACTACCAATTTCAGCCAATTCTAGTTCACGCATTTTCGTGTTCTCCCATTCAGTCTGAATGACCAAGTCATTCTATACTACCTAATCAAGATATTTTTCAAATAGCAACTGCAGGTAACCGCTTTGTGAGCGTCGGTATTGATAGATTGTTTGGGGTGAGCTACCTCGCATCAGCTCGCCAATAATTCAGCTTCGCGGGCATATCTGAACATGGTTGATCTGCTGATGTCGAGTTTCTTGGCGATCTCACATCCTGAACACCCTTCCGTCAGGAGCTTGGATGCGCGTCTTTGTTTAGCAGGTGTCATCACGGATTTGCGCCCAAACTTTACGCCGCGCTCTTTAGCGGCTTGCATGGCGAGTTTGGTGCGGCGGCTAATGACGGCTTTTTCGTATTCGGCGTCGGCAACGGCGTAGGTGAACCATTTGCGCCCCTCGGGCGTGGTGGTGTCGATATTCTGCCAAATGCTGTGAAAGGTGATGCCTTGCTTATGCAGCTCATCCAACACAGTCAGACCTTCAATCGTTGATCTGAATGCGCGGTCGATTGAAAGCACCACAAAAGTATCGCCGGATTTAAGAGCCCCTCTGGCTTCGATGAGCCCAGGGCGCTTCTTGGCGGTAGCAGAAACAGCGAAATCAGAGAAGATCTGATCGCAGCCAGCTTGGCGCAGCGCTTCTTCGCTCTGGAATAGCGTCTGTTTATCCGTCGAAACTCTCGTATAGCCAATACGCATAACCGGGCCATTTCTGCCGCTTTGCGGCGTGCTTGTTACTGTTATTTGCTGTGTCAAAAGGGTTCCCTTTTGAACAAGCCCGGAGCCGACTGGTTTTAGTTTGTTACGGCTGCGTATTTCCGGGCTTTCGCACGTTTCCTGCAACAATACCGGAGGCTGTTTCATAAAGGAACCTTTATGAAACAGAGACATACGCTCGTATGCGCGCTTTTGTTGCTGGCTGTGATTGGCAGCGCGGAAGCCGATGAGAACGCCTCATTGGTTCATTCTGGGATTGGCACAATCCCGCCGAGTGAGCTGCTCGCATCTGATATTTTGGCTTTGCCGGACAATGAGCGGCTTGCGTGGATTGCGGGTGCTGTTGGCGCGACGGCTCAGGCCGTCTCAGAGTCTAACTTACAAGAGGCTCGTTGCATTACGGATTGGTATTTTCGGGGAGGAGAAGGTCCGTCATTCTTAAGCGACGCAATGGCCATGTATCCAGATTATCGCGCGACGGCGGTCGTCTGGGCATCTGCGCGCAATGTATGTGCTTCAAGTTAGAATGAAGGTGGCTCAGCAATAAAACTGAGTTGTGTAAGCTGCTCATTGCGGTTTGCTGTCGACAATGGAGCCGGTTCAGATATTGCCTCTTGGGCAATCAATTGATCTGCTCGCCGTAGGTCTTCTTCAAACCTGTCCAAATCTTCCATGCTTGGCGGTGCGGTCTGATCATTCATTTGGGAGTGCATCGGGTCTAGAATATCTGACTGGATATTCGAAAGCGCTGCGGCTCTGTTGCGCGCGCTTTGGTATTCTTCCCAGCTGGAAATGCTATCCATCTCACGCTCGCGGATATCGATCTCGGATGCGTCCGGTTCGCTCCCGTCAGCATAAACCAGATCGCCGGTGCTGGTTCGGAAGACGAGATTGCCGCTGGCTGATCTTGCTGCGCTCTCTCGCAAACGCTCCAAGGTGTCCGCGTTCTCAGTGAGGGCGTCATCCAGGTCTTCTTGGATTGTGTTTAAGCGCTCTGCGGTGGCTTCGTAGCGCTCGCGGTACTGCGTATTCAGCATGAGTATTTGAAGCGCTGTCATATTCTCACGCTGGCGCTGCTCTGAGATGCGTGCGCGTTCGGATTTAGAGCGTGAGGCGAACTGAGCGTCCGCGCCCATAGCGGCTCCGCCTGCTTCTTCGATTGATTTTCTGGCAAGTTCCGTGCGGCTAATGTCTGCGCCGTTGTTATCATCGGTGAAGACATTCATGCGCGTCTCCACCGGATTTTGCGCGGGGCTATACCCCCGCTGTCAAATATACCGTGGGCACAATTGACGAAGCCGCGCCCCTTAGCCCCGCCATCCCTGAAACTTTTCTCGAAAATGCTGAGCACTTCAATCATAATAATGCAATTATAACGTGAGCGAATTTAAGATTTCGTTAACATTCATTTGGCGGTCTTTTGCAGCGGTAAGCTGGTCAAGAATCGATATTGGTGATTTCTTGTGCCAATGCTTGAGGAATACAATTGCATAGTCAGCGATGAAGTTGATCCAATAGAGTGCGATCTTGGCAGTATTGTGCTGACGAAGGATAGTATTTTCATTGGCTGGGGAGTTGGTGAAGGGCGACCTGATTACGAGAAGCGGCCTTCTCAGGTGAAGCTTGTAGGTCGTTGCGAGCTCAAAGGGGGTGAAGTTGATGGTGACCGCCTCATCATGGGTGAACCCGAACTTCATCATGCGATAGATATTCTGCTCCAGCGCGCTCCGAATATTGCTTATTTGTGTGTGTCCGGGGCAGGCCCGTTTCGACTCCTCGGAAAGCGGTATCGAGACGATACGAGAACAAGTTCTAATTATGGTCAGATTATTTCAAGTACCACTCAACCACGTTGGTCTAAGCATTCACTGTACACTAGCGCTCTAAACGGTGTTTCGAAGAGTAAATTTGGCCGAAAGGCGTCTGAAGTCACGGTTTTGGTCGCGTTGGATGTGAACACAGCGGCTCTCGGTGAGCATTACTATATGCTTGATCAATCCTTTGATGGAACTGAACTTGAGTATCAACTGACCAGAGCGCTCCGGACAACCGCGTACGTTAAGATTAGTAATTCTGTGAATGTTGGATTTATCAGCAATGGCTGGATGAATCGTGGTCGAGGGCATTCTCAGATGAGTGTTTTTCGCCCGAGAAAATCCAGGAGGATTAACGGTCAAGTCATCATTGACCGCTTTGAGGGGATTTGTAAGCGGCACGGAGACTGTATCGAGGGGCTTGTTTGTATTGATGCGTTGAGTAAGCGGTTGTTGAAGTCCGGCTATTCTGTCCCGGCTTCTGGGGCGAGTATCAAAGACTTATACGAGGCCACCGGAACAATAGAAGCGCCCGTATGGCTGTGGTCAGCGTTTTATGTTTCACAACTCATTCAAGTCACGACCGCGATGGTAAGCCCGTTACGGGTTTCTCTCGGTGGTGTTTTGGCAACTGGGCCCGATCAGAAATACGATGCGGGATGGAGCGAATTTATCGATCTAATCAAGTTGTATTTTGAGGCTGAATTGTGGTCGGACGTAAGTAATGAAAATCCAATATCGCCTTCACCGTATTTCAGAGAAGTCATTCAGCCCGACTTCATTTCATATAGAAGTTGTGCTTATCCCAGCGTTCTCGGTGGGTTGATAGCAGCTCGCTGGGATAAAACGAATTATTATCCTTCCCCGGTTCAATATATGTTCGAACAGCAAAAGCGGAATGTAATTCCGACCTGAGAGCTATTGATGACAATTTCCAATCCCAAATCAGTATTCGGTATCTCTGATGGCAGCGACATGGAGCAAGAGCAAAGTGCTCAAAACTCTCTAAGTTCGGCTGAACAATTGAAGCTGCGAGGGCACTTTGAAGAGCAGCGCGCGAGAGCTAAGGTTAGTACGTCTGATAAATTGCTGCCACAGGCTAAGGAGCGTGCGCAGAATTCAAAAGATCAGGTAAGAGAATTCGATAATCTCTTGTTCGAGAACAATGAGAGTGGATCGAAAGATGGGGCGGATGGCGAGGAATTAGTTGTTGCGGATTATGTATCAAAAAGATATATAAAAAATCCGAATATGACTAGCACAGAAGACGAAAAACTACTTACGGCGTTACATAAAGCTGCTTCAAAACACTCGATGGATCCTGAGCGGCTGTTGCACGCGTTTGTGGGGGAAGATGACGAATTTGAAGTATTGGTCAGAAAAAAGCGTCTTCCAAAGATTATGATCAGCATTTTTCCTGAACCGGAGATTACTGAGAAGTTCTTGCAAGCTTCGGGCAGACAGCAAACCACAGACTGGTTGGTTGACAGATTGAAAGCTCGCCGCCGTCGAGGTGACTTGGGTTTTGAGCCAATTAAACTATCGAAATCCAAGATTGCTCAAGAGGAGAGGACTCGTTTTGCGCTGCAGATTCCTGTTCCTGTGATGGATTGGTTGACCGAAAAAGCTAAGCCATATGAAGGGGTTAGTGTGTCGTCTCTCGTCATGCAAATCCTTATTGATGAAATGGGCCAGCCAGCCGATAGGGCTCCAGACAATACTATGCAATAAAAAGCATTGCATAGTATTGCATTGATTTCGACTATATGACATATAGGGGGTGAGCACGTACCGTGTTCACCCATGCAATGGGCATGGTTTCTCAAGCTTGGGGGACATTCGATGTCTCAAGTAGAACAGAATGCGCAGCGTTCGGTAAATCGTGGCGAACAGGGTGCCGCTCCAAAGGGCCTCTCGTATTCCGAGAAGCAGCGTCATGACGCTGCCGTTCAGCAACAAAAAGCTGTGAACGCGAAGAACTCTAAGCGGTAATCGCGCTTAAAAGCATCCCAGTCAGCCAGTCGGCTGGCTGGGATGTTTTCTAACAAATCGGGGGACCATTATGACCGGAACTATCACGAAAGCTGAACTCAGAAACCTCTCTCTGGATGAGGCTCTCAAGTCTGCGGACGGTGTTCGCGGGCTGCTGGACGCACTTGAAGGAGCGTCCTGCCGTCCGGGAACCGTTATCGGTCCCGAACGTGCGCTTTACTTGAAGGGATATTTTTCTTCCGGTGAAGACATCGATGCCAATGTTTATTCGCGCGGGCGCTTGATGCTGCTGACGTTGAAGGGTGTTCGAGCAACAAACACCGCACTACGACTGGCTAAGTGGAGCGGCGGCTCATGAAGGCAGGGGCTGGCTCATTATTCGGTGGAAATCAGTCTGCGGTCGAAATGATGGCGTTTTGCGCTGCGGGTCTGCTCACGTTAATTTCGCTACCCCATATTTGGAGGGCCAGTGAGTGGGTGACTATCACTATGCTCGTTCCAGAGTTTGGGGCTGATTGGGCTTTGTTGATGCGCTTCGCAGTGTTCGTGCTGCTGACCGGTATTGCGCTCGCGGCTGCCCGTCTTTCAATGATTTCAAGTGTCGCCCTTGCCGGACTTTGGCTCTTCGCGAAACTGCCAATTTTTTAGTAATCGCCGCGTTGTCATCAACTCAAGAAAAGAAAGGAAGAAATAGTGAAAAAGCCTGATATCAACACAGTTCAGTCAAGTCGACATAACATGAATCTCAAGTTTGCGTTCGGCATTCTCGGGACATTTATGGCGCTAATCGCATGGGTGTGTTTTGAAAATAACGCACCCGCACACTGTGCATGGTCTGTGTTTGTCATGACCACTTCGTGGTATGCCGCACTGGCTATCCGCGCGAAATGGACCTCCTAAGCTCTGCTTAGAAGGCCCACCACAAACCTAATTTTTCAATCAGGACATGGCGAGCGGCAACTCGCCATGTCTCCCTAAATAAGGGATGTTCACCGTGATTTCAAATGAGCACCAGCGCTTTGGAAGCGCTGATGTGTCGAGTCTTGCCGATTGCCGGCGTGCTGGAATGTTTCAACGCGCCGAAGATGGTGTGTTCCATGGCTTTTTTGCCGGTAAACCTCTGTTCTTTTCTGGTATGGGTGGCACGTGTCTAATTGCTGGGGCGCGGACGCAAAAACTAACATCGGTGCTCGCATACACACTTTGCGGGGTCGGATATGTTGGCAATCTACTTGCTCTGGACCCAAAGGGTGAGCTGGCCGCCATCTCACAAAACCAATCTCACACGGGAAAGCACACCACATTCTGGAACCCACTAGGTGTGCATGGGTTGCCGCAAGACCGAATAAACCCTTTGGCGCACATTCGTCACGATGACGCGAGCATCATAACGAAGTTGCTTCAAACATGCGAAACAGCTTTGCCGCTGTCTGGCTCTCCTACAGGGAAGTTCTTTGAGCGGACCTCGCGTAAGTTCGCTGGTGGAATAGCGGTTGTCTGCGCAGAGCGTGACGGAGAGCTCACATTTCCAAGTTGGGTTGCGGCGATTACTTTGTTGATTTCGGGAGGGGACGCCTAGCTCGATTTTGCTTATCTGATGAGCATTAGTGAGCACGCAATCGCGCGTGAGGCGGAAGCCGAAATCGCGCAAGGCCGCGCGTCAGGGGCAACATGGTTTGAAGGTGTGCTCGCAGAACTCGCTCAAGCCTTTCAAGTGTTCACCGATCCGGTTTTGATGAAGGCGTTAAGCCCACCCTTCGATTTCTCATATGAGGAACTGCTGTCTGAGGCGGAGCGATTTAATGTCTATCTGATTGTCCCAGCGGATTTCATCTCGCAGTGGTCACTCGTGTTGAAAATGCACTTCACATGCGCTCGCATTTTCAAAGGTGAGAACCCATCCGGCCCGCGACAACTTTGGATGATTGACGAAGCAGGTTTGCTTGGAGCGAACCCGATGCTCGAGCAAATGTTTGTGTTTGGTGCTGGTATTGGGATCAAACCTATCGCGGTATTCCAGTCACTTAAGCAGCTTGATGAGGTTGGGAAAAACGCCCGTGGCATCATCTTGTCTTCGGCAGCGGTGCGTCAGTTTTTTGGTGTCCGGGATTTAGAAACCGCACGTTATGTGTCTGCTATGTGTGGAGATCAGCATCTTTCTTTTGATGATGAAAGGCTGCAAGCGCAGGCGGCCCACAGAAAGCGTGAAGCCGCACTCTCTATTTTGAATGGCGGCAACATTCTGGAATCCGCCCTTAAGTATCGGCACGAAGCGGCGCAAGAAGTTCAACGGTCATCAATCAAGCGTCCCCTTCGAACGCCGGATGAAATCCTAAACACTCCACCGGGCAAGCAATACATCTTTTGTGATCACATTCAAAAGCTCATCTACTGCGACCGTAAGCCGTATTTTGAGCAACACTGGATGGCGGGACGCTATCACCCAAACCCGTACCATCCGCCAATTGAAAAAGTGCGGATCAAGAACCGATTTTTCGGTCACAGCTGGCGGCGCGTGCTCAAAAAGGACCCGCCTAAGCATCTGCGCCATCTTCGGCAATATCAAACAAGACCCCTAAGTTATATTGAAGGATTTGAACCATGAGCAATGGAAGCAAGATCCCAGGCCGACCGCCGATCTTTGATCGCTTTACTGGCGTTCGAGATGCAAAATTGCGCGCTGACAATCCGCTTTACGGCAAAACCCGCCCAATCACGCCGCAATTTGAAAAAGAGCGCTGCGAATTCAATGCACGTCAGACGGCAGATCAGCAGAAAACTGAAGCGCAGCGACGGTTTGAAACCATGCGACGTGAGCAGATGGTGGCGCAAACTCAAAAACAAGGTCGCAGTTCTCAAATGATTAAGCAGGATAGGCCGACGCCACAGCTTAAGCCGTCACCCGCAATGGCGGCTGGCGCAGACCGCAGCGCCTATTTGCAAAGGCTGGCACTAGAACTTGCCGCTCAAAGCAATGCGCAAAGTGCGCAGATACGGAGCAAAGAAGCTTTCATTGCTTTGCGACTTGGCGAGCGGAAATCGCATGCCAAGTCCAGGGAGCGGTAGAAATTGCCAAAATGGCAAAGGACAAAATCGAAAAACTAGGATACTATTCCTAAGTTGTGGAGACTGTAAAAGAAAGGAAAAACAGATGAGTAATGCACCGCCAAACCATGAAACAGAGAAGGCCCGTCCGGTTGACACTTTGCGGGACGGCGCTCTGACAGCCTCGATCTGGATGAATGAATCCGACCGTGGCGCGGCGTTTAATACGACCTTCTCCCGGTCCTTCAAAAAGGAAAATGGAGAGTACCGCGAAACCCGAACAATGCGCTCGCAGGACTTGCTTTCGCATGCTGAACTCAGCCGCGCTGCATATCACCGTGTGAGTGAGCTGCGCAGTGAGTATAAGCAATCGCCAGAAGATTTTAAGGCCGCGCGCCAGGCACAGCGTGAAGGTCAAAAACAAGCGCATTCGCGAGAACGGTAGGGCGACAGGAGGGGCGGAGCCAATCAAATGGCTTCGTCTTTCTGACGGATGACAAAGGAGACTAACCCATGAACCATTATTAGATAAGGAGACGCTAAAGTGACATCTCCAGTTAAGTATATTGAGATCGATTTTACCGAGTTTGCACACTACCTTGAGGGCGCAGACATTAGCGATGAAGAAGCGGGCGCGCTCATGCGCAGCCTGTGGGATATCGCAATTGTTTTTGTAGACCTGGGATGGGAAGTGAGCGCCCCCGATTTACCCACCGAAAATGCGGATAAAACGGCGGGAAAGCTCGCAAGTTTCATCAAAAATGAGGTAGAGTTAAAGCCTGCCATAGCAACAAAAGAAGGCATCGAAGTCGAGCTTGCGCCCTGCTTTGATGAAGCAGGCTAATGACCGCACTAAAACAGATTGAAAAGCCGCGTTTAGATGCGGCAAAATCCGCAATTATTTATTGCCGTGTATCTTCCAAGAAACAGACGGTGGACGGCGCAGGTTTAGACAGCCAGGAACATAGATGCCGCGAATATGCCAATGAGCGCGGTTATGTGGTCAAAGAGGTCTTTCCGGATTCACAAACTGCGAAAGGCGATTTCATGGATCGCCCCGGAATGAAGGCTTTGCTAGCCTATCTCGATGACAACAGGCATGAGCCGCATATCATTATCTTCGATGATCTAAAGCGCTTTGCTCGTGATACCGAATTCCATTGGAACCTTCGGCGCACATTGGCTGAACGCAATGCTGTGCCTGAATGTTTGAACTTCCGGTTCGAGGAATCGCCAGAGGGTCGATTTATCGAAACCATCATCGCGGCTCAGGGGCAATTGGAGCGAGAACAGATTGGTCGCCAGAGTGTTCAGAAAATGCGAGCACGATTGGAGCGCGGCTTTGCAGTATTCCGTGCTCCCGTTGGCTACAAATACGTAAAGGCGAAAGGCGGCGGCAAGGTGCTTAAGATCGATCCGATATTGGGACCGATCGTCAAAGAAGCGCTTGAGGGCTACGCAAGCGGACGGTTTGCCTCGCAAACAGAAGTGAGACGTTTTCTGGAGAACCAGCCGGACTATCCAAAGGATATGACAGGCGGATTGATCCGTCCGCAAACGATTCCTCGCCTTCTGTCCAAAGAGATTTATGCAGGATTGGTAGGCGCACCGAATTGGGGAATCCCGTTTCGTCCCGGTCAGCATGACCCGCTTGTATCAATGGAAATATTTCAGCGCATTGAAGAGCGGCTAAACCAGCGCGCTTTTGTTCCGCGCCGCGCAGATAATGTGGTTGATTTCCCGCTGCGTGGAGCCGTGTGTTGCTCGTCGTGCGGGTCACCGCTCACGTCTGGGTGGTGCAAAGGCAAAACCAAGAGATATCCATATCATTGGTGTCACAACCCGCTGTGCGACTTGAAAGGTAAGACTATTGCTCGTGATAAAATGCACGAGGAACTCTCCTCTGTTATCAGTGAGGTCACTCCAGCAGAATGCCTCGCGCCGTTATTTAGAGCGATTCTGAGAAAGCGATGGGAAATGCAGGCTGAACGGGTGCAGGACGCACAAAAGTCTATTGAGAAACAAAT
The DNA here is from genome assembly GCA_002338565.1 of Hyphomonadaceae bacterium UBA1849. Taxonomy (GTDB): domain Bacteria; phylum Pseudomonadota; class Alphaproteobacteria; order Caulobacterales; family Hyphomonadaceae; genus Ponticaulis. The sequence continues at coordinate 45,996 of DDIN01000004.1, forward strand.
AGCGGACAATGACACGGTGGTTTCGCAACTTGTTGAGCGAACGCTTGGAGCCTCAAGTCCAGCGCTTGCAGCGGCCTTTGAGAAGAAAATTGAAGAGGTTGAACGTGAGACCCTACTTTTGCGGTCTAAACAGTCAAAAATTACTCGTCCGAAGGTGAGTTTTGATGAGTTGTTTGAACTCTCGCTTCGTTTTTTCTCTATGCCAAAAAAACTATGGGAATCAGATGTTTACGAACTCCAAAGGCTTGTTCTCAAGCTCGTGTTCAAAGGTCACTTGCCTTATGCACGTGGACAAGGGTTTGAACACCTGCCGTTTTCAGAAACATTCAGACTAATCAATACCTTAGGGAATAAAGTGAGCGACAAAATGACGGATTTTTCGTCTGATTGTAAAATGGTGCCGCGAGGGAGAATTGAACTCCCGACCTCACCCTTACCAAGGGTGCGCTCTACCACTGAGCTACCGCGGCATTGAAATCGCAGAGCGGGCTCGTTACCTCAAACAATTGCGATTGAAAACCCCTTATGAGTAGCGCGGATAAAGAATGTCTGAAGAAACCGGCAAATCCCCGAAGAAGCCTTCTGCAGCCGAAAAGGAGCAGAGGTTAAAGGATGCATTGCGTGCCAACCTACGGCGTCGTAAGTCGGCGGCGAGAAAGGCCAAATCGGAGCCCGACGCCCCGTCTGATCCGAAATAGCCTGAATTGATCTGACTTTTGCCGCAATAACGCCTTTGCGTTTGCGCGACTCCGGGAATAGCTTGCGCCATGGACAAACTTACAATTCGCGGCGGCCACCGGCTGAACGGAAATATCCGTATCTCAGGTGCCAAGAATTCCGCACTGAAACTCATGGCAGCTGCGCTTCTGACTGACGAACCTGTCGAGCTGCGCAATATGCCAAATCTGGCTGACTCACGCTTTATGGCGCGCCTGCTTTCTACGCTTGGCGTTGACGTCTATTGGCCGCAGGGCGACTCTACCTGCCGCCTGAACGCAGCTAACATCTCTTCGACGATCGCGCCTTATGATCTTGTGCGTAAGATGCGCGCTACGTTTAACGTTCTCGGTCCGCTTCTGGGACGTATTGGGCATGCAACGGTTTCTCTTCCAGGTGGCTGTGCAATTGGCGCGCGCCCTGTGAACTTTCACCTTGATGCCTTTGAAGCGATGGGCGCGGACATTGTTATCGAGCAAGGTTATGTCAAAGCCGCCGCAATTCGCGGACTGAACGGTGCGATTATTGATCTGCCATTTCCGTCCGTCGGCGCTACAGAGCACACAATGATGGCTGCCACCCTCGCGAAAGGGACCACCACCATAAATAATGCTGCGCGCGAGCCGGAAATTATTGACATTGCCAACATGCTGAAAGCCATGGGCGCGAAGATCGAGGGCGAGGGAACATCGACGATTCGTATTGAAGGCGTCGATAAGCTTAAAGGCGTGACTTACTCTGTTATGCCCGATCGTATTGAGGCTGGCACCTACGCTATGGCTGTGGCCGCGGCTGGTGGAGACGTTCTGCTTGAGGGCGCGCCGGCCACTGAAATGACATCCCTGCTGGATCATCTTCGCAAGGCGGGCGTGACTGCGACCGTGGAAGACAATGGCGTGCGTATTCAGCGCAATGGTGAACGTCTGAAGGCCGTTGATGTCGACGTGCAGCCGCATCCGGGCTTTGCGACTGACCTTCAGGCCCAGTTCATGGCGCTGATGACCGTCGCAGACGGTACGAGCACAATCACAGAAAACATCTTCGAGAACCGTTTTCTCCATGCACCGGAGCTGAACCGCTTCGGCGCAGACATCCGCGTGCAGGGAAAGGTCGCCACCGTGCATGGGGTAGACCATCTTGTTGGCGCGCCTGTGATGGCAACAGACCTGCGCGCATCTGTCAGTCTGGTCATTGCCGGTCTGGTCGCTGAAGGTGAGACTGAAGTTAATCGCATTTATCACCTCGATCGGGGCTTTGAGAATCTCGAAGAGAAACTAAATGCATGTGGTGCCCGGATCGAACGCGGGGCCGACACAGAATAACGACGCAATGCCCGGAGGCGGAATTGTCGCAAGCGAACACATTGAGATTGATGGCCGTAGATGCCGACGATCTGAAAATCATTTCAGCTGCATGTCAGGACGGTGTCTGTAAACCGGCTGACATCGCCTATGAGGCTCGCAAGCGACGTTTCCTCATCGAGTTCAATCGTTTCCGCTGGGAAAATGGCGAAGGCGACGCGCAGCAACGCGTTCGCAGCGCGCTGTCTCTGGAAGATGTCACCGGCGTAAAGGCGCGCGGTCTGCCGCCGAAGTCTGCCGATCTTGTGCTTTCGCTCATGTCTGTCGAGTGGGAAGAGGGGGATGAGGCGCCTTCTGGTCAGTTCCGTCTCATTTTTGCTGGCGACGGAGAGCTTGTTGTGTCAGCAGACTGTCTGGATGCAACGCTTGTGGACGTGAGCCAGCCATGGCCTGCAAAGAACCGTCCGGCACACAAGGAATAACGCCCGATGGCACGGCGATTTAATAGTTCTGATAGCAGTTTCGAAGCTGATTTTGGCGCATTTCTGAAAGAACCTCGCGGCAATGCGCAGGACACGCGCGATACTGTGCGTGAAATCCTGGATGCGGTTGAGACGCGTGGCGGTAAAGCGGTTGCTGAGTATACCAGCCGGTTCGACCGTTTCGAGATTGAGCCTGACACGCTTTCAAATCCGTCCATGGATCTAGCCAAAATCGCGGAAGGCTGCCCGGATGAGGTAAAGCGCGCCATCGATTTCGCGCATGACCGTATCTCTGCCTATCACGAAGCGCAGATGCCTTCCGATCACAGCTTCGATGATGGCCACGGGCTTAATCTTGGCTGGAAGTGGAATGCCGTGGATTCTGTTGGCGTGTATGTGCCTGGCGGACGCGCAAATTATCCGAGCTCTGTGCTGATGAACATGGTGCCTGCACGGGTTGCGGGTGTGAAGCGTATTGTGATGGTTGCGCCAACGCCGGATGGCGTTCTGAGCCCTGCTGTTGCCTACGCCGCTATTCGCGCTGGCGTTCAGGAATACTATCCGATTGGTGGTGCGCAGGCGGTTGCTGCGCTGACCTTCGGCGCTGGTAATATGAAGCCGGTAGATAAGATTGTTGGGCCGGGCAATGCGTTTGTTGCCGAAGCGAAGCGTCAGGTTTTTGGCCGCGTTGGTATCGATACAGTCGCCGGACCTTCTGAGGTTTGCATTATTGGTGACGGCTCCGTTCCTGCCGACTGGATTGCAGCTGATCTCCTGTCTCAGGCTGAACATGATCCTGCTGCGCAATCCATTCTGATTTCACCGGACGCAGCATATCTGGATGAGGTTGAGCGCGAGCTTGATCGCCAGCTTCAACAGCTTCCTACGGTCGAGACGGCAACCACTTCATGGAAGGCGCATGGCGCATTCATTCAGTCTCGTTCAATCGATGAGGCTTGTGAAATTTCGAATCAAATCGCGCCGGAACACCTCGAACTCGCCATTGAGGCTCCTGAAACTAAGGTCGATCTGGTCCGTCACGCGGGCGCGGTCTTCCTCGGAGCTTGGGCACCTGAAGCGCTCGGTGATTATGTGACAGGCTCGAATCACGTGCTGCCGACTTCGGGAGCCGCGCGTTTCTCGTCTGGTCTCGGCCTGTTTGATTTCCTGAAACGGATATCTATCCAGTCGGTCAGCCGCGCCGGTTTCGAGCATCTTGCGCCCTCTGCGATTGCGCTTGCGCAATCTGAGCACTTGCCTGCACACGAACGGAGTGTTTCCATTCGATTCGGTAAGGAAACAGAGACGTGACCAGTTCTGAGCGGATCATCGCTGTAGACATCGACAATGAAACCCTCAGCGCCGCCGGGCCGGATGCTGAGCACGAGCGTCGTGTGGCGATTTTTGATCTGCTCGAAGACAATACCTTTTCGCTGGAAGGTAATCCGGCGGGCCCTTACAAGCTTGCGTTATCGCGTCAGGATAACCGCCTGATTATGCAGATCAGCAATGAAGCGGATGTTCATTTGCACACCTTCATTCTGTCGCTGGCGCCGTTTCGTCGGATCGTGAAAGACTACTTCATGATTTGCGACAGCTATTATGATGCGATCCGCAACCAGACTCCGAACCAGATCGAGGCGATCGATATGGCGCGTCGTGGCATTCACAATGAAGGCTCCGAGCTTCTTGCAGAGCGACTGCGTGGGAAAATCGAGACTGATTTTGATACGGCGCGTCGCCTGTTTACGCTCATTTGTGCTTTGCACGCCAAAAGCTGATAATTTTTACCAGCAAAAAATAACATATATTCAAGGTTCTTGTTCTTTCCCTTGAAGTTTATGCGGCTATTTAGTGCATAATGGGTGACGCTTTCGAGAAAATTACACTATATGCGACCCCTTGATTATATTGGTTGCCCTCGAGGAGTGCATGGCAAAAGAAGAGATGCTTGAATTCACTGGAACGATTGTGGAATTGCTTCCCAATGCGACGTTCCGGGTGAAGCTGGAAAATGACCACGAAATCGTGGCTCATACGGCAGGTAAAATGCGTAAAAACCGCATTCGTGTTCTGACAGGCGATAAAGTGCTTGTTGAAATGACCCCGTACGACCTCACTAAGGGGCGCATTACTTACCGCTTTAAATAGTGGTGTCCCACTCTTCTTTGCCTGATTTTGTGCTCGCTAGCGCCTCGCCGAGGCGCCGCGACCTTCTTGCGCAAATGGGCATCATCCCGAGCAAAATCCATCCTGCCGACCTTGATGAGACCCCTCATCAAGGAGAGCTTCCGCGCGTCTACGCCGAGCGCTTGGCAATAGAAAAAGCTCAGGCCGTGCGGGACCGATTTGCGGGTAGCGTTATCCTGGCAGCAGACACGGTTGTTGCTGTCGGGCGCCGCATTCTGCCAAAAACCGAAGACGAAACCTCTGCGAGAGAATGCCTCGAACTCCTGTCCGGGCGCGCCCACAAAGTGCTGACAGCCATCGCGGTGATCGCTGCTGATGGCACGTTGTCTCGCCGTGTTGTTGTCACGCGTGTGAAGATGAAGCGTCTGACCGACGAAGAAATTGCGGTCTATCTCGCGAGTGGCGAATGGAATGGCAAAGCTGGCGGCTACGGCATTCAGGGCATGGCGTCGGCATTCATTTCTGACCTGAGTGGTTCCTACTCTGCGGTCGTTGGACTTCCACTGTTTGAAACGCGAAATCTTCTTATGGGGGCAGGGTATCCGGTCCTGACCGGCGGTCATGCTTGAGCTGATCGACATCAGCTGGATTGGTGAGCGCTGGTCGCTGGCCAGCCTGCCGAACGGAGAGCCGGTTTCACTATTTATCTGGCGTGATCGCGATATTGATACGTCAGCGCGTTGCGGCGATGTGCTGCCTGCGATCGTAAAGTCCATCGACCGCGCAGGCGGGATGGGTTTTGTCGACCTCTCGGCCGGTGAGCAGGCCTTTTTCAATATTTCAAAATCACGGACACCGCCTGTGGACGGCGCGCATATCAATGTCTCGGTGCGTGCCGAGGCTTACCGCGACAAGCTCGCCAATGTCTCACCGGCATCAGGCCCGCCGATTACGCAGTCTGAAAACGATGCGCGAGACGCATGGCTTGAGCGTTTGCCCGGCTATAGCGATCTGACGGATGAGTTTTCCTTTGGGCAAAAAGCAGAAATGTGTCGCGCCGCTTTTGATGCTGCGTTGGCATCGACCGTTACGATCGATAACGGCGGAAAACTGCATTTCGATTATACCCGGGCTTTGACTGCGATAGACGTAGATTCATCCGGGCGAGTTCAGCGTTCAGGTGTTCCTGGATTGAACACGGATGCGCTTGCCACAGCCGCGCGCCAGATCAATCTGCGCGGGCTCGCAGGTTTATTTGTGGTTGACCTTGAAGGCGCGCCGAAAGGTGAGAAAGCCAAAGGATTGGCGGCCCAGTTCGAAACGAAGCTGAAAGCGTTGACCGGACGTACGGTGAGGGTGCTTCCTCCGTCAGCTTTCGGATTGATCGAGGCGACGGTAGCGCGTCGTGAAAAACCGCTGTTCGAATTTGCGACGGAGACATGCAGCGCAGAACGACTAACACTCGAAGCGTTTTTGAGCGCGATGCGCGAAGCGCTAACTCTTGCCGAATCGGACCGGAGCGCTTTCTTTACGCTCAAGACGTCAGTAGCGCTGACCGAGTATATGAAACAGACCGCATTTGACTGGCAGGGCGAACTAAAGGCCCGAACAGGCGGTCGGATAAAATGGGGGCCTCTGAATAAGACGGGGCTCGATTACCAGATAGAGTTGATATGAACCGCCTGCCACTTTGCCCGATTTGTGAGAAAAACCGCGCGAAACCAGAGTTTAAGCCGTTTTGTTCAAAACGGTGCGCAGATGTGGATTTGTCGCGCTGGCTATCCGATGGATACGCCATTCCGGGGGAGGAATCTGATCAGGCAGAAGAAACGCCGGGCAATCGACGAGATACTGGCGACTAGGCTTCTCAAACAAAATCCGAAAAACTTTGGAACCCGTAAGTCTGTCGCGCGTCATGCTTGTGTCAGAGCATGAAGTGGGGGGCTTTTAGCCTGTTTCCGGATTGCTCTGATTGTTCAGTAGAGTGTGCGATGCCGGTGGGAGGAAGTGAAAAGGTCGTCCGGCAATTCCAGAAATCGATTCTCATCAAAATTCGGTGTTTCGTTGCCCAAGCGTGACGTATTTGACGCAGAGTTATCCCTATTAAGGCGAAAATCTGGCGAAGAATGCCTAGAACTGTTGCATTCTAGCCTCTCTGGTCGAAAACGACATGAAAATGCAACGACTTACCTCGGAAAGGGTATCGCATTTTTCTCAGAAACTGGATATGTACAAAGATGTGTGGACGTTCCACACGGTTTCCTATGGCCGCTCAGTCCGACGACTTTGGCGGCTCACTCAAGGGGATGGGTATGAAAAAAACTCTTTTGTGCGCCACCGCAGCCCTCGCAATGGCGACGGCAACGGGCGCGGCCCACGCAACTGACGGATGGTATGTCCGCGGTGACGTAGGCTACACTTTTGACGGTTCACTGGATTATGACGCGGTAACTCCGCTTCCAGGCAATCTTGCCGGTTCAGCGGATATCGATAATAATTGGCTGTATAGCGCTGGTGTTGGTTATGGTTTCGATAATGGGTTCCGCCTTGAAGGCGCTCTAACCTATCGCGAACCAAAATTCGACGTCCCTAACGATGTTGCCGCTCGTACGCTTTTTGATGCAGGGCTTACGGCGACGCAAACAAGCTTTGACGCCGCAGTTGGTCGGGCGACAGGTTGGGATGCTATGCTCAATCTGTATTATGATTTCGATATGGGACGGAACTTCGCACCATACATCGGCGGTGGTCTCGGCATCTCCGAACTTAATGCGAACGTTCGTAACCTGTACCTGATCGATACGACTTCACTTCCGACGGTTGTGACGCAGGTTAACGGCTTTAACGACGGTTCTGGTGAATTTGCCTACCAGCTGCTCGCTGGTTTTGGCTACGATATTACAGAACAACTTACGTTTGATCTCGGGTATCGTTACTTTGTAACTCCCGATCTTGAGTTTTCTGGTATCCAGACCAGTTACGAGTCAGAGTATATCGAACATAACGTGACAGCTGGTCTGCGTTGGCAGTTTGCGGCTCCGCCGCCACCACCGCCTCCGCCACCACCGCCGCCACCTCCACCACCGCCACCACCTCCTCCGCCACCTCCGCCGCCTCCGCCGCCGCCTCCACCGCGTCCGGCACTCCCAGCGTGCTCGACTGTGTCTCAGGAATTCGTGGTTTACTTCGAGTGGGACGAGTCTGACCTCACATCTGAAGCTGCAGCGGTTATCGACCGTGCGGTTCGTCAGATCGCAGCTCGCGGCGACTGCTCTGTATCTACAGTAGGTATTGGCGGCCACGCTGACCGCTCTGGTGCAGCAGCTTACAACGTTCGTCTCTCTGCACGTCGTGCGGCAGTTGTTCGTGACGCTCTCGTAGCGCGCGGCGTCTCTGCTGACATGATCAGCACAGAAGCATTCGGTGAGACAGCTAACGCTCGTCCGACTGAAGACGGCGTTCGTGAGCCTCTGAACCGTCGTTCAGAAGTGCGCATCATCGTTCAATAATCCGAGCGATTATCGAATTAAACGCGGCCCGACTTTGCAGTCGGGCCGTTTTTTATTGCGCCAAACCCTTTGCATCGTGAAAGATTTTGTCGGCTACGGCTTTATCTGGAGCGCGCGCCACCTTACGTTTCTGCTTTGATTTAGTGTGATCCGGATTCGGAGCTGAGCCTTCTGTCGCCGCCAACGGCAATGAATTCTTGGCTAATTCGCCGCGCTGTAGAATTGGAAAGGTATCCATGCTCGATCAGCTCAACGAGACTGATAAACTGGTGCTGGCGAAAATTGCTGGCAAAGGTGATGAGATGTGCGCGCTGACTGTGGATTGGTCGCGCGTGAATTCCGGTAGCTGGAATGCCGAAGGGCTGCGCCGGATGGTACCTCTGATTTCTCAACGTCTATCTATTTTACCTGGTGAAACTGAATTGATTGATCGCGGTGATATCCCTCAGATCTCCGCGCAAGGTAAGGAAACGGGGCATCCTACGGGGCCAGTTATCCGGCATATGTGTCGGCCGGACGTGCCGGTGCAAATCGTTTTCACGGGTCACTATGACACCGTTTTTCCACCATCCGCAGGTTTCGAAGACGTCACTGATATTGGCGACGGAAAGCTGAACGGACCGGGCCTGGCTGACATGAAGGGCGGTCTCATCGTTATGACCGAGGCGCTTCGAGCTTTTGAAGAGACTGAATGCGCAGGGCAGGTCGGCTATCGGATTGTAATCTCACCGGACGAGGAGATCGGCAATCCCGTAAGCGCCGAGGTGATTCACGAAACCGCGCTCGGTGCACATGTCGGGATGACGTATGAGCCCGCGCTGGAGAGTGGAGACTTTGCCGGTGAGCGCAAAGGCAGTGGCAATTTCAGTCTCGTTATTAAAGGCCTCTCGGCTCATGCAGGTCGCGCGCATGCAGATGGTCGAAGCGCGGTGCTGGCTGCAGCGAAATTTGTGGTCGCTTTGGAGAGCCTGAACGGTGTCCGCGACGGTGTGACCTTCAATACAGGAAAGATTGAGGGCGGTGGTCCGAATAATCAGGTGCCAGACCTTTCCGTCGTGCGCTTCAATGTGCGTGTTCCGGATCAACCGGCGACGGATTGGGCCCAGGAGAACATCGACAAGCTCGTCAGTGATCTGAACGAGATGGATGGCATTTCCAGCCACATCCATGGCGGATTTTACAGGCCGCCCAAACCGTTCAATGCGGCGCAGCAGGCCTTGTTCAGTGGCGTACAGGAAACCGGACGTGCGCTCGGGCTTGAATTGGGCTGGGTGTCGACCGGCGGTGTTTGCGAGGGCAATAATGTGTTTGCCGCAGGCGTGCCGAACATTGATACGCTCGGCGTTCGCGGTGGGCGCATACACTCCACTGAAGAGTTTGTAGTGACTGATAGTTTCGAAGAGCGCGCATCGCTTTCAGCGCTTATTCTTTGCCGTCTGGCAGAAGGGCGTATGGACGCCCACGAGATCAAGAAACTCATGGAAGGGGACTCATGAGCATGCTGATCATGCGGCCGTCACGGCTGGACGATTTCGACGATATGATGGAGTTGGCCGAGCTATCGGGGCCGGGTTTTACGAGCCTGCCTGTCGATGGAGGCCTGATCCGCAAGCGTCTTCAGGCGTCTGAAAAGGCTTTCTCAGGCAGCCCTGATGCACCCCAGCAGGGTAAGTTTCTTCTGGTAATGGAAGACAGCGATACGGGCGAAGTTGCCGGCTGCTGCGCTGTGAAGGCGGGCATCGGTATGAACCGCCCATTCTTCAATTACCGTATCATTACGATTTTGCAGTCTTCAAACGTCGTCGACCGTCGGTTCAGCATGGATGCGCTCGTGCTTACGAACGAGTTCATGGGTTATACTGAAGTCGGTACGCTTTTCCTGAAGAAAGAATTCAGGGGCGGACCGCATCGGGCAGGGCGTCTGGCCGCGCAATCGCGCTATTTGCTCATGGCCGCAGCGCCGGACGAGTTCGGCGAAATGGTGCTTGCAGAGCTGCGCGGTGTTGTGAATCCGAATGGTATTTCACCATTCTGGGAGGGCGTTGGCCGCTGCTTCTTCGATATGGATTTTCAGGAAGCAGACTATCAATCCGGCGTCACCGACGGCCAGTTCATCATGGATCTGATGCCGAAATACCCGATTTATGTGGACCTTTTACCGCCTGAAGCGCGCGAAGTGATCGGTCGCTGCCATGTCGAGGGCATTGGCGCGATGAAGCTTCTCGAATGGGAAGGGTTCCGCTTCGAACGCGTTGTCGACATTTTTGACGGTGGTCCGCAGGTTTCCACGCAACGGAAAAATATCCGTACAATTCGCGAGTCGCGCGTCGTCACGTTTGAGCTGGGCATGCCGGGCGAACGCGCGAAGGATGCTCTCGTCTCGACAGACTCACTGGAAAACTTCCGCACAGCGTGGGCGAAAATTGATACTCGCTCGGACAGCGTTGCTGTGATGGACCAAGCCGTATTCGATGCACTGAAGATCAAGCCGGGGCATCAAGGGCGTATCTGGACAAAGGAATAGGCATGTCTCTATTTATCGCAGGGCAATGGATTTCCGGCACCGGGCCGGAGCTTCAGTCGACTGATCCGGCAACAGGCGAAATTGTGTGGGCTGGCAAAAGCGCATCGCCTGCAGATGTGTCTGAAGCATACAAAGCGGCGCGTGGCGCCTTCCTCGGTTGGGCGCGCACGCCGCTTGCGGAGCGTGTGGAATTTTTGCGCAAGTATGCGTCCGTGCTGGATGAGATGGCGGACGAACTGCCGACCACGATCTGCCGGGAAGTCGGCAAAGTGCTTTGGGAAACCCGCACAGAGCTTGGTGCGATGAAGGGCAAAGTCGAGCTTTCGATCAAGTCACATGAAGACCGTACAGGAAACACAGTTTCGGACACGGCATTTGGCCGCTCCGAACTGGTGCACCGTCCGCACGGTGTTATGGCTGTCATGGGGCCATTTAACTTCCCGGGACACCTGCCAAACGGTCATATCGTGCCTGCGCTCCTTGCTGGCAATACGGTTGTTTTCAAACCTTCCGAGTTTGCACCTGCGACGGGTGAGCTGCTTGTCAAAGCGATGGAAAAGGCCGGGCTGCCCCCTGGCGTTCTGAACCTTGTTCAAGGCGCGCGCGATACTGGCGCTGCACTTCTGGATGGTGATCTGGACGGCGTTTTGTTCACCGGCTCGGCAGCTACAGGCACTTTCATCCATAAGAAATTTGGTGGTCGCCCTGAGGTCATGCTCGCGCTCGAAATGGGCGGCAACAATCCGCTTATCGCCTGGGAGTTTGCCGATGTGGAAGCGGCGGCGGATATCGCCGCGCAATCTGCGTATCTGACAAGTGGCCAGCGCTGTTCGTGTGCGCGTCGTCTCATCGTGCCTGAAGGTACGGAAGGCGAGGCGCTGGTTCAGGCGGTGCTGGCGCGCGCTGAAGGCGTGAAAATCGGTAAGTGGGATGAGGAAGGCGTCTTCATGGGCTCGCTCGTGAATGATCAGGCTGCAGATGGTGCACTCGCCTTTCAACAAAAGCTTGAAGAGGCGGGCGGTAAGTGTCTGAAAAAGCTTGAGAAGCTGCCGATTAGTGATGCCTTCGTCTCGATGGGCATTATAGACATGACGGATGCTGTAAACCCGCCTGACGAAGAGCTGTTCGGGCCGTTTCTGCAGGTTTATCGCGCTAAGTCTTTCGAGGATGCTCTGCGCATCGCTAACAATACGCAGTATGGCCTCGCGGGTGGTCTGATCAGTGATAACATCGCGCTCTGGAATGAAGCGCACATCAGCATGCGTGCCGGTATTCTGAACTTTAACCGACCGACCGCAGGCGCGTCGTCCGCTCTGCCATTTGGTGGACCGGGGATTTCGGGTAACCACAGACCGAGCGCCTGGTATGCAGCAGATTACTGCGCATGGCCGCAGGCGAGCCAGATCGCGGATGCACCGGAACGTATGAGCGCGCAGGGGTTCCCGAAATGAGTGAGGCTTACGAAGTCAATTTTGATGGCCTGATCGGACCGACGCATAATTATGGCGGTCTGTCTGATGGTAATCTCGCGAGCTCTAACAATGCCGGTGAGGTTTCCCGTCCGCAGGAAGCCGCGCTGCAAGGGCTTGAGAAGATGCGGACGCTTCACAAGGCGGGGCTCAAGCAAGGGTTCCTGCCGCCGCTTATGCGTCCCAACATGACGTTCCTGAAGCGTGCCGGTTTCACCGGTAGTCAGGAAGATATGGTCAACGCGGCCGCCAGTGAGGCGCCATCGCTTCTGAAAACGGCCTATTCGGCAAGCTCTATGTGGGCAGCGAATGCCGCGACAGTTTCGCCATCAGCGGACACGCAGGACGGTAAGCTGCATCTTACGCCAGCAAACCTCTCAACCATGCTACACCGTAGCCTGGAGCATCCTGATACGTTCCGGAACTTGCAAACCATATTCGCGGATATGGGGCAGTTTGCAGTGCATGAAGCACTGCCAGAGCATTCAAATTTTTCAGATGAAGGCGCGGCAAACCATGTGCGCCTCTGTGCAGATCATGGTGCAGAGGGCGTAGAGGTGTTCGTCTACGGTCGTGAAGCCAGTGAAGATACAGCTGGCTTCCCTGCGCGTCAGACAAAGCTTGCGTCCGAGCGCATTGCAGCCATGCACGGGCTGAAGCCGGAGCGCACAGTTTATATTCGCCAGTCGAGTCAGGCGATTGATGCGGGCGCTTTCCATAACGACGTTGTCAGCGTTGGTTCGCTCAACACGCTGTTCTCGCATGAACTGGCGTTTGAAGATAAAGCGACTGCCTATGATGCTATCGCGAAAGCTGGCGAAGGATTGTTCGACTTGAACGTTGTTGAGGTGCCGGATGCTGAAGTCCCTCTCAAGGACGCGATCAAATCCTATCTGTTCAATTCCCAGCTCGTGAAAATGCCGGGCGAGGATCGCCTTGTGCTGATTGCGCCGACCGAAACAGGAGAGACAGAAAGCACGCGCTTGTTCTGTGAGGCGATGACGAAGAGCAACGGGCCGATCGGTCGCGTCCATTATGTGGATGTGCGTCAGTCCATGCGAAATGGTGGTGGCCCAGCTTGTCTGCGTCTTCGTGTCGTGCTGACCGAAGAGCAGCTTCGCGGCGTGAATCAGGCGTTTCTGCTGGATGATCAAAAGATTGATGCATTGCAGGACTGGGTACGCGCGCACTATCGCGAAACTCTGAGCGCAGCAGATTTTGCGGATCCGGCCCTTGCGCTGGAAATCAGCAATGGGCATCTGGCTCTGCAGAAACTTATCAATGACTTCGGCGCACAGGTGAACTGACATGGCAATGGATCGCAACACACTGGAAACAATGCTTCGCGAGGCTTTTCCGGACGCTGAAATCGAACTGACAGACCTCGCAGGTGATGATGATCACTGGAGCGCAAAAATTGTCTCTGAAAGCTTCCGCGGTAAGCCGCGCGTGGCGCAGCATCAGATGGTCTATGCGGCGCTGGACGGCAAAATGGGCGGCGTTCTGCACGCGCTGCAGCTCAAAACGTCTGCGCCAGCGTAAGGCGGTTCTGTGAAAACAGCGATCATCGGGGCATCTGGCGCGCTTGGTCGCGCTATTTTCGATTTGTTCCGCACGGACGCTGACGGGCACGACTTAGTCCTGACCTCCCGCGATCTGTCCAAACTGAACTGGGCGGAGGGTATGACAGGTGTTGAGATCAGAACGCTTGATCTCGATGCGCCTGAAAATGCAGCGAGCGTACTGGCTGATTGCGAGCAGATCGTTTTCTGTCCGATCCTTTCCAGCAGTGGACCGACTGCGCGCCAGCTCAGGGCGAACGGAAGCTCTGCGCATCTTATCCTGTTTTCTTCGAACAATGTCGGGATCGATTTTGAATCTCCCGTCTATGCAGCGTTGCGCGCTGAAGAAGAGGCTGTGTCCTCCCTGCCAGGCGGCAAGATCGCCATCATCCGCCCATGCATGATCTATGGAAACCGGAATGATGGTAATATTGGTCGCCTGATCGGCTTTGCCGAGCGGTTTCGGGTTCTGCCTTTGATCGGGGCGGGTACGGCGCGTCAGCAGCCAGTGCATTATGATGATCTTGCGGCGCTGACCGTTCATGTCCTTAAAAACCAGTCCGAGCTAATGTTGAAAGTCGGCGCGGGTGGGCCTGACGTCCATAAGATGAAAGACATTTACCAGATGATCTCTGATGAGGTGTCCGGGCCTATATATATGGCACGCGTGCCGGGCTTTGTCCTGCGGCTTGGCCGTAAGATTATAGGGCAGGGCGCGGACCTGTCCGATGCACAGATCAGGCGCGCAGATGCAGATCGCTTGCAGACCTGGCCAGCCCCGGAAGGCTGGCAGGCGAGGATATCCATGCGGGATGGCATCAGGCAAATTGCTGAAATGCGCTAACATTTGCGGCAACAGGCCTTGATATTTCAGTTCAAAAGCCTCACTTCCGCGATAGGTTTTAAGGAGAACTTTCATGAGTGTTCAGGACACAATCCGCTCTCAGGTCGATAAGAACGACGTCATGCTGTATATGAAGGGCACACCAACCTTCCCGCAGTGCGGATTTTCTTCCGTTGTGTCCCAGATTCTGAACTATCTTCAGGTGGACTATGAGTCCGTGAACGTTCTGGAAGACATGGAAATCCGTGAAGGCATCAAACAGTTCTCTAACTGGCCGACAATTCCTCAGCTCTACGTAAAAGGTGAGTTTGTTGGCGGATGCGATATTATAAAGGAAATGTTCGAAGAGGGTGAGTTGAAGACTTACCTGATCGAAAAGGGCGTACTTGCTGAAGCCTGATGGTTTTCAAACCGGCCATTTTCAGTTAAAGCCGCGCGCTCCCCGGAATCTGAGGCCGTTATGACCGTCAATGCACCTGTAGAAACAAACTCGCAGCCGAAAGTAGGCATCGTCTCTCTCGGCTGCCCGAAAGCGCTTGTGGATTCCGAGCGCATCGTGACCCGTTTGCGCGCTGAAGGCTATGCGATCGCGCCGGACTATAAGGGCGCGGACCTTGTTCTCGTAAACACTTGCGGCTTCCTCGACTCTGCGCGGGATGAAAGCCTTGATGCAATTGGCGAAGCAATTGCCGAAAACGGCAAAGTAGTCGTCACTGGCTGTCTCGGTGCTGAGCCGGATGTTATCCGCGAGCGCCACCCGAAAGTCCTGGCGATCACAGGCCCTCACCAGTACGAGCAGGTGATGAATGCGGTGCACGAGAACGTTGCGCCGCCACCCAACAAATATCTCGACCTTGTTCCGGAAGCTGGCCTGCGCCTAACGCCGCGCCACTATGCCTATCTGAAAATTTCAGAAGGTTGCCACAACAAGTGCAGCTTCTGCATCATTCCGAAACTACGCGGTGACCTCGTATCCCGCCCGATTGATCATGTTTTGCGTGAAGCAGAGCAGCTGGTGAATGCCGGTGTTCAGGAGCTGATGGTTATCAGTCAGGACACCTCGGCTTACGGCCTTGATGTGAAGTACGAACCTCGCATGTGGAAGGACGAGGAATACCAAACGCGTTTCTTCGATCTCTGCAAAGGTCTCGGCAATCTCGATGCCTGGGTGCGTCTGCACTATGTGTATCCGTATCCGCACGTCGACAAGGTCATGCCGCTCATGGCGGAAGGTCATGTCCTGCCTTACCTCGATATTCCGTTCCAGCACGCTCACAACGACGTTCTGAAGCGTATGCGTCGCCCGGGGCAGGGCGGTGACAAGGCGCTTGAGCGTATTCTCCAGTGGCGCAAGGATGTTCCGGACCTCACAATCCGTTCGACCTTCATTGTTGGCTTCCCGGGTGAAACCGAGGAACAGTTCGAGTTTCTGCTCGACTGGATGCGCGAAGCGAAAATCGACCGCGCGGGCTGCTTCAAGTACGAAAACGTCGAGCATGCCGAAAGCCGCGCGCTGGACGATCACGTACCTGAAGAGGTCAAGGAAGAGCGTTGGCATCGCTTCATGGAAGTTCAGGCAGAAATTTCTGCAGAACGCTCCAAAGCGCAGATTGGCAAAATCGTTGATGTCATCGTTGATAGCGTCGATGAAGACCGTGATGTCGCCATTGGCCGGACCAAAGCTGACGCGCCTGAAATTGACGGCACTGTAGAGCTCGCCGAAGGCGGAGAGCTTGAGCCGGGCATGATCGTTGAAGCGCGCGTCGTTGGCGCAGATCATTACGACCTCTGGGCGGAGCCAGCCTAAGCGTCTTTTCCCCTGAACAGGTGAATTGCAAACTGTTTCCCTTGCCGTAAATTCACGGCGGGGGACGTTTCCATGATTCATTACTTGCGCCCGAGCTTCTGGCAGGCTGCCATCAAAGATCCACTCACATGGCTTGCCATCGCTGTGGACTTTGTTCCTGTCATTCTGGTCTTTGTCTTTGGTTGGGGCGCAGCGCCTTTGGTTCTGCTTTACTGGGCAGAGAATGTGATTATCGGCGTCGTTACTTTTTTTCGAATTATTGCGTCATCGCTTGTGAGCCTAGGTGGCGTCGGCTCGGTCTTCGGCTTTTTCCTCGCCGCATTTTTCAGCGTACATTACGGCATGTTCTGCTTCGGGCACGGCATTTTTCTGTTTTCATTCATCAATTTGCCTGGCGCCGAGATTGGGATTGGGCCTCCGGGACCAGACGCGTTCATGGAGATGCTTGGCGCTATTGTGACGGCCTATCCCGCGGCGCTCTATGCGATGGGGCTTATCTTTGTTTTTCAGCTCATCGCAGCCGTGAAGGATTACTGGCCGGGTGGGCAGCATGGGTACGCTTCGCCGCAGGAAGAAATGTTCTCCCCCTATGGCCGTATCATTGTGCTGCATGTTGGTGTGTTTGTGGGTGCCTTTGCGTTGCTCGCGATAGGCGATCCGGCGATTGGCGTGCTTGCGCTCATTCTGCTGCGCATGGCGTTCAGCGTGCTCGGGCGCGCCTGGCGTGATCGGGATAGAGGGGCAGACGGAAGCCGCGCCTAAGCTTCGGCTTCGTCTTCAGCTTCGCGGTCGAGGAAGTCGTCAATCGCTTTGGCGAGGGCACGCGGGTATAAGATATGCTCCCGCTCAAGGACACGCTCGGCCAATGTGTCTGGCGTGTCGCCTTCCTGAATTGCAACGCGCTCCTGATCGATCACAGCGCCTTCATCCACGCCTTCGGTGACCCAGTGCACGGAACAGCCTGCTTCGGCGTCTCCGGCTTCTATGGCACGCTTGTGCGTGTGCAAACCTGGATATTTTGGCAGAAGGGATGGGTGGATGTTGATCATCCGACCTTCCCAATGCTCGGTGAACCAGCTCGTAAGAACGCGCATAAATCCGGCGAGCGCGATGAACTCCACATTGTGAAGTTCGAGCGTCTGTTGAACATCTTTCTCAAAAGACTCGCGGTCGTCGTATGCGCGGTGATCAATCGCTGCAATTGGCAGACCTTGCTCACTGGCCCATTCAAGTCCAGCAGCAGAATAGGAATTGGACAGCACGAGAACCGGTTTTGCCACCACGTCTCCGTCGAGGCAGGCTTCCACCAAAGTTTTCATGTTGGAGCCGCGGCCGGAGATGAAAATCGCCAGGCGGACCGGTTCTTCACGCTCAGGCATTCTTCAGATGTCCGTACAGGAAGGCGTCTTCGCCGTTGAAGCGGAGGGCTGCCAGAACTTCTTCGACCTTCTCTGGCGCGACCGCAAGTATGATACCGATGCCCATATTGAAGGTGCGCCACATTTCAGCGTCCTCGACATTGCCGACTGACTGCATCCATTCGAATACGGCAGGAGGCGTGTAGTCATCGCCGTCGCGTACCGGCACGAGTGTATCCGGTAGCATACGCGGCAAGTTCTCGGTCACGCCGCCGCCTGTAATGTGGGCGAGGCCTTTAACGTGGCCGGATTTGATGAGCGGCAGAACAGACTTCACGTAAAGCTTGGTTGGCGTAAGCAGGGCTTCGCCAAGTGATTTGCCTTCCGCGAATGGCGAGTCTGCCGAAAGTTCGAGGCCTGAACGCTCGACGATCTTGCGGATCAGTGAGTAGCCGTTGGAGTGCGGCCCGGAAGACGAAATCGCGATAAGCGCGTCGCCTTCGGCCATCTCGTCCATTTTCGGAAGAATATTTGCGCGTTCGACTGCGCCAACAACGAAGCCTGCGAGGTCGTAATGGCCCGGCGCATACATGCTAGGCATTTCGGCGGTCTCTCCCCCGATAAGCGCGCATCCGCTTTGACGGCAGCCTTCAGCGATACCTGCAACTACCTCAGCAGCGGTATCGGTCTCCAGTTTGCCGGTGGCAAAATAGTCGAGGAAGAAGAGCGGTTCAGCGCCTTGCGCCAGAACGTCATTCACACACATGGCGACGAGGTCGATGCCAATTGTCGTGTGGAAGTTAGCTTCTTGAGCCAGCAGCAGCTTCGTGCCGACGCCATCTGTGCCTGAAACGAGTACGGGATCATCATACCCGCAAGCCTTCAGATCAAATAGGCCACCAAAGCCGCCGAGGTCGGATGCAACGCCCGGACGGAAAGTCGATTTTGCCAGCGGTTTGATCTTGTCGACCAGCTCATTGCCTGCATCGATGTCAACGCCTGCCTGGCGGTAGGTCATAGGAGAGGAATCTGTCATGAAGGCCCCGTTAGCATGGCTTCCCTGTTCTCGCCATATTCTCTGTCTTTAAACTTGAATAAATGACTGCTAGGACGAGTCGTATGAAAAAGATTTCCGTATTGCTGAGCGCAGTCATCGCGCTTTTCATGGGCGCGACGTCAGCTCACGCTGATCTGCGTGATGTTTACACGATTTCCAACATTCCAGTGGATCACACAGCGAATACGACGCGAGAAGCCGAAGCGCAGGCGGTGGCCGAAGCCAAGATCATTGGTTTGTACCGCCTGATCGAGCGTCTGACGCTGGAAGAAGATCGTGCGCTGCTCGGCGAGGATTTCTACAGCTATTCGAATGCCAACGAACTGGCCGCGGCGGTCGACGTTGATAATGAACGCCGTTCGACAACTGTTTATCGTGCCGAGCTATCCGTTGTTTATAACCCGATCCGTCTGCGTGCGCAGCTGTCTCAGCGCGGTGTGCCATTCATTGATCAGCAGGCCTCGCGAGTTTTGCTGGTCCCTGTTTCGGCAAGTGCGGCGCCCGTTGCCGAATGGGCGTCAGTGTGGCCGCGTTCTGACGAAGGCGCTCTGAGCCCTTACACGACGTCTCAGCGTCCTCGCTCTTCAGTCGCAGATTGGTCCGCGGTTGCACCCGAAGTGCGCTCTGTGGGCGCTACAGGCGCTATTTTCGCCGGTCTGGTCGGTACAGATGGCGATTATGCCGTAAACCTCACGCGCATGACGGCCGCAGGACAAACCGTGATTGGCCGTACCCGCTCGGTTGCTACTCTTGAAGAAGCTGTCGCTGCGGCATCGGCTTATATGGATGCGGCC
Organism: Hyphomonadaceae bacterium UBA1849; assembly: GCA_002338565.1. GTDB lineage: Bacteria > Pseudomonadota > Alphaproteobacteria > Caulobacterales > Hyphomonadaceae > Ponticaulis. The sequence goes on from DDIN01000004.1 coordinate 65,550, forward strand.
TGGAAGAGCCAGTCCATTGTTCGAAGCGATGAAGCGCGAACAGACAGCACTGCCGTTGCGCGTTTTTCTGATCAGCGCAGCTGGAATGCGATGCGCTCTGCTATGTCGAATTCACCGCTGATTTCAGGTTTCCGTGTAGACGCAATCGCGCGCGACGGAGCGCTTGTCTCTTTCACCTACGCGGGAAGCGAAGAGCGCCTGCGCACCGAATTCAGCCAGCGCGGCATTAATCTGTCATCTTCGCCGGATGGCTGGGTGATAGAATATGGCGGCAGCCGCCGGTTTTAGGGCTGATTGATTATGCCGGGTGAGCAATTCAAACTCGCTTTCCCATCGCCGATTTTGCCGTTGGATGCGTTGTTCTCCGAAGATCAGGGGCAACAGTCGCTCAACGTGCTTCGGCGTTGGCAGGAATGGCCTAAATCTACTCTGTGCGTTACCGGGCCTGAGAATTCTGGTGTCACCAGTATTCTGAAGAGTTGGGCAAAAGAAGTTGGTGGCCGATATCTGGTTCCAGCAGATTGGGAAAATCTGGACCCCAAGGCGCTGTCCGACCTGCTCAGCCAGCCATTATGTCTGGATGATTGCCATCATGTCGAAGCTTCCGCCAGCCTTCTGACAATCCTCAATCTCGCCGAAGAGAGCGGTGTCAAAATTCTCGTTGGCGGGCACGGCCAGCCATCTGTCTGGCATGTCACGCCGCCGGACCTTGTTTCACGACTTGCGGCCATGACGACGATCATTCTGCCTGCCATGGACGATGAGGCCTTTATCCGTCGTTTAAGGGCTGCCTGTCTCAGAAGGTTCATACGAATCCCCGAAGAAACACTGTCTTTCCTCGAGCCGCGGCTTGATCGCAGCTTTCAGGCCATTGAAGCATTTGCCGGCCGTCTGGACAGAGCAATGACGGAAACGAAACGTCCGGCGACTATTCCGCTTGCCCGCGACGTTCTCAACGAATTAATCGAAGAATGGGAAACAGACGACGTCTGACCCATTGTCTTGAGGCTGATATGAGCATTTCAAAATCCGGTTCGGAGCATAAAGCGGGTTCTGCCGAACCGCGTGCGATCACCTTATCGTCGCCATCACGGTTCATCGACCGTGAATTGTCCTGGCTTGGCTTTAATCAGCGGGTTCTCGAGGAAGCGGCAAATGACAAGCATCCGCTTCTAGAACAGCTCCGGTTCCTGTCGATCTCGGCAAATAACCTCGACGAATTCTACATGGTCCGTGTGGCTGGTCTTCGCGAACAGGTCCGTGCGGGTGTTTCGCGTCCGGGTTTGGATGGGCGTACGCCGGCGCAACAGCTCCAGTCTGTAAATGAACTAGCACTTCGGCTGATGGCCGATCAGCAGACACGCTGGAATGAGTTGCGTAAACGACTTCAGCAGGAAGACATTCATGTGCTCGAAGTCGAGGATGTGACGAAGACGGACAAGGCGTGGCTGAAAAGCTATTTCATGGACCATATCTTCCCGATCATTACGCCGCTGGCGGTTGATCCGGCGCACCCGTTTCCATTCATCCCAAACCTTGGCTTCGCGATTGCGCTGGACCTTAAGAACAACACAACCGGTGAGATGATGAAGGCGCTTATGCCGCTCCCATCTCAGGTTGATCGATTCATCCGACTGCCAGCGACGCCGAAGACGAAGAAGTCCATTCGCTTCCTGTCGCTGGAAAGCATGCTGGAGCTCTTCCTCGATATCATCTTCCCGGGCTTTAGCTGCCTTAATCGCTGTGAGTTTCGCGTCGTGCGCGACAGCGATATCGAGATCGAAGAGGAAGCCGAAGACCTCATCCGCGAATTTGAAATTCTGCTGAAGCAACGTCGTCGCGGCCGCGTTGTGCGCCTGAAGCTCGAACGCGGTGCTGATGAAAGCCTCAAGAAATTTATCGTGTCTGGCGTCGGCGCGGAAGATCAGGACATTATCGAAGTCGATGGCATTCTGGGCATGGCTCAGCTTTCCGAGCTGATCACCGATGATCGCCCGGAGCTGTCATATGATTCGTATGAGCCACGTTTCCCGGAACGTGTGCGCGAAAATGGCGGCGACTGTTTTGCCGCAATCCGCCAGAAGGACATGATCGTCCATCATCCGTATGAGAGCTTCGATGTCGTTCTGCAGTTTATCAAGCAGGCTGCGCGTGATCCGGACGTGATTGCCATCAAGCAAACGCTCTATCGAACCAGTAAGAACTCACCGGTTATTGCGGCGCTCGTAGAAGCTGCAGAGGCTGGCAAGAACGTCACCGCGCTGGTTGAGATCAAGGCGCGCTTTGATGAGGAGGCCAACCTTCGCTGGGCGCGCGATCTGGAGCGGGCCGGTGTTCAGGTCGTCTACGGCTTCATCGAATATAAAACGCACGCCAAAATCAGTCTGGTCGTACGCCGTGAAGGTGGAGAGCTTCGAACTTATACGCACTTCGGAACCGGCAATTACCACCCGATTACGGCGAAGATTTATACCGACCTTTCGTTGTTCACGGATGATCAGGCGCTGGGTCGGGATGCAGGTCGTATCTTCAATTATGTGACAAGCTATGCTGAGCCCCCAATGCTGGAGAAGGTCTCCATGTCACCGCTCAGCATGAAGAACGACATTATCAAATTGATCAAAGCCGAGATTGCCAACGCTAAAGCCGGCAAGCCTTCCGGTATTTGGGTGAAGATGAACTCGCTTGTTCATGCCGAAGTCATAGATGCGCTCTACCGCGCAAGTCAGGCGGGCGTGCCGATCGAGCTGGTGATTCGTGGCATTTGTTCGCTCCGTCCGGGTGTGCCGGGCCTTTCGGAGAATATCCGGGTGAAAAGCGTTGTCGGACGTTTCCTCGAACACTCACGTATTGCCTGCTTCGCGAACGGTCATGAGCTGCCATCGCGTGAAGCCAAGGTCTTCATTTCGTCTGCTGATTGGATGAACCGTAATCTGGACCGACGCGTGGAAGCCTTCGTTCCGCTAGAGAATGAAACTGTGAAGCGTCAGGTGCTCAACCAGATTATGGTCGCTAACCTGAACGATGATGCCCAGAGCTGGATTTTGCAATCTGATGGCACCTACGAGCGGGTTCTGCCTGAAGGCGAACCATTCAGCGTGCATGATTATCTGATGGAGTATCCGAGCTTGTCAGGTCGGGGCGAAGCGCTCGATATGGAAATGCCGCCCAAGCTGGCACCGAAAGCAACGAAGAAGGCCAAGGCTTAATGGCGACAGGAATTGCCAGACCACCCGTCTTGTGGAGATTTTCCAGAAAGCAGGCTGTCCGGCAGCAAGCCGTTATCGATATCGGTTCGAACTCTGTTCGCTTGCTCGTCTATCAGATTGACGGGCGCAGTATTGTTCCGCGCCTGAATGAGAAAGTCATGGCCGGTCTCGGGCGTGGGTTGTCCGACTCGGGTCGTCTTTCACCGGAAGGCGTAGAAGCCGCGCTTCAGGCGTTATCGCGCTATTCCGCCATTTGTTCTTCGCTGGGCGTAGATGACGTAACTGCTATCGCGACAGCGGCCACACGCGAAGCCGAGGATGGGGACGCGTTCTGTGAAGAGATCGAGCGTGTATCCGGTTTTCCTGTGCGCGTGCTTACTGGCCCCGAGGAGGCCCATTATGCGGCGCTTGGTGTTGTTGCAGGGCAGGGCGCGCCGACAGGCTTGATCGGTGATCTTGGTGGCTCCAGCCTTGAGCTGATTACGACTGATGCTGGCGAACTCACCGAAGGTAAAACATATAAGCTTGGTCCATTCGCAATGCAGGCTTTTCAGGCCGACGAAAAGACCAGCCTTTCCAGCCATGTGAAGAAGCTTCTGAAAGCACAGGGCGGGGTGCCCAAATGCCAGAATTTTTACACAGTGGGTGGAGCCTGGCGTGCAATCGCCAGCATTCATATGGCGCTGAATAACTATCCGCTTCAGGTGCTTCAGTCTTATGTCATTCCGGCATCAGAGATGATTTCGCTTTGCAAGCTGCTGATGGACGCGAAAAAGCGTCCTGATGATGTTATCCGGTCCGTCGCGGGCAAGCGGACGCCGATCATCGAGTTTGCCGCCCTGACTCTAAAAACAGTCCTGGAAATGTCGAAGGCAGACAACGTTGTTGTCTCTGCCAACGGCGTTCGTGAGGGGCTTGTTTTCAGTGGCATGGAGGCGGAAACGCAGCGGCTAGATCCACTCTTTGCAGGCGTTGCACGTCTTGCACGGCAGGATTCGCGGCAGGCGGGCTTCACAAACGAGCTGCATAATTTCTCGGCTGATATCCTCAGCGCGCTTCCGCCTGTATTTGGCGATACCCACGCACCTGAAGACCGGCTGCATGAGGCAGCCTTTCTACTGGCGGACATTGGCGCAACCATGCACCCGGATCACCGCTCTGATATTGCGCGCCAGATCGTGCTGCGTGGACCCTATTCGGGCGCTGGCCACCCGGCGCGTATTTATCTTGGGCTGGTGACCGCGATCCGTTATTGGCGCAAGTTCACGCCGACCGACCTGGAGACGACTGCTCTGACGCCAGAGCAAATCGACAGAGCCAAAACTGTCGCGCTGATCATAAGGCTCGCAGCTGAGTTCTCAGGACGTACTGAGAGAATACTCAAGAGGGCGTCTCTAAGCGTTGATGATGGCAAGCTCGTTCTGACCATACAAAAACGCCACCAGAACCTGATGTCTGATGGCGTTAGAAAGCGTTTGGGGCATCTTGCATCCCAGCTCAACCTGGAAGCCGATATCCGATAGTCCTCAGGCCTTGCTTGCCTGAGACGTGTCGAACAACTCGACCTTGCCCTGATTGAAGGTTATGGCGAGACGGCCATGCAGGAGGTCTTCGGCCTGACGTCCGAACAAGTCATAGCGCCATCCGGACATCACAGCCGTAGACTCGCCATCGCCTGATGCAATGCGTTCAAGGTCAGCCGCGTTTGCGACAAGACGCGGCGTGACGTTCTCATCATCGCACACCTGTTTAAGCAGGACGCGCAGAAGGTCTGACGCACCCGCTGGCGACGCAGAGCGATGCTTTGGCTTGTCTACCTGCGGTGCGACTTCATCAACATTGTCCAAAGCGTAGTTGATGGCATCGAGCAGGCCAGCGCCGTGACGGGATTTTGCAAACCCTTTTGGGACTGAGCGAAGACGCTCCAGCGCTTCAGCTGTACGCGGGCGCTGATCGGAAATTTCCTGAATTGCGTCATCTTTGAGGATGCGGCTGCGCGGGCGGTTAAGGTCCTGCGCGAGGCGTTCACGCCAGATCGCAACATTCTTGAGAACAGCCAGATAGTCTTTCTTCGGGCGGCGGATTTTCATCCGGTTCCATGCATTCTCAGGATCAGTGTCGTAGAGACTCGGTGCTGCCAGCGCCTGATTGTCTTCCTCGATCCAGCTCCAGCGGTTTTTCGCATCGAGCTTTTCGGCCATGCGATCATAAACCGTGCGCAGGTGCGTTACATCGCCGAGCGCGTATTTCAGCTGCTTCTGGCTAAGCGGGCGGCGCGTCCAGTCCGTGAATTGTGAAGATTTGTCGATCTGCTGACCGGCCAGACCTGAAACGAGGTTTTCGTAAGAAATGGAATCACCGAGGCCGAGCGCCATGGCGGCGATCTGCGTGTCAAAGATCGGGGATGGGGGCGTGCCCATCAACCGATAAAAAATTTCCATGTCCTGACGAGCCGCGTGGAAGACTTTTCCAATCGACTCATCGCCCATCAGTTTCAGGAAGGGGGCGAGGTCGAGCCCATCAACCATAGGGTCGATAATGCCCTCTACGCCTTCACCAGCCGCCTGAATTAAACACAGGGTCGGCCAGTATGTGCTCTCACGGTGGAATTCTGTGTCCACAAAAATGACGTCGCTTTGTGAAAGTGCGTCACAGAAGGCGTTGAGTTCGCCTTGTTCTTTGATTACAGCGATATCCGTGTCGCTCATGTGCAGGTTTGCCTTTCACTCGCTTGACAAGGCAGGGTGCCCTGTGTCGTGTGCGCGCCAGAATAATTTTATCAACGGAGTCTTCCTCAAATGCATCTCTACCGGACGCACACCTGTGGCGCGCTACGGCAAACCCATGTGGGTGACACGGTCCGCTTGTCGGGCTGGGTACACCGCAAACGCGACCACGGAGGACTCCTGTTCGTCGACTTACGCGATCATTATGGTCTGACGCAATGTGTCGTAACGCCTTCAAACGAAAATTTTGAACGTCTTGAGCGGATTCGCGTCGAAAGTGTCATCACGATCGAAGGCACAGTCGTTGCGCGCGATGCCGAAACCGTGAACGAAAACCTGCCGACAGGTGAGATCGAAGTTCAGGTTGCAACGCTCGACATTCAGTCGGAAGCTTCCGAACTGCCTCTGCCAGTCTTTGGTGAGCCGGACTATCCGGAAGACATCCGTCTGAAACACCGTTATCTCGACCTACGTCGTGATAGCCTGCACAAGAACATGGTTCTGCGTAGTCAGGTTATTGCATCCCTGCGTAACCGTATGGTCGAACAGGGGTTCACTGAATACCAGACACCAATCCTCACAGCGTCTTCTCCGGAAGGTGCGCGCGACTTCCTCGTGCCGTCACGTCTGCACCCGGGCCAGTTCTACGCGCTGCCGCAAGCGCCTCAGCAGTTCAAACAGCTGCTTATGGTGTCTGGCTTTGATCGCTACTTCCAGATCGCGCCATGTTTCCGCGACGAGGATGCACGTGCAGACCGTTCTCCTGGCGAATTCTACCAGCTCGATATCGAGATGAGCTTTGTCACACAGGAAGATGTCTTCCAGGCGATCGAACCCGTCATGGCTGGCGTATTCCGCGAGTTCCAGAACTGGGACGGCAAAAAGCGCGATATGGCCGAAGGTCCTTTCCCGCGCATTCCATACCGCGAAGCGATGGAGAAATATGGCTCTGACAAGCCGGACCTGCGCAACCCGATCGAGCTGAAAGACGTCACGGACTTCTTCAAAGACGAGAGCAAAACAGGCTTCTCAATCTTTGCGAAGATCACCAATGGCGGCGGCAAGGTTATTGCGATCCCTGCACCAAAGGCGACTGAAACCCAGTCCCGTAAATTCTTCGACGACTTTGATAAGTGGGCGAAGAAAGAGATGCAGGCTCCGGGCCTCGGCTATGCGCGTCTGCGCAAGGACGAGAGCGGCAATGTTGTCAGCCAGGACCCAGTCCTGAAGAACTTCGACCCTGAGCACCTGAAAGCATTCCTTGAGGCAACAGGCCTTGAAGATGGCGACGGTGTCTTCTTCTCCGCGGGTAAGAAGGAAGCAGCTTACAAACTGGCTGGTCCTGCGCGTCTGCGAATTGGTGAAGAGCTCGACCTCGTCGAGAAAGACGTGTTCCGCTTCTGCTGGATCGTCGACTTCCCGATGTATGAGTATGACGAAGACAACAAGAAGATCGACTTCTCGCACAACCCGTTCTCCATGCCGCAAGGTGGTATGGACGCGCTGGAAGCCGCGGATACGGATGAGAAGAAGCTCGATCTTTTGGCGTTCCAGTACGACATCGTCTGTAACGGCGTTGAGCTGTCTTCGGGCGCGATCCGGAACCACCGTCCGGACATCATGCTGAAAGCCTTCGAACTGGCGGGTTACGGCCCTGAAGTCGTAGAGGAAGAGTTTGGCGGCATGCTGAACGCCTTCCGCTATGGCGCGCCTCCACACGGCGGTATCGCGCCTGGCGTCGACCGTATCGTTATGCTGCTGGCAGAGACTGAGTCCATTCGTGACGTCATTCTCTTCCCGTTCAACCAGCAGGCTCAGGACCTCATGATGGGCGCGCCTTCAGTTGTCGACGAAAAACAACTTCGCGAGCTCAACATTCGTCTGGCTCCGCAGAAGAAGTAATGGAATGCCACCCCTTACCTAAGGTGAGGGGTGGCTTCATTCTAAAAACGAATACATATAGCCTCGTACACGCACCATAGAGCGCGGTCGTCGGGGGTTATATGAGCGAAGCAGCACCAGTCAGGCCTTTATCACGCCTTCAGAAATGGGTGATTGCTTTCGGGCTCCTCTCAATGGGAGTCGGCTTTACCATCAGTTTCGTCGTTGCGCCGCCTCTGGCGCGAAGTGCTGGCCTGACCGAGCTTCAGGTCGCAGGCATGTTGACGCTGTCGTCTCTGCTGTTTGCGTTCATGACGCCGGTCTGGGGGCGTATCTCCGGACGGATCGGGCGTAAGCGTGTCATGGTGTTCGCGCTGTTCATGACAGCGTTCAACAACATGATCTTCCTTTTTACGCTGGATGCGGCAATCCATGGCGTTTTCGTGGGGCTTCAGGCCTTCTTCGCGCTGGCGGCGGTACGAACGGCATTTGGACTGTTATCGTCCGGTCTCCAGCCAGCTGCCTTCGCTGCAATGACGGACGCGACGACAGCGCGAGACCGCGCAGCGGGTCTTGGCTTTTTGGGCGCTGCGATGAGCGTTGGTTCGATACTTGGGCCTGCGACAGCCGCGATTCTCGCGCGCTTCGGCGCTTTGGCGCCGCTTTGGGGGTCGGTCGCATTCTCGCTGGTTTGCGGTTTGATTTTTATGTTCGTTCTGCCAAAGGAAGAGGCTGACACATCCGCGCAAAGGCCCAAGCCTTTGTCTCTGATGGACCCACGTGTGCGCCCGTTCATTATCTTCCTCATCTCATACTTCATGGCCGTCGCGTGCGTGCAGCAGACGATTGCCTGGTTTGTCGCCGACCGTTTCGGGTATCAGGGGGCAGAGGCTGTTGAGTTTGGCGGTCTGGTGTTTGCCGTCATGGCGGTTTGCATGGTGCTGGTGCAGACCTTCTATGTGGATCGTTTCAAGCCAGACCCGCGCTTCATGTTGCCGGTGGGGCTGGCTCTGGTGGCGACCGGATACGCAACCGCGATCATCCATACCCCGTTTATTTTCCTTTGCATGTCGTTTGCTGTGATGGGGAGCGGCGCAGCGTTGATCGTGCCGTCGCTGAATGCGCTGGGAACACTGGCAGTTGAGCCAAAGGATCAAGGGGCGGCTGGTGCACTTATGGCTGCCGCACCGCCTGCTGGCTTTGTGGTAGGGCCTCTTATCGGTGCAGGCCTTTATATGATCCACAATGATTTGCCGCTCACAGTCAGTGCCACGGCTATGGTTTGTCTTCTGATCGCAGCGCTCGTGTTCGTGAAACGCCCCAAAACCGTCCGCCAATAGTTCGGGCAGGACAAAAAGCGCACTTGTCATTTACCGGCAGCAGGTCTTTCTGAACCTATGAAAATTCTGATCGCTGGCGGCGGTATTGCCGGACTTACTGCCGCACTCTGTTTTGCTGAAGACGGACATGATGTGACTGTGCTGGAGCAGGCCGCTGCTTTCAGCGAGGTCGGAGCTGGCCTTCAGATCGGCCCGAACGGGATGCGCGTCATGCAGGCGCTCGGTCTCGAGGCCGAAATGCGCAGAACTGCTTTCGAACCGGAACGCATTGAGATGCGCTTTGGCGAAAGCGGTAAAACGATTTTCACCATCCCTTTGAAGGACAAAGCAATAGACCGCTGGGGCGCCCCCTATCTGCATATTCACCGGACAGACCTGATCTCCATCCTCGAAAATGCTTGCAACGCTGCGCCGAACATTGAGGTCAGGTTTAACACTCAGCTTCAATCCGTGGAGCAAACGCCCACAGGCGTGACGGTTCATCTGTCCGGTGGTGACGTGGACAATGCCGACCTGCTTGTCGGAGCGGACGGCATTCACTCGGTCGTGCAGGCGCATATTGTTGGCCCATATGTGCCTCGATTTACAGGCTGTATCGCATGGCGCGGGGTTGTGCCTGCCAGCAAGCTGACAGCGCACCCGCCACCGCCTACTGCCTGTGCCTGGGTCGGGCGCGGCAAGCACGCCGTCACCTATTACCTGCGCGGTGGCGAGCTTGTGAACCTTGTTGGCGTGATCGAGCGCGATGACTGGCGCGAAGAGGGCTGGTCGATCGAGGGCAAGAAGGAAGAGCTACGCGCCGAGTTTGAAGGCTGGGACCCGGTGATCGGTGATATCATCGAGCAGGGTGAATCCTTTTTCCGTTGGGCATTGTTCGACCGCCCATCGCTTCGCCGCTGGATTGATGGACGCGTGTGCGTACTCGGAGATGCAGCCCATCCCATGCTGCCATTCGTGGCTCAAGGCGCTGTGATGGCCATGGAAGATGCCTGGATGCTGAAGTCCTGTCTCAAAGGCTCTCGCTCAATTGTAGACGCACTGAAAACCTATCAGGCGCGTCGACACGCCCGCGCGACACATGTGCAGGCCCTGTCACGCAAGAATGCGACGACCTTCCATCATCGCAATCCGGTGCAGCGCCTGATGACATACGGGCCGATGTGGCTGGCGGGAAATATCCTTCCGGAGATCGTTCATCAGCGCATGGACTGGATTTACGGCTACGACGTCACTGCATGATACTTCTGCAGAATATTCATTTGGAACCAGTGGAATGATCTGATAGCCCACTATACCATGACTATAGGTAATAATCCGGGATAACCTGGAAGAGTGTCATGGGGAGACAGGTCAAATGACAACAGCTTCAGCCTTTCCGGCAAAGAGCCTTGCAGAGATCCGCGAAATTCTTTGCGCGCCAGGACAGCGCTTTGAGATGGAGACCGTTGACGTAAACGGTGTGCCGACTCGCGACTGGAAAAACGGCGTACATACACTGCGTGAACTCGCAATGCAGGGCCGAACACACGGCGATCACCTTTTTACAATCTACGAGGCCGAACGAGTCTCGTTTGACTCATGGTTTCGCGCAACATCTGCGTTCGCACGCAAGCTGCAGGAACTGGGCATTAAGAAAGGTGACCGCGTTGCGCTCGCCATGCGGAACCTGCCGGAATGGCCGGTCGCATATTTCGCAGCTGTTTCCATCGGTGCCATCATTGTTCCTCTGAACGCATGGTGGACGGGTGCGGAGCTCGCCTTCGGTATTGAGAATTCCGGTTCTAAAGTACTGGTCTGTGACAATGAGCGCCTCGACCGTGTTTCGGGTGACCTCGACAAGGTTACCACGCTGGAGACAATGATTGTGTCGCGCGCGCCTGAAGCGTCTGACGATTACATTCAGCTTGAAAGCGTCCTCGGCGCTCCGTCGAGCTGGAACACGCTTCCGGATCAGGACCTTCCTGACGTAGAGGTGAAACCTGAAGACCGCGCGACGATCTTCTACACGTCCGGCACAACCGGTCAGCCAAAAGGCGCTGTCGGCACACATCGTAATGCGACGACCAACGTGTTCTCTACCGGATATGCGACTGCGCGAGGTGCAATGCGCCGTGGTGAAGCGCCGCCAGAGCCGGAACAGAAGGTTGGTTTGTTGGTTATTCCGCTCTTCCACGTTACGGCAGCGAATGCCCGCATGATGGGTTCCATCTTTGCCGGCCACACGCTGGTCTTCATGTACAAATGGGACACGGTGAAAGCGTTCGAAATTATCGAGCGTGAAAAGGTTCAGTCTACCGGCGGCGTGCCTACGATTGCATGGCAGCTGATCGAGCATCCGGACCGTGAAAAGTACGACCTCTCCTCTCTTGAATCGATTGGTTATGGCGGTGCGCCTTCAGCGCCGGAGCTTGTCCGCAAGATTCGCGAAGTCTTCGGCGCAGAGCCGGGTAATGGCTGGGGTATGACGGAAACGTCTGCGACTGTTACAGTGCACGGCGCCGAAGACTATGAGGCTCGCCCTGAAAGCTGTGGCCCACCTGTTGCGACAGCCGACCTTAAAATTATGAGCCCTGATGGCTCCAAAGAACTTCCGGTTGGCGAAGTTGGTGAGCTTTGGGCGCGCGGCCCTATGGTTGTTCAGGAATACTGGCAGCGCCCTGAAGCAACCGAAGAAACATTCGTCGATGGTTGGGTGAAAACCGGCGACCTTGCTCGTCTTGATGAGGAAGGCTTCTGCTTCATCGTGGACCGTGCAAAAGACATCATCATTCGTGGCGGCGAGAACATTTATTCGTCTGAAGTTGAGAATGTTCTTTATGATCATCCGGCCGTTACAGATGCTGCGCTGATCGGTATTCCGCACCGTATCCTTGGTGAAGAACCCGCGGCAGTCGTCCACCTTGCGCCGGGTATGAGCGCGACCGAAGACGAGCTGAAGCAGTGGGTTATGGAACGCCTTGCCAAGTTTAAGACGCCTGTGAAGATCGTGTTCTGCGAAGACACACTGCCGCGTAACGCGAACGGTAAAATCCTCAAAAAGGATCTGAAATCGCTCTTCGAAACGGCTGAAGCCTAGCGCCTAATAGCCTGCGTCATTGGCGCGGGCGAGGGCTAACGCTCCAATGATACCTGACTTGTCACCAAGCTTCGGCTTGGTGATGTAGTTTTGAAGGCCGGCATCCAGAGCGTCATGCTTCATATATCCGGCCAGATAGCGTTCCGCTTTTGCGCGTATGCGTTCGATAAGGCCTTTGGTTTTCATAACGCCACCGCCGAGCACAATTTTGTGTGGCGCGTGCAAAAGCGTGACCGAGTGGACGAGCTGAGCCAGATAATCGGCCTCAATATCGTGCGCAGGATGATCGGCGCTGAGATCTGATAGCGGCTGTCCCCAACGTGCTTTGATGGCCGGACCCGCGGCGAGCCCTTCCAGACAGTCACCATGCGAAGGGCAGAGACCTTCAAACGTGTCGCCTTCAGCTCTGCGGGGCAGGATGTGTCCCATTTCGTAGTGAGAGAAGCCTGAGAGGGGCTTTCCAGCCCGAACGACGCCTGCGCCAATGCCTGTGCCGACCGTGACATAGGCGAGTGTATCTGAGCTCTTGCCTGCGTCGTAAATCTGTTCCGCGAGGGCTGCACCATTCACGTCTGTATCGATAATGACAGGCACGCCGAAGTGCGAGAGGCGATCCTGATATGAGACGCCGCGCCATGCCAGCTTGGGTGTCTCAAGTATTTCGCTATAGCTGGAGGAAGCGGGATCAACGCCAACCGGGCCAAAGCTTGCGATGCCAATAGCCGTTAGGTCTGAGGCGTGTTCGTTTTGGGCCTGCTCAAAGAAACGGATAACTGAAGCGAAGGTCTCATGAGGTGCCGTGGTCGGAATGGTCGCTTGAGCGATGATCGAGAGATCATCGTCTGCGACTGCAACGACGCATTTTGTGCCACCCGCTTCAATACCGCCCAGCATTGTCGGCTTCCTAGAGCGGGGAGAGCGTGTGGCCACCATCCACTGTGATGGTCGTGCCGGTCATGTAGGATGCAGCATCTGAGGCGAGTAGAACCAGCGCGCCGTCCAGTTCCTGATAGTCACCGAAGCGGCGCATCGGAATGCGTTTGGCCATGCGTGCGCCTGCTTCGCTTTCCAGATAGTCGGCGTTGATGTCGGTCTTGTAATAGCCAGGCGCGATTGCATTCACGCGGATGCGGTGGCGTGCAGCTTCAACCGCCATGTTTCGGGTCATATGGTCTACAGCAGCTTTTGAAGCCGAATAGGCTACGTTCATCATGGCAGGTTTTTGCGCCGTGATGGATGCGATGTTGACGATAGAACCGGGCTGGCCCGCTGCGATCAGCGCATTGGTGGCCGCTTTGGCCACGCGCCAGACGCCATTGAGGTTTGTCTCGATGACGGACTGCCATTCGTCTTCAGGCGTTTCATGGAACCAGCTCGCCTGACCAATTCCGGAATTGTTGACGATGATATCGGCAGGGCGTCCGAACTCCGCAGCAATTGCCGCGAAAGCGTCATCTACTGATTGTGGGGATGTGACATCCATAGCGACGCTGAAGGCTTTACCACCAGCTTCCATAAGTTCGGTTTCGAGTGCTTTTAGACGATCAAGACGGCGTGCAGCCAGAATAACAGTCGCGCCAGCCTCGGACAGCGTCCTCGCAAAGTGCGCACCCAGACCGCCCGATGCACCAGTCACCAGCGCGATCTTGTCGGAAAGGTTTAGTCTGTCTGCGAGTTTCGGCATGTGTCGCTCCCTGTCATCTGTGCGATACAGATGACAGAGCTTGGCGACTTAATCCACACTCACGTGGCGTTAATTGGAAACGGCTGTTTCCAGATCGTTGGAGAGGCTCAAAAGACGGGCCTCTGCGATCTTGAGACTGGTTTCTGCCTGAATGCGGGCGATCTGCGCATCACGGAAGGCATTTTCCGCATCCAGTGCGTCTACGAGTGTTCGAAGACCGGCCTCATGCTCACGCAATGCGCCTTCCGCTGCGAGGCGTGCTGCCCCTTCGGCGCGGCTTGCAGCTGACACGGCGAGGCGTCGGGCCTGAATGTCGCCCCAGAGGCCGCTCACAGCTTCCCGAAGCATAAGTTCCGCGTAGCGTACGTCAGCCGTGGCCTGAGAACGCGCTGCCAGAGCTTCACGTTCGCTAGCCTGACGCATGCCATTTGTGAAAAGTGGCATTTCGACGGTTACAAAAGCGCCGACATCGCTGATCGGATCTTCAAAGAAGAAGAACATATCCTCGCCATGTGTGGCGCGGGCACGTAGGGAAATGCTTGGGCCGAAACGTGCACGGGCTTCTTCCAGACGTGAGCCTGCAACGCTCTGCATGGAGCGCGCGGCTTCAAGATCGGAGTTCTGAATGAGAACGCGGTTCAACGCTTCAGCGAAGGTCGAAAAGCCGGTCTCGGACAGCGAAAACTCACCTACCGGATTGGCATCCGCAACACCGGTAAGACGAGAAAGCCGGGCAGTGGCCGCAGCAAGCTGGGCGCGTGTCGCTTCAAGCTGGGCCTGAGACGAGGCTAGGCGGGCTTCCGTCATTGCGACATCTGTCCGTGTGACTTGTCCCTGATCAAAACGTGCCTGCGTTTCCTGAAGTCGCATGTCGAACGTTTCAACGCGCGCTTCGGCAACGTTCAGAACCTGCTCTGCCAGCCAGGCCTGAGCGAAAGCTTCGAAGGTTTGCAGAATGGTTTTTTCGCGCTGGCCAGTTAGTTGGCTGCGTGCGGCGTCATATTGAAAATCGGCCGCATCCACGGCCGCCGCGTTGGCACCGGACGAGAATACGTTCCATTCGGCCTGAAGACCAACGGAACGCGGTACCTGCGTAATGCTGTCAGCGGTGAAATCCGTTTCCAGCGCGCCAACTTCTGCACGAATGCCTGCTTGCGGCCCAAGCCCTGCGCGCGCCATGTCGCCGCCTGCTGTGGCGCGGGTAACGCCCGCTTCGGCGCGTTCAATGCTCGGATCATTCAGAAGCGCTCGCGAGATTGCTTCTTCAAGCGTTACCGGAGACGCCGCTGCTGTAGAAGAAAGCAGGGCGGCCAGAAGACCGGTCAGCCCCATTCGGGAGGATTTCATCATTTGAAGGCGCAGCCTGATTTTACACCGAGAGCTTTGAAGATCATTGCCGCCGGACAAAAGCCGGTGAAGGCAGCCTGGAACATGTTGAGGCCCGCAAAGGCTGTTAGCAGGAACCAGTAAGGTGACACGTAATAGCCGAGCGCGAGGCTTGCGAGGATTACGACACCAGCGAAGGCGAAAATTGCACGATCAAGATTCATGACGTCTACTCTTTCAGTAATCAGCCCTGTGGGATGCCGAGGGTTTGCCCGGTCCACGCCATGAGCTGTGGTTTCTGCATGGCACCAGACTGGATGCCAGCCTGTTTGCCGTCTTTGAACGCAATGAGGGTCGGGATGCCGCGAATATTGAAACGACCGGCAGCTTCCTGATTCTCATCGGTGTTGAGTTTGAAAAAGCGCACCTGATCGCCGAGCGCCTCGGCGGTCTGGGCATAGGATGGTGCCATCATGCGACACGGGCCGCACCAGGGTGCCCAAAGATCAAGGACATACATGCCTGTGTCCTTTGCCATCAGCTTGGACAGCGTGGCGCCATCAATGTCGCGGGGCTTTTTCGTAGCGAGCGTGGCACCGCATGTGCCGCATTTGCCCTGAGAAAGTGCCTTTCCAGCCGGTACACGGTTCAGCTGTCCGCACTCTGTGCAAACGAGAGTATGTGAAGTGGCTGTCGTCATGGTCGGAAAGGCCTCCTTTCGGCCTATTTGAGCTTATGAGTTTTCAGAATGCTGAGCGCAGCGTTCTCGTAGAACGTTTCAGACTTGCCCGATTTGATCTTCTTCAGGAAGTATTTCTCAAAGGCGATCTTGGCAGTGTGGACCCATCCGCCAGCCATTGACCAGTTGACGTTTCGTGGCGGAATTTGAGGCTGTGCAACGAATGCAACGCCGCCATCGCCAAAGTCGGCGATACAGATCGCATTCCATGTGGCCTCGTGCGTCGGCTCTTTGCCGCGCAGGATTTCGCCGAGGTTTTCAGCTGTGGCTGTGACCATGGACTCAATCATGAAGCCAGTTTTCGGCACGCCGACCGGGACTGGTGTCTGTTCGACGGGCGGGATGGCGATACAAACGCCGATGCCGAAGATTTCCGGATATTTCGGGTTACGTTGGTGCTTGTCCGTAAGGATGAAGCCGCGCGGATTGGACAGACCCTCTACATCGCGAACCGCAGGAATACCGCGGAAGGCCGGAAGCATCATGGAGAATTTCATTGGCAGCTCATGCTCTTTCTTGAGCGTGCCGTCTTCGTTCATTTCTTCCACGATCATCTTGTCCGCTTCGACGCGTTTGACCTTTGCGTTGCAGATCCAGTTGATGTGACGCTCGCGCATCTCGCTTTCGAGAAGGCCTTTAGTATCGCCGACGCCGCCAAGACCCAGATGGCCAACATACGGTTCAGACGTCACAAATGTCATCGGAACCTTGTCACGCACCTTACGCTTGCGCAGCTCTGTCTCGATGATCATCGCTGTTTCATAGGCGGGGCCATAGCAGGATGCGCCTTGAACCGCGCCGACGATCACAGGGCCTGGGTCGTTGCAGAGTTCTTCGAAGGCTGCATAGCCTGCCGTGGCGTGATCAATATGGCAGACTGATTGAGTGTGGCCGCCATGCGGACCGAGGCCTTCGATTTCGTCGAACGCTAGTTCAGGGCCTGTCGAGATGACCAGATAATCGTAATCGACTGCCGAGCCGTCTTCCATGCGGACGCATTTGTTTTCAGGATCGACTTTGGCAGCTTTGCCAACGATGAAGTCGATCTTCTTCTTCTTCATAGGTTTGACGAGATCGACAACAATGTCTTTGCGCTCTCGCCAGCCGACGATGACCCAGGGGTTAGAAGGAACAAACTGGTAGAAGTCATACTCGTTGATGACGACGACTTCATCTTCGCGGCGAGCCGCATTTCGAATCTCGTATGCGGCGATGACGCCACCGAGTCCTGCACCTAAAACAACAATTTTGGCCATCTCAGCCTCCCAAAAATTATGTTTTGCATTATTTATAAAATCATAATATTAGAAAGTGTGCAATATGTCGCATATAAGATTATGCTAAACTGAGGCAGATAAGGGTGTAATTACCGAATGGTGCCTCAGAAAATGGGAGTTAGATGATGAGTGACGGACGCGATCTGCCGCCAACAGACATTTTTGAAGACCTCAAAGCGCAGAAGATTCTGCTCGTGGATGTGCGTGAACCAGCCGAGTTCGCGAACGAGCGCATTCATGGTGCGCTGCTTCATCCGCTCTCTACCTTCGAACCAAAAGCGATCCCGACTGATGGTAAGCGCCGTGTCATCTTCCAATGCGGTTCTGGCAAACGCTCTCGCATGGCGCTTGATATGTTCATGAAAGAAACCGGCGCTGATGCTGCTCACATGACTGGTGGTATAGGCATGTGGAAGACCCACAATCTTCCGGTCGTAAAAATCAATCCAGCTACAGGTCAGGTACAAGATGCAGGCCGCTACTAAATTTGCTGCGCTGGCGACACTGATGGCTGTCGCCGCGCCTGCTGCGCTCGCGCAGAATATTACTGTCGAAGAGATGACCGTGGTCGACTATCGCCCGGTAATCGCGCGCATAGAAGCAGGTGACGTCGCGACGGCGCGTTCGCGCCTTCAAGGCGTTGTGTCGCGCCTTAGCATTGATGAAGGTCAGGTTGTTGAGGCGGGCGAACTTGTTGCGCTCGTAACCGACGACACGATCGGCCCGGGCCTTGCGGCTTTTGATGCCCGTATCGCGGGCCTTCAGTCACAGATTTCTCAAGCGGAAGCGGACCTGGCGCGTAATGAAGCGCTGTTCGAGGACGGCTTCTTCCCGCGTGCTCGTCTGGACGAGCAACGTACAGCGCTCGAAGTTCTGAACCGCAATCTTGCTTCTGCGCAGGCTGAACGCCGCGCACTGGCTGCACGTCAGTCTGAGGGCCGCATTCTGGCTCCGGCTGATGCGCGCGTCACAAGCGTGAATGTGGTTGAAGGCTCTGTCGTGAACCCGGGCGAGGTGATTGCCAGCTTTGCGACGCTGAACGGCGTTGTGCGCCTGTCATTGCCAGAGCGCCATGCCTCTCAGGTTGCGGAAGGTGAGACGATCTCTCTGCGCCAGCCATCGCGTGGCAATGAAGTCCACTCGGCGACGATTATCACTGTCTACCCTGAACTCCGCGACGGCGCGGTTGTAGCTGATGCGACAGTGCAAGGCGGTCTCAACGCACTCGTTGGTGAACGGGTAGATGTTCTCGCGCCTGTTGGTGAACGCCGCGCGATCCGTATCCCCGCTGAATATGTGTCCACGCGCTATGGCGTCGACTTTGTACGCGTTGAGGTGGGTGAGCGGTTCGTCGATGCGCCGGTCGCTCTCGCAGCACCTCTCGGTGAAACTGAAGGCTATTACGAAATCCTGTCCGGTCTCCGCCCAGGCGACGTAATTACGATGCCGGAGTAAGATTATGAAAGCGGATATTTCCGGTTCAATCACCAAAGCGACGATCCGTTCGCCGCTTACACCGCTCTTCCTCCTGTCAGCTCTGGCTGTCGGGTTGATCGCGCTTCTGACGATCCCGCGTGAGGAAGAGCCTCAGATTTCTGTGCCCATGGTAGACATTATGGTGTCTGCCGCGGGCCTTCGTGCCGCCGATACGGTTGAGCAGGTAACTGAACCGCTCGAACAGATCATTATGGCGATCCCGAATGTCGAGCATGTCTATTCGCAATCGCGCGATGATGGTGCGCTGGTAACGGCGCGCTTCGACGTTGGCACCGATGCGGACGACGCCATTTTGCGTGTTCACGAGCGTATTCGCGCAAACATCGATCGTATTCCGAATGGCGTACCCATGCCGCTGGTCGTTGGTCGCGGCATTAATGACGTTCCGATTGTCAGCCTGACCCTGTCTCCTGAAGAGTGGACGGGCAGCGTCTGGTCCGACACGAGCCTGCGTATGATCGTGGACGAGCTTCAGCGCGAGCTGATGAAGGTCGATGAAGTTGGCCTGACATATGTTGTCGGCGGGCGTCCTCTTGAGATGCGCGTAGAGCCGGACATTCAGGCGCTTGCAGCCTATGGTGTGCCGCTTCAAACCCTCGTTCAGTCTGTTCAGCAAGCAGCTGCCGCGCAGCCTGTCGGCACAGCCCGTCAGGAGGGCGAGAGCGTTATCGTTCAGGCTGGTGACCGCGTAAACTCCGTTGCAGAGCTGGAACGTCTTGAGCTTCCGGGCACGGGTGGCCGTAGCGTCTATCTGTCTGACGTTGCGACGGTCCGTGTCGTCGGTGAGGAGACTGAAGACCGCGTCTGGACGCTTGAGCGCCATGAAGGCGCTGACGCGTTTGATGCACGGCCTGCTGTGACACTCGCGCTGGCGAAACGTCCGGGTGCGAACGCGGTGAATGTAGCCGAAGCTATTCTGCACCGCGTAGACGAGCTGACGGGTACGCTCATTCCGGAAGGTGTGCGCGTGGAAGTCACGCGTAACTATGGTGAGACTGCGAACCACAAGGCCAATGAACTTCTGTTCCACCTCGGTCTTGCGACCGTGTCTATTGTTGTTCTGATCGCGTTTGCGATTGGCTGGCGTGAAGCGTTGGTGACGCTGATCGTTATCCCAACAACCATTCTGCTGACGCTGTTTGCCTCACTCATGATGGGGTACACAATCAACCGCGTGAGCCTGTTCGCGCTTATCTTCTCGATCGGCATTCTGGTCGACGATGCGATTGTCATTATCGAAAACATTGCGCGTCACTGGGCGATGAAGGATGGCCGTACACGCGTGAAGGCGGCCGTGGATGCGGTTGCCGAAGTTGGTAACCCCACCATCATCGCGACGCTCACAGTTATTGCTGCACTCCTGCCTATGATGTTTGTGTCAGGTCTTATGGGGCCATACATGGCGCCAATTCCGGCAAATGCGTCTGCAGCGATGATGTTCTCATTCTTCGTTGCGGTTGGCATTGCGCCCTGGCTGCTCATGAAGATTGCGGGCAATGCAAAGCTTGCTGATCATGGACATGACGAACACGCCGAGACGCGTATCAGCAAATTCTATCGGGCTGTGGCCGAACCGATTGTGAATTCGCGAACGACAGCATGGACGTTTCTTCTGATCGTCGGCGTGACGACACTGGCCTCGATGAGCTTGTTTGCTTTCAAGGCGGTACCGGTGAAACTTCTTCCATTCGATAATAAGTCGGAGATCCAGATTGTTCTCGATCTGCCGGAAGGTGCATCTGTTGAAGATACCGAACGGTCGCTCTTTGCGCTGGCTGATGCGATCCGTGGCGTGCATGAGGTTGAGACGATTCAGGCTTATGCAGGCACGGCAGCGCCGTTCAACTTCAATGGCCTTGTGCGTCACTACTTCCTGCGCAACTCTCCAGAGCTCGGCGACCTCCAGGTCAATCTGTCTGAAAAAGAACACCGTGACCGGTCCAGCCATGAAGTGGCTCTGGAGCTTCGTCACCTCGTTCTTGATGTACCTCTTCCTGAGGGTGCAAATGTAAGTGTTGTGGAAGTGCCACCTGGTCCGCCGGTCATCGCGACTCTGATGGCAGAGATTTATGGCCCAACGCCGGAAGCACGCCGTCAAACGGCGGGCATTGTGCGCGGCTTCTTTGAAGAGACAGACTTTATTGTGGACGTGAACGATTCAATCGGCTCGCCAGCACCGCGTCTGTCTATCTCTGTCGATGAACCGCGTGCGGCCGATTATGGTGTCATGCAGCAGGACATTCTCGACACGGTCGCTTTGGCGTTTTCCGGTCAGACTGTTGGTGTGAACCCGCGCGGCGAAGGCCGTGATCCGCTGAACATCAATATCCGTCTGCCACGTGCCGAGCGCGCATGGACGCAGGAGATCGGTGTGATCCCTGTTCCGCGTCGCATGGGCCAGCCGGGTGTTGCGCCTGTGGAGCTGGGTGCTCTGGTGAATGTTTCCGAAGAAGTGGGGTCTCCGCTTATCTTCCGCCGGGATGGCTATTTCACCGACATGGTTATGGGCGAACTTGCCGGTCGTTATGAGGCACCAATCTACGGCATGTTCGAAATTCAGGATCTCATCGCGGAATATGACTGGGAAGCGGTCGGTCTCGAGGCACCAGCGGTGCGTATGTATGGTCAGCCGGAAGATGAAACGCGTCCGACCATTCTCTGGGATGGCGAATGGGAGATTACATATGTGACCTTCCGTGACATGGGCATGGCTTTCGGTGTGGCACTGGTTGGTATCTATATTCTGGTAGTCGCCCAGTTTGGTACGTTCCGGGTGCCATTGATCATCCTGACGCCGGTTCCGCTCACGCTGATCGGTATCATGATCGGTCACTGGTTGTTCGGTGCGGCCTTCACGGCGACATCAATGATTGGCTTCATCGCGCTGGCGGGCATTATCGTGCGGAACTCCATCCTTCTGGTGGACTTCGTACGTCACCGCACCGACGCGACCACGCCTCTCAAAGAGGTGCTGCTTGATGCCGGCGCGATTCGTTTCAAACCAATCGTACTGACTGCACTTGCGGCTATGATTGGTGCAGCAGTGATCCTGACTGACCCTATTTTCCAGGGATTGGCGATTTCACTGCTGTTTGGACTTGCATCTTCTACTGCGCTTACTGTTCTGGTAATCCCTGCAATCTATATTGCTCTGCGGGGACCAGAGTGGCTGCCGCCTGAAGCTAAAACCGATGATGGCGATGGCGCAGAGATGATGGTTACAGAGGAGCGTTTTTCCTGATGACAGTTTTGCATCCAGACTCAAAGGAAGCCTTTGACGTGGTTTCAGACCGCATCAATGAGGCATCAGAAGTGCTGAAAGCTATGGCCAGCGAAACGCGGCTGAAGATTCTCTGCGCACTGAGCGGTGGTGAGTTGTCTGTGAACCAGCTGGTGGAACTGACGGATCAGTCCCAGTCTGCTGTATCTCAGCACCTCGCCAAGCTCCGTGCAGCCGGGCTCGTTGAGTCCCGCCGCGACGCGCAAACGATTTTCTACCGCTGCAGCGGTGGCATTGGTAAGGCTCTGGTTGACACATTGTGTGGCTTCTACGGATAACAATCTGAGATTTCAGATCGTTTCCGGAGCTTTCCTTGATCGACAGACTTGAAGCGCTGGCGCGTATTAGCGCCAGTGCCGTTCGTACACAGTTCGAGACCATCTCACTGGCTGAAGCCGTTGGGCGTACGCTTTCAGCACCCATTCTCGCTAAACTCACGCAGCCCGCGTCGAACATGTCTGCCATGGACGGCTATGCCGTGCGTGATGCCGATTTTGTGCAAGGCAAAACGTTGAAGCTGGTTGGTGAAGCGCCCGCCGGCCACCCGTTCAAGGGTGGTCTCGGTGAAAACGAATGTGTCCGCATCTTTACCGGTTCAGTTGTACCTGATGGTGCAGACCGTATCGTCATGCAGGAGAATGTGAGCCGTGAAGGGGACGCCGTTACGCTCACGGAGCCAAAGTCGCCCAGCGTTCACATTCGTCGTGCTGGTATAGACTTCTCTAAGGGCGATGAGCTGATCGCGGTCGGAACTCGTCTCACACCACGCCATCTTTCTATCATTGCGGCAGCCAATCATGGTTCGGTTGACGTCTATCGACGCCCGAAAGTGGCTGTGCTCTCCAATGGCGATGAGCTGCGTCCGCCAGGCAGCGTTCTGTCTGAAGGACAGATCATTGCCTCGAATGGATATTCGCTCTGCGCGCTCATCAATGCATGGGGCGGAGAGGCTATCGATCTGGGTGCGGCACCTGATGATCGCGCCGAAATCGCGAGGCGCATTGAGAGCGCAGGTGAGGTCGATCTATACGTGCCAATTGGCGGCGCATCTGTCGGTGACCATGATCATATGAAGCCGGTTTTCCAGTCACTCGGTTTCGAAGAAGTCTTCTCCAAGATCGCGATCAAGCCGGGCAAGCCGACCTGGCTTTTCAAGAGGGGGAATACGCGTGTTCTGGGGCTGCCCGGAAACCCTGCTTCAGCGCTGGTCTGCGCTCATGTTTTTCTGAAACCTCTCGTTCAGACGATGATCGGTGCGGAGCTATCAGAAGGCTGGATGAATGTGGTTCTGGCAGAAGATATTCCTCCGAACGGCCAACGAGAGACATTTATGCGCGGGCATCTCGCATATGATGAAGATGGAAGACAGATTGTCGTGCCCGCCGGCAATCAGGACTCCTCGTTGCTCAGCCCGTTTATCCACGCGGATGTTCTGATCCATCGGCCGTCAACAGACCCTGCGATATCATCAGGCGATAAGGTGTCATGCCTTCGTCTCGATTGACGTTGCGTCATGCATTGATCTTTCGCGTCGGCTGGAGAAGTTAGCCTAAAAATAAATATGACTTCTGGGATAGAAGGACGATTGAATGATCACCCCACGTACGATCGATGATATTTCGAGTATTCTGATGCAGGTCACGCAGATTGGTGACATGAGCGCTGAGGCGTTTCCCGATTTTGATACTGATCTTGTCGCCCCCGTTCTTGAAGAGGCGGGAAAGCTCTGCATGGACGTTCTGGCGCCGCTCAATCAACCCGGCGACAAGACCGGCGCACGCCTTGAGAACGGTCAGGTCTATTCAGCTCCCGGCTTCAAAGATGCCTATAATGCCTTTCAGGAAGGCGGATGGATGGGCATGCCATTTCCAGAGGCGTTTGGCGGGCAGGGACTACCGCGTACGCTGGCCGTTGCCGTGATGGAAATGGTGCAGGCGTCCAACATGTCGTTCAGCCTGTGCCCGATGTTATCGTTCGGTGCGATTGAAGCGCTACTCGAGCACGGTTCGGATGAGCAGAAAGCGCTCTATTTGCCAAAGCTCATTTCTGGTGAATGGACTGGCACAATGAACCTCACCGAGCCTCAGGCAGGCTCTGATGTAGGTGCGCTGAAAACGAAAGCCGTACCAAATGATGACGGCAGCTACGCTATCACAGGCCAGAAGATTTATATTACCTGGGGCGATCACGACCTGACGGACAATATTGTTCATCTGGTGCTCGCACGCCTGCCAGATGCGCCATCCGGCTCTCGTGGTATTTCGCTCTTCCTCTGTCCTAAACATCTGCCGGATGCCAGTGGCGAAGCTGGTGAGCGTAACGGCGTTACCTGTATTGGTCTTGAGCACAAACTCGGTATCCACGCGTCTCCAACCTGCGTCATGGAATATGACGGAGCCAAAGGCTGGCTTATCGGCGAACCAAACAAGGGCCTCGCTGCCATGTTCACCATGATGAACTCGGCGCGTCTGCAGGTCGGCATTCAGGGGCTTGCCCAGTCCGAGGCTGCCTACCGCGTTGCTCGCGACTTTGCGGCGGAACGCAAGCAGGGGCGCGCCGAAGGTGTTGAAGGCGCTGCTGCGATCATCAACCACCCTGATGTTCAGCACATGCTGCTTCAGATGCGCGCCCGTACAATGGCGGCTCGTGCGATCTGTTATGAATGCGCGAAGTCCAGCGATATGTCGGTGGCCCGTAGCGAGGCCGACGAACGGAAGCTTGCAAAAGAGGTCGAAGAAATCCTGACACCTATCGCGAAGTCGTGGTCGACCGATGTCGGTGTTTTGTCCGCCAGCCTCGGTGTGCAAATCCATGGCGGTATGGGCTTTATGGGAGAAACACTCGCTTCGCAGCTCTATCGGGATGCGCGTATCGCGCCGATCTACGAAGGCACAAACGGCATTCAGGCCATAGACCTCGCCACGCGGAAGCTCGGCCTTTCTGGAGGAGAGGCTATCCCGCGCCTGCTTGAAAGCTTTGACGCGAAGTGTTCGGAATTTGAAGCATCAGGCGATGCTGATCTGAAACGCCTTGCCGTCCATCTCGCTGCGGGGATTAAGGCGCTTCAAGATGTGACGTCATGGATGAAAGAAACTGACATGGACACCCGTCTCTTCGGTGCGACGGCATATCAGGAGATGTTTGGCCGTGTGGCTGGTGTCACGTATCTGGCGCGTGGAGCCATGTCCGCAAAGGATGTGGGTTCGAATTCGGCGGCAGATCTGGCGGGGCTGGCGCTCTTTCTCGCGGAAACAGACCTCGGCGATATAGCTGGTTGGGCAATACGTGTCCGTTCGGGCGAAGCGATGGACCGTCAAAAGCGAATGGATTTGCTTTCCTAGAAGAAGAAAGGGCGCCTCATCGGGCGCCCTTTTCGTATCCGAGGTCAGATATAGTCCTCAGTATCAATGGTCTTCCGCATCGCTTCCGGATAGCGATGCCCTGAAACGGTGCTTTGGTTGATCAGCTTTCCGGCCTTGACCAGAATGTCATCAGAAACACTCAGTTCCAACGTGGCGAAGTTCTCTTCCAGATGAGGAATCGAGCCTGTACCTGGAATAGCGTGAACATGGTCGCCTTGGGACAGTACCCAGTAGAGAGACAGCTGCGCAGGTGTAACGCCCGCCTCTTCGGCCAGAGCTTCATAAGCTGTGATCAGCTTCTGGTTCTTTGGCCAGTGTTCTTCAGTGAAGCGCGGATGGTTTTTGCGAAGGTCTTTCTCCAGCAGCTTTTCCGGATTGGATACTGCGCGAGCCAGAGCACCACGTGCAACCGGGGAGAATGCCACGAAGGCAGTGCCTGTTTCCGTGCATGTCTCGAGAACGCCTAGCTCCGGGTTGCGTGTCCACAATGAGTATTCGGTCTGCATGGCAGCAATTTGCGTGACAGATGCTGCTTTTCGCAGCGTATCAGCTGACATTTCTGAAAGTCCGATTGCGCCAATTTTGCCGGCAGCCTGCATCTCGACTAGCGCGCCAACACTGTCCTCGATGGGGACATTAAAATCGCGACGATGAAGATAATAGAGATCGATATAATCGACACCGAGAGTCGAGAGGCTGGTGTCTACAGCCTTCTTTACCGTCTCTGGTTTGCAGTCGATCACGCGGCTTGGTCCATCGACATTGATGCCGCACTTGGATGCCAGAAACACGTCATCGCGACGTGTCTTCAGAACGCGCGAGAGCAGGGCTTCATTGTGTCCGAGACCATAAAGACGTGCTGTGTCGAGATGGTCGTAGCCAAGGTCGATGGCGCGGTTCAGAAGTTTAACACCGTCATTCTCGCTCGGAAGCGGCAGATAGGCCTGACTGAGTGACATGCAGCCCAGCCCAATCGGTTTCAGCTGTTTTCCTGCGAGTGGGCGAGTGGTGAACGGCATGAATGTCTCCTGAGTAAAACAGAGAAGGGCGATCAGTTACCTGACCGCCCTGAAGTTGTCCGGAAGTGGGACTTAAAGCGGAAGACCGATATAGTTTTCCGCAATTGACTTACGGGCCGCTTCGGAGCTGGCGATATAATCGAGCTCCGCGACCTGCATACGGCGTCCGAAAGCACCGTCGTCAGGGAAGCGGTGCATGAGCTGTGTGAGAGACCATGAGAACCGCTCCGATTTCCAGACCCGGGCAAGTGCCGTGTCTGAATAGGTTTCGATCCCTTCGCTGTTACCGTTCTTGAAGAACTGTACTAGCGCGCGGGAAAGGTAAGCGACGTCCGAAGATGCGAGGTTGAGCCCCTTCGCGCCTGTCGGAGGAACGATGTGAGCTGCGTCACCGGCAAGGAACAGGCTGCCATAGCGCATTGGCTCGAATACAAATGAGCGGAGCGGCGCGATGGACTTTTCCAATGCAGTGCCACGCGTCATGTTGGCCGCAGCGTCCGGGCCGAGCCGCACCGCGAGTTCGTCCCAGATGCGGTCATCCGGCCAGTCTTCAACCTTCTCATCCAGAGGCACCTGAATGTAGTAACGGCTGCGCGTGCTCGACCGCATGGATGCGAGGGCGAAGCCGTTTGAGTGGTTCGCGTAAATGAGCTCGTGATTGCATGGTGGAACGTCTGCCAGAATGCCAAGCCAGCCGAACGGATAGACACGCTCGAATGTCTTGCCAACTGTGTCCGGGATCGCTTTGCGAGATGGACCGTGAAAGCCATCGCAGCCTGCAATAAAGCGTGCATCAATTCGATGCTCCTGGCCATCCTTCTGGTAGGTCACATAAGGCGAATTGCCAGCCACATCATGAAGCGCAACGTCACCTGCCTCATAGATGACTTCCAGCCCACGGCTTTTAGAGGCATCCATAAGATCGCGGGTGACTTCGGTCTGGCCGTAAACCATCACCGAACTACCGGTCAGTTCTGCGATATTGATGTGGATCAGCTTCTCGCCGTCAGCCAGATAGAAGCCCTCATGCGGGAGGCCTTCCTTCATCATGCGATCAGACAGATCAAGCTGCTTCATCAGATCGACGGTGACCTTTTCCAGAACACCGGCACGAATACGGCCCAGCACATAGTCAGCGCTCTGACGTTCCACGACGACCACGTCTATGCCCTGTTGACGCAGAAGGTGGCCAAGCAGAAGACCAGCCGGACCGGCGCCGATGATAGCAACATCGGTTTTCATCACTTCATGCCTTGCTCAAGTTGATAGAGCACCTCATAGCAAGGCAGAACCTGTGCGACAGAACTGTTCGGCTCGCGGCCTTCACGGATCGCTGCAATGAACTCACGGTCCTGAAGTTCGATACCGTTCATAGACACATCGACTTTTGAAACGTCGATCGCGTTCTCGCGTCCATCTACCAGATCATCATAGCGGGCAAGGTAAGTGCCGTTATCGCAAATATAGCGGAAGAAGGTGCCGAGCGGACCGTCATTGTTGAAGCTGAGTGACAGCGTGCAGATTTTGCCAGTCTCGGTTTTGAGCTGAATGGACATATCCATTGCGATGCCAAGATCAGGATGGTGCGGGCCTTCCACGGCTTGAGCTACGACGACCTTCTCTCCGGTCTGATACTGAAAGAGGTCAACCGTGTGTGCAGCATGGTGCCACAGAAGATGGTCTGTCCAGCTGCGCGGTTCGCCCTTCGCGTTCGTGTTCGTGCGACGGAAGAAGTAAGTCTGCACGTCCATCTGCTGAATGTTCAGTTCGCCGGCCGTGATCTTGTTATGAACATACTGGTGGGACGGGTTAAAGCGGCGTGTATGGCCAACCATGCAGACCAGACCTGTCTCTTTCTGCTTGTCCATAACGGCCTGTGAATCCGCCCAATTGTCGGCAAGTGGAATCTCGACTTCGACATGCTTGCCAGCGTTCATGCAGGCAATGGCTTGCGATGCGTGCATCTGAGTTGGCGTGCAGAGGATAACTGCGTCCACATCATCGCGTGCAAGCGTTTCATCAAGCTCGGTGGTCACGTGACCAATGCCGTATTTGTCGGCGATAGCCTGAGTTTTCTCGAGGGTTCGGCCAACAAGGCTTGTGACCTCAACGCCGTCGATTTTAGCAAGCCCATCAAGGTGTTTTTCACCGAAGGCGCCTGCGCCAGCGAGTGCTATTCTCATGAGGTTTTCTCCAATACGAGGTGTCCCACGGCAGTGTTGGATGCGGGGACGTGGAAATGTCTGTGAAGTTCTTTGATGTTGTCGCCCAGCGCGCCGCGCATGATCAGCCACATCACCATTTCGATGCCTTCCGAGCCTGTCTCGCGAAGGTACTCAATGTGCGGGATATGGCGCAGACGTTCAGGGTCGGCGGTCATGTCATCGAGAAATTTCTGGTCCCATTCGGCATTAATCAGGCCGGCACGCGGTCCTTGGAGCTGGTGGCTCATGCCGCCCGTGCCCCAGATCTGGACGTTCAGGTCTTCCTCAAAGCTCTCAACGGCGCGCGCGATCGCTTCGCCAAGCATCCAGCATCGATTGCCGGATGGTGGCGGGTAGGTGACCACATTGACCGCCAGGGGTATGACCTTCACGGGCCATTCATCGGGCTGACCGTACATGAGTGACAGAGGAACGGTCAGGCCGTGATCGACATCCATCTTGTTGATGATGGTCATGTCGAATTCATCGAGGATCAGGCTTTGGGCAATGTGCCAGGCCATGTCCGCATGGTTCTTGACGTTCGGGACAGGACGCGGACCCCAGCCTTCATCAGCGGGCGCAAATTCATCTGCGCAGCCAATGGCGAAGGTCGGGATCAGGTTCATATCGAACGCAGACGCGTGGTCGTTATAGACCAGAATGATCACGTCCGGCTTTTCATCAGTAATCCATTTTTTGGACCACTCATAGCCCGCGTAAATCGGCTTAAAGTACGGGTCTTCCATTTTGCCCTGGTCGATGCCGACGCCCAGAAGCGGAACGTGGCTCGTGGCCACACCAGCGGTTATGCGGGCCATATCAGTTCCCTCCCTTGATTGAGCGGACACCATCCGGTGAGCGGCCACCGGCATCCATCATGGCTTTGTAGTCTTCGACACTCATGCCAGTCATGGTGGACACGGCCTGTACGAAGGAGAGGCCGTCGGTGGAGAAGATTTTGGCGAGGTAATAGATGTTCCCGCCCAGATCGAGCATGCGGTTATAGTCGCGCGCGAGAACCGCTTCTTTCTGCTCGTCCGTCATTTTCCAGCCATCGAGATAGGCTTTCTCGTCAGCTTTCCATTTCTGACGGTTCTCTTCCGTCATCAGGCTCATGGCAAACTGGTTGAGCCAATAGCCCTGACGCGCCCGCTTTGTGGTGTAGACGCGGGTGCCCGGGATATCGTCGAAGTCGGCGAGATAATCGTGAACGCTCTTATGCATCGGACATCAGCCGTTCGATGACTTTGCGCGAATGTGCGCCGCCAGAGTCGATGTTCAGAATGCGCAGGCGCATATCCGGATTTTCGGCAATAGATCTCTGCTGGGCTTCGAGAACTTCCACGTCCTCATTGAAGACGATGTCCTGCTGATCTTTCATGCGCTGGGTCACCCCGGCGTCATCAATCGCAAAGTTACGAGCCATGCCCCAGAAATAGTGACAGCTGGTTTCTGTCTCAGGCGTCATGGAGTCGATTACAAAACCGCGGACGCCGGAGTCATGGCTTTCGAGTGTGTCGCCTGCTTCAACCGGTGAAACGCCAACATCAATGATGACCGAGCAAGGTTCGAGAAACTCGCAAATCTGCCAACGGTTTACCGGACCTTCCTTACCCAGGAAGTGGCGCCAGAATGGCGGTGCATCGACGCCCGGCATCCAGCGGGAAAGCGTAACCTTGTCGCCATCCACCGTGGTTTCCAGCGGTGCTTCCATCAGCTCGATCTGTCCGATTGTGCCCATATGCACATAGGTTTCGTGGGTCAGGTCCATAAGATTGTCGACGAAGAGGCGGTAGTCACATCCGACGCTGGTATAGCCGCCGTCAAATACCCAACCCTCAGCCGAGCATGGCCAGAAATCTGGAACGGTGGACGGGTCGGCTTTTTCCTGATCACCGATCCAGACCCAGACGAAGCGATGCTTTTCAAGCACTTCATAGGTTGGCGTGCATAGCTTCTTGTTCACCGGGTCATTGCGGAGCGGCATCTCACATGGAGACCCATCCGGACCAACGACCATTCCGTGATACTTGCAGCGGAGATTGTCCCCTTCACGAATGCCCATAGACAGAGGCAGAAGGCGGTGAGGGCATGCGTCGCGCATTGCGACAACGCTGCCATCCAGCTTGCGATACATGACAATGTTTTCGCCACAAATTTTCCGGCCGAGCGGCTGTGTGCCAACCTCGCCATCCCATGCGGCGACATACCAGCGGTTACGAATAAAAGTCATTTCCCCATCCCTTTCAGTCGTGCGTCCAGACGAGGATAAACGCGGCGCGCATTGCCCTCGTAAATGTTGTGGCGGTCTTCATCGGACAGCCCGAGCGAGTCGACATAGCGTTTGGTGTCGTCGAAATAGAAACCCGTCTCAGGGTCGATGCCGCGCACGGCGCCAACCATTTCCGAGCCAAAAAGAATGTTCTTTTTGTCGATCACATCGAACAGCAGATCGATGCCCGGCTGGTGATAAACACAGGTGTCGAAATAGACGTTCTTCATCACGTGTTCTGCGAGGGCAGGCTTTTTCAGCATGTCCGCCAGACCGCGATACCGGCCCCAGTGATAAGGGACTGCGCCGCCACCGTGTGGGATGATGAAGCGAAGGTCTGGAAAATCCTTGAACAGATCACCTTCAAGGAACTGCATGAAGGCAATCGTGTCCGCCGCGAGATAGAAAGCGCCAGTCGCATGTTGCCCAGGATTGCAGGAGCCTGAGACGTGCACCATTGCGGGCACATCAAGTTCGACCATTTTTTCAAAGATCGGATACCAGTATTTGTCAGTCAGTGGTGGATGGTTGAAGTGGCCACCGCCCGGGTCCGGGTTCAGATTACAGCCGACAAAGCCAAGCTCTGTCACGCAGCGTTCGAGTTCTTTGACGGACTCGGTAAGGTCGGCCTGAGGCGATTGTGGCAGCTGGCAAACGCCAATGAAGATATCCGGATAGAGCTCGGTCGCGCGATAGATCAGGTCATTGCAGCGACGCGACCATTCCATGGAGACACCCTGATCGCCGACATGGTGAGCCATGCGTGATGCACGCGGACTGAAGATCGTCATGTCCGCTCCACGCTCTTTGATGAGGCGGATTTGGTTTGCTTCCAGCGACTCACGGATCAAATCGTCAGGAATGTCGGGGTAAGGAGGAGGCACATCGCCGGACTTGAACGCTGACAGTTGAGCTTCGCGCCAGTCATCGTGCTGTGCCGGGGCGGTCGTATAGTGACCGTGGCAGTCGATAATGAGTGTCATGAAATGGTTTCCTCTTGCGCCAGAAGAGCGAGTTTTTCTTTGAGGTTTTCTGGCGTTTTTTTATGTCCGAGAGCGCCGATTTCAGCCTGTCGACGTACCGTTCCGCTCGTCAGGAGTGCTTGCATGCCGAGCCCTTCAATCGTTCTGACGACCTCTTCCATTTCGGCTGCGCGGCGGGTGCCGTGGATCATCATTCGGTCCAGATTGTAATTGGCGCGTTCCGCCCAATCGCCTCCCAGCGCTTCCAACACAGCGTCCAGCGCGCCGGCGCGATCAGCTGCCAGCACACATTCTGCCGTCAGCGCTTCAATGCCTTTGATCATGATGGATCTAAGCATTTTGATCGTGGAGGCCTGACCAACGTCAGCGCCTGCGATTTTCAGGTTTTTGAAGCCGAGGCCGGCAAGTGCGTTATGAGCGTCTCCGGCAGCGGGACCTGAAATCAGGATCGGAACATCCAGAGCTTTGGGCTGTACGGGCGCCATGATGGCAACATCGACATATCGTCCGCCCTTGGCATCAACGATTTTTGCGGCCTCGCGCTTTGTGTCCGGCGCGACGGAGTTCATGTCGAGGAACAGCGCGTGAGAGCCGAGAGCTTCGGATGCCGCTTTCGCAGCGTTCACAGATTGATCTGCCGTAACAAGGCTGAGGATAAGGTCGGAGCTTTTCACGGCAGACTTCGTGTCCGCGTATCCATTCACGCCAAGTGCACTGAATTCACAACGTTTATGATCTGCCAGAGCAGGGTCATCTGTTTTGCGATCAAAGACCTGCGCGTGCGCACTCCATTCGCCCTGGCGGCAGAATGTCTGAGCGGCTTCCCCAAAACCTATGACAGAAAAATCGTTATA
Source organism: Hyphomonadaceae bacterium UBA1849 (assembly GCA_002338565.1). Taxonomy (GTDB): domain Bacteria; phylum Pseudomonadota; class Alphaproteobacteria; order Caulobacterales; family Hyphomonadaceae; genus Ponticaulis. The sequence goes on from DDIN01000004.1 coordinate 98,279, forward strand.
CATGCAGCGAGGGGTAACCCTCAGGGCAGGGGTGCGCTAATCGAATTGGATTTACTGATATAAGAAAATACGAATTACAAAAACGTCAGTGACCAGACTGTTCGGAATGTTTTTTAAGCGTATCCACAAACTCTTCCTGCATTTCAGTCGGATACCAGCCAGCGCGTGTAAACATGCCAATGGTACGAGACAGCTGTTCGGGCGGTCGGCCCACAATACCTAGCCAGCCTGCCTCAAGCTCAATCGCCACCTGGTCCGGCGATAGGACGGTCAGATAATTTGTTTCCATAAGAAGCTGCCGGATAATCATCGCCGACCCGCTTTCGACAGGTATGTCGGGCACTTTGAGCCCATCCTGTTCGAAGAGGCGCTGCCATTGTTCACGAAGGGGAACGCCCCTTGGCGGTAGTACCCAGCTATAGCCGGTTAATTCTTCGAGAGTCACCGCGCCGCTTTTATGACGAAGCGGGTGATCGCGTCGGCCGAGAAAGACAGGATGGTCTTCAAACAAAGGTGTCTGGATGACGTCAGGCCCAGGCGAGGGGGTTCGTAGCGCACCTATGAGCAGGTCGAGTTCACCGTCGCGTAATGGTTCAATCAGCTCCATAAAGGAGCCTTCTGCGATTGCGAGCTCAGAGGATGGACGGGATTTCTGAAACTCCACTACAGCAGAAGGCAGGAGTTTTGCCCGGCACAAAGGCATAGCACCGACTGAAATGCGAGCTTCGTTCTCTCCGCGAAAAATGGAAAGCTCGTCCAGACCGGCGTTCAGCTCTGCCCGCGCTAATCTGAACTGGCGGGCGGTTTCACGACCTCGTTTGGTGAGTTCGATACCGCGCCCGCGTCGCTCGACGAGGTCGCGGCCAAGCGCGAGTTCAAGGTCGGAAATCGAACGGTGAAGGCTTGCTGGCGCAAGGCCGGTTAAGGCGGAGGCCTCTGCATAGGATCCGCCCCGTGCCAGTGCAACGAACGCCTTGGCCTGCGCGCTGGTTACGCGGGATGAGCCGACAAAGTTCAGCGCTCTCTCAACGCGGCTATGAAACTGTCTGGCCGGCTCCGTGGGCCTCATACCATTTGTTTGTCGATCAAAGAGAGCCAGCTTCAATTGGCTTTCTAAACGCGCAATAGCTTGCGTCACAGCGGGCTGTGACAGGCTGACCGAGCTTGCTGCTGCATTGACCGATCCTTTGCGGCAGGTTTCCAGAAAAGCAGCAAGGTGGCGAAGGTTGAGATCCCATGGTTCCATAAGCTCCGTTAGCATAAACTTATAGCACTTGCATACTTCGTATTTCTGGAGCTTCCGCGCGAGGAGTAGCCATCCCTACAGAAAAAAGATCCGGAGTGAAGTTTATGAGCAACGTCGTAGTTCAGAATATCGAGCGGGCAGATCCTGAAATTGTGGATGCGCTCGGTAAATGCGGCGTCGCGACGGTTCATGAGGCTCAGGGGCGTAAGGGGCTGCTCGCGAGCTATATGCGTCCAATCTATTCCGGTGCCCGCATTGGCGGGTCTGCTGTGACGATTTCATCGCCTCCGGGTGATAACTGGATGGTCCATGTCGCGATCGAGCAACTGAAAGAAGGCGACGTTCTTCTTCTTGCGCCGACCAGCCCTTGCGAAGACGGCTATTTTGGTGACCTGCTTGCAACCTCGGCTATGGCGCGCGGCTGCCGCGGTCTCATCATTGATGCCGGTGTGCGCGATATTCGCGATCTGACGGAAATGGACTTCCCGGTCTGGTCCAGGGCCGTTTACGCGCAGGGCACTGTCAAAAACACACTTGGCTCAGTGAATGTCCCTGTGACTTGCGCAAATCAATACGTGCGCCCGGGCGATATTATCGTCGCTGATGATGACGGCGTCGTGTGTGTGCGCCGCGAAGAAGCCGAAGACGTACTGAAAAAGTCGCTCGACCGAGAAGCAAAAGAAGAAGAGAAGCGCCAGCGTCTTGCCGCCGGTGAACTCGGGCTGGACATTTATGACATGCGTCCACGTCTCGAGCAGATGGGTCTCAAATATGTCTGATGGCGTTCGGTGCATGTGGATGCGGGGAGGAACGTCAAAAGGTGCGTTCTTTCTGGAAAGCTCTATTCCGTCAGACAAAGACGAGCGCGCCAAATTCCTTGCCGCCGTTATGGGCTCTCCAGACGCGCGCCAGATTGATGGCATGGGCGGCGCGCACCCTTTGACAAGTAAAGTCGCGGTTGTCTCTACATCAGAACGTGATGACAGCGACGTGGACTACCTCTTCCTGCAGGTTCAGCCCGACACGGGCTCGGTATCGGATAGTCAGAACTGCGGGAATATGCTTGCCGCTGTTGCTCCGTTTGCGATTGAGCGCGGTCTCGTCAACGCTGAGGACGGAGAATCGACGGTTCGCATTTACATGGTGAACTCGGATTCGCGCGCTGATCTTGTCGTGCAGACGCCGGGCGGGCGCGTCACTTATAAAGGGGATGCGCGTATCGATGGTGTCCCGGGGACTCATGCGCCAATCATGCAAAACTATTTTGGCACGGCTGGCGCGCAGTGTGGCGCGCTTTTGCCAACCGGAAACCAGATCGACGTGATTGACGGGGTGGAGGTGACCCTGGTCGATAATGGCATGCCGAGTGTCATGCTGCGGGCATCTGATTTTGATCTCACCGGCTACGAAGACCCAAAAGAGATTGAAGCAATCGCCGGGCTAAAAGACCGTATCGAATCCATTCGTCTCAAGGCTGGCGAATTAATGGGGCTGGGGGATGTCACGGACCAGACGATTCCAAAAATGTGCCTGATAAGTCCGCCGCGCGATGGTGGCATTATCAATACTCGCACGTTTATCCCGCACCGTGTGCATGAGGCTGTGGGCGTTCTGGCGGCGGCGTCTGATGCGGCAGCCTGCATGTTCCCCGAAAGCGTAGCAAAAGGCATGGCGCAGTTTGACGAGGTCAATCCGTGCCGCGTGGATGTGGAGCACCCGACCGGATCGCTCACAGTAGAGCTGGAATGGGATGGTGAGACAGTTGTGCGCACAGGGCTTCTCCGCACGGCGCGTAAACTCATGGATGGAGAGGTATTTGTCTGATGACTGATCGTATTGTTTCCTGGACTTCGAATCCATCGAAGCCGACTTTTACGCCACCTGAAGGCGCGATCGACTCACACTGTCACGTTTTTGGCCCCATGGCCGAATTCCCGTTCAGCCCGAAAGCCAAATACATTCCCGACGATGCGGGCCCGGAGCAACTTTTTGCACTGCGCGACCATTTGGGTTTTTCCAGGAACATTGTGGTTCAGGCGAGCTGTCACGGTACGGATAACAGTTCAACGCTGAATGCAATTGCGAAGTCGGATGGAAAAGCGCGCGGTGTTGCCGTCGTTGATCCGGCGATTTCCGATTCAGAGCTTGAGGCGCTGCACGAGGGTGGCATTCGAGGTGTCCGCTTCAACTTCCTGAAGCGCTTGGTAGACGATGCGCCTAAGGACAAATTTCTTGAAATTGCCAAGCGGATTGAGCCTCTCGGCTGGCATGTCATTGTCTATTTTGAAGCTGATATTCTGGAAGAACTTACGCCGTTTCTTGAGGCGTTGCCGACCACAGTGGTTGTGGACCATCTGGGGCGCCCGGATCTGACTGAAGGCTTCGAAGGTAAGGAAGTTCAGACGTTCAGGAAATTCCTTCAGGACCATGATAATTTCTGGACCAAAGTGTCCGGTGCAGAACGCCTGTCCAATCAGGGACCTCCATTTGATGATTTTGTTGCGGCAATTGCACCGTTCGTCGAGGAGTTTCCGGATCGCGTACTTTGGGGCACGGACTGGCCACACCCGAACATGCAGCATGACATTCCAGATGACGGTAAGCTGGTGAACATCCTACCGCGACTCGCGCCGACGCCGGAACTGCAGCGTAAACTGCTGATCGACAACCCGATGCGCCTTTATTGGCCTGAAGAGGTCTGATCCAAACAAAAGCCCCGATCTCCCGATCGGGGCTTTTGTTTGTCAGCTACGAGCCGCGATCAATCGTGATCAGCCCACATCTTATTGAGTGCTTTGATAAACGGCTCCCTGATTTCGTCAGGAATATAGGAGCTGATCTTCTCTTCGTGCTTTTTGACTACGCTGAAGGCCTTTTCCGTCAGGTCGGCACCTTTTTCCGACAGCTCAAGCCCGTGCGACCTGCCATCGACTCTGATTCGCTTTAACAGATCGCGGCCGTCCAGCCGCCCGATCATCGGTGCGATGTTCGCGCTGGCAATGCCGAGCATGCGGCCAATCTCGCTCTGGGTTATGCGCGGGTTGTTTTTAATCGCAATCAGAACGGTCGCTTCGGTCACACGAAGGCCCAGCTTGCCGAGTTTTGGTGTGAGTTCCGACAGAGAAGCGTTGGATGCTCGACGAAGGGCGTAGCCCGGAAGTTCACGAAGCGGATCAAATACCATTGCGTACCACAATACTATTGGTTATAGGCTTATCGTACTGCTATTATTCATAGCAATAAAATAATATGTTTAGGGAGCTAAATCGATGCAGTTTGAGCGCGTCAACCCGATTACGGGAGAAATTGCGAGCCGCGCCGAGGCGATGACCCCGGCAGATGCTGTCGCTGTCGCCGAAAAAGCGCGGGCCGCACAGGCTGGATGGGGCGCAATGGGCCCGAACGCCCGTCGTGCCGTACTGAACAAAGCGGCCGACGCTCTGGAAGCCAGAAAAGATGATTTCGTTGAAGCGATGATGGGCGAAATCGGCGCAACAGCCGGTTGGGCCATGTTCAACCTCATGCTCGCTGCCGGAATGGTGCGTGAAGCAGCTGCGCTGACGACTCAAATTGGCGGAGAAGTGATTCCTTCCGACAAGCCTGGCTGCATCGCTATGGCGCTTCGTGAGCCTGTTGGCACGATTCTCGGTATCGCGCCTTGGAATGCGCCCATCATTCTGGGTGTGCGCGCGATTGCCGTGCCGCTTGCTTGCGGCAACTCGGTCATTCTGAAAGCGTCTGAGGTCAGCCCCCGTACGCATGAGCTGATCATCGAAGCCTTTGCGGAAGCGGGATTTCCGGAAGGCGTCGTAAACGTTGTCACCAACGCGCCAGAAGATGCTGGCGAGGTTGTCGGCGCACTCATCGACGCACCCGCCGTGAAACGTATCAACTTCACGGGCTCTACATCAGTCGGCAGAATTATCGCCAAGCGCGCGGCGGAACACCTTAAGCCTTGCCTGCTAGAGCTGGGCGGTAAGGCGCCATTGGTTATCCTGGATGATGCGGATCTGGACGAAGCGGTGAAAGCTGCTGCGTTCGGCGCGTATATGAATCAGGGCCAGATCTGTATGTCGACGGAACGAATTATCGTTGTGGACGCGGTTGCGAACGAGTTCGTGAAACGCTTCGCTGCCAAAGCCAGCTCCATGCCGTCAGGCGATCCCCGTGAAGGCAACACTCCGCTTGGCGCTGTGGTTGATCAGAAGACGGTCGGCCACGTGAACAGCCTCATCGACGACGCGCAATCCAAAGGTGCTGACATCGTGGCAGGCGGAAAAGCTGACAGCGTGATCATGCCGGCGACCATTGTCGATAAAGTCACGGACGCGATGAACCTCTATAGCGATGAAAGCTTTGGCCCTGTCGTGGCTGTCATTCGTGCCAAGGATGAAGCCGAAGCAATCCGTCTTGCGAATGACACCGAGTATGGTCTCTCCGCAGCTGTCTTTACAAAAGACGCAGCCCGCGGCCTCAAAGTTGCCCGCCAGATCAAATCAGGCATCTGCCACGTGAACGGTCCAACCGTTCATGACGAAGCTCAAATGCCATTCGGTGGCGTCGGCGCGTCAGGCTACGGCCGTTTCGGCGGCAAAGCCGGCGTCGACGCATTCACTGAGCTGCGTTGGATCACAATGGAAACAGAGCCGGGCCACTACCCGATCTAATCCGGAATTTTCGGATACCGGGCGGACTCCGCCCGGCCACAACCCCAATAATTATTAGATGTAGGAAACGAACCATGACTGCTGAGCGCGCAGAAGAAGATACAGTTGCATACGAAATCGTAGACAACATTGCCTGGGTCTCATTCAATCGCCCTGAAAAGCGTAACTGCATGAGCCCGAAACTGAACCGCCAGATGATGCGTGTTCTTGATGAAATCGAGTTCCGTGATGACGTCGGTGCAGTTGTTCTGACCGGTGAAGGTTCTGCGTGGACGGCAGGTATGGACCTGAAAGAGTATTTCCGTGAAACGGAAGCTCAGGGCCTTGGCGCAACGCGTCAGGCGCAGCGCGAATCTTACGGTTGGTGGCGTCGCCTCCGCTGGTTCCAGAAACCGACCATCGCAATGGTCAACGGCTGGTGCTTTGGTGGCGGTTACGGTCCGCTCTTCGCGTGCGACCTCGCTTTCTGTGCAGACGAAGCCCAGTTCGGCCTCTCCGAAATCAACTGGGGCATTCTGCCGGGCGGCGGCGCAACAAAGATTGCTGTTGAGTTGATGAGCTTCCGCCGTGCGATGTATCACTCCATGATGGGTGAGAACGTAGACGGTAAGACGGCTGCAGAATGGGGCCTCGTCAATGAGAGCCTGCCACTGGAAAAGTTGAAGGACCGCGTAACTGAAGTTGCTAAAGTTCTGCTCGAAAAGAACCCTGTTGCTCTGAAGGCGACAAAAGATGCGATCCGCCGTGTAAGCGAAATGACTTACGACAATGCGGAGGACTTCCTTGTTCGCGCCCAGGAAGCGGCGAACTCTTACGACAATGATGGCCGAAAAGAGGGCATCAAACAGTTCATCGACGACAAGACGTACAAGCCAGGTCTCGGCGCGTACGACAAATCCAAGCATCAAAAGGCTTAGTCCTATGGCGTCCGTAGATAATTCTGCAGGCAAGGCGATCGATCTCGATCGCCTTTTGCAGCCGAAATCGGTTGTGATCGTTGGTGCATCGCCAACGCCGGGTGCGCTTGGCGCGTCGGTGCTGGAGAATCTGGAACGTGGTGGTTTTAAGGGTGATATTCACCTCGTGAACCCGAAGCGTTCCGATATCAACGGTCGCCCATGTGTTAATGCCATCTCTGAATTGCCGGACGGTATTGATGCGGCCGTCATGTCCATTCCAAAAGCGGGTGTTCTGCCTGCACTTCGTGAACTGGCTGAGAAAGGTGTCGGCGGTGCTGTCATCTTTTCAGCGGGTTTTGCTGAGGGCGGTGAAGAAGGCCTGCGCGAACAGGAAGAAATTGCTCGCATTTCCCGTGAATACGGCATTGCCGTTGAAGGGCCAAACTGTCTGGGCTTCGTCAACAACCGCGATGGCGTGGCGCTGACGTTCGTACAGACCCCCGCAGCCGAGCTGCACAATGGCGAGGGCGTTGCGATCGTGTCTCAGTCCGGCGCTATGGCGGCGGTTCTTAGCACCACACTGGCGAGCAAGAATCTGGGCGTGACCTTGTCTGTCTCAACAGGCAACGAAGCGGCGACTGGCGTTCAGCACTATATCGAATATCTTCTGGATGATCCTAAGACAAAAGCGATTGCGATGATCGTGGAGCAATTCCGTCATCCTAAAGCTTTTCTGGACCTCGCGGTACGGGCCCGTGAGATTGGCAAGCCAATCATTTTGCTTCACCCGGGCAAGAGTGAAGCCGCACGCGAGTCAGCTGCCACCCATACGGGTGCTATGGCCGGCGACTATGCGGTGATGCGGACGCTGGTAGAGCATGCTGGCGTTATCATGGCGGACAGTCTGGAGCAGCTGGGTGATCTTGCAGATGTTGCAATGCGTGCGCCAAATTTCGGCGAGGGTGGCACTGTTGTTCTGACCGAGTCAGGTGCGTTCAAGGCACTTTCTCTTGATCTCGCAGAGGAAGTAGGCCTCGAACTTCCGGTTCTGACTGATGATGACACGCCAGCGCTGCGTGCTGCTATGCCTGACTTTGTGCCGGTGTCTAACCCTGTCGACCTGACGGCGCAGGCTCTGGTTGACCCAGACCTTTATCGCCGGAGCATTGATGCACTTCTGACTGATGACCGGGTTGGCTGTGTGCTGCTCGGAATCATTCAGACGGATGTGAAAACGACTTCGGCTAAACTGCCGTCGATCATCAATGCGATTGAGACGATCAAACCAGATCGTCCTGTGATCTATTCTGGTCTCGATGAAGGCGCTGATGTGCCGAAAGAGTATCTGGATAAGCTTAGGAGTCTTGGTGTCACCTGCTTCCCGACAGCCGAGCGTGCTATTCGCGCGATTGCCCGGATGACGGAAGCTGCGAAAGCGAAAGACACCGGTGCGTCGCCTCAATCGGTGAACGTTTCGCTGCCGTCTGGTGCTGGGGTCATTCCAGAATACAAAAGCAAGGACATTCTGCGCGGCGCGAGCATTGCGTTCCCGAATGGCGAGCTTGCAACCACCGCAGCTGAGGCTTCAGCGGCGGCTGAAAAGCTTGGCTATCCGGTGGTGATGAAAGCGCAATCCAGCGAACTCTCTCACAAGAGCGATGCGGGCGGCGTGGTGCTTAATCTGAATTCTGCGGCCGAAGTTGAGGTTGCCTTTGATCAGATGTCGAAGAATATCGAAGCTTATGCACCGGGTATGAACTTGGATGGCGTGCTCATCGAGAGCATGAGCGGCAAAGGTGTTGAGCTGATCCTCGGCGCCAAACGTGACCCGCAATGGGGGCCCGTCATTCTGATTGGGTTCGGCGGTGTATCAGCTGAGGTTCTGAAGGACTTCCGCGTACTCGCGCCCGACCTGTCTCATGATGCGGTGAAGGGCGAAATCCTGAAGCTGAAAGGCGCGCCTTTGCTAACCGGGTTCCGAGGTGCTCAACCCGTTGATCTCGATGCGATCGCGGATGCAGTTGTGCGTATGGGCGCATTGATGCTGAGCGAAGCGCGTATTCAGGAGATTGATCTCAATCCTGTGATTGCGCGCCCTGTCGGGCAGGGCGTAGATGCGTTGGATGCGCTTATGCTGGTGTCGGCGTAATCGGCAAAAAATACGTGTGATACAAACAAACAAAAGGGCCTTCTTTAAAGGGGAAGGCCCGCTTCTGGGAGGAAGCTATGTCACAACAACCTGCGGAAATTCTCGCAAAAGAGAAGATGGGCGGGGCGCAAATGCTCGCGATTGCCATTTGTGTTCTGCTCAACGGTCTGGACGGTTTTGACGTCCTGTCGATCAGTTTTGCGTCGCCTGGGATCTCTTCTGAATGGGGAATAGACCGTGCGGCACTTGGCATTGTCCTGTCTATGGAGCTGATTGGTATGTCGATCGGTTCCATCATTCTGGGACAGGTTGCGGATAAGATCGGGCGACGCCCGATTGTGCTTGCAAGTCTCGGCGTTATGGCGACGGGGATGTACCTTGCCTCCACGGCACCGAATGTTCAGATACTATCTGGATATCGCTTGTTCACCGGCCTCGGTATTGGTGGCATGCTTGCCTGTACCAATGCGCTGGTAGCCGAATTTTCGAACGACAAGTACCGGTCGATGAACGTCACCATTATGGCAGCGGGATATCCGATTGGGGCGATTATCGGAGGTGCGATCGCTTCCGAGCTTCTCAAGTCGTATGACTGGCGCGCTGTATTCATTTTCGGCTCCATTATGACGGCAGCGATGTTCCCGATCGTGTATTTCGGGCTTCCGGAGTCCGTGTCGTCGCTTGTCGCGCGCAAGCCCGCCAATGCGCTTGCGAAGGTCAATGCGATCCTGAAGCGTCTCGGACATCAGGCTATTGAAAGCCTTCCGGATATGAGCGAAGCCAAAGCTTCCGGTGGCGGGTTGAAGCGCCTTTTCGGCAAGCCACTTGCGATGATTACAATGCTTCTGACTGCGGCGTATTTCGCGCATATCATGACCTTCTATTACATCCTGAAATGGATTCCGAAGCTGGTCGTGGATATGGGCTTTCACCCGTCTGAAGCGGGCAATGTGCTTGTTTGGGCAAATATTGGGGGTGCGACCGGCAGCATCCTGCTCGGCATTGTTTCGCGCAAAGCAGACGTGCGCATTCTGACAATGATCGGCCTTACGCTGTCCTTTGTATTCGTCAGCGTGTTTGGTCTGGGCCAATCGGGCATTATGGGACTTGCAATCATCTCGGCCATTGCTGGTTTCTGCACAAATTCCGGTGTGGTTGGTCTCTACGCGCTGATCGCCAATTACTTCCCTGCCGATGTCCGTGCAGGCGGTACAGGTCTCGTTATCGGCATCGGCCGCGGCGGTGCTGCTCTGGGGCCTGTCATTGCAGGTCTGTTGTTCAGTAGCGGTCAGGGACTCCTCACGGTCTCTGTCGTGATGGGGCTGGGCTCGCTCTTCGCGCTCGTTGCGCTATTCATGCTGGGACGCTCAACGAAAGTGGCGGCGTCTTAGCCTCAACGATTACAAATTCAAATTCCGGCCGTGGAACTCTGAAAGGTTCTGCGGTCGATTTTGATTCAGGCGTTCGGAATACTGCCGTTCGTTTCTGATTGTATCCGGTCTGGACGGCGGGTAAGCCGGAACTATGAAACGTATCGGGGTCATATTTGCGGGGGGCGAGGGGCGTCGTCTCGGCGGGGTCTCTAAGGCACTTATCGAGTATGATGGCGAGCCGTTATGGAGGCGCATTCAGCGTGAGCTCTCCGCAATTGCAGATGAGATTGTCATTGTTTCTCCGAAACAGCCAGACTGGCTTGAACAGGATGGCGACATTATCTGGCTCGCCGATCATCTGATTGACGGTGAGATGATAGGGCCAGCGGGCGCTCTATCTGCTGCTCTGGCCTATGCTCATGAGCGCTATGGTGAGGATTCTGTTATTGTAACAGCGCCTGTTGATGCTCCCTTGTACAAATCCACGCTTTCGGAGGCCCTGCTGGTCGAACTGATGGCTAGTTCGGGGCAGGTAATTCTTGCGGAGACCGGAGACCGGCTTCAGCCTGCATTCGGTGCTTGGCGCGCAGGCCTCGCGACCGATGTGAATACTTTGATTGGTTCTGGTGAGCGCGCTCTGCACCGTATTGCGTCGCACATTGGAGCAGCTCGCGTGAGTTTCGCAGCTGACGATCTGCGGTTCTTCAATATCAATAGGCCTGAGGACCTCGAGCGCGCCCAGCGCTTAGGCCCCTGAAAGGGAATGTATTTTTTCTTGAGAAAAATGGTGCCGGCTGCAGGAGTCGAACCCGCGACCTGATGATTACAAATCAACTGCTCTACCAACTGAGCTAAGCCGGCACTGGTAAAGAGCGCGCGTCTTACCGAGTTTGATCGGGTCTGGCAAGTGCTTCTGACAACTGTTTTTCAGAAATTTTTTCTGGAGCCGATTCAGCTGTTTATAACTATCCCGAGATTGCCACATTTGCGCCTCGGAACAATCGGGTTGTTCATTCATTATTTCAGTACGGCCCAATGGGGTGGAGGCAATTATGAAACAGACAGCACGCTTACTTACCGTCGCTGCGGCCATCGCAGCATCCACCTTCGGAGTTCATAGTCTCGCGGAACAATCCATTCGCGAAGATATGGAGAAGGCGTGCGCTCCTGTCGAAGTTTCAGTTTACTTCGCACAATCACAGTATGAGCTGAACGAATTTGCAGAGGAATTGCTGAACCAGGCCGTCAGCAGGGTAGAGCATTGCGAGCTTGCCCAGATCGAAGTGGTCGGCTTCAGCGATTCTTCGGGTCAGGCCGACTTCAATTATCATCTATCTGAACAACGCGCAGAGCATGCGATGGCCTATCTGCAAGAACGCGGCGTTGTCGCAAACACCATTCAGATGAGTGCGCGCGGGCAGGAAGGCGCTGTCTCTGATTCTGGAGAGCCATTGATTATGCGCCGCAAGGTAGACCTTCGATTCATTCCGGTGCCACCGACCGTCTGATTTTGCCTCCGGCGCAAGTGTCGGGGAAAAATCCCAGCTCAAACGAAATTTTTCACCGCGCAGGCCTCAACTGGCTTGCGCGCGCGCAATTCTGTATCGTACCGATGTCACCCTGAAAAAAACGAAAACGGGCTCAATGGCGGGCCCGATAATATTGGGGAGGCTCAACGATGGGTCGTTTCGGACTTGCGCTGCGTTATGCGGTGCGAGCCGTGTTGGCGTGTGGCGTCATCACGGCATTTTCAGGCGCTGCTTACGCCGACACAGGCGACACAGCCTGGATACTTACTTCAACAGCATTAGTGCTCTTCATGACGCTGCCGGGTCTTGCGCTTTTTTATGGCGGTCTCGTGCGGTCAATCAACGTGCTTTCGGTTTTGATGCACTGCTTTGCGATTGCCTGTCTGATGTCTGTTATCTGGCTTGTCGTCGGTTATTCCATCGCGTTTGGAGACGGCAATGGCGCGGCCGATGGAGCAGGGCAGTGGTGGGGAGGTCTCTCCCGCGCGATGCTGAGTGGCGTCACGGGCGAGAGCATGACTGGTACGATTCCCGAACCGCTCTTCTTTATGTTCCAGATGACGTTTGCGATCATCACGCCTGCGCTGATTGTCGGTAGTTTTGTCGAGCGTGTACGCTTCGATGCGGTGCTGAAATTCTCCGCGATCTGGATTCTCGTCGTCTATGCACCGGTGTGTCACTGGGTTTGGGGCGGTGGCTGGCTTGCGGACATGGGCGTTCGTGATTTTGCTGGCGGCCTTGTCGTTCACGCGACAGCGGGTATTTCATCGCTCGTATTCGTCGCGATGCTCGGAAAGCGTAAAAGCTTCGGTCACGACATGCATCCACCACACGCACCTGTTCTAGTGATGATTGGCTCATCTATGCTTTGGGTCGGCTGGTTCGGATTTAACGCAGGCTCGGCGCTTGGTGCTAATGGCGGCGCAGCGCAAGCCATGCTTGTGACGCATATCTCCGCAGCCACAGCTTCGCTTGTCTGGATGATGATTGAATGGATCCAGTTCCGTAAGCCGACGCTCGTAGGCATTTGTACGGGTATGGTTGCCGGTCTTGCGACCATCACGCCTGCAGCAGGATCGGTTGGGCCAGCTGGAGCTCTGATCATCGGCTTCCTCGCGGCGATTATCTGCTATTACGCTGTCGTGCTCATCCGAAATCGTCTCAAATTCGATGACAGTCTTGATGTGTTCGCGGTCCATGGTGTGGGCGGCATTCTCGGTACACTGATTATCCCGTTTGTTGCCGCGCTCGGCCCGCTTGCGCCGGGCCTCGGTGAAGACAGCGTCATGAGCGCATTTATGGCGCAAGCGACGGGTGTCGTCGCTGTATGCCTCTGGTCCGCGATTGCCAGCTTCGCAATTCTGTTCGTGGTGAAACTAACGGGCGGGCTTCGCGTCGACGAGCAGACTGAAGATCAGGGGCTCGATACAAATACGCATGGCGAGAGCGCTTACCCATAAGCGCTCCCAGTCTTTATTTCTTCAGGGGCGGCGCTTAGGCGTCGCCCTTTTCTGTTGCCGCAGGGGATTCTGGTGTTTTCTTCTTCCGGAAGGCTTTGCGGAAAAGGAACATAAAGAGCCAGATCAGACCGACAATCACAGGCAGCCACGGCAGGACGAACGCCAGAATTGTCACGATGGAGCTAAGCGCGAATGCGACATTCCGGAAGAAGTCTCCAAACGCTTCGGTGACAGGCCGCCAGACAGATTGGGATGTCGGCGAGACGCGGGCGTCGTAGGACAGGTTGATATCTGACATTGAAACGCGCTGGCGGAGGTTAGCGAGTTGAGATTCATAGCTGTCGAGCTCGGATTGAACGCGCGCCAATTCCCGTTCCACAGAGAGCAGCTCTCCGAGATCGCCATCCCGGCTTTCCAGTAATTGCTGCAGCCGGTCACGTAGCGTGGTTTGTGCCTCCAGACGGGCATCCGTATCAATGATCTGCGCGGTCAGATCGACCGTCGATGTGCTTGAAGCGTAGACGTTTGAATTGAACTCACCGAGGCTTTCCGGCAAGCCTTCCAGAAACGGAATTGCCCAGTCCGGCGACGCCTTCAGCGCCAGATTTCCCGACGCATAGTTAGTTTCAAGGCCGTGCACGTTTGAATTGGTGACGAGACAGTTCTCAGGCCCCGCGTCTTCGCATTGTGTCATGTGGGTTTCTAGCAGATCACGAAGACGGTCCGTCGGAACGCTGATAGTACGGTTGTGAGTATAGGCAAGGAATCGACCGGCGCGCTGAGGCACGCTGTCTGAAGCACTGACACTACCAGATGACGCAGCTGCAGATAGATCGAGCGCGCTATCTTCCGTGACAGCATAGGAAGACTCAGGGGCGGGTGAAATTCGCGAGAGCGGACGGAATTCTCTCTCCGGTTCTGATCCGCCGCATGCCGCGAGCGAGAGCACGCAAGCTGCCAAAAGTATCGTGTTGAGTTTCATCATAAGTGTTTCCCCACTCCAAAGGCTTCAGCCCTTTTTGATCGAGCAAGAGAAAAGCCCAGAATTGCGACAAGTGTAAGGCCGTAACGTGCCGGGCGCAGCGCCGATATTTCTATGCTTTAGCCGTTTCCTATGGCGCACTTGCGCGTTAAAGAGAGCCTTTGACGACTCAGGGCCTCCTGCGTCTCCACGCAAGATAAGAAATCAGACGGGCACATGGCACGCATCCTCATCACTTCCGCGCTCCCTTACATCAATGGCATCAAGCACCTCGGCAACCTTGCCGGTTCAATGCTGCCAGCTGACGTCTATGCGCGTTTCAAGCGCCTTCAGGGCCATGAAGTTCTCTATATCTGCGCGACGGATGAGCATGGCACGCCTGCTGAACTGGCTGCGCAGAAAGACGGTGTGCCGGTTCAGGCTTATTGTGATGAACAGCATGAAATTCAGCGAGCCGCAGGTGAAGGTTTCACGCTGAGCTATGACCATTTTGGCCGTTCGTCTTCGTCTCAGAACGCTGCGCTGACCCAGCATTTTGCGCATGTTCTTGAAGAGCGTGGCCTCCTTGAAGAGCGCACCGAGAAGCAGGTCTATTCCATCGATGATGGCCGCTTCCTGCCGGATCGTTATGTTGAAGGCACTTGCCCGCATTGCGATTTCGAAAAAGCGCGCGGCGACCAGTGCGACAATTGCGGACGTCTGCTTGACCCGATCGAGCTGAAGAACCCGTACTCAGCCGTTTCCGGTTCTACCAATATCGAAATCCGCGACACGACCCATCTCTACCTGCTGCAGTCTAAAATGCAGGATGATATCCGTGGGTGGGTAGAGGCTTCTACCGAGTGGCCACAACTGGCGAAATCCATCGCTTTGAAGTGGCTGGATGAAGGCCTTCAGGATCGCGCGATTACGCGAGACCTTTCCTGGGGTATTCCGGTCGCTTACGAAGGTAAGGTGCGCGAAGGCTTTGAGGACAAGGTTTTCTATGTGTGGTTCGACGCACCGATCGAATATATCGGCGCGACGCAGGAATATTCTGAAAAGCTTGAAAAGCCGGAAGAGTGGGAGCGCTGGTGGCGTACCGACAAAGGCGCTGAGGACGTGACCTATGTCCAGTTCATGGGCAAGGACAACGTCGCGTTCCACACGGTGAGCTTTCCAGTGACAATGATCGGCTCACGCGAGCCGTGGAAGCTGGTGGACCGCCTCAAGGCGTTCAACTGGGTCACATGGTATGGTGGCAAGTTCTCAACCTCTATGAACCGCGGTGTGTTCATGGATCAGGCGCTGGAGCTTCTGCCGGCAGATTACTGGCGCTGGTATCTGATGGCGAACGCGCCGGAAGGCTCTGATGCGGCCTTCACCTGGGAAGGCTTCCAGGCGGCGGTGAACTCTGACCTCGCCAACGTGCTTGGTAACTTCGTGAACCGCATCACCAAATACTGCAAATCCAAGTTCGATGGTCAGCTGCCAGCCGCTGGCGCGCCGGGCGAAGACGAAGCGTGGATGGAAGCCGAGCTCAAGACCCGCCTCAAAACGCTGATGCTGCATTATGAGGAGATGGAGTTCCGCAAAGCTGCTGCAGAAACGCGTGCCATCTGGGCGGCGGGCAACGAGTATCTCACACGCGCTGAGCCTTGGGTGAAATACAAGAATGACGTTGATGCGGCGGCTGTTGGCGTCCGCACGGGCCTTAATCTCGTGGCGCTCTTTGGCATTCTGGCGCAGCCGTTTATCCCGACAGCAGCTGCGAAAATTCTGGATGCTCTGGGCATTCCGGAGGAGAACCGCAAAATGCCAAATCCTGATGATGAAAATCTGCTGGATGCGCTTCCGCATGGCTTGGAGATCTCACCGCCTGACGTGCTTTTCTCCAAGATTGAAGATGCTCAGGTCGCTGAATGGACCGAACGATTTGGTGGCGGGCAGTAAGTTGCCCGCTCAACTCTGAAAAAGAAGAGGCTCTGCCGTGCTGGTAGAGCCTCTTTCGTTAGCGCGCCAGATAATCGCTCGGGTTCAGCGCTTCATTGCCATTCCAGACCTCAAAATGAAGGTGTGGGCCGGTCGCCTGACCGCTCGCGCCGACTGCGCCGATTGAAGCACCAACGCTGACGCGGTCACCCGCCGATACGTTCGCCGTATCTAGCTGGGCATAGCGTGTGCGAATGCCATTGCCATGGTCGATTGTTACCATCAGCCCATAGGCGCCCTGAGACTCCGCCGAGATGACGGTGCCAGCGGCCGGAGCGCGCACGGGCGTACCTGTTGCTGCACCGATATCCATGCCGCGGTGGAAGGCAGCTTCACGCGTGATCGGATGGACCCTCGGACCGAAGCTGGAGGTGAGGCGGCCCTCCGTCGGCAGGAATGCAAGTTCGAATGGTGCAGTGGATGTTTCATCCGCCAGCGCAAGCTGGACGCCGGCGAGGGGCAGAAGCATCATCGCGGACGCTAAGGCCGCAACGCGCGGGAGTGTCTTGCCAGTTGAAGGTCCGGGCTGCATTATTCGGGTAATTCTCATTCGGTAATCTCCTTTAGGTCCTTGTGAGAAGACCGCCGGAGCGCATGGCAGTGCGTTTCCGGCGGAATGCTTCAACGCGATGAGAAGAGTTTCTGCATAGGCGCTGGGCATGGAGGTGCGTGTGACGTCAGCGTCACATGCGAGTTCTGCGGCGTGGCGGCAGCGTTCTGTCTGGTGGCGCACGAATGGATTAAACCAGAACAGACAGTCGATCACAGAAAGGCAGAGAAACCAGACGGCGTCTTGCCGGCTTCGGTGAGCGGCTTCATGCGCGATGATCATGTCGATCTGTGGCTTCGAGAGACCACGGAACAGCGCTTCGGAGATGATGATCTTGCCGCTCAGCGTTGTGATCGCAGAAATCGGCGCATCACAAAGAAATACGCTTTCATGCGGTACGCTGCGTCGTTCGACGGTCACCATGTGCGCAATGCGCTGGGCAAGTTTTGAGGCGTTCCAGAGTAAGCCTCCGAGATAAAGCATGCCGAGAGCGGGCGCGATGAGCGGTCCTAAGTTCAGGTGGACGCTTTCTCTCACAGGTGCGCTTGGCAGGAGCTCCTGATTGCCGCCGAAATAATAAGCAAGTTCCGGAAGCGGCAATTGAGACATGGCGAGGGTCGGTGCGAGTTTCAGTGCGGCAAAACCAAGAACAGGCGCAATGATCATTGAAAAGAGCACCGTCTTTTCCAAGCTTTCCGAGCGCCATGGTGCGGGAGTGAAGCTCCGCAGGGCAGCGAGCAGGCCAGACCATGCAAAAGGAATGATGGCGCAGACTAGAACGAGAGCGGGTATTGCGATCATGACTGCGCATCCTTCTCGTTCAGGTCTTTCAGCAAGTCCTCGAGTTCGTCGATTTCGTCTTCCGAGATGAGGGAGCTTCCAACAAAGGCCGCAGCAGGAAGCGGCTGGTCCGAGCCGAGAATGTTTTTGGAGAAGTCACCTATCAGGCTCGCCAGAACGGAAAGTTTGGGTGTCGTTGGGATGAAGGTTTTTACGCCGTGCACCATTTCAATTGCGATCAGCCCTTTATCGACCATCCGGTCCAACGTTTTGCGGGTGGATGAGAATGACCATCCCGTGCTTGCCTCTGTTGCGTCGTGAATTTCACGTGCGCTCAGGCGGCGAGATTGCCAGAGCGGGCGGAGCAGTGTGAGCTCGGTATCTGTGGGTTTCATTGTGCGACTCAGTTAAAGCGTGCGACATGTGTCGCTCAAGTGCGACGCGGAGTCAAATTACGTCAGGGTAATTTTTAAATTGGCGTGTTCTCGCTCCTGCAACGGCCCTACTTGAACCTGCCGCCGCCGCGTGGTCCTCTGCGTGCATGTATTTCGAGGGCTGAATCATGAAAAACACCTATCTACTCGGCAGCGCGCTGGCTTTGAGCCTTGCCGGACTGCAGCCTGCGTTCGCGCAGGAAATTGAAACGGGCGCTGATCTGATCTCGGTCTATCAGCACCTCCACGCCAATCCCGAACTGTCGCTTCAGGAAGTGAATACGTCAGCGCTCCTCGCGCGTGAGCTGGAAAGCCTCGGCTTTAATGTGACGACCGGGCTGGGCGATGACTGGGTTCGCGCGAAGGCCGAACGCGAGCAAGGCGTTATTCGTGAAAATGTCGGTGGTTATGGCGTCGTAGGCGTGATGGAAAATGGTGATGGGCCGACGCTCCTCATTCGCGCCGACATGGATGCGCTTCCTGTGCCTGAACAAACCGGGTTCAGCTTTGCGTCTGAACAGGTCGCGACCTCGTGGACGGGTGTTGAGGGGCCTGTCATGCACGCTTGCGGCCATGATATCCATATGACTTCGTGGCTGGGCACAGCGCGTAACCTTGTTGACCGCCGTGATGAGTGGTCCGGCACTCTGATTATGATCCTGCAGCCAGCCGAGGAACTCGGGCTCGGTGCGCAGGCCATGCTGGAAGAGGGCCTATTCGATGACTTTCCTGTGCCGGACTATAACCTCGCGCTGCATGTAAACTCGTCCATGCCCGCCGGTACGGTCGGCTATGTGCCTGGCTTTGCTATGGCCAACGTAGATAGCGTCGACATCACTATCCACGGCGCAGGCGGCCACGGTGCGTATCCGCATACGACAATCGACCCGGTTGTGATCGCAGCACATACGGTGACCGCACTGCAAACGCTTGTTTCCCGTAATGTGAACCCTCAAGATCCCGCGGTTGTAACGGTCGGCGCGATCACCGCGGGCCACAAACATAACGTCATTCCGGACGAGGCGCATTTGCAGCTGACTGTGCGCTCATATGGCGATGATGTACGTGAAACGCTGTTGAGCGGCATTGAGCGTATTGCGCGCGGGCAGGCCGAAGCCTTTGGTGCGCCGGAGCCAGAATTCTTTGTCGATCCGGATTACACGCCAGCGACCTTCAATGATCCTGATTTGTCCGAGCGTATTGGCGGCGCACTCCGCGCAACGCTCGGAGACGAATCAGTGCGCATCCTGTCTCCGGTGATGGGCGGAGAAGATTTCAGCCGTTATGCGCGAACAGATGAAAACATTCCGGGCATGCTGTTCTGGATCGGCGCGATTTCTGAAGAGCAGTATGTGGCGTCACAGAATGGCGGTCCGGGTTTGCCATCGCTTCACTCAGGGCTGTTTGGTCCAGACTATGAAAACACAATCGAAACCGGCGTGACATCTATGACGGCGGCCGCGATGGAGATACTTGGAAATCAGTGACGTGATTAACCAATGATGTAGAAAAGGGCGGCCTATGAGCCGCCCTTTTTATTTACCTTATTTTACAATGCCTTTTTCGTAGAGGGCATCAATATCGGCCTCTGATAGCCCCATTGCGGCCAGCGTTTCGCGGGTGTGTTCGCCCATAGCCGGAGCAGGGCCACTCGGGCCATCTTCAGTGCCCGGGAAACGTGCCGGAGAGCCCGGTGTCTTGAATGTGCCACCAGAGCTGGAAGGCATTTCCTGAATACCACCCGCGGCATAGACCTGCGGATCCTGAGCAACTTCGGCCAGAGACTGGACAGGTGCCCATGCAATCTGTTCTGCATCAAGGCGTTCGGAGATTTCGGTCATATCCATCTGGTTCAGCGCGGCGTCCAGCCGTTCTACGACCTCGCGTGAGTTTGCGCGGCGGCCTTTACCGGAAACTAGCCGTTCGTCGTCCGCCATTTCAGGTACGCCAGCAGCGCGGCAGATCGGTGCCCAGTCACCATTGCCCTGACGGGCCACAATCGTGAACCATTTTTCGTCCTTGGACTGGAAGAAGTTCATGATCGGCACATTGGTGCTGTAACGGTCTTTGGTGGACGCCACCTTGTTGAAGAAGAGTTGGATTGCGAGGTCGCTACCTACCGAATAGAGGCCTGCGCGGAGGAGGGATGCCTCCACCAGCTGGCCTTCGCCTGTACGGAATTTCTTCACAAGTGCAGCATTGATCGCGGACGACGCTGCAATCGACGTCACGTGGTCACCGAAAGCGGTTCGAAGCGGGAACGGGTCTGAGCCCTTTGGCGGGAAGAGGCGAGCAAGTCCTGCGCGGGACCAGAAGGACGCAATGTCAAAGCCGGGACGGTCTTTGTCAGGCCCTTCAAGACCGTAGCCTGTCAACGTGCAGTAGACGAGGCCGGGATTGATCGCTTTCAGCGCTTCATAATCGAGGCCGGAGCGTTCCAGGCCGCCCGGGCGCACGTTTGTCAGGAAGACATCGGCTTCGGCCGCGAGCTTTTTGACGATCTCGACGCCCTCTTCGGTGGACGTGTCTACGACGATGGATTTCTTGCCACGATTGTCGAAATCGAAGACCGGGTTGTCTGTCGAATCAGTTCCGATAGAGGCAAAGAACTGGCGAATCGGGTCGCCTTTTGGGGGCTCGATCTTGATTACTTCGGCGCCCCAGTCTGCCAGAATGCATCCAGCACCCGGTGCTGCCATATAAGTTGCGTATTCAATGACCTTAATGCCTTGCAGCATGTTGCCTCCCACGAGCGTATCTGATTTCATTTGTGTTTCTTAATTTCTGACGAAAATATTAACCGCG
This sequence comes from Hyphomonadaceae bacterium UBA1849, assembly GCA_002338565.1. Taxonomy (GTDB): domain Bacteria; phylum Pseudomonadota; class Alphaproteobacteria; order Caulobacterales; family Hyphomonadaceae; genus Ponticaulis. Next base: position 119,124 of record DDIN01000004.1, read on the forward strand.
GTAAGCAGACGTTAATGTTAACCGCCAAAATTAAGAGCGAACGTTATCCACTTTCGTTAAGGCTTTAACCGATGTCCGTCAAAGCGATGCGCCCGAAATTAAATCAGGATGATATTGTTCGTCTGATGAAGGGCAGTTCTGCAGAAGACCGTGCGCACGCGACGCACAAGCTCTGCCGCCGTATCGGCAACGAGGAATTGCAGTCTGAGGATAAGGTGTTCGCAGATCAGATTCTTAATCTGCTCGCACAGGATGCCGAGAAACTTGTTCGGCGCGCCATGGCGGTGACTCTCAAGAACTCTCCGAACCTGCCACGCGAAGTTGCACTCAAACTGGCGCACGACATCGATTCTGTTGCGCTGCCTGTCATCGAAAACTCCCCGGTGTTTCGAAATTCAGACCTTGTGGAGCTTGTTCTCAACGCGACAGAAGCAAAACAGATTGCTGTTGCGGGACGTGAAAAGCTTTCTGCTGAGGTCGCGGACACGATTGCCGAGCATGCCTGCCGCGATGCGGTCGTTAAAATGGCATCGAACGACAACGCCAATCTGACAGAACGCGGATACGGTTTCACTATCGATCGCTTCAAAACCGATGAAGACGTGCAGGGCGCACTGATCTCGCGAAGCTGGATTCCGCCGCAGGTCGCCGAGAAAATGGTGTCTCTGGTGTCAGGTCAGATGTTTGATCTGCTGGTCAATAATCACGAGCTTCCGCCGCAGCTGGCGATCGAGCTTGCCTCCGGTACCCACGAGCGTGCGACGCTTGATCTGGTCGAGCAGGCTGGTCATTCCAGCAATCTGCCGCGCTTCGTACAGCAGCTCGCTCTGAATAACCGCCTCACGCCTAGCATGATCATGCGGGCCATGTGTCTGGGGCATGTCTCTTTCGTAGAGCACGCGCTTTCAGAGCTGTCAGGGCTGCCACACCACAGGACGTGGCTGTTGCTGCATGATGCAGGCTCTCTCGGACTGCGTAAAATCTTCGAACATGCAGGTCTGCCAAAAGGCATGCATGTGCCGTTCCAGATGGCGATCAATGTCTACCACGAACTTGACTATGACGGCCTGGATGGAGACCGCGAGCGTTTCCGTAAGCGCATGGTCGAACGCGTCCTGACGCAGTTTCAGAACATTCCTAAAGCGGATCTGGATTACCTGCTTGAAAAGCTGGACGCCTACCGTGAGGTCGAGGACCAGCGTTCGGACGAAGCGGCTTAAGCGCCCTTACGCGTCACACACCATTTTCAATGCATGGGTCGCGCCATAGCTCTGAAGGAGTTCGGCGCGTTTCCAATGTGCGCGCTCGATAATGACGTCACCGCCGAGGGATGAGACGATCTCAGCGCGGTGTTGCAGCGTTTCGTCTGTCAGCAAATCGTCTTCCTGAACACGCATACGTTCCACCGCTGACCGAAGGCGCACGCCAAACGGTGCAGTAGATGATTGGCGGGCATCCAGACCGATGCGGAAACCCACGCGTCGATAGGATTCCATGCGGCCAAGAACGTCGATCTCGCTGGAGGCGAGGCTTGCATCGTGGAATTCCATGACGAATTCCTGCGGGCACCAGCCTTCGGCTTCGGCCGCGACTTTACAATGGCGCGCGGCATCTTCGTATTGAAGAATGCAAAGCGGCATAGGCACGTGGATCGGACGTATATTAATGTCGTACTGACGCGCAGCATGAGCCAGCTTACGCAGCGTGGTCACAAGCCACGCCGTCGGATGATTCGTCGCTGTGTGCCCCATTGGCAGGTCTTCAAACAGCGGATCAACGCGCGTGATAGGGAAATCAATCTCGCCGGTTGAGAGCTTCAGGCATGGCTCAAAACGGCTGCGAAACGGACGGTTACCAGGCGAAGTCGATGTTAATGCTGCGAAAAAGGCCTGGCTCATGATGTCTCCCTGGTCTGGACAAGGAGGGAGACTAGCAGGACACTCCTACAATCCCGTGCTGATCTGATCCGCAATTTCAGAGAAGCTCAAACGACAGTGGAGAGAATTTGTGAACGATTTCAGCAAGTCAGCAGAGCCTGTTCTATCCTCCACCATGCTGCTCCTCAAAGGTGAGGATGCCCCTACGGTACTCATGGTAAAACGCCATTATCAGATTGATTTTGCGTCCGGTGCCATGGTGTTTCCGGGCGGAAAAGTCAGCGCTGATGATCACCGGGAGGACTGGGATGGCTGGTATCACGGGACGTATTCTGCTGACGAACTCGCCGCGCGAATTGGTGGCGTGAGAGAAGTTTTTGAAGAATCCGGAATTCTTCTCGCGACCCGAAAAGGGGATTCGGCTGGGAAATTTGTAGGTCAGTCTGTTTGCAATGAACTCGCTGAATTTCGCTCGCCCGTAGACCGGGGTGAGATGAGTTTTCTGGAGCTGGTGCAAAAATATGAGCTGCAACTCGATCTGACAGATTTGCAGCCCTATGCCCACTGGATCACGCCAGACTTTATGCCCAAGCGCTTCGACACGCGTTTCTATGTGGCGCGTGCGCCTGATGGGCAGGAGGCATTGCATGATGGCCGCGAAACGACGGAAGCAGTCTGGATAACGCCGACTGAAGTTCTGGAGAAGGCAGAGGCAGGAGAGGCGAAGCTCTTATTCCCGACACGCGTGAATCTGGAGCGATTGGAAGATCTGGGCTCTGTCTCGGCTATTTGCGAGTTCGCGCAGCCAGAAAACGTGGTCACAGTGCTTCCTGTCGTGGAGAGCGACGAAACCGGAAAATTTCTCCGCATACCAAAAGCGGCCGGTTATCGTGTGACAACCGAGCCGCTCGAAAGGGTCATGAAAACAGTCTGAGGACTATTCGTATTCTGCGACGAGCTTGCCAGTCTGTGACTCGAGCTCTGTAGCCAGTGCCACACCAAGCGGGTGGTTTTCAGCTTTGATTTCGTCACGCATAGCTGTACGGCAAGCCTTGATGTGCGCATCAATCAGATTGACCGGTGCAATCGCACGCATCTCTTCAGACGCCAGAAGCTTGCAGAGTGAGTCTGCATAACGTGTGATGAGTGGGTAGCCGTAGGTTGTCGCCAGACCTTTCAGGTCGTGTGACATGCCAAAGACGTCGCTGAGTTGCTTCTCGCGATCGGTCAGCGGCTTGGCGTTCGCCCATGATGTTTCCACACGTGTGATCTCTTCATCCAGCCATGTGTCAAACTCACCTGAAAGCGACTCGAGCGCTTTTTCTGCAAGTTTGATTGCATCATTGCTGTTGAGGGAAAGTGGACCGCCGAGTTTGGCCTTCAACACGTTAGGAGGCGTAATAATCTCTATTGGTTTCGCTTTACCCATTTGCCCCATCCGCTAGCTAAGGATTTGGTGAACCCCTAAAGGCACATACTTTCCTTAAGATTTTGTTCGTGGCGATTAGTGAATGTCAATGAGCGAACTGTTCCTGAAGGATTCTTTCTTCGAGAGCGTGTCCTTCGTCAAACAACATCACCAAAGGCTTGTTCCGGTCTTCAGTAATAGTAACTGATTCGACGTGCCTGACCTCCTGGTTGTCCGCTGAGGCGGCTACAGGGCGCAGTGTCGGGGTGTGAACATCAATCTGAACCGTCGCATTGTGGCGCAGAAGTGCGCCGCGCCAGCGACGGGGGCGGAACGGGCTTATTGGCGTCAGAGCAAGCAGGTTTGCGCCGATTGGAAGGATCGGGCCATGGGCGGACAGGTTATACGCTGTGGAGCCGGCAGGCGTTGCAACAAGGACGCCGTCGCATGAAAGCGAAGACATACGAACGCGCCCGTCTATTGTGATCTGCAGCTTTGCGGTCTGAGATGACTGGCGAAGCAGAGAAACTTCGTTGATCGCGAGATTATCTGAGACGTCCCCGTCCACAGTGCGTGTCTTCATTCGCAGCGGATATATGACAGCACGCTCGGCGCGGTCCAGCCGCTCCATGAGCTTGTCTTCGCGGTAGTCGTTCATCAGGAAGCCAATCGTGCCCTGATTCATGCCGTAAACTGGTCGCGGGTCCGAGAACCGGCGACGCAGCGTGTCGAGCATGCAGCCGTCACCGCCAAGCGCGACGATGACATCAGCGTCAGCTTCATCGCACTGGCCATACTTCGCGATCATCGTGCGGAGCGCCTGCTGGGCTTCCGGACGTGCGCTGGCGACAAATGCGACTTTATTAGACATCAATACTACCTGTTTTACTTCGCGCCGAGCATTGGCAGGTCTGCAGCTAAGGTCAAGCATACCGCTACGGCGTCAGGGCAATTCTCTTCAGGAATGATTGGCGTGGCCAGTTATTTCGTTTAGTCTCTCGAAAAAATTACCTCGGGAGAAACAAAATGGCAGACGATCTGGGATTCGGTGACGTTAAATCACGTGTTTCAGCGGAAGAGTGGCAGGCGCGCGTAGACCTCGCAGCGCTTTATCGCCTCACAGCTTACCATGGTTGGGACGACCTTATTTTTACGCACATTTCCATGCGCGTTCCGGGTCCGGAACACCATTTCCTGATCAACCCATATGGCCTTCTCTTCGAAGAGATCACCGCATCATCTCTTGTGAAAGTCGATCTGGAAGGCGAGATCGTCGAGGACACACCGTACAATATCAATCCGGCAGGCTTTACGATCCACTCAGCGATCCATGCCGCGCGTGAGGATGCTCGCTGCGTGATGCACCTGCATACGGATCAGGGCGTTGCTGTATCGGCTCAGAAGCACGGCCTTCTGCCAATTTCGCAACATGCCATGATCGCTCAGCACGAAGTCGCGTATCATGACTATGAGGGTGTCGCCCTGAACCATGACGAACGCGAGCGCATTGTTGCTGATATGGGCGACAAATCCATGCTCATTCTCCGCAATCACGGAACACTGACTTGCGGCGCAACCGCTGCGCAGACTTACATGCGTATGTTCTATCTGGAACGCGCATGTAAAATGCAGATCATGGCACAGGCCGGCGGTGGGGAGCTGATCATTTGTTCCGAAGAAGTTCAGGATGTTGTCAAAGGACAGAGCAATCCGAAAGGCATGGCTGTTCTCTCAGACAAACTTCTCTGGCCAGCGGCGCTTCGCCGTCTCGATCGCAATCTTCCAGGATACGACGCCTAAGCTTCCGGCTTCTGGCGGGATGGCTGCTAGTCGTCCAGCCAGCGACCGCGGCCGGTTGGGTTCAGGATGCGGGCAGTCTGTTCGCGCGAACCTCACTGGCTTTGGAAGATCATGGACCGTTCAGCGCCAATCGCTCTGATCTTTATGCAGAGTATGGCCTGACGGATGACTGGACGCTCGCGGGCAAATTCGAAACCGTCGATTTTGAGACGTCTAACGCGTTTGATGCAGATGGCTACCGGCTGCAGCTGCGTCGAGCGCTATGGCGGAGCGATTTCTGGTCGACCACGGCTGCGGTCGGGTATGTGGAAGGCGCGGCCATTGGCGGTCGTCTCGGGTGTGAAAGCAGAGGAGGCGAGATCGAGGTGGGTGTCGGGCATTCAGGTCTGCTGGGTGAGGACACATATTTTGCTGGACTTACCTTGGGGCACCGCAGCCATGAAAGTGACTGCCAGACGAACCGTTTGGAATTCGTCATGGGTGTCAGTGATGCGGATGGTTTCAACTATACCACCCAATACTGGTCTGAGCGCGGGGATAATGGGAATAGCGACAAAGTCGAGTTTATGATTTCGCGGAATATAGGCGCGTTCGAAGCGGGTTTTGCGACACGCTATGAAATCGGCGGAGAGTTTGAGGAGCAGGCCTATGTGTTCTCGCTCGCGTTTCGCCATTGAAACAGGACAATTGGGTCAGGACGGATCGAAAAGCCGCCGGCCCATCTGAGGAGGGAATAATATGACGGAAGCGACTGGTCCTCTGGCTGGCGTAAAAATTGTAGACATGTCGACGGTCGTGCTTGGACCGTTTGCGACACTCATACTGGCCGACCTTGGCGCTGAAGTTATCAAAATCGAGAATGGTACGGGCGATGTCATGCGCCGCGCAGGACCGTCTCCTGCACCCGGCATGGGGCCTATTTTTACGGCGCTGAACCGCAATAAGAAATCAATCCAGCTAGATGCCAAAACCGATGAGGGCAAAGCGGCCCTGACGGAACTCCTCAAGGACGCCGATGTCTTCTTTCACAATGTTCGTCTTGCAGGCATGGAGCGGCTCAGCTTTGCCTATGATGATGTGGCGAAGATCAATCCAGATATCGTCTATGTGCACTGCGCGGGCTATGGGCAGGGCGGCGCTTATGAGAAACGTCAGGCGTATGACGACCTTATTCAGGTCGCGTCTGGCTTCTCCGACCTTCTGAAACTGCGTGACGGCGGAGACCCGGCCTATATTCCGTCGCTCATCGCTGACAAGACCGTGGGGCTCTATGCCGTCTATGCGACGATTGCGGCGCTGTTCCATAAAGAACGGACAGGCGAGGGGCAGTTCGTTCAGGTGCCGATGTTCGAGACGTTTACATTCTTCCACATGGTTGAAAATCTCTATGGGGAGACATGGCTGCCAGGTAATGGCCGTATGGCTTATACGCGGTCCATCAATGTAAACCGCAAGCCGTATGCGACAGCGGACGGTTATATCGGCCTTGTGCCGTATTCAGATGACCAGTGGGAGCTCTTCTTCCAGATTGGTGGACGACCGGAAGTTTTCTCTGATCCAAAATTTGCGACCTATGAGGCCCGAACCGAAAATGTCGGGGAGCTGTACGGAATTATTGGAGAGGTCGCGAAAACCAAAACCACTGATGAATGGCTGGAGCTGCTCGACGAAGCGGAAATTCCGGTTATGGGCTTCAACTCCAATCTTGAAGTATTAACCGATCAGCACCTGAAAGATGTCGGTTTCTTCGAGGAGCGTCTCCACGAGATTGGCCATAGCTATCGTGCGATGAAACACCCCGTTGCGTTTTCCAGAACGCCTGCCAACATCCGTAGTGAGCCTCCCGTTTTGGGGCAGCATACAGAGATTGTGTTGTCGCAGTTGGGGCTTGGGGGAACATTCGACTGATATCAGGCGTTTGACCTTCAGACGACTAGGGGTAACATCCGCATCGGGATGCCATTCGGCATGAGGGAGATTACAATGCGGCTTTCGAAAGAAACCATTTCCAACAAAATTCTCAACGCTGCTCCGCGTGTGAATATGTCTCGACGTGAGCTTATTCGCGGACTGGCAGTTGGTTCAGTTGTGCCGATTGTCACTAGCTGCACAACCAATCCGGAAACCGGTACAAGCCAGTTTCTGTTGGTAGGCGAAGGTCAGATCGCAACGATGGCTGCATCTGCCTGGACCGAGATGAAACAGCAGACACCATTGTCTACAAATTCCTCCCTGAACGCGCGCGTGAACCGTGTCTGGGAAAAGGTTGCGCAAGGCGCCGGCCGTGCCGATCAGGATTGGGAAATCGCTGTTTTTGATACGGACGATGCGAACGCATTCGTCATGCCGGGTAATAAGGTCGGCGTATATCGTGGTATCACCGAGCTGACGGAAAATGACGACCAGCTCGCGTCCGTACTTGGTCACGAGGCAGGTCACGTTGCCGGACGACACGCGGCAGAACGCTATTCCATCGGTCTGGCGAGCCAGATCGCTCTGGTCGCGGGAACAGTGGCTATCCAGCAGTCTGACACGCTCCGTGAATACGGCGATACTATTGGTGTTCTCGGCGGCGCAGCGCTGCAATTTGGTGTTATTCTGCCATATAGTCGTCGCCACGAACTCGAAGCTGACCGTCTCGGCGTCGACTATATGTATCGCTCCGGTTATCGCGTGAGTCAGGCGCCGCGTCTTTGGGAACTCATGGCTGCACGCAGCTCAGGCAATCGTCCACCAGAGTTTATGTCCACGCATCCGGATCCAGAGCGTCGGGCGACAGAACTTCGCCAGTACATCAATGCGCGCGGTTACGATCTCGTCTGATCCGCGACAGCAATGATACAGATATGAGAACGGCCTCTTTCGAGGCCGTTTTTTATTTGGTTCTGAATTCGACGCGTTCGCCGTGGACGGTGACATCATCGCCAAGCAGTTCAGCGAGCCTGGTCGCGACCTCTTCTGGCGGCGGCAGGCTGAGCGGATCTTCACCGGGCATCGCATCGGCGCGCATGTCTGTGCGCACGGCGCCCGGGTCGAACAGATTGACGCGGATATCGCTGACCCTGGTTTCGTCAGCCCAGGCAGCAACCATGCCTTCAAGACCGGCTTTGGAGGCCTGATAAGCGCCCCAGAACGCGCGAGGGCGCGGCACGACACCTGATGTGATGAATACCGCGCGGCCAGCAGGGCTTGCGCGCAGAAGCGGGTCGAAAGACCGGATCAGACGCCAGTTTGCTGTCAGGTTCACATCAATCGTGCTATTAAATCCTGATGGAGTGATCGTTTGGAGCGGCCCCAGAGGGCCGAGAACGCCTGCATTGCCTACAAGGCCATCAAGCTTCTTCCAGCGCTCAAGAACGGCAACAGACAAACGCTCAATCGCATTGGCGTCCGTCAGGTCGAGCGGAACAAGTGTGACCTGTCCGCCAGCCGCTTTGATCTCATCGTCGAGCGCTTCCAAAGCTTTCTGGCTGCGAGCAACAGCGATGACGTGATGATTGTGTTTTGTAGCGAGTTCGACGCACAACGCGCGTCCAATGCCACGAGATGCCCCGGTTACAAGGGTGAGTCTTTTATCAGTCATATCGGCTTTATCTCAGCGCTTAGTCGTCGAGGAAAGACAATTGAGCATCGCGACCGACTTCTTCGTTGCGGCGGTCGATCAGACGGGTCGGATAATCGCCGGTAAAGCAGTGGTCTGCGTATTGAGGTGAGTTGGTATCGCGGGCGACATCGCCGACCGCCCAATAGAGGCCATCAACGGAAAGGAAGTCGAGGCTGTCGACTTCCAGTTCGCGGCGCATTTCTTCCAGCGAGTGGTTCGCAGCGAGCAGTTCGCGCTCGGACGGCATGTCGATGCCATAATAGTCCGGGAACTTGATCATCGGGCTTGCCGAGCGGAAGTGAATTTCCTTCGCGCCAGCTTCGCGAACCATGCTGACGATCTTTTTCGATGTGTTACCGCGGACGATGGAGTCGTCGACCAGAACCACACGCTTACCGTTCAGAACGAATTTGTTCGGCGCGTGCTTTTTAGAGACGCTCGTTTGTCGATCGACCTGTGTCGGCTCGATAAAGGTACGGCCCACATAATGGTTGCGAATGATACCAAGCTGGAACGGGATGTTGGATTCTTCTGCGTATCCCAGTGCCGCAGGTACGCCGCTATCTGGAACCGGCACAATCACGTCGGCATCAGACGGGGCTTCCTGTGCAAGGCGCATCCCCATGCGGCGACGGACTTCATAGACGCTCTTGCCCTGAATAATGCTGTCAGGGCGGGCGAAATAGACGAACTCAAACAGGCAAGGCGCGGTCGAGCGGCGCTGGAACGGTGTCAGGCTTTCTACGCCATTGTCTGTAATGATCACGACTTCGCCCGGTTCGATTTCGCGAACGAATTTCGCACCGATCAGATCGAGCGCGCATGTTTCAGACGCCAGAACGCTCGTCCCGCCAAGATCACCCAGAACCAGGGGACGAAGACCTACAGGGTCGCGTGCGCCGATCAGCATTTCTTCTGTCAGCGCCACGAGCGCAAAGCCACCTTCAATCTGGCTGATCGCATCAACGAAGCGTTCTGTGATGCGTGCTTTATCGGAGCGGGAGATGAGGTGGAGAATAACTTCGGTGTCCATGGTGGACTGGAAGATTGCGCCTTTGTCGACGAGCTGACGGCGCAGGGCACGGGAATTCGTCAAGTTGCCATTGTGGGCGATGGCGATACCGCCGCAATCAAGGTCAGCAAAAATAGGCTGAATGTTGCGAATGGCTGGCGTGCCTTGTGTCGGGTAGCGGTTGTGACCGATTGCAGATGATCCCGGCAGGCGCGTGCGCATGTCCTGACCGACAAAGTTATCGCCGACGAGACCGATATGGCGCTCGTTCACGAAGTAACCGGATTTATCATCGTAGGTGGCGATGCCGCAGGCTTCTTGTCCGCGGTGCTGCAGAGCGTGGAGACCCAGCGCTGTAATGACAGACGCTTCAGGGTGTCGGAAAATGCCGAATACGCCGCATTCCTCGCGGAGCTTATCGTCATCATGGTCAAAAAACATCATGGTTTAAGCTCCGATTTTTCGATCTGTTTAGTACTAAGATCTGTCCGGCAGGTTTTCTGGAATTGCCTGCTGAACGGTGTCAGCTACCGCTGGAATAACGCTCTGTACCCAGATTACTGCCTGAATGAAATAGGGATATGAAAAAGAATCCAGTACCCAGGAAATCTCGGCCTCTTCGATGAACGGGCGTGACACAAAAAGCACGAGAACGATGATCGCGAAGGCCCGCGCGACGCCAAAAACGAGGCCGGTCACACGGTCTACAAGCGTAATATCCGTGGATGTGTGGACGAAGCGGGAAAACTTACGTCCAAGCCAGGCCGCGAAAATATAGATGAAGAGGAAGGTGACCGCGACGACAACGACCTCGATCATGATCGGGTCGATCGTGTCCGGCAGGGCGCCCTTCGCGAGTGGTGTCAGATAAAAATAAGCAAAGAACGCAGCGCCGAGCGCGAGAAGGAATGCCAGAATTGAGGCGACTTCGCGGATAAATCCCCGAGCCAGGGCCATCAGGGCTGAAACGAGTGTCAGCAGAATAACGATGACATCAAACATCGTCATATTCAGTGAGTTCAGCAGTTCACTCATCGTCGTTTCTCACTTCCAGCATGTCAGCAAGGTCAGCCAGCCGCTTAATCGGCGTGTAAGTCAGGCTGCCATGCTTTCGCTGAGGTCCTTCTGGTCCGAATGCGCACTTGAAGCCAAGTCTCTCTGCTTCTTTTAGCCGTGCATCCATTCGAGCGACAGGGCGAATCGCACCTGAAAGTGCAATTTCTCCGAAAAAGATTGATTTTTCAGGGAGCGGTTGGTCAGCCATGGACGATAATAAGGCAGCGGCCGCGGCGAGATCACCCGCGGGCTCCACCATGCGATAGCCGCCAGCGACAGACAGATAGATATCGCGGCCACCAATCTGCAGGCCGCAACGTGCTTCCAGTACGGCGATCATCATGGCGAGCCGGTTATTGTCCCATCCAACAACCGAGCGGCGCGGCGTACCGTAAGCTGCCGGGCCAGCCAGCGCCTGCACTTCGGCGAGCATCGGGCGGGAGCCTTCCATCGCCGCGAAGACAGCTGCGCCTCCCGTGTGATCATCGTCCGAGCTCAGGAACAAGGCCGAAGGTTCGCTCGCTGGGGCGAGGCCATAGGCAGACATCTCGAAAATGCCGATTTCATCAGTCGGTCCGAAGCGGTTCTTCACCGCGCGCAGAATGCGGAACTGGTGACCGCGTTCGCCTTCAAAATAGAACACGGTATCGACCATGTGCTCCACGACGCGAGGTCCGGCAATCTGACCTTCCTTGGTGACGTGGCCGACAATGACCAGAGCGCAGCCACTTTTCTTGGCGAATCGTACAAGTTCCTGAGCGCAGGCTCTTACCTGTGAGACAGAGCCGGGCGCGGCTTCAACACTGTCTGACCAGAGCGTCTGAATCGAGTCGATGACAACAAAATCAGGCTTTGCCTTCTTGAGCGCGGAAAGAATGGTCCGCAGGTCCGTTTCCGTTGCGAGCTTAACAGGGCTGGAGGCTACTTTGAGCCGTTCTGCGCGATCCTGAATCTGCGCTGCAGCTTCCTCTCCAGAGACATATACCGTTTCCAGTCCATTGCGTGCGAGGCGTGCTGTGACCTGAAGCAGAAGTGTCGACTTACCAATGCCAGGGTCACCGCCGATCAGCGTCGCGGATGCAGGCACCAGACCGCCGCCGAAGACGCGATCGAGTTCATCGACGCCGAGCTTGGTACGCTCCGGTGCTTCTCGGTGATCATCAAGGCTGGAAAACTCTAGCGGTCCGCCAGCGGTTTTCTTGCTGGTCGGTTTCAGGCCGCCCGGGGCCGCGCTGATCGTTTCTTCGACGAGCGTATTCCACTCGCCGCAGCCTTCGCATTTGCCATTCCATTTGGAATGAACAGTGCCGCAGGACTGACAGATGAATTGGGTAGTCGTTTTAGCCATAGCGATAAGCGGTATAGTGTTGAGGCGTGTTCGTAAAACCAATTCGAAACCGATTACAATCATAACTTCATCAGGCGCTGGCTTTGCCGCTCGTGTCCGGATAAATGATCGGCATGAAGCGCATCGCAATCATCGGATCAGGACCTGCCGGTCTTATGGCGGCGCAATCTGCGCTGGAGCAGGGCGCGCGAGTGTCGATCTATGAAGCAATGCCTTCGGCTGCCCGAAAATTTCTGATGGCCGGCAAAAGCGGGCTGAATATCTCTCACTCCGAACAGGTCGAGCAGTTCATAGGTCGCTACCACGCACCGGTCGAACGGCTGAAAGCTATGGTCTCGGCGTTCAATGCGTCGGACGTTCGTGACTGGATGGAGGTGTTGGACGAGCCGTCTTTCGTGGGGTCATCAGGACGAGTTTTTCCGGTTGCGATGAAAGCCTCTCCGCTACTTCGAAAGTGGCTGCGAAAACTGGCAGAGCAGGGCGCAGAACTGCATACCCGCCACCGATGGACCGGATGGACATCAGAGGGATTGCTCGCATTTTCGACGCAGAGCGGTTCAGTTCAGGTCGAAAGCGACGCAACCATTCTCGCGCTTGGCGGCAAGAGCTGGTCGAGGCTCGGATCTGATGGGCAATGGGCGGATATTCTTTGTGAACGCGGTGTGTCCATTGATCCGTTTGAGCCGTCCAATTGCGGTATGGAGGTAGGCTGGAGTGACCGTTTGCTGTCTCAGCATGAAGGCGCTCCAGTGAAGAGTATCGCGTTGAAAATGGGTGATAAGAGTTCGCGCGGCGACATCGTGATTACACGCCTCGGCATTGAAAGCGGCGCGCTCTATCCTGTCGCGGCCGATTTGCGCAAAGAGCTGTCATCCAATGGATCAGCAACGCTGCCGATTGATCTTGTGCCGGACGTGCAAACGGATGTGCTGGCCAAACGCCTTGCTTCTGCAAACAGAAAAGACTCCATGTCGAACCGGCTCCGTAAGGCTGCACGGCTGGATAAGGTAAAAGTCGCGCTGGTGAACGAGGTCACCCGTGGATCACCTCCGGGCGATCCTTCTGAACTTGCCGCATTGCTGAAAGCGCTGCCCTTTACTGTGACAGGTACAGCGCCAATGGATGACGCCATCTCAACTGCAGGCGGGGTGTCCTGGGACGCACTGGATGAGCATTTAATGCTGAAGGCCGTTCCCAACACCTATTGCGTGGGTGAAATGGTGTCATGGGATGCGCCGACCGGCGGTTATCTTCTCACGGCCTGCATGGCGATGGGCAAAGCAGCAGGTGAGGCCGCTGCTAAGGCTACATAGCCGGTTGAATAGGGCCGTCTGCACGACCGTGAACGAACTGGTCGACATACTCATTACCTGAATCATCTACCGTGTCGGCAGGGCCGCGCCAGATGATCTTACCTTCATAGAGCATGGCGATCTCGTCGCCGATTTTGCGCGCAGACGGCATGTCGTGCGTGATCGAAACCGACGCGGCGCCAAGTCCCTTCACCTGTTCGACAATGAGATCGTTGATCGCGTCCGCCGTGATCGGGTCAAGACCGGTCGTCGGCTCGTCAAAAAAGATGAGGTCAGGGCGTGTCGCAATTGCGCGCGCAAGGCCTACGCGCTTCTGCATGCCGCCGGACAGTTCAGCCGGATAAAGATCAGCAACTTCGCTTCCAAGACGCACCTTCTTCAGCGTTTCGATAGCGTGATCCTTGGCATCTGATTTCGATGTGCCTGATTTGCCGAGCAGTTTGAATGACACGTTTTGCCAGATTGGCAGACTGTCAAACAGAGCGCCGCCCTGAAACAGCATTCCGGTGCGCGCAAGCATAGCTTCGCGCGCCTTTTTCTTGTTCAGCTTCTCACCGTCGAACAGGATTTCGCCTTCATCAGGTTTCATCAGGCCGAGTGCACATTTGAGCGAAACAGATTTGCCCGTGCCTGAGCCACCAATGATTACGAGGGATTTGCCCGGCGCGACATCGATATCGAGGCCCTGAAGAATTTTCTTCGGTCCGAATGCCTTGTGGACATTCGTCATCTGGAGAAGTGGTTGGGTCACAGGCCAATCCTCGTGAAGAGCGTTGTCATGAGGAAGTTCGAGAAGAAGATCAGAACCGCGCTGGAGACAACGGCAAGCGTTGCGGCACGGCCAACGCCGCTTGCGCCGCCCTGGCAGTTCTGGCCGTGATAACAGCCCATGAGAGCGACGACGCCGCCAAACACAGCGGCTTTGATGAGGCCGCCGATCACGTCGCCGCCGGTGACATAATCCATCGTGTTCTTGATGTAGAGATTGCCGTTAAAGTCCAGGGTGCCGGTTGCAACCAGATAGCCGCCATAAACGCCGATAATGTCAGCGATCAGGACGAGGATAGGTAGCGTCAGAACGGCGGCCCAGAAACGCGGGGCATACAAATACTGGAACGGGCTGGTTGAGAGCGTGTGAAGCGCATCGATTTGCTCGGTAACCTTCATCGTGCCGACTTCTGCCGCAATGCCTGCGCTGACGCGCCCTGCAAGCATCAAAGCCGCAAGAACCGGCCCGAGTTCACGGGTTATGCCGAGGACAACAATGTTCGGAACGAATTGTTCCGCGTTAAAGCGCGACCCGCCGACGAAAATATTCAGCGCGAGTGCAGCGCCCGTAAAAATAGCCGTCAGGCCAACAACAGGCAGCGAGAAATATCCAATGCGAATGCACTGTTTCAGCGTTTCGCCGAAGAAAACCCATGGCGTGAGGGCAGCGAGTTTGACGCGCGTGATGAATGTCGCGAGACGCCCGGCCTCGCCAAGCAGTCCAAGCACGGCTGCGCCGACCCACTGAAAGGGTCTGAATACTACTGGGATGGTGTCAGCCAATTGTCAGTCCTCGTCCTGCCACTCTCGTGAGATGCGACCGCCAAGGCGACTCGTCAACTCATAACCTATGGTTCCAAGAGCTTCGGCTTGTATTTCCAGCCCCGCTTTGGGGCCAATGAATTCTATGTGAGACCCTATAGCAGGCGGTTCAGGCAAATCTGTGACATCGACGGTCATAAGATCCATAGAAACGCGGCCGACAATCGGGCAAGGGCCGCCTTCATGCATTCCGAACCCGTAATTGGAGGCCGAGCGAAGATATCCGTCAGCATAGCCTAGCGAAACAGTAGCCAGCGTCATCGGGTATTTCGCTTCGAACGTTGCCCCATAGCCGGTGTGTTCGCCTGCTTCGATACTAAATACATTCAAAATGGGCGCTGTGACGCTCATGGCGGGTTTCAGGCGAAGCTCTGGCGGACGGGCAGGGCCGCCGCCATAGAGTGCGATACCGGGGCGGATCAAATCGAAATGATAGTCGGGGCCGAGATAGCTTGCGGCAGTCGCCGAAAGGCTCGCTTTGCTTTCCGGAAATGCGGCAACCACCTCACGGAATTTTTGTAGCTGCTGAGCATTCATCGCGTGTTCCGGCTGATCCGCGCAGGCAAGGTGGCTCATCACCAACACAGGCGGGGTGCCCGATGTAAGCCCTTTTACCTCTGCCAGATCAGACAGTCTTAGACCAAGGCGGTTGATGCCGGTGTCGAAGTGAAGCCCATACGGGCGATCCGGATGCGCCTCCAACCAAAGTTTTACTTCTTCGACGCGATTACAGATCGGCATGAGGTCGTGCTGAATGATCAGCTCCGGCGAGTCGTTGGTGAGGCCGTGGAATACGAAAATACGTTTATCCGGGCCGACGGCAATACGGACAGCTTCGCCTTCACGCGGATAGGCTATGAAGAAGGTTTCACACCCTTCCGCAGCAAGCTTTGCAGCGACCTCGGCCGCACCGTGGCCGTATGCGTCAGCCTTGACGACAGCTCCAGTCTCACTCGTAGAGCACAAGTCACATAACGCGCGGTAATTGGCTGCAATCGTTCCCAGATGGACGACCGATCTCGGCCCGTTCAACTGTTCAGAGGCTACGCCGGACACATCAGTATTCGTCGGCGTTGTATCGTCGTTCGAGATCGCTGAACTTGGTGACATTCGGGTCAAAGTGTAGCTCTACCTTACCAATCGGGCCGTGACGCTGTTTGGATACGATAACTTCGGCAATATTACGAAGACGTTCCATTCTTTCTTGCCATTCAGCGAATTTTTCACCTGCATCGTCAGGTTCCTGACGTTCCAGATAGTAAGATTCCCGGAATACGAAGAGAACGGCGTCCGCATCCTGCTCAATGGAACCCGATTCACGAAGGTCAGAAAGCTGAGGGCGTTTATCGTCGCGCTGCTCGACCTGACGAGAGAGCTGGGAGAGGGCGATGACGGGTACGTGCAGCTCTTTCGCAAGAGCCTTGAGGCCCATGGTGATCTCAGAGACTTCCTGCACACGTCCCTGCGCACTCTTTGCGCCAGACCCTGTGATCAGTTGCAGATAGTCGATGATGATCAGGTCCAGGCCATGGCTACGTTTCTGGCGTCGCGCCCGCGCCGAGAGCTGTGAAATCGAGATGCCGCCCGTATCGTCGATATAGAGCGGCAGGGATTCAAGTTCAGCCGCTGCATCGCGGAGCTTGTCATACTCATGGCGCTCAAGGTCACCCTGACGAATACGGTGTGACTGAATGCCGGAACGCTCAGCGAGAATACGCGTGGCGAGCTGCTCGCACGACATCTCGAGAGAGTAGAAGCCAACAATGCCGCCATCTTCCAGAACGCGTTGGCCCTGTTCGTTTTGCGAGGCTTTATAGGCTGCGGCGACGTTATAGGCGATGTTCGTCGCCAGCGACGTCTTACCCATGGACGGACGACCCGCGAGGATAAGAAGGTCGGAATTGTGCAGACCGCCAAGTTTGCCATCAAGGTCCAGAAGACCGGATGAGATACCTGCAATTTTGCCGTCACGTTGGAACGCTGCGGTCGCAGACTCGATGGATTCGGTAACCGCCTGGCCAAATGTCTTGAAGCCACCGCGCGCAGAACCGCGCATGGCGAGCGCACCGAGCTTTTTCTCTGCAGCTTCGATTTGCTGAGAGCCCGGCATGTCTTCTTCCGGGTGAGCGGCGTGTGTCACCATCACCGAGCCGATGTCGATCAGTTCCCGACGAATAGCGAGGTCACGCACGATATGGGCGTAGTCGACAATTTCAGGACCGAACGCGGCGTGGTCGAGGAGTTCTGCAAGGTAAGCGGCGCCGCCAATGGTTTCCAGCATGCCGCGCTTGGCAAAGTCGTCATGCAGTGTGACGCCATCCGCCATTTTGCCGTTCGGAACGAACTTGGCGATAACTTCGTAAATCTCGGCATGTGCTGGGTTGTAGAAATCCGTTGAGATCAACAGCTCGGAGACGCGGTGATAGGCGTTGTTGTCGAACAGGATCGCACCCAGAATCGCAGCCTCGGCCGCAGTGTTATACGGGAGTTCGGATTTCGCGTTCGGAGCTGGATCGTCATATGCCATGAGGCAGCGTTAACCCTTTACTGCGGAAAGATCACGACTTGATTTTATCTGATTCGCGCTGCGTCCCCGTTTTCCACAGCCAGATGGACCTGTAGCCAACAAAAAGACCGCATTCGGAGGAATGCGGTCTCCGTATTCTGTCTTCGAGGGGGGATCAGTCTTCGAATTGAATACCGCCACGATTGCCGCTCGCCCAGCGAACGGTGCCCTTCTTGTTGCCCTTGTAGAACATGTCGAAGAGTTGGCCGACTTCGCTCTGGGAGACGCCTTCAATACCAATCCCGCCCGCGTTTTCGTTTACGACTTCCGCTTTGATTGTGCGTTCACCGGCCTTCAATTCGACTTTTTCGCCGAAAATCGGTTTGCGGTCGCGCTTACGACGCTCGGAGATAGACTCGCGTGAGTGGAAGAACGCAGAAACATCATTCAGCTTCTCGACGACTTCGATACTTGCCCGATCAAGCTCTGTGAGCTTTGTCATCGCCAGTTCCATTTCTCCACGCTCTTTCGCTGCGAGCGCTTCGGCGGAGGCTTTGTGTACTCGTTGATGTGGTTCCAGCAGTGAACGGAACGCTTCAAGATTGCGGAGTTCGCCATCTTCGACACTGTCATACCACTTGCCGAGACGGCAGTTGTGATTGTCCGGTACCTCGTTAGATTTCCATTCACCACGGCCAAGAACTGCATCGACAACACGTTTCTTGAACATTGTGTGGTCGATTTTGGCCATTTCACAAAGTGATCGCGAAGAGGATGCGCGGAACCACTGCGTGGCGGCTTTTGAAAGATTGCCATTGCTGTCGGTCATCGATCCAGCAATGTCGTCGAGGCAGGAAGAATTCTCACGTGCGAGGTCAGTCATACCCACGATGTGGCTCGAGATTTCGCGCGCGGAGCTTTCCTGCTGCTCGAGGATTTGAGCGACTTCGCTCATGCGTCCGGCAACGCCTTCCATCTGGCTGCCGGCGCCTTCGATCTGGTCACTGGCATTGTTGAGCGTTTCCTCGCCGGTATCGATCGCTTCGCGAGTTGCTGCGAAGTTCGCACTAATGCGGTCAATCTCGGCTTGAAGGGTCTGGATGCGGCTTGCGACGTCTTCCGTCGCTGACGCAGTCTGGTTCGCAAGGGCCTTCACTTCGCTTGCAACAACCGCAAAGCCTTTGCCGGCATCCCCTGCGCGGGCAGCTTCGATGGTTGCGTTGAGAGCCAGAAGGTTCGTCTGGTCCGCAATAGACTGGATCACAGACATAACGTCGTTGATTTCCGCGGCTGCACCTTGCAGGGATGACAGGCTCTGATTGCTTCGTTCGGCAGCTTCGGCAACCGTCGCGATGGCGCCACGCGCACGGACAACGCCCTGAACGCCTTCGTTCAGCCGAGTGTTGGTGTCCCCCGCCGCATTCGCCGCATTCTGACTTGTGTCAGAGAGCTGTTGGATAGACGACACCAGTTCCTCGACAGCAGCAGCAACCGATTCGTTGGAGCTGGTTGCTTTCGCTGTGCTGTTGCTGAGCACTGCAAGGTTCAGCGTGACTTTGTTGATGTCATGCATGGAGTCGGAAATCGTGCGGAGGTTCTGATAGTCATTGTCCTCACGCCATTCGATCGCTTCATGATCGGTCATCTGGCTGGAATAGGATTCATTTGCCAGCGCCATATCCAGGAACATGCGCGAAATGAGTGTGTTGATGGCTTCTGCGGCGCGCTGCGGCGTAAAGCGGTGCGCTTTTAGAATGCGCGGCACGGCTTCCATGAGGACGCGGCCATAGCCAGCAATAAACCAGTCGGAAGTCAGACCAATACGGACGTGTGCCGAACCGATTTTTCGAGCATCTTCTTCGAATTCGCGAATTTCGTTTGTTAGGAATGCTTTTTCCCAGTGGGCTGTTTGTCGCTTGGCCAGATCACCCGCACGGTGTGGCGATTTTTCGATCATTGCCGCCAAATTGGGTGTCTGATTAATTCTCGCGTAAAATGCTTCCAGAATATTTTCGATCTCCGGCTTCAGTTCCTTCCAGACGGCTTTAGAGCGCGCGCCATTTGGATCTTCGGGCAGGAGATATTTGAAAAGGTCCTCTGACGTTGGTTTTGAAGCCGGTGCAGAGTTTGACGATAATTTTTGTTGTGAAAGAGCCATTATTTTGTCCACTCACCATCTTATTATGGCGAACAGATATACCCATCAGAAATGTAGGTATTCTTAAAATACACACGGCCAATTTTAACGAACCCAGGAAATTTCAGATTTTCCCCAACAAAAAAAAGCCACCCCGTGAGAGGTGGCTTTCTCTGAATTAGATCGTTTGAAGACCTTAGTCTTCGTCAGCCGGACCGCGCTCAGCAGCCGCTTCAGCAGCAGCTTCAGCCATTTCGGATGCAACAGCAGCTTCTTCAGCGCGCTGTTCAGCCATAGCAGCTTCGATCACGTTCTCGCCTGCAGCTTGACGCTCGGCTTCGTCTTCAGAACGTGCAACGTTCATTGTGACAGTGATCGTGACTTCCGGGTGAAGACGAATTTCGACTTCGTGAAGACCGATAGTTTTGATCGCCGTGTTCAGGAGAACCTGACGACGCTCAACTTTGGTACCAGCTTCAGTTGCCGCTTCAGCAACGTCGCGTGCCGCAACAGAGCCGAAGAGGTAGCCGTTTTCGCCAGCCTGACGGATCAGGGTGAACGTCGTTCCGTCGAGAGCTTCGCCGTTAGACGCAGCTTCTGCACGAGCTTTTTCGTTACGCGCTTCGATTTCAGCTTTTTCAGCTTCGAAGCGAGCACGGTTAGCATCGTTAGCGAGGAGCGCTTTGCCCTGAGGGATCAGGTAGTTGCGCGCAAAGCCGTTTTTAACTTCGACTTCGTCACCAATCGTTCCGAGTTTCTCGACACGTTCAAGAAGGATAACTTGCATTGTGGGCTCTCCTTACTGAACGCTGAACGGAAGCAGAGCGAGAACGCGGGCACGTTTGATGGCCTGAGCGAGCTTGCGCTGTTTCTTCTGGCTGACAGCCGTGATGCGAGCTGGAACGATTTTGCCTTTTTCAGACACATAGCGTTGCAGCAGTTTCACGTCTTTATAGTCGATTGCCGGAGCGTTCTCGCCAGAGAACGGGCAAACCTTGCGACGGCGACCGAAAGGACGGCGAGCCGGCAGGTTGGAGATATTCAGTTTTCCACCTTTTGACATGGTTGCCTCCTAGTCTCTTTTGCGACGGTCGTCGCGGTCTTTGCGAGCGATGATCGCAGAAGGCTCGTCAGAGAGCTCTTCAACGCGGATCGTCATGTGACGCATGATGTCATCGTTGATACGAAGACGGCGCTCGAGTTCCTGGACCGCAGATGCTGGCGCATCAAGGTTCATAAGGGAGTAGTGACCCTTGCGAACTTTGTTGATTGGGTATGCCAGATTGCGAAGACCCCAGTACTCGGTCTTGCCGACCTTGCCGTTTTCGTCTTCGATGATTTTTGTGATGTCTTCAACGAGCGCTTCCACCTGTTGCGGTGAGATGTCTGGGCGCGCTACGAAGACGTGTTCGTAAAAAGCCATGTTTTACCCTTTGGTTGGAAGGCGGCACCCGCTGACAAGGGAAGCAGCAGATGATGGCCCCGTTCCACGATTGGTACGGGCCGCTATCCAGTGAAGGCGGGCTTAAAGCGTAATAAGACAAAAAATGCAAGTGGCTTGTCATTTGCGTCTCGCATGGGTAGGGCATTCGGCTCTGAAAAGGACCTGTCACTATGGACCACACAGCTTTTATCTTTCCGGGCCAGGGCGCCCAGTTCGTTGGAATGGGCAAAGAGCTCGCTGATGCTTTCGCAAGTGCTCGCGCCGTTTTCGAAGAAGTTGACGCTGCGCTCGGCGAAAACTTTTCCAGCCTGATCTGGGAAGGTTCCGATGATGATCTCAAACTGACAGCGAACACGCAGCCAGCTCTGATGGCGGTAAGCCTCGCGGCAACGCGTGCGCTTGAGGCCGAGTTCGGAATTAAAGTGGCTGATGCAACATATGTTGCGGGTCACTCTCTCGGTGAATATTCGGCTCTGGCTGCTGCGGGCGCGATCAGCGTTGGCGATGCGGCAAAGCTTCTTCGTTTCCGCGGCGAGTCCATGCAAAAAGCTGTTCCTGCAGGTGAGGGCGCCATGGCGGCTCTCCTTGGTGCAACAATCGAACAGGCTGAAGCCGCCTGCGCAGCATCTGGCGGCGTTTGCGAGATCGCTAACGACAATGCTCCCGGGCAGGTCGTCCTGTCCGGCGCAAAAGCGGCTGTTGAGGCGGCGGCTGAGTGGTCTAAAGAGAATGGGATCAAGAAAGCGGTGCTTTTGCCAGTCAGCGCGCCTTTCCATTGTAGCCTTATGCAACCGGCTGCGGATGCGATGGCCGAAGCTCTGGCGGCAACAGAACTCAAGTCACCAATCGTGCCGGTCTACGCAAATGTGACTGCTGCGCCGGTTACAGACCCTGCAGAAATCCGTAATCTGTTGGTCGAGCAGGTGACGGCACGTGTGCGCTGGCGCGAAAGCGTTGAGAAAATGGCTGCAGAAGGTGTTGTGAACCTTGTAGAGTGCGGCGCAGGCAAAGTCCTGACCGTCATGAACCGACGCACTGTAAAAGGGCTGAACGGCACAGCACTGGGTACGCCATCTGATCTTGAGGCTTTTGCTGAAGCTCAGAATCAGGCCTGAACATCTTTTGGAAAAAGGGAGGATCGCTTCCATGTTCGATCTGACGGGTAAAACTGCACTTGTGACTGGCGCTTCTGGCGGTATCGGTCGCGCAATCGCTGCAGCACTGTCTGCGCAGGGCGCGAAAGTTGCGCTGAGCGGGACGCGCGAAGCCGTTCTTGAAGAAGTGGCGTCCACACTGCCGGGCGAAACTTATATCGCACCGTGCAACCTCTCTGACATGGAGAGCGTCGCTGGCCTCGTGCCTTCTGTCGATAAAGGCTTCGGGCCTGTCGATATTCTGGTCGCGAACGCAGGTATCACGCGTGACAAGCTTCTGCTCCAGCAGAAAGAAGAAGACTGGGACTCAGTCGTAGACGTAAACCTCAAGGCTTACTCTATTCTCGCACGTACGAGCCTTCGTGGCATGATGAAGCGCCGCTTCGGCCGCATCATCGGTATCACGTCTATCGTTGGCGTTACGGGTAACCCGGGCCAGACGAACTATGCAGCGTCCAAAGCTGGTATGATTGGGTTCTCCAAATCGCTCGCTCAGGAAGTTGCGAGCCGTGGCATCACAGTAAATTGTGTGGCGCCAGGCTTTATCAGCTCTCCGATGACTGACGAACTTTCCGAAGCGCAGAAAGAACACCTTCTGGGCGGAATCCCTGTGGGTCGTCTGGGTTCTGGTGGCGACATCGCGTCTGCTTGTGTCTATCTCTCAAGCGAAGAAGCGGCTTATGTTACAGGGCAAACCCTGCATGTGAATGGCGGGATGGCAATGATTTAGCCTGTTAGGGCTAGTCAGGAAATCCCAGTCCGGATAATGGTCAAGCCGCAAAACATGTGCTAGCGGCGCAACACGCAAGCAGTTTACAAACAAGAGCTGACTGCTCGCTCCATAATTAGAAGGAAGATGAAATGTCTGATGTTTTCGAACGTGTGAAGAAAATCGTTGTCGAAAACCTCGAGGTAGAGGCGGACAAGGTAACAGAAGCTGCTAGCTTCATTGACGACCTCGGCGCTGACAGCCTCGACCTCGTTGAACTCGTTATGGCTTTTGAAGAAGAGTTCGGTATCGAGATTGAAGACGAAGTTCAGGAAAACATCCGCACCGTTGGTGACGCGGTAACTGAAATCAAGAAAACTCAGGGTTAATCTTAGCGATGAGACGGGTTGTTATTACAGGCATTGGCCTCGTAACGCCTCTAGCGGGCAACCGCGAGGCGAGTTGGGAACGGTTGATTGAAGGGCGCTCTGGCGCGCAAAAGATTGACCTGTTTGATACTGACGACCTGTCCTGCAAGATTGCGGCACAGGTTCCGTGGACGACCGGTCGTGGTGGAGGCGAGGGTGACCCTGAAGCCTTCGATCCAGACCGTGCCGGTTCCGCCAAGGAACGTCGCCGCGTTGGCGAATTCATCGTTTACGGCATGGCAGCCGCCGCCGAAGCGATCGAAGATTCTGGCTGGGTGCCAGAGACGGACGAAGAAAAATGCATGACTGGTGTTCTCATCGGTTCAGGCATTGGTGGTCTTCCTGAAATCGCTGAAACCGCTAAAATTCTGGAAGAGAGCGGGCCCCGCAAGGTCAGCCCGTTCTTTATCCCGAGTGCTCTGATCAACCTGTGCTCAGGCCAGGTGTCGATCAAGCACGGCTTTAAAGGCCCGAACCACTCAGTGGTAACGGCATGTGCGACCGGTGCGCACGCAATCGGTGATTCTGCCCGCCTCATTCAGTATGGCGATGCGGACGTTATGGTTGCCGGTGGTACGGAAGGCTCGCTCTGCCGTATCGCAGTTGCAGGTTTTGCTGCAGCAAAAACCCTCTCCACGAAATTCAACGACGAACCGGAACGCGCATCACGTCCTTACGACAAAGACCGCGACGGCTTCCTGTTCGGCGAAGGCGCTGGCGTACTCGTTCTTGAAGAATACGAGCACGCGAAAAAGCGCGGCGCAAAAATCTATGCTGAAGTTCTCGGCTATGGCCTCTCTGGCGACGCGCACCACATCACGTCTCCTGCGGAAGACGGCAATGGTGGTTACCGCGCTATGGAAATGGCGCTGCGCCATGCCAAGCTGACGCCAGCAGACATCGACTACGTCAACACACACGGTACATCGACGCCGGTTGGTGACGAGATCGAGGTTCGCGCGATCGAACGTCTCTTCGGTGAGTCTGTAAAAGGTCTGTCTCTGTCCTCGACGAAATCGTCTATCGGTCACCTTCTGGGTGCGGCTGGTGCGGTTGAAGCGGCCTTCACGGCGCTTGCAGTCAAGAACAGCATGATCCCTCCAACGCTGAACCTTGAGAACCCGTCCTTTGAATCCGAGATCGACCTGACACCGCTCAAGTCCAAGTCTCGCGAAATCAAATACGCGCTCTCCAACTCGTTCGGTTTTGGCGGCACAAACGCAGCGCTCGTACTTGGACGTGTCGACGACTAAGGACAAGCGGCCTTGGCTAAGATCAGGTTTCCAGGAGTGAAACGATGAAATGGGTCACCAGGGCTTTGGTGGCCCTTCTCGTTTTAGCGCTCATCGCTGCAGGCGGTGCTTTCGCCGCTTACCAGTGGTTTCTTGGTCAGATTAACCAGCCGGGCCCTATGGCGGGCGCTGAGAACCAGATCGTGCTTATCCCGCGCGGTGCCGGCACAATCCGCATTGGCGAACAGCTTGCCGAACAGGGGCTGATTGAGGACACACGTCTCTTCCGCCTTGCTTCCCGATATTACGAGCTCGACGCCAGCCTGAAAGCTGGCGAATACAGCATTCCGTCCGATGCCAGCATCACCGAAATCCTCCGCCTGATGGAAGAGGGTGATGTTATTCTGCATCCGGTTCAGGTGATTGAAGGCTCGACTATTGCGCAGGCAATGCGCGCAATCGAGACCTCTGAAGTGCTGACAGGCGACATGCCTGAGACACCTGAAGAGGGAAGCTTCCTGCCGGACACCTATATGGTTACGCGAGGTACGACACGTGCCGAAGTTGTCCAGCTGCTCATAGGCGCTCAGGATACGCTGCTCGAAGAAATCTGGGCTAATCGTCAGCCTGATCTCCCGCTCGCATCTCCGGAAGAGTCGGTTATCCTGGCATCTATTGTTGAAAAAGAGACAGGCAGCGTCGGTGATGAGGATCTCGTAGCAAGCGTGTTCATCAATCGTCTTAACCGCGGTATGCGTCTGCAGAGCGATCCTACGATCATTTACGGTATCTCACAGGGCGAACGTCTGACGCGCACTGTGAACGGGCAGGAAGTACAGCGTGGCCTGTATCGCTCTGAAATCGACCGTTACACGCCTTACAACACCTATCAGATTGACCGCCTGCCGCCGACACCAATTTGCAATCCGAGTGAGGCGGCACTTCGCGCAGTTCTTCAGCCCGCGGAATCTGATTATCTATTCTTTGTTGCCGACGGTGAGGGGCACCACGTGTTCGCCCGCACCAACGCAGAACACAATCGCAATGTTGCGCGCTGGCGTCAGATTGAACGCAGCCGTCGCAACGCTCAATAAGGAGACACACCATGCTCTCCAGCATGACAGGATTTGGCAGCGGACAAGGAGATGGCGCGCGCCTCTCATGGCAGTTTGAAGCCAAGTCGGTAAACGGGCGTGGTCTCGATCTGCGACTCCATCTTCCGCCGGGATGTGAAGGTCTGGAAGCTGGCATTCGTGCTGCGTTCAAGTCGGCTTTCGCGCGTGGCAATATGCAGGCTTCGCTCAATCTCCGTGAGACCGGCGATGGTCAGCGAGTTTCGATTGATTCAGGCCTGCTCAATGCACTTTCGCGTAAGGCTCGTTTAGCGGACCGTGCTGCTGGTCGTGGCGCTTCAACGTCTGCCGGTGATTTGTTTGCTCTGCGCGGCGTTATCTCCAATGAACGTACTGCCATTGAAGTGTCTCTGGACAGCGAGATCGGCAAAGGCATCATGGATGCCGTCGGCGAGGCGATCGAACAGTTGAAGCGCGCACGCCAGACGGAAGGTCAGGCCCTGCTTGAGATTATGGAACGCATTGTGTCCGACATGGAAGCTGTGGTCGTTGAAGCGAAAGCCACCGCTGACGTTCAGCCTGCACAAATGATGGCGCGTCTCAATGAGCGGGTGACAGGGCTCCTTTCTGATTCTCGTATCAGCGAAGAACGGCTTGAGCAGGAACTGGCTATTCTGGTCAGTAAGGCGGACGTCACAGAAGAGGTTGATCGCCTCTCGGCGCATCTGGTTGAGGCGCGGAATTTGTTCAAGTCAGGCAAGGCTGTAGGACGGAAACTTGATTTCCTGTCTCAAGAGCTTTTGCGCGAAGCAAATACGCTTGGCAGCAAGTCTGCGAGCCTTGAAATGACACGTCATTCGCTCGCCCTGAAATCGCTTATCGATCAGTTCAAGGAGCAGTCCGCAAATGTCGAATAGTGCTCACCCGCGCCGCGGCCTTATGCTCGTCATTTCCAGCCCGTCCGGAGCTGGTAAAACCACACTGTCCCGAAAGCTGATGGATAAGTACGAAGATGTTCGTCTATCTGTTTCTGCGACGACACGTGCGCCGCGTCCGGGCGAACAGGACGGCGTGCATTACGACTTTGTCGATCATGCGCAGTTTGAACAGATGATCGAGGATCGTGAGTTTCTGGAATGGGCCAAAGTGTTCGACCATTTCTACGGAACGCCTCGCAAAGCTGTTGAGCGCCGCCTCTCTGAAGGCCGTGATGTGATCTTTGACGTAGACTGGCAGGGCGCTGATGCGATCCATGACCAGATGCCAAATGATGTTGTATCTGTGTTCGTGCTTCCGCCGAGCATTCAGGCGCTTCAGAAGCGTCTGGAAGAGCGTCCGGGTTCGGACCCTGAGAAGGTCGCTCGCCGCATGGCAGGTGCCAAAAGCGAAATCAGCCATTGGCGTCGCTATGACTATGTCATTGTGAATGAAGATCTGAATGTGGCTTTCGAAGAGCTGGAGCGCATCCTTCTGACGGAGCGCCAGAAGCGCCTGCGTCAGCTTCGTCTCGAGCCTTTGGTTCAGAGCCTGCTCGCAGACTAAAGCGCTTTCCACGCTGTCGTGAGATCACGAAACTCCTGCTGGGAGAGCGTCTCTGCACGACGGGTCGGATCAATGCCGACTGATTCCAGAAGCTGTTCTGTCGTAGCGCTCTGAGGCACGATCTGTTTCAGGCTCGCGCGCAGCATTTTACGTCTCTGACCGAATGCGGCTGCAGTGACAGTCTGCAAGGCATCCAGATGCGGATAAGCTTTGTCTTCTGCCAGTGGCTTCGCGGAGACGACCGCTGATGCTACCTTCGGCGGAGGCTTGAACGCGCCCGGTGGCAGCGTAAATGCCATGCGCGGATCGATGACTGCGTGTGAGAGGACAGCGAGCCGCCCGTAGTGATTGCTGCCCGGTTTTGCGCAAATGCGTTGCGCCACCTCTTTCTGGAACATGAGAGACATAGTGCCGAACAGAGACATCTGGTTCAGCCAGCCCACGAAGAGTGGGGTGCCGACATTGTAGGGCAGGTTGGCAACGATTTTGATATTCTGGCCGAGGCGGTGTTCGCTGATGAAGGCGGGCCAATCAATAGCCGTAGCATCGCCCTTATGAACAGCGAGGCGTCCTTGAGATGCTTCAGGCCAGCTCAGAAGTGCTTCTGCGAAGCGATCATCCATCTCAACGCAGACCAGCTTTCTTACGCTATTGTCCAACAGCGCACGCGTCAGGCCGCCCGGGCCAGGACCGATTTCGATAACATCGGCGCCGTCTACGGGGCCACCTGCGAGGGCAACACGTTTCAGAATATCGGGATCGAACAGAAAATGCTGGCCGAGCTTTTTATTAGCCGTCGCGCGCAGAAGTTCAGGTGCTTTGTCGTCAGTCATGGGCGGCGTCATATTCGATTCGGTTGCGGCTCATTGTGTCAGCCATGTTTATAGCGGCGATCAGGCTGTCGGCGCGCACATTAAATGCGCCAGCTGCGTCATGTGCCGTACCGTGATCGGGTGAGGTTCTGATGAATGGCAGACCAAGCGTCACATTCACGCCGCCCCACATATCCAGCGTCTTCAGCGGTGCAAGCCCCTGATCGTGATACATAGCCAGCACAGCATCATACGCGCCTCTGAGCATTTCATGAAATACCGTATCGCCCGGACGCGGGCCAATAGCGTTGATGCCGGAAGCGTTCAGATCCTGAATCGCAGGGATGATGACTGCCTGTTCTTCATGGCCCAGCATTCCATCTTCGCCTGCGTGCGGGTTCAGACCTGCAACGCCAATGCGTGCGCTATCTGCCGCGAAATCACGTTTGAGCGCCGTTGAGACGATCTCCGCCACCTGTTTTATAAGTGGTTCAGTGATCGCATCAGGCACGGCGCGTAGCGGCATGTGGATCGTTGTGAGTGCGACGCGAAGCCCGCCACCAATAAGCATCATGACCGGGTGGGGCGCTGGGGCACCCGTCAGTGTGCCTGCCAGTTCTGCAAGGTATTCGGTGTGGCCAGGGTGCTGAAAGCCCGCGGCTTTCAAAAGCGATTTGGCAATCGGATTGGTAACTACGGCGGAGGCCTTGCCATTCCAGACATCGTCCACGCCTAGTCTGATCGACTCAACAATCGCAGAACCTGTCGCGGTATCGGGCTCACCGGCGCGAACGTCAGGGCTCGCAATATCAATGACCGGAAGACCATCCGAGAAGACAGCTTCACATTCTGCCGGATCACTGATTTCGATGATGTCGACATCGAGGCCGGATTCACGCGCGCGATCTCGCATCGTCGCGACATTGCCGCGAAGATAGAAGCTGCGTGTGTCCGGTATTTTCTGGAATGCCTGCCAGGCAAGGAGAGACGCCTGCGGGCCAACGCCCGCCGGATCTCCCTGCGTCAGAACAAGCGGTAACCGCTTATCGTCTGATAATTGTTGCGTCACGCTTCAGGTCACGAAGTTCGCGCTGCGCCATGAGAGAAAGCTGCTGGTTGAACAGGCGATCCTCGATAGCTTCGCGGTCCGGAATTTCGATGTCAGCAAATCCGCGGTCACAAACATAGATGAGGGTTGGTCCGGCGGGAGTGTCAATTGGATCGGCAGACTGTCCAACTTCTGTGTCGCGTATAGCTTCGGAAACCTGATCCATTAAGGCGTCAGTGCTGACACGTCCAAGAGGGGCGTACAGGAGGCCTTCAGTGTCGCCGGCAACACTTTCTAACATATCGCATGAATGCCCCTCAGCTCGGAATTCTTCCAACGCAGCAAGGTCGCCGCTCTCGGAAAGTACCTGTGCCAATTCAACTTCCAGCTGTCCGTTCGTGCCGTCTTGCTTAGCGCGGACTGCGTAGATGTAGATGCCATCAGACGCGATAATTGGAGGTGTGAGCGCTGGCGCTTCCGTGTTGCGAATAACTTCCTGAACTTCGGGTTCCAGCTCTGTCGGGGAGACCCAACCAAGATCGCCGCCAACAGCAGCTGTTGGGGAATTCGAGTATTGCTGAGCTGCAAGTTCAAATCGTGCACCTTGGCGTATTTGTTCAAGGATCACATTCGCACCTTGCAGCATCTGCTGTCGATCCGCCTCCGACGGAGCGTAGAGAAAAATCTCTGCAAGTTGATAGCGCTCTACAGACGCATCATTTTCCATGCGGTCGAGCGTACTGTCGATTTGCAGCTGGGAAATTCGAATACGGGAACCATAGAGGCCATTGATGATACGGCGCCATGAGATTTCGGCACGCATTTGTTCGCGCAGTGTCTGAGGGTTTACACCGTTTTGTACAAGTGATGCATACAGACCTTCCAAAGAAGTCTGATTTTGCCGGGCAATGTCCATCAAAGACGCTTCAATTTCGCGGTCATCGATTTCAAGTTCATATTCAGCCGCTTTTTGAAGCTGTAAACGTTCATCAATGAGTTCTTCTAAAGCACGTGGTAGCGCTTGTCTGAGCGCTTCTTGAGATGGCTGAACGCCCAAAGTGACTAATAGCAGGCGCGCGCGGGATGCGACGTCAGAGATGGAAATCACTTCATCATTCACGACAGCTGCGACACCGCCAAGCATGCGAGTAGAAGACTCAGCCGCTTCAGAGGTTGCTGCGGTCGCTGGGCCGGTAGCGGTCTGCGCAATTGCAGGTGCACTGAATGCCATCAGAGCAAGCCCACTTACCAGCGTCCGAAATCCGATCATAAATCTTTACTCCAAAAACCTGCCCGCCAACGCGTATTCATCGTGTCACATGCGATAACATGATCCAAAAGGAAATGTCACATGAAGATGCAGAAGGGTTTCTCTTAATCAAAATTACCACTGGTGACCTGGCCAAGTGTATTGAAGCCAAAGCCGAACGTGATGGATTCACTATTGCCGACGCCGCGATCGTTGATTTCGCGCTGCTGATAGCCAATCTGGAAGAAGCTGCACTCGTCAGACCAGCGAAGCGCTACGGCCTGGATCTGGTTCAGATTGGCTTCGAGGTTCCGGTTGATCCGGTAGAGCAGCTCAACGTCTTCGGTCAGTTCAACGGTCGCGCCAAGGGAGATGCCCTGACGCTGCAGCGGGAGCGCTTCCATTGAGATGTCATCGGACACGTTGAAATAGGTGACATCACCCTTGAGACGCCACCAATCAACTGTCGCGCGGGTTTCGACGCGCTGAATGTCGAAATCATCGTTGAGCCGGAAGTTCGCGGCAAAACTGAACGTGTCTTCATACTCAAGTGCACCGCCGACCAGATAATCTGACTCAGTGCCTGCCAGGTTGGACGCATAAGTGAATAGCGGATCTGCTTCATCACGCCAGCGTCGACCAAGTGTGCCGCGGAGCGTGAATCCATTGTCCATGGAGACCGCCGTGCGAACACCTGCCGCGATACGTCCGCCCGTTTCAACGAGGTCTTGCTGCGTAAACGGATCAGCTTCGAACAGAACTGCGTGGTCCAGTTCGAACTTCGTGGAGTCTTCGTTCGGTACGAGAATATTTTCCAAAGAGGATTCGCTGTAGGCGATCGTCATGATCGGTTCGATTAGAATGCGCGAACCTTCCGAATAGCGCGCCAATGGCCAGCGTACCGTTGCTGCGGCAAGACCATAGCCTCGCGCTTCAGAGTCTTCGAATGCTGGCGTGGCGTTTGTCTGAGCGACCGAATAATCGAAATAATCACCACGCACGCGCAGGAGTGGTTCCAGGACCAGTCCACCTGGAGACACATAAGAGTTCTGCCAGTCAGCGGACGCTGTGAGGCGGCGCGTGTCATTACCGCCGCTTCGGTCCAGAATGGCAAGGCCGGTTTCGAGAGAGACCAGACCGTTGTCGCCAAAGTCCATGAGCTGGTTTGCGTAAACGCTTGGCGTCACACGCGCGAACAGGGCGTCATCATCCCCATCGCGCAGACCTTGCGTGTGGAAGGAAATGGCATCTGCGTAGAAGTTCTCGCTCTGCCCAACAAAATAAAGCTGGTTGAGAAGGCGCTGCGGGTTGGAGTCGACCAGCCCGCGCGGTGTGTTCCAGTCGCTAATGTCATAGCGCCGCAGATAGAGGTCGTCGGAGACTTCCTCAATAGAGAAGCCCCAGCTCCAGATATCCGAAATCTCGAAATCACCTTCGGCGAAGAGGTGTCCACGGAATTCTTCTTCGCTTGGGATCAGCGTGCCAGTGAAGGTGGATGGATTGGCAACGATGCGACCGTTTGTGTTGTAGAACTGGCGGTCACCATTGCTGTCGAACTCATAGTCATACGCCATGGAACCGGACAGGTTCAGCGAGCCGGAATAGAAGCGCTGGCGGTATTCGGCGCCCAGCGTCGAATTCACATTCGTGTGGAGGCGCGGGGTGACTGTGAGATCATTGCTCGGCGAAATCGCCCAGTAATACGGCTGCTCGTAAACGAAACCAAGTTTCGAAGAGAGTTCCGGCGTTGGCGTGAGGAAGCCGGAGCGGCGTTCAGTGCTAGGGTCCGGGTGCGCGAAATACGGCAGGTAAAGTACCGGAACGCCCTTCAGCTCAAATACAGCACCCTCATAGGTGATCATCTGAGTGTCAGCGTTCTGGACAGCGCGGCGGGCACGCAGGCTCCATGTCGGCTGGCTGCCTTCTTCTTCGCAGATCGGGCATGCGGTATAAATCGCATACTCCAGCGAGTTGGAGCCAGAATCATCACGCGCAGCCGTGCGGGCAACGACGACTGCGTTTTGTGGCAGTTGAGCTGCAAAATTAGCCGCAACACCGTCTGACAGTGAGCCGTCAACCTCCAACTCTTCTGCAACGCGGACAGTACCGTCTGGATCAACAATGCGCACATTGCCAATCGCGTGAACTTTTTGTTCCTGAAGATTGTAGATAACCCGATCAGCCGTCAGTTGGCGGTCGGCATAGCGCGCCACCACATTGCCTTCGGCGATCATGATTCCTTCATCCTGATTATCGATCAGAACGTCGGCTTCCAGGTAAACCCGATCAGATGAGAAATCCTGCGCAACCACAGCCGGTGTGAATGCCATCATCGCCATGATTGCGAGCAGATCGTTGCGCTTCACGGTTATCCCCTTCGAAACCTACTTGTCTGGGTTATACTTTTCGTCGCAATGACAAAAGACTTCATACCCAATGACAGGCAAAAAAAGCGATTTTAAGGTCGCCTTGTTGTATATTTGATGCCTGAAATCTCAGTTCTGACGGCGGACCAGCCCGCCCGGCAGGGAGCCTGCGATTCCTTCCAGCTCAAGTTCTACCAGAAGGATGGCACATTTGCGGCTCGGAATGCCTGTTGCCAGTGAAATATCGGCAATAGTTGTCGCTGTGGGTGAAAGCGCCTGAATGATTCGTGCGCGGTCCTCTTCTGAAAACTCCAGCGTTTCATCGTCCAGATCATCGTTCAGATCATCGTCCGGCATCTCAAATAGGCTTGGCTGAGACGGCGCAGCCGGTGCGATGGCTTCCATCACTTGCTCTGCATTTTCGACCAGTATTGCGCCAGACCGGATAAGTCCGTTCGAGCCTCGGGTGCGGTTGTCGAGCGGGCTGCCCGGAACGGCCATGACTTCGCGGCCTTGTTCGAGCGCGGTGCGGGCTGAAATGAGAGAGCCAGAACGCTGAGCAGCCTCAATGACTACGACGCCAAGGCTGAGCCCGGTAATGAGGCGGTTTCGACGTGGGAAATCGTTTGCGCGTGGTTCGTGTCCGAATGGCGACTCAGACACAACCAGACCTGTATCTTTGATCTGATTGCGAAGGTTTTCATTCTGCGCCGGATAAATGTTGTCTATGCCGCCTGCGATCACCGCGACCGTTCCTGTCGATAGCGAGCCATTATGAGAGGCTGTATCAACGCCGCGGGCCAGACCGGAAACGACAGTATACCCGCCATTGCCCAGATCATGCGCCATGTCATGTGCTATCCGCATGGCGGCGGCAGAGGCGTTACGTGAGCCTACCAGCGCCACGCATGGCTTTTTGAGGAGGTCTGTATTGCCCCAGACCGTAATCACCGGCGGGGCAGGTGATAAATGTCCCAGAAGTTCGGGGTAATCTTCATCGCCCGATAGAATTATGCGAGCACCGATATGGTCGGTTTCGTCGAATTCGCGCCGGACTTTGTCTGCGGGATAAAGCTTGAGGTCGCCGCGACCGGAAGCTCGCACGCGCTCTGGAAACGCGTCCAGTGCGGCGAGGCCTGAACCATAGGTCTCGAGAAATCTGGAATAGGTGAGGGGCCCGACCCCTTTCGTCCGGGCAAGCTGAACGCGGGCGGAGCGTTCAGCGTCCGTCACGGCGCGGGTGCTTCTGCGTCGGCGGTTTTAGATTTACCTTGTCCGAATTTTGGTTCGGTGCCGTCCAGTATGCGCTTGATGTTCGTTGCATGTCGCCAGAAGACGAGGGCGGTGAGCACGACCAGAATCAGGACGTGGATCAGAGACAGGTTCAGCCCCCAGGCGACAACCGGTACAAACAGAGCGGTCGTCAGCGCAGCGACGGAAGAGCGACGAGCAAGGAAGGCTACGGTCAGCCAGCAGACAGCAGCGAACAAACCGATCTGCCAGACGGCAGCAAAGAGCAGGCCGGCATAGGTCGCAACGCCTTTGCCGCCTTTGAACTGAAGCCAGACCGGAAAGCAGTGGCCGATAAACGCCATCGCGCCAGCAAACAGACCAATAGCCGGTATGCGGTCAGCGAAGAGAAAGGCGAACAACAGAGCCGCAAGGCCTGCTTTACCGGAGTCGAGTAGAAAGGTCGCTGCAGCGAGGTCCTTACGGCCGGTGCGCAGGACGTTCGTTGCGCCGATATTGCCGGACCCGATGGCGCGAATGTCGCCAAGACCGGCCAGCTGAGTGATCACCAGACCAAATGGGATAGAGCCGAGCAGATAGCCGATGAAAGCTGCGCCCGCCCAGATTGCGGTATCAGGAATGCTTTCCATGATTAGTTTCCGTTCTCAGGGCCGAACACCCATTTGCCTTTGACCATTGTCCGGACTGTTTTGCCAGTCAGGAGGCGGCCATCAAACGGGCTGTTGCCAGAGCGTGAAGAGAGGTTTTCGCGAAGACATTTCCATGGTGTCTCCGGATCGAAGACGACAAGGTCTGCTTCTGCGCCTTCGGCAATCCGTCCCTGCGGCAGATCAAGAGCATCAGCCGGATTGCATGTGACCGCAGCGAGAGCGGTCAGAAGATCGAGTTCGTAGTGCGGTTCTGCCACCAGGGTTGTGAGCGCTGAAAGAAGCGTTTCGAGACCGGCGGCGCCAAAGCTGGCTTCATCGAATGGAAGTCGCTTGTCCTCGGCGGGCTGTGGATCGTGAGATGATACGATCACGTTGAGGGAGCCGTTTTTAAGGCCTTCAATCAGAGCGAGACGATCTTCCTCAGCGCGGAATGGTGGGTTCACCTTGCAATAGGTGAGATACGCTTTGCGCGGGTCGTGAGAGCCATCCCCGATATCGAGTTCATTGAAGAATAGCGAATGGGCTGCCGCCGTTACGATGACATTGTTACCGGCTTCGCGATGGCGGTTTGCGATATCAAGGCTTCGGCCCGTCGTGACCTGATCAACGATGATATCGCTTTTGGTCATTTCAGCGAGCAGCAAGTCGCGCTCCAGACCAATCCATTCAGCGTTCGCGGGCAGTCCGCGCAGGCCTAGGCGCGCTGCAAATGCGCTGGCATTCATGGAGCCGGTCGATAGCGATGGTTCGTCCGGACGGAGCATAATCTTTGCGCCTACACCGCGGCCATATTGAAGTGCGCGGCGGATGAGGTTGGCAGATGTCAGAGCTTTATCTGCGTTACAGAACAGAACCGCGCCTGCATCCTTCATAAGGGTGAGCTCTGTCATGCCTTCGCCTGCAAGGCCGACAGTCAGGGCGCCGGCTGGATAGATCCGGTTCAGAACTTTATGGGACTGACCTGCGCGTTTAAGGTAGTCGACCAGAGCGGGCGTATCGATCGCCGGATCTGTATCCGGCATGACCACCATGGAGGTAATGCCGCCGGAGACGGCAGACCGGCTGGCGGTTTCGAGCGTTTCACGATGCTCAGAGCCCGGTTCGCCGGTTTTGACACGCATATCGATCAGGCCCGGGGCAACGGCCTTACCGTCGCAATCGGTTACAAGATCGGTTCCGGCTGTTGCTGCGGTCACCTGTGGGCCGAGTTCGGAGATGTAGCCGTCTTCGATAATGATGCCGCCTACAGTATCGAGGCCCGACGCCGGGTCGAGAATACGCGCGTTGATCAGAGCTTGTTTCATGCTGACGCCTCCGCACGTGCGCGGTCAAGATTTCTGGCGAGCGCGTCCAGTACAGCCATGCGAACGAAAACGCCCATGGAGACCTGCTCTGTGATGGTGCTGTTTTCGGATTCCGTGATGGCGCTGTCGATCTCGACGCCGCGGTTCATAGGGCCGGGGTGCATGATCAGTGCGTCTGGCGCGGCGTGTGAGAGCTTTTCCTTATCAAGGCCGTAAAGGTGGAAGAACTCACGCTTACTCGGCAGATAAAGGCCGTGCATCCGTTCGAGCTGAAGGCGAAGCATCATGACGACATCGCAGCCGCTAATGCCTTCAATCATGTTGGTATGCGTCGAGTGCGCGCCCCAGGTTTCAGTGCCCGGAGGCATGAGCGTTGGCGGAGCGACCAGTCGGACTTCGGCGCCCATCAGGTGCAGCAACATGGCATTGGAGCGGGCGACGCGTGAGTGCAGAATATCACCGCAAATCGCGACTTTCAGGCCCTCAATCCGGCCTTTGCGCCGGCGGATTGTAAGCGCGTCAAGCAGAGCCTGCGTCGGGTGTTCGTGTGTGCCATCACCGGCATTCACGACCGCGCAATCGACTTTGCGTGACAGAAGTCTCACAGCACCTGAAGAGCCGTGACGGATCACCAAAAGGTCCGGCTGCATCGCGTTGAGCGTCATCGCCGTATCGACCAGCGTTTCGCCTTTTTTCACAGACGATGACTGAACCGACATGTTCACAACATCAGCGCCGAGGCGTTTTGCTGAAATGTCGAAAGAGCTTTGTGTTCTTGTCGAGTTTTCGAAGAACAGGTTGATCAGGGTTTTCCCTTTGAGGGATTGTTCCGGAGTGCGATTTTCAACGAACTCGTTTGCGCGATCAAGCAAGTACTCGATGTCCAGACGATTGAGCCCTTCAATGCCCAGAAGGTGTTGAAGGGAGAAGTCATAAGCGAAGGTCATCGGTGAAGACTCTGAGAATGAAAAATCCGGACCAGCTAGTCTTTCTCGGGGTGGTACGTCAACATTATGCGCAACGTGCCGTCATAGAGTTCTCTCTATAGAAGGCCGAAAGCGATCAGAATGGCTGGCATTGTCAGGGCTGCGAGGACAGTTTCTGTAGCGATCAGGTTCGCCATGAGGTCTGCATCTCCGCCGAGCTGACGCGCGAGGATAAAGCCGTTTGTGGCGGTCGGGGTGGCCGTCGCGATGGCCATCACGGCGAGAGGCACGCCCTCCAGGCCGAAACCATGGCGCGCAATCAGGATCGTCAGGACTGGCATGCCGATCAGGCGCACAAGTGACCAGAATACCGTGAAGAGACCAGCACGCCGGAGCGCGATGAAATTCACACCCGCGCCAGCCGCCAGCAGCCCGAGTGCCATGGCCGGTTCTGACACTAGTTCCAGAATTGTATTGAGAATGCCCGTTGGTTGGAGTCTTGTGACGTTCAGCGCTGCGCCGATAATGCAGGCGATAACCAGCGGGTTGCGGATGAGCTCTATGAATGGATTGCGCTTCACGCCTGTTTCGGTTTCGCCGAAATGGGATAGTGCCAGCACAGAGAGTATGTTGGCCATCGGGATCAGGATAGCGGCACAGAGCGCCGTAAGCGCCAACCCTTCTTCCGCATAGAGAACGCCTGAAATGGTCAGCGCGATGAAGGTGTTCCAGCGCGAGTTGGACTGGATGATGCTACCGACAGCCGGTCGTGAGACGTTTGGCCATAAAAGCGCCAGCAGACCTGTACCTGCCATCAATATCTGGGCGATAAACAGTGTGAGCGCGATCTTCCACGGTGCTTCGTCGAATGGCGCTCGTGACAGCACCAGTATGATCAGGGCAGGGAAGAGCGCCACATAACAAAGTCGTTCAATGGACCGCCAGCCATCCCGATCAGGTAGTTTGCGCCAGGCAAGGAATTGCCCTAGCGCCACCATGAACATGACGGGAAGAAGAGCGTTCAGAAACGTCATGAAGCGTTAGCGATCCGGTCGATAGCTGTCTGGAGAATGATCGCTGCGGCCGATTTGTCGATAAGTTCGGCGCGGCGCGCGCGTGACAGGTCAGCTTCCAGCATGGCGCGTTCCGCCATCTGGCTCGACATGCGTTCGTCCTGAAAAGCGATAGGCACATCGCGAACCTGAAGAATGTGACGAGCGAGTGCGCGCGCAGACTGAACGCGAGGGCCTGCGCTGCCATCCATATTGAGCGGAAGCCCCATAACGATGCCGATGGCGCCGCGCTCGTCGAAGAGTTCGAAAAGGCGAGTGAGCGTCGGAGCCAGTTTTTTGCCGCGCTGAATGGTTTCTACCGGGTGGGCGGTGAGCTGGAGGCTGTCGCTGGCCGCGACGCCAAGCGTCTTTGATCCCGGGTCGAGCCCGATAATAATGCCCTGATTAGGCAGCTCTGTTACGTCTGATAATAGCATGTCTGTCTGATAGCTTGCTGTCAGCGAAGCTCAAAAGACTTTCTGCGGGCGGTATTCGCAGAAATTTTTGTCCGTCATTCTTGATCAAGCTGTAAGCTCGTCATAAACCCGCACTCACACAGAGGAGTGTTCCGCATGAGCGTCACCAATCAGGACGTAAAAAAAGTTGCCCGCCTGGCCCGCATTGCGCTGCCAGAGGATCAGGTTGAACCTATGACGGACGAACTCAACAACATCCTGAACTGGATCGAACAGCTCGGCGAAGTTGACGTTGAAGGTGTGGAGCCAATGACCTCTGTTGTGGAGACATCTCTGCCTATGCGCGAAGACGTTGTGACGGACGGCGGCATTCAGGATAAAGTCCTCGCAAACGCGCCGAAATCCGAAGATGGCTTCTTTGTCGTTCCGAAGGTTGTTGAATAAGTCTCCGACTGATCAATTTTTCCGCGATATCATTGAACTTTTACTGTTTTGGCGCGATATAGACCTGAGCAAGAGGTGAGCGATGCTACGCGATAAAAGTCTGCCAATGGTCTATGCGGGAATGGTTTTCCTGCTTTCTGCCTGTGCCACAGTAGCAAATGGCGGCGATGATGATCGCGTTCGCGGCGCTGAGAAATTCGCAGAAGACCCGCGACTCGGTGAGCGCGTAGATCGTATGTGTTTCACATCCACGATTGATGGCTTCTCTCAGCCGGATGAAGACACTGTGGTGCTTCGTGCAAGCGCGTCCCGTCACTACCTTGTTGAGACCGCTTCCTGCTTCAATCTCGATCGTGCACTTTCCATCGGTCTTGATACGCGTACCAGCTGTGCGGGCCGCGGCGATCGTCTGATTGTTTCTGACAGCGCATTCCCTGGGCGAACAAGTACTGCAACGTCTGTTGATTCCTGTCTTATCACTGCGATCTACGAGTGGGATGACGACGCGGACGATGTGGTAGAAGAAGCTGCCGAAGAATAGGCTTCGTCGTTGAGTTAGAGGCGCTTCGGATGAAGCGCCTTTTTTGATTCCTGCAACATCGCGCGACTTCTTCGGAAAAGTCGGCAGATACAGGTAATTCAGCACTTGATAAGTTAGGGCGTACGCGTCTACCAAGCGGTTGGAGTTTTCTTTTCCGGTTCGCTGCGGCAAGGCTCGACTTGCGGACCGATTATTATTGAAAGACTGACAATGACTGATCTCACTGGGCTTACTCTGTCTGACGCTCTGGACGGGTTGAACTCGAAAGCGTTTTCTTCAGAAGAGATCACCACGGCCTACGTGGACGCGATTGAGAAAGCTAACGGTGCGCTGAACGCTTACATTCTTCAAACGCCTGAAAAAGCGATCGATATGGCGAAAGCCTCAGATGCGCGTCGCGCAAAGGGTGAGGCGGGTGCACTGGAAGGTGCGCCTCTCGGCATCAAAGACCTGTTCAGCACTGAAGGTGTTCGCACGACAGCGTGTTCTCATATTCTGGGTGAGTTCACACCACCATATGAAAGCACTGTAACGGCGAACCTCTGGCGCGAAGGCGCTGTTATGCTGGGTAAACTCAACATGGACGAGTTTGCGATGGGCTCGTCTAACGAGACGTCTTTCTACGGCAACGTCATCAACCCGTGGCGCCGTAATGATGGTGGCAACGCCGACCTGACACCGGGTGGTTCTTCTGGTGGCTCTGCGTCCGCTGTTGCAGCTGACCTCTGCCTTGCAGCTACGGCATCCGATACGGGCGGTTCTATCCGCCAGCCTGCGTCTTTCACAGGTACAGTGGGCATTAAGCCGACGTATGGCCGCGCAAGCCGTTTTGGTATGGTCGCGTTTGCCTCGTCACTTGATCAGGCTGGCCCGATCGCGAAGACGGTCAAAGACGCAGCCATCATGCTTAACGTCATGTGTAGCCATGATGAGAAGGATTCTACCTCGCTGAAGGTTGAGCAACCTGACTGGACGAAAGCCATTGGCGAGCCGGTTAAAGGCATGAAAATCGGTGTTCCAAAAGAATACCGCGTCGATGGCATGCCAGAAGATATCGAGAAGCTCTGGCAGCAGGGCATTGACTGGCTGAAAGCTGCCGGCTGCGAAATCGTCGACGTGAGCCTGCCGCATACAAAATATGCGCTACCTGCGTATTACATCGTTGCACCAGCTGAAGCGTCTTCAAACCTCGCGCGCTATGACGGCATGCGCTATGGCCTGCGTCAGGCTGGCGATAATCTGACAGAAATTTATCAGAACACACGCGCCGAAGGCTTTGGTGCAGAGGTGAAGCGTCGCCTGATGATCGGTACTTACGTGCTGTCAGCCGGTTACTATGACGCATATTATCTGAAAGCTCAGAAGGTTCGCACGAAGATCCTTCAGGACTTCCAGAACGTCTTCGAAGAAGTTGATGCGCTGCTTACGCCAACATGTCCGTCTGCTGCGTTTGCGCTGGGCGAGCGTATGGATGACCCGATTTCAATGTACTTGAACGACGTCTTCACGGTTACGGCGAACCTTGCGGGTCTCCCAGGAATCTCGGTGCCGGTGGCAACAGATCACCATGGTCTGCCGATGGGGCTTCAGGTTATCGGCAAGGCGCTCGACGAATCTGCATGTCTACGAGTCGCGGCCCAGCTTGAAGAAGCTGCCCAGTTTAATGCTAAGCCAGCCAACTGGTGGTCTGCTTAGTCTGACGCTTGATAATCAGAATAAAAGAAAGCCCGCTTCTCGAATGAAAAGCGGGCTTCTCTTTATGCAGGTGAGCAGGGGGGGGGGACATTTCAGGAGACCCGAAGGTCTTCAGGGCTCATCCTGCAAGAGAGACTGGGATCTTGATGTACTGCTTGCCGTTGTCTTCCGCAGGCGGAAGCTGGCCAGCGCGAATATTCACCTGAAGTGACGGCATGATCAGGCGCGGCGGCGCGAGCTTTGCGTCACGCGTGTTGCGCATCTCGATAAACTGTTCGCGGCTAATGCCATCATGCACGTGAATGTTCTTGGCCTTCTGCTCGGCAACCGTCGTTTCCCAGACGTATTCTGTACGGCCTTCGGGCAGATAGTCATGGCCGACAAAGATGCGGGTCTCTTCAGGTAGCGACAGGATCTGTTGGATGCTGTCATAGAGGGTGCCAGCGTCGCCGCCCGGAAAGTCGGTCCGTGCCGTGCCATAGTCCGGCATGAACATCGTATCGCCGACAAAAGCTGCATCGCCGATAACATAAGTCACGCACGCAGGCGTGTGGCCCGGCGTTGCAATCACTTTTGCGTCCAGATTACCAACCTTAAAGGTCTCGCCGTCCGCAAACAGATCGTCAAAAACCACGCCATTCGTGTTCACGTCTTTCGCGTTGAATAGCGTTTTGAAGACGGTTTGAACTTCGGTAATGCGTGCGCCAATGCCATAGCGTGCGCCGGTTTTACGGCGCACATAATCAGCGGCAGACAAATGGTCTGCGTGCGCATGCGTATCGAGAACACGTGTGATCCTGAAGCCCTTGTCGGCAGCAACATCCAGAACGAGATCGATCGGAGTGGATGCGAGCTTTGCACGACCAGCATCATATTCTGTCACAGGATCAATAATGACCGCTTCGCCGCTGTCCTCATCAGCGACCAGATATGTGATCGTGAACGTGGCTTCGTCAAAAAATCCCTGAACAAACATATTTTCACCCTTGCGTTTCGATCTAAAATATTAGTATATTCTAAAAAACGCAATACCTAATATTTTGATTTGGTGAAATGAGGTTCCAAATTCAGAGCGTATGCTAAAGAGGCGACGATTTTAGCCACGCTGGCAACACGCCACCAGATCAGAATTGGGAGAGATAAGTATGGAATCAGTTCGGGAATTGTCACCACAAGATATCGTCAGACTGCGTGACGCAGGCGAGGTCGTGCTGGTCGACGTACGTGAAACACCCGAGCATACGCGCGAGCATATTAAAGGCGCGCAGCTTTGCCCGTTATCGCGCTGGGGTGAGGATAGCATCTCCAACCCGTCGAATGTGCCTGTCGTCTTTTTCTGCCGCTCAGGCATGCGTACACGCATGAACGCGAACCTTCTGGCGGATGCAGCCAATGGCGAGGCGATCCTGATGGATGGCGGTCTGATCGCCTGGAAGAAAGCAGGTCTTTCCGTGGAGCGTGCACGTCAGCTCGCGCCGCCAAGCATTATGCGTCAGGTCTTCATGGTGGCGGGCACACTTATTCTGATCGGAGTGATCCTCTCTCAACTTATGGATTTCCGTTTCGTCTATCTCAGCGGTTTTGTTGGCGCCGGACTTCTGTTCGCAGGCGTTTCCGGCTGGTGCGGCATGGCAAAGCTGCTGGCTTTGATGCCGTGGAATAAGGAACAGGCTGGCTGACAATGATTGAGCTAACACCGCATATCTTGCTGACTGCGGCGCTGAGTGGCGTCGTAATCGGTATATTTCTGACGGTGTTCGGCGGAGGCGGGTCTGTGCTCGCGGCGCCATTGCTCCTCTATTTTGTGGGCGTAACCGATGCACACCTTGCGATTGGTACGTCCGCTGCGGGCGTTGCCGCGACAGCCATGATCAATCTGTTCGGTCATTGGTGGAACGGGCGGATCAAATGGCCCTGTGCGCTGGTTTTTGGCGCGGCCGGTTTAGTCGGCTCCATTATTGGCTCGACCATCGCGAAGATGATTGATGGCCAGTCTCTTCTCGTCGCATTTTCTGTCGCCATGGCGGCGATTGGTCTGTCCATGTTCCGCAAGCCTGCCAGTGAAGGCGATCCGAATGTCCATATCACATGGCAGTTCACGGCGAAGCTTCTGCCTGTAGGCCTGCTGGTCGGCTTTGCGGCTGGTTTCTTCGGTATTGGCGGCGGTTTCCTGATTGTG
Source organism: Hyphomonadaceae bacterium UBA1849 (assembly GCA_002338565.1). Taxonomy (GTDB): domain Bacteria; phylum Pseudomonadota; class Alphaproteobacteria; order Caulobacterales; family Hyphomonadaceae; genus Ponticaulis. The sequence continues at coordinate 162,290 of DDIN01000004.1, forward strand.
CCCGGCCTCATGCTGGCCACGGGCATGCCGATCACCGCAGCGGCGGCGTCTTCGCTGGTTTCGGTGGCAATCTTCGGCACGGCGACAGCTGGCAATTATGCGCTCGCTGGGTGGGTAGATTTCCGCCTGACAGGGCTTCTCGTCGTTGGCGGTCTGATTGGCGGCCTTATCGGTAACCGTCTGATTGGCCTGTTGGCGAACCGTCTGTCACTCGGACGGAAACTGTTTGCGGCGCTGATTATTGTCGTGGCGGTCTATATCGCGCTTCGTGCGCTGCATATTATCTGAAAAGACTTTCTTCCAGATTGTTCCTCTTTATCGAATGTGCTTGTAGAAGCAGCTACTAAGCTGTGCTTAAAAACACACGTTATTGATTCAGATATCTGAGACCAAGAATGACCGATCGTAAGAGCTACATTATTGAAGGTGATACCGGTGACTGGGAAGTCGTGATCGGCATGGAAGTTCACGCGCAGGTCGCGACGAATTCCAAGCTGTTTTCCGGCGCGCCAACGAAATTCGGTGCAGACCCGAACTGCAATGTCAGCCTCGTCGATGCAGCCATGCCTGGCATGCTGCCTGTCATCAACCGTGGCTGTGTCGAGCAGGCGGTTCGTACGGGTCTTGGTCTGAATGCGAAGATCAATCTCTGGTCCCGCTTTGACCGTAAGAACTATTTCTATCCGGACCTTCCGCAGGGCTATCAGATTTCCCAGTTCCAATACCCGATCGTGGGTGAGGGCGAGATCGAAGTTGAAGCCGAAGACGGCTATTCCTTCGTTGTGGGCATTGAGCGTCTGCACCTCGAGCAGGACGCAGGTAAGTCCATCCACGATCTGGATCCGAACGCGACTTATGTTGACCTGAACCGGTCTGGTGTCGCGCTCATGGAGATCGTATCCAAGCCGGATATCCGTTCACCGGGCGAGGCTGCGGCTTACCTCAAAAAGCTGCGTGCAATCGTTGTCGCGCTGGGCTCCAGTGACGGTGACATGGAGAAGGGTAACCTGCGTGCAGACGTGAACGTATCTGTCTGTAAGGTCGGCAATTACGATAAGTTCAAGGAATCCGGTGATTTCGGATTCCTCGGCACACGTCGTGAAATCAAGAACATGAACTCTTTCCGCTTCATCCAGCAGGCGATTGAGTTCGAAGCGCGTGATCAGGTCGAAAAGATTGAACGCGGCGACAAGGTAGATCAGGAAACCATCCTGTTCGACACGACGACTGGCGAAACGCGGTCTATGCGCTCTAAGGAAGATGCGCACGATTATCGCTATTTCCCTGATCCGGATCTGCTTCCGCTCGAAATCGATCAGGCATGGGTAGAAGAGATCCGCGCTACGCTGCCGGAGCTACCAGACCAGAAGAAGCAACGCTTTATGGATGACTACGGTCTGAAAGCATATGACGCAGCTGTTCTGGCTGCCGACTATGACAAGGCGGACTATTTCGAAGCGGTCGCCAAAGGCCGTGACGGTAAAATGGCCGTGAACTGGGTCGCGAACGAACTGTTTGGTCGTCTCAACAAGGAAGACCTGACAATTGCTGAAAGTCCGGTTAGCGCAGAACACCTGGGTGAGCTGCTTGATCTGATCAAGTCAGGCGAGATTTCCGGCAAGATCGCCAAGACGGTCTTCGAGAAAGTCTGGGACGGTGAGGGCGCACCAGCTGCCATCGTTGAGAAAGAAGGCCTGAAGCAGGTTTCTGATACCGGCGCGATTGAGAAAATCGTGGACGATATCATCGCAGCTAATCCGGCTCAGGTTGATCAGGTTCAGGCTCAGAAAGCTGAAGGTCATGCTAAGCCGAAGGCGCTCGGCTGGTTTGTTGGTCAGGTTATGAAGGCTAGCCAGGGTAAGGCTAACCCTCAGGCGGTAAACGAGATTCTGAAGGCCAAACTCGACCTTTAATCTTTTTCCTGACTGGTTGTGATCATTCTGATCTGTGATCGGCGCTCTTCGGCTTCGTCGAAGGGCCCGAGCAACGCAGTCACATAATTCTGCGAATATAGTGGGCGACGTGGAACCTCGGGGATCCACTCGTCCAGATGTTCTTCCTCAGACTCCCTGTTTGAAATAACGAGCCGCGGAAAAGCGTTTTCCATGTCTGAACTCCACACCTGATGTTTCAGCCTTCATGTTAACTTCTCGCCGCTAACGGGGTGTGGAGCCGTCGGCTCGAGTTTGAGTTTTCCTGTCAGAGTTTCGTTAGGGTTAACGCTTCCTTTCTAAGGGCGGCGCTTGTCGCTCAACGCGTTTCGAATAGAAAAACTAAAGCAAGGCTTATGAATTGAGGCGTTCACCTCAGAGGGGTTCATCGACATATTGCACCTGTAAGCAACACTGACGGGTGTGCGGCAGGCGCCGTGCGCTCTGAAGACGAAAGTAGTGACGACGCCATGGTGCAGGAAAAAATCAGCGCAGCCCTTAACGGTGAAAGCACAAAGGAACGTGTAGCGAGCCTTAACGCTCGCTGGCGGACAATTCAGGCCGAGCGCGTTCTGCGTCTTGCACTTCTGGAAGAGTTTCCAGGGCGTATTGCAGTCAGCTCTTCATTCGGCACAGAGTCTGCGGTTCTTCTTCACCTTGTGTCCCGCGTTTACAAAGCGGCGCCGGTTCTGTTCCTCGACACGGGCATGCACTTCCCTGAAACGATTGCCTATCGCGACGAGCTGATCGAGCGTCTGGGCCTGCGCGATGTGCGCATCGTTCGCCCGCGCGCCGAAGAAGTCGCCTCTGAAGATCCGTCCAAGACGCTTCATATCGAGGATTTCGACGCATGCTGTGCCCTTCGTAAAGTGCGCCCGCTCGAAGTCGCTATGGATGATTTCGACGCTTGGATTACAGGTCGTAAGCGCTATCAGAATACCGATCGCGAAGACCTGCCGATCTTCGAACTGGACACAACGGGCAAGGTGAAGGTCAATCCGCTGGCGAACTGGTCGCCGACCGACCTGCAAACATATTTCCGCGAACATGGCCTGCCACGCCATCCGCTGGAAGCGCAGGGCTATAAATCCATCGGCTGCTCGACGTGCACCACTCCTGTGGCAGAGGGTGAGGACCCGCGTGCAGGGCGTTGGAGAGAAAGCGAAAAAACTGAATGCGGTATCCACATCACCGCTGATGGTAAAGTTGTTCGTACGCGATTGATTGATACGACAGAGCGCGCGTAATCGCTTCGTCCATCCGCTGAATTCTTTACTGGGCATACCTTTCATTCATGCGCTAAAGACCTACCTGCTGAGTCGGAAGCACTATGATTTGAAAGGTATGTGATGCGTTTATCGGTTTTTGCGGCAACTCTCGCTCTTATGGCAACGCCAGCTATGGCGCAGGAAGAAGGCTGGAGCGGAGAAGGGTCTTTCAGCGCATCTACCTCTTCCGGTAACACAGACACGACACAGCTCGGTCTGGGCGTGGATATGGATTACACCCAAGGACGTTGGTCTCAAGGCATCGTGGCATCCGCCGACTATGGCGAGACTGATGGTCTGGAGACCCAGAACCGTTTTCAAATCGCTGGCAATGTCGACGTGCAGATGACAGATCGCATGTTCGGCTTCGCGCAGGGGCAGTATGAATCGGATGAGTTCTCTGCGTATGATAGCCGCTTGTTCGTCGGTGGTGGCCTCGGCTATGATATTTTCGACAGCGAAGACCTGACATGGTCCGTGCGCGGTGGCCCGGGCTTCAAAGTGGATGAGATCCGCGAAGTGTCCTCCGGCGGCGTTGTGACGACTGCTGGCGAAACACGCGAGTCTGTGTCCTTCCTCGCAAACTCTACGCTGAGCTATAGCTTCAATGAGAATGTGAGCTTTTCTAACATGACAAGCGCGATTGCATCTGAAGATACCACACAGATGCAGAACGTCGCGGCGCTCACTGCAGGGCTGACGGATGCACTATCTGCCCGTGTCTCTTTTGATGTGCGTCACGACACGGACCCGCGTCCGGGTTTTGAATCTACAGACACAACGACCAAAGTGTCTCTGGTCTATAATTTCGGCGGCTAGATCGCGCTGACAATAAGGCAAAAAAAAGAGGGCTCCAGGGAGCCCTCTTTCGTTTTTTAGAGTGTCGGATTGACCAGATATTTCTCACCGGTCGCCTTGGCGTTGTACGCCCGGGCAACATCCGGGTTGAGAAGGTCCTTCATCGAGATTTCGTCGCTATAATGGCTCGCAAACGTTGTCTGAAGGCCTGCAATGACGCGCTGACGCATGCGTTCGCGTGCTTCTGCGCCAACCTTTTGCAGGAATGGTGTCAGAAGATAACCGCCAACGCCCCATGCCATGCCGACGCTTGCAGGCAGAACGGTCTGGCTGACGTCGAGGCGGCCATAGATATAAACCTGCTTATGGGTCGCTGAACCGTAGCGGCTGTATTCTTTAGCCGTCCGGTTGATTGCTGCTTCCATCGCGATGAGGATCTGGCCAGCGAGTGAGCCGCCACCAATCGCGTCAAAGCCGAGTGTTGCGCCTGTAGCAGCGAGCGCATCAATCAGGTCTTCCATAAAAGTTTCTGAAGACGAGTTCACGATGTACTTCGCGCCGATCTTGCGAAGGATTTCTGCCTGTTCTTCCTTGCGGACGATGTTCACCACATCGACGCCGTCTTCGATACAGATCTTGTTGAGCATCTGTCCGAGATTGGATGCCGCAGCAGTATGAACGAGCGCCTTATGGCCTTCCATACGCATGGTCTCAGGGAAGGAGAGGGCGGTCAGCGGGTTCACGAAGCAGGATGCGCCGTCACGAGCAGATGTGCCGTCTGGCAGCAGCAGGCACTGTGAGACGTGGAGCTTGCGGTATTGCGAGTACATTTCGCCGCCAAGGCACGCGACAGTCTTACCAAGAAGCGCTTGTGCAGCAGGTGAGTCGCCAGCAGCGATAACGACGCCAGCGCCTTCATTGCCGACAGGCAGGGACTCGTCCATGCGGGCGCCCATGGCGCGCATGCCAGCAGGGGATATGTCTGCGATCAGGGTTGGGTTGTCCGCTGTGCCGCCTGCGCGTGCTGTAGACAGGTCTGCAGGGCCGATCAGCAGGCCGAGGTCTGACGGATTTACCGGAGCGGCTTCTACGCGAACGACAACTTCATCCGAGCCTGGTGCTGCGACTTCGACTTCTGCAAGTGAGAGTTCGAGTACGCCTTCAGGTTTGATGTGTGTGCGGACCTGAAGACCGGTGCCAGGTAGGTTTGTCATGAATTTCTCCCAAGACTTCATTTGAATAAATTATGAAGTCTTGGGTACAGTCATATTTCGGGTGCGTCACCCTTAATCAAATAACTGTGAGAAATAAAACGCGTTTAGGTTATTCGCTTTCTGCAGAAGGCGCTGCGCCAAGCGCGCGGTAAAGCGCGATGGCATTTAACGCACGATCCCGACGCGCCAGAATGAGCTGCTGACGGGCTGAATAATCCTCACGCTGTGCATCGAGTACCGACAGATAGTCGTCTACGCCAACGCGGAACCGCTCTTGCGATAGATTGAGCGTCACGTCAGCGTCTTCTGAGAGGCGTTCGAGTGCGTTGAGTCGGGTATCGATTGTCTCGGTGATAGCAAGCGCATCGGCCGTCTCTCTGAACGCTGTCTGGATCGCAAGCTGGTAACGGGCGACGGCCTGTTCCTGTTGTGATTCAGTCACGGCAATCCGGTTCTGACGTGCGCCATAGTCAAAGATTGGCAGGTCAAGCGCAGGGCCAAACGTCCAGCCGGCTACATCATTAGAGAAAAAGTTCTCGAGGTCACTGCTGGAATATCCAACGCGGCCGGACAGACTGATTGAAGGGAAAAGCGCGGCGCGCGCCGAGCCGATATTGGCATTAGCTGCTACGAGGTTTCGTTCAGCTGCCATGACGTCAGGGCGGTTCAGAAGCACTTCTGACGAAATGTTGCCCGGCACGAGGAGCTCTACCGGTGATGGTGTCAGGGCGGCGGAGCCTTCGATATATGATGGAAGCTCTGTCCCGACGACGAGGCGCAGCGCGTTCAGGTCCTGTCGGATCTGCGCTTCGAACTGAGCGGCCTGCGCGCGGGCATTTTCCACGCTGGCGGATGCGCGGCGTGTATCAAGTTCCGTCGCGACGCCGGCGCTTAGTAGTTCTTGCGTAAGGGATAGAGAGTCAGACTGGATATCGACTGTGTCTTCGGCAAGCGCGAGCAGCTCGCGGTCCGTTGCCAGGCGCACCCAGAGTTCTGCAACCGATGCGATCAGCGCTATGCGTGCTGCCCGTTCGCCTTCGACGGTTGCCAGATAGCTCTGGAATGCCGCTTCATTCTGATTTCGTACCCGGCTGAAGAAATCG
>DDIN01000012.1 GCA_002338565.1 Hyphomonadaceae bacterium UBA1849
CGCTCAAACTTTGCCTTAGACATGTCCGCAGTCCTTAATTTGCAGTCTGTATCGTTGGATCAGTCGGTTCCGATGCGGACTCGCCCGGGGCCTCCCGATCTACGACTCTGTTTCCAGTCGAACCGGCCACATACACGGCACTGCCCCTATTGAGCAAGACCGAAAACACGCAGATTTGCGGTTAAATGCCGTTCACAGGCAGAATTTTTCAGTGAGATGACCGGGACGACACGAACTCTCCTCTTTTCTATAAGGAAAATCCCTGTCGCCCCGAACTTTCAGGCGTCAGGAAAGTGCCTTGCGCGCAAGTGCCTGGACGAGCGCTTTTGTTTCCGGATGATCCATGGCGTGCGCAAATACCGCCTCGAAATAACCCGGAATAGATCCGCAGTCGAAATCCTGTCCGTCGTATTCGAAAGCATAGAATTGCTGCGTCTTCATGAGGCGCTCCATTGCGTCCGTCAGCTGGATTTCGTTACCCGCGCCAGGGCCCTGATCCTCAAGCAGATCGAAGATTTCAGGCTGAAGAATATAGCGGCCGGTAATCTTGAGGTTTGACGGCGCATCTTCACGAGGCGGCTTCTCGACCATACCGCTCATTTCAATCAGCTTACCGTCACGGGATTTCGGCGAGATGACCCCATATTTGGAGACTTCTTCTTCAGGCACCGCATCAACCGCAATGATGTTGCCGCCGACCTTGTCATAGGCCTCGACCATCTGAGCGAGACACCCCGTACCCGATTTGATGATGACGTCAGGCAACAGAACTGCGAACGGCTCATTGCCAACGACGGCGCGCCCGCACCAGACGGCGTGCCCCAGACCAAGCGGGAATTGCTGGCGGGTGAAGGTCGACTTACCTGCAGGAATACGTAGCTGCTCCAGCTTCTCCTTGATCGCGGTCTTTTTCTTCTTCTCGAGCGTGTCTTCCAGCTCGTAAGCAGAATCGAAATAATCTTCGATTGCGCCCTTATTGCGCCCCGTCACAAAGACAATGTGCTCGATGCCAGCCTCAAATGCCTCATCGACAACAATCTGCAGCGCCGGACGGTCTACAATTGGCAGCATCTCCTTTGGAATGGACTTGGTCATCGGCAGAACCCGCGTACCAAACCCTGCCACCGGAAGAATTGCTGTTTTGATCGCACCCATATGACGCCCCTTTATCAGTCGCGAAACCTTACTCTCAAATCGCAAACGCGTCATCGTCTAAGCAGTTCAAAATCAGCTTGCCAAGTGCGAACACGCACTCAGGATAAAATCTAACGTTGTAGATTGTGAAACCAGCAGTTCTGCTTAAGCAGAATCCAGCATGCCCCTGAAGCAGGCGGAAAAATTCAAAATTTTCAGGAAGATTGGAGCGGGTAGACGGGATCGAACCGACATATGCAGCTTGGAAGGCTGCCGTTCTACCATTGAACTATACCCGCTGAGAGGCGCAGTTACTGCCCAAAACATATGGGAACGTCAAGTGACTCTGTGAAGCGGGCGCAAGATATTTTACCATAAAGCGCGCCCGCCATCGGTAAGCCTATTCAGGACCGTGAATATCCACAGTCTCCGTGGCGCCCTCATGATTGGACCTCAACTCATAAACCAGCGGGTAGACGACATTCTCGACACGTTTTGCGGTTCCGTCCTCGCCCGTCACATCAAAACGGATCGCAGATACAGCCGTTACGGCCGACTCAGCGAAACCGGGATGCGAACAATTGGCCTGAATGCCTGCTTCCACAACGCCGGCTTCGGTAACGCTGAACGTCACATTGCAGCGTGCGCTCAGGCCTTCCGCCATCATATCCGCCGGATAGACGGGGCTTGGCAGGTTAAGCGGTCGCAAAGTCGCTTCAGACACGGCAGGTGCCGCAAACAATAGCGATGCCGCAACAATGCCCGCGCCCACTCCGCTTGCGCTCACGGTCGCCTTCACCGGATTTTTGATCAGTTTCATCGTGATATCCTTCACAATCTGTTTGAGTTTCTCAGACCGTGACCGAGCAAGATAAGCGTCGACAAAAGTGCGAACCGCGTCACTGGCCGTCGTGCCATTGCGCTCACACTCACGCATGAAGGCATCTTTCGTCGCAGGAGAAATCCTGACTTCCAGATGAGTTGTCTTCTTGTCGCGTCGTCGGCTCATGCCTGTTTTCCTCGTTATCAGGTCTTCAGATTGGATATCGGGACGTGCGGTACAGGATGAAGCAAAACCGTGCTCATGCGCTAGAACTTTCGTGTCCGGCCATGGAGGGCGCTGATTTTATGTAGAAATGTTTGGCGCCGCGAACGAGCCTCGGCTGTTCGTTGAGGTGGCGTAACGCAGAGACTCTCGGATGTATTCAATGAAATGAACTGACGTGCTCGTCACCAGCCTCATAGCCGCTCATCGTCCGGAGTCACTTTTCTGGTGCATTCGCTTCGCTTAGTGCACCCTGCCTCGGAACGCGGAGTTCCGCTTGCTAAAGCAACCGAAGTTCGGAGCTAGATGCTTTCACCGGACATTTATACGATTGACCTGTTCAGTATTAACCGTTCACGTGGCGCAAAGTTAGGCAATTCGGGTGTGCGATATTTGCCGCCGGTTGATTAGGGTGAATTAGCATGGATGTTATGTCTGAACTTAGAGAATTGTACGACGTCTATAATACAGAAGATTTTCGATCAGGTTTGCAGCGGCTTCGACAAATTTGGTATAGAATTCCAGAGCCAAAGGTCGATACAGCCAATGCCTATCTGATTTTGGAAGACGGTGTTGCCTTTGCGTTGAAGTGCGGAGACCTTGATGAGGCTCAATGGTGGGCAACCCACGCCCCTGACTTTGCTAAAAAGCGGAAGGATCGTGGAGAAGTTGAGTTTTTGGTCGGCAAGGTGGCTCTCGAGCGTGGGGAACTGGAGGCCGCGAGAGAGTGGTTCCTGATCTCAAATGTGAAATCAGAAGGACGGATTTTTGAAGGCGAAGATAAGAAGTATGCCCAACTCATTCGATAGCTTCGCCAAACCCCTCGTTGTCCTTCCGCCATCAATGCCGGTCCCGACTGAGCAGCTCGTCGGAAATCCGATGCGTTGCATCGGGTAGGGTGCAATCCCCGTAGCAATGCACCAGAAAGAACTGGCGCACATGGTTTCAGGTTTCTGTGGGCTATCTCATTGTCATCCCGTGCGCAGTGCAGCGCGAAGCGGTGCGCTGCAGACACGGAACCTGATCGCGGGAAACTGCATGTTTCGGGTCCCGGATCAGCCGTGCATCATTGTCATGCTGCACAGCATCCGGGATGACAGTGCGCCCGACGACGCAAAATCCGAAAACTAATCCCACACCAGAACATGCCACCCTAAACTTGGGGCATGAAACCCGCGCCCTCATCTGCCTCTGATTATACTTCTCTGACCATTGGTCAGCTGATCGGGCTGAACCTTGCGCGGCTTTATGCCTGGTGCATGCGGCTTAACGCGTCCGGCGAAACATGCGCGCCGCGTGACCTCGCGCGTATGGTGATCTCAACCGACGCGATAGTGCATTCTTATGTGCGCATGCTGGCTTCGAACCAGCTTGAGTGCGCCGGTTTCTCCTTTGCTGCCACCGCCATGCGAATGCCCGTCTGGCAACGGGCGGATAGTTTTGTTTGCTCTCGCGCACCGTCGACACGCATAGAGCGCGCTCAAGGCTGTG
>DDIN01000011.1 GCA_002338565.1 Hyphomonadaceae bacterium UBA1849
CTTCAATTGTGAAGTCAACGTGTCCTGGGGTATCGATGATGTTGAAACGGAATTTTTCAGTTTCAGCAGTTTCACCGTCTTCTGTGCGTTCCCAGAAAGTGGTCGTCGCAGCAGACGTGATGGTAATACCGCGTTCCTGTTCCTGCTCCATCCAGTCCATGGTCGCAGCACCGTCGTGAACCTCACCAATTTTGTGAGATTTACCGGTGTAATAAAGGATGCGCTCGGTTGTGGTAGTTTTACCAGCGTCGATGTGCGCCATGATGCCGAAGTTGCGATAACGTTCGAGCGGATAATCGCGTGCCATGGAAATGAGCCTCGAATTACGAAGTTAGATAGAGAGTTACCAGCGGTAATGTGAGAATGCGCGGTTGGCTTCAGCCATACGGTGCGTGTCTTCACGCTTTTTCACCGCATTGCCACGACCATTCGCCGCGTCAAGAAACTCACCAGCGAGACGCTCGCGCATAGTGTTTTCGTTACGAGCACGCGCAGCAGCAACCATCCAGCGAATAGCAAGAGCCTGACGGCGTTCAACACGTACTTCAACAGGAACCTGATACGTCGCACCACCGACACGGCGCGAACGTACTTCTACTGACGGAGAAACGTTGTCGAGTGCATCGTGGAACAGCTCGATCGGATCGCGCTTGAGGCGCTCTTCAACGATATCGAGCGCACCGTATACGATACGTTCAGCTGTGGATTTTTTACCATCGGTCATGATCTGGTTCATGAATTTAGACAGTACGAGATCTCCGAATTTTGGATCCGGTAGAACTTCACGTTTTTCAGCGCGGTGACGACGAGACATATCTGTATAATCCTATTTCGGGCGTTTCACGCCATAATGCGAACGACGCTGCTTACGGTCTTTAACGCCCTGTGTATCGAGAACGCCGCGCAGCACGTGGTATCGGACACCCGGAAGGTCGCGTACACGACCGCCACGAATCAGAACCACGGAGTGCTCCTGAAGGTTGTGGCCTTCACCAGGAATGTAACAGATCGATTCGTAGCCAGACGTCATACGGACCTTCGCAACCTTACGAAGCGCCGAGTTCGGCTTCTTCGGCGTTGTTGTGTACACACGGGTACACACGCCACGGCGCTGCGGACACGCCTTCAGCGCCGGAACTTTGTTACGTTTCGGGCGAGGCGCCCGTGGATTGCGGATCAACTGGTTAATCGTCGGCATAGACCTGTTCTTCTATCCTTTGTCTGGGTCCAAAACACCCAAATTCCATAACTAAAACCGAGGAGATACCATACGGATCACCTCGGAAAACTACGACTTGGGGAGGCTTGGGCCCCTAACCCTTGCGGGAGGTCACTCGGTTTATAGCCTGAGCGAACCTACACATCGAGCGGCGCTAATAGTCTTTGTACCCGAGAAGGTCAACCCTTCTGTGCGGTTTCGGAGTTCGGATTCCTCCCCGGGAGTACCGAATTCCTTATTCTTCGGGCCAGTTCAGTTCAAAGCGCTGTGCGCCGAACCTGTGGCGGAATACAGGCGGCCCCGAAGAGCCGCCTGATTCTGTATTATTCTGCAGCTTCCGGAGACGGAAGCGCTGGTGTTGCAAGCGCTGCAGCAGCTTCTTCGCGCTGTGCTTTCAGCTTCACATCGCGATCGCCTGCGAGGCGGCGGTAGCGACGCAGCTGACCACCTGTACCAGCCGGGATCAGGCGACCCACAATAACGTTCTCCTTGAGGCCTTCGAGCGTGTCGACCTTGCCCTGGATAGACGCTTCTGTGAGGACGCGTGTAGTCTCCTGGAACGATGCCGCAGAGATGAACGAACGTGTCTGCAGAGACGCTTTCGTAATACCCAGCAGAACCGGTGAACCAGTAGCTTCCTTGCGACCAGCCTTGCGAGCTGCAGCATTGGCATCTTCGAAGTCGAGCAGTTCAACTGTCTCACCTTTGAGGAGAGATGTCTCACCACCGTCCGAGATTTCAATTTTCTGCAGCATCTGACGTACGATGACTTCGATGTGCTTGTCGTTGATCGGAACGCCCTGCAGACGGTAAACTTTCTGGATCTCATCGACCAGATAGTCCGCCAGAGCTTCGACACCGAGAACCGTCAGAATGTCTTGTGGCGCAGGGTTACCGTCCATGAGGTAGTCACCACGACGGATCATATCGCCTTCCTGAATCGAAAGGTGTTTGCCTTTCGGGATCAGGTATTCTGATGGCTCCATACCTTCCTCTTCAGGAACGATACGGATACGGCGCTTGTTCTTATAGTCACGGCCAAACTCTACGCGGCCATCGATTTCAGCGATGATCGCATGGTCTTTCGGACGACGTGCTTCGAAGAGTTCAGCAACACGCGGCAGACCACCGGTGATGTCTTTCGTCTTCGCGCCACCCGTCATGACACGAGCAAGTGTTTCACCCGGACCAACCTTGTCACCCTCGCCGACATTCAGGATCGCGCCAGCAGAGAGCTGGTAACGAGCCGGCATGCCGTTTGGAAGCTGAACTGGCTCGCCAGCTTCGTTTACGATGACAACAGACGGACGCAGGTCAGCGTTTTTCGCAGTCGTACGGAAATCAACAATGCTGCGGGACGTAATGCCTGTCGCTTCGTCAACTTCTTCACGAGCTGTGAGGTTGTCGATGACATCCTCGAGTTTCACTTCACCTGCAACTTCCGTAATAACCGGCTGAGCAAACGGGTCCCAGTCAGCGAGCTTGTCGCCGCGAGTAACCTTGTCGCCTTCTTTCACGAAGAGTTGTGTACCGTAAGCGGCTTTGAATGTCTGACGTACGCGGCCATCTTCGTCGACTGTGTCGACTTCCATGTGACGACCGATAACGATCAGGCGGCCATCGTGACGTACAGCTGTCGCCGCTTCGCGGAAGACAATCTTGCCGTCATAAGCTGCTTCAACACCTGACTGGTCAGAGACCTGAGCCGCACCACCAATGTGGAACGTACGCATCGTCAACTGTGTGCCCGGCTCACCAATGGACTGAGCTGCGATAACGCCGACAGCTTCGCCCTGGTTCACGCGCTCACCACGCGCAAGGTCACGGCCATAGCAGCTTGCACAGCAGCCATTACGTGTCTCACAAGTGAGAACAGAGCGAACGAAGACTTTGTCCACGCCAGCTGAATCGATACGCTTGGAGAGCGCCTCATCCAGATATGTGTTCGCAGGAACGATCAGCTCGCCAGTACCCGGCTCCATCACGTCTTCTGCAGTTGTACGACCCAGAATACGGTCTTCGAGCGGAACGATAACTTCAGCACCGTCCATAACCGCGCGCAGCGTGATGCCTTTGTCAGTGCCGCAATCATCTTCAGTGATGATGCTGTCCTGAGCAACGTCAACGAGACGACGTGTGAGGTAACCGGAGTTAGCCGTTTTCAGAGCGGTGTCCGCAAGACCCTTACGCGCGCCGTGGGTAGAGTTAAAGTACTCAAGGACGGTCAGACCTTCCTTGAAGTTCGAGACAATCGGCGTCTCGATAATCTCACCCGACGGCTTCGCCATCAGACCACGCATACCAGCCAGCTGCTTCATCTGGTTCTTGGAACCACGGGCACCGGAGTGCGCCATCATGAAGACCGAGTTGGATTCAAGTACGCGACCTGTTTCCGGATCTGTTTTCTGCTCACCTGCAGCTTCCATCATGGCGTCAGCCACTTTGTCCGTACAGGTCGACCATGCATCGACGACTTTGTTGTACTTCTCGCCGCGTGTGATCAGACCGTCAGCATATTGACGCTCGTATTCAGCAGCCTGCGTACGGGTCGCTTCAACCAGCTTTTGCTTCGCTTCAGGGATGACCATGTCGTCCTTACCGAAGGAAATGCCGGCTTTAGCAGCTTCACGGAAACCGAGGCTCATGATCTGGTCACAGAAGATGACCGTCGCCTTCTGACCGCAGTTACGGTAGACGTGGTCGATCATACGACCGATCGCTTTCTTCACCATCAGCTCGTTTACGACGTCTGGCGTCATATCCGGCTGCTTTGGAAGACAGCTTGCAACCATGAAGCGGCCCGGGGTTGTATCGAACACTTTACGCGAAACTTCGCCGTTCTCGTCTACGACTTCAAACGAACATTTTACTTTCGCGTGCAGCGTAACAGACTTGCTGTGAAGCGCGTGCTCAAGCTCGCCCATATCGGAGAAGCACATACCCTCACCCGGTTCGCCCTCTTTTTCCTGTGTCAGGTAATAGAGACCAAGAACCATATCCTGAGATGGAACGATAATCGGTCGACCGTTTGCAGGCGACAGAATGTTGTTCGTAGACATCATCAGAACGCGGGATTCAAGCTGAGCTTCTAGCGACAGCGGAACGTGAACAGCCATCTGGTCACCGTCGAAGTCAGCGTTGAACGCTGTACAGACGAGTGGGTGAAGCTGGATCGCCTTACCTTCGATGAGACGTGGTTCGAACGCCTGGATACCCAGACGGTGAAGCGTTGGAGCACGGTTCAGAAGGATCGGGTGCTCGCGGATAACCTCTTCGAGGATATCCCAGACTTCCGGCTTTTCTTTCTCAACCAGCTTCTTCGCAGCTTTAACTGTGCCAGCCAGACCTTTCGCGTCGAGACGCGCATAGATGAACGGCTTGAACAGCTCGAGCGCCATCTTCTTAGGCAGACCACACTGGTGCAGTTTCAGCGTTGGACCTGTCACGATTACGGAACGACCGGAATAGTCGACGCGCTTACCGAGAAGGTTCTGACGGAAACGACCTTGCTTACCTTTCAGCATGTCTGAAAGGGATTTCAGAGGACGCTTATTCGTACCCGTGATGACGCGACCGCGACGACCGTTATCGAACAGAGCGTCAACCGATTCCTGAAGCATACGCTTCTCGTTACGGATGATGATGTCCGGTGCACGAAGCTCCATAAGGCGCTTCAGACGGTTGTTACGGTTGATCACACGACGGTAAAGGTCGTTGAGGTCGGAAGTCGCAAAACGACCGCCATCGAGCGGGACCAGTGGACGCAGATCCGGCGGGATAACCGGAACGACAGTCATGATCATCCACTCAGGACGGCAACCGGAGTGCATGAAAGCTTCAATAACTTTCAGGCGCTTCGCAATTTTCTTAGGCTTCAGCTCACCGGTCGCTTCTTTCAGGTCATCACGGAGCATGTCCGCAGTCGCTTCAAGATCGATATCTTTGAGCAGTTCAAAAACCGCCTCAGCACCAATGTTCGCTGTGAACGCGTCTTCACCGAACTCGTCGCAAGCATCCATATACTCTTCTTCAGAGAGGAGCTGCTTTGGTTCGAACGGCGTCAGAGACGGCTCGATTACGACATAGCTTTCGAAGTAGAGCACACGCTCTACGTCTTTCAGCGTCATGTCGAGCAGAAGCGCGATACGGGACGGAAGTGATTTCAGGAACCAGATGTGCGCAACCGGAGCTGCAAGCTCAATGTGGCCCATGCGCTCGCGACGAACGCGCGCAAGTGTAACTTCAACGCCGCACTTCTCGCAGGTAATGCCGCGATATTTGATGCGCTTATACTTACCGCAAGTACACTCATAGTCCTTCTGAGGACCGAAGATACGTGCACAGAACAGACCGTCTTTTTCCGGCTTGAACGTACGGTAGTTGATTGTTTCCGGTTTTTTGATCTCGCCATGTGACCATGAACGGATCTTCTCCGGGCTCGCGATAGAGATACGCAGGGCCTCGAAAGACGGGGCCGGTGCGTTCGGGTTGTACAGGTTAGTAACTTCCTGGCTCATATAGGCCGCTCCCTAGCGGTAGTTGAGAGACTGGATCTGGGGAAACAGTCTCTCTAAAAAATCAAACAGGCTGAAAAACGCGGTTACCCACTACTCTTCGTCGTCGACTTCACCATCGATCATCTCGATGTTAAGGCCAAGTGAACGCATCTCTTTGACGAGAACGTTGAAGCTTTCCGGAATACCGGCTTCAAAGTTGTCCTCGCCTCGGACGATTGATTCGTAGACCTTAGCACGACCAGCCGTGTCATCCGATTTGACGGTGAGCATCTCCTGCAGCGTGTAGGCAGCACCGTACGCTTCAAGGGCCCAGACCTCCATCTCACCGAAGCGCTGACCACCGAACTGAGCTTTACCGCCCAGCGGCTGCTGCGTGACGAGTGAGTATGGACCAGTCGAACGAGCGTGAATCTTCTCATCCACGAGGTGATGGAGTTTGAGAAGGTGCTTGTAGCCAACCGTAACCTTGCGGGCGAACGGCTCGCCTGTACGACCATCATACAGTGTCACCTGACCAGAACTGTCGAGGCCGGCGCGAACCAGCATCTCGGAGATATCGTCCTGGTGAGCACCGTCGAAGACAGGTGTCGCGATTGGAACACCGTTACAGAGGTTCTGAGCGAGCTCGATAACCTCAGAGTCGTTTTCTGGCACTTCAACACCGCCGCCATAAGCTTTCTCGATGGAATCACGCAGCTTCGCTACGTCATGATTGCGTCGATAAACTTCAAGGCTGTTCTCAATCATGCGGCCAAGACCTGCACACGCCCAACCAAGGTGCGTCTCGAGAATCTGACCCACGTTCATACGGGACGGAACGCCCAGAGGGTTCAGGACGATATCGACCGGAACGCCATCTTCTGTGAACGGCATGTCTTCCAGCGGGTTAATCTTGGAGATCACACCTTTGTTGCCGTGACGACCAGCCATTTTGTCACCCGGCTGAAGCTTACGCTTAACAGCGAGGAAGACTTTAACGACCTTCATCACGCCAGGAGGCAGATCATCACCGCGCTGGATTTTCTCAACCTTGTCATTGAAGCGAGCTTCAAGTTCACGAGTGGAGTCTTCGAATGATGCTTTGAGCTCGTCGACTTCAGCTTGTGCAGCTTCGTCTTCGAGCTGGATCTGCCACCACTGGGACTTCGGAACGCTCTCAAGATTTTCGAGTGACACATCACCTTTCTTGAAGCCTTTCGGGCCCGCAATCGCAGACTTACCAAGCAGAAGGTCAGCCAGACGACCGAACGCGTTGCGTTCCAGAATGTTCTGTTCGTCCTGACGGTCTTCTTCGAGTTTCTCGATCTGCTCGCGTTCGATCTGGATCGCACGCTGGTCTTTGTCGACACCGTGACGGTTGAAGATACGAACTTCAACAACAGTACCCGCATCGCCCGGAGGCACACGCAGAGACGTATCACGAACGTCAGAAGCTTTCTCACCGAAGATAGCACGCAGAAGCTTTTCTTCCGGTGTCATCGGGCTTTCGCCCTTCGGTGTCACCTTACCAACAAGAATGTCGCCAGCTTTAACTTCGGCACCAACAGCAACGATACCGGACTCATCGAGGTTGCGGAGGGCTTCCTCACCGACGTTCGGGATGTCACGTGTGATTTCTTCCGGACCGAGCTTCGTATCGCGCGCTGCGATTTCGAATTCCTCGATGTGGATCGAAGTAAAGACGTCGTCACGAACAATACGCTCAGAGATGAGGATGGAGTCCTCATAGTTGTAGCCATTCCAAGGCATGAACGCCACGCGGACGTTACGGCCGAGAGCCAGCTCACCGAGGTCTGTAGACGGACCGTCAGCAATGATGTCGCCTTTAGCAACAACGTCACCCACTTTAACAATCGGGCGCTGGTTGATGCATGAGTTCTGGTTAGAACGGCGGAATTTCACGAGACGGTAAATGTCGACGCCTGAGCGGTACTTTTCGAAATCGTCCGTTGCGCGAACAACGATACGTTCCGCATCAACCTGCTCGATCACACCTGAACGACGCGCAACCAGAGCGGCGCGTGAGTCACGTGCCACCACAGATTCCATACCCGTACCTACGAGCGGCGCTTCCGTTTTAACGAGTGGAACGGCCTGACGTTGCATGTTTGATCCCATGAGCGCGCGGTTCGCGTCATCGTTCTCAAGGAACGGGATCAGAGATGCAGCAACAGACACAACCTGCTTCGGAGAAACGTCGATGAAGTCGACTTCTTCACGCGGAACAAGCATCGCGTCACGTGCAGAACCCACACGCGCATTCACAAACTCGTTTGAGAGCATGCCGTCAGCGTCAACAGTCGCGTTCGCCTGAGCGATAGAGTAGCGCTGCTCTTCCATCGCGGAGAGGTAACGCACTTCGTCGGTCAGCTTGCCGTTTTCAACTTTGCGGTACGGGCTCTCAATGAAGCCGTACTTGTTAATGCGGGCATGCGTCGCGAGAGAGTTGATCAGACCGATGTTCGGCCCCTCTGGCGTCTCAATCGGGCACATACGACCATAGTGTGTCGGGTGAACGTCACGAACTTCGAAGCCCGCACGCTCACGCGTCAGACCACCAGGGCCCAGCGCAGAGAGACGACGCTTGTGCGTAATCTCGGACAGCGGGTTTGTCTGGTCCATGAACTGTGACAGCTGTGAAGAGCCGAAGAATTCACGGATGGCAGCAACAACCGGCTTCGCGTTGATAAGGTCGTGCGGCATAACCGTATCGACATCAACAGAAGACATACGCTCCTTGATCGCACGTTCCATACGAACGAGACCAACGCGGTACTGGTTTTCCATCAGCTCGCCAACGGAACGGACACGACGGTTACCGAGGTTATCGATATCGTCGACTTCGCCCTTACCGTCTTTCAGGTCAAGGATCGTTGTCATAACAGCAACGATGTCTTCCTGACGAAGGATGCGGATTTCGTCTGAACAATCCAGGTCCAGACGCATGTTCATTTTAACACGGCCCACCGCAGACAGGTCATAACGTTCAGCGTCGAAGAAGAGCTGCTGGAAGAGACCGTCAGCCGCTTCCTGCGTTGGTGGCTCGCCAGGACGCATAACGCGATAAATGTCAGACAGAGCTTCGAAGCGGGTCTCGTTCTTGTCTGCTGCAAGCGTGTTGCGCAGCCATGAACCACGAGAACCGTTGTCGATGTCCAGAATAGACAACTCTTCAACGCCAGCATCACGCAGTTCAGCGATGTTTTCTTCTGTCAGCTCGTCGCCTGCCTCGATGTAGATCTCACCTGTTTCAGGGTTCACTACGTCGTAAGCTACGAACTTGCCCTCAAGCGCAACGCTCGGGATCAGAATGTCATTGAGGCCGCCTTCAGAGAGCTTGCGTGCTTTGACAGCAGAAAGCTTCTTGCCAGCCGGCGCTTCAACTTCACCCGTCTCAGCGTTGACGAGGTCATGATCAGGCTTCGTACCGCGCCAAGCTTCAGGCTTGAACGCAGTCGTCCAGCCATTCTTGTTAATGCGGTAGATGGAGTTGGTGTAGAACGTCTCGAGCACTTCTTCGGAGTCGAGGCCGAGTGCGTAGAGAAGCGTAGTCGCCGGAAGCTTACGCTTACGGTCGATACGAACATTCAGAATGTCTTTAGCGTCGAACTCGAAGTCGAGCCATGAACCACGGTATGGAATGATACGCGCAGCGAACAGGAGCTTGCCTGAAGAGTGCGTCTTACCTTTGTCGTGGTCGAAGAACACGCCCGGGGAACGGTGCATCTGAGACACGATTACGCGCTCTGTGCCGTTCACAATGAACGTACCTTTTTCTGTCATCAGCGGGATATCGCCGAGATAGACGTCTTGTTCTTTAATATCGCGAACAGATTTGGCCTGCGTTTCTTCATCGATATCAAAAACGATGAGACGGAGCTTTACCTTGAGCGGCGCTGCATAAGTCAGGTCGCGCTGCTGGCATTCCTCAACGTCGAACTTTGGCGGCTCGAACTCGAAAGATACGTATTCCAGAACCGAACGTTCAGCGAAGTCTTTGATCGGGAAGACCGATTTAAAGACCGCACCAAGCCCCTCATCCGGGGATCGCTGCTCAACGCCCATCTGAAGGAAGTTTTCATATGATGCACGTTGAACCTCAATGAGGTTCGGCATGTCGACAACGGCAGGAAGCCGACCGAAGGATTTGCGAATTCGCTTTTTTTCCGTAAGGGACAGAGCCATCTTCGTTCCTGATCCAGGGCCCCCGCTCCCCAAATAAGGGAACCAGGCGGCGTTCGCTAGAAGCGCGGTCGCGGCGGACCCAAAGAGGATCCGCCGCGTGATACTTTACAATGGACGCTCCGCGCAGAACACGTCCACAATTTGGTTGCTCGAAAGCAGCAGCGTTACTTGATTTCCACTTTCGCGCCAGCTTCTTCGAACTTTTTCTTGATCTCTTCAGCTTCTTCTTTCGTAGCGCCTTCTTTGATCGGCTTAGGAGCACCTTCAACGAGCTCTTTAGCTTCTTTCAGGCCGAGACCAGAAACAACTTCGCGGACTACTTTAATCACGTTGATTTTCTTAGCACCGCCGTCGACGAGGATTACGTCGAACTCAGTTTTTTCTTCAGCTGGAGCAGCGTCAGCGCCCGCAGCAGGACCAGCTACAGCGACAGCTGCAGCAGCTTTGATGCCACGCTCTTCGAGGTAGTCGTTGAGCTCTTTAGCTTCGAGAATGGTGAGTGCGAGAAGCTCATCACCGAGTTTAGCAATATCAGCCATTTTAGTTTGTCTTTCTCTAAGTGAGGTTAGATTTCTGGATCTTACGTTGTGTTCAGACCTTAAGAGCTAGCTTGCTCCCGGATCGCATCAATCGCGCCAGCAAGCTGCTGACCCGGTGCGTTAACACGCGATACGATTTCGGTAGCCTGGCCGAGAAGGCGAGCAACAACAGTAGCAATAAGCTCTTCGCGCGATGGCATAGATGCGAGCATCTTGATGCCAGTCTCGTCCATCACTTCTTCGTCCATGATGGCGCCGATAAGCTTCAGCTTTTCGTTGTCTTTTGCAAACTCGGACGTAACTTTCGCCGCTGAAGATGGATCTTCAGCAAACGCAATAGCTACAGGCCCCTGAAAGAGATCAGCCGCCGCGTCGCCGCCTTTGCCCTTAAGAGCAATTTTGGCAATACGGTTTTTGATCACTTTGAGCGTCGCACCCTTCTCGCGAAGTTTCGTGCGAAGCCCGGTCATCTCCGCAACGCTAAGACCAGAATAGTGTGTGACGACGACTGCTCCAGATTCCTCGAAAACAGTTTCGAGTTCTTTGAGCGCCGCCTTCTTTCCGGTTTTATCCATTACGGTTCTCCAAAAAGTCAGGCGCACAGTTGATCCGCACACCCTGGTGTCTGCCGTCAGAAGGCGCACCTTCATCCGGCGCCTGCCCAGGGTTATGGATTAAACAAGAACTTGCAGACATCGCCCCCAAGCCTCAGTCTCACCTCACCCCGTCTGCATAGGATATTTCATAGCCTGGGCTAACCTATGGTCTCGGACAGGTTTTCTGCCCGGAAAGCAGACGCAATCCGACCAGAGCCGGGTTCCATATCGTCTTTACCAATGAGTCGCAAGGCCCAGATTCAAGATTTTTTCATACACCGTCAGATTGTCGGCGTGAGCATAGCCCGATCAGGCCACATACGAAAAAGGCGCGAGCTTTACACTCGCGCCTGAATTCTTGTGATTATCGCCGGAGCTTATGAAACTGAAGCGATTGTCTCGTTCACGTTCAGCTGGACACCAGGGCCCATAGAAGAAGACAGCGTGATCTTCTTCACGAACGTACCTTTAGCACCTGATGGCTTAGCCTTCAGAAGCGCGGAAACGAACGCGTTGACGTTTTTCTCGAGGTCGTCGTTAGAGAAGCTCGCTTTGCCGATACCAGCGTGGACAATACCAGCCTTCTCGACGCGGAACTCAACAGCACCGCCCATAGAGTCTTTAACAGCCTGCGCCACGTTCGGCGTAACTGTACCAACTTTAGGGTTAGGCATCAGACCACGTGGGCCGAGAACCTTACCGAGACGACCAACGATCGCCATCATGTCAGGTGTCGCGATCACACGGTCAAAGTCCATGAAGCCGCCCTGAACTTTTTCCATCAGGTCTTCAGCACCGACGATCTCAGCGCCAGCTTCACGTGCTTCGTCAGCTTTTGCGTCACGTGCAAAAACAGCAACGCGAACTGTACGGCCCGTGCCAGATGGCAGATTACATACACCGCGGACCATCTGGTCAGCATATTTCGGGTCAACGCCAAGGTTCACAGAGATATCGATTGTCTCGTCGAATTTTGCTTTAGCGTTAGATTTTACGAGCTCAACAGCGTCAGAAACACTGTAAGAAGAGTTGCGATCTACAGCCTGGAGAGCTGCAGCCATACGTTTACCAGCCATCAGTCTTACTCCGTAACCTGCAGACCCATAGAACGCGCAGAACCCGCAATGATAAGCGAGGCAGCGTCCAGGTCGTTTGCGTTGAGGTCAGCCATTTTCGCTTCAGCGATCTCGCGGCATTGCGCCATTGTGACCGTACCAGCTGTTTCGTGACCAGGCTTATTCGCACCTTTTTTCAGGCTTGCAGCTTTAAGCAGCAGCACTGAAGCAGGCGGAGTTTTCGTGACAAAAGTAAAAGACTTGTCCTGATAATAGTCGATGACGACTGGAATCGGCAGGCCTTTTTCCATGCTGGCTGTTTTAGCGTTGAACGCTTTACAGAATTCCATGATGTTGATGCCGCGCTGACCGAGCGCAGGACCGACCGGCGGAGACGGCGCAGCCGCACCAGCCGGAATTTGGAGCTTGAGCTGCCCCAGAAGTTTTTTAGCCATGTATCCCTCACATGATTAGGTGTGGTCTGCGTATTTCAGCTCGCCACTGCTACGGGTGCGTGGTCGGGTTCAACCCATGGACTTACGGGCCACCTCCCACACGAAGTCGCGCCTATACATGAAGGCCGGTATAGACGCAAGCCAAGTTTCTTTATGCCTCACGACGCGCAGCGTCTCCGGCGGGGCGTGCTATCGCCCGGACCGCAGTCGCGGCCTGTGAGCACACGAGCAATCAAACCATGTGTCCGCAGGTTCCCGTGAAGACGGGAACCCATGCTTAAATCCGACAGCGCTTTGAAGTGGTCGTTCTAAGCTTGGATACCCGCATTCGCGGGCATCTACGGTGTTGAGGGATTTTCGCTCATTCCCGCGAAGGCGGGAAACTGGACCAGCCATGCCGCACCAGATCCCTGCCTGCGCAGGGATGAGCGAAACATTACGAGCAAAGCGAAGGCGCAGCCGGGGTGAGCCAATGGCGAACCACGAAGGCGAGCAAACAAAAAACACCAGTATCGCCGCAGGGGTTTCCCTGCCGCGTTATTGCTTTTGATTGCCCGGTGCTGTGTCAGCTTACGCTTTCGCACCGTTCGTCGGGGAATTAATTCACTGGATTAATTACATATCATCCGAACCCAGCGCGGTCGCTTGTGATTCCCGCGAATGAATGGCGTTGCTATTTTACGGGCTTCTTAATGCGCACTGGCGCTCCGGTTTCCGGAAGGGTGGCGGCCATGGCTCTTTATTGCTTGCGGCTGGATTGGATTTTGCTCCGTCCGGTTCGTTGGCCGCCATCTCATAGGTGCAGCGCGTGCGTTCTGCAGGCTCAAGATACGCGAGCGCGCAGACAATTACACGGGCCAGATGGTTCGCCAGTGTTTCGGCGCGTTCAAAGTTTTCTATTGTGGTCAGAAGCCGGTCAAACACCTCAGCCATTGAGATGAGGTCACAGCCCTGAACCGTCGCTGTATGCCCCTCCGGTTCATGAGAGCATACAAGACAGCCTTGAGCGCGCTCTATGCGCATCAAAGGTGCGCGAGAGCAAACAAAACTATCCGCCCGTTGCCAGACAGGCGTACGCATCGAGTCAGCTGCAAATGTGAACCCGGCCCGCTTTAGCTGGTTGGAGGCCAGCATGCGCACATAAGAATGCACCATAGCGTCGGTTGAGATCACCATCCGAGCGAGGTCACGCGGCGCGCGCGTTTCGCCAGATACCTGAAATCGCATGCACCAGGCATATAGCCGCGCAAGGTTCAGCCCGATCAGCTGACCAATAGTCAGCGAGGTGTAATCAGTGGCAGATGATGGCGCGGGGATCATGCGCCAAGTTTAGGGTGGCGTGTGGTGGTGTTGGATTAGTTTTCGGGTCTTTAGCCGCCGGGTGTACTGTCATCCCAGACGCTGTGCAGCATGATAATGATGCACTGCTGATCCGGGACCCGAAACATACAGCTTCCCGCGATCAGGTCCCGTGTCTGCAGAGCATCGCTACGCGCTGCACTGCGCACGGGATGACAATGAGGTAGCCCCGGAAACCTGAAACCATCTGCGCCGCTTTATTCTGGCGCACTGCTACGCGGAATTCACCCTACACGATGCTATGCATCGGATTGCTAAATTGGCTGGAGATGGTCCAAGCCCTTCAATCCAGCCCCTTTACAAAAGCTCAAAAACTCTTCGGAAAGAAAGAGATCGATAGACATTCGAGGGCCGCTTTCATCGGGCATCATAACCCGAAAAATTGGAGGAAGGTCTTCGACCTCATTCAGAAAAACCCACTTCTTCACCGTGTTGATCGTTCCCCACGCGTTTCTTGTGAATTCGGACGTCTTTTCATCGAAAACATTCACTGCAGTCGAAGGAAAAATGCAGCGAAATTTCTTTTTTCCTTTGGCTTTCAAATCCTCAGATACCCAACAATGAGGCGCTACCACTCTCTTAATCAACGACCACGCATTCTCTGAGACCGCCAATACGCCGCCACCCAAATATTCAAAATCACGGAGTTTGTCGGTTGAGGAGGCGTTCTCTTGATCATCCAAGACATCCATTTCCATTAGTTTCGTTTCAAACTCTTCTCGCCAATCTTCGATTTTGTCCCATGGCAGACGAGCCCCCTCTAAAACCGCACCGTAGCCAAACGGATCGTTGTGAAATGTGTAATGAAAAACAATCAAAATCTTCCCCCCGCTGCCGCCCCATTCTCTCTTCACGCTCGAATGGCCCATAGTAAGCGGAACTCCGTTCCGCGGTAGGTTGCATTAAGCGTAGCGAATGCACCAGACAAATGAGCGCCGGAGATGCGTAATGACTGCCGCCGACCGCGCATAATGCGCGACTAAAGCTTGCGGCGAATCCGGGCCGACACTCTACAACCCCACGAAAACAAAAAACCCGGCGCAATGGCCGGGTTCTTCAAAACAGGATTGTCTGTCAGCCTAGCTGACTTTATCGACCTGACCGTATTCGAGGTCGACAGGTGTCGCGCGACCGAAGATGGACACCATAACTTTCAGGCGGCCATTTTCTTCGTCGACTTCCTCGACAGACCCTTCGAAAGACTGGAACGGGCCATCGTTCACACGAACCTGCTCGCCAATTTCGAAGCTGATCGTTGGACGTGGACGCTCTGCAGCATCCTCTGCGTCGCCAAGGATTCGCTGAACTTCACGTTCGGACACCGGAAGTGGCTTTTTACCACCGTCAGCACCGAGGAAGCCGGTAACCTTCGGCGTGTTCTTGACCATGTGGTAGATGTCGTCAGTGAGGACGGCCTTCATCAGAACATAGCCCGGGAAGTAGCGCTGCTCACGTGTACGCTTGCGGCCGCGAACGACTTCAACGACTTCTTCTGTCGGAACTTCCATCTGCTCGATCAGGTGATCGTGACCGTTCATGCGCGCCTGCTCAAGAATGGACGCGGCGACCTTCTTCTCGAAGTTCGAGTATGCGTGCACAATGTACCAGCGAGGCTTTGTTACGTTTTTCTGGCTCATGCCAGGGCCTTCCTTAGCTAGATGCGCCAGTGATCATCGGGATAAGGAATCCCCAGATCACATCTACGAAAAAGAGAAATGTCGCTGCGATTACGACCATGACCAGAACCATGATCGTCGCTGCGATTGTTTCCTGACGGGTCGTCCAGGTGATTTTGTTACCTTCTGCACGAACCTGCTTTAAGAAGGTAAGCGGACCTGTGCGCGGTTTCTTTTCCGACATTAGTTCAGTTTCTCGTTTTTGGGATAAGCATGCTGCCTAACCCAGTTTCATCTTTTCGTCTACGTCTGGCAGGGAAATTATTTGCGCGCGGATGCGCTGTTTCCCCTTGCGTAAGTTGGCGTCCTTTTTGTCAGATAAGCTGTGGTTTTCTGAATGAAATACAGGCAGACACAAAAAGTCATAAAACAATATCAGTCAGGGCTGTTAAAACGGATGCAGCAATGGCAAGAAGCGTCAATGTTGAGTTAGGGGACGACTTCAATGAAAATTATACCGACCATTCTGTGCGGCGGCTCCGGTACGCGCCTATGGCCGACTTCACGCACCTATGCGCCAAAGCAGCTTCAAAGCCTGGTTGGCGAGAAATCGCTTCTGGCGAATACGGTGCTGCGACTTCAGGCGCAGGAGAACTGTATATCGCCCGTGCTGATTTGCGGTCAGAGCTACGCGACCGAGATTGAACACCAGATGGAAGATGAAGGCGCCGAGCTTTCTGCCGTTATTGCTGAGCCGATGGGACGCGACACAGCAGCAGCCGCAGCGATTGCCGCGCACTGGGCACGTAAAATCCAGCAAGAAAATCCGGACGAACAATATGTCGTTCTGCTGCTTCCGGCAGATCACCATATTTCAGACATTCCCGGCTTCCATCAGGCGCTTGATTCGGCAGGCGAAGCTGCCCTCGCCGGCTATATCTCCACAATTGGCATCACGCCGAATGCGCCAGAGACCGGCTTCGGGTACATTAATCGCGCGTCTGACAAACTGCCTGATCTGGCCTCCTACCCGGTTGCCCGATTTGTAGAAAAGCCGGACGAAGACACCGCAAAGCAGTATCTGGAGAGCGGGGACTATCTCTGGAATTCCGGCATGTTTGCTTTCACGCCTGATGTGTTCCTGTCCGAACTCGAAAAGTTTGACGAGATCATTTCCCGCAAAGCGGCTGAAGCATTCTCAGAAGCTGATGTCGCCGTAGATGCAGCGGGCCTTCCGCGCATTTCGTTCGATCCACAAACGTTCGAAGCCATTCCGAAGAACTCCATCGATTTTGCGGTCATGGAGCACACCGAGAAGGCCAGCGTTCTGCCTGCTGATTTTGGATGGAATGATGTCGGCAGCTGGTCGGCCGCGCACGAAATTGCGCCGTCAGACGCGAACGGCAACGTTCTGGAAGGTGATGTCGTCGCAATCGACACGGCCAACAGCCTGATCCGCGCACATGACAAGCTGATCGCAGCCGTCGGCCTTGAGAACATGATCATCGTCGATACAGTCGACGCCATGCTCATCTGCCCGAAGGATCAGGTTCAAAAAGTCAAAGCGGTCCACAAGCACCTCAAAGATCAGGGGCATGCAGTAGCCGATCACCATGGCCCGGGTAGCACGGCCTATGTCTCGCAACAAAAGTCACGCGCTCGTAGCTGGCTGTTTGGGAAGGCTCTGCCGTTCTGGATAGAGAACGGTCTGGATCTGGACAATGGCGGCGCATTCGAGGCGGTGAACTTCTCCGGCGAACCGCTCAAAGACATGCCGAAGCGGCTTCGCGTTCAGGCTCGCCAGACCTACGTGTTTTCACACGCAGCCATGCTCGGCTACCAGCCAGCCGAGGAAGCGATTAAAGTCCCGCTCGACTTCATGCTTCGCCATGGTCGCCGGGATGACGGAGGCTTCGGGCACATTCTTTCGCCGACTGGACACTTCATCGACGATCAGGCGGACTGTTATGACCACGCCTTCGTTCTGATGAGCCTCGCATGGGCCTATAAGGCGACCGGCGACAAAGAACTACTCAAGGTCGCCACTGAGACTATGGAGTTCCTTTTCGCCAGACTCCGTCATCCGGTGAACGGCTTCAAAGAGGCTCTGCCGGAAGGTGATGCCCTGCGACGCGCTAACCCGCACATGCACCTGCTGGAAGCGGCCATGGCGTGGATGAAACTGCACAATCACGATCTCATGGCCGACATGGCTAAGGAGATTGTCGGACTGTTCCGGACGCACTTCTGTGTCGGCGGTCTGTTGCGGGAGTATTTCCAGAACGATCTGTCCATGCTGCCGTCTACAGCGCCGGAGCTTTCGCGCGCTGTCGAGCCTGGTCACCTGATCGAGTGGACCTATCTTCTGAGGCTGTATGAGTCGCTGACAGGCGACGCCGTCGAGGAAGCCGCGACGATGGAAGCCTTCTCTGACGCTTACGGTATCAACCCGCTCACCGGTCTTGTGGTCGATCACGTCATGCCGAATGGCAAGATGATGGACGCACCAACCAGCCGACTGTGGCCGCAGACGGAGTACATCCGGCTCAAACTGCAGCATAACACCACTGAGGGCACGGATCTGGCCCTCCACATGTTCGAACGTCTCGCAGACGACTATATGACATTCGACGGTGAAATGCCTGGCTACTGGAAAGACCAGCTGAGCGTAGACGGGCAGAACCTGCTCGACCGCGCGCCGGCGAGTTCATTCTACCACATTCTCGGGTGTCTGGAGCCGATGCTCTGACAACACACCAAGGAATGACCTAATCTAGAGGAAAGCTGACAATAGTCTTTCGCTAAACTGAATGCAGTCGCGCGCGCACTGTGCAAGTGGTGAACAGACGACAGCCACACCTCACAAACTAATTATTTTCGTTAGTGGAAGCTTGTCCCTGCGAAAACTGACCGATAGAGACTGAATTTATGAGTACGCGTACGCCATGGGGGGCACTTTGAAGAACTTAACCCACTTAGACCGCCTCGAAGCGGAAAGCATGCACATCATGCGCGAGGTTGTTGCCGACGCTGAACGTCCGGTGATGCTTTATTCTGTCGGCAAGGATAGCGCGGTGATGCTGCACCTTGCCATGAAGGCATTCTATCCGAGCAAACCGCCATTTCCTCTGCTTCACGTAGATACGACGTGGAAGTTCAAGGAAATGATTGAGTTCCGCGACCGTCGCGCGACGGAAACCGGCCTCGAACTTCTGGTTCACAGCAACCAGGAAGGCATTGACGAAGGCATTGGTCCCTTCTCGCACGGCTCCGCTCT
Organism: Hyphomonadaceae bacterium UBA1849; assembly: GCA_002338565.1. GTDB lineage: Bacteria > Pseudomonadota > Alphaproteobacteria > Caulobacterales > Hyphomonadaceae > Ponticaulis. Next base: position 18,819 of record DDIN01000011.1, read on the forward strand.
GCACACGGACGTGATGAAAACCGCAGCGCTTAAACAAGCGCTCGACAAGTACAAATTCGACATCGCATTCGGTGGGGCACGACGCGATGAAGAAAAATCACGTGCGAAAGAACGTATCTGTTCTTTCCGTACAGCCGAGCACCGCTGGGATCCTAAAAACCAGCGCCCGGAACTCTGGAACCTCTACAATACCCGCATTCGTCAGGGCGAGAGCATCCGCGTGTTCCCACTGTCGAACTGGACCGAGCTGGATATCTGGCAGTACATCCGCCGCGAGGGTATCGACATCGTTCCGCTCTATTATTCTGCGAAACGCCCGGTCGTTGAGTGGGAAGGCACACAAATCATGGTTGATGATGATCGTGTTCCTGAAGAGCTCCGCAAGACAGCTGTCGAAAAGTCCGTTCGTTTCCGTACACTCGGCTGTTACCCGCTGACAGGCGCTGTCGAAAGTGAAGCTGATACTCTGGAAGAAATCATTCAGGAAATGCTCCTGACCAAGTCGTCCGAACGTCAGGGCCGTGTAATCGACCGTGACCAGTCCGGTTCGATGGAGAAGAAAAAACAAGAAGGATACTTCTAAGATGTCCGACCAGAATTCACTCCTCGAAACCGACATTCGCGGTTACCTCGAAGCGCACGAAAACAAATCCCTTCTGCGCTTCATTACCTGCGGCTCTGTAGACGACGGCAAATCGACTCTGATCGGTCGTATGCTCTACGATTCAAAGATGATCTTCGAAGATCAGCTGGACGCGCTTGAGTCCGATTCCAAACGCGTTGGTACACAAGGCGAAAATATCGACTTCGCGCTTCTCGTTGACGGCCTCACAGCTGAACGCGAGCAAGGCATCACGATCGACGTTGCGTACCGCTTCTTCTCGACTGATAAGCGCAAATTCATCGTCGCAGACACACCGGGTCACGTTCAGTACACACGTAATATGGCGACAGGTGCATCTACGGCTGACCTCGCTATCCTGCTGATTGACGCACGCCGCGGTGTTCTTGAGCAAACACGCCGTCACGCCTTCATCGCGTCATCGCTCGGCATTCGCAAACTGGTTCTCGCCATCAACAAGATGGACCTGCAGAACTACGAGCAGTCCGTCTTCGACGACATTGAAAGCGATTTCATCGAGTTTGCCGAAGAACTGGCAACCGGCATCGAAATCCAGGCGATTCCGATGTCTGCGCTCGAAGGCACAAACATCACGACCAAGTCCGACAAGACACCTTGGTATGATGGCCCGTCCCTGATGGAATACCTCGAGACTGTTCCTGTCGACGACGACCGCCTCAACGCACCATTCCGTCTGCCAGTCCAGTATGTGAACCGCCCGAACCTCGATTTCCGTGGTTTCTCAGGTCAGATTCCGTCCGGGTCTGTCAAAGTTGGCGACCGTGTGAAGACGCTTCCTTCTGCGAAGGAAACAACGGTTACGCGCATTCTGTCCGGCGATCAGGACGTTCAGGAAGCTATGGCTGGCGAGTCCGTCACTGTCTGTTTTGCGGACGAAGTCGACACATCACGCGGCGACTTGATTTGTACAGCGGAGTCTCCGGCTCAGGTTGCTGACCAGTTCCAGGCGCGTATCTTCTGGATGGCCGACGACAAAATGCTTCCGGGCCGTCGTTACCTCATGAAGATCGGCTCCAAGACGGTCACCGCACAGGTCAACGAAACCAAATACCGCATTGAGATGTCAGACCTGCAGGATCGCCCTGCCCGTGATCTGTCGCTAAACGAAGTCGGCGTTTGTACCCTGTCGCTTGATCAGGCAATTCCGTTCGACCCTTATAATGAAATCCGCGAAACTGGCGGCTTCATCCTGATCGACCGCCTGAACAACAACACCGTTGGCATGGGCATGATTGACTTTGCGCTTCGTCGCGCAGGCAACATCCACTGGCAATCTGTTGATGTGAACAAAGAGGCGCACTCGGCTCAGAAAAACCAGAAGCCAGCCGTACTTTGGTTCACGGGTCTGTCCGGCTCCGGTAAGTCGACGATCGCGAATGCGCTGCAGAAGCGCCTCTACTCGATCGACCGTCACACTTATCTGCTCGATGGTGACAATGTGCGTCACGGCCTCAACCGTGACCTTGGCTTCACAGACGCTGACCGCGTGGAAAACATCCGCCGTGTCTCCGAAGTTTCGAAGCTTATGGTCGATGCTGGTCTGATCACGCTTGTGTCCTTCATCTCTCCATTCCGTTCTGAGCGCCGCATGGCCCGCAACATGGTGGAAGATGGCGAGTTTGTAGAAGTGTTCGTCAACACGCCGCTCAACGTAGCTGAGGAGCGTGACGTGAAAGGCCTCTACAAGCGTGCACGAGAAGGCAAGATCAAGAACTTCACTGGTATTGATAGCCCTTACGAGCCGCCAACCGAGCCGGAAATCGAGATCGACACAACTAAAGTAAGCGCTGACGAAGCGGCTGAAATCATCGTCGACTGGATGAAAGAACGCGGCATGCTCGGCTAGAGTGGTGTCTTCGACCTAAAAAAAAGCCCGGCTTGATCGCCGGGCTTTTTTTTATTGCCCCTATGCAGCTTCAGAAAACTCTTCGATTAGAGACGCCAGCGTCGTCCGAAGCAGTGTCTCGGTGATCGCTGTCACCCTGTCCGGATTCCGAGAGTAACGGCTGGTAATTCCCAGCAATAATGTCATGAGCGAATCGACCAGTTGTTCCAGGTTTTTCACCTGTAACTTCGGCTCCAGAACCTCACACAGTTTAGACCGCACGCGCTCATCGTTATCGAGCATTCGCTTGCGCACTTGTTCGTTCCGATGCCCCTCTGCGACAATTTCAGCATCAAGGCTCGTCTGGAACGGAGAAATCTTCTGGGTTATCGCGCCTACAATATGATCGATAAAATGGTCTTTGAACGAATCTATCGGCAACTGTTCCAATTGTCCGATGCGCACCATCGCCTCATCACCTTCGCGTTCCACTATCGCCAGAATAATGGCCTGTTTGTTCGCAAAATAATGATAGATGTGCCCTGTGCTCATGCCTGATCGCTTCGCGACTTCTGCCATGCCCGCGCCATGAAATCCCTTTTCGACAAAACAATGTGCGGCAGCGTCCAGAATCTGGTTCTGCCTGAGCGATTTGCGCGAAATCGGATTATTGTAGCTCACTACACTAAACTTTCTGTGATCCTATGGAAATTCCCTTGACGCTGGGATAGGCTGAACAATATTAGAACGATCATTCTAAAACTCAACGGGTAAGTCGGAAAGTCGCTGAAGCATGCAATTAAACGCCTCCGCTACGAAGCGTAGCCAATTCACAGCTGGCATCGCCCTCGTCTCAACCGCGCTTTTCCTTTCCGCATGTGGTGGCGACCACGGCTCAGAACCCGCTCAAAGCGCTGGCGCCGCTCAACAAATGGCAGCCGCTGTTGGCGTGATTGAACTACGGTCTGAAGAAGTCCAAAGCGTACGTGAGCTCACAGGCCGCGCGCGAGCCTTTGCCGAGGCAGACATACGTCCGCAAGTGACCGGCCTCATACAGCGACGTCTCTTCACCGAAGGTCAGGCTGTCGAAGAAGGCGAAGCGCTTTACCAGATTGACCCTGCTGAATACCGCGCTGAAGTCCGGAGCGCGCAAGCTGCTTTGCGAGGTGCGGAAGCGAGTGCTGCTGCTGCACGCGAAACTGCGGAACGGTTTGAACGTCTGGCGGAAATCAATGCGGTCAGTCGTCAGGATTATGATAACGCGGTTGCAGATATGGAACGTGCCGAAGCTGACATCGGCATTCGCGAGGCAGCCCTTGCACGGGCACAAATTGACCTTGAGCGTACGACAGTTCGCAGCCCGATCAGTGGTCAGATTGGTCGCTCAAACGTGACCCAAGGCGCGCTCGTTACAGCTAACCAGAGCACGTCTCTGGCGCGGGTTCTTCAGCTGGATCCTATTTATATCGATCTGACCACGGCGAGTTCTGAACTCCTCCGTTGGAAACAGGATGTCGCTTCAGGCTCTATCTCCAATATTGAAAACAGCAATGTGCCTGTGACCATCATTCTGGAGAACGGCTCGGAGTTCCCTGAAATCGGACAGCTCGGCTTTAGCGAAGTCAACGTTGATGAAGCGGCGGGGACCGTGATCGTCCGCGCCGTCGTCCCAAACCCTGATGGCCTGCTTCTTCCGGGCATGTTTGTGACTGCCAGCTTCTCTGCAGGGTCATATGACCGCGTCTTTGTCATCCCTCAGCGTGCGCTGCAGCGCACACCGCGAGGCGATGGCTATGTCTATGTGGTTGACGAGAATAACACAGCTCAGTCTCGCACCGTTTCCATCCTGGAATCTCAAGGTTCGAACTGGGTCGTGACGGAAGGTCTGGAGGACGGCGACCAGCTCATTGTCAGCGGACTTCAGTCCGTTCGCAATGGCGCACTGGTTCGCGTCACCTCGCGCAATGGCGAGCCGACCGCACAACCGGCCGGCGCGCAGTAAAAGGGGAAGATCTCAATGGCTCGTTTCTTCATTGATCGCCCCGTATTCGCGTGGGTGATATCAATCCTGATCATGCTTGCAGGCGCCTTTTCGCTGCGCATGCTTCCGGTGGCGCAGTATCCGGATATTGCGCCTACCACGATCAACATTACCGCATTCTATCCCGGCGCATCGGCCGAGGCTGTTGAGGACTCTGTTACGCAGGTCATCGAGCAGCGTATGACCGGTCTGGACGGACTGGAGAACATCACATCCTCTTCCAGTTCCTCTGGTGCCAGTTCAATCACGCTGACCTTTGAAACTGGTACCGACCCTGACATTGCGCAGGTTCAGGTCCAGAACAAACTTTCCCTCGCCACGCCATTGCTTCCGCAGCCGGTACAGCGACAGGGCGTCAGCGTGAACAAAGCATCCGACGGCTTCGCACTGATTACCGCGATTTACTCTTCCACGGGTGATTACAACCGCGACGACCTTGGCGACTTCATCTACGCCAATATGTATGACGCAATTGGCCGCGTAGACGGCGTCGGCAATGTCCGTGTCTTCGGTTCCCAGTACGCCATGCGTATCTGGCTCGACCCGCTTAGCCTCGCTCAATACCAGCTGATGCCGAGCGATATCACAAACGCAATTCAAGCGCAGAACGCTCAGGTCTCGTCCGGTTCCGTGGGCGCAATGCCTGCTGAACCCGGACAGGAAATTACAGCGACGATTACGCTGCAATCTCTACTGACAACCACGGAAGAGTTTGAAGACCTTCTGATCCTTACAACCGCTGAAGGCCGCTCCGTTCGGCTGGGCGACGTTGCACGCGTCGAGCTCGGCGCCGAGACCTATGACGCCGTCTCCCGATACAATGGTCAGCCTGCGTCCGGCTTTGCAGTCACTGTCGCGACCGGCGCAAATGCGCTCGATACTGTGGACGCGGTGAAAGAGGAAGTGGAGCGTCTGTCTCGCGCCTTCCCTGAAGGGGTAGATTACGCGTTCGCGGTAGATACATCCCCATTCATCGAGACCTCTATTCACGAGGTTCAGAAGACACTTATCGAAGCCGTTTTCCTCGTCTTCTTCGTGATCCTCATCTTCCTGCAAAGCCTCCGCGCAAGCTTTGTACCGATGATTGCCGTCCCTGTCGTTCTGCTCGGCACGTTCGCTGTGCTCTATGTGCTCGGCTTCTCGATCAACGTGCTGACCATGTTCGCTATGGTGCTCGCTATCGGCTTGCTCGTGGACGATGCGATCGTTGTCGTTGAGAACGTCGAGAGGGTGATGCATGACGACAAACTCTCGCCGCTGGAGGCGACGAGAAAGTCGATGGACCAGATCACGGGCGCCCTGATCGGTATCGCCGTTGTCCTCTCCGCGGTGTTCGTCCCTATGGCGTTTTTCCCGGGCGCCGCAGGCGTCATCTACCGCCAGTTCTCCGTCACGATCGTGGCGGCGATGGCCCTGTCTGTTCTTGTGGCTCTGATTCTGTCGCCAGCGCTCTGCGCCACAATTCTGAAGCCAAAAGGCGCAGATAAAGGCGGCATTCTCGGCGCACCGGCCCGGATATTCAATAACGGCTTTGATCGTCTTCGAAGCGTTTTCGAGGGCGCTGTCAGCCGGATGATTCGTCGCAAGATCATCTTCTTCGGCGTCTTCCTCATCATTGTGGGCATTTTTGGCGCTGGCTTCACCCGCCTGCCGACCTCCTTCGTACCGGAAGAAGATCAGGGCCAGTTCCTAACCTTCGTGACACTGCCTCAAGGCGCCAGTGTCGAGCGGACCTTCGATGTCGTGAACAACATTTACGATCATTACGCCGAAACTGAGGAAGAACTTATCGATGGCGCGTTCGCACTTGCTGGCTTCAACCCTGCCATGGGCGCAGGTCAGAACCTTGGTGTCATTTTCGCCTCTCTCCAACCATGGGACGAGCGAAAGCAGGAAGACCAATCCGTATTCGCGCTCACACAGCGTGCCAGCGGCTATCTGTTCGGCCTGAACGAAGCTCGTGCATTCGCCGTCGCACCGCCGCCAATCCGTGCGTTCGGTACATCCAGCGGCTTCAACCTGTATATTCAGGATGTTGGCGGCGTAGGTCACGATACGCTCGTCGAAGCACAGAACATACTGCTCGGCATGGCCAATCAGGATCCGCTTCTAACCAGCGTCCGTCCAAACGGTCAGGCTGACATGCCAGAGCTCAATGTCGACATTGACTATCAAAAGGCACAAGCGCTCGGCATTTCACTGTCGGATGTTACAAACCTGATGTCCGTGGCATTTGGTGGTCGTTATGTGAACGACTTCATTGATCGCGAGCGTATCAAACGCGTCTATGTTCAGGGCGATGCACCTTACCGCATGCAGCCAGAAGATATTGGTGACTGGCAACTTCGTAACAACCAGGGCCAGATGATCCCACTGGACGAAATCGCTACATCATCATGGGCTTATGGTCCGCCTCAGCTAACCCGCTATAACGGTATGCCAGCACTTAATATTCAGGGCGCTCCGGCGGCCGGGGTGAGCTCCGGCGACGCAATGGATCGTGTAGAACAACTGATCAGCCAGCTTCCGGAGGGCATCAGCTTTCAGTGGGCAGGTTTGAGTGAACAGGAACGTGAGTCAGGCAATCAGGCCCTGATGCTCTACATCGTCTCAATCCTGTTCGTATTCCTTTGCCTTGCAGCGCTGTACGAGAGCTGGGTTGTTCCTGTTGCCGTTCTTCTGGTTGCACCACTCGGTGTTGGCGGTGCCGTACTGGCTGCCCACTTCGGGGGCCTCGCAAACGACGTCTTCTTCCAGGTCGGTCTTCTGACAACGGTCGGACTGGCGTCTAAAAACGCTATCCTGATCGTCGAGTTCGCCAAAGCGCTCGAAGAGGAAGGCAAGGAGCTCGTAGCAGCGACGATGGAGGCGGTGAAAATGCGTTTCCGTCCGATCCTGATGACATCCTTCGCGTTCGGCTTCGGTGTCTTGCCGCTCGTACTCAGCTCAGGTGCTGGCGCTGGCGCACGTATCGCTATCGGCACGACCGTGCTTGGCGGTATTATCTTCGCGACCCTTTTCGGTCTGGTGTTTGCGCCGCTCTTCTACGTGATTGTACGTAAAGTGACGGGTGCAAAGCCACTCTATAAAGGTCCACAGTCTGAGGAGGCTGCGTAATGGCTTCGCGTCATCTGAAAATTGCACTTCTGGCCGGCAGCCTCTCGGTTACCGGCTGCGCAAATCTGGCTCCGCTCTACCAGCAACCGGAAACAACCATCCCAGCGGAGATTCCGAGCGCACCAACAGGGATCGCCATCGATTCTCCACTTGCGTGGGATCAGGTTTTTCTCTCCGAGAATCTGCGAGACCTCATCGGGATCGCTCTGGAGGAGAACCGCGACCTTCGCATTACGGCCTCAAACATCGAGATCGCGCGTGCACAGTACAATATTGCGCAATCATCTCTCCTGCCGAATGCGTCGATCAGTGGAAACCTGACCGAGGGCGGTCGTTTCGGCGGCTCAGGCGCCAATACCTCGGCCTTCCGTGACTCCGCACTATTTCAGCTTGGCGTGACCGGGTTTGAGCTCGATTTCTTCAGCCGGGTACGAAATCAGAATGAAGCGGCATTCCAGAGCTATCTGGCAACCGTCGAAGGCGAACGGGCAGCACGCATAGCGCTGATCGCATCGGTTGCAGAACTCTGGGTGCGCCTGGCAACGGACCGCGAGCTGCTCGCG
>DDIN01000002.1 GCA_002338565.1 Hyphomonadaceae bacterium UBA1849
TAGCCACGGTCGAACTGCATGCCTTCAACGACTTCGAGTTCGGTTTCGAGGGATTTAGCTTCCTCAACCGTGATAACGCCTTCATTGCCGACTTTTTCCATTGCTTTCGCAATCATGTCGCCAATTTCGCGCTCGCCGTTGGCAGAGATCGTGCCGACCTGAGCGATTTGCTCAGATGTGTCGACTGGCTTCGCAGACGTTTTGATGGAGTTTACAACTTCAACAACAGCTTTTTCGACGCCGCGACGCAGGTCCATCGGGTTCATGCCAGCAGCAACGCGCTTCATGCCTTCGCGAACGATAGCCTGAGCGAGAACTGTAGCAGTTGTCGTGCCGTCACCAGCCACGTCGTTTGCTTTAGATGCAACTTCGCGAAGCATCTGAGCGCCCATGTTCTGGAACTTGTCTTCCAGTTCGATTTCTTTTGCGACTGTTACGCCGTCTTTCGTTGTGCGCGGAGCACCGAAAGATTTTTCGATAACAACGTTACGACCTTTAGGGCCGAGTGTTACCTTTACCGCGTTCGCGAGGACGTCGACGCCCTTCATCATACGTTCGCGAGCGTCAGCGGAGAATTTCACATCCTTAGCAGCCATGTGTATTTTCCTTGTTCAGAATGAATTTAAAAAAACGACCAGTGCGGTGAAGCTTACGCTTCAACAACGCCCAGAATGTCGGACTCTTTCATGATGAGGAGCTCTTCCCCACCAACGTTGACTTCTGTGCCAGACCATTTGCCGAACAGGACGCGGTCGCCAGCTTTGACGTCGAGCGCTACGAGGGAACCGTCGTCGCCGCGCACGCCTGTGCCAACTGCAACAACTTCACCTTCCTGTGGCTTTTCTTTCGCCGTATCGGGAATGATGATCCCGCCTTTGGTTTTTTCTTCTTCCTGTACGCGGCGTACAAGCACGCGGTCGTGAAGCGGACGGAATTTCATTGAATGCCCTCTCTCCAAATTGGATTGATACAAAGAGTTTTGCCTGTTTAGCACTCACTCAAGGAGAGTGCTAACAGAGGGGCAATTAAGAACACGGGGAGTTACCGTCAAGGGGCAAAAAACAAGATTTATCCTGTTTGTGCGGCGCCTTCTTCACTTATCCGACGGCGATGAGCCGCGCGGGGATTATGCCAGAAATGAGGATGGCATTCGCAATTACAACCGCGCCCCGGTGAATCTGTGATGGGAAGGCACAGATAAAAAAGAAACCGGCGCTGGGGCACGCCGGTTCCATGAATTTGAATTGAAGCGTGTGATCAGGTGATCGTCTGACCACCATCAATCACCATCATCTGGCCATTCATGTAAGACCCTGCTTTGGAAGCAAGGAATACCGCAGCACCAGCGATCTCTTCCGGCTCACCGATACGTTGCATCGGTGTATAGGCCAGCGAGCGCTTGAGCGTTTCAGGGTTTTCCCACAGTGCGCGGGCGAAGTCGGTGCGTATCAGACCCGGTGCGATACAATTCACACGGATATTGTCTTTCCCGTATTCCACGCAAAGGTTGCGCGCCAGCTGGAAGTCCGCGGCTTTGGAGATGTTATAAGCGCCGATCACCGGTGAGCCTTTAAGGCCGCCGATAGATGAAATGATCACGACAGCACCATCTTTGCGCTCACGCATTTGCGGCGCACACATCTGGACCAGCCAGTTGTTTGAGATGATGTTGTTCGACAGAATTTTCTGGAACTGGTCGTCATTGATATCACCCAGAGAGCCGTAGAACGGGTTCGATGCCGCGTTACAGACGACAATGTCGACCTTACCGAACGCAGCATTGGTTTCGTCCACAAGGTTCTGAAGCTCTTCCTTAGAAGAAATGTTCGCCGGAACAGCAATAGCGGTGCCCACGCCAAAGCGCTCGTTAATCTCGTGTGCAGTTTCTTCGCATGGCTCTGGCTTGCGTGATGAAATCACGACGCGCGCGCCCTGTTCAGCCATAGCAATCGCGATCGCTTTACCGATGCCGCGGCTGGAGCCTGTGATAATTGCCGATTTTCCGGACAGATCAAAAAGTGACATATGTTTCTCCCTCTGGACGCTTTTGTCTTCTGATTGCGATCAGATGTAGCGTCCTGAAACCAGCGAGTACAGATGCTTGTTAGCCGACCGGGAGGTCTAATTTCCATTCACGGATAAGAAGCTTTGCCAGCCGCGCCGTCCGCTCGCGAACGATGGCAGGCGTCCATTCTTCATATGTCGCTACGTCGCGGGTCAGAGCATAGCGGCCGCCGCGCGAAGGGCGACGGAAAAACTCGTCACGCTTTTGCAGAAAATCCAGACGGTCTGCGCGCTGATTGTCTCTTTGTGTCAGCAGGCAGAAATTCCCGAGCGACTCACAGATTTCCCGGCGCTCAACCAGATCCGGCCAGATGTCATACCATTCAGACCCCGGTTCCGGATTGCGTGGAAGGACATGCTCGACGGTGGCGTCGCTTGTGTCGGGTGAGGTCTCGCCGTCATCCAGAAGACTGTTGAGCTTGATGGCCAGCGCCCGACGCTGGGTGACGGAACCAAACCGGCCATACAGTCGCTGCGTCAGCTTTTCGCGTTCCTCGCCCGTCAGTGACAAAGCGCCTGATGGTGAAAAGAGTTTCTGGTCCGACATGACTTCTTCTGACAGCCGTCTGTAGCGACGCGCGCGGGTATCGCGGTCTGTAATGACCAGCTGCATGGCAAAGCCGAGACGCTCAAGATCACAGAAGAACTCACGCGCCGTATCGGCGTCCCGCGGATGATAGACGAGGAATTGCAGGGCAGGGGCGCGCCAGCCCGCATGATCGAGCGATATCAGGCGTGCCAGATGTTCATTGACCGCGGGCATAGGCCGGGAGAGCTGCACATCGCCCTGCTTGAGCTCAAGATAGGCCTCAACAAAGCGCGGTAATTCTTCCTCGAGGAAGCTACGCGGCGATGTTTCCTGAAGCACCGAGTTACAAAAGCCGGTGACGAAATCGCCTCGCATCTGACGGTCGTGCAGGGAGCGTATCTGGCGAAGAAGATCGTCAAAATCCTTCGCGCCAAGGCGTGCCTCATGCAGCGTCCAGGCCCGCGCCAGCCGGTCAGCATCCTGAGATGACAGGTTAGCTTGTTCAAACAGCTCTGTTTTTAGAATGTCATGCGCGGTGGGTTGTCGCCCGCGCGTATTGAGTACCTGAAAGACTTTATAACCGGCGTCTCTGTTCTCGACGCAGACATGCACGATCGGGCATTGGTGCAGAATGAAATCTGCCAGCGCGTATCGATCGGCTTCGGAGAGCAGTTTTACCTCTTCGCGAATGGCGATGAGATTGTCGATCAGCATGCTCTGCTCGGATGTCTCGGGCACAACATTCTCTGCGTTGAAGGTTGAACCGGGCCGCTGGGCCAGCGCGCGAAATACCGGCGCATCGACATGATTGAGCGTCAGCCGCCATTCACCGAGGCGCAGATCATCGGCCAGATAGCTGTGTAGCTCGTTGCGCCGTTTCTTATCTGCCATGGCGTCACGAAGACAGGCGATAAGAAGAGAGATCGTTGTGATGCGCTGCTGCCCGTCGACAATTTCGCAGAGGTCAGGAAAGCCGGTCTCGCAAGTGACGACTGCGCCCAGAAAGTGAGAGCGTTCTTCATCCATAGCCTGAACGAGGTCCGTCAGAAGTCCATTCGCATCAGGTACCTGCCAGGAGTAACTCCGCTGGTAACTCGGTATGCGATAGCTGGTGCCAGACTTCAGCAGCTCGGCGATTGATCTCGCCTCGGCTGTAACTCCCAACAAACTCATTACTTCTTCCGGTACGCATAAAAACACTTTATCGCTGCAGTGACGAGACACGGAAAGCAAGAGGTGGCGTGATGAAGTTCGGACGGATCACAAAATTTGGGCAACATTTTTCGGTTGTGTTTCAAAATAACCATGCCTACCGGCTGCAATCTGAAGTGGCTGGCGAAGACAAACCGATAGAGGCCTGGCTTGCAGATCCTGAAGCGCTCGCCGAAGCAGGCAAAGCCGCGATTGCAGGTGGCGAGGCCATCGAGTTCACAGCAGACGACCTGCTGGCGCCTGTAAAAGCGCCGCGCAAAATACTCGCAATTGCGCTCAACTATCTTGATCACGCCCGAGAAACGGGCCGCGAACCGCCAGAACGTCAGACCTGGTTTGTAAAGCAGGTCACAGCACTCAACGCGCCTTATGGCACGATTGATATGCCGAAAGTTTCAGACCGTCTCGACTATGAAGCCGAACTCGTTGTCGTGATTGGTCGCGGCGGTCGCCATATTCCGGCAGAGCGCGCTGATGAAGTGATCGCGGGTTATATGTGCGGCAATGACGTGTCCGTTCGTGACTGGCAGCGCGCAACGCCCACCATGATTATGGGCAAGGGCTTTGATACGCATGCGCCTGTTGGCCCGTGGATCGTGACGCCTGATGAAATCGGCGATGCGAATACGCTGGGTGTGCGAACGCTGCTCAATGGCGAGGTTCGCCAGAGCGGCACGACTGCTGACCTGATCCACAAAATCCCTGACATGATCGCGCATCTGAGCGCGGCCTTCACGCTGGAGCCGGGCGATCTCATCTTCACCGGCACACCGGCTGGCGTGGCCGTTGCTTATGATCCGCCGAAGTTCATGAAAACCGGTGACCGTGTCCGTGTAGAGATTGATCGAATCGGCCATATTGAGCACGTGATCGCTGACGAAGCAGGATTGACGCGCATCGGATAGTCGAGTGACGAAGAAGACAGCTCTCATTGCCCTGATTGCAGGTGCCGCGGTCGGCGCTGGAGGGCTTAGCCTGTTCGGACTGTTGCAGCCCGAAGACAAGGCTGGTGCTGAGACGCTGGTGCCGTCCCCGTTAACGGCAGAACCATGGTCCTTCATGGTAAGCTCCTGCGTAGACAGCCCGAGCGCCATTGCGCCCTGCGTGCTTGTGCAGGCCGGCGGCAAACGGCTGGTCTTTGGTGCGCCGCTCCATAATGACTGGCGGGGCATCGGGCCTCTGGACGCTATTTTTCTCATGGACGGGAAGCCTGAGTCGTCGGCTGGCGTGATGGGGCTTCGCTATGAAACCTGGGTGTCCGGGCGTCCCTATAGGCAGGCTCTGGTAACGGGCGAGCTTTATCTGGAAACGCTTCAGGCGCTTGATGAGGCGATGCTGATCCCTGACGCGCTGGTGCAAATGGATAGCGCCAATACGCTCGATTCACGGCAGGCAGGCTTCTCCGTTCGGCCTGTGCCGAGCGCCGCCGAACGGTTTTCTGTCTTCAATACGGGTGATTTGCAGGTGCTCGCGCACTCAAGGCTCAATGATCGCGGCGACCAGATCATCTCTTATCGTGTGACCTATGAAGGGCAGGCGCTGGATATCTATTCATGTGAAGGTATGGACGCTCCCATCTCGGGGCTTTCTCCAGACGGTGTCTTTGTGCCGGTGGTCGACCGGGTGCAGCTTTCCGAAATGCGCCGTTATGCCGAACGTGAAGATCTGGTGGCGCGGCGCCGCGAAATTCTATCGGCCGGTCTGAACTGTCCGTCACTCACCGAAGCGCGGGATTACGCACAGGAGCGGAGTGCCAGTGCCCTGATTACGGTGGGTGTGGCAAATCCGGATGTGCGACCGAATTTTCAGTCAGCAGGCCTTAGCTGGCAGCCGGTCGATACAGAGCCTGCTCTGCTCGATTAACTCTGATTGCAGGAAAAAGGTCTCTTAAAAGACGACGGGGCCCGGTGTTAACACCAGACCCCGTACTCCCCAGATCGCCCCCGTCCGGCCATCAGGCCGCGGACTTGACCTGCCAGATGAATGCCATGTGAATGTTTTCTGGTCCAGACGCTTTTCTGCATCGAATTCAACGAGGTTCAGCTGCGTTGCGCATTTGCCACTCCTGAGGTCAACACGGTCCGGTTTTTAAGCAGAAGCTGTGAGCGCGGAGTTTGTGGGGGAGGGGGTGGCACAATATCTTGTGCATCGGGCACCGGTCTTCCCCATGAATTTGGGAGCGTGAGATTGCCATCAGCACTGAATCATAGACAATCAATGTGTTAACCAAAACAGTGTATTAATGCGATAACTGAAGTTACAACATACTGATCGCAAAGGCCCTTCATGCCAGCATTCGCGCATATTCTGATTGCTGCCTCCTACGTCGTCGTAGGTGTGTTTCTGGGTATTTGCTTTTTTCAGTTCACGTCTTACTCCTTTGAAATTGCAGTAATATCCGCGCTTGCGACGGTGTCTGTGTCTGGCCTCGTGCATGTCATGGCGGTGAGCCGCGAACGTGCGAAACTGCTGGAATCCCGCTTGCTTTCCATGCGCAATGAGCTGCGCAAAGCGCATCAGAAATCTGAAGTTCTGGAAGCGCGTATGGGGGTGATGGAAGAATCACTGCAGCGCGAAGTGTCCGAGCGTCGTCAGACTCTCGTCGCTGAAATGCGCGAGCTTGAAGACCTTATCCAGCGTCTCGGCAAAAGCTTTGAAGCTAAAATGGAGAGCGCGAAGCGCAATCCGCGTCTGGGTGCTGCTAGCGGCAAGCCGGGTGAACGTTCGCCGGAAGAAGCGCTTCAGGCGGTGCAGGACGCGCTCGATTCCAACCGCGTTGACCTGCATTTGCAGCCAATCGTCAGCCTGCCGCAGCGCCGTGTCTGCTTCTATGAAGGTTTCACCCGTCTTCGCGACGAGAATGACCAGCTCATCATGCCGGGCGAATTCCTCGGCGCGGCAAAAGAGGCAGGGCTTCTTGGTGTCATCGACAATATGCTGCTCTTCCGCTGCGTGCAGATTGTTCGCCGCCTCAGCGAGAAAGACCGCCGTATCGGCGTATTCTGCAACGTTGCAATCTCGTCTCTGGAAGATGAGGCTTTCTTCCCGCAATTCCTCGAGTTCATCAAAGAGAACCGCGATCTCGCAGGCTCTCTGATTTTCGAAATTTCAGCGCATGATTTTGCCCGTCGTTCGCCAACCACAGCCCGTCATATGGCGCGTCTGTCCGATCTCGGCTTCCGCTTCTCGCTCGATAAGGCTGACGGCATTGATGTGAACCTGCCGGAAATGCAGGCCGAGCAGGTGAAATTCCTGAAAGTCGAAGGCAGCAAGCTCCTTGAGCAGCTCGTTGACGGCGGACCGCGCCCGATTTCGGCTGTGACGCGTTCAACCGCGCCGCAGGATGTGCCAGCCGTCTTTATGCGCTATGGCGTCGATCTGATCGCAGAGAAGGTCGAAACCGAGAAAGAAGTCGTCGAAATTCTCGACTTCGATATTCCATACGGTCAGGGTTATGTGTTCGGCGAAGCACGTCCGATCAAAGAGAGCCTGATGGAAGAAACTGCGCCGCCAACTGATTTCATGCACCGTAACGCAATCTAAGGCGCTCAGACCCTTTTCTTGATCTGTCGATTAGGCTAACGCCTAGACCATGACAGCACCGCTTTTTCCTGCCGGACTTTCCGAAATTCACGACCGATATGATGCCATTCTCTGTGATGTATGGGGTGTCATTCATAACGGGCGCGAAGCCTTTCACGATGCATGCGATGCGCTCGCGGCGTTCAGAAAAGAGGGCAAGCCCGTCATTCTGGTGACCAATGCGCCGGTTCAGGCTCGCGAGGTTGAAGCGCTGTTTCCGGGCTTTGGCGTCCGCCGTGACTGCTATAACGCGATTGCTTCATCAGGAGATGCGACACGTCTGGTGATAGACGAGCGTGCACCGGGACCTGCCTATCGTCTCGGAACCGACAATTCATGGGAGCGGGACAACACGCTGTTTGTCGGGTCCGGCCTTGAGTTTTCAGAGCCTGAAGAAGCCGCATTCATCGTCGCTATGGGCATGCGCGATCAGGCCAATGAACATCCTGAAGACTATCGCGAAGAGCTGCGCCCGCTGGCAAAGCGCGGTCTGGAAATGATCTGTGCCAATCCGGATATTCAGGTGCGTGTCGGCAATACGCTGCAATGGTGCGCGGGTGCAATCGCGCGCATTTATGAAGAAGAGGGCGGCCCGGTCATCTATCCGGGCAAGCCACATGATGCGATTTACGATCTCGCTGAACAGCATCTCGCCCGTCTCGGATTTACAGATATTCCGCGCTCTCGTCTGTTGGCGATTGGCGACGGTCCGAT
Source organism: Hyphomonadaceae bacterium UBA1849 (assembly GCA_002338565.1). Taxonomy (GTDB): domain Bacteria; phylum Pseudomonadota; class Alphaproteobacteria; order Caulobacterales; family Hyphomonadaceae; genus Ponticaulis. The sequence continues at coordinate 8,102 of DDIN01000002.1, forward strand.
CACGGACATGAAAGGCGCCAACCATCGCGGTATGGATTGTATTTATGTCGGTACGGGACTTAACCAGTCCGCCAGCAATTTCGAGGCGAGCACGACTGAACTGCTGGAACGCAGCGGCGTGACAGCAACCTACGCCATGCCGGGGCTCTGCTGGTAGTCGCTTCGACAGACAGCTTGCCAGAGGCCTGACGATCTATAATCTTGCTATTATTCAACCCGTGGGGGGCTCTGGGTATGAAAGATTTTTTTGGTCGGTCACCATTCGTTTTGCTGGGTGCTTTCGGCTTGCTCAGCCTGCCAAGCGAGCTGGTTCAGTGGCAGGAGCACCTCGGAAACATCATTGATGGTTTTCGATGGCTTTCTTCGCTGGTTTGCTACCCGTTAAATGCGATCGGGCGCGCCTTGTTTGGCTTGGAACTTGTTCCCTGGGCTGAAAAATGTCTTTGTTTATCGTTCATTTTCTTTGGAAGTCTGATGCGCGCTATTCTGGCGACTTATCCAGACGATGCAGATTTACCCAAACATCATCCCGGAAATTACTTTTTGGGTCTGCTCATGTCGCTTGTCTGGCCGGTGACCGCTCTGATGGCTTTGTGGCAGGTCATTCAAGCGCGGAACGATAAAGAGGCTTACGCCGAAAACCAGAAGACGCTTGGCGTTTTTCTGGAGAGTTTCATTGTGGCGTTGATACTTATCGCACTGAACTATTTGTTTCTCATCGCGCAGGCTTAAGCAGGCACATAAAAAACCCGGCCACATGGACCGGGTTTTCTTAGATTTAGGCGTTTCCTCGAAATTTTAGTCGAACAGGGCGTCGATGTCGTCCTGGGAGACCTCTTCGTCTTCGGCGTCATCGCCAGAAAAGAGGGCATCGATATCATCCTGGCCTGCAGGACCTTCCGCAAACATCGCATCAATATCGTCCTGAGCGGTTTCAGGGCCGCCAATGGCTGGGCCATTGAGGAGGAGGTCGCGGCGGCGCTGTTCTTCAGGTGTGACTTCGACTTCGTCTTCGTCCACACCCATCACTTCAGCGAAGCGTGAGATACGGTCTTCGATCTGCTTCAGAGTATTGACGACCTTAGACACGCGCTGACCGGTCAGATCCTGGAACGAGCAGGCTTCAATGATGACAAGCATCTTGTCTTGAATCTGCATTCCGAAATCTTCGGTGCTATCGGGATCCATGGCCAGAACGTCTTCCGCCGTCTGCATGATCTTGTCCGTAGCGATTTCTGTATCGGCTACGATCGCTTCCAGCTCTTCGCCAGCGCTAGGGATCCGGTTTGTTTTGATGTCTTTCGGACGAAGGTCACCGATTTCATTACGGGCTTTTTTTATAAAGCCTGCAATATCGACGAACTCGTCTTTGATTGTTTCATCAAGTGCACTGAAGAAGTGACCCATCGCATCAGTCAGGACGCCCGAAAGTTCGAGAACGTCGACCAGCTGGCGATCTTTCACATTCTGGGATTTCAGGTGGCTAATCGCCTCCTTCACCCTTAGTGCTGCATCATTCGCACCCATGTTGTTTTCCTTTTTTATTGGCACGTTCCGGTCTGACGAAGCAGGCGGCTCGTGCGCTTATGTCCACATGAGCAGACTGCAAAACGAACTGCGGGATTAGAAATCACCGATTACAGCGGCGATTTTAGACTTCAGCGTAGCAGCGTTGAACGGCTTAACGATGTAGTTGTTCACACCGGCGCGTTTGGCGGCGACAACGTTTTCCGTTTTAGATTCTGCTGTAACCATAATAAATGGCGTCGCTTTGAGACCGTCGTCGGCACGGACTTCGCGGAGAAGTTCGTAGCCTGTCATCGGCTCCATGTTCCAGTCTGAAATAACGAGACCGAATTTCTGGTCAGCGTTTTTCATTTTTTCCAGCGCTTCCTGACCGTCAGCTGCATCTTCGACATTCTCGAAGCCCAGCTGCTTTAGCAGGTTGCGAATAATACGTATCATGGTCTTGTAGTCATCAACTACGAGTACCGGCATAGACAGATCAACAGCCATTCTTTTTTACCCCAGGATCATCCAAATCCAATTTGTTATGTCCTAGGACTAGCGCATTGCCGCAAATAAACGGTAAACCGCGACGGTCAGATTTTTAACGTGGAGTTCAAAGGTGGCAAAATACGAGGGAAAATGTTTCGAAGATCTCGAAATTGGGATGAGTCACGAGACACATCACACGATTTCTGAAGAAGACATCGAGATGTTCGCAACTGTTTCTGGGGACAGAAATCCACTTCACATGGATGAAGAGTTTGCACAGGGCACAATCTTTAAAGGTCGTATTGCGCATGGCGCGCTGACCGCATCCTATATTTCAGGTATTCTTGGAAATGACCTTCCAGGCCCTGGCGCTATCTTTACCGACCTCGCACTTCAGTTCAAACGTCCGGTTCGTATCGGTGACGAAGTGACGGCTCGCGCAGAGGTTTCCGAGATGTTTGAAAAGGGCAATCGCGTCACACTGAAAGTTCAGTGCATGGTCAACGGCCGCAAGGTTGTTGCGGGCGAAGCCAAGGTCATGGTTCCTAGCCGCGATAAATAATTCTCGATGGCGGTGATCTCAGATTTCAGAAATGTACCGGAAGAGGCACAGGGCGCAGCAGTCGCTCTGGGCAATTTTGATGGTGTGCATGAAGGCCATGTCGCGGTGATCGACAGTGCGGGCGAAATCGCGCGCGCTAAAGATGTGCCGCTTGGTGTTCTGATTTTTGAACCACCGCCGCGGATGTATTTTCAGCCGGAAGGTACACCCTTCCGGATTATGACGCCGGAAACGCGCCGCGACGCGCTGCGCGAACATGGCGTCGACATCATTTATGAGCTCCCTTTCAATAAAGAGATGTCTCAGATGTCACCTGAGGCTTTCGTGCGCGATGTGCTGGTCGAAGGCCTGAAGCTGAAACATCTCTCTGTCGGGTTTGATTTCCGTTTCGGTCGCGGGCGCGAAGGCGATGTGAACACGCTTGCCACGCTCGCCAAAACCTATGGCTTCTCTTTCTCTGTGCAGGAACGGATTACAGACGGTTTCACCAAGATATCGTCGACGGCGATCCGCACAGCTCTGCAGGAAGGCAAACCGGAAACGGCGGGCCATTTGCTCGGCCGCTATTGGCGGGCAACCGGCACCGTTGAAATGGGCGAACAGCGTGGCCGCACGATTTCCTTCCCGACTGCGAATATGCGTCTCGGTGATCTGATCCAGCCAATGCATGGCGTTTATGCTGTCTGGGCGCAGATTGAGGGCGAGGATAAATGGCGCGCGGGTGTCGCCAATTTTGGTCGTACGCCAACGACAGGCCTGCGCGATCCGCTTCTCGAAACCCATTTATTCGATTTCGATGAGGAAATTTACGGCAAGCAAATGACTGTTGCGCTCGTCGATTTTCTGCGTCGTGAAAAAAAGTTCGACAGTTTTGAAGCGCTGACCCTGCAGATCGCTGCCGATGCGGCCGATGCCAAGCAAAGCCTGAAAGCCATGTCTGGCGGCTCTCTGGCTGTCTCTGCTCTGCCTAAGCCGGAATAATTTCCGCCTTAGATAGCCCTCCTTATATAGAAGGCGTCTGTTCTTCCCCGCTGCGCCGACTTAAAGATAGGCGAGCTAACATAATATCGCTCGCGGGGAGACAATCATGAGCCTGACAGTTCCAAACGTATTCAATGTAAATGGCAAAGTGGCGCTGGTCACAGGCGGTGGCCGTGGCCTTGGCAAATCTATCGCCGAAGGCTTCCTCGCCGCAGGCGCTTCCAAAGTTTATATTGCATCGCGTGACGCTGAGGCGCTTGAGGCAACCGCAAAAGAACTCTCTCCTGAAGGCAAATGCATAGCCATTCCCGCAAACCTTGCGACGGTTGAGGGCGTCAAAGCGCTGGCTGATGAGATCAAGGCGCGCGAAGACAAGCTGCATATCCTCGTCAATAACTCAGGCGCGGCATGGGGCGGGCCCCTGACCGGCTTTCCTGAGAAGGGCTGGGACAAAGTCTTCGACCTGAATGTCAAAACGCCGTTCTATCTGACAGGGGAACTGGTTGATCTGATGGATGCGGCAGGCACACACGTAGATCCTGCGCGCCTGATCAATATCGGCTCCATTGCGGGCGAGGTCTGCTCTACGCTCGGTGCTTACCCGTACGGCCTTTCTAAAGGCGCGGTGCATCAGTTCACGCAGATGATGGCGCTGGAGCTTGCGCCGAAGAACATTACCTCCAACGCCATCGCGCCGGGCCGCTTCCCGTCCAAAATGACCGAATACGTCATGAACGATAAGGAACGCTATGATGCCGAAGTCGAAGGCATTCCACTCAAACGCTGGGGACAGGACGAGGATATTGCGGGTACAGCGCTCTTCCTTGCGGGGCCGTCAGGCGCATATATCACCGGTGCGATTATTCCGGTCGATGGCGGCGCGCGTTTGAATCGGGGGTAGGTAACATTGTCTAACGGTGCCAAGCACATTGTGCTCGCGGGAGATTCGATTTTTGACAACGACATCTATGTCATGGGCGAACCGGGCGTAGTTGAGCAATTGCGTTCGTCCATTCCGAAAGATTGGTCGGCCTACAAAATCGCGATCGATGGCAGCTGCATTCGAGATGTGTCAGCACAACTGGAGCGGTTGCCTACGCATGCTACCGAACTTGTGCTTAGTGTGGGTGGAAATGATGCGCGCGAATATCGCTATCTGATGAGCAGGATCAAAACTCCGGGTGATATCAAAAGTGTTTTGTCCGGCGCAAAGGCAGAGTTTGCTGCTCAATACGCGGCGCTGCTTGAGACGCTTCAGACACTTCAACTTCGTATATTGGTGTGTTCTATTTATACCGCTATTCCGTTCGATGAACCCGAATGGCGCCTATTTGGCCCCGTCGCCATTAACGAATTCAATGAAGTCATTCGACGAGAGGCGGCGAAGCGGGGTATACCTGTTTTGGCGCTTGAAGAAATTTGTGTGGAAGACGCAGACTTTTCTTCTGTGTCTCCGATCGAGCCATCCAGTATTGGTGGACAGAAAATCGTGAACGGCATTATCTCGCGTGTACGTTCAACTTAAGCGATGCGTTGTATATTTGGCGGGAGGGACGCCTAAATGACTGCGAACAGCATCAAGATTTCAGCCGTCATCAATGCGCCCGTTGAACCAGTGTGTGAGTGCTGGATCGGGCCAGAGCATATTTGTGGGTACAGCGCTGTTCCTTGCGGGGCCGTCAGGCGCATATATCACCGGCGCGATTATCCCTGTCGATGGCGGCGCGCGGCTGCGCTAGTGCCGAACAGAGGCAATCTGTTCGGAGAAATAGTGTCATGATTCTTCTTTAGATTGCCTCTTATGCTGATCTCATTTGCCGTTAAAGACTATCGCTCGCTGCGCAATATCCGGCTCCCGCTGGAGCGCCTGAATGTCATCACGGGCCCTAATGGCAGTGGTAAGTCCAGCTTGTATCGCTCGCTTCAGCTGTTGGCGTCAGTCGGGCAGGGGCGGGTGATTAGTGCGCTCGCGAATGAGGGCGGGCTATCCTCCACGATTTGGGCTGGTCCTGAATCAATCGCTCAGTCAGTGAAACGCGGTGAGCATGAGCTGGAAGGAACGGTTCGCAAGCAAACCATTTCGCTCAAACTCGGGTTTGCCAGCGAAGACTTCGGCTACGCCATCGATCTTGGCGTGCCGATAGGCGGAGGAACCGTCTTCCTCAGCGATCCTGACATTAAGACGGAAGTTGTCTGGGCGGGGCCCGTTCTGCGCCGCGCTAATGTGCTGGCACAACGAAATGGCCCTCTGGTGACAGCGCTCGGCAGCAGTGGGGAGCGGGTCTCCATCAAGACCGATCTTGCCTCATATGACAGTATGCTGACCTACGCTGCTGACGCGTCAACCACGCCGGAACTTATTGAGCTCCGCGAGCGTATGCGTGGCTGGCGCTTCTATGATCAGCTTCGCACCGACAAATATGCGCCATGTCGGACGCCCCATGTTGGAACACGCACATTCGCCCTGGCAGAAGACGGATCAGACCTTGCAGCAGCCATCGCGACGATCCGGGAAATTGGCGATGGTGATGCGTTTGAACACGCGATTGAAGATGCATTTCCGGGCAGCCGTGTAGAAATTCTCCAGCAAGGCGGTCTGTTTGACATCGTTCTGAAACAGCCGGGAATGCTGCGCTCACTTCGAACGGCAGAGTTGTCTGATGGCACGCTGCGATTTCTTCTGTTGGCAGCTGCCTTGCTCACACCGCGCCCGCCTCAGCTTATGGTGCTGAACGAGCCGGAAACCAGCTTGCACTCAGAGCTGATACCAGCACTTGGCAGGCTGATCCTGAGGGCGTCTGAAGACTGCCAGATGATCGTGGTGAGTCATAATGCTCACCTCGTCGAAATCCTTGCCGGTGAAGGCGGTCAATTATTGGAACTGTCTAAGGATTGGGGCGAAACGCAGGTTGAAGGCGCCGACCCCGTTACCTTCAACTGGCCATCACGCTAAAGGCGCACTTCTGCGACATCGTCATCTTTTTCGTCCTGTGTCAAAGGGCTAGGGACACAGCGCTGCACGTAGATTTCCGGGCGAAAATTCTTTGATTATAAAATTCAAAGTTGATTCAGGCTTCGGGCTGGGGTCCTTTAGTGCGAGGAAAGAAAGGTCGGAGGAGAATATGGGGTCTTACGCTAGTAATCCGGGGAAAATCAAAGTTGAGTTCCTTCGCCTCATGATTCGAAAGCCAAAATGGCCTCTGATCTTTGGCCTGCCAACGATCTTGTGCGCGTATCTCGCATATCGGACAGGTGCTTGGTTGTGGATCATCCCGTCAACATTGTTCGCTGGAATGCTGTGGCTGTTCTGGAAAAGGCAATTGATCCATTTTACGCTTGGCGACGTTAATATCTCAAAAATCCTCTCTACCAACCCACCATTATTGGCGACATCAACAAACATGCTGACAGGCATGGATGACCGGCGATACCCTGTGATCAAAATTGTGCGGGGCCGTGTGCCGGCTGTACCGGGGAAAAAATGGAAAACGGGGGATTATTTTGCGGCTGCTTGTATGTATGGTGGATCACGTGGGAAAGCTCACTGGGAACTCTTAGATCCTTGGCCGCAGTCATGCGCGACTGGAAATTATGAGGACCTGAAAGCATCTGAAGATGCGTTGGCCTATCTGCAGGAAGAGTTTGAACTTCGAATTTCGCTTGTGCCAACGCCGGATGAGCCGGGCCTGTACTTTTTGGATGAGGACAGGCTGGAAGCGCTCAAAATGTGGGGGCAGGCTGGTCCGTCCGAAGAGATTGCATCGGCAACATAGTGACAGTTCGTTTGCTGCAAAAGAGTACAGCATGAAGCCTACTGAAGGATTTGGAAGATGTGCTGCTCTCATCTGTTCGGGCAGATAACGCGGTCGCGCCTGTGATAGGAGTAGTCTTCGGGTCGTCTCGACAAGAAGCGGTTTTGGCCGCCCATCAAAACCAACTGACAAGGTGACAACCCCGACTAACCCTGCTAACGCATCGCCCATGCAATGCGCCGCTCTGATATATGTCATTCGAATTAGCGGCCCGGCCGTCAGCTGAACCACAGCTCGCGGTCGGGGTATTTGATTTTGCTCCCAATTTTCAAAGAACAACCTGCTGCTGATTGAAGACAACCGAACTATGGCTGATACAGACAACACCTCCGAAGGCGGACGCGATTACCGCGAGACGCTTTTCCTTCCGAAAACCGAATTTCCGATGCGTGCGGGCCTTCCGAAGGCCGAGCCTCAGTGGATCGAGAAATGGGATGAGCTGAAGCTTTATGAGCGCCTGCGCGAAGAGAGCAAAGACCGTCCGAAATTCGTCTACCATGACGGCCCTCCATACGCGAACGGCGACATCCACCTCGGCACCGCGATGAACAAAATCCTGAAGGATATTGTCTGCCGCTCTCACCAGATGTCCGGCTATGACGCTGGCTTCATCCCGGGCTGGGACTGCCACGGTCTGCCAATCGAGTGGAAGGTGGAAGAACAGTTCCGCGCCAAAGGCAAAACTAAAGAGCAGGTGACCGGTTCAGAATTCCGCGCCGCCTGCCGCGAGTATGCTGCGCATTGGATCGACGTCCAGCGCGAACAGTTCCGTCGCCTTGGTGTGAACGCGGAATGGTATGAAAAAGACGGTGATCCGAACACTGGACCATACCTGACCATGCGTTTTGAGTCCGAAGCGAAGATCGTTTCTGAATTCCTGACCATCGCAATGTCCGGTCTTCTGTATCGCGGCGCGAAGCCGATCATGTGGTCTCCGGTGGAGCAAACCGCGCTCGCTGAAGCCGAGGTTGAGTATCACGACCGCAAGGCGACAACGATCTGGGTGAAATTCCCTGTTGTTGGCGAAGACTTCCCGGTAGTCATCTGGACGACAACTCCGTGGACCATCCCTGCGAACCAGGCGGTCAGCTTCAACCCGAAGATCAGTTATGGCCTCTATGAGGTAAAAGCTGTGATGTCCGAGGAAGAGCTGGGCTTCAAACCGTTTGCAGAAGTCGGCGACCGTCTCGCAGTGGCAGATAATCTTGCCGCCGACGTGTTCGGCGCAGCGAAGGTCTCTGAATATACACGCGTGAGCGATGTCGATCCGACAGGCTGGACGCTGAAGCACCCGTTCAACGGCGCTGAGTTTGGCGAAGGCTTCTGGGATCATGAAGTGCCAATGCTCGCCGGTGATCACGTCACTGATGATGCGGGTACGGGCTTCGTACACACCGCGCCAGCGCACGGTGATGATGACTATATCGTCTTTCTGAACTCTGGCCGTACGGCCAAGGAAATCCGCGATATTGTTGATCCGGAAGGCGCTTACCGTCCGGACGTGCCACGCTTCGCAGGCCTCGATATCATCCGCACATCCGGCAAGAAGCGCGGACAGGACGGCAAGGCCGGCCCTGAAGTGCTGAAAGCCCTTACAGAAGTTGGCGCGCTGCTTGGCCGTGGCATGACCACGCTGCGTGATGCGCACTCATGGCGCTCCAAAGCGCCGGTTATCCGCCGTGCGACACCGCAATGGTTCATCGCGATGGATAAAGCCGACCGTGATGGCAAAACCCTGCGTGACAAAGCGCTGGCTGGTATCGACCAAACGGACTTTGTGCCAGCTGCTGGCCGCAACCGCATCCGCTCCATGGTGGAAGGCCGCCCGGACTGGCTGATTTCCCGTCAGCGTAACTGGGGTGTGCCGCTTACACTCTTCGTGAATGCCGATGGCGAGCCGCATACGGTTCTGCCGCAAGCGTCTGAAATCAACGCCCGTATCCTCGAAACCATCCGCAATGGTGGCGTCGATGCATGGTTCACCGCTGAGAAAGCCGATCTGCTCGGCCCGGGCGTGAATGTGCATGAGTGGGAGAAGGTGACAGACGTTCTGGACGTCTGGTTCGATTCCGGAACCACCCACGCCTTCACCCTGCGCGAGCGCGGCATCATTGATGACGCGACCGGCCAGGCTGACGTGTATCTGGAAGGCTCTGACCAGCACCGTGGCTGGTTCCAGTCTTCGCTTCTGGAAAGCTGCGCCACACGTGGCATCGCGCCGTACAAAACGGTCGTCACGCACGGCTTCATCGTGGACGGCGAAGGCCGCAAAATGTCGAAGTCTATCGGCAATACGGTGAACCCGCTCGACGTTGCCCAGAAGAATGGTATCGAAATCCTGCGCCTCTGGACGGCGACGTCTGATTTCACAGAAGACCTGCGCATCTCTGACGAGATCCTGAAGGCGAATGTCGAAAGCTATCGCCGCCTGCGGAACACGTTCCGCTACCTGCTCGGCGCGCTCGACGGCTATTCAGAAGACGAGAACGTACCGCTGGAAGATATGCCGGGTCTGGAGCGCTGGGTGCTGCATCGCATCTCAGAGCTCGATGTTCTGGTGAAGTCTTCCTACGGGAAATTTGACTATAAGCGGATCATGTCTGCGCTGATCAATTTCTGCGGTGTGGACCTCTCTGCGGTTTACTTCGATATCCGTAAGGATGCGCTCTACTGTGATCCAATCAGCTCGACGCGTCGCCGCGCGAATCGCATGGTGATGAACGAGCTTCTCAAGCGCCTTTGTCTCTGGCTGGCGCCGGTTATGCCGTTCACAACCGAGGAAGCGTTCCAGACAAGCCATCTGGCGGGCATGTCTGACAGTGTGCACCTTCTGACCTTCGAAGATGTGCCTTCAGACTGGAAGAATGATGAACTCGCTGAAAAGTGGGCGAAAATCTTCAAAGTCCGTCGTGTCGTGACGGGCGCGCTGGAAGTCGAGCGCCGCGAAAAGCGTATCGGTTCGTCGCTGGAGGCGGCTCCGGTGGTTCACATTGAAGACGCCGACCTGCTTGGCGCGTTCAATGGCGAAGATGCGGCTGATCTCTTCATCACATCCAAGGCAATTCTGACCGACGCACCAGCGCCGGGCGTCGCCTTCCGCATGGAAGATGTGCCGGGAGTTGCGGTTGTGCCGGGAATGGCCGAAGGTCGCAAATGTGCTCGCAGCTGGAAGTATTTCGATCCTGCCGAAGCGCTGGATGACTTCCCGGATATCACACCGCGTGATGCCGCGGCGGTGATGGAATGGGACCAGTCGAATGGCTAAAATGAATGTATCCCGCGTAGTCTGGGCGATTGCGGTTGCTGGCGTGATCTTTTTTCTCGACCAGCTGACCAAGCACCTTGTGCTGCGCGAGGATGTGTTCAATGCGCTGGCGTGCCTCGATCGCACCCAGCCTTGCGGCAAAATCGAGATTTCCTCTGTGATGGATTTCTCAATGGTCTGGAACCGCGGTTTCAGCTTTGGCATGGCTCAGTCTGAAGGCTGGGCGCGCTGGGCGCTCGTGGCGGTCCAGTTCGGCGTATCTGCCCTGTTCCTTGGCTGGCTGCTTCAGGCGAAGCACCGGGTAACCGCACTGTCGCTTGCAATGGTGATTGGCGGCGCGCTGGGCAATGTGATCGACCGCATACGTTTCGGCGCTGTGGTCGATTTCTTCGATTTTTCAGGGCCATGGTTCGGGATTGAATTTACCCTTCCTGGCTTCATGGCTGGATTGGAAAGCATATTTACGCCAGAGCACCTGCTTGACGGCAGGCTCGGGCTGGGCTTTCCCTATGTGTTCAATATTGCAGATGCAGGGATTACCGTCGGCGCGATTCTGTTGCTCATCGATCAATTCTTACTGAAGCGTCATGATGTAGACGCTAGATGAGCTGGAAAATCCGCGCTAGGAAGACGTAAACCGGAATGAAAGAGGCAAGTTCGATGAAATCAAAGGCGTTCGCAGTGTGTGGTGTCGCGATAGCCGCAGTTGGTCTGGCAGGCTGTAGCTCGCTTGGTCAGTCTTCGGGATTTGCCCGCACAACTCCTGACGAGTTCAACGTTGTCACGAAGCCGCCTCTGGTCGTTCCACCGGAATATGCGCTGCGTCCACCGGCGGTTGGTGCTGTTTTGCCAGCTGAGCTGCAGAATCAGGGCAATCCGGGCCGCACAATTCTGTTCGGACAGGATCTTGGTCAGAGCGCATCCGCAGGTGAGCGCTCGCTTGTGACAGCTGCTGGCGCAGCCGCTGCTGACCCGACTGTCCGCACTCAGGTTGATTTCGAAAGCGCACAAATCATGCGTAAGCCGAACACAATCGTCGGCCAGATCTTTGACTTTGTTCCACTGAACAACACTTCTACAGATGCAGACGGCAATCCGCTGGACGCTGATGCAGAAGCGGCGCGCCTGCGCCAGATTGATTCTGTAAACAGCGCGACCGGCGGTGGCACTGTTGTAATTGAATACGGAGAGGCAGGTTTCAAACTGCCGGGCACTTAGGCCCATTAGACATCATCAGACAGGGAGGCCCCTTACCCGATGCGATTGATCCGTTCACTGGCCCTCGCAGGGGCCTTGTCCTGCGCTGCCCCGATGGCGCTGCTTGCGCCGCAGGCTGTCGCTTCAAGCGAAACTGAAGCCTGGGCACCAGAAACCTTCACCCTCGAAAATGGTATGGAAGTCATCGTGCTTCCTGATCACCGTGCGCCGGTTGTGACGCATATGGTGTGGTACCGTGTTGGCGCGGCAGACGAGCTGCCTGGCAAATCCGGTATTGCTCACCTGTTCGAGCACCTCATGTTCAAAGCGACTGACGACATTCCGGCTGGCGAATTTTCTAAAATCGTCGCCCGCAATGGCGGTCAGGACAATGCTTTCACAAGCTGGGACTACACAGCATATTATCAGCGCGTCGCCGTCGACCGTCTCGAAACGATGATGGAAATGGAAGCCGAGCGCATGACCGACCTCATCCTCTCTGAGGATCAGGTTCTGCCAGAGCGCGACGTTGTTGTTGAAGAGCGCCGCCAGCGCATTGAGAACAATCCGGGCGCGATCCTGTTCGAAATGATGATGGATGAGCTGTTCGAAGGCCATCCGTACGAAATTTCGATCATCGGCTATATGGACGAAGTCACACAGCTGACCCTTCAGGACGCGAATGATTTCTACGGCTATTGGTATGGTCCGCAGAACGCAATTCTCGTCGTCGCAGGTGACATCACAGCTGCAGAGCTGCGTCCGCTTGCTGAAGACATTTATGGTTCGATCGAGCCGACAGCCGATCTGGAAGAGCGCGTCTGGCCGGAAGTTCAGCCACTTACTGAGTCCATGACGCTCACACACTCTGACCCGAAAGTGCGTCAGGAAGAGTGGGATCAGTACTGGCAGTCCACGTCTTACAGCGTGAACACAGAAACGCTTGAGCCGCACGCGCTTGATCTTGCCGCGCAAATCCTTGGTGGTGGCCGCACAAGCCGTCTCTATCAGGAGCTGGTAGAAGAGCAGGGCGTTGCTGTCAGCGCCTATGCGTTCAGCTGGACTGACCTGCGTGCAACCGGCCTGTTTGGCATGGGCGCGTCGCCTGCAATGGGTGTCGACCTTGAAACGGTTTCAGAAGCCGCACACGCAGTTCTGGCTGATTTCATTGAGAACGGCCCAACTGAAGAAGAACTGGCGCGTGCTCAATCCAGCATGATCGCTAGCTCCATCTTCCAGCGCGACAACCAGGCGAGCATGGCTCAGCTTTACGGTAGCGCTGCAGCGCGTGGTGATGACCTTGATCGCATCGCGACATGGCCACAGGAAATTGAGTCTGTGACACCAGAAATGGTTCGGGAAGCGCTTGCGCGTTACATCGCTGACCAACCGTCTATTCAAACCCAGTTGCTGGTTCCGGAGGAAAGCTAACATGAATTTGAAACTGCTTTCTCTTGGCGTTGCGGGTGCAGCGCTTCTGTCAGCCTGTGCAACAAGCACGCCTGTAAACGAGCCGGCTCCGGTTTCTGTCGCGACACCGCCTCCGGTTGTTGAGACAGTTGAAGAAGAAGCCAAAACGGGTCTTTCCAACATTCAGGTTGTTGAAGCCTCCGGTGGTTATTCTGCATGGCTGGTCAGCGAACCGGCGATTCCGATTGTGTCCATCAACATGGCATGGAGCGGCGGTGAAACGTCTGACCCTGAAGGTCTGACGGGTGCAACCGGCCTCATGACCTACATGATGAACGAAGGTGCGGGTGAACTCGACTCCAATGCGTATGCAACGCGTATGGAAGAGCTGAACATGTCCTTCGGGTGTACATCTGGCGATGACTGGACGTCTTGTTCCATGTCTACCCTGTCTGAAAACTTCGAAGAAGCGATGGATATGGTCCGCATGGGCCTGACAGAGACACGCTTTGATGCGGCGCCGTTTGAGCGTTCCATCGAAGAAACTCTGATCGCCCTTCAGCGCGCTGAAACCAATCCGGGCACACTCGCACGTCGTGCACTTTACGAGACCATCTATCCTGAAGGTCACCCGTATGCGCGCTATGCGACACCGGACACAGTTCAGGCCGTAACCGTCGACGATCTGCGCACGCAGCGTGACAACATCATGGTTCAGGACACGCTTCTGATCACGGCTGTTGGCGACATTTCAGAAGAGCGTCTTCTGGCCGCTATGGAATCAACTTTCGCAGGTCTGCCGGAGAGCGGTACGACTGCGGTTGTTGAAGATGTTGTTCTTCTGAATCCGCCTGCAGAGCCGGTCGTACGTGATCTGCCTCAGCCGCAGTCTCTGGTCGCTTTCACAGCGCCAGGCGTTGACCGCGATGATCCGGATTTCTTCGCAGCTTATGTTGCGAACTATATCCTGGGCGGCGGTGGTTTCTCTGCCCGTCTCATGGATGAAATCCGTGAGAAGCGCGGTCTGACTTACGGCATCTACACCTCTCTGTCGTCTCAGGATCACCTGTCTCGCTGGAGCGGATCGTCCCAGACGATGAACGAACGTGCTGGCGAACTGATCGGTCGTACACAGGCTGAACTTTACCGCCTCGCGACGGAAGGCCCGACAGAAGCTGAACTCGAAGATGCGAAGTCCTATCTGACGGGTGCATACCCGCTCGGCTTTGACTCCAACGCGAAGATTGCCGGCCAGATGATGGGCGTGCGTCAGGACGAGCTGGGCATCGACTATTTCGAGCGTCGGAATGAACTCGTGAACGCTGTGACGATTGAAGAAGTCCGCAGCGTGGCAGCAGAATATCTGATGCCTGAAAACTTCACGTTTGTCGTCGTCGGTCAGCCGGAAGAACTCGATATGATTGGTGAGTACTTCCAGGACTCACTGGCGCCTTCTGCTGAAGAAGAAGCTACTGAATAGCCCTGATTTCGGCTGAAACAGCTGTTAACAGTCTACGGCCTGCCCATATCGGGCGGGCCGTATTTCTTTTAAACTAGCGGCTATGCCTGATGATTCGTCCCTCCATACGCCAGAACAATCCCGCCTGAACCGCGCTGGCGGAATCCGCCTGCTGCCACCTGATGCGGTAAACCGGATCGCGGCTGGTGAAGTGGTGGAACGCCCCGCTGCGGCCATCAAGGAACTCGTTGAGAACGCACTCGATGCGGGCGCACGCCATATTACCATTGAAGCCGAGGAAGGTGGATGTACTTTCTTCCGCGTGAGCGATGACGGCTGCGGTATGGACGCAGACGAGCTAACGCTCGCTGTGGAGCGCCATGCCACATCCAAATTGCTCTCCGACGAAAATGGCCGTGTGGACCTTCTCAATATCTCGACGCTTGGCTTTCGCGGCGAGGCTTTGCCATCCATCGGCTCGGTTGCCCGTATGACGCTGCTCTCGCGCTCTGAAAGCTCGGACGATGCGTTTGAGCTGAAAGTCGAAGCAGGCCGCAAGAACGATCCGAAACCTGCCGCCTGGAAAGGGCTTCTTCCGCACGGGACGAGCATCACGGTCGAAGACCTTTTCTACGCCACGCCAGCGCGGCTTAAGTTCATGAAATCCTCGCGCGCCGAAGCGATGGCTGTCTCTGACACCTGTCGCCGTCTCGCCATGTCGCGCGCTGATGTCGGTTTCGAGCTCACGCAGAACGGACGCTCCGTCTTTCGGCTGAAGGCCGAAGGCGGTACGCCGGAAGACTCTCGTCTGGCCCGTCTTGGGGCCATTATGGGCCGTGAGTTTCGTGATAACGCGATGCAGATCGACGCTGAGAAAGAAGGCGTCCGCATTTCCGGTTTTGCAGGCCTGCCAACGCTCAATCGCGGCAATAACCAGCATCAATATCTCTTCGTGAACGGTCGTCCGGTGAAGGATAAACTGCTCACCGGTGTTATCCGCGCGGCGTATCAGGACTTCCTTGCGCGGGACCGTCACCCGATGGCGGCTCTTTTCGTTGATCTTGATCCCGAAGCCGTGGACGTGAACGTGCACCCGGCGAAGACCGAAGTGCGCTTTCGTGACGCCGGTCTGGTGCGCGGCCTGTTGATCGGAGCGCTCCGTCACGCGCTGGCAGATGCAGGTCACCGCGCATCCACAACAGTGGCAGGTCAGGCGCTCGGCAAAGTGAATGTCGAGCAGGAACGCCCGACCGCGAGCCTGTGGCGTGCCTCCAGCTTGCATGCCGAACCGGCGGAGCGTCCGGTCATGCCGCAACGCCCATGGGGCGGCGATTTTGAGCCTCAACCGGTTCAGCCAGACCCGTCTGTAAATTTCCGCTCTGATGCACCTGTCCCTATGCCCGAAGGCTTTCGCGAACCTGCGCGGACCATGGACGATCCAATGTCCGTCCGTGTCGAGCAGGACAGGTCTGCGCCAGAGGTTGAAGCACTGCCGCTCGGCCTCGCCAAAGCTCAGCTGCACGAAACCTATGTGATCGCGCAGACCAAAGACGGTATCGTTATCGTCGACCAGCACGCAGCCCATGAGCGTCTCGTCTATGAGCGCATGAAAGCGGACATGGCCGAGAGCGGCGTGAAGCGTCAGGCGCTGCTTATTCCCGAGGTTGTCGAGCTCTCAGAAGATGAGGCAGAACGCGTTCTGTCGCGGGCGCCAGAGCTTGAAGCGATGGGCCTTGAGATCGAACCCTTTGGCGGCGGCGCGATTTGTGTGCGGGCCACGCCAGCACTGTTCGGCAATATGAATGTCCACGGTCTGATACAGGATCTGGCCGATGACTTCGTTGAGTATGATGCCGGCCTCTCGCTGAAGGAGCGTTTTGAAGAGGTGATGGGCAATATGGCCTGTCGCGGGTCCGTCCGGGCAGGGCGCAGACTGACCTCTGAAGAAATGAACTCCCTTCTTCGTCAAATGGAAGCGACACCCTATTCCGGTCAGTGCAATCACGGCCGCCCGACATATGTCGAACTCAAGCTCGCCGACATTGAACGCCTGTTCGGGCGGCGCTGACGCGAAGCGAGATTGCTTGATCTTGGACCGGCAAGCTCGTATCGCACACTCATGAGTGATTTTGAGAAAACCTTCGACGGCGACGAGCCAGTCCGCGTCAATAAATGGCTGGCCCAGTCCGGCGTATGTTCGCGCCGTGAAGCTGAAGGTCTCATCACATCTGGCACCGTCTTCATTGATGGCGAAAAGGTGGAAGATGCGGGGCGCAAAATCCTTCCCGGCCAGACACTGACGCTGAACCGAAAGGGCGCAGAAACGCTCTCGTCCAAGCGTACCATTATGCTGAACAAGCCGGTGGGTTTCGTGTCCGCCACACCGGAAGAGGATCAGATCCCTGCAATTCGCCTGCTGACCAATGAAAACCGCGTTGGCAAAGGCGCGCCGGTGCGCGGCAATGACAGTCTCGCGCCTGTCGGACGGCTTGATCAGGATTCACGTGGCCTCCTTGTTCTGTCTGATGACGGCACCGTGGCTAAAGGCGTGATCGGCCCTGATGCCGATCTTGAGAAAGAGTATATCGTCCGCATTCGCGGTAAGATCACGGGCAAAAAAATGGCTTTGCTCCGCGAAGGTCTGGAACTGGACGGGCGCAAGCTGAGGCCTGCGCGCGTGACAGGCATTGCCGACCAGACACTCCGCTTCGTTCTGCGCGAAGGACGTAACCGCCAGATCCGGCGTATGTGTGACCTTGTTGAACTGCGTGTCATTGATCTCGTCCGTGTGCGGATTGGTGCACTGAAACTGGGCGGTCTGAAAGAAGGTTGCTGGAAAGAGCTTCGATCACACGAAATTGAAGCCCTGCTTCGTAATCCGAGCCTAGAGGAGCTCAGAGGCAAAGGCCCTGAAAACAAGCGCTGATCGCGCCTGATGCAGAGGCAGTAAATTGCGCAGAACCCTGCGATATAAACAATTTGTAACCTTGATTATTATTGGTCAACGATATCAGATTGCCCGGCTGATTTGATTTTCCGGGGGTAGCTATGCGCTCATTTCTTATGTCGTCTCTTATTGGTTGCGCTGCATTTGCGCTGCCAGCAACCGCACAGACGCAGGGGTATTACCAAACCCCGACCGCCAACGATAACGTTCTGATTTTTGCGAGCGAGGGTGACCTCTGGCAAACGAATGCGGCTGGTGGAACCGCCTTCCGCATGACGACGCACCCGGAAGCGGAAACCTCGCCAATGCTGTCTCCAGACGGGGCGTGGGTTGCGTTTCAGGCAAACTATGACGGGCCATCCGAGATTTACGTCATGCCGGTCGCCGGTGGTGCCCCGCGTCAGGTGACATTCGGTGGCGGCGGTGTCGCCCTGCGTGGCTGGACGCCGGATGGTGAGGTTCTTATCGCGAACCGCAACATTCCTGGCCCTGTGCAACGCATTCTGCAAACGGTTGATATCGATACGTTTGTCACGACGGATATTCCGCTGATGGAAGCCGATCAGGCTGTGTTCAACGAAGACGGCAGCACGATCTTCTTCACCCGCTATGGCCTTTCTATGTCCAGCGACAACGCCGTTCAGTAT
Organism: Hyphomonadaceae bacterium UBA1849; assembly: GCA_002338565.1. Classification (GTDB taxonomy): domain Bacteria; phylum Pseudomonadota; class Alphaproteobacteria; order Caulobacterales; family Hyphomonadaceae; genus Ponticaulis. The sequence continues at coordinate 26,380 of DDIN01000002.1, forward strand.
CGCGGCGGCGCGATGGCGCAGCTCTGGCGTTATGACATGGGCTCTGACGTTGAAGCGACACGTCTCGCCGCAGACCATGGCGCAGGCATGCGTCATCCGATGTACTGGAATGGCCGCGTCTATTTCGTTTCCGACAAATCCGGCTCGGACAATATCTGGTCCATGAGCGAAACCGGCGACGATGTGAGTCAGGAAACCAGCTCTGAACGCTGGCTGATGCGCCAGCCTTATATGCATGACGGCGTGATTTATTATCACCGCGGCGCTGACATCTACAGCTATGATCTGACCTCTGGCGAGACCGCTCTGGTAAGCCTCGCTCTGATTGGCGATGGCGACTACCAACGCGAGCGCTGGCTGGATGATCCGCTGAACTATATGAGTTCTGCGCAAATCTCTCCTGAAGGCGATTCTGTCACGGTCACAGCGCGCGGTCATTTCGTGACGGCGCACCTGAATGACCGTCGCCGCATTGAATACACGCTGCCGGAAGGCACGCGTGCCCGTGATGCTGTCGTCAGCGGTGATGGCGAATGGATTTATGCCTGGGTTGGCAATGAAGAGCGTCAGGAATTCTGGCGCTTCCCTGTGGATGGCTCTGGCGAGGGCGAAGTCCGCTATGCGAACCACGACGCATTTGCATGGGATATCGTGACAGTGCGTGACAGCGCGAACGTCGTCTTCCCGGACAAGGCGGGCCGCCTGATGCTGCTCGACCCTGAAGCGGGTACGATGACCGAAATCGATATGACCGACAGCAGCAATGACAATGCGTTCTCCGGTTTCAACTTCACATCTGATGGCCGCTATATGGCCTATGAAATCAGTGACGCGCGCGATATCGCACAGGTCGCTGTTTACGACTTTGAGACTGGCACGCGCACGGTTCTGACCGATGGTCGCTTCCCGTCTTACTCTCCGGCAATCGCGGAAGATGGCAGCTGGCTCTATTTCCTCTCCAGCCGCAATTATGATCCAAATCCGGGCTCTCCATGGGGTGACCGGAATATGGGCCCGGCCTTCAATGACCGCGATCTTGTCTATGCGCTTCAGCTTGATCCTGAGGCTGACTTCCCGTTCCAGCGTCCTGACGAACTGATGATGGAGGATGCGGACGCAGACGAAGACACTGACGAGGACGAAGCAGACGAAGAGGCTGAAGACGAAGGCGTCGTCATCGATTTTGATGGTGCCGCGTCTCGTCTCTGGCAGGTGCCGGTCAGCGCGGGCAATTACTCCAATCTCTCCGTCACCGGAAAGCATCTCTACCTGATCGAGCGTTCCGGTCGTTCTGGCGCGATCAAACGTATCGAGCTGACATATGATGAGCCTGAGCTGGAAACCTATACCAGCGGTGTGATGGGCTATTCGCTTTCTGGCGACCGTTCGACCATTCTGGTGGCAAAGCGCGGCGATCAGCCGAGCTTCTTCCTCGTGGACGCAGGTCAGGGCTTCCCGACAGATACGGGCCCGGCGCAGGTCAATCTCTCTGACTGGAAACTGCGTATCAATCCCGATGATGAGTGGGAGCAAATGGCGAATGACGCCTGGCGCCTCCACCGCGATTTTGCGTTCGATCCGAACCTTCGCGGTCTCGACTGGGAAACGGTCGGCGAGCAATTCCTGCCTTACGCAGAACGCATCGGCCACCGCACAGAGCTGAATGATCTGATCTCCCAAATGTCTGCCGAGCTTGGTATTCTGCACAGCCAGATCCGTCAGGGCGATGTGCCGGAAGATGAAGAGAGCGGTGCGCCAGCCTTCCTTGGTGCGAGCTTTGCCCGCCATGCTGATGGCCTCGAAATCGTTGATCTTTACGAGCCGGAGCGTGACCTGCTCGATACGCTTGGTCCGCTGCAGCAGCCGGGCATGGACTTCCGTGAGGGCGATGTCATCACGGCGATTAACGGCACGGCGATCCGCACTGAAGCTGATCTCTCCCGCGCACTGGATCACCGCGCTGGCGAGCAGGTGCTTGTCACTTACGAGCGCAATGGCTCTGAGATGCGGGATATCGTAGAGCCGGTTTCCCGCCGCGGCCAAAGCGGCCTTTACTATCGTGACTGGGTTCAGACGAACCGAGACCGCGTTGCCGAAGCAAGCAATGGCGAGATCGGTTATCTTCACCTGCGCGCAATGGGTAGCGGTGACGTTGCGAGCTTCGCCCGTGATTTCTACGAGCATTTCGACAAAGACGGCCTGATCATTGACGTGCGCGGCAACCGTGGCGGCAATATCGATAGCTGGATAATCGGCACGCTTCTGCGTCAGGCCTGGGCCTTCTGGCAGAGCCCGCATGGCGGCCCGGCATACACCAACATGCAGCAGGCTTTCCGTGGTCACCTCGTCGTTCTGATTGACGAGAACACCTATTCAGACGGTGAGAGCTTCTCTGCCGGTGTGAAAGCCCTCGACCTTGCGCCTCTGATCGGTACGCGTACGGCAGGTGCTGGTATCTGGCTGTCAGACCGAAACCGTCTCGTTGATGGCGGTCAGGCGCGTGTAGCAGAGTACGCCCAGTATGGTCTGGATGGCCGCTGGCTCGTTGAAGGTTACGGCATCGGACCAGACATTGAGGTGGATACACCGCCGCTCGCGGCATATCGCGGCGAAGACCACCAGCTTGATGAAGCTCTGCGGTATCTGGAGCAGCAAATTGCGTCTGATCCAGTTCCGGAACTGTCTCCTCTGCCAATTCCGCCGGTTGGCACACACGGACGCGACGTCGACTAAACGTCTCTCCGAACTCTGATCGTGAGCGGGTTCTGCCAGTGCAGAATCCGCTTGCTATTACCCTGATCGCGCATAGCTTCAGACTATGACCGAAGAAACTGATCAGGATCACCGCACTGACGACGATATCCGTCACGGCTTGCTTTACAGCCGTGTTCTGGATGGTCATGGCGGTGCGCACGAAGTCCATTGGCAGGAAGCCTGCGACTGGCAGCCGGAAAAGCCCGGTGAAGTGCTCTGGATCCATCTGGACCGGTCCGCAGAAGGTATTCGCGAATGGCTGATGAGCCAGATTGGCCTGCCTGAAGCCACCGCTGATCTTATGGTGTCTCATGAAACCCATCCTCGTGCGTTTCAGGAAGAGGGCGCGCTGATCGCCGTTCTGCGCGGTATCAATTTTAACCCCGGTGCAAAGCCGGAGGATATGATTTCCATGCAGCTCTGGGCCGATGAGCATCGTGTGATCACGCTGCGCAGACGCCGTCTGCAGTCTCCGCGCGATGTGATGAAGCAGCTCGATGCGGGCAATGGCCCGAAAACCGCTGGCGGGCTTGTTACCGAAATTATCGAGCAACTTGTTGCGCGGATGAACAGAGCCATCCTCGATATGAATGATAAGCTCGACCATCTTGAGCAGATCGATTTCACCAAGGAACACGAGACCGCGCTGGACGATATCGCGGTCATTCGCAGGAACTGTCTGTCACTCAAGCGGCATATGTCACCGCAACATGAGGCTTTGTCCGCGATTGGCCGTGATGCGCCGAAATGGTTCAGCGATATGAACCGCCGCGATGTGCGCGAAGTGATTGCGCGCCTGCATCGTTATCTTGGTGATCTGGACGTTTCTAAAGAGAGCGCCATCCTTATTCAGGATGATATTGATAGCCGCGCGGCGAGCCAGTCGAACAAGACCATGTATCTTCTGTCCATTGTCGCCGCGATCTTCCTGCCGATGGGCTTTCTGACAGGGCTATTGGGCATCAATGTCGGCGGCATGCCGGGGGTTGATAACGCCAATGCGTTTATGATCACCGTGATCGCGCTGGTCGCCATTATGCTGCTGCAGCTCTGGGTCTTCCGCAAACTGAAGTGGCTTTAAGCAAAACGCCGCGCCGCCAGTGAAACCGGTTTGAAACTCATACGATGAACGGCGCAGGGGCCAAGCGTTGCGAGGGCCTCTGAATGGGCTTTCACGCCATAGCCTTTGTGCTTTGCAAAGCCATAGCCAGGATAGGTTTCGTCCAGCTCAACCATCAGCCTGTCGCGTGCGTTCTTGGCCAGAATGGACGCGGCAGAAATCTCGGCAATTTTACCGTCACCTTTGATAATCGCTTCGGCAGGGCAAGGCAGGCCTTGCGGCAGGTCATTACCGTCAATCTGGATGAAATCAGGCGTGATGCCGGTGTCTTCAATGGCGCGGCGCCAGGCGAGATGGGTCGCCTGGCGGATGTTCAACTCGTCTATTTCCTGTGGGCTGGCCCAGCCAAGTCCGAACGCCAGCGCCTTCTCACGTATCTCGGCTTCGAGGGCGACGCGCTTTTTCTCGGTGAGCTTCTTTGAATCGTTGAGGCCTGTAATCGGGCGATCCGGATGCAGGATCACAGCCGCTGCAGTAACAGGTCCGGCCCATGGGCCGCGGCCTGCTTCATCGACTCCGCAAAGAAGGTGTGATTTCGTCATGCCGAAATAAAGACGTGAGTCCCGGAGGTATTCAAATGGTGCAAGCCCGCGCAGTACGAGTTCATGAAAATGGTGGCCCTGAAGTTCTGAAGCTGGAGGATGTGGACGTCCGCGCGCCGGGCGCGGGTGAGGTGCTGATCCGGCAGACTGCCATCGGGCTGAACTTCATTGATACCTATATCCGTACAGGGCTGTACCCGACCAAACTGCCTGTAACGCCGGGCTTTGAGGGTGCTGGCGTGATCGAATCCGTAGGCGAGGGCGTTGAAGGCCTGAGCGTTGGTGACCGTGTGGCCTATCCGACAATCACGGGCGCCTATGCGACCCATGTGTGTGACGTTGCTTCTAAAGTTGTTGCTATTCCTGAGGGTGTGGCGGACGAAGATGCAGCTGCGCTGATGATGAAGGGGATGACGGCGTGGATGCTGTTGTTTGAGATCAAACGCGTCATGCCGGGTGATACGCTGCTAGTATGGGCTGCGGCGGGCGGCGTTGGATCGATTGTTGTGCGCTGGGCAAAGGCTCTGGGCGCAAATGTCATCGGCGTTGTGTCTACCGAAGAGAAAGCGGCGCGCGTCCGTGAAAATGGCGCAGACCATGTGCTTCTTCAGTCGGCTGATATTCCTGCCGAGGTGAAAGCGCTGACCGGCGGCAAAGGCGTCGACATCTCGATCGATGGCGTCGGTAAGGACAGCGCCATGGCGAGCCTGAAATCCCTGCGTCCGCGCGGCCTGTTCATCACATATGGCAATGCGTCCGGGCCAGTTGATCCGATCCCGCCGGCGCTTCTCAATCAGCGCGGATCACTGATGATGACGCGTCCGGGCCTGTTCCACTTCATCAACACGCCGGAAAGCCTTGCGCGCGCTGCCAATGCGGTGTTCGGCGCGCTGAAAGTCGGTGCGATCAAAGCCGATATCGGCCAGCGCTATAAGCTGGAAGATATCGCGCAGGCGCATATTGATCTGGAGAGCCGTAAAACGGTCGGCTCGACGATTATTCAGCCTTAATAGCCAATTTCGAGCAGCAGGGCCGGGTCGATATAGAAATCACCGCCGCGGTCATCGCTGGCGGTGTTGCGCCATTTGACAGACCAGTGCAGGTGCGGGCCCGTTGTGCGGCCCGTATTGCCGGTGAGCGCAATTTGCTCGCCAGCTTCGACGCGTTGGCCGGCTTCGACCTGAACTTCGCTCAGATGCATGAAGACAGAGACAAGCCCCTGACCATGGTCAAGGAAGATCGCGCCGCCTTCATAATAGAGGTCGCCATCTGCCAGTGTGATCACACCATCAGCCGGCGCGACGACAGGTGTGCCGACAGGGGTCGCGATGTCATAGCCGCGGTGGACTGAGACGCTGTCACACGCTTCGCCCGTGACGGCAGAAACGCCGGTATAGCGGCGTGTCGGGCCAAACGGAGATGACATTGGCCCTTCGGATGGGCGCGTGACACCATTCCAGATGCCTGCGCCTTCATTGAATTCCTGAAACGCAGCCTGTTTCTTCACCCAGCTACGGCCCGCATGGTCGATCTGTTCCTGGGTCCGCGCATCAACGCGGTCACAGTCGAGGCCCTCAAGAACGCGGAAATCATCATCGCGTGTTGCGAGGGTCAGGCTTTCGGTGAAGCGTTCGCCATTGCTGGTGAAACGCAGCGTGACGTCGGTTTCTGCATGGTGTGCGAGGCCAACACTGGCGCGGCCATCTGCATCAAACACGGCAACTGCGCCGCCATTCATATAGACCGTCGTGCCCGGTTCGCCGGTGCAGAGCAGAAGTCCGCCCTGCTGGATGGCGCCTGCATTACAGGTCGGCGTTATCGTCTCCTGCGCCGAGGCCGTGACAGCGTTTCCACCTTCAGGAGAGGTGGCGAGGATAGCGAGAATTGGCAGGGCAATCAGGCGCAGCATTCAAATCAACCTTCGTCTTGTTTCGTCACCATAGCCTGATTTGCGGCAGCCGCATCGGCATAAGGTTGCTGCAGATCAATGCTCCAATAGCGAAGCTCTGTCAGCGGGATCTGCTTGCCCGTAACAGCGCAGACGACGAAGTCGCCTTTTTCAACAATGTTGAAGGTCGCGTCGGTGTATCGGAGTTTAGCCTCACCCGGGAGGCGCGGAGTTTGATTTAGCATAGCGATAGTATGACCTAGTTCGTGTCGGTGTTGAAGGTGTCTTGCGCAGTCGTGTCGGCGCCGGGGGCGGGTGTGTTGTCCTCAGCTTCCGGCTTTTTGAACCGGAGGAAGATAATACCGGCGATATAAACCACGCCGGTGTAAGCAGAGAGCGAAGCCGTTGCCCACAAAACCACAGTCCAGATGGACAGGTAATTGGAAAGAAACGGATCGGGCGTTTCCGCGAGTGCCATCAGAAGCAGGAAAACGGCGATCAGGATCATCTCGATAAAGGTCTTCATCTTCGCGACGAAGTTCACCCTTATGGCATCTGCGCCAAGCCCGACAAAGCGAAGCACGGTAATAAGCACATCGCGGCCGACAATCACCAGAACCGGCAGGGCGATCGGCCATGGCCAGCCGCTTGTCCATGCGAGTGTGAGCAATGGAATGCCGACAAAGATCTTGTCCGCAATCGGGTCCAGCAGGCGGCCGAACTTGCTTTCTACGCCCCATCGACGCGCCAGAAATCCGTCGAAGAAATCGGTGATCGCGGACAGCGCGAAAATCACAAACGCCACATGGCCCCAGAAGGTGCGGAAATTGGAAATCATCTCCTGATGTATGAGGCGGGTTTCCATATCCACGCGCGGAGAGCTGACAATCTCTAAGAGGCTCGCTTCTTTTCCAGCCACCATGAAGATGATGTACGCCACCACCACGCCCAGGACGCATCGCATCAGGGTGAGGGCATTAGGAAGCCAGAAGAGAGGGTGTCTGCGCATGGCTTCTAAGTAGGCCCGATTGGGTTTCGCGAACATAGCTGATCGCAGATTTTTTTAGGTTTCTTCCGGTGCCGCCCGCGTTTGGTCCCGTAATTGGCTTCAAAACTTTTTTACTGGTTTGCCGACGCGCAATGCTGCACCCTGTCAGCTCAATGCATTGAATGAGGCGCTGGCCGATGCCAGCCCGTGGAGGACTTATGCAAAAGCGCGCTGTTGGACCCTTTTCTGTAAACCCGGTCGGTCTTGGCTGCATGAACATGATGCACGCCTATAACGACCCGATCTCTGAGGAGGCGTCAGACAAGCTGCTCAATCGCGCACTCGACCTCGGCTATGATTTCTTCGACACGGCCACGCTTTACGGCTTTGGCGAGAGCGAGCGTCGCATCGGTAAGTTTCTCAAACACCGCCGCGACGAGTTCGTGCTCGCCAGCAAATGCGTGCTCGGCTTTAAGGATGGACAGCGCACGCTTGATGCCCGCCCTGAAAGCATTATCGCAGCCTGTGAGGCGAGCCTTCAGCGCCTGCAGACGGACGTGATTGACCTCTATTACATGCACCGCCCGGACCCGCGCGTGCCGATTGAAGACTCCGTTGGCGCGCTGAAAACGCTGGTCGAGCAGGGCAAGATCAAGACGATCGGCCTGTCTGAAATGTCGGCTGACATGCTGCGACAGGCGGCGACTGTTCACCCGATTGCGGCCATGCAGTCTGAATACTCTCTAATTGCCCGCAACCCGGAAATCGCGGTGATCGACGCATGTAAGGAACTCGGCACGGCGCTGGTCTCCTTCTCGCCGGTCGGGCGCGGTATCTTCTCGCAAAAGCCGCTCGTGCCTTCAGAGTTCGTCGACAGCGACATGCGCAAGGCGAACTTCTTCCCGCGCGTGAACGACCCGCACTTCTCCGAGAATATGAAGCTCGTCGCCAGCGCGCGTGAAATTGCCGACGCGGTTGGCTGCTCCCTGCCTCAGCTCGCCATTGCCTGGGTGCTCGCCAAGGATGAGGAAATCGTCACCATTCCGGGCACGAAGGATATCACCCATCTGGAAGACAATTGGGGCGCCATGAACGTGACGCTCAATGCCGCGACTGTGGCCCAGCTGGACGAAATTTTCGCGCCGGAGAACATCTCCGGTCCGCGCTATAGCGAGATGGGCCAGAAGTCTGTCACGACCGAGATGTACGAGTTCGAGAAGGTCTGAGCCAGCCGCGAAACAGCCAGATCAGGACCGGCATGATCGCATAGGTCATCAGAAGGACGATCGCCCCGACGGCCAGAACCGTGACCAGCAAAGGCCGGTCAGGGAACAGGGCGATCAGATATTTCGGAATGACATTCACCGGTATCAGCAAGCCGATAAAGGTGAGCACGGCCAGTTTGTGCTTCGGGAGCGGCTTGCATGTCGGCATATCGCCGGATGATGAGCTGGTCATAATCTACCTCCTGTATGGTCACTAGGGCTCGATCCGGCCAAGCTTGCCCGCTTTGTGCGCGGCAAACATCGCGTCGACTTCAGCCTGAGTGCTCATCGCGAACGGCCCTTGCTGGACAAAGGCTTCACGGATCGGCGTCGCCTGCAGCACCGCAATGTGAGCCTCGTCCGCTGCGGAGAGGATAAGGCGATTTTCAGTGTCTGACGGCGCGAAGGCGACAGACTGGCCGGGGCTCAGCTCCACTGTTTTGCCGCCAAACGCGACGCTGGCTTCGCCCTTAGCCGCCAGAACGAACACCGTTTCGCCCGCCGGAACAGTATGTTCGAACGGCCCGCCACCCTGCAGAGACACATCCAGAACCGTCATGGGCAGAGCGGGTGAGGTAGCGCCCTTGCGACCGTTAGAAGCCCCGAGCATCACGCGCGCTCTGTAACCGCCCCCAGTCAGCACAGGCATGTCACCTGCTTTGACGTGCATAGAGGCCGGCGCGTCATATTTCATGCTGGCGGGCAGGTTCACAAACACCTGAAGTGCATGCGTGCGCGCGCCCCGAACCGGCTTCTCGTCATGCACAGCCCCGCCGCCCGCTTTCATCCAGTAAAGATCGCCCGGCATCAGATCGATATCATTGCCGAGGCTGTCCTTATTATTGAACCGACCATCGCTATCCTCGAACAGGATGGAGACCGCAGAGAGGCCCGCATGCGCGTGAGGCCCGAAAGTCGGCTCGGTCATCACGAAATGGTCGACCATGATCAGCGGGTCCATCGCGCCGGCATACATGCCGTGTTTAAAGCTCAGCGCGTTAAATCCGGTCCCGACGGAAAACGGATTGCCCGAAACCGGCGCGTGGCGGGCTTTGGTATCGATGCGTATATCTGCGTGTGTGTCGTAAGGCATTTTCTGCTCCTCCTGTGATGAGGGGAAGATAAATGCAGGACGGTAACATCAGAAGATGCTTTACTTGGACTTTATCGTTCCATAAATGGAACTATGAGTGCAGATACCCAACTCGATCTGAATGACTATTTCTACTTCTTCCATGTCGTGGAGAAGCGCGGGTTTGCCCCTGCGGCGAGGGCGCTCGGCATTCCAAAGTCGCGGCTCAGCCGACATATCCAACAGCTGGAAACGCGGCTCGATGCCCGCCTGATCCAGCGCACCTCCAGACAGTTCGCTATCACCGATGTCGGCAAAGAGCTGTTCAGCCACGCCCGGGCAGTGGTCGAGGAAGTCAGCGCAGCCGAAGCCCGCGTGAAACAGCGTAAAGCCGCGCTGACGGGCAAAATCCGCATCTCATGTTCCGTTGGCGTAGCGCAGTTCGCGCTGGAAGGCCTGATCGCCGATTTCATCATGGCGCATCCGGAAGTTGAGATTGGCCAGCTCGTCACGAACGACATGGTGAACCTCATCGATGCGGGCGTAGACCTCGCCATTCGCGGCCATGTCGAAAACCTGCCGGATTCCAGCCTGATCCAGAAACGGCTTGCCCGCGTTGACTGGCGCCTGTTCGCCTCGCCGCGCTATGTTGCGGACTTTGGCGCGCCGCAATCGCCGGACGATCTGAAAGCGCATAAAGGCATTTGCCTTGGCTGGAACCGCGACATCGCCGAATGGCATCTGCAATCGGAAGACGGGCAAAGCCAGCAGGTCCAGTTCATCCCGCGCCTCAGCAGCGATGATATGGTGACGCTGAAAAGCGCCTGTGCGGCGGGGCTCGGTATCGTGTCGCTGCCGGTCTATGTCTGCCAGTCTGATGTGGAGGCGGGCCGTCTGGTGGAACTCCTTCCGGAATGGCGCTCCGGTCAGGCCACGCTCTCTCTGCTCCAACCCTCGCGGCAGGGCGTACTGCCCGCGGTGAGCGCGTTTGTGGATCATCTCACGAAAAAGCTTCCAAAGCGGGTATAGGGTGGTTCTTAGTTTTGTGTTCGGGCTTGTCGTTCGTGAACTGACTTGCGCGGCGCCTTCGCTTTGGTTGTGATGGGCACCCTACAAACAATGTTGTTTATTGATCTCACGCCGGTTCGCTTTGCTCACGGCTCCGATGGGGCGGGCTCACGCCCGTCGGCCGGTCGGCCTCTGATTGGAGCTCCAACACAAGCGACCGCGCAGGCGCAGGGCCAGCGAGGCAACGAGCGTACGGCCCGAGCATCATCAAAACAAAAAACACGTGAGCATAGTTACAATAGATAAACACCCGGACGAGGCGGTTTCCAGCGTTCAAACTCCGGCAGGCGCAGCCTCGGGTCGGGGCCGGGCGGAAAGCCCGCCGCGCCGAGGCCCTCGCTCGCCATCAGATGGAGCGAGGTGAGGTCGCCTCTTTCATCCTCCAGCTCTTTGGCAGAGGCCCAGAGCTCCTCCGGTGCCAGTATGGAATGCAGGGAGGAGAGGTATAATGGATTTGGTTTATTGTTTTGCTCGCCAGCGTTTCTTCGCGCTTCGCTGCTCAGGCTGGCTGCGCCTGCGCGGTCGCTTGTAACGTCGGATGCTGAGATGGATTTATCCAGGTTTCGCTCATCCCTGCGAAGGCAGGGATCTCGTTCAGCAGGACCGTTCCAGTTCCCTGCCTGCGCAGGGATGAGCGGCGAAGAAAACTTCACCGTGAGCGCACGGCCTGCGAGGCGCTCCGCCAGTACATCCGCGCGCAAAAGCACGCGGGAAAGGCGGCCATAGCGCGCCAGAAGATGGCGGGCATCTACGGGCTCAAAACGATCCGGCATCAGCGTGTAAGGGCGCTTACCTCCACGGGATTTGCGGCGCGATTTGCCCTCAATCACCGGCGTGGTGATGGAAAACGGGCTGAGGCGCACCTTACCAGATAGCGCAAGGCGCAGCTCGCGGTCCTGACGACGAATAATGATGGACGGGCCAGCCGGGTCTGCCTCACCGCGCGGGCGGAGGGTAAGCGGCTGGGGTTTTACCAGGCCGCGCTCGATCAGCTCTGCCGCCAGAAACAGGATAAAGCATCGCATCTGATGCTCCAGCCGGCTGATATGGAGGATCAGCCCGTCCATAAATCCGCGCTGGATTTTCGGCGTGTCTCCCGTGTCGTCCACATGGTCACGGGCATGGCGCTCATGGCGCGCAATATAGGCCTCCAGCCGCGCTGCAATGTTTGCAGGGGCTCGGGAGGGTGGGGTATATGCGCTCGCCTCGGTCATGAGGGAAAGTATGGCGCAGGCGCGCAGGCGTTGGATTGTTTTTGATTCCAAATGCAGAAACCCCGGACGTCGCAGTGCGACGATCCGGGGTCCAGTATTGGTTCGGCTGGATCCCGGTCTTGCTTGCTCACGGCTGCGCAAACCGGGATTTCTGAGGCGAGAGAAAGGGTAGGGTGGATTAGCGGTAAGCGTAATCCTCTATTGCGGCGGGTTTCTGATGGTGCCTTACGACACGTGTTTAGCGCAACTTACCGCGAACTAAAATTTCGTATTGCTACCTTGGTTGAATACGCTTTACGGTTCGCGTCACTCGCCCTGTTTGTTAATTATACGGTGATCGAATGACTACGCTATCCACTAATCTCGAAAATCGTGTTCGCAAACTTCCAAAACCTTCAAACGCAACTCAGGCACTGCAGCCTTTGTTTGAAGCAATTAGCAATGCGTTTTTTGCGATTGAAGATGCATACGGCCATGATGAAATTGGCAAAGGGCGGGTAAGTATAGCAATTGAAAACCTCGGAAGCGGTAAGAAGATCGACATTCAAGTTTCTGACAATGGAATAGGTTTAGACCACATTCGCTTTGGTGCGTTTTGTACAATTGACACTGACTTCAAGCGTTCGAAGGGTGGCAAAGGTGTTGGTCGGCTTTTCTGGTTAGATGCGTTTCAGAAAATCGAAGTTTCAAGCCAGTATAAAAATAGCGACCGATATTTGAAACGGCACTTCAGCTTTCAACTTAAGAACAGCGAGCAAATCGTCAGTGCGCAAACAGATGTCGATTCGCTTCCGGGAGTGACGGGAACCACGATTCATTTCACTGGCCTTCGGGGCACGGACTACCAAAATAACTTTCCCAAACGCGTCGATACTTTTATCCGGTATTTCAGCGCGCATTTCATAGCAGATTTCCTTGTCGGTAATGGGCCCGAAGTGGAAATTACAATGAACAATGAAGTGTTTTCATTTCCGAAGCAGGTTTCTGACTTGGTAGTTGGAAACAAGAACGAGGCGACGGGATCAAAGCATGATGAATTTGGCCAGCTAAAAATTGTTGGGTTCACCTGCGATGCAGAAGCAAGCACGGGTTTGGACGGAAGTCACCAATTGCATCTTCTCGCCAATGGGCGAACGGTAGAAACTAGAAAAATCGATAACCTGCTTGGTTTGAAGAACATTGAAGTAGATGGACGAACAGATCTGGTATTCCATTGCTGCGTTTCCGGAGAATACCTGGATGATCGGGTCAACGAAGGCCGTACTGCGTTCACTATTCCTGAGAGTAAGCTGAAAGAAATAGCGCGCTACTGTGTCGATACGGTGAAATCCGAGATACTTCAGCCCCAGATCGAAAAGTATGAAGAGGATCGGCGACAAAAGTACGACGAGTTCGTGAATAGTTATCCGATCTATGGATTTGATGACCCAGAAACTCAGCTTGGACGCGTACCATTTCACGCACTGGAACCAGAAGACTTTGCTGCGGGTCTCGTGAAGTATCAAATTAGGCGCGAAGAAGACCGTAAAGAATCAATTGAAAAAGTGATCCAAATTTTGGAAGGCTCCCAAGAGGCGACACAAAACTTTGCAGACACCGTTGCTGCCGCGGCTAAAGAAATTCAGACGTCTGAACGCTTGGCTCTCGCTCAACACGTTGTGCGACGAAAGCTGGTGCTTGAACTATTTGAAAAGCTCATCAAGCGCCTGAGGGTGCGCGAAGAACGTGAAGACGATTACTTCCTAGAGCAGACTTTGCATAGCTTCATTTGCCCCATGAGAATGCGAGGCGATGACCCAGCCCACTTTGAAGGCGGAGAGCACGACTTATGGTTGGTTGATGAGCGTTTTGCTTTTACTAGAGCGTTTGCCTCAGACTACCGTCTCGACAAGCTGCTGACCAATAGTGATTCATCTGATCGACCTGATTTGATCCTGTGGGATTTAGCCTTTGGGATGGGACAGATAGATGCAGATTCTGGTTCAGATCGACCGGATACATCTGAGCCATTGAACAAGGTTATGGTTGTTGAATTTAAACGGCCGGGAAGGAAGGGATATTCAAAGGCTGAGGATCATATTGAAAGTCAAATCACCAAGTATCTGCACCAATTGAAAAAAGGTGAGATAGAATCTTTTGATCGAGAGCGCGTGCGAATCGCCGATGACTGCGTATTCTATTGCTACGTCATCGCCGATATTGTGGGTGAACTCGAGCTCCAATTATCGGGCTGGCAAACTACTGCCAATGGGCAAGGGCGGATACGACATCTAACGAATGAGTACCGCGCAACAATTGAAGTTATCCAATGGCGAGACATGGTAAACGACGCATGGCTCAGAAACTTGGCCACGCTGAATGCAGCCGGTCTGCGACGATCCGACAAACTTCTGAATTGGTAGGCGAAAGACGGTTCCGCCGTTTTGCGAGGCGGAATTGGTCTAAAGGTGTGGTTTGCGGCCGCCATAGCAAAGAATGAATTATACTTTTCGTGCGCCACTAACTCCCATGAAAATAATTATAAATCCGCTCGGCGAGGGCCTGGCTGACGCCATCCACCGTGGCGATGTCTGACAGCTTGGCGCGGGCAATTGCCTTGGCCGAGCCGAACCGGTGGAGCAGCGCCTTCTTCCGCGCAGGGCCGATGCCCTCAATCTCGTCCAGCGGGTTCTTGCGGATATCGGCCGAGCGGCGCGTGCGGTGCGCGCCAATCGCCCAGCGGTGCACCTCGTCGCGCAGGCGCTGCAGGTAATAGAGCACCGGCGCGGTTTCCGGCAGCATGAAGGGCGCTTTGTCCGGCCGGAAGAACTTCTCGCGGCCAGCATTTCTGTCCGGCCCTTTGGCGATAGACACCAAAGTCACATCCTCATGCGACAGGCCAAGCTCCTGCAGCGTCTCCATCACGGCATGGAGCTGGCCCAGACCGCCATCGATGAGCACGAGGTCGGGATAATTGGGGGAGGATTTGAGCTTGTCTCGTCTTGATTGGTTTTGCTCGCTGCTGTTGCCAGCTGAAGCTGGCGCAGCTGCGCCTTCGCGCTTGCTCTTTGAGTCAGGTGAACTGGCATCGGTGCTTGAGGTGTTCTCTTTGTTTTGACCGCCCGCTTCGGCTTCGCCTTCGCGATGGGTCGCGCTCAGGGCTGTTTTATTTTCTTGCTCGACGACGTTTCCTTGACCTTCGGTCGTCGGGCCGTCTGCGCCTTCGCGCTTGCTCGTGGGCGAGGGGGTATCAAGGCCCGCCTCTTTCATGAGGCGTGAGAACCTGCGGCGCATGACTTCGCGCATCATGCCATAGTCATCGCCCGGCTCTATGTCGGAATCTTTGATGTTGAACTTGCGGTACTGGTTCTTCTCAAACCCTTCCGGGCCGGCGACAATCATGCCGCCCACAGCATTAGACCCCTGAATGTGCGAGTTATCGTAAGCCTCGATACGCTTTGGCGTTTCGGGCAGGTCGAACACTTTGCGCACCTCTTCCAGAAGACGCGCCTGACTGGCCGTTTCGGCGAGCTTGCGGCTGAGCGCCTCGCGCGCATTGTTGAGCGCCTGAACCACCAGCTCCCGCTTGCCGCCGCGTGACGGTTTGCGCACCTCGATCTTGCGGTCGGCGCGCAAAGCGAGGGCATCCTCGATCAGCTCGATCTGGGCTGGTTCATGGCTCGTCAGGATGAGCTTGGGCGGCGGGCGTTCATCATAGAACTGCACGAGGAAGGCGGCGACGATCTCTTCCGGCGTCGCGTCGCGTTCGTGCTTCGGATAGAAAGCTTTGGTGCCCCAGTTCTGGCCCGAGCGGTAGAAGAAGACCTGCATACAGGACTGGCCACCATCCACGGCGAGGGCGAACACATCGGCTTCTTCCACGCCTTCGGGGTTGATATCCTGCGTGGCGCGCACGGCCGCAATGGCGCGGATACGGTCTCGCAGGCGGGCAGCCTGTTCGAATTCGAGGTTTTCCGCCGCCTTTTCCATGTCTGCGGCCAGCTCTTCATGCAGGCTGACCACCTTGCCGCGCAGGAAGTCTGCCGCCTGATCGGCAAGCGCCTGATAGTCTTTCTCTGAAATCAAGTCGACGCAGGGCGCAGCGCAGCGCTTGATCTGGTGCAGCATGCAGGGGCGGGAGCGCTGCTCGAACACGGTGTCCTCGCAGGTGCGCAGGAGGAAGGCTTTCTGCAGCGTGTCCAGCGTGCGCGTGACCGAGCCTGCGCTGGCGAACGGGCCGAAATAATCGCCCTTATGCTTTTTCGAGCCGCGATATTTCAGGATTTGCGGGGCAGGGTGGTCGCGCCGGATGAGGATGTAAGGAAAGCTCTTATCGTCGCGCAGCAGGATGTTGAAGCGGGGCTTTAGCCGCTTGATGAGGTTGGCTTCCAGAAGCAGCGCTTCGGTCTCTGTCTCGGTGACGACGAATTCCATGGACGCGGTGAGCGAGATCATCAGCGCGATACGCTGGGTGTGGCCGCCCAGCTTGGCGTAATTGCTCACACGGTTTTTGAGGTTCTTCGCCTTGCCCACATAGAGCACCTCACCATCGGCGCCGAACATGCGGTAAACGCCCGGCTTGCCAGGCAGCCGGGTGAGATTGTCCTTGATGACCTCAACGCCGTTCGGGCGGACGGGCTGGGAATTATTGTGAGCCATGCGTCTGGTTTATATCGCTTCGTTTCGGGCGTCACGCGCCATGGCGTTCAGATATAGGGCATGCTGACAGCTTCGGGAGAGAATTGGCTGCGATTGCGCCGAATACTTGTCCACAGGCGGCATCAAGCTTGCAAGTTTCAACCTGAAGCATTTGATTTTCTCAGTTTGGAACAGAGCGATTTTAGTCGAGATTTATCCGATATTCGCCGCTTTAGGGGTGGGGGCGTTTTCCGGAAGCCGGTTGGTTGAAGGACCGGGCAAGGGCACGTTGCAGGCCCTCGCCATGGTCATGCTTCTGTCCGCCCTCGGACTATCTATCGTGTACCTGTTGCAGAATTACCCAAATTTCCAGGTCTGACGCTTCCGCGACGTAATGGCCCATGCCGAGCCTTGGTTTTTCGTTGGCGTATCTGATTACGTGAGTATAGTGCCCGCGACTTTAACGGGGAGAACGATACATCATGTCTAACCTGCAACTGAGTGAAGCCGTAAATCGTGTCCAGCCATCTGCGACGATTGCCGTCAGCAATAAGGCTATGGAACTCAAACGTCAGGGTATTGATGTTATTGGTCTCGGCGCGGGCGAGCCGGACTTCGACACGCCGGACAATATCAAGGAAGCCGCTATCAAGGCGATCCATGACGGCAAGACGAAATACACGCCTGTCGACGGTATCCCTGAGCTGAAAGAGGCGATTGTTGCCAAGTTCAAGCGCGACAACGAGCTGACTTACACCAATTCGCAG
Source organism: Hyphomonadaceae bacterium UBA1849 (assembly GCA_002338565.1). Lineage (GTDB taxonomy): Bacteria > Pseudomonadota > Alphaproteobacteria > Caulobacterales > Hyphomonadaceae > Ponticaulis. Next base: position 43,675 of record DDIN01000002.1, read on the forward strand.
GTGACTGTGGCGCCGGGCGGTAAACCGATCATCTTCAACGCCTTTCTCGCGACACTTAATGCAGGGGATGAAGTTATCATTCCTGCGCCATACTGGGTGTCTTACCCTGAAATGGCGATCATGTGTGGCGGCACGCCAGTGCCTGTCGCGTGTGGTGCGAACCAGAATTACAAGCTGACGCCTGAGGCTCTGGAAGCTGCGATCACGCCGAAAACCAAATGGCTGATCCTGAACTCTCCGTCCAACCCGACAGGTGCGGCTTACACGAAAGCTGAGCTGCGTGCGCTGGCGGACGTGCTTCTGCGTCACCCGCAGGTCTGGATCCTGACGGACGACATGTATGAGCACCTCGTCTATGACGGGTTCGAGTATTTCACCATCGCTCAGGTCGAGCCGGGCCTCTATGACCGCACGCTCACCATGAACGGTGTGTCTAAAGCGTATGCGATGACAGGCTGGCGTATCGGTTATGCAGCGGGTCCGGACAAGCTGATCGGCGCTATGCGCAAGGTGATCAGCCAGACAACATCAAACCCATGCTCTATCTCTCAATGGGCATCAGTCGAGGCGCTGAACGGCCCGCAGGACTTCCTGGCGGAGCGTAATGAGGTCTTCAAAACGCGCCGTGACCTGGTGGTCGCAGAGCTGAACAAAGCAGAAGGCCTGCACTGCCCGACACCTGAGGGCGCGTTCTATGTTTACCCGTCTTGCGCAGGTGCGATCGGCAAAACCAGCCCGGGCGGCGTTGTGATCGAGAATGACGAAATCTTCGCAACCGAGCTTCTGCAGCATGGCAATGTGGCCGTCGTGTTCGGTGCGGCCTTCGGCATGGGCCCGGCTTTCCGTGTCTCTTACGCGACCTCAACCGAAGCGCTGACCGAAGCGACGAAGCGTATTCAGAATTTCTGCGCCAGCCTGAAATAGGACCGCGCTTTAAATCAGACTGAAAAGGCCCGCTATAAAGCGGGTCTTTTTATATCTGTGTCTCGCATTAAAAATCTTTATATTAGTAATTGCTATTATTAATTTTAAATTCCGGAACTGATCCCTTATCTTGAGTGTTGAGACTTAAAGAGAAAGGGTCACAAAATGTACAATCCAACAGAGCTTTCTGCCGACGACCGCGCGCGCCTCACTGCTGCGCTGAAATCCGTCATGGGCGACACGTATGCGCTGTATGTGAAGACACACGGCTATCACTGGAACGTCACCGGTCCGCGCTTTAAATCGCTGCACGAGATGTTCATGGAGCAATACACAGAGCTGTGGACTGCGCTGGACGAGATCGCTGAGCGCATCCGTACGCTGGGTGAGTTTGCGCCGGGTTCGACCGAGCAAATCCTCGAGAATGCGACGATCAAGCCGGACAATTCCCAACCGGACGCGGACTCTATGGTCGAAAACCTCGCCAAAGGTCATGACATGCTCTCAACCACGCTGAAAAAGGCACTGGATGTAGCTGACGAGATTGGCGACGATGTGACAGTCGACCTGTTCACACAGCGTATGACGGTCAGCCAGAAAACAGCCTGGATGCTAAGGTCTAGTCTTTAGGTTTATTGCCTCACGCCGCGTGGCGGGCTCAGGGCTGCGTTTCTTGATTTGCTCAAACGCGTCTCCATCGCCTGCGGCTCCAGGCGTTCTGCGCCAGCGCTCTTGCTTGTGATTTGCCAGCGAGAGTCCAGGTGAGGCTCCAGAGCGAGATCAGAAAACGTATCAGCCGCGAGGGTTATCCTTCGCGGCTTTTTCGTGTGCGCAATGTCCGGAAAAAAGAAAAGCCGGGCAGCTATGAAAAGCGCCCGGCGTAAAGTGGTGTCTCGGGGAGGAAACGCCCAATCTGGAGATCAGGCTGCATGATGAGACGTCATGCACAGGCATCAATCTACTTTTTCACTCAGCTTTTACAACACGCAATTGCGGGCTGGTGATATGCTGAAATGCATGGCTCCCCGTTAGTCGTTCTCCGTTGCGCGGAATTCAGAGATCTCGCTCGTCACAAAATCGCGGAAGGCGGCGATGCGGTTAGAGCGCCGTAAATCGCTCGGATAGATGAAATAGAGGTCAAAGTGCGGGCCCTTCATACCGGGCAGCACTTTGACGAGATTTGAGTTTTCCGGGATCATATAGTCCGGCAGGTCGGCTACGCCGAGGCCAGCTTCCGCGGCCCGAACCATGCCGATAACATTGTTCACGGTGAGACTGGCCTCACGCGGTGGCCGGTCATCGCGGCCGACACGTTGTGCCCAGTTGGCGTGGTGCATTGGAGAAATCTGCTCGCCATAGACGATGATCCGGTGGTTATCGAGGTCCTGCGGGACTTCCGGCGTGCCGTATTTTTCCAGATAGGACGGCGCAGCATAGAGGCTGGTATTCACCGAGGAGAGCTTGCGCTGGATGAGATCTGCCTTATCAGCCGCCCAGAGGCGGATCGCGCATTCGGCTTCCAGCTTCAAAAGGTCGTATTCACGGTCATCCAGATAGAGATGCAGGTGAATATCAGGGTGTAGGTCTGCAAATTTCTGCAGGCGGCTGACCAGCCATGTGGAGCCGAACGCAATCGGTGCCGTGACAGTCAGGTCGCCTTGCGGGCGGTCCATCGCGTCTTTCACCACATTGTGCGCCACAGATGCCGCACGGGCCATGTCGGTTGTTGCGGCGTGAAGCTTGATGCCAGCGTCGGTGAGAACGAGGCCGCGGGCGTGTCTCTGGAAGAGAGGCACGCCAATACCTGACTCAAGAGCGGCAATCTGACGAGAAACAGCAGACTGGCTGATTTTCAGCCTGTCGCCCGCTGCGGTGAGGCTGCCAGTTTCAGCAGCCGCATGAAAAGATCGAAGTTTATCCCAGTCCATGCAAAATCGATGACCCCTTTTGCGCAAATTTGCAATAGGAAAGGGCGCAGTTACCTGCGCCCTTTGGAATACTAGTTATGCATTTTTGATATATCAGAAACGCTTGGTGACTGTCACGCCATAAGTTGCAGGCTGGTTCGGATAGCCCGATACAGAGCCTGCCTGAGCGACGGACGGGAATGTCTCGATCAGATATTCGTCGTTGAACAGGTTGCGGCCCCATACGGACACACGCAGATCATTTTCAAAGTTGATACCTGCGGCAGCGTTGAAGACGTTTACGTCACGCTGCTGGCGCGGATCGTTCACATCCCAATCGAGGTGGGTTTCTGACTCATACTGATAGTCTGCGCGAACATATGCGTCCTGACCCGTTGGCAGGATGAAGTCATATGTGCCGGAGAATGAGAGATACGTGTCTGAGATGCCTGCCGGTGCTTCGCCAGAGACATCACCCGCCGGAGAGTTCACGAACTCATCATAGACTGGGTCAAGGAACGTACCTGCTGCAACGAGGCGGAGGCCATCGATCGGCGTCCATGTGACGTCAACTTCCAGACCGGTTGTCGACTGTACGCCCGCATTCGTGAGCGCGAAGCCAGTGCCGGTGAATGAGTTGGACTGGAAGCCTTCGATTTCCTGATCGAAGATCGCAAGGTTCACGGCCACATTGTCGAACTGGGCTTTCAGGCCGATTTCGAACACTGTGGAGTCCTCAGGACCAGCATAGCGTGTGCCGGTTGTGAGGTTTGGAACAGACAGACCAGCCGCATTCAGAGCGGGGATGTCGCTCGCGAACGGACGTGAGTCACGTGAGAGGTTCCAGGAGCTCGCCTTGAAGCCCGTCGCATAAGACGCATAGACGTTGATATCGTCTGTCAGGTCGTATGCTGCACGCAGGGTGTAGGTAAAGGCATCGTCCGCTGTAGAGCCGTTCTCAACCGCGTTCGGATAGTTCACGAATTGCGGGAAGAATTGCAGCGCCTGCAAGCCAAGCAGAGGGTTCACTGCAGGGTTTGAGTCGTTTGCATCAGCGAAGGCCTGAGCGCCCGCCTGAATTTGCGCAAACTGCGTTGGGAACGCACCAGCAAATGCCGCGACAGCTGCAGGGTCTTGCGGGTTTACGCCTGCGCCTGCGAGTGTCTGGGCGAATGCTGTCTGGAACAGAACGTTGTTACCAATGCTAACAAAGTCGAGCGCAGAGAATGTGTCTGTGCTGACGACGTTTGCGGACGCATCTTTGCGGTCGTCAGTGTAGTTGAAGCCAACAGTCAGTGTCAGGCGGTCTGTGACATAGGCATCGACCGTACCGAAGAGGGACCATGCATTGTTGTCCTGAGAGTATGTCTCGAACATGCCCTGACCAGCCTGACCGAATGTCGTGCCAACTGGCAGGCTGAGCAGAGCTTCAACCTGACCATAGCCGCCGCCAGACAGGAAGTCTGCGTAGCCGCGAAGGTCCTGACCGTAAGTGATCGTGCTGTCGATATCGACGGTCTCGTCGAAATAGTAACCGCCGACCATCCAGTCATAACGCTCGCCGCCTGTGCTTGCGAGACGGACTTCCTGAGTGATGGTTTCGATCTCTGTGTTGTTAGAGAAACGACCGATCAGGTCTGCGCTTGTGAAGTCAGCGTCAGAGTTGGACGCGAAATCAGACACGCGGTAAGCGGTGATGGATGTCAGCTCAGCAAAGCCGAGGTCGTAATCAACCTGACCGGACACACCCCAGTTTGCGATGTCGTTGGTTGGCGCGAAGTTGCTGTAAACCTGATAGGAGAACGGGTCTTCAGGGTCGATTGCACCGCCAAGACCGAAGATTGCGGCGCCAGTCGGGCCGTTAGTGACGTTGCCCGCTGCACAGCAAAGCTCGTCAATCTGGTCATAGTCTGCAATCAGGCGGACAGACATGTCTTCGTTCGGAAGGAACAGAAGCTGGCCGCGAAGACCCCAGCGGTTACGCTCGTTGACGTTCTGGTTGATGCCAAGATCTTCAACATAGCCGTCGCGCTGGTTCATATTGCCAGACAGGCTGTAAGCGATGGTGTCTGTGATCGGGCCGGTAATGCTGCCAGCGACGCGGAACAGATCGTAATTGCCCATAGAGGCTTCGATGCTGCCCTGCTGCTCGAACTGAGGTTCCTGCGTGATGATGGAGATTACACCAGCAGAGGCGTTCTTACCGAACAGGGTAGACTGCGGGCCGCGCAGAACTTCGACGCGCTCCAGGTTTGGCAGGTCGGCAATCGCCGCAGCAGAGCGCGAGCGGTACACGCCGTCAATGAAGACACCAACGGATGGCTCGACGCCGGCATTGTTATCGCCATTACCAAAGCCGCGAATACGGAAGGCTGTCTGTGCCGCAGACTGGAACTGGTCAACGCGCAGGGATGGAACAACTGCCTGAAGGTCGGCGAGATCCAGTATCTCTGCCTGATCAATCGTTGTGTTGTCGACAACGGAAACAGCTACAGGAATGTCCTGAAGTGTCGCTTCGCGTTTTGTGGAGGTTACGGTGACGGTCTGGAGGCGACGGTTATCTTCAGCGCTCTCATCTTCTTGTGCCACAACTGCAGGGGCTGTCAGGCCACCAAGTACCAGCACGCTGGCGCTAAGCGCCAGCAGTTTAATTTGGGGTTTCACGATTTTTCCTCTTTCCTCAATCGCCAGCGTGTCGCTGATCGTATTCTATGCGGCGCAGTCCACTATTTTCGATGGACTTTCGCAAGCATGGTAAAGGAAGATTTTGAGAAATCGCGCGAAGTATTATGCCCTGTGTGGCAAAGATGTCGGCAATTTTATACCTGACGTAACGGAAGTTTATACCTGACGTAACGGAAGCTTACTGGTCTTCCAGCTCCGCCAGATAACGTTCTGCTTCGAGCGCAGCCATACAACCCATGCCCGCAGCGGTAACAGCCTGACGATAGTGCTCGTCAGTCACGTCGCCTGCTGCGAATACACCAGGAATGTTCGTTGCTGTCGTGCCCGGTTTGACGTCGATATAGCCGCTGTCGCGCATCGTCACCTGACCCTGGAAGAGCTCGGTTGATGGCGCGTGGCCAATCGCAACGAACACGCCGTGCGCGTCAATGTCCGTCACTTCGCCGGTTTTGACGTTTTTGAGCTTCGCGCCTGTCACGCCGAGCGGCATGTCTGTGCCGACAACTTCATCCAGAACGCTGTCCCAAATGACTTCTGTCTTCGGATGCTTCATGAAGCGGTTCTCGAGGATTTTCTCACAGCGCAGCGAATCACGGCGGTGAACCAGTGTCACTTTGGATGCGAAGTTTGTGAGGTAGAGCGCTTCTTCGACAGCTGTGTTGCCGCCGCCAATCACGATGACTTCTTTCTCACGATAGAAGAAGCCGTCGCATGTCGCACATGCCGAGACGCCAAAGCCTTTGAACTTCTCTTCTGTCGGCAGGCCGAGCCATTTCGCCTGCGCGCCGGTGGAGATGATCACGACGTCAGCGGTGAATTTCTTGCCGGAGTCTGTTTCCATCTGGAACGGGCGAAACTGCAGGTCGACTTTGGCAACCTGTTCTTCTTCAACACGCGCGCCCATCGCTTCGGCGTGCTCGCGCATTTTGACCATCAGGTCCGGACCCTGAATTTCTTTCTCACCCGGCCAGTTCTCGACCTCTGTGGTGATAGTGAGCTGGCCGCCCGGCTGATAGCCTGCGAGGACGAGCGGATTACGCATAGCACGAGCGGCATAGACTGCGGCTGTATAGCCTGCAGGGCCTGCACCAATGATGATTACGCTTTCGTGTTGAACGTCGCTCATGTCAGCGGTCTCCATAAATATCCGAAAGGGAGTTATGGGGATTTCCGAGGAGAGTTAAACCCCTCAGAGCGATCAACTGTGTGTATTATGGCTGTGATCGTGCTTTTCATGGCTATGACCGTGATGATCGCAGCCATGATCCGCCGCGGAGAGCGTATGGATATCGCACTCATCCAGCGGTTCGAGGTCCAGCTCGATCGTCGCATGGTCGATGCCGAATCGGTCCTTCAGCACCTCACGAACTGCAGGAATAAGATCCATAGCCGTGCCGCGGTCTTTCGGAACCACATGCAGCGTGATGAGGCGGTCCTGTCCGGTAAGGGACCATGCGTGAATGTGGTGGACAGCCGAGACGCCGGGCAGGGCTTCGACCACGCCAGCGGAAATGGCCTGCAGATCAACACCCGCCGGCGTGCCCTGCAGAAGAATATGCGCAGACTTGCGGATGATCGGCAGCGCACCTGCCAGCAGGATCACCGCCACCAGAACGGAGAGCAGCGGGTCTGCCAGCGTCCAGCCGGTGGTGTAGATGATGATCGCCGCGGCTACGGCAGCAACAGAGCCGAGCAGGTCGCCAATCACATGCATGAGCGCGCCCTGCATGTTGAGGTCGTGGCTATGGTCGTGGCCGCCATGGAGCAGCTTCAGCATGGCAAGGTTCAGAAGAAGGCCGATGACCGCCACCCAGAACATTATGCCGGAGAGGACAGGTTCAGGCTCCACGATACGGTGGACGGCTTCAACAATGATCCAGATGCCCAGCAGCAGGAGCAGAAGTCCGTTCACAAAGCTCGCCAGAACCTTGAAGCGGGAGAAGCCGAATGTGCGGTTCACATCCGCCGGGCGACGCGCCAGCGCATAGCCGACATAGGCGAGCATAAGGCTGCCGGCATCGGTCAGCATGTGCGCGGCATCTGCCAGAAGCGCGAGCGATCCCGAGATCAGGCCGCCGACAACCTCTGCGAACATGAAGGTGAAGGTGATGAGCGCCGCGATACCGACTTTGCGCTGTGCATCCTGACCACCCGAATGGGAGTGGCTGTGTTCAGAATGTTTGTGCAAGTGCAGGTCGCTCATAAGCGTGTCATAGCGCAGTATTCATGTGGCGAGAACATAAAAAATATTATTTTTTCAGTATGTTATACTGTATAATTTCAGGCTGAAGATTTGCCGTCGCAATCTGAACTGATGAGTGGATTTCTGAGAAGACAGCGTTCAAAAGCTCAGGCGTCTAATATTTTCAGGTATTCCAACAAGTTACAACTTTAGTCGCGTAGCGAAAGCCTGAATATGTCTCAAAAGTGCGGGCCGGAGACCCAATTAAAAAATGGAAACCTGTTGATGAAAGAATTCAAACTGACGCGCCGTCTATTGCTGGCGGCTGGTGCCGGACTGGCGATGACCGCCACATTCGGGATGAGCGCGCACGCACAGTCAGACACCGATTTTCGAAATGTAATTGATGCTCGGCTACAGGCCATTGAGCAAATCCTACAGCGTGATTTGCCGGCAGATATAAAGCGTCAAACGCTCATTCAGACAACTCGTCCGACCATCGATGATGCGACCTTAGCATCGGGCGCTCTTGGCCGAAACGCTCGAACGCTCTCTCCAAATCAGACAAGTGAATTTGCGCAGATTATTGGAGACATGGCGGCGCTTCAGGAAGCTGATTTCTTCCTACGGAATGAAGGTTCCTCAATTTCTGTTGTGAATGCCGAGGCCCAGTCACGGGGACGGGGGTCAGTTCTGGTTCAATTCAACAGTCCTGACGGCGCGACATCGATGCTGTCGTACAGCCTTTCCGGGAGCAATGGTGGATATCTCATCTACAATTTTGCCATTGATGGCTCAAATGTGGGCTCAAACTATCGGTCTGCGATCGGTAGTTTGTTCAATACACATCGCGGCGACGCGAACGCAGTCATTGCCGACATGGCTCAACGCCGTGACCAGATGAACTAGGCATCTGAATAAGCGCCAGCAAAGAACAGGCTGGCGCTATCGCCTGTCGCCTTTGGTCAAATAGATTTTAAATGACTGGGTGGGCCGGAGCCCCGAAGGCCCACCGCTCTGTCAGATGCTGTTAAGGGGTGCAGTCCTCGAAGTAGATAAAGTTCGAGATTTCTTCTTCGGAGAAAACAGTGTCGACGATTTGCATGTCGACGACATGACCATTCTGAATTTTCCAGAACCGGAACTGATCATCCCAGGCATCTCTGGAGCTAATAAGGTCAGGAACCCCGTCACCATCAATGTCGCAAACCGCGTCAAGCGTGATGGATTCATCCGAGACTCCAGCAGTGAGGGGCGAGATCATGGTTCCGGGGTGACTTAGGGTGTAGTGATTTGCGACCTGGCCGTTTTGCATGATCCAAGTATAGACGCGCCCCGTTTCTGCTTCCATCCAGATGATGTCGTCAGTACCATCGGAATTGATGTCTGCCAAATCAACTACGTACCACCCGGCGCCACTAATGGAATGTCCGATCGGTCCTTGATCAGCGATGGAGCCATCCTGCATGATCCAAGCCCAGGCGACGCCATCTGTGCCTCCATTTTCTCTAAAGAAAACGAGGTCATCCACATTATCGCCATTGATGTCACCAACCTTGGGGACCTCAAAAACGTGGTTAACGCGTTGCTGTATAAGCCGGAATTCAGAACCGTCCGTATCGTCAATCTCGTGGAAATAGACCTGAAAATCATCATCATCGACGAGGGCGCCGATAATTTCTAGCTTGCCATCACCATCGATGTCACCCAGCGCCAAATCCTGTCGTTCCAGACCGTTGTGTTCAGGAAGATATGGATATTGCACGATCTCGCCGGTAAACGCGCCATTTTCAAAGGTGCGGATATAGAAATTGAGATCTGAATCTGAGACCAAAGCGGTTTCAGCATGCACAGACGCAGCAGCAGACATCCCCAACAGACCTGCGATTAAAGCGTATTTTCCAGTCATATGACCCCCAGTTTCAAAGACAAGTTTGAAAAGCGGGTACTAACTCAACGTGCATTTGTCTTTAGCAATATGCAGCGATTGATGATTTTTTAAAAACTAAACGTATTCAGTGTTCTGTGCGGCGAATGCCAAGTGGAGGAGTGCCTAAAAGAGCAGCATTACCGCCTGTCGAAGTCGCCCTGACGGGCCTCCTTCGGGGCGTCAAACTTCGGCTGCGGGTATCGCTTGATCAGCTCTTCCACAATGGCATCCGCAACGCGGTCGATTTCGCGAATGGCCGGATAGGTCCAATGCTCGACTGTACCGTCAAACCAGCGGGCTGCGCCGCGTTCGACAAGTGAATTGTGGAAGCGGGCGAATTTCTCGTTATGGCCTTCAAGCTTCGCGATATGCACTGGCAGGCCGAAATAGGCAGCCTCTGACAGCATGTTGGAGGAATCTTCTGTCACGATGGCGACATCAGACAGGAGAAGATAAGCCAGATACGGGTTTTCGCCGTCTGAAGGGCTCTCCCAGAAGCGTGCGCCGACCCGTTCGGCAAAGGCGCGGAAGCGCACACGGGCATGCGTCGGCGTGCGGCGGGAACAGACAATGCGCAGGCGCGCGCCATTGCTGGCGATGCCCTGAAGCTGTTGTTCCAGCTTCTCACAGACGGCTTCCGTCATTTTATGAGATTTAGAATCCCCGCCCAAAATAACGGCGACCTTAATGCCGCGCTCGTCTGCCAGATCGGCAAACATCATCTGTGTGTCTTCCACCCTATCGGGCGTGAAGTAGGCGGGTGAGCCAAGGATGTCGACGACGTTATCGCCGGACAGCTGGTCATGCTTTGGGGCGACCACCATGTCGAAATCATCCAGCGGCAGCTGCGGGTTCATCACATGGATGGCGAGCGTTTTGCCCTGAGAGGCCTGCCGGATATAACGCGTATACGGCGCAATCTTGCGACCCGCGCCGATGAATACGGTCGGCCATGGTGCCTGGAATATGGATTTCTGGTCTTTTGGAAGGGCGCCCAGTGGTGACCACCACATGCTGGAGGGCAGAAGCGGCTGAAGGCCTTTCGGTGTCAGCTCAATCGGAGCAGACCGGTGGCCTTCGCCATTAATGTGCGCGATCTTCACCCAGCGATACATTTCGCCAAGTGCGCGGGCAATTGCCAGGACCTGAGCCGCATTGCCAGCCCGGCCATCCGATGCGACCCAGACTGAAGGCCCGAGTGCACCGGACGTTTTCATCTAGATGAACTCCACCTTGAGGATTTCGTAGGATTTGGCGCCGCCCGGTGCGGACACTTCCACGACATCATCAGCGTCTTTACCGATCAGCGCGCGCGCAATCGGGGAGGTCACAGAGATTTTGCCTGTTGCAACGTCAGCTTCGTCTTCGCCAACGATTTTGTAGCGGGACTCTTCTTCGGACTCTTCGTCCATGATCGTTACAGTCGCGCCAAACTTCACCGTGTCGCCGCTCAGTCGTGATGTGTCGATCACGTCCGCACGCGCGAGCTTGTCTTCCAGCTCAGCGACGCGGCCTTCGATGAAGCTCTGCTTTTCTTTCGCCGCGTGATACTCGGCATTCTCTGAAAGGTCGCCGTGTTCACGCGCCTCAGCGATCGCCGTAATGATGTTCGGGCGCTCTACTACTTTCAGATTCTTCAGTTCTGCCTCAAGAGCCGCATGGCCCTCGGCGGTCATAGGTATTCTCTGCATTCAGGAAATCCATCCGGTTTAGAAGTGAGAAGCGTTTCTCGCTTTTTGACGTCAGTCAAGACCAGCGCACTCGCAGACTTGTTGGAAAGTCCGCTATATCGCGCTTTAAACGCTTCCCCTATTAAATTCAGCCAGCCCAGTTACCGGTTGCAAGCGCACTTAGGATTGAAGTGAGCGAACTTCAAGAGGTCGGGTGAGCAGGGCGTCAATCGCTTTCACGGCTGCTCGCGAGGCGGCGAGCGTTGTGAAGTAAGGTACGCGCTGCTTCAGAACGGTCTCACGAATGGATTGTGAGTCTTTCATAGACTGGGCACCTTCGGTCGTATTGAACACCAGATGGATTTCGCCATCCGTGATCATATCCACGATGTGACGGGAGCCTTCAGCCACTTTATTGACGCGCTCTACATTCACGCCAGCCTCTTTCAGATAGCTCGCCGTGCCGCTTGTCGCGCAGATGGTAAGGCCGATCTCTTCAAGACGCTTCACTGCTTTCAGAGCGCCCGGCTTGTCAGAATCCTTCACGGACACGAACACACGGCCTTTTGTCGGCAGGTCTACGCCAGCAGCAATCTGCGTTTTCAGGAAGGCCGCGCCGAAATCATCATCCCAGCCCATGACTTCGCCGGTAGAGCGCATTTCAGGGCCAAGCACAGGGTCAACGCCCTGGAAGCGCGCGAATGGGAAGACAGCTTCCTTTACAGCAACGCGGCGCGGCTTGGCACGCTCGGCCAGTTCAAAGCTTGCAAGCGGAACGCCCGCCATAACCTTCGCGGCAATTGCAGCGATTGGTGCGGCAACCGCTTTCGCAACGAATGGCACTGTACGTGACGCGCGCGGATTCGCTTCGAGAACGAAGATGTCTTCGCCTTTGACCGCGAACTGAATGTTGATCAGGCCGCGTACGTCGAGCGCCATAGCCAGCTCTGCTGCCTGCGCTTCAAGCTGTGAGATTGTGCTGACCGGCAGCGTGTATGGCGGAAGCGAACACGCTGAGTCACCAGAGTGAACGCCAGCTTCTTCAATATGCTCCATCACGCCAGCAATATGGACATCTTTGCCATCGCACAGCGCGTCCACGTCCACTTCAATCGCGTCTGCAAGGTAGCGGTCGCAAAGGAGAGGCTGGTCGCCGGATACGTTTACCGCGTCACGAACATAGCGCTTCAGGTCGTCTTCATCGCGCACGACTTCCATTGCGCGGCCACCCAGAACGTAGGACGGGCGCAGCATGAGCGGATAGCCGATCTTCTCAGCGGCCGCGATGACTTCCTCTTCGGTACGGGCAATCGCAGACGGCGCCTGTTTCAGGCCGATATCATCGAGGATTTTCGTGAAGCGCTCGCGGTCTTCTGCTAAGTCGATGCTCTCAGGGCTTGTGCCGAGGATCGGAATACCTTCTTCCGCCAGCATGCTTGCGAGCTTGAGCGGTGTCTGGCCGCCAAACTGTACAATCACGCCGAGGAGTTCGCCCTTGGACATTTCCTTGCGGATGATTTCCAGAACGGTCTCGCCTGTCAGCGGCTCGAAATAGAGGCGGTCGGAGGTGTCATAGTCTGTTGAAACCGTCTCGGGGTTACAGTTGACCATGATGGATTCAATGCCGAGGTCTTCCATCGCGAAGGCGGCGTGGCAGCAGCAATAGTCAAACTCGATACCCTGACCGATACGGTTCGGGCCACCACCGAGAATGATGACTTTTTTGCGCTCTGAAACCTCTGCCTCACATTCGGCTTCTGTCTGGCCGAACAGCGGCTGCTCATAAGTGGAGTAGAGGTATGGCGTTTTCGCTGCGAACTCTGCCGCGCAGGTGTCGATGCGTTTGAAGACAGGGAAGACGCCTGCTTCGCGACGCTTGCGGCGGATTTCCGTCTCAGAAGAGTTTGTGAGGTAGGCAATGCGTGAGTCCGCAAAACCCATGCTCTTCAGATAGGTCCAGCCTTCGGCATCAACCGGCAGGCCGTCAGACATGAGCTTAGCTTCTGTTTCGACGATCTCGTTGAACTGACGAAGGAACCAGAGGTCATAGTGTGATGCCTCATGGACTTCTTCAACGCTGAGGCCGGAGCGGAGCGCCTGCGCAATTGTGCGGATACGGTCTTTGGAGCGCTTGGCAACGGCAGCTTTCAGCACGTTGCGGTCATCATCCTGACCGAGGCCCGGAATGTCGATCTCGTTCAGACCATCAAGACCTGTCTCCATAGAGCGGAGCGCCTTTTGAAGCGATTCCTGGAAGGTCCGGCCAATCGCCATCGCCTCACCAACAGATTTCATGCTGGTTGTCAGGCTGTCGTCAGCGCCTTTGTACTTCTCAAAGTCGAAGCGCGGGATCTTCGTGACAACATAGTCGATTGTCGGCTCGAAGCTTGCCGGTGTGACGCCTGTAATGTCGTTGTCGAGTTCGTCGAGCGTGTAACCAACTGCCAGCTTGGCTGCGATTTTCGCAATCGGGAAGCCGGTCGCTTTAGATGCAAGCGCAGACGAACGCGATACGCGCGGGTTCATCTCGATGACAACGACACGGCCGTCCGCAGGATTTACCGCGAACTGGACGTTAGAGCCGCCTGTCTCAACGCCAATCTCGCGCAGAACGGCAATCGATGCGTTCCGCATGACCTGATATTCGCGGTCGGAGAGGGTGAGGGCAGGAGCGACGGTGACGGAGTCACCTGTGTGCACGCCCATCGGGTCAATGTTCTCGATAGAACAGATGATGATGCAGTTATCCGCTTTGTCGCGAACAACTTCCATCTCGTATTCTTTCCAGCCGAGCAGGCTTTCGTCGATCAGGACCTGCGCCACCGGAGACATAGCGAGGCCGGAACGGACATATTGTTCGTACTCTTCGCGGTTGTTCGCGATGCCGCCGCCTGTGCCGCCAAGCGTGAAAGCCGGACGGATGATGGCTGGCAGGCCGACTTCCTCGATCGCATCCATCGCCTTTTTGAGGCCTGTGATGCGGTCATAATCTACAATACGGCCTTCTTCATTGCGGATTTCCGGTGCGCCAATGATTACAGCGCGCGGGTTTTCCAGGCCGATCTTGTCCATCGCTTCGCGGAAGAGTTTACGGTCTTCGGCTTTATTGATGGCTTCGGCTTTCGCGCCGATCATTTCAACGCCGTATTTTTCGAGGATGCCTGCATTTTCGAGATCCAGCGCACAGTTCAGAGCTGTCTGGCCGCCCATGGTCGGCAGGATCGCGTCCGGGCGTTCTTTCTCGATGATTTTCTCAACGAAGGCCGGAGTGATCGGTTCAATGTAAGTTGCGTCGGCCAGATCAGGGTCTGTCATGATCGTCGCCGGGTTGGAGTTTACCAGAATGACCCGGTAGCCTTCGCTCTTCAGCGCCTTGATCGCCTGAACGCCTGAATAGTCGAACTCGCAGGCCTGTCCGATGACGATGGGACCGGCACCAATGACGAGGATGGATTCGATATCGGTGCGCTTTGGCATTTACGGTCTCCGGCGTAACTTTTTATATGTCAGTGCCTGCTATCGGGCAAACGGCCCGCGTATATCCCTCGAGGAGAGTCGTCGCAAGAGGAATTGACCTAAAAAGCGGGTTTTCCTCTGATGTTTTCGGCGCTGCGGAAAATCCTTTCCGTGTCCCCTGATCAGGGGAAGCAAATTCACCCCGCTTTCTGTCATTCTCGAGCGAAAGAGGGAGATGGAAATGGTCCAGCTTATTCTGAAGTATAAACTGAAGACGGGTGTCGCAAAACCGGACTTTGAAAACTGGGTGAAGACAACAGACTACCCGAAAATGCGGTCTTTAGATCGTGTGAAATCCTTCCGGACTTTCCGGGCTGAAAAGCTGCTCATCGGTGAAGGGTCACCAAGCGTGGAATATATCGAGCTGTTCGAAATCCCCGACCTTGAAGGGTTTACCGCCGAAGACATGCCCGGTGATCTCGTTCAGAGTGTGATGGGAGAGTTCATGGGGCTGGTCGAAGCGCCGGAATTCATAATCGTCAGCGAAGTCGAGTAGGCGCTTGCAATCTGTGCGCGCTGCCTGTCTTTTACGTGACCGGCAGGGGGACACATATGCCAGACTATCATCTCGCACAGATCAATATCGCAAAGTTTCGCAAGTCGCGCGCACATCCGGATAATCGGGATTTTTACGCCGCCATTGAGAGCGTGCATAAAGCGGCCGATGAGCATGCCGGATTTATCTGGCGCTGGACCGAAGACGATATGCCGGTGGCGATCCGTCAGTTCAGAAACCCGAAGATCACCATCAATATGACGGTATGGGAGAGCCTTGAAGCACTCGGGGCCTTCGCCTATCGCCAGAGCAATCACAAGACCGTCTTTGCACGCAAGGATGACTGGTTCGAGCCGCTGCCGGTCAGCGTTGCGCTCTGGTGGGTGCCTGCCGGTCATCTGCCATCTATCGAAGAGGGCAAGGAGCGCCTCGACTATCTGGAAACGCATGGCCCGAGCGAACGTGCCTTCACCTTCAAAGAACGCTTTCCCTCGCCAGTCTCTGTTTAGAGATAGTCCCAGATATCGCGGTTCAGCGATCCGCTGCGAATATCCGGCGCGGCCAGACGAGCTAAGGAGAATACGTCGTCTACAGATCCGAGGTTTGCGTCAGAGTACATCGATAAGCCGAGTTCGAATGCGGCCTGACGCTGTCGGGGCGTGCCATGATGGTTTGGCGAGTTAAAGGCATAGTCGCCAACGTCAAACATGGCTTGAGCTGCGTCGCTGTAGCGACGGCGCAATGCGCGGTCATCCTGACCTACATCATAGTAGATGCCAATCGCCCATCCTGCCATGATATCGGCCATTAGTTCCTGGGTTGGCACTTCACGATAAAAATTCCGTTCGTATTGAGCGATGTGTGCAAATTCGTGAGCAAGGATTGTCGCGATGCGGACAGTATTTAGGTCTCTGTCGTTGATATATCGTGCTTCGCGCCAGAGCATGTTACCGCCAAAAAGCACTGTTCCTCGTTGATAGCTGCCATTTAGAGTTCGGTTCATGGCAATCGCGTTCGGTCCGTTCCAGTCGTCATAGAATGAGAGATCGGGAATATTGCCATCTTCAAGACCAAATAGAATGGCCATCGATAAGAACATTGTTTCAAAGTGATTGGCGAAGTTCTGATTACCTGGAAAATCAATCAGATCATACGGCATGCCGGACGCGTTTCCGGCAGCATATTCGACCGAACAGCCCATGCCGCCATCCAGATAGACCGTACCTCTGTAATCAAAATAAGGAACATCCGGCGTCGAGCCACATGAGGTGAGAACTGCAGCAGACAGAGCGGCAACAGAAATCGAGGTCAGCTTGTTCATGGTGTCCCCCTGATGATTTATCTTAAGGGCATGCCAGCGAAAATTGCTTTCAAGGTCAAGCTCGCGGCTGTGATTTCAGGCGCTCAAATCGATGGCCCGGTTGAAACGAGAGGCTTCGTCATCCGGTAATTATTGAGGCAGACATCTTCCAGCCAGACATCCTGTTTATGGGTGACCTCAAACCCGTACTTCTCAAAGAAACGCTTTGCCGCTTCAGAGGCCTCGGTGGACAGTTCGGTGATCCCTTTGCGGTGCGCCTCACATAAGAGCTCATCGAACAAATCGTGCGTGACCTGTGTGCGCGTGACATCCGGGCGGGCATAGAAGAAATCGATATGCCCGTCGTCGACGAGGTCAATGTAGGCGAGCAGCCTGCCGGTTTCAGTTTCGGCAACCCATGCAGACCGCGCTTCGAACTCTGTCTCGAATATGTGTTGAAACCGAGGTGCGCGGCGCGCCCATGCGTCAATCTGGGCGGGCGTGTAGAACCGCGAGGCAATGAGGCGCAGAGCATCATCGAACAGACCCGGAAGCTGGTCTGCATCCGAAAGGCGCGCACGCCTGATTGTAATACTCTCAGGCAATGTCGCGCCTTCCATAAATGTCGCTAGGCTTCTGGCAGTTTGTAAACGCGGCGCGCCGTGCCGGAGAACATGGCGGTTTTCTCGTCTTCGGAATAACCCGCAGCCATTTTCTTGAAGGCATTCCAGAGCACCGGATAGCTGATTGATGCCCGGTCCACAGGGAAGTTGCTTTCGAACATGCAGCGGCTCGGGCCGAAATGATCGATCGCGTATTTGTACCAGTCGCCCTGATCGGCAACGAGCTGGTCTGAACTTGGCGGCGTTTCCTGCGCGCTATAGCCCCAGCCATTATCCGGCATAGCGAGGCCACCAATCTTGGCGTGGACATTCGGGCAGGCCGCAAGCTCTGCAATGTCTGTCTTCCATTGCTCGAAGATTTCCGCGCGCTTGCCTTCAAACCGGCCCACCCCTAGCGGGGTGCCGAAATGGTCAAGGATGATGGTGGTGTCCGGCGCAGCCTGCGCCAGCTTTGTCAGGTCTTTGATCTGGAAATGGTAATTCCAGGTGTCATAGGTGAGACCGCGCTCGCCAAGACGGCGCACGCCCGCCTGAAAGTCTTCCATAAGATATAGACCTGCAGGCTGGTGAGGCTTGATCACCAGCGCCGGATCATCGTCACAGGCACCGGCCTGACGGATACCCCGAAAACGCCCGCTTGCGGCCTGATCATGTGCGTCCAGCACTTCATCCAGAAGGTCGGAGCGCAGATCCGTGTGCGCGATAATTCCGGCGATCTGCGCTTTGGAAGGATCTTTGGCGGCATCGGTGGCAATACTCGCGACGCGTTCTGTCTCGCCGACAGGTTTGAGGTGATCCGGACCTTCTTTGTGATAAGACCAGCCGCACTCCATAAACATGGTCTGGACGACGTTGTGCCCGGAGCTTGTGTCTTTCCAGAGCTGGTCCAGCAGATAGTTGGCCATGGATGGCCAGTCCCAGAGGTGGTGGTGCGGGTCTACGATCTCCCGTTCCGGCTCGATAATGCCCTCTCGATGAGATGCCAGCCAGTCGTCCCGGTCAAACATGTGTCTCTCCCCTTATTTTTGTAGTTCGAAAAAGAGTTTCACAGTTTGAGGGGCGGGTGAAGATTGCGACGCGCAAAATCTCGTGAATGGCCCTGTCGGTTGAGAAATTTGGAACTTTGAACCGCGGGCCACGTTGGTTGGTCATGTCAAAAAAGAGAAAATCGGCAACGGGCTTCACACTCGGCTTTCTCGCAGCGTCCAGCGTGGCAGCCCTTTTAATCTTCTCCCAAACGTCAGACTGGAGCGTGTCTTCACCGGTTGATGCGGTGTCCGCCATGCTCGATCCCGAGCCTGCCGGACCGCCAGTTTCGCACGGACTTGAAGGCATTCGCGCTGACGGTGAGCTGGTTGTTCTGACCGTTGCCTCGCCAACTACTTTTCGCGATCGCGCAGGTATTGCGACGGGTTATGAGGTCGATCTGACGAGTGAGCTTGCAGAGGCGATGGGCGTTCAGGTCCGCTACAAGATTTACGATGATTTCAATGCCGTCCTTGAGGCCATTCGGAATGGCGAGGGACATATTGCAGCCCCCGGGCTGACCCAGCGCGAAATCAGGATGGAGCATGAAGAAGAGGGCGAGGTTATCTTTGGCCCTGCCTATAAGAATGTCCGGCCTGTTGCGGTTTGCAGCGGGGGCGGTCCGGCGCCCAATTCTCTTTCTGCAATGTCCGACTTTGAAGTTGTTGCCATCCGCGACTCCGGCGCTGAGGCGACACTGGAAGTGGCTGCGCAATCGATTGATGAACTCGACTGGCGCTCGGTTGACGGCATGACAGGCTATGGCCTTCTGACGGATGTGGCCGAGGGCGACATTGATTGCGCTATAGTGGATTCAAACGTCGCGCAGTTTGCGCGGCGACAATTCCCCGAGCTTATGCGATCCATGATGGTCGGCAGCGAGGATCGACAGCTTGCCTGGGAAATCGCACCGCAGTCGCGTGATATACTGCCGTTTTTGAGCGACTGGTTCGAAACGGCTCATCAAGACGGGTTGCTCACCGAGTTAGACGAGCGTCATTACGGCCATCTCAACGAATTTGATTATGTCGACATCTCGACCTTCTACCGCCGTATCGAAACCCGCCTGCCGCAGTTCGAGCCGACCTTCCGCGATGCCGCGCGTGAAGAGGACCTCGACTGGACCATGCTTGCCGCACAGGGCTATCAGGAAAGCCATTGGGAAGCTGATGCACGCAGCCCGACCGGTGTGCGCGGCCTGATGATGCTGACGCGTCCGACCGCACGTGAAGTGGGCGTGACCGACAGGCTGGACCCCGAGCAGAGCATTTATGGCGGCGCTGAATATATGCGTCGCATCTATGAACGCCTGCCGGACGGTGTGAGCGGGTATGACAGGCTATGGATGGCGATGGCGGCTTACAATGTCGGCTATGGTCACTTACTCGACGCGCGGACATTGGCGCGTCGCCAAAATCTCGATCCTGACCGCTGGTCCAATATTTCGCGCACCTTGCCGCTACTGACCGAGCGTGAATATCATTCGACCGTGCGTCACGGTTATGCGCGCGGCTATGAGCCCGTGCGCTATGTGCGCCGCATTCGCGAGTATGACGAGGTACTCACGTCAAATGTGGAAGGGCCCGAACGTCCTCCATTCCGTATGGATGATGCGGGGGTGCCAATTGCGCCGCCCGAACCAGCAACGCCGCTGCCTCAGGAGGTCATGAATGACGATCCCGAAGCGGACGCTGGCTGATTATTGCTGTTGCTGCTGTTGTGCCTTCATCTGCGCGACAGCGGAATCAGATACGAACGGATTGGTCTGGCGTTCATGACCGAAGGTCGAATGCTGGTTATGGCCCGGAATGAAGGTGATGTCGTTGCCGAGCGGCCATAGCTTTGTAGTGATCGAGTTCACCAGCTGGTCCAGATTGCCCTTTGGAAAATCCGTCCGGCCAATGCTGCCGCGGAACAGAACGTCGCCAACAAAAGCGATTTTGACCTCGGTGTTATAGATCACGACATGGCCCGGTGTGTGGCCTGGTGTATGGACGACGTTGAACGTGTAAGCGCCGAGTGTCAGCGTATCTCCTTCTTCCAGATAGCGCGTTGGCACGACATTACGCGGGCCGTCCGTGACACCGTATTTCTGCCATTGCTCTTTAATGTCATCCATCAGCCACTGGTCGTCTTTGTGAGGACCAATGACAGGCGCGCCTGTCAGTTCGCGGACTTCGTCAGCCGCGCCAGCATGGTCGAGGTGACCATGTGTCAGCCAGACTTCCTTGATGGTGACGCCGATCTCTTTTGCGACCTGCATGAGCTTTTCGGTCTCTCCGCCCGGATCCACAAAGACACCTTCCATCGTGTCCCGATCCCAGAGGAGGGAGCAGTTTTGCTGGAAAGGTGTGACGGGAATGATTTGAAGGCCGAGCTTCGGCTCCTGGCGGTCAGTCATAGAGTATCTCCTTGGCCATAGGGATAGTCGCAACGGCGCAGACGTCAATGTGGTTCAAGGCTTCGCAGGTCATGCAAGCTGGTCTAAAATGAGGGAAGACAGATTCCCGGAGGGTAGGGGTATGCGCACACGTTTGCTGTTGATCGTCATCGCATTGGCGGGGCTGGGGCTCTACTGGTTCTTCAATCAGAAGCCGGTTGGCTATACCGAACGCAGGCAAGTGCTCACGACGTCCGTGTCTCAGGAGAATGAACTGGGCGCGCAGGCTTATGCGCAAATTCTCTCTGAGGCGGGCTCGAGCGTCATCTGCTCAAACCTCTCGCGCCAGTGCGCGCCAGCTCAGGAAAATCTGGTCGATGTGGTGAGAGAGATTGGCGACGATCTGCGCCGCGCGGCCATTGCTTACGAGCGCGAACTCATCGCAGCGGGATATCCGGTTGAGCCGAAAGCCGAGAGCTTTGACTGGACCTTCAATGTCATCCAGTCGGACCAGCCTAACGCTTTCTGTCTGCCGGGCGGGTATGTGGCCGTTTATACGGGCATGCTGGATGTTACCGGCAATTTCGACGGTCAGGTGACGTCCGCCGATGTGATTGACCGCGATAAGCTGGCTGTGGTGATGGGCCATGAGATTGCTCACGCGCTTGCGCGTCATGGCGGCGAGCGCATGTCTCAGGGCCGTATCCTGCAGGTTGGCCAGATGGCGATTGGCGTCGCCGCAGACAACCGCGCTGTGATGGAAGCCTTCGGCATGGCCGCGCAGGCAGGTGTGCTTCTGCCATTTTCGCGCCAGCATGAAACCGAAGCCGATAAGATTGGCCTCGAGCTGCTCGTGCGCGCTTGTTACGATCCGCGTGAAGCGCCGGAGCTCTGGCAGCGCATGGGTGAATTGAGCGGTGGGCAGGCACCGCCGGAGTTTATGTCGACTCACCCGTCATCAGACCGCAGAGCCGAGAATTTCGAGCTCTGGATGGCTGATGCGATTGCCGAATATCAGCGCCGTGGTTGCCCGACACTGCAATAGGTTCCCAAAAAAACTAATTTTATTCAGCGGTTCCAACCGGAACCTCTATGGGTGGTTGTCGTTTTCTTCTCCAGTTACGGAGAGCCAAAATGTCATCTTTCACGATATATGTTGTCGGATTTATAATTCTGATCGCTGGCCTCGCTTACGGCGCGGCTATGCTAGGTGTTCCAGCTCAATGGATCGCTGTTGTCGCCATCGCAATGTCGGGCCTCGGTCTGATTTCTGCGGTCAGCCAAACGCGCAAAAAGGATGAAACGGAGGCGTCGCAATAATGAAAGTCTTCCGTGAATATACGACCGCCCTGAAGGCAGGTGTCAGTGCAGCCGCAGTTATGCTGGCTGTCACACCGGCCGCATTCGCCAATCATCATAATGATACTGTTCAGACTTCGGTTGAGTCCCCGGTTCATGAAGCCAATCTTCAGATCGAGGTTGATTCCCGCATGGCTGGCGCAGTTCAGGATCTTTTTATCCAGGAAGACTTCGCAGACCTGTTTGGCGCTAATGCCACTGAAGGTGAGCTGATGCTTGCACGTTCAGCCTATGCGCAGCGCCTGTTTGAGCCGGTATGGACCTATGATGGCGTGGATGGATTGCTTGAAGCCGTCGCATCTGTTGGCCGCTATGGCGTCGTGATGAGCGATGAAGATCGCCAACGTATTTCCATTCTTGCTGACCGCCGTTTCACGGGTGGTGACGCTGCAGACCGTGCGCGCGCTGATATTCTTCTGACGGCTGAATGGTTCGACCTTATGGCCCGCATTGGCGGTCCGCTCGAGAATATGGGTGAGGCGACGGCGTCTCAGACCAACGCGCCAGCACGTTCAGAGCTTGTTGTTCTGCTGGAACGCTCCGGTCAGGGTGATGTCCGCTCGAGCGCGGAACACGTTGCGCCGCAAGCCGCACAATTCCAGATGCTTCAGGCAGAGCTTGAACGCTATGAGATGATTGAAGCGCGCGGTGGTTGGATGGCTATTCCGGATGCCGATGACGCGCTTGAGCCTGGCATGACGGACGCTCGCGTTCCGGCACTTCGCGAACGCATGATCGCTGAAGGCTATTACACAGCGGGCGACCTTCTGGAGCGCACGACGGAATTCTTCGCGCAGAATGATGCGGTAGAAGCTGAGACCGTCAGCGTGACGACTGAAACAACACTCACTGAAGATGCTGACTCAGAACTTGAAGCTGAAGCCGAGGCACCGGATTTCAATGAGTGGTACATCACTTACGATGAGACGCTGGCAGACGCTGTAGAAGCGTTTCAGGAACAGCATGGCCTCGAAATTGATGGCGTGCTCGGCCCGAACACGCTGGAAGCTCTGAACGAGAGCGTAGGCTCCAAAGTCGACCGCATCCGCGCCGCGATGGATTTCTGGCGCGAGCAGGGCGATATGGGCGAACGTTTCGTCTGGGCGAACGTGCCATCTTTCACTGCCGAAGGCTGGGCGAACAACCAGCGCGAAATCTCTATGCGCGCTATTTTTGGTCTGCCATCCCGTGCAACGCCGATCTTCTCTGACGAGATCGAGTATGCGGTGGCTAATCCGCGCTGGTATGCGCCGGTAAGCATCGTATCGCGTGATAAAATTCCGCACATGCAGGAAGACCCGAGCTATGCGGCCCGCAACGGCTACACAATTGTAGACCGTGAGACGGGCAGCACAGTCGCGGCTGAAACGGTCGACTGGTATGCTGACAATGCAGGTTCGCGCTATCAGTTCATTCAGGCACCCGGCGACAACAATGCGCTTGGTGAGTTGAAGATCATCTTCCCGAACCAGCACTCTGTGTATCTGCACGGTACGCCGTCAGTGCACTTGTTTGACCGCGCGCAGCGTGCGTTCTCTTCAGGCTGTGTCCGTCTGGAAAACCCTGTCGATATGGCGATGTGGGTGGCAGGCGAAGACTTTGAGTCTATGGAAGACCTGCAAGAAGCGCTCGATGACAGTGAACTGCGCCGCGTGGACTTTGAAAACCATGTGCCGGTCCACATCACCTATGTCACGGTGACGGTTGCTGAAGACGGTCATGCCCGTTTCTGGCGCGATGTTTATAACCGTGAAAACTCTATCCGTATGGAAGAGCGCGTCGCTCCGCTGTGGGAGCCGCAGGATGAACCCGCTGCCGAGATTGCTCAAATGAGCAGCGTAGCAGCAGGCTCTCTGTAATCGGAAAATTTATAGGGCGCGCTGTTACCAGCGCGCTCTGTATCCTCGTGCATCAATGTGTACGAATGGGCCGTGGACAGCGTTTGCATTGTAGATACCAATGCCGCCATTCGGCCAGTTGGAAGGGTCCGCTTCGGCGATCTCACCTGCCAGTGACGCCAGCGCAACGGCATCATCGCGTGTGATGCGACCGTCACCGTCCAGATCATCCATCACACCATCCTGATCATGGTCGATATAGATGTCGGCTGCGTCACCGAAGAGGTGGCGCGATGACGTCGTCGTATTGCCGATGGCTGCGTTATAGAACGGCGTGCGGAAACCAGACATGACGAAGAAGGTATCTGCTTCCCAGCCGCGGTCATTTGCTGCTTCGAGCAGGGTTTCCAGCTTTAGCAGCATGGATGGATCAACCGTCAGGAAGACGTTCTCAAAGCCCGGCTGCTGTTTGCAGATGAACTGGCCAAGGCGGAAGTGAGGCGCAATCTGAATGTCCTCCATGCCAGGCTCCATATGGATGAAGCCGGTTGGTGGAACATAGCGCTCAAGCCCGCGAAGCGGGTTCGGGTTGTATTCGCCGATGCGATAGCCCGAAAGATCATCATCGCGGCCGTTTTCAAAAGGCGTCAGCACGAACACGTTGAGCAGGGCGGTTTCGCCATTGCGCTGAAAGTAGAGCTCGTGGTGGCCCGGCGTGTCGGGTGCTTTCCAGTGCCATTCGCCATCAATATTCTCAGTGACGCCGGATACTGCAAACAGATTTGCATCTGCGGCAATTGTGAGCGTTTCGCCCGGCATGACAGTGGCCGAGTTGATCGCGAGATCAGATGAGACACCAGCAAACTCAATACGGAAACCGACGCGTGTCGCGTCTGCCCGGACCTGTGGTGTTTCGAATGGGATATTTTCGGACGTCGGCGTGTTTTGCGACACGAATAACCCTGTCAGGGCTGCAATTGCGAAGTGCACGGGATTCAAAGCCTGTATCCTTCTGTTCTGAGGCGAGTCTGAAGTATGTTATAACTTACATGGGGCTTGCGAGGATTAATTTCAATAACTGCCTCTGGTGCCGCGAAGATGTAAGATTGCGCCTGTTTACCGGCAGATTTTGTCCTGAAAGTGACGAAACGCGGCTGGAAATCTGCCATTTGTCAGTTCACAACGGGTTGATATTAAAAAATTTGCTCTTGGGAAATCAGACCAATCCACCTATCTGGCAGAGATTGCACTGACGCGGCAGCGGGAGAGATGAGTGACCACACCTACGGCAGACATCGACGAGAACGCGCCGCGAATCCAGGATAAGCGAGAGTTCGTTGAATACCTCGCGACAGGCAACAAGCCGAAAGACGACTGGCGCATTGGTACCGAGCACGAAAAGTTCGGCTTTCTGACAGACGGCTATCGTCCACTCCCTTATGACGGTGAAGCATCGGTCCGCACTGTTTTGCAGTCTCTGCACGAGCAGTTTGGCTGGGACCCGATCCTTGAAGGCGAACACATTATCGGCCTGCAAAAGGATGGCGCGAGCGTCAGCCTTGAGCCGGGCGGTCAGTTCGAGCTTTCCGGTGCGCCGCTGGAACATATTCACCAGACGTGTAACGAAGTCGGTCGTCACCTCGAAGAAGTGAGAACTGTGTCCGAGCATCTGGGCGTTGGTTTCCTCGGCCTTGGCTTTTCGCCGATCTGGTCGCTGGAAGAAACACCGCTCATGCCGAAAGGCCGCTATAAGATCATGCGCGACTATATGCGCAAGGTCGGCCGCCTCGGTCAGCAGATGATGTTCCGCTCTTGTACGGTCCAGACCAATCTCGATTTCTCAGACGAAGCCGACATGGTGAAGAAGTTCCGCGTCAGCATCGCGCTTCAACCGCTTGCGACTGCGCTATTTGCGAACTCACCTTTTGCCGAAGGCCGCCCGAACGGCTTCGTGGCCTATCGCGCAAATGTCTGGGGCGATACAGACCCTGACCGCACGGGCACGCTGCCTTTCGTATTCGAAGAAGGCTTCGGCTTTGAGCAGTATGTCGACTATGCGCTCGATGTGCCGATGTACTTCATTCGCCGCGATGGTGGGTATCTGAACTGCGCAGGTCTTTCTTTCCGTGACTTCATGGAGGGCAAACTGCCAGCGCGTCCGGGCGACCTGCCAACGCTTGAAGACTTTAAAGACCATATTTCGACGATCTTCCCTGAAGTGCGTCTGAAAACCTTCCTGGAAATGCGCGGCGCAGACTCTGGTCCGTGGGATCGTATCTGTGCGCTGCCAGCCTTCTGGGTAGGTATTCTGTATGACAGCCACTCGCTCGATGGTGCGTGGGATCTGGTGAAGCACTGGACTGCGGAACAACGCGAAACGCTTCGCCGTGTTGCGCCGGTGCTTGGCCTGAAAACACCTCTGCCAAATGGCGAAGGCACGCTTCAGGATCTGGCGCAGCAAGTGCTCAAAATCAGTCGTTATGGTCTGAAAGCGCGCGCACGTCTTTCAACATCCGGTGATGACGAGACGGGCTTCCTTTCCGAACTCGACCAGATTGCTGAAAGCGGCAATACTCCGGCTGAACGTCTCCTCCGTCGCTACCATGAGAATTGGAACGGCGATGTGTCTAAAGTGTTTGAGGAGTGCGCATTCTAGGGAGGCTGTATTGAAGCGACGTGAGATGATGCTCCTGAGTGGAGCTGCGGTTTTTGCGGGATGTACTTCAAACACAAGCTTTCTGGCGACGCGCAATCTGCGCTGGCGGGAAGGGCCATCTCTTCCCGCGCCAAAGCAGGAAATCTATCCGGCGCTCCATAATGGTGAAATCTGGCTGACGGGCGGTTTTATCGCCCGCGAGGGACGCATTGTCGGCCCCACGAATGAAACCCTAATCCTTGATCCGCGCTCCGGCGTCTGGCGCGAAGGGCCGGGCATTCCAGCTCCGCGTCACCATCCGCAACTTCAAAGCCATAATGGCAAGCTGCATGTGCTGGGCGGCTTTCAGGCGATTTCGGCTGAAGGCATGTGGCAGATGCAGACGGGCGGCTGGCGTCTGGATGAAGATGGTTGGAACCGCCTGCCTGATCTTCCGGAACCGTTAGGAGAAGCTGTTACGGCAAGTCTGCCGGACGGGCTTCATTTTGCCGGTGGCCGCACGCCGGTTGCTGACGCCAACGCGGCGTGGACGGATCACGCCGATACGGGCCTGCATTTCGTTCTGACAGGCGATGCATGGGAAAGCGCTGCGCCGCTGCCAACCCCGCGCAACTCTTCAACAGCTGAAGTCATAGACGGTCACTGGCATGTCGTCGGCGGGCGTACCGTATCTGGCGGGAATACCGCAGCACATGAGGCTTATATCGCAGGTGAGGACCGCTGGGTGACGCTGGCGCCTATGCCACAGGCTCAGGCTGGTCTGGCGTCGGGCGTGATCGACGGAAAGCTCTATGCCTTTGGTGGTGAATGGTTCGACAATGGCGGCGGCGTATATCCGCAATGCTGGGTGTATGATCCGCAAGCCGATAGCTGGCAGGCTGGCCCTGATATGCGCTCGCCGCGTCATGGCCTTGGCGGTGTCACGCTGAATAATAAGATTTACGCCATTGGCGGGGCGCTTCAGCCAAGCGGCAGGGAGACATCAGTGCTCGTGGAAATCCTCGGAGCCTGAAAGAAAAAGGGCGCCTTAAGGGCGCCCTTGCTCGTTTAGTTCGCAGAAAGAATTTCCCGCATACCGCCTTCGGGATCATTCACCATGGCAGGCTCGACATCGAGCTGCATGACCGGACGGTCTTCCAGATTGTAAGGCGTCCATTCCGGCAGCAGATCGGATGTCGGTACGCCATCACGGGCAAAGCTCACCCAGGCATCAGACATCATCTCGCCGAGAATAACCGGACCTTCCCCCGAGCCGACCAGAACCCGGCTCTCTTCGACATTGTCGAACATGAACGGGATATCCAGCGTGTGAGGTGAGCGTAGAATGCCGCCATTGGCATCTGACTCATACATCAGCTGATACATATAGAGCGGCGCTGCATCAGCCTGACGGGCACGCTGGTCAGCCAGCGTGTACGTGCCGTAGACGAAACGGGCCGTCATCGCGCTATTGGCGATATAGGTAGGCGAGTCGTCAGGGCGTTCTGCGCGGTAGTGATCGATCAGCGCCTGACCGTCTTCACCAAGGTTTTGCGCGAACACGGCAAGGCCTTCTTCCGGCAGCGTGCCAAACCATGGCTGCGGCGCGTTGAAGATGGTCATCTCGTCTTTGTTCCAACCGATCATGATCGGAATATCGCGGGACTGTTCAGGCGCGGCAGGCATGAACGGGTGGCGCGGCAGAACCGTGCCATCGACGATCGGGCCGAAGTTTCCGCTAATACCTTCGGTGCGCGTGCGGGCGAGTGCATTACGGCCAGCTTGAAGAACGGTTTCAGCAGGAACAGCCTGAAGCTCTTCAATTGTTTCAACGCCAAGCTCGTCGAGCACGATCTCTGCCAGCGCGGCAGCATCTTCCTGACTACCGGAGGTTACGCCCGGTCCAGACTGGATGATCGCGCGGTGGAACAGGCCTTCTGCAGCCGGTGTCGCGAGAAGGTGGCTGACTTTAGAACCGCCGCCGGACTCACCCATAATCGTTACATTATTCGGATCACCGCCAAATTCGGCGATGTTGTCACGCACCCATTCGAGGGATGCGACGAGGTCGAGGTTTCCGGCATTGCCGGACGCGGCGTAGCCCTCACCGAAGGCATCGCCGAGATACATATAGCCGAAAAGGTTCAGGCGATGGTTCACCGTGACAACGACAACGTCGCCATGCTCTGCAAGGTTGCGCCCATCATAAGCCGCCCAGCCACCGGAACCGTAGGCATAGCCGCCGCCATGGAACCAGACCATGACCGGGCGGGCTTCATCATCAACACCTGGCGTCCAGACGTTCAGGAAGAGCGCGTCTTCGTTGTCGAACTTCTCTTCGGCGAGGGTCGGGAAGATGGTTTGAAGCTGGCGGGTGAAATCTGTCGTGCGCGGGCCGGATGGTGAGTACATCTGCATGGCAGGCGCGCCGAGCGTGGTGGCGTCGTAAATGCCGTCCCAGTCTTCGACCGGTTCTGGCGGCATAAAGCGCAGATCACCAATTGGCGGCGCGGCGTAGCGAAGGCCCAGAAATTCGTGAATGCCATCGTCGACAAGGCCCTGAACCTGACCGTTTGCCGTCTCTACAACCGGCGTTGTCGGTGGAACGACATGCTCTTCGGCATAAGGATCATTGACGAGTGGCTCCTGTGCGCTGGCGGTGCCAGCAAAGGAGAGGGTGCCGGCGATAAGCGCACTGGCGCATATCAGGCGGCTCAGCCTGTTTGTGTTCATGATATTCTCCCTAAGTTTATGTTATGGGAGTATCACTAACCATGTTTAGTCCGGAAATAAACTATTCTGAATCGCTGAACGGGTTTTCGTCCGACCCCAGAAAGCGCGCGGCGAATGCCCGGTTGTCGGCATCAAAACGCTCATAGACTTCAGGGGCGTTTGGCGCATCGGCGCTGCGATCAAGAAAGGGGGCGCGTCTCAGTAATGCGAGACTATATGCCCGCAGGCGCGAACCGACAGGCAGTGTCTTGTTGAGTATGCGGAGAAGCTTCTGACGCGACGGGCCGAGGCTTTGGTTCAGCGCAGTTGCACCTGCTGATGAGAGCTCAACAGGCTGGTTGGTGATTTGGGAAATCGCCGCACAAAAATCCGTGCAGATGTCGCCGCCTCTGAGGTGCTTGCGGTCGTAGATTCGGGCCGTCAGGGCATCATCGCCAAACGTATCGCCCCAGAGCGAGAACATCCGTAAATGGTTATAGTAATGGCTTTCAGGCACGCATTCCTGCGTAAAGGTGTTGAATGCGCGGGTTTCACCATTCAGAAGCCGCGTCGTGTAGAAGCTGCGGCACATATCGCCCTGTTCGCGAAAATAGCCGACGACCCGAACCTCATCAAAAATCGGGGTGAAAAATTCGCTTAAAGCCTGAACGGCGTCCACATTTTTCAAAAGCGAGTGGAAATGTTCGCTCGTCAGGATCACCGTATGGATTTGCGGAGGCAGAGCAGCGAGCCAGCCGGTGAATTCGGACCTGACCTGAGCGCAGAACTCTGAATGATCTTCGGCAGTCGTTATGCCCTGTTGCACGAAATAGTCGTCCCAGAATTCCAGATCCTGAAACATGGCGACGATCTGCCGGTTGTTCGGAATTTGCGCCGGATTGTCCTTTGAAAACCGGAAGAGGGCATAGCCCGCTTCATTCAGAGCGGGCTCATTCGAAAACAGGCAGGATTGCAGGGCGGTCGAGCCGGTCTTCTCCGTGCCGATATGAATGATGACGCGCATAAATTGCTGCCCCGACCTGAGTGCCACCCTGATCGGGACTAAAGACGCCGCCGCCGTGAATGTCTAGCGGCGCGAGGGGCGCCGTTAAACCGTGCCCTTGAGCTGGATGTAATAGACAGGGCCGTTATCATCATTGCGCACATAGCGTTCCGTTTGGATGCCGTTCGAGCGTGGGCCATCATAGATGTTACGTGTGCGGCGACCGTCCGGTCCGAAAATGTTGTCCGCGCCGAAACGTAGGTTCACGCCGAGGAAGCGGCTGGTTTCGACATAAACGTCGAAGTCACCCGTACCGCGCTCATATGTGCCCCACTCGTCGATGAAGTAGAAGTCGTTGCTCGTGCCCTGATTATAGTCAAAGCCGTAAGACCATTGCTGTTCAGGGAAGTCCTGACGGAACTCTACATTCCAGTTGAGCGGCTGCTCATAGGCGAAGACGCGTGTCTCGCCGGTCACCGGATCTTCGACTTCAGAGTCGCGATAAGTGATGCCGATATCAAGACGACCATTCTGAATGCCAGCGCTATCGGTTGGGATAGCAGCCTCTGCAGACAGACGTACGCGTGTGCCGTCTCCCATATTGCCTGGGCCATCAAATATTGCGCCGGAAGATGAGGTAATCGGGATGAAGCCCATCACGTCTTCTACGGCGTCATAGCGTGCCGTGAGGGCGAGATTACCCGTCGACATGATCGGCTGCTCGTAAGAGACCTCAAAGCGCCAGGTCTGGTCCGGCTCAAGCTCCGGATTGCCCGAACGGACATTGTCTTCGAAGGCGGAGACGTTGGAGACGAAGTCTTCGAAGTTCAGCTGCGCTATCAGGCGCTCAACCGAGAGGCGCCACTGGCGGTCATTCTCGAGCGTATAGGTCGCTGCGAGGGCAGGCTTCGGGAAGGTGAATGTACG
Source organism: Hyphomonadaceae bacterium UBA1849 (assembly GCA_002338565.1). Taxonomy (GTDB): domain Bacteria; phylum Pseudomonadota; class Alphaproteobacteria; order Caulobacterales; family Hyphomonadaceae; genus Ponticaulis. The sequence goes on from DDIN01000002.1 coordinate 74,788, forward strand.
TGTCGCTTCGGCATCGCCAGTCTGGCCGATCTCGGAATATTCGACCACGATGGCCGGTTCGAGGGTGAGCCGGTCTGTCACGACCCAGACATCTGAGAGGAAGACTTCGCCGCGCCATTCTTCAACCTTGGTCGTTGTGACGGGAATATTGTTTGGCACGCCACCTGATGCGTCGAAAAAGCTATAGCTGCGGTCCGCATCACGGAAGTTATAAGCGATCTCGCCGCCAAACTCGATGGAATGGGCATCGTTCAGACGCCAGCCTGTCTGGCTGCGGATAATGCTTTCGCCGAAGGAGTCTTCAATGTCGGCTTCAAATGCGCCGTCAAAACCGGATGCTGCCAGAATGTCTTCAAACCGTGACTGCGAATTGAATGTCTCGCGACGTTGATACCAGATGATCTTGCTGGAAATGGCTTCGGTAATGTCGACATCAATGTCGCCGCCAAAGTCATATCCGACCCATTCGTCACGCACACGGCCGGTTTCTTCAGCGAAGAGTGGGCTGTCCGGTGTCGGGCGATATTCGGCGAGCGTCTGGTCGAGGCGCCAGCTGCCATCCCAGGCGCGTCCATTCGCACGGAAGGTAACGTTGTCACCGAAATCGCGGGAGTATTCGAAACCGGGTGTCCATTCGCGGTTACTGGTGACATGGACTTCGTCGCGATAAGCAAAGAGCGTGTCAGGGAAGGTGTAGCGGAATTCGCGGCGTGCGTTTGTGCCCGCCCAGCCATGGCGCGTCAGCGAAACTGTCAGGTTTCCGCCCGCAAACTGGGTCGACCAGTCGGCATTCGCGTAAAGAGATGTCTGATCCGGATCGTGAAGACGGGCGGAGACCGTGTAGTTCAGCTGGTTCGTGGTCAGGTCTTCGCGCAGGACGACGTTCACGACGCGCGACTGTCCGCGCATGTCGAGTTCAGCGGACGTGCCGCGTACGAGATCGATGCGGGCAACATTGTCTACCGGGATGCGGCGCAGAAAGCTCTCAAGGCCTGATTTGGCAGACGGGCGCTCGCCATTGATCAGGACATTGCCTGCCGCGCCGCCGAATCCGCGAACATTGTCACCATTGTCGATGGAGAAACCCGGCAGTTGTGCCACCATATCGAGCGCGGAGATGGGGTTGTACTGGGTAAAGTGGTCAGGATCGAAAGTTGTGATGCCATTATCATTTGGCAGGCTATCGGCAATTGCAGGCGTCGAAATCATCAGCAGTCCGGCCAATACGCTCACCGAGATTCGACCCACCGCCATAGATAACTCCAATACAAAATAGCAAAAACCTGAGGCAAATCAGCCCCTAACAATGCCGGGATATAAACATGTTTTTGCTAATGGTTTACAGTTACACCGGTGTCAGTTTGCTCACAGCTCCGTGAGAATGATTACAGATTGGTCATGTTTTCCTGCAGATTGCCTCTTGAGGTTTGAATACGCCTCGTGAAGATACGTCCCCAGAATATTGATTGATGCAGGCATAAACCTGCAGAGCGGGGTAACATGACAAATATCAGTGCTGACCAGGCGGCGTCAGGCGAGAAAACCATTCTCGGCCACCCGCGTGGACTGGTAATTCTTTTCTTCACCGAGATGTGGGAGCGCTTTTCCTATTACGGCATGCGCGGCCTGCTCATTCTGTACCTCACCCAGCACTTCCTGTTCTCTGATGAGAAGTCATCTGTAATGTACGGCGCCTATACGGCGCTCGTTTACATTATGACGATTGTTGGCGGTACGCTGGCGGACCGTTATCTCGGCCAGAGAAAGGCTGTGACCTTCGGCGCGATCCTGCTCGTGCTCGGCCATTTCGGTATGGCGTTTGAGGGGTCTGGCTCCAAAGAGATCATGACCTATGAGGGCGCTGAGTATCAGCTTACGCTCGACGGACGTGGCGGCGATGCCAACCAGATTATCATTTCCGAAGCAGGTGAGTCGCTGATCTCCTTCAACGAAGGTGCCACCACGATGATCATTGCAGACCCGGCTGCTGTTGGGTTGCCTGCAGAAATCTCCCGCGATGCCTACACGACACGTGTCGAGCGTGAAGAGATGTATGTCTACATTCTGTACTTTTCTCTCGCACTTATCATTGCGGGCGTTGGGTATCTGAAAGCGAACATTTCAACGATTGTGGGCGCGCTTTACGGTATCGAAGACAAGCGTCGCGATTCAGGTTTCACCCTGTTCTATATGGGCATCAACCTCGGCTCGTTCCTCTCGTCCATCACCTGCGGTATTCTCGGCATTGTTTATGGCTGGGCATGGGGTTTTGGCCTCGCTGGTATTGGTATGGGACTTGGTCTTGTCGTCTTCCTCTGGGGACAGTCCTGGCTTGAGGGCAAAGCGGATCCGCCAAGCGTTGAGAAGCTGAAAGAGAAAGTCCTCGGCCCGATCAATGTCGAGCTGGCTTGTTACCTTGCCGGTATCGGTATCATCGCCGTATCCATGCTGATCGTGATGAACTCTGAAATCATTCCGGACTGGTTTGTCGGTGGTCTTGGTCTTGCTGTTCTTGCAGGTCTGATCGTTTATACGGTTGTGAACCTTCAGGGTGTCGAGCGTGACCGCATGTTTGCAGCGCTTTACTTCATTCTGGCGCAAATCCCGTTCTGGGCTCTGTTCGAGCAGGCTGGTTCTTCTCTGAACCTCTTCACCGACCGTCTGGTTGACCGGACCATCTTTGGCTGGCCGGTTCCTGCGCCTGTCTTCCAGTTCCTGAATGCCGGTTATATCGTGATCTTCGCGCCAATTCTGGCTTGGCTCTGGGTCACGCTGGCGAAGAAAAACCGTGAGCCATCCACTCCCGTGAAGTTTGCGTTCGGCGTATTCCTCGCTGGCCTTGGCTTCCTGTCTCTGGTTGCTGGTATTGGCTCTTCGGGCGCGACGGGCCTCACAGCTGTCTACTTCATCTTCCTGATCTACTGGATCCACACTATGGGCGAGCTCATGGTCTCTCCTGTAGGCCTGTCCAGTGTGACGAAGCTCGCGCCAGCGCGCGTGGTCGGCATGTCTATGGGGGCGTGGTTTCTGTATTCCGGTCTGTCTAACTATCTCGCAGGTGTTATTGCCCGCGCGACAGGTGCAGAAACCATCGGTGGTCAGCTGACAGACGTTGCTGCAGCTAAAGCCGGCTATGCGGAAGTTTATTCGAACGTAGCTTATGTCGCGATGGGCGTTGCGGTGGTCATGCTGTTGCTTTCGCCGCTCATCAAACGCCTGATGCACATGGACCATCACGCAGATGTCTCCAAAGAGGGCGCTGACCCGTCTGACTATCAGGGCAAGGCCGACAAACTGGTCGACTAGGCGTCTGAAAACAAAAACACTGAACAGAGCCTGCGCACTGCAGGCTCTTTTTGTATCTGCATCTGGTTAGGTGTATAGAGCGGACTATGACGAACACAGCTCGACGTATCTCTATCTTCCTGACTTTGGCGCTTCTGGCGCTGGCTCCTGCAAGTGCGCAGGACAATGAAGTCTCCAATGAAGTACGCGTTGTAACCCACCCCCATCCGATATATCCGGCTGTTGCCGCGCTCAGCGGAATGGAAGGGCGTTGCCTCACCAAGTTCCGGCTTCTGGATTATGGCGAGACGCTTATCGTGGACGGTGTGATCTGTTCAGCGCCGATCTTTTGTCAGCCGAGCCGGAATGCTCTGCAAGGCGCGGAATTTCAGGTGATTGATGTCGAAGGCACGCTGACGCCGGGTGCGCGTGACGCGATCTTCTATCCGTTCCGCTTCGCACAAGGGGACGATATGCGTGACATCCCTGATGAGGAGCTTGTCGAGTGCGAGTTCCCCGATAGCGGCGAGACAACATCCTGATACGAAAAAGGCGGACCGAAAGGCCCGCCTTTTTGCTGTCTATGTGAGCCAGTCTATCGGCGGTTCAGCATGTCGAAAATGTCGTCCATGCTATTGCCGTCGCCATCGGCATCCAGAAGGTTACCAAGACTGCCAAGCGGGTTCTGTGATGCACCGGCTTGTTCGTTGGCGCCGCCGAGTGCGCCCATCAAACCGCCCAGAAGTCCGCCGCCGCCAGAACGCGTGCCTGCCTGCGGTGCAGCGCCGGAAAGCGCGCTTGTCAGCATGCCCGCAATGCTCTGATCTTCAGTTTGTTTTGAGAGTGCGCCCATTGCCATGCTCGCGACAACCGGAAGGATCTGCTTCAGGAGATCGCTTGAAATGCCGGTCTGTTCAGAAGCGCGTGACGCAGCCGCACGGCTGACATCGCGGGAGCCGAGAATATGGCCGAGAATGGCGTTACCATCCTGAACGGTTTCTTCTGAGGTGAGACGCTCCGGGTTATCCAGAAGTTCGCCGTGGTTACCGTTCTGCAGTGCGCCCATCAGAGCTTCCAGGCCGCCCGGCTGGGAGACGTTGCGGCGAAGGCCGGATGACAGTGCTGGAAGCAAGGCGCTGACCGCTGCCTGTGCCTGACTTTCGTCCAGACCGAATTGTTGAGCGACTTGTGCAATGCCTGCGCCATCATTTGTGCGCGCCAGCATGTCCATCAGATTGAAACCCGCCATGAATAAACCCCATCAATTGTTGATGGGGTTTGCCTAGGCCGTTACGGCAGATTTGTCGATTACGCATTGCAGCGCAGGTGCTTATCCCGCGCCGCCAACTGTAATGGCATCAATTTTCAGGCTTGGCTGGCCAACGCCAACAGGTACGGTCTGGCCGCCTTTGCCGCATGTGCCAACGCCGTCATCCATTGCGAAGTCATTGCCGATCATGGACACGCGGTTGAGTGCCGTCGGGCCGTGACCGATAAGGGTCGCGTTTTTCACCGGCGCGCCGACTTTGCCGTCTTCAATCATGTAAGCTTCGGTACACTGGAAGACGAAGTTGCCGGAGGTGATGTCCACCTGACCGCCGCCAAAGTCGACAGCCCAGATGCCACGTTTCACGGATTTGATCATGTCTTCAGGATCATCCTTGCCGCCCAGCATGTAAGTATTCGTCATGCGCGGCATTGGCAGGGAGGCGTAAGACTCGCGGCGGCCATTGCCGGTTGGCGCAACACCCATAAGACGGGCGTTCTGGCGGTCCTGCATGTAGCCTTTGAGGATTCCGTCCTCGATGAGAACCGTGCGCTGTGTCTCTGTGCCTTCATCATCAACGCTGAGCGAGCCACGGCGACGCTCAATCGTGCCATCATCGACAACAGTCACACCTTTAGCGGCGACCTGCTCACCGATTTTACCGGAGTAAACGGACGAGCCCTTGCGGTTGAAGTCACCTTCAAGGCCATGACCGACCGCTTCGTGCAGCAGGACGGCAGGCCAGCCCGGCCCAAGCACCACTTCCATTTCACCGGCAGGTGTCGGGATGCTCTCAAGGTTCGTCTCGGCTTTCTTCATTGCGCGCTCGACGAGGCCCTTCCAGCGGTCCGGCGCAATCCATTCCTCATAGGCCGCGCGACCACCAGCGCCAGCCGATCCGCTTTCACGGCGGCCGTCTTTTTCCATGGTGACAGACACATTCACGCGCACGAGCGGGCGGACATCTTCAAATACAGCGCCATCGGGCCGGACAATCGTCACATGCTTGTGGGAGCCGGCAATGCTTGCAGACACCTGCACAACGCGCGGGTCTTTGGCGCGGGCATAGGCATCGATCTCAGCGAGCAGGGATGTCTTCACGCCGAAGTCCGGAGTTTCTGTCGGGTCGATCGGATCGTAAAGGCGGCGGTTGATCGGGCGAGGGCCTTCGGCAAGCTCACCGGAATAGCCGCGTTTGGCCGCAGCAGCGGTCTCACCGGCGCGTCTGATTGCATCATCGCTCAGTTCGCTGCCATGCGAGAAGCCTGTAGCTTCACCGGCGACAACGCGCAGGCCCATGCCTTGTCCTGTATCGAATGCCGCTGATTTCAGACGGCCATCATCGAACACAAAGCTCTCGCTACGGGTCTGCTCTACGTAGATTTCGCCATCATCTGCGCCGCTCACGGCGTCGGCGAGTGTTTTGCGAGCTGTATCGAGATCGAAAGGAAGGGACATGGAAGGCTTTCTACTTATGTACGGTCGTTCTTATAGAGACTTAGGAGTGTTTCGCAGATGTGCAAAGCGCCGATCCATAAGAATCGGCGCTCTGACTGTATTCTGTGAGCAGTGAAACCGCGCCGAATCAGGCGTCCGGTTCGACAGGGCGCTCTTCCACTGTGAAGCGCTCAATCTGACGCGCAGGTAGCGGAGAGTCCGGATTCAATTCCTGCGACCGCACAAAATCCCAGTATCCGGATGTCAGGTCGCCAGACTGTTCGTGAGCAATTCCGCGATTGTAATACGCTGCCCAGAGATGGTTGGCGTCCAGTTCGATCGCGCGGTCCAGCACCTCAATGGCGGGCGCATAATCCTGCTCGTAAATATAAGCCGCGCCCATGTTCAGAAAGGCCTCGGCATTGTCCGGATCCATTTCCAGCGCCTGATTATAATCTGCCATGGCTGTCTCGAACTCGCCTTCGCGCATATAAAGAATACCGCGGTTTACCAGTGTAGAAACGCGGTCTTGCCGGGTCATTGTGCCTTCAGTGAGGGCATTTGTGCACACGCCGATGGCGGCACGCGCTGTCATTCGACTTGTCTCGGCGGCTTCATAGCATTGCCGCCCGAGGCCCGATCCGTAGACAACGACCTGAGCGTTTGCACTGAAGCTCAGGGCAGAAAAAGCGAGGGTAGTCAGCAAAATTCGCATTGTTCATTCCTCCTCATGACCTAGTTTCGTTATTTAACTAGTGTTCAAATCAATGTGGAAATGATACCGGAAAAGTCCAATTTTTGGAACAAGTGTGACATTTTGGGGCTTGGCAAACGCCTGTCAGGCTTTAAGGCCTACCCTGAAAGTCACTTTCGATTTGTAGCCAGGGGAGAAGAGCGTGCGCTGGATCGCCGTTGCTTTGCTTAGTTTGTTGTCACTGCCCGCTATGGCGGACGGTGTACCTGTAGATGGCGCGCTGGGCTTCCAGCCTGCCGCCTCACCACTCATGGAAGAGATCACAAGTTTCCATAACATTCTGTTGTGGATCATTATTCCTGTGACGATCTTCGTACTCGCTCTTTTGATCATCGTTGCTGTTAAATACAACGCGAAGGCCAATAAGGTTCCAAGCAAATTCAGTCACAACACGATGATTGAGATTGTCTGGACACTTGTTCCCGTGATCATCCTGCTGTTCATCGCATTCTTCAGCTTCCGCCTTCTCTACCTCGGCGACGTCTTCCCTGACGTAGATGAGGCAGAAGTCGTGAACGTGAAGGCACAAGGTAACCAGTGGAACTGGACATACACTTACACTGACGTGATCGTTGACGATTACCCGGTCGAGTTCGTGTCCAACCCGATCCACCGCGGCCTTCCTGGCGAACCTGAAGGTACTGCTGATGCACCACGTAACCTCGCGGTCGACCTGCCAATGGTTGTTCCGGTTGAGACGGTTGTTCGTGTGCAGACAGCAGCTTCTGACGTGATCCACTCATTTGCAGTTCCAGCTTTCGGTATCAAAACAGACGCGGTTCCTGGACGTCTGAACGAACTCTGGTTCCTCGCAAACGAGACCGGCACATATTACGGTCAGTGTTCAGAGCTTTGCGGTAAAGATCACGCATTCATGCCGATCGAAATCCGCGTCGTCACTCAAGCGCAATACGAAGCGTGGCTTGAGCGTGTAACAGGTAACAGCGTTGAGGACGCTCGCCAGTATCTGGCAGAGATCACCAACGAGTCTCCTGTTCAGCTCGCTTCGGTTCAGTAATAGGTTAGGAGCAAATAGATATGCCTATGGACGCTATTACGCCTGCAGATGAGCTTCACCACGAAGACGATCACAAAATCGGCTTCATCCAGCGCTGGTTCTTCTCTACGAACCACAAGGATATTGGTACGCTCTACCTCATCGCGGCTATCATCTTTGGTCTGGTCGGTACATTCCTGTCCGGTCTGATCCGCATGGAGCTCGCCGCTCCTGAAATCGGCCCACTCACACACTTCGTTCTTTGGGGCGTTGAAGGTGCGACACAAGCCGAGAAGATCGAAGCTGCTAAGCACTTCTACAACACGGTTATCACCTATCACGGCCTGATCATGATCTTCTTCATGGTAATGCCTGCTCTTATCGGTGGTTTCGGTAACTGGTTCGTTCCAATCATGATTGGTGCGCCTGACATGGCGTTCCCACGCATGAACAACATTTCGTTCTGGCTTCTGCCAGCAGCCTTCCTTCTGGCTGTTGTCTCTATGCTGGTTCCAGGTGGTCCGTCCGGTAACGGTTTCGGCGGTGGCTGGGTGCTCTATCCGCCATTGTCTTCGACGACCGGTCACCCGGGCCCGTCAATGGACCTTCTCATTCTGTCACTCCACATTGCGGGTATCAGCTCTATTCTGGGTGCGATCAACTTCATCGTGACCATCCTGAACATGCGCGCACCAGGCATGACGATCCACAAAATGCCGCTCTTCGTATGGGCTATGCTCATCACGGCGTTCCTGCTGGTTCTGTCTCTGCCGGTTCTCGCTGGCGCGCTCACAATGCTTCTGACAGACCGTAACTTCGGCACGACCTTCTTCGATCCTGCTGGTGGTGGCGATCCGATCATGTTCCAGCACCTGTTCTGGTTCTTCGGTCACCCTGAAGTTTACATCATGATCCTGCCAGCCTTCGGTATCGTGTCTCACATCGTATCGACCTTCTCCAAAAAACCGGTCTTCGGCTATCTGGGCATGGCGTACGCTATGGCATCTATCGGCTTCATCGGCTTCGTCGTGTGGGCACACCACATGTACACAGTCGGTATGAACGTAGACCTGAAGGCATACTTCGTTGCGGCAACGATGATCATTGCGGTTCCTACAGGCATCAAGATCTTCTCATGGATCGCGACAATGTGGGGCGGCTCTATCGAGTTCAAAGTGCCAATGCTCTGGGCTATCGGCTTCATCTTCCTCTTCACCGTTGGTGGTGTGACAGGTGTTGTTCTGGCTAACGCCGGCGTCGACCACGCTCTGCACGACACATACTATGTGGTAGCTCACTTCCACTACGTTCTGTCGCTCGGTGCTGTATTCGCGCTCTTCGCGGGCTGGTTCTACTGGTACGAGAAGATGTTCGGCATCAAATATAACGGCTTCCTCGCTGGTATTCAGTTCTGGCTGATGTTCATCGGTGCGAACGTTGTATTCTTCCCGCAGCACTTCCTTGGTCTGCAGGGCATGCCACGTCGTTACATCGACTATGCAGACGGCTTCGTTCTCTGGAACCAGGTGTCTTCATTCGGTTACCTGTTCATCCTTGCGTCTCTGTTCGTCTTCTTTGCCGTGGTCATCGAAAGTGTGGTCCGCCGTCGCAAAGCAGATGCGAACCCATGGGGCGAGTATGCGACAACACTGGAGTGGACACTTCCGTCTCCACCGCCATTCCACCAGTTCAACGAGCTTCCAAAAGTTAAGTAAGTTCTCTGGAAAAACAAAATCAGAAATCGGGCCCAATCGGGCCCGATTTTTTTTGCGGTAAAGTTCCGATCGGATAAGATGGTGAACTGGCATAGAATGTGCCTAGGAACGTGTTTTCGCGCGTAATCTTCGAAAAGGTGTCCCGAATGGACTTGTTCAATCCGGAGAATGGCGACTGGGTGCAACATATCACCTGGATGTTCAGCCAACCTGAGTTCTATCCGCCGCTCATCATTATTGGCCTGATTACCATGGCCGTGCTGATCGCGACGTTCCGTTTCATTTTCGCAAAACAGTTCCTCGCGCTGTCTGTCCTGTGGCTGGTCGTCATTGTTGCGGCCGCGGGCCTTGTGTCCTTTTTCAAGACATCGCAGCAGAATTTCGAGGAGGGCGTTAGCGTATCCGCTGACGGACCGATTCGTGTCTCGGACATGCCGTTCTCGGTTGATCCGAACTTCATCATCTTCGGATCGATTGCCGTCGCCTGCCTTTTTATCTTTGGATTTTCAAAATTTCGCGCGGCGCTGTCTCCAAATCTCGGGTCTCGTCTGGCCCTTGAGGGACTGGTCATCTCGATGTTGGCGCTGAGCGGGCTGGTTCTGCTGGGTGCGAGGGCTGCCTCTGTTGATACCCCGACTGGTGAGACAGGTTTTGCGCTGGCTCAATATCAGTTCCCTGCGCTTATGACGGCTGGATGGCTCGGCATTGCCATTGTCTATTGGGGGCTGGCTGCGCTCGGGCGTAAACCGAATGCCTTCCTGTCGTTTCTGCAATGGCTGGCTTATATGGCGGGTCTGGTTTTGATGTTCGCGCCGACAGGATTGTCACATATGTCAGCTTCCAGCCTGTTCGATATGGACTATCAGGGGCAATTCGAAGTATGGAACCGCATCTCGGGCTTTGGGATGTATTGCATCATCGGCTCGATTGTCATACTCGCCGCACTAGCTGTACTCGCGCTGGTGCGTAGAACCAGATAAGCTGATCAGAACCGACACATGACAGACCAGACTATGAACGCGACCACATCAGCGGCGTCCGTCCGCGATTATTTCGAGCTTATGAAGCCGCGCATTATGATGCTTGTGGTCTTCACGGCTGCGGCTGGTCTGGTGGCTGCGCCATCCGGCATTCACTGGCTGACGGGCGCGGCTGCGCTTCTGGCTGTTGCGCTGGGCTCCGGCGCAGCTGGTGCGATCAATATGTGGTATGACGCCGACATTGATGCGGTGATGACCCGCACGAGCACACGTCCGCTTCCTGCAGGCCGTGTTCAGGCCAGCGATGCGCTGTCGCTTGGTATCTTCATGTCGATCATGTCTGTGATCATCATGACGCTGGCGACGAACTGGCAGGCTGGCGCGCTGCTCGCATTCTCGATTTTCTTCTATGGCGTAATCTACACGATGTGGCTGAAGCGTTCGACGCACCAGAACATTGTGATTGGCGGCGCTGCGGGCGCATTTCCTCCGGTGATCGGCTGGGCAGCCGTAACAGGCACGATGCCTGTGGAAGCATGGGCGCTGTTCCTGATCACCTTTATGTGGACGCCGCCGCACTTCTGGGCGCTCTCTCTTGTCGCGAATAAAGACTATGAGAAGGCCGGTGTGCCGATGCTGCCGGTTGTGAAGGGCGCATCCAACACACGCCTTCAGATCCTGATTTACACAATTATGCTTCTGCCAGTCACGCTGCTCCCAACAGCATTCGGCACGGGTGGATACATCTACACGGCGATCGCAGCTGTTGGTGGTGTCGTCTTCCTTGGCTTCGCTCTGAAAGTGTTTGCTTCGAAAGCCGGTGATCCCGAAATGGAAGCGAAAGATCGCAAGCTGGCGCTCGGCATGTTTGCGTTTTCTATCCTCTATCTGGCGCTACTATTTGGCGCACTCATTGTTGAGCACGGTTTCGGTCTATATTTCTCCTCACCAAATCTTGCGATCTGGGCCGGAGTCTGACCTTGAACGAATTTAATCAATACCAACGCCCGCTAACCCAAGCCGAGGCCAATGCGCGCAAAAAGCGCAATATGGCGCTCGCAATCATTCTTGTTGCCTTCATGGTGCTTATTTTCGGAATTTCCGTTGTTAAGCTGCAGGGCGGTATCGCCCGACCACAAGACTGGCAGGAAGAAACAGCAGGCTGGCAGCTTGATGATGCGCCTGTTGAAGCAGGCGAGGGACCTCCGCCCGGAATGGAACCAGCGGAGGAAACAACCAGTGAATAAAAATTTGCTCGGCGCATCTATTGCAGGCGTTGCCGTCGCCATGCTCGGCCTCGCATTTGCGTCCAAGCCGCTCTACGACACTTTCTGTAAAGTGACAGGTTTTGGCGGCACGACGCAGGATGCCACAGAGCGCCCTGACGATATTCTGGATCGCCAGATCACTGTGCGTCTTGATGCGAACGTCGCTGACGTACCGTTTGAGTTCCGACCGGTTGACCGCATGACAACGCTGAATGTCGGTGCGACCGAGCTCATCCAGTTCGAACTGACCAACACGTCTGACGTGCCTGTTCGCGCGATGGCGAGCTATAACGTGACGCCGCACAAGGCTGGTCCGTATTTCACCAAGCTCGAATGCTTCTGCTATGACGAGCAGGTCTATCAGCCGGGCGAAACGATTACGCTTCCAGTGATCTTTTTCATCAATCCGCTTATCGATGAAGAGCCCCAGCTGGACGATGTGAGAACAATTACGCTGTCTTACACCTTTTATCGGGCAGATGATGGCAATGAATCGCTTGCATCTCTTGGCGATTTGGTTTCAGAACACTAACACGTAATTCAAAACGCGAACGTGCGAACAGCTGCAGGGGAATTCCATGGCGCACGCCGAAGTCAAACACGATTATCACCTGGTCAATCCATCACCATGGCCGCTTCTGGCCTCTATTGGCCTTTTTGTTCTCGCAATCGGCGCCGTGACCTTCATGAAGGGTCTGGCGACTGAAGTTACCGGCGATGAGATCAGCCTCTTTGGCTATCTTGGAAACACCTTCTTCACCGAAGGCAAACTCTGGATCATGCTGCTTGGTTTCCTGATCATCGCATGGGTCATGTTTGGCTGGTGGGGCGACGTTATCAAGGAAAGCCGCGCTGGCGATCACACACCGGTTGTTCAGATCGGCCTGCGTTATGGCATGATCCTGTTCATCGCGTCTGAGGTTATGTTCTTCGTCGCGTGGTTCTGGTCTTTCTTCGAACTGGCGATTTTCCACGGCGCGCGCGCTGGCGGCACATGGGACTCTGCGAACCCGCTTTACGAGAACCTTTCTGCATGGGCGAACTGGCCGCCTCCAGGTGTTGAGACATTCGACCCGTTCCACCTTCCGCTGATCAACACGCTGATTCTGCTACTGTCCGGTACGACTGTGACCTGGGCTCACCACGCGATCCAGCATGGCGACCGTGAAGGTACACGCAACGGCCTCGTGATCACGGTTCTGCTCGGCTTCATCTTCAGCCTTCTGCAGGCGTACGAGTACTCTACTGCTGGCTTCTCTTTCAGCGGTTCGCTCTACGGTGCATCCTTCTTCATGGCGACAGGCTTCCACGGCGCACACGTGATCATCGGTACGATCTTCCTGTTCGTTTGCCTGCTCCGCATTCTTGGCGGCGGTATGTCTGCGAAGAAGCACATCGGCTTCGAAGCTGCAGCCTGGTACTGGCACTTCGTCGACGTAGTCTGGCTCTTCCTCTTCGCGTTCGTGTACGTGACGCCGAAGCTGGTTCTCGGCCACTAGGCCAGCCTGAAGACTTCGATTATGAAAAGGCCTGTCACATGACAGGCCTTTTTCACATGCGGCGGTAGCCTCTCGATTAGCGAGTTTTACGTATGACCTTTCGTCCAATGCCTATTATGAGCCTTCTGTTGATCCCTGCGCTTGCGGTGCTGGTCTATCTCGGCAGCTGGCAATGGCAGCGCTATGGCGAAAAGCAGAACGCGGAACAGGGTATCGGTCTGACCGAGACCTTCGCGCTGTCTGTGACACCTTTGGACGCGCCCCCTCAATTTATCTACTCCACATATGATGGCAGTGCTGTATGGCGCGTGTTTCAGGCCATGACGGGCTGTCTCACCGATGAAGCCGGTGAGGAGGTCTGCTCTGACGCACCGTTGTTCGTTGATCTCGGCCTGATCAGCGGTACCGAGCCTTCAGAACGGCTCGCGACGCGCGCAGCGCAGGAAGACATCACCGGTCGCTATCGAGAAGTGCCAGACGGTCGTCGTACCATGCTGACGCCCGAAGATATTCCTGAGCGCGATATGTGGTACGCCGGTGAGGCAGTGACACTTGCGCAGCATCTCGGGCTAAGCGGAGCAAAAGACGCCCGTTTCTTCGAACCTGAGACGATTACCCAGTTTGCGCTGGCCAGTGACGAGATCGTCAATCGACGCATTCCCAACCCGTATGTGAGCATTGCCAATCTGGATAATCTGCCGCCGGCGCGTCACCTCGGCTATGCGCTGACATGGTTTGGTCTCGCGCTTGGTATGATTGGCGTCTATATCGCGCTGCATATGGCGCGTGGCCGGTTGCGTTTCAGCTAGATCGGCATAAACAGGCTTCGCGAAAGAAGGAAGCGAGTGATGGAATACGTCTCGACCCGTGGTGGAAGTGGCCCCGTAAGTTTTGCAGATGCCTGCCTCTCCGGTCTGGCACCGGATGGTGGTCTCTACACGCCGGTCGAATATCCAAAGCTCGCACCGGCAAAACCGGGGGAGAGCTATTTCGATCTCGCAACGCGTATTCTCTCTGCATTCTCTGCCGGTTCCATCGCGCCGGACGTCATGGCGGGCCTCGTTGAGAAGGCTTATGCAAGCTTTGCGCACCAGTCGGTTACGCCGCTCAATCAGGTCGGACCGGACCGCTGGCTGCTCGAGCTACACCACGGTCCGACACTGGCGTTCAAAGACGTGGCCATGCAGATCATCGCGCAAATCTACGACCATCTTCTGGCAGAGCGCGGTGAGCGCCTGACGGTTCTGTGCGCGACTTCCGGCGACACGGGCGGCGCTGCCGCAGCAGCCTTTGCAGGCCTCAAGTCTGTCGACGTTTTCATTCTTCATCCATATGGCCGTATCTCGCCGATCCAGCGTCGTTTCATGACGTCGACCGGCGCATCGAACGTGCACAACCTTGCGCTAGATGGCGACTTTGACGGCTGTCAGGCCATTGTGAAATCGCTATTCGGTGACGCAGGCTTCCGTGATGAAGTCAACCTGTCTGGCGTGAACTCCATCAACTGGACCCGTATTGCGGCCCAGTCTGTCTATTTTGCGGCGGCTCAGGGCGCACTGGGCGCGGATCGCAAGCTGCGCTTCGTTGTGCCTACCGGCAACTTCGGTGACGCTCTGGCGGCCTATGTAGCGGCGCGGTGCGGCATGCTAAACGGTCTTGAGCTGGTTTCGGCTGTGAACGCCAACCGCACCATGGTCGATCTGATGGAAACGGGCAGCCTGTCAAAGCGCTCTGCAATTGCAACGCACAGCCCGGCAATGGATATCGCGCTTCCGTCAAACGCCGAGCGCCTGTTGTTTGAAGTCATGGGACGTGACCCGTCCAAACTGAAGAACTTCTATGACAGCTTTACCCAGTCCGGAGAGGCAGAGCTGGACGACCAGTCCAAGGGCGCGCTGAAATGCGTTGGCGTGAAGGCCGTCAGCATTGATGACGATGTCACTGCGCGCGAGATGAACCGCCTCTATGACGAGACAGGTACGCTACAATGTCCGCACACGGCGGTCGGCTCGGCGTCTGCGCGGGAAGTGCCAACCGACTGCGTTGATGTCATCCTCTCAACGGCGCACGCTGCGAAATTCCCTGAGACGGTTTCCGAAGTCACCGGCAAGACGCCGCCTCTGCCAGAGCGGAGCGAATCATTCCTCGCACGCGACGAAGAGTTTGACCGTCTCGAAGCCGACCTCGGCAAGGTTCGCGAATATATCCGCGAGCGTGTAGGCGGGGCGCGCTAAGCGCGGCATTTCATGCTGGGGCGCCTGTTCAGCGACGAAGTTATCGATCTCGAGGTTCAGGACGCAGACTTTCTGCTGCGTCTGGCGTCGCGAGGTGACTATCTGAACTGGCGCCGCGCACGCGCAGAAAACCATGCCTTTCTACAGCCCTATGAGCCTGTCTGGGCAGATGACGCGCTCGATGAGGACCGCTATCGTATGATGGTGCGCGATGCCCGCCGTGCGTTCCGCTATCAGAGCGGTGCGGTGATGTTCCTGATCCATAAAGATGAAGGCGAAGTGATTGGCGGCATCAACCTCTCCAATGTCCGGCGCCGCGTCGCGCAGATGGGCACGCTCGGATATTGGATGAGCGAGCGCTGGGGCGGGCAGGGGCGTATGACCCGCGCCGTGGAACGTATGGTTCGGTTTGCCTTTTATGATTTCAACCTTCATCGTATCGAGGCAGGCTGTGTTCCGGATAATGAAGCGTCTGCCCGGGTTTTGCTAAATGCCGGTTTTCGCGAAGAAGGGTATGCAGAAAAGTATCTGCGCATTAATGGCGCTTGGCAGGATCATCGCCTGTTTGGCATTACCCGTCCTGAAGATGATCTCTGACCGCCAATATGGCCGTGGAGCAAAGTATGAGTGACGCGCAGTATAACCCGTCGGAACTAGCCCCTGATCGCAGTGCAGCTCTGGAAGCCGCGCGTGTGAGCGTGTGGGACTGGAACCCGACATCCGGTCATTTGCGTATTCGTGCGCATGGCGCGGCTGTGATTCCCGAAATTGAAGGTGACTGGAAGCTTGCTGCGTTTCAGTCGCTGCTGAAAGGGCTGTCGGCTCGTGCGCTTGAGGGCGCGCTGACCTCCCGTCAGGGACATATTTCACTCCTCCTGCTTATGGCTGATGGGCGCCGGTTCCGTATGGTCGGGGCGCGTGGCGAGGACGGCGAGGCGCGCGGTCTTCTATTCTTGGCGGACGCTGTAGATGACGTGCGTGCGCGGCCAGCCATCGAAGCCGTATTCCAGCCGATTATTCGTATTGCCGATGAGAAGCCGGTAGGCTTTGAAGCGCTCGCCCGTTGGCGCGATGATGACAATAAGCTGCGTCCGGTGGGTGAATTCTCCATCTCCGGTCATCCGTTCACCGGGTCTGATCTGGCCATTGAAATGCTGAGACAGACAGGCGATGCGCTGTGCGAGTGGTCATCAGCATTCCCCGGGCATCCGGTGCATGCTCAGGTCAATCTAACTGGCAGCGACCTGTTTCAGGCTGACGTGATCCAGACCGTAGAAGACCTGATGGGGCAGGGCCGATTTGCGAAAGAGGCTTTACGCATTGAGCTGACCGAGCAAGCGGCGCTGCGCGATTTCGATGACGGCGTTGCAGCAGCAGCAGCGCTCAGCGCATCCGGCGTGACGCTTATTCTTGATGATTTCGGCTCCGGCCATTCGTCGCTGGCCTGGCTGGCAGCTATTCCGGCAAGCGCGATCAAGCTCGACCCGCAGCTGACACAGATGGCGGGCTCACCGCGTGTGGATACTATGCTGAATGGTGTCTGCAAGCTGGCACGCGAGCTGGGCATGTCGATTACGGCTGAGGGCGTCGAGGACAAGTCAAAGGTCGCTTTCCTGCAGAATATCGGCTGCGATTACGTGCAGGGCTACGCCTATGCCCGCCCGATGACGCGCAGCGATGTGATCAGCTATCTGAAAAACGAAGGGTTCGAGCCAGCCTAGGCGCTGCCCGCTGTGCCCGGCTGCAGCTGGGATGGAGACACGCCGAGTTTTTTCATGGCTCGTGCCCACTTCTCATCGAAATCGGTGTCGAAAATAATGTCTTCGTCTGCATCTGCGACGAGCCAGACATTCTGCTTCAATTCAGCCTCGAGCTGATTCGGCCCCCAGCCTGAATAACCTAGTGCTAAACGGCTGCGATTCGGCGGGTCAGCGGACGCAATTGCATTCAGGATTTCCTTGGTCGCGGTGAGGCGTAGCCCTTCAGTGATGTTGACCGTCGCGCCCGCGCTTTCAAAGTCTTCGGAATGAATAACGAAGCCGCGATCCTGACCGACTGGGCCGCCGTGAAGCACCGGTTCATCCGGTAACAGGCCTATAATGGGCACATTCAGCTGGTCGAGCAGGTCTGGCAGGCGCAGATCGCCCATTTCCTTGTTCAGGACGATGCCCATGGCATGTTCTTCAGTATGGGCGCAGAGCAGGATGACAGATTTCTCAAAGCGCTCATCATCAATGCCGGGCATCGCGATGAGCAATTTGCCAATCAGTCCTTCGGTTTCCTGCAATTCCATCATAGCTCCAGAAGAATTGAAGCTATCGTCTCCCGAAGCAGGCATTCTGGCAAGTGGCAGGTCACACAATCGCGACAAGGGCACGGTTCACACTGGCGCGAGCCATCGCATTTCGGTAAGGCTAGATGAAACAAACCTGACCTAAGGAGACCCGAACGTGAGCATTTCTGTCGGCGATAAACTACCTGAAACAACTTTCATGACGATGGGTGCCAGCGGCCCTGAGCCGGTCGCGTCTGCTGACTTCTTTGCAGGCAAAACCGTTGCGCTTTTCGCAGTTCCTGGCGCGTTCACGCCTACCTGTTCGGCTAAGCACCTGCCGGGCTTTAAAGAGAAAGCCGGCGATTTGAAAGCTAAAGGCATCGACACAATCGCGTGCACATCTGTGAACGACGTATTCGTTATGGATGCCTGGGGCAAAGACCAGTCTGTTGGCGAAGACGTCGTCATGCTCGCAGACGGCAATGGTGCTTTTGCTGATGCGATCGGCCTCGAAATGGACGGTTCCGGCTTCGGCTTGGGCAAGCGTTCGCGCCGCTATTCCATGGTCGTGAAAGACGGTGTGGTCGAGCAGCTGAACGTTGAAGAAGGCCCTAGCTTTGAAGTTTCCAGCGCTGATTACATGCTCGGCAAGCTCTAAGTGCAGGCCAGCTGAAAGAATTGCGCCGCAGGAGACTGCGGCGCTTTTTTTAAGCTTTGTTTTCCAGCTTTTTCGGATTTACGCGTTTGATGCGACGCGCATTTTCGTACTGGGCGAGCACGTCCTCAGGTGCGCCATCCATCATGGTGCGCCCCTTATCCAGCCAGATCACACGGTTACAGGCCTCGCGAATGATGCGGGTGTTGTGGCTGCAGAGAACGGTGATACCGGAAAACTCCAGAAGGCTCTTCATACGGTCGCGCGCTTTCTCCTGAAAATCGCGGTCGCCGACGCCGATCCATTCGTCGAGCAACAGAATCTCCGGAGAGAAGGTTGTCGCGATGGAGAATGAAAGCCGCATGGCCATGCCTGACGAATACGTCCGCACCGGCATGTCGATGAAGTCGCCAAGCTCGGAGAAATCGATGATCTCCTGCTCGACTTCAGCGATCTGGTCTTTGTTCAGACCACGCATATAGCCACGCAGATAGATATTCTGGCGGCCTGTCGATTCGGCACGTGTACCGAGGCCTACATTGAGCAGCGAAGAAATCTGGCCCTGCGTCTCAACTGCGCCTGCTGTCGGCGTATATATGCCGGCTAGCGCGCGCAGAATGGTTGATTTACCCGAACCGTTGCGACCGACAATGCCGAGGCGCGCACCCGCGCGAAGGTCGACGTTGAAATTGTCGACCGCGAGAATGAATGAACGCTTCTGACGGGCAACAACGTCACCACGGCCCGACCCGTCTGAACGTACGCGTTCTTCGGGCTTGTTCAGGCCGATGACCGGATAGGCGATTGTCACGTCTCTGGCGATTAGATGAACCATATTGCGCCCCTAGAACCAGAAGACCATGCGCTTGCGGAAGCGCGCATAGAGAGCGAATGCCAGAACCGTCACGATAAGCGCGAGGACGGATGTGAAAATCCAGCTGTCGACGGGAATTTCATTGTCGAGCACTGGCGTCCTGAACAGCCACAGGAAGTGGGTGAACGGGTTCCACCAGAGATATTTCATCGCGTTTGGCAGAGCTTCAGGAAACCAGAAGATCGGCGTCAGGAAGAATGTGACGCGCATGGTTGTCTGCATGAACTGGCCAAAGTCACGGAACCGCAGTGAAATCACGCCAATGAGCAGCGTCACCGCATAAGAGGTCCAGATCGTCAGGAAGAGCGCGGGGATCAACGTCAGCGCAGCCAGCCCAACCGGATAGCGATAGAAGGCGAGTACAGCGACCGCCGCGATTGCTGTCAGGAACAGGTTGAAAAGGCACCGTATGACAATGATCACAGGGTAGCCGGAGATCGGGATCGGATCATTGCGGATCCACCCTTCAAATCCCTGAAATATCGTGGTGGCCGAGTTCACAATGTTATTCATGAACTGCCAGACCAGAACGCCGAATGTCAGATACAGAATGAAATAATTAGGGCCGCGCGGGCTCTCCATGATCGGCATGAAGATCAGCGCTTTTACACCGACGAAAGCCAGAAAGGTGATCGTGATCCAGAGCACGCCGAAAAAGGTCCGGCGATAGCTTGTTTTGATATCTTCCCAGGCAAAGGCCAGCCAGAAGCGGCGTAAGGACAACGTCTGTCTGAATTCGTCCAGCAACGTCTTTGAAGAAGACGTGTTTGAAGAGGCAGCGCTTTCAGGCTGGATGCGGGTGAGTTCATTCATACGCGAAGAGGCGTCCTGTTGTTCGGAAGCTCGGTTTATTCCGGAGCAACTGTTCCGGATACGATATCGATTTCACGGATATAAGCGACATGGTTGCGAATGTCGTCCCCTTCGCCGAAATCAGCCGGGCTGCCAAGCTGTTCACCGCTAATACGCAGCAGGCCTGTCGTTTCGCTGGTTTCGACGCTGAATGGGATTTCAACTTCATTCGTCTGGTAGCGTGATTCCATGTCGGCAAAGGCTATTTCCGCGATAACCGGCTCGTCATCATTGAACTGGAAACTGACCGAGCGGGATTCGATTTCACCATTTGTCGGGAAGTAAGGCGTGTAGCTAACCACGATAGCGCCCTGACTACGTGTCAGGTTGAGTTCGATCAGCATGCTTTCAGACGACATCCAGCCGCCGTCATGCTTGGGCGCGTATTCACCCTCAATAACACCATCGCCGGAAACGATACCGTTCGCAAAAAGTGACGGGATCGCTGTTTCTTCGACGGGTGGCGCAGAGGCCGCAACATCTTCGCTTGCAGGCGTTTCGCTGCCATTGCCGCAGGCAGCGAGGCCGATGCTGAGCAAAAGAGCGGTCAGGACAGGAGCGTGTCGGCTCATATCTAAATTCCTCGGTTTCTAGCGCAGACTACGGTTCGTAATCCGGCGTTTAATGCCTTCGACAACCCGCTGACGTAAGCGCGCGGCAGAAATGCCGGTCGCGGTGCCGCGATCGGTTGCTTCAGGCGTTGGTGTGACAAGATGATCGTAAATTGCGACACCATTCAGGCAAAGGCTCAATTGTCTGCCATCCTGAGCAAGACCGCCTTCACCGCCTATGATGAATTCGATCAGATAGGTTTCTGCAGGTTCAGCCTCACGCAGATCAATGATCAGGTGCTGTTCGCCAGCTTTGGCGCTGTCTTCATGCTGGAGGTCGCCATTTACCAGAATTCTGTATGGCGTGGCGTTGATCACCAGATCGCGGAAGAAGGAGATATCCAGCTTCAGGCTCTCGATCTTGCTAGGGCCATCTTCCGGCCTGACGACGAGCGCTGCTTCGCGGCCCTCCATCCACTGATGTCCGGATTCAGGGAAGCTCCAGTCACCCATTTGCCCGGCGCTGAGACCGCCTGACAGAGATGATTTCACCACTGTATTCACAGGAATATCTGCGACACGCCCCATCATAATGAATTCAGATTCAAAGTCCCGACCGGACGCAAGTACATCGTCAGGCGTCGTTGGCGTGTCGGCAATAGCAGGCGCTTCCGGTGCGGCAGGCGCTGGTGCATCTGTCTTATCCGGATGCGAGGCCAGATAAAGGGAAGACGCCAGTGAGAAGCCTGACAGCATCACAGACAGCGTGCGTAGATCACCTTCCGGAGTGAAGTTGCGATCCGGTGCCAGTTCGATGCGATAGATATCATCATCAGACACGGCGTCAGACGGGATATCGAACAGGATAGAGCGTTGGTCAGTATCGATCAGTTCTTCGTGCGCTTTGACGCCATTGACTGAGAAGACGAGATTCAATGCGCCCTCATCAAGGGCGAGCGTCTTTGTAGACAGGAACATTTCCACCCGCTTCGGGGTATCGAAACTGTTCCAGCCGACATGGATGGTGCCGCTCGAACCCACGAGCCAGACACCATCTGCTTCCATATGGCTCCAGCCTTCATCAAGCGATGTGCCGTCAAATCCTGATGCAGCGGACACAAATTGCCATTCGCCGTCTTTGACAGGCGTCGGAATGACGTCCGACTTCGGTTCAACCGGTGCCGGTTTTGGTTCTGGTGCGGCAGCCGGAGCGACAGGCTCTGCGGCAGGCGCGATAGCCGCGCCTTCTTCACACTTGATGGTGAGTTCTTTGACGCTGATGGACAGATCACGGACGTCGCCCGGAACATCTGCTGTAAGTTTAGCGACGAATTCCATCACAAACGTGCCGCCTGGCAGGATTGTGCCCGGCGGGATGCCAATGTCGAACAGCATGAAGTTCTTGTTGAACTTATAGGTGCCGATTTCTTCCCCGTTGATGAGGACTGTCATGGTCTGTCCGGAAGCGACCAGATCGCCCACAGTGCTTGCGGCCAGATAGATGCGGTGCGGAACACCTGCATTTTTCGGCGCTCGTAGCAGGAAGCCGGCGCGTCGACCGTCCATCCAGGTGTGCGCAGCTTCAGGGAAGCTCCAGTCACCCAGCATGAAGTCATGCTTCAGGATCTGCCCATTGATCGTGTAGGTGGTTTTGCTCTCGAATTCGAAGAATTCGTCTTCCTCGATACGGACAGGGAAGGGGACAGCCTCGCGATGTTCGTCGACGGTTTCTTCATATGGTTCAGCTGGTGGCTCGAGTTCGAAATACTCGGCGAGTTTCTGATAGTACCGGTCGTGCGAGAAATATTTGCTCGCGAAACGGAAGCCGTCCTGGGCCCTTTTGCGACGGACATCGGTATCTTCAAGCAGCTCCAGAATATCGTCAGCCATATCCTCAGGCGAGGTGGCGACGTGGAAATAGTCTTTGGCTTCGTCCGCCAGATCGTAAAGCGCACGGTCGTTGATCGCGAAAGCCTGTCCGTCGCTAAGTGTCTCGATCACTTTGGTCGGGAAGCCCGTGCCTTCGGTAATCGACAGCACGGTGACTTTGGCCATCTGGTAGATCACGCCCAGATCGTCAACGCGCCCTAATGGAACGATCGAGGTCGGATATTTGGCCCGCTGCTCTTCGTCGACTTCGTTGACGACGCGCGAAATGCTACCCGCGATGAAGAGGCGATACCCTTTCGGCGCGAGATACGGCAGGAAGGTTTTCTCAATGAAAGAGAGCAACGACACATTGTTAGCCGGGTGGCTGGTGCCGACATACAGAAGGTCGACTTCCACGGTGTTCACATCGTGAAGCAGCATAGCTGTCTTCATGTAAACGTTCTTCTGAATATTATCCTTCAGATAGCTTTCGCAAGCGATCGGATCTGAAATGTCGACGCGATTATCCCAGAGGCCTGCAATCGGGATTGGGCGAAGCACTTCGACCTTATTGTTTTCGGTCTCATAGCTTTCTTTGAGCGGACCTGCGATCGCAATGGCGTGGTCTGCTAGCTCAGAGGTTTTCTGCTCGTCGAGACGCTCGCGCTTGTCGAGTTCGTTGTTCCAGCGTGTGTCGAAATCGTCTTTGTCGCGGAGCTTGCGACGAATGCGGTTCTGGTGTTCCAGCCAGTCATGGAGTTCCACCACCACAGGGGCTTCAACGCCTGAAAAGACGTTGCGGACCATTGGTAGCGAGTAGGCATAGTTTGTGAAAAAACCTTTGAGATTGAACCGGTCCAGCGCCATCTTCGTGGTGCTGTTCAGACCGAAAAACCGTTCCATATAGGAGCGCTGCGCAGAGTGGGCGAGGTTTTCGCGCTTATCCATATATTGCGGATTTGAGAAACCCGATTCTGCGATGCGTCCGGAGAGAATTGAACCGAATAGCGGCAGGAACTCGAAATCATCCCAGCTTTTGAAGAAGCGGCTGACGCGTTCTTTCTTCCAGGCGTTATAGCTGTTCGCGTCCTGGAACGGCCATGGGATGTCGATCATGATCGTCAGAACATCGAGATCTTTAAGCGCTTTCAAATGTCCGCGTTGAACGAATTCCGAGCCACCCGAATCGCCGCCCATAGCGAGGTAGACGACAGCGCCCTGATAATTTTTTAGAGGTGGTTGATCAAAGCCCTCGGCATTCTTTTCGTGAAGATCGAACAAGCGGCCAAGAAAGCCGCTTTCCGCAAAGTATTCGAGGCCGCTCTTGGTTGCGCGCAGTGATTCGCGGTCGAACTTGACCTTCTTGAGTTGCTTGAGAAGAGCCTCGGCAAAAGAGCCGGCAGAAAACTCTGAAGGCACAAGCAGATTGTAGCCGTCAAAGGTCTCGGCAACGTCGATGTCCGGGGAGGTGAGCAGCATTTTGCCGCCAGCCAGCATTTCAACGGCAACGCCGGACCCGCGAATGCGGTAGGATTCCGGTTCATAGCCGAGGAAGCAGATGTCTGTTTCGTCGATGGCCGTCTGATACTCTTCGGTTGAGAGCTTACCGAGGATCTGGATATTGTCGTACGTCTTGGCGAGGTTTTCCAGCGTACGACGGGCCGTTTTGATCTCGACTGTGTCGTTCAACGGAGAAGAGAATGTCTGCAGCTGGAAGCGGATTTTCTGGAAATCGTCCCCCAGTTCCTGAATCATCCGGTCAATCACGCCTGGCAGCAGCTGGAAGCCTTTCTCATGGCGCGCTTCGCCGAGGAAGGCGATCACGGGCCGTGGGTCCTCGCCCATGCGTTGTTCGAAACAGTGGTCGGGCAGAGGGCCAACCATCATCGGGAAGTGCAGGCCGACCTGCTCTTCATACGTCTTCTGTAGCCGGATTGTCTCAGTGTGGAAGAAGGCGTAGCGGCCGATAAAGCCCTGCTGATTGTACTTATTCAGGATGTCGCAGAAGGTATAATTACCAACGCGCTCGCCCTGAATGAGCTCCGGAAGAATGTAAATTTGAGCATACAGTTTCGGACGCAGATGGTCCGGACGCAGCATGAGGAAAACAAACCAAGCATGTGCCAGCGGAGTGGAGACTGTGTGGCAGTAGAATGTGTCGTCCGCAGTGAAGCGGAGTTCCTCGTCGATGGCGAGCAATTGCTGAAGATGGATTTCCCAGTCATGCAGCTCGTATTCGTCGTTAAACTCTACTGGTATACGGCGACGGCCCTCCGAGATTCCCGGGAAATCAAAGGCTAGCGCTTTGAAATGCGCACGGATTGAGAAGCCGAGCTTCTTGTTGAGCGCTTTTGATTCGGGAAAATGGCGGTTGCCCAGAATAGTGACAGCGTAGCCGGACTCAACTGCGCTGGCAGCCACACGGACAGATGTCTGATAGTTGTGGCCGGTACCGATCTGCAGGTCTGGATCGAGAATAAAAAGCCGTTGCTTTGCGCTTTTTTTGCTTCTCGCACGTGAGGTGCTTTTTATTTCTCTGAACATATCAAATCGTACACTTAATGCGGGCCTGAAATTATTCCCGACCTGAACGCAACTGACGTGTTCATAAAGCTATACGCCGTAGGCGGCGTCAACGTCCGAAACCCCGAAACGCGTCGTCCTGGCCAGATATGCTTAGCGACGCCCCACCGATACAGATGTATCGGAGTTGAGAGCGTCGCCAGCGGGTATGACTATGCCATCGCCGGAGCGAATTTGAGTGGTGTGAGCGGTTGCAGATCCATGATGCTGCATTTCTTCGACCGGCAGAATTCTGCGAAGAATTTTGCGCTCATACGCATCGCCGTTTCACGCGACACGTCGATAGAATTACCTTCTACCTTGCCACGTACCACCTGAGACGTGCGGTATTCAAAGCCCAGTGCTTCGGCGAGGTAATCCGGAACCGGAAAATAAGAGCGTGTGACGAGATCATTCGCAGCCGGTGGAATCAGACGCGGCGTTGCTTTCTCACCGAGATGTTTGACCAGACGGTCGCCCAGCTCGCCGAGTACGCTTCCTGCCGGAAGATTAAAGTTGTAGAATGTCTGAGACTTTCTGCTTTCGGAAGCGATGAAGTCCGCAATCTTAACGTCGAAATCCTTCTCGGCGTTCTGATAGCTGCTGACCGCAGAGTCCCAAGTTGCCTGGACATCGATTGTTTCACCGGGTGCCGTGCGCACGAGTAGGTGGATGACATCTTCCACATCAAGGCCGCGCTTCATCAGCTCGAGAATGACGGAGTAGTGATAATCTCCAGCCAGTGCCGGGTTGTATAGGAACTCGCCTTTGGAGATGACGTAGCCGACATCAGGCTGGAGGCCATAAAAGACCAGCGGAGCGAACGGGATAACCGCGCTGCCATGCTTGCCTTTTAGCGCGTCAATGCTGAGATCGTCGCCCTTATCGTACGATGTGAAAATAACATCATAGTTTCCAAGATTGTCTTTGACTGTGGCCTTGGTCGCCGGGTCGAGAAATTCCGGCTGATAGGAGTCTACCTTCTCAAACAGATCCAGAGATCTGAAGTATTCACCCAATGCGTGGTGACAGTGGTCTGACAAGACCACCAGCGACAGGTTACTCATAAAATTGTCCCTCGTTCAGTACGCCTGAAACGCAATGCACGACAACAATAGTCCCCACTGCCGCCATGAGTGAAAACATGCACTCATAAACATCACGTCCCGTGGTGGGCAATCTATAGATATCGAGTCAGGTGTCCAGCCGAATAAGTGTGAATTTCAGTAGTAAAGCCGCACGTATTCCCGCGTTACAATGACGCCTGATTGAAGGGTTTTAACAGGGCACGACATCAGGGAAGCACCTTCTGGTAGTGTTTTTTGTGCACTAAGGGGCGGTAGGCCTGAAAATCCGGCGAATTCATTGTGAATTCTTGCTACTTAAAGCGGAGCGAACTGAGTGAGACGGCAATTTTCGGCACTGGGGATGTGGAGATGTCGAATAGAATGAAAGTTTAAATATATGCAGTGCTGAACTGAATTTGACCGGCGATGAGCAGTAATTCGGCAGAAAAACAGGTTCAGTTTTGTTATGCAGGGATGTGAGCTACTTGCAAAAAAAAGCGGGACCGTTTGCGGGTCCCGCGATTTTGAAGCCAGTCGACGTTATACGCCGCTTTGTAACTCAGAAAGGATGCCTTCTTCCATTTCGTTCGGGCCCATCGGAGACCGACACCAGGAGACGTTGTCTTTGATCTTCTTGGCTGGAATCCCGCCAAAAATGGTTTTCGCTGGCATGTCGGACGTCAGGATGGAGCCTGCGCCCAGAATACCGCCCGGACCGATACGAACATCCGGCATGATAGTCGTACGGCGTCCAATCCAGACATGCTTGCCAATCTCGATTTTACGGCGATGGGCGTTCACGACATCCATGGTTTCAAGGTCGATAATGCCATGCTGGTCATTAGACTGAAGCAGGATTTCATCTGACCAGAGACCGTTCTCGCCAATTTTTACATCAGCCAGGTCCATAACCATACGTGCAGAGTTGATCGTTACACCTTCACCAATACGCAGAGTGCTTGGTCGCCATGTGCGGATATTAGCGAAGATGTGTCCGGCTGTATGAATCTCGATTTTTGCGCTGCCCGGGCCGATTACGAATGTCAGATTGCCGTTCAGATTCGGCTTGGAGATCAGAATGTCGACATTGTTACGGTTACCGCCAATTGGGGGCGATTTAAACTGAAGAGCCCCCATTGAGGATTGTGGAGCGCGGACGCGGCAGTTTCGAAACAGGCTGCGCTGCCCTTCGGGCATAAATTCTGCGAGGTCGAATTCCTTCAGCTCCTCACTCATACGTATTCCTCTCCCCAGAAGTCCGCTGGTTTGTTGCAATAATAAAATAGGTTCTGGACGTCTTTTGAGAGCGTCTTCTGAATTTCGGCGATCCGTTCTTCAGAAATATCTTTGACTGACCAGCGCTTCACATCGGTTGCATAGGCTGCGCCGACATTGTGACGCTCTGGCGGGATCTGGTCGCCGATTTCGTCAATGCCGAGGAAATGGAAGATGTCGTTCATCGTCTCGGCGTGCTTGCTGATCAGGTCTTCCATGAAGACGACTTTGATCTGACGAGTTGGGAAGAGCGCAAGATAAGCCTGCAGCTGATAGTAATACCGTGTGCGGTCGATAAAGAACTTCCGGTGCTGTTCATGCGCCAGAGATTTTTCAATATCCTTGAAGGTGTGGGCCTGCGTGCGGGACCAGTGATTGAAGTGTGAGACAATCCGCTTGATCGGTTCGCGGACGATGTAGATAATCTTCATGTCCGGATTGAGGTCGTAAATGTTCTGCGGAACGTCAGGAAACTCGTCGCGGAAAGAATATTGCGGCGTGGATTCAAAATAGATTTTTACGCCGTCACGAACTTTGAAGTTCGATTTGTACCAGTCGACGCCCTTATCCATGAAGCGTGAGAAGTACATCAGCTCTTTATCACCAGCGCCAAAAACCTGCGGATGTGCGTCCAGATAGTTGTGAAGAGATGTCGTGCCTGCCTTGCCGGCGCCAACAACGATCAGGTTAGGAATGGTCGTGTTCTGCATCGGGTCCCCTCACTCTACAGATATCGTACCTTACTCAGCTACTCTGCGTGATTTCAATAATCAACACCGAGTTTCCAGAAGTCGGACGTGACGAAAATTCTTTTGGGGAGGTGCAGCTGATTGGAACGCGCGCGCAATGATGCAGAATGAATTGTTGGTCCAAAATACATATTTTCCAATATTGTGAGCGCTATTGCTTAGTGCCTGCGCAGTTACCAGCTCGCCAGGAGAGCCCTTGCCGGTTTGTATAAAATCAGGTTGCGTCGGCGTAAAATATCAGCATGACATGCCTGCGTTGATTATAGGGGACTTTGAGTGGCTAAAAAGAAGACCGTGTTTCTGCATATCGGTACGAACAAGACCGGTACGTCCAGCATTCAGCACCATTTCTTTCAAAACCGCGCCCTGCTGGCCAGCCACGGCATCAGCTACCCCGGCCTCGGACAAGACGCTGCCGCGCATCATGAGCTGCTGAGCTGGGTAACCCACCCGAAAAAGCATGAGAAACACCTCAAAGCGCTGCGTAAGGAAATTGCGCCATTCGACACGACTATCATCTCGAGCGAGTCACTCTGCGATCTTGAGAAGCCGGAAACGCTGAAAGAGGTGTTCGCCGGTTATGACATTCGGATCATTCTGTATCTACGTGATCCTGTCCGCTATCTTCTCAGCTGGTGGCAGCAGGACATCCAGATGGGCAAGCGCTATCCTGATATGAGCCAGTATCTGGTCACCAAGCGCCGCTCCTATATCGATCTGGTTGACCGTTGGGTGGAGGTGTTCGGCAAGGCGAATGTCACCGCGCATGTTTATGATCGTCAGCAATTGCCAAAGGGCGATGTTCTGCTCGACTTCAAAAACATCACCGGCACGAGTGATATTGAAGGCATGCAGCGCCTGCCATGGGATAATAACCCAAGCGTTTCGGGAAACCTTCTTTACTTCAAACTCGTCTACAATACGCTGCGTCTCCCAGATGCGACGAGCCAGAAAATGATTGATGGCCTGACGGATGCGTCCAAGCTGGATTCGACCTTCCGTATCGTGCCTAAGGTGCCTGAAATCCTGGCTGCGGGTACGCGCCGGATTTACAATGAAGAACTTAAAGAACTTCGTGATCGCCATGGGGTGGAAGTGCCTACGACCCGGTCTATCGATGGCGTCCGTATTCCTGAGTTGGACACAATCCGCCGTGATTTTCGCAAAGTCATGGAATTCTCCGAAGAGAAGGGCCTGCCCCTTGCTGAAATGGCGAAGTATGTGAAATTCTGATTGCGGAATCAGGCAACCAAACATGCGTCGGGGGCGCGCTTATCAGAATGTGGCCATTCAGTACCATCAAGAACAAGATTGTTTCGCTTACCCGCACGACGGTCAAAATGGAGCTGGAGGGTGAGTCGATCACTTTCCTGTCCGCTAAAGCGCTGGTGGAGATGTTTGATATGCGTCTCGCCCGTATTGAGACCGAAGCGCTCACGCGGATAGATGATCTGGAGCAGCAGGTCGAAAGCCTGAAACGCGAGCTCGAGCGCAAACATGAAGATTGATATCTGGTCGCCTCTGCCGCCGGTACCGAGTGGCATTGCGCACTATACCCAGCAGGTGTTTTCGACCGGATTTGATGACTTCGATATCCAGTTTGTAGATAGGGCAGGGGCACCGTTTCGTTCGGACGCCGTCCCGATCTACCAGCTCGGAAACAACCCGTATCACGAGTTCATTTACCTCGCTGCGCTGGACCGGCCAGGGATAGTGGAAATCCATGACTTCTCTGTGCACCATCTCGTCACCGAGATGACGCTCGCAAAGGGCGATAGGACGGCTTACGAGTATGTGCTCGGCAAAGCTGCGGGAGAACGAGGTATCTCACTCGCGCAGAAGCGGGGTCAGAAAAAGCCGGAGTACCACCCGCAACTTCAGTTCGAAATGCCTTTGCTGGAGCCGTTTATTCGCGATGCCTACCATGTGATTGTGCATTCGCGCTGGGCGCGTCAGCGTACTAAGATGATCCGCCGTGATGCGCCGGTCTCTATGATTCCACATTTCTGCCAGACGCCCGAAGAGAGCGGAGTGTCAGCAGACGCGCGTGAAGTTATGCGCAAGCGTTTGAACATTGCTGACGATGAGACGATGATCTTGTGTGCTGGTTTTGTGACGCCGCCCAAGCGGATCGATCTTGTCCTGAAAGCACTGGCACGTTGCCAGGATGCAGGCGACACGACGTTCAGACTGGTGATCGCGGGTGAGGTGATGGATTCGGGCGTTCGGCGCCTGATTCAAAAGTTTCCGGATCAGTCCCGCATTTCCTTGCTAGGCTACACAGATGAAAAACAGTTCGATGAGCTGTTCATGGCGGCCGATCTTGTTCCGGCGCTCCGCTGGCCGTCGGTTGGAGAATCGTCAGGCGTTGCATCGCGGGCAGTGGGCTTCGGAAAGCGCACACTCGCGTTCAATCTGAAAGCCTTCGCTGATTTGCCGAAAGCGTGTGCCGACCTGATTTCCCTCGGTTCAGATGAGGAGATGGCGGCGCAGATCGCCGACGCATTCTCTGAGCAAATCCGCGGGCAGTGCCGGGCTGTGGATCAGAGCGCGCTTGAATTATATTTGTCCGAAAAGGCAGGGCTTGGTGCCGTCCGGCAGAAATATCGCCAGCTGTTCGAGCATATCGCGGATGTAGGTCAGCAGGCTGTGACCAATATGCGTCAGACGCAGCTGAGCGTTGGAAGAGAGTAGGCCTGACGCCTACTCTTCAACCATCCATTCAAATTCGGAACCCGCCAGCGCAGCTTTGACTTCATCAAAGTTTTCAATGTCGTTGCGGATACCTGCGCTTGTTTTGCGTAGGGTGATTTCCTGCTGCTCAATGCCAAGCATCATGTAGGAGCAGACGATGTTGTACGCGTCGAGCGGGTTCTGCTCGATGTGTTCTTCATAGGTGAGGTGCAGCATGTCGATGCCCTTCTCCTCAAAGAAGTTCATCAGGCGCTGTTCTTCTGTTTTGGCCTTACGAAGCAGCTCGACGAGCGTGTCTGCTTTAGATGCAGAATCGTAATCGTGCAGATCCTTCAGATCGAGCGTGATCGCCTTCTTCTCCGGCTTTGGGCCATCGTCCGCTTTCACGTGATATAGCGACAGTTTTGAGGCTTTTACCGCGCTGATATAGCGACGCAGCGTGTTGTGACGCTGAAGGAAAATAAAGGTCGTGTCGCCAACTGCATGATAGTGCTCGATGACGTCTTCAATCTTCACATTCGGGTTCTTGTAGAAGTTAATCGGTTTAACTTCATACCCGACATGGCGCTTGGGTTGAGGGAGGTTGTCGATCAGTGAAACATAGTCGCCAACCTGCCATTCAGTGGTCTTGGCGCCTTTCTGTTCCTGAAGCGTTACAATCTCTTCAAACCAGGCAATTTTGGTGTGTTTGGCAAGCATTTTGGCGATCACGGTCGAGCCGCTTCGGCCAAAATGTACCAACATAATCTTATTCGTCACACCAACCTCCTAATTACTTTTTTTCTTTGATTTCATTGAAAGAGTTTTGTCAACTCACCTTCTGCTTGCACTCCAGCATCCGGTTTTTTATGTCCGGAGACAGGCGTAAACGCTCGAACTCAGGTGTTGACTCATTCAGTGCCCTTTCAAATGACGCGTAGAAGTTGCGTGCGATATCTACATTGTTTCTGGCGAGTGCCCGCTCGCATTCTGTCAGATGTGTTTCGGCTTTCTGGCGAAGCAACACCATCCGGCTTCTTTCAAGCATATGTTCGATTAAACGACCGGTCTCTTTGGACGGGTTTATTTGATCGAAATTGCTTGCTTCCATGTGCGGCGCCCAGTCCGGCGTAAGATCGCTCGCTTTAAGCCCCTGATAGCGGGTCGCAAGCTGCGCATTGTCTTCGAAGAAGGCGGCCTGAAGTTTGGTCGCGCGATCGATGCCCAGGCGCAATGGCGTCTGCACCGGATAGGACTGGAAATACTGAATGTGACGCGTGCGCAAATCGGGCACGGACATGACGGCCTCAATCATGGAGAGGTCAAGGCCCATGGTCAGGGAGTCTTCGGCATTCTCTATAATGTCAGACTCGATGCTGGCTGGACCCGCATCCATGCCCTTGAGCGGGAATACATCGTTCTTGAAGGCCGAGAGGCGAATGCTGGAAATTCCGAAAACGCTCGCCCACTTCTTTACCATGCCCAGATAGTCGTAATATGGGGTAGATGGCTTCACGACGTTAAAGCTCGCGCGGGATATTGGCTGCCCGAAAAGAACCGAATTCGTAATTGCGCTGATCGCCATATCGATTTGCGGACGCAGGTGAAACAGCACCGTCACGCTTTCGAACAAACCGTCGAACAGCGTTTTAAGCTCGGCGATCCATTCCGGTTTCGTCAGACGTGAATGCGCGTGTTCGCAGCTCAGAAAGAAAACGTCCGCGCCATTCTCGCGCGCTTTTCCAACTTCGTTCTCAAGCTTCTCGCGGGTTTTTTCGCGAAATTTGACCTGTGCATCGGCGCTCTGAATGCCGAACATCTCCAGACTATCATCCTTCTCAGAGAAAGGACGCGCATATGCGATCAGCTTTCGATGATTCGCCGGGAAAAACGGAGCGCCCATACTGGCTGAATACCAGAGTTTGCTCTCGGCCAGCTGGCTACGATAATGGAACAGAACCTTCTGCCAGTTAGCGGCCCCCGTCTGTTCCGTCCCGACGTGCAATAGAAGATGCATAACTTCAGTACCCCTGCACAATACAAAATAAGCGTTTCAGCTGAAACGCTTCCCCCAATTTCATCAGACACTATCGGCAGTGGTGCGAGTTATCCATCGTAAATCGCGAGATTTTTTGGGGAATTGATCGAACAGACGACATGATTGGGAAGATTTTTAGCGGGGCTGTTCGCTAGCGCCTTTTCGCGCCAGTTCATCGGCTCTTTCATTGCCCTCATCGCCTGCGTGTCCCTTCACCCATTTCCATTTCAGGTGAGGGTGGCGGGACGCGGCAGCATCAAGTCTCTGCCACAGATCGGCGTTCTTGACGGGCTTTTTCGCAGCCGTTTTCCAGCCATTGCGTTTCCAGTTGTGGATCCACTTGTTCAGACCGTCTTTCACATAAGTGGAGTCGGTGTGCAGCGTGATGTGATAGCCATCTTTTACCGCCTCAAGCGCGACAATGGCGGCCATGAGTTCCATACGGTTGTTCGTGCTCTCAGGCTCACCGCCATAAAGCTCTTTCTCGTGCGTGCCACTTCTAAGGAGCGCGCCCCAGCCGCCGGGGCCAGGGTTTCCGGAGCAGGCTCCGTCCGTCCAGATTTCAACTGATTTCGTCATCACACAGGTTGAACCGAGCTTTGAGCGCAGCGTCAATTTCATAAACGCAGTTTCACCCAGATTTCTCAGGCGTCCTCTGTCTCCGCTTCGATTGTCGGGGTTGAGGAGAAAATCGTGATGAGGCTTTGCACTTCGACAGGCTTAGTCAGCACATGATCGAAGCCGGCAGACTTATAGTGTTCGACCTGATGGGTCATCGCATTCGCTGTAAACGCAATATATTGAGGTGGTGTTCGGCCTTCAGCCAGATCGATCTCTTTCATGCGAATGAGCGCGTCGATCCCGTCCATAACGGGCATCTGGATATCGAGAAAGACGAAGCCGAACGGCGCTTTCTGATAGGCGCTGACAGCATCAAGGCCGGTTTCAACAATCAGGGGCGAAATGCCAAGGCCGTCCAAAAGTACATCGATGACCTTGCGATTCATTGGATGGTCTTCGGCGACGAGAACCTGCGTGGTGGTTTCTAAACTGACTGGCGTTTCTGTCTCGCTGACAATCGCAGCGTCCTCGGAAATCAGCTCTACCGGAACGCAGAATTCGATCTGTGTGCCCGACCCGATGGTAGAACTCGCATAAATGTCTCCATCCATAAGCTCGACGAGTTGTCTGGAAATGGCGAGGCCGAGACCCAGCCCGCCAAAGCGGCGGGTCGACGAACTGTCCGCCTGCATGAACGGCTCAAAAATCGTCTTCAGCTTGTCGGATGGAATGCCCTGGCCGGTATCTTCGACCGAGAACCAGAGACTAATCTTGTCACCCGTCCTGCCAGTTTTGTTCACCCAACATCTGACTTCAATACTGCCGCTGTCTGTAAATTTCAGCGCATTGGTGATGAGGTTGTACAGGATTTGACGAATGCGCGAGGCGTCACCGTTCACCAGAAGATTTTCGCAGATATTCGGTACGAATGTAAGCGACAGGCCTTCCTTGTCGGTGCTGGCTTCGAAGAATACCCTCGTTTCTTCGAATAATTCACGCGGCACGAATTCCTTGTTCTCAATGATGATCTTTTCAGACTCGATGCGAGAGAGGTCGAGAATATCATCGAGCACGTTCATCATGAGCTTGCTCGAGCGTTGAATGAGCGTCACAAGCTCGGACTGTCGTGTGTTCAGTTCGGTCTTTTCGAGTGCACCAGTAAGACCGATGACCCCGTTCATTGGTGTGCGAACTTCATGGCTCATATTTGCAAGGAAACGGGATTTCACTTCGCTCATACGGCGGGCATCGTCGCGGGCATGAACGACTTCCCGGTTTTTCCGGAGCATCAGGAACGCAAAAGCGATCGACAGAGCGAGCAACAGGCCAAAGAGCGCAGATAACCACTGGAATAAACCAATCGTGCGTTGTTGCAGCGTGTTCTGAAGGTTCAGCAGGTTGGCGCGCTCGGTGATCCTGTCGGCTTCTTCCTGCAGATATTGCATCTGGTTTGCCGCAAGTGCCTGAATTTCATCGTCCAGAGCCACAGCCTTTGTCTGGTGAAAGGTCAGCATGGCGTTATAGGCGGCGTCTATATCGCCCGATAGCGCGAGAAGCCGGGCTTCCAATTCTGCTACAGTGAACTGGTTGCGATTATTGAGCTGCGCTTCTGGCAGCGCGCTGAGTTTAGCGAAATAAGTCTGGGCGAGGTCTGCATCCCCGGCACGGATTGCAGCCTCAACCGTTGTGACAGCCCATAAATAATGGATGTTGTCGTCGTTCGTAACGAAAGGTTCCGCCTCAACAGCACATTCGATGGCGCGTTCGTTCAGCCCCCGGGCGAGATTTAACATCGCGCAGCTATGGAGTGCGTCGCCCCGTAGATAGGCGTATTCGTCGCTCTCTGTTGCGGTCAGAAAGGCATTTGTGACCTGTTCGAGTTCCGCTGTTTTGCCATGCGTATAGAGCATGGTCGCGATATCATGCGGTGTCGTGCTCACTGTGTATGGAAGCATCAGATCCTGAATGGTCCAGTATTCGCGAGACAGAAGATCAATCATGCTGTCCGGAGATGTGTGTGCTTCAAACACACGAATTTCCAGCTGGGCGACGTCGAATGCAACGAAGTCCGAAACACTATGCCTGTTCGTGAAGGCGGTAATGTCGCGTACGACATTGGCCGCATCGATATCCTGGTCGAGATATAGAAGAAACACGGCTTGCAGCACGAGGGCGCGAACATATTGGTCTGCTGTAAAACCGCGGGCGCGAAGGAATGCGTCAATCCGATCGAGTCCGGCACGGTAATCGTTGGAGACCATCGTCTCATAGCCGATTGAACTCAGCGTTCTGAACGCGGGCGTGACCTCAAGTCCGGTCTCTTCGAGAAAGGCGTCCATCTCTTCGACGACACGGGGATAGTCGGCGATACCCAAAATGGAATCGTGAAACACATATTCGATATGCCGTTCGAGCAATTCTTCTTCGGACAGCGTGTCTTTCAGAGCTTCGAACGCGTAATAGTCACCCGGCATGAAAGGACGTGAGAGGATGTCTTCGACAAGCTCTACTGCTGCATCGGGCCAGTTTGCTGCGGTGACTTCTTCGGTCGTGATCTGAGATGATACATCATCAGATTGAGAAAAGACGGGTGGCGACGCTAAAAAGAAGACACAGGCAAGCGCGGCTACGCTACAGCTCCTGATGGAGTTGCTCTGCTGGTTCGCGGCTTTATGCGTCTCGCCCACTCCAGATCCCCGCGTGGTTTCTTCAGATGCTCCTGAAATTTGCTCAGGATTCCTCGGAAATAGAAAGCAGAAGCTAGTGAACGGCGGGTTAGCGCACCGCTTATTGGGGTGTCTTTTCTGTCTGCTCGTGTTGAGAGCAGGCTTATCCTGCCATGTAACCATAGTCTTCCACGGTTCGTGCCAATCTGTGGAAGCCGAGCTTTTCTGCATATTCGACCGGATTTTTAGGGCGCACGAGCGCATCGGCTGGTGTATCCGTCCAGTCAACAAGGCGTGTCAGGAAGAAGCGCATAGCCGCGCCATGGATGAGTGCGGGCAGAGCTTTGCGCTCTGCTTCTGTGAAACTGCGTACGCTGTCATAGCCGGCCATAAGGGCCCGGCCTTTGGTCATGTTAAATTCGCCGCGCGCTTCAAAACACCAGGCATTCAGCGCGATAGCGACGTCATAGGCCAGCATGTCGGTGCAGGCGAAATAGAAGTCGATTACGCCGGAGAATTTCTCACCCAGGAAGAATGCGTTATCCGGGAAAAGGTCTGCGTGGATAATGCCGCGCGGCAGAGTTTCAGGATCGGGCCACTGGTCGTGCAAACGTTCCAGATCGCCAGAAATAAGCGTTGCAAGGTTCGGAGCGAGCGTCGCTGCAACGCTCTCGCGACCGTCATAAAGCTCATCCCACGCATCGATGGATAGATTGTTCGGGCGCCCGAGGGAGCTTGTCTGTAGTGCAAGGTGCATGCGTGCCATGGCTTCGCCAATTTGGCGGCACTGGTTTGCGTCCGGCCGTCGCGGAGACATGCCTTTCAAAAAGGTGACGATTGCAGCAGGCTTATCGAGCAGTGTCTGAAGCGCTGAACGGTTTTTGCCTTTGACGGGCTGAGGACAAGGGAAGTTCGCCGCGGACAGGTCCTCCATGACGCCCATGAAGAACGGCAAGTCATCCGGATTTACGCGCTTCTCATACAGGGTGAGAATGAAACGCGCCTCGGTTGTTTCGAGGAGGTAGTTGGAGTTCTCAACGCCCTCCGCAATACCTTTAAAAGCAACCGCTTCACCGATGTCGTATCGGGTCAGAAAGTCGTTCAGTGCGTCGTCGTCAACTTCAGTATAAACAGCCATGCGCTTCCTTCACATGAGAGCCCCATCTGGTCAATTGAGCAGATGTCGCGGTTTGGTTGTATTGAAGATTATTGGCTCACCCTTTTGTTGAGCAGGCTGCATTCATTTTGTGCATGGTGACCGATAACATCCAAGAAACAGGGCCTTCAGACGTGTTCTTGGAACGAAATGCCAAATTGATGACTTATTTCGTTCTTAAGCGTGGGCCCGTATTGCGAACGTCCCGGTTTTCGGAGACGACGGGATCACATCAGCCTGGGGACAGGCATTTGAAGAATGAGGTTGATTATGCATTTCAGGACACTTGGTGTTTCCATTTTGGCGCTTGGGCTTGCCGCATGTGGGGGACAGGACGAGCCAGCGCCGGCAGCGCCGACTCCTGCCCCCGAAGAAGTCGTTGAGACGCCTTCAAACCCGCAGAATATGAGCTGGGAAGGCGCAGCACTCGTTGGCGCACTCAGCGCAACAGATCAGGTTACTGTTACGCCTGGCTCTTCAGTTGTAACGTTGATTAACAATGACATCGGCGGAATGAATTCTGGCGGAACAACGACTGGTGCTTACATCGAGTATGCTGGTCCAACTCTTGGAAGCCTTGACGGTCAGACTGTTACGGTCAGCTTCTCAGCACGCGCTGCGGGTGGACAAGCAAACCGCGTGGCTGTGGCGTATTCAACGAATGCTGTAGGTAATAGCGGGTGGGAACGCTTTGATCTGACATCGGATTTTGCCGAATATTCTTTCGACTATACGATTTCCGGTATTGTTGATCCGGCATCAGACTTTATCGGCTTCTGGCCTGCTGGTGACACGGTGGTTGAGTTGGAATCAGTCTCTGTGACGGTCCCTGAATAAATCAGGCGAACGCGCAAAGAATAAAGGCGGTGCTGAAGAGCGCCGCCTTTTTTGTATCAGACTGCAAGTACGCGCGGCAGTTTGAAGATCACGTTCTCATCGGTGACGCGGATTTCTTCCATCGAGACGTAAAACCGTTCGCGGCAGGCATTGATGAGATCATCGACGAGGATCTCAGGCGCGCTCGCACCGGCCGTGATGCCGAGCGTTGAGACGCCTTTGAACCAGCTCCAGTCTACAAAATCGACAGAGGCAATCAGGCGCGCAGCCTTTGCGCCGGAACGTAACGCCACATCAACGAGACGCTTGGAGTTCGAAGAGTTTTCCGCGCCGATGACCAGCACCAGATCAGCGCCTTCTGCCATCGCTTTGACCGCTTCCTGACGGTTGGTGGTCGCGTAGCAAATATCTTCTTTATGTGGTGCAGAGATAGACGGGAAACGGCGCTGCAACACGCCGATCACTTCAGCTGTGTCATCTACTGAAAGCGTCGTCTGGGTCACGAAAGCGAGATTGTCCGGATTTTCAACGCTGATCGTTTCTGCATCCTCGGGCGTTTCGATTAGGCGAATCGTTCCATCCGGCAGCTGGCCCATTGTGCCGACAACTTCAGGATGGCCTGCATGGCCGATCAGAAGAATATCGCGCCCTGCATCAGCGTGTTTCTGAGCTTCTACGTGAACTTTTGAAACAAGCGGGCAGGTCGCATCGACATAAATCATTTCACGAGACGCGGCTTCTGCGGGTACGGATTTTGGCACCCCATGGGCAGAAAAGATGACCGGGCGGTCGTCAGGGCACTCATACAGTTCTTCTACAAACACTGCGCCTTTGGCCTTCAGGCCTTCGACAACATGGGCGTTGTGAACGATTTCGTGGCGCACATAAACGGGCGGTCCCCATTTGGTCAGCGCCTCTTCGACGATCTGAATGGCACGGTCTACGCCAGCGCAGAATCCACGCGGGGCAGAGAGGCGGATCGTCAGTGACTGCATGTTTTCTTATTACCTCTTGTTCACACGGCACAATGCGCCGTTGCCAGTTCGGGTTTGCACCGTTATCACGCTCTAACAGATGGTGTCCTTACAGAAAACGGCCAAGGAGTTGTTTCACGTGCGTCTTTTAGTGTCTTCTGCCCTTGCCGGGTCTGCTCTGCTTCTTTCAGCCTGCTCTACATTCGAAAATCTGGACACACGTCCGAACCAGGGCCCATGCCCTGCCGCAGGTTCTGTTTATGAAGCACAGCGCATTGTAGAGTTCACCGATGGGGGCGACCAGTACAACAACATCGAGTTCACCGGTGAGATCAATGGCGTGCGCCTGTTCTGCCGTTACCTCGAAGATGATCCGATCGAAGCACAGATCGAGATCGATTTTGCATTTGGCCGCGGCGATGCTGCGACAACGAACCAGCACACTTTCAACTATTTCGTAGCCGTGACGCGTACAAACCGCGCGGTGATTGAAAAGCAGGTCTTCCCTGTGAATGTTGAATTCCGCAACGGTCGTCAGATCGTGACAATGGAAGAGACTGTCGGTCGCATCGTGATCCCGCGCGCTGATTCTTCAATCTCGGGCGCGAACTTTGAAATTCTTGTGGGCTTTGAGCTGACCGACGAACAACGCACGTTCAACGAAACCGGTCGTCGCTTCCTGCTCCAGACACAATAACCAGTACAGTTCAGTAAATAAGGAAATCCGGTCATGGCGGACATAGCGTCCGAACTGTCCACGGCATGTGGACAGGCGTTTGAAGCAATTGGTCTAGAAGCAAAACTCGGCATGGTTCGCCGATCTGACCGCCCGGATCTCGCAGATTTCCAGTGCAATGGCGCTATGGCGGCGGCCAAGGCTGCGCGCCGCAACCCGCGCGAGATCGCGGGCGAGCTTGTTGAGAAACTGTCAGCCCATCCCGCCATTGCTGACATCACAGTTGCCGGCCCCGGCTTTCTGAACATCAAAGTGACTGAAGAGCTTCTCGCAGGCCGTGTACAAGGCGTGCGCGAAAGCGAGCTTGCGGGCGCAGACCAGAGCGCAGACACCAAAACCATCGTGATCGATTTTGGCGGCCCGAACGTTGCCAAGCCTATGCACGTTGGACACCTGCGGTCAGCTGTAATCGGCGACACGCTGAAGCGTCTTTGTCGTTTTCTTGGCCATACCGTTATCGGTGATGCACATCTTGGTGACTGGGGCCTTCAAATGGGCCAGCTGATTGTCGGTCTATCTGAAGAACAGCCAGACCTGCCTTACTTTGATGCTGGCAATGAAGGTCCATTCCCTGCGGAAAGCCCGGTCACAATTGAGGACCTTGCGCGGCTTTACCCGCTCGCGTCTGGCAAATCCAAAACGGATGAGGGTTATCGCGAACTTTGCCAGATAGCGACGGCAGAGCTGCAGGCGGGCCGTGCAGGCTATCGCGCGCTTCTAAAGCATTTCATTGATGTGTCGGTTGAAGCGCTGAAAGTCGATTATGATCGCCTCAACGTGTCATTCGACCTCTGGAAAGGCGAAAGCGACGCGGATCCGTTCGTCGCGCCCATGGTCGCTGACCTGAAAGATCGTGGCATTGCCGAAGAAAGCGACGGCGCGTGGATTATCCGCGTGGCGCGCGACACCGACAAAGGCAAAACCGAAATGCCGCCATTTATCCTCGTGAACTCACGGGGCGGCGTTGGCTATCACACAACAGATCTCGCGACGATTTTCGACCGCGCACAGAACATCAAGCCGGACACCATGCTGTATGTTGTGGACCAGCGTCAGGCGCTGCACTTCCAGCAGGTTTTTCGTGCGTCTGAAAAGGCGGGCTATTTCCCGGAAGCAGGGCTGGAGCATATCGGCTTCGGTACGGTGAATGGTGATGACGGCAAGCCGTTCAAAACGCGCGATGGCGGTACAGTGCGCCTGTCCGACCTGAACCGTATGGCGCTGAAAGAGGCTGAAAAGCGTATCTCCGAGGCCAACCTATCTGACGATCTGTCAGAAGAAGAGGTACGTGATATCGGCCTGAAGATTGCGCTTGCAGCGACGCGTTTCTCTGACCTTCAGAATACGCGCACCACGGACTATAAGTTCGACCTGGAGCGGTTCACCAGCTTCGAAGGCAAAACTGGTCCGTATCTCCTGTACGCAGCCGTGCGTATCAAAGCGCTTCTGCGCCGCGCGAAAGGCGAGGGGAATGCCGCGGGCGTAATCAGGATTGCCAGCGATACAGAGCGCAAGCTCGCTATGCAGATGGACGGTTTCAACACGGCGCTTGAGCAGGCGTTTGAGAAGCGTATGCCGCACTTCCTGTGCGAGCACATCTATAACCTCGCTCAGGCGTTCTCGGCATTTTACGCGGCCCATCCAATCGCGGCCGAGAAGGATGCAGAACTTCGTGCATCGCGACTCGGTCTGTGCGAAGCGGTGCTGAACCAGCTTGAAACGGGCCTCGACATTCTGGGTATCAAAACGCCAGAGCGCATGTAGTGCCTCAATAAAGAGCAGGAAATCGCTGATTTTCTGCCGAATTTGCAAGAACTGGGGATAGGCCGCGGAATCTGCGGCCTGTCATTTGACTCTGACCTTGTGAGTCATACTCTTTGACTCGCGTAATGTTTACGCATAGAGACCACGCTCTCGACGGGAGACACCGGGATTAACCCCGGGGCCGAAGGCG
Organism: Hyphomonadaceae bacterium UBA1849; assembly: GCA_002338565.1. Taxonomy (GTDB): domain Bacteria; phylum Pseudomonadota; class Alphaproteobacteria; order Caulobacterales; family Hyphomonadaceae; genus Ponticaulis. The sequence goes on from DDIN01000002.1 coordinate 116,548, forward strand.
CAACCGCCCCGGAAACGCTCAGGCAAAAGGACCGTTGAGAACGAAAACGCTGGAAAGAGGCAAAAAGCCTCGCCGACGGAGCAAGTGAGCGCGTTTTGGCTCACGGAATCTCTCAGGCACCGAGACAGCGGGGGCTGGCTGCGACACGCGGCTGCTAACCCGTTGGAGTGCATTTTGAGTGACCATCCGCCACTAGCGCAAACCCCTTTGCATGATGTTCATGTCCGCCTTGGCGCGAAGATGGTCGGCTTTGCCGGTTATGACATGCCAATCCAGTTTGAAGGCGTCATGGCCGAGCATAAATGGACCCGCGAACACTGCGGTCTGTTTGATGTCTCCCACATGGGCCCATGTCTTCTGACGCTTCCGGGTGGTCCGCGCGCAGACGCAGACGCGCACTTCGAGATTGCCAAGCTGATCGAAACGCTCGTTCCGGGCGATATTCAGGGCCTTGAGCCAGGTCAGGCGCGGCTTACCGTGCTGCTCAATGAAGAGGGCGGCATTCTCGACGACCTGATCATCACCCGCCCGTATGAGGGCGACCAGCAGGGACGTCTCTACATTGTGGTGAATGGCGCGACCAAAGAAGACGACTGGGCGCTGATGAAAGAAAAGCTCGGTGATCTTGCCGATCTTGAGCGCCTCGATAACCGAATTCTCGTAGCCCTGCAGGGGCCGGATGCCGAAGCGGTCGTGACCGAACGCTTCCCGGAAGCGGCTTATCTCGGCTTCATGGAAAGCCGCCGAATGGTCTGCAAAGGCCTGACCTGCATCGTGTCACGTTGTGGCTATACGGGTGAAGACGGATTTGAAATTCTCGTTCCGGCGTCCGGTGCCGGCTATGTTGTCGAACTGCTGGACGATGAGCGGGTAAAGCCGATTGGCCTCGGCGCGCGTGACAGTCTCCGCCTTGAGGCAGGCCTCTGTCTTTATGGGCATGATCTTGATCCGCAAAAGACGCCTGTCGAAGCGTCGCTGACATGGCTGATCTCCAAGAGCCGCCGCGAAGCTGCAGACTTTCCGGGTGCAACCAAGATTCTCGACCAGATCGCCAATGGCGCGCCGATACGCCGTGTAGGCATCCAGCCAATGGACCGTGCGCCAGCGCGCGAAGGCACTGAGATTTACGCGGGCGACCAGAAGATTGGCGAGATCACTTCAGGTGGTTTCGGACCGACCGTCCAAGGGCCGGTGGCTATGGGCTATGTGGACCGCGAGTTCGCAAAAACGGGCACTGAACTGACGCTGATGGTTCGCGGTAAACCGCGCGCCGCAAAGGTCGCGAAGCTTCCGTTCGTTCCACACAATTACAAGAGATAAGGCGTCTGGTCGGGCACCAGACACAATGCCGGGCAGTTTGAAAAAGGGGTTAGGCTATGACTGTTAAGTACACAGAAGATCATGAATGGGTGAGCGTCGAAGGTGACACAGCGATTGTGGGCATTACGTCCTATGCGGCTGAACAGCTCGGCGACGTCGTATTTGTCGAGCTGCCAGAAGAAGGCCGCAACTCTAACAAAGGCGACGAGCTCGCGGTTGTTGAGAGCGTGAAGGCTGCATCTGACGTTTACGCGCCTGTTTCCGGCATTGTGAAAGAAGCTAACTCCGAACTGGAAGGCGCACCTGAGACAGTCAATCAGGACCCTGAGGGCAAAGGCTGGTTCGTTAAAATGCTGATCACGGACCCGACCCAGCTGGACGCGATGATGGACGCTGACGCGTATAAAGCGTTCTGCGCAGACCTCTAAGCGGTCTGACTTTTAAACCAGAAATTCTGAGAGAGGCATAATGAGATACCTCCCGCTTACACAGGAAGACCGCGCAGATATGCTGTCGGTAATCGGCGCAAACAGCGTCGATGATTTCTACACAGACGTCCCTGAAAGTGCGCGCCTGCCGGGCACAGTACCGGGCCTGCCGGACCATCAGGGCGAATTAGCGGTCGAACGTTATCTGACCAAACTGGCCAACAAGAACGTGACGGCATCTGAATCAGCCTTCTTTGTGGGCTGCGGCGCGTATAAGCACCATGTTCCGGCGAGCGTCGACATGGTGATCCAACGCTCCGAATTTCTGACGACTTACACCCCTTACCAGCCGGAAATCGCGCAGGGCACGCTTCAGACCCTGTTTGAATTCCAGACACAGGTTGCTGAAATCACCGCAATGGATGTTGCCAACGCGTCTATGTATGACGGCGCTACATCCTGCGCCGAGGCAGCTGTCATGGCATGTCGCGCGACGCGCCGTAAGAAGGTCGTTCTGTCTGGTGGTCTCCACCCGCATTATGCAGCGTCCACAAAGCTTCTCTGCGAAGCGCAGGGCATTGAGGTTGTCCAGCTGCCAGCCGCGATTGATGGCGAGCTGGAATTGGCTGGCGCAGTTGATGATGCAACAGCCTGTGTGATCGGCCAGAGCCCGAACGTGTTCGGTACGATTACAGACATGACGCCGGTTGCTGATGCCGCTCACGAGAAGAAAGCGCTGTTCGTGTCTGTCTTCACTGAAGCGGTTAGCCTTGGTCTGGTGAAGCCGCCAGGCGAAATGGGCGCTGACATTGCTGTGGGTGAGGGCCAATCCATTGGTAACTCCCTCAATTTCGGTGGTCCTTATGTTGGACTGTTTGCAGCGACGCAAAAGCTGGTTCGCCAGATGCCGGGACGCCTGTGCGGCGAAACGACAGATGCCGAAGGCAAGCGCGGCTTTGTTCTGACGCTCTCAACGCGTGAGCAGCACATTCGCCGTGACAAGGCGACTTCTAACATCTGTACAAACTCCGGTCTTTGTGCGCTGGCGTTTACTGCGCACATGACGCTTCTCGGTGGCAAAGGTCTGCGTGACCTTGCTGTCCTGAACCATGAAGCAGCGTGTGATCTGGCGGATGCTCTGGAAGCGGTAGATGGCGTTGAAATTATCACGCCGCGCTTCTTCAACGAGTTTGCCTTCCGTGTGCCAATGAATGCAGCTGACGCGCTTCAGGGCCTTCTGGACCGTGATGTTGTTGGTGGTGTGCGTGCGTCGCGCCTCTACCCGCATGAGGATGAGCTTTCCAACGTCATCGTCTGCGCGGCAACAGAATGCACAACACCTGAAGATATCGCCGCTTACGCGTCAGCCCTGAAGGAGATTCTCTCATGAGCATGAACTCTCAAGGCCGCCCATCAACTCCGGTTGCGACCGGCTCTCAGCATGACACTGAAACGGTATCCGGCTCCAAAGGCCTCTACCAATTTGAACCGCTGATCTTTGAAACAGATCGCTGGGGCAAAACCGGTGTGGACCTTCCAAAAGCCAAAGGCACGAAGTCGCGTCTTGGCGGCGTAGAACGTGCTGGCAAGGCTGAGCTGCCGGGCCTGTCTGAACCCGAAACCGTTCGCCACTATGTGCGTCTGTCACAGCGTAACTACGCGATCGACCTGGGGCTATTCCCGCTGGGTTCGTGCACAATGAAGCACAATCCGCGTCTGAACGAGAAAATGGCGCGTCTGCCGGGCTTTGCTGACATTCACCCTATGCAGCCTCAGGCGAGCGTACAGGGCGCGCTGGAGCTGATCGACGAGCTGGCGACATGGCTGAAAACGCTGACAGGCATGCCGGCTGTGGCGATGAGCCCGAAAGCCGGTGCGCATGGTGAGCTGTGTGGCATGCTGGCGATCCGTCAGGCGCTCATCTCCCGCGGTGAAGCCGATACACGCAAGCGTGTTCTCGTTCCTGCATCTGCGCACGGCACAAACCCTGCGACAGCTGCCCAGTGCGGATTCATCGTTGACGAAATCAGCGCTGACAAGCGTGGTCGTGTCGACATGGAAGATCTGCGCGCCAAGCTGGAAAAGACAGATGATGTCGCGGGCATCATGCTGACCAACCCAAATACGTGCGGACTGTTCGAAACCGACATTAAGGACATCGCTGACCTCATCCATGAGGCTGGCGGTTATTTCTATTGTGACGGTGCGAACTTCAACGCGATTGTTGGTCGAGTGCGCCCGGGTGATCTCGGCATCGACGCGATGCACATCAACCTGCACAAAACCTTCTCCACGCCGCATGGCGGTGGCGGCCCGGGTTCCGGCCCGACCGTGCTTTCAGAAGCGCTGGCGCCATTCGCGCCTGTGCCGTTCATTCTGAAGGATGAAGACGGCTTCCGTCTGGTGGAAGAGGCTGAAGAAGAAGCCAAAGAGAGCTTTGGCCGTATGGCGAGCTTCCATGGTCAGATGGGCATGTTCGTACGTGCGCTGTCTTACATGCTGAGCCATGGCGCAGATGGACTGAAACAGGTCGCGGAAGATGCTGTTCTCAACGCCAACTACATTCAGGCCAAGCTGAAGACGGTTATGACGCCGGCGTTTGACGGCTTCTGCATGCACGAGGCGCTGTTCTCGGACAAGTTCACGGCTGAGGGCATTGAGACAATCGACATCGCCAAAGCGCTGATCGATGAGGGCTATCACCCGATGACCATGTACTTCCCGCTGGTGGTGCATGGGGCGATGCTGATCGAGCCGACAGAGACAGAGAGTAAAGCAGAGCTCGACCGTTTCTGCGGCGCTCTGGAAAGCGTTGCACGCCGTGCGGCGCAGGGCGATGATACGCTGAAAGGCGCGCCATATCTTGCGCCTATGAAGCGTCTCGACGAGACACAGGCGGCACGAAAGCCGGTGCTGAAATGGGTGCCGCCAGCGCCTGAACAGCTAGCCGCTGAATAATTACAAGCTAAGGCGCGACGGTTTCATTCAGTCGCGCCTTTTCTTTATCCGCCTGAGGCTTGCGGAATTTGCCATTCAGGAAGCGAAGAACAGGCCGCTCGAAGATGTAGAAGGTCACGCCGGCGCATAGCGTTGATCCAAGCACAGCCAGCAGATTGAACACGAGATTGTCGATCAGCCCTTCGCTGCCGACGAGCAGGAAGGAGACGCTGCTTGCAGGTAGCCCCACGCTCATCAGGATATGAGCTGTAAGCTGCATGACTTTCGGTAGAACCAGCAAAACAATCGGATGGCAGAGATAGAGCGAATAGCTCCAGTCACCCAGACGCGCAGCACCTTTGAAGAGCGGATTTTCCTTCAGCGCCGCATCGAGGCCTGTCGATCAGCGTGAAGGGGAGGGCGAAGTATGCGACGACGATCAGCCTGTCGCCTTCAGCCATGCTAGCGGAGACAAGCGGGTAGGCGATAACAGCGCCGATTAGACCAACGATGAATGCAGGCAGCTGGAATTTCCGGATACCTGAGGCAAAGGCAAAGCCCGCAAACGCGCCGAGGATGAACTCAAGCGACATAGGCGAAAGGAACACCTCAAGCGTTGCGTCGGTCAGTGAGAGTTGTGAGGCTAGGACAAAACCTGCCATCACCACTACAGCCCATACCGCAAGGCCCGCAGGCAGGAGTTTTCTTGGTAGAAAGAGAAGCCCCGCGAAGACCAGATAGAAGCCCATCTCATGGATCAGCGTCCAGCCGACATTCAGCGATGGCAGATTATCCTGCGGAACGAGCAGGAAAGACTTCAGCATGAAGAGATAACCATTGCCCTCGGCGGCGTTAACGGCATCGGGGTGCCAGAGTGTGCCCGCCATGGCGAGTGAAAGGATGGCGAGAATACCCGCAAACAGCCACCATACCGGGTAGATGCGAAAAAGGCGCGCCAGCATGAATTGCTTCACGCCACCAAAGCCGCGCGTCAGATCATGCGTGACATAGGCCATGATGAAGCCGGAGATCACGAAGAACAGATCGACACCAACAAAGCCCTGATTGAAGAGCGTCCCGAACAGCGGCTTTTCTGATGCCCTTGCCAGGCTAATTTGAAGGCGTTCATTGCCTGTGACATGGAAGAACAGGACCAGATAAGCGGCGAGTGCTCGTAACCCCTGAATGCCCTCAATCTTCATCTGATCCCTCGATCATGGCGCGACGGTTTCATTCAGCCGCGCTTTTTCTTTGTCGGCTTGTGGCTTGCGGAAGCGTTTCGTCAGGAAACGCAGCGCAGGCTGTTCAAAGAAGTGATAGATGATCGCCGCAAATAGGGTTGAACCGATCACCATACCGGTCATGTAGAGTGCGTTGTCGAGAATCCCCGCAGAGCCGAGGCGGAACATATCCAGCGTGCCCGGTGCCATACCAAGCATGGTCTCGCCTTTTGCCGCGATGATTGCGCCGACGATTGGCAGGCCTGCGATCACGAAATGATGGCCGAGATACAGCGAAAAAGACCAGTCGCCTAATCGACTAAGCGGCTTGAGCCAGCCGCCCGTTGCGCGCGCCTGAAGGCCTGCAGCGCCGTACAGAAGCATGGCGCAGGGCAGGGTGAAGACCAGCATACGTCCCCATTCCAGAGTGAAGCGGTTCGGATATGGGTGGAGCAGAGTTGCTGCGATGAAGGCAACGACACCTAAGCCGAATATAGCGGCCGGGAAGAATGGCTTGTCCTGCTTGAGAAACAGATAGGCGGTGAACGCGCCGACGATGAACTCCACTGTATGCACAGAGAAGGCGAGTTTCAGGTAATCCGCAGCAAACGCGCCGGTCCAGCCCATCGCCGCGCCACCCAGAACGATGACCGCCCACAGGCCCAAAAGAGCAGGCATGTATTTGCGCGGCGCGAGCAGGATGAATGCGAAGACGATGTAGAACCAGACCTCATGCACCAGCGTCCAGCCGAGGCCAAGGATGGGGAAGTTTGGCTGCGGCAGCAGGAAGATGGATCTGAGAATATGGTCCAGCGGATCATTATCGTACTGTGCCAGAGCCGCCGCATCATATGGTGTGCCGTAAGACAGGAAGAAGAACAGCGCCATCATGCCGGAGAAGAGCCACCAGGGTGGATAAATCCGGAACGCGCGCGCCAGCAGAAAGTCTTTCACCGTTGCGACGCCGGAAGGTCTTGAAAAGGTCACATAGACCATGATGAATCCGGAGATTACAAAGAACAGGTCCACACCGGCCCAGCCATTGGAGAAGAGCCCGCCTACTAATGCATATTCATCGGTTCCCATCTCGCGCGCATATTCAAATTCGATGGCGCGGATATGGTAAAACACTACGAGATAGGCAGCGAAAGCGCGTAAGGCCTGTATCAGGTTCAATCGCATGGTGTGCTTCGTCCCACTTAAAATCACATACACGCGTTGGTGAGCGCTCTTCCGCCAAATAATGGCCGGTTCGCGCGCTTTGTCCAATTGCTTTATATCTCTGCTTACCCCATATCGACTTTCATGATCGCTCCGAACGAAAATCCTTCAACCCCGACAGAGGAAGCCGCAGCATCCGCGACGCAGGCGCCGCCGTCTATGGTGAAGCAAGGTGTGGCCGCAATTATCCGGTCTGCGTTGGCGATTCTTGGCGCGATCCTGATCCCGCTTGGTGTGATCATTGCCTTCCTGACACCGATCATTCCGATTGGTCTGCCGATCGTTATTCTGGGTGTGGTGCTTCTGGCGCGCAATGCCGTATGGGGACGTCGCTGGCTGCAGGGTATGCTGGCCCGTCATCCGAGCCTTGAGCGGTTTGCCCCGGACTGGCTATTGCGCCTCATCTTCGGCGAACACAAAGACAGCTAAAGCGAGCTGTTACTTTTCCAGTTGAAGCAAATCTTCTGACAGGCGCTCGATCTGTTGTGTGAGCGCAGCCTGTGTGTCGTAGATCGCCTGATTATAGACAGCAGGTCCGATCTCTTTGATGAGATAGTCCAGAAAGAAACCCGCTTCGAAGCTTCCAACGTCTGCATCCAGTTCTTCGGACATGTAAGATTTGATCCCGTCAATCAGGTGATCTCGCTGTGCATCGGAGAGTTTGATCTCAGCCATATCGCAGTTTCCATAGTTGCAGTCTGCACCCAGCATTTATGAGGGGGCGTGGTAGGGCAATAAAAAACGCCGCTTCGATGGAAGCGGCGTTCTTAAAGTTCTTATCAGTTGAGCAGAGCTTACAGCGCTGACTTAACCTGACCCAGTGCTGCCGTGAAGGTGTCAGCGCCTGATGTCTTGTCCGCATTGGAGCGAACCAGATCAGCGGCAGCACGTGTCGCAGCATCAGCCGCTACGCGCTTAACAGCACGGGTAGCTTCTTCTTCTGCGCGCGCAATGCGTGCTTCAACCTGAGCTTCACGGCGTGCGACCATTTCAGTCAGATCTTTATCAGCTAGCACCAGCATAGCTTTTGCATCTGCTTCAGCCTGACGAACGATAGCATCGGCCTGATCAGCAGCTTCCTGCTGACGACGCTCAGCCTCTTTCAGCATAGCGGACGCTTCTTCACGAAGCTTCTGCGCTGAGTCGAGCTCGCGTTGAATTTCATCAGCTCGCGAATCCAGCGCGCTACCAATCGCTTTGAACGCACCTAAGCGCCAAACGAGAAGCAGGAAGATGATCAGCGTCAGGAAAGCCCAGTGAGTGGTATTCAGATACCACGGATCTGAGGCGGCCGCGAACGCAGACGGTGCAGCAAGAGCAGCGATAAGACCGGCGGACAGGATGCGTGTCATTTTCATGCTGCAACCTCATCCAGGGACTTCGCTACAGAAGCAGCGATGTCTGCCTCGGAAGCTGTTGTGCCAAGCTGAGAAAGGATAGCGCCCGTGGTGCGTGCTGCGATAGATGCAACATTGTCCATGGCTTTAGCCTTCATGTCATCAATCCGGGTTTCAGCCTCGGAAAGCTTTGCATCAAGCTCAGCTGTTTTAGCTGCACTTGCTTCTGCGATTTTAGCGTCGATCTCAGATCGGGCCTTCTCCGCATTCATGCGAGCTTCCGCACGAGCTGTTGCCAGCTGCTTGTCGGCTTCCATCAGAGCTTCGTCTGCTTCAGACTTCATCCGGGCTGCTTCATCAAGGTCGGACGCAATCTTACCTTTACGTTGCTCAATCACGCCACCGAGTTTCGGCAGAATAAGGCGCGACAGGAACAGGTAAAGGAGGACAAATGCAATTGCCAACCAGAAGAGCTGTGATGCGAATGTGCTCGTGTCAAACGGCGGAAACGCAGGACCTGCATGTTCAGCGCCATGCTCGGCAAGGGTTTCAACCGCGTGATCAGCACCGTGGGTATCATTTGCCATGGGTGTTGACCTTAATCAGTGTTACGCGGGCCCGGAAACTGGGCCCGCCCAATGTAGCTTAAAGTTAAACTACGAACAGAATAAGGATCGCGATCACGAAGCCAAGGATACCAAGTGCTTCCACAAGCGCGAAGCCGAGGAACAGGTTGGTTTGTTGCTGCGGAGCAGCAGATGGGTTGCGCATAGCAGCGTCGAGGAAGCTAGCAAAGACGTTACCAACGCCCAGAGCTGCACCAAACATAGCGAGGGTTGCGAGACCCGCACCAACGTACTTCAGACCTTCTTCCATGGTAATTACTCCCCTAAATGGAAACTGTGCTCGTAAAAATCTACTCTGCCGATTTGGTCAAGACCAAGTTTCGGACTTTGTGAGTTTGAACGCTCTCTTAGTGAGATGGGTGGAATGCATCATTCAGGTAGATGCATGTGAGAATGGCGAAAATGTAAGCCTGCAGGAAGGCCACCAGAAACTCCAGCGCGGTGAATGCAAGCGCGAGTGCAAATGGGCCGATAGCCAGGACTGACAGGATGCTGGCGGTGCCGAGAAGGGCTGTTGTGAAGCCTACGAAGAGCTTCAGAACGATGTGACCAGCGAGAATGTTACCGAACAAACGCAGAGACAGCGTAAGTGGGCGAACGAAGAAGGAGATGATTTCAAGCGGAACAAGAACCACAAGAAGAACTGGAGGAATTCCTGATGGCGCGAAGAGTTTCAGGAATTTCAGGCCGTGTTTCATGATGCCGAAAATGATGACGGTGAAGAATACCAGCAAGGCAAGAGCCGCTGTTACCACAATCTGAGCCGTCGGCGTGATGAAATACGGGATCATTCCCAGCATGTTCGCGCCGAAAATGAGAAGGAAGAGCGTGAAAACGAATGGGAAGAAGCGGAAACCTTCTTCGCCAATTGTGTCACGGATCATGTTTGCGATGAATTCGTAGCCAATTTCACCAATCGACTGGATGCGGGATGGCACCACCTGTGGGCGTGCAATTGCCAGCACGAGGAAAAACACAACCAGGCCAACAGCGAGCAGCATAGCAAGGCTTGCTGTGGTGAAAGAAATGTCGTGACCAGCCAGTGACGGAAGTGAAATCAGTTTCTGAATCTGAAACTGATGCATTGGGTCGAGTTCCATACGAAACATCATGCCTGTTCGTGCCCCTTATTTGCTTCGTCAGTCTTTGCTGGCGACGCATCAATCTTCGTTTCCGCGTTGCGCTTAGCCTGCTGTTCGGCAGTACGCAACATCATTCTGAAGCCAGCGGCAATTCCAAGCGACATAAGAACGATCAACCCCCAGGGTTTTGTTCCTGCGACCTGGTCAAGCGCGAGACCAAAAAGTAATCCGACCAAAACTCCCCCGAAAAGATCGAGGACCATTTTCATACCGAGACCGTAGCCTGCGCCGGAAGATGTACCGGGTTTGCGTTCCGTCTTCGCCCTGTGTCTGTCCTGCGCTGCAGCGATGCGCGCAGCCAGATCGTCTTGTTCTGGCGAATTAGGAGGCATGAGCCCACCGTGAATGAAAAATTAAGCTGTGACCGAAGTCGCGCGGAAACTAGCCATGTGCAGTTGCGAAGTCAAGCAAGCTGAGAAAGTGTAGTGCGCTGTAAATATTCCGAAAAAATATTATCTCTGACTATTCAGCTGCGACTAATTGTTCCGCAGTGCCCAAATCCACTGAAACGATGCGCGAAACACCTTGTTCCTGCATGGTAACGCCGAACAGGCGGTCCATACGGGACATGGTGACTGGATTGTGCGTGATTGTAACGAATCGCGTCTGTGTCCGGCTCTTCATTTCTTCGAGCAGACGGCAGAAACGGTCGACGTTTACATCATCTAGTGGAGCGTCGACCTCGTCGAGGACACATATCGGTGCCGGGTTCGAGAGGAAGACCGCGAAAATAAGCGCGGTTGCCGTTAGTGCCTGCTCGCCACCGGACATCAGATTGAGAGATGTGACCTTTTTTCCTGGCGGCTGGGCGTAAATCTCAAGGCCGGACTGGAGCGGGTCGTCTGCTTCAACAAGTTTGAGTTCGGCCTGACCGCCATTGAAGAGCGCGGTGAACAGGCTCTGGAAGTGCTCGTTGACCGTTTCAAACGCTGCGAGCAGGCGGCCGCGGCCTTCTTCATTCAGCGCATGAACGCCTTCGCGGAGTTTCGCGATGGCGGCGGTAAGGTCGGCTTTTTCCTCATGCTGCGCGCCAAGGCGCTCAGCAAGTTCGTCTGCGTCTTTCTCGGCATCCTGATTCACGCTGCCAAGCGCAGCGAGTTCATGCTTCAGGCGAGCAAGTTCGTTGTCGAGCTCTTTCGATTCGCGCTCCATCCACTCTTCTTCGAGTGATGATTCGGCAAGCTGGATCAGGCCGTGCGGCTGGCGGTTGAATTGAGAGCTCGCGAGTTCGACCGCATCGTTCAGGCGTTCTTTCGCTGTTTCAAGATGTGCTTGCGCCATGACTGTCGCTTCACGCGCCTGAGTCGCGGCTTCTTTGGCGCGGCGTGCCTCGGCTTCTGTTTCGCGCGAGCCTTTTTCGGCTTCGGCGTGCAGGTCTGCAGCTTCCTGACGTTTTACTTCCAGGGCCTGAAGTTCTGCAGCCAGCGTTTCAATGGCTTCGTCAACGCGTTTCGGGCCGGCTTCGACCGTTTCCAGCGCCGTGCGGGTCTGTGTGCGTGCTGCTGTGAGTTCCGAGATTCGAGTCTGTGCGCTGTTGAGGCGTTTGGTCCATTCCTGAACTTCACGTTCCAGACCGCGCTTGCGTCCTTCCAGACGTTCACGATTGCGCTGCAAATCGGAAAGGGCGTTGCGAGCCGCCTGTTCGTCCTGACGGAGTTCATGAATGCGGCGGCGGACTTCACCAAGCTCCGCTTCAGCCTTGGCTTCGTCGCCTGAGGCGGAAACATCTTGTAGAGCGTCGACTGCTGCTTGCGCATCATCACGTTGCTGGCGCGCTTCGGAGACGGTGGACTGGAGATTATCGCGCTTCAGGCTGGCGCGTTCCAATTCCTGCTCGGCGCGGAAAACGGACGCACTCGCTTCGTTTCGTGCTTTCTGCAGTGAAGGGGCGTGGGCGCGGAGGTCTCGAAGTTCGGACTCGGCTTCGCGGCGGCGCGTTTCGATATTGGCTTGTGCCGCCTGTGCCGAAGCCAGATTAGATTCCAGTTGCGGAAGCTCGGCCTGACAGGCTTCAAGACGGTTTTTCTGTTCGAGCTGTTCAGCCTGAGACAGCGGCGCATCACTACGGCGGATATAGCCATCCCAGCGCCAGAGGCCGCCTGTCCTGGAGACAATTCGCTGGCCGACCTGTAGCTGACCGCGCAGCGTGTTTGCCTCTGCGTCGGTTTCGACTACACCGCATTGCGCCAGACGGCGGTCCAGTTCGGGCGGCGCTGAGCAAACGGAGTTGAGCGGCGTTACACCAGCCGGAAGTGACGGGTCGGATCCTCTGTCCGCACCGGCCCAGTAAGACGGCGCATTCGGATCAGTCGGCGCATTTAGGTCATCGCCAAGCGCAGCGGCAAGTGCGCGCTCATAGCCAGCCTGCGGGCTGAGCGAATCCATAATTGGCGGCGCAGACGAGCTTTCAGCTTTGCGGAGCAGGCGTTCAAGGCCAGCAATCTCGGCTTTGACACTACGCAGTGCGGTATCGGCCTCTTTAACGGGTTCGCCCACAGTCTCTTCCTCGCGGCGAAGGGCGAGCGAGCGTTGTTCGGCTTCAGAGATAGACGCGGCCATATCTTCGAGCGCAGATTCGGCGTCTGCCAGTTCGGTGCGGGCTGTTTCGAGAGCTGTTTCCAGCGCAGACACATCCGGCAGGCGGGAGAGCTCTGCTTCCAGCTGGCTCAGGCGAGTGTTAGTCTGGTTCAGACGATTGCTAAGATCGCGGCGATTGCGTTCAGCTGCTTCACGCTCGGCGCGGAGGCGGGCGAGGGTCTCAGTCGCGGTCTGTCCGGCGAGTTCAGCTTCATTGAGGTCTTTCTGCACCATTTGCAGACGGCCCTGAGCTTCCATCTGATCGCGTTCGAATACAGCTGGGTCCATGCTCGGAAGAGAAGCAAGCTGTCGTTTGGCATCTTCAATGCGAGATTCAGCGTCTTCAGCTTGCCCCTGTTCACGCTCGATATCGGTCACGATGCGTTTCAGATCAGAGGCGTGGCGTTCCAGCGCCGTCTCGATGGCGCGTTTTTCGGCCTGAAGCTCGGTCATGCGAACTTTTGCCTGACCAACGCGGCCGGACGCTTCGGTTTCTGCCAGGCGAAGTGGTTCAATTTTCTCGCGGGCCTGAAGCGCGGTGCGCTCTGCCATGGCGTCTTCAAGCGTTAGCTTCTCAACGCTTTCGCGTGCATCACGCAGTGCCTGTTGATGCGTATTCACCGCCTCCTGCGCCAGCGACCAGCGGCGATGGCATAGCAGGGCTTCAAGACCGGTGATAACGGCGGACAGGTCTTTATGCTTACGCGCTTTACGAGCCTGTCGTTTCAGGCTTTCAAGCTGGCGTTCCACTTCCGACGAGAGATCATCAAGGCGTTCAAGATTGCTCTCTGCACCGCGCAGCTTCAGTTCGGCTTCGTGGCGGCGTGTGTTCAGGCCTGCAATGCCAGCAGCTTCTTCGAGGAGACGGCGACGGTTTTGTGGCTTCGATCCAATAAGCTCGCTGATTTGTCCCTGACGAACCAGCGCGGGAGAGTTTGCACCTGTCGAGGCATCCGCGAAGATGAGCTGGATGTCCTTACCGCGAACAGTTCGCCCATTCACTTTATAGGTGGAGCCGATGCCGCGGCGCAGACGACGCAGAATTTCCAGCTTGTCATTATCGTTGAATTCCGGCGGCGCACGGCGATCTGTGTTGTCGATCACCAGCGTCACTTCAGCCATTTCGCGGGCAGGGCGCTTGGCCGTACCGGAGAAGATGAGGTCGTCCATCTCGCCGCCACGCATAGCGCGCGCAGAGCTGGCACCCATCACCCATCTCAGAGATTCCAGAAGGTTCGACTTGCCGCAGCCATTCGGCCCGACAATACCCGTCAGCCCCGGCTCAACATAGAAGTTGACCGGATCAACAAAGGATTTGAACCCTGCAATTCTGATCTCGGTGATCTGCAATCAGGACCTCAATTCCGGAGAACGCACGTCTCCATAGCTTACGACTCTGCAGCATCGCTAGATTCGCAAGACGTTACGATACCAGAACGAATTCGTGTCAGAAAGTCTGTGCAAAACTCGAAAAGAGGCCGGAAAGCTAGTCGAGCGCTGCCAGAGCAGCATCGATAACGGCATTCATGCCGTCTGGTGTGCGTGCTTCATTGCCGAGCTGAGCGCCATTGAGGAAAAGCGTTGGCGTGTGAGTGACGCCCAGCTCTTCGCCGCCACGCACCGTTTCCATCATGGAAGAAAACAGTTCGCGGTCGCGCTTGCACTCTCGAAAACCGGCATTATTGATGCCGTATTCGGACGCGATATCACGCAACATGTCGCCAGCAGAGCCGGACCGGATCGCGTTGAAGAAATCCTGCTGGTTGTCGTAAAACTCGTCCAGCACATCATAATAATCGTCCGCACCGGCGCAGCGCGCGACAGCAAAGCCAGCGGTCGCAATTTCTGCAGGTGCGGTCGGGAACTCGCGGAAGATGAAGTTGATATCGCCTGCGTCTACGCGTTCCTTGATGACGGGCATGACGGTGGCGTGGAACTGGCCACATGCGCCACATGTGATGGATGCGTACTCGACCAGTGTAAGAGGCGCATCAGGATCGCCCATGATCACATCGCCAATGGCGATCTCGTCGAGGGTTGCCGGGCCGTCATCCCGCGCGCTGGTTCCACCGCTGCCATTTCCGCAAGACGCCAGTGTCAGTGCGGCGACAGAGGTGATGAAAGCACGCAGCATGGTCATATCAGTTTGTCCGTTCGAAAAGATTATTCAGCGGCGAGGGCTGCGTCGATCAGCGCGGCCATGCCTGCGCCAGTCTGGGCGTCATTGCCGAGCAGTTCGCCGTTCATGAAGATGGTTGGCGTACCGACCACACCAGCTTCCTGACCGGCCTCAATCGTTGCAACCATCGAGTTGAACAGCTCTTCATCCGCAAGACACGCGCGGAATTCAGGTTCCGAAAGGCCGGCTCCCGCAGCAACGTTCGTAAGCCATTCGCCCACCGTGCCACCACGTGCAGCAACCATCATCTCGTCCTGCCCAGTGAAGATCGTATCCAGAGTCGGATAATATCCGTCTTCACCCGCGCAGCGAGCGATTGCAAAACCAGCCATTGCGATTTGAACCGGCGCTGTCGGGAATTCGCGGAAGATGAACTTCACCTCTCCCAGCTCAATGCGCTCTTCGATGACCGGCATGACCGATTCATGGAAGTGCGCGCAGTGAGGGCAGGTCAGGGACGCATATTCAACGATCGTGATCGGTGCATCTGCATCGCCGAGCACAACGTCACCCAGAACAATGGTGTCGAGCACGACTGCGGGCGCCTCTGCTTCACCTTCCTGCGCGAGAGCAGCAGTAGGTGTTGCGGTCAGTGCGATTGCAGTGAGTGCAGCGGTCAGCCAGTTCGGGGATTTCATATATGTCTCCAGTCGGTTGCGGAAGGTCTGGCGAGGGTTAGTCAGCCAGTGCCGCGTCAATCAATTCGTTTATGCCCTCAGTTGTCTGCGCTTCCGGGCCGGCAATTTCGCCATTGATGAAAATGGTCGGTGTCGCGCGTACACCCTGGGCTTGCGCATCACGGATGACGTTGGACATTTGTTCGTACAGGTCCTGATTGCGTGTGCAAGCACGAAACTCAGCTTCATCCAGACCGTGGCGTGCTGCAGTCGCCTGAAGTGCGTCGCCAACCGTGCCGGTGCGGGCAGCCTGGAAAATGTTTGTCTGGTTCTCAAACAGGTCGTGCAGAACATCATAGAAGCGATCTTCGCCTGCGCAGTGCGCAATTGCATGGCCCGCCATCGCGATCTCGACCGGTTGTGTCGGGAAGCCACGGAAGATGAACTTCACATCGCCAGCTTCAACCCGTTCTTCGATTGTTGGCATTACTTCCTGTGAGAAGGTTGCGCAGTGCGAGCAGGTGATGGACGCGTACTCAATGATTGTCACAGGTGCGCTTGCGTCGCCCAGTACAACGTCACCTTCGACGACGCCAGTGGAGCCGCCAGAACCGGAATTGCTGCCACCACATGCCGCGAGCGTAAGTGCAGCTGTCGCGGAAATAAGCCATTTAGATACGTTCATGCCCGTCATCCGTTTGTTTGTCCTACAGATTCGCCCTCAGGCGTGTTCAGCGGTCTTCTCTATAGACTGCCTCACCGAACGCCAACAGTGCCTGAGACAAACGTGGATTTTTTACGCTTGCAACACCTTCATTCAGTTGATCACGTTCTTGTGCACTCAATGGGCGAAGCTTGCGCGCCTTGTCGCCATTCTGACCCGGCGTCGCTTTGTGCACAAATTTCAAATCTTTAAGAAAACCGCCGCTTGACGCCGCCAGCCTTTGTTTAAGCATCTCACTCTGATGCTGGAAGATAGGTGAGGCGGACGGCAAAATCTCCAGCGTAAGAACACGGTTCTCCGCTTTGCCGGTCAGCTTGACTGGATAAGACAGCTTGGCGAGACGTTCGCCGACAAGATCCTTCCATCGGCGTTGAAGCATGGAAATGCCCGGACCTTCATTCTTGGTATAGGGCTTCATGATCTTGGTAATGCGCAGGCTCAGGCGTTCGCCCTGACCGTTGGCAGGGCGCGCACGGTGTTTGGATAGCCGTTTCAACGCCGCACGTTCGGCGTCGAAGTCCAGTGACTGTGAGGTTTCGGAGCGGTTCGTGTCGCCGGGCATGCAAATCATCTCATATCAGGGATGGCCCCGCGAAAGAGAGGCGCTATGTATCCATTGATGTCTGATACCCATACACCCGGCGCCGAGAACAGCGCAAATATTCTTCGCTGGTACGATGCCTCAGCGCGCAGTCTGCCGTGGCGTGTCTCGCCTCAGGATCGGGCTAAGGGTGTAACGCCGAACCCATATCATGTCTGGCTGTCGGAAATTATGCTCCAGCAGACGACTATTCCGCATGCGACGCGGTATTTTTTGGACTTTGTTAAACGCTGGCCGACGGTTGAAGACCTCGCGTCTGCGCCGCGTGATGACATTATGAATGCCTGGGCAGGGCTTGGGTATTATTCGCGGGCGCGAAACCTTTATGCCTGTGCACAGGAGATAGCCGCGCAGGGTGGTTTTCCCGAAACCAGCGCGGGGCTGATCAAGCTGCCGGGTATTGGGCCTTATACGTCCGGCGCGATTGCAGCGATTGCCTTTGACGAGCAGGTCGCGGCAGTGGATGGGAATGTCGAGCGGGTGACGACGCGTCTTCTCGCTATGGATGCGCCCCTGCCGGACATCAAAAAAGATATCAAAGCCATTGTCGAAAGCTGGGTGCCAGAAGATCGGCCGGGCGACTTTGCGCAGGCCATGATGGATTTAGGGGCAACTGTCTGCACGCCGCGCTCGCCTGACTGCCTGATCTGTCCGCTAAGTGAGCTCTGCAAAGCGCGCGCTCTGGGGCGGCAGACAGACTTTCCGGTCAAGCCTCCGAAGAAGAAAAAGCCGATGCGCCATGGCGCTGTGCTTCTTGCTATCGTTGGTGAAGGGCTGGTCGCTGAACGCCGTGCGGATAAGGGGTTGCTGGCGGGAACTTTGGGCCTGCCGACGACGGCATGGAAAGACGTACCATCAGAGCCAGCTATTGCTTCGGACGACCGGTATCTCGGCCGTATCGAACACGTGTTTACGCATTTCCGCTTATACCTCGACATATATACGTCAGAGGCGGCTGAAGCACTGGATTTGATTGTAGAGGGGGAAGAGGAGCTGATCCCACTGTCAGAGCTATCGTCTGCGGGGCTGCCATCAGTATTCCGGAAGGCTCTGAACCTTTATCAGAGCCCCCGAGGAACGTAGTTCAGAGCGGCTAGCCGTTCTGAAGTTCTGCTTTTACCTGTTCGTTATGCGTCTCGGCCAGATCCCAGATTTCTTCAAATGTGAGCGTGCCGTCGGCGGCGATGACATAGTCACCTTTTTCGTCACCAATCAGTGTGTAAGCACTGTCTGGATCATCCGCGTCTGACTCATACCAGTAATCAAGCGCATACAGGTTTATAAGCCGTGTCATGGGGCCTCCGTGTTAAACCCGAATCGGTGTTGCCCTTCCAGCTATATATAAAGGTAAGCATCAATAATGCGTTGATCAACCGAGTCCCATCTGCGTACGGAACTTTCTGCGCAGAAGATCGATCGGCTCCAGACCGTTCCGGCTCTCATAATGCCAGAAAGTCCAACCATTACACGCTGCTGCACGCTGAACATGCGCACCGAGGCGGTGAATAGAGCCGACATCGCGGCCATTCGTCAGGCTGCCATCAATGCGAACGCGCGCTTCGTGACGTCGTGATGCAGAGAAAAGACGGTCGCCCGGACGCAGATAACCACTCTCGATCAGAGCGCCAAATGGCACACGTGGCTCGGCCTTCTTGCTTGTGACAGTTTTAAGCTGTTCGCTCTCATAAGGCTGAACACGGGCAAGGCGCTCGCGCGCATGGCGGGCATAGCCACCATCCTGTTCGATACCGACGAAGCGGCGGCCAAGTGCCTTGGCGACAGCGGCTGTCGTGCCCGTGCCGGAGAACGGATCGAGAATAAGGTCATTCTCTTTACTGGTTGCCAGCAGGACGCGGTGTAGAAGGCCTTCAGGCTTTTGTGTCGGGTGAACCTTCTTGCCGTCATCGCCTTTCAGGCGCTCCTGACCTGTGCAGATCGGGATCGTCCAGTCTGAGCGCATTTGCAGATCGTCATTAAAGGTTTTCAGAGCGTCATAGTTGAACGTGTACGGTTTCTGGTTCGGGTGCTTTGTCGCCCAGATCAGCGTCTCGTGTGCGTTCTGAAAGCGTGTGCCCTTGAAGTTCGGCATCGGGTTGGTCTTGCGCCAGATCACGTCGTTCATGATCCAGAAGCCGGCATCCTGAAGAATAGCGCCAACGCGGAAAATATTGTGATAGCTGCCGATAACCCAGATCGCGCCTGTATCTTTCAGAACGCGGCGGCAGGCAGCCAGCCATTCATGGGTGAAGAGGTCATAGGAATCGAAGCTGTCGAACTGGTCCCAATCGTCGGTAACACCTTTAACTTCGGAGTTATCCGGACGGGTGAGATCACCGCCAAGCTGCAGATTGTATGGCGGGTCTGCAAAGATGAGATCCACCGAGTTTTCCGGCATGCGGTTCATCACGTCGACGCAATCACCTTGGATGATCACATTTTCCAGCGCGTCCATATCGAAAAAACCTCGTTCTAAAATTCTTCTGAGATGCCAATCCGAAGTGATTTCATGAAGAATGTCTTACCGAAGCGAATCAATCGGAAAATTTTGTTAAAATTTTACGTTTCAGAATCCGAAGGACATTTGCGGCGAGTCTTTTGCCGGTACTTTGAAGAGGTCACATCGCAATCGGGCAGGTTGTTCTGTCATACCTGCGCGCCTCACCGCCTGCTTGAAACGCGCCGCAATCAGGTCTGCAACGGGGCCGTCACCACGCTGGCGTTTATGCCATTCAGCATCATAATCTTTGCCGCCGCGCATATCTCTCAGCGTGTTGATGACGCGCGCGGCCCGATCAGGAAAATGGGCTTTCAGCCATTCCTGGAAAATATCCTTCAGTTCATAGGGCAGGCGTAGCAGTACATAACGCGCATTGATTGCGCCTGCTTCCGCTCCGGCAGAAATCATGGCCTCCAGCTCGCTGTCATTCAGGCAGGGGATTATGGGCGCTGTCATCTGAACGACAGGGATGCCCGCTTTTGCTAGCGCCTCTATTGTTTGCAGGCGAAGTGATGGCGCAGCCGCGCGCGGTTCCAGTTTGATTGAAAAATCATGTTTGAGCGTGGTCATGGAAACGCCGGTAGACACCAGGCCGCGCTCTGCCATGCCGGACAGGATATCAATATCCCGCCGGATCAGCGCGGACTTGGTGAGGATCATCACCGGATGATTGAACTCGTCCAGCACGCGCAAAATCTCGCGCGTCAGGCGCAGGCGCTTTTCTTCCGGCTGATAGGCGTCGGTATTGATGCCAAGCGCTACAGGGCGTGGTTCATATTTGCGCCCTGAAAGTTCGCGCCGGAGCAGCTCGACAGCATTGTTCTTGAAATAAAGCTGTCGTTCGAAATCTATGCCTGGCGAGTGGCCGAGATAGGCGTGCGAGGGACGCGCAAAGCAATAGGCGCAGCCATGCTCGCAGCCACGATAAGGGTTAATCGAACGGTCAAAAGAAATGTCTGGTGACTGGTTTCGCGTGATGATGGTGCGCGCTGTTTCAGAGTGCCATGAAATGCGGCTGGCTTCGTCTATAAAGTCTGTCGCATTCTCCCAGCCATCATCAAACCTATTTGTCTGAATAGTTTCGAAACGCCCTGCAGGGTTGGATACGGCGCCGCGTCCTCGCCTTGCGTCTGAAGGCGAAAGAGCATTGAGTTCATTGGACTTTATGCGTCCGCGTTCCGGTAGTTTCTGGCTGGCTTTCATGGAATATGAATAGCAGTCAAAAAAGAACAAAACAAGAACAAAAATGCGAACAAAACCCCGTCTTCAACAGGTAATAGTCAACTCAGGATCGTAATCATGATCATGATCATGGTGAAGAAAATTCACCATAGCGTCAGAATGCTCCGAATTGATTCACGAATGTTCAATCTGGGCATGGAATAGTCATTGGCGAATGGGGATCGAAACTAAGTTTCAAAAAACTCAGTAAAGGGATGGGTTCGTGCCAGCTTACAATCCGGGTCTGTTAGTGTTGGAGGATAGCACTACGCAGGCGAAGATGATTTCAAGAATGTTCGAGGACCAGGGCGCAGCGGTGACGACAGTTACGACGCCGCGCGAGTTTTCTTCTGCGCCGCATTTGTTCGACCTGAAAGTGAATGCTGCATTGATTGACGTGCACTTTGGCGAAGTGAGCGGGCTCAAGCTGATTGAGCCATTGTCCCGCCGCTGGCCGTCTGCGGTACTGATCATGATGACAGCGAACGACACGGATGATTTCGCAGTGCTTGCCAAAGCACGCGAGAAGGGGGCTCACCTCGTACTGAAAAAGCCTTTCAAACGTGAAGACGTTATGGAAACGCTTGCCGATATAAAATCTATTCAGGAAACGGGCGCACGCCGTAAACACATCGTTCTGATCGATGATAGCAAGACGACCTGCCGTATCGCTTCGGATCTGTTGCGCGCTCATGGCTTCCGCGTGTCCAGCTTCCAGAGCGGTCTCAGTGCCATCCAGCAGCTGAACTATGATCATGTGGATGCGGTTCTGACGGACATGCACATGCCTGAAATGTCGGGCAGTGAGTTGATCTGTCTGGTTCGCGATGTCTGGGCGAAGGTTCCAATTGTTGCGATGTCAGCAGATGAAAAGCTGGCGTCTCAGAAGTTCGATGTGGATGCGTTCATTCAGAAGCCGTTCGGCCCCGAAGAAATTATCTCAATTCTCAAGAACGTCATGCGCCGCGAAGAGGTGGAGCTCGACTGCTAGTCAGCCCGTCTCATGGCTCGCCACTTGGTCAGCGCGTCAAGATCATCAATATCAATCCGTTCGTCCAGATAGGCGATCCGGCGGCTTTGCAGATTGTCCCGAACATCGGCCAGCGCCCATTGGCTTGACCATCTGACGCCATCAAACGGGGCTTTGGTGCGGCAGGTCTTCGTCATTCCAAATAACCAGAAGCCGCCGTCATCGGCGGGGCCAAAGACGGCGCTGTGCGTCAAAAGCTTCTGGCTTGCCGCGTGAATGTCTGCAGGGCGAAGGTCCGGCATATCGCTTCCAACGAAAATCACACGCCCGAGCGGCGCAAGATCGAAGGCGCAGGTGAGTCTGTCTCCAAGGTCGCCGCCGCCTTGAGGAATGCGGATGAGCTGTTCCGGCCATAGGGGCTGACGGCTTTTGACGACTGTATCAGGCGCAACGCTCAGAACGCCGGTCCATCGCTGGTCGTCCAGTGCGCGTAGGGCTCGCGCAGTACTCATGGCATTAATGCGCCGTGCTTCGGTCTTGCCGATATCGCGGGCGAGGCGCGTTTTGGCCATGCCCATCCGGTTTGGTTTGACGAAAGCAAAGACGGTGATCGGTGTCATGCGTTTGGCGCGATACGTGTCTGACTATTTATAGAGTTTAGAGAGCTTCTCAGGGCTGGCGCCCAGATAATAGCGCGTCAGCAGCAATGCATTTGCGTAGGCGCGTTTGCGCCAACCGTCGCGCTCGTATTTCTCTGCTGATGTAAATGCGCGCACGGGCAGGATTTTCAGGCGGCGCTTGCGAATGCGGCGGACCATGTCGACATCTTCCATGAGCGGCATGTCTTTGAAGCCACCAAGGTCTTCATACATGGCGCGTGGCATTAGAAGGCCCTGATCGCCATAGGGAAGGCCCAGCAGTTTTGCGCGCTGGTTTGCGCGCTTTTCCAGCCAGCGGGCTTCTTTAGAGTTGCTCTGATAGCGCAGCTCAAACGCGGCTGCGTGGGTTTCATGCTCAAACATGTGTCGGTCGACCATGCGGGGCCAGTTCTTGTCGAGCTTGGTGTCGGCGTGCAGGAAAAGGAACCATTCGCCAGTGGCATTCTTCGCACCGGTACGAAGCTGGCGGCCACGGCCCTTCGCGGCAGAGCATATGACGCGTGCGCCCCAGTTGAAGGCAGTCACGATGGAATTGTCGGTCGAACCGCCGTCCACAACAATCACTTCACAGATGATTTCATCCTGCATGCCCTTCATCAGGGATTTCAGGCAGGTCGTGAGCTGTTTCTCACCATTATAGACGGGGATGATAACAGAGACAGGAGCGCGCAATTTACTGAGCCTTTTTTACTATACACGGGTGGGGTCAGTGGTGGTCATTTCAGGTGATCCCGCTCTCTTCCACGAACTTTCTGATGTGGAGCAGGTCTTCCCAGGCTTTGGATTTTTCCGCCGGTCTCTTCAGAAGGAAGGATGGATGGAAAATCGGGAAAACGGGAACGGGCTGTTTCAGCCCGGGTACATCCAGATTGAAGCGCTTTCCACGCATCTGGCCGATTGTTTCTTCGCTATGGAGCAGGGCGCTGGCTGGCACTAGGCCGGTCGCAATAATCAGCTTCGGTGCCACGAGCTCGATATGCTTGTCGACGAATGGACGACAAATAGCCAGCTCTTCCGGCGTTGGGTTCCGGTTGCCGGGCGGGCGCCAGAAATTGACGTTGGTGAGATAGGCATTCTCTTCTCGAGACAGGCCGATCGCTTTGAGCATTTTGTCGAGAAGTTGTCCGGCAGGCCCGATGAAAGGTTTGCCGCTTTTGTCTTCTTCACGGCCAGGACCTTCGCCGATGACCATTACGCCGGCATTGGCAGGGCCGTCCGCGATTACTGTGGACTGCGCCTTGAGTTTCAGTTCGCAGCCATCGAACGCCTCAAGTGCGGTGCGCAATTCATCCAGTGTGCGGATGTTTGCAACGGCGCTGCGTGCAGCTTCATCAGAGGTAATACGTTTCGCAGCTTTCCTCGTCTGAGGGGCTGCCTGTTGCGGCGCACTTGTTTCGGCTTTTGGTGCTGACGCATTTGCTGCGCGGATCAGCTTTTCCAGTTCACGTGTGTCTACCGGAACGCCCGCGTCTTCCCACCAGTCGGTGAGTGGCTTTAGCTGTTTTAACAAGTTGTCGGTCAAAGCCATGGTTAGTGATCGGTAACACGTGAAGTTTGAAACTGTTCTAAACACGTTTCGCCGATAGCACCACCGCCTGCATTTGCCATTTTCACATATTTGATTGGCCGCCAGACCGTTGAGCACAATCTGGTTTTTTGCGGGAAAAGAATAAGCAGTATTCTGACAAAGAATATTTTCACATTCGCAAATACAGTTCAGATTTCAGCTCTTTCTGTCGATTTTTTGCCATTCAAGCCAAAAACTTTGCTCACTTGGCCTTGGGTGGGCCATGTAACACTTGAACCTGTCCATGTTTATCATGCATTAGCTTTGCAAGATTTGCGTTTGGACTTTTGGCCCGAAGGTCATTAGATCAAACGTCTGAACCAGAATGTACACCGGCTTGGGGAGATAAAGCATGGCGTCTGACGCTGTAGAACGTGAGTCCATGGAAGTTGATGTACTGATCATTGGTGGCGGACCTGCTGGTCTGTCTGCTGCGATCAGACTCATGCAGCTGTCACAGGAAAAAGGCGAAGAGCTTTCTGTGATCGTGCTGGAGAAGGGCGGTGAGATTGGCGCTCACATCCTGTCAGGTGTCGTGGTTGACCCTGTTGGTCTTGATACGCTGATCCCGGACTGGCGCGAACGCGACAACCGTCCGCTGCGCACTGAAGTCACTGGCGACAAATTCAAATATCTCGGCCCTAAAGGTTCTCTCGATATTTCCCTGCTGCCAATGCCGGGCTTCATGAAAAACCATGGCAACTTCACAGGCTCTCTGGGTAATGTCACTCGCTTCCTCGCTGAAGAAGCCGAAGGTATGGGCGTTGAGATTTTTCCGGGCTTTGCTGCGTCTGAGCTCGTCTATGGCGAGAATGGCGAAGTCCGCGGCGTTATCGCTGGCGTGAACGGCCTCGACGCTGAAGGTAACCCAAAGCCGGACTATGAGCCGGGTATGGAGCTACTCGGTAAGTACGTTCTGTTCGCGGAAGGTACACGCGGCTCTCTCACGAAGAAGCTGATCTCCAAGTTCGACCTCGACAAAGACAGCGAGCCTCAGAAATACGGCATCGGCCTGAAAGAGCTCTGGTCTGTTCCGGAAGAAAACTTCCAGGAAGGCTATGTTCAGCACACGCTTGGTTGGCCGCTGCCAGACAATGTTGGCGGTGGGTCATTCCTCTATCACTTCCGTGACAATGGCGAGCCGTTCATCTCCCTCGGTTTCGTGGTTCACCTGAACTATGAGAACCCTTACATCGCGCCATATCAGGAATTCCAGCGCTGGAAGCACCACCCTGAAGTGATGAAATACATCGAAGGCGGTAAGCGCGTGTCTTACGGCGCTCGTGCGATTACTGAAGGTGGCTGGCAGTCTGTGCCTAAGCTCGCCTTCCCAGGCGGCGCCCTGATCGGGTGTTCAGCCGGTTTCGTGAACGTGCCGCGTATTAAAGGCTCTCACAATGCCATCCTGACAGGCATGATGGGTGCTGAAGCAGCATTCGACGCACTGCAGGCTGGCCGTTCTGGTGACGAGCTGGTCGAGTACGAAGAAACTTACGAAAAGTCCAGCGTTTACAAAGAGCTTAAAACAGTTCGTAACGTGAAGCCTATCCTGTCTCGCTTCGGTACTGTGCTGGGTACAGGTCTTGGCGGCGTTGAGATGTGGCTCACATCTATCTTCGGCGGCTGGTCACCGTTCGGCACACTCGGCCACAAGAAAACGGACGCGGCATCTCTCAAGCCTGCTGCGAAGTTCAAGCCGATCGATTATCCGAAGCCGGACGGCAAATACAGCTTCGACAAGCTGACAAACGTTGCATTCACCAACACGTATCACGGTGAAGACCAGCCATGTCACCTCAAACTGCTCGACCCGGATCTGCAGAAGTCTTCCGAACTCGGCGTCTTTGATGGTCCATCAGCGCGCTACTGCCCGGCAGGCGTGTATGAGTGGGTGGAAGAGGCGAACGGCGAGCAGCGCTTCCAGATCAACTCGCAGAACTGCATTCACTGCAAAACCTGTGACATCAAGGACCCGAACCAGAACATCAACTGGGAAACACCAGAAGGTGGTGGCGGTCCGGCTTACCCGAACATGTAATACTCAGAAGGGCGGCTCATCGGGTCGCCCTTTTCCGTTCACTGATATTTTTATCCGTATTACCAGAATTACGATTGTATTCTCGGCCCGCTTCTTTCAGTTTGGCGACATGAAAACTTTGTATCGCGCTTTATTCGCGGCCTGCGGTGTATCCGCGCTTGCTGCCTGCACTACACCCTCTGCGACGACCCCGTCAGCTAACGGCTTTACGCTGGTGCCTGCGCCGGTGCCGCCGACGGCTGAGCAGTTCTCCGATTTCCTGATCGGACGATATGCGTCCCTGACGAATGACCCTGTGCTTGCGGCAGAGACCTTTGTACGTGCTGCAGAGCGTGCGCCGGAAGATGATGTGTTGCAGGAACGCGCTATTTATTCGCTTCTGCTGGCGGGCGACAATGACCGTGCTGTCGAGCTTGCGCGCAATGCGCAGAACCATTCTGAAGATTACGGATCGCTTACACGTCTGACCCTTGGCGTGGCCGCGCTGGAAGACGGTCAGGCCGATTATGCGCGCACGCTTCTCACAACAGGTGAGGTGAGCCCGTTCAACCGCATTGTCTCTCGCCTTGTGGCTGCCTGGGCAGCCTATGGTGCGGATGATTATGATGCTGCGCGTACGCATGTCGTAGAAGGCCTGGTCGGTGACGACATTCTGGACGGCGTATCGCTCTATATGCTGGCTATGATCCAGATGTCCGAGGGCGACGATGACGCTGCCATCGGAACCTTCTCTGCTGTTTGGGAAGAACGCATGCGTCTGGCGGTGGCAGCCGAGCATTATATGCGTCTCCTCGCTGCACGTGGAGATACCGATCGTGCGCTTCTGATCGCAGACGAGTTCTATCAGGATGTCGGTAATAACCCGTCCGTAGACCGTGTTGCGCGCCAGTTGCGCAATGGCGAGACGGTAGAGGTCAAACGCCTGGACGCCGCTGAGGGGGCTGCGATTGCGGTTTACTCTCTGGCGTCTGCGCTCGCTGCTGAAACGCGCGACGATGTGGCCGGCATTTACTTCAATCTGGCTCTGATCCTGAACCCTGATCTCGATATGGCGCGTACTATGCTGGGCAATACGCTCGATGCAGGTGGTCGCGGTGACGAAGCGCTGGAAGTGCTCCAACGTGTTGGAACGGATTCGCCATTCTTCGCGACGGCTCAGGCGCAGATGGCCTGGATCCTTCGCCGTCAGGACCGTGACGAAGAAGCGCTTCGGATCGCTTCAGAAGCGCTGGCCTTCACCGATGAGCGTGAGATGCGCATTCAGCTGGGTGAGCTTTATCGCTCGCTTGAAAAGTATGAAGACGCGCTCGAACTCTTTGACGAAGTAGTCACAGAAGATGAAGCGGCAGGTCGTGAAGACTGGCTGATCTATTATGCGCGCGGCGTTGTCCATCACGAGCTGGATAACTGGGAAGCAGCAGAAGATGATTTCTTGCGCTCGCTCGAGATTGATGGCTCTCGCGCTCAGGTGCTCAATTATCTCGGCTATTCATGGGTCGATCGCGGCGAGCATCTGGAACAGGCCTTCGAGATGATCCAGCAGGCCGTCGCGCTGCAGCCATATTCCGGCTACATCGTGGATAGTCTTGGTTGGGCTTATTACCGCCTTGGCCAGTATGAGCAGGCCGTGACCTATCTCGAACACGCTGTTGAGCTCTCCTCCAATGACCCGACGCTGAATGATCACCTTGGTGATGCATACTGGCGGGTAGGGCGCCGTATTGAGGCACGCTTTCAATGGCGGCATGCGCTCGCGCTCGAACCGGAAGAAGACCAGATCCCTCTCATTCAGGAGAAGCTGGAGAACGGTCTGCCGGAGTTGCCTGTGACAGTGGTTGCAGAAGACGATGAGACGCGTCACGGACAATGAGCGGGCTTAAACCGGCGAGCATTTCGGCGCCTGCCAAGGTCAATCTCTATCTCCATGTCGGCCCGGTGCGTAGCGATGGGCGGCATCCGCTTGATAGTCTTGTCGTGTTTGCAGACGCGCGTGCCGCAGATCGCCTGCATTTTACTCCATCAGATGAAGCGCTTTTCCTGAACGTGTCAGGTCCCGGAATGGACGATGCGATGCTTGGCGCTGACGAAGAAAACCTCGTGCTTAGAGCTGCACGTCTATTGTCTGAAAAGACGGGCGTCACTTTCAAAGGCGCTCTGACGCTCGAAAAGCATCTGCCGATTGCCGCGGGTATTGGTGGTGGATCATCTGATGCGGCCGCAACCCTTCGGATTCTCAATCATGCCTTTGAGCTTGGCCTGAGTGCCCAAGAACTCATGGCGATGTCTGTTCCGCTTGGCGGTGATGTGCCCGCCTGCGTCGCGGGAGAACCTGTGCTCATGCGCGGTGACGGCGATCGTATCGAGGCGCTTCGGACGCTGCCCCCTGAATTTCCTGCAGTGTTGGTGGCGCCGCCCATTGCCTGCCCGACGGGACCGGTCTTCAGGGCTTTCGATGAATGGGACGGTGCTCCGAAGTTTTCAGAATGCGCGCCACCAGTCGGATTAAACGGTCGGGCGTACCTTGCGGCGTTACGTTCCGACTATCGGAATGATCTCCAGATGCCTGCGATGGCTCGTCATCCGGAAATTGGCGACTTGCTCAACCGTCTTCAGACTTTTGCGGGCGCCGAGTTCACGGCGATGTCCGGCTCTGGCGCCACTTGCTTTGCCCTTTTCGCAGATGAGCAGGCGGCTCGCTATGCGGCGCGCGCCATCCGTGCTCAATCCCCGACATTATGGGTAGCAGAGACGAAACTCGGCGCTGCCGGGTTTGACCTCTCAGTCTAAGCTGCGTACAGCAAAAAGGGTTCTATGGGGTTGTTATGCCTGAGTTTCTGACATTGCCTCTGATTAGTGCGCTTGCTGCGATACCGCTGGCTGCGCTTCTTGGCGCGCTGCTGATCCGCGTTGGTCCGCGTGATGCGCCAGATGGCGACAGAAAAGATCAGGCGAAGGCGATGCCGACCTCTGGCGGCATTGCGGTGTTCTTCACTGTCGTGCCTCTTACCGTGCTTGTGCTTCTGCTCAATCCGGAATGGCGGGACGTTCCCGTCTTCGTTCTGCTTGCAGGTGCGCTCTACATGTTCGTCATGGGCGTCTGGGACGATTTGGTGGCGCTACCCGCTCTGCCCAAGCTTGTCGCTCAGCTCATTCTGGCGCTGGCGGTGGCCTGGCTGGGTGTACGTGTTGGGTATTTCGACCTCGGACGCCACAGCTGGGAAACAGGGCTGGTGCTCGGCGTGATCGGATCTGCTGCGTGGCTGATTGTTACGACGAATGCCGTGAACTTTATGGACGGCTCTGACGGCCTCGCTATGGGCTCCTCAGCCGTAATCGCGACGGCACTTGCTTTCTTGTCCGCCGTCACCGGTGAGTACGATATTCTTGCCTGCTCACTTATCCTGCTTGGCGGACTGTTTGGCCTGTTGTTCTGGAATGGACGCGGCAAGCTGTTCGCAGGTGATGCGGGCGCTTTGTTCGTCGGCTTCTATCTGGCGGGGCTGGTGCTCATTTGGGTGGATCGCACACATAGCTCTGTCTGGATTGCACCGTCGCTCTTCATCGCGTTTCTGGCTGACGTGCTGCTGACCCTTATCTGGCGGTTCCAGCGTAAGCGAAACCTGATGCAGCCGCATCGTGAGCACGTTTATCAGATCATGCTGAAGGCACGAGTCTCGCAGCCTTTGACTGCGTGGATTTACGTCTGGGTGAGCGTGCATGGCGCGCTGATCGCGGGCTTTTCGCTCGTGTTTCCGGTGGGCGGCGCGCTTGTCGGCTTCGCGGTTCTTCTTGCGATCCTGTATGTGGTCAATCGCAAGATCAGAGCATCAGCTCTCGAAAACGGTTATCTCGAACAGGATAATCAGTAAGCGCGGTCGACGCAGAAATCAGCCAGCGACGACAGAGCATCGCGGTATGGCGAGGCTGGCAGGGACTGCAGCGATTTCTTCGCGATCTCAACGTATGAACGGGCCTCTGCCAGCGTATCCTTCGCCGCGCCAGTGGAACGGATCAGATGGATAGCATGTGCCAGATCGCTGTCCTCCTGAGTTTCAGGATTAAGCGCACGATCCCAGAATACTTTGTCGTCTGCGCTGCCACGGCGACGCGCGATGACGATTGGGAGCGTGATTTTGCATTCGCGGAAATCGTCGCCGACTGATTTGCCGATAACAGAGGTCGTGCCGCCATAATCCAGAGCGTCATCGACGAGCTGGAAGGCGAGGCCGAGGTTTTTGCCGTAAGCCTGCATCGCGCGGACCTGCTCTTCAGGCGCATCAGCGCACACCGCGCCTGATTCTGAAGCTGCCTCGAACAGTGCGGCTGTCTTAGCCTCAATAATGCGAAGATATTCTTCTGTTGGCAGGTCCAGCTGGCCCATCACAGCGAGCTGGTGCACTTCGCCTTCAGCGATGACGCTGGACGCGTTGGAGAGGATATCCAGAACCGAGAGGCGGCCTGTCTCAACCATCAATGTAAAGGCGCGGGCAAACAGAAAGTCGCCGACCAGAATGCTGGCAGAATTACCCCAGACATTCTTCGCGGCCGGCTTGCCGCGGCGCAGATCGGACTCGTCAACGACATCGTCATGGAGAAGTGTTGCAGTGTGAATAAATTCAACCGCAGCAGCCAGGCAGTGGACCGGCGTCATATCAGTCGCGCCGCAAGCTTTCGCTGCAGCAAGCGTGATCAGAGGACGCAGGCGTTTACCGCCAGCAGAAACAATATAACCGGAGAGATTGGGGATAACAGAAACAGGGCTCGCTGCGCGCTCGGTCAGAAGCGTTTCGACAGCGGCGACGTCATCGTCCAGAAGTCCGGAGAGTGTCTGGAAAGCGTTGGCGGAATCAATTTTCAATGGCGTGGCGTCCAAGGATCAAAACCTTTTTACTACTCACCCCAGATATAGGGCGTTCTTCCCAACGAAACAAAGAGCTGTCATCCTCTCCGCGTCACTCCGCCGCCATCTTCTACGAAGATTTGCGATCGGAAAACCTCTTGGCCCAGATCAAAAGGAAAAGCAAACGCTTGGAAGAACTAATCCGAACGAATAACGCCGTAGAGTTGTCAGTCATTGATGCACGCCTCACAGAAGCGGGTATTGAGCATGTTGTGCTGGACGGCTTCACGAGCGGCATGGAAGGGTCTATCGGGGCAATACCACGGCGCGTGCTGGTGTTCTCAGAAGACAAAGCAGCTGCGCTCGCGCTGATCGAAGACGTATTAAAGGGCGAATAATGTCGCTTGTGACTGAGGACTGGTTGCTCAACGAGCAGGTCCGTATTTTTCAGCCGGAAAAGGGCTACAGGGCGGGGCTGGATGCCATTCTGCTTGCCGCAAGCCTGTCCGGGCGCAAAGGACAGCGCATTCTGGATATGGGGTGCGGTGCGGGCGGTGCGCTCTTTCCGGCGGCCTGGCGCCTGGCGGAAGCCGGGTTTGTCGGGCTGGAGCGTGACGCTGTGATGGTGCCGCTGGCGAAGCAAGGCATTGAGGCCAACGGCTTTTCTGATCGTGTGAGCATCGCTGAGCAGGACGTGTCTAGCATTCCGGCAGATTGGGAGAACCGGTTCGATCAGGTCATGTCCAACCCGCCATATTTTGAACCGGGCCGTATTAAGACCACGCATGAAGGGCGCACGCACGCTTATATGGCTGAGGTGCCCCTGAATGACTGGTTGAAGAAGATGTTGTTCCTCACGAAGCCAAAGGGGCGGATTACGCTGATCCACCGCGCTGGTGTGCTGGGTGATATTCTGGCCTATCTGATGAGCCGGTCCGGGCAGATCGAAATCCTGCCGGTAAGATCCGCACCGGGCGAGCCAGCCAAACGTGTGATTGTGACAGCCCGAAAAGGCCTTAAGCGCGGGGAGACTGTGCTTCACGAAGGATTGATCATGCATAAGGCCAAAGGCGAGCAGGATTATACCGAACGGGCGGCTGCGGTTCTCGGCGGTGCGCCGCTCGATTGGGTTTAGACCTGCCTTATTCTGACCCCACGCGTCTGCTTAGCTTTCCCATAGAAGGAGATATGCCATGCAGACGATGTTCGTATTCCTGCTGATTTCAGGCCTGATACTGGGCCTTGTCATCTCTATGCTTGGGCATCCGAAAATCTATCGTGCAATCTTTGGCGGTTCGGCGCGTTCGCTTGACCATTAGCCCATAAAAAAGGACGGGCCCGTGAGCCCGTCCAGATACATGGGGATTACTGGAAAATCAGATCGCGGTAAGGATATCGGCCGCCGCGGCGTGGCACTTGTCGATCTCATGATCGAGGCCGACGCAAATGCGCGTCCATTGCGGCAGGTCCGTCCAGCGATTGCCAACAACGCGTACGCCGCGGTCGAGCATCTGGCTGGCAAACGCAGCATTGCTCATGCCGGTATCCATATAGATGAAGCTGCCTTGCGGGCTTGGTGCAATCGGGCGACCAAGGTCTGCAGCCATAGCGATAAGGCGGTCGCGACCGGCTTTGGTTTTGGCGCGCATATCTTCGAAATAGGCTGTGTCCAGAAGTGACGCTTTAGCCGCGACAAGGCCGAGATGGTTCACGCTGGACAGATGACCATAGCCACGCCATTCCATCGCCATGTCCGCAGGCATGAGCGCGTAGCCGATACGCTGACCAGCCATGGCATAGATTTTTGAGAAGGTGCGGGCGACGATGACCGGACGGCCCATCTGAACATATTTCGTCATCACGCCAGCTGGATAGTCTTCAGACATGTCCAGATAGGCTTCGTCGATGAAGACGGGGATGCCTTGCGCGGACACTGAATCAACGAATGCGTCCAGCACGACCGGATCAATCGTGCGGCCCGTCGGGTTGTTCGGGTTGCATAGATAGACTGCCATACCCGGCGCAACCTGTGCTTCGATCGCAGCCATGTCATAGCCGAGGTCTGCGTCGAGCGGCGTATAAATGACATTCGTACCATAGGCTTCTGCCACGCGTGGCACGCCTTCATAGGTAACAGCGGAGGTCAGGACCGTTTTGTCATTCATGGTGGCCCATTGTGAATAGGCAGCGAGCAGCGGCGTTGACCCGTTGGTGATCAGAACCTGATCAGGTGACACTCCTTCGCGCTCTGCGATCATCTCGCCGAATTCCTGAAGAAGCGGGCCAGAGTAGCGGTAGATATTGCCGACTTCCGCGCGCATGGCTTCGATGGCCATCGGTGACGGGCCGAACGGATTTTCGTTCGAAGACATGATGGCCAATGCGTCCGGATCGGGCGCGACAACGGCTGCGGTTTCAGTATCGGCAGTGGCCTGTGAGCAGCCCGAGAGCAGACCAATGCCCGCTGCGCCCGCGCCAATGCCGGCCATTTTGAGCCATGAGCGGCGTGATATGCCGTTCAGAATTTCTGTGTTGATATCTGACATGATGCTTCCCTGCGAGTAGTTGCGCGGGCGACGATCAAGCTAAAAAAAGAAATGTCCCGCGGCTTGAACTGAAGTCGGCGACGAAACCTGCTGCAGCGCAACACGTTTGGCGTGTTTAAGGGAAAGTGTGCCGCTATTTCTTTCATCACAAAAAGATTGTGCCTAATGTTCAGGCTATACGGGCAGCGTGTCTCGCGAGACCACGCCATGGCGGGCATTGCATGCGTTGCTGCGCCGCTAAGATCAGGCCTTGTAACCGCACGCGCTTGCGGCTAGCTTCCGCGCGAATTTCTCAGAGGCTCAGATGGCAATCGTAACCGCAGACAAACCGAAATCCTTTCAGGACATCATTCTCACGCTTCAGGCATACTGGGCGGAGAAAGGTTGCGCCATTCTGCAGCCTTACGACATGGAAGTTGGTGCGGGCACGCTGCATCCTGGTACGGTTCTGCGCGCGCTTGGCCCGAAGAACTGGAATGCGGCTTATGTGCAGCCATCGCGCCGTCCGGCAGATGCGCGCTATGGTGAAAATCCGAACCGTCT
The DNA here is from genome assembly GCA_002338565.1 of Hyphomonadaceae bacterium UBA1849. Taxonomy (GTDB): domain Bacteria; phylum Pseudomonadota; class Alphaproteobacteria; order Caulobacterales; family Hyphomonadaceae; genus Ponticaulis. Next base: position 150,358 of record DDIN01000002.1, read on the forward strand.
TGGCCATTACTACCAGTTTCAGGTCATTCTGAAGCCGAACCCGATCAATATTCAGGATCTCTATCTTGAGAGCCTTTATGCAATTGGTATCGACCCTGAAATCCACGATATCCGCTTTGTTGAGGATGACTGGGAGAACCCGACAGTTGGTGCATGGGGCCTTGGCTGGGAAGTCTGGTGTGATGGTATGGAAGTCAGCCAGTTTACATATTTCCAGCAGGTAGGTGGCCTTGATGTGCGCCCGGTCTCCGGTGAGCTGACTTACGGTCTTGAGCGCCTCGCAATGTATGTGTTCGGCGTCGACAATGTGTACGAACTGCCATTCAACGATCCGGACAGCCCGAACCCGCTTTCTTATGGCGACGTGTTCCTCGAGAATGAGAAGCAGCAGTCCGCGTTCAACTTCGAGCATTCCAATGTCGACATGTTGAAGCGCTGGTTCGCTGATTGCGAGATGCAGTCCAACGCGCTGCGTGAAGCGGGCAAGCCTCTGCCAGCCTATGACTATGCGCTGAAGGCGTCTCACACGTTCAATCTGATTGATGCGCGCGGCGCGATCTCTCCGACCGAGCGTCAGGCTTTCATTGCGCGTGTGCGTGACCTTGCACGCGGCGCAGCTGAACTCTGGGCGAAGCAGGAAGAAGAGCGCGCGGCTTAAACGCACGCACGTCTTTCAGCGCTCACATCGCGAACTCCGGCAGAAGGATACGCCCCGTGTCTGACCCAAAAGACGTGCTTTTCATTCTACAGACCGACTATGCCGATCCCGCGCATGGCGGCGATATCTTTTATTGCGAGCATTGCGTCTTGTTGGAAGGCGTTATGTCTGCCTTTCCAGAGCTGGCAGAGAAGATCGAAGTGCGCCGCTTGAAGTGGCCCCGGCCGCGCAAGGGCGTTGTAGATTTGCTAGGCGAGGATAATCAGAACCTTCCTGCGTTGGTGCTCTATGGCGATATCGAAGACGGTCTGCCGGTGAAAGAAGCCAATGGCCTTCACTTTGTGAATGATAAGGATGATCTGCTTGAGGTGATGGCGCAGCGCTACGGTATTTCGCGGCCACATCCTTAAGCTTATAAGGTTCGGGGGAGCTCATGTCAGACAATGCACCGATCGCGCTTGCGGCCTATGATGCTCTGGCCGAGCGCTATGCTGCGATCGCCGAAACCAAAGCGGAGAACGGCTATAACGAGCATCCTGCAATTCGGAATGTCATTGGTGACGTCGAAGGGCTTCACATTCTCGATGCCGGTTGCGGACCGGGCTTTCTGAGCCGCGACCTGCTCGATAAGGGCGCGGCCAGCGCCGCGGCGTTTGATGTCAGTCCGAATATGGTGGAAATCGCAAAGCGCGCGACAGCGGGTAGGGCGAACTGCTTCGTCGCTGATCTCGCACAGCCGCTCACCAATCTTGAAGATCAAAGCTTTGATCTCGTCGTCTCATCGCTGGCGATTGATTATGTGCGTGACTGGTCGGTCCCGCTCTTCGAGTTTGCACGGCTATTAAAGCCGCAAGGACGTCTGGTGATGACGGTGCAGCACCCGATGGCCGCTTACGAATGGTATCAGCCGCCGAGTGCGTTCGGGGTTCACCTGTGTAGCGCTATCTGGAAAGGGTTTGGCGGCGAACCTGTCGAAGTGCATGATTATTATCGTTCATTCGACGAGATCGTGAACCCGATCCTGTCTGCCGGTTTTCAACTGCGCGGAATTCATGAGACAAAGCCTTCAGAGGAACTGAAAGCGCTCAACCCGCGTAAATATGAGCAGAATAGCCGCTTCCCGACCTTTATGGTTCTGGACGCCGTTTTACCTGATTGAACCGGAAGCTGACCTAATATGCTGCGTATCAATAACGACATATCCATTCAGGACTGGGAGATGACCGAGCAATTCGTTCGCGCTTCCGGCGCCGGTGGGCAGCATGTGAACAAGGTGTCGTCTGCGGTGGAGTTGCGTTTTGAAGCTGCCTCCAGCCCGTCAATGCCAGAGCCGGTGAAGCGTCGTCTGAAGCGCGTGGCCGGTCGCAAATGGACGCTGGATGGCGCAATCATCATTCAGGTTCAGGACACGCGCAGCCAGGCGCGCAATCGCGAGATTGCCCGCGAGCGTCTGAAAGAAATGATCGAGCAGGCGCTTGTCGTTCCGAAAAAGCGGATCGCGACACGGCCGTCCAAAGGCGCCATCCGTCGCCGCATTCAGGCGAAGAAGCAGCGCGGTGAAGTGAAGTCGCTTCGTGGAAAAGTCACGCCCGGCGAGGAGTGATCTGAAGCTGAACGCCAGCCCGTTCAAATCGTTGCGGTGCGTTCAGACGGGTTCAGGCATGTTCGCCTCATCACTGAACACAGGATGGAGCCCTAAATGCTCAAAAAGTTTCTGACCACTACCTTTCTGATTGGCGCACTTGCCGTTTCCTCCGTCAGCATGGCATCGACGGCCCACGCACAGGATGCGTCCGCAAATGCCCGCTACCTCGCTGGTGAGTTTGAGCGCCGTCATGATGCGAATGTCGGACTTGCGGCTGATATCGCGCGTATCGCAATGGTCGCTGAATACCCCGGCATCGTCGTTAGCGACATCATGATGAGCGAGCAGATGACTATGGAAGATCGCGAGCAGTTTCTCGAGCTGGTCGATCCGTTCTTTGCCTTTGCTGCAGCTCAGGCTGCAACTGAACTGAAGGCGCACGTTGACCGCGTCGGTTGGGACGGCATCGCCGAAGCCGGCCCTGTGACCATGTCGATTGCGTTCGACATTGTATCGAACCTGCGCGATCTGGATTTCCAGCGAAGCACGCTGTCCGTCTTTGAGCCATACGCGGAGCGCGAGGATATCAACGCGTATGTGTTCGTCATGTTCTATGACGATGTCATGGCTGCAAATGGTGAGGCCCAAAAATGGGGTACGGCAGGCCAGTGTGAAAATGGCCAGTGGGCGCCCGCCACCATTCAGGACCGTGCGAATGTCGATGCGCGCCGGGAAGCCGTCGGCATGATGACACTCGCAGAGTCAATTGAAGTCGAAAATCAGTATTGCGGCACAGAGTAAACGATACGGCAGAAAGCGCGACCGGAGCGCTTTCTGCCGAAATCCTGCTATTCGCCATCAGTCGGCGTTAGCGCAATTAGTGCATTGCCGGTATTTTGTCCGAAGCGTGCATAGCCAGAGCCTGTAACGATCATGCCGTGCGCTGCAGAAATGGCATGGCTATCAATCGACCCACCCTGAACTGGAAGCCCGTTGATTGAGGTGAGAGGGGCAGTCGTGTCGATCTCATTCAGAACGTCACCCGTCTCGATATCGAAGGCAAAAAGCTTCCCATCCAGAGTGCCTGCAATCACCGAGCTACCTACGATGAGCGGCGTCGCCGAAAAGCCGAACAGGCTCTCGCAACGGACCAGTCGTTCCCCGCGCCCGTCATCGCAGTCGGCCTCAGCGCTATGCTCCCAGAGCGGTGTGCCATCGCTGACATTGAAAGCGAATACACCCGGACGAGGCGTTGGAGCGCCGGGGCGCACAGGGTCATTGATCGTCAGGATCACCGTCTCGCCATCGGTTGCAATGCCCCAGTGATTACCGCCAAGCGCCGTGCCCTGACCAATGCGTTGCGCCCATTCGAGCGTGCCATCATCTGCGCGGAGCGCCCATAAATGGCCGGACTTCTGGCCCGCCAGCACCAGATCAACGCTTTCGCCGTCGATCTCGGAGGTAACGATTACTGCGGCGCCGCCGAAGTCGAAATCGCGGCCGATATTATACTCATCCCAGTGCCATGGGCAGTTCGGGCCGGAGGTTTCATCTGTGCCTCGGCAGTGGGCGTTCCATGCATCGCCCACCATGGCCTGAAACAGCCAGGCCGGTTCACCTGTATCGAGGTCCAGCGCGATGATCGCATCAGATGTATTGGTCGCGGGAAGAGAGGTATTCTCACCGGTTGTGACGAGTACGCGGTTGCGCGTAACATCGACTGTCGGCTGGGACCAGATCGGCGCGCCGGACGGGCCTTGCTGCGGCTGGCCAAGATCATTGAAGAGACCGTTCGGCGAGGACTCTTCCATAGTGTGGTATTCCCAGAGATGGGAGCCGTCTTCCGCGTTCAGAACAACCAGAGCGCCATGGCCGGTGCAGCAGCTTTCGACGTTCGGAAACACGCCGGACGCTGAGATTGGCACGAGCACTTTATCTTCGTGCAGAATGACTCCTGGGCGAATATCGCCGCCATCACCGCGCAGCGGCTGGCCGTCTGCCTGCCAGATCAGCTCTCCGGTTTCGGCATTCACAACGTGGATCATGCGTTCATTCTCGACGAACAGGATCGCCTTTTGATCGCCGATTTCGCCATAGGTGAGGGGAGAGCGCGTCTGTTCGCCGAAACGGTACGTCCACCTTACGCAGCCCGTGTCCTGTTCGAGCGCAGATAGGTTTCCGCCGCCAGCATAAAATAACGTGTCACCGACATTGGCCGTGGCCACGCTCATCTGAAAGCCATCCGGCTCGCCAATCACCCAGTCGATCTCAAGATTGCGAATATCGTCTTGTGAGAGGCCCGACGCCTGTTCGGAGATATAACGCCAGCCTTCCGTGTTCACGCCGAACGTTTTCCATGTTTCGGGGCCGGTCAGGTCAACCGTGCGATTGTCCGCAGCGCACATGAACGTGTCTGTCCATGCCGACTGATCCTGTTCGGCGGCTTGTCCTGAGACAAGGTAATCAATCAAGTCGCTCGTCTCGTCTGCGGTGAGAGATGCGGCCATCGGGGCCATAAGGCCATTCTCTCCCAGTGCCGCTTCAATTTGTTGGCGGGGTAGATTGACCAGCTGGTCGAAAGGAATGGCGCGTTCGTCAGCTGCGTTTTCATGGCAGGCCTGACAAAAGTTTTCATAGACGGCGCGGCCGGGCAGAGCGTCATCGGGTGCGTCGCTGTCTGTTTGCGCTGCAGCCGGAAATCCCGTCAACACGAAAACAGCAGATGCCAGCAGGCTCTGCTTCACAAATGATTGCCTCATAATGTCCTCCCGATGGACGCGCTTATTCTTTCGCGTTTTGTAGCAGACTACATTGAACTGCGGAGAGGGAAAGGCCTGTTTGGCGTGTTTACAAAAATGAGAACTCGGAGCGTCCTTTTGGTCGCACTTCCGCCGATGCAAATAATAGCCATATATTTTATATGGATAAGCTGACCGGAGGAAATCAGATGCAGCTCAAACAGATTGTTCTCAGACTAGCTCGTAATCCGGGTTTTCCGGAAGGAGACCGTGATCAGGGTTATGTCATCGTGGCACCGCTCAACAATGACGCGAAGCTGGATGTCGATGCCTGGCGCGATGTGAAGAAGCATTGCACGGTGAAGCGGTTCCACCCTGATGATGCGCTGGCCGCCGATGGGCTTCTCACCCATCGTGGCAGTCATTGGCATTTTCACTATGACGAAGAGGACGAAGGGCCTGACGAGCCGCTTTATAAGCTGGCCGACCATCAGATACTTCACGGGTCTTACGTCACCATCGCGCACGGCGATGACGCGGAGCCGCTGACCTATCAGGTCGATGACATTCGCAATATCGAGGTCTAGGCCTCATACGAATTCAGCCGGGATGTATCCCGGCTGAGTTTCGATTTAATAGTTGGCTGGCGGGTCGCTCGCAGGGAAGGATTCATCGCCTTCCTCGTCTACGATATCCCACGTTTTCTTCGGATCTTTGAGCTTGTCATCATCAGACGGCTCGATCTCGTGTTTGTCGTCCTTCTCGGACGTGTTGAGGCTCTGCTGTTCCATCATGTCCTCCTGAACAAATTGGAATGTTTGGTCCCTAAACAACGCAACACCCCCGGACTCAGTTTCAAGAAATCCAAAAAAATTGTCCGTTTCCGGCAAAAAATACCGTACGTATTTGTCACAGTGTGCGCTTTCATGGCACATGCTCCATTCTATGCATTGCATTTCTCTCTTGAGGCGCTAATCCGAGTGCAAATCCATCCAGCTGAAACGTGTTTCTATGCCCCAGCTTTTGCTCGAACTCTTTTGTGAAGAAATCCCGGCCCGTATGCAGGCGAAAGCCGAGTCCGATCTGGGGGAGGCGATCAAAAAAGAGCTGTCTGGGGCAGGGCTGGAGTTTGGCGCCGTTGAGACGCTTGGCGGTCCGCGCCGCCTGACGGTTATCGTCAATGATCTGGCCGAGAAATCCGCTGACGTGCGCGAAGAACGCAAAGGCCCGAAAGTGGGCGCGCCTGAAAAAGCCGTAGAGGGCTTTATGCGCGGCGCAGGCCTCACATCTATTGATCAGGCTGAGATCAAGTCCGATCCGAAAAAGGGCGATTTCTACGTTGCAGTGATCGAGACGCCGGGCCGGGTGGCGACTGATATTATCGCTGAGATCGTGCCGTCCGTCATTCGTGGCTTCCACTGGCCGAAATCCATGCGCTGGGGCACGGGTGATCTTCGCTGGGTACGTCCGCTGCAACGCGTTGTCTGCGTGTTCGGTGGTAACGCGGTTCCGTTTGAAGTTGATGGCCTTGCTTCAGGTAATGAAACCGAAGGGCACCGTGTGCACGGCCGCGGCCCGTTCGCCGTAACGGACGCCGACAGCTACAAGGCTGCGCTGGAAGGCGAGGGGCATGTCATGCTCTCCCGCGAAGCGCGCCGCTCAAAAATTCATGCTGACGCCCAAAAGGTCTGCGCGGATGCCGGACTGGAGCTGGTTGAAGACATCGGCCTTCTGGAAGAGGTCACCGGCCTTGCTGAATGGCCTGTGGTTCTGCTCGGTGAGATGGACCCTGCTTTCCTCGATCTGCCTGAGGAAGTCATTCAGCTCTCTATGCGTGTGCACCAGAAATACTTTGCCGTGCGTGATCCGAAGACTGGTGGCCTTGCGCCAAACTTTGTCGTGGTGGCGAACATTTCGGCGAAGGATGGCGGCAAAAAGATTGCCGAGGGCAATTCCCGCGTTCTCTCCGCGCGCCTGAATGATGGTCGTTTCTTCTGGGATAACGACCTTGCAACGCCGCTTGAAGAGATGGGCGAGAAGCTCAAAACCATCGACTTCAAGAAAGAGCTCGGCACGATTGCTGACAAGGTGGAGCGTGTTTCTGCGCTTGCCAGAGAGCTCGCGCCGAAGGTTGGCGCTGATCCTGCGCTGGCTGAACGCGCTGCGCGTCTCTCTAAATCTGATCTCGTGTCTGAGATGGTCTATGAATTCCCTGAGCTTCAGGGCGTAATGGGCCGTTATTATGCGCAGAAGCAGGGCGAGCCGCAGGCCGTCGCTGATGCGATCCGTGACCACTATAAGCCGCAAGGCCCGTCCGACGCTGTACCGTCCGAGCTTGTGTCCATCGCGGTTGCGCTGGCAGACAAGCTCGACACGCTGGTTGGCTTCTGGGCGATTGATGAAAAGCCGACCGGTTCGAAAGACCCATTTGCGCTTCGTCGCGCGGCGCTGGGTGTGGTGCGTATCGTTCTGGAAAATAATGTCCGACTCGCGCTGACAAAGGACACGCAGGTCAATGCTGACCTCCTCTCATTCTTTGCAGACCGTCTGAAGCAATACCTGCGTGACCAAGGTAAGCGACACGATCTGATCGACGCGGTGTTTGCGCTTGGCGAAGATGATCTTGTTGCGATCACCAACCGTGTTGATGCGCTTCAGTCTTTCCTCAGCAGTGATGATGGCGCGAACTTGCTTGCCGGATTCAAGCGAGCCGCGAACATTCTGAAAGCAGAAGAGAAAAAAGACGGCACGACCTACCAAGGATCGGTCAATCAGCAATTACTGAGCGAAAAACAGGAAAAAGACTTGTTCGCCGCGCTTCAGGATGGCGAAACTAAAGCCGGGGCTGCCCTTACGGCAGAAGACTTTGAAGCGGCAATGGGTGTTTTGAGTAGTTTACGTGGACCAATCGATGCATTCTTTGACCATGTTACAGTGAATGCAGAGGATGTTGCAGTGCGGCAAAACAGGCTGTATCTGCTTTCACAAATCAGATCCGTGCTTGGCCAAGTAGCGGACTTCACAAAAATAGAAGGTTAGGGGACGAGTTTTATGAGTAAGCTTGCAGAACAGGTTACAGACGTTCGTTGGGTCTACGCCTTCGGTGGCGGTGATTCAGACGGCGAAGCGAGCATGAAAAACCTGCTTGGTGGTAAAGGCGCCAACCTCGCTGAAATGGCGAAGCTCGGCCTGCCAGTGCCTCCTGGTTTCACAATCACCACAGAAGTCTGCACAGAGTACTACAAACTCGGAGAGAAATATCCGGACACACTGGCAGGGCAGGTCGAAGCTGCGCTGATCGATCTGGAAGAGAAAACCGGCAAGAAATTCGGTGAAGCGTCTAACCCGCTTCTCGTGTCCGTCCGCTCCGGTGCGCGTGCCTCTATGCCTGGCATGATGGACACAGTTCTGAACCTTGGCCTCAATGACAAGACTGCTGAAGGTCTGGCTGAACTGTCTGGCGACCGCCGTTTCGCGTTCGACAGCTATCGCCGCTTCATCCAGATGTACTCCAACGTTGTTCTGGACCTGCCACACCACGAGTTCGAGCACATCCTCGATACGTATAAAGAGCAGAACGAATTCGACGTCGACACCCAGCTCTCTGCTGAAGACTGGATGGACGTTATCAAGCAGTACAAAGCGGCTGTTGCGAAACTCTCTGACAAGCCGTTCCCGGAAGATCCGATGGAACAGCTCTGGGGCGCTGTCTCTGCTGTATTCGGTTCATGGATGAACGACCGCGCGATCCTGTATCGCAAGCTGAACGACATTCCGCAGGAATGGGGTACAGCGGTGAACGTACAGTCCATGGTATTCGGTAATATGGGCGATACGTCCGCGACTGGCGTTGCGTTCACACGTGACCCGTCTACCGGCGAAAACATGTTCTATGGTGAGTTCCTCGTGAACGCACAGGGCGAAGACGTTGTTGCGGGCATCCGTACACCAGCGCCGATCTCCAAAGCGCGCGCCGCGAAGATCAACTCCGATCTCGTCTCGCTCGAAGAAGAAATGCCGGCGGTTTACAATCAGCTGATCGAAGTCGCACAGACGCTCGAAAGCCATTACCGCGACATGCAGGACATCGAGTTCACAGTTGAGAACAACATTCTCTACATGCTGCAAACCCGTAATGGTAAGCGTACGGCTGGTGCGGCGCTGAAGATCGCTGTCGATATGGCTGCTGAAGGCCTCATCACCGAGAAGGAAGCCGTTCTGCGCCTTGAGCCAGCTCAGCTTGACCAGCTGCTCCACCCGACAATTTCTCCGAACGCGACACGCGATATGCTCGTTCAGGGCCTTCCGGCCTCTCCGGGCGCGGCTGTTGGTAAGGTTGTGTTCTCGTCTGATAAAGCTGCTGAAATGGCGGCTGACGGTCACAAGGTTATCCTCGTCCGTCAGGAAACAAGCCCTGAAGACATTCACGGCATGCACGCGGCACAGGCGATTGTTACGTCTCGTGGCGGTATGACATCTCACGCAGCTGTGGTTGCGCGTGGTATGGGCCGTCCATGCGTGTGTGGCGCGGGCGAAATGCAGATCAAAGAAGCTGAAGGCGTGTTCCGCGTATTCGGCCGTGAAGTTCGCGAAGGCGATGTCATCACGGTTGATGGTGCAGCCGGTCAGGTTCTTATGGGCGAAGTCGACATGATCGAGCCGGACCTCTCAGGTGACTTCGGTCAGCTGATGGAATGGGCAGATGGTGTACGCACGTTGAAAGTCCGCACAAACGCTGAGACACCAGAAGACGTTCGCACAGCGAAATCCTTCGGCGCAGAAGGCATCGGCCTCTGCCGTACAGAGCACATGTTCTTCGACGCTGAGCGTATTCCTGTCGTTCGCGCGATGATCCTCGCGTCTGATACGGCTGGTCGTAAAGAAGCGCTTGCGAAGCTTCTGCCATTCCAGCGAGAAGACTTCGTAGAAATCTTCTCCATCATGGAAGACCGTCCTTGCACGATCCGTCTGCTTGACCCGCCTCTGCATGAATTCCTCCCGCATACGGATGACGACATTGCAGAAGTTGCCAAAGGTACGGGCCTCGACGCTGAAGACCTGAAAACACGTGCAGAAGAGCTGGCTGAATCCAACCCGATGCTTGGTCACCGTGGTTGCCGTCTCGGTATCACTTACCCTGAAATCTATGAAATGCAGGCGCGTGCGATCTTTGAGGCTGCGCTTCAGGTCGCCAAAGACACCAGCTTCAAGCCGGTTCCTGAGATCATGATCCCGCTGGTTGGTACGAAGAAAGAGCTATCCATCCTGAAAGAACGCGTTGACGCGATGGCAAAAGAAGTCTTCGCTGCAGCCGGTACGTCTGTTGATTATCTCGTCGGTACAATGATCGAGCTGCCCCGCGCGGCCCTCAAAGCCGGTGAGATCGCGGAAGATGCAGAGTTCTTCTCATTCGGTACGAACGACCTGACACAGACTGCGCTCGGCATCAGCCGTGACGATGCTGGTCGCTTCCTCACAGCTTACGAAGACAAGGGCATCTATGAGAAAGACCCGTTCGTGACGCTGGATCAGGAAGGCGTTGGCGAGCTGGTCAAGATCGGTGTGGAACGCGGCAAGGCGACACGCCCTGATATCAAGCTTGGTATTTGCGGCGAGCATGGCGGCGACCCTGCATCTGTCATCTTCTGTCACAATGCTGGGCTGAATTATGTGTCCTGCTCACCTTATCGTGTGCCAATTGCGCGACTCGCAGCGGCTCACGCGGTACTGAAATCGTAGATTTCAGGTCGTTTCAGACTTCACAAACAGCGGCGCACGGTAATTTTTTACAGTGCGCCGTTTTTGCATCAGGTCGCGGGTGGGGGTGCTGAGCTTGCACATGGCTTCGCTCGAAGGGCGAAAATCATGCCGCCTTAGCCGACTGAATTCATGGAATTTTATGGAATTTTTTCGTCAAGTTATGACGAATGTATTGGCTTAGTATTCGCCAGCTGGTCTTGGCCGATACAGGCCATAAACACGTGAAGATTTCGTGATGTTAATGAGGTGCGACTCCTAATATCTTGCAAAAGTGAGGAAAATGGATATCTACACCTGACTTTGGAGGCGACTGGCACCAGTTTTGTAATTGTCAGTCCACCCGTCTGAACAGAATAAAACACTAAGACGGGTTAAAGATTAGCTGGGGTTATAACTTAAATGTTAACTCTATTTAAGACTTCTTCCCGTAAGGGATTACGTCAGCGGTCGCCTTGGGGCCGAGTGACGTCATGGTGGTCAACTATGTCTGATCGAGAGCAACGCTCTACGCTTGCGCGCGGAATCGCGATTTCCGCATGCGCAGTGACGGCTGCGATTGTGCTCCCGACTCTGGCTGGCCGCGTTGAGACCGAAACACAACGTGCAGAATTCCGTGAGGATGCACGCTATCTTGCTTCACGTATCGAAACACGTGCGCCTGTTGAGGCCGATTCCGATTCTGCTGTCCTCGACACCGAATGGATTCGCACCGTTGAGTATGCGCTCAATCGTGCACCGGGTGCCGCAACAGACCGCTACAGCCAGCGCTATCGCGATATGGCTGCGCTCGAGACGTATGCGTCTTTCGACCCGTCTCACCTCGAGATGGCCGAACAGACACAACAAGAGCATGAGTGCCTGTCCACTGCGATCTACTACGAAGCACGCTCTGAACCGATCCTTGGTCAGATCGCCGTAGCAGAAGTTATCGTGAACCGTGTTCGTGACCACCGCTATCCTAACTCCGTATGTGAGGTTGTGTTCCAGGGTTCTGAGCGCAGCACGGGCTGTCAGTTCAGCTTCACATGTGATGGAGCGATGGATCGTCACCCTGCACGTGGTCGTCTGTGGCGCCGTGCGCAGGATGTGGCATCTCACGTCATGATGGAGCTCAACCAGCCTCTGACAGGTTCTGCGACCCACTATCACACAGACTATGTTGATCCGGTCTGGAACCGTCATCTGGTTCACACCAAAACGATCGGCACACACATTTTCTACCGCTTCCCACGCGGTCAGGAATGGGCAGAGGTTCGTGAGCGTAATGAGCGCTCTACCTGATCACCTGATCTGAAAATTAAATTGTCCGAAAGCTGACCCGGCCTGCCGCGGTCAGCTTTCTCTTTTGGGCATAGAGCGCGCAATGCGCTTTTGCAGCATGCCGGGGAAGAAACGCTTCGCGAAGCGCGCGCGTTCTGCATCCTTGCCGACAAGATAGTGCATCTGTTTGCCGTGTGCGGCTTCCCAGACTCTTTCTGCGGCCATGGAAACGGGGTAGACGTTCAAACCGCTGGCAAGCAGCTCGTCTTTCATGAAGCGGTTCGCGCCTTCCTGGCCTGCGCTATCCAGAATCGGTGTGTCGACGAACCATGGCAACAGGCAGCAGACCTTTACGTCAAAATCGGAAAATTCGTGATCCAGAGCTTCTGTGAGCCCGCGGACAGCAAATTTAGTGGCGGAGTAGACAGCAAGCTGCGGAGAACCTGCAATGCCCGCTGTCGACGCTGTATTGATGATACGGGCCCCGCGGGTTTCCTTCAGATAGGGCAGGGAGGCATAGACGCCATTGACGACGCCTTTCAGGTTCACATCGATCATACGGTCGGATTCTTCCGGTGCGATCGTCTCCATCCAGCCAAAGCTACCGATACCGGCATTGTTGAAGAGCACATTCATCTGACGCTCTGTGGCTTCGCCGAAGTTTCGCATAGCGGCATTCCACGCGTCACGGTCGCGCACGTCCAGAACGCCGCTGAGAGAGCTCTGCTTGCCAATTTCGTCTGAAATGTCTTCGAGGCCGCGCTCGTCAATGTCGTAAAGACCGACGAACCAGCCCTTCTTGGCAAAGAAGCGTGCTGTCTCGGCGCCAATGCCTGATGCGGCGCCGGTGATGAAGATGCTTTTGCGTCCCCGAGCTTCACTCATATGTTCATTCCATCCCCTGTTTGAGTGAACAGGTTAAGGTGCTCTGCGGGCTTTGCAATCAGCTTTTTTGAAAAGCCTCATCAGGCGGCATCCATGCCGAGGTCGAGGTTCAGTGCTGAGTGCGTCAGCGCGCCAACCGAAATGAAATCAACGCCTGTGGAAGCGATTTCGGCAACCGTGTCCAGATTTACCCCGCCGGATGCTTCTGTGGTAAAGGCGCCGCTGACCATGCGGACCGCCTCGCGAAGATTGTCGCAGGACATGTTATCGAGAAGCACCGCGTGTGGCTTCAGAGGAATGATCTCCTCAAGCTGGTCGAGCGTGTCGACTTCGATTTCGACCATGCGCAGGTGCCCGGCATAGTCGAGCGCACGCTTCAGAGCTTCGGTAATGCTGCCACAGGCCGCGATATGATTGTCCTTGATCATGATGGCATCGTCGAGACCGTAGCGGTGGCTCGTGCCGCCGCCGCAACGTACAGCGCGCTTTTCAACGGCGCGGTGGCCAGGCGTGGTTTTGCGCGTGCAAACGATTTTGGCGTCAGAGCCTTCAATGCGGGAGACAAACTCGCGCGTGAGTGTGGCAATGCCGGAAAGACGCCCCATAAAGTTCAGCATAGTGCGTTCTGCAGTCAGAATAGAACGGGCAGAGCCGTTCAGTCTTGCCACGACCTGGCCCGGGGCTACTGCTGCGCCATCGGGTGTTTCGATGTCCAGAGAGACAGACGTATCGATCATGCGCAGAGCAAGGCTGGCAGCATCAAGACCTGCTATCACGCCATCCTTACGGCCCACAATATTCACGGCCATGGTCGTATCAGGCGGGATCGTTGCATCTGTCGTCAGGTCGCCCGCGCGGCCCAGATCTTCACTCAGTGCGAGACGGACAATCGGTTCCAGAACGATATCGGGAAGGGGTGGGATGAATGAGGTCAAACTCGGTCTCCTCTAAGCGTTGCTGGTCGGCGGATCGATGAAAATAGGTCCGGCCTGTCCTTTATAGAGAAAGGTCCGCTTCGGCGTATCTGATGTGTCCGGGAAATCGGACCGGAAATGTCCGCCGCGGCTCTCTTCACGTCTCAGTGCAGAGCGGACGATGAGCTCGCTGACCACGAGTGCGCGCGGTACGAGCCCCGCCGGAAATTCTTCGGCTTGCTCGATGATCCAATCAAGCAGCGCTGCGAGACCTTTGCCCTCGCGTACCACGCCACATTCAGCCGCCATGCGAGCCCGCAGCGTCTGCAGTGTCGCATCGTCCAGATCAGGTGGCGAGATGCCTTTGGCGGTGTCCTCGAGCTCTGGCAGATCGCTTCCTTTAAGCCGATCGGCAATACGAGCAGCGTAAACGACCGCTTCCAGAAGGGAGTTGGAAGCGAGGCGGTTTGCGCCATGCGCGCCTGTAGAGGTGCACTCGCCACACGCGGAAAGGCCTTTCAGGCTGGTTCGCCCCCACAGGTCGGTGACAATGCCGCCCATATGGTAGTGCGCTGCAGGCGCGACCGGAATTGGATCAATGCGCGGGTCGATGCCGGCTGACATGCAAGTAGAATATACGGTGGGGAAATGCTCTTCGATCTCATCACCGATGGCATCGCGTGTATCGAGGAAGGCTTTTCCGTCTGACAGTGCTTCGATGTGGACAGCGCGCGCGACCCGGTCACGTGGCGCAAGTTCGCCCATCGGGTCGTGACGCGGCATGAAGAGCGTACCGTCTTTATTGATCAGTTTAGCGCCTTCGCCGCGCAACGCTTCGGTGGCTAGAGGCGCGGGGTCGCGGTCAATGTCGATCGCCGTGGGGTGGAATTGCACGAACTCCAGATCAGCGATGAGGGCGCCTGCTTCATAGGCCATTGCCACGGCATCACCGCGGGATTCGCGTGGATTGGTGGTGATGCGGAATAGCCCGCCCGAGCCACCCGTACAGAAGACGGTTTCTCTGGCGTAGATCGGAGAGACTTCCCCTTCGCTATCGCGCACAAGGACGCCAGCCACGTTCTTTTTGCTGCCTGATAGTAGGCCAATTGCCTTAAGCCCGTCGATGATTTCGATATGCTCGGCTGCCGAGGCCGCTGCTGACAGCGCTTCCATAATGGCGCGGCCTGCCAGATCGCCTGCTACACGGGCAACGCGCGCTTTGCTGTGAGCGGCTTCAAGGGACAGGGCGAGTGCGCCTTCCGCCGTCCGGTCAAACGGTACGCCAAGTTCTATCAGGTCACGTACGCGCAGCGGACCGGCTTCGGCAATGAGTTGTGCTGTGACAGGATCGACAAGACCGTCGCCCGCCAGAACAGTGTCGCGCGCATGCTCTTCCGGAGAATCATCCGGTGCGAGCGCGGCCGCCAGACCACCTTGCGCCCATGTCGAGGACGATGCCTGACCAACAGGGGCAGGGCAGATGACCGTGCATTTGCGCGGTGCAAGACGCAGGGCCAGAAACAGGCCCGCAAGCCCCGCACCCACGATCAGGATATCAGTGCGATCACTCATTTCGTGACGCAGCCTTTGACGTAAATAGTTTTCATGAGATCAGGAAATGGCCCCGATTGAGCGCCGGAATTCGGCGATGTGGAAGCCCCAGGACATTAGATAGCCCTGCATCAGATCAGCGCTTGTAATGGCAAGGCGAAAATTGTCCGGCAAATAGCCGCCATTGTCATAGCCCTGAATGTATTCCTCAATTTCGGAGCTGATCTCCAGAATATTGTCTTCGCGAATAGCTGTGCACGACTGGCGAACCTGCCATTGTTCCGAACCGCAAATCTGTAGCGCTGTCAGCTCACACTCATAGACGTCTGGTTCGGACGTACCCAGAAGCAGGGCCGATCCAGTGAAGGAGCATCCAGCACCTGTATCGGCTTCAAACGACCATTCGCCGCTAATGTTTGGAACGTCGTCAGATGCCTGCTCAGCAAAGGCTGCGCCCGAGAGCATTGGCGCGAGACAAACAGAAAGGGCCAGTACGAGCTGTTTCATGAGATATTCCCCTCATCGCGCACGAAGATCGCTGCGGCGGTAGAAGCAGACACAAGACGCCCATGCATTTCATCGCCGGTAACGTTGCTGATGATGAAATGATCGGGCATGTAAACGCCCATCACATTGGGCATACGTTCGATAAATTCGACGATCTCGCTTTCGAGCAGATACTCTGTGTTGTCCGCTGTGATCTGACAGGTCTGGGCAACAACAGACCGCCCAAAGCCGCAATCTTCAACAGCCGTCAGTTCACATTCCAGGCCGTTCGCGTTCGTCTGGCCGGGGAAGACTGTGAGAGTGCCTGTCATCTGGCAAATGCCATTGGCATACCGGTCTGTTGAGAATGACCAGCTTCCCAGCATGTCAGCATTGAATTCCGAACGCGCCGTGACCGCCGGTTCTGCCTGTGCGACAGAGAGACATGTGGCGATCACAAAGAGCGTTGCCGGAACTGATTTCATACTGACCTCCGGGGCAACCGAGCCCTTATGCCGGGCTCAGCGTTTCAATATCCTTTGGTGCAAGGCCCGTTTCGAACGGACGCGCAGTCTTTGGATTTGGCAGAGCGAGCATAGCATCAATCGCTTTTTTCGCCTGCACACGAACATCTTCGTCGACCAGAACTTCGTGCTTCATTTCGGTCAGAGCGTCGAAAATGTTCTCCAGCGTAATCCGTTTCATATGTGGGCACAGATTACATGGTTTCACAAACTCTACGTCCGGATTGGCACTCGCGACATTGTCGCTCATGGAGCACTCGGTCAGCAGAACAACTTTGTTCGGGCTGCGCTCGGACACATAGTTGGACAGAGCTGATGTAGACCCTGCAAAGTCTGATGCTTCCAGAACATCTGGTGGGCATTCAGGGTGTGCAAGGATCAGCACGCCAGGGTGGGCATCACGCAGCGCGTGAATATCGTCAGCAGTGAACTGCTCGTGCACTTCGCAGCGGCCATCCCATGTGATGATCTCGATATCCGTCACGGCAGCTACGTTGCGCGCCAGATACTTGTCCGGGATCAGGATGACTTTATCGACACCCCATTCCGCCGCGACGTGTTCAACAACCTGAACCGCGTTGGAAGATGTACAGCAAACGTCTGTTTCCGCTTTCACATCCGCAGTCGTATTCACATAAGTGACGACAGGAATGCCCGGATACTTTTGTTTGATGAGGCGGATATCCGCACCCGTAATGGATTCGGCCAGTGAACAGCCTGCTTCCATATCAGGGATAAGAACCGTCTTCTCCGGCGCGAGAATTTTAGAGGTCTCGGCCATGAAGTGAACACCAGCCTGTACGATGACTTCGGCATCTACATTGGCCGCTTCGCGCGCCAGCTGCAAAGAGTCACCACGAAAATCGCCAACAAGGTTGAAGATATCCGGCGTCATATAATTGTGCGCCAGAACAACCGCATTTCGCTGTGTTTTCAGCTTGTTGATGCCGTGTACGAGCGGCGCAATGCCCGGCCATTCCATCGGCGTGATGAAATCCTTCACCTCTTCATAGAGATGGTCCGTAGCGGCTTTAACCTCGTCATTATAGGAGAGGCCGCGAGCTTCCAGTGCAGTCGGCGTGCGCGTTAGCGCAGGCATGTCGCAACCAGGTGCAGTATCAATAATTCGGGCCATTAGTCCCCTCCTTCGATTGTAAGGGGCAAGCCCCTTTTGCTCAATATGAGTATAATATGGGTAGACAAATACGCCTTTTCAAGATCACAGGCCTTGAGAAAGGAGGATTTGATACCCTTTTGCCCAAATTGAGCAAAACTCAGTGCGTCACAAATACGTCAAAGAGCAGAAGCTGGCAAGTCAAATCTGGGAGAGGTGTAAAAGGCAGGACGATCTAAAACGCGATCAAAAGGACGCGGCGCGGGCATATTCCTTGCTGCAACTGCGAGATAGCGGAGAAAATTTGCTTCGGCCTATGCTTAATCGGTTACTCTTCGCGGAGAAGCGCTGTCGCTGCGGCGCGAAGGTTGTCTGGAATAGGTACCGGGCGGCGCGTGTCTTTGTTTACATAAACATGCGTGAAGCTTGCTTCGGCAGCGGCGTCATCTTCGCCAACAGAAAACAGGCCGATGAGATAGGTGATGGAGCTGTTACCGACGCGTGCGACCGCCATGCCGGCTTCAATCGGTTCGGGCCAGCCGAGGCTGGCGTGGTAGGTGCAGCCCGATTGCACGACAAGCCCGACGATATCACCGTCCGGCACTGGCATGCCTGCTTCATTGCGCAACCAACTGTTCACAACGCTGTCGACCAGCTCGTAATACACGACATTGTTCATATGACCGTAGACATCATTATCCTGCCAGCGAGTGGTGAGGTGACGGTATTGTACAAAGTCAGAACGTGTCGCGCGGGTTTTAGTCACTTGTTGGCCTGCCAGTCGTGTTGGTTGTCTATATTGAGTGTTAGGGTGCTTGCTGCAGCGTGCATAGGGACGGATTGGAAAAAGTCCGGCTTATCGCTGCTTGGGCGTTTGAACGCCAAGAGCTGCCTGTTCTGAGAGTATTTCTCTACGGAAACGGAAGCGTTCAGCAGGACGGCCGCCCGTCGCGGTTTCAAACTCGCCAGTGCCTTCCACGAAACCTGTCTTATCCAGCGCACGGCGGAAGTTCTGCTTGTGCAGCTTGGTGCCCAGAATGCCCTCAACAGTCTCTTGCAAAGCAGAGAGGGTGAACATTTCCTGCATTAATTCAAAGACAACCGGGCGATATTTGATCTTGCCTCTTAGGCGACTCATGCCGGTAGCCAGAATACGGCGATGGTCTGACCGCATCGGTGTGCCGGTGACGCGTTCGGGCAGACTGCAGGGTGAGGTTTCGGCACGGTCGCGCCACGCTTCTGGTACAATGTCCGCTTCATAAAGGAGCTCGTAGCGCTCCAGAACACGCTCTTCGATCCATGGCTTGTCGTCGAGCCCAAAAGCAATGCTGGCGCGGGTCCATCGGTCATGGCTGGCTGCCGGACTGCCCGCGCTGTCCGCCCATGTCTTCAACTGGTCAGACAGTGGGCTGATAATGGCTTGCGCGCTGTCTGCGCGATGGTCTTCCCAGGGGAAATAGCGATACCAATTACGCCAGACCGCATCGAACGCGCCGCCAATTTCGGTCGCTTCAGGTGTCAGCGCGATATAGCCGACGGAGATCACCCTATCGGCAAGGCTTCCGCTATCGAGGCGCGCGGTCGGAAGTTCTCGACCCAGATCGCCAAATGTATAGAGTTGCTCGACATAGCCGAGTTCAAAACCGGTTTGCGCGCTCACCCAGTCTCTCAGACCAATTTCGAACGTGCGGTGGCCTTCAGGGTCGAACGCACCAAAGGGGAGACCTTCCAGCCCGTCTTCATCGCCGCCACGTGTCGCGAGCACGTGTGGCAGGCCATCAATGGCCGCAACGATAACTGCAGAGAGGCCGACCCGCAGAGACATTATACCCAGTGACCTCGCACGTCATCGAATTGTGTGGGCAAGGCGAATGGTTCGGCGTCTTCGGCGTAAGTATGCGGCTTCATCGTCATGACGGCTTTGAGCATACGACCGTTACGGCCAAGCAGAGAATCCGCAAATGTCACGAGCTGCCGGTTCGGCTTCGCTGTCGGGGACGCCTCGCGCAGAAGGTCTGCGATCTCGGACTCGTCGCGATCCGGATTTAAAAGACACGCAGTGATGAATGCAGATGCGGTTGAGCGGGAGACGCCGGCCCAGCAATGAATGAGGATCGGGTCATCACGATCCCAATCGCTGACAAACTCGATTAGCTGTTCAACATGCTTCGGCATTGGCGGATCGGGCGTTTCGTCATCTGCTTCAACGTCTTCGAACGCCAGCCTTAAATGCTGTCCGTCATTCAGATGGGGAAAGACGGGGAATTCATCCCATGGGGCGAGAAGGCTCACCACTTTTACGGGGCGTATCTCGTCTGAAAGCGGCGGCGCTCGGAAGCGCGAACTGACCCAGATTGTCATGTCTTCCCCTGTTCGAAGGATACCCGCCCCAGCGCGTCTGAGGCAAAGTTCAGATGCCCGGATACGTTGCCGTAATTTCTGACGCAACGGAAGGCTAAAATAAATATGTAAAACAGAGCAATAGGTTCTTCTGATGAGAAAGCCCGTAGAAACTGCTATCCTGTTCGTGATTATCTGCGCAGGTCTCTACACCATGAAAATCGCTGGTGAGGAGCCGCAAGCCACGGCTGAACTGACCGGATATGGCAAAACGAGACTCACAGTGAATTGCCCTGATGAGTCTGGTTCAGCCTCTCAAAACCACATGACGTCTTTCAACTGGCCTGAAGCGCTTTGAAGCGTTCTACGAACTTTGCTTGGGCTTCCATGGCAGGCATAGGCGTGAGGCGCATCTCGGAATGGACTTCAGGCGCGCCGAAAATCTCGTCAGCCTCGGCTTCGGAGAACCCCGCCAGTTGAACCGCTTCCAGCCATGCACTGATGTGATCGGCTCTCTTAATCAGCTTTTTCAATTTTTTGTCGGTAACAGGTGGTAAACCGAAACGAATGTGAATCGCTCGTTCAAGCCTGTCTTCGAACGTGCGGTAACCTTCGCCCAGTACCGCTTTGAATGGCGAGATCATATCACCGATGACATATTCAGGGCTGTCATGGAGCAGGGCGACCATGCACTCTTCCCGCGTCATTTTAGGTGACAGCTCACGGCAGACCTCTTCCACGACAAGGCTGTGTTGGGCGACAGAAAATGCATGTTCGCCAATCGTTTGGCCATTCCAGCGCGCTACCCGCGCGAGGCCGTGTGCGATATCGCTAATCTCAATATCCAACGGAGACGGGTCCAGAAGATCCAGTCTGCGACCTGAGAGCATGCGCTGCCAGGCGCGTGATGCGGGAGCTTTTTGACGTGCGATTTTAGCCTCCGAATGGTCAGTTCTGCCCGGCAAAATCTGCCGGTTTTGGTTATCAAAAAGTGAATAAAATCAGATACTTTTGTAGTAATTTTATTCGCCTGAATCTTCGCTTTGAATACCCTTCATTAAGAGCCTTCACCTTACTCTGTCTACACTCCGAGGGAGAGAGTGAAAAATGATTGATGTGATGGTGAATGCGGTGCAGCAGCCTGCTGCACCTCTGATGGTTCTTTGCCTCGCGGGGCTCGCAGTCGTGATTGAAGCGATGCGCGTAAGCCGTGAAGCTATGTGGAGCGATCTTTTCGAGGACTAACCTCCGCTGAGGCGTTCTGGGTGATAATAAGAAAAATTATTGGGCGGCCTCAAGGGTCGCCCATTTTCATTTCTGCCCATTTCCATTTTTGAAAGAGCGCGTAAACAGGCTGAATGTCTGAACGTGTGCGCCTTGATAAGTTTCTTGTTGATAGCGGGTCTTTAACGACCCGCTCAGACGCGCAAGCCGCGATCAGCGCAGGCAAGGTGACGGTGAATGGTGCCGTCGTGACGAAGGCCAGCCTGAAAGTCGACGGGGATGACATCATTCATGCAGAGCGGGCGCATCCTTATGTCTCTCGCGCGGCTCTGAAGCTTAAAGGCGCGCTTGAGGTGTTTGGCGTTGATGCAAGCGGGCTAAACTGTCTGGATGTCGGCTGCTCTACTGGAGGCTTCACTGAAGTTCTGCTGGAAGCAGGTGCAGCGCATGTTGTTTCGGTGGACGTGGGAACGGACCAGTTCCACCCGAGCCTGCGAAACCATCCTAATGTCTCACTGTTCGAGCAATTGGATGCGCGCAAACTGACGTCTGAACAGATTGACCACGAGATTGACCTTCTGGTTTGTGACGCGAGCTTTATCGGCCTGGAAAAGGTTCTCGATCCGGCAGTATCATTTGTGAAGTCGGGTGGTCTGGCGCTTTTGCTTTTCAAACCCCAATTTCAGGTCGGTCGTAAGGCCGTCGGCAAGGGCGGTATCGTAACTGACTTAGAAGCGGTGGACGTTGCCAAGCAGGCCTTCTCAGACTGGCTGGTGGCCAATGGCTTCACGCTAAAAGGCTGGGAGCCATCTTCCGTCACGGGGAGTGATGGCAATCAGGAATGGCTGGTGTACGCCATTAAAAGCTGAGGCTTCCCAAAGACGGGAAAAACGCCATATCTTCTCTCAGGAGAGAAAAGCCATGGCTGAGAGTCCTCGCAATCCACTTCGCGCGCTGAGTACAGCAAAATATGTCGCCGGGCAGGGTGTTCGCACACTCTGGTATTCTGGTCATTACGCGCTTCTGCGTCGAGATATGGGCGGTTTCTCACGACCTGACGAACCTGCATTCAAGCCTGCGAGCGGTCAGCCAAGCTTTAAGGCGATGCGTCGCGAATTCTTCAAAGCCTATCAGCGCGATCTGGAAAATATTGAAGCAGGGCTTTATCCGCGCCCGCGTGATGCGCAGCCTTCGCAGCTCCCCGCGGCTCTGCGTCGGTCACGCTCGTTCCTGAAAGATGCCGACGCAGTGAATAAGCGCCGGCTCGAGCGTAACGGCACTGAAGTGCGCGAGGAACTACGAACGGGCAATTATCCGGCCTATTACCGCCAGAACTTTCACTATCAATCTGGCGGCTGGTTCTCTGATGAGAGCGCCGATATTTACGACACACAGGTCGAAGTACTGTTCACCGGCTCTGCCGATGTCATGCGCCGCTGCGTGCTGGGCGAGATTGCAAAGCTCATGAAGGGCCGAGACCAACGCCAGACGCAGTTGCTCGACCTTGCCTGCGGTACAGGCCGCTTTCTTGCCAGCGTGATGGATGCGTTTCCGCGCCTCAACGCAACAGGGCTCGATCTTTCGCCCAATTACACGGAGAAAGCCAAGTACGAAGTCCGTCACTGGAAGTCTTCAGAGGTCATTCAGGGGCAGGCCGAAGCTATGCCGCTGCCGGATGCGTCTCAGGATATCATCGTCAGCATTTATCTTTTTCACGAGCTGCCGCCGAAAGTGCGCCCAGTGGTGGCCAAAGAGATTGCCCGCGTACTGCAACCAGGTGGAAGCTTTGTGTTTGCGGACTCATTACAGCTTGGCGACACACCGGAGATGGATGGTCTGCTTGAATATTTTCCGGAAGGCTTCCACGAACCCTATTACAAACACTATCTCACCGAGGATTTCGGCAAGTTGTTTTCCGAAGCCGGTCTTGTGCCTTCAGAGCCTGATCCGGTGTTCCTCACTAAAATTCAGACATGGACAAAGCCCGACGCATGACCGCAGCCGATAATAAAGACGCAATCGACTTTCTTGACTTCTGGCTGAGCGCCGGACCGTCCAAATGGTTCAGCGGCGGTGAGGCATTCGATGAGAAATGCCGTGCTTATGAAGCGCTATGGGAGAAGGGCGCTGCAGGTGAATTGGACAGCTGGGCGGACACCGCCTCGGGAACGCTGTCTCTCATCATTTTGTTGGACCAGATCCCGCGTAATATCTTCCGCGGCGATGCCAAGCAGTTCTCTACCGACGCAAAAGCGCTGGATCTTGCGCGTATGGCGATCGAGCGCGGCCATGACAAAACGCAGATGATGCCGACGCGGAACTTCTTCTATCTGCCATTCATGCATTCAGAAGATCTAGCCGACCAGCAAACGTGTTGCGATTTGCTGCGTCCACTGAATTCACGTGAGCATTACTATTTCGCGCTGGTCCATATGGACGCCATCGCCCGTTTCGGACGTTTCCCGCATCGCAATAAAATGCTGGGCCGTGAAACAACGGATGCCGAGAAAGTCTATATGAAATCAGGCGGCTTTGGCGCTTAGCGCTCAGGCATTGCCCGACATGAAATAGCGAAACGCGCTGCGCACATCTTCCGGCGTATCTTCGAGCTTTGAGAGATCGAGACGGATTTTGCCGTCGCGGCGTAGCTTGAAAATGCGGATCTCCCAGGGGCGCAGGCGCGTTGCCGCCGTAGCTGAAAACACATCCGGAATCGGGCGTGTGAAGCTGAGGTCGATCGCAGGCAGTTTCACAGCTTTCACCTGTACCATCCCGTCGCGCACATCGGAGATATCGCGCCAGCGCACCGCGCCGAGGCCGTCAATTTCGACACCATCTTCGGAGAGTTTGAGCGCAGGCCGATCAAACCGCGTGAGAGGCCAGAAGCGCAGGGCGACGAAGGTCAGTATCGCTGCAATGATGGAGAGGCCCGGTACGCCGGCCAGAAGGCCGGTCATGCCAGTCACAGCAGCGAGGCCTAAAGGTATCCAGACACGCGTCGCAATATTGGTCTTGTCATAGTCCGCCGTGAAGGTGCGTCCTGACATCAGCCCATTTGTCCTCTGTGACGGAGTTTATGGTCTGCCAGAACGCAGGCCATCATCGCTTCGGCAACAGGCGCGGCGCGAATGCCAACGCATGGATCATGGCGGCCCTTCGTCATCACGTCGACATCCTGTCCGTCGCGTGTGACGGATTTGCGGGTCGTGAGAATGGAGGAGGTCGGTTTCACAGAGAAGCGGGCTACAATGGGCTGACCTGACGAGATACCGCCGAGGATGCCGCCATTATTGTTGGATAGGAAACGCGGGCCTTCATTGCCTGCACGCATTTCGTCAGCGTTTGCTTCGCCCGTGAGTTCAGCTGCATCCATGCCGGCACCGATCTCGACGCCTTTTACAGCGTTGATCGACATCATCGCCATGGCGAGGTCTGAATCGAGCTTGCCATATATCGGCGCGCCCCAGCCCGGTGGAACACCTTCGGCAACGACTTCGATCACCGCACCGACAGATGAACCGGACTTACGAATCTCGTCGAGATAGGTTTCCCAGGTCTTTGCCGTGTCCGCGTCAGGGCACCAGAATGCATTCTTCTCTGTTTCAGCCCAGTCCCATTTCGCGCGATCAATCTTGTGCTCGCCGATCTGGACAAGCGCAGCGCGGATTTTGATGTCAGGGCCCAGTACGGCGCGGGCAATTGCTCCTGCGGCTACGCGTGATGCTGTTTCGCGCGCAGACGAGCGTCCGCCACCACGGTAGTCGCGTACGCCGTATTTTTCGTCATAGGTGAAGTCTGCATGGCCCGGGCGATAACGGTCACGGATATCGCCATAGTCTTTGGAACGCTGGTCGACATTTTCAATCATCAGGCAGATTGGCGTACCCGTGGTGACCTGTCCGCCGAATTTTTCTTCGGTCTGGTCATCATTGAAGACGCCAGAGAGAATTTTGACCTGATCGGGCTCGCGGCGCTGCGTTACAAAACGGGATGTGCCCGGCTTGCGCAGGTCCAGATATTTCTGAATGTCTTCCACATCGACGCGTACGCCGCCCGGACACCCGTCAACCACACAGCCGATGGCTGGACCATGGCTTTCGCCCCAGGTTGTGACCCGAAAAAGATGACCGAACGTGTTATGCGACATGTGATCTGGCTACCGTGCTGATTTTCGGTCAATCCATAATGGCATGAGCGCGCACTGGAAAGGTGCCGACCTCTTTAATTTTCGGCGGTACAGCGGAAAACAGGAAGCCGTCATGCGGCAGTTCGGCCAGATTGGTCAGATGTTCGACAATCGGAATCTCGGCGCCGAGGAGAATAGAGTGCACAGGGCGCTCGCCGCCATCAACATTGTCGATGTTGAAACTGTCGATGCCGACAAGCGCTGCGCCTTCGTCCCGCAGCCAGGCTGCAGCCTCGCGGCTGAGAAATGGATGCTGTTCGAAATAGGCGTCCGTTCCGAATTTGTGAGACCAGTCTGTACGGATCAGTACGGCTTTGCCTTCGACTTTCAGGTGCTCGAACCATGACAGCCCAATATCGCGGTTCGGCGCGGCGGTTACATTCACGCACAGCGCCTCAACGGATGAGACACGCTCAAGGCTCAGCCCGCACATATCGTGACCGTCGCGATAGCGGTGGCGTGGCACATCCAGATACGTGCCCGTGTTGCCATGCATAGAGATCCACTGCATGGAGAACTCGGTGCCTTCGGCATATTTGCCGTGCGATTTTTCAAAGCTCATCCAGTCACAGATGATCGGCGCTGGCAGGCCTTTATAGGTCACCATGCCTTCTTCGATAGAGTGCGAGAGGTCGATATATCGCGGCATAATCCGTTCCTTCAGGCTTGTCCTTGTGTGGAACCGCGCACACATTCAGTCAAGGCGGCAGCATCGCAGGAAACTTCACATGTCCGATAAGAAAATTGATGACCTCATTCCGGCTTCTCCGGACTACCAGGATCAAAAAAATTCGCCTGAGGACGATCACGTGTTCTTCGCAAAGGAGAACCCGTTCGACCTGTTCGCAGACTGGTTGGAAACGGCTGTGAAATCCGAAGTGAATGATGCGAATGCCATGTCTCTTGCGACAGTCGATGCCGATGGTTTGCCGAATGTTCGCATGGTGCTTTTGAAGAGCGCCGATCAGGACGGCTTTGTCTGGTACACCAATCTTGACAGCGTCAAAGGCGGCGAGTTGACCGGCCAGAAAAAGGCAGCGCTATGCTTTCACTGGAAATCGCTTCGCCGATCTGTGCGCGTTCGCGGTGAGGTCGAGCTTGTCAGCGATGAAGAAGCTGATGCCTATTTCCAGTCCCGCGCGCGTGACAGCCGCATCGGTGCATGGGCTAGCGAGCAATCTCGCCCGATGGAGGGGCGCTTCGCGCTCGAAAAACGTGTGGCGCAATACGCGACCAAGTTCGGCCTTGGCAAAGTGCCGCGTCCGCCGCACTGGTCAGGGTTCAGGCTGAAGCCAGTCGAGATCGAGTTCTGGCGTGACCGCCCATTCCGTCTGCATGACCGTCTGGTGTTTCGTAGAGAGAATGAGGACGCACCATGGACCACGACAAGACTGTTCCCATAAAAAAACAGGCTGGCACAAAGCCAGCCTGATGGAGTGGGCTACGTGAGATTGGGTGAGGTTCAGCGACCGACCGGATTTTCAATCACTACGGACGCACCTGCTGGAATGCCGAGCTCGGAGAAGCTGTAAACCAGTTCAACGCCTTCCGGCATGAGGCCTCGGCAATGATCTTCGCGTTCGCGCTCGAACTCGACATAGAATGTGTTGTGGTCTTCACGGTCCACGTCGACCTTAAAATAGGATTTGTCTGTGCAACCGTTAGATGGAACGCGTACGGTGACGGTGTCGCCAGAGACATCTGCGCTATAGACGCGGTCATCATGGGATGCGTAGTGAGAGCTGTAGCCGTCTGAGTCGGCATCGATGATGACACAGCCAGCGGCGAGGAGTGCAGTACCTGAAATAGCTGCGAGAGTGAGGAGTTTCATGACGGAAGTCCGTATTGTTTTGCGATAAATTTCATATCGCAAAACAATAATAGTTCGTCAAGTAACAATATCTGGAAAAAGCGTCAAAACTGAAAACGGTTGCCGAAGCGGACGACAAACTGGCTCTGGACTGACTCAAATTCTCTCGGGAACTCGTCATAGTCGACCACAGCGCCATGGCCGAGAGACACGAAGACCTCGGTTTCAGGGCGAACTTCCCAGCGCAGACGGCTGAAGATCGACATGCCTTCAGAGATATTGTCGTACTGAACCTGCGTATTCACAGAAATGTCTGGCGAGAGATTGATGACATTCTCGACCGAGTAGACCTGAACAGTGACATCACCATTCGGCACTGAAATCTGGTCGCGGTCATATTCCAGTTTCAGGCTCCAGTAAGGAGAGGGCTGGAAATTCGTCGCGAGCTTCACCTTAACGCGTTCGCCGCCGAAATAATCCTGCACCCGAATCTCTGAGTTTGTGCCGTAGGGCCGTGTGAAGGACGACCGGATCGACGCTGATGCCCCGTCATTGTGGTATTCGCCTGCGGGAATGATAATGCCGCGTGGCAGCGAGAATGGCGTATTCACGACTTCCAGATTTTCGAACACCGAAAACTTGAACTCGTCGGTAGCGCTATTCACGAACTCAAAATTGAACTGATTACGTCGCGTTTCCAGATTGCCGTCGAGGTCGGTGATATAGTTGTGCTCTGTGCCTACCTGCCAGTATTGCAGCCAGCTGTCTGTCTGGCGAAAACGGCGGTGCCAGCCTGCGCGGCTGTCTTGCGTGCCTGGGCGGTTCACAAAGCCGAGGGCAGGGCGATAGTCCTCGCCAATCTCGCGGAAGGAGGCATTCCAGCCCCATTTATCGTTCGGATATTGTACGAGCACGCCATAGGAATCGTCTTCAACGTCATCAGACTGGCTGCGCAGATAAAAAGCTGTCGCCTGCAATAGGCCTCCGCCCATGAAGTTACGGTCGCGGTAGATAAAGTCGGTGCCGAGCACGGTGTTATCTGTAAGGCCGCGTGGATCGCCATTCGTCGCGATGAAGCCGAGGCGGGAATTGTCGAGCACATCAATGCTGACACGGCCAACCGAGAGGGTCTGCTCCTCAATATTGGCGGCGCTGCCCATGCGGGTCGTCAAAAGACCAACCTCGACACCGTTCAGCTCGCCGCTGAGCTTGATGCCGCCCTTCATGTCCACCTGCGTACCGTCAACGATACCAATGCGGCGCGAGAAGAATGGCTGGCCGTTAGACTGGCCCCGGCCGAAGGTCTGTCCGGCGAATTCGAAAACAGCAGCGTCCTGCAGGAAGAAGTCACGTGTTTCCGGAAGGAAGATGGAGAAGCGGCCTGTATTGATCTGTCGCGCATCCAGCGGCGTATCCGAAAAGTCGGCGTTCAGCGTGAGGAGACCGGTGAGGGACGGTGTGAACTTGTAATAGATATTGGCGCTCGGCGCGAAGATCAGATCGTCATCTCGCGGGCGTTCCCAGTCGCGGCTCGCTTCAATCTTGCCAAGGACTTCGATATCCAGCCCCATGCCTTCTTCGATGTCACTAATACCGACGAGGCGGCCCGGCTGACGGAAGTCAAATGGTTGTACGCCGGGATCAATCGAAGCCCAGCGAATCTGTTCGTTTTTGTGAGCCAGCTCGCGCGTGATGAGCAGGCCCCAGCCTTCATCTGACTCCGGATCGAAGCTGATAGAGCGGAACGGAATTTCAATTTCCGCCGTCCAGCCATCATCAGTGACCTGTCCGTCTGCCGCCCAGATCGTGTCCCAGGCGACGATTGGCGGGCCACCGCGCTGCAGGATACGGTCGAGACGCGCACCGGCAGCGTTCACATCAAAGCCGAAGCCGCCAAGGCCCGTATTGAACGGGTCGATATAGAAGCGCAGCATGTCATCGCGCCAGACCTCGCCGTCGCGTTCCATAATGCGGGTGATAATTTCGTCAGGATTGCTGTCAAAGGCGTGGACGGCGACATAAAGCGCGTTCTCGTCGTAGGCCATATAGACGATGGTGTCTTCCGTCGGGGTGCCGACAATTGGCTCTACGGAATAGAAGTCGGTTATCTGCGTCGCCTGTGCCCAGATGGGATCTGAGAGGTCGCCATCAATTGTCGGGGCAAGATCAGGAGAGACGCGCGCAGGGGCTACGCTTGGCACATAATTTGGAAAATCAGGGAATACGGCTTCCTGTGCGCTGGCTGCACCGACAATGCCGACGGCCACACAGCTGACTAGCAAACTCTTACAAAACCACGCCAATATCCTCGCCCCTCATATATCTTATGCCTGTCGTTTTAGACAACCGCACCAACAGCGCAACAAGATAATGAGAGTTAACTACACAATTCTGCCTCTGAAGAAGGCCTCAGAGACGAACCGCCCTGATTTTCATCAATAGTTGCGCATTAAATGTCGTAGTCCGCTGCGTTCCAGCCTGGATCCGGATACTGTGGGTCCATGTCTTCGAGCGCGCCGCGAACGATTCGGGCAATCATCGCATTGCGACGGGATTTGGAGTCGGACGGCACAACATACCATGGCGCGTGCTCGGTTGAGCAACGCTCTACCATGTCGTCATACGCATCCATGAATTCGGGCCAGAGCTTGCGATCCTCAAGGTCGCCAGGATTGAACTTCCAGCGCTTATGTGGCTCGTCGAGGCGGGATTTGAGGCGCTCTGCCTGCGTCTCCGGAGAGATGTGCAGCATGAATTTCAGAATGCGCGTGCCGTTTTCGGTGAGGTGTTTTTCGAACTGGTTGATCTGTTCGTAGCGCTTTTCAATGTCGTCCTTTGGCGCGAACCCCCGCACTTTGACGACCAGCACATCCTCATAATGAGAGCGATCGAATATTCCGATATAGCCTTTGCGAGGCACTTGCTGGTGCACCCGCCAGAGATAGTCATGAGAGAGTTCGAGGTCGGTGGGCTTTTTGAAAGCGGCAACCTGGAGACCAAGCGGGCTGGTATAGGCAAAAACAGAGCGCATGGTGCCGCTCTTGCCAGAGGTATCAATGCCTTGCAGCACGACAAGCAGGGCGCGTTTTTGTTCGGCGTAGAGAATATCCTGAAGCCGGTCGATCTCGCGCGCGTCTTCTTCGCAGCTGGCGCGGGCGGTGTGTTTGTCGTCGAATAGTTTTTCGTCGCGTGTGGCGCAGTCCTTCAGTTTGAAGGTTTTGCCGGGCTCTGCAATCAGACGCTTTGCAACGTCCTTACTGGATGGAATCTCGATACTCATGACGTCAGTAAGACGTGAATTCGCCCTGACAGCAAATGGTTTTGCTGTCAGGGCGGAAATTGCGGGCTAGCAGACGTTGCGGTTCTGGTTGCTGCCTTGGCACCAGGCCGCGCGGTAGCGGTCACGGGTCTGCTGAGAGGCTTGCGCCGATGAGAGGACAGGCGAAGAGCTTGGCGTTGGGCCAGAGTTCGTCGTGTAGCTCGGCGCGCGTGAGCCATATTGCTGCTGGTAGCGTGCGGCGGCCGCGCCAGCTGCATTCGTGTCGCCGCCAAATGTGCCTTCGAGGCCAGTACCGCGTGCGGATAGCTGAGAGTTCACAAATGATGCGACCTGACCGGAAGGGAACCAGTACGCCAGAACGTACAGGTCCTGAGTGTTCAGGGCCGACATCGCACCTGCATTGTTTGCGGCAAGAACAGCGCGGGATGCCAAATCCGTAGAGCGGTACTCGTGTACTGCGCGGTTCACTGCATCTGCGTAGCGACCAGCGCGGATGAGGCCATCAATATCGCTGTTACGCTGCTGCTGTTGAGCCTGATACGCAGCGAGCTCTGCAGCCTGAGTGCGGATCCAGTTCGTCAGATACTGCCCGTATTCGCAGTGATTTTGCTGGCCACCACGGCAGGCACGTGTGTACGCCTGCGCCGCAAGTTCATACTCTTCGAGCATCATATAGATATAGCCGACATTACCGCAGGATGCCGCGACGCCCTGATTGCAGTTCAGCTGGTTGTAATAGATACCACGCTGGGCATCGAAGGTCGGGGATTCCGGATTTCCGTAAATCGCTTCTGCCATCTGACAGTAGAGACGGTCATATGCGTCAGCACAGACAAGCTCGGCCATCGGGCCTGCGCGGGAAAAGTCGACATGGCCCGGATGCTCGCCAGCGCGGCCATCATATGCGATCGCGGCGCCGTCCTTACAGGCAGGGATATTCCCCGCCTCGCAGCCTTCTTCCATCATATCGAGACCGCGTCCGATATCCCGAAAGCCGAATTGAGGGAGGATCGCAACATCATAGGCAAACTGACAGCCATCATAATGGCCGACCGAGCAGGCGCGATCGAAATTGTCCAAAGCCGCACTACGGTCCTGACGGATATTGCCTTCGCCATAGAGTTGCCAGCGCCCGACATAGAAGCAGCCATCTGGCACACCCAGCTCACAGGCGCGTAAAAAATAGGGAAGGGCGTTCTGTTTGTTGTTCGGCGCAATCTCTGCACCTGCATAGAAACAGCCTTCGGCGTTTCCGGACTGGCACGCGCGAACATTGTTGGCCGACTGAGCTTCGGCCGGCGAAAACGCAGGTGCGAGCATCACCATTGCTGCGCAGAAGGCTGCGCTAGCTAGATACTTGAATACAGACATAATATCCCCAGAACACATTATCGATAATGTACACTGCCGGATGATTATCGACTTTGCGCCCCCTGAACAGGGGAGGGTTGCATTTTCACTGCATTCGCGACCACGTTGGGCGAGATGGCCAAGAAAAAAGCCGCCCGGAAATCCGGACGGCTTCTTCGAAATCGATGTTCTGTCTTCTTATGAAGAGTAGAATTCGACGACCAGGTTTGGTTCCATTTTCACTGGGTATGGAACGTCAGAAAGCTCAGGAATACGAACGAATGTCGATTTCATAGCTTTCGGGTCGAGGTCGATGTACTCAGGAACGTCACGCTCAGCAGAACCGAGAGCTTCCAGAACCAGCGCCATGTTTTTCGCACGGTCACGCAGTTCAACAACGTCACCCGGCTTCAGACGGTAGGAAGGAATGTTCGTGCGAACGCCGTTTACTTTGACGTGAGCGTGGTTCACGAACTGACGCGCTGCGAAGATTGTAGGAACAAACTTGGAGCGGTAGATGAATGCGTCGAGGCGGCACTCGAGGAGACCGATCAGGTTCTCTGCAGTGTTACCCTTACGACGAGCTGCTTCGTCATAAGTTTTACGGAACTGCTTCTCGGTGATGTCGCCGTAGTAACCTTTAAGCTTCTGCTTCGCCATCAGCTGTGTACCGAAGTCCGACATTTTCGAACGACGAGCTGCACCGTGCTGACCCGGGCGAGACTGACGCTTGTTTACTGGAGACTTTGCGCGGCCCCAGATGTTTTCGCCGACGCGACGGTCAATTTTGTATTTTGCACTATGTCTGCGGGACATGGTGTTATCCTTATTACTGACTGGGTCCGGCTTGCCACCCTATGTGGCGAGCGATCTCAACGGCGGACACCAACCACCCGTCATAGCTCCGCACCCGGGTAAACGGGGCGAAGCGCGCTAAAAGCCTGAACCGGACGTGTTTGTCAACCGCCTATTGGTCGGGTGTTTCGATCGTCTGCGATCCATAGCGGATAATGAAATACAGAACACCGAATAGCAGGCCGCCAAGTCCCCATTCCACGCCTTGATGAAGCACCAGCGCTACAAGCGTGAAAATCAGCCCTGCGACGGCTGGAATAGCCCAGATGATTATATTTTTGAGGGTCGGTTTATCGGTCATGTCATTGAAATATGCGAGGCTTAGTCTGAGAGCAATGGGACGCGAACTGAATGCTGACCTGATATTCGCTTTAAGGGCGGACGGATATTGAATTTCAGTGCACTTGGAGGAAGAAATGTTTTCAGAAAAAAGACTAATAACCATAGAACTCGTTGCGCGTACGCTCATGGCGTTGATTCTGATTACCGCAGGAACCAGCAAATTCTTTAGTTCTGGCGGGTTCGCAGATTATTATTCAGGCCAGTTCAGCAACGAGGATCTACGTATTACGCTGCCTGGTGCGTTAACTGGCCTGTATCTGAGCATTATACCGTTCATTGAAGTTGGACTTGGTCTGGCGCTTTTGTTCGCTGCCTTAAAACCTTGGACTATTTATGCTTGGTACATGTTCATGGCATCACTTCTGGTGGGGCACTACATTTTACAGGAATGGTCTGAGGTAAATCAGATGCTCGACTATTTCTTCCTGGGTTTCATCTGCCATCTACTGCCAACATTCTCGATTAGTCGACTTAAACAAATAAATGAAAATCAGTCATCGCGCTGAATGCGGGCTTTGCCGCGGCCTAGCGCGAGAGCCTTGATAGCGCCGCGAAAGGTTCTGGTTTCCTGCGCTGTCCAGCCCGAGCGGGTGAAAGCGTTGCGAAGGTTCTGAACCATCACGTCTTTCTTCTGTGCAGGAAAGAAGAAGCCTGCGCGGTCGAGCTCGTCTTCGAAATGCTCCATCATGCCGATAAGCTCTTTGCGATCCGCCGGCATATCGACGCCGGTGACCTCTTCGGTTGCTTCGGCATCTGCAAAGGCATGGGCGAAGACGCCAACGGCCTGAGCCAGATTTAGTGACGCAAACTCACGGTTCACCGGATAGGTGAGGACAGCATCACACATAACAACAGCGTCGTTCGGGAGGCCCGATTTTTCAGCGCCAAATAGAACGCCTGTCTTGCCTGCAGCTTTCATGAGCGCATTAACGCCCGTGCGTGTGGAGTGTACCGGCTTTTCCATTCCGCGCTGGCGGGCGGTGGTTGCGAGCAAAAAGTGGAGATCTGAAACGGCCTCATCCAGCGTCTCGTAAACCTTCGGTGTGACAACACCGGTCTCGAAAGCGCCTGCAGACATGGTTTCCGCTGCTGGGTTGGGCCAACCGTCACGCGGTGCGACGATACGCAGATCCGACAGGCCGAAATTCCCCATAACGCGCGCCGCAGCGCCGATATTCTCGCCCATTTGAGGGCCAACTAGGATGATTGCAGGCGTGTTCTTTGTCATGTCAGCCTTTTTCTGCATTCAGCGCGGCTTGTCCAGTTGTTGCCGCCGGTTTGCCAGTGGTCAGCAGACCAATCCCGACCGATGTGAGGATCAGCGCGCCAAGATGCGGCAGGCCGAAGCTTTCTCCGAGAACGAAGACGGCGAGCATGGATGTCGCGACAGGTCCGACATTGCCAATGGCGCTTGTCGGGCCTGAGCCGAGGCGGGCAATGGCTTCTGAAAGCATAAAGCTTGGCAGCACTGTGCAGAAGGTTGCGAGCAGCACGCCATAGGCAATGATCAGCCATGTGAAGTCGGGCATGTCGCCACTTATCGCAACGACACTGGAATGCGCCATGATCGTCGCACCGGCGGCTGTCATGGCAATGCTGGTGAACAATGCTGACCCGAGTGCGGTGATCACCGGTTTAGCCGCTGTCACGTAGATCGCGAACAGAATGGCCGCGCTGAACACGAGAAGGCTGCCGAAAATGATGTGATCGCCCTGCTGTGAGAACTCGCGCCCGAACAGAAGAAAAACGCCAGCATAGGAGAGGGCGAGTGCCATCATATGCCGGACTGTGAGTGTTTCTTTCAGGAATATCGCCGCCAGAACCGCGACAATTGTTGGGTAGGTGAAGAGGATCAGCCGTTCCAGCTGCGCAGAGGTATATCTCAGCCCCTGAAAATCAAGCCAGGTGCATAAATGGTAGCTCATTATGCCAAGGCCCGCAGCGAGCAGAACCGTTCGCAGTTTTGTGCTGGCGAGACGCTTTCGGAAAGAAAAGAAGCCCACAGCTAGAAATGCGGGCAGCGAGAAGCCCATACGCAGAAGCATCATCTGTTCCACCGTGCTGCCTTCATCCAGCGCGAGCTTCAGCACGATCCCTTTTGCGCCAAAGAGGATGGTGCCGATAATGGCAAAGCCGAGGCCGGTCAGACGGTGATGATCGTGTCGCATAGAGGCGAGGCATTAGGCCTCGGGTTGTCAGTTGGCAATGCCGGATGACGGTGACGTGAACTTATCTGAATCAAGGAGCTGAAACAGGTCATCATTGCTTAAAAAGTCATTCCAGCGGGCTACGACCTGACCGGACTTGCCAAACAATATGATCTCGTTGGTTTCCAGATTGCAGCCTTGCTCGCGAGCTTCGCGCTTACGCCCGGTTAGATTCAGCGACATGACCTGGCTCATCGGGCCGAACGCTGTTGAGACATGCGTGGCTGCGCGTGCCTCGGAGAATTCAGCCACGGTTACCTGTCGCTCTGCGTAGCCAGCCCAGTTGATCTGGTTCAGCTGGGAGTGTGCGAAATCCTCATCACCGAAATTACAGATGACCAGGCGGACTGGATCATTGGAGAAGTCTCGTAAAACGGGACCGGCCTTCGGCACGTCCGAAACGGCGGCGATAGCAATCGTGCCCGCCAGTATGAGTGTTTGAAAAGCCACCTGAAATCGTCTCCCTGACCGGACGCTACCCCAGCATGCCGGAGCATAACAGGTGGCTGATCATTAAATTTCGTGTCTGCTACGCGTTACGTGCCAGCTGGCCGCCATCTACACGGATCGCAACACCGTTCATGAAAGATGACGCTGGCAGCACGCAGTTAAGCGTGATGTTCGCCACTTCTTCAGGATAGCCATAACGGCGCAGTGGGACGCGTCGCTTGGCGAAGATCGTCTTGTGATCGTCCTGAATGCCTTCGGTGATGCCGGTGTGGATCGGGCCCGGGCAGACGGCATTCACAGTGATGCCCTTCGCACTGAGTTCGACGGCCATAGCTTTGGTGAGGCCGATAACGCCGTGCTTGGCGGCGACGTAAGGCGAGTTCAGCGCGGTCGCGCCGAGGCCTTCAGTAGAGGCGATATTTACAACGCGGCCTTCGCCTGATTTGACAAGATATGGCAGTGCCGCGCGAACCATACGCTGGTGCGCTGTCAGCATGACATTGATGGAGCGGTTCCAGACTTCATCATACTCGTCTGCGTCGAACGGTACGAGATGAGCAAAGCCAGCATTGTTCACGACGATGTCCAGACCGCCAAAGCGCTCAACTGTCGCGGCGACCGTAGATTTGATTGCGCCATGGTCGCCTACGTCGAGGGCAAGGCCAAATACATCATCAATGCCAGCGGCTTTGATCTCTTCAACGACGATGTCGACTTTTTCCTGAGACAGGTCGGTGACGACGACGTTTGCGCCTTCGCGTGCAAACAGATGCGCGGTGGCGCGGCCCATGCCGGATGCGGCACCAGTTACGATTGCTGTTTTGCCTTTGATGGACCGGCTGAGTTCGCGATACGGCTCCATGATTGTCTCCCCTGAGCTTGCTGTTTAGTTGCGAACCTTATCCGTGAGTTCCTGCGCAATTGGCAAGAGAGGAGTGAATTAATGTCTTGAGCCAAGACCTCTTATCCGCAGTGCTGGGAGAACAGCTCTGCGGCGCGGATTGCGGCATCATGTAGGGCAAGCAGATCATCGCGCTCTTCGTCGGAAGCATCCTGCAGGATATCCGGCGGCGGATCTGGCGATTTGATCGGGATGGGATGCCAGCAGGTGTCATCCCGGATGCGATGCAGCATGGAATGATGCCTCGCTGATCCGGGACCTGAAACAGGCAAAGTGTGCACGTCAGGTCCCGTGTTTGCAGAGCACAACAGCGTTTCGCACTGCGCACGGGATGACATTCGTGCCAGCCAGATGCCGGCAATTCGGCCGGCGCGGGCGTCTATTTCCTCGATCAGCGTGCCGAGGCGCTCCATGCGCGCAATCAGCCTGTCGCAGGTATAGATGGTGTCGTTGCGAAGTCTGGGGGTGAGGTGAGGCGCTTCTTTTTCGGCCCTCATCCCAAACCCTTCTCCCAACCCGGGAGAAGGGCTTTCCGGCAGTGACACCCGAAAGGCCGGGAGCTTCTGATCATAGAGCGGCAGGCCACGCAGCACGAAATGAGGGTGAACTTCTTTGCTTTGTTCTCGCGAACGATTTTCGCATAGAACGCGCTCAGGGCTGTTCTTACTTTCCTCGAACCTGTCATCCGGGGGTCGCGATGGGGCACGCTCAGGGCTGCCATCGCGCACAGAAGATAAACCATCCCTCACTAAGCCCGATCTCAGGCGGGCATAAGCCATCCAGATGATGAGGCAGCGAATGAGATGTTCTGCGTGCTCGATCAGGCGTCGGAAACGGCGCTGATCCCACCGAAAGAAGCTGGTCGGGAAACCTGTCTGCGTTGTCGAACTATCGGGCAGCGCCCATTGAAATGGAAAGCCTGAGAGCCGGGCGATATAGCTCGCCGCGCGTGATTTATACGCGTAAAATTCTTCAGGAATATCCAGCTCAGGCTCGTTCATCCCTCCAGCTTAAGGTGAGAGGCAGAGCGGGGGATAAGGTTTACAGGCGGTCCAGTGGTCCGTATGACAAAATTCTTATCCCGAACACGTTGAAGACGAATTTTGTAAGCGGTTTATTCATGTCGAACGATCTGTATGCTGTTTTCTTTTGCTCGCTAAGCGTTCGGTTATCAAGGTAATCAGGTTTGTCGGGAAAGCCGTGTAGAAGCGAAGTGTCATCCGAATTAGAAAAGATGATCTGTCTATTTTTGAGAGCCCTCAAAATCCGCTGAGCATCGGGTATGATTGCTGGATAAAAGCCTGAGATAGTCGAATCTTTTTGAGGTTCTGATAAACCTTCCCATTCGTCATTCATTGGGAGAGGACACGCTACATTTATTCCGTAGGTCATGCCGATTTTTGCAAGGAAACGATATCCACGGCAGTAAAGCCGATAGGCCAAAAGAATATCGGCATGAACGTCTGCTGGACGAGCTATAATGCGGTTCATCAGCCGACAAAGACGCCACTCGATGAACTCGTTGCGTCCGATGACCGAGAAGATTGTGCGTTCGCTCTCATAACGGGCTGCTTCGCGCCGGAAATCGACCGAGACCAATTCAAGATAAAGGTCTTCACCAATCAAATCCTTGAGCTGTTCAGATCCATAGATCCAATTTTCGAAGTCTGAGAGGCAAATGTCACCTTCCAGAAAACGGAACAGTGTCTCTTTAACCTGCAGGTCTAATGCATCTGTCATGGGAGAGTATTAAAGACCACACTGTTCGCGGGCGATGTCGTCACCATCAATCGCCTCTGCGACTTCAAGCGGAACATCTGTTGCAATAAGCGTCAGGCCAGCGTCGACCAGTTCCTGAAATTCAGATCCGTCTCCATCCGCCATGTACTCATCATCCAGGCGTTCACCCGGACGCCCTAACGTACCGAATGCCGCTTCCACGCCTTCTTCCAGAACGCGTTCCCATGCCGCAAAATCCGGATCACGTGTGCCAGTCCAGGCGATGAGTTGCGGCTGCTGAACGCCAAGGTCGAGGAGCGTATTGATATCACGCGCGCCAAATGCGCTGGCTGTCATCATCAGTTCTGGCGCGATGCGCGCGATTTCTGCGGCCTGACGGTCATCATAGGAGATCATGATGACGTTATTTTCTGCGCCTGCCGCGCGGACGGCTTCGATAATGTTTCGGAAGCTGGTGGTCGGCTTTTTGTCGAGTTCCAGAATAGCTCCGCTCTCGACAGCCCAGTTCAGAGCGTCTTCCAGAGTGGGAATGGCATGGCCGGTCTCATTGCCGAAATTGTCGACCAGCGTTGCCCGGCTGATTTCAGACCAGTCATACTCTGCCACGGCGCCCTGCATGGTAGTGGTGCGGGTGAGAGTACGGTCATGCATCAGGAAGAGCACGCCATCCTGACTTTCGGCGATGTCGATCTCAAAGACGCGGACATCGTTGTCATAGCCATATTTAAGCGTCTCGATGGCGTTCTCTGGATAGAACTCATACGGGCCGCCGCGATGTGCAGCGATAGCCGTGCCGTTGTTCTCGCGCAGACAGTCGAAGATTTCCGGCAGGGACGGTCGGGCGGCAACCGGTGTCGCTGTTGCTTCGTCAGAGCTCTGCTCTACCTCAACCGGATCAACAGATGAGACGTCAGGCGATTCTACTTCACCGAAGCAGCCTGTGAGCAGGAAAGTTGCGGCGAATAGCGGTAGTGCAGCGTTTTTAAACATGATCAGAGGGCCTTGGCGATGTATATTGCGGCCTCTCTCTAACGAATATTTGTGACATGGAAAATATTCAGTGCTGCCGGGTTGCACTTTTTGTTCGTTTGACGCTTCTTAATACCCAAAAAAGATGACACATGCGTCATCATACTAAGAACACGCTATTCGAACGTCAGGGAGAGGACGATGAGCCTAATCGGCAAAATGCAGGATTGGCCGCTAACCGTAAACAAGGTTATCGAACACGCCAAAGCCAATCACGGTCACCGCCGTGTTATTTCGCGCTCGGTTGAGGGCCCGATTGTCGAGACGACATACGCAGAAATTCACGACCGTGCGAAGCAGGTTTCCAACGCGCTGAAAGGTGACGGCATCAAGCTGCACGACCGCGTTGCAACGCTCGCATGGAACACAGCACGCCACATGGAAACATGGTTTGGCGCAATGGGCATCGGTTCTGTCCTTCATACCATCAATCCGCGTCTGCACCCTGAGCAGATCGCCTGGATTGCAAACGATGCAGAAGACAAAATCCTCTTCGTAGACCTGACCTTTGTGCCTCTGCTTGAAGCGGTTCAGGACCAGATGAAAACCATCGAGCGTTTCGTCATTTTCTGTGACGCAGAGCATATGCCTGACACGAAACTTCGTAACGCTGTTCCTTATGAAGATTACATCGCGGGCCAGTCTCAGGACTGCGTTTGGGGGGACTTCCCTGAGACAACGCCATGTGGCCTTTGCTACACTTCCGGCACGACGGGTAATCCGAAGGGCGTTCTCTACTCTCACCGCTCAAACGTGCTTCACACCTTCATTACAGGCATGGCTGACGCACTTGGCGTGACGGTCTTCGATAAGGTGCTGCCAGTCGTTCCGATGTTCCACGCGAACGCATGGGGCCTGACATTCACATGTCCTGCTGTTGGCGCTGAAATGATCATGCCGGGCGCGCAAATGGACGGTGCGTCTATCTATGAGCTTCTGACCAAGTACAAAGTGACGATGTCAGCTGCGGTTCCGACGGTCTGGCTTATGCTGCTTCAGCACCTTGAAGCAAATGATCTAGATCTGCCGGATCTCGACCGAGTTGTTATCGGTGGTTCAGCGGTTCCTGAGCGTATTCTGCGCGCATTCAAAGAGAAGTTCGACGTCGATACAGCTCACGCATGGGGTATGACGGAAACATCTCCGCTTGGCACGATTGGCCAGCTGGTTCCGGAAATCCGCGATCAGGGCTGGGACAAGCATGTCGAGTACAAGCTCAAACAAGGCCGCATGCCGTTTGGTGTCGAGCTGAAAGTTGTTGATGATGATGGCAATGAGCTGCCGCGCGATGGCGAGAGCTCTGGTCACTTGCTCGTACGTGGCTGCGCGGTTGTCGATACCTACTTCAAAGGTGCTGGCGCCGATGGCGGCTCGGTTCTTGATGAGAACGGCTTCTTCGATACAGGCGACGTCGCGCACCTTGATCAACATGGCTATATGCAGATCACCGACCGCGCAAAAGACGTGATCAAATCCGGTGGCGAATGGATTTCTTCCATCGACATTGAGAACATTGCTGTCGGTCACCCGAAGGTCGCCAATGCTGCTGCTATCGGCATTTATCACCCGAAATGGGATGAGCGCCCGCTTCTGATCATCCAGCTCCATGAGGGTGAAGAAGCGACGAAGGAAGAGATGCTGAAGCAGCTTGAAGGCAAAATCGCCAAATGGTGGAC
Source organism: Hyphomonadaceae bacterium UBA1849 (assembly GCA_002338565.1). Taxonomy (GTDB): domain Bacteria; phylum Pseudomonadota; class Alphaproteobacteria; order Caulobacterales; family Hyphomonadaceae; genus Ponticaulis. The sequence goes on from DDIN01000002.1 coordinate 191,223, forward strand.
GCCGGATGATGTTGCGTTTGTCGAGGCTATCCCTCTCGGCGCAACCGGCAAGATCAACAAGCTTGCCCTTCGTGACATGTTCAAGGACTACAAACTGCCAACTGCGTAAGCAGGACGCCGTTTGTGTCGGAGCCTGACGTGAAGTCCATTCTGATTACAGGAGCCAGCGCGGGGATTGGTAAAGCCACCGCGCAGCTCTTCCTTGAGCAGGGCTGGACTGTCGGGCTTCTGGCGCGTCGCGGGGATGCTCTGGCAGAAATGGCTGCCGATCATTCCAATGCACATGCACTTGAGTGCGATGTAACCGATCATGAAGCCGTCGATGCCGCGTTCGATAAATTTGTTGAAGCGGCAGGGCGGCTTGATGTGCTTTTCAATAATGCTGGTCGAGGCGCTTTCCCGGCAACGATTGACGAGATTTCGCCTGAGACATGGCTGTCTGTAGTGAATGTAAACCTGAATGGCATGTTCTGGTGCGCACGGGCCGCTTTCCGGCATATGCGCCAGCAGTCGCCGCAAGGTGGGCGGATCATCAATAACGGTTCGATCTCTGCGATGACGCCGCGTCCTGGCGCCACGCCTTACAACGCGACCAAACACGCTGTGACGGGCCTCACCAAATCACTCGCGCTTGACGGTCGTCCGTATTCGATTGCCTGTAGCCAGATTGATATCGGCAACGCAGCGACAGAAATGACCGTTCGCATGGCAAAAGGTGTACCGCAGGCAGATGGTAGCCTGAAGCCGGAGCCGACCATGGCCGTCGAGGACGTTGCGAGTTCTGTGCTGCACATGGCGAATTTGCCTCTTGAGGCAAACATACTTTCTATGACTGTAATGGCGACGAACATGCCATTTGTCGGGCGGGGCTGATCCGCGCCCGATCTGATATTATCTCAGCAGCGGAGATCCTTGCGTGACACTTTCCAGACGCCGTTTCGGACAATTAGGACTGGCTGCAGGTTTGACGGGCCTGATCGCGCCTCAAATCGCATCCGCCCGCGACGACGAGCTGACAGCGATGGCAGCAGGCGCGCAACCCATCTCTCCGCTGGAGCATGAGGCGCGTATCGCGAGAGCGCAGGTGCTGATGCAGCAGCAGGGCATTGATGCGCTCGTGCTGGAGGCAGGCTCTGCGCTTGTCTACTTTACCGGTATTCGCTGGTGGCGATCGGAACGTTTTACGGGTGTGGTGATCCCTGCCGAGGGCACGCCGACAGTTGTCACACCATACTTTGAAGAGCCGTCCGTCCGCGAAAGCGTAAAAGTCGACGTCGACGTGCGGACCTGGCACGAGCATGAAAGCCCGTTCGCGCTGGTCGCTGGAATTCTGAGTGATACCGGCCTGAGTGAAGGTAAGGTCGCGATAGAAGAGACGGTGCGTCACTTCATTTCAGACGGAATTGCACAGGCAGCTCCATCTTTTGAAGTGGTGTCGGGTATGAGCGTCACCCGAGGCGTTCGTATGTTCAAATCGCCTGCCGAACTCGCCCTGATGCAGACAGCCAACAACATCACGCTGGCCGCTTACCGGCATATCTATCCGCGCGTCGAACTGGGGATGAACCAGTTCGATATCTCCAACCTTATGAGCGAAACTACGCGCAGGCTCGGCGGAAATGTCGAGTTCTCGATGGTCCTGCTGAACGAGGCGACCGCGTATCCGCATGGTACGGGTTCAGCGCAGGAAGTGCGCGAGGGCTCCGTCATTCTGATGGATTGCGGCTGCGGTGTGCATGATTATGAGTCCGACATTTCGCGTACATGGGTGTTCGGCGAGCCAACTGCTAAGCAGGGTCAGGTCTGGAACACCGTGAAACGCGGGCAGGAGCTGGCGCTTGAGACTGCTCAAATCGGGACGCCAGCAGGGCAGGTGGATGCTACCGTACGTGCTTTTTATGAGCGCGAAGGCTACGGGCCGGGCTATCAGACGCCGGGCCTTTCCCACCGTCTCGGCCATGGCATTGGCCTCGATGGGCACGAACCTGTAAACTTCGTTATGGGCGAGGACACACCGCTTGCGCCGGGCATGTGTTTTTCTAACGAGCCGGGGATTTATATCTTTGGCGAATTCGGAGTTCGCCTCGAAGACTGCCTCTATATGACGGAGGATGGTCCACGCCTGTTCAGCGAATTTGCGCCGTCGATTGATGCGCCGTTTGGCTGATTTTGTTTCCTATTGACCTTGTTCACCTACGCCCCAGTTCCTTCGGGGAAGGGGAGAAACATTGCGTGACAAGCCTGATTCCTGCGCTATGACTCTCTCAATCTCGGGAGTGGAGTTATAAAATGAGCAATTCTAAGAGTAAGGGCGGTATTCGCCTCGGGCTCGCATGGCTGGTGCTGTTTCTGGCGATCTTGCTGCCGTTCTGGTTCATGGCTGCTGGCCTCGGTTATAAATACGGCCTGTGGGATCTTGGAACCGCTTTGAGCACAATGACGGTCGAGTGGGGGCCTAAGCTTGCAATGGGCATTGGCGGTGCCGGTATCGTGCTGACAGTGCTTGGCCTGATTAAAGCGCCGCGCGTAAAAATCGTCATTCTGTCGCTCGCGGCTATTCTCATAGCGGGTCTTGTTCTCGGTCGCATGCAGGGCTTCCGAATGAATGCCCAAAGCGTTCCGCCAATCCATGATATCCAGACGGACTGGTCCGACCCGATCCAGTTCTCTGATGAAATGATGGAACTGCGCGAAGGGGCCAACCCTGTGCTCGACGCGCCTACATTTGGCAGCGGTGATAACGAGCGACTCGTCTCGGAGGCACAAGCTGAAGCCTATCCGGAAATCCGCTCACTCATTCTGCGTGCACCGGCTGACGTGACCTATTCTGCGGCGTATTCCACGCTCGATGAGATGGGCATGGAGATCGTAACGGCAGACGAGGAAGCAGGCGTTCTGGAAGCGACTTACACCTCTACCTGGTACGGTTTCAAAGATGACGTCGCGATCCGTATCCGTCCGCAGGGCGAAGGTAGTCAGGTGGATGTACGCTCAGTGTCCCGTGTTGGTCGTTCCGACCTTGGTGCAAATGCAGCTCGCATCAGCGCTATTCTGGAAAGCCTGTCCAGCAAGCTGGATGTTGCGGACATGCCGTCCTAAGCGTCAGCACAGTTCAGAAAATCGAAACGCGGCCTTTCGGGGCCGCGTTTTTTACTGCGTGAGAGTATAGGTGCCGGACACGTCCATGGAGCCGGTGACTGACACATGCCCGTCTTTCACCAGATGGATCATGTGGCCGAGTACAGAGTGGCAGGCCGCTGGATGCAGGCGCGAGTCCACGTCTGCATAGATTACCTTCACCATGTCGGGAATGGTTGTATCGCCTGCCTTCAGGCGTTCGAGGATTGAGGCCTCACGTGCGCGGCGATGGGTAATGTAAGCCCCAATAAATCCATCCACATCGTTCGTAATCGGTGGACCATGCGTCGGGATGAGCGTGTCGAAGCCGCGTGCACGGACTTTATCGAGACTTTCGAAATAGTCGCGCATATCGCCATCCGGCGGAGATATTACGGTCGTCGACCAGCCCATAATATGATCGCCCGAGAACAGCGCATTTTCTTCTTTCAGGGCAAAGCAGAGATGGTTCGATGTGTGTCCTGGAGTTTCTATCGTTTCCAGCGTCCAGCCCAAACCTTCCAGAACGTCGCCATCATTCAGCTCGACATTTGGTTTGAAACCATGGTCGGAACCGGCATCCATCTGCACAGCAGATTCTTCGTGTCGAGGGGCTGGTTTGCCATAGACCTTGCAGCCTGCCCACTCGGCGAGCGGATGGGCAAGCGGAGAGTGGTCCATATGATGGTGGGTGACGATCACATGGCTTATCGTCTCGCCCTGGAGCGCCTTTTTCAGTGCTTCGAAGTGTTCTTCTGTGTATGGGCCGGGGTCGATGACCGCGACGGTGCCGCGGCCGACGATATAGACGCCGGTGCCAGTAAAGGTGAACGGGCCGGGATTATTGGCAATCACACGACGGACGAGGGGGCTGATCTCGGTTACGGCGCCATAGTCAAAGTCCATGTCGCGGACAAACGGGATCTGGCCAGCCATAAGGCCCCCTTTCAAAGTGTTTCGAGTTTATTTCGGTCCGTATGATGCACGGAATTTACGTGCCATGAAACGTGTCGAGCGTAGTTTCTGGCCGAGCGGCATCGCTACAGGCGGGCCCATATCCGTCTTGTTGGCGTCAACAATATAGATGCGGCCGTCACGCTTGTCGCGCAGTACGTCAACACCGCCCCAGTCGAGGCCGAGCTCGGTTGCAAAGTTTTTGATGACCTCAATTTCTTCCGCAGAGAAGACAGCTTGCGGGGAGGTGAGGGTCACATCGGTGTTTTCATTGAGGAAGCGGCGGCTCAGCGGGCGGCGTTTGCGGAAGACGATTGTCGGCTCGCCGCCGACCAGTGTCGTGCGCAGATCTTCTACCAGATCTCCTTCAATGGAGTTATCGACGAGGCGTTGATAGCTCTTGCCTTCAATCGGCTCCATCGGCCCCTGAACGATACGGCCGTCATGGGCTGCGTTGATCTCGGACTTTTCAACCATGAGGCCGTCATAGTCGGACGGATCAACGGCCAGATCATAGCCCGCAACTCGGGTGAACGTGGATGCGACCAGAGACTTGGAAACGTCATTGCAGCCGAAATTGATGAATTTCACCGGATGGGACACGTCAGGCTTATCGGCATCGCTAAGGGTCGAATCATCAAAGTGGAAGATGACGTCAGCTTTGTTGACGTCTTTTTCGATAATCGCGCCGGCGGCATGCATGACGGGCCAGATGAAATACCACGGACGTGGCTGATCCGGCAGAAAAGCGATTCGCGGCGCACGATGGCCCTGAATGCGCTGCCAGATTCGCCAGCCTTGCGCGAGCGAGTAGAAGCTCATCCATGTCAGGATGTCGTTTACCAGACCGAGATTGAAGGGAACGGTGTGCCCTGTCTTCTTCACCAGGACGCCGCCATCCTGAATTTTAAAGTCTGAAAGCCAGTTCTTACTCATACCCGTTTTCCCGTCGGCAGCTTTGCGCTGCTTTGTACTCTACTTATACCCGTTGCGCTTTTTCAGCGTCTTTGGCGCAGGCTTTGCGTAGATGCAATCGCATCTTTCGTTAAAGCCAGAATGGGACATTCTCGTGACAGACAAAATCACACCTGTTTTCTTTCGCGTGATCCGTCCGTTTGCTGCGGCACTCATTGGCCTTGCCGTGGTGCAGGCAATGGCAGCACCGAGTTCAGCTCCGTCTACCATGAGCATCCCCTCTGTCACCATTCATATCCCAGCTGGATAAAGGTGCAATCTTTACAGTGCAAAAAGCGCTTTGAGCGCTGGTCTGTGTGGTGACAAATCATAGCCGCCATTCATAGCCGCGGTCAGGATGTCATCGACGGGCATCGCCTTATCCAGTGCGACGGCATACGCCCAAAGAGTTGTTGAGCGTGTGCCGGAACGGCAGAAGGCGAGCACTTTCTGACCTTCGTGTGCTTTGAGGACTTCCAGCGTCGCTTTTACATCGCTCATTTGTGGTGGCGCTGTGATCGGAATGTGAACGAAGGGCAGCTGGTTTGCATCTGCGCGATCTTTGATCAGTGCGGTTGCTGGCTGGTCAGGTGTCTCGCCATCGGGGCGATTCATGATGATAGCTACGAAGCCTTCGCTGGCTGCGGCATCGATTTCGTCTGGTTCGATTTGAGGCGCGGCGTAAAAATGATCGGTAATCTTACGAAAATTGTGCACGATCTGACCTCCACATGAGTGTTATCTGCGGAAATCCTGATGCCAGTCTTGTCGATCAAGGTAAACCCATGCCAGATAGGCCGCTCACGGAATCCCGGCTGGGCGTGTTAATCAGCTGTCCGAAAATCTGAGTGGAGTACCAAGTTTCATCGTGCCTCGATTTCTCTCACGTATTTCTCTGCCTTTCATTCTGAAACGGCTGCTGATCGCGATCCCGACGCTGTTTGTCGTGATCACGGTCGCCTTCTTCATGATGCGCGCCGCGCCAGGCAGCCCGTTCAGTAATGACCGCCGCCTGGAGCCGGCGGTCGAAGCGCAGATTCTCGCCGTTTATGGTCATGATCGTCCACTGCATGAGCAATATCTCACTTATCTGGGAGATGTGGCGCGCGGTGATTTCGGCCCGTCTCTCCGTAACAAGGATAAGACCGTATCCGAGCTGATCGGCGAAGGTTTGCCTGTAAGCGCGACGATTGGCGGCCTCGCAATGTTTTTCGCCTTTGTCGTTGGCGGTGGTCTCGGGATCATTTCGGGGTTGAAACAAAACTCTGCGGTGGATTACGGGCTGATGGGGGTGGCCACGCTGGGCATTTCTATCCCGTCCTATGTGGTCGGACCTGTTGCGGCGCTGGTGTTCGGGGTGTGGATACCAATCTTTGCGCCCGGCGGGCTCGATCTGGGGCGCATGACGCCATACACGATCACTTTGCCGGTCATCACATTGTCACTCTATTATATCGCGGGCATTTCCCGGATTATGCGCGGCAGCATGATCGAGGCGATGCGGTCTAACCATATCCGCACCGCGCGTTCTAAGGGTGTACCGGAGCGCGAGATTATTCTGAAGCACGCTCTGCCAATCGCAGTTCTGCCTCTGGTCAGCTATATCGGTCCTGCCTCCGTAGGCGTGGTGACCGGTTCTCTCGTTATTGAGCGCGTCTTCAGCCTTCCGGGCATTGGTAGCTTCTTCATCGATGGTGCGTTGAACCGGGACTATACGCTGGTTATGGGCGTGGTCATTCTTTTTGCGACGCTGATCCTTCTGATGAACCTGGTGGCTGACGTCCTCTATGCAATTCTGGATCCGAGGGTGAAGTACTGATGATCGGGATGCGTAACCCTCAGAACGCCGCGGCGCTGGAAGCTGCCGCAGTCGCTGGCCGCTCGCTATGGGATGATGCCCGTGCGCGTCTGTTCCGGAATAAAGCTGCTGTAGCCGCTATGGTCGTGCTGGGCCTGTTTACGGCATGCGCGCTGATCTTGCCGCTATTCTGGCCACACGAATATGAAACGCTCTACCGCGATCGTGTAGGTTGGTCGCCGACATTTGAGCACCTTCACATTATGGGCACAGACACGCTGGGCCGCGACCAGTTTATCCGTCTTCTGGTTGGCTATCAGGTGTCTCTGGCAGTTGGTGTTCTGGCGACATTTGTTAGCCTGGTTATTGGTGTGACATGGGGCACAGTTGCGGGCTATTTCGGTGGCCGGACTGACGGCATCATGATGCGTATCGTTGATGCGCTCTACGCAATCCCGTTCATTTTCTTCGTGATTCTGCTGACCACTGTGTTTGGGCGGAACATCTATCTGATCTTTATCGCGATTGGCGCGGTCGAATGGCTGACCATGTCACGTATCGTGCGGGGGCAGACATTGTCTTTGAAGAACCGTGAGTTCATCGAGGCGGCGCGTGCATCCGGTGTGTCTCAAGGCGCGATCATCGCACGTCACATCGTGCCGAACATTATCGGTCCTGTTGTCGTTTATATGACATTGATTATTCCGCAGGTCATTCTGCTGGAGAGCTTCCTCAGCTTCATCGGTCTTGGCATTAACGAGCCGCTGACATCACTTGGCGTTCTGATTTCCAACGGTAAGCAGCAAATGTCTTCCAGCCCGTGGCTCCTTCTGTTCCCGGCGGTGGTTATGGCGGTAACGCTGCTTTGCCTGAACTTCATCGGTGACGGCGTGCGTGATGCGGTTGACCCGAAAGAGCGCTAAGCTGAACTGAAGAAAGCAATAAAAAAGCCGCTCCTTTCGGGGCGGCTTTTTCTTTTAGGGTTCCGGCAAGGGTTATTCTTCTCGACGTACCCGTATGGCACGCCCACGATCATCGAACTGCATAAGGTAACTGCCTAACGCCGCTCGACGAATTGTCGCAGTTCGAGGTGGGTTGCTACTACGCAGGCGAACAATCTCGGAGTCGATTTGTCGCCACACCTGACCGTTTCTGAAGTAAATGGTCAGCTTGTCGTAAGCGCCGCGGTTGATTCTTGCGATCTGCAAAGTGACCGCTTCAATGTCGCCTTCGTCATCACGCACGACATTCTGCGGGCGTTCCGGTTCAGGTTCTGCAACAGTCGGAGGGGCCGGGCGCTGTTGTGCCGTTTCGGAAGTTTCTACCGGAGTGGGTCCAGGTGCTGGTTCGGGTGTTGCAGGAGCTTCTGCGACTGCGGCTGGTGTTTCGTTTGGCACGGCATCAGCCAAAGCATTGGCCTCCCGGCCAATAGATGGCAATCGGAAGCTCGGAAGACTTGGCAATGAGAAGCCGAAAGCGTCTTCCTGTACTCGCTCCGTATCCTGTCGGGTCAGGGTCCGGAATTCGCCGGCTTGTTGAGCGACCTGCGTCGCGCTGACAGCCGTGTCAAAACAGGCAAGACGTGCTGAATCATCAGCGATATTTGCGCAGGCATAAATGTCTGCGAGCGGGTCGACTTCATCGGCGAGTGCCGGAATTCCCAGCAGGGAAAGGCTTGCAACGCCGGCGAGGCAAATTTTTTTCATCACGAGTGTCCGTATTTGTGCATGAATGCAGCGAATATACTTGAACTGTAACCGTCTGCGTTTCAATCTCAACACAGATCGACATAGAATGTCCTCTTAAAGTTCGGAGAGATTGGAATAAAAATGCGAAACAAAAATGGTTTGCTTTCGGCGTCGCTAGCGGCACTTGCGCTTTCACTGGCGGCTTGTGGTGGTGGCAGCGAAGTCTCTCCAGACACGCTAAGACGCGGCATCAGTGCGAACCCTGATTCCGTCGACCCGCATAAAGTGTCTTCCCAGTGGGAAAACATCGTAATTGGTGACATGTTCATTGGCCTGTTTACTGACGGCGCGGACGCAACACCGGTGCTTGGCATGGCGGAAAGCTATGAAATCAGCGAAGACGGCCGCACATGGACGTTCGAGCTGAAAGACGCCAACTGGTCAGATGGTGAGCCGGTTACGGCCAGCGATTTCGAGTTCGCTTTCCGCCGTATTCTGACGCCATCAACGGCGTCTCAATATGCGTCCATGCTGTTCCTGATCGAGAATGCTGAAGAGTTCTATGGCGGCGAGGTTGAGGCTGATCAGCTCGGCGTTGAAGCCGTTGACGATGACACACTTGTGATCAACCTCGAATATCCTGCGCCTTATTTGCCGGGCATCCTGAAGCACTATGTGAGCTTCCCAGTGCCAGAGCATGCAATTGAAGAGTTTGGCGACGACTGGACGGATCCTGAAAATATTGTCGTGAATGGCCCGTATCGTCTTGAGCAGTTCCGTACGGGTGACTTCCTGCGGTCTGTTGTGAACCCTGAATGGGAAGGCGTAGAAGACCTGTGCTTCACAGAAGTCATCTACTTCCCGTATGACGACCTCGACGCGGTTGAACGCTACATCCAGACAGGTCGTCTGGACATGAACAACTCGTTCGACGGGCAGCGTACAGATGAGTTGCGCGAGCGTTTCCCTGGCTGGGTACGCACCGCTCCTGCTCTCATCACGACATATTATTCGATCAACACAGAGCTTGAGATTTTCGAAGATACACGTGTTCGCAACGCGCTCGCGATGGCGCTTGATCGCGACTTCATGGTCAATGAGGTTCTGACAGCCGGTTACGAGCCTGCGTACTCTCTTATTCCTCCGGGCACAGCGAACTACACCGAAGACGGTGCGCAGGTATATTGGGCGGATATGAGCCAGGAAGACCGTATGGTTGAAGCGCGCCGCCTGCTGGAAGACGCCGGCTTCGGCCCGGACAACCCGCTTGAGTTCGAGTACACTTACCGTTCTACAGACGATAACCCACGTGTTGCGCCTGCGGTTCAGGCGAGCTGGCTGGAAATCGCTGATTGGGTGCGTCCTGAAATTCTCCAGAAAGAAACTCAGGTTCAGTATGCACTTCTGCGTCAGGGTGACTTCCAGATCGGTGATGGTGCGTGGGTTGCGGATTTCAACGATCCGAAGAACTTCCTGTTCCTTCTGCAATCTAATGCCGGCCCTATGAACTATGGCCGCTACAACAATCCGGAATATGATGCGCTGGTAGAAGCGGCGGACAATGAACGCGATCTTGATGTTCGTGCTCAGATGCTGGAAGAGGCAGAGCAAATGATGCTCGACGATATGCCGGTGATTCCAATGTGGTATCAGGTTACGAAAAACCTCGTTGATCCGACGCTTACGGGCTTTGTCGACAATGCGGATGACGTTCACCGGTCACGCTATATCTGCCGCGAAGGCTGATCTGATCGTCTGAGCGTCGGGCTTATTAGCGGGAGGGGCTGATGTCCGGAGAACTCGAAGCAGGAGCGCTGGGCTCCGTTGGCGGATTGTCCAAAGGGGCAGGGGACGGGGATATGTCGGGAGATCCGTGCCGCAATTGCGGCACGGTGGTCACCGGACGGTTCTGCGGAAACTGCGGGCAGCTCGCTCAGACGTTTCACCGGCCTATCTGGTCTCTCGCCAGCGAGGTGCTCGGTGACTTTCTTTCTTTGGATGGTCGCGTCATGCGCACGCTGCCATCGCTCATGTTGCGGCCGGGAAGGGTCACTAGAGAATATCTGACGGGTAAACGTCAGCGTTTTGTGCCGCCTTTCCGGCTCTATCTCCTGACAAGTTTTATCTACTTCCTGATGCTGTTCGCCTATGGCGACTCGCAGGGCTGGTTTGATATCAGATACGCCAATCAGGGAAGCGTTCCTGTCACGGTCGACACAGAACCGCCAGAAGGTGTCACTCAGGAAGACATGGACGCGGCGATGGATCAGGCGCAGCAAGCGCTTGATGATGCCGGTGTGCCGGTTGATCTCGAGGTTGTTGGCAATCTCGAAGGTGTTCCGGGCGCGGGCGATGATAGCGGCGAAGATTTTGATCCGGGTAATCTGGCGAATTCAGAGCATACGGAATTGTTCCGGGATGACGGGCGGGTAAACCGTGACGGAATTTTAGGGCAGGTTCGCGACAGCGACACGCTTTCCGATGATGCGAAAGGCTTTTTGGAAATGGTGATCGGGCATGCCGCCGATGCCTATGAAAATCAGGGAATGTTTTTCGCTTCTGTCCAGAACTGGGCACCAAGAATTGCCTTAGCCCTGACCCCTGCGATGATACTGTTGCTCACGATCGTGTACCCGTTTTCTAAACGTATTTACATCTATGATCATGTGATCGTGTCGCTGCATTTTCAAAGTTGGTACTACATTCTGCTGAGTGTGGCATTTTTATTCTTCTGGCTCGGTCTCGATTGGTTCGTGTTCGTATTGTTCATCGCGCCGCCGATCTATATTTATCGAATGCTTCGTGAAGTTTATAGTTCAGGCAGAATATTGTCGCTACTGAGAACAGGTTTTATTCTGTTTTCTCTTACATTGATGTTACAAATATTCTTCGTTATTCTGGTTATAGTTGGTGCTTTCGAAGTGACGCCCGTAGCAGGCGGACTGTCATAAAAATGAGGCCTTTCTGCCACAGTTTTGGGCAAATTCTTACAAACCTGTCACTATCAATTGACGCTTGCGCTAAGGCCTGAATAGCTTCCAATCAGTTCGGATTCTGGGGATCCGGCACTCCCTTTGTCGTTGGCAAATTTTGCCAGCTGCCAAAGCGTTACTTTTTGGAGGTTCAAACGTGAACGGGAAATTATTTAAATCACGCCTGCTGGCGACTTCGGTCATCGCAGGCTTCGTGGGTGCTCTGGCGCTCGCGCCTGCACACGCGCAGGAAGCTGAAGATGATATCGTAATCATCACTGAGGATGAAGAAGAAGCTTCGACGCAGGAACGTGTCGTCGTAACTGGTTCACGTATCGCACGTGACACATTTACTTCTACATCTCCTCTGCAGGTTCTGACTGGCGAGACGATCAACGAAGCAGGTGTTCTTGACCTCGGTGAAGCACTTCAGTCGACGTCTGTTGTTCAGGGCATTCAGCTCGACCAGACATTCAACGCGACACAAGTTTCAGACGCGGGCCCGGGTGCTCAGTCTGTTGCTCTTCGTGGTCTGGACGCTGAACGTACACTGGTTCTCATCAACGGTCGCCGTTATGCGCCAGCTGGTATCGAGGGCGCGCCATCGTTCCCGGATATCTCTCTGATTCCAACATCAGCGATTGAGCGTACGGACATCCTGCTTGACGGCGCGTCTTCTGTATACGGTTCAGATGCGGTTGCGGGTGTTGTTAACATCATCCTCCGTTCTGAGTTTGAAGGCCTCGAAATCGGTGGTCAGTTCAACAACCCACTCGAAGGCGGTTCAGAGAGCTACTCTGTAGACTTCATCGCTGGTGTTGTTGGCGACTTCGGTCACCTGACTATTGCCGGTGAGCACTACAACCAGGAAGCGCTTTACGGTTGTGATCGCGACTGGATGCGTGCGACTGCTAACCCTGACAACTGGCCGGACTTTGCTAACCAGTCTGTCTGTGGGTCTATTGATATCAGTGAGGACGGAACTGAGCTCGGCACACAGCGTCAAAGTCAGAGCTTCTCTGCTTTCCCGTTCGGCGCGATTCTTCTCGGTCGCGCGGGTCAGACAGATGGTGCGGGTATTCCGAACTTCATCCAGGCCGATCTCGGTGGCAACTTTAATGGTCTGTACGGTCTGACAGTTCTTGGTAACCAAGATCTGCAACTGAGCCCGTCATTCCAGCGTTCATCTATCTTCGTGACTGGTGAGTTTGACCTGAACGACTTTGTTGAAGGCATGACAGCTTTCACTGAGTTCAACCTGTCTAACCGTCAGTCCAGCTTCACGGGTGCTTCTGGTGTTATCGACGCTGCTGTTCAGCCGTCTAACCCATACATTCAGTCTGAAGGCTTCACGATTGGTGGTGCTGGGCCGACTTCAAACTTCACAATGCGTCCGCTTGACCCGACACCAAGCGGCGTTGAGTCTGAGCTGACGCAGTACCGTTTCATTTCCGGTGTTCGTGGTGACCTCGCATTCCTTTCTGATGCACTGGCTGACTGGGACTATGAAGCATTCGGTGGTTATACGCGTTCACAGGGTTATTCTGACCGTGGCGTGATCCTTGAAGAAAACCTGATCCGATCTCTGAACACAGAAATCGATCCGGCAACGGGTACGGTTGTTTGTGCTGCTACGCCAAACCCAACCGCGCCATTCAGCCCAGGTGAGGTGACTGAACCATGTATTCCGTTCAACCCGTTCTTCGCGGGCCTTTACCCGACGGATGGATCTGATCCTTACTTCGAAGATCCACGCCTTCTGGACTATCTGTCCGGTACACGGTCTTCTACAACTTTCGTTGATGAGACGCTCTTTGGTGCGTTTGTATCGGGCCCGATTTTTGAGCTGCCGGCTGGTGAAGTTCAGGTCGTTCTTGGTACAGAATTCCGTGAAGACGCAATCGATACACGTTCAGATGATGTAACTGCACGTGGTCTGGGTTCGGGCTTCTTCTCTGACCGCCCAACATCCGGTACGGTTGATCTCCTCGAATTCTACGGCGAGGTGTTCATCCCGATCCTGTCTGGTCAGCGTTTTGCCGAAGACCTCAGCGTCGAGCTTGCTGGTCGCGCGGTTGATCACGAGTTTTACGGTCGTAACAGCACATACGCTGTCAAAGGTTCCTGGTCTCCGACTGACTACCTGACATTCCGTGCGACATACGGTACGTCTTTCCGTGCACCAAACCTGCGTGAGCTTTTCCTCGAGGGGCAATCTTCATTCGCAGCTCTGAACGACCCTTGTGAGGTTCCAACTCTCGCTCAGACTGATACGGACGGTGACGGCGTTCTTGACGCTTACACACCGGGTGCGGACAACGATAACGATGGCGTAGGTGACCTTGACGGTCGTCGACCAGACGTACTGGCTAACTGTCAGGCTGAAGGCCTCGATCCGTTCTCTCTCGCTATCGGTATCAACACGGGTACCGTTGAAACATACAGCTCTGGTAACACCGGTCTCGATCCGGAAACTTCAGAATCTTATTCTTATGGTTTCGTATTCGAACAGCCGTTCACAGATAAGTTTGACCTGCGCTTTGGTATGAACTTCTGGGAGATTGAAATTGAAGACTCTGTCTTCAACCCATCTGCTGGATTCCTCGTAAACGAGTGCTATACGTCCGCGAACTTCCCGAACGATCCGTTCTGTACACGTCGTCTGCGTGACCCGAACACAGGCTTCCTGCTTGAGATTGATGCTACGCCGTTCAACATCGCTTCTGAAACAGCAAGCGGTATGGACGTCAACGTAGGCTTCAACACGGACTTCTCAGCGTTTGGTCGTGACGTATTTGCAAGCGTTGACCTGCAGGCAACACGTTCAGACGAGATTTCCCAGACGATCATTCTCCCAGGATCTCCTGCGACTACGGATGAGTTTGCGGGCGAAATCGGTAACCCGGAATGGCGTCTGACGAGCCAGTCTCGTCTGTCTTTCGACGAGTGGAGCTTCTTCTGGCAGATGCGTTACATCGATGGTCAGACTGCTGATTTTGATGATCAGCCTGTGAACTGTAACTCTACAGCGAACGGTGGCACTGCATCTCGTGAAGTGCCAGAGTGTTACACTACAGACGACATTTTCTACCACGACGTATCTGTAACTTATGATGCAGACACATGGTCCGTTCGTGCGGGTATCCGTAACCTGCTCGACCAGGATCCACCTCGTCTTGACGAAGATGTGACATTCACTTCCGACGCTCGTAACGTGCCGCTTGGCGCTGGTTATGACCGCATCGGTCGTACTATCTTCGTGAACGTTTCTAAGCGCTTCTAATCGATCGCTGAAACGTTCGAAGATCGAACGTAAGAGAATTAGGGCCAGCAGTTCCGACTGCTGGCCCTTTTTCGTGTTCAACTCTTGAGACGAGCGATGTGGTTCGTAGAGCACGAGACGCCAGGGAAATCTTCGCTACTGTCCGCATGGTATAGTTAGCTTGGCGCCGTGCTAAAGCGCTGGGCAAGGAACGAGTAGGGGCCGATCTAGCATCTGAACAGTGGAGGTGTTCTCTGTCTGTTGTTACCTGATAGGGCCCGTGTTCGGGCGGCGGGAACTTTATGTAAAACAATGCTCCTAGCGTATTGGCTAACGCAGCGCTGTCACTTCGTTCAAGCGTCGCGGGTGTGTGCGCTGTACTGGCGTCAAGCAAAGAAAAAGGCCCTCTTCATGTGAAGAGGGCCTTTTGCGTTTTCGCTATGAGGCGTCTCAGGTTAGCGGATTGAACCGTACTCTGAGCGCATTTGTGTCTGTCCGGAGCTCAGTGCTTGTGACTGCTGAATAAGCATTTGGACCTGCTCGTTCCGGAGAAGAACGGAAAGGTCTTCCATGTTCGCTGCAGCGCTAGCTGAAGAGCCGGTCAGGCTGCCAATGAACTCTTCCAGAGTTGGCGCTTCCGGGTAATAGATCGTCTCTGTGTTGGCATCTTCCGGGATGTTCGCCAGCTCGCGAGCATGGTCGATTGCATCCATCAGACCGCCGACATTCGTGACGAGGCCGAGATCAGCAGCATCGGTGCCGCTCCAGACACGACCACGCGCGATTTCGCGTACGCGGGTTTCGTCCAGTTCACGGCCGGTCGCTACGATGTGCATGAAGCGATCGTAGGTCCGCTCAAGCCCTGCATAGAGCAGTTCACGCTGTTCGTCTGTGAAGCTGTCCAGCGTGTAGACGGACGCCATAGGGCCGCCGACAGCAATCGTGCTTGGATTGACGCCGAACCGGCGCATCGCATCGGCCAGTGCAAACTTGCCGCCGTAAACGCCGATTGAACCGGTGATAGTGGTCTCAGACGCGAAGATGGCATCTGCGCCAGCGGACACATAATAACCGCCAGATGCTGCGACAGAGCCCATGCTAACAACGACTGGCTTGTTCATATCCGTCTGGACACGTTCTACCGCGCGCCAGATTTGCTCGGATGCGATGGCTGAGCCGCCGCCTGAGTCGACCCGGAACACGATCGCTCCGACATTGTCGTTTCGACCGGCTGCAAGGATCGCTTCAGCAATAGAATCAGATGCGAAATTGCCTTCGCCGCCGAATGGGGAGCCGCTGTATCCGCCTGTCACGATACCGCCTTCGCCGCCAACAATCGCGATTGCAGGGCTGTCATAGCGCACGTATGGCGGTTGGTAATCAAAGACAGACACGAGCTCTGCGCTTTCGCCTGCTTGTTGCAGCGCTGCACGCTGTGCATCTTCTGGCCAATTGATTTGAGTGATCAGATTTGCTTCCAGTGCGCGATCCGCGGTGATCGGGCCGCTCTCCAGAAGCGAACGCAGGCTATCAACATCTGTATATGCGCGGTCTTCAGCGATATCACGGACAGTGATGTCCCAGATGTCCGAAATCAGCTCTAACATCGCTTCGCGGTGCGGCTCTGTATAATCGGTCTGCTGATAGACGTTCGGCGCGTTCTTATATTCGTAGAAAGCCAGAATTTCTGCTGAAGCCTGAAACTCTTCAAACAGGTCGCCCATGAAAAGAGTCTCTGTTGAAAGGCCTGAAACGACGATTTCAGATCCTGGCTGCAGAATTATCTCGTCAGCAGAGGATATGCTCCGATAAGCGGACGGGCTGGTGCCTAGGACGCCCTGCGTGTGTACATGCACGAACTTGCCATTGTCGCGCAGGGTTTGAATCGTATCGCGCAGCTCTTCAGCCCGAGAGTGACCGATTCCCATCTCGCTGGCGCGGATGAAGACGCCGTGTACAGCAGGGTCTTCTGCAGCAAGCTCGAGATTCTGCAGCATTCCGATAAAGGAGGAAGATGATCCAAACGGAGGAGGGGCATTCACGGGTTGGTCTGGCAGCCCACGGCGCAGATCAATTTCCAGTACGATTGATTCGGGTGGCGGTTCGGCTTTTGGAATCATCGCAATCACAACAAAGACGCCAACGGCCAGAAACAGCAGCAGGGCGATAAAGCCGCCCAGCACTGAGGCAAAAAAGGTTTTCAATTCCTGCTCCTTGGTCGGAATGTACTTTTTACATTTATCGAAAAAGAATAAGGAAAGAGCTAATTTTTGTAAAGATTTTATCGCATCACAAAAAAAAATCCCCGTGCTGGCGGCATTGAAGTGAAACAATCTGAAAAATCTTCACAAAGCTGGTTGCATCCTCAAAAAGCATTGGGTAATAACCGCCGCTCGTTGGGGCGTCGCCAAGCGGTAAGGCACCGGTTTTTGGTATCGGCATTCCCAGGTTCGAATCCTGGCGCCCCAGCCACCTTCCTGACCACAATACAAGTAATCAGAGCCGGATCATTTTGCCCGGGGTGAACTGTTGTGCGATCGGCTGATAGTACCGACCGCGTTGTGCGCTCGGACCGTTGTGTTTCCTGGTGTCTGCGCCAAATACCCTTAAGAATTGAATCGGGCTGAACGTGTTCGCGTATCTGGATTTTTCAACGCGTTTTTTGCGGTGTGCTGTAATAACAAAGTACATCGCTGAATTTTGTTTTCCGTCTTCTCCGGGCAATTTACTGAATAAAAATTTTTCAGTTTTGCGGGAAAATTGTTCACGTCATTCTGGTTTTTGAATTGATTAGAAAAAAAGTATGCACTCGCCTGACGAGTAAAGCCAAATAATCAGCTGGTCCTTTACAATAAAAATATGCTCCTCTTTCCAAGCAGATCAGGAGTGCACTTGGTGTCCAAAAAGTTAATCAACATCAGGGGCGGACTGTTTTGAAATGCGGCCCAAAATTGATGCTGGACATTCACTTCATAACGGGGCACTTCGGTCTGGGGCCAATTCTGGGCACCTTTAAGGCAGCGCTGTGTTTCAGCTATTGTCTTAACGGCAGTTCAGTGATTGGTTACATTATAACCTGTTGAGTTGACGTATTGATCTTTTCCTGAAGGTTGATAGCGTCAGGATGTCGCTCGGGGACTGGCGTCATTTCAGCCAATGAATTGGCTCAACAAGATAAGCCGGATGGCTAGCATCCGTATTTCGGGGCTTGCGCGGTCCATAGAGGCCGGCAGAATCCCAGAACTGAACCTGCGTGTGTGTGCAGGGCTATGAGTTTTGACGGCGGCAGAGTGCTCTGTCTGCCGCCTTTGCGGATTTCTCGCGTGAATGTCACGCGCACAATGGGAGTGAGAGGCGAACATGAAGAATGTTCTTTATCCGGCCTGCAGCGCAGCGATTGCTGGCCTTTGCCTGGTTGCATTGCCTGCATCAGCTCAGCTGAACCAGGCGCTCGAAATTGGTGAACAAGCTACACGCCAAGCCGAGCAAATTCAGGTTCAAATCAATCAGCTCGACGACGAGCGCAGCGACCTTGAGCGTGAATATCGCTCACTGCTGCAAGAACTGACTGCTGCTGAACTTTTCGTTCTGCAACAGGAGCAGGTTGTTGAATCTCAGCAGGAAGAACTCGCTTCAGCACGCGAGCAGCTCGAGCGTATCGATGAGACTAAAGCTCAGATGATGCCTATGATGTACGCAATGATCGATGATCTGCGCACATTTGTTGAAGCTGACCTGCCATTCAAAATGGACATCCGTACAGAGCGCCTCGAGCAGCTCGACACAGCTATGACAGCTGCGGACGTAACAGCCGGTGAGCGCTACCGCCTTATCGTTGAAGCGTATCAGGCTGAAATGCAGTACGGTAACACAATCGACACCTTCGAAGGCAGCATCTCAAACGCTGCTGGCGAAGCGATCACGGTTCAAATGTTCCAGTACGGTCGCGTCGCACTTGTTTATCACAACCCTGCAAACGGTGAGGTCGCACGTTGGGACCGCGAAGCTGGTGCCTGGGAAGTTCTCCCAGACAGCTACCGCCGTCCGATCCAGGACGCGATCCGTATCGCTGAAGGCACGAAGCAACAGGACGTTCTCTTCGCTCCTGTCCAACGCTTCTCGGTCGAGTAACGCAAGGTAAAGGTATCGTAACTATGAAAAAGACCACCTTTTCTATGAAAGCGCTTGCTGCCGCCGCGATGTTCGGCGCTGGTACGCTTGTCTCTGCCCTTCCGGCAGTTGCTCAGGTCAGCTCACTCTCAGAAGTTCTGGAAGCTGTCCGTCGCGACTCTAACGAACTGTCTTCTGCTAACCAGCAGCGTCTGAACGAATTCCGTCAGGCCGCTAGCGAGCAGGAAGCGTCTATGGCGTCTCTCCGTTCACAGCTGAACGCTGCAAACAGCCGTGGCCAGTCTCTGGCTAACCAGGTTGCTGCAACAGAAGCCGAACTCGGCGAGCTCCGTGCTGAAATTTCTGAACTTGCTGGTGACTTCGGTCAGCTGCACGGTCAGTTCCGTGAAGCTGCTGGTCAGGTTATGCCTGTTCTTCGCAACTCACTGGCATCTGCTCAGTACACGGGTCGTGTAGAAGGTCTCGCTGAAGTTGCTGAATCTCAGTCGCTTCCGGTTCGTGAAGAACTTGACCGTCTTCCAAAGTCGATCCTTCTCGAAATGATTGCGCAGTCTGAAGTCACGTCTTTCGAAGCACCTGTGCAGCAGATCGGTCCAGACGGCGAAACGCAGACAATGGAAGTTTTCCGTGTAGGCGTATTCAACGCTGCTACGGTTGACGGCACACGTTTCGTTGAAATGCGTAATGGCGATCTTATCGCTTATGAGAAGCAGCCTCCTGGCAACTACTCAAGCGCTATGGCTGCTCTGATCTCCGCTGGAGAAGGCGAAGTTGTTCGCGCGCCGATCGACCCGTCTAAAGGCACGCTGTTTGACACATACGGTAAACTGCCAAACTTCAATGACCGTATCGAAGCTGGTGGTACCGTTGGTTACGTCATCATCGTAATGGGCATCATTGGTGTTCTCCTTGGCCTCTTCAAACTCGTTTCCATCATTCTGATGACAGGCGCTATGCGCTCTACAGCGAAGTCGAAGCAAGCTGGTAAAGGTAACCCTCTGGCACGCGTATTCGGTGTGTACGAAGCTCACCGTAATGACGGCGTAGAAACACTCGAAATGAAACTCGACGAGCAAATCCTCAAAGAGTCTCCGAAAATCGAACGTTTCAACGACATCATTAAAGTCTTCGCGTCTGTTGCTCCGCTTCTTGGTCTCCTCGGTACGGTTATCGGTATGATCGTAACCTTTACGGCGATCACGATTTACGGTGCTGGTGATCCACAGCTGATGGCTGACGGTATCTCTCAGGCTCTTATGACAACCGTTATGGGTCTCTGTGCGGCTATCCCGCTTCTTCTGATCCACGCAATCTGTTCAGCGGCTTCCCGCTCTGCGTCTCAGCTCCTCGACGAGCAGGCAGCAGGTCTGGTTGCAGAACGTGCGGAACGTGAGGCGGCGGCTTAGGCCGTCGCAAGGTGGAATGGAGGCAAGCATATGCTAGCTGACCTTCAAGCCTTTCTGGGTCGAGGTGGACCAGTCCTCGTCGTGATCATGGTTACCACATTTATTATGTGGGCTCTGATTCTCGAACGGATGTTCTACTTCAACTTCGGGCACAACGCTGTGGCCAAGAGAGCTGTAGAAGCTTGGAATAGTCGTAAAGACAAATCCTCGGTTCTTGCTCACTGGGTTCGCGAGAAGCTTGTGTCTGAAGTTCGCCAGCAGGCGGAACAGAATGTAGGCCTCACGAAAGCGATGGTAGCTTTAGCGCCATTGCTGGGTCTCCTCGGTACAGTGACGGGGATGGTGACCGTATTCGACGTTATGGCCCTTTCTTCGGGTTCTGACGCGCAGGCAATGTCAGGTGGTGTGTCTCGTGCAACCATCCCGACAATGGCAGGCATGGTCGCCTCTCTGTCAGGCATCATTTTTACCAGCAGTATGGATCGTACGGTTAGCCGTAAGGTTCAGACGGTCGCAGACCAGATGGAGATTGATGCATGAGAGGACGTAAGCGTAAGGCGGAAGAGTCCGAAGTCGATCTGACACCAATGCTCGACATCGTATTCATTCTTCTTATCTTCTTTATTGTGACCGCGACCTTCATCAAGGAAAACGCGATCGACCTGACACCACCGCCTCCGGCTCCGCCGGATCAGCCGGTAAACCCTCAGCCTACGGTGCTTATCCGTATCACTGAGGACAGCCTCGTCACGGTCAATGGTCGTCTTTCGGATGTTGGCTCTGTGCGGGCTGCGATTGAACGGCGGATTGCGGAAAATCCGGAAAGCGCTGTTCTGGTTCAGGCACACCCCCGTGCCCGCAACCAACTGGTCATCATGATTGTTGACCAGGCTCGTAGCGCCGGCATTGAGAATGTCGGTTTCACAGTCGACGCAACAGCATAGGAGATCGTCATGGCTCGAAAAGTACGTGCCCGCGAAGCTGAGGAACAGGCGCTTGACCTGACTCCAATGCTCGACGTGACGTTCATCCTGCTTATCTTTTTCATCGTCACCGCGCAGTTCATCAAGCTGCCGGGTGTGGATATCAGCCGCACGGACGCTGAGAATGATAACAACATTGCGCCGCTCGGGATCATTATCGCGATCGACGAAAACAGCGATGTTTTCGTTGCCCGCGAGAAGATTGAGCTGAACGAGCTTGAATTCACGATCCGTGAACTTCGCGAAGGCAATTCCAAAGGGGAAATCGTTCTCCAGGTGGATAATGCTTCTGAAGCGGGTGTTCTCGACACTGTGATGCAGGCAATTGTTTCAGCAGACCCTGAGTCCGCTGTGAACGTGTCGACTGAGCTGGACTAAGGAGGACTACAACATGTTTAGTAACCCTTTGGTACGCATCATTCTGGGTGTCCCATTTGCCGGTGCGATCGTCGTAGCTCTGTTCATTCTGATGGGCTGGCTCATTGAGCCTAAACCTATCGAACTTGGTGAAAACGAGTTTCGCTCTCTCTCCCGCGTCACACCGCAGGAAGAGGCGACTGAAATCCGCCGTACGACACGTCAGAACGTTCAACGTATTCAGACAGCAGACCAGCCGCCGCCACCGCCGCGCCTGTCGTCTTCTCGCTCTGACGTGAACCTTCCGACGCCGCAGATCCAGGGTGCTGCACCTGCAACAGTCGAGATCGGAAACGTTTCCGGCTTCGCTCTGGACGCAGTTGCCGTGTCTGACCGTGACGCGCAGCCAATTCGTCCACCTGTTCCGTCTTACCCTACACGGGCTGCGGAACGTGGTATCGAAGGCACCTGTGATGTCCGGTTTGACGTGGACGAACGCGGACGCCCGTTCAACATTGAAGCAACGTGCACGGATAACGTGTTCGTTCGTGAAGCTGAACGTGCGGTTAGCCGTGTAGAGTTTGCACCGAAGATCGTCCGTGGGCAGGCGGTTCGCCGCGTGAACGTGGTCTATCCGATCTCGTTCAACCTGCAATAATTTTGAGGGCATGTGATTACGTAACAAAATATAGATTATTCTTTTATGTTATGATATAACTCTTCTTGTCGAAGGACGAAGGAGAGAAGCATGCCCCAAAGATTATCCGGTTTTAGTTCTGATGCTGGCCGCCTGGCGGCCAGTTTCATCCCCGCCGCCGCTTTCACTCTGTGTTTGTTTGTTGTGATGGATCGGTTGGTGTCAGTCGGGGAAGTTCATTTGTCGGAGAGGACTGTGAGGCCTCTGGTGCGGATTACGCCGTTACCTGAAGAACCTCAGACCCTCAACCGCCGTGAACCGATAGAACTTATTAGTGAGGTGCAACCTCCGCCAAGAATGGAACCGATCCGCTCGCCCTCATCGGAGGGGGTAGTTTTAGAGTTCTCTGAGTTCCCGGCGCCGGAAGCGGATTTTGATCCAGGGGCGATCGGAGATCTCGGAAGGACCGAGGTGAGGTTCGAGAGAGCGACTGGTGTGCCTGTTCGTGCACCAATTGTTGAATATCCGCATCGCGCTCTCACGCGCGGGATTGAAGGCGATTGCGAAGTCAGCTTTTCTATTGACGCAGCAGGCCGGCCATTCGGCGTTTCGGCAAGCTGCACCGATGAGATTTTTGCGCGCTCCAGCGCGCGCGCAGTTGAGCAAACCTTGTTCGCTGCACCCGTGAGAAATGGTGTACCGGTAGGTCAGGGCAACCTTGTCTATCCGATACAGTACAGGTTGGAAGACTAGCAGCCGAATGACGGCTAGGGAGTGAAGACGATGCGTAAAGCACAATGGATGACTGGCGTCCTCGGCGCTGCATTGATTGCATTTGCGGGAGTTGGTTCCGCTCAGGCGCAACAAGCGTGTGAAGCGACTGAGTTCGGCTCTGATGCGGGTCAGGTTTACCTGAACGCGGAGACCGAGCTGATCCAGAACGACAACCCTGCAGGCGCTCTGCAACAACTCAACCAGCTGCGTAGCATGGAATTGAACTGCTACGAGCGCGGTGCGATGCTTCGCCTGAGCGCGGCTGTGAAGATCAACCAGGATGACCTGACGGGCGCTATTCGTGACCTTGAAGAAGCGATCCGCGTTGGCGCGATTGCCGGTGATCAGGTTGGTGAAACTTATTATTCTATCGCGCAGCTTCACCTCCAGACGGAAAACGTTCAGCAGGCAAAAACCTATATGGATCGCTGGCTTGCAAGCGGCGCACGTCCAACTCGTGATCAGAACTGGCAGCTCGCGGTAATTCACCAGCAGCTTGAGGACTATCAAGGCGCGCTTCCATATGCTGAGCGTGTTCTTGCGGCAGATGGTGACAATGCCAGCCGTCAGACGATCGATTTCCTGATCTTCCTCTACGACCGTACAGGTGACCGCGCTAAGAAAGCTGAACTGCTTCAGCGTCTGCTGCGCTCTGATCCGAACGACCGTCGTGTTTGGGATGCGATCGCTGGTGACTATTATTCCGGTAACCAGGAACGCCGCGCGTTTGAGGTTTACAAAGCCATGTACCTTGCTGGTCTTCTGACAGAAGAGCAGGAAATCATGCGCGTGGTGAACTTCTACAACCAGTTCAACGTACCGTTCGAAGCGGCGCGTATTCTGGAAATGGAAATGAACCGCGGTCGTGTGTCCAAGACTTTCGAACGTCTTGAGCTTCTGGCGACACTCTATCAGGTTGCCCGTGAATTTGACCGAGCGCTGCCGGCGATTCGTGAAGCCGCTCAGATGAGCCCGGACGGCAAAATGTATGAGCGTCTTGGTCGTTCCCTCTTCGAGCTTGGCGAGTACGAAGATGCGATCGAAGCTTATCAGTCCGCTATTTCCCGCGGTGGCCTCTCAGAGCCGGGCTATGCTCGCGTGATGATCGGTCAGGCGTTGTACGAACTTGATCGTAAAGGTGAGGCTCGCGACTACTTCAACGAAGCGACACGCTTCTCTGATGGTCGTCGTGCGGCAAACGGCTGGGTCAACTTCCTTGACTCCGAGGTTCGTACTCAACTCGCTCTGCAACGGTTCCAGCTCCAGACTCGTCTGCAAGGCCTGACCAACGAGAAGGACAGCTGTGAAGAGCTGCGCGTCTTCGGTAACAACCTGCCAGAGGGTTGCAGCACGATTGATGACCGTATCGCGGAAGTACAGGCCGAAATCGACCAACTCGGCTAAGATCGGTTGATCAGTATTATTGAAAAAGGCGCCCGCATACGCAGGCGCCTTTTTTGATTCCAGGCTGATGTACGCCCTTAAAGGTCGAGGGAGAACGCGTCGGTCTTGCCTGCGATTGCGAGCGCGAAGGCATATTCAATTGCCGTCTCTTTAAGTCCTTCGAAGCGTCCGGAGGCCCCACCATGTCCCGCATCCATATTGATGCGGAGGAAGTAAGGCCCGCCTTCAGGCGCTTCATGGCGAAGGGTCGCGACCCATTTGGCAGGCTCCCAATACGTCACACGTGGATCAGTGAGCCCGCCCGTAATCAGCATGGCAGGGTAGGGGCGCTGGGTGACCTGATCGATAGGGGAATAGGCGCGTATCGTTTCATAGTCATCCTGGCTCTCAATCGGGTTCCCCCATTCCGGCCATTCGGGCGGCGTCAGAGGAAGATCGGCGTCTGACATCGTCGTCAGCACATCTACGAACGGTACGGCGGCTATAATGCCTGCAAAGAGTTCCGGGTCGAGATTGGATGCTGCGCCCATGAGGAGGCCACCAGCCGAGCCGCCGTGCCCGACGACGCACCCTTCCTGCGTATAGCCTCGCTCTACGAGGTGGCGACCTGCAGCAACATAATCGCGGAACGTGTTTTCCTTCTTCTCCAGCTTACCATCGAGATACCATTGATAGCCGAGTGCCTGAGACCCGCGAATATGTGCGATGGCGTAAATAAAGCCGCGATCTACAAGGCTGAGACGCCCGGTGCGGAAGTCGGCTGAAATAGTCACGCCATAGGAGCCATAGCCGTAGAGCAGCACAGGCGCGCTACCATCCAATGTTGTGCTAACATGACGAAGCAGGGTGACAGGCACCTCAGCGCCGTCGTGAGAGGGCGCCATGATGCGCTCCACCACATAGTCTTCAGGGTTATGACCCGATGGCACTTCGCGTGTCTTACGCAAGGTGCGCTCGCGCGTTGTCATATTATAATCGAAGACCTGATCCGGCGTTGTTGGCGACGCATAGGCAAAACGCAGGATATCAGAGTCGTATTCATAGCCACCTGCGAGGCCGAGATCATAGGCAGCCTCTTTCATCTCAATGGCGTGCTCGGCTCCGTCACGCGAACGGATGACGATACGCGGCAAACCTTTTTCGCGTTCTACGCGGACGAGGTGGTTCTCGTAAGAATCAATATCGAGAATGAGACGGCCCGCCTGATGCGGCAAAACTTCGGTCCAGTTTTCGCGGCCCGGAGCGCTGATCGGTGCTTTCACAATCTTGAAATCGACTGCACCGTCTGCATTCGTCAGGATGTAGAACTCGTTGTCAAAGTCGACGACCGAGTACTCAATGTCCGTTTCTCGCGGGGCAATGGTGACCAGCTCCGGATCGGTTTCGTCAGCGCTGAAGAAATGAACCTCAGACGTTGTATGGCCGCCTGTGCGTATAAAGATGTATTTCTCAGACGGGCTCTGTTCAATGTTCACGAAGAAACCGGGATCGGTTTCCTCATACACCAGCGTGTCCTTACCAGTGCCCAGTACGCGACGATACACGGCTGACGGGCGCCCCTGGTCATCACGATAGACCCAGAAGATCACATTCGAGCCAGCGCCCCATACAAAATCGCCGGTCGTGTTCTCAATCACGTCCGAAAGATGTTCGCCCGTAGCAATGTCGCGAACGGTTATGGTGTAGAACTCTGAGCCTTTGTCATCGACAGCTACGGCGATCAGTTTGTGGTCGGGCGACTGACAGATGTCACCGGTATCGAAATAGGCTTTGCCTTCGCCTTCGACATCCCCATCAAAAAGGATCTGGTATTCGGCATCTGTATCGAAGGCGTGTTCCCATGGGCGCCGCGCATAGGCGCCATACTCGCCGCCTTCACGATGAAAGGTGAAATAGGCGAACGGGCCATCAGGCGTCGGCACGCTGGAATCGTCTTCTTTGATTCGGCCCCGCATTTCCTGAAACAGTTCCTCGCGCAGCGCTTCAGAGGGATCTTCCAAGGCCGCCTTGGTGTAGGCGTTTTCAGCTTCCAGATAGGCTCGGATGTCGGCGGAAAGGACGCTCGGGTCCTTCATGACCGCCTGCCAGTTATCATCCTTCAGCCATGCATAGGGAGATACCCTTGTGTGCCCGTGCTGAGTGATCGTTTCAGAGCGTCTTTCAGCGATCGGCGGCGTTCGGGTCATATAGGTCCTCATGAAGTTTGCGGCAGTTTCGGCTTGCGTTTTTGCCAGCGGAAATTTGTGTCTTCATAAGGTAATATCTGCTTCGGATTACACCAGATGGATTGGCGTGATTTCGCCGTTTGAAATGCTTCAGTTATGTGATTTTGGTATTTATGATAAATATAACATTCATATAAAACAGTGATCTATGAAATTATATGTTCAAATAATAGTCCGGATGTAGACAAAAAAATACAATAGTGACACATTGTTGTCATGAAGAAACTTGTTGGAGTGCTTGGCACATTGGCCCTTGTCGTCAGCGTGATGCCGACCGCAACGGCCGAGCAGGGCGTTGAAGAAAACGCTCGTGATCTTACAATTGATGTCACCGGAACAGCTGTCCCAGCGAGCCTCGGTGAACTCACATATCCGTATTATGCTGCAGAGCGCGGCATGGCTGGTGAATGCTCCATGGAGCTCAGCGTAGACGAAGCTGGTGAAGCGACGTCTTACCAGATCCGCGAATGCTCACATGCGACTTTCCGTCGTGCGGCAGAGTCCTTCGCGCGTACGCTGAACTATGCGCCAGCGGAAGCGGCTTCCACTCAGGAGCTGACTGTGTCCTGGGGCGCAGACAGCTAATCGCTTTCAAACAGACTTAACGCTCCGGAGCAATCCGGAGCGTTTCCATTTTCTCGATTGGCAATTGAGCCCCCTCAAAAGTTCATGAGCGATCGAGACCTGACCTCCGCTTCCAAAGAGCCTTGGAAGCGGAGGTTTTTTATTATCCTTCGTCACGTGGAACGAAGTTCAGAACGGCGCCATTGATGCACCAGCGCAGGCCTGTTGGCGGCGGGCCGTCTTTGAAGACATGGCCCTGGTGAAGGCCGCAAACAGCGCAATGGCATTCGGTACGGGGCACAATCATTTTGAAATCACGCTTTGTATCGACCACGCCTTCGGAGGCCGGCTGGAAGAAACTCGGCCAGCCGGTGCCAGATTCAAATTTATGGTCGGATTGCCAGAGCACCGTATCGCACCCGACGCAGTGATAATCGCCGTCGCGTTTTTCGTCCTGATAATTGCCCGGAGTGAACGCGCGCTCTGTGCCGTCTTTAACGCCAACGCGGTATTGCTCCTCGGTTAGGACCGATTTCCATTCTTCGTCGCTGCGGACAACCTTTGGGGGTGTTTGGGTCATAAAACGTCCTTCCTGACAGTCTTTACGAAAATTTAGGTCAAATACGGGCAGATTCTATCATCAATGGTTAAACCCCGCAGAGGTTTCGTTAAATGTCAGAAGTTTCGCAAGGCAGTTCGCTCTTTCCGCGCCGTACGCGCTGCCGCCTGACGGATGCGCCTCTGCAGACGATCATGGACCTAGGCCATCAGTCGCTGACGGGGGTTTTTCCCAAGTCTCCTGAAGACAAGGTCTCTGTAAGTCCTCTGGAACTCGCATTCTGTGAAGAGTCCGGCCTTGTTCAGCTTCACCATGATTATCCAGGCGAGCTGATGTATGGCGAGACATACGGATATCGCTCCGGTCTCAACGCTTCGATGGTGCGCCATCTGGAAGCAAAGATTTACGATCTTGAAAAGCGTGTGCGCCCGCTTGGTGCTGGCGACGTCGTTCTGGATATCGGCGCAAACGATGCAACGTCGCTCAAAGCCTATAAAACGCCGGGCATTGAGCGTATTGGCATTGACCCGAGCGCCGAGAAATTCCGCCGCTTCTACACTGACGATATTGCGCTGAAGGTCGACTTCTTCAACGAAGAAACCTATCGCGCCGCCACCGGCAAACAGGCCAGCATCGTGACATCCATCGCAATGTTCTATGATCTGCCGGATCCGGTATCGTTCGTGAAGGATATCGCTAGCGTGCTTGCGGATGACGGTATCTGGCATTTCGAGCAGAGCTATCTGCCGCTCATGCTTCGCCAGCTTGCTTATGACACAGTGTGTCAGGAACATCTGGAATACTATTCGCTGACAGTCGTGAAGAACATCCTTGCGCAAGCGGGTCTGAAGATTGTCGATGTTGAGCTTAACGGTACGAATGGCGGCTCGTTTGCGGTAACTGCGGCGCATCAGGGTAATCGCAATATTCCGGTCAATCAGGCTGCAATTGACGAGCTTTTACAGGCGGAAGTCGCAGCTGGCCTGCATACGATGATGCCGTATCTGGACTTTGCGCAGCGTGCTGAGTTCCACTCTAAAATGCTCGTTGAGAAGCTTCAAAGCCTCAAAGCAGACGGCAAGCGTATTCTGGGGCTGGGCGCCTCAACCAAAGGCAATGTCATCCTGCAATACGCGGGTATTGGCCCTGATATGCTGGATGCAATCTCCGACGTGAACCCTGATAAATGGGGCTGTGTCACGCCGGGAACGCATATTCCGATTGTACCGGAAGACGTCGCGCGCTCTATGAAACCGGACTATTTCCTCGTGCTGCCGTGGCATTTCCGTGAAGGCATTATCCAGCGCGAGGCCGAGTTCCTGGCCGGCGGCGGAAAGCTGATCTTCCCGCTGCCGGAGGTCGAGATTGTCTCCGCGACCGAGGTTGTGAACCTCGAGGCCGAGTTTAGAAAAGCGTCTTAAGCGCTTCGCCGTCATAGGCGCGGGTTTCGTCGAAACGGCCTTCTTTAACCTTTTTCGCCCATTCCGGATCCTGAAGCAGGGCGCGGCCGACAGCGATCATGTCAAATTCGCCCTTATCGAGGCGCTCGACAACGTCTGCGAGTGGACGTGTCTTCGACCCTTCGCCGCGGAAGGCGCCTGTGAACTCTGTAGAGAGGCCTACAGAGCCGACCGTGATGGTTGGGAGGCCAGTGAGCTTTTTCGCCCAGCCCGCAAGGTTCAGGCCGTCTTCGCCGTCGATCTCAGGGAATTCAGGTTCCCAATAACGACGCTGAGAGCAGTGAATGCAGTCTACGCCCGCATCAGCCAGAACGCTGAGAAAGGCTTCCAGCTCCTGTGGCGTTTCGCATAGGCGCGCGCCGTAATCGAACTGCTTCCACTGGGAAATACGCAGAATGATTGGGTAGTCGCCAACTTTAGCTTTCGCACGTGAGATGATGTCCGCTGCAAACTGCGCGCGAGACGTGATGGAGCCACCATATTTGTCGTCGCGAGTGTTCATCACGCCCCAGAAGAACTCATCAACCAGATAGCCGTGAGCGCCGTGGATCTCAGCGCAGTCAAAGCCGAGCTCTTTCGCTGTGACGATACCGTCAACAAAGGCTTCGATCATCGCATCAACATCATCGAGTGTTGGCGTGTCATAGACCTGCTTGCCGGCGTGTGTGACGCCTGACGGGCTATCCGACTGGGCTTCCGGGTGTGGGCCCTGACCTGGCTTGCGCGCCATGCCGACGTGCCAGATTTGCGGCGCGATCTTGCCGTTATTGGCGTGGACTTCGTCTACCACATGTTTCCAGCCGGCTTTGGCTTCGTCCGCATGGATATTCGGAATGTTCGGGTCGAAAGATGCACCGCCTCGGTTGATGGTCGTGCCTTCGGTAATAAGAAGGCCAACATCAGCGGCTGCACGGCGGGAATAATAGTCCGCAACATTCTGGCCAGGTACGCCGCCCGTCGCGAAGGAGCGGGTCATTGGGGCCATTGCCAGGCGGTTGGCAAAGGTGACACCTTTCAGCGTGAATGGCTCAAAAAGCGGTGCAAAATCAGACATGCGTTCTCCCGATACTGTCTTTGTTTTTGTTCAGCTACCTTTACTGGGGGTGCCCTGACGTTTGTCAAACCTGTTAACATGTTCAGCGGGCATGTTTCTTGCTCATTTTCCCGTGAACAACCATTCCGGACCGAAATAAGCGCTCGCGCGGGAAGCGAATATGCCAGAACGATACAACAAAACAGCGTCTGACCGATTTCAGCATGCCCTGATCTGGGCGCCAGCGATTCTCATCTGGGGTGTTTTTGTACTTTTTGCGCTGCCAGCCATGTCTGCTGCTGCCGCGCAAACTGCTCCTGAGCCGGTTGTGACTGAAAATACCGTTCGCCGTACAGTGACGCGCACTGTTCGTCGTATCGAAGCAGACGGGACGGAGACCATTGTCACGGAGCCGGTGACGGATGCGCCTGCAAGTTCGACTTACACGCGCCCTGCAGGCTCGACATCGACCTACACCGCACCCGTGACAACGCAGACGGCGACCGGCTCTTCAACACGATATTCCAGCCCGTCTGACACGCCTTCATCGACCACGAACACGTCAACGACGACGACACGAACGTATACGCGCTATCCTGACACGAACTCCACAACGCAGCCGGATACGGGCGCGACGACGACTTATCGCCCGACGACCACCACGCGTACTTATACCTCCCAGCCTCAGCCATCTGGCGAATCCAGCGGAACGAGATCCGGTACCAGTTATCGCTCGGATACTGTGGCGGGTTCTACGCCGGTTCGCGCATATACCCGGTCTGTCACCACGACGCCTGCTGAACCTGCGCCGACGCGTACCTACACCTATGAAAACAGCGCACCCGCACCGACGGTGTCGACGACTCCTGACACGGTTCAGAGCGCCGCTGTGCGCCGGACAGAAATTGCGCCGACTTCATCTGCTGTCATGCCGCGCGAGGAGCCCGTGCCGGGACCAACGAACACTACGCCGACTGTAACCGACAGTACTCCCGAAATTCCGACGGTTCAGCCGGAGAACATCCAGCCGCGTGTCGCTCCGCGCACGCCAGCCCTGACACGCAACCGCCTTGCGCCGGCCTCTTATGACGTGCCTGACATGGATGAAATTCATCAGATCCTCTGGTCCACGCTGGTCGTGATTACCGAGGCTCAGATGACGGAAGATTATAGCCGCTTTATGCTGATCCTTTCGCCGCGAATGCGCAGCGAAGTGACAGCTGACGTTCTGCCGGATCATTTCCGCTCGCTGGTGCCGCATCGTGCCGAGATGGTGGCGTCTATCGGGCAGCAGGCTGAGTTCGAGATACCGCCGCACCTGATCGCCGACGGACGCATGCGTCTGCGCGGTGCATTCCGCCTGAGTGAGGGCGGTGTGCGGTTTGATCTGATGTATCAGGAAGTGAATGGCGTCTGGCTCGTCGACGCCATTGCGTTTGCCGAACTTCGCTAGTCTTCGTCCCGCTCCAGGCGCGCGCTATCAAGCGTTTGATCAGAGCGCGCCTTTTGCGCTTCGGTCAGTTTCTTATCTAGCTTCGACTGACCGAACTTCGCACGGTTCACTTCAGCCTTTGCAGACTTGTCCTGTCGTTGCTTCTGTTTTCTGAACTGACGAAGATTGACGACATCGCCCATATTCAGGCCTCGGCTATCATGGCTTCACTAAGAGCCCAGAGACGATCGGCAGCTTCGGCATCGATCGCGTAAGGGCGAACATCACAATAGCGCGGCGATTCTGGCGTGGCCAGATTAGCAACGTCGCTGTCTTCACAATAAAGTCCGCCTTTGCCGTCGAGCAGTTTCGAAGTTGCCGCAAAAATTGTCGTTGAAGCACCTGCTTCCGGCTTTTTGAATGATTTTGCGGCTCGTTCGGACAATGTGCCGTCTGGATTGGTCCAGCCGAGCACAGTCATCTCTTCATTGCCAAGGTGACGCTGCAGGTCAGTCATAATGCCGCCCGGATGCACGGCGAAAGCGCGGATGCCATTGTCTTTCTCACGTTGGTCGAGGCCTACGGCAAACAGCGAGTTCGATGTTTTTGACTGTCCATAGGCCTGCCATTTGTCATAGTCATGGGAGAGGAAGTTCGGATCATCCCAGTGAACATCACTGACGATATGTCCGGTCGAAGAGAGGCAGACCACGCGCGCACCATTCGCTTTACGGAGCGCAGGCAAAAGACCCTGAGTCATCACCATGTGACCGAGATGGTTGGTACCAAACTGTGATTCCCAGCCTGCTGCGGTGCGCGATAGCGGGCAGGCCATAATCCCTGCATTGTTAATAAGAAGATCAATTGCGCCGCCGGACTGAACCACATCATTTGAAAACCGTTGGACGGAAGGCAGGTCTGCCAGATCCATGGTTGCGATTTCTATATCTCCATCCAATCCCGTGAGCGCGGCCTTTGCTTTATCGATGTTTCTGGCGGGGACTATTACCCGTGCTCCGGCGGAGGCGAGGGCATGCGTCGTTTCTAGGCCGATGCCTGAATAGCCGCCTGTTACGATCGCGGTTTTACCGGAAAGGTCAGCATCTCCGAGAACGGTCTGTGCCGGAGTATGTGGATCAATTCCTGACGGGAGTTTGTGCTGATCTGGATTTAGCATTTGGTGCGGCGTTCCTCTGTTTTTTATATCTACTAGAATGCAGTGTTCCCGCTTGTTCGCAATAGCAGACTTCACTCATCGCATGTTTGGCGGGCCGCCAAACTGGTGTATGACACCGGGCTGTTCTGGTGCCGGAGTTCGGGCATGACGTTATCAGAAAAATTGGTCCCACCGCCTTTGGTGACTGCTGCGCTGGCAGTAATGCTCGGCGTCGGCATGGATGCACTGGTGCGTTTTGTTCAGCAGGATATGGACTTGCTGACGCTCGTCTTCTGGCGGTTCGGGCTGGCTACGGTCCTTGTGGCTGTGCCCTACTTCATGACGGGGCGGCGGCTTCCTGGTTGGAAGGCAACGCGCTTTCATGCGCTGCGCGGGCTGGTTCACGTTGCAGCGGCGACCTTGTTCTTCTTTGCGCTTAGTAAGCTTGAGCTGGTGGTTGTTACAGCGCTTGGCTTCTCAGCTGTTTTAATTATCACGCCGTTCGCATGGCTGTTATTGAGAGAGCGGCCGGCGAAGTATGCCGTGCTGGCGGGCCTCATCGGATTCATTGGTGTGCTGGTGACATTTCTTGGCAAGGACATGAACCTGCGCTTCACGCCAGACGAATGGCTGGGCTTTGCCAGCGTGATGACGTCTGCTGTCTGCTATGCGCTATCTATGGTCATGCTTAGAATGCGGGCCACAAAGGATAGCGGCTTTGCTATAGCGATTTATGCCAATTTCTTTCCAGCTATCTATATGGCCGTGCCCGCCTTTCTGTTCGCAGAGCCTGCCGCACTGAGTGATTTTCCGCTGCTCGTGATGCTGGGGGCGTTTGGTGGCTCGATCTGGGTGCTGATGACATCCGCATACGCCCGCGCACCAGCCCAAAAGGTTGCGCCGATGGAGTACACGGCGTTGATCTGGAGCGCGCTGCTCGGCTGGATGTTCTACGAGGAAGTCCCGACCATCTGGGTCTGGATTGGCGCGGCGATCATCATCGCCGCATGTGTGCTGGTATCACGTGAGCCGAGGCTGAAGCCTGCGCCGCCAGAGGCAGCTCATTCCTGAGGGCATTGGCCGACATGGTTCGCATTGGCGTCAAATGAAAAGTCTGCGGCGAGACCGGCCAGCATAACCTGTCCGCTTGCTTCAAGCTGTATCTGGTAGTCCGAAAGCTTGCGTAGCGTGCCTTGTGCCTCGCCGGAATAGAAGCCTTCACAGACGAGCGTGAATGAATAGCCGGAGCCTTGTGGCTCTACGTCTGTGACCGAGCAATCCTGTCCAAGGTCGGCGGCAAGTCGATCAAGTGAGAACCGTGATTGCGAAGGCGGTAGACATTCAGTGTTTTCTTCAGAGAATGGAATGTTCGCGAGGGTCGTCTGATGTGACCAGTTCCAATATCCCGGTTCAACCTCGATCTGCGCCTGTTCTGGCGAGGTCGCATTGAAGGTGAGGGCGGCATAGCCGACAAAGATAAGACTGGTGAGGATTGGCATGGGAAGCTCCTGTTGTCAGGCGCATACCCGCACGCGAATGGGGCAATACGAAGACAAACAGAAGGTAAGTACAGTGCGCGCTGCTTTCCGCGCGCACTTGATTAATGGGTTAGCGGCACTGGCCCACATTGCGGGCAGTCAGCTCACGGTGCATTGGCAGCGGGTGCCCGCCGAGTTGCAGCGCGAGGTCGCTGGAAATCGTGAATTCGCTCGCAGATACGTTCACGTTGACCGGGCCTTCGATGTCGCCGTTGCGGCTCGGGCAATTCAGGCTGAACTGAAGCTGTGATGCATTCACTGATGTGAGGTCAGATGCGCAGCCTGCATTCGGTTTTGCCAGATCGATAAACCAGTTCTCTGATACCAGGTTTTCGTTAGCAGTGATGCAGATGGAGCGTGTCTGCGACGGCGTCGCGTTCGCTGACAGGCTCATGCCCTCAGTGATTTCCCATTGGCCCGGCTGAAGCTGGAAATCAGCAGCATGTGCGAGAGAGGCACCTGCTACGGAAAGACATGCGATCGAAAGAAGCTTAGCGCAGAAATTCATGTTAGACCCCAGAACAACCATTTCTTCGAATATATATATCCAGCATGATCATTTTTGCGGTCAGTGAAACTGGTTTCTCTCCTTACGGGAGTCGTTTTCTGGGCAAAAAAAGAGCCGCAAACTCTGAAGTTTGCAGCTCTTATTCTTAATCGATGAATTGGTCTCTCTTAGTTACGGGACTTGTCCACGAGGCGGTCGTTCTGCGCCCAGTGCATCATGCCGCGAAGTTTTTCGCCGACTTCTTCGATCTGGTGTGAGTTCATGCGCGCGCGTGTCGCGTGGAAGCTTGGTGCGCCAGCCTGGTTCTCAAGGACCCAGTCACGAGCAAACTTACCGGACTGAATGTCTTCCAGAACCGCTTTCATCGCTTTCTTGCTCTCGGAGTCTACAACGCGTGGGCCGGAGACGTATTCGCCGTACTCAGCCGTGTTGGAGATGGAGTAGTTCATGTTCGCGATACCGCCTTCGTAGATCAGGTCTACGATGAGCTTGGTTTCGTGGAGGCACTCGAAGTAAGCCATCTCCGGGGCGTAGCCAGCTTCAACCAGAGTTTCGAAGCCTGCTTTGATAAGCTCGACGATACCGCCGCAAAGAACAGCCTGCTCACCGAACAGGTCGGTTTCAGTTTCTTCGCGGAAAGATGTCTCGATGACGCCAGCGCGTGTATTGCCGATAGCTTTAGAGTAAGACAGAGCAACCTGCTGCGCTGTGCCGGTCGCGTCCTGATGGATCGCGATGAGGCCTGGCAGACCGAAGCCCATCTGATATTGTGCGCGCAGCGTGTGGCCAGGGCCTTTCGGTGCAGACAGCGAAATGTCTACGTTCGCGCTTGGGCGGATCAGATTGTAGTGAATGTTGAAGCCGTGGCCGAACATGATGTGCTGGCCGTCACGAACGTGTGGTTCGATTTCGTTTGCCCAGAGAACAGCTTGCTTCTCGTCCGGGATGAGGATCATTACGACGTCAGCCCATTTAGTCGCTTCTGCCGGTGTCATGACCGTAAGGCCTTCAGCTTCAGCTTTCGCGCGGGAGGAAGAGTTTTCCTGCAGACCGACAACGATATCCTTCACGCCAGAATCGCGCGCGTTGAGGACGTGTGCGTGGCCTTGAGAACCATAACCGATCACAGCAACCTTCTTGGACTGGATCAGGGAAAGGTCGGCATCCTGTTCGTAGTAAACTTTCATCGTCATTCTTTCTTTCTGGGACGAATATTGTGCGCCATGCAGCGCAAACGCCTATCTGAAGCAAGACTTTGCTTCAAGTGTTTATTCGGGAAGGCCGCGCTGAATACTCAGAACGCCCGTTCTTGAGACCTGAATCAGTCCAAGTGGCTCCATCAGTTCAATGAACTGATCAATTTTTGACGATCCGCCAGTCACTTCAAAGATGAAGCTTTCCAGCGTGACATCGAGTACGCGTGCGCGGAAGATTTCAGACAGTCGCATCGCCTCGACGCGCTCGTCAGAACCGGTCGCGGCGCTCACCTTGATAAGCGCAAGCTCGCGTTCGAGACCAGCAGGTGAGGTGGTGATATCCACCACACGGGCAACCGGCACCAGACGTTCAAGCTGAGCTTTGATCTGCGCGATAATCTGAACTGTACCGCTCGTTACAATGGTGATCCGTGACTGGTGGGCTTTATTATCCACCTCTGCCACGGTCAGGCTTTCAATATTGTAGCCGCGTGCAGAGAACAGGCCGACCACGCGGGCCAGAACGCCCGGTTCGTTGTCTACAATCGCTGCCAATGTACGGCGGACGATTGCATCCTCTGAATGGTCATCAATGAAATATGCGCTCTGTGGCGAAGATGGTGTGTTAGCTTGCGTCACTTGGTGTTCCTGTTCACGCTATAACCTGATGTTGCTTGATACCTGCAGGTGCGCAGGGCTTAAACCAGAACCTTGCCGGACTCGTCGATTTCATCACCGGTGATTTCGCCAAGGATCATCTCATTGTGCGCAGCACCTGACGGGATCATCGGGAAGCAGTTCTCATCCTTGGTGACAAGGCAGTCGAACAGCACCGGACCATCATAGGCGATCATCTCTTCGATGGCTGCATCAAGGTCTGCCGGATTACGGCATTGAATACCGTGGCCCCCATAAGCTTTAGCCAATGCGACGAAATCAGGCAGGCTGTCGCTGTATGAGTGTGAATAGCGCTCTCCGTGCAGCAACTGCTGCCACTGGCGGACCATGCCCATCCACTCATTGTTCAGAATGAAGATCTTGATCGGCAGGTTGAACTGAACCGCGGTGGAAAGCTCCTGCATACACATCTGAATGGAGGCTTCACCGGCAATGTCGATAACCAGCGCATCTTTATGGGCTGCCTGAACGCCGAGCGCCGCTGGCAGGCCATACCCCATTGTGCCGAGTCCGCCTGACGTCATCCAGCGGTTTGGTTCTTCAAAATGGTAGTGCTGTGCGGCCCACATCTGGTGCTGGCCAACTTCCGTCGTGATGTAGGTGTCACGGTTCTTTGTCAGTTCGTAGAGGCGCTCAATCGCGTATTGCGGTTTGATCTGCTCTTCCTGCTTTTCATAGGAGAAGCCTTTGCGATCGCGCCACTCATTGATCTGTGTCCACCACTCGCTGAGATCATTGCGCGGGTGTTGTTCGCGGCGCCAGCCATCGAGCAGCGCGTTGATGGCTTTGCCCGCGTCGGCGATGATCGGAACGTCAACGCGCACCGTCTTGTTGATGGAAGACGGGTCGATATCAACGTGGATTTTCTTCGAGTTCGGAGAGAACGCATCAAGGCGGCCTGTAACGCGGTCGTCAAAGCGTGCGCCAAGGCAGATCATAACATCACAATCATGCATGGCGTGGTTTGCTTCATAGGCGCCGTGCATGCCAACCATGCCCAGCCAGTTACTGCCCGATGCCGGATAACAGCCCAGCCCCATCAGGGTGGATGTGATCGGGAAGTTGGTTTCGGAAACCAGCGCACGCAGAGCTGCGCTGGCTTCAGTTCCGGAATTGATGATGCCGCCGCCTGTATAAAAGATAGGGCGACGTGCATTGCGCATTAGTTCAAGCGCCGCTTCGATACCTGCCTCATGCGGCTCTGAAGCCGGATGATAGGTTTTGTGCTGTGTTCCTTCAGGACCTTTATAAATGCCCTTAGAGAATTGAATATCCTTAGGAATATCGATAACAACAGGGCCAGGACGACCAGTCGTTGCGATAAGAAATGCCTCATGCATGATGCGCGCAAGATCGTTTACATCGCGAACGAGATAGTTGTGCTTGGCGCAGCAGCGCGTAATGCCAACCGTGTCGCATTCCTGGAACGCATCAGTACCGATCAGGTGGCTTGGAACCTGACCTGTGATGACAACCATTGGGATGGAATCCATCATCGCATCCGCGATTGGCGTCACCATATTGGTTGCGCCCGGGCCTGACGTAACCAGAGCAACGCCCGGCTGACCGGTCGAACGGGCATAGCCTTCAGCCGCATGGCCGGCGCCCTGTTCATGGCGAACGAGGATGTGATGAAGTTCCGGTGTAGTGAACAATGCATCGTAAATTGGAAGGACCGCGCCGCCCGGATAACCGAATAGCGTATCCACACCCTGATCGCACAGAGCGCGCACGACGATCTCTGCACCCGTCATGGTCAAATCCGTATCTGCGATCTTTTCTTGCGTGTCCATTTGTTCAATTCCTGCATTTTGGCACGAGCCAGAATTCCAACCAAAAATAAAGGGGCCCGCTGAGCCCCTTGCATAACCGCGCCTGCGCTGAAGTGGTCTCTCACTTCACCGACAGGCGCTTTCTCACGACTACGAGCAGTTTGCTCATCTTTTTCCTCTTAATCTTCGAATGCAGGTTATCTTTTCGAAAAAGCCGCGTCAATCTCTTTAAAAAGGGCACAAATAACCTTTTGTCGCACTTCAGGCTCCGGAGACGGGATTCTTGGCCAGAACGGGAACTGATGGGAGATCCACGTAAATTGGCGTTTTGCGTAACGCCGCGTGTCACGCTTGGCATATTCTGCTGCAATATCAGAGCTGAGTTCGCCGCGCAGATAGGCCAAAAGCCACGGCATACCGTGCGCTTTCATCGCTGGAAGTGACGGATCAAGGTCGCGCGCAGCCAGCGCGCGGGCTTCATCCATCGCACCTTCCATCAGCATTCCAGCAAACCGACGGTCAATACGGGCATAAAGTTTCGCGCGCGGCGGGGTGAGGGCAACGCCTACCCATTCGCCCGGGCTGAGAATAGGCGGTGTGCGGTCGCCTTGAAAACTGGAGAGCGGCTTGCCGGTAGCCGTGTGCACCTCCAGACCGCGCATGATGCGTTGGCGGTCATTCGGTTTGATCTTGGACGCCGCGTCCGGGTCAATCTCTGTGAGGCGCGCATGGGCCTCTTCAGTGCCGATGGATTGAACCAGGGTACGAACCTGAGAACGCACTTCATCGGGAATCGGAGGAATTTCCGACAGGCCTTTTACGAGCGCCAGAAGGTGAAGTCCTGTGCCACCGATAATGATCGGTACACGTCCACGCATCTGGATACCGCGAATGACGGATTGGGCATCTTTCAGCCAACTTCCGGCAGAGCCTGCATCAGCCGGATCGCGATATCCGAACAAATGATGTGTCGCCTGCGACATTTCTTCGTCGGATGGCTGGGCTGTAATTACCCGCAATCCTTTGTACACCTGCATCGAATCGGCATTCACGATCTCGCCATCGAGACGTTTTGCGACGTCGATTGAAATTTGGGTCTTGCCGCTGGCGGTCGGACCGTGGATGAGAATGGCAGGGCGCATTCCCGAAACCTACCTTGTTTGAAAGATTTGTGAAAGCTCATCATGAACACATTCAGTGCTAAGTCATCAGAACCTATCGCAGTCCCGGCTACGGTGGTGATCGTGTCTCACGACGAGCAGACGCATGCCGCACCTGACCGCTTGAAGGATGCTTCCATTAAAATTCTCGGACCGGGCGCGATGGAGTTCGCAATTGCTCCGCCGAATGAAACGTTGGCTGATCTTCTGTCTGGTATCCGAGCAGAGATTGGCGAAGCGTTTGATGTTTATGTCCGACCAACAGATGCCGCGCGTAAGATGCTTCTCATCTGCGATATGGATTCTACTGTCATCGGTCAGGAATGCATTGACGAGCTGGCAGACTATGCAGGCATTAAGGACCAGATTTCGGAAATCACAGAGCGCGCTATGCGCGGCGAGCTGGACTTCGAAGCAGCACTGACCGAGCGGGTTGGTCTTTTGAAAGGTCTTTCCGAGACTGCGCTTCAGCAATGCTTTGACGAGCGCATCACGCTCAATCCAGGCATTAAGACGCTCACAGCCACGATGAAGGCCAATGGCGGCCGATGCCTGCTTGTTTCGGGCGGTTTCACCTTCTTTACATCGCGTGTGGCGGAGGTTGCAGGCTTTGATGAGAATTACGCCAATACGCTGCTTATGGATGGCAGTGCCCTCTCTGGTGAGGTTGGCCTACCTATCCTTGGTCGTCAGGCAAAGCTCGACCGTCTGAATGAAGCGGTCGATAAGCTCGGCATCTCAGCTGAGGATGTAGTGTCCATGGGCGATGGCGCGAACGATATGTCCATGATCGAAGCTGCAGGTCTGGGCGTTGGCTATCATCCGCACCCGATCCTCGCGGAAGCAGCCGACGCCGTGATTAAAGGGCCGTCGCTAGCAACGGCGCTTTACTTCCAGGGCATTCCGAAATCCGATTGGGTTGTCGTTCCTGACTAGGCGCTAGCTTTCCAGCTGGAGCGCATAGAATGAATAGCGGCCGTGACGCAGCACTTTAACGAGCAACGGGTCCGAGCCGCCTTCTTCTTCGAAAATCTCGTTCGCATCTTCCGGTGATGTCACCGACTGGAAGGCGATTTCTGTGATGACATCGCCTTTCTGCAGATGGCCGTAAGACGGGCCTTCCGGATCAACCATATCAATCAGTGCGCCCTGTACCGGAGACGGAATTTGCCAGCGGCGGCGAGCATCTTCGTCAATTTCGAGAAGCAGAAGACCGTAAGCGTTCGAGCCTGCGAACAGAGCCGGTGGTGCTTCTTCTTCCTCCTCATCAGGGAGGCCGTCATCGCGTTCGGTCAGAGTGACAGACAATACGCGGCGCGCTTCACCACGAATAATGTTCATGCTGATCGGTGTTTCGAGTTCCGCTTCTGCAACCCAGCGAGACAGCTGGCGGGTTTCAGTGATGAGTTCACCATCGAACCGGAGAATCAAATCGCCGATTTGTAGTCCTGCTGCATCGCCCGGGCTGTCCGGTGTGACCTCGGTGACGATAACGCCAGCCGCATTGGTCAGGCCGTAGGTACGTGCCAGAGGCAGGTCGACGGACTGGATATTCACACCGAGATAACCACGGCTGACGCGGCCTTCGGCAATCAGTTCTTCTACAATGGACTCAGCAAGGTTTGACGGCACGGAGAAGCCGATACCAACCGAGCCGCCTGTCGGAGAGATGATGGCTGTATTCACGCCGACGACTTCGCCATCAAGATTGAAGAGCGGGCCGCCGGAGTTGCCGCGGTTGATAGCTGCGTCGGTCTGGATGAAATCATCATAAGAGCCGGCATTGATATCGCGGCTACGTGCCGAGATGATACCCGCGGAAACAGATCCGCCGAGACCGAACGGGTTACCGATAGCGATGACCCAGTCGCCGACTTCTGCGGTATCAGAATCAGCAAACGGCACTGCTTCCAGTGGGCGGAGCGGTTCGATTTTTAACACGGCGATATCCGTGTCGACATCGCGGCCGATCAGTTCGGCAGGATAGGTGCGACCGTCCGCGAACTGCACTTCGATTTCGTCAGCACCTTCAATGACGTGATTATTGGTGACGATGTAGCCGGTCGGGTCGATGACGAAGCCTGAACCGAGCGAAGATGTTCTACGGAAGCCGTCATCATCACGACCGAACAGGTCGTTGAAGCGCTCCATAGGAGAACCTTGCGGAAAGTCAGGCAGGCCCGCTTCGATGACGCGTTGTGACGTGGAAATGTTCACAACGGACGGCATAAGGCGGCGCGAGAGTTGAGAGAATCCGTCAGGCGTGTCGTGCACACGAGTAGGTGAGTTCGTCTGAGCCGCTGAGTTCTGCGCTACCGCTGGAAGTGCGCTTGCCATGGCCAAGGCCAGACACGAAGTTGAAATCAGCTTCAGGTCCATCAAACTACCTTAAAATTTCTGTCGCCCAGCCAGAGTCATAGAGGGGTCTGGCCGGAGGAACAATCGGCTAATTGGAATCGATGTCAATCCTAGCGGCCTCAGCGCATAAAGCGAGCGGCGATATAAATCAGAATTGCGCCAAGGGTTGCAGCGATAATACCGCTTTGACGCAGTTGATCACGTTCGGTTCCCAAAAGGCGAGCGGCCATGCGTTTCATGAAATCCGGCGCCAGAGCATACAAAAGGCCTTCTGCAGCGAGCAGAAGGCCTAATGCAACAATAAAGACACTCATGAAGTGCGCTTAACGACCGCTTGCGCGGCGTGCGCCTTCAATGAAGACACGGCAGACATCGAGCTCGCTTGAGTCGGAGACGATGACTGTGCCCTCAACGATTGCTTCTTCGCACGCGATCAGACCACGCTGAAGACGGAAGAAGGCAATGTCACGACCATAAGCGTCGGCGTAAATGCGGGTTGCTTCCGCGTCGCCTTGACCACGTGTCTGCTCAGCGGTTTGGTTCGCTTCAGCGCGGACAACTGTCGCTTCGCGGTCAGCCTGGGCGCGAATGAGGCGTGCTTCTTCCTCGCCTTCAGACCGGATGCGCTGGGCTTCCTGCTCACGTTCTGTACGCATACGAGTGTAAACACCTTCTGCAACAGCGGCGGGCAGGTCGGCCTGCCGGATACGAACATCGATGATGTCGATGCCAGTGCCG
Source organism: Hyphomonadaceae bacterium UBA1849 (assembly GCA_002338565.1). GTDB lineage: Bacteria > Pseudomonadota > Alphaproteobacteria > Caulobacterales > Hyphomonadaceae > Ponticaulis. The sequence continues at coordinate 234,037 of DDIN01000002.1, forward strand.
TCGAGCGCGTCGTTCACGTTAGTCCGTATTTCTTCCATCAGCGCAACACGCTGACCGGAGACGATTTCCGGGACAGGAACCTGACCGAGCGAGTTACGGATACTGGTTTCTGTAAATCGCTGGATCTGACCCGCAGCGACACGTTCTTCGCGGAACCGCTGATAGAACATGAGCGGGTCTGTGATGCGCCAGCGGACGAACGCGTCAACGGTCAGACGACGCTGGTCAGATGCCAGAACTTCAATGTCCGGAATGTTGCTACCAATGTTTTTACGATCAAGCGTGATCACCTGTTCCCATGGCAGTTTGAAGAAAAGACCGGCTTCGTCGATTTGTTCACCACCTTCGGTGAGCGAAAACTCGTTACGTACGGCAACAGGGCTACCGAATTGCAGTACCAGCGCCTGCTGATCCTGACGGACCGTGTAGAAGCTGTTCAAACCGACCAGAGCGACGATGCCCAGTACGACGAGCAGAATGATTGAAATAGCTCTCATGTGTTCGTCCTCCTAGTTAGCCGTCGGGCGGCGGTTGGTGTTTTCAAGCGGCAGATACGGAACAGCGCCGGAGTCGTTGTCCAGAACAGTGTTCTGCGTACGGCTCAGAATGCGGGACCATGTATCAAGGTAGAGACGTTCAGTCGTTACCGTTGGCGCCTGAGTATATTCGGCAAGAATTTGCAGGAAGCGTGATGCCTCACCGGTTGCTTCAGCGATAACCTGAGAACGATACGCTTGAGCGGCTTCAAGAATGATAGAAGCTTCACCACGTGCCTCTGGGACAACCTGGTTAGCGTAACGCGTCGCCTGGTTGATCAGCTGCTGGGCGTCTTGTTCAGCGACGTTCACGTCGTTGAAAGCCTGAATAACAGGAGCTGGCGGGTCGCCACGTGCGATGTTGATTTCAATGATTTCAACGCCGGCACCATATTGGTCGAGAAGGTTCTGTGTGAGTTCCTGAACCTGGCGCGCAACTTCCGCACGTTCGGTTGTGATCACACGTTGGAGCTCCGAACGGCCGACAACTTCACGCATCACGGATTCCGCAACCATCTGAACGGTGGCTTCCGGATTTGCGACGTTAAGGATGTAGTCCTGCGGGTTCTCTGTAGAGACTTTCCAGATAACGGAGAAACGAACGTCTGCGATGTTCTCGTCAGAGGTCAGCATCAGGCTCTGATCAGCGCTGTTGCCGATCTGAACTTCCTGCTGTGCTTCCACTTCGATGAGCTGGTGAGTTTCAATCGGTTGCGGCAGGTGGATATGGATACCTGCAGGCAGGTTGCGCTGCCATTTACCGAACTGGAATACGGCTGCCTGCTGGCCTGCGTCTACAACGACGACGCCAGTTGCAATCCATGCCACGGCCAGTGCGCCGATCAGAAGGAAGATGCCAGCAATGCCAAGGCCTTTGCCGCCACCGCCAGATCCGCCGGATCCACCGCGACCGCCGCCCCATGCGCCTTTGAAGCGCTCCTGGACTTTGCGCAGCTGATCTTCAAGATCTTCGCCTTGATTGCCGCCTCCCTGTGGACGTCCCCATGGAGAGTTATTATCTCCGTTGGACCCGCCGCCGGATCCCCAGGGGCCACCCCCTCCGCCTTTTTGGTCGTTCCATGGCATATAAAGCCGCTCCTTTGTGTCTTTATGTCCAACTGTTAATCGGATTCAGTCTGCTATCTAGTGATTGTTTCTGCAATGTGCCACCGAGAGCATGAAGATTATGCGTTTCTTTAAATCGACAAGACCAGACGCCGAACTGGTTTCCGAAGCCCTGAATTCAATAGCCGATCCGGCTACCGGAACACCAGTCACAGAAGCGGGTCGTATCGATCAGCTCCTCGTAACGAAAGAAGGTGATGTCACCATCACGCTCTATGGCGCGCCGCAAACGCTCGAACGCGATGAACGCCTGCGTTATGAAATAGAACAGGCAGTCAGTGCTCTCAAGGGCATTAAGTCCGTCCGTGTGATGCTGACGGCGCATTCGGATACACCTGCGCCTTCAGCAGGTCAGCAACGCGTTACCAAAGGAGCAGACCTCGCAGGCCAATCCACCTCAAAACCGGCGCCTGCAGTAACGGCGAAATCTGGCACACTGGAAATTCCAGGTATCAAGCACATCATTGCCGTGGCCAGCGCTAAGGGCGGTGTCGGCAAATCAACGCTCTCTTTGAACCTCGCTATCGCACTACGTGATCAAGGGCTGCGCGTCGGCATTATGGATGCAGACGTGTATGGCCCGTCTCTGCCGACCATGACGGGCACAGTCGAATCGCACCCGGGCAAGGGCGATGGTGGAAAGATAACGCCAGTCGAAGCCTTTAGCATGAAGCTCATGTCCATCGGCTATATTTCAGACGTGGATGCGCCAATGATCTGGCGCGGCCCGATTGTCATGTCGGCCATCACACAAATGTTGAAAGACGTTCAGTGGGGCGAGCTGGACGTACTCATCATTGATACGCCTCCCGGAACAGGCGATGCGCAACTGACACTTGCCCAGCGCGTGAGCCTTTCTGGTGCGGTGATCGTCTCTACGCCTCAGGAAGTCGCTCTGGCTGATGTGCGTCGCGGAGTTGCCATGTTCCGTAAGACAGATGTGCCGGTGCTGGGCATTGTGGAGAACATGGCTTACTTCGAAGACCCTGTGTCACAGAATAGAACATATTTGTTCGGTGAAGGCGGCGCGCGCCGCATGGCTGAAACACTTGATGTGCCGTTTCTGGGCGAGGTGCCGCTTCTGCAGGCTATTCGTGAGGGCGGAGATGCGGGCAAACCGGCTGCGCTGTCGGAAGGTACGTCCAGTCAGGTCTATTCAGACATCGCGCAGCAGGTTAGGGCAGGGCTGGAGGGCGTTTCAGTGCCTGAAGGACCTGAGATTGTGTTCGAATAAGCGCGCATTCTTTTAGCAGTATTATTAAATTCATCTCACGAACTGCTGATCTGACTTGCCAGTTGGCATGAAGTTGGCTTGGCTGTCGTTATGAGTTTATTAACCGCGATCTCAACGCTCCTCGCTCTGGCCCTTGTCTGGGGTGCGGTAAGCCTCTCGAAACCTCAGCCCGTTCGCGTTCGTGTGAGGACAAAGCGATGACTAGCGCGACGACTCTCTGGCCTCAGGATCCTTGGGGGCGCGTGCTGAATGGTGCGTGTGATGCAAGCGACCTGCCGGCACTGATTCAGGACATTGCGCACACCGCTGCTGATCTTGCATTCGAGCGGTTCGGTGATCGTATGCACAGCGTCTACCTGTCAGGTGATCTTGCGCGTGATGCTGGCGGTGAAGCCGCGTTTATTATCGTGCTTCGCAATTCGGAATTTTCCGTTGGTCTGGACCTGTTCTGCGCAGCTGCGGCCTTGCGCGTTCAGAAGCTGCACCCTGAACTTCACGCCTGCACCTTCGAGACGTATGGATGGGATGAAGTTTTCCCGTCTGACGGGCGTTTTTCACCAGCGCGTTTCCGCATTGGTGTGAATAGCGTGGCCGTGGCCGGTCGTGACCTGAAGCGCCTGATTGCGCCTCAGAAGCTGACGTCAGCAGTGTCTAATGCCTCTATTGTGGGGCTTAGCGGCCGCCTACGCGCGCTGCAGCATCGTTTGAAAGCCGTCGCGACTGAGTCGCGCGTTCGGGCTTCCAGCAAGCAGTTTGCGCAAACCTCGCTTAAAGGCGCATTCGCCTGCGTTATGTCGAATGAGCAAGTCTACACCGAAGATTTTGCGACAATGGCGCGGTATATCGCACTGTCAGTGCCAGAGCGTAAGCATACACTCGCGTCCCTGGTGGGGCTCGCGCAGCAGGGTACAGCGTCTTCTCTCGAAGCGCTTGCATTCGTTGATGAAGTTATGAGCTGGCTGCCGGATTTTGCAGACAGCTGGCTGGACCAGAACAATCCGACACGCGATCAGTCGATCAATCTGGTCTGATCATTTTCGCTCAAGCAGGCGATACTGGGTCGGGTAATCATCCTTCTCGCCTGCAGGCACGTCGTCTGAGTCCAGCTCCGTCCACTCTTCCGGATCAAAATTCGGGAAGAATGTATCGCCCTCAATTTCGGCATCGACTTCTGTGATGTGCATGCGATCTGCGTGCCGAATAGCTTCTTCGTAAAGACCCGCGCCGCCTATAACGAACACTTCGTCCACGCCCGCTTTCTGTGCCATTGCGCTTGCCATGGCATAAGCTGAAGCAAGGTCTGATGTGAGCCACGCATCTTCAGCGCGGTAATCAGAGTTCCGGCTGACGACGATATTCGGTCGGTTCGGAAGGGGCCGGCGAGGCAGGCTTTCCCAGGTTTTTCGACCCATAATGACCGGCTTTCCGCTCGTCAGGGATCGAAAGCGCTTCAGGTCCGTTGAGAGGCGCCACGGCATGTCGCCATCGCGGCCAATGACACTGTTCTTCGCTCGTGCAACGATCAAAGAGCGGAAAATCTGTGTATCGGTTCGGGCCAATTGTGCATCCACCTTGAGAAATGATAGAACCGGTCCACTTGATACCCGCACACGGGCAATGAGCAAGTGACGAACGGGTAGATTTGGGGCGAGGGGCTCAGAATGCAGGATGTTATCGGGCAATTTCTGTCCGCGATTTTTTATGGGTCAGACATCAGTTCATTGGCTGATCTGGCTGAGCCGGCCAACCTACAGCACGCATTAGTTGTATCCGTCCTGATTGTTGTCACCGCCGCAATCATCTGGATTCTCAAAGGACGTAGCTGGGCATTCATCTATGTTGCGCTGATTCCTGCTCTCAACTGGTCCTTCGGAAATGTCGACAGCATCAGCTTTATCAAGCCAAATGAGAGCTTCCCACATGGGGTATTGATCAATCCGCTGACCATGGTCACGGGGCTTGTCTTTGTTCTGCGGGACTTCGTTCAGCGGGAAATCGGCCATAAAGTTCTTATCGTTATGGCCATGGCGATTGCCTGGTCATTCTACTATTCATGGGCTGTGATCGCGGTCGCATCCGGCATTGCATTCGCAGTATCTGAAACGGTCGACTGGCTTCTTTTCACCTTCACCAAGTACCGTCTCTCAACGCGTATTCTTCTGTCGAGCGCGCTGGCAGCACCGATCGATACGACAGTGTTCCTGTACGGGGCAGATTTGGCGCAGGCAATGGCCGGTATCGCCGAACGTGGATCGCAGCTCCATCCAGCCAACTGGATTGTGTTTGTGATCGGTAAAATGGTCGGCGCCGTCGTCGTGTCATGGATGATCCGGCGACGCGAAGACCGAGGTGAGGTTGATCCGAAGGCCGCCTGATTAAGCCTGATGGGGCTGTGATGGCCTCAAGACTGCATCGTGTCGTGAAACTGAACCATAACGACACGGACCATTGGGATGAAACTGGAATACGGCCTGCTAATCGCACTTATCGCCAGCGTAGCCATTATTGGCTGGACACATCTCAGTGCCGAACTTGGTCTGACGTTTCAGTCGCTAGGTCTTGTGACCAGCGGCGAGCCTGCTGAAGCAGGCACACCAGCTATAGAAGTGGTAGACCCAGCCTAGTGGGCCAGGGCGAGCGCCGGGCCCTGATCTGCACGCAGAAGGCTTTTGCTCACGCCGCCGAAGATGAACTCTTCCAGACGGTTATGGCCATAAGCTCCGGCAATGATAATGCCGGCACTCTCATCTGAAGCGAGTTTCAGCAGGCCTTCTGCAACATTGCCGTTAAAGTTGGTCGCTTCGGACGCAATGCCAAAGCGCTCCAGATAAGCCTGAACGAATGCGGGATCCTCACTGCCATTGCGGTCCTGTGCATCAATCCGGTTGCTGTTCTGCGCAATGATGATCCGGTCAGCGGCTTTCAGAACCGGCGTATGGAAGCGTACAGCGCGCGCGGCTTCCGGGCTGCCATCCCATGCAATAATCACAGTGCCGTAATGTGCAGGTTCGTCCGTACCGCAGGCAATGACCGGCAAGCGTTTGTCCAGCAGAATGCTTTCGAATGCCAGGCCATGGTCTGATCCGTCGGTGACGCATTCGTGCGGTGTGACGAATGCATCAGATAGCATGGAGATGCGAGGATAGACTTCGCTTGGAAGACCTATTTCGTGTTCGATCTTCCGCTTCTCCACTGGAACGCCTTCGTCATTGCAGACTTTGTGGAACAGTGTCTCGAGCTTTTCACGAGCTTCTTTTTGAGCATCGCGAATGCCGTCCGCCAGCGTTCCGCCGGTCGCGATCATCACGCCATGCATGCTGACGCCTGTCATCAACATGGCCCGCGCCGGATCAGGCATGGCCGAAACGCCTACGAGCGTCGTATCGAGCTTGAGCGCAAGGCGCGCTGCGAGCTTGAGTGAATTTTCGAGGCTGAATTCGCCTTCGGTCAGGGCTGCGTGCACAGTCATTGTCGCGTCCTCCTCTAAAAGGCAGGGAATTACCCTGCTGTTAGTATGGATTTTGTCTCAATGAACGTGAACTACAAGTAGTCAGTTCCGCGCAGTCTGAAATAAACCTGTGTATCGACTAAACGGCGATTGGTGCGCGAATGCCTGGATGAGCATCATAGTCGGTGAGTTTGAAGTCGCTGCGTTCCCAGCCAAAAATGTCGTTACGGTCTGTATTTAACAGCATACGCGGCGCCGGTTTCGGCTCGCGGGAGAGCTGCAGGCGCGCCTGATCCAGATGGTTCAGATACAGGTGAGCATCACCGAGCGTATGGACGAACTCGCCAGCTTTCAGTCCGCACGCCTGCGCCATCATCATGGTGAGGAGGGCGTATGAGGCGATGTTGAAGGGCACGCCGAGGAACACATCTGCCGAGCGTTGATAAAGCTGGCAGTTCAGCTTGCCGTCCATAACATTGAACTGGAACAGGCAATGGCAGGGCGGAAGCGCCATGTCGTTTACATCTGCAGGGTTCCAGGCAGATACAATAAGACGGCGCGAATTCGGATTGTTGCGAATTTCATCACGCACCCAAGTTAGCTGGTCGATCGTTTCGCCGGTTGGCGCTGCCCAGGATCGCCATTGCTTACCGTAGACGGGGCCAAGATCACCGTTTTCGTCAGCCCACTCATCCCAGATCGAAACGCCGTTCTCTTGAAGATATCGGACATTCGTGTCGCCGTTAATAAACCAGAGCAGCTCATAGATAATCGATTTCAGATGAAGCTTTTTGGTTGTCAAAAGTGGAAACGTGTCAGACAGGTCGAAGCGCATCTGGTGTCCGAACACGGCTTTTGTGCCGGTTCCGGTACGATCTCCGCGCTCAACACCGTCTTTAAGGATACGTTTCAGAAGCTTCAAATACGTAATATCAGCGGAATCTGATTTTTTTTTGACTTCCGGTTGTGTTGCGTCAGAGTTCACGTTCTGCATCCCGTTTACCTTATCTCACTTACACACATCTGAAAAAGTATGTCTTTTTATCGAAGATAGACCATGACTTCTGTCCGGTTAACCATCGCAGATCCTTATGGTTAGCAAACCTCTTAAGATCAGACGATGATTCGGCAATCAGAGTTATCTCCTGTGTAGGAGTTAACAACAATAATACGACCCATAAATTCAGCGAAGTGTGGGTAGAATGCTGAAAGCGGGACGGACATTCATAAATGCATTGAGGGAGCGCGATGGCAATGTCACCATGACATTCGCTTTGACGCTTATCCCTTTGATGATGGTTGCCGGTCTCGCTGTCGACTTTTCGCGAACTGAGGGCTCTGCAACCCAAGTTCAATCTGCGCTCGATGGTGCTGTTCTCGCAGCAGCTCGTGCCCTGCAGGATGACAAGACAGACGCGCAAATCCGTCAGACAGGGCGTGTGTATTACGATGCGACCGTGTCTGCGAACAATGTAAATGCAAGTTGCGCCAACCCGATCTTCGAAATCGACCGTGTGAACCACCAGGTAGTCTCCAGTGTGACGTGTCAGGAGCGTACTACGCTTTCCGGCTTGCTGGGCATGGAGACCCTTGAATTTACACGCTACGCGGAAACGGATTATGGCGTTGGCAAGCTTGATGTCGTCTTCATGTTTGATACGTCCGGGTCTATGGGTGATAATGATCGCATGCTCGATCTGCAGCATGCTGCCCGTGACGCCGTTCGCACCATTCTGAACAGCGAAGTTGAAGACCCTGATGACGTTCGCATTGCGATCTCGACATATGCGTCAGCAGTGAATGTCGGAGAAGACCTGTTTGAGACTGTTACGGACGAAGAACCGGATCAATACGAGTGTTCCCGCTGGAGACGGCGTGGCCGCAGCAATAATTATTATTGCCAGCGCTGGGAGCAGGTGACAGACACATGCGTCACTGGCCGCGAGGGCGCTCAGAAATATACTGATGCAGCACCAGGTTCGGGCGCATGGATGCGGTATGAAACCACATCCTGTAACTCGGCGGGCCTCACGCCACTGACCAACCATCAGGGCACGCTCATTTCTGCGATCAGCACCATGCCGACGTCCGGCGGCACCGCCGGGCATCTTGGTATCGCGTGGGCCTGGTATCTGATTTCGCCGGACTGGGCGGGCATTTGGGGTTCGGATTCGGCACCTCGCGCTTATGACGAGCCGGACTCGACCAAAGTTGCCATTCTCATGACTGATGGTGAGTTCAATACCGATTACATGAGCAATGGTAATTCTTTCGACCATGCCCAGCGGTTCTGCGATGCGATGAAAGCGGAAGGTATAGTGATCTACACAGTCGCGTTTCAGGCGCCGCAACAGGGGCAGAATATTCTGAATTATTGCTCTTCTGGCAGCGAGTACGCGTTTAACGCCTCAAATGGCGAGCAATTGGAAGAAGCCTATCAGGCAATTGCTACGAACATCTCCGATTTGCGGATTTCTCACTAAGCGGTTCAAAACCTGCCTTTCAATGGCCGAATATCACCACTATATAAGTTCTGTTCTTCGGAACTATGGCGATAAACGCGCACGTAATAAGCGGTTTGGACCCGGGGGCGGTACCCGGCGGCTCCACCAATAACTCTGCTCATTAGGCAGAAGGTGAGGGGCCGAAATAGGATCGACAGACGTGTAAAGGTGATGCCTTCGCCCGGATGAGCTCCGTTAGAAGCTCAACTTGCAAATAGTTGCTAATGACAACTTTGCTGAAGGTGAACTCCTCGCAGCGTAATGCTGTGCGGTAACTAACCGACTAAACTCCTGAGAGGTTTAGCTCTTTCAGGCGGGGCCCGGAGGCGCCTGGCAACAGAAGCCTCCACTTTATCCATTTGCTCTCATATCGCTTCGCTCAGATAGAGCGCGCTCAGGGTGCTGTCTGTATTCCGTACCGTGCGTGTCAGCTATGTTAGGCAGCTGTCGATCAGTCCTCGGAGCTCCAGCCCCATGTCTGGCTACAGCTGCTGGACCGCGTGCTTCCATCCGGAGATTCATATTCCGAACACTGCCTGCCATCACGGCCGCGACGTGATTCTGGAATTTCTAATCGCTCTTCCAGCCTGTCTCGAGCTGGATTGTCGTTATTAGTATTTGCTGACTGAAACCCGCCCTCGAGGCTCCAACTGGAGCTTTCACTTTGTAGCGCGCTTCCGGAATGGCTCATTGCTGCGGTGGCTGGCAGGCGTTCAAGGTCTGGGTCGCGCGAAATCGCTTCGCGCCAGGCTTCGGTTTCCGCGAGCGTGGGTGAACGCTCCTCTATAGAACCATCTTCGAAGACGGTCTCCACGTAAGGGACTTTCTGACCGTCGGAGAGCGTGACGGTAACGATATCGACGCTTGTCACACGTCTGGCCATCTGTTCGTCGTCTTGCTGGAATGACAGCGTCTGCCCCCAACGAAAAGCCGGATCGTCATCACTGGCCTCTTCAGATACTTCGGGTTCAGGCTCAGTTGCGCATGTCTGGAAAAGGGCCGCGCTTGGAGAATTGCAATCTGGATCGTTGGCTTGAGCTAAAGCTGGCAGGCCGGTCAGTACGGCCGCGCATAGGGCGAGTTTAGCAAGTGACATATCTGTACCCCTCCGTAACGACGGCAGGCCGCCGATACGGAAAGATACCATATCTCAGAAACTTCCGAACATCCCCTGTTCAGAGGGTTAGCCGTAAACGACTGAAATTTGCTGTGCGACCAGAGCGGGGCGTTCCTGACCTTCAATCTCTACAGTCGACTCGTTGATCATCTGCTTGCCGCCGGACTTCTCGGTGACAGAGATGTTCTTCATGCGCAGACGGACTTTAGAGCCAACGCGGACCATGTTGGTGAAACGGACTTTATCCGAGCCGTAATTGATACCGCGGGAGACACCGGTGATTTGAAGGACTTCAGACGACAGCATCGGTAGCAGAGACAATGTCAGAAAGCCGTGCGCAATCGGGCCGCCCATTTCCTTTGTCGCGCGCTCTACGTCTACGTGGATCCATTGATGGTCGCCTGTAGCGTCCGCAAACAGGTTTACGCGGTCCTGATCAATGACGTGCCAGTCGGATACACCGATTTCCTGCCCGATGATGGATTCAAGATCTGCGTATGCGACTTTCTTTGTTTCAGCCATGTGTCTTCTCTTCTCGTTTAAATAATTCTGCTGTCTGATTTGCCCCAGTACCGGTCACGGACGAGGCGTTTGTAAAGCTTGCCCGTTGGGTGACGCGGAAGTTCAGGATCGAAATCCACGCTTTTCGGGCATTTGATTTTGGAAAGTTGCGACTGGCAATAGCGGATAAGCTCATCGCCGAGTTCATCACTCGCGGCCACGCCCGGCATTGGCTGGACAACCGCTTTCACTTCCTCTCCGAATTCGTCATTCGGCACGCCAATCACCGCAACGTCAGCGACCTTATGGTGCGTGATCAGAACGTTTTCAGCTTCCTGAGGGTAGATGTTCACCCCGCCGGAAATGATCATGAACGCCTTGCGGTCCGTCAGATAGAGGAAGCCGTCTTCGTCCAGCCTGCCAATGTCACCGAGTGAGGACCAGCCTTCCTTGAACGGGTGACAAGCCTTCTTCGATTTTTCCGGATCGTTATGGTAGGTCGGCGGCGTGGTGTCAGAGAAGTAGATCATGCCTTCTTCATTCGGGCCGAGCTCGTTGCCTTCCTCGTCGCAAATATGCGGAACGCCGTGCAGCGGTTTGCCGACGCTTCCCTTGTGCGTCATCCAGTCCGGTGAGGAAATCCATGTCAGGCCGTTTCCTTCAGAACCAGCATAGTATTCATGGATGACCGGGCCCCACCATTCAATCATTTGTGCTTTCACCGGCACCGGGCATGGCGCGGCAGCGTGGACCGCAAATTTCAAGGATGACAGATCGTATGTTTTGCGCGTGGCCTCAGGCAGTTTGAGCATTTTGACGAACATGGTTGGTACCAGCTGCGTATGCGTGACCTGATATTTCTCTACCAGCTGCAGGAAGGTTTCAGGATCAAACTTGTCCATGATGATCGCCGTCGCCCCGATCGACATTGCGGTCATCGTCCAGCGCAGCGGGGCTGCGTGATAGAGCGGAGCAGGGGAGAGATAGATGCTGTCTTCAGTAATTCCGCCTGCTGCGCTGAGGATCATGCGTAGAACGCTGTCTGCCCCGATAGGTTTGTCCGGATCGAGCGGTGGGCGAATGCCCTTCGGGCGTCCCGTCGTGCCGGACGAGTAGAGCATGTCCGCACCGGCACTTTCATCACCAATCGGTGTAGAAGGCATGTCATTGCGCAAAGCTTCATAAACTTCATAACCTTCGACCTCACCGCAAACGCTAAAATAGCGTTCCATCCCGGTGATAGCCTTCACCTCTTTTGCGGCAACGGCGAGGTCAGGACAGGAAAAGAGCACTCGCGCGCCGGAGTCCTGCACGATGTAGTCGATTTCAGAAGCCGTCAGGCGAGACGAGATGCAGGTGAAATACAGGCCGGACCGCTGAGCCGCCCAGGCCAGCTCCAGATACTGGACCGAGTTCGTCATGAAGAATGCGATTGTGTCGCCCTTCTTCAAACCTATCGATCTGAAAAACTGTGCCCCTTGATTTGATCGCGTTTCAAGCTCGCCAAAGCTGAGCGTCTCTCCGGTGGCAGCCATGATAATGGCAGGCTTGTCCGGATGCTTAGCCGCGTGAATGCAAGGGTGGAATGTCTGCTCCTCCGCCATGCGCGTTTCCTTCCCGATTTTTTATATTTTCGAGAGGATGGCGCGAGCAAAGGTCACTGTCTAGCGGTGACGCTGGGGCAGGTAATCTGAAAAGAATAAGACGCTGAGTTGTTACGCGGAGCTGCAAAGGTGTTTCAATTTGGTCGGATCAGGGTGATCGTGCCGTCCTGATAAGCAGCCAGACAGTCGGTTGCATCATTGCGGATATCGCTGTCGAGCAGAACCGTTGTGGACATGCCGTCGCCTTCGAAACGTGGATCATCGCATTCGCCATCTTCTGCCCAGCGTCCATTGTCGACGCCGAATAGAATGCCATCGTAGAGCGTTCCGCTCGCTGCAGCTTGTGAAATGAGCGTGACGCGACCCTGCTGGTATGCGTTCAGGCAGTCTGTTGCGTCGGCTTTTTTGTTCTCATCTAAAGGTTCGCCCTCAGCCATGGCTTCGCCTTCAAATCGCGGGTCGTCGCACTCATTGTCGTTGGCGAAAACGCTCGTATCGATACCGAAATTAATGCCGTCATAGTGGCGCGGGCGGGTGATCTCTTCCCTCAGTTCGAGACGGTCTTCCTGATACGCGGCCAGACAATCAGACGCATCAGCGCGGATGTGTGCATCGGTTAGGAGAACCTGTGTCATACCTTCACCAATGAAGCGGCGGTCATCGCATTCGCCGTCATTGGACCAGACGCCGCTGTCATCGCCAAAGTCTATTCCGTTATAGGTGACTGGAGAGAAATAGGCGTTGCGAATGGTGATGCGGTCTTGCTGATACGCGGTCAGGCAGTCGGTTGCATCGGCCTCTATATTGCTCTGCTCCAGCGGTGGGCTTGCCATGCCCAGCCCCTGAAAACGCGGATCATCGCATTCATTATCATTGGCGAAATCACTTGAATCTACGCCAAATGTAATGGTTTCGAACTTAAGCGGCTCGGTGATAGGCGTGCGCAATTCCAGCTCGCCTGACATCCACGCCGCAATGCAGTCAGATGCATCTGCTAAGGTGTTTGCATCGGTCAGCAGCACACGTGTCATGCCGTCCCCTATGAAGCGGCGATCATCGCATTCGTTATCATTTGCATACGGGCTGCTGTCGTCGCCGAAATTGACTCCGTCGACGATGCGAGGAGCGATATAGGCACGGCGCAGAAAGATGCGGCCAGCTTCAAATCCGGACAGGCAGTCGGATGCGTCTTTTTCAATCGCGTCCGAAAATCCACCGATAAGAGACATGTCTGGCCCGACAAAGCGCGGGTCGTCACACTCGCCATCATTCGCGAATGGCCCCTCATCGATACCAAACAGAATGCCCTCCTGAGAGTAAGGTTCCTCGATCTCGACGATCAACTGAATTGCACCGTTTCGGTAGTAGAATAAACAGTCGGATGCGTCGGCTTCGATGTTTTCTTCGTTCAGGAACTGGGCCATGCCTGTTCCTTGAAATCTCGGGTCGTCGCATTCGTCATCATTCGCCCATTCGCTGGAATCGACACCGAAACTGATCCCCTCGAAAGTGTAAGGCTCGTCGAAACTGGTGCGCAGAGCGATAGTCCCTGCTTGAAACGCCGCAAGACAATCGGTGGAATCGGCGAGAATGTTCTCATCCTGCGTATATGTCGCCATGCCGCGACCACGAAAGCGCGGGTCGTCGCATTCGCCATCGTGGGCAAAACGACCGCGATCTGTGCCGAATTCCACGCCATCATAAGTGACGAAATTTGTGTTTCTCAGAAACACAGTTCCGCCTGCGAACGCCGCCTGACAGTCTTCGGCGTCATGGCCTTCATTTCGGCGTGACTGGAAACTGGACGCATCAGGGCCTGCAAAACGCGGATCATCGCATTCCCCGTCATTTGCAAAGCGACTCGTATTGTCACCGAAATCTGGTGAGGCCTGCGCTGAAACAGATTCGCCTGCCAGGCAGAGAGACGTCACCAACGCCAGTGTTATGAAGATCCGCACATTCACATCCTTAAAAGTCCGTGCCGTCAGTTTTGCGAGAAAACGGGGCCGGTCAACCGTGAATTCAGGGGATTGGGCGCTGTTTGAGGGGATTAGGACCACTATGACACGCTAAACCGAACATGAACGAAAAGGCTCGTTTACCACAACGAAACATTCAGACTGGGTTCAATGCGGGTTCGTCATATTGGCTGCATTGAAGGAGAATTTCCCATGCAAATGAAAGCCATTACCTCTGGAGTAGCTCTCGCCGCGATGATGGCGATCACCCCCGCCGCCAACGCCCAGTCTTCATATTGGAGCTATGACGGTCAGACGAATTACAGCTCTTACTCTTCTTGCGAACAAGCACGCAGCACACGCACGATGAACGGCGCGGCCGTTGGCGGTCTTCTGGGTGCCGGTGCCGGTGCAATGGCCGGCGGAGATGACACCCGCAACGCTATTGTCGGTGCAATGATCGGAGCCGCAGCCGGTGGCATTGTTGGCAATCGCCAGATCCAGTGTTCCGAATATCAGTATCCGAGCCAGAGCTCGTCTTACTCTACGAATTCGAACACCCGCTATGTGAATAGCCAGCCGACTTACGGCCACACATCGTCCAATGGTTATTACAGCAATGGCCAGTACAATAACGGCCACCATAACCAGGGTTATCAGACGACATACCCGTCCCGCTCGTACACAACGACACGGACCCACAATAACGGCTATAGCAACAATAACCGCTATGGCAGCAGCACCTACAATAACGGCTACAGCAATAGCGGTTACCAGTCAGGTCGCACTTACACGACCACGCGGACTTATAGCTCCCAGCCGACCTACAGCTACGGCAATAACCGCAACTACTCTAACCACGGCAGCTACCAGTCCAATAGCGGCTATAACAATGGCTATCACAGCGGCAGCACATACCAGACATCCAACCGGTATTCGCAGCCAACATACAGCTATCAGCAGCCTGCAACGCAGCGCTGGAGCTATGACGGCGAGACCATGTTCCGCTCGTATGGTGAGTGTGACGAAGCCCGCCGCAGCCGGACCCTCGCCGGTGGTGGTATCGGTGCCCTCGCAGGTGCGGGCCTTGCGGCCATGGCCGGTGGCGATGACACGCGAAACGCAGCTGTTGGCGCAGTCGTCGGTGGTGTAATCGGTGCCTATGCTGGTCAGCGTACGATCCAGTGCTCGCAGTACTGATCCGCGCAAATAATTAGGAAGTGACCTCGGGTTATACTTGATTTTACTTCCCAGACACGTCTTCACTCCCCGTCAATCAGACGGGGAGTTTTACTATGACAAAAAGAAAAGAGTTTGAGACAGTCATCCTTGAGGTCGAGGATGGCATTGCAACGGTTACGTTGAACCGTCCGGAGAAGATGAACGCCTTTACCGGCCAGATGATGCTCGACATCATCGCAGCCTTTGACGAGACAGACGCTGATGATGACGTGAAAGCGGTCATTGTAACAGGCGCTGGCGACCGCGCATTCTGCGCCGGCGCTGACCTCTCTCAGGGCGGTAAGACCTTCGACTATGAAGCGCGTCAGGCGGGCGGTAAAGAGGCCGGCCACGCAACGCAGGAAGACCTGCAACGTGATGGCGGCGGCCGCTGCACACTGCGCATGTATGAAAGCCTGAAGCCGATTATCGGCGCGATCAATGGCGCAGCCGTTGGTATTGGCGCGACCATGCAGCTGCCTATGGATGTGCGTATCGCGTCTGACAATGCGCGCTTCGGCTTTGTGTTCTCACGCCGCGGTATTACGCCGGAAGCATGCTCCAGCTATTTCCTTCCGCGTCTTGTCGGCATCAGCCAGGCGCTGGACTGGTGTTATTCCGGTCGCGTGTTCAATGCGCAGGAAGCTCTTGATGGCGGACTGGTCAAAGCAGTCTATCCGCAAGCTGAACTGATGGACGCAGCGCGCGCTTGGTGCCGCGAAATCATCGACAATACCGCTCCGGTTTCCGTCGCGCTGACACGTCAGATGATGTGGCAGATGCTGGGTGCCGATCACCCAATGGAAGCGCACATCATCGACAGCCGTGCGATCTTCGAACGTGGTCGTACAGGCGACGCGAAAGAGGGCGTCACAAGCTTCCTTGAAAAGCGTAAGCCTGAATACCCTGAGAAGGTATCTGACGGTATCGCACCGCACTATCCATTCTACTCGGAGCGCAAATTCCGCTGGCCGGAAAAAGCTGAATAGTCAGCTGATGATGTCATCGAAAAGGCCTGCTTTAGCAGGCCTTTTTTATGCCGCGAAAATCTGGTCGAAATTGCGGAATGTCTTGAATTCCAGCGCCGTATCGCTGCCCGGTTCGCGGATGAAGAACGTACCTTGTTCTCCAACTTCGCCCGCAAAGCGGATATAGGGGCCAATCTCGAATGGCACGCCCTTAGCGTCTACGCGGTCTGCCAGAGCCTGCCAGTCATCCCATTGCATGATGATACCGAAATGGAAGGCAGGAACCTGCTGCCCGTCCACCGGATTTTTGGCCGCTTCATCCATATCATCGACGAGATGACTGGTGATCTGGTGGCCGAAAAAGTCGAAATCCACCCAACGTTCGCTTGTCCGGCCAATGCTCGCGCCGATTACGTCAGTCATGAAGGCTGACGTCTTCTCAAGATTGGCGGTTGGGAAGGCAAGGTGAAATGGCTGCATTGAAGGCACGTCCTGCTGGGTTTGGTACAGATGCGATTCTATAGCGGCGAATCTGTCTGTCATCATGTTTCGATGGTTTTGCGCCAGTCTGCAGAGCCATACTGCACAGGAGATAAACAGATAGGCGCAGGCATGCTTAACCGGCGTTTCTGAGCGTATCAGACATGTTTTGCTGTGAATAAGGGTTTGCACCGGCAGGCTCTGCCGATTACAGAAATGTGTCGATCGGGCGGGAAACGCCCTGCGGGAAAAGGAATACGGTATGGATTGGGGCTGGGATAACGCGCGGGCGCTGCTCGGGCTGGTGGTGATTGTTGGTATCGCCTGGGCTGTTTCGGAAAACCGGAAACTCTTTCCATGGAAACTCGTGCTCGGCGCAGTTGGCCTCCAGTTTGTGTTTGCGCTCCTTCTGTTTGCCGTTCCGCCGGTTCGCAACGTTCTGTTCAAAGCAAATGTCGTTGTCGACGGCCTTGAGAACGCGACCCGCTACGGCACAGGTTTTGTGTTCGGCTATATCGGTGACAATACGACCTTCCCTGTAGAACAAGCTAATGCCAATCCCGCTTTCTTCTTCCAGATCCTTCCAATCGTTATTGTTGTTGCGGCGTTGTCCGCGATCCTCTGGCACTGGCGTATTCTGCGCTGGGTGACTAAAGCCTTTGCCTTCATTTTCGCGAAAACCATGGGCCTTGGTGGCGCGACATCTCTGGCTGTGTCTGCGAACATCTTTATGGGCATGACCGAAGCACCGGTCCTCGTAAAACCATACATCAAAGGCATGACCCGTTCGGAAGTCTTCGTTTTGATGACAACCGGTTTTGCGACCATCGCTGGCTCCGTTCTGATCATCTACACGACCTTCTTGCAGCCGGTTATGGCGAACCCGCTCGCCCAGCTGCTGACGGCATCGATCGTGGCGGCGCCTGCGGCGGTCGCCCTTGCGCTGACAATGGTGCCTGAGACCGTTGCGATCTCAGACCGTGCGCATGAACCGGACTTTGAGTACGAATCCACAATGGATGCGTTCTCATCTGGTGCTAGCACCGGTCTCCAGATCGTTTTGAATATTGCGACCATGCTGATCGCCGCGCTCGCGCTTCTCTTCATGGTGAATGCGGCCCTCGGCGCTGCACCGGATGTAAATGGCGAGGCGCTGTCTATTCAGCGTATTCTCGGCTGGATCTTCATGCCACTCATGTACATGACCGGTGTGCCAATGGAAGAGGCGGCAAAAGCCGGTTCTCTCATGGGCATCAAAACGGTTCTGACTGAGTTTGTTGCCTTCCTCGACCTTGCGAACACGCCTGCAGATCAGCTGTCTGACCGCTCACGCATTATCGTCGCGCACGCGATTTGCGGCTTTGCGAATTTCGGCTCTATCGGCATTCTGATTGGTGGTCTGACCATCATCGCTCCGGAGCGCCGTGAGACATTCCTCAGCCTGTCATGGAAGACGCTTCTGGCGGGTACGCTCGCAACATGCATGAGCGCATGCATTGCCGGTGCGCTTCCAGCATCACTTTTCCTTGGTGGCTGATCTGCAACGCTGTGAATGAAGTTGGGTGGAGTTTACTCTATCCAGCTTGATTATTGCGCGACAGGGATACAGATACATCTCACGACGCCCTAAAAACGGGTGCAGGGAGGAAGTCTATGTCGCGTTTGATCCATCTTCTTGGTGCAGGTTCTGTTCTGGCTCTCGGCCTCGCAATGCCTCAGGCATTTGCGCAGGATGCGGAAGATCAGTCATTGCAGCCTCTCGTCGTTGTCGATGGAGATCGGCTTGAAACCGACCCTGGCTCCGTGTCATTCATCGACGAAGATCTGGTTTCTGAGACTCTGGCGGATCACCCTGCAGAAATTTTAAACGTGCTGCCTGGTGTAAATATCCACACTAATTCCGGTCAGGAGCATTTGATCGCAATTCGCTCTCCAGTACTGAATGGTGGAGCTGGGCAGGGTAGTTTCCTCGTTTTGCAAAATGGCGTTCCCACGCGGTCGCCTGCGTTCGGAAACGTGAATATGTTGTTCGAAACGCATCATGAAATCGCTGACTCTATTGGCGTAGTGCGTGGTCCCGGCTCAGCGGCCTACGGCTCAAACGCGGTGCACGGCGTAGTGGACCTTTTTCTGCCATCCGCAGAATCAAGCGGAACAGATTTCACTATCAGCTCATCTACCCTTTCCCGCACGCGCGGCGATATCGTGACGGGAAATGGTAGTCAGGTTCTCGGCCTGACCGTTCAACATGATGCAGGCTGGCGCGATGATACGAGTGTCGACCAACAAAAGCTTTATCTGGCGACGGCCGTAGAGTTTGCGGGCTGGTCCGGGCAGGCATGGCTATCTGCCATGAACCTCAATCAGGAGACCGGTGGCTTCATTCAGGGCTTTGAAGCGTATGAGGACGAGGACGTTTCAGAAAGTAATCCAAATCCCGAAGCTTTTCGTGACGCGCAGTTCGCCATGGCGGCTATCGATTTGAACCGCTCTTTCGGCGAGTATGATGTGAATGTCACGCCATATGCGCGCTGGCAGGAAATGGAATTCCGTCAGCACTTCCTGCCGTATAAAGGCTTCGAAGAGAACAGCCATTCCGCCTTTGGAGTGATGGGTGATGTGACCCGTCAATATGATGAACTACGTTGGACGGTCGGTGGCATGGTCGATGCTGCGAGCGGTGACCTGCTTGAAACGCAGCCCGCGCCCTTTGGCTTCTTCCCGGGCGATAGCCGTTTCCCTGTCGGCGTTCACTATGACTATACCGTCGAGACGCTGGCTCTCGCGCTTTGGGGTGAGCTGGAATATGAAATTTCGGACGATATTCGGGTTCTGGCGGGACTTCGTGCCGAAACGCACGACTATGATTACACCACGCGCGCGCCTGCTGGCATAAATGGCCGCTTCAATGTGCCTGCAGACCGGTCTGACAGTTTTGATCTGGTGACGCCGAAGCTCGGTATCATCTGGGATGATGCTATCGGCAGTGTGGCGCTCTATGCGAACTATGCGCGAGGTCAGCGTGCGCCGCAAGCATCCGACCTTTACCGTCTGCAAAGCCTGCAAACGGTAGGCGAGGTGAAATCTGAAACGCTGGACAGCCTCGAAATTGGTGCACGTGGTGCCGTGTTAGATGGCCGCCTTTATTTTGACGTCGCCGCCTACGTGATGGAGAAGGAGAATTACTTCTTCCGCGATGCGCAGGGACTCAACGTTATTGGTGGGCGCACCGACCATGTCGGCATTGAAGGACAGGCGAGCTTTGAGGTGACCGACACTGTGACGGTCTCTGGTAATCTGAGCTGGGCTGAGCACACATATGCCTTCAATCGCGCGGCGAACGGCATTGTCGATGGCAATCCGATCGATTCTGCGCCTGAATGGCTGGGTGATCTACGCATTGCATGGGCGCCGACAGACCGCTTCGATGCCAGCCTCAGCCTCGAATATGTAGGTGAGTACTTCACAAATGAAGCGAATACCGCAAGCTATGACGGGCACACTGTTGCGTCTGCGCGCGCAAGCTATGACCTGACCGATCAGCTTGAAGCCTTCGTTATCATCCGCAACCTGACAGACGAGCGCTATGCCGACCGGGCTGACTTCGCATTCGGTAATCACCGGTATTTCCCGGGCGAGCCAATGAATGCAACATTCGGAGTGCGGGCGTCCTTCGATTAACGCTGCGTGACGGGTTGAAAAACTTCACGTCCGGACCGACTGTCTAATCAGTCACTGGGAGTGAAACATATGAAATTATATAGTGCTAAAGGCGCACCGAATCCGGATCGCGTAACCTTCTTCCTGAAAGAGAAGGGCAAGCTTGATGAGGTCGAAATCATCGAGCTCGCACTTCTGGAAGGTGAGCACCGCAGTTCAGATTATAAGTCAGTGAACGAGCTTGCACGGGTGCCTTCTCTGAAACTGGATGATGGCACTGTGATTGGCGAGAGTCGCGCCATCTGTACTTACCTGGAAAGCACTTTTCCCGAGCCTAACCTGATGGGACGTGACGGGCTGGAACGTGCGCAGATCGAAATGTGGGATCGCCGTGTAGAGCTCATGCTGATGATGTCGATTGCAGGCTGGTTCCGTCATGGCCACCCACGCGCGGCGGCTCTGGAAGCAAAGCAATCCAAAGAATGGTCTGAAATGTCAGAAGAGCAGACGCTGAAGACGGCTGACTATTTCGACCGTGTTCTGGAGCGGACCGAGTTTGTAGCCGGTGACCGTTTCACCAATGCCGATATCACGCTGTTTATCTGCATGAATTTCGGCCTCTATATGCGCTGTAAGCTCTGGGAAGGGCGGCCTAACCTGTCTCGTTGGTTCGAGGCCATGCAGGCGCGCCCTATGGCTGCCAAAGACTAGCTGTTTGGCCGCTTACGCAGGATTTTGATTGTTCCTGAGAAATTGAGGCAGGGCGTTCCGTTGGCGGTGACGACACCGCGTACAAACACAACTGAACGGCCTGCTTTCAGAACGTCACCTCGTACTTCCATCATGTCGCCGACGGATGCGGCGCTGAGAAATTCTGAATTCATGGAAAGCGTTACGCCCGGTGTCTCGTCATTGATGATTTCATCGGTGATAACGAATAGCCCGAAATCGGCGAAAGACATCATACAGCCGCCATGCATATTGCCGTGGCCGTTCATGTGGCGAGGCTCCGCCCGGAAGGCACCGACCATTTCGCCATTGTCGTCTTTCTTCATATAGAACGGACCGACCAGCTGGGATTCATAGGCGTCGCCATCCCAATAATGCCAGCCTGCAAATTCACCCTCGGTCTTTAGTGTATACCCCATAGAAAACGGCCCTGTTCGTTAGAATCAGGACCGTCTTTAAGTTCTCAAAAGAGTGAGGTCTAGGCCTCTATCGGATCTGACGAACCTGACCGCCGCCGATCACGCTACGGTTTACCTCAGGTGAGCCGATATAGCCGATTTCGCCGCCGCCAATGATGGAGACATTGAGCTCTGTCGCTGCCGCAACGTCAATTTCACCGCCGCCAACAATAGAGATGTTCACTTCGTTCGCCTGTACGGAACGCGCATCAATGTCGCCGCCACCGACGAGGGCAATGTTCAGTTCGCTTGTATTCGGGAAGTCGCCATCAATCATCATATCGCCACCGCCGGTGATCGCGATGTTATCGATAGATGGAAGAGTGACCACAATTGTGTCTGCGTGATTGTCGCGGCACTGACGGTCGCATTCTAGAACCAGCGTGTTGTCATCCAGACCGACAAGCCAGCCTTGCGATTCAGCTTCCCGGTTCACAGCGAATGTGCGGCCGTGCTGAATGTGGACGTCGCCACCACCACGAAGTTCCAGGCCATCAAAATTTGATTGAGTAATGTTCTGGGAGCCCACAAGATCAAGATCGTCGTCGTCAGCATTGATGACGATACAGCCGGACAGGAGTGTAGCAGCGAGCAGAATTGGAATGAGTTTCATCAGTGGTCTCCGAATTATTGAAAAACGATACACCAATTATCGTTTTTCGGCAAGTGAAAATATTTTCACGTTTAATCCGGGCCGCCTTTCCCATTGTCATATTATGCCTGCAGTTCTAGTTAGTGTCCGACACTATATCAAAGTCGCTATATAAAAGTTGCGCGGGAGAAACACGTAAATGGCATATGATCAGGAAACACGGGATGCGCTGATTGAGATGGTGCGTCGTTTCGTCGACGAGCAGTGCAAACCGATTGAAGGTCAGGTTGCTGAAGAAGACGCTGTTCCACAGGACGTCGTCGACGGCATGAAAGAGCTCGGCCTGTTTGGTATTTCCATTCCTGAAGAGTTTGGCGGCCTTGGCCTCAATATGGAAGAAGAAGTGCTTGTCGCGCTTGAGCTCGGCCAGACATCTCCTGCATTCCGTTCCGTTGCGGGTACCAATATCGGTATCGGTTCTCAGGGCCTCGTCATGTGGGGTAATGACGAGCAGAAAGCGCAATGGCTGCCGAAAATCGCGAGCGGCGAGATTATCACTTCATTCTGTCTCACAGAGCCTGAAGCCGGTTCTGATGCGGGTAGCGTGAAGACGCGTGCAGAGCGCGATGGCGACCATTACATTCTGAACGGTACGAAACGTTACATCACAAACGCAAACAAAGCCGACCTTCTGACGGTTATGGCGCGTACAGACCAGAACACACCAGGCGGCAAAGGCTTGTCGTCCTTCCTCGTTGAAACGACGACTCCGGGCGTAACGATTGGTAAGCCTGAAAAGAAAATGGGCCAGCAGGGCGCGCACGTTTGTGACGTGATCTTCGACAATGCACGTGTGCCTGTGGCGAACCGCCTTGGCGAAGAGGGCGATGGCTTTAAAGTCGCTATGTCCGTTCTGGACCGTGGTCGTCTTCACATTTCAGCGGTTTGTACGGGCGTTGCAGAGCGACTGATTTCCGAAATGACGAACTATGCTGTCGAGCGTAAGCAGTTTGGTGAGCCGATTGCGAACCACCAGCTGGTTCAGGCGATGATGGCCGACAGCTATGCAGAAGCTTATGCAGCGCGCTGCATGGTGCTCGATGCGGCGCAAAAGCGTGACCGCGGCGAGAACGTAACGCTGCTGGCAGCAAGCTGTAAGATGTTTGCGTCTGAGATGGTTGGTCGTGTCGCTGACCGTGCGGTTCAAGTCTTCGGCGGTGCCGGTTATATCGCTGATTACGGCATTGAGCGTTTCTATCGCGATGTACGTATCTTCCGTCTCTATGAAGGTACAACGCAAATCCAACAGATCGTTATCGGTCGTGGCCTCGCGAAACTGGCTAAAGACGGCCAGATCTAACGGGCAGCTATCCTGATTTGGAAAAGGGGAGCTTCGGCTCCCCTTTTTGTTCTCTGTGTCGGCAAGCAAAGAAAAAGCCCGGCGCTGGACCGGGCTTTATGTCGTCAGATTAGTTAGCCAGTTCGGGCCGGACCCTATAAGCCTGTCCATCCTTCTCCATGAAAATCTCGTTGATTTGCGGATGGTCAACAGGGCCGCCATCAGCGTCATCCAGCAAGTTTTGCTCGGAAACATAAGCCACGTAATGGCTTTGCTCGTTTTCCGCGAGCAGGTGATAGAAAGGCTGGTCCTTGCTTGGCCGTACATTCTCCGGAATTGATTCCCACCACTCGTCGGAGTTTGAGAATTCCGGGTCGACGTCAAAGATCACGCCTCGGAAAGGGTAGAGACGGTGCTTGACGACCTGGCCGATCTGGAATTTTGCCATGCGATCTGTCATTTTGAACAACCTCGTCACTTCAGTTCCCTATAAAGATAGATGCACCTACCCCACTCAACAAGATGTCAGAGCTTTTGCTTCTGCATTACGTCTGCTAGTCTGGTCGCAACTTAAGCATTCAGAGCGGTACTATGCTCACCTCCAAAGCGTCTCAAAAGAAGAGGCGTCGGCGGCCGAAACAAAAAAAGCCCGATCGCAAGCCCGTATACGCGGCTATTGATTTGGGTACGAATAATTGTCGTCTGCTGGTTGCAGAAGAAAAAGGCCGGCGGTTTCGGGTTGTCGACTCATTTTCTCAGATCGTCCGTCTGGGCGAAGGTCTCACATCTTCAGGCATGCTGTCTGAAGATGCGATTGAGCGCACCATAAGTGCGCTTTCCGTCATTCGCGACAAACTCAAGAATCACAATGTGAAGCGGCTCAAATGCGTCGCAACGCAGGCGTGCCGTGCGGCAACGAACGGTCGTGAGTTCATTGAGCGCGTTCAGAAGGAAGTCGGACTGTCCTTCAAGATTATCTCACCGAAAGAAGAAGCGCGTCTGGCCGTGACCGGCGCGCTCGATCTGCTGGAGAATGATAAGGAAGTCGCGCTCGTCGTGGATATCGGTGGTGGCTCAACCGAATTGTGCTGGGTCGATATTGCAAAAGCGAAGAAGCGCGGCTTGAAGAACTCACTGGAAAAGACGCCAATGATCGCTTGGGCAAGTTTCCCGTTAGGCGTCGTCACCTTGTCAGAGCAGTTCCCGGAACGGCCGGACGATCCGAACTGGTATCCGGAAATGCTGGCCTATGCCCGGAACATGCTTCAAGAGTTTAAGAGGGGGCAGGACTTCTCTGAAATCTTTAAGGAAAATCGTGGCCACCTGATTGGAACGAGCGGCACTGTCACCAGCCTGTGCGCAGTGCATCTCGATCTGGATAAATATATCCGGTCCATCGTGGATGGTAGCATGTTTGCTCGCGAGGACGCATTGGCTGCCCGTCACCGCCTGTCTTCACTAACGAAGGCGGGGCGGGCACAGATCGGCTGTATTGGTGACGGTCGCTCGGATCTTGTGCTTTCAGGGTGCGCGATTCTGGAAGCCATATGGGAGCTATGGCCGTGCGAGCAGATGCGTGTCGCCGACAGGGGCCTG
Source organism: Hyphomonadaceae bacterium UBA1849 (assembly GCA_002338565.1). Lineage (GTDB taxonomy): Bacteria > Pseudomonadota > Alphaproteobacteria > Caulobacterales > Hyphomonadaceae > Ponticaulis. The sequence goes on from DDIN01000002.1 coordinate 259,107, forward strand.
CGAGAAGGCCTGCTCATGTCGCTCATTCACGGAAAGCCGCCGCGCAAACGGCGCCGCAATTCAAATAGTGATCAGGAAGGTGACGTGTCTGACGCACCGCCTGAGAAGGAGGCCGATTTTGGCTGATGATGGAAAACGTCGCTGGAACGGCAAAGGCATCGGAGCTGGAAAAGGCTCTGCTGGTCGAACCGCGAAGAAGAAAACGCCCGCCTACAACGCGCGAACCGAAAGCTCCAAGCGCTGGATCGAGCGCCAGCTTTCTGACCCATACGTGAAGAAAGCGCAGGATGCGGGGTATCGCTCGCGTGCCGCCTTCAAGCTCAACGAGCTTCAGGAGCGATTCGAGATCATCAAAAAGGGTGATGCAGTCGTTGACCTTGGTGCCGCGCCTGGTGGCTGGGTGCAGGTTGCGCTGTCGCTCGGAGCGTCCAAAGTGGTCGGTATCGACCTGCTCGAGATCGAGCCGATTGTGGGCGCTGTGCTCTTGCAGGGCGATGTGGCTGACGAAGCCGTCATGAAGCAGCTCGAAGGCGAGCTGGGCGGACTTGCGGACGTCGTGCTCTCGGACATGGCTGCGAATACGACAGGCCACAGACAGACAGATCACCTTCGTACGGTGGCACTGGTCGAGCTTGCGGTAGATTTCGCGCTTGATGTGCTGAAGCCGGGCGGGACATTCTGTTCTAAGGTCTTCCAAGGTGGAACCAGCCCCGAACTTCTTGAGCGGCTGAAGGCGAACTTCACCGAAGTTAAGCACGCGAAACCGCCGGCGAGTCGGGCACATTCACCCGAAATTTACGTTCTCGCCAAAGGGTTTAAGGGCAAGCGTAAGGCGTAGCTCAGGGCGTGGTGCGGTGAGATCAAGTGAGGCAGACTAAATGGCCAATAGCGAAACACCGGTGAAGCCTGCCGCGAGAAAGCGGGTGCCAAATGTCGAACGGACCGCCAGAACGCGCGCAAAGCTGATTGAAGCCACTATCGCATCTCTGCATGAAATCGGCTTTCATCAGACGACCACCACGGTCGTCGCGCAACGCGCTGGCGTGAGCCGGGGCGCAATGCTCCATCATTTCCCGACCAAGGCAGATCTGATGATGGCAGCTGCCGAGCGTATGCGTGACATGCGTGGTGAGTTGCACCGGGAGCGGCTATCGAATCTGGAAACGCCTGCGGACAAGTTTCTCGCACTTATTGATGTGCTTTGGGAGGCAATGGTCTCGCCATCCGGCGTTGCTCGGATCGAACTTATGCTCAGTACAAGGAGCGATCCGGACATGGCTGAGAAGTTCGTTCGTATGAATGACGAACTCGATAAGCGCCATAAGGAAAGCGTTTGGGGGCTGTGCCAGTCAGCCGGAATGTCGGGTGATGAGGCGCGCGATAAAATCTACGCGTTCGTTCAGCTCTACGCTGCGGCATTACGTGGTCTTGCGATCGACGCTTTGCGTGAAGAGAGCCGTGAAGGCGCCGATTCGGCCGTCGAGCTTCTGAAAACCTTCCAATTGCAGATGTTCGAAGAATTAGTCGCGCGCCAAAACTGACCTTACGGCAAGGTTTGTGTGATAAAAACGACACTACTACAATATATCATCATATAGCGAACGGTGTTCACTAACATAATAGGTATTTACATTCTCACCAGTCATGCCTCTAAATGTGTTTAAGACCCAAAAAATGGGTCTGTATATAAAATACAAGTGGAGGAAATTATGAGGGCTGGATTGAAGTACGCCTCTATGGCGGCTTTAGCTTTTGCTATTCAACCAACGTTGGCTTATGCGCAGGACGACGTCGAGCGCATTCAGGAACAAGCTGAAGATGAAGTGTTCACGCAGCAGCAGGTTGTTGTAACCGGTTCTGCGATCCGTGGCACACCTGAAGACGCGGCTCTGCCGGTTAACGTCTACTCGGCTGAAGACCTGCAACTGCAAGGTAGCCCGTCTGCGCTGCAGTTCGCGCGCGAACTTCCGCAGTCTGGTCCAACGTCTGGTGAGGCAAACTATTTTGGTGGTGCTGAACTCACAGGTTCACCAAGCTTCAACCTTCGTGGCCTCGGTGCAGACAAGACTCTGACGCTCCTTAACGGACGTCGCATGAGTGAAAACCTGTCTAACATTCCGGGTATCGCGATTGGTCGTACAGAGGTTCTGAAAGACGGCGCGGCCGTTATTTACGGTGCGGACGCTGTGGGCGGCGTTGTGAACTTCATCACACGCGAAGGCTTCACAGGCTTCGAAACCACCGGCAACTATATGCACGTCGACGGTTCTGACGGCGAGTGGGATATGGGCTTCATCGCCGGTTGGGGTGAAGGCGATACAAACTTCTACATCGCGGCTGAGTGGGAACACCGTTCTCGCCTCGAAACAGAAGATCGTGACTGGGCGTTGGTTCCATACACAGAGAACCCGACACCATGGTCCTTCCTGACGAACCTGACCTCTTGGTGGCCGCAAACGGCGACAGGGACGCCACTTAGCAACCCTGTTGCGCCGGGCGGCATGGCTGTAGATTTCGATCAAAACAGTTGTGAGTCCGTCGGCGGGATATACGCCCCGGATCAGTATCCGTTCACGCCGGTCTGTCTGTATAACTATGCGTCTTACTATAACCTCGTAGAGGACCAGGACATTTATCGCGTCTATTCTCAGCTCGATACTGTCATCAATGAGAACATGAATTTCCACGCTGACTTCTCTTACGGTCAGGTAGACGTTCCTCACGTATTTGGTTCACCTTCTCTGCCAACTACGCAAGGTCCCGCTACAGGAACTGGCGCTTCATTCCAGTACTCGGTGCCGACAACAAATCCATATGTGGCAGAGTTTGTTACGCGTACCGGAGTTAACACAACGATTCCTGCCTCTGCTTTCGCGGGCCAGTACGTTGCATTTCTAACGCGTCCGTTCGCTCACAACGGTAACCCTGTGATGGGCCGTGGTGAAGGCTTTGGTTCTGCGGCAAGCGTTAGCAATCAGGTCTGGCGTATGTCTGCTGGCATTGATGGTACGCTGGGCGACTTCTTTGGTCGTTTCTCCGACATCGGCTACGATGTTGCTGTAACGTACAACTCCTCACGATCAACCAACACAAACCCTGACTATCTCGGCTACCGGCTACAGGAAGCTCTGAACGGTTTTGGTGGTCCGAACTGTGCGGCGGCTGACCTTGATTCTTCTCAGCTCGGTACGCAGAACCCTGCGGAAGCAGGTCAAAATGGCTGTCTCTGGTACAACCCGTTTGCTTCAGCATTTGCAGAGCAACCTGAGCTTGGTCTGGCTAACCCGAACTATGTAGCTGGCTCTGAGAACCCTGATGATCTCGTTGCATGGTTGTTCGATGAACGCCGTGATGAAGCGACAACGGAAAGTGTGACATTCGACGCAGTGTTTGATGGTGTTCTGCCGGTCGAGCTACCGGGCGGCACAATCGGTTGGGCTGTTGGTGCTCAGGGCCGCATGGTCGAGTTCCGTGAATTTGTTCCAAGCGAGCTTTATAACGGTGCTACACCATGTGCGTGGCCAGTTGGTCAGCGTCCGCTGCCAAACGGTCACCCTGACTTCAATGGCTGTACAGCTAACGAGCCGGGTCCTTACGGCTTCTTCGGCACGAACACACCTGACTACTTTGACCAGCAGTCTTACTCCTTCTTCGCAGAGACAAACCTTCCTCTGACTGACGACATCAATGTTCAGGCGGCGGTTCGCCGTGAAGAGTTCTCTGGTGGTCTGGGTGCGACAGTCTATAAAGTGTCCGGTAAATGGCAGCTGACTGACGAACTCGCGATTCGCGGTTCTTACGGTACCAACTTTCAGGCACCTCCAATTTCACTTGCACCGGGCAACATTGCCAACCTCGTTCGCTCATATGATGTGGCTAACGGCGCGTGGCTTGCGGCCTCGACTGTTACGCAAGCTGGTGTGCAGCCTGAAGAAGCGGAAAGCTGGAACATTGGTGCGATCTGGCAGAGCGATGGTTTTGCGTCAGATCATGATCTGACAATCATCGTGGATTATTTTGACATCCATACAATGGGTGAAATCGGCGAGATTGCTCCGCACAACTTCATTGCGAATGCTGTGTTTGATCCGAATGATCAATATGATCTTTGCAGTCACCCACTTATCAATCGCGTTGAATTCAACGGTGGTTGTGTGCAGGGTACAACAACTGCGGCTGACCTGAACCGTGTCACAACTGACTTCGGTAACGGTTCTGACCAGTTCACATCGGGCTTCGACTACCAGATCAACTACTCGTTCCCGATTGGTGCGGCTGACGCATCCTTTGGCCTGACGGGCACGAGCATCACAGAGCTCATGACGAGCGCTCGTATTCTGGATGGCTTCCAGGTGACACCGGATGATGACCGTCTCGGTTATCTGAACTTCTCATCTGTTGGTTTCTCCGCGCCGAAGCACCGTATCAATGCGTTCTTCAACTATAACCGTGGTGACCACAACGCCCGTCTGACAGCACGTTACGTGTCTGGCCTGACGGACGAACGTGGTGGCGTTGACCCGGTCGGTATCATTCCTGGTTCCGCACCGCCGTACACTGCAGACGAGTTCGTTGGTCCGTTCACGCGTGGCAACGAGATCGACAGCACGCTGACGTTCGACTTCACATACGTGTATGACCTGAACGACAATTTGCGTCTCACAGGTTCTATGCAGAACATTCTGGACGAAGAACCACCATTCGTTCGTGCAGAGTTCGGCTATGACCCGCGTATGGGCGTGAATGCGCTCGGTCGTACGATCGAAGTTGGCTTCAAATACACTTACTAAGGTGTAGCTGAGCGAAATTAAGGTCCGGCGGTGTTCTGCACCGCCGGATTTTTTTTGCTATATCGTACAACAAACTGTGAACCGGTTGCCTGATTGACGAGTTACCCACTCAACCTTACGGTTTTCCTAGGGTTAAGCGATGGGATGATGACGGCATCCGTTTACGAAGAGGGGTACCCAATGAAGAAAGTTATGTTCGGCATGATTGCCAGTTCTGCACTGTTGCTGGCTGCATGCGGCGGCGCAGAGGAAGAGGTGGCAACACCTGAAGCTGAAGCGCCAGCTGCAACTGAAACAGCTGAAGCGGCTGCGGCTAACGCCGAAATCGTGGCAATTATCGAAGCGCGTCAGGACAATCTGAAAGAGATGGGCGCGAGCATGCGTGCCATCAGTGAAAGCATGCGTTCGGGCAGCCCTGACGCTACGCTGATCTCTGAGAAAGCTGATATTATCGCAGGTCACGCAGCTACGATGGGTGACTGGTTCCCTGCAGGTTCTGGCCCTGAGGCGGGTGTCGAAACCGAAGCTCTGCCAACGATCTGGGAAAACCCAGAAGGCTTTGCTGAAGCTGTTTCGAACTTCCAGACGGCTGCTGTAGCGTTTCAGGCTGCTGCTGCGTCCGGCGATATGACTGCCACAGGCGGCGCTCTGCGCTCACTCGGCGGTACATGTGGTGCCTGCCACGACGATTTCCGTGTAGACGATGACTAGCACGGACGCTGTTCCAGTCCGGTCCCAGAAGGTCTGGGACTGGACAGTCCGCACATTTCACTGGGGTCTGGTTTTCCTGATCGCCTGTATGTGGTCGACAGCAGAAGGCCACGGCGTCTGGGAATCGCTTGATGGCTTTATGGTGGAGCAGGGGTGGATAGCTTATGGCTGGGGCGAAATGGGATGGCACCGCCGGATTGGCATGCTTGTTCTGTTTCTTTGGTTTTATCGCGTCTACTGGGGGCTCTTCGGTGCTTCTACGGCGAAGTTTTCCGACTTCGTAAAAGGTCCGGGCAAAGTCATCGCCTATGCGAAGTCGCTCACTAAGGGCAATTATAAGCCTTCAACCGGGCATAGCCCGCTTGGTTCGCTGAGTGTTGTTGCTCTGATGCTCGTGGTCGGTACACAGGTGGGAACAGGTCTTTTCACAATAGATGTGAATGGTCTGGAATCGGGTCCGCTATCTAAATTTCTGGAATTCGATACGGGGCGTCTGTTCTCCGAGTTTCATGAAATGAGCTTCCGTGCGCTTTACATCCTTATTGCGCTGCATGTGCTGGCGGTTCTGGCTTACCAATTTGTTCTGAAGGCAAATCTGGTTCGCCCGATGCTCACAGGCAGCCGAAAGGTCGAAGAGGGTGCGCCGGAAAAAACAGTTCGGGCGCCACTTTGGAATGTTGCGCTTGGCGTCGCGATCGCGATTGGCCTCACCTGGCTCGTCTGGACAGTGTGAATGTAAAGTTGGCCGCAACTCATGCGGCCAATATAATGGCTTTCAAATAACCTCAGCTGCCTGTCAGTTGAGGTTTTTCTTTTGCACAATCCATTCTGGATCTGAACAGAGCATACAATCAGCGCCAACGAACCAGCTCTCGGCTTCTGAATTGTCTTTTAGCTGCCATTCCAGCCACGCGGTAATGACTTCTGCAAATCGGCCACCATTGCGATGACGGTGCGTTGCTATGTGACCCGCTCCTTCCATCACGCCGTAGAAAAACGGTACATTATCGATCCGCTCGAAGTCATCATTAGAGTTTTCAAAGGCAACATCATTTGTGCCGCCATTGATATAGAGCGTAGGTGTGTGAATGTCGGCGAGATCGTCCTTTGTAGCCGTCGATATAGAAAGTCTAGGGCGGGAGCCGGCGTTGAATACGCCGCTATTGATTACGCCTATGGTATCTACGCGAGGGTCGTCGGACGCTTCTATGGCCATGAGGCCGCCGCAGGATTGGCCCATCACTGCGATGCTTTCGGCGTCGATGCGGGCGCTTAAACCCGCAGGCAGGGACGGGCCGCTTTCTAGCCAGTCTATGGCTTCTATCATCTGAGGCCCTGTCGTCGATGGCGCATCGGCTTGCGTGTCGTAAAGCCCTACAGCGACAACGAAAAAGCCGTGGGACGCGACTTTTGTCAGCGTCCGGTAAAATGACCGTCCATCATTTCTGCAGGCACCATTTCCCCAGACCAGAACCGGAAGGGCTGCTTCGCCGGAGTTTTCCGGATAATAAATCGTGTGCGTTGGCAGCCCCGGCGCAGACGCAATTACGATATCCGGATACGGTCCAAGTTGTGTTCCCGGGCCGTCCGGTTCAGTCGCCGCCGATGTCAGGAGCGACATATCCATGCCTGAAAGTGACGGCGTCGCTGAAGAAGATTGGGGCGTTTCGGTTGTGCCGGCGGTGCATCCGACGATCACGCCATACGAAAGAAGAGCGGTGGATATCCATAAAGCTTTCATAACGGCTCAGTCTCCGCTGATTGGAATGATAGGTAACTCGATATGCGAACTTGTCTCCCCACCAATCAGAACACGGATCTGGCCTTCAGTGTCCTGGTCTCCGCCAAAAGCGGCGAAGTTCAGCAGCAGGCGGATACGGTGTCCGCGTTGGAAGACGTATGACATCGGAAGCATATCAAAGCTTAGTTCAGCTGGTACGCCGGGCGTTAGCGGCGCAGCATCATCCGATGTATAGCTGTGCCATGGTAGCCCGAGATGATTGTAGGGCGGCTCCTCCGTCGCTCTGTGGCTTGCACGAAGACGTCCGAGCATCTGGTATGTTTGTGAGGTTCCGTCCGGAGCGACGTCCAGCAAGAAAGCCGTGACATCAGCGTCAGGTTGATCGCTTTCAATCCACAAGTTCACAACCGGGTGCCCTGTGACTTTCATGTCGCTCTCGAGAGGTTCGGTTTGGAAGATCAGACCTCCGTCCGGCACTGACAAACTCACTGTTTCGGCGGTGGGTGGTGAGCTGAAGTCGCCTTGCACAGAGGATTCCGTCTCAGGCTGATCACGGATTAGTGTTCCGTTTGGCGATAGGTGAAGGCTTGTGCGGACTTCTGTTTCAAGCGGCCAGACTTCGCTTTGGCGCCATGCAGATCCCTCTTCAGCGTTATAGGTGTAATAAGTGACGGCAGGTTCATCCATGACATTGTTTTCAATGCCTTTGAGCCAGTGATCAAAAAAGCGCAGTTCCTCGACAACGAGGTCTAGCCCGGTATCTGCTTCCACTGTGGACCAGTCGCAGTGCGTTGCCGGACCTACCAGCAATTTTGTATTTTCCGGATCAAGATTATTGAAGGTGAAGAACGGTCCGTGACGGGATCCTGCCTCATCCCAGTTGGCGACAGACAAAACACCCGTTTCCGCCTGGCGCATGTCATCCAGATATGTATGCGGGCTGGAAACGGACCACCATTCGAGGCTGGTGGCCTGTGAGATACTATCGCGGAATGGCACCTGGCCGACAGAATCGATATTTTCTGCGTGCTCTGCGATCGCGGCAGTCAAAAGCGCAGCTGCGTCGGGTCCGTCGACCGGTACGGCCATTGCATCGCGCCTCGCGACCATGTCCCGTCCGGGGTTTGTGCCTGGCGGGGCGATCGGGCGTTCACGGGCGATGCCCCCATTCACAGCAAATGCATAGGCATCGAGCTCTGCGCTCATGGGTACAATAGCGCGGAGCGATGGCGGGCGTGTCGTGAGCGCCTGCATCTGACTGCCGCCAGTCGCCGAACAGCCCCACATACCGATATTACCATTCGAGTAGGATTGGTCTGCGAACCATTCAGTAATGTCGTAGGCGTCCCAGCGGGCGGCTTCGACCCACTCGCCGCGATTATAGCCGATATTGCGCCCGAAGCTCGCAAACACGCCGCGAAAGTCGACGATAGCGACGTTGTACCCGTGAGGGACCAGTTCGATGGCGTATCCCGGATAGGCTTCGACGGCGGGTTCGCCGCGGAATGAACGGCGGTTATAAGGAGAGTGCATCCAGACGACGGGCAGCGGCTCGTCTGCGAGCTCTCCGTCCTGCGTCGGCTGGAATAAATCGACGGCGAGGCGTGTGCCATCTCGTACTGGCACGTAGAATGAACTCCGCTCGTAACCGTCGTAATAAGGTTCTGAATAGCCGCTATACTGGCCCGGGGCCGAGATAAGGTTTTCGTCGGGCGCTGTGACGTGACTGCACGCTCCGATGGTCGCTATTGATGTCAGGCATGCTGCTGAGATCAGACCTGTAAGACTGCGCTTCATAGTATTTCCTCCCGATAGGGCAGCCACACTCTCGTCTTTTATGCGAGTGTTGTAGTCTCCTATATTCAATTGCTGACAGAAGGCGGGACGAATTTCCAGAGGGTGGGATCAAAAAAACCGTCAAATTATACTGTTTTTATAATCGTGTTCAAAAAGCTTGAGCCGAACGCGCGCAATTTATACAACGTAAAAAAGCAAAACAACGATCGCCGGAAAAAGGCGACACCAATTGATTGGTCCCATAAAGCGCGGATTAATCGGGGAGGACGAAATTGATGATTGAAAAACGCGACCTGTTTGTCGGCGTGGCGGCCATGGCTTGTCTTGCAATTCAGGGCTGTTCACAGACTGAACATACCGCAACTCCGGTCGGCGCTGATACGCCTGATGCGCAGGTGACCCGACAGATCGGAACCGATGACCTCGTAAATGCGGCCAGCAATAACAGTGAATGGCTCTCTTATGGTCGCACATGGGCGGAGCAGCGTTATAGCCCGCTGGACCAAGTGAATCGGGAGACCGTTGGCGATTTGCAGCTTGAATGGTTCGCGGACCTCGATACAGCGCGCGGACAAGAGGCGACGCCGCTGGTCATTGACGGTAAGATGTACATCACCACAGCATGGAGCCTTGTGAAGGCTTATGACGCGGTTTCCGGTGAGCTGCTCTGGGAATATGACCCGGAAGTTCCCGGAAGTACTGGCGTGAAGCCATGTTGTGACGTGGTGAATCGGGGACTCGCAGCCTGGGGTGAGCATCTTTATTTCGGTTCACTGGATGGACGTCTCATCGCGCTGGATCGTGAAACCGGGGAGGAAGTCTGGACGACAGATACAATCGTTGATCACGAGCTGCCTTACACGATTACAGGTGCGCCGCGCGCCGTGAATGGCATGATTATGATCGGTAATGGCGGCGCCGATATGGGCCGTGTTCGCGGTTATATGTCCGCCTATGACGCGGACACCGGTGAGCTGATCTGGCGCTTCTACACAGTGCCGGATAATCCAGATGCGGGTGAGCAGCCTGAATATTTGCAGGCCGCCGCCGAAACATGGACTGGCGATTGGTGGGACGTCGGCGGTGGCGGCACCGTCTGGGATTCCATGGCTTATGACCCGGACCTGGATCTTCTCTATATTGGTGTTGGCAATGGCGCGCCCTGGAACCAGCAATACCGTTCTCCTGAAGGCGGCGATAATCTCTACCTCTCTTCGATTGTCGCGATCCATGCGTCCACCGGTGAGTATGCGTGGCACTTCCAGACTACGCCGGGTGAGACATGGGATTTCACGGCAACCCAGCACATCATGCTCGCTGAGCTCGAGATTGATGGCGAGATGCGCGATGTCCTGATGCAGGCGCCGAAGAATGGCTTCTTCTACGTACTGGATCGTGAAACGGGCGAGTTTCTGACAGCGAATAACTATACCAACGTAACATGGGCTCTGGGGATCGATCCGGAGACTGGGCGTCCGGTAGAGAGCCCTTCAGCGCGTTATCTGGATGGACCGGCGCTGGTGTTCCCAAGCCCGTTCGGCGGCCATAACTGGCATCCTATGGCGTTCAGTCAGGATGAGGAGCTGGTTTATATTCCGGTCCATAACCTGCCTATGCCATTTGATAGTCCGGATGAATGGGGCTTCGCTGATGCGAGCTTCAACATCGCGATTGGTAATCGGGGCACCGGGGCTGTTGTCGGAAGTGGCGACGATCTCATGCAGCGACCAGCAGCTGGCAGTCGCACACTTGAAACCACTTCGACCGTTGAAGACTATCAGCCCGTTGAGCCACGTTCGCGCGCTATGGGGTCACTCGTTGCGTGGGATCCGATTGCGCAGGAGGAACGCTGGCGCGTCGAGTATCCGATCATGTGGAATGGCGGTCTTCTGGCGACAGGCGGTGGTCTCGTCTTTCAAGGTACCGCGACGGGCGAGTTCCGCGCCTACGACGCGGCCGATGGCACCCAGCTCTGGTCGCATCCGTTGCAGACAGCCGCTATCGCAGCGCCAATGACGTTTGAGCAGGATGGCACGCAGTATGTGGCTATCCTGGCTGGGTGGGGCGGTGTGTTCGGCCTCAATGCCGGACTGGTCGAAAACCGCAGCCGTCTCTTTGTCTTCTCTCTGGAGGGCGACGCGGAAATGCCTGAAGCCTATCCGCTACCGGAAGGTGTTCTTGATCCGCCAGCACTGTCCGGAGACGAGGCAACGATTGCGCTGGGTGGTGAATATTATGGTCGCTTTTGCGTCACCTGCCATGGCGGCGGCGTGATCCCTGATCTTCGCTATTCCGCAGCTCTGGAGCGCGAAGAGACCTTCATGTCGATCGTCCGTGACGGTGCTCTTGAGGGCAATGGCATGGTTGGCTTTGGCGATGTGATTGGTGAAGAGGCCATTTCGGCTATTCGTCAGAACATCATCTGGCAGGCTCATCAGGAGCGAGCTCGCCTCGATCCTGCTGCGGCGGTCGAATAGCGTGTCTTCATATGTCTTGAGAAGGGAGGGCGAAAGTCCTCCCTTTTTTGTTTGGCGACCTCACCAATGAAACAGGATTGACTGACTGTTTTTGTAGGGTTAGCAATTCATGGTGTTTAACGTGTTCAGTCATACGGACGGGAGCCTTGTCGCGCCGGTCTGTAGGGTCGACCGGCGCGTTAAAATCGACAGGGCAATGCCCGGTTTGGAAGTTTATTCTCCCTCGCTACCAACCCCATCGGTTTTCCGTTGTGGTTGGTAGCACCCTTTTACCCGTAAGCGAGATGTGCGTGACTGATTGCGCGGCTGATCTGATGGATCAGTTTCTGAATATCCATGAGTGGATCGAGGAATTCTTTGTGAAGTGCGGTATAGTCCGAGGTCGTCAGATCTCCGCGCTCTTCGCGAGGCTCCTTCAGATCAGACAACTCTACGATATCGAGGGCTGATTTCGGGAAGAGCTTTCGCAGTAAGCCGACCGCTTCTTCGATACGCATTTCAACAATCAGATGCTGTACATCATCAATGTCAAACCCGTGCCGCTCAGAAATGGTCGGAAGGCTGCCCGCAATCTCCAGGGCGCGCATCATGGCGCCCTGACGCATTGCATGAAGCGCGTGGATCGGCAGGCGTGCTTCGTGGCGATACGAGACCGATGGCGCGCTCTTCAGGCGTGAGATCAGCTGGTCGAAACGGCCAAGGTCAATCGAGAGATGGTCGGCGCAACGGTTCATAGCGGACGAAATACGCTGGGAGCGGACCAGGCGGTACATCATGGTTCGTGCGGCTTTGCGGTCTGCATCGCCGCTTCGCTTTGTGCAGGCCACCCAGAAACTTGGAGAGTAGACCGCGGCATACGACCGGAGCGCGGGTATGGATGTGCGGACCCGGCCGAATAGAGCCAGATTGACCAGAGCACGCAGGCGAGGGGAATCGTCAATCAGCTCGACGAGTTCATCAATGTCTCGTTCCAGCGCGGAGCCGATGCCACACGCCGTGTTGGCGAGGGCGCCCAGCTGTTGAAGCGTGGCATTGTGCGAAATCGCGCGAAGCGAGCGCGGGCCGGCAGGGCCTTTGGCGCGACGTTTTGGGCGCGATCCTGCATCGAGCAGGAAGCCGCCTGCGAATTCGCCCAACAGGACGGCATAGTCCGGATCATCGAACAGCGTCTCGTGCCAGAGACGAAGCGCGCGATAGAAGTCCCAGACAAGGCTGGAGCGTTGGTAGAACGGATCGCTGTCGTCATGCTCCTGCGTGAACACGCCTTCGCGTACAAAAGCGAGATAGGCCGAATCCGACAATGGCTGGTTTGCAAAGTGGATATATCCGTCGCCGCCCTGAAAGCTGACTTCATTGCGAAGCGGCACGCCGAGTCGTGAACAAAGTGACGGCGTGTGTGCGGGAAGAACGTGGTTCAGGCGGGCTTTGAAGTCGCCCGGATAAGCACCGCGCCCGGCGGACTCGCCATGCGTATTGAAGAACAGAAGTGCAATACCCGGCATCTGTTCAGCCAGCGCGGAAGCGATGTGGGACTGGATTCGTTCGATTGCGATGTCTGCAGCAACTTGCCCGATAAAGCGACCCGCGTCCGAGAAGCCAAGCTGGATGGATAGCTGGCCGCGCGTGCGGGCATAATCCTGAAACTCCGGCACTTTCAAAAGGCGCGCTACGAAGCGTCCACCATTTTCAAGTGCCTCAGGTGTTTCGAACAGAGGCGAGATATCCAGTTGCGCCTCAACGCCGTACTGGCGCGCAAGATAGAGAGCGCCGAGCACCGTCGCAGGGTTCTCACTCTCTGCGATGAGGAAGCGGATCGGCGTGTCAGCATCAATATGTTTGCTGATTTGTGCGCACAGCATGAACTGGCGGCGGGCTGTGGACTGTTCCAGGAACAGGTCGCCGAAGTTGATCTTTGCCGGAACGGTCGCGCGTAGCTTGTCTGCAAGCGTGTCCAGCGCGACTTGTCCAAGATCATTGTCTTCCGTGAGGAAGCCAAGGTCACGCCGGATCACTGACTGGATTTGAGCAGCGTTGATGCGAAGATGGATGCGGGCGGTTCCGAAACCGAGGATTTCCATCTGGCGCGACAGCTGAAGCAGGCGAAGTGCCGTGTCGTCGTCTTCACCGTCCATGAGCGCTGCGACACGTTCCGACAAAGCGCGAATGCTGACGAGATTTTTGTCATCGTTCTCGGTCAGCGTGTTTGCTGCCTGGACCATGAGCTCTGCCTTCGACAGATCGCCGAAGAAGAGGTCGGATTGTTTTGCCGCGAGCGCCTGTGCGGTTTCAAGCTCTGCAGTCAGGGCTTCAATCGCAGCTGCATCTTTAGCGCTTTGAGCAATGTCTTTCAGCATGCTTGCATAGCGGCCGATCTGTTCGGACTTTTCTTTCAGGCGATAGGCAAGGCTCGTCCACCAGTGAATGTCGCTTCGGCCATCAAGGTCGTAACCGACCCATGAAGCGAGTGTTGGTGCGACAGGACGAAGGCTGCGCCACTGACTAGGATACGAGGTGCGGGCAGTCTGCAGAACCGCTTTCAGGTAACTGCTGACAGACGCTTGCGCATTGGCAATCGCATTCTGGGCTTCTTCATGCTCTTGCTGGAGCGTGATGCCTTGAGTGTCGTCCGTTTGCGCCGGGGCCTCATGCTCCGTTGCGTCTGACACAGCGAGCTCCGCAAGACGCTGACGCTCGCTTAGCGGGTTTGCGAAGGTCGGGTGGGCAGTGAAGACAATGCCGCCAACGGGTGTTTCAACGCAGTCTTTGAAAGCGTCGAGCCCTTCAGCGGCTTTCAGTGAAAGCTTCTCGTTGATCATCTCCCATGGAGATTCCGGAAGGTGCAGCTCGTGCTGCATGGCGATAAAGGCCGCGCGTTCACGGAACAATTCGTCGGTAATATCTTGCACGGGCGCGCTAAGCGCATCGGCGCTCAATTCGCCTTTAGAAAGGGCGAAAAAGTAATCTTGAGCCAGTCTGAAAACAGAATTGGTCTGCGGGTCGCGTTCGATATCGCGCGCATAGAATTTCAGACGCTCATAGATCTCATCTTTTTTCAGGGGAAGGTCAGCGTTTTCCATGATGATGAGCCTTGAGATTTGTGTTGTCGATGTCAGCCCGGTCGGAGCGATTTGACGAGATCTGATGCTTCCTGAGCCAGTTCTGTAATCCGGGCCCAGTTTCCGGCCTGAATATCTGCTGGTGTTGCAAGCCAGGACCCACCTGCTGCTGCAACGTTTGGCAGTTTCAGATAGGATGGCAGTTTCTCAATCGAGACGCCGCCCGTTGGCATGAAGCTTATGTTGGGCAGCGGCGCAGACAATGCTTTGAGCGTAGAAGCGCCGCCATAAGGCTCAGCTGGGAAGAATTTCACCACATCAAACCCGTGATCGTAGAGAGACAGGGCTTCTGTAGGGGTAGCTATACCCGGGACGACGAGGCCGGGGAAAGCTGCAAGTTCGGATAGCAGAAATGCAGGAGTGGCTGGCGTCACCAGAAACTGGGCGCCGTATTTGAGCGCTGAGCCGACATCTGATTCGCATGTGATCGTGCCTGCGCCGACGAGAACATCGAGGCCGGAATTGGAAATCTCTTTGATAGCGTCCAGCGCACAGGCCGTTCTGAGAGTGACTTCGAGCACTCGCAAGCCGCCATCTGCCAGAGCTTTTGCGACAGGAACGGCGTCTTCAGTGCGTTCGATTGTCAGGACCGGAACGACGCCTGCAGCGCGAAGCTGGCGCTTTTGTGCATTCACATCAGCCATTTGAATTTATCTCTCAAACAGAATTATCGGGGAGTGGGCGGAAGACCATTCTCTGCTGCCCAGTTAATGAGGAGGCCGGGCCAGTCTCCCAATGGTGTGTTCTCAATGCCGCGCATGCCGAAGCCATGACCGCCATGTTCGAAAATATGGAGGACGGCGGGCACATCCGCGTCGCGATACGCGTTCATCAGCGCCATGGAGTTCTCCATGAAGACAGAGGTGTCATCCAGCGCGTGGAGCAGGAAAACTGGCGGGCTGTCAGGATTTACATTGCGGGTCAGGTCGTAGGTCCGAATCTGGTCTTCAGTCGGGTTGTCGCCAAGCAGGTTATTCTGGGAGCCTATATGTGTGTGTTCAGACCCCATCAGAACGACCGGGTAGACCAGAGCCGTAATGTCAGGCTTGGCAGAGAGTTGGTCCAGAGCATCCACGGGGTCATAGACGGTGTCTTCGAAACGCTGGTTCAGCGAGCCTGCGAGGTGGCCGCCCGCAGAAAAGCCTATGGCCAGAACATTCGTTTCTGAACCACGGGTGTTGGCATTATGGCTGCGCAGGACACGCATCGCACGCTGGGCATCCTGAAGCGGCGTGTCTGCGCCAGACGGCCAGCCCTGAAATGGCAGCCGATAGGTCATGACATAAACGTCATAGCCGAACTGGTTGAAATAACGCGCGCCTTCCCAGCCTTCTTTTTCGACGACAACGCGCTGATAGCCGCCGCCCGGAATGAGTAGGATGGTATTGCCGGAGAAGTTTTCCGACCTGAAATAGGACAAGGTCGGCCCAGTGACGTCCAACGCTGCGCGGTCCGGCAGGCCGAATGAGTTCTGGCGTTCCACCATATGTTCAGTCAGGTCGACAGCGTCGCGGCCTGGCGCCTGCTCTGGCCAGATACTGAGGGTTTCGTCAGGCTGGCGTGCAATGTCGACGACAAAGCGGTCAAAGTCGATCCGTTCCGACGTCTCGGCAAACGACACATCAGGTGTTGTGCAGGCAGCCAGTGATATGGCTGCCGTTCCAAGCATCATGGATCGACGAGTGAGCGCCGTCTTCATCATTAGAACAGCCCCGGAAGCGTGAGCGAGATGGCAGGCACAAAGGTGATGACCAGAAGTGCCGCAATCAGGGCGCAGTAGAACGGCCAGATCGTCTTAACAGCCGACTCTACCGGTATCTTGCCGACCGCTGCGCCTACGAACAGGACAGATCCAACAGGCGGTGTGACCAGACCAATGCCGAGGTTCAGCATCATGATGATGCCGAAATGGACAGGATCCACGCCAACTTCCATCACGACAGGCAGTAGAATTGGTGTCGTAATAACGATGAGCGGCGACATGTCCATAAACGTACCGAGGCAGAGCAGGATCACGTTAATGATCAGCAATACGAGGATTGGATTGCTCGTAACGTTGGTAATCAGTTCCGCCAGCTTTGTAGGCGCTTCCAGAATGGCGAGCGCATAGCCGAAGGCGGTCGCCGCGCCGATGATCATCAGAACCATCGCCGTGATCTTCACAGACTGGATTGCAGCTTTTGAGAAGCGGTCCCAGCCAAGCGTGCGATAGACGAAAGCGCCGATAATGATGGTGTAGATAACGGCAATGGCAGAGGATTCTGTCGCCGTGAAAATGCCTGAAAGAATACCGCCCATAATAATGATGGCCGTCATCAGGCCCGGAATGGCAAAGACGAGCGCTTTCATGAATTCGGCCCAGCCCGGGAACTTGCCCGCAGCATAGCCACGTTTCACAGCGACAATCCATGACACAACCATTAGCAGGATGGCCGTCAGTACGCCCGGCACGATACCGGCAAGGAACAGGTCACCAATCGAGACACCGATGCCGGATGCCGCCGAGTAGATGATCATGTTGTGGGATGGCGGGATGAGCAGGCCGACGATCGCCGCTGTCACAGTAACATTTACTGAATAATCAGCGTCATAGCCCTTTTCCTTCATGAGCGGCATCATGGTCGCGCCCATGGCAGATGCCGATGCAATCGCAGAGCCTGATACCGCGCCAAATAGAGTGGAAGCACCGACATTCACCGCGCCAAGACCACCGCGTGCACGGCCAAACGCCGCTTCAGCGATATGGACGAGCCGTTCTGCTATGCCCGAGCGATACATGAGATCGCCTGCGAAAATGAAGAACGGAATCGCCATCAGTGTGAAGACGCTCACGCCCGCGGCCATACGCTGGAATACGACAACCAATGGGATATCCATCGCGAGGAAACAGGCGATTGAAGCGGTCAGCAGAGAGAACGCGACCGGCACGCCCAGCGCCAGACAGATTACGAGTACAGAGAGTAGAATAATCAACTCCATCGGGGATCCTCCTCATCCTCGACGTTTTCACCTTCTGCCTCTTCCAGCATGCGTTCGAGCGAGAACAGCGCGATCAGAACACCGCTGATTGGCAGGGCGAGATATGCAAGGCCGCGAGGCAGGCCGAGCGATGGAATAATATGTTCCCAGGTACGGATAACGAGTTCTCCGCCCCAGATGGTCATGGCGATACCGCAACCTGCGACGATCAGATCCTGCACCATGCGCATGCCGCGTTTGGCCTTTGGGCCAACGGCTTCTTCAAGCGCGACGATACGGATATGGAAGCCTTCGCGAACACCAGCAGCGGCAGCGAGCAGCACATACCAGATCATCAGCGTAAGAGCGGCTTGCTCGGACCAGGATGGGCTGGAGTTCAGCACGTAACGGCCGAAGACCTGCCAGCCGACGATCACAGTCATCAGAACGAGACCAAATGCGGCGATCCGTAAAAGCAGCTCAGCCGCGAAATGGGTGACGTTAGCCAGATTGTGCTTCATCACGCGCCTCCCAGCTCAGAGCCTATGCTCTGGATCTGATTGACGAGCTCTTCCTGCTCTGGCGTCACGATGAAGTTCTCCCAGACAGGCTCCATAAGTCCCTGGAAGTCAGACAGATTGTCGACTTCATTGGCTTGAATGCCCGCCTCCATGAGGCGCTCGCGCGCACCCGCAACACGGGCATCCCAAAGCTCACGCATGAACGGAACAGATGATTTGGCAGCGTTGACGACCAACTCCTGATCCGCTTCCGACAGTTTGCGCCAGCGGCTGAGCGACATGACCAGAATTTCCGGTGCCATTACGTGGCGCGTCAGGCTGTAATACGGCGCTGCTTCAAAGTGGCGGCCGGACTCATAAGATGGCCAGTTGTTCTCGGCGCCATCGATCACGCCTTGAACGAGCGACTGATACACCTCGCCAAGTGGCATAGGCGTCGCGTCAGCGCCGAGCGCGCGGATCATCGCAACATAAAGGTCGGAGTTCTGAACACGGATTTTCATGCCGCGCATATCGTCCGGCGTGCGGATAGCCTGGCGCGTATTGTAGAAGCTGCGTTCCCCTGAATCGTAGAAACAGAGGCCGACCAGATTGTGCGGCACAAGCGAGTTCAGGATTACATCGCCGGGCGCGCCATCAAGGCTCTGTCGCATATGCTCGGTGGAGCTGAACAGGAAGGGCAGGGACGGAATAACCGTCATAGGCTCGATTGAATTCAGCGGCGCCAGGTTCACGCGGTTCATGTCGAGGCCACCAAAACTGGTGATTTCGAGCGTATCGCGTTCTGAGCCAAGCTGGCCGCCTGCATAAATTCGGATGTCCAGGCGACCATCAGTCTGCTCGCGCAGCACTTCGCCCATATGGCGGACGGCCTGAACCGTCGGATAGTCCGACGGGTGCGTGTCAGAGGATAAAAGCGGCCTCGAGCCTGCTTGTCCGCACGCCCCAAGGGACATCCCGGCCAGTCCGGCTGCGCCCGCTTGCAGGACGCGCCGTCTGTTTAGAGATGGCGTTTGGGTCATTTAAATTCCTGAGCCTCCCCGAAGTGATTTTTGTTCTGTTTTTATGATGTCAGTGTAGGCGCGCTTTACGGCGGCTACAAACTCTTCATCGTTGCGAAGTGTGTCGTGGAACACCTCGTCCAACGCGAGGAATGCATCGACATCGTCGCTTTCGTCTTTGGCGATTTTTCCGAGCGCCAGAAGCTGGTCTGCGAGCGGATCGGTGATGTGCGCTTCGGCGCGGGACATACGCACAATGAAGCGCATCCACGCTGCGACTCCGAAGCCGAGCTTTTCTATGCTGCGGCCAGCTGCGCGATTGGTCTCAATGGTGTTCAGAAGCCGTATCGGAAGCTTTTTCGAGCCATCCCATGCAATCTGCGAAAGCTTATGGACGATGGCCGGGTTCGCGAACCGCTCAAGCAGATCCTCGATATAGTCCTCAAGGTCCATTCCATCTGGTGGAGACAAAGCTGGCATGATCTCGTCGCGCATCATGGCGCGAACAAGGGAACGCAGCTCCGCATTTTCCATCGTCTCGGCGACGGATTGGTGCCCGTACGCCAGACCAAGATAGGCGAGGGTTGAGTGCGCACCATTCAAAAGCCACAGCTTGGCCTTTTCGTGTCTGGAAACATCGCGCGTAAGCAGAACGCCTGCATCGGCGAGTTCTTTGATCACCGATACGCCGGTGTTCTCAATTACCCATGATGTGAAGGCTTCGCGCTGGATAGGCCACGCATCGCTATAGCCACAGTCCGTCTGAATACGCTGGATAAGCGCGTCGTCTGTTGCGGGTGTGATTGAGTCGACCATGCTGGACGGGAAGTCGACATTTGTGCGGATCCAGCTGCTAAGCGGTGCATCGATCAGATCGGCAAATCGCAGAACCGCCGCTTCAAGCTTCTCGCCATTGCCGGGAAGGTTGTCACAGGAAAGCACGACCAGTTTCCCAAGACCGCTTTCACGGCGCAGCGCGAGCCCCTTCGTGAGCCAGCCAATCGCGCTTACAGGCGCATCAAACTGCTTCAGATCGTGCAGGATGTCCGAATGAGCTTCGTCCAGCTCACCGTCACCGTTCAAGCAATAACCCTTTTCTGTGACGGTCAGCGTGACAAGCTGGAGGTCTTCGGTCTTAAACGGCTGGAAGGCGCTTGAATCGTCGCAAAACTTTACGCCTTTCAGAGCGGCAATGATTTCGCAGCTGGTTTCGCGGTCGAGTTTGATCAGCGTGTAAAGGCCGTCTTGCGCGTTGAGCTTTTCAGACGTTCCCTTGGAGCGCAGCGCTACTGCGGTAACGCCCCATTTCTGCTCGTCGGCGTTCAGACGGTTATAATAATCCATCTGGTGTGCGCGAAAGAATGCGCCGGGACCAATATGTAGCACCCGTGTTGGCAGTGCCGACCGGTCGTATGAGGGCGGTGTGCACTGGGCGGCATCAATCTCTGCAAGTATCGCGTCGCCGAGCGGTTTCAGAGCGGTATCGGTGGTCATAGTGTTACACCCCGTTTCCAGATGGCAATGGAGCGCTCCTGATTGAGCTCGTGACAGGCTTTTTTGCCGCTCGCTGTTTCGATTATGAGATCGAGCAGTGCTTCTGCGGCTTCGCTACGGTCTGGCGAACGAAGCACTTGTCCGGCGTCGAAGTCGATCCATCTCGGTTTGCGAGCGGCCAGATCAGAATTTGACGAAATCTTCAGTGTCGGAACAGGGAAGCCAAGCGGCGTACCGCGGCCTGTGGTGAAGAGAATGATGTTCGCGCCCGCAGCAGCTAAAGCGGTGCACGACACGGCGTCGTTGCCCGGTGCTTCAAGCAGAATGAGGCCGTTAGCTTTGTTGCGTTCGCCATACATGATGACGTCCCGGACTTCGGCTTTACCGGCCTTCTGGACCGCGCCGAGTGATTTTTCTTCCAGCGTTGTGATGCCGCCAGCTTTGTTGCCCGGAGACGGGTTCTCGTTCACCGGCTCGCCCGCGCGGACGAAATAGTCTTTGAAATCATTGACCAGAGCGCCAATGCGGCCGCGCACAGTCTCGTCCGAAGTCCGACGCATGAGGAGGTGTTCAGCGCCGAATATCTCTGGAATTTCGGTGAGAATGGCGCTGCCAGCATTGCCGGTGACGATGTCCGTCATGTCACCAAGAAGAGGATTGGCTGTAAGGCCGGACAGAGCGTCCGATCCGCCGCATTTCAGGCCGATGACGAGGTCGGAGAGATCGCAGTCTGAGCGCTTATCTTCGGACATAACGTCGAGCAGCTCGTCTATGGCGTTCTGCGTCTCTTCCATTTCGT
The DNA here is from genome assembly GCA_002338565.1 of Hyphomonadaceae bacterium UBA1849. Lineage (GTDB taxonomy): Bacteria > Pseudomonadota > Alphaproteobacteria > Caulobacterales > Hyphomonadaceae > Ponticaulis. The sequence continues at coordinate 280,512 of DDIN01000002.1, forward strand.
CGAGAACCGATTGTGAGCGGACGATGCGAAGTCTGTTTTCCGGAACACCGTCGAGCTCTGCCGCCAGCACATCCACCTGATTGGTTTCGCATCCCAATGCCAGCAGAATTAGGCCGCCAACATTCGGGTGCATAGCCAGTGAGGCCAGAACTTTACGTGTGCCGTCCAGGTCATCGCCTAGCTGAGAGCATCCATGAGGATGGGGCAGGGCGATTATGCCATCCGCGCGGCCATCAATGCGGTCAGCGGCACGAATAGCGGCCTGCTCAGCAGTGCGGGCAACGCAGCCGACTGTTGGTATGATCCAGATTTCGTTGCGCGTGCCGACACGTCCGTCTGCACGCCGATATCCCTGAAATGTGCGTGAGCGTTTCGCACTAGCCGCGTCTGCACTCTGTGCTTCAATCGTATAGGTCTCGGCGCCTTTCAGAGTGGAGCTGACATTGTGTGTGTGAACATGCTCGCCTTGAGCGATCGCCTGCGAGGCAACGCCGATGGATTCGCCAAAGCGCAGTACGGTCTCGCCTTTGGCGATCAGTGTTACGGCAAACTTGTGAAACGTTGGAACGTCCGAGATCAGTTGAAAGGGCTTGTCGCCAACGCGAACGGTCTCGCCCGCCTGCATGGCGCGTAGGCATACAGCAACATTGTCCTGCGGTGAGACCTGCAGGACCGAGCGGAGCGCTTCGGTTTTGCTACTGTCGACTAACAACTTCCTATTCCCGATGACATGCTGCGAACGATAAATTTCGTCGCAATTATTTTGTTCTGTTCTCATCTATGGTAACCGGTGTCATAAGAAACGCAAGAGCGGAAAATCTGAATTTAAAAAAGGACGCTGGCTGGCCATGAAACACGGAGAATCCGGAGCAATGACACAGGGTGGAAAACTGCAATTGAGCGAAGATCGACTGTTTTCGTCGGATCCTGTCCAACGCGGAATTGCACGCGAGCTCTATGCAGAAGTCTCTGGCCTGCCGATCATCAGCCCTCACGGTCACACTGATCCGTCATGGTTTTCTGGCAACGGAAATTTCGGCAATCCGACAGAGCTTTTCCTCGCGCCGGACCATTACATTTATCGCATGCTCTACAGTCAGGGGCATGATCTTGATAATCTTGGCGTGCCGAGCAAAGCAGGCGTTCCGGAACATGATCCCCGTGAGGCGTGGCGCCTGTTTGCTAGCAATTACCATCTCTTCCGCGGCACGCCATCGCGTATGTGGCTCGACCATGTGTTCGCGAATGTGTTCGGTATGGAAGAGCGCCTCAGTTCCTCTACGGCGGATAGCTATTACGACACGATTGACGCGGCTTTGAAGTCGGACGCGTATAAGCCGCGCGCACTGTTCGAACGGTTCAATATCGAAGTGATCGCGACGACTGAAGGCCCGACAGATTCCCTTGAGCATCACGAAGCAATTCTGGCGTCCGGTTGGACGGGAGGGCGCGTTATTTCGGCGTATCGCCCTGATGCCGTGATCGACCCGGAACATGAACAATTCAAAGGCGCGATGATCGCCTTCGGAGAGATGACAGGTGAAGATGTCTTCAGCTGGAGAGGCTATCTGAACGCGCACCGTAAACGTCGCGAAGACTTTATCCGTATCGGCACGACCTCCTCGGATCACGGGCATATCACGGCGCGTACGGCAGACCTCTCTGTTGCGGACGCTGAGCATCTCTTCCTGAAGATTGTTTCAGACGATTTCACGGCTGAAGATGCCGAGCTTTTCCGCGCACAGATGCTGACTGAAATGGCGCGTATGAGCCTCGATGACGGCCTTGTGCTCCAAATCCACCCCGGCGCATTCCGTAATCACAATCAGGCCTTGTTCGAGAGCCATGGTCGTGACAAGGGCGCTGACGTGCCATCGCAAACCGAATATGTGCAGGCGCTTAAACCGCTGCTCAATAAGTTCGGCAATGATCCGCGCCTCTCCATCATCGTGTTTACGCTGGATGAGACGAGCTATTCACGCGAACTTGCCCCGCTTGCGGGCCATTATCCGGCGATGAAGCTTGGTCCGTCCTGGTGGTTCCACGATAGCCCTGAAGGTATGCGCCGTTTCCGTGAGATGACGACTGAGACAGCCGGCTTCTACAACACGGTGGGCTTCAATGATGACACGCGCGCCTTCCTGTCTATTCCGGCCCGTCACGACGTTGCGCGCCGCGTAGATTGTGCATTCCTTGCGCGTCTGGTCGCCGAGCATCGCATGGAGCTGGACGAGGCCCACGAACTGATTGTGGACCTGTCCTATAATCTGGCGAAGGCGGCCTATAAGCTTTAGTGGATCCAGCGCTCTGAGAGCGTTTCCACTTCGCCCGCATGGACCCGGACTTCATACGCCGGGTCTGCGGGTTGGCCCTCTGCAAAGAGCTCGTAAATGACAGATCCATCCGTCTGCACGCTTTCGATTATGCGGACGGGGAGTTCGCCGTCCGATGCGACAAGCGCAGCATCGCGGACTTCTGTTGGAATGTCGGCCCAATCAAGATCGCGCTGAATTTCGACGATTTCTGCTGAGCCGTCTGCGCTCATCAGAATATCGAATTCCAGTTCGCTGCCATCGGCCAGTTCGCCTTCGACATCATAATAGGTTCGACCGTCGCGAACCTTGCGCAACACTTCTTCAATTGTGAAACCTTCGCGTTCAGCGGCAATAGCTTGCGGAACGCTCGGTGGAAGAGCGTCAGGTGCAATTTCGGTGATGACGACCTCGTTGGTGGCCGCGGTCGCGCAGGCCGCAACCAGTGAAAGGCTGGCGGCTGTTAGGCCGCTTTTAAAAGCCGGTTTCATATTAGCTTCCCCACTGGATGAATGGCACTGTCGCGAACAGCTCTCGCTCGCGTTGACGCGGGTCGTTCTCAAGCCGTGTCGTCGCGTCGAAGACCATAGTCTCGCGGTTCGGCAGAGTATGCTGGTCCCATTGCGGGATACCGGCATGGTTCGGGTCGCCATTGCGCGCGAGATTGACGAAGGCGGTTGATAACTGATCTGCCACACGGGCCGCGGTCGGGCCTGTGCCTGACATCGCCCCAGGCTGTGCCAGATTGTCGAAGGCATGCTCGATGTCGATTGTGTGGGGTGCCCCGCGCTCACGCTCGGCTGCAGGCAGGTCGAACTGATAAACCCATGTTGGTGCGCCCTGACGGGCCCGTGCGTCTGATTCTTCCACCTGTCCACGCCAGCTTCGTCCGGCTGTCGTGGCTTTGAACATGACCTCTGTTGGATCGAGTTCAGGGAACCATTCGCGGTACTTCTCGACCACATGTCCCGGATGAATATCGCAGCGCAGCTGGATTTCCAGCCAGTCGGGTAGCGTTTCCCAGGTGAGCGCAAAGGCCTCATCGCGCCAGAGGAAAGCTT
>DDIN01000010.1 GCA_002338565.1 Hyphomonadaceae bacterium UBA1849
CGAATCCCTCTCTCTCCGCCAGCCACACCCCCAAACAGAGAAAAGTACCGTCACCTCCGCGCAAAGCTCTACACCCCGCGGGCTTTAGCGCCAGGGCTGCGTCTCCGTTTCCGGAACAAGGGAGATTTTGCGCCCGAAATCCGCCGCCGGCTCCAATCGCCAAATGCAACAGTACCCTCTCCATCAAGTAAATGAAGCCTAGAAAGGCGCGAGATTCATCGCTTCACCCCCAAGGGTGAAAGACGCTTTCAGAAAGAGCATGTAGGAAGGAAAGGCGAGGCCATGCATTAAATAAGTGGGACCGATTGAACAGCTTTCCCTCCTTTTCCCGAGCGGAGCATGGGGGATTTCAGTCAACCAAGGCGTATTTTTCTGCTTGATGGTGGCGTCCGTTGGTGGTCCTGATTGGACGTTTTGGGGATTGTAATGAGCATTATTTCTGCGCACCGCCTGTTCGGCATGTCGACGGTAGTGACATTCATGGCTGCTCTGTTTGCGCTACCGTCGGATGCGCAGCTTCAGTGCGGCGCCGAATATGACCGCATCGCCGCCAAAATGGCCTCAAGCAGCGGCGAGGTCACCGATAGCGAGATCAGCTTTGCGCTGGATTGTGAGCGCGCCGCCGCTGGAAAGGGCAAAGACCCGGGTACAATCGCAAAGCCTCAGAATGTCTACCAAGATGAAATCCGCGTTCGCGATCTCGAGAAAATGCAGTCCGGTGAGCGCACAAACGCGATCGCTCAGCGTGGCACCAAGGATGGTATAGACGCCTACTGGCTCGGCACGAACATCACACCGGAAGTCGAGTTCGCCTACGATACCGTGGCGCCCGGCACACGCTGGGTTCCGGAGCTCGGATGGCAACGCGGCACCCGCGTCGTGAAACCGTTCGACAAATACCTTCTCAACACGGACGTCTTTGGGGACGGTACACCGACAATCACCCAGGCGGTGAAAGATAACCGTCTCGCAGAACTTTTGCCGATATACGCCGAATATGCCCGTCGACCTGATACACGCGGCGAGATGGCCGTCACGCTCGCCTATTTTATTCGCAGGGGGCAGGGCGGGGTCTCAAGCGATCTTGCGACTGCAGAACAATGGTTGAGGATCGGCGCGCAGAAAACGCCCGAAGCTTATCTCTGGCTGGGCGAGCTCTATGAAAATGGAACGGACAAGAATGGCTATGGCGATGCAGTGCGCGCCGCCGAGATATATGCTGAAGGCCTGTCACGGGGATGCCGTGAGTGCATCAGGTTCTTTCGGCGCAACAATAACGATCCGACTCGCTATCCCGATGTTCCGGTGAGCGATGAGGACTATTTCCGCTACCTCGTTTTTGCTGCTGATCTGGGCCAGTACAACGCAATGAGGTGGCTCGCAGAGTTCCTGGACGACCAATACCAAAATCGCGGCGGAAGCAGTAATACGTTTGTGTCGAGGCTCGGCCTAACTGTGAAGACACGCAAGAATGTGCCCAATCCTGACACAATCAACTCGAGCTCTGCTGATACGATGCTGCTGTCGGGCGAACTTGGCTCACAGCTAAGGTCGCGCTATCGCACAGGCTTCGTGCCCCAGCCGTGTGTAGAGGTCGTCGAAGCAGTTGAACGCAATGACCTGATGGACGCGCTCGACAAAATGACCGACCCGAATGGATGCTGGGGCCGGTATCAACCATCCGCAATGGACGTGTTGTTGCTCATGGACGTCCCCGAGGACAAGGTGGGCGACCGGGGTATGGCCTTCTTTACCGGGCGATCACTTATAGAAGGTGATTTGAACTACGCCTCAACAGCCGCCGCGCGCTATATGGGCGTCGGTTCGCTAGAGCTAGAGGGCGGAAAACTGGTAGCCCAAAGGAATGGATCGTATGGGCCTTACGTCAGGGCCATGCTCGAACCAGCGCGCCGGGCTGGCTACATCAGCGATGTTGAGGCGCAGCGCATGATCGGTATTGCCTACGCAGAAGGTGCAGAGGGCTGCCTTGAAGACGCGGGCGTGAGATCGCTGGACGATTATTATAAGTCGACGCTAAGCCATTGCCGCAGTCAGCTGAGGATGGCGCAGTCTTATGGCATGTCGTCATCAGGTGAATACACGCAAAGGGTATATGGCCTGCAACGCGACAGTGAGCGGCGCGCTGCGGCGGCCGAGGCCGAGCGCCTTCGCAGCCAGCGGGCCCATGCGCGATCGCGCAATTACGAGCCAGCGACCAGCGTGGGCCGCGGTGGAACAGCTCCGGAAATACCAGGGACGATCTCTTCGGCCGAAGCTTCGCGCCGGGCCAAGGCAAACATGTGCTCCGGCTCCCTCGGTTCGACCGACTTTTGTCAGTGATATGACCTGAGTCACAACCGATGGCATTGCCAGAACGGCATTGTCAAAGGAACCGCGTTTGAGGGTGCCAATTCTGGCGTCTAGCTTCGGGGAATAACGAAATCACCCTTCCGCTACTTCAAGACCTTACCCGAGATCATCCAGCTTGAGGTGATGATGTACCTCCGCTTTCCGTTGTCATTACGTAATGTCGAAGACCGGCTTTACGAGCGATGGATCATGAGAGCGATATCTCGGTTCCCGCGAATGCGAAATCTCCAAAAGCTCGCTTCCGTACATTCGTTTGAACGTACCACGCCGTCGGACTAAGTTTGCCTCTCCGGACAGTCACGCGCTGACAAACCGTACGGGGCAGGTCTCGAGGCCGTAATTCAATAGACCGCCACGTTGTCGGATGCGCTCGCCCGCTGGCTCTATTCTCTCATATCGATCCATGATGGATGTAATCATCTGGACTGCCTCATTGCGCGCAATTCCGGCCCCCATACAATGATGGATGCCGTTGCCAAAAGTGACATGCTTGCGAAAGTTCGGACGATCCAAGATGAAGTCATCCGGCCGTTCCCAAACTTCTGGATCGCGGTTTGCGGAGGCATGGAATATAGCGACCCAGTCTCCTGCCTTGATATGTGCTTCGCCGATCATCGTGTCCTCAACGCAGACTCTGTGCAGCCGCTGAACCGGTCCATCTCGGCGCAAACTCTCCTCAACAAGGTTGCGAATGAGGGCGCGGTCTGCGCGTACCTTGTCATAAAGTCCGTCCTCTGAAACGAGGACATCAATTAGATTCCCAAGGAGATATCCGGTCGTTTCAGCGCCAGCCACCACCAGTGTTAGGCAGAAACGCACAACTTCCTCGCGGGTTAGTTTGTTGCCGTCTGATTCTGCCGTGATGAATGCCGACATCAGATCATCTGGCACCTCTGCTCCGCGTTCGATCTTGGTGTATCGTTTGTCGACGGCTTCCTGAAAGTAGCTCCACAATTCGATATTGCAGGCTTGTCGTTCTTCGACTGTGAAATCCGACGTGACCATGAAGGCATTTGCCCATCGCCGCAGCAGGACATAATCGGCTTCCGGCAGGCCTATTAGTCGGGTCATGACCAGTGCAGGCAGATTGGGGGCGAGATCCCTCATGAAGTCGACTTCTGCATCTCCAATCAAGTCGAGTTGCTTGTTGACAGTGCGTTCCATCCAAGGCGCCACGTTTTCCATGACGCGTTTGGGGTGAAAAGCCTTCTGGGCGATGGCCCGCAACTCAGTGTGACGCGGTCGATCATGATTCACGAGCATGAGTGTGGGCGCTTCTGATTCTTCCTGCATGATGTCGCGAGACGAGAAAGTCTCGGGACGACGACACACGTCGACGACATCAGCGTGTTTCAAGACAACCCAGGCGGGGTGTGGCTTATCAACGCCAGGAACCGTTCCCGGGGGGTAGTCTTCAAGACCGAACTGGATCGGCTGGTCCCGCAGGGCCTGATAATAGGGGTAAGGATTGGCAATGACGTCTGGCGCATAAAGATCGCGAGACTGGAATTCATCATCGATGATAGGCAAAGGCGGGACGGGCATGGTTTCCTCCATCATGTGGTCTTCACCGCACAGATGCGGCGCGCCAAGTTT
>DDIN01000001.1 GCA_002338565.1 Hyphomonadaceae bacterium UBA1849
AGCGCTTTGAGAACTGGAAGCTACGACGCGCTTTCGCACGACCGTATTTTTTACGTTCTACAACGCGTGGGTCACGAGTCATGAAGCCGTATGGCTTGAGAACCGGACGAATTGCCGGCTCGTAAGCTACAAGCGCACGAGAGATACCGTGACGAACAGCGCCCGCCTGACCGGAGAGACCTGAACCTTTAACAGTACAGATCACGTCAAACTCATCGCGACGCTCTGCAGCGATCAGCGGCTGTTCAATAATCATGCGGAGAACCGGACGAGCAAAATACTCGGCCTGGTCTTTTCCATTGATCGTGATCTTGCCTGTGCCTGGTTTGATCCAAACGCGAGCAACAGCAGATTTACGACGACCTGTGCCATAAGCACGGCCAAACTCGTCAATCTTCGGCTCAACGTTGATCACGGTCTCAGCAACGGCTTCGCCGCCAAGATCGTTCAGGTTTTCGAGGCTTTCGACGGTATCAGACATACGTTACGCCGCTTTCTCGTTTTTACGGTTCATGGATTTGAAGTCTACGACTTCTGGCTGCTGCGCCTCATGCGGGTGATCAGTGCCTGAATAAACACGAAGCTTGGAAAGCTGCTGGCGAGCCAGAGAGCTTTCACGAGGCATCATGCGCTTCACAGCGAGCTTGAGCACACGCTCAGGGAAACGACCACGCAGAATAGCATCAGCAGACAATTCCTTGATACCGCCCGGGTAACCCGTGTGACGGTAATAGTTCTTGTCCTGACGCTTACGGCCCGTGAAGGCTACCTTATCCGCATTGATGACGATGATGTGATCACCACAGTCAACGTGCGGGGTATAATCAGCACGGTGCTTGCCGCGAAGGCGTTTAGCAATATAAGACGCGAGACGGCCGACGACGACGTCAGTGGCATCAATTACGATCCACTTGTTTTCGACTTCAGCTGGTTTGGCCAAAAAAGTTTTCATTGCTCCACTCGGAGCCTTTCTTGAAGGTGTTGTTAAATGGCAGAGCGCGCGTCACTAAAGCGTAAGAATTCGATTGTCAATCAAAGAGCCGCATTCGGTGCGATTTTATTTTTAGCCGCCTGTGGCGGAAGTGAAGAAGTTCCAGTCAATCAGGGCCCCGATTCTGTCTCCACACCCGTGGTCTGGCAAACAGAACGTTTCGACACAGGCCTGACAACACTATCAGTTTCACCAAGCGGGGAAGCCGTATTTCTTGTAGGTCTCGAAAACGAGGGTCTGAAATTCACAAATATCGACGGAACTGCGATTTCCGAAGCAGCGCCTTATCGAAACGGAATTTCCTCTACCGGCGTCACAGCTCAGATCGACGGGACTTACCTTGTTCTATTCCCTGGAGTGTCACGCAACTCCGACCAGATTGTCGTGGTCGTTCATGGCGACGGGCTGCTGGCACCTATTGAGGTAGAGCTTGATGTAGATGTCACCGGATCAGTCGAAGGTGTTTGCGCGTCGCGCAGCCAGGACGACGGCTCCATTATGAACATTGGGTACTGGACGTCTGTTGACCCTACATCGCTCTATACTGGCTCTGTCGGTGCCGAAGGTACAAACTTCACCTTCACGCCAGGAGACATTGAGAGTTACGAACGAGACGTAACGGGCTGCGCGTTGACGGACAGCGCCACAATCGCCAGCGGTCGATTTGGAATCGACATTCGTGCTGAAGGATCCGAACCGGTACTGATCGACATGCCGGGTGTTCCAACTTCTGTTTCGGCCGTTTCCGATGGCAACGACACAAATGTTGCGATGGCTATGTCCGGCGGCGAAGTTTATGTCGCCAACAGCGACGGCAATTTCTCACGCGTCGAGTTTGAGGCAGGCCTTTCTGCAACCGGACCAGAGGATGTCCGCTATCTCGTCATGACACAGCGTGCGGACATCCCCGGATTCTCATCCGGCTTCCTTGCAATGGATGCCCGGGGTGCCGATCGTACATCGCAAATCGTCATCGCAGATTACGAAGATCTGTTCCGTCAGCTGTCAGACAACTGATAGCGCGCTTTAAAGGTCGTCCTGATCGCGAGAATCAGGACGATCACTCCAACGCCCTGGTGAACGAGTGCCAACGACAATGGTGCGACGTTCACCAGAGTGAAGATTCCCCAAAGAATCTGAAACACGATCGCGGCAGATAAAAGTAAAACAGGTGCGTGATAACGACCCGTCAGGCCAACAGCCAGAATACGTCGCACCAGCAGCCCGACACCAATAAATCCGATCAGATACGCCAGCACCCGATGATTGAATTGCGCCATAGCGATATTTTCGAACGGATTGCGCATACCCAAAAGAGGGTCGACATATCCTGACGGCACAAATTGGCCCGCCATGAGAGGCCAGTCAGTATAAGTCCGGCCCGCATCCAGACCCGCGACCAATGCCCCGCTCGCCATCTGTACAAAAATCAGAAGCGCGAAAAGGGAGAAGAAAGCAAAACTTCCGCTGAAGTTTGCCTGTAACTGCCTGTGATCAAGACGCATCCAATACCAGGCGATAACTCCAATGATAAAGAGCGCCAGACAGAAATGCGTCATGAGCCGGTAAGGGGCCACATCGACGCGTGTAGTTTCTCCGATGCCGCTTGCGACCATCCACCAGCCTATAGCGCCCTGAATACCACCGAGGACAATAAGAAACCCAAAGCGGGCGCCCCACCCCTCTTTAAGCCAACCATTTCTCAGGAACACCAGGAAGCCGGCAATTGCGATCACGCCGATCCAGCGCCCCAGCTGTCTGTGGCCCCACTCCCACCAGTAAATGTATTTGAACTCTTCCAGAGACATTGAAGAATTCTGGAGCCGGAACTCGGCTGTGTCCTGATACAGGTCGAAGAGTTCGTCCCAGTGCGCTTCGCTTGTTGGCGGGATGGCGCCAGAGATCGGCTTCCACTCGGTGATAGACAGGCCAGAATCAGTGAGGCGCGTCGCCCCTCCGACGAGGATCATCGCATAAACCATGACGCCCAGAAGCACGAGCCAGCGACGCATCCATAGCCGCGCAGGCGCTGAAAGAGTTGAGTGTGAGGTGTGGAAGTTTTTTGTCATACGCCCTAAATGCGTGACACGACCAATTTGGCAAGTGCCTCGTCGACGCACCCGCCTTCAAAATGTGAGAAACCGAATGAGAAAATTCATCGCAATGCTGGCTATTGTCGGATTTCTGGTCGGCTATATCGCGCTCGCCGCGACAATCGGTTCGATGCTCGTCGATGCACCGCGTTGGGTCCAGCTTATCTATTTCGTGATCGCAGGTATTTTGTGGGCCTTCCCGCTCAAGCCAATCATGGACTGGTCTGGCCGCGGCGGGAAAGCCTGATATTGTTTAGCCTAAGACTTCTTAGACGTTTTCTTATCTGACGCTTTTACAGCTTCCTCACCCAGCTCTGCGTCAGCTTCGTCAGACGCCGTTTCGACATCGGTGTCAGACACAGCCGCATCTTCAACAGGTTCTGCGGCTTCTTCTGCTACGGGCGCTTCGGGCGCTGGCTCTGGCTCAACGGGCGTTTCTTCGACAACCGGCTCAGGAACCACGAGGGGCTCACTTGCTGTCGTCGCAGACTGCTCGACCTCAGACAGGTCGCTTAGAACGGTCTCGCCGCCAATGACAGACATGCCTGGCTCCAGAGAAACCTCGGACCCCACAGGCAGGAACACATCACTCCAGCCGCCAAGCCGGCGAACGCCGATTTTACGACCTGCACGCACGCCGTCTCCGGGCTCAAGGTTTACATCAAGACGCGGACCTGTGCCGCCAGTTGCAACGCGGACGCCGACAGCATGGTTTTCACTGCTGATCAGAATAAACGCTTCGCGAAGATTTGGGTCCTCAGCATCAAACGCCAGTGTTGCCGGAGCGCCTGGCTCGATTAGAAAACTTTCGACATTGCCGGTGATCGCAGCGCGCACACCGTTCGCAGAAAATGGCGATGACGCTATTCGAACACGAATAACTTCCGGCGTGTCCCAGCGCAATTCACGAGGCGGCGCTACGCTGGAGACGCTCTCGATCACACCGTCATTAGGCGCAAGCACCAGATTTGCGGCGGAAGGCGACGTGCGCTCGGTATCACGCGAGGCGAGCAAAATGATCGCCAACACGATCATGAAAATCAGGCCGAGTATCCAGTGAAGCCCACCAAGGATAATGGCAAGCACCAGTGCCAGAGCACCAAACCCCAGTCCTTCGAGGTCAAACTCGGCCCGATACCAAGGCATTCGGGATGAAAGTGATTTCTTGGACATATCTATTCCTGACCTTTCGCTACTGCTGGCTCTGCTTCTTTCAGTTCCCGACGGGAAACCTGCTTTGCCCACATGTCAGCATACAAACCGTTCTCAGATAAGAGCGACTCATGATCGCCCCGCTCTGCAACTTTACCATCACTGAGTACAATAATTTGATCGGCGTGCATAATGGTTGAGAGCCTATGGGCGACCGTGACGGTGGTTCTGCCTTTCGAGGCCTCATGGATAGCACGCTGAACGAGCGTTTCTGTCTGACTATCCAGCGCAGAGGTCGCCTCATCCAGCAGCAACACTTCCGGATTCTTCAATATCACGCGGGCAAGGCCGACACGCTGCTTTTCACCGCCCGATAATTTAAGGCCACGCTCGCCTACCCGCGTTTCCCAGCCATCCGGCAAAGCCTCGATAAACTCCAGCAATTGCGCGCTTTGGGCTGCGTGTTCCAATTCACTTTGTGTCGCTTCAGGTCGGCCATAGAGAATGTTCTGACGGATCGTGTCGTTAAACAGAACCACATCCTGCGGCACGATCCCCAAATGCTGACGCAGGCTTTCCTGTTTCAGCCCGCGAACATCCTGACCGTCGAACAGAACGGCGCCTTCATTCACATCATAGAAGCGGAAAATAAGCTTCAATAGCGTCGACTTGCCTGCGCCGGATGGGCCGACGATAGCAAGCTGCTTACCGGATAGAAGGTCGAAGGAAATGTTTTCTATCCCGATCACGCGGCCAGCATGACTGAATGACACATCGCGGAATTCGATCGCCCCCGTGGCGTCAGAAAGCTCGCTCGCATCATCAGCATCCGCCACCTCTGGCCTCATCGACATCAGGCCAAAGACTTTCTCTAGGTCGATGACGCCCTGACGGATTTCCCGCCATCCCCAACCGAGAATGTTCAAAGGTCGATAAAGATTGAGTAGCATCGCAAACACAGCCGCGAGCGCGCCAACCTCAAGTTCCTGATTTGCCACCTTCCAGCCTGTCCAGCCGAGCATGGCAAACAGGCCGAGATTCATGATCAGTTCCTGACCAGCGTTCAGCAGGCCAAGGGAACGGGACGTCTCAACATACTGCTCGGCATAGGTCTTGTAGGCAGAATCATAGGAGTCGGTTTCACGGCCTTCTGCGGCGAAAGATTTGACCGTTTCAAAGTTTGTAAGGCTGTCCATGGCGCGAGCGCGCAGTTCGGTATCGGCCTTATTCAGCGTCCGGCGCTGTTTGGCACGCCACTCAGACACGATGAAGGTGAACGCCATATAGACGATGATCGTCACAATCGCGATGACAGAGAGAACCCATGAATAGGTCGCAGCCAGAACGATTGAGGCCAGAGCCAGTTCGATGATGGTCGGCGCAATGTTGAACACCAGAAAGCGCAGAATGACATCCATAGCCGTACCGCCGCGCTCAATGATCCGCTGGAGCGCACCGGATCGCCGCGTCTGGTGAAAGCCTAGCGATAATGCCTGAGACTTGCTGAAGGCGCTGACGGCGAGCTCTCGTTGCGCATCCTGACTGACAGGCGCGAAGATCGCGTCCCGCGCCTGTGGCAGGCCGGACGCTAAAAACCGCGCCACCACGAAGAATGACAGCGCGCTGAGCAAGGGCACGAGCACGGCCTCCGCTTCGCCGGTTGAGGCTCTGGTGATGGCCTCGCCCAAGTATAGCGGCGCCACAACACTGAAGCCCTTCGCGCAGACTGTAATCGCCAGAGCGATAATCATCCGGAAGCGCCAGCGCGACAGATTTGGACGTAGCAGGATTTCGCTAACGCGCATCAGCGCGGTTCCGATTCCCCCTGATGCACTCTCAATTGCATCAGCATCGGTAGAAGCCATTGTTCTCATAATTGCGAGATAGTGTGCGTTGCGCTTTCTTGCCAGCCAGAAAGAATGCGTTCATTGAAAACAACCAACCATGCCGACGGAGAATTCATGGCTGCTATGAAATCGATCTGCCTTTACTGTGGTTCCTCTGACGAGGTCGATCCGAAGTATATCGCGCTGGCCAAGGACCTCGGCAAACGGCTAGCAGAAAGCGGATACCGCCTCGTTTACGGAGGCGGCAGTGTCGGCCTGATGGGTGCATCAGCGAATGCGGCTCACGAAGCGGGCGGCGAAGTGCTCGGTATTATGCCGCGCTTCCTTCTGACAAAAGAACGCATCTTCGAGCAGGTTGAGCATCGCATCGTCGACACCATGCACGAGCGCAAGCAGATGATGTTTGACGAAAGCGACGCTTTCATCGTCTTGCCGGGCGGCATTGGCACGCTGGAAGAAGCTGTAGAGATGCTGTCATGGGCGCGCCTCGGGCTTCATAGCAAACCTATGGCGTTTCTCGATGTAGACGGCTTCTGGAGCCCGTTCTTCGAGCTCATGAGCCATATCGTGAAGGACAAATTCACACCGTCCGAGTTTCTGGACCAGTTTGCTCACACTAATACGCCGGACGAAGCGATTGAAGCGCTTCGTGTCCGGCATATTGATATGAAATAGCGACAGCTTAGGCCGCTGCAGCCTTCAGACGCTCAGCGGCCCGCTCAGGACCAAGCAATACGAGCACCCGCCCCATATCAGGTCCGCGCCCCTCGCCGGTCAGTGCCAGACGGAGCGGCATGAACAGACCCTTGCCTTTGCGGCCAGTCGCGTCCTTCAGCTCTTTGGTCCAATTCCCCCAGGTTTCGAGGTCGTAAGGACCCACAGGCAGCGTCTCAGCCGCTGTCTGGATGTAACCCTTGTCTTCAGCATCAATGTCAGACGAAATCGTGCCGTACAGCACGTCAGCCCAGAACGCCGCTTCGGACACTGTGCTGATATTTTCTTTCACCGTTTCCCAGAAGAGCTCCCGGTCCGGACAGGCCTCCAGAGCCGCAACACCGTCAAGCGTGTCAGACACATCCGCGTAAGACAGAGACAGAACGCGTTGCGCATTGAGCTTCATCAGCTCTTCTTCGTCGAAACGCGCAGGCGCACGACCGATTTTGTCGAATGAAAACTCCGCCGCGAGCTCATCAAGAGACGCGCGAATTTCAACGTTATCGCTCGTGCCGATCTTGCCCAGAAGTGAAGCGATAGAGATCGGCTCAAGGCCCTTCTTGCCAAGCTCCTGAATGGAAAGAGACCCAAGGCGCTTTGAAAGTCCCTGCCCGTCAGCACCCACGAGAAGCGGCGTATGCGCCATTTCCGGAGCTTTTCCGCCCAGCGCCATGAAGATTTCGATCTGCGCACCAGAGTTCGTGACATGGTCTTCACCACGAACCACGTGCGTGATGTCGTACTCAATGTCGTCGACTACGCTTGGCAGCGTGTAGAGATAGCTCCCGTCACCGCGCACCAAGATCGGGTCAGACACTGAAGACGTATCAATGCCTTGCGGGCCGCGCACGAGGTCATTCCACTCAACGCGGTCACCAGAGAGCTTGAAACGCCAATGAGGCTTACGGCCTTCGGCTTCAAACACTGCTTTCTCGTCGTCTGTCAGATTGAGGCCCGCACGGTCATAAACAGGTGGACGGCCACGGCTCAGCGCGATCTTGCGCTTCCGCTCAAGTTCTTCCGGCGTTTCGTAACAGGCGTAAAGCAGGCCATCAGCCTTCAGCTTGGCAACCGCTTCATCATATTTATCAAAGCGTGCTGACTGATTGAACGTGTCATCCCAGCCAAGGCCCAGCCACGTCAGATCGTCTTTCAAGCCTTGCTCGTATTCCTTGGTAGATCGCTCGAGATCGGTATCGTCGATACGCAGAATGAACTTTCCACCCTGCCCTTTCGCAAACAGCCAGTTAATCAGCGCAGTTCTGACATTGCCAACGTGCAGTCGGCCAGTCGGGGATGGGGCAAAACGAACAATAGGTGCAGACATGCTTTTCAGACTCAATTTTGTTTCTGGCCGACTTTTTCATTCAATCCGGCAAGGTTCGGTTGGATAAGCAACATTACGCCGCTCGCCAAGAGCGAAAACGCGCCCATTACCGCCAATTGCAGGTCAAATCCAACACCAAAGTCGATCAGAAACCCTGTAAGGAACGGTGAAGCGGCCGTAGAGGCGACCATAATCGCATAAATCAGCGCTCTTACATCACCCAGGTGTCTCGTACCAAACAATTCTGGCCAGAGCGCCCCCGAAAGCGTTGCCTGAGCGCCCGCTGTCATACCGAGACCAACATAGAGTAACGGAATGAAAGCGCCTTCGCGCAAAAACAAAGGCACCATAAGCGCGAGCGATATGGGTAGCAGGAACGCCGGAAGCAGAACTTTCGCGCTAAACCTGTCAATCACAGTGCCCGCGATCAGGCTCGTAATCACCTGAGCCGCAGCAAAGACGGTCATGGAAGCAACCATTACATTCATGTCCCAGCTCATGATCGAGGACAAATGCTGCTGGTGGAAAAAATATGCCGTCACCATGAAAGGCGGACACAGTGCCGCTATCTGAACGAGATAGAATTCCGGTCTCTTCAGAATGTCCGAACGAGTCCAGTGAAACACCTTCATACCAGAAGACACATCCTCTTCGGTTGCGACCTCTACTTCCTGAGGCACCCGATCAACACTTAGCAAAAGCCAAAGCAGCGGCACAGACAGAACGAGCAGCACAATAGCGGCGCCGCCCCAAAGATAAGCGAGCCCCGCAGTCGATAGAATGACGGCAGCGACCGCAGGCATGAAGCTTTCAGATAAGGGAAATCCGAGCCCGACAATGCTCACGGCTTTTCCGCGGTTCTTCGTGTACCATTTGCCTGCAGATGTCATGGCGACATGGCCACAAAAGCCCTGGCCGAAAAGACGAAGGGCGAAGATTGCGAGCGGAAGGATTACCACCGTCAGACTGGAGATCGCCATCAGGGCACATGCCAGACTGAGCCCCAGCACGGTCAGGATAGCAGAGCGTCTTACACTGAACCGATCCACCAGTTTACCAAAGTTCGACAGTGTGAACGCACTGGCCAGCGTTGCTCCACCATAGATCAGACCGAATTGCGAGTGACTTAGCCCATGAGCCGCCCTGATCGCGTCGTTAGACAGCGATATGAAATAGGTCTGACCGAAACCGGAAAACAAGCAAAGCAAAAGGCCCGCCGAAAGCCAGCGAGCGTTCGCGATTATAAATTTAGGCATCACGCCAGCGGCTGGTGATCGGGTAGCGACGGTCGCGTCCGAAATTACGCGGTCCAATTTTCGGCCCGGGCGCCGACTGCCGACGTTTGTATTCGGATATGTAGAGCAAGTGCTCGATCCGCTTCACCGTCTCACTTGGATGTCCGCGTTCGATGATCTGGTCAGTCGACATTTCGAAATCGACGAGGCCACGCAAAATGTCATCCAGCACCTCGTAAGGCGGCAGGCTGTCTTCGTCTTTCTGGTCTTCGCGAAGCTCTGCACTCGGCGGCTTCGTAATGATGCGCTCTGGAATGACTTCGCCGGTCGGACCGAGAAACTCCGAAGCGTCACATTCATTTCGCCAGCGACAGATCTGAAAGACTTCCGTTTTATAGAAATCCTTGAGCGGATTATAGCCGCCACACATATCACCGTAGAGCGTCGCGTAGCCGACCGCCATTTCCGACTTGTTGCCTGTCGTGACAACCATGTGCCCGAACTTGTTAGATAGCGCCATCAGAGTCACACCGCGAAGACGAGACTGAATGTTCTCTTCGGTTGTATCGGGCTCTCGATCAGCAAACTGTTCGCTAAGCATCGCATCCAGCGCCGCTACGCCCTCAGCAATCGATATCGTATCATAGCGCACGCCAAGCGCTTCCGCGCAGGCTTTAGCATCTTCAAGGCTATGATCACTCGTATACTTTGAAGGAAGCATAACGCACCAGACTTTATCGGCCCCCAACGCATCCACAGCAATTGCTGCTGTTAGCGCTGAATCGATGCCGCCGGACAAACCCAGCACAACGCCAGGGAAACGGTTCTTACGAACATAGTCGCCAAGGGCGAGAACAGCCGCTTGATAGTCCGCCTTTTCTGCTTCACTCGGCCCCTCGCAGGACTCGACCTGAAATGATTTTGCAGACGCATCGAAATCAAATGTGCGGATGCCGCTCTCAAAATCCGGGAACAGCCAGGAATGGCGATCTGATGCGGACCAGACATAAGACGCACCATCAAACACCAACTCATCCTGAGCGCCGATCTGATTGATGAAAATGTAAGGCAGGTCCGGGCTTTCCCATCGCGCAAACGCAGTACGGCGTTCACGGTGAATGGTTCGACGCCACGGAGACGCGTTGAGAGCAAGCATCAGGTCTGCACCCGTAGACTTTACTGCATCAGGAATACGGTTGAACCAGATATCTTCACAGATCGCGACGCCGACACGTACGCCTTTAAGTTCGAAGCTAGGATTATCGATCGTACCTGCTGTAAAAACCCGGCTATCGTCAAACACGCCATAGTCCGGCAGCTCATACTTGTCATAACGTTTAGCCAGCGCACCATGCTGGACAAGGAACGCGCTATTATAGACCGATGTGCCATCACGGAATGGTGCTCCGATCATAACAGCCGGATCATCTTTCTGAAGCGCCTGCTCCAACTGGCTGAGCGCAGCCTGACAGGCAGTGTGAACACTCGGTTTCAACACCAGATCTTCGGGCGGATAACCGAACAGAAAAAGCTCTGAAAACACCAACAAGTCTGAATGCTCCGCGCGCGCCTGCTCAAGCGCCTCAAAAGCGAGCTTCAGGTTTCCGCTGACATCACCCACAATCGGGTTCAGTTGCGCGACAGTAATTCTCAGAGATTTCGACATAAGCGCGAGTTACACCCGGTTCTTAACGATGAAAAGTATTATGACTCGATAGCCGCTTCTGCCGCTTCCGCCATAGCAACCGCTGCAATGGCACCATGGCCCGGGATCATGGAGTTCTGATAGCCAAGACAAGCGCGGTAGAAACTCTCATCGGCTGCGAGCAGAGGATCGGGGAGAACGGAGGAGATATCTACGCGGATTTCATAAGGCGTCGTGTTCACGACTTCACGCGTCAGGAAATCCACGCTGATTTCTCCAGACTCATAAACGACACGCATTTTACGTTCCCGGGCTTTTGCAGCGCGGCTGGCTTTCAGTACGGCCTGCGCTCCGGAAGAATAAGTGAAGGTCGCTTCAGCCTCGTCGACGTGATCTGTATGAAGCCGGCCCCCCTTTGCTTCGACGTCTTTGAAACGGCCCTCAATCAGACAGCCTGCAAGATCGAGGTCATGGATCATCAGATCCCAGATCACAGAAACGTCGCCTGCGCGTCCCTCAAGTGATGGGGGAGAGAAACGGATCGACTCCATAAGTTTGGGCGTTTCCTCAATGCGGAACATACCCATGGCCTTTGCGACAAAACGCTCCTGGTGCCCCACCTGCAGGATCAAGCCCTTCTTCACAGCCTCGCCCGCAAGGTCTCTTGCAACGCTCTCTGTGAGCGCCAGAGGCTTTTCTACGAGCACATGCTTGTCAGCTGCGAGCGCTCGGCGAACGAGGTCCGCGTGGTAGACCGCCGGAACCGCAACAACGATGGCGTCGCTCACATCAAGGAGGTCTTCAAGTTTTGTATAATTGGGAACGCCATAAGGCGCAGCAACAGCTTTGCCGCGCGCGTCATCAATATCGAATATACCGGAAAGCGATGTTGTAGCGGACGCCGCTGCCTTCTGAGCGTGATAATTCCCGAAAACGCCAGCTCCGGCGACACCCACTCTTAGTTCAGACACATCTCTCTCCTTACATACGGATTTCGCTCGCCAGTATCAGCAGCAAAGGCCCGCGACCAGTCACAGTCTGTTGCATCCTTTTACAGACGTTCGTGCGCGTGACCAGCTTCGAGACACTTGCATTGATAGAAACGCCGAAATCGATCTCCAGAGACCGCAAATCCCAGACCACCAGTTCAAGAATCGCCCGTCATTCCTACGAATCACATCCCGAATCGCAACGAAAACTGCCTTAACTAGGCCGCGCGCTTCGCCAAAAACGGGAAAAATGACCCGCCATTTCCTGCGAAATAGCAGGAAATCCACAGAAAGAGCAGCAAAACAGGCCGAAAAGCCCCGATATTACGCGGTTTTGGCTGCAATTTCTTTGACGAATCTGTTGGGCTATCGAATACCTTAGGTATGCGTTTCGTTGAGGAGCATGAAAAATGAAAAAATCAGAACTCGTTAAAGCTGTCGCAGACAAGTGCGGCACAACAACTAAAGACACATCAGCGGTTATCGACGCGACATTCGACGCGATCGCTGAAAGCCTGAAAGCTAAAGATTCTGTAGCAATCGCTGGCTTCGGTTCTTTCGCAACGAAAGACCGCGCTGCACGCGAAGGCATCAACCCATCTACTCGCGAGAAGATTCAGATCCCAGCGCGTACGGTTGCTGTATTCAAGCCAGCTAAACAGCTGAAAGAACTCTAAGAGATTTTTCTCTGGGTTTAAAAAGGGCTGGGACGAAAGTCTCAGCCCTTTTTTAGTGCCCGACGCGGGAGCACTTCCAGAATGGCGAGCTGAGTGATCGCCGCAAACACAGAGGCAACCAGTACCGCTTCCGCCATACCCTGAACGCCGCCCCCCTTAATAAGACCAAGATACCAGGCCAGCGGCAACATAATCACGATATAGCTTGCAAGGTGTGCGATAGCTGGCTGCCAGACCAACCCCTGCGCACGCGACGCCATCGCAGCAACGTTTTGTAATCCGTCGAAGATCACAATACCGGCAGCGAACAGGATCATCGCCGAGAGCTCAGGGTGCAACAGCACATTCGCGACCAGCGCATCACGCTGAACGAAGACCGATGCCAGTCCGTCATTGGCAGATGACATAAGCAATGCGGCAGCCGCTCCAACCAGCACACAGACGAGCAGGCCAAGTCGCGACGCGTTCTTCACCGCGCCGAACTCTCCGCGCCCTACTCTTTCGGCAACGCGTACGGAGGTCGCCGTGCCGATGCCCAGAAAGGCCATGAAGACGAAACCGATGGTCTGGAACATCATCCCGTAAACAGAGGCCGCAGCAATCCCGATCCATGTCGCAATGATATGGGTGAAATTGAACGAGCCGAATTCGGCAACATTGCTCACGGCCATACCCATACCGACGGAGATCTGACGCTTTGCTTCCCCGTCCTGCTTCTCACCGGAGCTTTTGAATGCTGGTGTTTTCCACGCGACAAAGCCGAGCAGGACAAACATCAAACACCAGTTTGTTCCTGTCGTCGCGAATGCAACGCCCGTCGCGCCCAGCTCCGGAAAGCCCCAGCTGCCCGACACGAAAGCGAGGTCCAGCATCAGGTTCACCACGACGCCGATATACATCGCGACGGAGACCAGAAGCGGTTTTCTCAGCGCCTCCAGATAATAGGTCATGGTCGTGTTGAATATCTGGGCCAGCATCGCGAAGGCGAGGATGCGCGTAACAATCGTCGTGCCTTCAAGAACGGCGCCCTCAAAGCCTAGTGAGCTGTAAAGCCAGTGCGCGCCGAAGAACATCGGCACTACGCCGATGACGCCCAGCAATAATGCCGACACAACACCCCGCCTGAAAATCCGTCCGGTTTTGTGCGCCTCGCCCTTGCCTGAGAATTCGGCCGTCATGACAGACACGCCAAGCAAAATCCCGAGCGACAGGCCCAACAGAACGCCGACCGGTAAATGCGAATTCAGAACGTAGGGAAGCTCTTCTGGCCGGTTACGTCCGAGCACAATCGTGTCGGTAAGCATCATCAGCATGAATGACGCGCGTGAAACGGCTATCGGTAGTGATAGTCGTAATAGGTCCAGAATATCTTTCGGATCGGCCCAAGCGGGCCATGCCCGCTTGGTCATGGTTATGTGTGTCCGTTTATAAAACTGCTGCCGTAGAAGACATTGCCGCCTGAGAGCGCTCAGTCATGGACTGCAGCTTCTCCGCGATCAGGAATGCAAGCTCGAGAGCCTGCTCACCGTTGAGTCGCGGGTCACAATGAGTGTGATATCGGGACGACAAATCTTCTTCAGAGATCGCCTGCGCGCCACCAATACACTCCGTTACGTCTTGTCCAGTCATTTCAAAGTGAACACCGCCCGGGTGAGCACCTTCGCTGGAGACAATGTCGATGAAGTCACGAACTTCGGACAGGATACGATCCACAGGACGTGTCTTGAATCCATTATCCGTCTTCAGCGTATTGCCGTGCATTGGGTCAGACGACCAGACCACGTTGCGACCAGACGCCTGAACGGCGCGAACCAGCCCCGGCAGGCCCTGCGCGACGCCATCAGCACCAAAGCGCGCGATCAGAACAATACGTCCCGCCTCGTCTTTCGGGTTCAGTGTTTCGATCAGACGAAGCAGTTCGTCAGTCTCAAGCCCCGGTCCGCATTTGATCCCGATCGGGTTTTTGACGCCCTTACAGAACTCGACATGCGCATGATCAATTTGTCGTGTGCGGTGACCGATCCAGAGCATATGAGCAGACGTGTCGTACCACTCGCCAGTCGTCGAATCGATGCGGGTCAGAGCTTCCTCGTATCCGAGCAGAAGCGCCTCGTGTGACGTGTAGAACTCGACCTGCTGAACTTCCGGCGTCGTGTCCGGTGAAATACCGCACGCACGCATGAACGCCATGGATTTCGAGATCTGGTCTGCGAGCGCAGCATACTTCTCACCTTGTGGAGACCGCTCGATGAAACCGAGCATCCATGTGTGGACGTTATTCAGGTCAGCATAACCACCCTGAGAGAACGCACGCAGAAGGTTCAGCGTCGCTGCTGACTGAGAATATGCCTGAAGCAAACGGCCCGGATCCGGCGCGCGAGATGCGTCATCAAAGTCCATGCCGTTGATGATGTCACCACGGTAAGATGGAAGCTCTACGCCACCGATAGCCTCAACAGAGCTCGAGCGAGGTTTCGCGAACTGACCAGCAATACGGCCGACTTTTACAACAGGCTTTTCTGCTGCAAATGTCAGAACAACCGCCATCTGAAGAATAACGCGAAACGTGTCACGAATATTATTCGGGTGGAATTCCTTAAAGCTTTCAGCGCAATCCCCGCCCTGAAGTAGAAAAGCCTTACCCGCGGCAACATCAGCCAGACGCTTGCGCAGACGGCGCGCCTCTCCCGCAAACACGAGTGGTGGATAGCTTTTCAGTTGCTCTTCTACAGCCGCAAGGCGCGACGCATCAGGGTAATCTTCGGGAATATGTTTCGCTGGCCTTTCCCGCCAGGAAGAGGGTGTCCAAGACATTTTTTTCTCCATGAAGCCGCGATATTCATCACTAACCCCGAAACAGCGCAAGTATTTTTTAGAATATCGACTGTTTTACGCCGATATTAGAAAGTTATTGCGCTATTTCGAATAGCGTACTGTGCTTGCTTCCACCGTTGCCCAAGGTCGACGATCTCAGGCAAGCTCTGGCGGAATGTACTTCTCACGCATCGTGACAAGTTCTTCGGCGATTGAAGGATGAAGCGCACAAGTGCGGTCAAAATCCTGTTTGGTGGCGCCCATCTTCACGGCAATCGCGACTGCCTGGATAACCTCCGGCGCTTCAGGGCCAACGATATGACACCCGAGCACGACCTGATCTTCCTCACGCACCACGAGCTTCATCATAACGCGCTCTTCGTCGCCCGTCAGAAGATCTTTCATAGGACGGAAAGTTGTCTTGTAGATATCGATCGCACCGAATTTGTGACGTGCATCTTCTTCTGACAATCCTACTGTGCCTACAGGTGGCTGCGTAAACACAGCCGTCGGCACGTTATCATAGGTGAAGAAGTTCGGATCATTCTGGAAGACAGACTCGGCAAAGGCCTGACCTTCACGAATTGCCACAGGCGTCAAATTCATCCGGTTCGTAACGTCACCGACTGCCCAGATGTGATCCACATTCGTTTTGGAGTATTGATCGACCTCAATGGCGCCTTTGGCGTCGGCACGAACCCCCGCCAGTTCCAGCCCAAGGCCATCCGTATCCGGAATACGCCCAAGCGCCATGAGAACGACGTCCGCATCGCAAGTATCACCGTTAGAGAAGGTGACTTCGTGTGAAGCGCCAGCCTCTTTAATCTCCGTGATCGTCGCCTGCGTTACCACGCGAACGCCCTTACGCTTTAGCTCTTCATGGACATGAGTTCGAATATCCCAATCGAAACCATTGAGAACCGTGTCGCCGCGATAAATCAGAGTTGTATCGACACCAAGACCAGCGAACACACCTGCGAACTCAACAGCAATAAAGCCGCCGCCCGCAATAACCATGCTTTTAGGCAGAGACTTTAGATGAAACACTTCGTTTGACGTGATTGCGTGCTCGATACCCGGAATTTCCGGCGGCATCCAAGGCTCGCCGCCCGTAGCAATCAGAATCTTTTCCGCAGTAATATGCTTACCGGAGGTCGTGAGGCGCAGAGTATGCGCATCGAGAAACTCTGCTCGTTCTTCATGAACATCGACACCAGCATTATTCAGGTTACGGGTATAGATGCCGGACAGGCGATCGACTTCAGCATGCAGTGTCGTCATAAACGACGCGAAGTCGAATTTTACGTTCTCCGCGCTCCAGCCAAAGCCTTCCGCATGTTCGAACATGCGGCCGAACTCGCTGGCATAGACCATGTATTTTTTCGGAACGCAGCCGCGAATGACGCATGTTCCACCCACTCGATATTCTTCTGCGATCGCGACTTTAGCACCCGCCATAGCTGCGCGGCGCGCAGCGCGAACGCCGCCAGAACCGGCGCCAATCACAAACAAATCATAATCATAGGCCATAAGTCGCTCCTAATATTCAAATTCCAGGATCTGCGCGCCTTCTTCGTCTCCGAGAATGACGGTTCTGGCGAGATTGATGAACAGTCCATGCTCCACCACGCCCGGAACCACAGAGAGCGCCAGCGCGGCAGCCTGTGCTGAGGGTATTTCTTTACATCGACAGTCCAAAATGTAGTTGCCACCGTCCGTTACAAGAGGGCGCTTACCACCCGCACTCTCACGAAGCTTCACGATGGGTTGATCCACACCTGATGTCTTCAACGCGTCGAAAACCTTTTTAGCCGTGATCGTGAACCCGAAAGGAGAGACCTCCACTGGCAGCGGAAAAGCGCCAAGGGTTTCCACAGCTTTGCTTTCATCTGCGATCACGACCATATGATCCGATGCGTTCGCAATTATTTTTTCTCTGAGCAGCGCTGCGCCGCCTCCTTTAATGAGACAGGCATGAGGATCAATTTCATCCGCGCCGTCGACTGTCAGATGAATGCGCTCGACCTGCTCCACCGGCAATAAGGGTATACCTAGCGCCGCCGCCTGTTCAAAGGTTGCAACCGACGTAGGCACACAACGAACATCCAGACCATCACTGATCTCATCCGCGAGAAATTCCACAAAGAACGCCGCAGTCGAACCTGTACCAAGGCCCAGCGTCATGCCGCTCTCAACGAACTCCAACGCCGCGGCTGCAGCATTCCGTTTGGCTTCATCCTGAGACATCGATCAGCTCTGCTTCTTGCGGCGCATTTCGGCGTGATAGGTGTCCGCCCAGCCTTCAATGTTTTTTTGCTTGCCCCTGGCTACTGCAAGGGCGCCTTCTGGTACGTCTTTAGTCACGACACTGCCCGACCCCACGAAACTCCCGTTTTCGAGTGTCACAGGCGCTACAAGCGAAGAGTTTGAGCCGATGAAGCTCCCTTCGCCGATAGTCGTCCGGTGTTTGAAATAGCCATCGTAATTACAGAAGATCGTCCCTGCCCCGATGTTGGATTTCGCGCCGACATCACCATCACCAATGTACGACAGATGATTGGCAGCGACACCATCACCCAATTCTGAATTCTTGATCTCAACGAAATTACCGACACGGACACCCGTATGAAGAACCGTGCCTGGACGCAAACGGGCAAACGGTCCGATCTGACAAGCTTCGCCAACGGAGCAGTTCTCCATATGAGAGAACGCTTTAATGCGCGTATCAGACGCTACCCAAACACCCGGGCCAAAAAACACGTTGGGCTCGATAACAACATCAGCGCCTACCTGAGTATCAAATGCGAAATAGACGGTGTCCGGATCAATGAGTGTCACGCCGCTTTCCATCATTTTGCGACGCGTCTTGGACTGGAAAACCTTCTCGGCCTCCGCCAATTGCTCTCGTGAGTTTACGCCAAGAACGTCCTCCTCGGAACACCGTGCAGCGCTGGCTTTCAACCCGTCCTGTCGCGCAAGTTCTACCACATCAGTGAGATAATATTCGCCCTTGGCATTATCGTTGGTGACACGGGACAGGAGATCAAACAGGTATTCTGATCTGACGGCCATGACACCTGAATTGCAGAAAGTGACAGCGAGCTCTTCAGGGCTCGCTTCTTTGGCCTCGACAATCTTCAGAAGGTCGCCTTCATCAGAACAAATCAGGCGGCCATATCCGCCGGGCTCGGCAGCATCGAATCCGAGAACAGAGACCGCATATCCTGCATCGAGAGACGCAAAAGCCTTCTCAACGGCGTCTACAGGAAGAAGCGGCGTATCGGCATACAAAACGACGACATGCCCCTCAAAGCCGGCAAGTGCTTGCTCGGCCGATTGAACCGCATGGCCAGTCCCCTGAGGGGGATCCTGAATTGCAATATTTTCAGACCCGACACGGTTTGCAGCAACCTGTTTCAGTTCTTCGGAATGCGTTCCAATGACGAGAATACGCTTATCACACCCAAGGCCGTCTGCCAGCGCAAGCGACCAGTCAACCATTGGTCGGCCACCGACTTCATGGAGCACTTTGATCTTCTTGGAGCGCATTCGCGTTCCCATGCCTGCTGCAAGAATGACCGCGGCTCGTTTCATCGTGCGATTCTCCATAAATAGCCTGACACTGGGAGATACACGCTATATCCACATGATCAAAGCTAACCACACGGGAAACATTATGAACTGGACGGATTTTACGGTTGTTTTCGATCTGGACGGCACCTTGGTGGATACCGCACCCGACCTTCATGCCGCATTGGTTCATTGCTTTTCAGAAAAGGGACTGCCTGCGGTAACGTTGGATACGATACGTCACGCTATCGGCCACGGTGCCCGGGTGATGATCGAGACATGCGCTAACGAGACAGGCACCGACCTGACTGAGGACGAGCTTTCAGCGATGCATAAAAGCTTTCTCAGCTATTACATCGCCCATATTGCGGATTTCAGCCGGCCATTCAGCGGAATTACGGAAACGCTCGATTACCTACGGGACAAAGGCGCCCGTCTGTCTGTCTGCACGAACAAAACTCAGGACCTGGCTGAAGAAGTTCTGCAGACTTTGAATCTAGCCGAGCATTTCGACAGCGTTATCGGCGCCGACAAGGCGAGCGAGAAGAAGCCCTCACCGGCGCACCTTTTGGAAGCTATTTCAGCGGCTGGCGGTGTCGCCAGCCATTCTGTACTGATCGGGGATTCGTCGACTGATGGCCGTTCGGCCGAGGCTGCAGGAATTCCGTTCATTCTCATGACGTACGGATATCTCGACGATGCAGCCTATGATCCCAAGCGCTTCGGGCAGTTATCTGATGCAAACGAACTGCCCGGATTGCTTGAAAGCATGGTTAGCTAGCCCAGCGGGGTGCTTCAGGGGCTCGCTGTCTGACAACGCGACTTGCTGTGATTTCGTCACCTGGACGTTCACGGCGCGTCGGCATGCCATTGACCATATTACTACGAACATCGGTTCGGCCAGAGCGCATAGCTGCAATAAAGCCTGCTTCGACCAGATCGATGTTCACGTCAAATCCACGATCACGCCAGTAAGCTTCGATTTTCTCTTTAAGCTTCAGCGCGCCGTCAGTTGTGCACCAATCTCCATTCATATTCATCTCCTGGATCACCATATCAGTTGTTGAGATGGTCCTTCTTGATCCTTAGTGCCGTCTGCTATTGCGGCTTGCATTAGAGGTAAGACTTCGCGACACTACCATCAAGAAGAAACGAAATATTGGGCGAAAATGTCATAATCCAGACGCATTTCCATTTACGTCTGTTCATGTTCACGTTCAAAATAAACAAATGTTCATATTAGGTAGACTGAAACAGCGACATCAAGCACAGCAAAACGCCGCAACTGATGGAATCATCAGACGGAATTTTCGGATTGAAATGCGGTGGAGAAAGTTTGGTGTGCCCTGCAGGGTTCGAACCTGCGACCTACTGATTAAAAGTCAGTTGCTCTACCGGCTGAGCTAAGGGCACGACCGAGTTGGCGCGTATAGCCCTGCGAATCTTTCAGGTCAATGAATTGAATGCCTCATTCTATAACTTTTTTTGCCGTTATTGAATTTTATCCGATAATACGCCGTATCAAGGATGCAAAAAATGTTCAGTAGCCGTTTCATCTCCCCCGTCATCGCGATCGCCGGTTTGTGTTTGTCGCCTCTAGCCGGTCACACGCAGGAGGCAGATTCGGAGCAGGATAACGATAGCGTCGTCGAATCCGGGTCAAGAATCACTTATCGCGCAGTTCGTCAGACCGGAGAAGGACTGGGAGACGCGGCACTCTCACCTTTGGAGGACCTGAACCTTCGTCGCGATGACATCCCTCAGGAGATTGCAGGAATCCGCACGCCATACGACCCCGTACCGGACCTGACTTGCGATACGATCGGACGTGAAGTGCGCACACTGGACACTGTTCTGGAAATTGATGCTGACGTGCGCCTTGAACTTGCAAACCGAGGGGAAGACGAGGAATCCGAAGACATGTCTGACCGCGCCTCTGATTTCGCTCTCGGGCAAATCGCGTCGGAAGCGCGTTCTATAATTCCATTTCGCGGTATCATTCGCTCGGCGACCGGCGCCAATGCCCATGCCAGCCGCGTCGAAGAAGCCTACCGGCTGGCGTATTTGCGTCGGACCTTTCTTAAAGGCCTCGGCATGGGATTGGGATGCCATTACCCGGCCGCACCTCTGGAGATCGATTACTCGACACTCGACGAAAACAGCGCCCCAATCCGGTATCGCGCCGCCGCGCCCTCAGCGAACGAGCCTTACGACTAGGTCCAGCGAGATTTCAGGTCAGCACGCAGCTCGTTGAATGTGCCGTTGGCAATTGCCGTCCGCATTGCCTGCATGAACTCCTGAAAGAACGCTGTATTGTGCCATGAGAGCAGCATGGGCGCGAGATACTCTCCCGCTTTGAACAAATGGTTCAGATAGGCTTTTGAGTAGTCCCGGCTGGCCGGGCAAGACGAGCTAGGATCAATCGGCGTGTCGTCTTCGGCGAAGCGGGCGTTCTTCAAATTGATAGGCCCATCCCAGGTCCAGGCTTGTCCGTGGCGTCCCGAGCGTGTCGGCAGGACGCAGTCGAACATATCAACGCCGTGAGCGACGGCTTCGAGAATATCAATCGGCTTACCTACGCCCATCAGATAGCGTGGACGCTCGCGAGGCAGATGAGGCTCGGTGAAGTCGATCACCTCAACCATTCGATTATGCCCCTCACCTACTGCGAGACCGCCTATGGCGTATCCGCCAAACCCGATCTCCTGAAGCGACTCCGCAGATTGCTGGCGAAGGTCTTCGAAGTCAGACCCTTGCACGATCCCGAACAAAGTCTGGCTGTCTCTTTCGCCAAAGGCCGCTTTCGAGCGGGCGCCCCAACGAATAGACATCTCCATGGATGACTTAGCCTGCTCATGCGTTGCCGGATACTCAGTGCACTCGTCGAGCTGCATGGAAATGTCAGCGCCGAGATGATCGGCCTGAATCTCAATGGAACGTTCGGGTGACAGAAAATGCGAAGACCCGTCGATATGGGATTTGAAGGAAACGCCCTCTTCCTTCATCTTCCGAAGCCCAGCCAGTGACCAGACCTGAAACCCGCCAGAATCCGTTAGAATAGGCTTATCCCAACGCATGAATTTATGCAGACCGCCCAGACGGTGCACACGCTCGCTGCCCGGGCGCAGCATGAGATGATAGGTATTACCGAGCAGAATATCGGCGCCCGCATCAGCGACCTGATCCGTATACAGCGCTTTTACGGTCGCAGCTGTACCGACCGGCATGAAGGCAGGCGTTCGGATTTCGCCACGCGGCGTAACCAGCTTGCCTGTGCGGGCGCGGTCCTGAGTGGCGTGGATTTCAAATGGAAAGTCAGTCATGGCGCGGCATTAGCAGAGACGCGTCCCCATAGGAATAGAACTTGTAGCCGGATTTGATGGCATGCGCATACGCGCTCTGCATGACGTCAGTCCCCATCAGCGCTGAAACCAGCATGAACAGGCTGGACTTGGGCAGGTGGAAATTCGTGATCAGCCCGTCTACCACCTGAAACTTATATCCGGGCTGGATAAAAATGTCGGTATCTCCAGATGCCGCCAGAACACTACCCTGACCATCTGCAAGCGACTCCAGCGTACGGAGAGACGTCGTGCCCACAGCAATCACCCGCCCCCCGCGCCCCTTACATTCAGCGATTTTTCGGGCGACATCCTCGCTGATCTCACACCACTCTTCGTGAAGCTTACCCGATTTGAAAGACTCCTCACTTAGCCCCGCAAATGTACCTGCACCGACATGAAGTGTAACTCTCTCAAAGCCGATGCCTCGTTCACCAAGCTGCTTGACGAGCGCATCAGTAAAGTGAAGCCCCGCCGTTGGGGCCGCGACCGAACCGGCGCGATCTGCAAAAACGGTCTGATAGTCTTCGTGGTCTTTTGAGTCCGCAGGCCTCATTTTCGCGATATAGGGCGGAATCGGCATTTTCCCGACCGCGTCGACAGCGCTCCAGAAGTCTTCGCCTTTTGGCGAAAACTCAAGCACTAGCTCTCCTGTAGGACGCTTGTCTAAAATTCGGCCCCGGAGCCCTGCAGGGAACTCGATAACGTCATTGGGTCTAAGTCTACGCCCGGGACGACCCAAGCATTCCCAAACTCCGTCATCTTTCTGGGCCACGAGATTTATCTGCACATCGACATCAGACGACAGCTCATCTCGAGCAGGACGCACGCCAAACAACAAAGCCGGGACAACCCGCGTATCGTTCGCGATGAGAAGATCCCCTTCGCGTAGTTCGGTTCCTATATCCCGAAACACGCGATCGGTGATTTGATCGCCATGCACACACAATAACCGGCAGGAGTCGCGAGGCTCTGCCGGTCTTGTCGCTATACATTCATCCGGAAGTTCGAAATCGAACGCGCTGAGATCCAAAGAACAACCCTAGTTTGAGACGATGGTCGGCACAGGCGGCAGGTCGCAAACGCTCGCGCCCGCATTCGCCTCAAGGAAGCTGGCAAACAGCGGTCCATCCGTGCGCTGCACCAGAACACGTGGACGCTCTTCCTCTGGCATCTCTGACACAAGACGCGCAGAAACCAGAACGTCAGGCATACGCACAGGCTCACCGACTTCAATGCTATCCACAACATCCTGACCGCTCACAATGCGCCCCCACGCCGTGTACTCCCGGTTCAACCAGGGAGAAATGTCGCGCATCAGGAAGAACTGGGTAGAAGCTGAGTTCGGATCGGATGTGCGGGCTGTCGATACAACGCCCTTGCAATGTGGAATCCAGCTTTGAACGGAACCATCACGCGACAAGCTGGCAAAAGCTTCTGCCTGCGTAGAAACAGGGAACCCCAGAATATAGCCGCTAGTCGCCGCCTGTGGCAGGCCCAGCTTTTGCATCGCCGGAACGATGTCATCTTCTGAGTTCGGGATACGCGTGAAGATAAATTCGCCCGGCATATTTGGCCAGTTTTCCGCGCGCTCTCGGTCAATTGCTTCAATGTCACCGCCCTGAGCCATAAAGCCTTCGATCACACGGTGGAACATTGTTCCATTGAGATCGCCGCTCGCGGCAAGAGACGTAAAACGTTCAACATGACCCGGCGCAGCGAATGGTGCCGCCTCGATCAACACACGCCCACGCGCCTCTCCCCGAGCCGTCGCAATCTGAAATTCGATCAGGTTTTCAGGAGCCGCTTCACGCCAGTTGGCAGTATCTGCCAATGCCGCATCGAATGCCGGCAATTCGGCGATTTGAGCCTGCGCCGACGCCCCTGCCATCGCCGTCAAACCAATGGCCGCGAGAAGAGAACGAATGAATGACTTCATGATTAGAGCTTTTCTTTGAGACGTTTCGCAACCGAAGGAGAAACGAAGTGCTCCACACGGCCGTCCAACTTTGCAATTTCCTTGACCAGTCGTGACGCCACGGCCTGATGTTGAGGGTCAGCCATCAGGAAAACAGTCTCAATATCAGGATTGAGCTTCTGGTTCATGGCGACCATTTGGAATTCATATTCAAAGTCAGATACTGCCCGCAATCCCCGAATGATTACATTTGCAGTACATTCTTCAGCGAAGTGCATCAAAAGATTGTCGAATGGACGAACTTCGATCTCCGCAGTGTGACGAAATTCTTCAATCTCTTCGAGGACCATGTCCACACGTTCTTCAAGAGAGAAGAGCGGGCCTTTTGCCTCATTGATTGCAACGCCAATGACGAGCTTGTCGACGAGCTTTACCGCGCGTCTGATGATATCCCGGTGCCCGTTGGTAAGCGGGTCAAAAGTCCCGGGATACATTCCGATTCGTTTCGTCACATTGGCCTCCCCAGAGGATTAATCTTCGGCTTCGGTATCGCCTTCGATATTCTTATCCTCTTGTTCCGCCAAACGTTCAACCGATACAACCTTTTCGTCGCCATTTGTGCGGAGGACCCGGACGCCTTGCGTCGATCTGCCCGCAATACGGATCTGATTGACCGGGCAACGAATGAGCTGACCGCCATTCGTAACCATCATCACGTCATCAGATTCATCGACAGGGAATGACGCAGCGAGATTGGCATCATCAGGAATACGATGCGCGATAAGCCCTTTGCCGCCGCGGCCTGTAACACGGTAATCATAAGCAGAAGCCCGCTTGCCCATTCCTTTGTCCGTAATGGTCAGAATGAACTCTTCGGCAGCGCCGAGTTCAACGAGCCGCTCCTCATTCAGAGCAATTTCTTCGCCGGCATCATCGTCTGTATCAGCTGATACTGCTTCTACTTCGTCATCGCCGTCTTCGACCGCACGACGCATCGCGGCCGCATGTTTAAGGTAGGCGCGCGCTTCAGCCGGCGTAACGTCCACATGTCGGAGCACTGCGAGCGAAATGACTTTATCGCCATCCGCAAGGCGAATGCCACGAACACCCGTTGACGTACGCCCAGTGAACACACGCACATCGTCCACGCGGAAACGTATACACTGCGCGCGCGCAGTGGTCAGAAGCACGTCGTCATTCGGATTACAAAGCTGAACGTCAACAATACCGTCGTCTTCATCCGGCTTCATGGCGATCTTGCCGTTTCGGTTCACCTGGACGAAATCCATCAGTTTGTTGCGTCGGATGCCGCCCTTACGGGTCGCGAACATAACGTCCAGACGCTCCCGTTCGGCCTCTTCCTCAGGCAACAGCATCACGCTGGTGATCCACTCGCCCTTATCGAGCGGCAGGATGTTTACCAGAGCCTTGCCTTTGGATTGTGGACTTCCGAGCGGCAGTCTCCAGACTTTGTGCTTGTAGACCATGCCCGTCGACGAGAAGAACAGAACTTCGGCATGGGTGCTGGCCGCGAACAGTCGCGTGACGAAATCTTCGTCTTTCATCGCCATGCCAGAGCGGCCTTTGCCTCCCCGGTGTTGCGAACGATACGTCGTCAGCGGCGTGCGTTTGACATAGCCACCGTGGGTAAACGTGACGACCATCTCTTCTCGTTCGATGAGATCTTCATCATCAAGATCGAGATCGCCGACAGTAAATTCAGAACGACGTGGAACAGCGAACGCCGTCTTAACTTCGTTGAGCTCGCCACGAATAATATCAAGGATACGAGCGCGCGAACGCAGAATATCGAGAAGGTCTGCGATCTTCTCTGAGAGACCTTTCGCTTCATCACCGATTTCATCAGCACCGAGCGCGGTGAGACGGTGGAGGCGGAGTTCAAGGATGGCGCGCGCCTGCTCATCCGACAAACGGACGGTATCCTGATCAGACATCACTGTGCGGCGGTCCGCGATCAGTTTGATCAACGGCGCCATCTCGGAAGCCGGCCAGTCACGCGACAGAAGAGATTCGCGGGCTGTCGCAGGATCCGGAGAGCTACGAATAATGCGGATCACTTCGTCGATATTCGCAACCGCCATCGCCAGACCGACGAGGACGTGCGCACGGTCACGCGCCTTGTTGAGTTCGAACTTAGTGCGGCGAGCAACAACATCTTCGCGGAATTTGATGAAAGCCTTCAGAATGTCCTTGAGCGACATTTGCTCAGGCGTGCCAGCGTTTAGCGCTAGCATGTTCACACCGAAGCTCGTCTGGAGCTGCGAATAACGGAATAGCTGGTTCAGAACGACTTCCGCGGACGCGTCCTTTTTCGTCTCGATGACTACACGAATGCCGTTTCGGTCACTCTCGTCACGAAGTTCCGAAATCCCTTCGACGCGCTTCTCACGAACCAGCTCAGCAATTTTTTCAACAAGGCTCGCCTTGTTCACCTGATATGGAATCTCTGTGACAATAATCGCTTCGCGACCATTTCTCATGGTTTCGAAAGATGTACGCGCACGCATGATGACCGAGCCGCGCCCTTTCAGAAGACCATTGCGCGCACCGCTGCGCCCCATGATCAAGCCGCCGGTTGGGAAGTCGGGGCCAGGCACGATCTCCAGCAGCTCTTCGTCATCAATCTGTGGGTTATCAATCATCGCCAGAGTGGCATCGATCACTTCACCCAGATTGTGTGGTGGAATATTGGTCGCCATACCAACGGCGATACCGCCAGCACCATTCACCAGAAGGTTCGGGAACTGAGCTGGCAGAACAATCGGTTCACGGTCTTTGCCATCATAGTTTGGTTGGAAATCGACCGTGTCTTTATCAATGTCTGTTACAAGATAGTTGGCCGGCTTAGCCATACGACATTCAGTGTAACGCATCGCGGCAGGCGGATCGTTATCGATCGACCCGAAGTTACCCTGACCGTCCACCAATGGCAGACCCATAGAAAACGGCTGAGCCATACGGACGAGCGCATCGTAAATCGCCGCGTCACCGTGCGGGTGATAATTACCCATCACAGCACCGACTACGTTCGCAGATTTCCGGTATGGTTTGTCAGGCGTGTTCCCGCCAACGCGCATCGCATAGATGATGCGCCGGTGAACAGGTTTCAGACCATCACGCACGTCTGGCAACGCACGCGATACAATCACGCTCATGGCGTAGTCGAGATAAGAGCGTTTGAGCTCGTTCTCGATTGTTACCGGATCAACGCCGTCTTCCGGCATTTCTTCTGGGGTGTCATTTTCTGAAGACAAGATACGGTCTCTTACTGGTCTGGGTTCAAGCGCGCTTTATGCGACTCATATTTGCGTCAGACGCTAGCATTATGCGCAAACGGGGCCAAGCGCTGGCCCCGTTCAGATAGTGTTTTGTGTGAGCTTTGACCCTAGAACGGGATCTCGTCATCTATATCCTGTGAAAAGTCCTGTTTCGGACCTTCCATAGAGCGCGGAGAGCCATCGAACCCGGAATCATCCATGCGACCACCGCCGCCACCCATTCCGCCGCCGGATGGGCCGTCACGACCATCAAGCATTGTCAGCGTGCCGCCATAGTTACGGAGCACAACTTCTGTAGAATATTTCTCGACACCGTTATTGTCGCTCCACTTACGAGTTTCCAGCTGACCTTCAACGTAGACCTTAGATCCCTTGCGAAGGTACTGCTCGGCAATCTTCACCAGACCCTCGTTGAAGATGACAACACGGTGCCATTCCGTCTTCTCGCGGCGTTCGCCGGAGTTGCGGTCACGCCAGGTTTCGGATGTCGCAATGCTGAGGTTTGCGATTGATCCGCCATTGTTCATTGATCTGATTTCAGGGTCACGTCCGAGGTTTCCAACCAAAATCACCTTATTTACCGAGCCGGCCATTGCCATATTCCTTCTAGAAACCAAATCTGCGATTCCGTAGTTACTTACGGAAAACCCACACACTTCGCGAGGGGCAACGGAAACTTCCTGACAGTTTCCATAAAATTCTCGCTATTTGTTCTTTATATGTTCTGGATGTCAACCGCGATTCGACGCATATACGTCCAGCAGACCGAAGCTAAACAGGCAGAATGACCCGATGAGTGAACTCTCAGAAATCCGTGTTCGCGGCGCCAAAGAACACAATCTGAAAAATATCGACGTGGACATTCCGCGCGGAGAGCTGGTTGTGATGACCGGCCTGTCCGGTTCCGGTAAGTCGTCGCTGGCTTTTGATACGATCTATGCCGAAGGCCAGCGACGTTATGTGGAATCCCTTTCTGCATACGCGCGCCAGTTTCTTGAACTGATGCAAAAGCCTGACGTTGAGAGCATTGAAGGTCTCTCACCGGCAATCTCCATCGAGCAAAAAACAACGAGCCGTAACCCGCGCTCAACCGTCGGCACCGTCACAGAAATTTACGACTATATGCGCCTGTTATGGGCGCGCGTCGGCACGCCATATTCACCAGCAACAGGTCTCCCGATCGAAAGCCAGACAGTGAGTCAGATGGTAGACCGCACTCTGTCGCTCGAGGAAGGCACACGACTCTACTTGCTGGCGCCTATCGTGCGCGGCCGTAAAGGCGAATACCGCAAGGAAATGGCCGAGCTACTGAAGAAGGGCTATCAGCGGGTGAAGGTTGATGGCGCGTTTTATTCACTGGAGGAGCCGCCAACACTCGACAAGAAGTTCAAGCACGACATCGACGTCGTTGTTGACCGGATCGTAGTTCGCGAAGGCATGGAGCAACGGCTCGCTGAGAGCTTTGAGGCTGCTCTGGACCTCGCTAACGGAATTGCCATCGCGGAATATGCAGATGCCGAAGACGGCAAGGCCCCGGAACGGATCACATTCTCCGCAAATTTTGCGTGCCCGGTTTCCGGATTCTCAATCCCTGAAATCGAACCGCGCCTCTTTTCGTTCAACAACCCGTTCGGTGCCTGTCCGACATGCGACGGTCTTGGCGAGCAGCTCAAGATAGACCCGGACCTCATCGTTCCGGAGCGTGATAAGTCACTGCAGGATGGCGCGATTGCGCCATGGGCGAAGACAACATCCCCTTATCAGACCCAAACTCTGCAAGCACTCGCCAAGGCTTATAAATTCAAAATGCAGGACAAATGGTCTGACCTGTCTGACGACGTTCAACAGATCATTCTACATGGCACCGGCGGGGACGAGGTGAAATTCGTCTATGATGACGGCATGCGCCGCTATGAGGTCAAAAAGCCTTTCGAGGGCGTTATTCCGAATATGGAACGCCGCTGGCGCGAGACTGATAGCGCCTGGGTGCGCGAAGAGATCGCCAAATTCCAGTCCGCACAGCCCTGCCCGGCTTGCAACGGCAAGCGCCTGAAGACCGAGGCACTCGCCGTAAAAATTGGCACGAAAGACATCTCGGAAACTGCGTCCCTCTCTATCAAGGACGCAGACCAGTGGTTCCGCGACGTTGAAGGTCATCTCACATCGCAAAAACTCGAGATCGCCTCGCGTATTCTCAAAGAGATCAAAGATCGCCTGAAGTTTCTGAACGATGTCGGGCTCGACTATCTCAACATGTCGCGGTCGTCCGGCACGCTTTCAGGCGGCGAGAGCCAGCGTATCCGGCTGGCCAGCCAGATCGGCTCTGGCCTGACCGGCGTGCTATACGTCCTCGACGAGCCAAGTATCGGTCTCCATCAGCGAGATAACGAACGCCTTCTGGAGACGCTGAAGCATCTGCGCGACCTCGGTAACTCCGTCATCGTGGTCGAACACGATGAGGACGCTATTCTGACGGCTGACCATGTCATCGATATGGGACCAGCTGCAGGTGTGCATGGCGGCGAGATTGTCTCCCAGGGCACGCCGCAGGAGATCATCGCCGATCCTAACTCCATGACAGGCGCGTATCTTTCCGGTGCGCGCGAAATTGCCATTCCTGATCGCCGACGCTGGGGCAAGAAAACCAAATCCATCAAGCTCACCGGTGCGCGCGGCAACAACCTCAAGGATGTAACCGTCGAGATTCCGCTTGCGACTTTCACATGCGTGACAGGTGTATCCGGCGGCGGTAAATCCACACTGATCATCGAGACACTTCAAAAAGCGCTCTCGCGAAAGCTGATGAAGGCGCAAACCGCTCCCGCTCCGTATGATGGGCTGGAAGGTCTGCAACACCTCGACAAAGTCATTGATATCGATCAATCGCCAATCGGGCGTACACCGAGATCGAACCCAGCCACCTACACAGGCGCATTCGGCCCAATCCGTGACTGGTTCGCTGGCCTGCCAGAAGCCAAGCAACGTGGGTACAAGCCTGGTCGCTTCTCTTTCAATGTGAAGGGCGGGCGATGCGAGGCCTGTCAGGGCGACGGTGTTATCAAGATCGAGATGCACTTCCTGCCGGACGTCTACGTCACCTGCGATGTCTGCAAAGGCAAACGCTACAACCGCGAAACGCTCGAAGTTCTCTATAAGGGCAAGTCCATTGCGGACGTACTGGATATGACTGTGGAGGAAGCAGAAGAATTTTTTGCTGCGGTTCCGAGCATCCGGACGAAGATGGAAACCCTCAACCGCGTCGGCCTGTCCTATATCAAGGTCGGGCAACAGGCGAACACGCTTTCAGGTGGTGAAGCCCAGCGGGTGAAGCTTGCTAAAGAGCTTTCGAAGCGCGCAACGGGCCGAACGCTATACATTCTTGATGAGCCGACAACCGGTCTACACTTCGAAGACGTTCGCAAACTACTGGAGGTCCTTCATGAGCTTGTCGACAATGG
Organism: Hyphomonadaceae bacterium UBA1849; assembly: GCA_002338565.1. GTDB lineage: Bacteria > Pseudomonadota > Alphaproteobacteria > Caulobacterales > Hyphomonadaceae > Ponticaulis. The sequence goes on from DDIN01000001.1 coordinate 31,071, forward strand.
AAACACTGTTGTCGTGATCGAGCACAATCTGGATGTCATCAAGACAGCTGACTGGATACTCGACCTTGGCCCTGAAGGCGGCGATGGCGGCGGTGAGCTCGTTGCTGCGGGCACGCCGGAAGATGTCATCAAAGTCGAGCGAAGCTGGACGGGGCGCTTCCTGAAAGAGACCTTCGAGCGGCAGGAAGAACGCAGGGCCGCGCGTGCAAAGGCGCGTATCCGCGAAGCTCAGAAGGCGGAGTAAAAAGTCTAGTCGGACCGCTCAGAACTGTTCTGTTCTGCGGTCCGGCTCAAATCCGCGATACATAAACACAGCGAGTGCGGCACCTACGAGCTGTGATGGGATACTAAACAGGCCGGTGATCACGCCGAATGCAAATGCCGCAAATGGTGAAATAGTTGCCAAAGTACCCGCATCGCCAAGCACCGGTAAACCGGTCAAAGCGCCAGCGACCCACACGCCCAAAAACGAAATCAGCACGACGGGCGCCATTGCAAGCACAATTGCACCGATCACACGCCACACCTGATCTTTCGTCCAATCCCATGTCTCAAAGATCATCATCTTCTGACGCGCAATTGTTGCGGCGGGGAAATTCACCAGCCTCGCTGAGATATAAAGCAGAGGAAACCCGACCATCAGGAACATCAGAATCATAATCACAATGCCTGCGGGAGTGACGAAAAAGTCCGCCAGAAACGCTTCGGCCGCGCGCTGGTTCTGAGCGATTGCTTCGAGATCGGGTACAAGCATGGCGATCAATATACCCATGACAATGCTTGCGAGAATAATGGCAACAAATGCGAGAAAAAATGCAACCGCGATAAAAATCAGGTTCGCGAAAAGCAATCGCGTTTCTTCCATGTCGAACTTCAGGCCGGTCAGGCCCTTCATTTCACCCGTCATGGCAAGACGGATAGTCATGGCGAGGCAACTAACCGTCACCAGAAGCGCCAGAACCTGTCCAAGAAAATCGAGAGGTAAAACACCTCCAGCCATTCCCGACACTGCCGCAGCCGATACGGCACCGGTTACAATTGCGCGCACCATATAGGCAGGAAGCGTCGTCAGAAATGCGCCCATTGCAAATCTCCAGCTGTATGTCGCTGCTCCAACAATCGGCAATTGGCTGTTTTCCGCCACTTCGGTCTCCTGCGTTTTGAAAGCACCATTCAATTGGGACAGAAGCGGATAGAATTCAATTGAAATCGCCCCATACTTGGCTCAATCGTCCCATGACATTTGTTACGAACGATATCGTTTCCCGCAATTCCATGGTTGACCTGATCAACCTCTTCCACAATTTAGCGACATGACCAAAGAACCTATTCATATCATCGGTGGCGGCATGGCCGGCTCTGAAGCCGCATGGCAAGCTGCCAATCTCGGCGTTCCTGTAATTCTGCACGAGATGCGGGGCGTCAAAGGCACTCACGCGCACAAGACCGACCATCTTGCAGAACTTGTATGTTCCAACTCTTTTCGCTCAGACGACCACGAGACGAATGCCGTAGGCGTTCTGCATGAGGAAATGCGTCGTCTGAACGGCATCATCATTTCGACAGCAGCTGACCATCAGGTGCCCGCGGGTTCTGCTCTCGCTGTAGATCGCGATGGGTTCTCCGCCGCAGTTACAGCTAAACTGGAAGCGCATCCGAACATCACAATTGTCCGCGAAGAAATTGGCGGCATTCCTCCAGAAGACTGGTCGTCGGTCATCATTGCAACTGGTCCGCTCACCTCCGAAGCGCTGGCGAACGCGATTGGCGGCGTAACGGGCGAGGAAGACCTAGCATTCTTCGACGCGATTGCGCCAATTGTGCAGGTCGATTCCGTGAATATGGAAATCGCATGGCGACAGTCCCGCTATGACAAACCGGGTCCTCACGGCGACACCGCAGCCTACATCAACTGCCCAATGGATGAAGACGAGTACAACGCCTTCATCGACGCCCTCCTCGATGGCGAAAAGACCGAATTCAAAGACTGGGAGAAAGACACCCCATATTTCGAAGGATGTCTTCCTATCGAGGTGATGGCCGAACGTGGTCGCGAGACGCTTCGTTATGGACCAATGAAACCAATCGGTCTCACCAATGCCCACAAGCCAGACGTTAAAGCCCACGCCGTTGTCCAGCTCCGGCAGGATAATGCTCTTGGAACTCTGTGGAACATGGTGGGCTTCCAGACTAAGCTGAAATACGGCGCACAAACCGACATCTTCAGAATGATCCCGGGCCTCGAGAATGCTGTTTTCTCTCGTCTGGGCGGTATCCACCGCAATACCTTCATCAATTCACCCAAGTTGATCGACAATCAGCTACGCCTGAAGAAAATGCCTCGCCTCCGCTTTGCGGGTCAGGTTACCGGTGTGGAAGGCTATGTTGAGAGCGCTGCTATGGGGCTTCTTGCGGGACGCTTTGCTGCATACGAACGCCTTGGCATGGACATGACACCGCCACCTGAAACAACGGCGTTGGGTGCTCTGCTAGGTCATATTACGGGTGGTCACCTCGTAGCAGGCGGAACGTTCCAGCCTATGAATGTCAATTTCGGCCTGTTCCCTGCTCCGGAAACCGTTCCGAATAAGGATGAGAACGGGAAGCGCCTGCGCGGCAAAGAAAAAGGCCGCGCGAAAAAGCGCGAAATGGCAAAGCGTGCGCTCGTGGATATCGATAACTGGGCCGAACAGTTTATGGCGACGTCATAGACGTTCCAATTTTCTAAGAAGGCGTTTCTCACCCGCGAGGAACGCCTTCCAATAACGCCAACGCCGAATCAGAGCATGAGCTTCAGCTTTGCGCTCCCAATCTGCTGCAAATTCCAGCAAGCACATCCACGGCCAGCGGGCGTCATTTTTTTCCTGCAAGCACTGTTTAAGCCCGTTCAGACTTTCGCGGTCTGGCGCTCCCGCATTGGCCGTCTGGAAATAGCGACCCAAAAGGTTTGCGCACCCGCTCTCTTCGGTTTCAGTGTCATTCATCAAAAGCCGAAAGAGCGCCCCGCCATAGTCGGGCTCGTCACCCGCAATGACGTCGTCATACGCATTGATGAGATCCAGAATGCGCTGGGGGTCCTCTCTGTGATCCAGGAGCAGACCTTCAAGCGACAGAGCTGGATCAGTTTGCTGCGTTTCTTTTCCGGCCGGAATGTTTTCAATTTCGTCGCGCCACCACTGCAACCTGATCTGCGCAACCATCGCCTCACTGATCGTCGTCGCGATGCGATGAAACTCTCCATCCAGACAAAGAATCATCAAAGAACGCTGACGTTGCCCAGATTCAAGGAACCCGGTCGCCAACCAGATCGTTTGGTGACTATGTCGGGCAAAAGAATTCAAACTTTTGAAGAAATCTGGACTTTTACGCTTGGTCTCAGGCATGACGATCACAATATCCCATTGGAGTCATTTCTGACACACCAACTCGGTTAATAGAAGAGGAGTTAAACATGGCTTTCGACCTTCCAAGCCTTCCATACGACCGTGGTGCACTCGCGCCACATATTTCAGAGGAAACTCTGAACTTCCACTACGGGAAGCACCATCAGGCTTACGTCACGAACCTCAACAAGCTCGTTGAAGGTGGTCCGCTTGCTGACGCTTCTCTGGAAGAAGTGATTCAGGACGCGGCAAGTGACGCCTCTAAAGCTGGCGTCTTCAACAACGCGGCTCAGGTCTGGAATCACACATTCTACTGGCACTCCATGAAGCCAGCTGGTGGCGGCGCTCCTACTGGTAAGATCGCTGAACTCATTGATCGTGACTTTGGCTCTTACGACGCATTCAAAGAGTCTTTCGCGACAGCAGGCGCAACACAGTTCGGTTCAGGCTGGGCATGGCTGGTGCTTGCAAACGGCAAGCTCGAAGTACGCAAAACGCCAAACGCAGAAACTCCGCTGACAGAAGACGGTGTTACGCCGCTTCTCACAATGGACGTTTGGGAACACGCTTACTATCTGGACTTCCAGAATGCGCGTCCTGCTTACATTGAGACATTCCTCAGCGAACTCGTGAACTGGGATTTTGCAAACCAGAACCTCGCTGACGCGTAAGTCTGACAAGCAGCTTTAAAACAAAACCCCGCCAGTTGCCTGGCGGGGTTTTTATTTATCAACTCATCAGCCCATCAGGACTTGGAGAAAATCTCGTCCGCGCTCTGCAGCTTTTCCGGATCACGGGTAAGACCGGTGTGCAGAAGAAGCGCTGAAGCGATAAAGATCGAAGAATACGTACCGATAACAACACCCCAGATCAGAGCAAACGAGAAGCCACGAAGAACCTCTCCGCCAAGTACGTAGATCGAGATCAACGCCAGAAGCGTCGTACCGGACGTCAGCAAGGTTCTGGACAAGGTCTTGTTCAGAGACAGATTGATCACATCCTTGAGCGGCATCTTCTTGTATTTCCGCAGCTCTTCGCGAACGCGGTCATACACAACAACCGTGTCGTTCATAGAGTAACCAATAATCGTCAGAAGCGCGGCAATCGTCGTCAGGTCGAAATCGATCTGGAGAAGCGAGAACACTCCTACAGTCAGAATGACGTCGTGCAGCAGGGCCATAACCGCGCCTACTGAGAACGCGATCTGGAAGCGGAACCAGATATAGGCCAGCATAAAGATGAGAGAGACAGCGAGAGCCGTGATACCGGCTTGCAGCAGCTCATTGGATACGCGTGGGCCGACGCTGTCGCGACGAAGGATTTCCCAGTCACGTTCTTCAGCGTCACTGTGGGGATAAGCGGCCTCAAGAGCGTCGATAAAACGCTGAGCCTCGTCGATTTCCTGATCAGTCGCAGCAGTTTCATCTGCATTGGTATCTGCGTCTGCAGCCACTTCATCTTCATCAGGAAGTGCAGCTCGGATAACAAATGTTTCCTCAGCGTTGGCACCGGTGCCGCTCGCCTCAGTGATATTCGGCGCCTTGAGCTCAAGCTCGTTTGCCAGCGCTCGGATATCTTCGATCTCCGCACCTTCGGGTTTTGTGATTTCCACAAGCATGCCGCCTGCGAAGTCGATACCGAAGTTCAGGCCTTTCATAGGGATGAGAATAACCGATGCAGCCAGAGCCACGGCAGACAAAGCGAATGCGAACATTCGGACCGACATAAAGTCGACTTTACCCTCAATCGGAAGACGTTTCATAAGCATGTCAGGTCTCCTACATTGGCAGCTTGGTTGGGCGTGTCGCACGAAGCCAGATCACAGAGAACCAGCGTGTCAGAACGAAAGCCGTAAAGACGGACGTGAAAATACCGATCGCAAGCGTCACCGCGAAGCCTTTCACAGGGCCAGAGCCCAGCGTGTAGAGGACCGAGGCAGCGAGAAGCGTTGTGATATTCGCATCAAGAATCGTAGACAGAGCCTGCTGGTACCCTGATTCAATTGCAGAGATCGGCTTTCGTCCGTTTCGGGATTCCTCACGAATACGTTCGAACACCAGAACGTTCGCATCGACCGCCATACCAATTGTCAGAATGATGCCGGCAATGCCCGGAAGGGTCAGCGTCGCGCCGAGACCAGAAAGTGCTCCAAAGATCAACAGAATGTTCACGATCAGCGATCCAACGGCAAAGATGCCGAACAGACCGTACGCAATGAGCATGAAGATCGCGACGAGGATGAGGCCAATGATGGAGGCAAGCGCACCAGCTTCAATCGAATCCTGACCAAGCGTTGGGCCAACCACACGTACACTCTCAACATTTACCTGCGCAGGAAGAGCACCCGCCTGAATGACCGTTGCCAGTTCACGTGCGGATTCGACGGTGAAAGAACCTTCGATGAAACCGGACCCTTGAATGATAGCGCTGTTAATCCGCGGGGCAGACTGTACAGCATCATCCAGCAGAATTGCGAAACGTCGACCACGGTTCTGGGATGTCGCCTCACCAAACAGACGCGCGCCGGTCGTGTTAAACGTGAAGTTCACGATTGGCTGATTGTTCTCAGGGTGGAAGCCCTGACTGGAACTGCGAACCATGTCGCCTTCAATAATCGGATCCGCTTCGAGAAGCAGAGTTTCTCCGGTGACGGATTGTCTGATGATATTGCCTACACGCGGCTGACCTGTGCGCAGCGCTTCGTTCAGTGCGTTCTGGTCTTCGACCACAAGATTGAAGGTCAGAACACCCGGCTGTTCGATGACACGAATAAGGCGTTCTGGATCACTCTCACCCGGCGCCTCAACGATGATGTCTGACTCGCCTGAAGGCTGAACCAGAATCTCACCAAGACCATCCGGGTCAAGACGTGGACCGAGCTTTGAAACAGTCTGGCGGGTCGCTTCCGCCATAATCTCTTCCACACGCTGCGGCGTGAAGCTGATTTCGATCTCGCCATTACCGACCTGAGAGACCTCGATGCTCGGTGCACCAAGCGGCCCCCCGATAGGCTGGTTCATTTCACGCATAAGCGCGATTGCGCGATCGGACATTGAGTTGTCACGCAGACGGAAACGCACAGCGTCATCTTCCACGCGAAGAGCCGTATAGGAAATACGGTTATCGCCGCGCGTTGTCTGAAGTTTCGCGCGCGCCTCACGCAGCAGATCGTTCAGCTGCTTTGTGACCGATTGCTCGGCATCAACAGACAAGAGCAGCGATACCCCGCCCCGAAGGTCCAGACCAAGGTTAGCTGGCGAAGAAGGCAGGAAACTCGGAATGCTCTCGCGCTGGTCTTCATTGAGAACGTTTGGCAAAGCAAACAGTGCTCCGAAAACCGACACAAAGAGGATCAGTGCGACCTTCCAGGGTGGGAATTGTAACATTGGAAAACCTGTATCTTAGTCGTTTGCAGGTGTGTCTGCAGCGCTCTTATCGCGTACGTCGATAACCATCTGACGCAGAACAGTCACTTCAGTCGAACCGAGGTTCAGAACGACTTCGCTGTCGTTGATTTTGACAATTTTACCGACGAGGCCGCCAGACGTCACAACGCGGTCGTTCTTTTTCAGGTTGCTGAGCATTTCCTGATGTTTCTTGCGTTGTTGCTGCTGCGGACGGATCAGCAGGAAGTACATGATTGCGGCCATGGCACCAAACGGAAGCACGAGGCCCGTTAGGATGTTGCCAGCGCCATCAGCTGCTTGCGCGAATAGAATAAGTGAATCGGTCATTAGACGGTCCATTAAGAGTTACATCAGACGCGAGGCTATACTTGGGCGCCCCGCATTTTGCAAACAAGAGGTAATCGCCACCTCTATAATTCCTTGGCGGCGCCCTCCACGAGGTGAAGAAAGTTCGAAAGACCAACCGCGTCAGAAGAAATCTTGCCCGATTTGTCCTTGCGATATCGCATGAGACGCTGATCTTCGTTTGTGCCCACTGGCATGATCAGCATGCCGCCCGCCTTTAGCTGGTCGAGCCAGACTTGCGGAACTTCCTCCAGCGCGCACGTCGCGACGATACGATCAAACGGCGCAGATGCCGGCCAGCCAAGCGCACCATCGCTACATTGCGAGATGATGTTCGTAAGCCCGAGTTTGTCAAACCGCTGCTTCGCAGCTTCAACCAGCGTCCTGTAACGATCAACCGTATTGATTCGGCGCGCCAGTCGGGAAATCAAAGCTGTCAGATAGCCACTGCCCGTGCCGATCTCCAGAATCGTGCAGGACCGGTCTTTTCCGAGCTCAAGCGAGTAAATAATCGTCGCCACGTCGGAAGGACGTGAAATGGTCTGACCACAGGCAATCGGTAGTGCGACATCGTCATAGGCGTATTCTTCGAACTCGGGATCGACGAATTGTTCGCGAGGAAGCGTTTCGATGGCATTGAGCAAATCGTTATCGGTGATACCCGAACGACGAAGCTCGAGTATCAGTCGCATTTTGCGAAATGGATCGTGCTCAGCCTCAGACACTCTCGTCACTACTTCCCGATATCACCCAGTTCCGCCCTGAAAGACTGTAGAGTGTTTTCATGGGTAAGGTCTACATGCAAAGGCGTGATGGACACCCTGCCCTCATAAATCGTCTTGAGATCGGTTCCATCAGCGGGATCCGACAGCTTGCCCCGATAGCCGATCCAGAAATAGCTATCGCCGCGCAAGTCGAGCCGCTGCTCGGCATGGACGATATTTTCGTCACGGAACCCCTGACGGGTAACCTCAACGCCCGTAACAGCATCTGGTGCACGGTCAGGGAAATTCACATTCACCACGACATTGTCAGCCCATGTCATATCCACAAGCCGCTTGAGAACTTTACTGCCCCAATGACGAGCGGTTTCCCATGGCAGAGAGCCCGGAGCCTGGAAGCCACGCGACTGACTAAAGGCGATAGATCTCACGCCATGCTGCATACCACACATGGCAGCAGCAATTGTACCGGAATAGCTCGTATCCTCAGCGATGTTTTGCCCGCGGTTGACGCCTGAAAGGATCAGATCAGGCTTCTGATCGCCCATCAGCTCGAGCAAGCCTAGCAAAACACAGTCGGTAGGCGTGCCACGAACCGCGAACGTCTTGTCGTCAAGATTTCGAACGCGAATCGGATCGGTAAGCGTCATTGCGCGCGACTTGCCGGATTGTTCCACCTCTGGCGCAATGATCCAGATATCGTCCGAAACGGTTCGGGCGACATCCTCAAGCACTTTCAGGCCTTCAGCGTGAATGCCGTCATCGTTCGTTAGAAGAATACGCATTACGAAACGGACTCAATCTTCTCGAGACCACGAAGATATGGGCGCAGAACCTCAGGTACGGTGATGCTGCCATCTTCGTTCTGATAGTTTTCAATCACTGCCACCAGTGTGCGACCGACCGCGAGACCAGACCCGTTGAGCGTATGAACAAACTCCGGCTTCTTAGCGTCTTTCCGTTTGAACTTCGCATCCATACGGCGCGCCTGGAAGTCACCGCACGTAGAGCAGGACGAGATTTCCCGGTACGTGTCCTGGCTCGGGAGCCAGACTTCAAGGTCATAAGTACGACGCGCGCCAAATCCCATATCGCCGGTCGACAGCTTCATCACGCGATACGGAAGCTCAAGTTTTTGCAGAACCGCTTCAGCGCAGCCTGTCATACGCTCGAGCTCAGCATCGCTGTCTTCAGGCATCGTAACAGACACCAACTCAACCTTATTGAACTGGTGAAGACGGATCATGCCTTTTGTATCACGGCCGGCACTGCCCGCTTCAGAGCGGAAACACGGCGTGTGTGCGGTCATACGAAGCGGCAGTTGATCTTCCGCCATAATCGTTTCGCGTACGAGGTTTGTCAGCGAGACCTCAGCTGTCGGGATCAGATAGTGACCCGCAGTGGTCAAGAAGAGGTCTTCGCCAAACTTTGGCAACTGTCCTGTGCCCACAAGTGCGCGGTCCTGCACCAGCAATGGCGGGCTAACCTCAGTATAGCCTTTCGTCTCTGTTTGAAGGTCGAGCATGAATGCCGCAAGCGCGCGCTCCAGCTTCGCCATCGGTCCTTTCAGCGCTACAAAACGCGAACCGGACATGGCGACAGCCGCTTCGAAATCCATCTGCGCGCCAGTCGCGCCAGCTTTCAGATTTTCGCCAACGACGTCATGAGACTTTGGTTCAAATGATAGTTTGGTCGGTTCGCCCCAGCGACGCACTTCTTCGTTCTGCTCTTCGCCCTCACCAAGCGGAACATCTTCATACGGCAGGTTCGGTAGAGACATGAGAATGCCATCGCGGACATTCTGCGCGTCTTCTTCCGCGGCACCCGCTTTTTCAATCGTAGCCTTGGCATCAGCAACCGCAGCCATAAGGCGTTGAGCTTCGGCCTCATCGCCAGTCGCTTTAGCTTTACCGATCAGCTTTGAAGACTGGTTACGGATTTGCTCGGCTTCCTGTTTTTGCGCGACTGCAGCGCGCACATCAGCATCGAGCTTCAGGATTTTTTCCGACCAGCTGGACGCGTCGTCAGGCGCTGCAAAATAGCGGCGCGCCATCGCATCATCAAAAGCCGTCGGGTTATCGCGAATAAAACGGATATCGTGCATGGAATCTGCCCTGTTGAATTGGGAGGTTGCTTAACGCCATGCGCAGCTCAGGTCTACTGGGCTGCGTTGCGTTCTTCCTCTTCACGATCACGCGCACGTTCAATCAGGACCACGCACCAGATCGAGATCTCATAAAGAATGGCCACTGGCACAGCCAGCATCACCTGAGAGATGATATCAGGCGGTGTAAAAAAGGCTGCAAAGGCAAGGATGCCGACAACCGCATATTTGCGTCCGCTTTTAAGCGTATCTGATGACACGAGATCGGCTTTGCCCAGCAGACTCACAATAACAGGAAGCTGGAATGACAGGCCAAACGCGAGCATCAGCGCCATTACGAGAGACAGATATTCTGAAACCCGAATTTGGGATTCGATAGCCGCAATGCCCTCGCCTCCCATCTGTTGAAAGCTCAGGGCAAAACGCGAGACGAGCGGCAGCATGATGAAATAAACAAACAGTGCGCCAATCGTGAACAGTAACGGCGCCGCCACGAGGAACGGGAGAAACGCCCCACGTTCATTCTTGTACAAGCCCGGAGCAACGAAGGCATAGAGCTGCCAGGCAATGAACGGGAACGCTAGGAACAAACCAGAGAACAGTGACAATTTCAGTTGCGCGAAAAACACCTCCAACGGACCGGTATAGATCAGACGGAAGTCGGCATCGCCGCGTTCGAACTGGGCTTCACGCACCAGCGGAGACAATAGAAAATTATAGATCGGCTCTGCAAAGACAAAGCAGAGTATTCCAGCACCTGCCAGCGCCACCATCGCCCAGATAAGGCGCGTGCGAAGTTCTTTCAGATGTTCAAGAAGCGGTGCGCTGGAATTTTCGACGTCGTCGTCAGCTTGAGCGGCGCTCTTATCAGGCTTGTCGTTCACCAGAGGTCTCACTGCTCATGACGGAAGAATTGATATCCCGCTCAGCGTCCTGCAGGTCGGTCACCGCCTGCTCCAGCTGATTATTTTTCTTCAGCGCTTCGATTTCCTGTCGCAACTCGTCAAGCTCCGCCTGACGCGCGATATCGTCAAAGGCGCCGCGGAACTCGTTCGCCATACGCTTCGCTTGCCCGACCCATTGACCAATACGCCGCATCATAAGCGGCAGGTCTTTTGGACCGACAACAATCAAGGCGATAATGCCGATAAGCAGAAATTCAGATAGACCGAACTGTGGAAGCATTGCAGATCAAAGCGCGCTTACGCTTTGTCTTTTTCCGGAGTTACGTTGATTGCATCCGGAGACGCGTCTTCGTCGTCGTCATCTTTCAGGCCGGAACGAAAGCTTTTGATGCCTTTCGCCATATCACCCATGATTGCAGAAATTTTTCCGCGACCGCCGAACAGCAGCAGAGCTACTGCAGCGACAATCAAGAGCTGCATCCAACTTGGGGCCATAGTAATTCTCCCTTACTCCTGCTTAAAATAGACAGGAAGTGCCGTTAGGACAATGCACGTCAATGGACCTAATTGTCATCCTCTGCAAGAAAATCGGTGTGGAATTCTGCGTTTTCTTCATCATCGACAGAAATCGCGTCACCATCATCCAGATTATCTTCATCGGTCGGACGTGGCATTTCAAAGCCAACCGGCAGCGCGCTATCCAGCAGTCCCGCCGCCTGAAACTCTGATTTGCCTGGCAGCGTATCGAGGTTCTCGAGCCCGAAATGCTCAAGGAATGCATCCGTAGTTCCATACGTTACCGGACGCCCTGGTGTGCGACGTCGACCACGAAGGCGCACCCATCCACATTCGAGTAGGATATCGAGCGTACCTTTGGAGACGGCTACGCCGCGCACATCTTCAATCTCGGCACGGGTTACTGGCTGACAATAAGCGATGATTGCGAGCGTCTCAAGCGCCGCTGATGAAAGCTTGCGATCTTCGTCGCGATATTCAGTGAAAAGAAAACTCAAATCACGCGCAGTCTGGAAGCGCCATTTCCCGCCGACTTCAACGAGGTTCACACCGCGTTTGGTGTAGGCCTCCTGAAGGGTCATCAGGATTTCAGACGCATCGACACCCGAAGGCATGGACGCAGCAACCTCATCGGCCGTCAGAGGCTCACCCGCAGCGAACAGAACAGCTTCTGCGCGACGCAATGCCTCTGCCTCGGTTTCCAGATAAGGCGTGGAGCGAGCTTCAGTTTCTACAGCTTTGCGCTCCTGACCTTTATAGGCGAAGCTCATCTGCTTTACGGCAGAGCGGATATCCTCAAGGCGTTCAGCTTCCGACTTAGGCATTCTCTGCCTCCGCGTCAGCATCTTCCGTGTAACGGACCATCACAGGCTCACTGTAAGAATCCTGCCGCAAATCAATCCGTTTAGCCTTTGTGAGATCGAGCGACGCGGCGAAAAGGCTGGCAAGGCGGGACTTGCTCGGCGCGTGGTCTTCTTCAGACCGCCCGCCCGTGTCCGCGACTTCATTAAGGCTCGCCCAGCGGTCCCCCATCGTCGGCAACACCCGCACTATGGTCTTGCGCGCTTCTTCGAGCGGCAAAACATACTGCTTCACTACCTCATGCGGTTTCTCTCGGGATTGTCGGGTCTGAATTTTTGCAAACGCCGCCATGAGATCAATCAGGCGGGTATTGTACTGCGCCCGTTTAACAACGACGGGCCGCTCGGGCAGACCTCGCGGGAATACATCCCTGTTGAGGAGATCGCCACTCATAAGCGCCTCGCCAGCGTCGCGCATGGCTTCCAGCCGCTGCAGACGGAACGCGAGACGTGATGCCAGATCATCAGCGCTGACTTCATCGTCAGCTTGCTTTTCAGGTTTTGGCAAAAGCAGCCGGGACTTCAGGAAAGCGAGCCAGGACGCCATGAGCAGATAATCGGCAGCAAGGTCGATCCGCTTCTCACGGGCGTCGGTCACAAAAGCGAGATATTGTTCGGCAAGCTCAAGAACCGAGACCTTACGCAGATCCACCTTCTGCTTACGGGCGAGGCCAAGCAACAGGTGGAGCGGCCCTTCAAAACCATCGACATCGACCAGAAAGGCGTCTGCCTGATCGAAATCAAAGTCCGAGGAATCCAGCGATCCGCTTCCCGTCACTAGTCCGTCTGCCGCCATCAGCTCACCGTTTCTGTCTCCGTCATCAGAGCGTCGAATTGCTCTTTCAGCGCGAGCACATCTACATCTTTCTGTTTTGTGCTATCTGATTCTGCCCTCTTAGCGCGAGAGAGAGCTTTATTTTGAAGTTCAGGTGCCGCATGTGCGACTTCCGTCATCTCTGCCAAAATCACCTGCGGGTCTTTTTCAAACCCTGAGCAGTGCAGAACAACATCACATCCAGCATTTACAGCGCGTTGCGCGCGTTCGCTCAGCGGTCCGCCGAGGGCTTTCATGCCCAGATCATCGCTCATGAGCAGACCATCAAAGCCAATCCGCCCGCGAATGACGTCTGAAATAATTGTGGATGAAGTGGTCGCTGGCTCGTTTGCATCAAACGCCGGATATAGAATGTGCGCTGTCATCGCCATTGGCGCGTCATTCACCATTTCGAATGCCGCAAAGTCTTTGGCCAGCTCATTCGCACCTTCAGAAACCACCGGAAGCTCTTCATGGCTGTCGGCTTTAGACCGCCCATGCCCCGGAATGTGCTTGATCACGCCAGCAACGCCAGCATCACGGAGACCTTGCAACGCAGCAGCACCAAGCTGTCCAGCCTGCACCGGATCAAGACCGAAGGCGCGATCGCCAATAATATCATGTGCGCCAGGCACAGGAAGATCTACGCACGGGGAACAGTCCGCATGGATGCCAAGACTGGAGAGCTCAAGCCCCATCAGCGTATGGCCGATACGTGTCGCTTCCAGCCCTTTTTGCGCGTCTTGCTGATAGATCGCACCATAGCGCGCAGCTGGCGGAAAAACTGGCCATTCGGGTGCCTTGAGACGTGCAACGCGTCCGCCTTCCTGATCGATAAAGATGAGGCAAGCCCTTCCGAGCGCAGCCCAGATATCATCGACCAGTTTCTTGACCTGAGTTTTGCTGACACAGCTGCGGCCCATCAAAATGATAGCCCATGGCTGAGTATCGCTCAGAAGAGCCTTCTCTTCGTTGGTCAGGACAGGGCCGGATACGCTGAGGATACACGCTTTCATCGATTATCTCGTAATCACAATACAGGACTGGTTGCGGGTCTGAAGCGCATCGCAGAATTGGTCAGCATCATCGCGCGTCGCGAAAGCCGCAACACGAAGTCGATAGAAAATACCGCGCGACCCAAGATCTGCGCGCTGAATGTCCATGACAGCGCCCGCAAACAGATCGGAATGCGCTTCGCGCAGCTGTGCCCACGCGGTCTCTGCGTCAGAACGATCCCGGAGTGCCATAACCTGAACCAGATAATTGCCATTAGCATCGAACACTGAATTGGAGCTGTCAGGCACGTCATTCGTTACCGGCGGCAATGGACGTGGTGGCGCAACGGTTGGCGTCGGCGTAGCTGTTGGTGTCGGAGTTGGCGTTGGCTCAGGAGACGCAGCCCGAGGCTCTTCTCTCACCGGAGCGGTGTTGGACGGAGGTGTCGCAGTCGAAGTTGAAGGCTGGGTCGTTGATCCCGTGCGCGCGGCACCCGGACGCAGTTCGCGAGGCTCTCCATCCGGCGGCGAACCTGACACTTCAGTTACTTCAGCGTCAGACGCACGATCATTGTTATCGATAGAATCAAACAGGCGCATATTGGCTTCAGACACGCCATCATCGCCTTCCTCCTCCATGCGGGTTTTGTAAGGGTCATCATCGGCGGCAAAGATCGGCGCATCATTCGGATTTGTACGAATGCCCTGACGATACGCATTCCAGACCACAGCACCGAAAACAAGAACGACGCCAGCCGCAAGAATAACGATCAGCGGCCCCTTGCCACCACCATCATCCTCACGGGCATCAAACCCTTTATACTCGTCTCCAAAAGCGGAATATGTCGAACGCTCTCGAGGCCCAGTTTCGGCTTCGTAATCATCGGCCATAACGCGAATCCTTCTACTCGCATTAAGAATATTATAAGTTTTGTTAACGGTGCGCTAACGATAACTCAGATCATCGCATCCAGATTGAAGAGTCTTCGGTGCTCATCAATCGCGTAATTATCTGTCATGCCCGCGATGTAATCACACACCACACGGGCGCGTGCATCCTTCGTCATCTGCTGAGCTGTCTCATTCCAAGGTGGCGGTAATGTGTCAGGCTCTGAAAGAAATAGCCCGAAAAGCTCCTTCAAAATCCGCTTCGCCTGACTGCGCTTTCTGTTCACCTTATAATGCCGGTACATGCGCTCCATAAGGAAGCGACGCAGCTCCTTTTGTTCAGCATCCAGTTTTTCTGAAAATGCAACGAGCGGCTCTTTCAGATTGCGCACATCTTCGACTGACTTTGGATTTAGCCGCTTGGCGCGTCGGCTTGTCTCGGCAGTGAGATCATCAATCCAGACACCAATCAAACGGCGCACAGCTTCTGCAATGATGCGCTGGCGATCAAGGAGCGGATAGTCTTTCTGAACCTGATGAAAGATACGCCCGACGAGCGGAACGTCTTTGATGTCCTCGATTGTGAACAAACCTGCTGACAGGCCGTCGTCGATATCATGATTGTTGTAAGCAATATCGTCGGACAGCGCTGCGACCTGCGCTTCAGGGCCCGCAAAGGTGTCGAGATCAAGTTGCTCCAGATGCTCAAAATCGAGAAAGGCCTGAGGAAGGTCCTGCATTCGTTTACCGTCTTTGAGAACGGGGCCGTTGTGCTTGATCAACCCTTCGAGCGTTTCAAACGTCAGGTTCAAACCATCAAAGGTCGGATAACGCTGCTCCAGACGTGTCACGACGCGCAGAGTCTGGGCGTTGTGATCAAAACCGCCAAACGCTTCCATGCATTCATCGAGTTGATCTTCACCAGCATGCCCGAATGGCGGGTGACCCAGATCGTGCGCAAGCGCGAGCGCTTCTGCCAGGTCTTCGTCCAGGCCCAGCGTGCGCGCAGCAGAACGGGCAATCTGAGCAACCTCCAGAGAGTGCGTCAAACGCGTGCGGAAATGATCACCCTCATGCGCGACGAAGACCTGCGTCTTCATTTTAAGGCGTCGAAAGGCACTCGCATGAATGATCCGGTCGCGATCACGCTGAAAAGGCGTTCTGGTGCGAGATTCAGGCTCAATCTGAAACCGGCCTCGACTTCTGGCAGGGTCACTCGCATAATCTACGCGCGGTGAAATCAGAGATCCTGTCATGGTTTGCCTTTTCGTTACGGAAATCGTGATTATCTGTATATTGCCGGACAAAAGGACAAAATGATGGACACTCCCGTCACTCTCTCTTCCAGCGCTGCCAAGCGCATTAACGCGATTCTTTCAGAAAGCGGCGACGCCGATTTCCTTCGGGTGTCCGTTGAAGGTGGCGGCTGCTCTGGCTTCTCGTACAAATTCGATTTCGGCCGAACAATCGAGACTGAAGATCTCGTGATCGAACGCGATGGCGCGAAAGTCGCAATCGATTCTGTCAGCCTTCCATTTCTCGAGGGTTCCGAAATCGATTTTGTGGACGAGCTGATCGGCGCAAGCTTTAAAATCCACAATCCAAACGCAACAGCCAATTGCGGCTGCGGAACAAGCTTCTCCCTTTAAACAGGTGACGTGGCGACACCGTTGCCAAGCTGCAATCCACGCGGAACACTAGCTCTCAAATAATTATGGGAGCGAATAAATGACTGTTGCTGAAGCACTCGACAAACGCCTTTCAGTCCGAGGCTTTCTCGACAAGCCTGTCTCGCGGGAGACGCTGGAAACACTTCTCACAACTGCGCAACGCGCGCCGTCAGGCGGCAATTTACAGCCATGGCGCGTGATTGCGCTCACTGGACAGTCAAAGAACGACCTTATTCGCGTCGCGCAGGAAAAGCTGTCTAAAAGCCCAATGGGCGAGCCAACGGACCGCCCCATTTATCCGGAAGACCTTTGGGAGCCTCACCGGTCGCGACGCTTTCAGGTCGGTGAAGACCTATACGGAGCTCTAGGCATCCCCCGTGAAGACAAAGCCGCTCGCCTCGGCTGGTTCGCTAACAATTTTCAATTCTTCGGGGCGCCAGTCGCTTTGATGATCGTAATTGACGAACGTATGGGCCACGGACAGTGGGCGCATACGGGCATGTTCATGCAATCTATCGCGCTGCTGGCGACAGAAATGGACCTCGGCACATGTATGCAGGAGTGCTGGGGCATTCTGCGCCCTACTCTCAAAGAACATTTGGGCCTTGGCGAGACTGAAATGCTTTATTGCGGCATGGCGCTTGGCTATCCTGACTGGGATAACCCAGCGAATCAGATGCGCTCAGCCCGAGCCGCACTCAGTGAGTTCGCCGAATTCCGGGACTGACCAATGAAAATTGCGACATGGAACGTCAATTCCATCAAAGCGCGCCTGCCAACCGTTATTCAGGTTCTGAAAGACATCGACTGTGACGTCGTCTGTCTGCAGGAGATCAAATGTGAGACCGATGCTTTTCCATACATGGAAATGGAAGAGCTCGGTTATCAGATCGAAGCGCACGGCCAGAAGAGCTATAATGGCGTCGCAATTCTTTCCCGCACGCAAATTGAAGACGTGCAGCGCGGTCTTCCAGGCAATGAAGACGACGACCAGGCCCGCTATATTGAAGTCCTGACAGGCGGCGATAACCCGATGCGTGTGGCGTCCATCTACCTGCCAAACGGAAACCCCTTCCCCGGCGAGAAATTCGATTACAAACTCCGCTGGATGGAACACCTGAGAAATCGCGCCAAAGAGCTTTTAAGCTATGAAGAAGCTGTCGTACTGGCGGGCGACTATAACGTCATTCCTTCTGACGAAGATTGCTGGGATCCGAATGTCTGGAAGGATGATGCCCTGGCACAACCTGAGTCTCGAGCGGAATTTCAGAATATACAATGGCTGGGCTATACAGAAGCCTTCGACACGCTAGAAGGAAAAAGCCACGCCTACACGTTCTGGGACTATCAGCGCGGCGCCTGGCAGAAGGATCACGGCATCCGCATCGATCACCTTCTGATCAGCCCAGAAGCCTCTGACCGTATTGAGAAAATTGAAATCTACAAAACAGCACGCGGTCTGGAAAAACCATCAGACCACGTGCCTGTTGTTGGAACGTTTCGCGACTAGTTCGACAAATAGGTCGCGCAGTTTGATTGGAATGTAGTCCTTGCCGAAGTGAATTCTGCAGCCTGAGCGGCAAGGCTGGCATTCTTCGCCGCTACTTCACCGCGCAGAGCGTCGAATTCAGCTTCAAGGCGCGTTGCTTCAGCTGCGTGATCAGATGACAGGCTGGAAACCTCCTGCGCAGCGACGTACTCATCACCAGCAGTTTCTGCCTGTTCGCCGAGTGCGACAAGCTCTGCCTGAGCCGACTGAAGCGCCTGAACCGTCTCAGCAAGTTCTCGCTGCTCTACACGGCACTCACGCGCACTCATGGCAAACGCCGATTGAGCAAGAGCCATAGACGCCAGAGACATAGCTGTGATTTTCAGAACTGAACGCATAAATCTACCTTTCATTCTCGAACGCCAAACTGGCACATCCAAAATGACCAGAGGCTGAATAAGCGCTTCAGCTTCCGTTAGACAGAGAAAATCGACCGATTTTGTGACTATTTCTTGCCGAGGACATCAACGAGGTGAAAAACAGTCGCAATGTCTGTCAAAAGGTCACCAACCCGCTCAGGATCGTCGATTCGGCTGAACATGCCGCCGCCCTCAAAGAGGTCGCCTCCTTCTATCGCGGCATAAATGCGGTTGCCGTCGAACGTCGCACGGAATTTGCCGCCTTTGAACTGCCGCTCCAACTCAAGGAACGTTTCCATCACATCAGGTGTGAGCAGATATCGGGATTCCACCTGATCGGTGGTGTAGACCTCAAACGCTTTTTCGAAGACGGGATCTTCCAGCTTCGCGCGTGAGAACTGATTCCCAATAGCGCCGAGCGCATTGAACCAGCCTGAATCACGAGACACACGGGTTGTTCCGTGAAACGTTTTTGGGGCCTCGATTACCCAGCATTGACCACGGAACACGGTAACCCATGTTGTCTGCGTCCTGCCGTTGGAGGTACGGGTCGTTCTCTTTTCTTCGAGATGCGCCTCAAAGAATTCAAATGGAACTCCATTCCGTTCACCAACAAACTCATCGCTGACCTCTTTACGGTCCCAGCCTGGCACGAC
This sequence comes from Hyphomonadaceae bacterium UBA1849, assembly GCA_002338565.1. GTDB lineage: Bacteria > Pseudomonadota > Alphaproteobacteria > Caulobacterales > Hyphomonadaceae > Ponticaulis. The sequence goes on from DDIN01000001.1 coordinate 50,244, forward strand.
TTTCAGTTCAAGCGACTGAATAAGCAGCTCTTCAGCTTTGAGAGACGCACCCGAATTGTAGGATAGACCAAGACGCTCTGCGATTGGCGTGATCAAAAATTCTTTCGTCTGCTTGGCAATTTCATTGACCTTCGGATAGCCCCAACCGGCCACGATAAATCCGATAATGATGCCAATAATACCGACGGCTCCGACCTTGATGACGCCGAAGCCAATCACAGCAGCGATTGCCGCAATCGCGATACCGATGACACTGTTCTTTTTCGCGCTATCCAGAGCATATTTCCGCTCCGCCTCACGCGCCTCCAGAACCGGTCGCAGATCGCTCTCATACACATCGGCAAAATACGCGAAGTCTTCAGGCAGTTCTGCCAGTCGTGCTCTCAACACATCCTGCTGTGCGTCCGATTTCGTCATGTCTACGTCCCCAATAGATGTATGACGATATGACCTGACGGATCAGGCCATATCTTCAAAGCTTTTCAGTGCGCCAGAAAGCTTGTCTTTCTTCTCGACATATTCTGCGAGACGGGACTTTTGTTCGTCAATCACCTCAACAGGGGCTTTTGAGATGAAATTATCATTCCCGAGCTTCTTCTCGATCTTGGTGATCTCACCGTCGATTTTGGCAAGCTCTTTCGTAAGACGCGCCTTCTCAGCCTCAATATCCAGAGCATCGCTCACAACAAGCGCTGCGCGCGTTCCGCTGTGGACGAACTGAACTGCGCCTTCAGGCACTTCTGCCGCAAACGCAATATTCTCAAGACGCGCAAGACGTTCAATCAGTGGCGCATATGAACGCGCACGCTGAACAATTTCTTGCCCTGCATCAACCAGAGCCAGCTTCAGTTTTGCACCAGCCGGAACATTGAGGTCGCCGCGCAGAGCCCGGATTTCAGTGATAAACCCGATGACCCAGTCGACTTCTTCCGATGCCGCTTCATCCTCAAACGACGCGTCCAGAGCAGGCCAGTTTTGTAGCATCAGGAAGCCAGGGCGCCCCGGCCCGAATTCAGCAAGCTGATCCCAGAGTTCTTCGGTTACAAACGGCATGAATGGGTGCAGCATTTTCAGCGTTTCATCCAGCACCCATGCAGCCGTCTGGCGCGTCTCGGATTTCGCCTGTTCGTTTTCGCCATTCAGAAGCGGCTTGATCAGCTCGACATACCAGTCGCAGAACGTGTTCCAGATGAACCGGTAGCACGCCATAGACGCATCATTGAAGCGATACCCTTCAAGGCTGGCCGTGACCAACTGAACTGCCTGAGACAGCTCGCTGACAATCCAGCGGTTAATCGGCTGAGTAAGTGCTTTCGGATCGAACTCCTCCGGCTTCCAGAGCGTGCATTCGTTCATCTGGCAGAAACGCGCGGCGTTCCAGAGCTTCGTGCCAAAGTTGCGATACCCGACGATACGGTCGATTGAGAGACGAATATCGCGCCCTTGTGCAGCCTGAGATGCTAGCGTGAACCGAAGGGCATCCGTTCCGCAGGCCGGAAGACCTTCAGGGAACTGTCGACGTGTCTTCTGTTCGATCTGGTTAAGCTTACCCTTATCGTCCGTGCGCGCATCGCGCAGACGTTTGTCGACAAGAACCTGCAAGTCGCAGCCATCGATGATATCGATCGGATCGAGCACGTTGCCCTCGGACTTCGACATCTTCTTACCCGTCTCATCAAGGACGAGCGCGTGGATATAGACGTCTTTGAACGGGACCTCGTCCATGAATTTGAGGCCAAACATCATCATGCGGGCAACCCAGAAGAAGATGATGTCAAAGCCGGTGATCAGAACGGCGCCGGGATAGAATTCCGATAATTCCGGTGTCTTATCGGGCCAGCCGAGGGTCGAGATCGGCCAGAGCGCAGAGGAGAACCACGTATCCAGAACGTCTTCGTCCTGCGTCAGCGTAACGTCGGCGCCATGCTTGGCTCGGGCCGCTGCATATGCAGCCTCTTCATTCTCCGCGACAAAAATCTCGCCGTCAGCGGTATACCAAGCCGGAATCCGGTGCCCCCACCAAAGCTGGCGGGAAATACACCATGGCTCAATGTTATCCAGCCACTGGAAGTAAGTCTTCGACCAGTTCTCCGGAACAAAGTCAGTCTTACCGCTGCGAACAGCTTCAATAGCTGGTTGCGCGAGCGTTTTAGCATCCACATACCACTGGTCGGTCAGCATCGGCTCGATGACGACGCCGGAACGGTCGCCGAATGGCTGCATGATTTTCTTGTTCTCAACGAGAGGCTTTTGACCGCCCTCGCCGTCATCGATCATCACAGCTAGACCTTCAGCGGTAATCGTCTCAACGACCAGCTTACGGCAATCATAACGATCAAGCCCACGATATTCCTCAGGAACCAGATTGATCTCGGAAACATCGCCTGCTGAGTCTTTGCCCGCTGGAGAGTGGAAACGAGAATCGCCTTCCTCGAACATCTTGATCCAGATATCCGATCGCTCCTGAGCCTTGGCTGCAGACTCGGCGTAGGACAGGCCGTCCTTGCGCATGGCAGCGACTTCATCGAGCAGCGCATACAGAGGAATACCGTTACGTTTTGCGACGCCATAGTCATTGAAATCATGCGCGCCGGTAATCTTCACCGCGCCAGACCCGAACTCAGGATCAGGATACTCGTCGGTGATAATCGGCACGAGACGGCGATGCTCTTTTGGTCCGACCGGAATTTCGCAGAGTTTGCCAACAATCGATGCGTAGCGCTCGTCGCTCGGATGCACAGCAACCGCGCCGTCGCCCAGCATGGTTTCAGGACGTGTCGTCGCGATGGAAATATAGTCGCGTTCTTCTTCAAGAATGACGCTTCCTTCTTCGTCCTTCTCGACATATGTGTATGTCGCACCACCCGCCAACGGGTATTTGAAGTGCCACATATGGCCGTCGACTTCTTTGTTCTCGACCTCAAGGTCAGAAATCGCCGTCTGGAACTGCGGGTCCCAGTTTACGAGGCGTTTATCTCGATAAATGAGTCCGTCATTGTAGAGATCGAGGAAAGTCTTCAGGACCGCCTTTGAAAGGCCTTCGTCCATGGTGAAGCGCTCGCGTGACCAGTCGCAAGACGATCCGAGACGTTTATCCTGCTCGAGGATTTTACCGCCGGATTCTTCTTTCCATTCCCAGACTTTCTCGATGAAAGCATCACGACCCATTGAGCGGCGGTCCTGATTGCCTTCAGCAGCCAGCTTGCGCTCAACAACCATCTGAGTCGCGATGCCCGCATGGTCTGTACCAGGTTGCCAGAGAACCTTTTTGCCGCGCATACGCTCAAACCGGATGAGCACATCCTGCAGCGTGTGATTCAGCGCGTGCCCCATGTGCAGAACGCCCGTGACGTTCGGCGGAGGGATCACGATACAGTATGGCTGAGCACTACTGTCCATGTCCGGCGCGAAGGCATTTGCCTCTTCCCACCGTTTATAGATTCGTTGTTCAGACTCGGTCGGGTTGAAATGTTGGTCGATCATTTGGTCCACATAAAGAAAAGCGCGCCAGTCTCCTAGCGCGCCCGTTCTGATAAATCGAGATGCAGAGACGAGTTTAACGCGCCATTCGGCTGATGCGCTTCACTTCTTCTTCCACTTTTGCTTCGACGATCCCCGGAAGGTTCTCGTTCAGCCATTCTTTCAGCATAGGGCGGAGCAGCTCACGCACGATAGATTCGAGCGTCGCGCCATTGCCGATTGCCATGCTGCCCATAAGCTGACCGAGCGCACCAGCGGCTTTGCCCGCGACTTCGTCTTCCAGCAGCGCGTCACCATCATCCGCTGGCGGCGCAGTGAAGCGCGGTGCCGGCGCAGGTTCTGGCATTGGCTCAGGTTCTTCTACGGCAACAATGTCGACGTCTTCGAAATCCGGTTCTGGTTCTTCCATAACCGGTTCTTCAAACTCGATCTCAGGTTCCGGTTCCGGCTCTGGTTCCTCGGCCATCATTGGCTCAGGTTCCATCTCCGCTTCCATGTCCAGTTCAAGAACGTCGTCGCCAGCAGACTCTTCGACAGCAGATTCCTGCTCAGGTTCATCATCCTCGGAGATGATTTTCCGGATCGACGCGAGAATCTCTTCCATCGTCGGTTCGTTTTGGGCTTCGTCCGCTGCCATTTTCCTTGTCCCAATCAATCGGGTTAAAAACTCACAAGAACACGGAATATAATTAAAGAATACCCCTGCGTCAGCACACAAATATTTTCTGCTTTGGATAACGGATCGTTAAGACGCCTTAACTCCGCGCTACAAACTCCCCAATAGGGCGAGAATCCGGCTAGCTGTCACATAAACGCTGCGTTCAGCGTCGGCGAGCCGCAATTCTGATTCGAGGAGCTGTTGCTCCTGATCCAGCAAATCCAGTGTGGTGCGCAGGCCGACACTTACTTCAATCTCGGCACCTTCAAGCGCCGTGCGATTCGCCTCAATCTCTTGCGTGGCCGCAACTACACCGGACTGCGCAGCTATATGAGCTGCCCAGACCTCTGAAAGCGCAGCAGTCAGGCTTAAACGCGCATCCTCTCGCTGATAGCGGATTTGCTGCCGGTTCAGATTTGCTTGTCGAACCGCAGATTCGAGGCGCCCTCCGGTGTAGAGCGGAATACGAGCCCGCGCACCCAGCACCGCATTGCTGTCATTGAAATCATTATCCCATGTGCCAGTTTGTAGTGCAGCGCTACCAAACGCTTCCACACGAACACCTCTCTGGCTCTCCGCAACCTGAACTGCTGCGCCTGCAAGCTGCTCAAGCGCACTGAACCGGCTCAGAGTGGGGTTCTGCAAGTGCAAGAGTTCCAACGCTTCAGTCAGTGAAGAGGGAAGCTCATTAAGATCGCTCTGCGTTACCGCAGCAAGCGTTCCCTCCCCCTGTCCCGTCAAACGGCTATACTGCGCCCATGCGGCGGATAGGGCCGCCCCCGCAGCCGATAATTCCGCCTCGGCCCCTCTCAGGCGCGCCTCAGCAAGGGATACATCGGTCCGTGTCACGACACCCGCTTCGAAACGATCACCGGCAGCCTCAAACTGTCGACGAAGCCTTTCGAGGTTTCGCTCCCGTATGCGAACCGCGCGCCTCGTAAAATCGACATTAAGATGCGCCTCGATGGCAGAAGCCAGAACATCCTGTCGGCGTGCGCCCAGTGCATATCGCGCTGCGTCCAAAGCATGCTCCGCCTGAGCAATTCCAGCAGGTATCTCACCGGAGGTGAACAACGGCACAGACGCTTCCACGCTCGCCTGATTGACCCAGGTTTCGCCAATATCAATTCCGAACGCCCGATCTGTCGATTGGGACTGGAGCTGTGACGTAACCCCTGCCGAGATCTGAATAGACCGCGCGGCTCTCGCAGAAATCAGCGCTTCTGATGCCAGCTCAATATCAATCTCTGCCGCTTCAATGGCAGGATGATACTGAATTGCTTGCTGCATCGTATCCTGAACTGTCTGCGCGTGCGCAGACTGGACGACCGCCAAACCAGCGACACCTAGGAAAATGCTTGAAAAGCGCATAGCGGAGACTCCTCTGAAACAGAGATGTCTCATACAAAACGCAAAAAGTGAACAGTGTTCACTAAATTAGAATACGAAGCCCTTCTCCTGAACGATCTCAGGAAGTTTAGGCGGAACGCATTCGAATTCAGTATAATAAGACACCGCTTTGGCAGACTTCTTGTACACGCGAGCCTGGCCATTACGCTCATCACCAATGACCACACCAAGACGCCCCCCAACAGACAATTGATCGAGCCATGCATCTGGCACGTACTCAACCATTCCGTTGACGAATATAACGTCATAAGGACCTTCGCTTGGATATCCGTCTTTCAGGCTACCCTTCACGAAGGCGATACGATCCAGCTCCAGAGACACGACGCGGTCTGATGATTTCTCAACAACCTCTTCATTCTCTTCGAGAGCAATAACGGTGTCCGCGAGCTCATTCAGCAGCGCAGAGGCGTATCCTTCAGCGGCGCCGACAACCAGAACAAGATCGTCAGACTTAACTTCCAAAGCTTGCAGCATCTTTGAGAGATCGCGTGCGAGCCAAAGCTTGCGGCCCTCCACAGTCTCAAGTTCCACTTCCGAATAAGCCAGCTCGCTGATAGCGCCCGGAACGAAGTTTTCCTTCTGGACCTTTTCAAACGCCTGAATGACGCGCTCATCCGTCACGTCATTCGGACGGATTTGGGAATCGATCATTTTGCGGCGGGCAATATTCAAATCCACGGGACTCACCTCTGTCTGATAGTGAAGCTCTTACCACAGCTTTTACACGGAACAAGCTTACAACACCAAGGTTTGCCAATCACCAACCGCGCGCAATAAAAAATGCACCTGATCACGCATTATCCATTGACGTTTGTGTCTGACTTGAGCATTTAGACACCCTTGCTCCGAGGCCCTGTGGCGGAGTGGTGACGCAGCGGATTGCAAATCCGTGTACCCCGGTTCGATTCCGGGCGGGGCCTCCAGAGCGCATTAACGTTTATAGCTTTATGCGCCCTGTTTTTGAGACATTTCCAAACATTATAGCAAACGAATAGGCACAGAACCGCCTTATTCCATTTACGTCTCGTTAAGAGAATCGTGGGAATTAAATACTGTCTTCTCCTTTGAAGACACCCCACCATCACCCAACGCCTCGGCGGGAGTTCGCTCCCGCCCTTTTTTTTGTAAAAAAAGTGAAATTGGCGTTTGACGTCAGAACTTCAGATGGCTATATCGGCCCTCTCGCTGTTCCGCGATAGCTCAGTTGGTAGAGCAGGCGACTGTTAATCGCCCGGTCGTAGGTTCGAGTCCTACTCGCGGAGCCAGCCCTTCCCAAAACAAAACTTTGTACCGAAGCGGCTTACGTTTAGTCTGACCAACCAGACTGTAGAGGATGCTTTATGGGACGCTTTACTGCCGCCTGCGTACAGATGACGACGGGTATTGATCCGCAGGTAAATCTTGAAAGCGCCACGCGCCTGATCGAGCGCGCGGCTAGTGCTGGCGCGCAATTCATTGCAACGCCGGAAATGACCGGTTGCATGAATATCAAGGCCGGCGACAGACGCGCCACCATCTACCCACAATCCGAAGATCCCCTGCTAAAGGCATTCCAGGGCCTGGCCAAAGACCTGAAAGTCACCCTTCTTATTGGGTCGCTCGCCTTCAAGGCTGAGAATGAAGAGCGAATGGCGAATCGCTCCTGCCTCATCAGTCCCGACGGCACGCTGATTGCGACTTATGACAAGATTCACATGTTCGACGTAGAGGTCGGCGACGGTCAGACCTATCGCGAATCGAACACGTATCGCGCAGGTGACAAAGCAGTACTAGCAGAGACGCCTCATGCGACGCTTGGTCTTTCAATTTGCTATGACCTGCGATTTCCTCACCTCTACAGACAACTTGCGCAGAACGGGGCACAGATACTCACCTGCCCGGCCGCGTTCACTAAAGTCACAGGCGAAGCCCATTGGCATACGCTTCTTCGTGCGCGCGCCATAGAGACAGGCAGCTATGTTATCGCGCCGGCCCAGAGCGGCCTGCACGAAGACGGTCGTGAGACTTTCGGGCATTCGCTAGTAATTGATCCATGGGGCCAGATCGTCGCCGAGAGCACCGTGAATGGCGAAGATGTGATTCTGGCGGAAATCGACGCGGCGGAAGTCGAAGCCGTACGTGGGCGCATTCCCTCACTCAGCAAAGAGCAGCCCTTTTCGATCTTAAAAAAATAGCCCCCGCAAAACGAACTGCAGGGGCTATCTCGAATTTTTTATCGGAGCGCTTAATGCGTTGTAGGCGCCTGATCAGGTCCGCCGTCTGTTCGGCCAGCAAGACTCGCCTGAAGCGCTGCCTGATCCTTTTCACTCCACTCGATTTCACTCAGTGATTTCGTAAGCGCGTGCTCCAGAACCTCGTTGATGTCGCTGACCGCGACGATCTCGAGATCGCTTTTCACATTATCCGGAATCTCGGCGAGATCCTTCAGGTTCTCTTCCGGGATAAGCACCTTCCGAACACCGCCGCGGTGGGCCGCGAGGAGTTTCTCTTTCAATCCACCAATCGGCAGGACACGGCCACGAAGGGTAACCTCACCCGTCATCGCGATGTCTTTGTGGATCGGGTTCGCAGTGAGAAGAGACACAATCGCAGTGGTCATCGCGATACCCGCAGACGGACCATCCTTAGGGACAGCGCCCTCTGGAACGTGCACGTGGATATCAGTCTGATTGAAGACATCCGGACGGATACCAAATGGCACCGCGCGCGCACGAACCAGACTGCTTGCCGCAGAGATCGATTCTTTCATGACGTCTTTCAGATTACCTGTAACCGTCATCTTGCCACGACCTGGCATTTTGACCGCCTCAATCGTGAGAAGGTCGCCGCCTACGGACGTCCAGACGAGGCCTGTGACGGCACCAATCTGGTCTTCCTTGTCCGCAAGGCCATACCGGTATTTACGTACACCCGCGAAGTCGCCAAGGTTCTCAGCATCCACCACAATTGCGTCGTCGTCATGCTGCATCAGCTTGCGAACCGCCTTACGCGCAATCTTGGAAAGCTCGCGCTCAAGATTACGGACGCCGGCTTCGCGTGAGTAATAGCGGATTTCATCGCGGATCGCGCTATCATCGACTGTCAGCTCGCCTGGTTTCAGGCCGTGATTTTCTTCAATCTTCGGCAGCAGATGACGCTTAGCGATCTCAACCTTCTCGTCCTCTGTGTAACCGGCGATCGAGATGATCTCCATACGGTCCAGAAGAGGCTGAGGCATGTTGAGCGAGTTTGCTGTTGTCACGAACATCACATTGGACAGGTCATAGTCGACTTCCAGATAGTGGTCGTTGAACGTCGAATTCTGCTCAGGGTCCAACACTTCCAGCAGCGCAGACGCGGGGTCGCCCCGATAGTCCATGCCCATCTTGTCGATCTCATCGAGAAGGAAGAGCGGATTGTTAGTCTTCGCCTTTTTCAGAGATTGAATGATGCGACCCGGCATTGAGCCGATATACGTGCGGCGGTGACCCCGAATTTCAGATTCATCGCGCACACCACCAAGCGATACGCGCACAAATTCACGGCCCGTTGCTTCAGCAATAGACTTGCCGAGTGACGTTTTACCTACACCTGGAGGGCCAACGAGACACAGAATCGGGCCTTTGACCTTGGATGTGCGAGACTGAACCGCGAGGTATTCGAGAATACGTTCTTTGACTTTCTCAAGACCGTAATGGTCTCCGTCGAGAACCTCTTCAGCCTTCAACAGATCAGTCGCGACTTCCTTATTTTCGCCCCACGGAAGAGCGAGGATCCAGTCGAGGTAATTACGAACCACCGTAGACTCAGCCGACATCGGGCTCATCTGGCGAAGCTTTTTCAGCTCCTGCTCGGCCTTCGACTTAGCTTCCTCGGAGAGAGGCTTCTCTGCGATCTTTTGCTCGAGTTCCGCGAGCTCATCGCGACCGTCATCCTGATCGCCAAGCTCCTTCTGAATGGCTTTCATTTGCTCATTCAGATAGTACTCGCGCTGGGTCTTCTCCATCTGGCGTTTGACACGGTTTTTGATCTTACGCTCCATCTGGAGCATACCGATCTCACCTTCCATGAGAGAGAAAACGCGTTCCAGGCGCTCTGTCACGTTGTTGAGCTCGAGCAGCGCTTGCTTCTCATTGAGCTTCACAGATAGCTGAGCGGCAACCGAATCCGCCAGACGCAGCGGGTCCTCAATTTCAGAAATTGATGCGACAGCTTCAGGCGGAACCTTACGGTTCAGCTTCACATAGCCTTCAAACTGTTCAACTACCGCACGCGCGAGGGTCTCGACCTCTTCATTTGCCTCGGTGTCGTCTTCAAGAAGTTCGACCTCAGCTTCAAAGAAATCACCCTGATCCTCAAGCGTGACCATTTTGGCGCGCGATTTCCCCTCTACCAGCACCTTCACAGTGCCGTCCGGGAGTTTCAGAAGCTGCAGAATAGTCGCCACAGTACCGATCGCGTAGAGATCTTCGGCAACAGGCTCATCGACGGTCGCATCACGCTGAGCAATCAGCATGATTTCGTTCTCACCGTCCTCAACAATGTCGAGCGCCCGTACCGACTTTTCACGGCCGACAAATAGCGGCGCGACCATATTCGGAAAGACGACAATGTCTCGCAACGGCAATACCGGCAGCTTTTTTGTGATCGTCATTTTATGTCTCCGGTTTATTCAGAGCTCTATGTCGCTGACAGGTCTGGCAGGACAAACAGCTCTCCTTGACACTTGATGTGGCGTCAAAAGGGCAGAGCTTCAAGCTCTGCCCTTCAGGATATTATCAGCAATGTCAGTACGTATGCTTAAGAGCGGTATCAGGACGCTTCGCCCTGATCCTGTTCACGCTCGGAATGCACGTAAATCGGCTTTCCACTCGCATCGACCGCGTCAGCGTTAATAACGACCTCAGCGACACCATGCAGGTTGGGCAGTTCGAACATCGTGTCGAGCAGAATGCCCTCCATGATCGAACGAAGGCCACGCGCACCAGTTTTGCGAGTGATGGCTTTCTTTGCAATCGCAGAGAGTGCGTCTTCGCGGAACGTCAGTTCAACATTTTCCATATCAAACAGGCGTTGATATTGCTTCACAAGCGCGTTCTTCGGCTCGGTCAGAATTGTGATGAGCGCATCTTCGTCCAGATCTTCGAGCGTAGCGATGACCGGCAGACGACCGATGAATTCCGGGATCAGACCAAAGCGCTGAAGGTCTTCCGGTTCCGTACCGCGAAGCACTTCACCCGTTTTACGATCTTCCTCAGCCTTCACATTGGCACCAAAACCGATGGAGGTTTTATCACCACGGTCAGTAATGATCTTGTCGAGACCAGCAAACGCACCGCCACAGATAAACAGAATGTTCGTCGTGTCGACTTGCAGGAATTCCTGCTGCGGATGTTTGCGGCCACCTTGTGGAGGAACTGATGCAACAGTGCCTTCCATGATCTTCAGAAGCGCCTGCTGAACGCCCTCGCCTGACACATCGCGAGTTATAGACGGATTGTCGGATTTCCGGGAGATTTTGTCGATCTCATCAATGTAGACAATGCCGCGCTGTGCACGCTCAACGTTATAGTCAGCCGCCTGGAGAAGCTTCAGAACAATATTCTCAACATCCTCACCGACATAGCCGGCTTCAGTCAGCGTCGTTGCATCCGCCATTGTGAATGGCACATCCAGAATACGAGCAAGCGTCTGTGCAAGAAGCGTTTTACCGCAACCTGTTGGACCGACGAGCAGAATGTTAGATTTCGAAAGCTCGACTTCGTTGTCTTTCGAACCGTGAGAGAGGCGCTTGTAGTGGTTATGTACAGCGACCGACAGCACGCGCTTGGCCTGCTCCTGCCCGATCACGTAATCATCAAGAACGTCACAGATTTCCTGCGGTGTCGGCACGCCCTCACGAGAGCGAACCATCGCTGACTTGTTCTCTTCACGGATGATGTCCATGCAGAGTTCAACACACTCGTCGCAGATAAACACGGTAGGCCCGGCAATCAGCTTTTTCACTTCATGCTGGCTCTTGCCGCAGAAGGAGCAATAGAGCGTGTTTTTACTGTCAGTAGATTGCGGTGGTTTATTCATCGAGACCTCAGTGGAGACGTTTCCCCATCCTAATTCGACGGTTTCGCGCCTGTTTTAATACTCATCATGGCGCAAGAGAGTTTACGAGACGTTCTCTAAACTCAGTTAATCGACCATATGCACGCCCGGCCAGCAAGTGTTTTTCTCGCCGAGCGCCGATGATGTCAAAATACCCGCTTCGCGACGCGAAGCTTATTCTGCGTCCGCTGCGTCGCTATCGCGACGTTCGAAAACCTTATCGACGATACCGAAGGCACGAGCCTCTTCCGCCGTCATGAATGAATCACGGTCGAGCGTACGCTCGATAGTGTCGTAATCCTGACCCGTGTGCTTAACGTAGATCTCATTGAGACGCTGCTTGAGTTCAATAATCTCTTCAGCATGGCGTTCAATATCGGAAGCCACGCCACGGAAACCGCCAGAAGGCTGGTGAACCATCACGCGAGCGTTAGGCAGAGCGATACGCGAGCCCTTGTCACCAGCAGCGAGCAGAAGAGACCCCATGCTCGCAGCCTGTCCAATACAGACAGTTGTGATCGGGCATCGGATGTACTGCATGGTGTCGTAAATCGCCAGGCCTGAAGAGACGACGCCGCCAGGCGAATTGATATACATCGCGATATCTTTTTTCGGGTTCTCGGACTCGAGGAACAACAATTGAGCCGTCACAATTGTCGCCATGCTGTCTTCAATCGGCCCACTCACGAAAACGATGCGCTCTTTGAGAAGACGAGAAAAGATGTCGTACGCGCGCTCACCACGGCTGCTCTGCTCAACAACGCTCGGGATGAGGTTCAACGCGATTTCAGGGGAGTTCAACATGTCCAATATCTTTCTCGTATCATATGTGTCTCTCGACACTACTATCTGAGGTGCTTTCCCGAATCCGCAAGTGATTCTGTCATGATTTCTTGTTGTTTGGCAAATTACTCACGATCGGGTTAATCGATCACGGACAAAAACCGTAATTTCGTAGACGCTGCATAAAAAAAGCGGGCTGCAAGAACAGCCCGCTTTCTAAAATATTCTGTTCAAAGACAACGACTAGATGTCGTCTTCTTTTTCGAGCTCTTCACGGGAAACAGTCGTGTCCGTAACGGTCGCTTGCTCCAGGATGTGATCGACAACTTTCTCTTCGTAGATAGGCGCACGGATCTGTGCCAGCGCGCCCGGCGTCTTACGATAGAATTCGATGATCTGAGCTTCCTGCCCAGGATAGCGTGACGCTTCCTGGTTCAGTGCACGAGCAACTTCTTCCTCAGACACGACCAGCTCGGCTTTACGGCCGATTTCCGCGAGAACGAGACCAAGGCGAACGCGGCGTTCAGCGATTTTCTTATAATCGACTTTCAGCTCGTCTTCGGACTTGTCTTTATCTTCGTCGTCGAGGTTGCCAGCTTCTTTTTCACGCTCGAACTGAGACCAGATCTGATTGAATTCAGCTTCAACCATGCCTTCTGGAAGCTCGAAGCTGTACTCTTCGTCCAGCTTGTCGAGAAGCGCGCGCTTCACCTTGCCGCGAGACATAGACGCGTGCTCGGCTTCGATTTGCTCACGAATAACTTTCTTAAGCGCTTCAAGATCTTCCAGACCGAAGTTCTGAGCGAACTCATCGTCGATTTCCGGCGTTTTCGGCTCGCGAACTTCATGAACTTTAACTTCGAAGACAGCTTCTTTGCCTGCCAGATCCGCAGAAGGGTAATCTTCCGGGAATGTGACATTCAGTTCTGTTTCTTCTTCGGCCTTCACGCCCACGAGCTGCTCTTCGAAGCCAGGAATGAAGCGGCCCTGACCGAGAACGATTGTCTGGTTCTCAGCTGAACCACCTTCGAACGCTTCGCCGTCGATTTTGCCAACGAAGTCCATAACGACCGCATCGCCGTCCTTGGCTTTAGAGCCTTTGCGACGTGGTTCGTATTTATTGTTGTTCTCAGCAAGACGACCGAGCGCCTCATCAACCTGTTCGTCAGAAACTTCAGCAACCGGGCGCTCAAGCTCGAGCGCAGAAACGTCAGACGTTTCGAACTCAGGCATGATCTCTACAGACATTGTGTAGGTCAGGTCTTCTTCGCCTGCGGCGACTTTCTCGATGTCTGAAACAGGCTCGATAGACGGCTGTTGAGCCGGGCGCAGTTCACGCTCGTCGAGCGCTTCCTGTGATGTGCTTGTGACGATTTCCTGAATGATGTCGCCCATGATGGACTTACCATACATACGCTTCACGTGCGCAGCAGGAACTTTACCTGGGCGGAAGCCTTTCAGTTTCATTTGCGGGCGAATTTCTTCGATCTTGGCGTCAAGTTTCTCAGACAGCTCGCTCGCTGGAATTGTTACTTCAAAGGCGCGGCTAAGGCCTTCTGACTTCGTCTCTTTGACTTCCATTGTATTCCTCAGGTCCGCCGGATTTCGGCGCGTTCTAGAAAGCGGGAGCGAAGGTCCGTCCAAATACGGTTCCATCGCGAAGATCAGCGGCGGTGTATGTCACATGGAATCGCCCGTGTCCACGCCCTCTTTCAATAGAAATGGCGCTGTTTGTCCGGGTAATTCTCCGGAACCGCGTCTCGGCATCAACTTTTGTTATCTGGACATTACGCATCTTATTAGGGACATCATTGAAATATGATCCACGGACCAACTTCTCATACCTACTATTCGCAGCGCCTTCGCCTGCATTACGTAGACTGGGGCAACCCTGATGCCCCTCCCCTGATTTTGCTTCATGGTGGACGCGACCACTGCCGCAGCTGGGATTGGGTGGCAGAAGAGCTTCGCCACGACTGGCACGTCATCGCACCGGACCTTCGAGGTCATGGAGACAGCGAATGGTCAACTGACGGCACATATAACGTCATGACCTGCGTCTACGATCTTGCGCAGCTGATCCACCAGAAGAAGCTCGCGCCGGTAACGATCGTCTCTCACTCTTATGGCGGCAATATCTCGCTGCGCTACACTGGGCTCTATCCAGACAGTGTCCGGCGTATTGTAGCCATCGAAGGCCTCGGCCCTTCCCCGAAAATTCTCAAAGAACGCGAAAGCGAAGATTACGCGGACCGGATTCGCAAATGGGTAGACGACAAACGCGGCGCCGCGGGCCGGACCCCTCGAAAATATGCGAGCCTCGATGAAGCCTATCAGCGTATGAAAGAAGAGAACGGCTATTTATCTGCCGAACAGGCTAAACATCTCACCATCCACGGCATTTCCCAGAACGAAGACGGAAGCTATTCGTGGAAGTTCGATAACTATTTCCGCGTCTGGCCACCGTTCGATATTCCGATGGAGGAATTGCATAAGCTTTGGGGCGCGATCACCTGCCCAACGCTACTCCTCTATGGCGCTGACAGCTGGGCATCGAACCCCGCCGAAGACGGCCGTATCGATTATTTCAAAAACGCCGAGGTGAAGCTGTATGAAAATGCAGGTCACTGGCTACACCACGATCAATTTGATCGCTTCATGTCGGACGTGCGCGCGTTCATTTAGCGCCGCACCCCGAACCTCCAAAAGCAAAAAAGCCGCCCCCGAAGGAGCGGCTTCTTGTTTTTCCAAATGGCGCGAGTGACGGGGCTCGAACCCGCGACCCCCGGCGTGACAGGCCGGTACTCTAACCAACTGAGCTACACCCGCTCACCGTTTGGAGACGCGGTGAATACGTAACTCAGCCCATTGGGTCAAGCACAAAAATCAATTTTTTCTCACTTCTTTTGAATGTCATTTAAAAGCCTCGATTGGCGCTTATCTTTTCAGGGTATTCAGCCCGCCCTGATCGGAGGCCCCATTGAAAAAATTCCTCTTCGGCCTGCTCGCCATATTTGTCGTAGTCATTGGCCTCGTCGCCGCTGCGCCGTTTCTAATTCCAGCGTCAACGTATGGGCGCGTAGCTGAAGAGCAGCTGGAAGCCATGCTGGGACGGGATGTAACACTGGCGTCTGATCCAAGCATCACGATCTTCCCGCGCCTCGGCGCAACAATTGAAAATGTCGAGATCGCAAACGCGGAAGGTTTTAGTGATCCTTACTTCGCGCGCGCAGACAGCCTGAACGTCGCTGTTAAGTGGCTACCGCTTTTCTCTCGACGAGTAGAGATCGCGTCGCTGCGTTTCGATGGCGGCGAAATTCTCCTGCACCAACGTACAGCCACTTCGAACAATTGGACCTTCACTCCAGCGGAGGCGCCTGAACCAACGGAAGAAGAATCAGACGCTCCCTCTGAAACAGCTAAGTCTTTTGACGCGATCATTCCACGTGCTGAATTTACCAATATGCGCGTGCAATATGTCGATGAGGTATCAGGCGCCACTTACGACGCAAACCCGATCAACCTTGTCGCGCGTCTCGATGGCCTTGATGCTCCTGCCTCCATTGATGGAGACATCACCGTCAATTATGAGCGGTTTGATATCAGCGCATCGCTGTCTTCGATAAACGCACTGACATCTGGTGCGTCCACAGACCTGCAAGCTGACGTGTCATCGCAACTCATGGACCTATCATTCGAGGGCAATGCGGCTCTGGGCACAGATCCGAGCATAAACGGGGAATTTGAGTTCTCTTCAAACGATCTTCAGGCGCTGACGGGTTTTGCGAACATTCCTATCGAGCAAAACATTACAGCGCTCGGGCGCACACGCGCCTCTGGCAGAATCGCCGGTCCAGTGAGCGCGCTGCAGATATCGAGCCTCACCGCGTCCCAGAATGCCTCAAATCTGGAAACCGAGTTCAGTGGCGATATCACACTCGGCGGCAACATGCCGGTGATCACAGGTCAGATCTCAAGTCGTTCGTCAAATTTGAAACGCTTCCTTGAAGCGATGGAGATAGACCTGCCTCCGATGCAGGCCGATGCGCTCGGCCGTTTCGAGGCAGACATCACGCTGCTTAATGAGAATGGCAGCACCCGCACAAATATCGGCACGCTTCAGCTGGACGATATTGATGTCTCAGGATCGGTTCTCGCAAACCTACGCGGCAATGTTCCTGTCATTAATGCTACGCTTGAGATTCCCACACTGGATATTAGTCCATACCTTTCAGAGAGCCGCGTAAACGAGAACGAAGCTCCGGCCGAAGGCGGTTGGAGCGAAGACCCGATTGACCTGAGCTTCCTGCATTCGATGAACGGCGCATTCGATATCTCAATCGGCGAACTTACAGATTCACGCGCGCGCATTCTTGATGTCGTCATCGATGGCCAGCTTTTTAACGGGCGCTTCACAGGCAGTCTTGATTCTATTCCACCGGAAGGTGGCCGCTCAGGTCGACCTGGCAATATTGATCCGTTTTATTCCGGACGCCTCGATACGGATCTGATGCTCGCTTCACGCGCGGACGGCTCTAACGCCCTTAACGTGAGCGCCAGCGGATCCGGCATTACAGCAGCCGCCCTTGTCCGCTTCTTTACCGGCCAGGAAGTCCTGCAAGGCGTTGCGTCCATAGATGCAGATATTCAAATGACCGGCCAGAGCGTGGCTGATTTCATTCGCTCAATGGGTGGCACATATCGTGCTGAGGTCGCTGACGGGGCAATTCTGGGAATAAACCTGCCGCAGCTTCTTAGGAGCGCTCAGACATTCCTCGAAACACGTACATTACCGGACGCGCTCTCTCCGGAAGCTGAAACAGACTTCTCATCGCTTCTTCTTGAAGGACACATACGAGAAGGCGTCGCTGGGATTTCGACCATGAATCTGGTAGCGCCATTCCTGCGCGCGACGGCTGAAGGCGAGATTGACCTCTACAACCAAACCCTGGACATCCACTTCTATCCACGTGCGCTGACCAGTGCGACAGGCGCCGATAATGGTTTTGAAGGTTACGGCATTCCTCTGGCCATTACAGGCGGATGGGCATCGCCCCGCGGTAGCCTCGACACAGAATTCATCGCTGATCTGGCCGCCGGCGCGGTTCGAAGCCGACTTGAAGATGAAGCGCGTTCCAGACTAGGCGATGACGCAGTGAGCGGGCTAATTGGCGATGCTTTGGGCATCAACCGTAACCGCACCGATGAGTCTTCTGAAAACCAGGCGTCTGAAGACGCCGCCGCTGAAACCGAGACTGAGACGACAGACGAGGAAGAAGCGCCTACGCCGGAGGACGCCGCGCGCAATCTTCTGCGAGACATAATAAACCGGCCTCGCGAATAACCGCGGGCCGGCTGGCATATTTGGAAAATCTCTGGTCGGAGCGAGAGGATTCGAACCTCCGACCCCCGGTCCCCCAGACCGGTGCGCTAACCGGGCTGCGCCACGCTCCGATATCAGAGAGGCGCAGATATAAATCACCCCGGATGAGGCTTGCAAGAATTACGTAGGTTGGATCAGGCCGCGTCTTTAACCAGCACTGCATCGAGACGTGATTTCACTGAATCGAGCTCTGAGAGCAGGCTTGAGAGACGATCTTCGGTCACGGCTGCAGATGTCGATGTAAACACACCTGATTCGACAACGTCATTCACGGTCTTTTGCAGGTTTTGCACCGGATTAGCAGCCGGACTATTGAACTGGGACGGATCGATCACTTCGCGGATCGGTTGCCCAAGGCGGACGCCGCCATCGAGCACAGCAGATACGCCCTGCTCGCGGATAACTTTCTGCGCGCCCTTAATGGTCAGGCCCTGATCATGCAGCAAAGCCTGAATCGCGCGAGCAGTGTCCACATCTTCGGGGCGGTACATGCGACGACCATCGCGACGTTTTACAGGCTTCAGTGCTGAGAATTTTGTTTCCCAGAAACGAAGAACATGCGTCGGGAGCCCGAGCTCCTTAGCAGCCTCACCAATCGAACGAAATGCAGTTGCTGACTTGGTGACGGTGCCGTTTGCGCTGGTCATTTTATTTGTCCCTAATCTTTATTCAGAGAGTCATCCACACGCTGTTTGAGGAGAGGAGAAGGACGGAACGCTACGACCCTACGGGCCGAGATCTCCGCGGCAATGCGAGTCTTGGGGTTACGTCCCATACGCGCATTTTTCTCACGCACGACAAAGTTTCCAAAGCGGGCCAACTTAACTGTCTGGCCATCTGTGAGATCGTCGGAGATCAGTTCGAGCACACGCTCGAGCAATTCTCCTGAGTCTTGCCGGGTCAGACCAACTTCACGTACCAGTGAATCCATGATCTCGGCTCGGGTGACCGCCTTATCGTGCTGCACTCCCACCTCCTTAACAGCATTAACAGAAAACACCCGATTCCTTAACGAAACTCTTACAAACGGAAGAGGTTTGCTCCCCAGGCGAAGCCGCCGCCCATCGCTTCCGTCAGAACCAGGTTACCTGACTTTACACGGCCATCATCAATGGCTTCTGCCAGCGCTAAGGGGACTGAAGCCGCTGAAGTATTACCGTGTTTACCAACAGTAGACACAATTTTTGCTGAGTCTATGGATAATCGTTTTGCGACACCATCAAGAATGCGTTGATTCGCCTGATGAGGCACAAACCAGTCGATTTCGTTATGATCGACGCCAGTCGTGGCCAGAAGGTTCTCTACCGCGCTGGAAATATTGACAACTGCGTGTTTGAAAACCTGATTACCGATCATACGCAAATGTCCAACCGTCTGCGTCACTGAAGGCCCACCATCTACATAGAGAAGGTCCTTATACGAACCATCTGTCCGTAGATTGTGACCAAGAAGACCGATTTGCGCGTCATCTTCTGCAGTATCGGCCTCAAGTACAACGGCACCAGCGCCATCGCCGAACAAAACGCAAGTTGTTCGATCCGACCAGTCAAGAATTCGCGAGAACGTCTCTGCGCCGACTACGAGCGCTTTCTTGAAACCGGAATTGCGCATCAGGCCATCGGCTGTCGCCAGCGCAAATACAAACCCTGAGCAAACAGCGCCCACGTCAAACGCCGCGCCCTGACGCATGCCGATTTTATTCTGAATGATCGTCGCCGTGGACGGAAAGGTGTAGTCTGGCGTTGCGGTCGCGCACACAAGAAGATCAATGTCGTCCGCCGTAATGCCGGCAGCTTTCAGAGCTGCTTTGGCGGCCTCGGCACCAAGGTCTGATGTGAATTCACCATCATCAGCAATATGTCGCTGGGAAATGCCCGTGCGCGCCTTAACCCACTCGTCATTCGTGTCGACCATACGCGACAAGTCTTCGTTTGTCAGAATCCTGCTCGGCAGATAGCTTCCGACACCGGTTACGCGAATGACTTGTTTCATGTGCTGACCGCTTCCTCGGCTTCAGGGTGTGAGGCCTGAAAACGCGACAGGCTGGCTTCTACGTCCTGATGAAATGTACTTTTTCCAACGCTATAGGCCAAACGAAGCGTCGTCGCAAAACCTTCTGCATCAGTACCACCATGGCTCTTCAAAACAATTCCGTTCAAGCCCAGGAACACACCGCCGTTTACATTTCCGGGATCAAGCCGCTGTTTAAGCTGCTTTAGACCCGCACTGGCCAGAACTGCACCAAGTTTGGACAGAATAGAGCTGGTCAGCGCTTCTTTTACAAAGCCACCCACAAGCTTAGCCGTGCCCTCTGCAGTTTTAAGCGCGATGTTCCCTGTATAACCGTCCGTGACCACGACGTCGGTCGTGCCCATCGAGATGTCATTACCCTCGACGAAACCGTAATAGTTCAGACCGAATTCATTGCCTTTAAGCATGTCAGCGGCTTGTCGAACTGATTCGATACCTTTCAGTTCTTCAGAGCCGATATTCAGCAGACCAATGCTCGGATCAGTTTTTCCGTGGATCGCTTTAGAATAGGCCGCGCCCATAATCGCGAACTCGACCAACTGCTCGGCATCCGCTTCTACATTGGCACCGACATCCAGCACGATGCTCGCACCGCGCGGGCTCGGCCAGCTGGCCGCAAGAGCCGGACGATGAACACCGGGCACCATGCGCAGAACAAGCTTAGACATAGCCATCAGCGCGCCGGTATTGCCCGCGGAAATCGCGACGTGCGCAGTTCCGGACTTCACCCCCTGAAGCGCGTTCCACATGCTGGAGTTCTTCCCGCCGCGCAGAGCCTGACTAGGCTTGGCATCCATGGAGACAGCCTTGTCCGTGTGCGCAATTTCACAAACACGCGCGAGTTTGGGATCAGCATCCAGATAAGGACGCAGCTGAGCCTCGTCCCCATGAAGGAGAAAGTTCACAGGACGGCCTTCGGCAGCCAGCAGCGCGACGCCACGCATAACGCTTTCCGGGGCATGGTCGCCGCCCATGGCATCCACTGAAAGTACGAGAGTTTCAGCTGTCATGCTAAAAATGCCTTCTTTACTGGTTCGGATGAGCTTTTAGGCAACAGTTTGCCATATAACCAGCCCGTAAGTGTGTCTATCCGGAGAAAAATTCCGTCGCAGCGGGCCAGTCGAGCTCTCCCGCGAAAAGGCTGTCTTCTGATTGCGCGTCCAATGCCGCGACTGCCGCTTCAGTATAACGGGTTGCTGCCTGAAGGTCTTCCGCCGATGCGTCTACCATTAAATTACGCGAAATCACCTCAGCGATGCTGCCCTCGCCCTCAAAAGCTGACTCGTATGCCCTGATGCGTCCATAGAAACCTTCTGCCAGTTTTCGCATCTTTTTACCAACGATCAGATCGCCAACACCGGCTTCTCTGAATGCATAATCGAAATTGGAAAAAATATTCTCGAATAGTTTTTGCGCGACGCGCGCGCCGGATGGTCCAGCGAGCTTCAAACGACGCATCAGAATGGCGGCATGCAGCGTTACGGCCTCGAAACGCCCCTCAAACGTGTCGGGCACACGCCCTTCGGCAAAGAGCTCAATCTGCCGCGACTGACGGTTCAGTTGGTCAAAAAGTCGGGCCGCAACAGACTTCGGTCCTGACTTCTGTGAAAACAATCGTGACAAAAACATCATATATACGCTCTTCGCTTGCCAAACGGCTATCAGTCCCGTTAGTTCATGCCGGAAGATAGGAGAAGCCCCATGGCGCGCAAATTATTCTTTGTACTTGCTTCTGCAGCGCTTTTGTCTGCGTGCGCAAATGCGACACGAGATTATCAGGGTTATGTGGCTGATGAAATCGCTCCGGCAGATATCACGCCCGGCACAGACAACCGTTCGACCGTACTCGGCAGCCTTGGCTCTCCGTCCACGACCAGCCTGTTTGACGACAATACATGGATTTATCTGAGCGCGACACGTGAACGTTTCGCATTCTACCATCCTCGCGTTGTTGAACGCACAATCGTCGCCATCCGATTCGGCGAAGACGATGTTGTGGAAGAGGTCCTCCAATACGACCAGGAAGACGGCCGCGTCATCAATTACGCGTCACGCGAGACGCCAACACGTGGTCGCGAGCTTGGCTTGCTTGAGCAGATTTTCGGCAATGTCGGCCGGGTAGCTCTGCCTCAGCAACAACGCGATCCGGGCCAGATTGGTCAGTAACGGTACAGAATTTCACTAAAAAAGCCCGGCGAGATGCCGGGCTTTTTCTTTGGCTCTACCGTTGGAGCTTAGTGAGCGCCCCAGTGCGCAATAACCGCGAGCATGATCAGAGCCACGATGTTAGTGATCTTGATCATCGGGTTCACCGCTGGACCAGACGTGTCCTTGTAAGGGTCACCTACGGTATCGCCGGTTACAGATGCTTTGTGTGCATCAGAGCCTTTCTCATGCTTCACGCCGTCCTTATCGACGAAACCATCTTCGAAGGACTTCTTAGCGTTATCCCATGCACCGCCACCGGAGGTCATGGAAATCGCAACAAACAGACCGGTCACAATCACGCCGAGCAGCATCGCCCCCAGCGCAGAGAATGCAGCACCTTTGCCAGCGATCAAAAGAATTGCGCCGAAAAGCACGAGCGGCGACAGTACCGGCAAAAGAGACGGCGCAATCATTTCGCGAATCGCAGCCTTGGTCAGAATGTCGACCGCGCGGCCATAATCCGGACGCTGCTCGAAATTCATGATGCCAGGCATTTCACGGAACTGACGACGAACCTCTTCAACGACATCTTGCGCGGCCCGGCCAACAGACATCATGGACATGCCACCAAACAGAAATGGAAGAAGACCACCAAACAGCAGACCTACAACGACATAAGGGTTGGAGAGAGAGAAGTCGGCGACAACGCCATAGAAGAATGATCCTTCCACCGCGTTCGCAGTGAAGTAGTTCAAATCCTCCGTGTAAGCCGCAAACAGCACCAACGCGCCAAGACCTGCAGAGCCAATGGCATAGCCCTTCGTCACAGCTTTCGTGGTGTTACCAACAGCATCAAGCGTGTCGGTCGTGCTACGCACGCTCTCATCCAGACCCGCCATTTCGGCAATACCGCCTGCGTTATCTGTAACTGGACCGAATGCATCCAACGCAACCACCATGCCGGCAAGCGCAAGCATCGTCGTTGTCGCAATCGCAATGCCGAACAGGCCTGCAAAATTAAAGGTCAGGATGATGCCCGCAATAATAACGAGCGCCGGAAGCGCACAAGATTCCAGAGACACAGCCAGACCCTGGATCACGTTCGTGCCGTGACCGGAGACGGACGCCTGAGCAACGGATCGCACAGGCCGTTTGTCTACGCCAGTATAATACTCGGTGATGTAAACAATCAGTCCCGTCACGCCGAGACCAACAATACCGCAATAAAGAAGATCCCAGCCGTTGATCACGAGACCCGCGCCGGTTTCAACCGTGGCATCAAAGCTACCCATCAGCATGTAAATCACAGCAGCGACACCGATACCGGAGATAACAGCTGTTGCAACGAAGCCCTTATAGAGAGCGCCCATCACATTATTGTCTTTCCCAAGACGAACGAAATACGTGCCAAGGATCGAGCCGATAATACAGATACCACCAATTGCGAGCGGCAGAAGCATCATCAGGGATGCATCAGCTCCAGCAAAGAAGATGGACGCAAGGACCATTGTTGCGACGAGCGTCACTGAATAGGTCTCGAACAGATCAGCTGCCATACCCGCACAGTCACCGACATTATCGCCGACATTGTCAGCAATCGTCGCAGCGTTACGAGGGTCATCCTCTGGAATACCAGCTTCGACCTTGCCTACCATATCGCCGCCCACGTCGGCGCCCTTCGTGAAGATACCGCCGCCGAGACGCGCAAAAATAGAAATCAAAGATGCACCGAAACCGAGAGCAACAAGGCCGTCAATCAATGTGCGATTTCCGCTCTCCAGGCCCATGCCAGACGTGAGAATAGCGTAATAACCAGTCGTCCCGAGTAAGGCGAGGCCGACGACAAGCAAGCCTGTGACCGCACCTGACTTGAAAGCCATGTCGAGACCAGCCGCGAGGCCGCCATTCATGGAGGCTTCCGTGGTGCGGACGTTAGCCTGCACAGAGACTTTCATACCGATAAAGCCTGCTGCGCCAGACAAAATGGCACCAAGCAGGAAGCCTACGACAATGATGAAGTTGCCCTGAAAGGCAATCAGCAGAGCGACTGCAATCAGAATACCGACAATACCAATGGTTTTGTACTGTCGGGACAGATAGGCGTCTGCACCTTCCTGAATTGCTTTAGCAATTTCTTGCATGCGATCATTGCCCGCCGACGCGGACATGATTGACCGGCTTAGAAAAAAGCCGAAGGCGATGGCTGCTATAGCAGCAACAATCACCAGGACAGTCGTTAAGTCCATCTTTTCCTCACTATGTATTTTTATCGGAACTGCCCTACACGGAGACGGAATACCTCCGCACAGCTCCCCTTTTGTTTGTGAGGTTATTGTTGGCAAATAGTAGATGAGTGCGCAAGCATGCTAATTGCGCAGCAGAAACTGCCGCGCATTACAGTGTTTTGAGAGGATTTTTCTGACGTTTCAGAACGCTCTGAATATCATCCTTCAATGAAGACGAGCTGTGAATCGGTCGCCAGAATTTCTATCGACTCAACAGAGCCTTCGCCCATTTCCTCTTCGACGACCATCCGGACGATATCGAGGTATTGCTGCTCATCGAGTTCCATTGGATGACCCGCCAGCCCAACAGGCGTGCGATGCGCTGCACGAAGAATACCATCACGGATGATATGCGCACGATCACGTGCACCCCAGTGGTCATGTCCGCTTGCTATCGTGACGACCGCACTCACGAAGAGATAGTTGATCAACTCACCGTCGCGCTGGACAGGAACAACGATGTTGGAAAGATCAACAGTCCGGTTGGACCCGCCCTGCCCGCCTTCATCACCAGCCGCAAACGCGGTTGGCCCTGCGCCAAATGAGACGCCAGCGAAAAAGATAACAGCGAAAAGGGTACGAATGAGGTTCTTCATGCCAGCATACATACGAAATAATGGCTGAAAAACTGTTATGAATTGCCGCCGTGTTCCCATCCTGTTTTTAATAGTTTGATAGGCATCCCGTTCGCGTCCAACAGGTTCAGGCCCCTACTCGCTTCACAGCGACCAATGCGGGTTACGGTCAGATTTGTCTGTCTGGTCTTCGCCTCGATCATCCCACGGCAGTTTTGCGGTGCAGTGAATAGGCATTGGTAATCATCGCCGCCCGATAGCAAATCGACCGAGCGCAAATCGAGAGACGACACATTTTGCACCAACGGAATATCACTCAACCTGATCGTCGCTCCGCACTCGGACGCGTCACAAATATTGCCAAGATCGGCAACGAGGCCGTCAGAGATATCAGCCGATGCATTGGCATATTGCGCGATCAGATGCGCGATCTCTAAAGATGGCAATTGAGGCACGCGGTAATGCAAGACGCTTTGCGGGAAATCGCTTTCAAGGTTTCGCTCTATCGCGCGCAGCCCTGCAACACCGTGCCCAATAACGCCAGTAATCCAGATATCGTCACCCTCGAGTGCATCGCCCCGTCTCGGGACGTTGTCACCGACCGGACACCCAAGGAGCGTTACCGACAATACCAGACGACCCGGACTGGATGTTGTGTCGCCGCCGATCAAATCGATATCGAAGGCACGCAGATCAGATCCGAGCCCATTTACAAGTGCATGAAGTTCTTCGTCTGAGCGGCTGGATGGCCAGACCAGATTAAACAGAGCCTGATGGGGCAGTGCGCCTTTCGCAATACAATCGGATACATTCACCCGGACCAGCTTTTTGCCGACTGTTTCGAGAGGATCAGCTGATAGAAAGTGAACGCCCTCAACGAGCGTGTCTGTCGTAACGATAAGTCCGGAATCAAGTAGCGCGACATCATCCTTCAATGACGCCGCGCCTCTGCTTTGTGCCAAAGGAGAGAGAAGAGTTCTTATGAACTCAAACTCTTTCACGATTCCAGATAACCGATCGGAACGCCGTCCGGACGGACATCGCGGGCCACCTTATCGAGCAGGCCATTCACGAATTTCGGCTCGTCTCCATCGAAGAATGCGTGCGCAATTCCAACATACTCTTCGATGATCACGGCGTTTGAAAGATCTGCACGCGTCGCCAGTTCCTGCGTCGCGCAACGAAGAATCGCACGTGATGTCGAGTCGATGCGATCGAGACGCCATTTCTCCGACAGGCGCGCCTTGATCGCATCATCGATCAGGCTTTGCTTGTCGACAACGCCTTGAACAATCTGTTTGAACAGATCAGGGTCAGCGTCTTCAACTGGGTGGCCGTCATCATCGAGGCCAAGACGGTCCTCCATGAATTCACGGATAACCGCTTTTGCGCCCCGCTCGGTGATTTCGAGCTGGTAAACAGCCTGAACCGCCGCGAGTCGTGCGCCGGAGCGACGAATTCTGATAATATCAGGCGGCAATTTTTGTTCTTTACTCATCCGCGAAGTGTTTCCCTACGGAACTTCAGCATTTCAAGAGCCGCTGTTGCAGCGTCTGCGCCCTTGTTTTTCTGCTGTCTGTCGGCCCGTGCCCAGGCCTGTTCCTGATTTTCGACTGTAATAATACCATAGCCGATAGGCAGACGGCGTTGAACAGTCAAATCCATAAGTCCACGCGCGGACTCACCACACACATAATCATAGTGCGTAGTTTCACCGCGAACGACGCAACCGATCGTTACAAACGCATCGTACATGTCGCTATCGGCAGCCATGGCCACAGCGCCCGGAATTTCAAATGCGCCAGGAACTTCTACGGTTTCGACACGTGCTTCTGCAGCTTCCAGAACTTCCATCGCGCCGGCTTCCAGCTCCAGAGAAATCTTCTCATAATAGCGCGATGTTATCAGCAATACTCTCGGGCCCATACTAGCCGTCCTCTTTAATCATGCGCCAACCTTCAAGGCTCAGCCCGTATCCATCGATACCAGCGACCTTTGACGGCTTGGACGTTGTAAGAATAATAATTTTACGGATCCCGAGATCCTTCATGATCTGCGCACCTACGCCGTATTCACGCAGCGGACGGCTGTGGTCCACAGGCCCGGACGACGCAGCGCCCAGCCCTTCAGCGATACTATCTTTACGCATGGTGTTCAGAAGGATGATCACACCCGGCTCGTCTGCCTCTGCGATCATCTTCATGGAATTGCGTACAAGATTGGACCGACCGGTCTTCTCACCCAGAACATCATTCATGAAATTGATGCGGTGGACGCGCGTCAGAACGGGTTCGTCAGGGCTGATTTTGCCATGCACGAGCGCCATGTGCTCTGCACCGTCAATCGTATTTTTGAATACGATCGCTCGGAAACCAGAGCCGTGCTCGCTCTCAAACGGCACATCGATACGGCGTTCAAGGAATCGGTCGTTACGGCGACGATAAGCAATAAGATCAGCAATCGTACCAATCTTCAGATTATGAAGCTGCGCGAATGACACCAGGTCCGGAAGACGCGCCATCGTGCCGTCTTCATTCATGATCTCGCAGATCACGCCAGCCGGATAGAGGCCAGCCATACGGGAAATATCGACAGCAGCCTCAGTGTGACCTGCACGAACCAGAACGCCGCCCTCACGAGCGACCAGAGGGAAGACATGGCCCGGAGACACGATGTCGTCACTGTTCTTTGTAGGGTCAATCGCCACGGCGACTGTACGAGCACGGTCCTGAGCCGAGATACCGGTAGTAACGCCGTCTTTCGCCTCAATAGACACAGTGAACGCCGTGCTCATGCTTTCGCGATTATTCCGCGTCATCGGCTCGAGGTTCAGAATGCCCGCGCGCTCATGCGTCATCGCCAGACAGATCAGGCCACGGCCGTGCGTCGCCATGAAATTGACGGCGTCAGGTGTGGCGAACTGAGCCGGGATGATCAGATCACCCTCATTCTCGCGATCTTCAGCGTCGACAAGAATGTACATTTTGCCATTACGGGCATCTTCAATGATCTCCTCAATGGAGGAAATCGCGCTGTGAAAATCTTCACTCATCGCGGCGTCTGTTCCTTTCGTTTCCGGCTGCGAAACAGCGTTGGCTATCTGGTCTTTGGAAAAACCAAGGCCCTGATCTTCCGAAAGCTGGAAAACGAGTGCCTGCGCAGAAGCTGGGATGCTTCCACGCTCAATCCAGTACTGCACCGTTGAAGGCGATTTATTCACCGCCCTCGCAAACGGACGCAGACCGCCAAATGCTTCAATTATGTTTTGGATCGAATTCATGTCCGGACATGTACGACTTTTTCGTACGAAGGCAACCCTCAGCGAAATTCCATCTGTCTGGAAACATAGCGAGCGAGCATGTCAGCCTCGAGATTTACGGCGTCTCCAGCCTTCGCAAGCCCTAAAGATGTTACCTCGAAGGTATGCGGAATAATTGCCAGCTCAAAGCCGGCTTCAGTCACACCCGCAATGGTCAGAGAAATACCGTCTACAGCAACCGAGCCCTTCAGCGCGATAAGCGGACGAAGCGCTTCAGGCGCCTCTACAGACACGCGATACCCGTCACCTTCTTCCACGATGCTTTGGACTTTCCCGAGACCATCGACGTGACCGAACACCAAATGGCCACCCAACTCATCACCCAAACGCAGACTTGGCTCAAGATTCACACGGTCACCTGCCACCTTGTTACCGAGTGATGTCAGACGAAGTGTTTCAGGAACAGCCTCAACAACCCACAGCGGCACATCGCCAGAAAAATCGGCATCAATGACCGTCAGACACACACCTGAATGGCAGACCGAAGCCCCCATGGTCAGGTCTTTCGGATCGATACTGCCACGCACGGAAAACTTCCGGTTTCCGTTGACTTCTTCAATAGATTCGATGACGCCGAGGTCGCGCACAAGACCGGTGAACATGGGTCACTCTCCTTTTTCGTACGTTTCCCATAGATCAACACCCGCTTCTCGTACACCCGTACGAACCAAACGGAATGCCGCACCCAGATCTTCCACATCAAGCGACCCGAATGCCGGTCGCCCGTCCCCGCCAATGATCATGGGCGCACGAAACCACTCAAGCTTGTCGATCAATCCGGCCTTTAGAAAGCTGGCAGCGACCACACCTCCGCCCTCAATAAAGACAGAAGACACGCCCTTGGATGACAGGCGGCTCAAAACATCGTGAACGTCCAGACTGGAGCCACGCATTGCGACCCGTTCCACCTCTGCTCCGGACTTTTTTAGCTCCGATTCACGGCCCGATTCTGCAGCAGGCCCCGCAAAGAGGATGCTTCGCCCGGATGGCGCATCAAAAATTGCGGCGTTGTCAGGTGTTTTCAGATACGTATCAAGAACAACACGATCCGGCTGACGCGCTACGTAAAATCCACGAACAGTCAGTTTTGGATCGTCGGCCAGCATAGTGCCCGAACCGACGAGAACAGCATCATGCTCTGCGCGCAAACGATGAACCGCTGCGCGCGCTTCGCTTCCAGTGATCCACTGGCTATGGCCAGTGCAGGTTGCGATCCGTGCATCAAGAGACGTGGCGATCTTCAAAGTGACTCTCATCGAGGTCACTCCTTTTCGCCGGACTCGTCGATATGCTTTTCCAGCGCGTGCGTTTCAATGAAGTGCGCAAAGGCGCTCGCGTCTTTGAAGTCCCGATAGACGGACGCGTAGCGAACATACGCAACAGGATCGAGCTCACCGAGCGCTTCCATAACGTATTCGCCAATGTCTTCTGAATTGACTTCCGACTCACCAGAGCTCTCAAGCCGGCGAATGATACCGGACACGAGCTGATCGATTTGCTCAGGCTCGAACGGACGCTTCCGGAGCGCAATCATGACCGAGCGCAACAGCTTTTCGCGAACGAAAGGCGTGCGCTTACCATCGCGTTTTACGACGGTAATTTCTCTCAGTTGAACGCGCTCGAATGTTGTGAAACGGGCGCCACAATCTTCGCAGGACCTACGACGGCGAACCACCGTATTGTCTTCAGCGGGCCGGGAGTCCCGGACCGCTGTGTTTTCAGATCCGCAAAACGGGCAGCGCACCGATTAGAGACCTTCTTCGCCCGGATAGATCGGGAATTCGCTGGTCAGCGCCAGAACTTCTTCACGAACCTTGGCTTCGGCTGCAGCAGTGTCGCCACCCGCGGACAGTGCGTCGACGATCTCACAGATCCAGCCACCGATTTTCGTGAATTCTGCTTCACCGAAACCGCGTGTTGTGCCCGCTGGCGCGCCAACACGGATACCGGAAGTAATAGCCGGCTTCTCAGGGTCGTCAGGAATACCGTTCTTGTTGCATGTGATGAAGGCGCGACCCAGCGCATCTTCGGTAGCATTACCTTTCACGCCTTTAGGACGCAGGTCGATCAGCATGAGGTGAGAGTCTGTGCCGCCGGAAACAACGTCCAGACCGCCATCCATAACCGCTTTGGCGAGTGTACGCGCGTTATCTACGACACGCTGGGCGTACTGCTTATACTCAGGACGAAGCGCTTCGCTGAACGCCACAGCTTTCGCCGCGATGACGTGCATGAGCGGACCGCCCTGAAGACCCGGAAAGACAGCAGAGTTGATCTTTTTAGCCAGCTTCTCGTCATTCGTCAGAACAATGCCGCCGCGTGGTCCGCGAAGGGTCTTATGCGTCGTAGATGTTACGACGTCAGCATATTCGAGCGGGTTCGGATAAACGCCACCAGCCACAAGGCCGGAGAAATGCGCCATGTCCACCATCAGGTATGCGCCGATCTCATCAGCGATTTCGCGGAATTTCTTGAAATCGATAATACGAGAATATGCCGAACCACCCGCAATAATGACTTTCGGGTTGTGCGCTTTTGCAACGTCACGAACCTGATCATAATCGATGAGGTGAGTTTCAGGATCAACGCCGTAGTGAACGGCTTCAAACCATTTGCCAGACTGGTTCACCTTCGCGCCATGCGTCAGGTGACCGCCTTCGGACAGGCTCATCCCCATGAAAGTGTCACCCGGCTTCATCATAGACATGAATGCCGCCTGGTTTGCCTGGCTTCCGGAGTGTGGCTGCACGTTCGCGAACTGAGCATTGTAAAGCTGCTTCAGACGCTCAATCGCCAGCGCTTCAACCTCATCAGCAAATTCACAGCCACCGTAATAGCGGCGGCCTGGATAACCTTCGGCGTATTTGTTCGTGAACACAGAGCCCTGAGCTGCTTTCACAGCCTGAGACACGATATTCTCGGAAGCAATCAGCTCGATCTTCTCTGATTGACGCTTAGCTTCACGCTTAATGATTGCTGCAACATCAGCATCAGATTCAGCGAGACCCGTTGAAAAAAATCCGGCTGTTTGCGAAACACCGTCGAAGGCACCTGCCATTGGCACTATCTCCATATATTTTGGCGACTGTCTAAACCTCGACTGGTTTTCGTGCAAGCCAATTGAGCAAAAATCACCAAGCATTAAACACAAATATAGATTGCATTAGATTTTCTTTTTAATACTTGAAATCTATTTCGTCGCCTGTAATACGGACGAGCTTAGTAAACATGTCCGAGGACGAAATGACTCCCGAAAACTCAAACAGCTCTTTGGAAGCTGACGAAATCATGCGAATGACAACTGATATTGTTGCTTCATTCGTCGCGAACAATCCCGTCCCGACAGATTCTCTCTCTGATCTCATTGCATCAGTTCACAAGACTGTTTCCGGCCTCGCTTCACAGGAAGCGGCTCCAGCTCAGGAGCGCCCGAAACCAGCAGTGCCTGTCAGCAAATCCATCACGGAAGACCATATCATCTGCCTCGAAGACGGCAAAAAGCTCAAAATGCTGAAGCGTTACCTTCGCTCGCATTACGGCATGACGCCTGAGGAGTATCGCAAACGTTGGGGTCTGCCTGCGGACTATCCAATGGTTGCACCTAGCTACACCAAGAAGCGCTCCGACTTCGCTAAGCAAATTGGTCTGGGAAAAGTCAGCGGTCGTCGCGGCTAACATCCGACAACTTAATTCAGTCAAAAAGCCCCGGCAGAAACTGTCCGGGGCTTTTTTATGCCGATAATTCACGTGTAAAAAACATCCAGCTTGATAATGTCCGCTCTATGATCCGCACCTCTGCAAATACGCTCCGCTACGCCTCCGTTGCCATTGCACTTTCCATCAGTGCCGTTGGCGCCGCTAATGCACAGGAATTCCGGACAACGCGCCAGTATCAGAGCACCCTGACTGACCTGTCCCGCGTACTTGGCCAGATCCACGCCATGCGTGTTGTGTGCAACGGAACGGATGACCAGACCTGGCGAGAGTACATGCTCAACATGCTGGATGTGGAAGCGCCTTCGAGCGGCTACCTCCGGTCGCGACTGATTGATACCTTTAACCGAGCCTATCTCGATACGCAGCGCGATGTATCAGGGTGTGACGCATCAACGACCGAGAGAGAGACAGAGCTATTTGCGCGCGGCAGAACACTGTCAGAAAATCTCTCCCTCATGGCTGCGGGCGAAACGCCCTAGCCCGCAACATGTGCTGCGATCAGAACCGGTCCGTCCGCCGTCATGGCACGCTCAAACGCCTCATCAAACTCTTCAGCCGTCGTGACATTTTCGGCGTGCAAGCCCTGCGCCTCTGCGAGTGATTTCCAGTCGATCTCCGGCGTTCCAAGATTAAGCATATTCTGCGCTGCTGGGCCCGGATTGCCCGCGCCTGTGCGCTTCAACTCAATATTCAGAATGCGATAAGTGTGGTTCACGAACACAATGTTCACCACCTTCAGATTCTCACGCGCCATCGTCCAGAGCGCCTGAACTGTATACATACCGGCCCCGTCACCTGAGAGGCAGATTGTTCGGGCCTCAGGCTTTGCAATCGACGCCCCAACAGCAAGAGGGAAACCCTGCCCGATCGCGCCGCCTGTCAGCATCATCCACTCATGCGGCTCGGCCGTCTGCGTGCTGAGAAAGATAGGCAGGCTTGCCGTAACGCCATCATCAGACACGAGAGAGCCTTCCGGCATATGACGGCAAATCGATTGCCCGACTGTCACAGGTGTAAGCTTACCAGCTGGCTTATCCGGGCTTTGGCGCGACGCGACTGGCGCCTTCTCTGAAGCGCCGAGCTCATCTGCAAGCGCGCTCAATGCGGCCTTCACATCGATACCGCGTTCGCCGAGAGAGACGAGCTCGCAGCCCTCAGGCACCAGCACGCTCGGCTTTTCCGGGTACGCAAAGAATGCGACTGGCATTTGAGTACCAGCGAGCACCATCAGATCAGTGCCCTCCAAGTCCTCCATCGCACCTTCAGCAAAATACTGCATCCGGTCCGGATTGAAACGACCCGCGCCTCTCGCCTGCTTCCAGACGAACGTGTCGGTCATAACACGAACGCCTGCCGCCTTTAGACGCGACGCTTCGCTCAAGCCGTCTTCCGACAACGCGTTCCCGCTCATCAGAATGAGCGGCTTTTTTGCAGCTTTGATCGCCGCAGCTACTGAAGAAATGGCATCTGCTGCTACCTTCTTCGATTCACCTGGCGCGAACGGCGTTGAAAGTTCTCCGCCTTCATCCCACGCGGCGTCCGCGGGTAGAATCAGGGAGACCGGCCCCTGTCCGCCACTCATGCTCGCATGAAAGCTTTCCGCGGCAAGACGACCGGCGCTTGCAGAATCAGGCACGGACTTGATCCAGATAGAATTAGGGGCAGCCAGTCCAATTATGTTCGAAGTCAGCGGCGCATCATACCGAACGTGATAGGTCGCATGATCACCAATCACGTTGATCATTGGCGTGTAAGCGCGCTTCGCATTGTGGATGTTCGCGCCACCATTGAGGTATCCAGCGCCAAGGTGAAGCAGCGTCATGGCAGGTTTTTCTGACACACGCCCGAAACCGTCGGCGGCACCGGTCGCCACACCCTCAAAAAGACAAAGCACAGACCGAATGCGGGGTTCTTTATCGAGCGCCGTAACAAGGTTCATCTCTGAAGTGCCCGGGTTCGCAAAGCAGGCAGTCACACCGCAGTCCGCGAGCGTACTCACCAGCGCCTCAGCGCCTGTTCTTGTTTCTGTCGTCATGTTTTTCTTCCCGGAACTCAAAGAACGATTACGTCGTCATCAGGAGACGACTGGAACAGCCGTTCAACCTCTGTCGCGCGCAAAGACTGAACTTTGCCTTGATTGATGTAGCCCTTTTCGGTGATTTCACCCTTATCCTGCGAAGGCTGGTCTGGCTGAAGGATACAGGCCGCGATGCGTGAAGACGCATTTGGATTTTTCTGATTGTAGAAACGCAATCCGTTCTCCACGGCCTGACGGATATCAGGGTGACGCGCCATCTCCTCAAGCGGGATCGAACCGGCAATTCGCTTACAGAAATTCTCGTTCAGAAAGCCCAGAATCCCAATCTTATCCTTGTTGAGGCCGCAAACCACAGCGTCGGCTAGAGCGCCATCAACTTCGGAAATCGCGCCAATGCGTACAGCGCCAGCAGATACCCATGTGCCATTAGCGAGCTTGAACTCTTCGGCGATCCGCCCGTCAAAAGCGAGGCCCTGATTTGGATCGTCCGGATCAGCAAACTTCACGGCGTCACCGAGTTTGTAAAAGCCTTCTTCGTCGAACGCTTTGGCTGTTTTCTCCGGATTCCGATAATAGCCCTTGGTGATGTGAGGGCCACGCACACGGCACTCATACTTTTCACCTACCGGTGCCATCTTCATCTCGCAGCCCGGCAAAGGCAGGCCTATCAAGCCCATGACAGAACTCGGCCAGTGTACATTTGCGGTCGTCGGCGATGTTTCAGTCGCGCCATAGCCCGCAGAAAGCGATATCCGCTCGCCTGTCGTTTTGATCGCCACCTTCTGGATGCGCTCGTATATATCCTGACCCATGGCTGCACCGCCATACGCCATGACAAACAGCTTCTTGAAAAAGGTCTCGGCGAGCTCGGGATCGTTTTCAATCTCCGTCGCAATTGCCGTCCACGCAGCAGGTACGGTCGTGTGCTGTGTTGGTGAAACCTCTTTCAGATTACGAATCATCTCAGGTAAACGAGCCGGTGTAGGCGCGCCCCAGTCGATATACAGCGCACCGCCCCAGTCAGCCATGGAGTGCAGAATGGAATTTGCTCCGTAGGTGTGGCTCCACGGCAGGAAATTCACCATGACCTGCTGGCCATTCGTAAGCTGCTCAAGTTTCTCCGTGTTCCAGATTGACCGGATCATCTTCACCATGGATGCGATGTTCTCATGGGAATTAATCACCGCTTTCGGCTCTCCGGTTGAGCCAGACGTGAGCATGAACTTTGCCGTCGTTTGCGGACCAAGGTGGTCATAAGCCAGATCCACCTGATACGTCGGTGAGGTTTCCAGATCATCCAGGCTGACCTGATTTTCAACGTTCGGCGCATTTCGGGCGTGAATGACCAGACGTCCGTCCAGTGTCATGCCATCCAGACCGCGCTGATACTCCTGCCCGTCATCGACATAGATAAACTTTGGAGAGGTCAGTCCGTCGACATAGTTGAGACGCGCAAAATCCTGACTGAGGAGCGCATAAGCCGGCGTTACCGGCACAACCGGACTTCCCGCCCACATCGCGGCATACATGATCAGAGCGTGCTCGATCGAATTACGAGACAGAATCAGCAACGGCGCATCAGTGCCAGCGCCATTATTTAAAAGCCCCTGCGCAAGGCGACGAATACGCGTAAGCGCTTCGCCATAGGTAAGCCTTTGCCAGCCATCTTTTTCTAGCTCGACTGGATCACGTTGCGCAAGCCAGAGACGATCAGGATCATTCGCGGCCCAATAGACCAGCGGCGCCAACATGTGTGGTGAATAAGGCCGTAATGGCTGACCATTCTCAAGAATAATGGAGCCATCATCACGATGCGTGACGTTCAGCTTCTGTGGAAGGTACGGAATTTCACGAAACGGCAGTGCATCCGTGCGCACCGATTCCTCGACTGGACCGGACATGTGTCTCCCTTTGAGTTTAGGCTGGCTTGTTACCAGTTCTTTTGCTTGATTGATGCAGAGCATAGGGGGAGAAACGTTGTGCGACAATCATATCGCTTAGGCATTTTTGCGGTGTTTTTGACAGCTGCGTCCTGTAGCGCGCCGCCGCCGGAAAATCTGTGCGATGATAATCCTGAATGTCTTGCAGGAAGAGCCGACGCAGTCCGCCCTGTCGACGGGGACACGTATCAATTGCAAGGACGTCGCTTCCGTCTGATTGGGTATGATAGCCCGGAAACCTCACCCCACGCCGAATGCCTCGCAGAAGCTGATCTCGGTGAAGAGACCGTCTCTGCCGTCCAAGAGATTTTCCGCGACGCGGATCAGGTGCAGATCCTATTCCGCGGGGTTGATGAATACGGCCGCGGTCGCGCTCACGTCTATCTGGACGGGGTGCATGTCGGACATTTGCTCGAACAGCGTGGTCTAGCTCAACGCTGGAATGAAGATCGCAGCGAAGCCAAGCCGAGCTGGTGCGAATAGTCTATTCGTTATGCGTCGGCAGCCTGATGAACTCACCGCAGTGCTTGCAGTGAATTGCGTCCGGCTCATGGCGCAATAAACCGCATCGCGTGCACTCCGACGTCACTTTGGACGGCCTCACGATGGCCTGCACCAAGCGCAGGAAGAGCGAGATACCAAGCACCATGATGAAGATGGATAACAGCTTGCCGAACACGCCCTGCAGAACGATGTCGCCATAACCTGTTGTGGTGAGACTGGCGATCGTGAAATAGAGCGCATCCAGATACGAGTTGATGTGCTCGTTCGCCTCGAGCTGCGTGCCATATACGAACGCAGTCATAATCAGGATGAACACAAGCAGGTTCACCACCCGATCAATGATTTCCGCGTTCTCTCGCAAGTAGGACGAAATATTCTTCATCCGGCGCAGGAAGGTGAAGGCGCGCACGAGGCGTAGCGCCCGCAATATCCGCAGAAATGCGAAGTTCGAGAAGAACATCGGCAACAATAGCGAGATCAACACCACGATATCCGCCAGATTGAACGGATTGATCAGGAACATATGGCGCGGGCGCGATATCCAGAACCGCGCACTAAAATCAAGCGCGATAAAGAGCGCGATCAGTATGTCCAGAATATAATAGGCTTGCGTTCGGTCCTGAAATGGCGCCCAGAGAAAGAAGGCAACCGCCGCGGCGTCTATAGCCAACAGCACCCAACGGAACAGATAGGGACCTGTCCCGAAGCCTTCATACAGCCAGAAAAGGATGCGCTCCAGACCGCGCCGTTCTACAGGCATACCTTCCCCCCTTCAGCGCGCTCTACGCAGCATCTTCCGGAGCCAGCGTCTCCTGGAACCGTACAGGCTTGCCGAGGCCCTTTTGGACGATCTCACCATCCTGCATGATGAATTGTCCACGTACGATAGTCGCAACCGGCCAGCCTTGCGCTTCCATGCCATCGAACGGTGTCCAGCCGGATTTGGTTTTCGACCAGCTATCCGTCACGATTTCACGGCGTTCCATGTCGACAACCGTGAAGTCGGCATCATAGCCTTCAGCGATACGGCCCTTGCCGACAATGCCGAAGACGCGCTGTGGACCAGCACTGGTCAGCTCGACAAAGCGCTGCAGGCTCAGATGTCCGTTATTCACATGAGTCAGCATGACCGGCACCAGCGTTTGCACGCCCGGCATGCCAGACGGGCTGGCAGGATAAGGGCGCGCCTTTTCTTCCAGCGTGTGCGGCGCGTGATCAGACCCCATGACATCTACAATGCCTGAATTCACCGCACGCCAGAGCGCGTCAACGTGGTGTTGTTCGCGAATTGGCGGGTTCATTTGAGCGCGGCCTTTCAGAATTTCATAGGCGTAAGGCGCAACGAGCGTGAGGTGCTGCGGTGTAACTTCAACACTTGCCACATCTTTATTGCGCGCCAGAATCTCCATCTCCTGCGCCGTCGTAATATGCAGCACGTGAATGCGCTTTCCGGTTTTCCGCGCAAGACGAAGCAGAC
Organism: Hyphomonadaceae bacterium UBA1849; assembly: GCA_002338565.1. GTDB lineage: Bacteria > Pseudomonadota > Alphaproteobacteria > Caulobacterales > Hyphomonadaceae > Ponticaulis. The sequence continues at coordinate 88,070 of DDIN01000001.1, forward strand.
GTTCCGTAGACTGAATTGCGGCTTGAGGGTCACGAACAACCGGATGGCTTGTCCAGTCGCCTGTCACAGCTAGGTCACGACGATCCGCCAGACGGTACTCGTCCTCAGAGTGGAACGCCGCGCGGCGTTTGATGGCTCGAAGCACCGCCTCAACGCCCTCATCGTCCTGCACGAGCAGGTCGCCGGTAGATGCGCCCATGAACACCTTGATGCCGCAGCAGCCCTGCATGGCTTCCATTTCAGCCAGTAGGTGTGTGTTCTCGTGCGTCGCGCCAGCATAGAACGCGTGGTCGATGTCCATCCGGCCTGCAGCACGGTTCAATTTGTCCTGAAGCAGGTCCGGCGTAATGGTCGACGGATTAGTGTTCGGCATTTCAAACACACATGTCACACCGCCGAGCGCGCCAGAACGCGCGCCGGTTTCCAGATCTTCTTTGTATTCGAGGCCTGGTTCGCGGAAGTGAACCTGTGAGTCGATTACGCCGGGCAGAATGGTCAGACCTTTCGCATCGAAGGTCGTGGCCGCGTCGGAGTGGAATATCTCGCCAATGCGAGCAATCTTGCCGTTCGAGACGCCAATGTCTGTGGACACAAGTCCACCCGGAGTCATCACCCGACCATTGCGAAGTACGAGTTCATACATCAGCGAAATCTCCTCAGGACTAACTGCTTGTCACGATCATAATGCCGTTTTGACGTTATTCGAAACCACTGACAACGTGACGAATTACAATTCAAGCTCAGATTATACATAGAATTTAGCGCAGGCTTCGCTATCTCTGGCACATGACTAATTCTGTTTACCCGCTTTCGTATCGCGCTGTCCTCTCTGCAACAGGTACTGAAACCACAAGCTTTCTGAACCGCGTTCTGACCTGCAACGTCGAGACACTTGCCATTGGCGATGGTGTTTACGGTGCGCTGCTGACGCCGCAGGGCAAGATTCTGACAGACATGTTTGTGTTCAGAACCGACGATGGATTGCTCATTGACCTTCCTGAAACGGAAATCGAAGCCATGCAAAAGCGTCTGACCATGCTAAAGCTTCGCGCCGACGTTCAGTTCACACGTCGTGATGATCTGCAGGTTCTGGTGTTCGAGGGAGATTCGGAATTGCCGGTTCTGGCTTCCATGACGCCGCCGAATTATGGTGATGACATAAAGCGCGTCATTAGTGAGACCTTTATCGAAAGCTCCGAACAGGCGTCCGCGGCTTACACCAAGCTGCGTACAGACGCTGTGTTTCCTGAGTTCGGAGTCGATTATGGCCCGAGCGATGTCTTCCCCGCCGATATCAATATGGATCTTACCAACGGCATCGACTTTAAAAAGGGCTGCTTTGTCGGTCAGGAAGTCGCCAGCCGCATGAAGCGTAAAACGGAAGTCCGAAAACGCCTTCTTCGCGTTTCTGCTCCTGAAGCGACGGCAGAAAGCGGCGACGAAATCAAAGCTGGCATCTCTACCGTGGGCACCGTGACGTCATGGTCCGAGGGAGATGGACTGGCATTAGTCCGGCTGGACCGTCTGGCAAACGCCATAGAGTCTGCGACACCGGTTACGATCAATGATAAACCCGCAAAGTGCCACCTGCCATCCGCATAAGAGATTTTCCGTGACAGAAGACCCCAAAATTCATTGTCCCTGGGCTCCCGCTGATGACGCGGTTTATCGCGCATATCACGACGAAGAATGGGGTGTGCCCGAGTATGACAGCCGTGCGCTCTGGGAGAAGCTTCAGCTCGACGGCTTTCAGGCCGGTCTCTCTTGGCGGACCATCCTGTATAAGCGCGATAGCATGCGCGAAGAATTCGATGGCTTTGATCCGGCTTCGATTGCACGCTGGGACGATGAACGCATTGAACAAGCGCTTCAAAATCCCGGCATTATCAGATCACCTCAGAAAATTCGGGCGTTGATCGGCAATGCGAAAGCCTATCTGGCTTTCGAGGACGAACCACAATCTTTCTCTGAGTGGATGTGGGACTTTGTTGGCGGCTATCCCATCGTGAATTCGTGGGAAAACTTCCGCGATGCGCCGACAAACAGCGAAGAATCTGCTGCACTTTCAAAAGCCCTGAAAAAGCGCGGTTTCAAATATTGCGGGCCGGTCATAGTCTACGCCTTCATGCAGGCAGTCGGCATGATCAATGATCATGAAACCGTCTGCCCACGTCACAAAGCGGTTCAGGCTTACGCCCGTTAATTACTCGGCCGCCAGTTCCTGCGCGCCAGCCTGTGTGCTTGCATCAACGGGCGCCACAGAGACAGGAACCTGCTCACCGGCTTTGGTGAAGCGCATCACGCCATCGTCCAGCTTGCTGAAACGCAGCGTCATAAGATCAACGGCATAGTTCTGATTGAGCTTCCAAGGTTTGTTGGATGCCTGCTTCGGAAAGCGGTGAAGCGTTCGCTGTACATAACCCGATGAGAAACTCAGCCAGTCTTCTGTCTCGACGTTCGGATCATCATTGTGAGGCGTCGCCGCAACGTCGCCAGAACGGTCCATGTGATTGATCAGACGGCACATGAATTCGCTGGTCAGGTCCGCTTTCAACGTCCAGGACGCGTTCGTATATCCGAAAACGCCTGCGAGATTTGGCAGGCCAGAGAACATCAGGCCTTTATAGTTCAGGAGCTCATTCGGCACGATTTTGCGCCCGTCGACTTCCAGTTCAACACCGCCGAGGAATTTCAGGTCGAGCCCCGTCGCTGTGACAACAATATCTGCGTCGATGCGCTCACCGGATTTCAACTGAATGCCGTTTTCATCAAAGCGCTCGATATGGTCTGTCACGACAGATGCTGCCCCATCCTTAATCGCCTCAAAAAGATCATTGTCCGGAACGAGGCAAAGGCGCTGCTCCCACGGATTGTATGCCGGTGTGAAGTGTTTTTCGACGTCATAGTCCGGGCCGAGTTGCTCCCGCACAATCCCTATCAATTGCTCCTTCGTTTTCTCAGGATGCTTTTGCGTGAGATTGTAAAAATACATGGTGAACAGCACATTCTTCCAACGTGACAGACTGTAAGCCAGTCGCTCTGGAAGGAATTTGCGCATCTTGTTTGCAAGAGCGTCCGTCGCCGGACGTGTCGCCATATAGGTTGGCGAGCGCTGAAGCATGGTGACATGGGCTGCTGTCTTAGCCATTTCAGGCACAAGCGTGACGGCCGTCGCGCCACTACCAATGACGACAACCTTCTTGTTCGCGTAATCGATGCTCTCGTCCCATTTTTGCGGGTGGATAATCAGACCACTGAAATCTTCCATTCCATCAAAGTCGGGCGTGTATCCCGCATCATAGCTGTAATAGCCGCTACACATGAGAAGATACTGACCAGTGACGGTTTTCTCTTCTCCGCTCGCTTTGTCGAGGCTGGTCACATACCAGCTCGACGTCTCCGATGACCATTTGGCCGATTTTACATCCTGCCCAAAGCGGATGTGTTCGGAGATGCCGTTTTCATCGGCCGTTTCCCGAACGTAAGACCGGATAGAAGGACCATCTGCGATGGCTTTTGCCTGACGCCATGGTTTGAACGAATAGCCCAGCGTGTGCATGTCTGAGTCGGAACGAATGCCAGGGTAACGGAACAAATCCCACGTGCCGCCAATCGCGTCTCTTCCTTCCAGAATGGCGTAGGTTTTACCCGGACATTTCTGCTGAAGGTGATACGCCGCGCCAATGCCGGAAAGGCCTGCGCCCACGATGAGAACGTCGAAATGGTCGGTGGATGTTTCGCTTGGCATGTTTCTTCCCCGTCTCAGAACGCAAATAGCCTGAGCATATTTTATTTATGCTCAGGCTATCAGCTACAGATCGATTTTACGAGGTCTAACGTAACGTAAGGCCTAGAGGTCCATGATCGCTTCGATATCCTTCTGAAGCGGTTTCGGCTTCTCGATGTAAGAAATACCGATGAACGCAATCATCGAAATCAACATGGAAATGAACCCGCCATCCATGCCGAACGGCATCGCAATCCCGAACAGTTTAACACTGAAGTTGAAGACCAGTGACAGAATGATTGCGAAGATAGCAGCGTTCGCCGTCGCCCGTTTCCAGTTCAGGCCGAGTGCCACGACCGGGAAGATCGCCGCAGCGAACGTGCCCCAACCGAACGCACCAAGCAGCGCGACAAGCTCACCGCTATTATAGCGCGCATACAGCGCAAAGCCGGTAGCGAACAGGCACAACAGAACCGTCGCTACGCGCGCCCACCAGAGTTCATTCTTGAGTGGTTTCCCGCGAATAGCTTTCGGCAGATCATGAATGATCGCAGCCGCGCCAATGTTCAGGAAGCCGTCCGCCGTCGACATGATCGCCGCAAACAGACCGGCGAACACGACACCAGCAAGAAGCGGATTAGCATACGCTGTCAGGAACTCCGGTGCCGCGTCATCAGGAAGCCCCAGCGGATCATGGTTACCCTGAAGCACCAGTGCACGCATCACCAGACCGACTGAAATCCAGAGCATCGCTGCAACCGCATAGCCCGCGATTGAGAGCGGCAGAATGACCTTCGTGTCTTTGACCGTACGGTTCATCATCAGCTTAGTGATGAGGTGCGGCTGGCCCGCAATACCCACGCCAAACATGAATGCCCATGCGACCGCTGCGAACATGCCACCGGAACCAAACGGCATGATCGCCTCTGGGTCATCGGCAAGCAATGAGCTGGATGCTGCGGTGAACCCGCCATCAACCGCCATCGCGGCAGCCACAACGACGAGCAAGCCACAGACCATCATGATGAGGCCCTGAACGAGGTCGGTATAAACCGACGCCAGAATACCGCCTGTCACCGCGTAGAAGATCAGGACGCTCACCGAAATCACAGCACAAGTAATCAGGCTGATGCCTTCAAACATTTCTGTGTTCCCGAGGATCGACTGAAGAACCGTCGACATAGCAAGAATCTGTGTCGCCAGATATCCAAGCACACCAAGAATAACGACGACTGCCATCCAGCCACCGGCAGCTTTACTGGAATAACGTGCAGCAACGATATCCGGCAGCGAGATCGAATCTCTGATCTCCGCCATCACACGCATACGCTTGGCGAGCATGTAGAATACGATCGCATAGCCGAGGGTGGAGACGATCACCATCCAGACGGATGTCATGCCCATATTGTAGACGAGGCCAGGGCCACCGACGAAGCCAAAGCCTGACAAAGTCGACGAGAAGACCGCGAGGCCTACAACGACCGGGCCGAGCCCCTTGCCCGCAATAAAGAAGTCGGACGCAGAGTGCGTCTTACGCATCGCCCAGATGCCGACCAGAATACAGATAACGAAATACACGCCGATACAGGCGAGGATGATTGGTTCACGGAACGCTTCCATGTCTTAAGCCTCCGTCTTTTCTGCACTTTTGGCCGCAATCAGCGCCTCAAAAGTTTTCTCGTCTTCAGGCGTGAAGATGAACTTGTTGAACCCGGCGATATAGATGGCCGTGTACAATGCAGCAGTCCCCCAGCAGCCATAAAGCATCATCGCTGTTGGCGCAGGAAAGCCGAGCAACATGAATGTCTCGCCCGTGTTCAGAAAATCCACGTAAAACACGATGAGCAATGTCGCAAAGACAAGGTTTAGCGCCGTCACGCCGCCCATCATCGTCCAGAATGTTTTATTTCGATTATGTTCTGCGACGCCAAAAGCCATAAAGGCCGGTGCCATGAGGAATGTCGCGAAATAGAGGATGAGCCCCTCGATCCACAACCCTTCCAGACGTGCAGCACTGTCGCCGCCAATACTCATGCCCGCATATTCTGGGTGAGGCCCGCCCGAAACCATGTCCGGTGCTCCCCCAAACATCGCGACAACAATAGTTGCCGCCATGATGACTAATACGCCAAAAATCCATTTCATCATGGATTATAGCCCTCCCGATGTTTATTATAGTCAGCTCTATTTTTCTCAGAAACTGTCAAAACTTGGGAGATTAGGCAAGCTAGAGATTCAAAATCTCAGCAAAAGACTCGGTTTAGCAGCCCATTGGTTGCCGAAATCAGTCTTCGGGCCGCTCAAGATACCGCGTTTTTCTGATCTGCGGAAATAAGAATGCCCAGCCAGCCGCAATGCCAATAGCCGCCAAGCCGCCCAGAACAACGGTAGCGACCGGACCAAGCACAGCCCCCATGAACCCTGCCCTCGCCTCGCCCAACTCGTTTGAAGCACCGAGAAAGATCGAGTTTACGGCGTTTACACGTCCGCGCACGTCATCCGGCGTCCAGAGCTGGAGGAGAACTTCGCGGATATAGACCGACACCATGTCGAATGCGCCGACGAACATCAGCGCCAGAATCGAAAACCATGCAATGGTCGATGCGCCGAATACAGCCGTCGCGAGACCGAAAAGCGCGACGCTCACGAACAGAATGATCCCTGCATGGTCGCGGATCGGGAAAATGTTCATGATTGCCACCATGATCAACGCCCCGATGCCTGGCGCAGCGCGAAGTAGCCCCAGCCCCTGTGAATCGACTTGAAGAATATCGCTCGCATAGACCGGCAACATCGCCACCGCACCACCGAGCAATACCGCAAAGAGGTCCAGCGAGATCGCACCCAGGACAACTTTCTCTTTGAAGACGTACTGGAAGCCCTCCAGCACGCTCGAGAGTGTTTTAGCCGCCTGCCCTGTCACCTGATCAGGCTTGGGAATCGCGAACACCAGAACCGCCGCGATAAGGAACAGACCGACAGCAACCGAATACGCGACCGACGCAGATATACCATACAGCAAACCACCTGCGACCGGGCCCACAATTGATGCGGCCTGCCAGGAAACCGCCGCAAAACCGGCCGCGTTCACAAAGTCTTCTTTTGGTACAAGATTAACCGCAAGGCTTGAAGACGCAGGCGCGAGGAACGCACGCGCGCAACCAAATACGAGCAGAACGAAAAGAACGGCGTACGGATCGAAGCTCCGATTTACCGCCATGAGCAAAATCGTCAGCGCGCAGGCCAGCTCAACGACGACCGAAATTCCCATTACGAGACGTCGTCCGAACTGATCGGCCGCCATACCCGTAAGAAACACTAGCCCGAGCGCAGGAAGAAATTGCACCAGACCAATCGCGCCCAACAGCAGCATACTGCTCGTTTCGGCATACATCTGCCATGCAATGGAGATTGAAAGCACTTGCGCGGCAAACGCGGTGCAGAAGCGCGCCCCGAAATAGAGGCGATAGCTATTGTGCTTGAAAGCTGAGAAGCGGCCGGTACCAGACATGATCGCCTGTTACACCGCTTCTCCGCAGAATTCAGTCTTTATATTCTAAAGCGTCAGATAAGACCCGCGAGCGGTGAACTCGGGTCAGCGTAACGCTTCTTCGGCATACGGCCTGCGAGATAGGATTCACGACCCGCAATAACAGCGTGCTTCATAGCGCTTGCCATCAACACCGGATCTTTGGCTTCTGCGATAGCAGTATTCATGAGAACGCCGTCACAGCCGAGCTCCATGGCGACGGCAGCATCTGATGCTGTGCCCACGCCCGCATCCACGATAACAGGAACACGGGTCTGCTCAACGATGAGGCGAATATTCACCGGATTCATGATGCCAAGACCGGAACCGATCAGTGAGCCGAGCGGCATGATGGCAACGCAGCCTGCATCTTCAAGACGCTTTGCATAGACCGGATCGTCTGAACAATAGACCATGACCTTGAAGCCTTCTTTGATCAGAAGCTCAGCAGCGCGCAGCGTCTCGGACATATCCGGATAAAGCGTCTTCTGGTCCGACAGCACTTCCAGCTTCACCAGATCCCAACCACCCGCTTCACGAGCCAGACGAAGCGTACGGATCGCATCCTCGGCAGTAAAGCAGCCTGCAGTGTTTGGTAGAAACGTATATTTCTCCGGGGAGACGAAATCGGTAAGACGCGGCTTGCTCTTATCCGTCAGATTTACCCGGCGCACAGCAACTGTGACCATGTCCACATCCGCAGCCTGGGCTGCATGCAGGTTCTGCTCATAGTCTTTATACTTGCCGGTGCCGATGATGAGGCGCGACGAGAATTCACGACCCGCAATCGTTAGCGTGTCTTTTTTCGGGTTGGTTGCATCGGTCATATCAACCGCCTCCTACAAACTCTACGATTTCGATATTGTCGCCGTCCGACAGCTCCACGTCGCCATGAAGTGATTTCGGTACGATCTCAAGGTTTCGTTCTACGGCAACCGCTTTCGGATCAAGCTCAAGCTTGATCACGAGGCCCAGAATTGTCGTTCCCGGATTGACCTCGAAAGAGTCACCATTCAATCTGATATTCAAATCAATCACCCGTGCGGTCGATTAAGTGTCTGGTTTATCACGATAGGTGTGCTAAGCGTCCTGACCAATATGACAAGAGTTATTTCCTGCATAAACGGCCCGAATCTCAATCTGCTCGGCCAACGAGAGCCTGAGATATACGGACGCCAGACGCTTCAGGACATCGAAACGATGGCCCGGGACGAGGCTACGCTACATGGCTTTGATCTGCAAATGCACCAGAGCAATAGCGAAGGCGCAATCGTCGACTTGTTGCAAGCGGCCCGAACCGAAGCGACGGGCGTCATTCTGAACGCAGCGGCCTACACGCACACATCCGTCGCGATCCACGACGCATTGAAATCTCTCGATTTACCGGTAATTGAGGTTCATCTTTCGAATCCTGCCGCGCGCGAGGAATTTCGTTCTACCAATTTTATAGGCCCTGTCGTCACAGGGTCGATTGCAGGACTTGGCGCAGCTGGCTATGTGCTAGCGGTTAAGGCACTTGCCACCCTGATTCCATCAAGCTGAAAGGCGAAAACATGGCAAACGATAAGACAACCGTAGATCCAGCGCTGGTGCGCGAACTCGCAGCTATTCTGCGTGAAGCCGATCTCGGTGAAATTGAAGTTGAACAGGGCGAACTGAAGATTCGCGTAAGCAAGCCTGCAGCACCGGTTGTTGCTCAAGCACCTGTTTCTTATGCCGCTCCTGCAGCACCTGCACCGGCAGCAGCCCCTGCTGCATCGGCTGCCGAAGCCGCAAGCGCTGCACCAGTTGCAGCCGCTGACGAAGAAATCATTACGTCGCCAATGATCGGCACGTTCTACCGTTCGCCATCGCCAGATGCGTCTACCTTCGTTGAAAAAGGCAGCTCTGTGAACAAGGCTTCCGTCGTCTGCATCATTGAAGCGATGAAAGTGATGAACGAGATCAAAGCCGAAGTTTCTGGCGAGATTATCGAAATCCTCGTGAACGATGCAGAAGCCGTTGAATACGGCCAACCACTGTTCAAAGTGAAAAAAGGCTAGGCCTTTTCCATGTTTGATAAAGTCCTCATCGCCAATCGCGGCGAAATCGCACTCCGGATCCACCGTGCCTGTAAGGAAATGGGGCTTTCCACTGTGGCTGTGCACTCCACAGCCGACAGCAACGCCATGCACGTGCGCCTCGCAGATGAAAGCGTCTGCATTGGCCCGCCTGGCGCATCTGAAAGCTATCTGAAGTCTGCAGCCATCATGACGGCCGCAGAGATTACCCATGCTGGCGCGATCCACCCGGGCTACGGCTTTCTCTCCGAGAATGCACGCTTCGTTGAAATCGTGGAAGCTCACGGTCTGAACTTCATTGGTCCACGTGCGGAACATATCCGTCTCATGGGTGACAAGATCGCGGCTAAGAAAGCCATGATCGAAGTCGGCGTACCGGTAGTTCCGGGCTCTGACGGCGGCGTACCTGATGAAGCAACGGCGAAAAAAGTCGCTGCCGAAATGGGCTATCCTGTTCTCGTCAAAGCTGCATCAGGCGGCGGTGGTCGCGGCATGAAAGTGGCGCGCAGCGAAGAAGAAATGGGCAAGGCTTTCAATACGGCCCGCTCTGAAGCTAAAGCTGCGTTCGGTGACGACGAAGTCTATATCGAGAAATATCTCGAAAAGCCGCGTCACATTGAAATTCAGGTTATCGCCGACAGCCACGGCAACGTTGTCCACCTCGGCGAACGTGACTGCTCTTTGCAGCGCCGTCACCAGAAGGTCTTCGAGGAAGCACCTTCCCCCGTTATCACGCACCAAGAACGCGACAGAATCGGTAAAACCGTCGTCGACGCTGTCAAAAAGCTTGGCTATCTCGGCGTCGGTACGATCGAATTCCTCTACGAGAACGGCGAGTTCTACTTCATCGAGATGAACACCCGCCTTCAGGTAGAGCACCCGGTCACCGAGATGATCACGCGCATCGACCTTGTTAAAGAGCAGATCCGCATTGCTCAGGGTGAGAAGCTCAGCTTCACTCAGGAAGACGTTCCGTTCATCGGTCACGCTATCGAGTGCCGTATCAACGCGGAGCATCCTGAAACCTTTGCACCGTCTCCGGGCCTCATCAAAGAGTTCCATGCACCGGGCGGTCTGGGCGTACGCCTCGATTCTGCCGCTTATGCCGGCTATACGATCCCACCTTACTATGACAGCCTTATCGGCAAGCTCATTGTGCACGGCGTGACACGTGAAGAGTGCATGCTTCGCCTGAAGCGCGCACTTGGCGAAATGGTTGTATCAGGCGTCGAGACTACGTTGCCGCTGCACCAGCGTCTGGTTGATGCGGAAGGTGTAAACTCAGGTAATTATGACATTCACTGGCTGGAACGTTTCCTGGCCGATCAGGAGTCATGACACGACCTATAACCGCCGATGACTTGTTGTCATTCTACCAAATCGGCGTGTTTCCAATGGCTGAACACCGCGATGATCCGGAGATATTTCTCGTAGATCCGGAAATGCGCGGTGTCCTGCCACTTGATGATTTCCATATTCCCCGAAAACTCAGGAAAGTCGTCCGGTCTGATCGGTTTGAAATCCGTGTCGACACCAATTTCGGACGCGTGATGGATGCGTGCGCCGCTCCCGGGCCCGGACGTTCCTCCACCTGGATCAACACCACCATTTTCAATCTCTATAATGAGCTGCACCGCCGCGGTTTCGCCCATTCAGTGGAATGCTGGATGGATGATGAATTGGTGGGCGGCTTGTACGGCGTTGGCCTACAGGGCGTATTTTTCGGTGAGAGCATGTTCTCCCGCGTGAGCGAAGCCTCCAAAGTCGCACTGGTGCACCTTGTCGACCGTCTGCGCGTTGGCGGTTACGCCATGCTAGATGCGCAGTTCACCAACCCGCATCTGGAACAATTTGGTATTCAGGAAATTCCGAAGCGCATATTCAAACGACGGCTTGCCGAAGCAATGAGGCGGCATGCCGACTTTTACGCTTACAGCTCGCTGCCTGAGTCAGAAAGAACCGGTGCTTCGTCGATACAACGGATCACCCAGACGTCATAAATCGCGTGCTCGAGACCATTCAGGCCCGGCGATGACGCAAACATCCAGCCATTGAACACACGGTTTTCCATATCAACGTCTTCTGGAAGCTCTTCAGGATCATCAATGACGAATCCGTAGTCTTCAACTTCCACATAGGCGATTGATTCTGGTGGCTCTGTAGGCGGCGTCTGATGACACGCACGGACAGTCACACGCAGACCACCGAGCATGGCGTTCGAGCCCACGGCCACATCCATATCGACAGAGCGGCCAGTAATCTTATCAAGCCCCCGAAGTGTCACTGCAGGCTGGACCATGTATTCAAAGTCCAGATCTGGCTCGGCCTCGGCCTCTTCCTCGACAGGCTCTTCTTCAGCCTCGTCTACCGGCTCGATTTCCGTCAGCTCGTCGTCGTCCGATCCTTCCGGACGAATGATATAATCTTCGGGGTCGTAATCTGGCGAAAAGATTGGTGCGAGACGCGGAAAAGTGCCCTCTTCGATCTCTTCCTGAAAGCTATTCTGTTCGTCCTGCGACACAGCGCGACCAGCTGCCGGAAAATCAGAAGAGTTCGGTCTGTTATCCGGGATAACAGGTTCTTCGTTCTCAGGCGGAGTAGCCTGAGGAGAATTCAGAAGATCAGCTAACGCGTCCTGCTGCGCCGTGGCGCCGCCAAAAACCGACAGTCCAGCGCCCAGCGCCGTCACTATAAGAAGCTTCTGAAGTCTCGATGACACTAGTTGCCGTCCCCGTTATTGCTCTGCCCGTTAGCAAAGCTCGCAAACAGTGTGATGATATCAACGCTACCGCGTGTGTAGAGAATTTCGCCGCTGCCATCCGTTGGAATCGTATCGAAGCCACCGCCTGCCTGCAGCGCAATGTGCGATCCACCCAGAAGGCCTGAAATCACGCGCGCATCAGAATCATCCGGAAGTTCGACACCATTCTGCATAGACAGGACGACACTCGCCTCGAACGTTTCAGGATCGACTTCCACATCAAGTACGCGGCCGACTTTCACGCCAGCCAGCAGAACATCACTTCCCGACTCAATACCGGTCACGTCGTTGAAACGAGCACTGAGTTGATACTCACCGCGACCGCCGGAAGAATCAGTGGTGCTCAGCGCGAAGAAAAGGAACGCGCCAGCAACAACAATAACAATGGCACCAATCGCGGTTTCGAAAACCGAATTACGCATCTGGGCTCCATGCCTGGTAATCGCTATCCGCTTCGCGGCGCTCAGCCTCGCGTGACAGGCTGCCTTTCGGACGATACGCGAAAATCGTGCCCGTCAGATTTGGCGTGTGGTCTGTCTCGAAGGATTTACGCTCAAGCGGACGCTCTGTTGGAGGTTCGTCATATGTGTAGTGCAGCCAGCCATGCCAGTCCGCAGGAACCTTGGACGGCTCGGCAATGCCTTTATAGATCACATAGCGACGGTGCCGGCCTTCATAGCTCGGCTTACGGTCCTGAAAATAGCGGTTGCCGTAATCGTCTTCTCCGATGAAGTCCGAGCGGCGCTTCACGTCAAAGAGCGCGCCTACAGTCCAGCCGCTCCACCAGGTGAAAATCTTATCTAACACGCGAGTCGGTATCCCTCTGCTTTGTGGCGCGAATATGGTGCAGACGAGGCAATTGGTCCACCCTCTGAATTGCGCGATAATATCGCGTTTTACCAGTTTTTTCGCACGATTTTGTGAATCTTAGGCCGGTTAGCACTTGGCAGACGGAAAGAAACTCTGATAACGAGGCTCTTCCGCGGAGAGGTGGCCGAGTGGCTGAAGGCGCGCCCCTGCTAAGGGCGTATACGTTTACGCGTATCGAGGGTTCGAATCCCTTCCTCTCCGCCACCCTGATCAGCCCGCTCCAAATCGTCACTATAGACAGCAAGCCAGCTCTGGCTTTCGCCGAACTACGCAGCATTGTTTTGCGCTCATCGGCGCCAAACCATCCCCCTCAGCACGCTCGACGATCACATCCAGCACATCTCTGCACGGAAATTAATCAAAGCTTCGCCTCACCGCGCAGGTTCGAAATTATTGGTTTGAATGACGGATATAATTCCAGTATTCGATCAGGCATGACGAAGTAGTCATAGGTTTCAAACGTCCGCCGATGGGCTTTTGAGCGACTTTATCAGGATGACGCCAAGCGCGCCGGATAACGGTCCAACAAAAGTTTCAACCAGAGCCAACTATCCGGTTCTGACCAGCACGGCGGATAACCATGACACTCTCTTTCCTGAACAACGATGTCTCCAAGCGCGGTTTTGTTTCTGGCTTTGTTGCAATCTGCACACTCGCTGTCGCAGGCTGCGGCGGCTCCGGCTCCGAACCGACCACAAGCGCGGCACCTGGAACTACAGACGCAGCTCCTATCATCATTCCCATGGAAGGGCTCGAAGTCACTGAGCTGACCTTTGGCTTTATTAAGCTTACTGACATGGCCCCGCTCGCGATCGCTTACGAGAATGGCTATTTTGAAGACGAAGGCCTCTTCGTAACGCTTGAAGCTCAGGCGAACTGGAAAGTTCTCCTCGACCGCGTGATCGATGGCGAACTCGAAGGCGCGCATATGCTCGCTGGTCAGCCGCTTGCGGCAACGATCGGCTACGGCACAGAAGCTCACATTGTCACGCCCTTCTCTATGGACCTGAACGGCAACGGCATCACCGTTTCTAACGAAGTCTGGGACATGATGCGCCCAAACATTCCGAGCATGGATGATGGTCGCCCTGTTCACCCGATCAGCGCTGAAGCTCTGGCCCCTGTGGTTGAGCAATTCCAGGAAGAAGGTCGCCCATTCAATATGGGCATGGTCTTCCCGGTATCTACACACAATTACGAGCTTCGTTACTGGCTGGCGTCCGGCGGCATCCACCCGGGCTATTACTCTCCGGACGATGTATCCGGTCAGATCATGGCCGATGCTCTTCTCTCCGTAACGCCTCCACCACAAATGCCGGCGACACTCGAAGCGGGCACGATCTATGGCTATTGCGTGGGCGAGCCATGGAACCAGCAGGCCGTATCCATGGGCATCGGCGTGCCGGTCATCACAGACTATGAAATCTGGCGCAACAATCCGGAGAAAGTCTTCGGTATCACAGCAGAGTTTGCTGAAGAAAACCCGGTTACGACGCAAGCCATCACACGCGCTCTCATCCGCGCCGCAATGTGGCTCGACGAAAACGACAATGCGAACCGCGAAGAAGCCGTGGATATTCTTTCCCGCTCTGAATATGTCGGGGCCGACCGTGATGTGATCGCGGCATCCATGACCGGCACTTTCGAATATGAAGCCGGTGATGTGCGCGAAGTACCCGATTTCAACGTGTTCTTCCGCTATAACGCGACATACCCGTACTATTCTGATGCGGTCTGGTACCTCACACAAATGCGTCGCTGGGGGCAGATCGCCGAAAGCCAGCCTGACGACTGGTATGATGATGTCGCACGCAGCGTTTACCGCTCTGACATCTATCTCGAAGCTGCTCGCTCACTGGTCGATGACGGTCTCGCAAACGAAGCTGATTTCCCATGGGATACCGATGGCTATCGCGAGCCGCAGTCAGAATTCATTGATGGCCTCACCTTCGATGGACGTCAGCCAAACGCATACCTCGAAACGCTCGAAATCGGCCTGAAAGACGGTGAAACCGTTCAGGGCGGAGAAGTCGTCCAATAAGAACTCAAGGGCGGTGCGGTGCCTTTCCCCGAACTCCTCGCACCCAGGCGCGCCGCCCTTTCTTTTCTTCCTTGAAAGGACCAGAACAATGACTGCCACTCTTGCTGCTCAAACGGCCAACGAGAACGCTTCCGAGGCCACTACAAAACAGGATGTCGCGAGCGTTAAAGCGGCTAAACAGGAGCGTGTATTCTCCTTGATCAACAAATCATCGAAATTTTTCGATGTATTTGCTCTGTCATGGGTCACACCAATTCTGATGATGGCGGCCGGTGACAGCCCGAAACGCAATCTCGGCCTTATCTGGCAACGCCTTGGCATACCGATTGTCGCTATTCTGGTCTTTCTATTCGCCTGGGCCCAGCTTGCACCACAGGTAAACACCTCGCTTGGCGCAATCCCGGGACCAGCGCAAGTCTGGGAACAGGCTCAGGTTCTCAATGCGGATCATCTGCAGGAAATGGAGCGTCGTGATGCATTCTACGAACGCCAGGCAGCGCGCAATCAGGCACTGATTGATGCCGGCCGGCCGGGGGATGTTTCAGATGCCGGCTACACCGGACGTCCGACCTATTACCAGCAAATCTGGACCAGCCTGAAGACAGTCTTTTTCGGCTTCATGCTCGCAACGCTTATCGCGGCACCGCTAGGTATAATCATGGGCATGTCCCCTAGCATGAACGCCGCGTTCAACCCGCTGATCCAGATTTTCAAGCCGGTTTCACCACTTGCATGGCTGCCTATCGTTACAATGGTTGTCTCCGCGACGGTAGCGACGGATTCAGGGATATCCAAGTCCTTCCTGACGTCGGCAATTACAGTGACACTTTGTTCGCTCTGGCCAACGCTGATCAACACAGCGCTCGGCGTTGCCACGGTCGACAAGGACCTGGTCAATGTCGGCAAGGTTCTAAAGCTTACGCCTTACACCAAAGTGACGAAACTGGTTCTGCCATCTGCTCTACCCCTCATCTTTACTGGCATGCGCCTGTCTCTGGGTGTGGGCTGGATGGTTCTCATCGCCGCTGAGATGCTCGCCCAGAACCCCGGTCTTGGAAAGTTCGTCTGGGACGAATTCCAGAACGGTTCTTCAAACTCTCTGGCGAAAATCATCGTAGCAGTTCTGACTATCGGCATTATCGGCTTCCTGCTCGATCGCGTCATGGTCGCTCTGCAGACCATGTTCACCCACTCTGTAAACCGCTAATCTGGAGGAGATGATATGCCTATCATTGAGCTTAATAACGTCTCCAAAGGGTTTGGAGAAGGCCTCGACAAGGTCAATATCCTCAACAACATCAGCCTCGACGTCGAAGACGGTGAATTCGTTGCGATTGTTGGCTTCTCTGGCTCCGGCAAGAGCACGCTCATCAACCTCATGTCAGGTCTCGACTTTCCTGACACTGGCGAAGTGCTTTTCGACGGCAAGCCAGTAGAGGGCCCGGGTCCTGAACGGGCGGTTTGCTTTCAAAGCTACTCGCTCATGCCCTGGATGACCGTTCGTGAGAATGTTCAGCTTGCTGTGAACAGCGTTTTCCCAAAGGAAAGCAAGAAAGACCGCGCCGCTCGTGCAGACAAGTACATCGAGATGGTCAGCCTCGGTCACGCGAAAGACCGACGTCCGGCAGAACTGTCAGGCGGCATGCGTCAGCGGGTTGCAGTGGCACGCTCTCTGGCGATGGATCCGAAAGTACTGCTTCTGGACGAACCACTCTCTGCGCTCGACGCATTGACGCGTGCAAACCTTCAGGACGAGATCACGGACATCTGGTCAAATGACAAGAAGACCGTTGTTCTGATCACGAATGATGTGGACGAAGCTATACTGCTGGCAGACCGTATCATCCCGCTCAATCCGGGCCCTGACGCAACTTTTGGACCGTCTTTTAAAGTTGATCTGCCACGTCCGCGCGACCGTACAGAAATGAACCATAATGACGCGTTCAAAACGCTTCGTCGTGACGTGACCGCCTATCTGATGGATGTCGGTGTCGCCAAAAAGCGCGCGGAAATCGAACGTCCGCTTCCAGACGTCACACCCATCACATTCGGCAAACCGAAGGCTTACACCAAAGCGGCTCAGACGTCCGGTGTGGCGGAACACCGCTTCCTTGAGTATTCACAGGTGGATAAAGTTTATCCGACACCTAAAGGTCCGCTCACGGTCGTTGACGGCTTCGATATCAAGATCAAAAAAGGTGAATTCGTCTCGGTCATTGGGCACTCGGGCTGCGGAAAATCTACCGTTCTGACGATGACTGCCGGACTGAACGAAGTCTCTCGTGGCGGCATTATCCTTGATAATAAAGAGGTCTCGGCAGCGGGCCCTGACCGCGCGGTAGTGTTTCAGGCACCTTCCCTTTTCCCGTGGCTCACAGCTAAGCAGAACGTGGCAGTCGGCGTAGACCGTGTTTACCCAGACGCAACACAGGCCGAACGAGAGCAAGTCGTTGAGTACTATCTGTCCAAGGTAGGCCTCGGTGATGCGATGGATAAGCTTGGCGCAGATATGTCTAACGGCATGCGCCAGCGCGTTGGTATTGCCCGGGCTTTCGCTCTGTCTCCGAAGCTACTTCTACTCGACGAACCATTCGGCATGCTGGACAGCCTGACACGATGGGAACTTCAGGAAGTTCTGATGGAGGTCTGGCAACGCACGCAGGTCACTGCGATGTGCGTCACGCACGATGTGGATGAAGCCATTCTTTTGTCCGACCGCATCATCATGATGACCAATGGTCCGAATGCACGCATCGGCAAGGTTCTGGAAGTGGATCTGCCACGCCCTCGCACGCGCAAAGCCCTTTTGGAGCATCCGGACTATTACGCTTATCGCGAACAGGTCCTGAGCTTCCTTGAAGAGTATGAAGGCGGCGCGAACCCAACGCCTCCGGGTGAAGAACAGCCCGCCGGTGATACGACTTCTGACGTCGCATCTGAAGCTGCAGCGTGAGGGATGAATCCATGACCATTCCCCAAACAGACATAAAGACCTTTATCTCCGTCTCGGAAATCTGGGTACCTAACGGCGATAAGCTTGAGCGCTCGGCAGGTAATTACGGTACGCTTTCCGATTTTGAGGAGGCTTCGCGCCAAACCAGCTTTTCAAAAGGTGAAGGCCTTCCGGGCAAGGCCTGGGCCGAAGCCAAACCGGTTGTTCTGAAAGAGTTCGACGGCTCGTACTTTAAACGAACCGAAGAAGCCAGAACCGCAGGTCTGACGCGTGCTGTGGCCGTACCCGTCTTCGCCGGAGAGGTCCTCAAAGCTGTTCTGGTCGTGCTTTGCGCCGACGATGAAGAGCGTATGGGTGCTATTGAAGTATGGGCCGAAAACAACGGCATGCTTATCCTCGAAGATGGCTATTACGGCGCAGCAAAACATTTTGAATGGGTTTCACAGCACACCCATTTCCCGCGGGGTCAGGGCCTTCCGGGTGGCGTTTGGGCCTCAGAAACACCAATGCTTATGCGTGACCTTGGATCGGGCTACCGCTTCGTCCGCGCCGACAGCGCAGGTCGGGCCGGACTGACAAACGGCATCGGAATTCCGGTCCCTACACCATCGGAAACAACTTATGTCCTGGCGCTCCTGTCAGCGCGCGGCACTCCAATCGCTAACCGGTTTGAGATCTGGGATGCCCGTTCGGTGAAGGTTGGTGCCTCAAAAGGCGCGGTCATGCTGGATGGCATCTGCGCCAAAGAAGGTGCCCTCTGGGACGACGATAATCCACGCCGCGCCGAAGCCTTCAAAGGCATTATCGGACGCGTACTCGCAAATGGCCTCCCGGCCATAGCTTCCAAAAGTGCTGAAACCGCCGGATACGACTCTGTCGTTGTCCTTCCTATCCATCAAGGCGGTGAGCTCTCTCACATCGTCGCCTGGTATTGCTGAGGAAAAGGATATGTCCCGAGAAAAACTCGTCATAATTGGCGCAGGCATGGCTGCCGGCCGGTTTCTGGAGCACCTCCTTGATGCCAATCCAGATGCCTATGACATCACCCTATTCAACGCCGAGCCACGCGGCACATATAACCGCATCATGCTTTCCCCGGTCCTGTCCGGCGAGAAGAGCTATGAGGAAATCGTCACCCACACCGATGACTGGTACGCCGAACAAGGCATAACCTGTCGCTTTGGTGAGCGGATCATTTCAGTAGACCGCGCCAATAAAACCGTGCTCGGCGAGAAGGGCATTGTGGCTTACGACAAGCTGGTCATCGCCACGGGCTCCAGCCCATTCATCATTCCAATGCCGGGGCATGATCTGTCAGGTGTGCTCGCTTATCGCGATCTTGAAGACACCAATGGCATGATTGACGCCTGCCAGCCGGGCGCAAAAGCTGTGGTCATTGGCGGCGGTCTTCTCGGCCTCGAAGCTGCCGCGGGCCTCCGTCTTCGCGGCATGGACGTCACCGTTTTGCACCTGATGCCTACGCTGATGGAACGTCAGCTTGACCCGTCTGCTGGCTATCTTCTTGAAAAGGAACTTGCTGATCGCGGCATTGAAATCCGCACTGGCGCGAACTCCAAGGAAATCTATGGCGACGGCAAGGTTGAGGGCATTCGTCTCGAGGACGGAACTGATATCCCTGCAAACCTGATCGTTATGGCCGTCGGCATTCGCCCGAGCATTGCAATCGCCAAAGAAGCCGGTCTGGACGTTGGACGTGGCATTCTCGTCGATTGCAAAATGAAGACGTCGGACCCGAGCATCTACTCCGTTGGCGAATGTGTAGAGTTCGAAGGTAATTGCTACGGCCTCGTTGCACCATTGTTTGACCAGGCAAAAGTACTTGCCAATGCGCTGATCGCAGAAGCCGACGACACAGATTTCGTCCATTCCGAAACCGCGACTAAGCTGAAGGTTACGGGCGTAGACCTGTTCTCAGCCGGTGATTTCGCAGACGGCGAAGGACGCGATGAGATCGTCTTCCGTGATCCTGCACGAGGCATCTATAAGCGCCTCGTGCTGGAAGGCGACAAACTTGTTGGAGCCGTCCTCTATGGCGAAACCGCCGATGGAGCCTGGTTCTTCGATAAAATCAAAAAAGGCGAGGAAATTGGCGCCGAAGACCGAGCCACGCTCATCTTCGGGCAGTCCTACGCTGGAGGGTCCCCCCTGGACCCTATGGCGGCCGTTGCAGCCTTGCCGGATGAGGCAGAGATCTGCGGTTGTAACGGCATATCGAAGGGACAGATCACCCAGGCAATTGATGAAAAAGGTCTGAGCGACGTTGAAGGCGTTCGCGCCTGCACGAAAGCGTCTGGTTCCTGTGGCACATGTACCGGGCTGGTCGAAAGCCTGCTTGCATGGAAACTCGGCGATGCCTTTGCTGCACCGGCCAAAAATGCGGTATGTGGCTGTACTGAACTCGGTCATGACGAAGTTCGCCGTCTGATCGTTTCTCAGAGGCTGAAATCGGTTCCCGCAGTCATGCAGGAACTGAGCTGGAAAACGAGTTGTGGCTGCGCCAAGTGTCGCCCTGCCCTGAACTATTATCTGCTGGCTAGCTGGCCGGGCGAATATGTCGACGACAACCAGTCTCGTTTCATCAACGAGCGGGTTCACGCCAATATTCAGAAAGACGGCACCTATTCAGTCGTGCCTCGTGCCTGGGGTGGCGTAACGACCGCAGCAGAACTTCGCGCTGTGGCGGACGTGGTCGATAAGTATGACATTCCAATGGTCAAATACACCGGCGGGCAGCGCATCGACATGCTTGGCGTGAAGAAGGAAGACCTTCCCGGCGTTTGGGCGGATCTCAACGAGGCCGGCATGGTCTCTGGGCATGCCTATGGCAAATCACTTCGGACCGTGAAGACATGTGTCGGTTCGGAGTGGTGCCGTGTAGGGACGCAGGACTCCACGGGCCTCGGCATCAAGCTTGAAAAACTGATGTGGGGCTCGTGGACACCGCACAAAGTGAAGCTCGCCGTCTCTGGCTGTCCGCGCAATTGCGCCGAAGCCACCTGTAAGGATATCGGCGTCGTTTGCGTGGATTCCGGCTATCAAATTCATATTGCGGGCGCCGCAGGTATGGAAGTTCGGGCAACCGATCACCTGACGACCGTCACGACCGAAGAAGAAGCCATCGAGATGTGCGCTGCTGTTTTGCAGGCCTATCGCGAACAGGGCTTCTACCTTGAGCGTATCTATAAATGGACGGCCCGAATTGGCGGCGCAGAAAAAGTCCATGAGCTCATCGTCGATGACGTGGAAAACCGCAAAGCTCTCTTCGAGCGCTTCAAGTACGCACAGCAATTCTCACAGGACGACCCTTGGGCTGAGCGCGCATCAGGAAAAGTCGATGCGCACGAATTCAAGACGCTCGAACTGGTGGAGTAAAAGGATGGATGGAATGGCACCTTTTGAACGTTGGTTCGACATCTGCGAGCTGTCAGACATTCCGGTTCGTGGCTCACGTCGGCTGGAGAAGGACGGAATGAAGATTGCCATCTTCAGAACGTCCGACGACCGCGTATTCGCTGTCGAGAACCGCTGTGCGCACAAAGGTGGCCCGTTGAGCGAGGGCATCGTCCACGACTGTGCGGTCACCTGCCCTCTGCACAACTGGGTCTACGATCTGTCGACTGGCAAGGCACAAGGTGGAGACGAAGGACAGATACGCACCTTTCCGGCAGAAGTTCGCGATGGCGGACGCGTGCATTTACGCCTCGCAATGGCGTCCTGATCTCCCTGTCTCATAAGATTTCGATCGAGCCCCCCCATGACCGAGCAAGTGAACACCGAGATAGCCACAACCTGCCCATATTGCGGGGTTGGTTGCGGTGTTCTTGTTCAGCCATCAACTGATGGCGAGAGCGCTATCGTGCGTGGTGATCCGGACCACCCGGCAAATTACGGTCGTCTCTGCGTTAAAGGCTCAGCACTGGGTGACACCCTGTCTCTGCAGGATCGCATTCTGCATCCGAGCGTGAATGGGCAAACCGCTTCCTGGGAGGATGCAATGGACGAGGTGGCGCGCGGGTTCCGCGATGCCATCCGCCAGCATGGTTCGGACAGTGTCGCCTTCTACGTGTCAGGGCAAATCCTGACCGAAGACTATTACGTTGCCAACAAGCTGATGAAGGGCTTTATCGGTTCGTCCAATATCGACACGAATTCGCGGCTTTGCATGGCCTCGTCAGTGGCAGGCCATAAGCGCGCCTTCGGCACTGATACAGTTCCGGGCTGTTACGAGGACCTTGAAGAAGCTGACCTGATCGTGATGGTCGGAAGCAATCTGGCCTGGTGTCACCCTGTTCTCTATCAACGCATTCAGTCGGCGAGTGAAAAACGCGGAACAAAGCTGGTTATCATCGACCCGCGCCAGACTGCGACAACGGACGGCGCAGACCTTCACCTGGCTATAACCCCGGGTGCAGACGTAGCGCTTTTCAACGCGCTATTCCATTACCTGTCCGAAAGCGCGGCTCGTGACGAACGCTTCATGGAAGCACACACGAACGGTTACGCCGATGCGCTTTCCGTAGCTGGCGAATTCACCTTACCGCAAACAGCCAAACTCACAGGCCTGTCCGAACGTGATTTGCAGACATTCTTCGAGCTTTTTGCCGCAACCGAGCGAACCGTCACCATCTACTCTCAGGGCGTCAACCAGTCCTCTGCAGGCTCGGACAAGGTCAATTCCATTATCAATTGCCATCTTGTGACCGGCCGGATTGGCAAACCAGGCATTGGACCATTTTCGGTCACAGGCCAGCCGAATGCTATGGGTGGGCGCGAAGTCGGCGGCCTCGCCAACCAGCTCGCCTGCCATATGGATTTCGCTCCGGAAGATATCATTCGAGTAGAACGCTTCTGGAAAGCACCTCGTATCGCCAGCGGCCCGGGCCTTAAAGCCGTCGAGATGTTTGACGCAGTCCTGAGCGGCCAGATCAAAGCGATCTGGATCATGGCGACCAATCCCGTGGTTTCCCTCCCGAACGCCGACAAGGTAAAGGCCGCACTCGCCGCCTGCCCCCTCGTCGTTATCTCCGACGTCGCAACAACGTCAGACACAGTCGCCCTGGCAGATGTTGTACTGCCAGCGACAACATGGGGAGAGAAAACCGGCACCGTCACTAACTCGGAACGCCGTATTTCCCGCCAACGCAGCTTTTTGAAACCACCAGGCGAAGCGCGTCACGACTGGTGGGCGTTGTGCGATCTTGGAAAGCGACTGGGCTATGACGGCTTCGATTTCAACGGACCGGCAGCCATCTTCCGCGAATATGCCGCTCTCTCTGCGTACGAAAATGACGGACTGCGTGACTTCGACATCGGCGCGTATGCCAATACAAGTGATCCTGAGTACGACACACTGAAGCCATTCCAATGGCCGGCGCCCGCAGGAGACGCACCTCGTCATGGAGAGGACAATACCGGTTCAGACCACCGGTTCTTTCAGAATGGCCATTTCTACACGCAAGACCATAAAGCGCGTTTCGTTGCGACAGCATTCGCCGCGCCGGCCTCGCTCCCTTCAGACGACTTGCCTTTTATCCTCAACACCGGGCGCGTCCGTGACCATTGGCACACCATGACCCGCACTGGAAAATCGTCCACGCTATCCGGGCATATCGCTGAGCCATATCTGGAGATCCACCCGAAAGACGCAGATCAACTCGGCCTTTCGACGGCTTCACTTGCCCGCATCTCCAACACCTTTGGTGAAGCGGTTTTGAGGGTGCTGATAACCGAACGAATGCAACGCAAATCTGTATTTGTCCCGATGCACTGGTCAGCGGCGAACAGTTCTGCGGCGCGCGTTGATGCGCTGATCGCGCCGAATACCGACCCCGTCTCAGGCCAGCCTGAATCCAAGCACGGAACTATCGCCATCAAACCGCTTTCACCCGCCTGGTACGGTTTTCTGGTGTCTCGCCAACCTCTCAGTGATGATATTCTGAACGCCCTCGACTACTGGGCTGTTGCAACATCGACCGAAGGATACCGCTATGAAATCGCGGGATCTGAACCAGCGGACAAGGTGATTGATACAATCGCCGCGGACACCGCTATCACGTTTAAAACGCCTGACGGACATCACGCTGCAGCAATGTTTGAAGCAGACAGGCTGGAACTCTTCATCACTCTGTCCGAAAGTGGTCCGGTCGTCGCTGACCGCTCCTGGCTCTCTTCCCTGCTTACAAAAACGATCACCCCCGAAGTTCGTTTGAGCATTCTCGCCGGTCGTCCGCCTTCGGGAGAAGGTACGGGTAGACTCGTCTGCTCATGTAACGGCGTCGGCGTGAATCAGATTGAAGACGCGATAAGTAAAGGGGCGCAAAGCGTTGAGGGCATTGGTGCTGCAACAGGCGCAGGCACAACATGCGGCTCATGCAAGCCTGAACTGCGGGCCCTGCTCCGTGCAGCGGCAGCAAAAGCTCCTCCATCCACGCCAGCAAGCATCGCAGCGGAGTAAGACAATGACAGGCAAACTCACTCTTATCGGATGCGGCCCCGGAGCAGCGGACCTGCTTACACTACGCGCTATTCAGCGGATCAAAACTGCAGACCTCATCCTATACGATCGCCTTGTAGACCCGGAAGTTCTGTCATTCGCAAGCTCTGACAGCACCCTAGAATATGTTGGAAAAGGTTGCGGAGACGGAGGCCGTCAACAAGTCGATATCAACGCCCGAATTTCTGAAGCGCTCTCACAGGGTCTGACCGTCGCACGCCTGAAGTCAGGTGATCCTATGGTGTTCGGCCGAGCTTCCGAAGAACTGGCAATCGCAGTTTCCAAGGACGCTGAAATCGAGATCGTCCCGGGTGTAACATCGGCTCTCGCTGCGGCTTCTGAATGGTCCATTCCGATCACCGAGCGGGCCGAACTTCAGAGCTTTGTTGTTACGACAGGAAAGTCTTCAAAAGATGGCAAAGACCCTGATTGGTGCTCTGTCGTTCGCCCGGGCATTTGTGCAGCCTTCTATATGAGCGTGGCGCAAAGCTGGCGCATTCAGACGGCGCTTATGGCGAAGGGCGTTCCCGGTTCTTTGCAATGCGACTGGATTGAAAATGCGGGAAAGACAGACGTCCGACACGTTTCTTCGCGCCTCGACCGTCTTGCCATGGACGCACGTGAACATGCGGTGAAAAATCCCGCCATCCTACTTATCCGCTATCCATTGAGTGCGGCGATAGCGGATACGGGTCAGGCCTCCGAACTCGCCTGACCCGACCTTCTAAACTGCTATGCTGGAAACCTGCTGCCGGTCACTTTCGCCAAGCCGGCTTTCTACATGGCGCACTGAAAAGCCCGCGAGATAACCATCAAGGTTAGACGGGTCGAAAATCCGGCCGTCCATAAACTGATCGCACCCCATAGCGAGCGGGGCTGTAGCATCGGTCAGTAACCATGCATGCTGGTGACCGCCTTCGACTTTTTCGTCTGCCGACGGGCAAGCTACACCCATTGCGTCTGCGGCCTTGCGATAGACGTCTGGAAGAAATGCCTGTGCGGCAACAAAGTCAACATCAAGATTATCGGGCAGATCTCCCCATCGGATCAATTGGGACAGGATCCACTTTGCGTGAGACCGCCAGGGGAAGTTAGCCGCGTATCTATGGAACACGTTGAAGTCCGGCATATCCATGCGCAGTTCGCCACCCGTCTGACGGTTCTTGCCGGTCAGAGAACCGACAATCTCATCAAACGGGACGTTAACGTAATCAGGACCGGAGACGATCTGAGCCGCGGTCAACCTGTTGTCCATATCGTCGACCCATGCAGACGCTTGAAGCATCGCGGAGACAAGCGCCAGATGCACCATCTCGTTTTCTTCTGCCCATGCCTTGCGAACCGCCAGAACCTTTTCAGGACCATTCGACCAGATTTCCCCGGACGTGATCACGGTTCGACCAATGCCAGCGACAACCGCCTTGTTATTCCACGGTTCGCCAACGCAATAACCATCGATCTGACCGGAGGCGAGCGCATCGACCATGAGAGACGGTGGAATCACAACAATCTCGATATCCGTTTCCGGCGAAATTCCGGCAGATGCGAGCCAGTATTTTAGCTCAAGCGCATGCATGGAGTGATTATAAACATGCGCGAAAACGAGTTTGCGGCGACCTTCGTCACGGCGCCTGTCTATCACCTGCTTGAGCGCATAGGCTGACATCGGACGTCGTGTAATCGTCTCAGGCGCAATTTGCGACATCTGCTCAAACAACGACGTAGATACGGTAATCGCATTGCCGTTCAGGTTAATGGTGAACGCGGAGGTAAACTCCCGAGGGAACGGGCCGAGCCCTGCAGCAGACGCAACGACCATAGGTGAGAGCATTTGCGCTGCATCTATGGCCCCTGTACCAAGCGCATCGCGCATCGCCGCCCAGGACACAAAGCGCTTCAGCTTTACTTCAAGGCCATTGGCCAGAAAAATCCCACGCTCCTGCGCTGCGGCAATCGTCACGCAGTCCGTCAGCGGCACGAAGCCAATATTCAGCTGTTGTTTTGTCATGGCGTATTCGCCTTTCCGGTCGTACCGGCAAGCATTTCAATGATCGTCAGCACGCTTTCCGCGACATCTTTCAAAGGCTTACCCTGTTGTTGCGACATGGTCCGCATGGACGCGAAGGCCTGATCCTCTGTCATACCATGGTGTTGCATCAGCAAGCCTTTGGCACGCTCGATCGTCTTTCGCGCAGCGAGATCCTCTTTGGTTTTGCGCAGTTCACTGCGCAGGCTGTCCATATGCTTGAAACGAGCAATAGCGGTTTCGATCAGGGGTTTCACGCGTTTCGGCGTGAGGCCATCAATCACGTAGGCACTTACCCCCGCCTCAATCGCTTCGTTCATCTGGGCCGAGCCCTCTTCCTCGACAAACATAACAATGGGCTTGGGATTGGACTGAGCCACCATACGAAGACTTTCGATGGTATCGCGATCAGGCGATTCACAATCCATAATGATTACGTCCGGTGCGATGCTCGCAATCTCATCCAGAAGCGTACGCCCGTGAATGTGTGAAACAATATGCACGACCGCGTTTTCAGACAGACCAACCTCTACAATGTTGGCCCGCTCCGGGTCGTCATCGATCAGCAGTACACACAGAGGCGCCACTTTCGTGGCCCCCTGCTGTACCGGCTTGATTTGTTCGTCGTGATCAGAGAGCGAAGTCAAATTGGATCCATAGTTTTGAAGTATCGGTCGCAAAACCGTCAGAGCTGTAGTCTGCAAATTTCAGCGTGACATTCACATCACCGAGACGCGCGGACGCTACAAGGTCCAGCTCGCTGCCATAATCCATCCCGCCCACATCTGCAGAGAGGTCATGATAGGTCGCAGAGAGGTTTAACGCGTTCAGAAAACCAACGTCGCCAGCGCGATATGCCAGAGTTGCATAAATATCTTCCACACCATTCACTGGCGTGACCAAAAATTTATCGGACCAACCCTGAAACTTATGAAGTGTCGCAAGAGGCGTCTGGAAAGCACGCTGCGCGTCGCCGCCAAGGGATTCGATGCCACCGCCGAAAGTGAAGGAATTTACAGTGTATCGCGCATCGAGGGTGTAGTAATCGGCGTTATAGTCAAACGGGCTGGAACCATAGTCGGTCTGATTTGCATAGGACAGCGCATACGCCAGACGGCCTTCACCCAACTCCTGACTACCATTAAGGCGCGCACCAAGCGTCTGGGAAGAAACACCCGTCGCCGCGCCATCCATATCGAGGAAGTACGCAAATCCAGTGAGATTTCCGAGAGGCGTCGGATGTGAAGCATTCACAAGCGTGATGTCACCTTCCCAGCGCCCTGCAGCAGACTCGTCACCGAAGATTCGATTCACCTGGTTCACATAGCTGATATCCAGTTTGAGCTCACCCAGTGACTGATTTTGAACGCGCAATCCGTCAAACGTTTGTTCGTTCTGACGCCAGCCGACATTCCCCACAAAGCGGGAGTCGTCAAGAATGATACGCTGACGCCCCAGCGTGACTGTCGTGTCTGGCAGGCTCGTGTTCGTTAGTTGGAGGCGGTTGAGTTCAGTTGCGTGCGGATCAGCAACGACTGGAAAGGCAGTGTTGCCATTTGTTGTCGAGTTGAAGTCATCGACAAGGTTGTCAATGTGGTCGAATTCGAGAAGAAACTTGGTGTCGAAAAACGCGCCAGTCTCGAACCCTGCACGGAAACGATATGTGAGTGCATCGGCGTCATTCGCGAAGCCGGTCTGATCTACGCCTTCGTAACGGAGTCGCGCCTGAAAGATTGGCTTTGTTTCCGATAGTGCAGTCTCGAAAGCTGTCGGCTCGTCCTGAGCCGCTGCGATTGGTGAAACAAATGCGAGCGCGATAAACGGGAGCGCTGAAACTGCGTATTTAGTTGCAGACATGAGTGAAGTCCTCAGAATAGGACTGGCCGATCTCGAAATTTGGAAGTGATCCAGGCCAGAACAAGAAAGTCAAAAAACCGCCCGTAGAACTGGACGGCGCTCTGTTTCTTCTTCACCGAAGGTCTGCACTCTTCATCGAATGCGTGAGGCTATGCGCGCTGCAAAGCTGACAACCTGAACTATTCTGAGTGCTGAAAACTTTTCAAGCCAATACTCGTGGCCCGCCATCAGGTTACCAGCAAAGTCCAGTATTCGTGCTTGGAGAGCTTATTTTTGCTTCAAAGCTGAGCATTCCCATCCCCAGACACCATGAGAATACTCTCGATGCTGCCTCGTGCCACGCTCAAATGATAAACAGCCGTCAGGCAGATTTGCGAACTTTCGTCTCAGACTTACCGTCTGGAGATGCGATCTGATAAATAGCGCGCGCAATCGAGGCTTTGTTGAACGGCTTCACGAGGAAGCGCGCCACGCCTTCACCAACCACCTGTTCGATCTTGTTCACCGTCTTGACCGTGGACAAAAAGATGATTGGGCAGTTGGTATCAATCGCTGATTTACCCTGCCGGATATACCGAAGCAGCTGGAGTCCATCCATTGGCGACATCTGCCAATCCGTAATCACCAGATTTGGCTTGAATTTCAAAGCCTTGTGAAGAAGTTCTCGTCCATCAGATGCAGTCTCAACCGCCTTCACACCAAGATCATTCAGGATAACAGACATGAGCTGCTGTAGCGCCGGATCATCATCGCAATACAGAACACGCTGCGCGGAAAACACCTGCTGGTAACGCGCTTTGATGAAGCGGGTTTCAGCTACGCCTTCCAGAGGCTCCAGATCACGGAGAAGCAGAGAATTGCGCGTCGTCACGTATTCGAGAAGCTTGCTGAGCCGATCAAAGCGCGTAGCGACCGAGCCCAGAAAAACCTTATCCGGCTTGAGACCGCCTGAGATGCACTTTTCAAAATCATAAACGATTTTCGCCAGCTCATCGCCGAAGAATGGAAACCCCATGCATTGCGCGGTGCCGGCCATTCGGTGCAACTCACCATACAGGTCATGCACTTCCCGATCATCAACAGGCCCCGTCACCAGTGAAAGCAGCATTTGCGCTGCCGTTTCAAACTGCGCCGGTAGCGAATTGCAGTATCTTTTCACAATATCAGACGGGACACTTACGTTTGTCATGGCGGCCTCCTGAATACTCAGCCTATGAGACGAGGTGCGGCTCTCCGGCAGACTGACTACCGCGCGACGACCAGAGTGATTGAAGCGTCTCACCAAGCGTGAGCGCATCAAACGGTTTTACAATGACGGAGATTGCGCCCTGGTGCATGTACGCATCCTGCTCATGCTTCTGGGCTTTTGCCGTCATAAAGATCGCGGGCACAGATGCGCCGCCATCAAGTTTTCGGATTGCTTCAAGAACCTGCGGCCCGTCGAGGTCCGGCAGCATAACGTCGAGTAGAAGCATATCCGGTTGAAATTCGGTAAAACTATTGATTGCATCTTGACCTTGTCCGCAATGATGCACGTCAAAGCCTGCAATATCCCGAAGTGCGATCAGTGCGATCTCCGAGATGTGTGGATCGTCTTCCAGATACAGAATTTTGCTCAGGGGCTTCATCTTCAGAAATCTCCTTGGTTATGCGGTTCTGCCTTAAGAGGCCTGTGTCAGATATGTCAGGTTGGATTGGGCCTTTACCGGAAGGTCCATGTAAAATGTCGTTCCTTCACCTTCGGCAGTCTCGAAATCGACCTCACCGCCAAAGGCTTCAATGATAGACTTGGTGATGTTGAGGCCGAGCCCGCTGCCGCTCGCGTTCTTCTGCGTCGCCTTGCGGTCCGCCTGGGCGAAGCGCTCAAAAATCCGGTCACGGAAGCCGGCGGGGATGCCGGGGCCGCTATCTTTGACAGACACTCTGATCTTACCCGTTTCGATCAACTCGCTTCTTATAACGACCTCACCCTCCATTGGAGAGAATTTCGCGGCGTTAGACATGAGATTGACCAGCGCCTGATTGAAGCGGCTCGCATCGAGGTTCACCAGCGTTTCAGTCTCCGCGTGCTCGATTTTGAAGCTCACGCCAAACCGGTCAGCAAGTGCTTCATGACGCTCGACAATATCGTCGATCAGCGGCTCAAGCTGAACATCTTCCATGAGATATTCCATCTTGCCCGCCGCAATCTTTTCCAGATCGAGGATGTCGTTCACCAGAGAGCTCAAACGCCCGCAGCCCTGGTGAGCGAGCGTGACAAGCCGCTGGCAGCGTTCATCAAGCTGATCTTTCGCAAGTTTCTGAAGCAGGTCCAGAGATCCGTAGACAGACGTCAGCGGCGTGCGAAGCTCGTGGTTTACGGTGGAGACGAAGTCATTCTTCAATGTCTCCATTTTCTTGCGCTCGGAAATATCCCGGGCAATGCCGAAGAAGAGGAAGCGACCTGCTGCTCGAGAACGGCTAACCGCCACTTCAAGCGGAATCGTTTCTCCTGATTTATGGAGACCGAGCCGCTCCAGTGTTCTATCGAACAACTCTGAATCACCCGTTTCCACCGCTTCTTCCAGACTGGAAAGGTGGGGTTCCCGATATTCCGGAGGTATGACGGTTGTCAGACTTACTCCTATCAACTCGTCTTTGTCGTACCCGAATATTTTCGCGAAGGCCGGGTTACAGTCCTCAATGATATTTTCGCTGTTCACGGTCACAACACCATCAACAATGCTGTTCATCATTGTACGGATTTTCTTTTCACTTTCCTTGATCTGAAGCTCCGCTTCGACCTTTTCGGTCACATCCTGGAAAATGCCGAAAAGTACGCGCTCGTCTTCATCCGGCCCCACTTTCAATTCACCACGAGAAATCACGTGGCGAATTTCTCCGTCGCCGCGAACAATGCGCAACTGAAACTCAAAAGGGGTATTTTCTTCAATGGCTGAATTAACGGCGGCTTCGACTACCGCTCTATCATCAGGGTGATAAAACTCGATAGCATCTTCCAGTTCCGGCTCCCCCCACTCCGGGTCGATACCGTAGATTCGAAACACGCCTTCCGACCAATGAAGTTTATTGGTTCTGAGGTCCACGCTCCAATGCCCCATACCCGCAACGGCTTCCGCCAACTCAAGCTTATCGGTACGCTCTTCCAGCGCCAATTCGTGACGCTTACGATCCGTAATATCCTGCTGAATCCCAACCACTTCGATTGGAACACCATTTGTATCTTTCCGGGACACTTTGAACGTATGCTGGACCCAAACAAAGTGACCGTCAGCATGCAGAATACGAAATTCTAACTGAGTTTCGCGAGCAATACCGCGCACATAGTTCAGCAGCGCTTCAGCAACGTTGTCGCGTTGTGCCGGATCAACCAGTTCGTACCAATCAAAATCCGGGCGATTCATTTTCGTCGGCGTCAGACCGACCATTCCAGATGCCCGGTCACAAAACTCGAAGTGACCAGTCTGGATATCCCATTGCCAGATACCAAGCCCACCTCCGTCGAGTGCAAACTCAAGTTTTTCCTTCTGGCTGACGAGCTCCACCTTCGCGCGGCGTTGTTCACCAATGTCACGCACAGTGGCACCAAAATAGCGTGCTTCACCCTGATAAAACTCACTTACCGAGATTTCAATGAAAAACTCGTCTCCGCCTTTTTTTACCGCGGAAATCTCACGCCCTTGCCCGATGACTGAGGCTTCACCGCGATACCGGTAGAGCTCCAGAAACTTATCATGGTTCTGCGCGTCCTGCGTGGGCATCAGGATTTTGACGTTTCGCCCGATGACTTCGGACCGCTGATAGTCGAAAATCGTCTCTGCGGCCCGATTAAAGGACACGATCTCACCAACCTCGTTGATGACAATCATCCCATCGACCGAGTGCGCGACAATGTTCTCTGTTCGCGCCTGATTGTCCTGAAGATCTGTTACGAGTCTTGAGAACGCGCGCGCCAGCTTTCCGATTTCACCGGGCGCTTCAACGGGCAGCACGAGTTCCTGATTGAGCTGTCCAATCCCGAAATCTTTCACCTGCGTCGTAATTCTCTGAAGAGGTTCGGTGAGGTATCCAGCAAAAAGCGCGACCAAACCGACACCGATCAAAAGCGCCAGAAGCGCAACAAGCGAGCTCTCTGACAGAATATTACTCCAGCCCGCGCCCAAAACCTCCCATCGACTTAGAATAGCAACATCAAAAGAGAGCCCCGTCGCGCCACCAAAGTCGGAAACCGCAAGACGAACACCTGCAAGGCCGTCCGTCTCAATTGTTTCATCCATCAGAGGACCTGCCTCAGAACCTGAGATGACGGAATAGAGACTGGATTGAGTTGTGGTAAAATACATCCTGCTTTGTTGCCGCACAGGATCGTACTCGAAGACTTCACCGTTATCGCTGATAACGACAGCGGGATATCCAGGTCGCGCTTCGTTGAATGTATGAGCCATCAGACGCTCAATGTTCACGTTCGCTGCTACGATACCAAACAACTGATTATTATTGTCGAAAATTGGCGTCATTACACGCATAGTCGGGATACGGCGCGGATCAATCGCCCCGTTCTCTCGATTGAGACTAATCTGGCCAAGCCGCACCTCATCAGGGTTGAGCGAGATCGAATCCATCATATATGGCTCGCTTCCCTTCTCCTGAAGATCAGCTTCATCAACCGACCAACGTACATTACCGGACTGATCGACTCTGACGATTTCACGCCCGTTATTAGCAACTCCGATATATCGCAACTGACTGTAATATGGCTGGTTGACCATCATCGCAGTGAAAATTTGCTCTAGGCGCGCACGCCAGAGCGCCGTGGTAGACCCGTCCAGCGGATCGACACCGCCATTGTGTTGACTACGGATAATGCCTTCGATCGGTGGCGTTCGTACGACGAAGTTGAGCTCTTCAACGATGAACTCGAGCTCACTCTCAACCTGAACAGCAAGTTTCTGCGCTTCCGACCGCAATAATGTCTGCGCATTCGCAACGGACAGATCATGGGCGCGCAAAGCCCCCTGCCAGATGATCAACGAACAAGACATCAGCGCAAAGGCTGCCGACAAAACAACGATCTTTGATCGTAATGAGAGCTGTTTCAGGTATGTCAAATCCATAGCTTCCTCAAGTTATGGAAGAAAGAATGACACAAACTGGTTAACACCGGCCTCTGGAAACCTAATGGCGGGTTAAGCAGATCAAAAAGATCGGAGCTATTCACGCGGACTTTAAGGAAAGCCTGACCAGAAACATGATGTTAATTAATAAAGTTCAGACATATCGAAGTAAAAACCTCAACGAGATCGTCAGTTCGATTAACATTTTCGAGCTAACTTAAGGTCGCACTCAACAAGGGAGGCTACCGTATGGATCAGATAACATCAAAACTGGAAACATTGATCTCACACTATTGCTCTGACTTTTCAAGGCAGTTGCGAGAGCTTTCCGATACACTCGATCACGCGCTGGAGGCGGGCAGCATTTCCAGCGACAGCGCCAGTGATGTGTTTGGTCTTGTTCACCGCATGGCGGGTGCCGCACATTGCATGGGCTATAAAGACATTGGCCGTGCGTTCGACGACTTTGCCAGTCGCCTCAAAAAGACTGACGCGATGCCTCAGGATGAACTGGTGTCTTCCCTTACATCCATCCGCGCAGAAGTGCGCAATATGGAAGACTTCTCTTCAAATCTGAACCCTGCCCGCTCCAAGCTTCTCCAGCGCCTCAACCTGAGTAGCTTCGATGAGGCCTGCGATGTTGGTGTTACGAATTCGTCTGAGGTTACAGAATCTCTCCAACGCATTCTGGCGAAAGAGCGCATTCTGATCGCAGAGGATGACCCGCACGTCCGCGAAATGGTCGAAACCTGCATTAAGGGCATGGGCTGCGAAAACGTAATTGTTGCCAATTCCGGCTCTGAAGTTCTGTCTCTTCTGCACGCGTTTCAGCCATCTCTGATTATCACGGACTGGCACATGGAACCGCTGGACGGCCATGAACTTCTACAGCTGATCCGCAGTGGCAAAGTTTCGGTCGATGAAAACACGCCTGTGATTTTCTTCACGTCCGAGAAGGAAAAAGCCCAACAGCGTTTCCTGTCCCGCAGCGGCGCTAACAAAGTGCTTACCAAACCTGTTCTACCAAACGCCATCTGGACGGCCGTCGCACAAACCGTCGAGAAAAAGTACCACATTCGCAAGAAACTCAATGCTGTAGCCTAAGCGGACCAGACGCGCCCAGGCACCTCAAACAAAGCTGACTCAACATGACCAGAGATATTGATCGCTTCATTCCAATCGTCGCGCGCTATTGCGAGTCGATCCGGGATCAGTTCGAGAGCCTGAACACGCTGGCCGCCTATGGTAACTTCAGCACAGCATCTCCGGATGTTGTCGCGACCAATCTTAGCGCGGAGCTTCACCGGATGGCGGGTGCCGCGCACTGTATGGGTTTTCGCAAATTTGGTACGTCGATTGCCAAAATCGACAAGAAGCTTCGCAAAGCGCTGACAAAGAATAATTTCGCTATTTCTCAGGCGCTCACTGAAGCGTCCGATATGCTGAAAGAGCTCGCACCTGCGCTTGACGAGATCACACCTGACAATTCGCGCGTCCTTCAGATCATGTCCGAGGATGATGATAGTTCCGCGGACAGCACAAAGACCGACGAGCGCTTATCCGAGCTGAAAGTCATTCTCGCAGATGATGACAAGCACGTGCAGGCCGTGATGCGTGCAACGCTTGAAAACCTGGGCATTACACAGATTGAAACCACGGACTCTGGTCTGGCGCTTCTCAATCGTGCCAGCACTATCCAGCCTGACATCATAATCACAGACTGGGAAATGCAGCCAGTGTCCGGTCTTGAGCTTCTTCAATGTGTTCGCAACGGCGCCAGCCCGCTGCGCAAGGATACACCGATGATCTTCTTCACCAACGAACAAGACCATCAGGCCATGCAATCTGCTCTTCTGAACGGCGCCGACCGTTTTCTGAAGAAGCCCGTTTCACCGGAGATTCTTCGAAAGAGCATTCTCCACATTCTGGACGCGGTTGAGCCCGTCTGATTTCGCCCAAACCCGCTTTAAACGCTGAAAATCACATCCATGGTTGGAAATTTCGGCTAAACAGCGTATGAGGGCCGCTCGGAGCCTGTGTTTCGCACTGATTGCGTCAGGTTTTTCCGCTCTTCGAAAGATTATATATGTCCGCAGAAATGCAGATTGCAGCGCCTCTTGCCGCGGCTTTGCAGAAAAAAGGCTTTGATACCCTTACACCGGTTCAGGAAGCAGTTCTCTCTCCAGAGATTGGAGAACGCGACCTGCTCGTATCAGCTCAAACAGGCTCCGGCAAAACGGTAGCATTCGGTCTCGCACTCGCTAGCTCTCTTCTTGATGACGCTGACGTTCTGGGCGTGTCCGATGCGCCACTGGCACTCATCATCGCGCCGACACGCGAACTCGCGCTTCAGGTTCGCAAAGAACTTGAATGGCTTTACGAGCCCGCAGGTGGCCAGATTGCGTCATGTATTGGCGGCATGGATATGCGCGACGAGCGCCGGGCGCTCTCTCGCAACCCGCATATCGTGGTTGGCACGCCAGGTCGCCTCGTCGATCACATTTCCCGTGGTTCTCTGGTCATGGACAGCCTGCGCGCGGTCGTCCTTGATGAAGCTGACGAGATGCTCAATATGGGCTTCCGTGAAGAGCTGGAAGAAATTCTGGAATCTGCGCCGGAAGAACGCCGCACGCTTCTCTTCTCCGCGACAGTTTCCAAGCCGATTGCACGCCTCGCTGAGAATTATCAGAACGACGCGATGCGTCTGAACACGATCTCCGCGCGTGAGCAGCATATCGACATCGACTATAGCGCTGTCGTCGTTGCCCCTGAAGACGTTGAGAAGGCTGTCATCAACCTACTGCTCTATCATGACGCCCCAAACGCGCTCGTCTTCTGTTCGCGGCGCGATGGCGTCAACAAGCTGACTGCACGCCTGAACAATCGCGGTTTCCCGGTTGTCGCGCTGTCGGGTGAGTTCAGCCAGAAAGAACGCAGCAACGCGCTTATGGCGATGCGTGATGGACGTGCGAAGGTCTGCGTAGCAACAGACGTCGCCGCCCGCGGCATCGACTTGCCTGGCCTAGATCTCGTCATTCACGCTGACCTACCAAGCAATAAAGAAACGCTGCTTCACCGGTCAGGCCGGACAGGACGCGCTGGACGTAAAGGCGCTTCAGTCCTCATCGTTCCAACACGCGCACGCCGCCGCGCCGAGCGCGTCATGCGCGACGCCGACATCAAAGGCAATTGGACGCTACCGCCGACAACGGACGATATCCGCAAAAATCTGGACGCGCGCGTGCTCTCGCACCCGGCTCTGGAAGAAGGCATTTCCGACGCTGAGCGCGAACTCGTGGACGCACTTAACGCTCGCTTCGAGCCGCATCAGCTTGCTGCTGCACTTGTTCGTCTTGCGCGCGCAGGTCAGGCCTTGCCGGAGGATATCGATACACCGGACGATCCTTCAAAATGGCTGCAGGATAGCCGCGACCGCAATGGTCGCACAGCAGACCGCCGTGAAGAACGCCGTCCACGCGAACGCTCTGACTTTGAGAATGGCGAATGGGTCTCTCTGGGTGTCGGAAGACGTCAGAGCGCAGATCCAAAATGGCTAGTCCCGATGCTCTGCAAAAATGGCGGCTTCTCACGCGATCAGATCGGTTCGATCCGGATCAGCCCGAACGAGACCCATGTCGAACTTCGCCCGGACGCTGCAGCTCAACTGATGGATCGCGCCGGCGCAGAGCAAATCATCGACAAGAGCCTGTACGTCCAGCGCGTTTCAGGTCCTGAAGACATGACTGCACGCCAGGACGACAACGGTCCGTCTAAGCGCCGCGGGAACCGCCGGGACGATGGCCCACGCGAACGCCCTGCGCGTAGAGAACGTGCTGACCGTGGTGATCGCGCCGGTCGAAGCGATCGTGGCGAGCGTCGTGAACGCCCAAGTCAAAACAATTTTGACGAAAAACCATCTCGCAAAGGCCCTAAAAAGCCACGCGGGCCGAATGGTGAGAAAAAGCGCAGCCCAAAGAAGCAGTATCGCGACTAGTTTTATACACCACTAAATCTGGCGAAATGGACCGGTCACACTTCAAGTGACCGTGAAGTATTTCGCCGGATTTACTCAGTTTTCTGAAGAACTGCGATTCGATCATACGAATTATTCGGAAAACACACATCCAGTTTTCAGTGACCGAATATTGAGCCTTGTTGCACACGAATTGGGTAAACGCCGCAAGGCCGAAACTATTTTCTGAGAATTTTGGAACCCTTACTCGCCTCAGACTATGTTGACTTGAGTTCAACGGAAACTGTGAGGCGAAGCCAATCCTAGCCGTCAGCAAAATAAAGCACGACGCTCTCAAGCGCGGGCACACCAAGGCCGGTTACGACGCCAGGTTTGCTGCCCCACCGATTGGTTTTTTTCTTCGTCCAACTGCGCCGCCTGTCAGCCTGCTCAACGCGAGCCCGATCACGCGTGCCTCAACTTCTGCACAGGAGCTTATCGCCAGCTGAGAAAGCGTGTTTCCCGACTTCCCCCATTCCATGAAAGGACTGACTACATTGCTGAACTTCGACCTGAGAGACTTCCTCCGCACTGACACGACCAAATCCCGCACTCAAAAGCTGGAATCGGTTGCCGTCTTCGGAGCCGGGGCATGGGGAACAGCGCTGGCCATCGCATTCGCGCGCGCTGGTCTGAAAGTGACGTTATGGGGAAGAAACGAGCCACAAATGCTGGCTATGGCGAAAACCCGAAAGAACCGGAAATATATCGGCGATATCACTTTGCCGCAAAATATCATTCCGACCCACTCCGTAGATACAGCC
Source organism: Hyphomonadaceae bacterium UBA1849 (assembly GCA_002338565.1). Classification (GTDB taxonomy): domain Bacteria; phylum Pseudomonadota; class Alphaproteobacteria; order Caulobacterales; family Hyphomonadaceae; genus Ponticaulis. Next base: position 126,298 of record DDIN01000001.1, read on the forward strand.
CTCGCAGACGCTGACGCGGTATTCCTCGTGGTGCCTTCAAAAGCTCTGCCGTTAGTATCGTTATCTATCTGCGACCGCATTGCTGAAGGTACGCCTGTCGTATCCTGCACGAAGGGCCTCGATCCGGAGCGTAACCAGCTTTTGACCAAGACCATTACTGACAACATTCCTCACGCAGAGCCGATGTTTCTGTCTGGTCCGAGCTTTGCCGCAGAAGTTGCCGCCGGTCAGCCGACACAAGTCGTGCTCGCTGGTGATATGGCTACCGCAGAGCTTATGTCATCGCGCCTTAGCACGCCGGCCTTCCAGGTCGAGCCGGTAGAGGACCTTGTGGGTGCGCAGATTGGTGGCCTGATGAAAAACATCATCGCCATCGCATGCGGTCTTGCCGATGGACTTGGACACGGCTCAAACACACGCGCCGCGATCATGGCACGAGGCCTTCAGGAAGCAGCCTCTCTTGCAGAAGCCATGGGCGGCTCGGCAACCACCCTACTTGGCGTGGCCGGTGCCGGTGACCTTGCCCTCACCTGTACAGACCCTCAATCGCGTAATTACAGCTTTGGTCGCTCACTCGCCGATCCGGCGTTCAGCACGCAGAGCAAAACCTTTGAAGGTGTGAGCAGCGTTCTCAACGCATGCAAACTGATAGCAGACTTCGAACTGGACGCTCCGATTAGCGCAACAGTCTGCCAGATCGTGAATGGCGAGATTGCTCCCGACCAGCTCATACCATCCCTATTCAAGTCCAACGCTCCTGAGCGGGTGGACGAACTCATGGCATCATAAGGAGGCCTGAATTTATGCCTGATCTCACTCAAAAACACGTCGTACTGGCAACAGATCTCGACGGTACGTTTTTGGGAGGAACGCCCCAGCAAAAAGACGACCTGTATAATTATATTGAACAAAACAGGGAGTGGCTGGGTCTTGTCTTCGTCACAGGACGCGATCTCGATTTCATAGACGAGATTACACAGAAGGACGTCCCACGACCGGACGCCGTCATCGGTGACGTAGGCACCACAGTCGTGAGCGGTATCGACTTCTCACCAATCGACGCGGTCGAAACATGGATCGATGAACGCTGGAAAGGCGCCGATCATGCGTCCCGCATTCTCGGCGATGCGCCCCACCTCAAATTGCAGGAAGGGTTTGGCGGCCGCCGGGTATCGTATTTCTACGAAGATGAAGCCGCGGCCAAAGTCTCTGCCGAAGCGCTCGAAGCCGAAGGCTATGACGTGCTCATGTCAGACGGCATCTACTTCGACATTCTGCCGCGCGGCGTTCAGAAGGGACCGACGCTCAAACAATTCATCGCAGCGCACGACCTGCCCGCACAAAAAATCCTCGTTGCAGGTGACACGCTGAATGACCGCTCTCTGTTCGAGACGGGCATGGACGGCGTTGTCGTCGCCAACGCCGAAGAAGCGCTACTCGCGTCGATTAGCGGTCTTCCAAATGTGCACTTTTCCGAATTTGACGGCGCCGGCGGCGTATTCGACGGCCTCAAACGCAAACTCGAACTACTGGCTGAACTGGAGCTGCCAAATGTCTGATAAGATCAAGAAGTCTGATCTGGTAATCCTCTATCACCGCCAGCCGTATGAAGAGGAAGTCAAAAACGGCAAAACCGTTTTCAAAGAAAATAAGAGCCCGAACGGCATCGTTCCGACGCTCAAAAGCTTCTGCGGAAATGCTGAGAAAGGCTCCTGGGTTGCCTGGAAGCAGGTCAACGCCCGTGAGCAGGCGAAATTCAATCGCTCGGTTCAGATCAACGACGAACATGGCGACTATGAAGTCATCCGAATTGCACTGACGGCGGAACAGGTCAAATCCTTCTACCACGTGACGTCAAAGGTCGCTTTCTGGCCTATACTTCATACCTTCCCATGGCTCTTCTCTACCGAGGAAGCCGATTGGGATATATTCAAAGAAGTGAACCGCCTGTTTGCGGAAGCCGCATGTGAGCAGGTCAGCGATGACGGCCTGATCTGGATCCATGACTATAATCTCTGGATGGCGCCGCACTTCATTCGCAAGATCAAACCGAATGTGCGTATCGCCTTCTTCCACCATACGCCATTTCCTGCCGCAGATGTGTTCAACATCCTGCCATGGCGCGAAGAGATCGTGGACAGCCTGCTGCAGACCGATCTGCTCGGTTTCCATATTCCGCGCTACTCTGAAAACTTCTGCGGCGTCGCGCGCGCACTGCGCGGTGTAGAACTGGGCGAAAAAGAACCGGTCGAGCCGCCACTGGTCTCTTCTGGCATGGCGTTGTCTGAGCCTTCTGTCACGAAGAGCATCAAGCATAACGGCCGGACGATCATGGTGGATGCATGGCCGATCGGAACCAACCCCACGCTCATCAAAGAATACCTGTCGCGTTATGATGCAGGCGAACGGGTCGCGCAGATCAAAAATGAAATTGGCGATCAGCATTTCATCATCTCTGTTGGGCGCGTCGACTATACCAAGGGCGCCAAACAGCTGCTCGAGGCGTTTCAGCGCCTTCTCGCCCGCCGCCCTGAATTACGCGGTAAGGTGAAACTCATGTTGGTGTGCGCAGCAGCCGCCAAGAACATGACCATTTATCAGAAAGCGCAAAAAGAAATTGAACGCCTCGTTGGCGCGATCAACGGGGAGTATGGCACGCTCGGATGGACGCCGATTATGCTGTCCATGCGGCCAATTCCATTTGCCGAACTGGTTCCGTATTTCCGGGTTGCAGACACATGCTGGATCACACCAATCCGCGATGGTCTGAACCTCGTCGCGAAGGAATACATTGCTGCGAAACAGGGCGGTCCCGGTGCCCTCGTTCTATCTGAATTTGCTGGCGTTGCTGTCGAGATGCCGGATGCGATTCTCACAAATCCATATTCTGCACAGAGCATGGACGAGGCAATTGATCGCGCAGTGGATATGTCCAAGGAAGAGCGTCTCGAGCGAAGCAAATCGCTGCTAAACACTGTCGAAAAATGGGACATCAATTTCTGGTCCGACCACGTCCTGAAACTCTTTAACCAGCTCAAGAAGGCTAAACTTCGCGCGCTCAAAGGAGGTAAGGCGGACGAGGCAGCCTGATCTGCCTCTTCGCAAAGCATTATGGCTACGCTCACACTGTTAGACTGGAGTGTGATCGCGGGGTATTTCGCGATCGTGATCGTAATTGGCTGGGTCGTCAGCCGTAATATGAAAAGCGGAGAGGATCTGTTTCTTGCAGGTCGCTCTCTGGGTTTCGCGACGATCGGGTTTTCGCTCTTCGCATCAAATATCTCCAGTACGACACTGATCGGCGTGAGCGGCCAGGCTTATGCGTCCGGTATTTCAGTTGCCAGTTACGAGCTTATGGCGGGCATTCTGCTCGCCATTATGGCCTTTACGACTATTCCGGTTTTCCTGCGCATCAGGATCACCACCATCCCGGAATTTTTCGGACGGCGCTTTGGGCCAACAGCTCAGAGATACTTCTCGGGCGTCACACTTTTCCTGACCGTTTTTGTAGATATGGCCGCCAGCGTTTATGCCGGCGTTGTGGTTCTGCAGGCGTTTTTCCCTGCCATTCCGTTCGTGCCTATGTGTATCGCGCTGGCTGCCTTTGCTGGCTTGTATACTGCGGCGGGCGGGCTTCGCGCGGTCGTCTACACCGACGTGCTGCAAGCCATCGTGCTATTGATCGGCGCGGCAGGCATCACATACGCTGTATTCAGCCAATTCGGGTTTGATTGGGACACAGCCCAGGCCTCTCTTCCGGATGGTCATTTATCAATTGTTCGCCCTGCTGATGATGCCGCCCTGCCATGGCCGGGGCTCATCCTTGGTGTGCCTATTCTTGGCTGGTTTTACTGGTCGTCCAACCAATATGTCATGCAGCGCGTACTCGGCGCGAAAGACATGGAGCAGGCGCGCCGCGGCGCGAGCTTTGCTGGTCTTCTGAAAATCCTGCCTGTGTTTGTAATGGCTATTCCTGGCGCCCTCGCCTTCTCGCTCATTCCGGGTCTTGAGAATAGCGACCTCGTCTTTCCGACACTGATTGCAGACTTCCTACCGGCAGGCATGACGGGCCTTGTTCTGGCCGGCTTGATCGCAGCAATCATGTCCACAGTCGACTCGACATTGAATTCGGCCTCTACGCTGATGCTGTATGACTTTCTGAAAGTCTCCGAAAAGAACTGGAGCCAGAAGAAAATCCTCAATGCAGGCCGCATGACCACCGCTGGCCTCATCACCATCGCAGCACTCTGGCCATTGGTGATCCGCGAATTTCCGGGCGTGTTCGGATATATCCAGCAGGTATTCGGCTATGCTGTGCCACCCGTGGTCGCCGTGATGACGCTCGCCTTGTTCTGGAAGGGCGTCACCGGTCGCGCCGCCATCGCAACATTGATCATCGGACACCTGATCGGCGCGGCCACGTTCGCCTATCGGGCATGGTGCGTGAGCACGGGTACACCGGACGTCCTGCCTCACTTCCTGATGCTCTCGGGCTATACGACCATCTTCCTCGTCATCCTGTGCGCGGGGATCAGCTACGCAGATAAGAAATCCATGCTGCCAACCACAGAGGACGTTTGGAAGCTATCCGACCTGAACCCGATGAGAGACCGCAAGCTACTGCTCGATTATCGCCTGCACGCGCCTCTCGTCCTGTTCGCATGCTTGTTCGTGATCTGGCTTTTCCGCTAACCGCCTCAATGGAAGTCACGGCTATAGAATAGCTTCTTCGCCTGCTCCCGCGGATGGCGCGCACCCGTACCATAAGCAGCATGACGCGCCTTCTGTAGCTCATATGTGACCTCTTCAGGCAGAGGCCGCCCTGTGACCTGTTTCTTATCCTTAGGCTGAACCGGTACAGGCTTCTTCACTTCGTCTGCATTCGAGTAAGTCGGATCGATCTGATCATCGGCGCGCGCAGAATAACCAAGTGTATCCAGCATCCATGAAAGGTCTTCAATCACCGCCGACATGACATGCGTGACGATACCTTCACGCTGCAATCGCCCTCTGATACGCAGAAGACGCCCCGCCATAACCTCCTTGCGATACCGCTCGAATGTTTTCGGCCAGACCACAGCATTTGCCGTGCCCGTCTCGTCTTCAAGGGTCACAAAGATCACCCCACTTGCCGTGCCGGGGCGCTGACGGGTAATCACCAGCCCACATACCGTCACATAGGCCCCATCCTGCGTGTCGCGCAGCTGGGATGTAGGCAGGAAACGTCCGATATCAGGCCGTAAAAGCTTTACCGGATGCTCCCTCAGTGTGAGGCGCATGGCGACATAGTCCTCAAACACCTCTTCGCGCGTATCCATGACAGGCAAAATAACGGGGCCATCTTCCAGTCCTTCACCTGTATCGCGGAAGAGAGGGAGCGGCTTGTCTCCACCCAGCCCCTGAACTTCCCACAGCGCTTCACGCCTCGTCAGACCATATTCGGCAAAGGCATCAGCGCCTGCCAGTTTAGACAGCGCCGGACGTGAAAGCCCTGCCCGCCGCCAGATGGCTTCAATACTGCGATAGCCATTGCCACGTGCAGAGGCCAGCCAGAGGCCATCCTCCTCGGAAAAGCCTTTGATCTGCCGAAAGCCAAGCCGCACCGCCAGAGAGCCATCCCCGACAGGCTCCAGCACATTCTCCCAATAGCTATGCTCGGCGCAGACCGGCAGCACTTTCACCCCATGGCTACGTGCATCGCGGATAATCTGCGCAGGGGCATAGAACCCCATGGGCTGGCTGTTCAGAAGCGCGCAGCAGAAGACCTCCGGATGGTGGCATTTGATCCAGCTGGATGCATATACCAGTAAGGCAAACGAGGCGGCATGGCTCTCCGGAAAGCCATAGCCGGAAAACCCCTCAAGCTGGTTGAAGCAATTCTGTGCGAACTCCAGATCATAGCCGCGCTCAAGACAGCCCTTCATGAAGCGCTCACGGAAGTTCTCAACTGACCCCGGCCCGCGAAAACTGCCCAGCGCACGTCGCAGGGCATCCGCCTCCGAGGCGGTAAATCCGGCCGCAATCTGCGCAATCTGCATGGCCTGTTCCTGAAACAAGGGCACGCCTAGCGTCTTACCCAATGCAGGCTTCAGATCATCGGAAGGATAGACCACCGCCTCCTCACCTCGCCTGCGCTTGATGTAAGGGTGGACCATATTGCCCTGAATGGGGCCCGGCCGGATGATCGCGACCTCAATCACCAGATCATAAAAGCAACGCGGCCTCATGCGCGGCAGAAAGTTCATCTGCGCGCGGCTTTCCACCTGAAACACACCGATCGTATCTGCCTCGCACAGCATGTCGTAGATAGCCGGGTCTTCCTTGGGTAAAGTCGCCAGCGTGTAATCCTCACGCTTCCACAGCTTCAGAAGGTCAAACGCCTTTCGAATACAGGTGAGCATGCCCAGCGCCAGCACATCCACCTTCAACATGCCCAGAACGTCGATATCGTCCTTATCCCATTCGATCACCGTCCGGTCCTGCATGGCGGCGTTCTCAATCGGGCAGAACTCGTCGAGCCGACCCCGCGTAATCACAAAGCCCCCAACATGCTGTGAGAGGTGTCTTGGAAAGCCGATAATCTCTGAAGTCAGTTCCAGCGTCATACGAAGCCGCTGATCAGTGATGTCGAGCCCTGCAGCTTTGGCCCGCTCGTCACTAATCCCGCTTTCTGACCAGCCCCAGACCTGCGATGACAACGCGCTTACGACATCCACCGACAAGCCCATCGCCTTACCCACCTCACGTATGGCAGCGCGGCTGCGAAAATGGATCACTGTCGAGCAAAGCGCCGCGCGGTGACGGCCATATTTCTCGAACAGGTGCTGGATGACCTCTTCACGGCGCTCATGCTCAAAATCCACGTCGATATCCGGCGGCTCGTTTCGCGCCTCGGAGATGAACCGCTCGAACACCATCGTAATCATATCCGGCGAAGCTTCCGTCACGCCCAGCGCATAACAGACAACCGAGTTCGCCGCGCTGCCACGCCCCTGACAGAGAATACCGCGACTGCGCGCAAACTCGACAACATCATGTACGGTCAGAAAATAGCGGGCATAATCGAGGTCACCGATCAGCTTCAGCTCTTTCTCGACAAGCCCGCGCACATGAAGCGGCACACCATCGGGATAGCGGCGCTTCAGCCCGGCCTCTGTCAGCATACGCAAGCGCTTATCCGGCGCGACACCGTCCGTGACTTCATCCGGATACTCATACTTCAACTCATCGAGAGAGAACCGGCATCTGTCTGCAATGCGCTCTGCATTCGCCAGCGCCTGTGGCCAGTCGTGATATAGCCGCCGCATCTCGAATTCGGATTTCAACCTGCGCTCGGCATTGCGCTGCGCCAATTGCCCCAGCTTGTCGATCGTCGTCTTTTCGCGAATGCAGGATAGGACATCCGCCAGCCGCACACGCGCGGCCTTATGCATGAGCACATTTCCGAGCGACACTAGCGGCAGCTCTGCACGTCTGGCAAAACGCGCGGCCTCTCTGAAGCGGGCATCGTCTTCGCCGTCATAGCGCGGCACCAGCCCGATAAAGACGTGGTCGGGAAAAGGCTTCGCCAACGTCTTCCCTATGCGGGAAGCCTGCTTTTGCTCTGGCACAATCAGAACCGAACCTTCGCCATACTCCAACACGTCAGAGAGCTGCAGCTCACAGCTTCCCTTTTCGCTGCGCCGTTTGCCTGTCGTCAGCAGCCTGCAGAGGCGGCCATAGGCCTCACGGTTTTCAGGATATGCGAGGATTTCCGCGCCGTCTGACAGCACCAGCCGCACGCCAACGATATAGCGCACACCGATTTCCTTGGCTGCGGCATGCCCACGTACAATGCCCGCAAAGCTATTCCGGTCTGTCACGGCGATAGCCGACAGGCCGAGTTCACGCGCACGTATCACCAGCTCTTCAGGGTGTGATGCTCCTGTCAGGAAAGTGAAATTGCTGATGGCATAGAGTTCTGCATAGCTCATGCGAAACACCCTGCCAGATACCATGAAGCAGGCTTTGCCCCCGGATAGGTCAGCAGCCAGAAACGAGGCCCCTCTTCTGTCTGCACACGCCAGTAATCGCGCGTCCGCAAATCGCGGTCCTGCCACCATTCCGGCGTGTAGCGTTCCGGACCACTCGCCGCTTCCACATGATAGGTGTCACGCTTCCAGACAAAACTTTGCGGAGGCCTGCCGGGCTTTTCCACCTCCAGCGGCTCTGCTTCCTGAAACAGAAGCACCGGGCGCTCATCGCGATCTGATATCCACCCTGCACCTGCCGCACCGCGCGTCGCCTCCGTCACAGAAAACCGCCGTGGCGGCAAATGCGCATTACGCGGCAGAAACCGCTCGATCCTGTCAAAGCCAAGCCGGTTTCCAAGCGTCGAGATCAGCTGTGCCGTGGCATCTGTTTCCGCGTCAGCATGTTCCAGAACCATCTGGCGGTTACGCACCGGCTCGACCTGTTCAGCAGACAAACGAAACCAGTCCGCACCGAACTGGATTTTCAGCTTTCCAAGCGGATGAGTGAACTGGCTCACAATACTGGCTGGCGTATCGCACGGCTTGGCAAAGCCGACATGCAGCACATGGTCTCCGGTATCGACGCAGCGCACGATCAGCGAGAACTGACGCGCGCCCATCACTTTGTCCCTCAAGCGTGCGCAGACTTGCTCGGCAAGACGCTTGAGCACCTCCTGAAGGTCACTCACCAGCCCGATAGGCTCTGGCAGGCTCATGCGCGCGGCATAGCTCGGTTCAAGAGCGCTCTGCTCCACCGGATCGGGTCTATAACCTGTCAGCGCAGAGAGGGCGTTCACGACTTCAATGCCATAACGCCGCGCAAGATCGGCAGGCCTGATCGCATAGAGATCGCCCACTGTTTTAAAGCCAGTACGCTTCAGCTCCTGACGTCTCGCTTCCGGACAATCCAGCGCCTCTATCGGCATGGATGCGATGATAGCCTTTACCTGACCTTGAGGTGCAATCTGCAGCGTCCCGTCACCGAAACGAGCAAGCGCCCACGCAGCCGCCCGCGTATCTGCAATCCCGATACGTGAGGTAAGCTGCATATCCGTCAAAGCTTCGGCAATATGTTCCGCCATAGCCCGCTCGCCATCGAAAAGATGCGAGACGCCAGCAATATCCAGAAGCAGCGCCTCGGGCGGCTGCAGCGCTACAGATGGAGAGAACTGATCTGCCCAGCGACGCAGCGCATAGAGAAACACCTGCTCACGCGGTGGATCAGCAGGCTCGCTCAGAAGCACAGGGCAGATCGCCCGCGCATCCGGAAGGCTCTGCCCTTCAGTCACACCAGCCTGCACAGCGAGCGCGTTAGCGTGCGTGACACGCCATGCACTCTTCTGCTCGGCTATAATTGCAAATGGACCCTCTGTGCGCGCATCCCCCTTACGGACAAGCCGCTCAAGCGGCAGATGCGGAAGCCAGAGACACAAGACCCGGCGCATTTTCGCCTCTCACCCGATTAGTATATCGAACGCGCCAGCTTCCACGCTGACCGTCCTTGCTTTTTGTTATGTCCCACCTGGCCGGATAATCCCGGTTATTCTGTGCCTCACACTGCCAGCGCATATGTGCTGCCGAGGTCTGTGCCCGGCCCGCAAGCATTGCGAGCCCCAGTGCGCCGCCTTCTTCTGCAGCAATCTGCAGACGCCGGCTCTCACGCAGATCAGGCCCGTCACCAAGCTCCATCACGACACACCCTGCCCCGCGATGGCGTAGCGCCTGCTCACCCGCCCAGAGTACATCTGCGCGGTTCAGCCCCCGCACCATTATCAGCCGTGAGGGATCAAAGAATGCGGCCAGACCGTCAGGGTTCAGTGTCGCACGCTGGCCTTTATAGCCCACCCAGATCACCGGTCCCTCGACCAGCCCTACCAGACAGGCCACAAAGCCAAGCGAACCATTGCCACACACTTCATGCAGCTTGCCTCTGGCTACAAAGACGCCATTCTCCAGCCTGACGCTGGCATGACGACCGGGCTCGAAAACCATTCCCCGATCTGCATATTTAAGGTCCGTATTGCTCATTATGTTCTTGTTATGTTCTTTTCTTGTGTAACGAGTCAAGCTAGGGTTTCTGCCCTTTTCGCTTTTCCACACAAACATGTGAGACGCCCCTCAAAGCCCCTAAAACACGGGCCGCGCAAAAGAATTGCGCCTATGCCTTCAAAGCATGTCGCTCTGAGGCAAATAAATTCGACATGAAGCCCAAGTTTTTGGTTTATTTGTCGCTTACATGGGGATAGCACCCTATCTAACCTTTCTTGGGGAGAGGTCCGGATGACCGCCATACGGCCACCGGATTTAAGAAACAAAGGAGAACCCGAATGAGTGTCATTACCACTCACAAGGACGGAGAAGTCCTGGTAATCGTTTCCAACAACCCACCAGTGAACGCGCTCGGACAAGCTGTCCGTGCTGGCCTGCAGGCTGGTATCGAAGAAGCGCTGGCTGATGACTCCGTGAAGGCAGTCGTGATCCGCTGCGACGGCCGCACATTCTTTGCTGGCGCAGACATCACTGAATTCGGCAAGCCACCGGTTCCTCCTTCCCTGCCAGACGTGATCAGCGCAATCGAAGCCAGCACGAAGCCTGTTGTTGCAGCCATCCATGGCACAGCTCTTGGCGGCGGTCTCGAAGTCGCTCTTGGCTGTCACTACCGCGTTGCAGCGAAATCTGCGAAGCTCGGTCTGCCGGAAGTAAATCTCGGCATTCTGCCAGGCGCAGGCGGCACACAGCGCCTTCCACGCGTTATCGGCGTTGCAGAAGCGCTGAACATGATCGTGACAGGCAAGCCGATCAAAGCATCCCGCGGCGCTGAAAACGGCCTTGTCGACAAGCTCGTTGATGATGCTGACCTCGAAGCCGAAGCAATCGCATTTGCTAAGTCTGTTGCTGGCTCTGCTGACCTGCCACGCACAAGCGAGCGTACAGAGAAGCTGAAAGAAGCTGCGGCTGACCCGTCTGTCTTCTCGAACTTCCTTGAAAAGAATGGTCGAAAGATCCGCGGTTACGAAGCTCCGATCGCATGTATCGAAGCTGTTAAAGCCGCTGTGAACCTGCCAATCGAAGAAGGCCTTCAGAAAGAGCGTGAGCTCTTCATGAAGCTGGTTTCTGGCACACAATCTGCTGCTCTGCGTCACGCATTCTTCGCTGAGCGCGCAGCCTCCAAAATCGACGATATCCCTAAGGATACACCGCTGATCGACATCAAGAAGGTCGGTATTCTCGGCGCTGGCACCATGGGTGGCGGCATCGCGATGAACTTCCTCTCTGCTGGTATTCCGGTCACCATCCTCGAGCGCGAAGAAGCAGCTCTGGAACGCGGCGTCGGCATCATCCGCAAGAACTATGAGAACTCTGCAAAGCGCGGTCGCATGACTGAAGAGCAGGTCGAGAAAGCTATGTCGCTTCTCACACCTACGCTCAAAATGGACGACCTTGGTGATTGCGACCTCGTGATCGAAGCTGTCTTCGAGCTGATGTCCATCAAGAAAGACGTCTTCGGCAACCTCGATAAGGTTGTGAAGAAAGGTGCAATCCTCGCATCTAACACGTCTTACCTGAATGTCGACGAGATCGCAGCGTGCACATCACGTCCGGAAGATGTTGTGGGTCTCCACTTCTTCTCCCCAGCGAACATCATGAAACTTCTCGAGATCGTTCGCGGCGAGAAAACATCCGACACGGTTCTGGCGACCTCTATGGCTCTGGCCAAGAAGATCGGCAAAGTCGCTGTTGTTGCGGGCGTATGCCACGGCTTCATCGGCAACCGCATGCTGGCCAAGCGTCAGCAACAGGGCCAGCAAATGCTGCTCGAAGGCGCTAAGCCTTGGGATTGTGACCGCGTTCTCACTGAATTCGGCATGCCTATGGGCCCATTCCAGATGGCTGACCTTGCCGGTCTCGACATTGGCTGGGATCCGGAAAAAACCTCGTCTTCCACAGTTCGCGAAGTGCTTTGCGAGCGTGGCCGTCGCGGTCAGAAAACCGGTAAAGGCTTCTACGACTATGACGAAGCACGCCGCGGCACACCGTCTGCAGAAACCGAAGAGATCATCAATTCCTTCATCGAGAAGTCTGGCAACACACCACGCCAGATCGACGATCAGGAAATCCTCGAGCGTCTGCTCTACCCGATGGTCAATGAAGGCGCGAAAATCCTCGAAGAAGGCATGGCTCAACGTGCGTCAGACATCGATGTTGTCTGGATGAACGGTTATGGCTGGCCTCCTTATACAGGCGGCCCAATGTTCTGGGCGGACACTGTCGGCCTCGACGTAATTCTGGCTGGCCTTGAGAAGCATGCTGACAAGTTCGGCGACGAAGTCACCATCTCTCAGCTTCTCCGCGACAAGGTCGCTAAAGGCGAGAAATTCAACTGAGCTGACGGTCAGTTTCAAGCAATCAGAGAAGGCCCGCCACACCGCGGGCCTTTTTCTTTGCGCCCTGCCTTTACGTCACGGATTGATCAGGCGCGAAATTTCCCCAACACTTTCCGCGCACGTAAAGACAAACACCATACGGGGAAGAAACGATGCCTGAAGCTTATATTATTGATGCCTGCCGGACACCGCGCGGCGTAGGCAAGGTCGGAAAAGGCGCGCTTGCCGAATTCCATCCTCAACATCTGGGCGCGACGGTTCTCAAAGCCCTTGCCGAGCGCAACAATCTGAAGACTGAAGAAGTCGATGACATTATCTGGGGCACATCTTCCCAGCGCGGCAAGCAAGGCGCGGACCTTGGCCGTATGTCTGCTTTGCTCGCGGGATATGATCTCAAAGCCTCTGGCGTGACCCTCGACCGTTTCTGCGGCTCCGGCATCTCTACTGTGAACATGGCAGCAGCCTCTATCATGTCCGGCATGGAAGACCTCGTTATCGCAGGCGGCACGGAAATGATGAGCTACACCGCCTCCAGTGCAGAGCCGGGTAAGCTTCCGCTTCTGGATGCGGACAACCCTGCCCTTCGCGCCCTGCGCCCACAATCCAATCAGGGCGTCTGTGCAGACGCGATTGCGACGATGGAAGGCATCAGCCGCGAAGACACTGAAGCCCTCGCAGTAGAGAGCCAGAAACGCGCTGCACGCGCCATCGAAGAAGGCCGTTTCGATAAATCGCTCGTGCCCGTATATCACGAGGATGGCAGCGTCGCGCTCGACAAGGAAGAATTCCCGCGCCCTAGCACGACCATGGAAAGCCTTGCAGGCCTCAAGCCGGCCTTCACCATGCTGGCAGACATTCCAGTCGACGAAGACGGCAACACATACCGCTCGCTGATCAACAAGGTGTATCCGGACCTCGACATTCAGCACATCCACCATGCAGGCAACTCGTCCGGCGTTGTTGATGGCTCGGGCGCAGTTCTTCTCGCCTCGCCGTCTTACGCCGAAAAGCAAGGCTGGAAGCCACGCGCAAAAATCGTCGCGATGGCGAATATGGGCGACTGCCCGACCCTCATGCTGAACGCCCCGGTTGCCGCGGCGAAGAAAGTGCTCGGCAAAGCTGGTCTCACCAAAGACGATATCGATGTCTGGGAAATCAATGAGGCGTTTGCCGTTGTCGCTGAGAAGTTCATCCGTGATCTCGAACTCGACCGTGAGAAAGTGAACATCAATGGCGGCGCGATGGCACTCGGTCACCCGATCGGCGCAACAGGCTCAATGCTCATCGGCACAGCTCTGGACGAGCTGGAACGTTCCGGTGGTCGCTATGGCCTGGTCACAATGTGCGCTGCAGGCGGTATGGCACCTGCCATCGTAATCGAGCGTATGTAATCAGGCATATCAGCAAAGCCTGCGGCCTTGCCTGTATTCAGCGCGGCGTTTGGGTGAAAGCTCAGACGCCGTGTTTTTATCTGAACGCTCAAATCCATACAGCGGCAGCCCTGCCGCCGGGCTTTGCCCGCCCGGACGGAGCCGCTGTGCGGCGTGAGGCAAATGACGAAAAGCTTTCGTGGAAACGATAGAGGCTCAGGAAAACAGCCCTGAGCGCGATCCATCGCGAAGGGACAAACCAATGTTGAGCTCAAAACCATACAGCGGCAGACCTGCCGTCGGGCTTTGCTCGCCCGGCCGGAGCCGCTGTGCGGCGTGAGGCAAATCAGACAAAAGTTTTCCTAAAATCGATTCACTGGATCGATTTTGAATTTTTGATTTCAAAAATTCCGGAAAACTGGTGCGGGCAGCCGGACTTGAACCGGCACGACCAAACGGTCAACGGATTTTAAGTCCGGCGCGTCTACCAATTCCGCCATGCCCGCAACAGGCGACCTTATTATCGGACTCGGAAGAGAATGTGCAGCCCCTTTTCTGAAAAAGGCGCTGCACACTGAATAATTTTTACTCGACGCGTTCGAAAATCGCAGCGAGGCCCTGACCACCACCAATACACATGGTTTCAAGGCCATACTTCGCTTCGCGGCGATCCATCTCACGCAGGAGCGTCGTGAGGATACGAACGCCTGTCGCGCCAACCGGGTGACCGAGAGAAATACCGGAGCCGTTCACGTTGATGCGGTCGAAGTCATCGCCTTCGAGGCCAAGCGCTGTCGTGCAGCCAAGAACCTGAGCCGCGAACGCTTCGTTGAGCTCGATCAGGTCCATGTCAGCAAGCGTCAGCCCCGCACGCTCAAGCGCGCCAAGGCTGGACTTAACAGGGCCAATACCCATGACAGCCGGACCAACACCCGCAAGGCCCCATGACTTCATGCGAGCCATTGGTTTGACGCCGTATTTTTCAGCCATTTCGCGCGTCATGATGAGACACGCCGCTGCGCCATCATTCTGGCCAGAGGCGTTACCAGCCGTAACCGTGGCCTCAGGGTCAATTTTTGAGCGGATCGCACGGAGCTTCGCCAGAGACTCAAGGTTTGAGTCGTGACGAATGTGCTCATCCTTGTCGACGACGATGTCACCCTTACGGTTTGGCACAGTGATCGGAACAATCTCTTGCGCGAACTTGCCTTCAGCTTCAGCTGCCGCCGCACGCTTGTGCGAACGAACTGCGAGCTCGTCCTGCGCTTCACGGGACACATTGTATTCCTTGCGAAGGTTCTCGGCAGTTTCGATCATACCGCCTTCGACAGGATAGTTGTCACCGCCAGCTGTGATACGGCCACGTGTCAGACCGTCATGCATCATTACGCCTGGTGCGCCAGCGCCCCAGCGCATATCGACGCTATAGAAAGGCGCGCGAGACATAGACTCAGCACCGCCTGCGATCACGCAATCCATACCACCGGACGCAACCTGCATCACACCGTTGATCACAGCCTGAAGACCCGAACCACAACGACGGTCGATCTGATAGCCGCACGCTGTGACGGGCAGACCAGCATTCAGGGAGACAACGCGACCGAAAGCTGGTGCGTCCATTGTCGGATAGCAGTTTGCGAAGAGCACATCTTCGACCAGCTCGCCCGGAAGCTTTGTTGTTTCCATGATTTGCTTCACGACAGCAGTCGCAAGCTTTTCCGGAGCTACATTCTTGAACCCGCCAGCAAACGCGCCAACCGGCGTGCGAAGCGGCTCACAAATTACAACGTCTCTCATCTCATCGTCCTCGATTTATTTGTTCAGGGTCCGGCCGCGTTCTGTGACGGCTTTACGCGCTTCCTCAACGCTCTCTGCTGACACGCTTTCCGCGTGCTCAGCGGACCGGCGAATTTCCTCCTTCAGCGCGTCTCCGAACGGCATAGCGAAGCCGTCATCAATGAGCGCCTTGTATTTTTTCAGCAGCACAGGCTGCGTCTTTGTCATGTCTTCAGCCATTTGCAGGGCTGCAGGCACCAGTTCTTCCGGCTGATAAACGCGGTTTACAAGGCCCCAGCGTTCTGCTGTCTCAGCATCAAGGAAGTTACCTGTGAAAGAGAGCTCTTTCGCACGGGACGTACCGATCAGACGGCAAAGCTTTTGGGAAAGCCCCCAGCCTGGTACGATACCGACATGCGCATGCGTGTCAGCAAAACGTGCGTTGGTAGACGCAAGCAGCACGTCACACATCAGCGCCAGCTCGAAACCGCCCGTGATGGCATAGCCGTTAATCGCGCCAATGATCGGCCACGGATAGTTGCCGAGTGATTTCGCCATATCAATGTTGCCGCCATCAGCGCCCAGCGCAAAACCGGTCTGACCGGCTTCTTTAAGGTCAACGCCCGCAGTGAACGCCTTATCGCCGGAACCAGTCAGAACAACAGCGCGAATGCTGTCGTCTTCAGCCAGCGTATCGAATGTTTCGCAGATCGCTTCACGCAGCGCGCGGCTGAGTGCGTTACGCGCTTCAGGACGGTTCAGCGTAACGAGCGCAACCGCGCCTTTCTTCTCAACAAGAATGACGTTTTCAGACATGCAGTCTCCCCTCGACAGAATTTATATTGTGCTTTGCAGCGTCAATGAGCGTAGCGCCGCGTCAGGTCAAGTGTAGCGACCTATTCTAATCGCCTTCAACCGGCTCAAAGCCGGCATCTGTGATCATTTTCGCTACGGCTTGCATTGCAGCATCCAGCGCGGTCTCGTCAGCAGACCGGACGACAATGTTCACGCCACTGTCCTTGGGGCCGCCATACCATGGGTAAGATCCGATAGATGTATCCGGATGGTCCTCTGCGACTTTGCTCAGATAGGCTGCGACATCGCCCTCACGCATGCCTTTAGCCCGCAGATTGGCTGACTTGATCACCTCACCGCCCTCAAGGCGCGGCCCGACATCTTCAAGCATGGCGCGCGCGATAGACGGCACGCCAGCCATGACGAACACATTGCCAAGCTGGAAACCGGGCGCACCGGACACCGGATTTTTGATGAGAGACGCACTATCAGGAATACGCGCCATGCGCATGCGCGCCTCAGTCAGTTCAACGCCCGTCTGCTCATATCGCTCGCGAATAATCGCCAATGCGTCAACACGCACATCAATCGGGTCACCAAACGCCTTAGCAACGCAGTCGGCAGTGATGTCGTCATGGGTTGGGCCAATACCGCCTGTCGTGAACACATAGTCGTATGCCTCACGTAACGCGTTCACAGCGGCAACGATCGCGCTCTCGTCATCTGACACAATCCGCGCTTCAGCGACCTGAATGCCAATTGGCGCGAGGAAACCGGCAATGTTCTGAAGGTTGATGTCGCGCGTCCGACCGGACAGCAATTCATCACCAATGAGCAGAACAGCCGCAGTCTTTCGTTGAGTCATGATGGTTTCGTCCCATATGTGTAGTGACACTCTATCCGGCTTTTACTTTCAGTGCATAGACACGTATTAAGTTTGGCGGATAACGACGCACAATCAGAGATACTGTGATATAAAGCGCCCGCATAGTTAACAAGGAGCCCATGTTGGAAATCGAAGCTGACCTCGTAAAACGCGTAGACGGAATCCGGATTCATACGCCGGAAGACTTTGAAGGCATGCGTAAAGCAGGTCGCGTCGCCGCTTCATGTCTCGATATGCTGGTTCCTGAAGTCAAGCCGGGTGTCACGACGGGTCACCTCGATGATCTGATCCGCGAGTTTGTTCTCGATAGTGGCGCGGCTTCTGCGACCATTGGCTATCGCGGGTATCGTCACGCATCCTGTATTTCTCACAACCATGTGGTTTGCCACGGCATCCCGGGCGACCGCGTGCTGAAGGAAGGCGACATTGCCAATATTGACGTGACTGTCGTCGTCGACAGCTGGCACGGTGACACGTCCCGCATGTATGGCGTTGGCGAGGTCAAACGCCGCGCAAGCCGTCTGATGGACCTTACCTATCAAGCCATGATGGCAGGTATTGAGGCTGTGAAGCCGGGTGCACGCGTTGGCGATATCGGCGCAGCAATCACCGAACTCGCTCACAAGAACCGCCTTTCTGTTGTTGAAGACTTCTGCGGCCACGGCCTCGGTCAGGTCTTCCATGATGAACCGAATGTGGTTCACTCTGCACGCGCTGGAACAGGCGCAGAATTGCGCCCTGGCATGTTCTTCACAATCGAACCGATGCTGAACCTCGGCAAGAAAGACACTTACATCCTGAATGACGGCTGGACGGCTGTCACACGGGACAAGTCGCTATCCGCCCAGTTTGAACATTCCATTGCGGTGACGGAAGACGGATATGAAATCTTCACCACGTCCCCAGCTGGTCTTCATACGCCTCACTCGGCGTAAAGCCTGATCAGAGTTCTACGATGAAGGATGCGCCTGGCCCTCCCCTGTTTCCTGAACAGAATTCATCGCAGAAGCCGGAAAAAGACGTTCCGCACTATCACGGTCATAGAGACCGCCTGCGCCAGAAGTTTGTTGAAACAGACGGCGCAGGGCTGGCTGACTATGAAATGTTGGAGCTGCTTCTATGCGGCTTCATTCCCCGAAAAGATGTAAAACCCATCGCCAAGCGCCTGCTCGCGCGCTTCGGCTCACTTTCAGCGGTATTCGCTGCATCCCCGAAAGCACTTCAGTCAGTCGATGGGATAGGCGAAACGCTGTCTATCTATCTGAAGACGGTTCATCACCTTCACTTACGAGCTACGGCGCAGGAGCTGAACGGGCGGGAAGTGCTCTCTTCATGGCAGAAGGTGCAGGACTATGTTCGTGTTCGCCTCCAGCACGATGAGATCGAATCGTTCCGGGTTCTGTTTCTTGATCGGAAAAACTGTCTGATCAGTGACGAAGAACTCGGCCGTGGCACGGTCGATCACGCGCCGGTTTACCCACGGGAAATTGCCAAGCGGGTTCTCGAGCTTTCCTCAAGTTCTATTATTCTCGTCCATAATCATCCAAGTGGAGATCCGACACCATCTCGCGCGGATATTAGTATAACGAGAGAAATCATAGATGTTCTGGACTCTCTGGAAGTACAGGTGCACGATCATCTTGTTGTTGGACGACAAGGCGTTACCAGCATGCGTGCTGCAGGTCTGATCTGACACAATAGCTGCCGCCTTTCAGGCGAAATGGCTTGCGTGTGGAAGATTTGAGAGTAACGTCCACGCTGCACATGAATATACTAAACAACACCGAAGTTGTCGGGGAGGACAATTAATGAGTGATTCAACGGCTGCGCCGAGCGCAGGCCATATCTCCGGATACGGGTCACGGCCTTATAGAACCTATGTTCTGCTGGCGCTGACATTCATCTACACTCTGAACTTTATTGACAGAACACTCATCACGGTTGTCGCCCAACCCCTGATGAACGAACTGAACCTGTCTGACGGCCAGTTCGGCTTCCTCTACGGCCCTCCATTTGCGATTTTCTACGCATTGATGGGCATCCCGCTAGCCATGTGGGCGGACCGCGCCAACCGCGTGATGGTCATAACCATCTGTGTGGTCGTCTGGTCTTTGATGACGGCGTTCTGCGGTTTCGCATCGAGCTTCATCTGGCTCATTATTTTCCGTATCGGTGTTGCTATCGGTGAAGCAGGCGGCACTCCTCCGGCAAACTCGATCATCACAGATTATTACCCTGTCAAAAACCGCGCGAACGCGATCGGCATCTATTCGATGGGCGTCACACTCGGCGCGGTTCTCGCGCAGGTGTTCGGTGGCATGATCCTCGGCATCACAGGCCCTGAGTTCGGTTCATGGCTTGATTCCATTGGTATTGGCGGGCTGTTCTCGTTCCTCGACTGGTCACAGATTTCCGGATGGCGCATCGCGTTCGTCATTGTAGGCGCACCGGGCGTTATTATCGGCCTGATCCTCTGGCTCACGGTCAAAGAGCCGCCACGTGGCTACTCCGAAGTCCCAGGCTCCCACACCAACGCGAAAACCGGCCTTATGGAAGGCTTCAAAGAAATCTCTAAGAAGCCGACATTCTGGTGGGGCGCCATGGGCGCTGCATTCGTCGCCTTCGTAGGTTATGGCATTCAGGGCTTCCAGGCTCCATTCCTCCAGCGTGTATACGACATCAGCGCCTCTGAGGCGGCTCTGAAATACGGTGCGCCACTGTCTCTAGCTGCCGCTGCCGGCACATTCCTTGGTGGCTTCATTTCAGAGAAACTGGAAAGTAAGTATCACTCGGTTGTTGCATGGCTTCCGGCTGTAAACCTCAGCCTCGCTATCCCGCTCTATGTTGCCGCATTCTACTTTGCTCCAAGCATTGAAGTTGCGTTCATGCTGTGGATTGGCGCAGCGATCCTGCACTACTCCTATCTTGGCTCTCAGTACTCGATTGCGACGGCGATTGCGTCACCACGCTCACGTGCCACATCAGTCGCGATCCTGCTTCTGCTTGTATCTCTGATTGGTAACGGCATCGGTCCTGTATTTGTCGGCGTGCTATCAGACCAGTTGATGGCATCACAAATCGCGGCAGCCGGCCTGACAGAGCGCATTGCCGAGTTCAGCCCTGCAATCTGTGCCGGCGCTGGCGATATCCTCGATGCAGACGGCGCTGCTTATTGCGCAGCTTATAGTGATGGCCTGAAGCTCTCCATGGCGGTGGTAGCGACGCTCTTTTCGATCGCTGCATTCTGCTTCTTCATGGCGGGTAAAACCTTCAACAAGGACCGCTGGAGCAGCACGACAGCAGCATAATCTGCGAACGCCTTAAAAATAAAAGAAGAACTGGAGGGCGAATTCCGCCCTCCAGTCATATTCGGGAGGAGGCAATGTCCGCAACGCAAGCAAACCCTAGTGATGGGTTTGGCACGAAGACCTATCGGTCTTACGTGCTCGGATCACTTTTGCTGGTCTACATTTTCAATTTCATCGACCGCTCCATCATCAACATCCTGACCGAGCCTATCAAGCTCGCGTTTGAGGTGGAAGACTGGCAAATGGGCCTGCTCGGCGGTCCGGCCTTTGCCTTCATGTATACCTTTCTGGGCATTCCGATTGCGCGGCTCGCTGAGCGGTTTAACCGGGTCTGGATCATTGCGCTCTCTGTTGCATTCTGGAGCCTGATGACCGCGCTCTGCGGTGTGGCAGGATCGTTCCTGATGCTCTTCCTGTTCCGCGTCGGGGTTAGTATTGGCGAGGCTGGCTGCACGCCGCCATCGCAGAGCCTCATGTCAGACTATTACAGCCCGAAATCGAGAAGCACTGCTGCCTCTGTATACGCCCTCGGCGTTCCGATCGGCACTATGCTGGCGGCCATCTTTGGCGGCACGATTGCAGAACAGCTTACCGGTCCTGCCTTTGGCAGCTTTCTGAACTCGATCGGCCTCGGCTTTATCGCTTCCGGCTTTGATTGGGAGAACGTGGAAGGCTGGCGACTGGCGTTTATCGTTGTGGGCCTGCCGGGTATTCTTGTTGCTCTGCTCGTAAAGCTGACAGTGAAAGAGCCGCCGCGCGGCTACACCGACCCGACGCTCGCGAAAACAACGGAGCATGTGAGCTTCATCTCGACGCTTAAATTGCTCCTCGGAAAGCCAACATATGTGCATATTGTACTGGGCGCGACGGTGACGGTTTTTGCAAACTATGCGCTCAATCAGTTCACCGTTTCGTTCTTCCGGCGCACGCACGACCTTAGCCAACAGGATGCGTCTCTCCTCTTCGGGATTATCCTTGGCGGTATGGCCGCGATCGGCGTATTTGCCTCAGGGTATCTTGCTGACAAGCTCAGAGAACGTCACCCGACCGCACTGACATGGATCCCGGGGATCGCGCTGATCGCGTCCACGCCACTCTACGTCATTGGGTTCCTGACAAATAATATCTGGATTGCCGTGCCACCACTCATGGCTGCCGCGTGTCTGCATTATTTCTATCTGGGGCCAATGTACGCCATTGCTGGCGGCGTCGTGGATAGTCGCTCACGGGCGACGTCAGTGGCGCTATCGCTCTTCTCGATGAACTTGCTGGGCTACGGTCTCGGGCCTCCGCTGATCGGTGGTCTGTCGACCTTCCTGAATGCACAGTTCCTGAAGGGCTCTCCTGATGAAGTCACTCTGGACGCTTGCCGTGAACTGAGCAGCCTCACAGACGCGCAGGCAGCCTTGTGTGGATCGGCCAATGCTGACGGGCTGCAATGGTCTATGATTGCGTTCTCATGTGCCTATGCGTGGGCGGGCATCCACTATGTGCTTGCCCGACGCCACTTCAAGAAAGACATGATCAGTCTTTAGTTTCAGGCTGAGGCGGTACCGGTGGCGGCCCGTCAGGCCGCGTAAAAATGAAAGTTCCCGATCCGATAAGGATCGGGATCTGGATCGCAAGCGTCCAGAGCGGCGCCCCCAGAAAGTATGAGAGAAACGGCGCTGCAACGAGGCAAACGCCCGCCGTGTACTTTGCTCTTCTGCCAATGGCTCCGTGCTGGCTCCAATTGGTCAGAAGCGGTCCGAACCATTTATGTTCGTGAAGCCAGCGGTTAAGTCGTTCAGATGACCGGGCAAAGCAAAAAGCGGCCAGCAACAGAAACGGCGTGGTTGGTACAAGCGGAAGAAACACACCGACGAAAGCAAGTCCCGTAACGAACAGGCCCGCGCAGAGCCAGAAAAGCCGGATAATCGGGTTTCGCGTCATCCGGACGTCGCCAGTGCAAGCGGATATACTCCGAACAGAACTGGATGGAGCGCGATCAAACCCGCAATAAGCGCCACGCTGAGAAGCCATCGAACTGATACGCGTACAGGGTTATCCACGCGGCGAACTATAGTGAGCGGATTAGGCCAGAAGGATGTCTTTTCTGCCATCAGGCTCCAGGTCTGTTCGCCAATGGCCTTCTTATGGCGCCGGTCCATGGACACAGCACCGAGCAGCGCAAAAGCTGTCTGCACCAGAAAGAAGAGCATGAGTGCAAAACTGCCATTCGCCAGCGTGTGACCTGCCCCCCAGAACGCGAGCCCGAAGAGAGCCGGATGACGCGTCAGACGCAGAATGCCTGGCTCCTCAGCCTGATATGCGGCGCCTGAACCGAAAACGGAAAACGGATTGGCAACACCAACACCAAACACAAATAGAATAATGCCAATTATGATCAGTATGAGCGCAAGGCCGTGCTGCCACGGCTCGCTTGCCCATAAAGGCACGACGGGTGCTCTCACAGATTCCCAGACGAGCCACCCGAGCATCAAGAGAGATACGGCGGAGAACGCAATCCTGAAGCCGCTATTGCCAAGCAGTGCTTTCAACCGGGAACTCACTGGTTTGATAGCCATGAGAACATGACTGAGAGGAAACAGGATCATCGCCGCGATATAAGGCGCCCAGTCCTTCAGAGAGACATCAGCTCCAGCCCCGCGTTTCCACAGCAGGAAGAGAGGAATCCATATCAAGGTCAGCGTGATTGTCCCTTTGATTGCCTGATAGGCAATCCAGAGCCAGAACATACGGGCTTTATTGTCCTTGATGAACTGGATGGCTCTCGCAACTGGCGTAAATGCTGACATATGGCTCTCGCCGGCTCCCTGAATCTATGTCCAATCGTCATAATCGGTTCGCGCGATCAGGCATATAGCCAGACACAAAAAAGCCCGCTCGTGAGAGCGGGCTTTTCGTGTTCGGTAGTCGGTTAGGACTATTCGATAACTTTAGACACAACGCCTGAACCAACAGTACGGCCACCTTCACGGATAGCGAAGCGGAGCTTCTCTTCCATAGCAACCGGCTGGATCAGCTCAACGTTCAGCTTAACGTTGTCGCCTGGCATAACCATTTCTGTGCCGTCCTGAAGCGTAACAACACCTGTCACGTCAGTTGTACGGAAGTAGAATTGTGGACGGTAGTTAGAGAAGAATGGTGTGTGACGACCACCCTCTTCTTTCGTCAGAATGTAAGCCTCAGCTTCAAACTTCTTGTGCGGTG
>DDIN01000009.1 GCA_002338565.1 Hyphomonadaceae bacterium UBA1849
GAAATTCTAGAGCCGAAGCGTTTCCTAGTCGGGATTGCCAAAAATATTGCGCGCTCCGAAATCGAGCGTCAATCGAAAAGTCTGGTCGGCTTGTTGGAAGACGTCACCCCGCGGGCGTACATATCGGATGAGCCCTCAGTCGAGGCGGTTGTTGATTCCCGGCGACGCATGCAGGTGTTTTCACAAGCAATCGGCGAACTTCCCCCGCAGTGTCAGATGGTATTTGTTCTAAAGTACTTCTATGGGGCTTCGCATAAGGACATATCTGCCAAGCTGGACATCGCGATCAGCACCGTGGAAAAGCATGTTGCCCTGGGATTGAGACGCTGTCGTCAGCATATGATGAACGCGCAACAAGGAGATGCGACCGACGTCTCGGAATCCAATGTGCTAGGCTTAGAATCCTGGCGAAAGTCTCGGTGATCGAAAATGAACGACGAACGAAAAACTGAATTCGCGGATCAGATCATCGCAGAAGCCTCTTCATGGGTTGCGCAATTGGAAACCGGGAATTTGTCTCGTGCGGATATCGCCGCGCTGAGAGAGTGGATCTCGCGCAGTCCTGCGCATGCCACCGAAATCCGAGCTGTTGCGCAACTGTCTGGTCAATTGAGTGAACTCACAGACTGCCTGCAATTTGTGGAACACGAACGGCGCAGCCGCGCGGGCGTGCGAAGAGAAATTCGTCGTCCAAGGATCATCGGCGCCTTTGCCGCAATGGCAATGCTGGCTGGAATATTCACGATCTATTCGGAAACTTTCATCCGCCATACGCCTGAGGCGTTCGCGTTTACGACCCTCACTGGAGAATATGAAACACACACATTGAGCGATGGGTCCGTGGTCAAGCTGAATACGAACAGCCGCATGACGATAGAATATACAAAAGACGAGAGGAGCGTGACCTTGCTGTTTGGCGAGGCATTTTTCGATGTCGCGTCCGATCCAAGCCGCCCCTTTAGCGTCCAGGCCGGACGCTCAAGATCAGAAGCCCTCGGAACGTCATTTTCAGTCAGATTGGATGACGACTTCGCTGCGCTCTCGGTCCTGGAGGGCGTGGTGTCGTTCTCGCAAAATATCGTTAGCGCGGCGGCGCAGGAAAATGAATCGCCGCATAGCGGAGATATCGTTTTGAATGCAGGCCAGACGATCTCAATACAAAATGATCCTTCGCCAACCGTAACCCTGAGTGCGTCGCAAATTCAGCTCGTGCCCGAACGGGAATTGATGCGCCGTTTGTCGTGGAGAGAGGGACTAATCGAGTTTTCTGATACGCCACTTCAAGAGGTTGTTGAAGAAGTAAACCGCCACATCCAGTCGCCGCTGCAAATCGGAGATGATCGCTTGAGCGAGATGCGCATTGGCGGGATTTATCGCGCCGGCGACCAAGCCGCGATGCTCGAAGCATTTGAACGTTTAGGGATCGAAGTAGATCAATCGGATCCATCAAGTATCGTTCTACGCGCGGGCAATACAGCAGAAGATACATTGTGATTGTTTGGAACGTCCGCCCAAGGTCGCCTCGCGTCATCGCTGTGAAACTGCGCAAGTCCGCACAAAAGACCTCAAAAAACGTTGCGACCCACTGGAGGATTTTTCTCCTGAACCGGACTAGTGCTTATGGCTGTCTCGAAACGAGGTGTGGGCCGTGAGCAAAAGCTGCTGGAGGATGTCATCGTCGATTAAGAAATTGCTTCTGTCATGCGCGTTGGCTTGCGCCTTTATGCACTCCTTAGCATACGGACAGAATCAAAACGCTCTTGAACGATCCATTAATTTGGAAGCGCAAAACGCGGAACAGGCGGTTAAAACCCTCGCCCGCGAATTCCAGCGCTCGGTCTTTTTCCAGGCAGAAGATATCGCGGCAGAAACGACGAATCCCGTGCGGGGCATCGTTTCTCTTCAAACTGCGTTAGCGCGCATGTTCGAAGGCACATCCCTCACCGGCAGTTTGACAAAGAGCGGAGCGATCATCGTATCGCCTCGCGAGATAACAGATACGTCGGGAGGACAAGACGATATGAAGAACTCTGTTTTGAGCGTCACCAGCGCGCTCGCGGTTATGGCGGGTAATGCCGTCGCCCAAGAGGCCGCGCCCATAGAGGCGGCGCCGACCGTAGAAGTGCAGGAAGATCGAACTCTAGGACTGGATACGGTCACCGTCACAGCGCGTCGAACTGAAGAAAGCCTGCAAGACGTGCCTGCCGCCATGGCAGTTGTTTCGCCTGAAATCGTTGCTGCTCAACGCATCCAGTCGGTGAACCAGATCCTGGAAATTACGCCAGGTGCAACATTCACCAGTCTGAATAAGGGTCAGCAAGATTTTAGCATTCGCGGCATTAGCTCTCAAACGGAAGGGGCCGCGGGAGACTCAGCCGTTGCGACCTATATCGATAATGTTGCCATCGGCCGCGATTTTGCCAAATCGTTTGAGTTCTTCGATATTGCTCAGGTTGAAGTCTTGCGCGGACCACAGGGCACAAGTTTTGGGCGCAATGCATCTGCAGGCCTCATTCATATTATCAGCAAGCGCCCAACTTCGGAGACAGATGGGTTCTTCGAAGCAACGGCCGGGAATTATGGCCTGATCGATGCAAGCGGCGCCTTTGGTGGCGCGATCGCAGACGGCGTGAGCGGACGTATCAGCGTGCACTATGACGAACGCGAAGGGTATACGACCGATACATCATCGGGCCGCGATGTCGATCCTGAGCAAAACACGACCATTCGAGGCCAGTTGCTGTTCGAACCCAGTGAGACGTTTGAACTCTTGCTGCGTGGAACCTGGTCACAAGACGATGATGGATCAACGGTTCGTCGTGGACCCGATTGCACGATCCCCTATCTGGGCGCCCCGTTCGGCGATTATACCGAACCGTGCGATGAGTGGGAAACCGATGCGTCTGATCGCGATAATCTGACTCAAGAACGCACGATCATCAGCACCTCAGCTGAAGCGGTTTGGAACTTGACCCCAGGCGTCCGCCTGACCTCTGTTACCGGATATCTCGATGCGGAGATGGAGCGTTCGCAAGACATTTTCGGAACGCCGCTCGATCTCTTGATTTCATCAAGCGTGGACGAAGCCTGGCAATTCTCGCAAGAGGTTCGTCTCGACAATTATCCTGCAAACGAGCCATTCCAGTGGCTCGCCGGATTGTACTATTACAATGATGATCACAACCGCGATGGTGACGATCGCGATGTTCTGCCCTTCGCCGGACCATTTGCGACGCAGTCGACGCTCATGACCAACAACAAGACAACGAGCTACGGTCTGTTTGGGCGTGCCGGATTCGATCTCTCTGATCGCCTCAACCTGACGCTGGGCGGGCGCTATACTATCGATGAAAAGGACTTCTCGGTATTCCACAGTGCGACTGGCGGCGTGGCCTCCATCTTTGTCGACCCAGCCGAAGACCCAGTCGATGTTCAAATCAAGGACGAGTGGAACAAGTTCACGGGTTCAGCGTCGATCAGCTACGACCTGACCGATGACGCGATCCTGTATGGCTTGATTTCCCAAGGCTATAAAGCTGGCGGTTTCGACGGCGAACCCAGCACCCGCCTCGCAGCGCTGACGCCATTTGATGAAGAATCATCGACAAATTACGAACTCGGCATCAAGTCAGAACTGTTCAATCGCCGGGTTCGCCTGAATACGTCCGTGTTCTACGTCGATTACGAAGACTTACAGGTTGCCGATTTCTTGCCATCCGGGGCACCCATCATCGTCAACTCTGGCGGCGCTAAAGTTACTGGTTTCGAACTAGAATCTGTGGCGTCGGTCAACGAGTATCTTCAGCTGTCCGGATCATTCGCCTTGATGGATGCCGAACTTGAAGGTGAAGTCGGCGGAGTCTCGGTCGCGGGCAATCGCCCCGACAATGCACCGGAGTGGACGGTGAATTTGGCTGCAGATTTCACCATTCCTCTGGATGGCGGATCAGAGCTTGGGTTGCGCGCCGACTATACCGCGCGCAGCGATGTTTTCGATGGCCCCTTCGGCGACGTCGACACTATCAGACCTGAAGTTCACTTTTTCGGTGCACAGGTATCATGGCTGTCGCCTGATCAGGATTGGGAAGTTGCCATTTGGGGGCGGAACCTGACGGAGGAGGCTGACGTATTGTCGCGCGGCCCGGTCTCGACCGTCCTGCAATCGCCAACGGCGTTTGGTGCCCCAAAAACCTACGGGATTACGCTTCGCAAGACGCTTTGATCAACAGCGCCGCGGTCGAGGTCGCGGCGCAACAATGACATCCAATTCAAATCACGAACAGGATAATCAAATGAATAAATTCATTACCGCGATTGCGTTCGCCGTTTCGGCGGTGTTCACCAGCACCGGCTGCGCGCAGGAAATCATCAATGGCGAACTCCACGTCCCCGAGCGGCGAATAGAAGGCTTCATCTATGACGGCGCTGATCGCGCCATCGTGTTGGAGACGATTTCGAAAATCACGACCCGTGATGGCAATGACCCTGGATCCTGGGTCTATGAATGGACGAAAGTGGCAGACGCAGAGTTAGGACGCGCGGAACAAGCGGCTGAATCTGACCAGAATGCGCAGGCCGAAACGCTGTTCTTTTCAGCCGCCAATTATTATGCGATTGCAGGCTTCCCAGAATACCACAGCGATGCCGAACGCGACGCGCTGCTTAAACACTTCCGCGCTTATGAGCGCGGCGGCGCCTACATGGCCGCACCGATGCAAGTGATCTCGGTCGAGGCGCGAGGCCGAAGCTTCAACACCTATTTCCATCGCCCCGCTGGAATAGACCACCCACCGCTAATCCTCTGGACCCACGGCACCGACAAATTCAAGGGACACGCCTACAAGACCGTGAAACGTCTCCTCGATCGCGGGTTCGCAGTTGTCACTTTCGATTTGGCTGGGACGGGCGAAAGCACATTCTGGGATCTCCTCTCTGATGGCGAATTCGTCCACCAAGCCGTATTGGACGCGTACGCGTCGCGAGACGACGTTGACGCGTCCAATATATTCGAAGTCGGCGTCAGCTTTGGTGGTCATTACGCCGCCAAAATGGCGGCCAGGAACGATCCACGCCTGCGCGCCGTCGCATCTCTCTGTGGCCCGATACACAGCCCGTTCATGCAAACGACCGAAGAAATCGCGTATATCCTTGGGACCGAAGAAGGTGCGACGGTGCGAGCCTTTGCCCACCGCATAGGCGCCGACCCTTCCAATCCGGATCAGGTCGCTTCATCGATCCGTCAATTCTCACTCGTGGAACAAGGCCTAATTGGTCAGGGCCAAACCATCAAAACGCCGCTGCTCGTCATGAATGGCGGGCGGGATCCGCTCTCACCGATTAAGGACCTCCAATTGTTGGCGAATTCTGCCGAGACATCCGAGCTTTGGGTGATGGGAATGGCAGGCCATTGCGCGCGAGACTATTTCGAGCCCGCCGTTACCGATGTTGCAGAATGGTTGTGGCAGTACGCGTCGGAATAACCAAGCGCGACATCTTTTTCTAAACTCCTCCCTTGGGCCAGCGGGTATTTCGATGCCTGCTGGCTTTTTTGCGCATCCGCGGCGTCTAGAGGCATAATTTGGTGAGTTGTATCTCTCCTTGATCGCTGTTCATTGAAACCACCTTCCGTCCCCAACGGGGATATTTTAGAAGGTGTCTCGCTGAATTGTACATATCTACAGGCGGAGGTGAAGACAGCTTGCACCTACAGCGCCCGCTCCCGAACGATGCACTTCAAGTCTTGGATGACAACTAAGGTTGGAGCGCAAAACAACAGCTACAGCGCTCTGAGAGACTCGTACAACGTGGTTTCCGCATTTGGGCGGACCTCTCAAAAGAAGGTAGTCGAACACCCTCTACGCACTCTACACAGCACGTTGTAGGCAGCTAGGCTAGATCCGATTGATCTAACTGAACAATCTCTCCCTAGCACTGGATGCTGTCAGAGTTGGTTCTGCTCAGAGTACCTGCGTACACCAGCCGACAGGTGAAATTCCTAGTACAGTATTTTTTGCTCGATAGACTGTTCCACGTTTGTGCATGTGTAAGCT
>DDIN01000013.1 GCA_002338565.1 Hyphomonadaceae bacterium UBA1849
TGCAGTTCGACCGTGGCTACCTCTCTCCGTACTTTGTCACAAACGCTGACAAAATGCTCGTTGAGATGGAAGAGCCTCTGATCCTACTTCACGAGAAGAAACTTTCTTCTCTGCAGCCAATGCTTCCAATTCTGGAATCTGCTGTTCAGTCTAACCGTCCACTCCTCATCATCGCAGAAGATGTTGAAGGCGAAGCACTCGCAACACTCGTTGTGAACAAGCTCCGTGGCGGCCTGAAAATCGCAGCTGTTAAAGCACCTGGCTTCGGCGACCGTCGTAAAGCTATGCTCGAAGACATCGCGATCCTCACAGGCGGTACGGTTGTTTCCGAAGACCTCGGTATCAAGCTCGAGAACGTTTCAATCGATATGCTCGGCTCTGCTAAGCGCGTTTCTATCACTAAAGACGACACAACAATCGTTGATGGCGTTGGTGAGAAGTCTGACATTGAAGACCGCGTTGGTCAGATCAAACGTCAGATCGAAGAAACAACTTCAGAGTACGACAAAGAGAAGCTTCAGGAACGTCTCGCGAAACTGGCTGGCGGCGTAGCTGTCATCAAAGTTGGCGGTGCTACAGAAGTTGAAGTGAAAGAGCGTAAAGACCGCGTCGACGACGCTCTGAACGCAACACGCGCTGCTGTTGAAGAAGGCATCGTCACTGGTGGTGGTACAGCGCTTCTGAAAGCGGCTGCAGCGATCAGCGTCACAGGCCTGAACGCTGACGAGCAAGCTGGTATCGACATCGTTCGTAAAGCTCTCGAAGCACCAGTTCGCCAGATCGTTGAAAATGCTGGTGTTGAAGGCTCAATCGTTGTCGGCAAGATCCTTGAATCTTCTGACGCTGCATTCGGCTTCAACGCTCAGACTGAAGAATATGGCGACATGTTCAACTTCGGTGTCATCGACCCGGTTAAAGTTGTTCGTTCTTCTCTTCAGAACGCTGCTTCTGTTGCTGGTCTCCTCATCACAACTGAGGCTGCTATCGCAGACGCACCAAAAGACGACGCTGCACCTGCAATGCCTGATATGGGCGGCATGGGCGGCATGGGCGGCATGGGTGGCATGGGCTTCTAAGCCTCGCTTCACTCGCCCTTACGGCACAAAGAGAACGGCGGTCTTCGGATCGCCGTTTTTTTGTTTCAACATCTGCGTCGACTGATGTGATAACTCGGGACGTGCACGACGATGAAGTTCATTAAAGCAGTCGGCCATATTCTGATCGTGATCATCCTGACGGTGCTCACGCAGCTCGGTGGCCTTGCCTGGCTGGTTTCTCTGCTCTTCAAGCGACGACTGCTGGGCTTCATCGGGATTTACGCTGCGCTCTCGGTTGCAAGTATCTGGATCGCCCCGCAGATGGGAAGGGTGCCCTTGAATTGCTGGGCATCACCGAACACGGCCAGCGTCCAGTCTCCGTTATTTTGCGCGCTCAATCGCCATTACGTAACGCCCGAACTGAAAGCGGTCTTACAAGACACCGCGGCATCACTCACGACCCGCTTTCCCGATGCTCAACTGCGCGTGCTCGATGCAGGTTTCCCCTACATCAACGACTTTCCGTTATTGCCTCATCTGTCCCATCGCGACGGCAGAAAGGCCGATATCGCGCTATTCTATGAAGATGGAGCGGGGACATATCTTCCCGGTCGGACGCGTTCGCCGATAGGTTATTTCGCTTTCGAAGAAGGCCCTACAGATTGCGCTCCTTCGCAGCTGTCACTGCGTTGGGATTTTGATTGGTTGCAAGCGGCGTGGCCCGACTGGCAGCTCGAAGAGGAACGCACCCGAAGGACGCTGGAGCTGCTGTCAGCGGACGAGAGAGTACGCAGAATATTCATCGAACCGCATTTGAAAGCGCGTTTAGGGCTCCGTCAGGAGAACATACGCTTCCAAGGATGCCGCGCAGCACGGCACGATGACCACATCCATATCGAGGTCCGCTCGTAACGCGCGTCCGTTCCAAATACAAAAAAGCGGCACCGTACGGCACCGCTTTTCTGAATTTGTATTGAACCTGCGATCAGGCTGCCCGAATGCCTTCAAGGAAGCGCTGGACGCTTGTTTGCATTTGTTCGGCCTGCTTTTGCAGCGTAGATGCTGCATCCAGAACGTCGCCTGCAGAGCTGTCTGTATCGGACGCAGACGTCTGAACGCTGTCCATAGAGCTGGTCACATTCTCTGTTTCGCTGGACACACGGGAAATGCTGGATGCGATTTCCTGTGTCGCCCCGCCCTGCTGCTGCATAGACTGGGAAATACGCGCAGAAATCTCTGTGACCTTGCTGATGGAGTCGTTGATAGAGCCCATGGCGCCGGCAACCGTATCGCTTACGCGTTGAATGTCCGCTACGCTTTCAGCAACGCGGCTTGTCGCTTGCGAGGTCTGGTTCGCCAGCGTTTTGACTTCCGTCGCAACAACCGCGAAGCCCTTGCCCGCCTCACCTGCACGTGCAGCCTCAATCGTCGCGTTCAGCGCGAGAAGGTTTGTCTGCTCGGCAATATCGTTGATGAGACCGACAACCTCTTTAATCTGGTCAGCCGCAGACGCGAGATCTGCCATGGTCTCATTCGCGCTCATAGCGTTCTGAGCGGCCTGATTGATCGCCGTGACAGAATCCTCAACAGAGCCTGCAATCTCCATAATAGAGGCCGAGAGCTCTTCAGATGCCGCAGCCACAGAGCGCACATCGTTAGCCGCCTGATCTACAGAGCGAGATGCATTCTGAGACTGGTTCGTTGTTTCGCCAGCCGTGCCGCGCATGTGCTCTGCTGTTGACCGCAGTTGTTCCGAGGCACCAGCCACCAGACCCAGCAGGTCACGGCTATCCGCCTCGAATGACGCGATAAGCTTCTCCATACGCTCGGTACGCTCTTCACGCAGACGCGCTTCTTCACGCTCACGTTCAGCGAGACGATTACGCTCGACTGCGTTGTAGCGGAAAGTAGACAGAGACTCGACGATAGACTGCAGCTCATCACCACGGCTCAGACCATCGAGATTTGTATCCAGATCACCTGATGCCAGACGGTCCGTCGCGCCAGCAATCTCACGGATGGAGCGTGTCGTAGAGCGTGCCACGACAGCGGCAATCGCGCCTGCTGCGAGAAGGGCAAACAACGCCACGAGCAGAAGGATCAGTTTCGCCTGACCTGCCGCAACCTGACCATCGGCCGCACTAGCTTCAGAAGAGGTTACGACCTCGTCGACCAGTTCCTGGAACTGCGTCTGGAGCACTGTATAGTTTTCCGCAAACGGTTCTGCGAAGGCGACGGCTGACGCAAAGTCGATTTCCATCATCGTCGCGACGACTTCGATGGTCTCTTTATACGTAGTCAGCTGTTCGATGATGTTCTGAACGGCTGCAGCTTCTTCAGCGCTTGCCGTGCTCGCACGGTAAATCTCGAGAGACGCAACAATCTGATCGACACTGCCCTGCAGCGCCATAACCTCTGACGCAGCCGCCGATGAGTCTACCACGTTCGCGGCCTGATTGGTCAGCGTCTGATAGAGTTGTCCGTTCACATCCTGCACGGCGCTGTTGGCCTGAACCAGCTCAAGCGCGTTGTGGAAGTTCACGTCCACGATCTCGGTTGTGCGGTTCACCTGCGCGCTCAGCGCAAAATGGCTGACGCCTGCCACAACGCAGATCATTCCCAGAGACAGAGCAGACGGGACTGCGAATTTGGCGGTAAACGGCCAGTTGGAGATATTTGAGTACTTCATATTACGCCCTCCAGAAACTTTCATCAGGCGACGAGCGCCTCCTGCGCCCGTCATCTGCATAGAACCGGCAGCGTAGTTTACGCTGCCAGTTCTGAATTTGGCCTTTAGAAATCAGCAGAAATTGACAGCATGAGGCGGCTATCCATGCCGCTGAACGGCATTTGGGCCTCGTCATCATTCGTCAGATTTGTTGCATCAAGCGCAAACACGATGTCGTTTGAAGCCTGGTAAGCCAGACGGAGGTCCGTTGCGACGTAACCGCCAATCTCATAACGCTGATAGTCGTAATTGAACGCATCAAAAGCATCGATGATTTCGTACTCTGAGATGTAACGGGACCATGCACCAAAGCTCCAGCTTCCGTTCTCATACTGAGCGCCGACTTTGAAGACATTGTCTGCGTTAGAGCCGCCAAAATCCATCACATCAGCTACGCCCACGAAGGATACGATCGGCGCAAAGCTATTTGTCGTGTCCTGATAGAGCCACGACGCCTGCCAATCGATGTGAGAACCGATCTCGCCTTCGAGAGAAACTTCAATACCCTTGGTTTCAGAGTCGCCGAAGTTAGGACCAGTCGGAACACCAAGACCCGGCATGATCGGCTGCATAGCAAGCGACGTCATATCGAGGTTCTCCTGATAGAAGACGCTGAAGCGAGCCTGACCGTTAATGCCGCTGAGCGCGCGGTCATAATCGACAGAATAGTTGTTTACGACGCTTGTTTCAGGATTTGCTGCGATAGAGAGCATTGAGAAGCTCGGGACCTGAAGGCCACGTGCAGCCTGGAAGCGGAATGTGCTTTCAGCTGTCGGCTTCCATACGAGGCCAGCGTTATAGCTGAACTCTGTCGCATCATCATCCAGCGCTGAGCCACCAAAGAAGAACTGAGCAAATGTGTCGCTCTGGCGATCCATGCTATCTACGCGAACCGCGAGCGTTGTAGACACTTTGTCATTCACAGCCCAGTTCCACATGCCAGACAGAGACATCACTGTGACTTCAGTTGTGATGAGCGGGGTGAGAGTCGAGTTGATCGTGCTCTCACCGGAGCGGTATTCACCTGCGACGCGGAAGGTGTGATCGGTACCAACCTTGAACAGATCTTCGACACGCGCAGACAGGAGTGATGTTTCAACTGTTGTCGGCGTTGTCGTCAGAAGACCGTATTCAGCAGTAGACTCGTTATAGTAAACGTCGCCGCTGATCAGTCCGAAATCACCGTCATGTACAAGACGCGAGCGGTAGCTGCTCGTCGTGATGTCTACCAGCGTATCGGTAGAAACCGGCGTACGCTCAAGGCGGTAAACTTCCGAGCGCGTTGTTTCCAGTGACAGCTGTGTAGAGCTTGAGAGCTGGATACCCGCCTCGACACCGAAGGCAAAGTTTTCGTTGCGCGGATTAGAACCTGTACGCGGATCAAGCGGCAGATCTTCAAACTCGGCGATGGACCAGCCACCCAGCGACGCGCGTACACCGACGTTTTCAGTCGGATGGAAGCTGACGACACCGCCGCCTTGCAGGCTGCCTTCATTGTCGACGCGAACCGTCATGGAGTCAGCATCGTCATAGAACGGGCTGAACGTGATGATGTTGATCACGCCGGAAACAGCGTTAAAGCCGAAAAGCGCTGTGTTCGGACCTTTGACGATCTCGATCTGGCGAATTTCTTCCATCTGAACCGGGATCGCAGCCCAGTTTACTTCGTTATAAGAGTCGTTGAAAACCTGACGACCATTCACAAGTACCAGAAGACGTGGTGTTTTCGGGCCGTTATAGCCACGGATGGACACTTCGCCCGTCACAGAAGACGTGTTGCGGACTTCAAGACCTGGAACGCGTGCAAGAAGGTCAGTCAGCTGGCGTGCACCAGAGCTGCGGATCTCGTCCGCTGAGATGATTTCCATCGTCACTGGTGCATCTGTAGAGCGCTGTGGCGCGCCAGTTGCAGACGTTGTCACCGGCTCGTCGAAGAGCATTTCCAGTGAACCGTAATCAATAGACTGCGCCGTCGCTGGCAAACCAAAAGCGACAATTGCTGAAAGCGCGAGAATAGATGTGTTCTTTTTAAATGTAGGCATCTGTCAGTTCTTTCCTGAACAAGAAATTCTTTGAAATAATCAGAGTTCGTTGATCATCATCCGGAAGGCGGACGCAAAGCTCACTGAGCGGGCGTCGGCTGCCGAACGGCTAACGAAGATCTCCACGCTCGGGTCGCTTTGTACTGCAACCACGCAAGCGCCCGCTTCTGCACAGGCCCGGTCAGTGCTGACCGTAATTGCCGAAGAGGAAGAGATTTCTGAATAATGGGCTGACATGCCAGCAGGCACAAAAATCGCCGTGCCAGCGCCAAGGCCGCCAATCTCGGACACAGAGACCAACTGCGGTTGGAGTGTCACCTGACCTGCGTTCAGACCAGAACCTACAATTGCTGAAATGCCCTCTGCTTCTGCCTGAGAGCCGGCCACGTCATCTGCGTAAACGATTGCGAGCGTAACATTGCCTGTTGCGCCGCCCTCAACGAAACTTAGTGCACGGCCGATAAGCTGCAGATCGCGCTCGCCTGCTGCTTCCGCAGCATTTGTCGCAAGCATGGACGCAGCAATGATTGAAAGTGCTGCCAGAGACTTTCTCATTCGTATTTCCTTCGTTCATTCAAACCCATACTTTTTGCAGGGCTGTATATTTTTGCCGAAGGAAACACCCAGCTAGTTAAAATATAGCTGACAACTGTTAGCTCTTTTTCTGCTTCTTTTCAGTCGGGAGGCATCAAGGAGAAACGCAGAAAGGATTTTTATTTAAAATTCGCTTCACTGTATTTTGAAATATAAAATTACCGCAATAATTACAGTAGATAAGCGTACTCTAAGTACTTGACCCGCCGAGTTTGTTAATGATCAAACTCAACATACTGGTTAATCAAATAACATTCAGTTTTTCTAATTAAACATGGTCAGCAAATACCGCAGAAAACGATCTTGAAGAAATTATTCGTTATAGTTGCATTTTTCCCTCGGGCGCTGACTGGCCTATCCGACTTGCAGCACCGCCATACGGGTCACAATCGCACTAACCCAGCACAAAGCCTCTAAAGATTCCGGAAATTTCTGAATTATCGTCCACGGCAGGTAAAATCGGCAGTAATTTCTGCCCGTTACAGAAACTTCATCGAATAACGATAATTTCACTTGACGTTTATCAGATAATCCTTATTGTTTATCAACAAGGAACAACAAAGGTCGCTGGCAATTCATCACTGCCCCCTACCCCCGAGCTGCTGGCGGCCCTTCATTGTCCCTTTCACGTTTGCCTCCCCAGGGCACGAGAGCAGGTCTTCGGACCTGCTCTTTGCGTTTGTGAGAGATACACGGTGTCGGACGGCAGAGGGCGTGAGATGCGGCAGGATTCGCCGGACAGGCGAGCCGCAAATTCAGATCAATAAACCCACGCAATTTTTCAACACTTGTTGAATGCTATGCAAGATAAACAAGACTAGAGCGCGCGTAATTACTTTGGTTTTGATGAAGTAGGCTGAAATTATAAACGGCGCAGCTGTTAGCTACGCCGTTTGTTCTTTATAAAGCAGGACGTTTCCTCCCGAACTGCAAGAAGATAAGGCCCGAGCTTCACCAAAGTGTCAACAAAAAAAATCCATCTTTGGTAACAAACTAATCGCTCAGTGATAAATTACTGAGCATTTCGGGTAATCGCGCGGGAAAATTCTCCGTACACAAGGTTATCCTCAAGAAACAGAAACTCCGGATTCACAACCGATACCGGTCCAAAGCCTGCACTAGACAGCGCATTAGCGACAGATTTTGCCTTTTCACGCGGCAGCACTACAGAATCACCAAGTAGAGTGACCTCATCACTAATTGATGCGGCTGCAGACCGGAGAGACGTCCCGCCAGTCAGGACAGAGACGTCCCGTGCGACTCGGCGTGCCTCAAAAATATCCAGCAGATTCTTAATCGCCGCCAGCGCGTCCTCATTCCAGTCAGCATTCAAAGATGCAGATAACTGCGCCTGCGACTTCAGCATGACACCATCACTGAGGATTTTCAGATTGTTCGCCTTCAGCGTCGCGCCCGTCGTTGTGATGTCGACGATAAGCTCTGCAGTGCCGGATGCCGGCGCTGCCTCTGTAGCGCCCGCAGAATCGATCAGGCGATACTGTGTCAGTCCACGTTCAGCGAAGAAACGGCGGCTACTGCGCAGATATTTGGTTGCAACGCGCATACGGCGTCCGTGGCGCGCGCGAAAAGCGTGGCCGACATCTTCCAGATCTTCGATTGTATCGACGTCCACCCAGCTCTGCGGCACGGCAACGACCATATCCGCATAACCAAAGCCGAGCGCACGAAGCAGGTGAACCTGCGAATCAAACTTGTCAGCGTGCTCACGCAGCAGGTCTTCACCAGTCACACCGAGGTGGAGCGTGCCGTCCAGAAGGCCCTTGGCGATCTCTGACGCCGAAAGCAGCATGATCTGGATACCAGGTGCGCCTTCGAGCACAGCGGAATATCCGCGCTCGCCGCCAACCTGCTTCAGTTTCAGACCACAGTCTGCAAAGAAGGCTTCTGTCTGTTCCTTCAGGCGCCCTTTGGACGGGATCGCCAACATAAGCTGTGTCATGCCGCACCTCCTTCGAGGTTAAGTGCTGCTTCTACACGATCAGGACGCACAACGCCGCCGACAGCCGGCACGTCTTTCGCGCCCTTGCTGAGCCAGGACACGAGGCCATCATAACGGCCACCCAGCGCCAGCGGCTTCTCGCGGGTTAAACCGGCGTGATACAGCTCGAATACGAGACCATCATAATAATCGAAACGACGCCCGAACTGTACGGAGACATGAGCATTCGCCCAGAACGGCATGTCCCGGTCTGAAAGCGCCGAGAAAAGTGTATCGGTATATTCAAGAACGGATGACAGGTTCAGCGCATATTCGCTTGCGAGAGCACGAAGCTTTTCAAGGAACACGTCAGGCGTACCGGAGACACCTTTGAGCGCGCCGAGCACAGCGCGCGCCTTATCCGGCATCGCGCCTGCATTAGCCGCTTCAGCGCGGGCCTGAAGGCGCTCCAGAATCTCTTCTTTCGTGCGGCCACCGACGACTTCTGTGCCGGAAATCGACATGACTTCATCAAGCAGGTCACGCGCATCGTCCGCAGGCAGTTTGGCAAGCGTCTGAGCCAGCGCGGAAGACGCTTTCACAGTCTGACCTTCAGCACTCGCCAGAACCGCCTCAACGCCCTCACGGCGCTTATTTGCACGGCGGATGCGGGCATCCCAGTGATCAGAGAGCGCCAGCGCGTCTACGACAGCGTGGAAGATCGACACATCGCCGAGATTAAGCTGCGCATTGCGAATACCTGCGTCTGCGATCTCTGAACAGATTGCCGTCAGCGTTGCTACATCGCGCTCGAGGCGATCTGTGTGACCGAAATTCTCAAAGCCTGTCTGATTAAACTCAACCGGCTCGCCTTCTGTACGCGCCTGACGGAACGCACGGCCGAAATAGCGATAAGACACCGGCTCACCGCCTGCTTCCGCCAGATAGTGGTTGGCGACAGGCAGTGTGAGGTCCGGACGTAGCGCCAGTTCCTCGCCCGGCGTATCAGAGCTGGTGATCAGGCGGGAACGGATGCTCTCGCCCGAAAGCTCCAGCGGCAAAGCCGCAGGGATCAGCAGAGGCGGATCAATCCAGTCTCCGCCAATCGCTTCAAACTGAAATGAGGTCAATTGTCTGCCTCCAGCATACCTTTGATGGTCGCGACCATTTCGTCACGTGAGACTTCAACCTGTCCCGGACGGGATTCACGCCATTCTGTATTGTCTTTGATCGCCTTGGCCTTTTGGGCACCCACGATCAGATCTTTGATCGTAACGGTGCCCTTCTGGCGCTCATCTTCGCCAACGATGACGACAGCAGGCGCGCCGCGACGGTCTGCATATTTCATCTGCGGACGCATGCCGGAGCTGCCCATATAGACTTCAGAGCGAATACCAGCCGCACGCAGCTGATGCGCCAGCACATGGCTGTCAGCGACATGCTCGCGATCAAGCACCAGCACGACCACAGGACCGGAGAGCGCATTCAGCTCACCTGTCAGTGACATAGCGGCGGCAAGGCGGGAAATGCCCAGGGAGAAGCCCGTTGCCGGAATTTCTTCATTTCGGAAACGGGACACCAGACCGTCATAACGACCACCGCCGCCGACAGAGCCGATACGAACCGCACGGCCTTTCTCGTCGAGAATTTCGTCGAGCAGCTCACCCTCAAAAACAGGGCCAGTATAGTATTCGAGGCCGCGCACGATTGTCGGGTCAAACACCACCACGCCATCCGGCGCGCCCATCGCTGAGAGAAGACCGTCGATCTCGCGCAATTCTGCGATCCCGCGATCATAGGCTTCATTGCCGGAAACGACTGCTGCCAGAGCCTCCAGCGTTTCACCGCGTGAGGATTTGCCGGACTCAGCAAATGCCAGAACTCGCTTCACGCGCTCTGCATCAAGGCCAGCGCCTTTAGTGTAGTCGCCGGACTCATCTTCACGGCCTTCACCGAGAAGATCAGCCACACCGGAAAGACCAAGGCGGTCGAGCTTATCGAGCGCACGCAATATGATGAGGCGCGTTTCTTCATCGCGCGCATCAATGGAGTCCAGAAGGCCGGACATCAGATCACGCGTGTTCACACGAACATTAAAACGCTGAGCTCCAGCCGCTTTGAGTGCTTCGGCCATCATTGCGATCATCTCGGCGTCTGCCGCAGGACCTTTCGCGCCAACGGTGTCAGCATCGCACTGCATGAACTCACGGAAGCGGCCAGGGCCAGGCTTCTCATTGCGCCAGACGGGACCATACGCATAGCGACGGAACGGCTTAGGCAACGTATCCCAGTGCTCGGCTGCAAATCGCGCGAGCGGCGCTGTCAGATCGTAGCGCAGTGACATCCACTGTTCGTCGTCATCCTGAATGGCGAAGACACCCGCATTCGGGCGGTCCTGATCAGGCAGGAATTTACCCAGCGCGTCCGCATATTCGAATGCGCCGGTTTCAATGCCTTCAAAGCCCCAGAGACGATAAACAGATGAAACCCGATGGATCATATCCAGCTCAGCTTTCAGCACGTCTTCCCGTTTGTCCGGGAAACCGCGAGGTTTGCGAGCGAGAGATTTCGGATTGGGTTTCTTGTTTTTTGCCATGATATATCGCCGGAATTTTTGGTCGGGATAGAGCCTTGTGAGCGCCTTGCCAACCTCATGTGTTGCCTGTCGCATATTTTTACGTGTCGCACACGCCCAAATACACCTGCCTTTCAGGTCTGTTAACCGGCGCGCGGGACACTCGCGCCATGAAAACGACCCCGTCATTTATACTCGCATTGGGCGCCCTTCTGTTTGCTGGATCGGCTAGCGCATCACCAGCCCTGGCCAGAAGCTGGTCTGAGGAGGCTGCGGAGCTGCACACGCGGATTGAAGCGATGGACGCGCATACGCTTCCGGATGACCTGCGCTTTCGTCTGCAACGTTTTGGCCGAATGGCAACTCGTCTTTCCACATCCGGGTCGGAGGATGCCCCGCTGCCAGAAGACCTAGGCTGTATTTTCCGGGGCATGGCCGAAGAAACAGACCTCCAGCTCTCATCCTTCGCTGATGACAGCTCTGAAGCGGCGCGCGTGCAGGCCGAAGAGCGGCTCTCCAAAATGCTGGAAGATGCTGTATCTGTGGGTGAGGCCGCTGCGATCGTATTAGAGGCTGGCGAAGTCATCGAGATGAGCCTCCACTCTGACATTAACGGCCAGTGTGGTGGCGGAGATATCAGTTCGCTTCGTGCACCAGATCTGCGCTGACCGTCAGAGCCCCGTGCGGATCGCCCTGATCCGTTGAGAAAATGAACGCACCAGCTGTCAGCGCGATGGCGAGCACCATGCCTGCAATCAAACCTTTTCTCTGTTGAAGTAACTTCAACACAACTCTATCCGTCTGCAACATCGGTCAGGGAATTACTGACTGATTGTATCTATCACAATTGACGGGCTAAGGATTTGCGGCAAAACAGCCGGCTCATCCGCGCCCGGTGCGTAGTAGAGATAGAGCGGTACGCCTGCGCGTCCATGGCGAGCGAGTTCTTCAGCGATCTGATCATCGCGGGATGTCCAATCAGCGATCAGCAAGGACACATTCTGGTCATCCAGAGCATTCTGGACGCGGTCACCGAAAAGCGTCGTGCGCTTGTTCACCTGACAGGTCACACACCAGCTCGCGGTAAAGTCCACGAACACGCCCTGACCTTCTGCCCGCAAATCTGCGACCGTCTGAGGTGACCATTCGCCGTCATAGCCCGCATGGGCGCCGCCTGCACTGCCTGCCTGCGCGTAATTACCGACTGGTCCCATCAGCATTTGCGCCGGAATGATCAACGATACGAGCGTGACCACAAGCGCAACGCCAAGGCTGACCTTACGGCCTGTGCCTTTTTCCGGCGACGTTTTCAGCAGCCATATCGCGAATGTCAGACCAACCGCAACGAGACCGACCAGCGCAACCGCGTCAGCGCCGGACTGGTTTGCAAGAACCCAGAGCAGCCAGATCGCCGTCAGGAAGAGCGGGAATGCGAATAATTGCTTCAGTCGTTCCATCCAACCACCAGGCTTCGGCAGGTATTTCGCAATACCCGGCACGAGGCTCACAAGCAGGAATGGAAGCGCCATACCAAGGCCAAGCGTAAAGAAGACCAGAAGCACAATGTGCAGCGGCTGGTTTACGGCCGCGCCAACTGCCGCGCCGAGGAACGGGCCAATGCATGGCGCGCCAACGAATGCCGCCAGAAGTCCGGTAAAGAATGCGCCTTGATGTCCGCCGCGCTCGGCCAAATTGCTACCCACACCCATGAGCGAGCTACCAAAGCTGAACCAGCCCAGCATGTTGAGGCCAAGAATGAACATGAGGAGCGACAGGCCTGCGATCACGATCGGATACTGAAGCTGGAAGCCAAGGCCCGCGCTTTCGCCCGCTGAACGGAGCGCGACGAGGATCACACCAAAGCCGAGGAAACACGTGATGACGCCCGCAGTGTAGAACAGCCCATGGGCACGCACTTCGCCCATTTCGTTAGAACCCGCCAGAGACAGAATGCTGCGCGCTTTAATAAACAGAACCGGAAGCACACACGGCATCAGGTTCAGAATAATACCACCCAGCAGTGCTCCGCCCAGAATAGCCAGCAGGCCACTGAAAGAGAGCGGTGGAGCAGAGGAAGACGAGGATGATGCGCCACCGGCAAGCGCCGTTCCGCTTGTGCCTGCGATCACGTCACC
Organism: Hyphomonadaceae bacterium UBA1849; assembly: GCA_002338565.1. GTDB lineage: Bacteria > Pseudomonadota > Alphaproteobacteria > Caulobacterales > Hyphomonadaceae > Ponticaulis. The sequence continues at coordinate 13,051 of DDIN01000013.1, forward strand.
AACCGGCGCGGTCAGGTCGAATGCGATACGGTTCGCATCGATATCCTCAACGACCAGAACGCCTTCAATATTGTCCGGCACGCGGCTGCGACCCGAGCTTTGCAGTTCCAGCGTGATGCCGTTTGGACCAATGCTGACCGGCTGCTCTGGCGGGTGAAGGATCTGGTGATCTGTCGGGAAGAAACGCACATTCGAAATGTCTGCTTCGAACGCAGCGCGCACGATATCGCTCTCGATTGAGAGCTTCCATGGGTCAGAGCTACGATCAATCGCTGCATCGCCCTCAAACGCCATTGGGAGCTGTGCATCCACACGTTGGAAGACATCTGCGCGGTCTGTGTTGAGTTCAGGTGTATCGGAGATCCAGAGGTCGAGACGGATCGGCGCGTCTTCAGGAATACAAATGTCGGCGCAGATAAGGAATGTCGCGAGGCCCGACATTGTCACGCTGCCGACAGCGTCTTCAGGAATAACCAGATCGAATGGCAGGATCAGCTCGTCTTCGTATCCGTAATTCATCAGTATATCGAGCGGCTGCGGGAATGGCGCAGGCCAGTTAAACTCGCCTGCGGTCACACCGGACGTATCATCCCAGATGATTTCGGTTGGCAGTCCGGAGTCGCCTGCATTCTTCCAGTAGACATGCCAGTGGTCATCGAGTTCGAGCACTAGCGCTGCGCGTACCGTCTGGCCCGGCACGACACTCACATGGTCAGAGATTAGTTCGACGCGCGCATGGCCTGAATCGTGCGGCAATGCCGACGCAGAAAATCCGGCAAAGGAAAGGCTGATAAGAGCAATCAGACCTGCCCAAAAAGCGGAAAAAGAGTTCATGCGCATGCGTACTACCTGTGTCTCGATCAATGACAGTCTTGTCGTCTAGCATGGAATATAAAGGGAAAAGTTAGCACGAAAGGGCTCTCGCGCGTTTGTGAGGCACAATGCCCAATCTGTTGATCTCATCCCTAGAACGACGAAGCGCGCAGAGTTGCCTCTGCGCGCCCGACGAAGTGGTTCCTGCTTCCCTCGAAGCAGTTTAGCTCAGCGCCTGGCCCGGAGGCGGTGTGCGCAGAGCGCGCTGGATGACGCGCTGCCAGTTGAGCAGAGACAGGATGTGAGCGTAAATCGCGCCGATAGCACCATTGTCACGCAGTTCCTGGAACTTGTCCGCTGGAAGCTGGTTCAGCTTCTCTTCGGAAACCGCCCAGTAATCAGCGATTTTCTGCTGAGGGCCTTCCTGGCCGTTCTGGTCGCGCGGCGTGAAGTTCACTGACTTCTGCTCGAACAGGCCATAGCCGTCGACCAGCTTGACGAATTCCATAGTCGCACGGCGCTGACGTTCGAATTCTTTACAGAACTCAATGGCGTCGTTTGTGAATTTTGTCGGCTGGCCGTTTTCGAAGAAAGGAACTTCCGGCTGGTCTGTGACCATCGGGCCTTCGCGGTCAACGCAGAGCAGCAGACGGTCGCTTTGATTGTCCGATGCGAAAACGAACGGATAGCGACGAACGAATGCTGGCAGGTAGAAATCCTGATCAGAGTTGCCGTCAGCGCCAACAAAAAGGTTCTGACCTTCGCGGATGCCCATAACAGCTACAGGCGTTTTGTCGTTACCGACGAAGATGACCGGGAAAGACGCCGCAGCCATTCCGAATTCGCTTACAGTTACCGGTACAGCGTGCGCGGAACGCAGGAAGCCGAGCGGCTGATCGATACGCTTAACGCCGAGCGAACCGTGAGCTTCCGGAGACAGTGGCTCCGGCTTTTTGTAGAACATGACGTTCCCAGACAGCGCAGGGCCTTGTCCGGCTGGATTCGATTCCATAATAGTCTCCCAAAACACAGTGCAGCAGGCCTCTTAAAGGAAAACAATTTCTGCGACAACCTTCTGCACACACCGACAGGCGATGACTCACCCATGCAGGCTAACTTTTTTTCCAAACTGCGCCCGAGCCGGGAAAAATTCGCGCCATTACGGCTGTCGGCGGCGTCAATCGCGCTTTTGGCGCTAGCCGCCTGTCAGCCCGAAAATGGAGCCTTGTCACCAGAAGCCGCTGCGGTTCAGCGCCAGAACCTCTATATCCAGCTCGAACAGCTGGAAGCACAATTACCGCAACCGATTCCACTCGACCTATATGGCATCCCTACGCGCAACCCGCGCGTCTGGTTACGGGATACAGGCGTGCCGGGGCCAGCAGCATTTGAGAATGCACGCGTGCGCCGGATTATCGCGATGGAGGAGCTGTCCGATCTGCAGGCTCCGGAAGCAGATGCTCCGGACTTCAACGCCTTCTGGGAAATCCACGGCGCTTATGTTCGTGCTGGTGAGGTCAGCCGGTTCAGTCATGGCCAGACCGGCCTCATTTATTCACGCCCTTACCCGATCGACCAGCTAAGCGGGCCGCATCTTGCTGCGCTGGACATTATGGGCGTGCTTCAGCTCGATTATGAAACGGCTGATGTTCCAATGCTGCTGGGGCTTCTGCCTGAGATTTCGAATGACATTCGCAGCGCACACCGCCGACTTGCCATGGATGCCGTGTCGGGCGTTGTGCCTCCGGAAGACATTCTGCGTGACGTAACTGAACAGATCACACGCTCACCTTTCGCGTCCGAAACAGCGTTTCAGGCGTGGCGCGCACAATGGGAAGCGTTGGAGACTGAAGAGCTTCCGCGCTCCGACTGGACGATCCAGCTCGCCGAAGGTGTCGAGCGGCTATTGCTGCCGGAAATGACCGCGCTGTTGGCGACGATCGAAGCCTTACCGCAAACGGCCGCGCACGATTCCACCGCCGGCGCGACCAGCGCCTATTATGATGCGCTGCTGCAGCAGGTGACCTCGGGCGTCGCGAATGCAGAAGACTGCCTGTTCAACGCGCAACGCCTCGCAGAAGAAACCGAAGCGGCCTTCGACCAGCTGCTCATTGATCACTGGAATGACCACGCCCCGTTGGACGAGGAGGGCAATGCGCTTCTCGACAATGTAGCCATTCCGGACAATCCGCTCCGTGCCATGATGGTATGGCAAAGGCGTGCGCCGCTCGTTCCGCCGCCGGCTGCTCCTGCGCCTGATGCAGAAGGCCAGCCCGTTGCTCCACCAACGCCAGAGCCGACCGAAGACGCGCCGCCTGAGAGCTTTGTGAATTTCGAGCGGGCGCTCGAGCATCTGTCCAGTTATCTGGCCGCCTACTCGGTTCAACGCCTGCCAGAATACGAGCTAACGCCTGTTCTACCGCCCGAAACACCTCCGCGAGGCCCTGCCCCACCTGTCCCGGAACAGCTGTTTGACGCGCCTTCCAGCTTCGAGATTTTCGACACTGTGCCGCTTCGGGTGTCGACCGCCTATCTTGAGGCCAATCCAATGGCCCTGTCAGTGATTGAAGTTCTTCAAACCTATTATCCGGGCCACGCTTTCCGTGAGATGAAAGAAGAGCGCCGCGAGGACCTGCCTCTGCTGTCCCGCGAACTTCGCACGCTTGCGTTTGATCTGGGCTGGCCTGCCTATGCGCTGGATGTGCTGGCCCGCCGGTCGGCGTTTGAAGATGCCCCGCAATTGGAAGCCGCCATGCTGTACCAACGCCTGGTTACCTTCACCGAGGCCGAAGCGGAAATCGGGCTAATGACCGGCACAATGAGTGAGGACGAAGCCGCAAATCTGCTGACGGCACGGCTTGGCATTTCCGAAGCCGAAGCCCGCGAACGACTTCAAACCTTCAAAGCAGAACCCGGCCTTGGCTGTGCAGCCACGGAAGGCTACCTCATTTTCGCCAGCCTGCGCGAACGAGCGCGTGGTGTCTTGGGCAACCGGCTGAACATTCGGGACTTCCACGACGTGCTGCTTTCAACGGGTTCTCGCCCACTTGCACTGGTCGAACGCGACATCGACAGCTGGATTGCGACGCAGGTGAACTGACACAGGAATTCCATATACGCCGCGCAGTCCGGCACGTTTCGGCCCCATTTCGAACATATCTCTCAAGCTGTTATGGTGTATCAGCTTTTGGGAGGGGAAGATGAAGCCCACACTTAAACTTGCACTACTCGCCGCCTGCGGCATGCTTGCGCTCACAGCTTGTGGGTCAACCGGCTCCGGCTCGTCTGCCAACCAGACAATGGCTCCGCCACCTTCACCTCCTCCGCCACCACCTCCTCCTCCGCCACCGCCGCCTCCCCCTATGCAGGCAATGGTATCGCCAGCACTGAGAGCCGCGCCGTCACCGGTTGCCGGGAATATCGCGCTACCTCAGCAAGATATCGTAGACCGCGAGCAATATGAGGATTTCGACGCGAACCCTGTGCGCCGCGTGAGTGACGAGCCGGTTTCCACCTTCTCGGTTGACGTGGATACAGCATCATACTCCGTCATGCGCCGCTATCTGAATGACGGCACAATGCCGCCGGTTGATTCCGTGCGTATTGAAGAGCTGATTAATTATTTCGACTACACCTACCCAGTGCCAGAAAGCACCGATCCGCCATTCTCTACGAATGTCACACTCGTTCCGTCGCCATGGGCGGATAATAATTACCTCATGCAGGTTGGCCTGCAGGGGTATGAAATCCCGGTCGATGAACGTCCGCCGATCAATCTGACTCTGCTTGTGGATGTTTCCGGCTCCATGAACGCGCCGGACAAGCTGCCACTCGCCAAACAGGCGCTCGGCATGCTGATCGACCAGATGACTGAACAGGATACGATCTCCATCGTCGTCTATGCCGGCGCCGCGGGCACGGTGCTTGAGCCGACCTCCGGCGATGACAAAGCAGCGATCATGGCAGCGCTGGATCGTCTCAGCGCTGGCGGCTCGACTGCGGGCGGTGAAGGCCTGCGCCTCGCCTACTCTCTTGCCGAGCAGAACTTTGATGAGGACTCCGTCAACCGCGTCATGATGCTGACAGATGGCGACTTCAATGTCGGCATTACAAGCAATGAACGCCTTGAGGACTTTGTTGCCCGTCAGCGTGATAGCGGGATTTACCTATCGGTTATGGGCTTTGGTCGCGGCAATTATAACGACCATATGATGCAGACCATCTCGCAGGCCGGTAATGGCACTGCCGGTTATATCGATACGCTGAATGAAGCGCGCAAACTGCTTAGCGATGATCTGTCGGGTTCACTCTTCACCATCGCTGAAGACGTCAAAATTCAGGTCGAATTCAATCCTGACCGTGTCAGCGAGTATCGCCTCATCGGTTACGAGACACGGATGCTCAACGAAGCCGACTTCAACAATGATGCTGTAGATGCCGGTGAAATCGGCGCGGGTCATACTGTAACGGCTATTTATGAAATCACACCGGCAGGTGAGACGGGCTTACTGAACCCGCGTCGTTACGAGAATGACGAACCGGCGGGCGAGAGCACGTCCGACGAATGGGCCTTTGTTCAACTACGCTACAAGCCGCCACAAGCAGATGAATCCATTCTGGTTTCCCTGCCCGTGACCGATAGCCTGGTGTTTGAAGACATTGATGACGCCCCGCTCTATACGCGGTTTGCAACATCCGTTGCAGCCTTTGGCCAGCTCCTGCGCGGCGATCCGTACATGCTAAACGGTTTTGGATATGAGGACGTCATTGAACTGGCGCTCGATGCGCGCGGCCGCGATGAGTTCGGCTATCGCAGCGAGTTTGTTCAGCTGGTGAGAGCAGCGCAAGTCGCGGCAGATCAGGCTGCACTACAGACACCGGGTCGCGGCGAATAAATCACGCCCCAAACCAATAAAAAGAAGGCCGGTCCACGGGCAGCGGACCGGCCTTTCAGTTTAGGCAGCGCGGCTCGCGCGTTGGGTGTCACAGACAGGATCAAGACCTTCGCGAAGATCGGCGATAGTCGTTTTGCGATCCAGAATTCGGGTATGTTCCATAAAGAAGACAGCGCGGGCGCCATAACGCTGTGCGTCACGATAGGCCCAGATCGGCTGGATATTGTCAGGACGACCGTCCAGCTCGACGATACGGATAATGCGCCATCCGAAACCGGTATGAGAAGCAAACATGGCGATGCCTTCACGCGCCGCCCAATCAGAGTCCGGGGAGACGCGTTCGAAAGACACTGACCGACCAGACTGACCACAGAAATTCACAACAGGCATGTTCACTCTCCGTTCCATGAGTCATAGATATTCCTCTTTTGTTCTCATGTAAATATTGTTTTGGAACAAATTTAGAATAAATTGGAATAAAGTTTTATGTTTACTTTTTGTTTACTTTATTCGAGTCCGGCGCGAGCCTTGAAGACTGCTTTCGCGCTAAAGATCAGAGCATCATCCTGATAGAGTTCTGCCTTCAGGAAAGCGACGCGCCGCGAGGCTTTCACGCGCTGCACTTTTGCCTCGCCGCCCTTCGGGTCGACATCGGCAATCTTACTGAAATCAATCGTCACCAATACAGGATCGGCAAAACAGTCTGCCGCCTCTTCACGGAGCGCAGTCATGATCATTTCAAAAGAGAGGATATCGTTATCGGCCATAACGCCGGTTTATCCAGCGTCACACATCTGCGCAAACGAAAAGAGCCACCCGTTCGGGTGGCCCTTCAGAAACTCAATTCGTGCCCTGCAGGTCAGGCAACGGCAGTATCGGTGGCTGCGTCTGCGCCGCGCGTTCCCAACAAGTCGCCGAGATGACCAAAGCCTTTAAGGCCAAATGCCTCTTCGCAGTATGAGGAAACAGCGGGGAAGAGGCCGGAAATTTCGTTATGGCCGAGGCCAGCCTTTTGCAGATTGCGGATCATACCTGTCGCGACAGCCATGCGACCACCCGGCGTCTGTTCAATCAGGCGCGCAAGCTCACCTGTGGCAGCACCGGTCGCTTTACCCGCCTTCGCAGACAGCGCTTTAGCGCCTGGAAGCTTCTTATATAGCTGGGCCACGAACACAGAGCCTTGTCGTTCGGAGGCATTGAGAACAATACCAAGGGCATTTTCAGCACGCTTCGGGGACAGACCGGTCGCTGACGCGACGTGTTTGATCATAGCTTTCATCATAAGGGCTCCATAGTGAGGCACACCCTGATTAACGCAGCTATGGATTTCCGTATGGTTAAGCAAATGCGGCAGTCCACAGGAGAAACTAACAAAACCAATTAATGAAACACCCGCTTGCATTTACCTTGGTAAAAAACAGGCCGATTTCCGTTAATACTGATTACTGTTTAGTGAATCGCATTATTTAAATTTTATCGATCAGGAACCGATTGCCAGACGATGCGTTCCATCGCATGGTCTGATGGAGTTTGGGGGAAATTTGAAATGAATACGCTTTCTGTCCAGCGCGCCGCACTGGTTTCGGGCCTGATGATTATGGCCACAGCCTGCACGACCACATCCCTGCCGCCACCACCGCCGGAAGCACCGGTTATGGAAGCCGAGGCGACCACGCCTGTTTGCGCTGACCGAAACTTTCCGATCTATTTTGCATCGAACGAGACCGATCTTGATGAAATCGCTCAGGATGCCATCGCCATTGCGGTCGAAGCAGCGGAAAGCTGCGATCTTTCAGCAATTGAGATCGTCGCCCAATCAGATGCACTCGGTAGCGACACAGTGAACATGACGGTATCGCAGGAGCGCGCAGACAATGTGCTGGACGCTCTCATGGCAGCTGATCTCGACGTAGACCGCATTGCTATCGTCGCCATGGGTGAAACCAACGCAATCACCGAAGACAATCTGATCAACCCGATGAACCGCCGGGTCGACGTCTATTTCCGGGAATAGACCTAAGCGTCGCTCGACGCCGTCTTGTGCTGACGCGCGAGCACTTCATGGCGTACCCGGAGAAACCGTGTCGCCGTGTGAACTTCCAGAAGAAAGCTGATCAGCCCAGCTGCGAGGGCAGCCATCACCATCATGAATAAGACGGCGATGATAATCCCTGCTGCCGCACCGATAAAATCGAGCACAAAGACCAGCGCGACCAGGATACAGATCAGCACTGCCGAGAGCGAACACAGAAGTACAGCGCGGTTGCCATACTTCATACGCCGGTCAAGCGCCTTCAGCTCCATCAGATGACGCCGTTCCAGGACTTCTTCCTCACCTTCTTCAATGAGACGTTCCAATACGCGCGCGCGGTCAACAACGCGCCCCAGCCGCCCTGTCACGACATTCAGTAGCGAGCCTGTACCGACCAGAAGAAAGATCGGACCAATCGCGACCTGAATTGCAGCCGAAATATCACTGACAGGAATATTAGGAAGAAACGGCAGACTCATCGACAAAACCCAAACTGAAGATCAGGCCCTCAGGCACTGCGCGGTAACCTATACGTATTCGCACTTTCCCGCCTACACCGCTGTTCGATAAAAAAGCTCGCCACGGAATTGGCCGAAGGCCCGTTTGCCAAGTTTTCATTAAGTATATCAGGCGAGACTCCATGACCTGAGATGAAAGGCATGACGGTGCAGCTGATTTATCGCAAAGCTCACGACCGGAAACTCAAATCCGGCGCATACACACGTATTCCCGGCAGCTGGATGGTGCGCGAAACCGCCCTCACCTCTCACGGCTCCAAAACATGGCTTCATGACTGCCCGATGTGTGGCGCGAAAGTCCGTTCTGCAAAAATGCCTAATGGCGGCTGGTCCCATTATGAAGCGCGCGGCGGGCTACAGTCTCTCAAGCATCCGTGCTTCTATGTCGGCGAGGACATTCGCAATGCGCGCGATGTCAAAACGCCGGATCTTTTTGCAAGTCTGTAAAGCCGCGTTACAAGGGCGCCATGTCGCGCACTATTCTGTTCAACAAGCCGTTTAACGTGCTGTCCCAGTTCACCGATAAGGGAACGGAGGGCAGTGATCGTAAAACACTCTCCGATTTTATCGACGTGCCCGGCGTCTATGCCGCCGGCCGTCTGGACCGCGACAGCGAAGGCCTGCTCGTTCTGACAAATGACGGCAAGCTCCAGAACAGAATCGCAAGTCCGAAATTCAAACAGCCCAAAACCTATTGGGTTCAGGTTGAAGGTGTGCCAGATGAAGCCGCCCTGTCTGCCCTGCAAAACGGTGTCGAGCTGAAAGACGGGCTGACACGCCCGGCCATCGTGCGCGCGATGGATGCACCAGCAGAGCTATGGGACCGCGACCCGCCAATACGTGTCCGCAAAAGCGTGCCAGACAGCTGGATCGAGCTTTCAATAACGGAAGGCAGAAACCGTCAGGTACGGCGCATGACAGCAGCAGTCGGCCACCCGACCTTACGGCTCATACGCTATTCGGTTGGAAGCTGGAGCATTGACGGATTAGCATCCGGCGCGTGGCGCGACGCCTGATCAGGCGAAGAAGTTCACTCCGCCACCACCAGCCGTCAGGCGCTGAAGGCCAGCCTGAAGATTGGCAATCTGCGCTGTGAGATAGGCAGGCGGTGCGCCGCCCGAATTCCGGCCCGGCCCCTGATCATTGTTCCGAAGCGACAGTAGCGTCGGGTCATCAACCGCCCAACGATAGGCAGTACGCAGGCCACGAAGCGCGCCTTCAAGCACGTCAAATGCGTCGTCGCGGGATTCTTTGGTGTCAAAGTTCAGATTGTCCAGCAAACCAAGCGCGACGATTTCGGGGCTGTCGCTGACAGAATCGCGGCCCGGGATCGGTTTTTCCATGATGACGCCGGTTGGCAGGCCAAGCGCAGCGAGCGCATCACGGCCTTCCGCGCCGTATTTCAGCTCGATCTGGACACCTTCATTCGGTGTGATCTTGAGCGACTGCGAACCGTTGCTACGGCGAACATCGGCTTTGCCGTCAAGCACAAGCGCGGCGTTCAGCTTGAATGTCAGAGACCGCAGATTATCGCCTTGCTCGACTGTAATCTTCTTATCCCGTCCACCATCTACGGAGACGTAGAAATGGTCGCCCGGGCGAATAGACAGACGGTCCGTCACGGCCGCTGTATCAGCCAGAATCATGTCGCCATCCGGCAGACCGAACGCGTCGAGGGTGTTGGAGAAACTGTCAGAGAGCACCACATCGCTGGCAGACGAAATGCCGCTGCGGCCTGACAGGCTGGACGACCAGCCCTGCGTACCGTCTGCGACAGACAGCGAGCTGAGGAAGGCAGACTGGTCTTTATCAGAGGTCGCTGTACCGAACTCACCTTCGCCGGTGCCTGCGATAATCACTTCGCTACCGGAGATTTTTAACCCGTCGACGGACTGATAATCAGCTCCACCAATACGTTGCAGCCAGTTCATGCTCGGAGTGCCGCCAGACACATCAAAGCTCGCAACAAAGCCGTCACGGTCAGATTGTGTGCCCGTTGTAAATCCGGTTGCATCTGCTCCGGTGGTGCGCGTCGAACCGCCAAGATAGATTGTGCCGTCGTCTGCAATCTCGAGTGCGCCTATATCGCCGCCATTGAGATTACCAATAGAATGCGTCCAGTCCGCCGGATCGTCGGTGCCACTCGCATAGCGGCGCAGGATGGCCTCACCGTTTTCGATGCTCGCGACGATGACAGAACCATCATCTGCGACCTTTACCTCTTTCACGGAGTCATTCTCGGTCGTGCCGAACTGGCGCAGCCAGAGCTGGTTGCCGTCAGCGTCCAGTTTCTCGATGAACGCGTCTTTGCCACCTGTGAGCAGGTCTTCGGTCAGGCTGCCAGCCGTTGTGCCACCAATGACGAGCGACCCGTCTGCCGCAAAAGCAATCGAGTTACCCTGATCATCGTATGTGCTGCCGCGCTGACGGGTCCACTGCTCGATGCCATCGGCATCATACATTGTGACGAACGTATCATCGCCGCCGCCAATCGCATTCGTGATCAGCTCATCGGATGTCTTACCCGTAATAGCGATCTTGCCATCATCGGATACAGCGAGCGCCAGACCTTCAGCAGAGGTCGCAGCGCCGAGCGTACGTGACCAGACCATCTGCCCCTGGCTGTCATAGCGCGCCATGAAGGTGTCTTCTTCACCGCGAATACCGCTTTCGCCGATCACGCCTTCAGTCGTGCCAACGACGACATAGCCGCCATCCGGATGAACCGCTGTAGCGGCAATACTTGTTTCTTTGCCGTCTTCGCCGAGGCGCGCAGCGTTCGCCATAACCGGTGCGCCGCCGTCGATACCGGTCCAGACAGAAAGCTGGCCGCCGCCATTATCGCCCATGCCGGACTGACCAACTATGATCGCCGCAGGCGCAGCGTCAGCTGCAGAAAAGCTCAGCGTCTCGGTAGAAACGCCTTTAATCTTGAAGCCGAAATCATCGCCCTGAATGACGCCATTTTCGTCTTCAATGCCGATCTTCTCGCGAACGAACGTGCTACGGATGCCGGCTTCTTCAAGTTTGAAATTGATGAACTCGGCGACGTTATCGAGATTGCGGACCGTCTTGCCAGTCGTGGCTTCCATGTCGGCAAGATCAATCGTCACCGACTCGGTCGTGTTGATCTTCTTGGCCGTGACTGTGAACACTTTGTCGCCGGTGAACGCAGCGACCTCAGCATCATACTCGCCAGAGTGCAGAACCTTGGTGTTGTACTCGTAAGAAGAGCGCGTGATCGCCGCCTCACTCTGCGCCGCAGACAGACGCTGTCCGGCGATCAGAATGGTCTTCTGGATATCGACGCTGGCAAGGAAGTCCTTAACTTCCAGAATGCCTTCCAGCATTCTTTTCTGGGCCCGGCTTTCCTGGCCGACCGGAAGGCGGTCTTCTTTGGCAGCCTGCGCAATCGCCGTAATGCTGGCCAGCGCAGAGTATGCTGCAAAAATTTTCGGTACGTCGCCGCGCTCATCGCGCGCATCACGCGCTACGCTATCGGGAAGGAAAGAGGCTGCGCCAAGCGCTTTGCGCAACGCGTCATCAGGGTCAACTTCCTGGCGCCATGGCAGATCACTGCTGGATGTTGCTGTTTCTTCCGACGCTTGAGCAGACGAGACAGAGCGAGCCTGTGCGGATGCAAGGCTGAGATTAATCTTCGCGTTGTAGTACCCCGCAAGCGGAGAAAAATCGAAATTAATCGGTTCCATCGTTTCGCCATCTTTCAGCGACAAAACACCTGCGACGCGCAGGCGAGACTTGATCATTATCCGTCATCGACCTAACGAAAGTACTAATAGGTCTCAGTAAATCGGTAGAATCCGGAAACCATTCCATGCGTTCACGCAGTCGAAATTCGCAAAGATCATTCGGATGGATTTCCGCCCTGATTTTCAACATTTTACTGATCATCAGCGGCGTTGTCGTTTTCCTGATTATTCAAGAAACACGCAACGCTCGAGGTGCCGAATATGAGCCGACTTCAGAGGCGATTACGGCGACGCAGGACCGTATGGGACGTATGTTTGCCGACCTCATCCCGGGCCACGAAAGCAACAGGCAGTACTGGGCAGAACTGATCGACGCCGAAGTCCGTCAGGGAGATATTACCAGCGCGCGCGGCTTCCTGCTTTCGGCCCCGTATATGCTTAACCGGCAGGACGCGGCTGCTGTAAGTGCTGCGGCAACGACGGAAAGCACCGGCCAGCATGATGACCGGCTTCTGACTGCGGCTAAGCTTTTCCTGCCTGATGATGTCCGCGCCCGCTATGAGCGCGCTGTCGCGCCGCCTGTAATGGACATGACACCCGCCGCACCTGCTGAGGCTGCGGAAACTGAGGCTGAAGCCGCGCCTGAAACAGAAGAAGAGGGTCTGCAGTCTGAAGCTCTGATCGAGGATGAGACGAGCGCAACCCCTGAACCTGAATTCTTCGTGCTTGGCGATGCGCGTGACCTCGCCTTTCAGAGCGCCGGCTGGATACGCGGTGACCGCACGGACGTGTTCGCACTCTCCATCTCCGGCCTTGGTCTGATTGCGCGCGATGGTCTTCTGAATGAGTTGGAGCTCAACAGCCGCTTCTTCGAAGGCGCATCGCTTCTGAAAACGGCTATACGTGCAGACCGGCTGGCACCTGATTTTGAGCGCACACTCCGCGATCATCTGGAACGCGCCATGCCGGAAGACACGCTTCGGGCTAACCTTGAGGCCGCCTTCGCATCCAATTCCAATCTTCTGATCCAGACCGACGCCATCTTTGCCGCCTTTGCAAATTCAGTGGACCAGCCTCGCCTGCGTATTTTCCTGAGTGATCTGGAACGTCTGGCAGCGTTGACTGAAGGCCGCGCAACGGTCGATGCACTGATGCTGATCGAAACGATCTCATCACAGAGCGATCTGAAACGCGCTGAACTTATTTCACAGGCAGGCGGGGACCGCGCTATCGCGCTCGCCAAGCACTATGGCGAAGATGCATTGAACGCAGCGACGACTGTGATGGACTGGTCCATGAAGCTGATATCGCTGATTGCGGGCTTCATCGTTCTAAGCGTGCTTATGGGCCTGATTGCGCTCAGCACATTCACCCGCAGCTTCCATATTCCGAAAGCGAGCCCGTACTAACGGAAATCTTTCGCAAGCAGGCCGTAAAACAGGCTGTCCACCCACTGACCTTCCGTCCAGTGTGTTTCTCGGTGAACACCTTCACGCGTAAAGCCCAGCTCGTAGAATAACTGCTGCTTAGGCTTGTCGATTGAATAAATCTCGGCCCAGACCTTGTGAAGATTCAGTTCTTCAAACCCGTAGCGGAGCAGCACACGGCCCGCATCCGGCGCATAATCCTCATCAATGTAGAGATCATCGATCCCGAGATAGATAGAGAAGTCTGCATTGCGATTGATGCCATCAATATAGCAGAGCCCTGCAGCACCCATCAGCTCTTTGGTTTCAAGGTCCACGATAGCGAACATGCGTGTCGCCGGATCATTGTTCACCTTGGCATCAAACCAGCTCTTTTGCTGGGTCATGTTCAGCTCGCGATATTCGCGGAAGAAGCGGCGCATGCGCGGATCATTCCGCCAGGCCAGAAGCTGTTCCAGATCGCTCTCTTCAATGGCGCGAAGGCCAGTGATTTCACCTGTCAGCATCAGCCCACATGCTCCCACATCAACGCGTCGCCCTTGTTCACAGCAGCAGTCAGCGGCTGGCCAACCACCAGATCCTGCTCGAATGGCTCAACGGAGCCTTCAGGGCGCGGACGCAACGCTACTAGATCAGCATCGGTGATGGCTTCACCCGCCGCCAGATCACGCGTCGCACGTAGGCAGCGTCGCTGCACAACTGCGCTGTCATGCTCATTCGCTTCGATACGTTTGACGCCATCGCCCAGCGCCAGCTCAAGCTCGCGCGTCCGGTCGACCATATCGCGCCAACTTTGCGGGTTCATCGAGAACGGATGGTCCGGGCCGTCGCGGTTATTGTCGTCGGTGAAGTGTTTCTCGACTGCACATGCGCCAAGCGTCACAGCACCAAGCACAGCGGCATGGCCCGGTGTATGATCAGACAGGCCAAGCGGCATGCCCGGATATTTCAGAGCGAAGGCGCGAAGCACGTTGAGGTTCACATTTGCAAAGTTCTCAAGGCTTCCCGTGTAATTGGTATTGCACTGCATAAGGCAGAGCTCGCGGGTTTTCGTGAGCGCCGCATCGACCGCCCGCTCGACATCTTCCATGTCCGCCGCACCTGTCGCGAGGAAGACTGGCTTACCGCGCGAACACACCTCTTCAATGAACCGGTTCCAGCCAATATCGCCCGAGCCGATTTTCCAGGCTTTCAGATGCTTGTCGACAAGATCAATCGCCGCCAGATCATATGGCGTCGTCATAAAATCGATATCAGCCTTCTTACTCTCGGCGACGAGCTCATCCGTCCAGTCGCGAGGTGTCTGGTACTTCTCGAAGATATCGTAGACCGACTGCTTCCATGCCGCCTGATGCGCCATCTGTCCGCCGAGCGAGCGGAAGCCCTCATCAGAGACGATATCACGTGCCAGAAAGTGCTGGAACTTCGCGCAATCGGCACCAGCATCCTTCGCCAGCCAGATCAGGTCTTTGGCGCGGGAAAGCTCTCCATCGTGCGAGCTTGCAATGTCAGCGATGAAATAAGTCGGCTCGTTCAGGCCGATCTTACGGTCGCCGATGCTGAATTCGTGGTCGTAACGCATTGTGCATCCTCGTGAACGAGTGAACGGACAGTGTCCGAAAGGGTTGGCATGGCGCGGCCCAAAACGGCCTCGGCCCGCGAGACATCCAGTCCGCAGGAGAGCGCGCGTTCCGGCGTCATATCGCGCGCGGAACTCTGCACCATCCAGTCCGGATTAATGCCAAGCTCAGCGGCAAGCGCCTGCATGAATTCTTCTTTTGAGCTGACATCGCGCGATGCCAGATTGATCACGCCGGTCTCGCCCGTCGCAATCAGGTCCACCAGCCCTTCAGCGCAGGCGCGGACATGCATGGTGGAGGTGAAATAGTCAGTGAATGCACCGATAGGCGTGCGGTTTGTCAGGCTGTCGATTGCCCAGCGACCAAAGCCCTTCTTCGCGCCGCAAATATTGGTGCGCACAACAAGACTGTTCGGCGCTTCACGCGCCATGGTCTCGGCTGTGAATTTGGATGCGCCATACGCATTGATCATATGGACAAGCGCGGTCTCATCATGCTTTTCGCGCGGCTCGCCACGAAAGAACTGATCGGTTGAGACGTGAATGAGACGGCCTTCGGTCTGCTGGCACCACGCCGCCAGCACAGCCACAGGCGCAGCATTCACACGATAGGACATTTCCTGATCGGCTTCGCAGGCAGCAAGGTTCACATTGGCAACGCAGTTGATGACAGCCGTAGCGTCCGTCTGACAGAGCAGACGAAACAGCCCCATCTGGTTTGTTACATCAATCTGGAGGTCAGCGCCCGAACGGGCAGCGCCAAGCGCGCGTATGCCGCGCTCCTGCAGCACCGCCATCACTTCCGTGCCCAGAAGGCCGGTCGCGCCGAGAACCAGAACACTCATTACGCGGCAAGCGATGTCTGACTTGCGCCAGACACGTCCGCTTCCTGTTCGGCGGCCAGTCGCGCCGGATCAATACGAATATCGTTGATGGCAGGGATGTCCGGTCGGCGCATGCACATCGCCAGATAGTCAGCAGCACGCGCAAACGGAGCGTCTTCGCCCATCGCTGCGTAAAGCGCGCGAAACATTTCGACGTCTTCTTCATAGTCGAGCGTCCAGCGCAGGCGTTCCATGCCGCCTTTCGGGCCTTTGATAGATGCGTGTGTCAGGTTTGGATGGTTGCGTATCCATGGCGTGACGTGTTCACGCTCATACGGGTCTTCAGCCAGATGGTTTGCAGCATGCAGATGGCCGGCATGAAAGACTTCGCAGTCCAGCCCGTGCGGGAAGCCCGGAGGCATATTGTTACAGCCATAGTCGGCCTGCGTTTCTTTCCAGAAGCGGATCGTCTCGCCGCAGATTTCCGGATCAATAAGCGGGCAATCCGAGGTCACACGCATAACGGCGGTTGCAATCACCTCACGTGCCGCCAGCGCATAACGAGCCAGAACGTCCTTTTCAGGACCGCGCACGACTTTATAGCCCCAGCTTTCAGCAGCTTCAGCGACGGGATCGTCCTGCGCCAGGTCAGGCACAGCAACGACGACCATATCCGCACCCGGTATCTGGTCGCAGCGATCAAGGCAGCGCTTCAGGAATGGCTCGCCGCCAAGATCCATCATCACTTTGCCCGGGCAACGGGAAGAGCCCATGCGGGCCTGAACGATAACCGCAAGCGTCATGCTGCATCTCCGGATTCTGAAGGTTGCGTCTGAGGCCGTGAGAACAGGGCCTGCATACGCTTCGAAATTACGACACCAAGACGCGTCAGCCCGCAGACCCAGAAATAGATCGCGGCGCGTGGACGGCCGGTGAAAACAGATTTGATCGGTCGCCAGATCGGGTAGCGAACGAACAGGTGAAAATACATGGAATGGGCACGGTCCGGATGGGTGCGGATGAACTCGGCATCGCGGCGTCCATACCAGCGGAACTTGCCCATATAATCGGAGAATTCAGGGTGGTGATATTGCGGCACAATGGTGCGCCCTACCCCGAATGTGAACCGGCCCGTATCGACGATACGCTTGAAGAGGTCCGCATCATCAGACTGGTCTTTATTCACCTCGTCAAAGCGAACCGCCTGCAAAACCTCTTTGCGGTAGAGCGTTGGCGCAACGCCGATCATCAGAGTGCGCGGACCGGGCTGATGCTGGAACACGGCCATCGCGTCATGCTCGGCACGGTTCCAGAAACCGTTGTCTTCGATACCGACACCCGCCTGAACCACATAAAGCTCAAACGCTTCCATATCTCGCTGGAGCGAAACAAGTGCATCCGGCGCAGGGCGGTGGTCGGCATCAATGAAGGCGATGAGATCATATGTGGCATTGTCGGCCCCGAGCTGACGGTCGGGCGCGAGGCCGCGTCCGCCAGAGCGGATCACCTTCGCGCCGAGACGTTCGGCAATCGCGACAGTGTCATCTGTCGAACCACCATCCACGACAATCAGCTCATCCGGCTGGCACGCCTCAATGGCCCGGATCGATTTCTCAATCCGGCTCGCTTCGTTGCGTGCACAGAGCACAACAGAAACAGGCGCGCGTGTCATGCGCGTAGTTAAACATTTCAGGCGCTAAGGATTGGTAAAGCAAAGCACGCATATCTTTAACCGAAAGAACAAATTTGAACCAAATTGAAGGGGTTCAGACCATGAGTATCGCAGCAGCTTCCGACCTTGATCTTCAGGCGATCACACGCGATTTCCGTACGCCATTTCCTGATCTCAATGGAAAATCCATCCTGATTACAGGGGGTACCGGCTCTTTCGGCAAGAAGCTCGTCAAGATCATCACCGACAACTGGACACCGCGCCGTCTTGTTATCTTCTCTCGCGATGAGTTGAAGCAATACGAGATGGCTCAGGAGTTTCCGATGCAGAAACACGAGTTTCTGCGGTACTTTATCGGCGATGTTCGCGATCAGGCCCGCCTCGAAATGGCGATGCGCGACATTGATTTCGTCATTCACGCCGCCGCGCTGAAGCATGTTCCGATCGCTGAATACAACCCGATGGAATGCGTTAAAACCAATATTATGGGCGCAGAGAACGTTGTGAATGCCTGCATCCGCGCCGGTGTTCAGAAGGTTGTGGCGCTCTCCACCGATAAAGCGGCCAGCCCGATTAACCTTTATGGTGCGACTAAGCTGGCCTCCGACAAGATTTTTGCAGCGGCCAATAACCTTTCCGGTCGCAATGGTTGCCGCTTCTCGGTTGTGCGCTATGGCAATGTTGTCGGCTCTCGTGGTTCTGTCGTTCCATTCTTCAAAAAGCTGGTCGCAGAAGGTGCCGATCACCTGCCTATCACAGACGAGCGCATGACACGCTTCTGGATCACGCTTGAGCAAGGCGTGAATTTCGTGCTCTCCAGCCTCGAACTGATGGAGGGCGGCGAAATCTTCGTTCCGAAAATCCCGTCTACGACGGTTGTTGAGCTTGCTAAGTCCGTTGCCCCGCATTTGCCACACAAAGTGGTCGGTATTCGTCCGGGCGAGAAGCTGCACGAAACTATGGTTGCCGAAGATGATGGTCGTTCGACCATCGAAATCCCTGACCGTTTCGCAATTCTGCCAGCGCTCGATGAGAAACTGATGGCGAAGTGGCTGGAACGCGGCGCAAGCCAGATGGAAGATGGTTTCTATTATGCGTCTAACCGCAACCCGGAGCGCATGGATGCACGCGGCCTTCTGGGCATGCTGCAGGCGGCCTTCCCTGAAATGGGCGAGCTTCCACTCGCACCGACATCGGGCGTCAGCAAAGCCGGCTAAAGCGCCTGACACGAAATTCAAAAAATGCCGCTTCCAGATGGAGGCGGCAAGTTAGGCTACAACATGCTTGTGTTGGATCAGGTTTGCCCCCACGTGACACCACAGAGGGTTTAGACATGGACTATTCAACGGATTATACCATCCACACCGAGGCCATTGCGGAACTCTTTGAGTCGACCTTCACCGCATCAGAAGGCGCTGATGAAGGCGCGCTTATCGGCGCGCTTGCGCGCGGCTTGATCACGGAGACACCTACCGAGGACCTGCGCGTGTTCACTGCGTGGGAGAACGGCAAGCTTTTGGGCGGGATCTTTTTTACGCGCCTCACCTACACAGCAGATGCTCGCACGGTCTTCATGATGGCTCCGGTGGCGATCGCTAAGGCGTATCAAGGCAATGGCATCGGGCAACAGCTGATCGCCCACGGTCTTGAAACGCTTAAGCACGAGGGCGTGGACATAGCCGTGACCTACGGCGATCCTACCTTCTACGGTCGGGCGGGGTTCAAGCCCGTCTCGGAGGCGGATGTACCCGCACCGCAACCGCTTAACCATCCTGAGGGCTGGATCGCCAAGTCACTGACCGACGCGCCGCTGACGCCCCTCAGCGGACCTGCACATTGCGTCGCCAGGTTCGACGATCCGGCATTCTGGTAATTAGCGGGACTCCATTCCGTAGTAGGGCATGCTGCGTTTGTGCAGAGCTAAGCACGCATAATTCACCCCAGATTGAACGCGCCTTTGATGCCGTCGATCAGCAGCTGAACAGACAGAGCCGCCAGAATAACGCCGAGGATACGGGTCAGACCACCTGCAACGCTGTCACCCATCATGCGAACGAGCGGACCAGCAAGCAGGAACATGACGAGGCAGACCAGCATGTTCAACGCAAATGCGGCAAGAACCACACCCTGCTGCGCAATGCTGTCAGAGTTGCTCATATAGAGCATCGCCGTCGCGATCGTGCCCGGACCCGCGAGCATTGGAATACCAAGCGGAAAGACAGAGATATCATCCAGATCTTCGTGTTCGGCCATATGCGCCTCTGCGCGGTGTTCACGGCGCTCGGTACGCTTCTCGAAGACCATGTCGAGCGCGATCAGAAAGAGCAGCAAGCCACCCGCCGCACGGAACGCATCAATAGAGATATGCATCTTCTCCAGCAGCCATGAGCCACCAAAAGCAAATGCGAACACGATAATGGTCGCGACAATAACCGACTTAATCGCCATTTTGCGCGAATACGCCGGTCCACCTGGCGCAGTCATGGACGCAAACACGGGTGCAACGCCCAGCGCATCCACAAGCACGAAGAAGGTGACAAAACTTGCCGAGAAAAGAGAGATAAGATCCTGAGACATGAGGCCCCTCTACGCCTTTAGCGGCAAAGTTCAAGCGCTAAATTTGCATATCTGAATTGAACTTTTCACTGCATCGAACAGCTTGAGCACGAATAAAGCGGCTCACCTGCATTTCTGAAGCAAAATAATGCGAAAGTATATCGCAGCACTCTTTTAAGTCCGCCACCTCTTCACCGCGCCGCAAAGCTGGTAAACGATAGACATCGGCGATTCAGGGGGTGATTGAACTATGGCAACGGCAGGCGAAGAAATCCTGATCAAGGACGCAATGGTGTTCCTGTTCGCTGCAGGCGTGGCCGTTCCCTTCTTCCGTTTTCTGAAGCTGCCTGCAGTCATCGGTTTCATGGTATCCGGTCTCGCGCTGGGTCCGTTTGGCGTGGGCATGCTGGCCGAGCACTGGCCCGTTCTGGAATATATTTCGATATCCGAACCCGAAGCCGCCGCCCCCTTTGCCGAACTTGGCGTGCTCTTCCTTCTGTTTCTTCTGGGGCTGGAATTCTCGTTCGAGAAGCTTTGGGCGCTGAAGAAAACCGTGTTCGGCGTTGGCGGCATGCAAGCCTCCGTTAGCGCGCTCTCGCTCGCGGCGATTGCTTTCTGGCTCATCATCCCTGACCCGAGCGTCGCAATTGTCTGTGGTCTGGCGCTCGCCCTCTCCTCCACTGCGATTGTCATGCAGGTTCTGGTCGAAGAGAAGATTGCGGCAAAACCTGTCGGCCGGACCAGCTTCGGCGTGCTGCTTTTTCAGGACATTCTGGTTGCGCCAATTCTGATCTTTGTCGGCCTTTTGAACATTGAAGAAGGCGCGAACCTGACATCCGTGCTTCTACAAGCGTTTGTGCAGGGCGTTATCGCCATCGCCGTGATCTTCTTCATCGGCAAATTCGTGCTGCGACGCCTGTTCAAAATGGTCGCGATTGCCGGTGGGCGTGATTTCCTTATGGCGCTGACGCTGCTGACAGTTGTTGGGGCAGCAGCTATTACCGCAAGCGCTGGCTTATCATTGGCGCTGGGCGCGTTTCTGGCTGGCCTTCTGCTTGGTGAGACAGAGTTCAAACACCAGACAGAGGTCGATCTGGAGCCATTCAAAGGCATTTTGCTTGGCCTGTTCTTCATGACAGTCGGCATGGGGCTCGACCTGCCCGCCATCATCTCGCAACCGCTTACGATCGTGCTCGGTCTGGTCATTCTGATCAGCGTAAAACTTGTTGCCGCTTACGGTGCCGTGCGCATTCTGAACAAGGATAACGCCGTCGCAATTGAGAGCGCATTCCTGCTGGCCCCTGCCGGCGAGTTCGCATTCGTCGTTGTCGCAACAGCATCAGCGACCGGCATTTTGCCCTCTGACATCGCCGCGCCGCTCACCGCAGTCGCCGGCCTTTCCATGCTATGCATTCCGGTCATGTCGAAGATCGGCCAGTACCTCGCCAGAAAAACACTGCCAGAGGACGCACCAGTCGCCGAGGAAGTTCAAGACTTTTCCGATCATCAGGGCCACGTCCTTCTCGCCGGTTTTGGTCGCGTCGGCGAGGTTGTGGCGCGCATTCTCTCTCAGGAGTCTGCCGATGTCGTTGCGCTGGATATGAATGCGCGGCTCGTTTCTAACGCGCGCGAGGCCGGATATCGCGCCTATCTGGGCGATGCATCGCGGCCAGAACTTCTCCATTCGGTCGGTCTGGAAGGGGCATCTGTCTTCATCATCACCGTCGATAATCCGCAGATTACAGAGATGCTGGTGCGGTCTGTGCGCGCAGTTCGTCCTGATATTCCAATTCTCGCCCGGGCCCACGACGCCTTGCACGCCACCGAGCTGGAGCGCGCTGGCGCGAACTATGTCGTTCCGGAAGTTGTTGAAACAGGTCTGCAGTTGTCTGGTAACGCGCTGCGTAGTTTCGGCTATGAGTATGAAACCGTGCGCGCGCTTCTGGCGACTGAACGCGAAGAAGCTTACCATACCAAGTCGAGCGAAGACGCTTGATTTAAAAGAAAAATGGGTCCGGAGAATTACTCCGGACCCAAGTAAAGCGACTAGGGAAGACCAGATCCATAATCGCTGAAAAGATGTCAGATGCCCTATCCCTGGAAGAGGGAAAGGATCGTCTGAGAATTCTGGTTCGCGATAGACAGCGCCTGAACGCCGAGCTGTTGTTTAACCTGCAAGGCCTGCAGCCGCGCACTCTCTTTGGAGAGGTCAGCATCGACGAGGTTACCAACGCCCTCCTCAAGACTATCGCTAAGTTTGGATACAAAGCTGACATGCGTATCAACGCGATTAGCCGTCGCGCCGAGGCGGGACAGAGCTGCGTTCACATTGTTCAGGCTTGTATCAATTGTACTGACAAGACCGGACGCCAGCGTTGCTGTGCCGAGGCTCGCCGTAGCCGCGAAGGTAATAATTGATCCGCCAAGCGACAGATTTTCAGTATCCAGAGTGATCTGATCAGTCGAGTCGATGTCAGCGATGAAGCCGATACCGTTCGTCTGCGAGCCATCAAGAAGGTTCGCGCCGTCGAATTCCGAGTTATTGATGATCGTGCTGATCTGGCTGATAAGCGACTTGAAGTCCTCATCATATGCCGAGCGCGCTGCGCCGTTAATGGACGTATCAGACGCCGCAAGCGCCTTAGAGCGCAGTTCGATCAACAAATCTGAAATGGATTCACTACCGGCAATCGCGACATCAACAATGGAGTTGGCGCGATCCAGACTAGTTTGTACCGCCGCAAGCGCCCCGATATCGCCTCGCATGCCTTGCGCAACCGCAAAAACCGCTGAGTCGTCTCTGGCGCCGCCGACTTTATACCCGCTCGCGACCCGGTTTTGGGTCTGCTCAAGATCACTATTGGTTTTGTTCAGAACCTGCAATGCGCTCATTGCAGCTGAATTTGTATGTACACTCGAAACCATCAGTTCTCTCCCGCAGGGAAGCTAAATTTCCTGCCTCGGAGTAAAGGTTTCGCTCGTGATGGTTAAATAAACGTTGGCAAAGAGAAAAAAGTTTCTCAGGTATTCGTCGGATCGGCTTCAGACCTGGCGGTCAACAATCAGTCCGTAAGCTTCGCCCATAGACTTTGCGAGCTCGAGAAACTGCTCTTCCGGCCATTGTTTAAGAACTTCACCGGACGTTGGATCAAGAACCTTCTGGACATACTTGCCCGTGTCTTCATCGCGTTCGATGACGAGTTTACCATCGGGTGCGTTCTGTGTTTCTTCCAGCGCCTCTTTCAGAAGCTGGCGTCTTTGTTCGGCCGGGTCTGTTGTCTCAGCGTCTTCCGCCTTGCGGACATCAGATGCTGCAGACTGTTCTTCCTGGCCTGAAGCTTCGCGAAACGCGAAACGCTCTTGTTTGATATCAGCAGCCAATGCGCCAGATACCGGGGTAAGTTTGAGATCTCCTGACATTGTGTGTCTCCTAACCGTGGAAGGAAGGACCGGAGCCGATGAATAAGATCACCGGCCCCGATACCCTTGCCTCTATCGGAAGAAGGACAATGCAATACCTGCAGAAGAGTTCGCGATAGACAGAGCCTGAACACCAAGCTGTTGCTTGGTTTGCAGGGCCTGAAGTTTCGCAGATTCTTTTGCGAGGTCCGCATCGACCAGGTTGCCGATACCTTTCTCGGTCACGTCAGACAGCTTCTGAACGAAGTCGCCGTGGATGCCGAGCGCTTTAGACGCCGTACCGAGGCGAGCGAGCGCCTGGTTCAGGTTGTCCAGCGAGGTTTCGATTGTGCCAACCGCAGCAGAAGCGTTTGTCACAGTATCAAGAGATGCTGTCGCAGCCAGTGTCACAACTCCACCACCGAGAGACAGGTTTTCGTCTGCAACGGTGATAGTAGAACCGCCATCCGCATCAGCCAGAGCTTCCACACCAGCTGTAGAGTTGTTGATGAGGTTCACGCCATTGAATTCAGCGTTGCTGACAATTGTGCCGATCTGGTCACGAAGCGCTTTGAAGTCTTCGTTGAACGCCGCACGCTGAGATGTTGTGAGCGATCCATCAGCTGCGCCAAGCGCTTTCTCTTTCATATCAATGAGAAGGTCGCCGACAGCTTCGCCAGCAGCAATAGCAACGTCGACAGTAGAGCTTGTGCGGTCGATGGATTCTTTAACAACACCAAAACCGGCAACATCAGAGCGCATGCCTTGAGCAATCGCGAAGATAGCGCCGTTGTCCTTGGCAGACGCGACTTTCATACCCGTGTTGATACGAGTTTGAGTTGTTTCGAGCTGAGAGTTTGTGTTGTTCAGCTGTTGCAGCGCAACCATAGCGCCATAGTTCGTATTCACACTCGCCATTTTAGCGATCCTTTCTGGTCTTTACTGCCTGCACGCAGGCATTACTTGAGCTTTTTGCTCGCTGGGATTCTTCCCGCATATGACTAGGCAAAAGCTGGGCCAGATTTATGGTTAAGCGTGATTTTCGGGATTCTCGGCGGCTGCTGCATTCCCATGGTTAACAAAATTTCCAGTATGGTTAGCAAGATATGAAGAGAGCGACAAAACCTGCCGACCGGCATAATTTGCCGGGTTAATTCTGCCTACATGGCCGTTGTTTTTATTGAAATTTTATCTATATTCCGCGCGTTGCACGGTCATATGCGTTCGCCAGAAACGAAAAAGCCGGGCCACAAGGGCCCGGCAGTGATGAAAGGTCTTACGCCTTTTATGTCTTCGTTTTTTTGGTCTTCCCTTATCGGAAGAAGGACAGGGCAATACCGCTTGCCTGGTTGGCAATGGAGAGCGCCTGAACACCGAGCTGCTGCTTGGTTTGCAGAGCCTGCAGTTTTGCAGATTCTTTTGCGAGATCCGCATCGACGAGGTTGCCAATACCTTTCTCAGTCACGTCAGAAAGTTTCGTGACAAAATCAGAGTGAATACCAAGCGCTTTAGACGCCGTGCCGAGACGGGCCAGAGCCTGGTTGAGGTTTGTGAGAGAAGTCTCGATTGTGCCAACCGCTGCGGATGAGTTTGTCACTGTGTCGAGAGATGCTGTCGCTGCGAGCGTCACGATTGCGCCGCCGAGAGACAGGTTCTCGTCAAGAACTGTGATCACAGAACCGCCATCGGAGTCAGCGAACGCTTCAACGCTTGCTGTAGAGTTGTTGATGAGGTTCACACCGTTAAACTCTGCGTTAGAGATAACCGTCGCGACCTGATCACGAAGCGCTTTGAAGTCTTCGTTGAATGCAGAGCGTTGGTTCGACGTCAGAGATGAATCAGCTGCTCCGAGCGCTTTCTCTTTCATATCGATGAGAAGGTCGCCGATCGCTTCGCCAGCTGCGATAGCAACATCAACGGTTGAGCTTGTACGATCGAGTGATTCCTGAACAACGCCATAGCCAGCGACGTCAGAACGCATGCCCTGAGCGATCGCGTAGACAGCACCATTGTCCTTTGCGGAAGCGACTTTCATGCCCGTGTTGATACGGGTCTGTGTTGTCTCGAGCTGAGAGTTTGTAGAGTTCAGCTGCTGCAGCGCGACCATTGCGCCATAGTTAGTATTTACGCTCGCCATTTTAGCGATCTCCATTCTGGTTATGTAACTCAGGCCTTTTGCCTGAACGGACCTTTTGTCCGCAGAATGGCTTCGCAAATGACGGGCCAGTTTCGTGCTTAACAGAAAAAGAGTTTTGACCGGTTTTTAGGGGCCCAAACATTAACGCGGCTTGGAAGCTTTATTAAAGTTTACCCGAACCGACCTTTTTATTGCCTATAGGCACATATTGCCCGGCAGAATTTTCTCTCCTTTACAGAGTATTGATATTACTGAAGAATTTTTACTCGCCTGACAAGGAATGCCCAAAAAGAAAAAGCCGGGCCCCGTAGGGACCCGGCAGGAATGAAGGCTGCCACCTTCAATATTTTAACTGATTTGCCTCGGAGAGGCCGTCGCTTCTTAACGGAAGAAGGACAGTGCGATACCGCTCGCCTGGTTGGCGATAGAGAGCGCCTGAACGCCGAGCTGCTGCTTAGTTTGCAGAGCCTGCAGTTTCGCAGATTCTTTCGCGAGATCCGCATCGACGAGGTTGCCGATACCCTTCTCAGTCACGTCAGAAAGCTTCGTGACGAAGTCTGAGTGAATGCCGAGCGCTTTAGACGCTGTGCCGAGGCGTGCGAGCGCCTGGTTGAGGTTCGTCAGAGATGTCTCGATTGTAGAAACGGCAGTAGAGGCTTTTGTGACTGTATCGATGACAGCAGTCGATGTCAGCGTCACGATAGAGCCGGACAGAGACAGGTTCTCGTCGAGAACTGTGATGACGGATGTACCGTCAGAAGACGCGAACGCCTCAATGTTAGCAGTAGAGTTGTTGATGAGGTTCACGCCGTTGAATTCAGCGTTAGAGACAACAGTCGCGATCTGATCACGAAGCGCTTTGAAGTCTTCGTTGAATGCAGCACGCTGGTTTGAAGTCAGGGAAGAGTCAGCTGCACCAAGCGCTTTCTCTTTCATGTCGATGAGAAGATCACCGATCGCTTCGCCAGCTGCGATAGCAACGTCGACTGTAGAGCTTGAACGATCAAGCGAGTCTGTGACAACGCCATAGCCAGCAACGTCAGCGCGCATGCCCTGAGCGATCGCATAAACAGCACCATTGTCTTTTGCGGAAGAGACTTTCATGCCCGTGTTGATACGGGTCTGAGTCATTTCGAGCTGAGAGTTTGTAGAGTTCAGCTGCTGCAGCGCGACCATTGCGCCATAGTTCGTATTTACGCTCGCCATTTTAGCGATCTCCATTCTGGTTATGTAACGCGTGCATTTTGCTCGCTCAGGCGTTTTGCCTGCGGACTAATAGGAGCAAGCGCGATGCCAAACCGAATGGTTAAGGGATGGGCCGGAAGCCCCCGTAATTACGGATGAAAATGTTACGAAAAAGGATGCAATTTTCCCGCGAGGCAGTTTCGACCAGGCAAAACTTTCCTCCCCCGGCAATTACTGCCTGCCGGGCCATGAAAAAACCGCCGGGGATCTCTCCGCCGACGGCCGCCTGTGCTTCTGTGTGCGTGTTCTGACGCATTGTTTCCAACTTTCGGTGGCCGTAGCAGGGGGAAGGAATACATCCCTCCCCCATTTACGACTGAAGGTCTTACTGGAACAGACTGTTGATGATCTGCGGAGCCTGGTTCGCGATCGACAGTGCCTGCACGCCAAGCTGCTGCTTCGTCTGCAGAGCCTGAAGTTTGGCACTCTCTTTTGCCATGTCCGCATCGACCAGATGGCCGACACCCTTCTCGAGGGAATCACGCAGCTTTGTCACGAATTCAGAGTGAATCGTGAGCGCCTTCGAAGACGTGCCCAGACGCGCGAGCGCCTGGTTCAGGTTAGTCAGCGATGTTTCAATCGTAGAGACCAGAGCTGAAGCATTGGTAGCTGTGTCGAGCGATGCCGTCGCAGCGATCGTCACTACGCCACCACCCAGAGAAAGGTTTTCATCTTGCACCGTAATGACAGAATTGCCATCAGCATCGGCAAATGCCGTGATTTCTGCAGTGCTGTTATTGATCAGGTTCACGCCATTGAATTCAGCATTGCCGACAATGGTTTCAATCTGATCACGCAGCGCCTTGAAATCTTCGCTGAAGGCAGCTCGTTGCGCCGTAGTCAGTGTTTCGTCAGATGCAGCAAGCGCTTTCTCTTTCATATCGATGAGAAGGTCGGAAATTGCACTTCCGGCCGCGATTGCGACATCCACCGTCGACCCGGTGCGGTCGAGACTGTCAAGAACAACGCCAAAGCCGGAAAGGTCTGCACGCATGCCCTGAGCAATGGCGTAAATCGCGCCATTGTCCTTAGCCGATGCAACTTTAAGCCCGGTATTGATACGTTCTTGGGTCCCGCTGAGAGCCATGTTGGTGCTGTTCAGTTGTTGCAGGGCGACCATCGCCCCGTAGTTGGTATTTACAGAAAGGGCAGCCATTTTAGTTTCCTTCCATTCTGGCAGGTATTGTTCTGACCATTTTAGTCAGCTGGACATTTTGTCCTGCATACGCGTGCGCAAATGGCGTGCCGTTTTGGTAAATGGAAACTTAACCGGGAAAGCCCCTATTTCATTGAATTTTCTATAAATATCGACCCATTCCGTACTCGGATAGGCAGGGTTTTCCGAGCCTGTTCGGACCTGTAGTGCAGTCTTTGCCGAGTGGTGTACTGCCCATCACAAACCTGCGATCCGCTATGGAAAATATGGAAAGCCATGATAGCTTCGCCGGCAGATATAATCGGAGGAACCGCCATGATCCGACAGGCTCTCGTTTCAGTATCACTGCTCGCAATATTCGCCGGTCCGGCATACGCCGCAGACCTCATGACACCGGATGAAATCCGTGAACGCATGACAGCCGGCGTTGATCATATTTCAAATGACGATTTGATCAGCCGCATGGAAGCTAACGAAAATCTGGTCCTGATTGATGTGCGCACGGAAGCCGAATACGAGGCTGGACACATCGCGGGCGCGCAGTCAGTTCCGCGTGGAGTCGTCGAATTCCGGATCGGGTCACTCGCGCCAGAGGCCGATCAGGAAATCATCGTCACCTGCTCTCACGGAATTCGCGCAGCAGCAGTGACAAAAATCCTGCAGGGCTTCGGATACACCAATGTCAGCGCGCATCGCGGCGTCACATCATGGGTTGAAGCCGGTCAGACAATTGAAAACCGGATGGGCACACTTCAATACGTTCCGTCAATGGGCGAGGAAGACTGATCAGGCGTTAGCGGGCTCGCCGACTTTAAGTTCGAGCCAGTCCAGAATATCAGTCGCGACCTGGTCTGAACCTGGCTCGTCCAAAATCCAGTGCGCGTGGTTTTCGTACTCACGAAAATCACCCGGCACAGGGGCGCGGGCATATTTCTCACCCACTTTGCGAACAGCCTTGGCTGGCGTCGCTCTGTCTTTACTGGCGGCAATCGTCAGCGTTGGCACCTGAAAGCGTTCCTCGCGAATAACAATTCCGTCCGCCAGATTTCCATATACTTTGCCTGAATCATAAAGTGCCGTCGCATAGATTTCTTCATGACGGGCACGTGGCACACAGTTCAGAACGCCCCATTTGAAACCGGTTTTCCAGACTTTATGGGCCTTGGACCGGTTCTGCGACAAAACAATGTTCAGAAAGGTGATCGCCACAGCAGGCGTGACGGCATGGCAGTCACGCGACTGGGCCGGCGTCAGAAACACCCCGCCCGATGTCATACTCATTTCAACAAGCGACTGGGCAATCAGGCCGCCCATAGAGTGCCCGATCACAACCGGCTTTTCGCCCGTTTCCTCACGAATGCGGCGGCATTCCTCCGACATCGCTGTGATGTAATCGTCCAGACCGAGCTTATTCAGCTCATCGGGCGGGTTCTCGGCCAGTCGATATTCGGGAAAGAGGGTTGGTGCTTCACAGGTCCAGCCTGCACGCTCCAGAAAGCGGCGCATCGGCGTCCAGACACTGCCAGCGCAACCAACGCCATGAATGAGAAGCAGTCTGCGGCTCATAAAAAACCTCCCCGTATATTTTCAGGGAGGTTAGCTCGGTTTAGGCGCAGGGCATAGATGGCGAAAGAGCACGCCCTTATTCGCCGTTCAGACCCTGCATGATCAATCGGTTGATATCGATCAGATCCTGAATGTCTTCGTCTTCACGCATGATCGCAGAGGTATGCTTGCTGACGAAAATAGACAGAGAAATAATGCTGGCACGCAGCTGGGCCGGCAATCCGTTATCCGGATTTGCACAGTCCAGAGACAGCGCAGACCAGACCCGCCGGTTCCAGTCCAGCGCGTCCATGAGCTTATGGAGATCGCTCTTGCCAGTTTTTTCTGCCTCGACCAGCGCGGCGGTTACCTGAGCAAAGAGGCGATACTCAATTTCACGCGGATTCTCGGTCCGACGTGCTGTCTGCTGATACGCCTTGATGGACATGCCCCAAGCGCTCCTCTTCGTATGACATTATGTTCCGGCACCTTGTCAGCGCCTTATAATATTGACCCGCCATCACATCCTTGGAACAGGAAATGCATTCCTTGAGGATATCAGGATTTTTAATGACGGACATGAACTCCGTCATTTTCACCACAAATTCTTCATACTGGGCAGAGATGTCCGAAGGATCGAGATACATCATCATAACCGGGAAATAGATGCGCTTCGCAGGCGTATCCGCTTCGTGCGGCTGCATAATGTCTTTCTCACGCAAAACGGACGCTTTGTTCTGCAGAAGCAGAACACCGCGACGATCGCCGTTTTGAATGACAGCGCCGTTCACAACGAATTTTTCGCCTGGTTTCAGCGACAATTTAAGCGGCATGGTGTCCTCCAGCCAGTAAACATTCTGACTGGTTTTACCTCCATCAGGTTAATGCAAGTTTTAGATGGAGTAATTCGAAGTTAGCCGTTTCTTAAAGAGACCATGGCAATTCGGTATAAACGCAATCACCGGAGCGCCACATGACAGACGCCACCCAGAACACAACTCTCGATCAAGCGCTGGACGCGGCACCTCTAGCCAATCCAATGCCAGCTGACGCCGTTGGTGACGCAGCTAAGAGTCAGGCGCTGCAAACGGTTCTTCGTTTCAAGAACAACAAATCTGACGATAAGCTACGCAAGGCCATGCCGCTGATGAAGCGCGCTGTTCGACTTATCAACGAAGAAAAATATCGCGAGGCAGCGCAGCTGGGCCTGCAAGCCGTCAATATTGACGAGAACCTCTCCCTCGCCTGCCACATTACAGCTATCGCACTGGACAAGCTGGGCGTCGCAAGCCTCGCGCTAGGCATGTATGAACGCGCGCTCCAGCTCTCACCGGAAGAGCCTGAAATCTATCAGAACCTTGGCCTGCTGGCATGGCGCATGGACCTTTATGATGTCGCCGAGAAGTTTTTCCGTATCTTCTGTCGCATGATGCCGGAGCATGTCGAAGGGCCGAACAACCTCGCCTGCGTTCTGCGTGATAAGGGCGAATTTGAAAGCGCTATCGAAGTGCTTCGCGCCGCGATTTACGAGAATCAGGAAAGTTCGCTTCTGTGGAACTCGCTCGGCACCGTGATGATGGAGCAGACCGAATTCGACAATGCGGTTCTGTTCTACGAACAGGCGCTACAGCTGGAGCCGAACCTTGCGCGCGCCTACCACAATATCGGCTATTGCCGCGCGACAGAGGGCCGCCACGACATTGCACTCGAACATCTTCAAAAGGCGCTCGATCTGGGCGTCCTGCCAGCAAATGAGCGCGCGGAAACCGAGCACGCGATTGCGATCTCCCTCATTGGTTCCGGTCAGCTCGACAAAGCGTGGGACGCATATGAATGCCGCAACAATCCACGTTATGGCGGCGCGACATCCTACTCCATCCCGCTGAAGCAATGGGATGGCGAACCGCTGGAAGGCAAGAAAATCCTCGTTGTCGGCGAGCAAGGTCTCGGTGACGAAGTCATGTTCCTGAATATCGGCCATGACTTGATTGACCGCCTCGGCCCTGAAGGCTCTCTGACCATCGGTGTCGTACCGCGTCTGGAAGCCCTGATGCAGCGCTCATTCCCGACAGCGAAAGTCACCAAGCACTCTACGGTTCGCTCAAACGCCATTCCGCTTCGTGGCTGCCCGCTGATCACCGACTGGGACACCTATGATTTCTGGGCCCCAATGGCGAGCGTACTGCGTGCTCTGCGTACAGATATCAAAGACTTCCCGACAGAAGGTGGCTTCCTGACACCTGATCCGAAACGTGTCGAGCATTGGAAAAACGAACTCGCCAAGCTTGGCCAGGGCCTCAAAACCGGCATCCTCTGGAAGTCCATGCTGATGACGGCGAAGCGTTCGAAATACTATTCTCCGTTCACGCAGTGGAAGGACACGCTGAAAACCGAAGGCGTTGTCTGGGTGAACCTTCAGTACGGCGAATGCGCCGAAGATATCGAACGCGCTGAGAAAGAATTCGGCGTCAAAATCCATCAGATGGAAGGCATCAATCTGAAAGACGATCTGGACGATCTGGCTGCACTTTGCGTCGCGCTTGATCTGGTCGTCGGCCCGATGAACGCCACGACAAACATCGCGGCTGGTTCGGGCGCGCGCACTGCCATTATCGGTGCGCCAAATGCATGGCCGTATCTCGGCACTGGAGAACTGCCATGGTATCCGACTGCGAAAGTCTTTGCACCTGACACGATCAACAACTGGAAGCCCGCAATGAAGAGCTTCCGCGAATGGCTTACAGAACAGGCCACAAAAGGCTCTGATGCGAAGGTCAAAGGCGCTGCCTGAAAGCCAGTTTAAGGCAGCGACCTCATCGGTCCGCCTTCACATAGTTTCTGATACAGCGCCGCGTCTTCTGCGTGGCGCTGTTTTAGTTTCTGCAATGCTGCGTCTGAGCGCTGGTTCGCTCGAGCCAAATACTTTCCTGGCGGTTGAGGCGTTTGACCGCCACTAAAAATAAAATCCGCCCGACTTCCATCTTCGTATTGAATAGTTGAAGCATCACATATCTGAACGGGATCGAACTCTTGAAACTCGCTATTATCGGCGCCGGATTTTCAGGCCTCACTTGCGCACGCATTGCCCGCCAGAACGGATTGGACGTTACAGTTTTTGATAAAGGGCGCGGCGCAGGCGGGCGGCTTTCCACCAAGCGCATCAGCGCGGACGGGGCCGAATATCGCTTCGACCACGGGACAAGCGCATTCGACGCGCGCTCCGAGGCGTTCGCAGATGCGCTTCAGCCACTTATAGATGCAGGGTTCGTTGCAGAGCTTCATGCCAATGACAACGGGTTCCCGAAAGGCTTTGTCGGCACGCCCGGCATGAACTCCACCATCAAAGGTCTGGCCGAGGGCCTCGATGTTCGCTTTGGCCAACGCGTGGAGCGCATGACACGCACACCGCGAGGCTGGGCGCTGTCTTTTGAACAGGATATCCCGCCATTCGACTGCGATGTCGTTGTCTGCGCAATCCCAGCAGAACAGGCGACCATTCTTCTTGCGGATGCCGCCCCCGAGTTTTCCGCGAAAGCTGGCGACGTCGTTTCAGAGCCCCGCTGGGTGACTATGCTGGGCTTCTCGACACCTCTGCCAGTGGATTTCACCACTCTGAAACCGGAACAAAGCTCCATCGCTGCGATCATCCGGAACCAGACCAAGCCGGGTAGAGATGCCACGAAGGACTGTCTCGTTCTTCATGCCAGCACAGACTGGTCGAAAGCGCATCTTGAAGACGACGCCAGTGATGTTTTGACCGCCATGAAATCGGCATTGGCCGAGACATTGTCGATAGAGCTGCCATCGCCCGCTGTAGAGCACGCCCACCGTTGGCGCTATGCCGTCACATCCAAGCCAGCTGGCGAGCCCTTCATGCTGACCGAAGACAAGACCCTCGGCGTTTGCGGAGACTGGCTTTTGGGCGGGGGGGTCGAAGATGCCTGGGCGAGCGGTAAAGCGCTCGGCGGCGCTCTGTCAGGCGCGGCGGACTAAAGCGTCCGGCTCATCATCATCGTGAACACCAAGAATGACAGGATCGGCGGCATCTCTTGCGATCGGGAAGAAGGCGCTGACTTCAGTCCATTTGCCTTCTTCACTATCGATTTTAAACTTCCCGCCGTGCATCTGAACAATCTCTTTAACGAGATTGAGCCCGATGCCTGTGCCTTGAATACTGGTCGCCGTTGATGCCCGGAAGAAACGCTCTGTTACACGAGCCAGTTCTGCTTGCGGAATGCCAACACCGTGATCGCGAACTTTGATGATCGCCCAATTGCCTTCGACAAAACCGCAAATATCGATGCGCGGGTCCGCTTTGGAGTATTTCACGGCGTTGCCGATCATATTCCCCAGCACATGCTCCATCAGGCGCGGATCGCAGCTGAGCTCATCCGGAAGATCTTCAATATCGATCTCGAACTGGTACTCGGTCGCGATCTCCTTGTGACGATCCAGAACGTCTAGAATATGCGACTGGATATCCACCATTTCCGGCTCGAACTGCAGCTTTGAAGCCGCCATGCGTGAGGCATCCAGTGTACGCTCGACCAGATTGGAAAGACGTCCAACAGAGCCGCGGATTTTTTCCATCCGCTCGCGAACCGCTTCGGCATCCATGCTGTCAGCCCGGTTCTCGACACGGCGCGCCATGCCGTCAATCACGGCGAGCGGCGTACGGAATTCATGGCTGACCATGGACACAAAATCATTCTGCATCGCATTGAGTTCACGCTCTGCCTTCAGCGCCTGCTCCAGCTTCAGCTTTTGCTCTTCAAGCTCGGCAGTTCGCAGGCAAACCTGTTGAGCGAGGTTATCGCGGTGTGTCTGAAGTTCGGCATAGAGCGAATTAAGCTCTGCGTTCGCCTCGGTCAGCTGCTTGTTCGACGTGATGAAGCCGTAGAGATTTTGAAAATAGCTACGCACAAGCATGAACACGACAAGCATCACCGTAATGAAGTTCAGCGCCATTGCGGTGTAAGCAAGGTTTCCGCGCGTCGCAAAAAACAGGACGAACGTTGTGCCGCTAATCGTCATACAGACGAGTGCAGCCAGCGGGACTTGAACAACCGCGAAGACAGTCCCGATCAGCGTTACGGAAATAAAGAACGCGATATGTGTTTGCTGGTTTGCATCGCCAAACGGGAAAAGCAGAATACACCAGACGGACAGGAAAACGGCCATGCCTGCTAGAAGCGCTGAGAGCTTTCGTAGCTCCTGAGCGGCCTCGAGATGACTTGCATATTCTTTCGGCCGCATGAACCAGAACAGGCTTCGGACAATAAACAGGCCGATCAGGACAGCAGGCGTCCAAATCGCCAGCTCCGGCGGCGCAGCCGAGGCAAAGCTGACGGCGAGGCCGAACACATTGAACGCGACAATGATGTAAATCAGAGGAATCTGGCGCGACATAGCCGCCATCTGAGCCTGCACAAGCTCAGGTTCGTCGGAATGGATCCGGAACAGATTTTTAAATTTCAGCTTCTCGTGCATGCTGTGACCTCAGCATGCAGTCTTACCCACAAAAGGTTTAATTTTGCGGGAGCAGACGTTTACAATTTTATCGATTGGCGTTGAGCAATTATCATCTACGCGTACTAGGCAGCGCTAATAAGACTACAGCAATCAGCATCCTGCTTCTGCGCGTCTTCCGGCGCACTGATTGGCAGTCTAACAGTGACTTCAGTCCACTCGCCTTCTTTGCTGTCGATGTTAAACTTACCATTATGTGCACGTATCAACTGGGCAACGAGGTTCAAACCGATACCCGTCCCCTTGATGCCCGCGGAAGTCGATGCGCGGAAGAAACGCGACGTAATTTTCGGCAACTCTTCTTTTGGAATCCCAACACCCCTGTCTTTGACTGAAAGAAAAACGCAATCGCCATCCCTCCCCATAGTCACTTTGATATGCGGACGTAGACGTGAGTACTTGATTGCATTCGAAACGAGGTTCGAGACGATATGATCGAGATGCTTCGGATCGGCATCAACACAATCCGGCAACATCCCCACATCGTACTCGAACGTAAATTCTGACGCGATATCCCGATGTCGTTCCACAATACCTTCCACAAACTGGCGGATATCAACGCAAGCGTAATTACAATCAATCTCGCCTTCTGAGACTCTTGAAGAATCCAGCGTTTCATCAACCATATCCGACAGACGACGTACCGATGATCTGATCGTCGCAAGCCGTTCTGATATCTGTCCAGCATCCATTTTCGACAGAGACCGTGAAATACGACGCGCAGTACCGTCAATGATGGTCAAGGGTGTGCGAAACTCGTGACTTACTGTCGCTACGAACTGATTCTGTAGCTGGCGAAGCTCACGCTCCTGATCAAGTGACAATTCTAACTGAAGCTTTTGATGTTCCAAGGCAGCAGTCTGCTTTGCAACTTCATCTGCAAGATGGTCGCGGTGAAAACGAACTTCCATGTTCAGCCGTTCCGTCTCTGCAATATTCTCGGCAAAGAAATCCAGCACACGCCGCATACGCTCAAGTTCACTACGTGCATTGCGCCGGAGCGGACGCGACGCGTTCGTGTCATAGGCCCTGCAAAGACTCAGCATCTCGTCACTCACACCAGCGATCTGGCTAACAATGGAACGACCGATCCAAACCGCCAGTGCTCCGCAGATCGTGATCAGGATCACGACTGCGATCCAGATCGCTACAATCGTGCCGTCAATAACAGTCCGTTGTTGTATGGTCGCCGTGTCAGCCCGCGCAAGAAGGTCCCCGGACATTGCAGACACTGCTGACGCGAGCTCGGCATGCGCCGCAACAGCCATATCCTGTTGACGCATCAATTGGAGACGTCCCTCACTCCAGTCTTCAAATCCGCGTTGATAGGCGGAGAAGAGCGCGGAAATCTCATCACGCTGGATCTCGCTAAGATCTGCTTGCTGCAAGCCTGCGCTAAACTCGTCGGCACGCGCTTCGAAACGCGCAATGTAGCTTGTGTCCAGACGCATCATGAAATCCTTCTCATGACGGCGCATCATTAGCATGTGGACTGTCAGGCTTTCCTGATCAAGAGTCTGAAGGCGTCGTTCTATGTCGTGCACGGCCTTGCGGAGTTCACCTTCCAACCCGCTATTTTCATCAAGACCAAGTCGCTCCCTTGCCTCAAATGCCGCCCGTGTCTTGGCGATATACCTTTCTGAGAGCGATGAAAGCGACCAGTCAGATGTGTATTGCTCGACTGTAGAGACAAGCTCTCTCAGGCGGGGGGCGTCATTCTCAAAATTGGCTAAATCATCGACATTCCGTTCTGCAAGAAAACGGGAAGCATACATTTCAAGCCGCAGAAGCTCGGTCTCCAGCCGCCTGGATTCATCTGCCTGTGCAGACAACTGGACTTGTACAGACTGCAGACGTTTTGTCATCTGTCCGGTGATACTGAAGGCGGCAGTAAGCGCGATTAATGAAAGGATGGCTGCGCTGGTCAGCAACAACACTCTTTCGCGTACAGAGAGTTTGCGAATATCCACCTGATCACCCGATTTTTAAATTCGAGGCAAGTCTATCTTGTAAGTATTAAAAATATTTGGCCATAAGTATGGGAATTTACGAATCCACAAATACTTCAAAGTGATTTTAAATATTTCACAAAACTGTCTTATTCGCCACTACCCAGCAAAAAATGCGCACTAAGCGTTGCCACTGGCCGGGCCCGTTCCGATTGCCACGCTTCAGCATGAACATTCGCGATGCGCCGCCCCTGCTTGGTCACGGTCGCGCGGGCGTAGAGGTTTTCTGCCTTCGCCTGACGCAGGTAATCGATGGTCAGATTAATCGGCTTGGCGAGGCTAACCTCGTCCGATAGCAGAAACAGCTGGGCCATCGCCGTCAGCTCAAGAAATGCGCCTGTCGCGCCGCCATGAAGCGCACGAATGGACGGATTGCCGATGATCTTCTCTTCGAATGGAAGGATCGCCGTCATTTCGTCGCCCATGATTTCACATTTGAAACCGATAAAATCGGCAAACGGCGTCCGGTTAAGATAGTCCTGAAGCTTCTTCTGACGCTGGAGAATGTCCTCGCTCATCAGCTGCCCTCCCCGGTATTCGTGGGAAAGCCCTTAATGGTGTTCAGAGCAAATGATCCGGACGCTGTGGCAATCACGCGGTCGCGGCTTTCATGATAAGCCCAGGCGCGCGTGAACGCGACGGTGCGGGTCATGTGGTAACACTCGGCCTCAGCGATGATATCGCGGCCCACTTCTGCCGGACGCATATAGTCAATACGCAGATCGAGGGTCGCAGTAGACTTCATCTCGGAGAGGGCTGCGATAACTGAAACACCGGACACATTATCCAGCAAAGCCGTCACAACACCGCCGTGAATAATTCCGGTCTCGATGTCGCCAATTGTCTCTGGTTTGTAGGGCGCGCGCGCGATAGCCTTGCCCGGCTCAAGATCGACCAGCTCAAACCCTAGCGTGTTCGCATACGGCACCTTATTTATGATATTAGGCGCATATTGCCGAATAAGATCGAAGAAATCAGGATTCTCTGTCATGGCACCTCACTACACCGAGTGTCAGCGTACGGAAATAGATAATCACCATGACTGACGCGAACGACATCGCCGGATACTGGACCGGATGGTATGCTTATGGCACCGCCGCAGACGATCAGCGTATACCCTTTTCAGCCTTTCTGGAGTCGGTTGCCGAACTGGAATTTACCGGCACCACTCTGGAACCAAACACCTTCGCCGCGCCCATGTTGCGCGAGCTTTCAGCCGATGTTATGGGAGAAATGGCCGGTGAAAGCGTGATCTTCGAAAAGCTGTATCACCCAGGCCCGGAAGTCCATCAGGCCCATATTCAGTATCTTGGCCGACTGTCGGATGAGGCGAGCCGGATCTTTGGCGAATGGCATGTCGGGACCGGCGAAGATTTTCTGTCCGGTCACTTCGAAATGGTGCGCCTGTCACGGCGAACCGCAGAAGCTGATGCGATATTCTCGGTCGAATCGCCTGCCTTCCAGCTTCCGGATGAATTAACCCGCCCTTCAACCCCTCCGGACACGGACGGCGAGGACACGCAGTCCTGAGTGGATATTCGCTGGGCATAAGACCAGCTATCTCGCCGTGACGTGCACGGAAGCGATTGAGTTTTGATACCCGCAATTTTACAGTAGGGTCCGCTCGTGCGGAAAACCGCCAGCCGATTCAAGTGACAGCGCCAGATGATGATTTCAAAGACCCAGGGCAAACGCGAGCGCTCCAAAGCTGCTAACCGTGAAGCAATACTGGATGCTGCGCGTCTCGTTTTCGCAGAACTCGGCTATGAGACGACGACCGTTCGAGACATTATCCGCCGCACCGATCTGGCGAGCGGAACGTTCTACAATTATTTCAAATCCAAAGAAGAAATCTTCGAAGCGCTCGCGGAAACGTCTGCGGCTGAATTCGGCCGCCTTCTCAGAACACTTCCGCGCGAAAACATAAGCTTTGAAGAGTACCTCAAATGCGCCTTCAGTGCTTACTTCCACTTCATTGTGGAACGGCATGCTGAAGTTCTGAGGCTTGCAGCACCCAAAATCCATATTAGCGACGTGCGGTCTGATACACCTGAAATGAACGCCATTTTTCAGGAGATCCGCAAGGACATCGAGACCATCCTCGCCTCCGAGGGTTCGCCTGATATCGACACCGCCTATCTGACCGCCTCCGCTATCGGGATCGCCCGCGAACTTGGCGATGTCATGCTCACGCGGATTTCAAATGATCAGGATCAGACCGAGAAGCTGGTTGAACAGGCGACGGATTTTGCGACTAATCTGATCTTGTGTGGTATCCGCCATGCTTTTGATGAAATTCGCACCTAAGATAAAACTCAGCGAACAAAGATACACGGGGAAATGGGCATGAGCTTTAGCACTATGCTGGCCAAAATGGTCATGAAGCTGCCGAATAGCTGGCTGGTCAAAATGTCTGGGGGACACCCGGTCCAGCTCGGCGGACGCACGCTGGACCCACACTTCCAGATGATTGCCCACTCCGCGCGCAAGCAACCGCCTATGTCTTCACTCAGCCCCCAAATTGCCCGTGCAGCATCAGCAGAAGGCCTTGCGCTTTTTTCAGGCGACCTGCCATCCGGCGTCACGACGGAAGATACAAGCATTCCGACAGAAACGCATTCCATCCCGGCCCGAATTTACAAGCCATTCGGTCAGGACCCGAACATGCCGGTTATCGTGTTCTACCACTTTGGCGGCGGCGTTATTGGCGACCTCGAAACAAGCCACGAATTCTGCGGACTGCTGAGCCATATCTGTAAAGCGCCGGTTGTCTCTGTCGATTACCGTCTTGCTCCCGAACATAAATGGCCATCCGGTCTGAATGACGCGATTGCGGCCTATGAGTGGTGCTTACAGGAAGCTGAAAACCTTGGTGCATCTCCGGGCCATGCTGCCGTGGCTGGCGATTCCATGGGCGGTAACTTCACCGCCATCGTCGCGCAGGAAATGATGCGCGATCACAAGCCGCAGCCCGTGCTTCAAATTTTGATCTATCCGGCAACAGAAATCGAGTTTGAATCATCCAGCATGAATATCTACGCCGACAGCTACCCGCTGACGCGCGACACAATGGAATGGTTCATCAACCAGTATCTACCGGAAGGCGCAGACCGCGAGGACCCGATGATTTCGCCTATGTGTTCCACCCAGCTGGAAAACCTCGCGCCGGCGATTATCGTGACAGCAGGCTTCGACATTCTGCATGATCAGGGCAAAGCCTATGCGGATCGTCTCACAGATGCAGGCGTTGACGTGGTTTACCGGTGCTATGACAGCCTTGCGCACGGCTTTACGGCGTTTATGGGCATTTCACCCGCAGCACGGAAAGCCTGCGAAGATATTGCCGCGCTCGTTCGTGACGAGTTGCGCGAGCGGGTTTAAACCCGCTCTACGTCAGAATTTCGGAATTCGGTAAAGTCACCACAAAGACTGATGCGGGCTTGTCTGCGCCCGCGCCTGACTGGCGTTCCAGCGTCAGATCACCGCCATGGAGGCGTGCAATACGGCGCGCCAATGGCAATCCAAGCCCGCCAACAGGCTTGTCCTCTTCTTCGCGCTTACGGCCCTTCTGGAACATATCGAAGATGATCTTTTCATAACCGTCCGGAATGCCCGGACCGTTGTCTCTGATCTCGATATGTGTGTCCTGCTCGCCGCGATAGACATCAACGCGAACTGTAAGGTCCTGATCCTTCGGCGTGTGAACCAAAGCATTCTCGAACAGGTGTACAAACATTTCCTGGATGCGGACATCATGCCCGATACAGGCTTCATCCCCGCGATAGTCGAGCACGGCATTGCTGCGCTCTTCAGACATCATCGCACGCTCGAAAGCCGAGGCCGCAAGCTTTTTCAGATTTAATTCTGAAGGCTCGTCCAGACCTCGCCCGAGACGTGCATACGTCACGATGCCATCAAGCATCTCGGACACGCGCGAAACACTGTCTTTTACAATATCAAAATGCGCTGCAGCCTGCGTGGTGTTCCCCGCTTCCAGCTCGCGTTCATAGAATTCAAGAAACTGACCAATGTGTCGAACCGGTGTTCTCACATCATGAGCTATGACAGAAGCCAGCTCTGCAAGCAGAGCGGTGGAGTCTGCCTGGTCATGTTCAAAGGATACTCGTTTAGGCACTTATTCCCCACCCCGGGTTCAATGTAGTCAAGTTAACGCGAAGGTCCCCTCCGCCTTTAAAAAATCAATATCTGAAATCAGCATACAAAACGTTCAAAGAACCTTAAGGCTGCATTGAGTCTCTCAAGTTTCGCAAGAAAAATGCACGAATCACTTCTCTATTACATGTGCTCTTCCGGCAGTTCTTCGGGCTTTAACAGTCATGGTGACAGTTAAGCTCTGTAAAGTCTGTGGAAGAATTATCCTAAGTTATTGCAGGTTTGTATATTTAACAGTATCTTGGACTTGTACTATCTGAGTCTAAACATGCGCATCCACTATGTAGAAGATAACGCGCTCGACGCGAAAATCCTGACCGAAATGGTTGGGGAAGAGCGCGATATTCAGCTCAATATCAGCGAACGCATTGAAGACTTTCAGCGCCTGTCACAACTTGGTCCAGCCGATTTTGTATTGCTGGATGTGCGACGGCCAGATGCCATTTCCATCGAAGATGATATCAAGCGCGTCCGTGAATTCACCGACGCGCCAATCGTATTTGTTACCTCTGACGACGCCGAGAACATGCGTCAGGAAGCTGTCTCCAGCGGCGCAGAAGCCGTTATCGATAAGATCGACCTGAGTTCGAAGCTACTGAAGCAGATTCTCGCCAACTCGAAATGGCGCCGCAAAGCACCCGACCAGCCCGCAGAAGGCAAGGTCAGCTCGCGGGATATCAAACGATCTGTCGAATCGCTCAGAGGTCCGTTCTCCTACATTGAACTCAGTCTTCAGACGCTTCTGGAAACAATGGAAGATTCCGGCCGCTCCAGCACGGCCGATTATGTCGCCCACCTTCTGGAAACCGTGCGCGCCATTCGCGCCTATTCAGAAGACGATCTCTCTCAGGCGACACGCACACCGATTCACGAGCTACTGCTTGAAACGGCAGAGCGCGTGTCCAGCACTGCCCAATCGAAACAGGTGAATCTTGTCTTCGAGACAGAGACGTCCTGGTTCACGCAAATTGGCTCTCGCCCGCTCGCGACACTTGGCATCCAGCACCTCGTTGCGGGCATTCTGCGAGCCTGCGAGAAAGGTGACCGCGTTTCCATTCGCTCAGAACGTCATGAAGACGGTATTGCGCTGAATATTTTTGTCAGCAGGGCAGTCATTCCGTCGAAGGAAGCCTTGTTCGATCTGACGAAAGCAGCGCCATCGCTTGGGCTGGATTCAAAAGCGTCCCTGCAACTGGGCCTGACCCTGCTTTCAGTGCCACCTGAACAGGTCGATGTTCACGTGCACAATGGCAATCTGTTCCTGAAATTAATCGTTTAGCCCTGGCGGCCAAACATTTGCGAACTGCGTTCGTCAAAAGCTGCCTGTTCGCGCTTTTGAATTTCCTGACGCTCCCGAAGCTTGTGTTGCTCAAGCAATTGCTCAAGTCGTTTGAGTTCAGCGAAGGCGCGGTTGATCGCCTTCTGGCAGTCCAAATGAGCCTGATCGGCAAGCTTGAGCGCTTCATCCAGATTAACTTTGCGGAGCTTTTGACGATCCAGAAATGCCGCAAACCCGAGTCCAGCCATTGGCGAGCCGTCGAACATGGATGCCTCGGCTTCGATGCTGGCTTCGCACGATGCCATCTCCGCAAGGATTTCATTCCGCGTTTCCAGAGCGCGACGCATCTCAATTGCGAGGGCGTCGACGTCCTTCTGGGCACGTTTGATCAGAGTTTCGAGCGTCTTACTCATGCGCTGGCATCATAGATCTGGCGGAGCGCATCAAATACGGCGTCTGGCGCTGTCGGGTCTGACTGGCTTTGTGTCAGGAACTCATTCAGTCCCTCATTCAGACGGATAGCACGATCCGTCTCAGGGTCGGCGCCCAGCGCATACGCCCCGATCCGGATCAACTCTTCCATATCTGAATATGTCGAGATGAGGCGGCGTACATTGCGCACTAGCTCAGCCTCTTCCGGTCCGTGCAGCTGGGATGCAAGACGCGAAAGCGATTTCAGAATGTCGACCGCCGGATAACGCCCGCGCTCACCGATATGACGCGACATAACAATGTGACCGTCGAGAATACCGCGCACAGCATCAGCGACGGGCTCGTTATGGTCGTCACCATCGACAAGAACAGTAAAGAGGCCCGTTATGGAACCTGATCCCTGTTTACCAGGGCCGGCACGTTCAAGCAGCTTTGGAAGTTCTGCGAATACAGATGGAGTGTAACCGCGCGTCGTAGGCGGCTCGCCTGCGGCGAGACCAATCTCGCGCTGCGCCATGGCAAATCGCGTCACGCTATCAAGAAGACAGAGCACTTGCCTGCCCTGATCACGGAAGTACTCGGCGACAGCAAGCGCAGACATTGCCGCCCGCTTACGCGCTGGCGCAGGGGCATCAGATGTCGCCGTGACGATAACAGAACGGGCAAGCCCTTCCGGACCGAGCGCATCCTCAACAAACTCGCGAACTTCCCTGCCCCGCTCACCGATCAGACCGATCACAATCACATCTGCATCAGCGCCTTTGGCCAGCATGCCCATCAAAGTAGACTTACCGACACCGGAGCCGGCGAAGAGGCCAAGGCGCTGTCCCTGACCGCACGGCGTGAACAAATCCATGACGCGGACGCCGAGATGCAGGCGTTCTTCAATGCGTGAGCGCGTATGTGCAGAGGGCGGCGGCGCATCTACAGGCTTGGCATAAGGGCCATGAGGCAATTCCGGGCCACCATCCATCGGCAGGCCGAACGGATCAACGACGCGGCCGAGCCACTTATCGGACGGGTATAGAACGGCAGGTTCTGTCTGGAAGAACACTTTAGCGCCGGGATAAACTGCCTGGCTTTCTTCGCAGGCGAGCAACACAGCCAGCTCACCGCGAAAGCCTACAATCTCCGCGAGCGGGCCATCTGACGCTCCAATATGCGCGAGCGCGCCGATGCGTAATGCCGTTCGAGGCCCACTTGCCTCAATACGCAGCCCTTCAAGAGCTTCAACGCGACCGGTCAGCTGAATAGCCGAAGCGCGTTTAACGTCCCGAATGAGGTCCTGAAGCATAATATCGCTACAATCAGAGTGAGGGTGAAAGTTTCCTCAGAGAGTCGTCCTATGCGCTTAAGCATTCGTTAAGAGCGCGGCCCGTTTTGTTCATTCATTAATGAGGCGAATGTTTGTTTTCCCCGTGAAGCACGGCGCCATCTGGTAACGAACCCGGCCCAACTCGTTAACAAAGTGCCAAGAAAAAGAGTCAAATTTCGTTGGGTATTGCCTGAAAATGAGAATCAGGGAGTCTTTGTCCACAGGCTTCTCGAATCTCAAAAACCCCGTAAATGCTGGGGTTAACGCATCAAAATGACGGATTAGAAATCTTCGTTAAAATTTTTGATGCGAAAAGGAGTTCGCGTTAACCATTTCGCAACCCGACAACTGTTTACCTATAGGCGAAGACCGCCAACGCGTTACACTGTTAGTGATTCGGGAGACGACTTGATGCGCGTACTATTGATTGAAGACGACCACGCAGTCGCTCGCAGCATCGAGCTGATGCTCAAAGCAGCTGGGTTCAACATCTACCAGACGGACCTTGGCGAAGAGGGCGTCGATCTTGGTAAGGTGTACGAGTATGACATCATCATTCTCGA
This sequence comes from Hyphomonadaceae bacterium UBA1849, assembly GCA_002338565.1. Classification (GTDB taxonomy): domain Bacteria; phylum Pseudomonadota; class Alphaproteobacteria; order Caulobacterales; family Hyphomonadaceae; genus Ponticaulis. The sequence goes on from DDIN01000013.1 coordinate 57,859, forward strand.
CCTTTCACTTCCAGATATCTCAGGCTTTGATGTTCTCAAGCAGCTCCGCATGAGCCGCGTGAACACACCAGTTCTGATCCTCTCCGGTAACCCGGACATTGAGGCGAAAGTCAAAACGCTCGGTTACGGCGCTGACGACTACCTCACAAAACCTTTCAACAAAGACGAACTGATCGCTCGTATCACTGCGATCGTCCGCCGCTCTAAAGGTCACGCTGAAAGCGTTATCCGCACTGGCGAGATCGTTGTGAACCTCGACGCTAAGACTGTTGAAGTTGGCCAGCAGCGTGTTCACCTCACCGGTAAAGAATACCAGATGTTCGAGCTTCTTTCCCTGCGTAAGGGTACGACGCTCACCAAGGAAATGTTCCTCAACCACCTCTATGGCGGTATGGACGAGCCTGAACTGAAGATCATCGACGTCTTCATCTGTAAGCTCCGCAAGAAGCTTCAGCAGGCCACCAAGGGCAACCACTACATCGAGACTGTCTGGGGCCGTGGTTACGTTCTTCGTGATCCTTCTCCAAACGCTCAACAGCTTCGCGACGAAGAAGCCGCTTAAGGCCTTCACGCAACTGAAAAAGAGAACGGCGCCCTTGGGCGCCGTTTTTTTTATGCCCTTCCCCATGAAAGCGTAATTTCAACCCTCGCCCCATAAACGCAATTGACAATCATTCTCATTATCAATATCGGACCCTTATTGATAATGACTCGCAATTGCGTCAGGGGAAATCCATGTCACTTTCGAAATCAGGTTACAGCGCCGGGGTCATCGCGCTGCTGACCGCTCTCAGCTTCACACCACAAGCCTTCGCGCAAGCCGCGTCCGGCGAACCAGCCGATGCAGAAAGCCGCCAGGAGACGATCATTGTTGCAGGCGAAGTCGATGCATTTGGCGCCACCAAAACAGATACGCCCATTACCGAAACCGCTCGCTCTGTTTCGATCGAACCTGCGGACGTATTCATCGAACGTGGCGCACTCAATCTGTCCCAGACAGTGTCTTACGTATCAGGCGTAACAGCTGAGACATACGGCTTCTCCACTAGAGGCGACTGGGTCACATCCCGCGGCCTCTCTATTCCGCGCTACCGCGACTCCATTCAGGAGCTTTTCGGCAGCTATAACACCACGCGCGTCGAACCGTGGACGGTGGAACAGGTCGAAGTGCTGCGCGGCCCTGCATCCGTACTTTACGGACAGGGATCACCGGGCGGTCTTCTGAACGTTGTGTCCAAAACGCCCCGTGAAGATTTTGGTGGCTTCCTCGTAGCAGAACTTGGAAACTTTGACCGCTATCAGCTGGCTGGCGACATCACTGGGTCGGTTGCAGGAACAGACGGCCAGCTGCTCTTCCGAATGGTGGGCTTGTATCGAAACACCGGCTCTCAGGTCGATTATGTCGACGAAGAAACAGGCGTTTTCATGCCCTCCCTCACCTGGCTGCCATCGCCTGATACAAGGCTGACTTTGATCGGCGTCCATCAGGACACAAAAGGCGACGTCGCTGCCCAGTTCATCCCGGTGGAAGGCACGCTCTTCCCTCATAACGTCACCGGCGAGTATATCGATCAGGACGTCTATGCAGGCGAACCGGGCTTCAACTTCTTCGATACCAAGTCCGACCAGATCACGCTTCTGGGCGAGCATCGCATCAACGAATACTGGCGCCTTGAGGGTACCGCACTCTGGCGCTCCGGCGAGGCAGCATACCAACAGGCCTGGCCAACTTTTACTGGCGCGGGTCAAAGCCGCTACCTGAACCAGTATCTAGGCGTTCCCCTCGTCACCGAAACAACCGTTGCACGTACATTCTACGCAGCTGACAACACATCTGAACAATACGCCGCTGACCTGCGCGCCAAGTCTGATTTCTCTACAGGCCCGCTAGAGCACAACCTGCTTCTGGGCGTGCAGTATCAGGATGTCGAAACCGACAATAACACAGCCTACTTTTTTGGTGGCGGCGTTCTGTCAGGTGACTTTTCTTACGTCTTCGACCTCGCCAATCCGGTTTACGGAAACTATCCGGACCATGCTGTTCTGGACGCTATCTACACGGATGGAACGCCCCAGCAGGTAGAGGATCTCGGTCTGTATGTCTCCGACCAGATTTCCTACGAAAACTGGCGGTTCACCCTCGGTCTTCGCTATGATGAGATTGAGAGCAATACTGGCGCGGCAACACAATCTGACGACGCAATCTCAACCAGCGTAGGCGTGCTCTACCAATTCGAGAACGGCCTGTCGCCCTACGCAAGCTATTCGGAAAGCTTCGAACCCGTCATCGGTACAGACCTGAATGGCAACCAGTTCGAGCCCGAAGAAGCCCGCCAGTATGAAGTCGGCCTCAAATACGAACCGACAAACTTCCCGGGTCTGGTCACACTCGCCTATTACGACATCGAGATCAGCAATCTGCCAAACCCGAACTCGCTACCAGGAAATGCAGGTCAGCAACAGGGCATCTCGACCTTGCGCGGCGTCGAACTGGAAGGCCGTCTGCAACTCGACAATGTCTTCCTGCAGTTTGCAGCGTCAACAATCGATGCCGAAGACCCGAACGGCTTCCGCCTGTCAGGCCAGCCTGACAGCACAGCCTCAACATGGGTCACATGGCGTCCGGAAGGCGCATGGGATGGCTTCCGCGTCGGTGGCGGTATTCGCTATGTTGGCGAAAGCGTGTCCGAGACAGCGACCGTCAGATACGACACACCGTCCTATACGCTTGGCGATCTGATGATCGGTTACGAATGGGATCAGTGGGACTTCCAGATCAACGCACGCAATATTGCCGATGAAGTGTATCTGACCTCGTGTCTGACACGCGGCGACTGCTTCCCGGGTCTGAGACGCACGGTGGTCGCCCGACTTTCCTATGAGTTCGGCTCATGATCCAGCCAGCTGTCATAACAGCCGGGTTGAGCCTTGCCGCGATAGCGGCAGGGCTTTTCCTGCTTTTCTACGCATGGAAACACAGGTCTCAACCTGTTGCTCTCGGTGCAGGTTGGGCGCTGATCGCAGCGTCATTGATTGCGGCGTTTATAGCCAATGCAGATCGCGGCGTAGCCCAGATCATCGTGATCGCAATGTGCCTGACGGGCGTGTTCTTAGCCGCCAGTCTCCGGTCTGGCCTTCCGCGAGCTGATTACGCGGCTGGACGAAACAGGAAAGCGGATACGTCACCAGCACCTTCCTCTCCTGTTCGTAAAAACCTGGCGCGGGTCTGGACCTTCATCCTGACAGGACCAGTCGCCGGTATCATCGCGCTCTTCGCAGCAGCAACCATGTTCCGCGTGATCCACCGAACGCCGGACCAGGTCGCCACACATGGCGTGCTCGCGATCATCACCGCCGTCGTCCTCTGGGGCGTGATCAGCGTGCTTTTACTCATGGAAACAAGGCCTATGCGTCGCACACTCTTTGCTGTTTCCGGCGCAGCTATATTCGCCATCACGGCGTGGATCTGATGGGGTAAATCATGAAACAGTCACTTTGGCCGCGCGCATCGAATAAACTGGTCGAACAATCGCTTAGCGCGCACAGCGTTATGGGGCTGGTGATCAGCGCCATTCTCTATATTGTTTGCCTTAGCGGAACCGTCGCCGTGCTTGAAGACGAGTTTGGCTGGTGGGAAGCTGCACAGACGCCTGCTGTTCAAACGGTAACGCCACACGCGGCACAAACCGCGGCCGAGAATGTTCTCGCAGCTCAGCCAGATACAAGTCATGTATATCTCTACCTTCCGCGCGAGAACTGGCCGCGCTTCGTCATTGGCGGAGATGATGGCGTTGAGGCCGCAGGCTCAAACGGCGAAGTTGTGGGCGCTTATGAAACGGCATGGAACAGCTTTCTGATTCACCTGCACTACTATCTGAATCTTCCCGAACAGTTCGGAATGATACTAGTCGCCATCTTCGGTGTGATGATGATTGCCATGTCGATTTCGGGCCTGCTCGCGCATCCGCGTATTTTTCGGGATGCCTTCCGTCTGAAAACGTCCGGGCAACAACGTCTTGTTCAGGCCGACCTGCACAATCGCCTCAGCGTCTGGACCTTGCCATTCAATCTTATCGTCGCAGGCACCGGCGCTGTCATCGGACTGTTCGTTGTCGTCGCACTGGTTCTCGCTCAGACAAGCTTTGACGGCGACACAAGAGCATTATCCGAAGCGATATTCGGGGATGAACCGGCAGCGAACTCAGCACCGGCGCGGCTTGCGGATGTTGAAACAGCGCTCGTAAACTTCGAAAGAGAAGTCCCCGGCGTCGAGCCCTTCCTCATAATCGTGCATGATCCGGGCACGGCTGGACAGCACATCGATATTCAGGCCGAGCATTCCGACAGGCTTATCTATGGTGAAGCTTACCAGTTTGACGGCGACGGCACATATCTAGGCCATGCCGGCTTCAGTGACGGTTCAGCCGGTCGTCAGATTGCCTACTCCGTTTACCGGCTGCATTTCGGCGATTTTGGCGGAACAGCTATGAAGATAGCCTATCTGTTCCTTGGTGCATTGCTCTGCTTCATCGTCGCGACAGGACTGAACATCTATTTCCTGAAGTCGGCAGAGAAAGGTCAACCAAAGCAAAAACTGGCCGCGGCATGGAGTGCATGTGTTTGGGGCGCACCCGCTCTGCTAGCGCTGACCTTGCTGCTCAGCCTCGTTGGACTTGGCGAATACCTTATGAGCTGGGTGTTCTGGGCAGGTCTGACCGCTTTGTCGGCTGCCCTTCCATTCGTTGCAGATGCGGGCCGTATTGGCTTTCTACTGCGGCGCGCGACCGGCGCTGTGCTCATTCTAGCTGGCATACTGCATCAGATCATGTTCTTTAACGTCGCGTCTGACACGACATTTGCCGTCCTGAATGCATGTCTGATTGTTCTGGGCGTAGCACTCGTCGCCGGTCCGTTCTGGATCAAACAAGCACCGGCGAAGCAAACGCAAAGCGTGCTGAACAACTAACGCCCACACCGAAAAGCAGGTGCCTCAGCTCGTCTGTTGCGCCTGCTTTTCGCGACCGTCGAAACGCGCCATCAAAGCCTTGTACCAGGCCTGATATGATCGCTCGAACAACAGGTGGAGCAGGCAGGCCGCGACAACGGTCAGCACCAGCGTTATCCCCAAGGTAAGGTCATTGGCATAAATGCTGATACCGGCTGTTTTTTCGACTAGAAAACCAACCACCATAAATGCTGGCAGGTGGATGAGGTAAAGCATGTAAGATGCGTCGCCGAACAGCTTACCTAAGAAGCCCAGACGGAAATTGAGCCCCAGCGCGCCATAAACGAGGAATGCCGCCGGCACTCCGGCCTGCAAAGCACGCCACTCGTGAAGTTGGTGGCCGGGTACAAGAATGAGCGTCGCCAGTAGCCCCCCTGCCCCAAAAGCGAACATAGGAAGCGCAAAACGGCGCGCCCCTTTCATCCAGAGCTCGCAGATAATCATACCAAAGAGCAGCTCGCTGACTGCCGGATGGAAGATGACGTTCAGACCGCCTGCATCAATGCCCGCCACCGTGTAAAGCACAGAGAGAAACGCCCAGCTGAGCATGGACGTGAAGACGAGGCTGGTATCGGAATTCGGACCGCGGAAAGTCGCCGCAAAAAGCACATAGAACAAAAGCTCGATCGTGAGCGTCCATGAAATCTCGATGACATGCGTATCGGACGGAAACAGGAAAATGGACCGGATCATTGTTTGCGGGTCTGCAAACCGGCTTGCATCTCCTGTCAGCACCCACAAGCCGATCAACAGCGCGAGATAGCCAATCAGAACGGCCCAGTAGACCGGGTAGATCCGGAAAAATCGCCCTGCCATAAAGCGTCCGGATGACCAGACCGGCGCGCGCGCTGCCGCGTAGTAAATGATGAAGCCACTAATGACGAAGAAGATGTCTACGCCAAGTGCCCCTCCTTTAAAGGCCGAAAAGAGAACCGGATTGCCGTTCTCGCCGCCCGCCGACGCCGCATAAATATGAAATCCTGCGACCAAAAGGGCCGCCAAGCCGCGCAGCAGGTGAATTCCGGATAGCATATTGCTCGCTCTTGTCTCAGCGCGCACACGAACCGCTGGCAGGTGTGCCAGAATCCGTCATGCGCTGGTGTTCAATGCTATTTTTGCAAACTGCGAGCCGCCAATTCCCCTCATGGGAGAAAATGGTGCACGAGCTGTGCTCACATGGCGGGTACACTCACGTATTTGATGGAATGCGGGGTTGATCGCCCTCCCGCAATGGATGTAGCAAGATACAACTATACACCGTACAATGGACGCTATTCATGACAGATCAGGCCCTACCGCTTGGCGAAACAGGTCAGCCACAAGCGACGCCGGAGCAAAAGCGCGCCACATTCATGGCCGTGATGATCGTCTTCCTGCTCAGTGCGCTGGACCAGACCATCGTTTCGACCGCGATGCCACGCATCGTTGCCGACCTGCATGGCCTTGAGATTTATGCATGGGTAACGACGACCTATCTTCTGACATCGACAGTCATGGTGCCTATCTGGGGCAAGCTCGGCGATATGTATGGCCGCAAAAGCGTACTGATTGCCGGTATCGGCATCTTCATTCTCGGGTCCTGGCTGTGCGGTCTTGCGGGCGAATTCGGTGACCTGCCTGTGCTTGGGTCCGGCATGACACAGCTGATTGTTTTCCGTGGCCTTCAGGGTATCGGCGGTGGCGCGCTGTTCACATCGGCCTTCGCCACAATTGCCGACCTGTTCGAGCCGCGTGAGCGCGCAAAATATGCTGGTCTGTTCGGCGCCGTATTCGGCCTTGCGAGTGTAGTCGGACCAATTATTGGTGGCTGGTTCACTGACCATGGCACCACGGACATTCTGGGTGTTCACATCGCAGGCTGGCGCTGGGTGTTTTATATCAACCTGCCGACGTCTCTTCTCGCGCTCTTCATGATCAGCCGCAAAATGCCAGACATCGGAACGCGCACCGGCGGGACAATTGACTATGTCGGCGGCATTCTGATCGTCACATCACTTGGCGCGCTGATGCTCGCACTGACACACGGCCCGACAGACGGCTGGTTTGATCCTGCGGTAGATCTCCTCTTCGCGCTCGCCATTGTCACTGGCATTGCTTTTCTGATTGTGCAGAGCCGCGTAAAAGACCCAGTCCTGCCACTCGGCCTGTTCAGGAACAAGGCCTTCACCACGAGCATGATCTCGTCCTTCATCATCTCAATGGCCTTCATGGGCACGATCATTTACGTGCCGCTATACCTGCAGCTGGTGATTGGTATCAAAGCCACCAATTCCGGCTTCTCCATGCTGCCACTTATGGGTGGGCTTATACTGTCTGCCTTCCTAGTGGGCCGGCTCGTGACGAAGACCGGAAAGTATAAAGCCTTTATGCTTGGCGGCGCTGTGGTGCAGATTATCGGCCTTTGGCTGATGACCCATCTGACCGAGAACTCCAGCGCCTATGACGTCATCTGGAGACTGTTCCTTGTCGGTCTCGGCCTTGGCCCGTCACAAAGCCTGTTCACGCTCGTCTCCCAGAGCGCATCACCAGTCCAACAGGTCGGCGTTGCGACCTCAACCGGCATGTTCCTACGCCAGACAGGTTCAGTCGTTGGCGTTGCGATCTTCGGTGCGCTGATGACTTCAAGGCTCACCGAAAACCTGTCTCAGCAGTTTCCTGAAGCAGCAGGTAATATCAATCTTGGCCGCTTACAGGCCCAATACATGACGGCAGAAACGGCTGGAGCCGCCGTCGAGATGCCGCCATTCCTGAAAGTCGCTTTTGCAGACTCCATGAGCTTCATATTCATGGGCGGTGTCGTGATCGTTGTCTTCGCGCTGATCTCTATTCTGTTCGTGCCGGTCATCCAGTTGCGTGGCCGCGGTCAGCCGGAAAAGCCAATTCGCAAAGCTGAGCACGCGGTTGAAGATGCAGCCCCCGGCGCGCCTGTCACACCGGAATAAAAACGCTACAATCTCTGAAAACAAAAAAGCCTGCCAGATATCTGACAGGCTTTTTTTGAAACTATCGAGACCGGATTAAGCGGCGCGAATGCCCGCACGACCTGCAGTGCCAGACTTTTCATAAAGCCCACGGAACTCTTTGTTCGGCGCAAATGCATCCACAACGCCAACAACCGTCTCAGCAGCACCGAGCAGCAGGAAGCTAGGGTCGTTCATCTGCGCGGAGAGACGCTGAAGAATGTCACGCTTCGTCTGAAGATCGAAGTAAATCAGAACGTTACGGCAGAATACGACATCAAACTTACCGAGCGTTGTCATCGGATCCAGCAGATTGACGTTTTTGAACTGAACCTTGGACCGGATATTGTCAGAGAGCTTCCAGACGTCGCCCTGCTGGCTGAAATACGTCATGAGCGTACGGATCGGCAGACCGCGCTGAACTTCAAACTGGCTGTAGAGACCAGCACGCGCTTTATCGAGCACGCGATCGGAAATATCGACCGCTGTAATCTCAACTGGCGCCCCACCCGTCAGAGCCGGGTTCTGGTCCAGCATCATCGCGATGGAATATGGCTCCTGACCCGTCGAACATGCCGCGCAGAGAATGCGGATACGCTGACCCGGACGCTTCTCACGAAGTGCCGGCAGGACGGCTTTCTCGAGGTGGTCGAACGGCGTCTTGTCACGGAAGAAGAAGGTTTCGTTCGTCGTCATAGCGTCGACGATGACCTTCATCAGGCGTTCGTCACGATTGCGGCGCACCTGCGACACCAGCTCACCAATCGACTCAAGGCCTTCCTTACGCGCAATCGGCGAAAGTCGACTCTCCAGGAGATACATTTTGTCCTTGCCGATAACGATGCCTGAACGGCGTTTCAGCTCGGACGTCACGAAATCAAAATCAGCATCGTTCATGACATAACTCCATGGAGTGATTTGCCGACCGCGTCAGCAATTTCGTTCAGTGGATGTACAGAATGTGCAAGACCGGCATTGAAAACCGCGCCCGGCATACCCCAGACCACACTTGATTTCTGATCCTGCACGATGGACCGGCCACCCTGATCGACAATCGTTGCAACACCCTGACATCCGTCAGCACCCATGCCTGTGAGTACGACTGCTGTCAGCGCTGCACCGTAGACTTTCGCAGCGGCGTTGAACAGAACATCAGCCGCAGGACGACAGAAATTCACCTGTGCATCCTGGTTCAGGCCGATTGTCGGCGTTGCGCCTTTTTTCTCGACGAACATGTGATAGCCGCCCGGCGCAATATAGATGCGGTTACGCATCACCTGCTCACCTTGCTGACCTTCGGCGACTTCGTGCTTACAGGTCGCATTAAGATGCTCTGCAAGGATAGACGTGAAGGTTGGCGGCATATGCTGGACGACTAGAATTGGCAGGTCCGTCTTCTTACAAATCTCCGGCAGAACAGCCTGCAGAGCCTGTGGCCCGCCGGTTGAACTGGCGACAACAATCGCGTTCGGGCGTGTCCAGCGTGTCGGCGGCTTGTGCAGCTCCGGCTTGGACGGAATTTTGATCGCCGGACGCGGCGCTTCATTCGCTTTGACCGACGCCGGACGTAGCGGCATTGGCGCGGGGAACGGGCGCTTGGCTTCTTCCGGCTTACCGAACAGACGGATCTTTTCAATCAGCGCATCGCGATAGGCTTCGGCGCCGCCAAGCTGGCTTGCTTCCGGCTTTGGGAGATAGTCCGTCGCGCCTTTCGAGAGCGCAGAAATGGTAACGTTTGCGCCCTTATGAGTGAGCGTCGACGCCATAATGATTTTGGCATTTGGTGCAGCGCGTCGCAGGTGCGGGAGAGCCTCAAGCCCATCCATGCGCGGCATTTCAACATCCAGGATAATTATGTCCGGACGCACTTTCGTGGCATCCGCCACCCCTTGCATACCGTCAGTGCTCACCACGACAAGCTCAACGCCGTCTACGCCCGTCAGCCAGCGGCGGGTAAGGCCGCGGACGACTGCGCTGTCGTCAATGAGTTGCACCCGGATAGGCGCCCCGGTTTGGGGTTTTATTGTTGCTGCAATGGTCATTTGATGTCCGATCAGACGAGGCCGACTTCGGCGAACTTAGATTCAATAATTTCGCTATCGAACGGCTTCATAATGTACTCATTGGCACCAGAGCGGATCGCTTCGGCGATATGGTCCATATCATTTTCAGTCGTGCAGAATACAACGATCGGATCTTCGCCGCCTGGTTCGCGACGCAGGGCTCGCAGGAAATCAATGCCGTTCATCACAGGCATGTTCCAGTCCAAAAGAACCGCATCCGGCATGGTCCGACGGCAGGCTTCCAGAGCCTCAGAGCCGTCGGCCGCTTCCTCGGTCGAAAAATGGAGATCTTCCACGATGCGGCGTGCAACTTTTCTCACGACGCGCGAGTCATCAACAATCAAACACCGCTTCATTTCAAATTCCCTTTCAGAGACTACGCAGCTTTAGCGCCGCGATCAGCGTCATTTTCACTTTCGAATGCCAGAATTTTGTCGATATCAATGACAACCAGAAGGCCGTCATCAAGTCGGTAAACACCCGATGCGATCTGCGCCCAAATTGGGTCGAGATTGCTCGGCACGTCTTCCCGGTCGCCATCATCCAGGGTTTTCACTTCGCCAACTTCGTCGATCAGAAGACCGAAAGATTCAGTCCCCTTCTCAATACCGATGGCCATTACAGAGGCATCATCTTCGCGCTTCGGAAGACCGAGGCGGGAGCGTGCATCAATTGCTGTCACGATCCGGCCGCGCAGGTTCAGAAGGCCTGCGACTTCCTTGGTTGCCAGTGGCACCGGTGTAATGGATTCCGGTGCAAAGACGTCGTGGATGCGCGATACTGCGGCGCCAAAGAGCTGCCCACCAATATAGAGCGTGATGTATTCAGTGCTGCTCATGCGGCTTGTCCTTTAAGGCTAGCGGTTTGATCGAGAACTGCGAGAAGGCCATGACGGTCAGACTTGCGAACACAGCCAGCGAAGTCAGGTGTCACGAGGCTTTCCTCGCGGTTAGACATTGCGACGCGTGGCACATCAGCCCATTCAGCGTCAGTAGAGAGCTTGTCGACGAAGGCACGGGCTTCCGCATCATTGTCGATGTCAGCAAGCACCACATCGAAGTCAGACGGCTCGATGTTCGCAGCAAGAGCTTCTTCAACAGATGAGACTGTTGTTACGCGGTAGCCGGACGCTTCGAGAAGCGGTGCCAGCATGTTGCGGAAGAAGTCATGGCTTTCGAAGAGCAGAAGAGACTTAGGCTCTTTTGGACCTTCAGACATCGCCTTCGCCCAGTCATAGTCAGCCTGGCCGAGGAAGTGACCGATATCGATAACTTCTGTCGCCTTACCGCCGATAACCGCAGTACCCAGAACGCCTGGTGTTGAGTCGCCGATAGCAACTTTCAGCACGTCTTCAGTGATGTCGAGAACCTTATCGACGCCGATACCGACAACGCTGTCACCATTGTTCACAACGAGAACCGGCTGACGGCCTTCTTCGTTCGCTGTCAGGCCACCAGACATCGGAATGACCGGCATAAGCTGACCGCGATACTGAACCACAGGGCCTTTGTTTGTCATCTCGAAGCGATCGACTTCGATTTCTTCCAGACGCGTGACGAGCGAGAGTGGGCACGCTTTTGGTTCTGCAGAGCCCGCAGAGAAGACGAGCAGGCTCGTTTTCTGGTCGCCACGAGAAACGATCTTGCGTGTCTCTTGTACCACCGGCTTGGTTCCTGTCGTTGATTTGTCGAAGGCAGCCAGTTTGGAAATGCCGTTCGGGTCAAGGATCATGATCACAGAGCCATCGCCCAGGATCGTAGAACCGGAGTACTCGGTAATGTCACGCAGAACGCTGTTGATCGGCTTCACAACGATTTCTTCTGTGTCGAAGACTTCGTCGACCACCAGACCGAAGCGCTGGGATGCAACCTGCATCACGATGACAAAGCGGTTCTTGTTTTCAGCGTTTGTGTCATCAAGCTTGAGTGCGTTCGCAAGCGGAAGCACTGGCAGCAGGCGATCACGTAGACGCAGAACCTGAGTACCGTTGATAGATTCGATTTTGTTCTCGCTGTTCGAACCAGTGCGAACCAGTTCCACGACAGAGAGCTGAGGTACAGCAAAGCGCTGGCCCTGAGACCCGACGATCAGTGCAGACACGATTGCCAGTGTCAGCGGGATTTTGATCGTGAAGGTCGTGCCCTCGCCTTCGCGAGATACCAGATCGATCGCGCCACCAATCAGTTCGATGTTTGTACGAACAACGTCCATACCCACACCGCGACCGGACAGGTTTGTCACCTTCTCGGCAGTCGAGAAGCCAGGCGCAAAGATCAGGCGGTGGATCTGCGCTTCCGTCATGGTTGTCGCTTCTTCTGGCGTGATGACACCGTTATCGAGCGCTTTCTGACGAATGCGAGCTGTTTTCAGGCCGGCACCATCGTCGCGCAGTTCGATGTGGATGTGACCACCTTCGTGATAGGCGCGCAGAATGATTGTGCCTTCTTCAGGCTTGCCGACAGCCATACGATCAGATGGCAGCTCCAGACCGTGGTCACAGGAGTTGCGGATCATGTGTGTCAGCGGATCGCGAATAAGTTCAAGAACCTGACGGTCGAGTTCAGTCTGATCACCTTCCATGACCAGCTTGATCTTCTTGTTGAGGTCCTGAGCAGCGTCGCGAACGATACGAGGAATTTTCTTCCATGCATTGCCGATTGGCTGCATGCGGGTCTTCATGACCGCATCCTGCAGTTCGCCTGTTACGTTAGACAGACGTTGCAGTGGTGTCTTAAATTCAGAGTCGTCCATCTGACGGACCATCTGAAGAAGCTGGTTACGTGTGAGAACCAGTTCGGACACCATGTTCATCAGGTGCTCGAGCACATCCACGTTCACGCGGATAGACTGGCTGGCACGCGGTGTGTTCGATGCCATTTCAGGCTCGTTCGCAACCGCTTTTTCGATCGCTGCAGCAACAGCTGCCGGTGTGACGGCTTCTGGCTCTTCAGCGTCGTCGGCGGCTGCCTCAGGCGCAGCTGCTTCAGCTGTTTCTTCTGTCGCGTCAGGCGGATTGGAGAAGTCTTCAACTTCAACAGACGCAAACGCAGCTTCCAGTTCAGCGAGAGACACTTCACCAGGGCGGAGTTCGCGGCCAAGATCTTCATCCCAGCGTACATCGTCAGCGAGATTTGCAGGGCGAGGCTTCTTATCACTTGCTGCTGGCTTGGCTTCGGCTGCCGCAGGCTCAGGAGCTGGGGCAGGCGCTTCTGCCACAGGCTCAGGCGCACCAAGTTCGCCGTCTGCAGCCTTTTCAAGACGAGAGATCAGTTCGGCGTCATCGCCTTCCGGCTCTGTCTCGTGATTTTCAAGGTGAGCAAGCAGCGCTTTAATTTGGTCAATAGACTCAAGAACCAGGGTCACCAGAGGCGGTGTAACTTCAATTGTACCGTCGCGGAACTTGCCGAGCAGTGTTTCGCCCGCATGGGCTACTGCTTCAAGACGAGGTAATCCGAGGAACCCGCACGTCCCTTTAATAGTATGCACAAGTCGAAAAACATTGTTCAGAATGCCCTGATCATTCGGCTCCGCTTCGAACCGCACCAGTTCGGAGTCGATAACTTCCAGAGATTCCGATGTCTCGGTGAGAAATTCACTCAGAAGATCGTCCATAAAACCCACCTGTTATAAATTTATAGAGTTAGACGGACTGACCTTCGCTTATCTGGGTTAAAAAAATGCTTTCGTTGCGTAATTAATTGCAAGCTCAGCGACATTAGCTGCCGCCGAGTGCTAGCTTCTATTTAATTAGATCAAATCCAGTTAGGACTTCTTAAAGTCCAGTTACAGTGAAGCTCACGGTTTCTTCGCCTTCGGTGAAGCTGAAAGAACCACCGAGTTCCTGGACGATCATTGTCATGAAGTAAGGCTGGATCGTGCGCGGGTCCCAACCATCTTCCGGTTCGGTGTTAGACAATGCGGCGCGAACGTCCGGCGCCATACGTGCGCGTTTACCAGACGCGACCAGATTGATGGTGAGCGTATCGTCCTGATCAATCGTCACTTTGAGCGAGCCATCACGTGACAGGCAGGCAAGGCCCAGCATGATGACGTTCATCATAACGCGGACCTGCGCGAAGGAGAGGCTCCCCGCATTGATGTTCCACTCAATCTCGCCCTTGTGAGACCCGACATATCCTTCGGCGATGGCTTTTGCCTCATGAAGCTCAGCGGCCCCTTTGGACATCCCCATTGACCCGAAGGCGTAGCGAAGAAACTGGAGGCGCGCGAGAGAGCGCGATGTGCTCTGCTCTAAAAGCTGTTCAGCCTGTTCACGCATATCCTGCGCAGAACTGTCCTGCATGAACTCAAGAGCGGACGACGCAGCGCCCACCGGCGACACAAGGTCGTGACATATTTTGGAAGCCAGATACGACGCAAGTCGGTTTGAATCGAGCAGCATGAGACAATCGTCCTTATTGTCCGACGGGTCACACAGCCGCGCTCAGTATGGGCCGCATAATCCAGTTAGATACAAAAGGCAGACCGAAAATGCCCGATCTCCCCAATCAGATAAGGAAACTACCTGATTCGGGGATCATTATGGGTAGACGATTTTTCAGACAGGTCAGAAATTTCGTCCCGTCCGGACCGCGCGCTGAAAAAAGCGAGCGCATAAAGCCCGGCTGACAGCAGCAGGCAAAGGAAGGACGCCGTTATAAACGCGAACCATCCATGGCCCGATATATATGTCGGACCATCAATATTTGAGAAAACAATAAATCCGACCCCGAGCAGGAAAACTGCAAACCCGAGGCCGGAAACAATAAGTACTTTTTTGATCATGGATCAGGGTTTTACCACCCATCGGCCAGTATCATCGTAGACATAATGTCCCGATGGCTGTGCCGCGACGAGGCGCTCACCCGTAATGCGTGCAACATCTGAAATATTGACGCCTTCGCGCGCCGCCATATTGGCGTAAGCAGCCCGGCGGCCGGCATTCACTTCATCTACCTTGCGCATCACTGCGGCGTCTGCGCCACCGATCACACCAAGATATCCATCTATGCGTTCGCCTACCACGCCCTGATCCATTGCGCGCTCGAGGAGCGGATCAAGTGCCTGTGCAGGGCTGACAAGCAATGCGAGGCCAGCAATCATGGCAGTCAGTGCAGTTTTGAACCATTTCATTTTACCATACTCCCGTCAGAACAGATCCGGATTATCAGCGATCAGTTCTTCAACCTCCCGGTCCAGACGAACCCGGACTTCCTGGTCGATACGAACATTAAGGTTGATCGTTATCGGCTCGGTCGGCGCAGCTACTCGAACTGTTGGCGTGCATGCGCATGCCAGCAAAGGTACAATTGTGATTAAAAGTCTCACACCTAAGTCTCCTGTCAGATGACGACCTTCACGCGTCCTATGCGACTGGTCAATCATTCTGTTGCGATTCCCGTTCCTCTCTGATCAGATCAGTGATCATGTCTTGAGTGGATTGTACCGAAGCGGACATTGACCCAGCATGAACAAGTTCTGCGAGCTCTGAATCGATCGAAATATTGAGCTTGAATAACTGGCCGTCCAGAACCTCAGGATTATGTCCCTGCATTTGCAGCCCCAGAACGATATTTCCGACCAGATTGCCATTCGCGCTTACGCCCAGAACTTCATATTCGAAATTGCGCAGCGCATCGAATGCCATGCCCGCATACTCGTTCGCCGTGGAGGCAGACTCGCCGACATCACCCCGGTAACTCAAAGTACCGTCCTCGATTGAACGTAAAAAGGCGTCGCGCAAATACGCGTTCGCCCCGACAATCTCGATAGGGAACCGGCCTGACGCACGCCCTGCGATATCCAGATCATTGAGCGAGAACAGGCCAAGCAGTGAGTGCAAATCCCACTCGTCCGCTTCGATGATCACCATCTGGCTCGGCTCATCAAAATTCCAGATTGTTGGTTCGATCAATATACGGCCACCAACAAATGGCCATTCAGCGTGCTCTAGAGAGAAGCCGTCCGGACCAAGTAGCGAGACGTCTGCGACGCCATTGTTCAGGACAAGCGTTGGTGTGAAACGAAATTCATCCAGCGTGAGGCGCTGCGCCTCCGCGGTTCGAAAGCCTATCAGATCCGTAAAATCCAGCGTGCCGGACAGACCGTTCAACCGGCCAAGCCGGAAGGTATCAAATGACAGCCCGTCAACTTCGACCTGCCCCGTAGACTCAATCACACCGTCCTGCCAGCTGAACTGCGCTGCGGGCAGAAGTGCACCTTCGGCATTCACCGCCAGACCGCGCAGGCGTTCAGACAAATGGTGGAGCTGCAATCCGCCAGCCTCAAAGGTCAGCGCACCGTTTTCGAGCACCGCAGACCCACGGTTTGACGAGAACCAGTGAATAGCACTCAAATCGCCAATAAAGGCCGTTTGATCCGATAGCCTGAGACGCCCGTCCAATGAGATACCTTCAGCGGACAACTCACCCGTCCCGTTCAGGACCAGCGGCTGATAATACGCGTTGATCGGCTCGTTCATACCATCGGTGAACAGCGCCCCCAGGATGGAGTAGTCAATATTCAGCCCACCAGCGCCGGCGTGTCCGCTGCCCTGTATTTCGGCGACTTCAATATCCACTGGCAAGTCTTCAAGAGAGGCATCATTGTCCGTCAGATCAAAACTGACATTCAACCCACGCTCATCCGTCGCAAGTGCTGTCGACGCAAATTCGGAACGGAAATGTGCGGCACGTCCGTCTTCTTCGATGGCGAGACGCATCGGGATCATGAGGTTATCCCCGGCAAGTTCCAGATCGAGCACGCTGTCATACCGCCAGATAATCTGAGGGTTCTGAAGCGAAATACTGCCTGCTGCAAAACCGGTATAGAATGGAATATCCATCGCTTCGGTCAGAAACCCGCCGGAAAAAGCACTACCCTGTTGAACAAACAGTAGGTCGTTAGGGGCACACAGCTCCAGAGAAGCGGGACCAAACGCGACCGTTGGAAGCGCTGCCGTTTCAAAGTCCAGACCGAGGCAATTGTCACGTTCGAAACGGAAATTCCAGCCATTACCGGCATCGAACCCCTGAACCCGCGCACGCACTTCAGCATCTTCGAACTCGAAACCGAATGCGTCGCCTGTGAAATGGATGTGACCATCTGCGGAGAGGCTGCGCTGGCTTTCGGTCGACTGAAAATCCGTCCGCGCAAAATCAATCATGATCTCACGACCTTCGGCCTCAATGTCATCAAGGTGCAGGCGCCGCGTAGAGAGCTGTACCGCATTCGTCGTTCTGTCCAGCATCAACGCAAGACGGTTCGCCGAGAGGTTGATACCGGAGCGAGGCGCCGAAAACTGCAAATCGCCCTGCACCACGAATTGGTCATCATCGATATGCAGCCACGGGTCTGTGCCATTCGTCCTGATCCGCAGAATTTCACTTCGCTCATCGCCCTGAATATTGCCCGGACGCAGAGCGTTCAGCTCATACGTGAAGGGCATGAAGGTAAAGCCGGCTTCAAATTCCAAGCCGGTAGAAAAGCCGCTGGCGAGATTAAGCAGGCTGCCCTGAACCTTTTGCGCATGCGCGGTAAAGGGCTGTGGCAAGGTAAAGCTGCTGAACAGTGTCTGCCGGAATGCGGGCTCGAGCGCGGCATCGGTCACACTCACCACGCCTTCAAGAGACCCCGCACCGTTAAAAAGAGCAGTCCTGTCCAATGAGAGGTTTCCGGTAAGAACGGACCGCTCTGCACGCATGACATTCACAAGCTCAAGCTGTGATGTGCCAGCAATCTCACCGACAAGGCGCTCGCCTTCAGCATCAAGACGCAACTGGGCTACGATTTGCCCGCCGTTTAGACTGCCCGCGTTAAAACTGTTCAGGGACAGCGTTGCATCAACTGCGTCCAACAACAAGTTCTGCGTAGAGACCTCACCGCCTGTGAAGGTGAGCCGGACAAGCCCGTCAGACTGAATACCTCTCGCACTCTGCCCGGGGCGCGACAGACGTTCAGCGCGCATTTGCCAGTTCGCTTCATACTCATGATCGTTCGCAGGCGTTATGTTTGCCTCGAGCACCACGTCAGCAAAGGATACGGTTTCAAGCTCTGCTGTGCGTAGATCAATTTCGACCTGCCCCGAGATACGCCCTTCAGCAATGATAAGGTCCGCCTGCGCGCTTCTCAGGTCCAGCTGATGGCCGTCCATCTCCAGCTGTGCTGGCTCAAGTGTAATACTGGACGTGATTTCCCGCTGCAGAGCGCCGGAAGACGAGACAGTACCCGTAACCGGCCCAGCATCCGTCAATACAGTGAGCCGACCGTCTTCAATGGCAAAAGGTGGTAACCCCATGCCAGACGAACCGGAACTCTCACCGGACTGAAGCGCCTCAAGCATGGCAACTTTTACTTCGCCACCGCGTGTGTCGACGGTCAGGTGCGGCTCGAAAACACTCACAGATGTAAGTACCGGGCTGAACCAGCCATTCCAGTCCATCGTCAAAGCGAGTCGCTCTGCAGTGACTGGTTCTACGTCGTCTTTGGTTAATTCGAGTTCATAAAGACTAACAGAACTGAAGTTTAACTGGTCAATTTGAACCGAACAGTTAATTCCCCTATCGTTACACACTTGACGAACGGCTATTTCTGCAATCGGAATGCGGAATAGCCATAAAGAAGCAGGGATGACGACCAATCCAACGCCAACGGCCATTAAAAGCCAGTAACGACGTTTCAAACGTCGTTGAGGTGTCGTGTTATCAGAAGTCATACCCAGCCGCTGAAGTGTTTAACTATGAGCCATTTATCTTGGCATAATTCGTGAATAAATTGGCTCATTGTTAACGTTTCCAGTGAATTTTTACGTGTGAGTGTGTTTTCTTTACACAAAAAAGCGGAGTGTCCACGTGGTCGGAGTATTTGATCCAAAGTCGGAAACTACCAAAACATCAGGTTCTGGTCGGCTTAAACTCTCAATCGGTGTATTAGCGATTGCAATTGGCGGTATTGGCGTGATGAGCTGGTCAGCTCTTACTTCATCCCCTTCAACAGAGGCCGATATTCATCTTGCCTCACTTGAGGCGCCACAGATTTCAGAAGCGCCGGATGAGCCTCATCTCATTTTGACTTCGTTTCAGGAACTGGAACCACTCCCACAAACCTACGAACGCACAGACGAGCTTCAGCCACGTGACACACTGACGGACCTGATGGATCGTCTTGGCGTCAGCCGCTCTGAAGCGAACTCCGCGCTCTACTCTCTCTATGATGAAGAGTTTATTGACCCGCGCCGCGTCCGTCCTGGCCTTGAAGTTACGGCACACGTTGAGGCTGCGCCAACCGAAGAAGACCCGGACGCTGTTCGCCTGATCGGCCTCACACTCAAGCATGCTTCCGAAGCAAGCCTCGTTGTGTCCCGCACATCTGATGGCGGCTTTACCGCGCACGAACTGCACACACGCCTTATGCCGGTGACACGCCGCGTATCCGGCACAGTTCAGACAAGCCTCTACGAAGCAGCACTCGACGCTGGCGCACATGATGCGCAGGTTTTCGACTTTGCTCAGATCTACGCTTACGACGTCGACTTCCAGCGCGAAATGCGTGTTGGCGACGAATTCGAGATCGTGTTCGAAGAATATGTCGACGAGCGTGGCAACTACATCCGCAGCGGCGACATTCTGTTCGCAGCGCTGGACGGTTACGCAACTGATCGCGAATTCTACCGCTTCACACCATCTGATGATGGCATCACCGACTATTTCGACGCTGAAGGCGAAGCAGCCCGCAAGTTCCTAATGAAAACACCAATCAACGGCGCGCGTCTTTCATCCAACTTCGGTTACCGCACACACCCGATCTCCGGTTATACACGACTCCACAAAGGTACAGACTTCGCTGCACCAACCGGCACACCGGTCATGGCGGCGGGTAACGGCACCATTGAGCGCGCGTCCCGTTTTAGCACATACGGCAACTATGTTCGTATCCGTCACGCAAACGGCTACCAGACGGCTTATGCTCACCTGAACGGCTATGGCCCGGGCATCCGCTCAGGCGTCCGCGTTCAGCAGGGTGACATTATCGGTTATGTCGGCTCTACAGGCGCCTCCACCGGCCCTCACCTCCACTATGAGGTCCTGGAGAACGGCAACCACATCAACGCAATGTCTCTCGACCTGCCAACAGGTCGCCAGCTTGAAGGTCCTCTCCTTGAGGAATTCAACGAAGCACGTGCAGAGATCGACCGTATTCGCGGTGTAAACGAGACTGAAACTCTGTTCGCCAGCTCTTCTCAGCTGGAAGAAGGTGAAGAGTCCACGCTCGAATAGACACGACACACACTCCGATTTTAAGAAACCCGTCGTTACTCCGCGACGGGTTTTTTATTGCACGAACATTGCCACCAGCCCGCATTCGCCTGAATTTATCGGCCCTATGGGGTTCACAGCGCCGCCTGCGATGACTAGGTTCTGCGCTTGAGCTTAAGCACCTGCGCCAGATACGCAGCCTTGCAAATCCACCTCCGAACAGAATTGGAATTCCTATGTCCGAAGCAAAAGCCGGCGATAAAGTCCGCATTCACTACACAGGCACACTGAATGATGGCTCCACCTTTGACTCCAGCGCCGGACGTGACCCACTTGAGTTCACAGTCGGATCCGGTCAGGTCATTCCAGGCTTTGACACAGCTGTCACAGGCATGGCGGTTGGCGACAAGAAAACAGTCACAATTCCTGCTGATCAGGCTTATGGCCAACCAGACCCTCGCGCAGTTCAGGTTATCCCGCGCGACAACATTCCGTCAGACATTCCTCTGGAAGTCGGTCTTCAGCTTCAGGCTTCAGGCCCTGACGGTCAGGTCATGGTTGTAACTGTGAAAGAGATCACAGAGACAGAAGTTACCCTGGACGCAAACCACCGTCTGGCTGGCGAAGACCTCACTTTCGCGCTCGAACTCGTCGAGATCGCATAAGCTGAACAGATGGCGCAGCGGCGACACTGTCGCCCGCGTTTGACATCTGACGATTGTCGTAGTCCCCTCATTCTCTCGAATGGGGGGATTTTTTATGTCGAAACACCTGAAGCTCATCATAGCGGGCGCTGCCGCACTCTCGGTCACGAGCATAGCGGAGGCGTGCACCTGCCCGCCTTATCCAGGCGCCGCCGAACACGCAGATGAATTCGATTTCGTTGCATTCGGTCATGTGGAAGACGTCTGGCAGCTGCCTGTTGATGATGGGAGCGAGGCTATGTTCGAATATTCACGCGTTTTTACAAACGCGCTGGCCGCTTACGTTGAAGCGGTAGAAGCTGGCGAAGACACGCGGCGTCTCGAAGAGTTTCGCGACGATTTTTATGCTGAAAATCCGCCGCCGCGCCAACCGCCATATCCGCAAGGTGGCGGTGCGATTTCGCGTATCTTGATCTCCAATGTTCTCAAGGGCGACCAAACAAGCCAAATCTATCTTCACACAGGCATGCCAGGTAATCCGCAGTGCGGCGTGAGCTATGCAGACGATTCTGACATTATCGTCCTCGCGAACAATAATAGCGGGCGCTATGGTGCCTGGATGTGCTCTCTGCCGCGCTTCTCCCGTGAAGAATACGAAGCCGCATTGAGGGGGGAGTAAAACTACTCCCCTCCGAAATGAGCACGCGCCTGCTCCACAACCGTATCCAGTGCGTTGTCCATGAGAGGTCGCATATCGTTTGATACGAACTGCTGGATAAAGTGATGCTTGTACCAGGCGTTAGGTTTCAGCCTGTAAGTCCATACTAGTTCGCTACGACCATCTGGCAGTTCGCGCCATGCCTGCTGGCCCAGCGCGTAATCCAGATTCTGCCCCGCTGCGCTCGTATAATTCCAGACCTGATAGCGGAAGAGCGTTGGAAAGTCGTTTTCCAGAACACGCTCCATCGCGAAATGGCCATCCGAAAACTCAAGACGACGCACAGAGCCCTCCTGCGGCCATACTCCGTGCACCACGACGACGTCGACCGGCTTGCGGATCTGATCGGTCTCTTCCATCGCGCCGACAATGCGCTGCTCGCTCTCGATGAATTCACGAAGTGGGACCAGAGGCGCGTTAAAGACGCGTCGCGTTTCGTATTCCGCATACTGGCCATCCCGTATGGCTGGCGCCTCGCCCGTATATGTCGGTGGCACGTCGGGAGGCGCGATATTCGCGCTGCACGCCGCCATAGTGGCCGCCAAGATACCTGTCGCAATTATCCGGTACATAGTTTTCATCGACTTACCCTCTCCGCCTGATTAACAATACGAAGAACGTACAATAATTATACGATCTTCGTATAATCATAAAATTGTGAGCAGTATTGATGAAAAGCCGGAACGCACAGAGCCTGCTTCAGAGTGTGAATACATTGCTGCGTATTTTCACCGTCGACGAACAACAGTATCCGTCAGCGGAAGGACGCATGCGTTACAATCCGTTGGACTTTCAGACCCTGCGCTATCTGGCCGATTATCCGGATACATCCGCCGCAGATGTCGCACGGTTTCTCGGGGTCGTCCCAACGACGCAGCAGGCTGTTATGGACAGGCTCGTCAAGCAAGGGCTGGTCGAGCGCATCCCGCACCCGACAAGCAAGCGCTCAAAAGCCCATCGCCTGACCGAAGCCGGCAATGACATGCTCTCTGCAATCATCCGGCAGGATCTCGCCAACATGAATACGATGCTCTCTGCACTCACGCCCGAAGAGCAGGACGAGATTGTACGTATGCTGGAGAAGATTACGTCAGCGGTGGAAACGCCCTGAACAGAAAAACGCCCTGCTCATTCGAACAGGGCGTTTCTGAAATGGCTTTGGCAATGGGCGTTAGCTAACTGCGCGTTCGCCCTTCACCATAGATCCCGGCATGCCGTTGAGTTCGAGCATTCCAGCCTCGGCAGAGACTTTTACAGTCTCCCCATCCTTCACCTTGCCTTCAAGGATCAGACGGGCGAGCGGGTCCTGCAGCTCGCGTTGAATGAGCCGCTTGAGCGGACGCGCGCCATAGATCGGGTCATAGCCACGGTTCGCGAGCCAGGTCTTAGCGGCCTGATCAAGATCAATCGTGATCTGACGATCTGCCAGCAGACGTGCCAAACGGTCGACCTGAATGTCCACGATCCGGTCGATCTCATTGCGACCAAGGCGTTTGAAGAACACGGTCTCATCGATACGGTTCAGGAACTCCGGACGGAAGTGAGACCGGATCGCCGCAGACACGGATTCACGTGCACCGTCAGAGATTTCGTCATCACTGTCGTCATTCGCCAGAGCATCTGCACCAAGGTTAGACGTCATGATGATCAGCGTGTTCTTGAAGTCGACCGTTTTGCCCTGACCGTCAGTCAGGCGGCCATCATCAAGCACCTGTAGCAGCACGTTGAACAGGTCTGGATGGGCCTTCTCAACCTCGTCGAACAGAACCACCTGATATGGCCGGCGTCGAACCGCTTCTGTCAGCGCACCGCCCTGATCATAACCAACATAGCCCGGAGGCGCGCCGATCAGACGACTGACCGCATGCTTCTCCATGTATTCCGACATATCGAGACGCAGCACCGCCTGCTCGTCATCAAACAGGAAACCAGCAAGCGCCTTTGTGAGCTCGGTTTTACCAACACCCGTCGGGCCGACAAACAGAAATGAACCGATCGGACGGTTCGGGTCCTGCAAGCCTGCACGGGACCGACGCACAGCGTTAGACACGGCAGACAGAGCCTCTTCCTGACCAACAACGCGATTGCGAAGTTCGTCTTCCATACGAAGCAGCTTTTCGCGTTCGCCTTCCATCATCTTGTCTACAGGCACGCCTGTCCATTTGGAGACGACCTGCGCAATGTTTTCAGATCTCACGACTTCAGACACCAGGCCTTCTTCAGAACCCGCAGCGTCGCCGTCGCGCGCTTCGGCGTCCTTCACCAGCTGTTCGAGCTGAGGAATTTCACCGTATTTCAGCGCGCTCGCGCGGCCCCAGTCTTGGCGACGTTCAGCGTCAGCAAGTTCTGCGCGCAGTTGGTCGAGCTTCTTCTTGGCTTCGGTAGACCCGGCCAGTTTCTGCTTCTCTGCCTGCCACGCAGTCGTGAGTTCAGCTGACTTCGTCTCAAGTTCGGAGATTTCCGAACCCAGCTTTTCGAGCCGGTCTTTAGACGCGTCGTCTTTCTCTTTCTTCAGCGCTTCGGCTTCGATCTTCAGCTGCATCAGGCGGCGGTCGATTTCATCCAGCTCTTCCGGTTTGGAGTCGACCTGCATACGCAGGCGCGATGCAGCCTCATCCATCAGGTCGATCGCTTTGTCCGGCAGGAAGCGGTCTGTGATGTAGCGATTGGAGAGCGTCGCCGCCGCCACAATCGCTCCGTCAGAAATGCGCACACCATGGTGCACTTCATAGCGATCTTTCAAACCGCGCAGGATAGAGATCGTGTCTTCCACTGTCGGTTCATCAACGAAGACGGGCTGGAAGCGACGGGCAAGCGCCGCGTCTTTCTCAACATATTTGCGATACTCATCCAGCGTAGTTGCACCCACACAATGAAGTTCACCACGCGCAAGCGCAGGCTTCAACAAGTTGGAAGCATCCATCGCGCCGTCGGATTTACCCGCACCGACCAACGTGTGCATCTCGTCAATGAAGAGCACGATTTCACCTTCGGACGTCTGCACCTCGTTGAGAACGGACTTCAAACGCTCTTCGAACTCACCACGGAATTTCGCGCCGGCAATCAACGCACCCATATCAAGCGCGAGGAGGCGTTTATCCTTCAGGCTTTCAGGCACATCGCCATTGATAATGCGAAGAGCGAGGCCTTCGGCAATCGCGGTTTTACCAACGCCTGGCTCACCGATGAGCACCGGATTGTTCTTGGTACGGCGGGAAAGGACCTGCACCGTGCGGCGAATTTCTTCATCACGGCCAATGACCGGATCAAGCTTGCCGGAACGGGCATCTTCGGTGAGATCGCGCGCGTATTTCTTAAGCGCCTCATAGCCTTCTTCGGCGTTTTCACTGTCTGCCGTACGGCCCTGACGCAGCTTGTCGACAGCTTGCTGAAGACCTTCTGGCGTTGCACCGGAAGACCGCAGCGCGTCAGCCGCCTTACACTGTGTCCTGGCAATGGCGATCAGCATGCGTTCCACAGTGACAAAGCTGTCCCCTGCGGCTTTCGCATCCTTATCAGCTGTCTGATAAACCTGCGCGGTCTCGCTGGCGAGATAGATCTGGCCGTTACCACCGGAAACGGCCGGCAGTTTGGTCAGGGCTTCATCAACAGCTGAACGAACAAGATCGGCGCGTCCACCGGCGGCCGTAATCAGGTTAGCTGCAAGCTGATCTTTATCCTCCAGCATCGCCTTGAGCAGATGCTCCGGCGTGAATTGCTGATGGCGCGCCGCAAGCGCGGAGGATTGAGCAGCCTGAATGATCGCGCGGGCGCGTTCTGTATAGGTTTCTGGGTTCATGGCTCTACTCTTTGAAATTCTATGCCGCAGGATGCGACAATCGTCTCAAGAAACATGGCGTGCTATTTTTACCACACAAGGTTTCAGCCTTAAATTTTTTGCGGTTATCCGTCGCACCCTTTTCTGCAAGTTTCCAGAAAAAACATACTTACAAAGTCAGGAATCCGTTTCGACTGCACTACTCTGTTTTTAATGAAAAAATTATGAGAAGCAGTCGCATTAGCAGTATGTACAACTTAACAAAGCACGATTTCGACACGTTTTATTGGCACCCTATTAACTTTTAAAAGGTAAACGTGTTTTCGTTCATTCAGGAGACGGGATACGCTCCGATCACTGGCGGCCGGGTCACCGGCCGCCAACTTTTTCTGAAGAACATATAATGCCTGATTTCACGAGGATCCGGCCTGGATAGGGAAGACCACCCGACTTCCACAAAGAAAAAGGCGAGCCGCGCGGCTCGCCTTTCTTTTTGTAAATTCTGCCTCGGATCAGACCTTCACGCCCCGAACCAGGTTGGAATAGTCATCCACCATGTACTGGGAAATGTCTGACGGCTTGTAGATATGCTCGCCAATCTCGGACACAGGCGTCACTTCGGCCGCCGAGCCAGTGATGAAGCATTCCGAGAATGTCGACAGTTCGTCCGGCATGATCGCGCGTTCAATAACTTCAATCTGACGCTCTTTGGCGAGACCGATAACCGTCTGACGGGTCAGACCGTTCAGGAAGCAATCAGGTGTTGGCGTGTGAATCGCACCATCACGAACGAAGAAGATGTTTGCGCCTGTCGCTTCCGCGACCTGACCACGGTAATCCAGCATCAGCGCATCAGCATATCCGTCTTTCTCCGCAGCATGTTTGGAGAGCGTACAGATCATGTAGAGGCCGGCTGCTTTCGCGTGACATGGCGCAGTGTCCGGAGCCGGACGACGCCATTGTGCGTGAGTCAGGCGGATGCCTTTCATCTTGTCTGCGAAATAGTCACCCCAGTGCCAGACAGCAATTGCGAGGTGGATTGTGTTCTGCTGTGCAGACACGCCCATCATTTCAGAACCTCGCCATGCAATCGCACGGATATAAGCGCTTTCAAGGCCTGAACGCGCCAGAGCTTCTTTTTTCGCATCTTCGATCTGGTCGACCGTGTACGGGATGTCGAAGCCCATAATCTTCGCAGAATTATGCAGGCGTTCAGAGTGCTGACGAGATTTGAAAATCACACCATTGTAAGCGCGCTCGCCTTCGAAAACGGAAGATGCGTAATGCAGGGCGTGCGTCAGCAGGTGTACTTTCGTATCCCGCCACGGCACGAATTCCCCATCCATCCAGATATAGCCGTCGCGATCGTCGTAGGGGGCCAAAGCCTTTTTCCTTCTTTATGCGTCTGAGTTCATCTCAGTATGAGTATCTGATCTACTGAATAACTTCTATAGCCTGCTTGGCAATGGAAATCGCACTGGCAGAAACCGATAAAATCGTGTCAAAATAGCCCAATGAGCGTCAATTCTTTCCCCAATAAGCCGCGAGCAGAGCGTCTCGATGGCAGACTTTTCCTGACAGAGGAAAATCTGGACAGAGGTACGCTCACGCTTCTGGCTGCTGCGCGCAAGATCGAAGTCCAGCTACGCCGCTCGATTTCCGATGCCGGATTATCCGCGACGGAAGTAGCTGTACTCACCGAAATCTGCCTTGAACCGGGCATTGATGTCTCCAGCCTGCGGGACCGCGTTGGTGGCACGACGCCCACCATTGCGCGCATTCTGGCGGGGCTGGAAAAACAAGGGCTGATTGACCGCCCGAAAGCTGAAGGCGATGCCCGTCGCCGTGCACTACGTCTTACGCGTCAGGGCATGGGGCTAATCGACCACGCACTCGCCGCAATCCGCAAAGATATGACGCAGGTTTACCGCCAGTCTGGCGAACCGTCCGTAACCGGCGCCATCGAACTTCTACAAACCATCATAAGCATTCATGAGGAGCAGCCGAAATCATGAACCGTGCGCCCAGTCATATTCTTGTTGTTGATGATGATGACCGTATCCGTGATCTCACCCGCCGCTTCCTCAGCAATCTCGGCTACCACGTCACGGCTGCAAATGGCGGCGTGACGGCAAAAAAGCTTCTGGAACAACTGCTCTTTGACCTCATTGTTCTGGACGTAATGATGCCACAAGTAGACGGGTTCGAGCTGCTTGAACATTTGCGCCAGACGGACAAAACCACGCCCGTAATCATGCTGACGGCGCGCGGTGAAACGACAGATCGCATTGAAGGCTTGAAGCTTGGCGCTGACGACTACCTTACCAAGCCGTTCGAACCGGAAGAACTGGCATTGCGCATTGCCGCCGTGCTCCGCCGCGTTGTTGTTGAAGAGCCTGTCGAGGAAATCGAAATGTCGGGCCTGATCTTCAATCTGGCGCGGGAAGAGCTGAAAGACGGTGACAAGCTGGTCCGCCTGACGGATGGCGAAACACAGCTCCTGAAGATTCTGGCCGAGAATGCCGGTGAGCCTGTCAGCCGGGAGACGCTGGCCAATGGCACCAGCGCTGGCGCGGACCGCTCTGTTGATGTTCAGATCACGCGCCTCCGCCGCAAGATCGAGCCGGACCCGAAGGAGCCGATCCATATCCAGACGGTGCGCAGCATCGGCTACCGCCTGATGCCGGATGCCTGATCCATGCTTCGATTGAGAGATTTCACTCCGCGAGGGTTCTACGCGCGCAGCCTGCTTCTGGTGCTATTGCCGCTCGTATTGCTGCTGATCGTGATGACATGGCTGTTCTATGACTCGCATATTCAGCAGGTCAGCCGGAAAATGTCTCAGTCGGTAGCCGGCGAAGTCGCTGAAGTAACAAGGCTGCTCGTCGCAGACACGGACACGCGCCCCGTACCAGAGCGGATCAGAACCGCCGAAGATGCACTGCGCCTCGAGGTCGAGTTCATTCCACGCGCGCCGCTGCCAGATCCAATTGAAGGCGCCTTCTGGCGTGAAAGCCGCGATGAAATAATTCGCCACGAACTCGACATCAGTCTGGGAGAAACGCCCTTCTGGTTCGACACAGCCTATTCGGCCTCACAAATCGAAATTCTGGTCCAGCCAGCTGCAGCAGGCGATCAGATGCTCCGCTTCTTCGTGGACCAGAAGCGTGCCTTTGCAACGACCGGGCACAACTTCATCGCCTGGGTAGCCATTTTCTCTGTTCTGCTGGTCATCATCACCATCGGCTTCCTGCGCAATCAGGTAAAATCCGTTCTGCAGCTTGCAACGGCCGCCGAAGCCTGGGGACGCGGCGAAGATATGGCAGACCTGAAACCGTCGGGCGCGACCGAAGTCCGTCAGGCCTCTCTCGCCATCCGCCAGATGCGCGACAGGATCGTGGCCCACGCCGAACAACGCACAGCCATGCTCGCAGGCGTCAGCCACGATCTGCGCACACCGCTAACGCGCCTCAAATTGCAGCTTGCTTTGCTGCCACCTTCCGACGACTTGAAAGCCGCCCGCAAAGATCTGGATGAAATGGCAGCCATGCTCGATGAATATCTGGCCTTCGCACGCGGTGAAGAAGGCGAAGCCTATGAGGACTGCGACCTCTCCACCATCACACACGATGCGGCAAGCGTGATGGGAGACAGAGCGCAGCTTTCCATCACCGCCCTGCCCGGCGTCATTGTCCGCATCCGGCCTCTGGCGGTGAAACGCGCGCTTTCAAACCTGATCAATAATGCTGCTGACTATGGCTCTGCCATGATGATCACGGTGCATCAGGATAAGAATATGGCGCGCGTAACGGTCGAAGATAACGGACCAGGCATCCCTGAAGACAGGCTGGAGGATGCCTTTAAGCCATTTGTCCGCCTCGATGCGGCACGCAACCAGAATATCAAAGGCGTCGGTCTGGGCCTCGCCATCGCACGCGATGTCGCCCGTAGCCATGGCGGCGATATTTATCTCACCCATTCCGGAATGGGCGGGCTGAAAGCCGAGTTTGTTATTCCAGTTCAGCGCCACGCCATCGGCAAATAAAAAAGCCGGACACGAGGCCCGGCTTCTTCAACATTGTCATTTCGGTTTTGATTAGTCTTCAACGCCGGAAAGCTTGCGGATCATGAAGTAGATACCGAAGATCAGGCCAAAACCACCGATCAGCGTCAGGAACGGACCCGCATAAAGCTGGTTGTCAGCGACTGGTTCATCAGAACCGATCAGACCGCCCCAATCCATGACCCCAAATACACACATTGCAGCGCCCAGAAGTGCGAGCAGGATGAACGGGAACACGCCGAACCAGAAGTCACCGGCAGTCTTACGGCTGCCCGAGATTTGCGCATGGACCTCGTCAGCATCAACGCCGTTGTCTTCGCCCGGATAGTGATCAGATACGAGCGGATCAACAATCGTCACGCGGCGGTCATCGTCCTCTTCAGAGGTGTAATCCAGCTCTTCGACGGTTTCCGTCGCCTCTTCAGTCGTTTCGGCGACGATCGTTTCGCCTTCCTGCCAGATTTCGCCGGTTGCCTCTTCAGCAGCTTCGACTTCCGTCTCAGCAACCTCAACCACGGCGTCTTCTACAGGCTCTGAGACTTCAAGAAGTGTCGCAGGCTCTTCATCCAGATCAGCGACTTCTTCCAGCGCCTCGGAAACCTCTTCGGTTTCCACGACCTCGGCCTCGACCAGTTTCGTTTCCTCGACGTCGGCAACGGTTTCGATCTCGGCTTCTTCAACCGCAACCGGTTCCGCTTCAGCCGTGTCTTCTACCTCGTCCTCGTTGCTAAGCGCTTCGATAACCGGCGCGTCGCCTTCATCTTCATCCGCTTCAGCTTCATCGAGATCGCTAAGCTCTACTTCTTCAGCGCTCGCCTCAGTCTCGGATTCCGGTTCGGACGCGAGGAAGTTGATTTCATTCTCAACCGGCTCGGCATCTGTCTCGCTTTCCTCCGAACCTTCAGCGGCAGTTTCTGCTTCCAACTCTGCTTCTGCATCGTCCAGAAAGCTAGGACGCGCGACGTTGTCCTCCAACGTCGCATCATCTTCCTGCGCATCATCAGATGCTGTGGCTTCGGTTTCATCAGCGGCTTCCAGATCTGGAAGCATAACAGGCTCGGCAGTTGTTTCGTCGTCAGACAGATTTTCGAACGCGACCGTCTCTGCAGTCTCTTCTACAGATTCAGTCTCTTCAACTTCGTCTTCTGCTTCGTCGTCACGACGGGAGAGGTTTGACGCAGCGATTGCCGCCGCCAGAAGCGTATCGTCAATGCCATCATCCTCGACATCGTCTTCGATCTCGTCATAGTCGGCGAGTTCTTCATCACCAACGACGTCGCTCGCATCCCAGATAGATGCTTCAGCGCGAACACGATTTCCGATTTCTTCTGTCGTTTCCTCAATCGTCTGAGGTTCGGCCGCTTCAGCCTCTGTCTCATCCTGAGACGGCTCTACAGCAGTTTCGGCAACGGCTTCTTCTTCCGCTTCAGTCTCTGCTTCCGCTCCGGTTTCACCATTGCTGTTCGCCGCATTCAGTTCAGGCGCAGCAGCCGGCAGAAGTGCAGTCGCTTTAGCTTCTTCCGTGCGCTTGTTCTCGAGGGACAGCGCGCCGTTAGACAGCGCCAGCACAGACGCAGCAGAGTCGAGAACCGGGCGAACCACGAGGCTCGGAGCCGCCGGAGCACCAGCAGGGTGGCTAAGGAAAAGGTTTTTCTCAGCAGCACGTCGACGTACCAGCGCATCCAGAACAATCAGATGGCCATCAATGCGTGCTTTACGCCATGCAGCAAAGCTCTCAGCTGCCGCAAGCATCTCGCCGGAATTCACGTATTTCAGAACATCGCTGTGACGGAAGGCTTCTTCACCAATGTTCCAGGCGAGCGAAACCAGGGCATCAAACTCGTTCTGGTGCAGAGGAGCTCGCACGACGTCACAGACAAGGCGTTCCGTTTCCTGCAGATCGTAACGCAGAAGATACTCCGCCTCACGCTCTGAAACCTCAATGCCCTCACGCGCGGATCGCGTATGTCCATAACCCACGATCCAGCCGCCCGTCGGGAGCTTGCTCGACCGTCGTCTCAACCCTTCGAAGTTCTTGATAAGATCAAGTCCTGCCTGGGATATTCGATTTGTCTGACCCATGAATTGCCTCTTTCTGGCACAGTGTGGCGCTTTGAGCGCTTCTCATGCAATTTCAGAACCTATCTGGATAATCAGGGCAGAAGGAAGACCGTGGCAAGCCCCAGAAAGCTCAAAAAGCCGATAATATCGACCGTGGTTAAGAGAAAGACAGAAGACGCAACGGCAGGGTCTGCGCCCAGTCGTTTCAACGTCAGAGGAATGATAATTCCGGACAGGCCCGCCCACAGGAAAGTTGCGAGCATCGCCACGGCAATAACCCCTGATAAAACAGGGTCCCTGAACCAGAAATAAGCGATCGCAGCGACCGCGGCAGAAAACACAACACCGTTTATGAGCGCGGTAAGCGCCTCACGAATAATCGCGCGGCGTGTCGTGTTGCCCGACAATTCCCGTTCAGCAAGAGCGCGCACAGAAACGGCAAGCGTCTGCGAGCCCGCATTGCCTCCCAGAGCCACCACAACAGGCATGAGCACAGCAAGTGAAACAATCGTTTCAATCGTCTTGTCGAACAAAGAAATCACCATCGACGCAACGAAAGCCGTCAGCACATTCATGGCCAGCCATGGCGCACGGGAACGGAAGGTCGACAAGACCGTATCCAGCGCGTCGGCAGATGATACGTTAGAGAGCGCGAGGAGGTCTTCGCGGTTTTCTTCCTGAATAACATCTACGACGTCATCAATCGTGACCATACCCGTCAGCCGGCCTGACTCATCGATTACCGGCGCGGACGTCAAATCGTATTTCTGGAAGAGATACGCGACTTCTTCCTGGTCCATATCCTCCGGGATTTCGACCTTGTTTTCTTCCATGATCTCGCCGAGCGGCACATTACGCGGCGTACGCATAATCTTATGCAACGGAACACAGCCCAGCACGCGGAAGGTCGGATCAATTACGTAAATCTCGAAGAAGACGTCCGGCAGCTCTTCAGCGTTGCTACGGGCGTGATCCACCGTCTGACCGACATTCCAGAATTCTGGCGCTGCCAGAAAGTCGCGCTGCATGAGGCGACCAGCAGACTCCTCATCGAACGACATCGCCCGCTCGAGTTCTTCACGGTCACTGCTTTCCAGTTTCTGTAGAATGTCGCTCTGGCGATCATCCTCGAGGTCGTCGAGCAGCATGGCCGCATCGTCGGTATCAAGTGTATTGAGCGCTTCCTGAAGCATTGCATCAGGCAGGCGCTCGACAACGAGTTCGCGATATTCATCGCGCATCTCGAGAAGCACTTCGGTCGGGAAACTTTCCGCCAGAATATCGGTCGCAGCACCGATCAGGCTGCGCGGCAGAACCTCAATAACGTCCGCCGCATCAGCCGGGTGATATTGCTCAAGAACTTCAAGGACTTCAGCCTGACGGCCTGTCTCGATCGCTGCCTCTAATTCAGCAACGCGAGCGGCCTCAATCTCATCTTCGCTGAGCTCCTGTTCAGCGGGAAGCTCTCGCTCTTCGTCCATTTCCATGGCGCCCTCCGCAGAACGTGTTTCAGCTCATTGAGTTAGTTTCAGAGTGCGCGGAAATAATCAATGTCTATCAATCACGGAAGTGCGCGTGTGGCCCTAAAGCTATGATTTCAGTCACACGCGCAGAGCCTTCCGCTCCAGATCAGTCATGAACCTCCGAGAGGAAGTCGAGGATCAGCGCATTGACCTGATCGGCCTCCTCCTGTTGCACCCAGTGGCCTGCGCCTTCGATAAGATGCACATCGCGCAGATCACGCACGGTTCGCTCCAGCCCCGCTCGCAACTGTTCTGCGTTCGCGCCGCCAATAACAACATCCTGCTCCCCTGCAATGAACACCACCGGAATATCTATCTGTGCGCCGTCCAGCTCGCCGGTCGTTTCCCAGTTACGATGGAAGTTTCGGTAATAGTTGATGCCGCCGCGAAAACCGGACTCTGTGAAGTTGTCGACATAGTATTGAAGATCGCTTTCGCTCAGCCAGTCAGGAAACTCCGTCGGCTGGCCAAGGCGCTGCGTCCAACCGCCAGCAGACCGGTGCGGATCCTGAATTTCAGGCGGTGTGCGCGGTGTTTCAGGCGATGCGTAAAGGCGTTGAAGAATACCTCGTGGATCAGCATCAAACTCGGCTTCTGCTACGCCCGGTTCTTGAAAATAAAGGATGTAATAGAAGTTCTCACCAAAGCCCGCACGCATACGGTCAATCGGAGATACGTCTCCGCGTGGGCTGTAAGGCACGCTCATCGCGACCAGTGCATCAAACTTTTCCGGATGAAACAGCACGGAATACCAGCTCACGACCGCGCCCCAGTCATGGCCAACAATGGTCGCCTGCTCGTAACCGTAATGGTCTACCAAGCCTGCAATATCATTCGCGAGCGTTTGAATGCGATAGGCTTCCACATCGGCAGGGGCATCGCTACCGCCATAGCCACGCATGTCCGGCGCGATGACGTGATATCCGGCCTCAACAAGCGCCGGGATCTGATAGCGCCAAGAATACCAGAGCTCCGGCCAGCCGTGCACAAATACTATGAGAGGGCCGTCATCGGGTCCGGCTTCAGCAACACGCAGCTCGACGCCGTTCACCTGCACTTCTGTCAGCTCTATGGCCGTTCCGTTCGAGGTTTCGGTCGCAGGTGTTGTACTACAGCTCGTCAAGACGAGCGCCGCAGCGCCCATGATCAGACTGCTAATTTTAGTGATTGTCATCCGGACCTCCCTCTCATCCCTATTAACACGTTTAGGATGCAGGCGCAGGCAAGGCAATCAATATAGTAGAAAAACAATGCCCTGCCATTTCTGGCAGGGCGTTGCGTCAGATTAGTTTGCCTGAAGCTCTTTCTTCAAAGGCTTAGCCGCCATGATGAGAAGCACACCAGACAGCACATAGAGCGAAACCGTCACCAGCATGGAGTATTGCAGGCTGACGGGGTTTGCCATTGCGCAAGCTTCCGCGAGCGCCGATGTGTCGCCCGCTTCAAGCACCGTACAGGATGCACGGGTTACATCGCCGACATTCGCAGCTGCAAGCTGCATGTTGAAGAAGATATCGCTCAGCGCGCCAATGAAGAGCGGGCCAAGGCCATAGCCGAGCAGGTTCACCACAAACAGCATGATAGCTGTTGATACGGCACGCATTGTGTTGCGTACGACGCCCTGCGCGATTGTGTACTGAGCGGCCAGATAGCCGTATTTAATGAACGCACCAAGCGCGAGACCAACTGCACAGAGCCAAAGCGTGTTCGTCATGAACGCCAGAATGTAAAACGGCACACAGAGAACAAGGCCAAGGCCCGGAAGCCATGCAATAGCGGTCGTGCGCTTTTTGGCGATCTTGCTCACAACCCAGCCTGTCGCGAACGTGCCTACAGCCGCGGCCAGCGCGACCGGGACGTTGATCCAAACCGCCGCCTGACCGGCTGTCAGGTCAAAGGACCGTACGAGGTAGAGAGATTGGAAAGAAGAGACGCCATAACCGCAGAAAGCGGCGAGCGTGCAGGATGCCGTCATGAACCAGAAGGATGATTTGGTGGTGAGCTCTTTTAGTCCTGCCGCGAACGGGACCCGCTCACGTGGCGCAGAGGCTCCGCCCGGGTCAGAGTAGCCACGCGGCGGCTCTTTGACCGTCAGGAAGAAGACAATCGCAAACGCAACGCCCGGCAAACCAAGCGCAAAGAAAGCGACCCGCCAACCGAACGCATCAGTGATCGGGCCGCCAATCAGGTTTGCCAGCATCGTACCCAGCGTTACGCCCATGGCGTAATAGCCAAGCGCGGCGGATCGTTTGCGCGGTGGGTAGTAATCAGAAATCAGTGAATTTGCTGGCGGCGTACATCCGGCCTCACCAACGCCCACACCAACGCGGAACAAGAGAAGGCTCCAGAAGCCGCCGATCACCAATCCGCCAATCGTGACCTCGCGCGAAAGACCACACAGCGCCGTCATCAGAGACCAGAGCGCAAGACAGATCGCGATAATCGCAACGCGGTTACGGCGCTCCGAAATCTGCGCCAGCGGGATACCAACAATCGTATAGAACAGCGCGAAACCGAAACCGGTAAGCAAGCCGAATGCGGTATCGGAAATGCCAAGCTCTGGTTTCATGACAGGCGCAACGACGGACAAAAGCCCGCGGTCGATAAAGTTCATGATGTAGATAAGAAGAAGAGCGTTCAGCACATAAGTACGCTGTGTGCGCGTGCCGAAGCCTTCCATCACGCCAGGGCTGTCACCCTGAGCTGACGTCACACTCATATTTTTCCTCCCGACGCTGCTGAGTTGGGGTGCCGGTTTTCCGGTCATGCAGCGTGTTTGGGTATAGCTTACCCATCAATTCGGGAGGGATGCAATCAAAACCGGAATATTAGTTATGAACTAAACGACATAATCTACCGGTATAGATCGACACGTGCGAAGACATACGCCGTGTATCAGTAATTTATACTGTCTTTATTTGAAATCGTCGCGGCGGACGGGTACGAGCATCGTAGCGGCAGCCTTGAGCGCGATCCATCGCCCTGGCGCAGCCAAGCGGGCGATCAAAACGAAGAGATACGATTCTTTCCTAAATTCGTGCCACTGGATTGGAGCACAAATCATACCGCGGCAGACCTGCCGTCGGGCTTTGCCCGCCTGCCGGAGCCGCTGCGCGGCGCGAGGCGCATCAAAGACGATTTTCCCTGAAATCGATCCACTGGACGGGTGCCAGGTTAATGGCTGCAGCCTTGAGCGCGATCCATCGCGCTGGCGCAGCCAGTGCGGGCGATCAAAACGAAGAGACACGATTCTTTCCTAAATTCGTGCCACCGGCACGAATGTTTTTGCGTAGCAAAATTGGAAAGAATGGTGCGGCCCGAGTTACCAAACTCGAACCAACTGTTTGCAGAATTAGCAGATTGGAACCGCATTCTTGAAGACCTGAATTCACCCGCTCTGGAGCTGGAACCATGACGGGAAAGCTTCAAAACAACTTCGAGACCGCAGCAAATCCGAAACCGAAACTTCGCCGCAAGCGGCTCTCACCCTTGTCTATCCGTGTGACAGAGGATGAGAAAAAGCAGCTCGAAAAGCTGGCCGGTGATCAGTCAATCAATGCCTATGTGCGCTCTAAAATCCTTGGGGATAAATCGAAGCGCAATGCGCCCTGCAGAGAATCGCTTGCGCGTCTGTTGGCACGGATGGGGGAGACCGAGATCGGCCCAAGCCTTAGAACACTAGCTCGATCCGCAGAGATTGGGGCGTTGATCGTTGATGCCGAGACAAAGGCGCAACTGAATACGGCGCTGGTTGCGATCATCACCATGCGCACCGAGCTGATCAAAGCACTCAGCCGCTGAGATACGCTCATGATCCTCAAAGCCTCAGAGCGCGCCTATGGGCAAAACCTTGCGCGTCATCTTCTCAATGTCGAAGACAATGAGCATGTCGAGCTGGTTGAGCTGCGCGGCTTTATCTCGGATGACCTGGCCGGTGCGTTCAAAGAAGCCGAAGCGCTTTGCCGTGGCACAAAGCGCACAAGCAAATATCTCTTCTCGCTGAGCCTCAATCCGCCAGAGGATGCGAATGCCACCCTGAAGGATTTCGAGAATGCTGCGCAGCAGGTCGAAGACAAGCTTGGCCTTGGCGGTCAGCCACGCGCTTTGGTTCTGCACGACAAAAATGGCCGGTTACATGCCCATGTCGTGTGGTCGAGAATTAATGCCGAAACCATGACGGCGAAACAGCTCCCACACTTTAAGCGAAAACTCATGGATATCGCGCACGATCTTTATCTGGAGCATGGCTGGAACCTTCCAAGCGGGCTTGAAGCCCATGGTAAAGCGCGAGACGTGAACTACGAGCTTGCTGAAGCCCAGCAATCAAAACGCGCCAAACGTGATCCTGAAGCCCTCAAACAGCTCTTTCAAAACTGTTGGGAGATTTCTGACGATCTGACGAGCTTTCGCGCTGCACTGCGTGAACAGGGCTTTGGACTTGCCAGAGGTGATCGCCGGGGATTTGTCGCCATTGATACGAGTGACAAAGTCTATTCGTTATCGCGCTGGTGCGGTGTGAAAACCCGGGAATTGAAAGCGCGGCTAGGTGATCCTGAAGAGCTTTCAGATATCGATACGGTGCGCGCTGTTCTGATATCCGAGGGCGAAGCAGAAAAGCAGCGCGCACTGCGAGAACGCGCCCAAGTCCTGAAATCCCGAATTAAGCCGATGCTCGCGGCACGTAAGGAAATGGTCGCGCAACATCGTGCCGCTAGACGCACCCTCTCAAGCCAACAAACCTCACGTGCGACCGAAGAGGCACGTCAGCGATCTTCTCGCTTTGCAAAAGGATTGGGAATGATCTGGGAGTTTGTGAGCGGCAAGCGAGCCAAACTCAGCAAAGAGAATGCCCTCCATCTGGCAGAATGCCAGGCGCGCGACCGAAGGGAGCGCGAAATCCTTGGCGCGCGTCAGCGCAAAGAGCGACGAGAGCTGGAGTTTCAAATCCGAGCACGGCTGAACAAGCTGCGCGAACTGGAACGCGAGCCGGATATGACGCGCTCGCATTCTCTGCGTAGAGATATGTCTGGTCCCACACTTCAGTGAAACCAGAATACATGCAGCTCGTCATAACCGAGACGGATGACCAGCACATCGCTGATTTCCAGATCACGCCCCATGCGCTCGTAATCGATATAGTACTGCAGGGAGTCTGGAACCTGCGTGGTCTGCTCGGTCAGCTCTTCTGCAAACTCAGCGAGAGACGAATACTGCCCCGCATAGTGGTCATTGAGCGCAGTTTTGGCCTCTTCCAGATCACCGCCATAATGCGCGGCAAGTTCAGCGCCTAAGCGCCAATGCTCTTCAATAAAGGCTGCTTTTTCGCAGACGCTTTCGATCCCCTCATATTCCGAGATATCAAGCCCCTCAAAGCCTTCATGATCATGAATTGCCCACTCTTCCGCGTCAGGGATAGGCGAGGTTTTGAGCACCTCTCTGATCCCTTCCCAGATTGTTTCTTCTCCTAGGGATGCATCAATCCACTGGCCATGCAGATAGCCGTTATTGTAGGCGGCAAGACACGCCACATAGATTCTGATCTCTCCTTCGCTTTTCATCTTAAAACCTCCGTCAGGTATGGGTTGCACATGCGAACCTGCCCCTTGGCGAAAGCGGGGTGTGCAAACGGAGGGAAAAATCGGCGGCGGGCGCAGGGCATGGCGCGAGCCTCGGGAGACCGCTCTATTTTTTACGAAGTGCGCTGAGGGCAGGCTGCCCTAAGTCTATTGCGCAAGGGATCGAAGCCGACTGGCCGAGACAGCCACCAAGCTGGCTCGGTTTACGACAGCCCGGTCCGATTTCGGATGTACATCGCCCCCAAAAATGGCCACGCACTTTTCCGCTCCCTGATTGTTCCGTTTCGGATATAAATGTGTTTATGACTCAAGCACAAGAAAATGTTGGAAAAACTCTCCCCCAAGCTCAACTCGAAGCGATAGCGCAGGCTCTTGGGGATACAGACGATGGCTTAACGAACAGCGAGATTGATCGACTGATCGTGGAATGCCACATGGCTGATCCTGGCCCCGGCACGAAGTGGAAGCGGATATATAATGCGTTTGCTGAGGTGCAGAACCGCAAGCAAAATCGTACTAACGTACTTGAGTTCATTCGAAGGGCTATGGCGCCAGTTAAATATATGAAAGCGCCAGATCGTTTTGAGATCCTTCGTACAAACCTTAATGGGGTTTTGCTCTTTTCCGGGATGGCTGTGGATGATCGAGGGAAGTTAGTTACGGCGAAGACTGTAAGCACAATTTCAGATGCCAGGCGTCGTGCAAACGATTTACGAGCTGATCTGAAGGATCGCGGAGTTCACCCAGATGTGTTGGTATTCTGCAAGGAGGAGCTTCTCGCAGACAATTACTTTCACGCGGTGCTGGAGGCGACAAAGAGTATCGGTGACAAGCTTCGCGCGAGAACTGGTTTACAAGACGACGGAGGGGGACTCGTAGACCGAGCGTTGTGCGGCAGCCCTCCGATGATTGCGATCAACCCTCTTCAAACAGAAAGCCAAAAGTCAGAACAAAAGGGGTTTGCCAATCTTGTCAAAGGCACATTCGGAATGTTTCGAAATCCAACCGCACATGAAGCGCGCAAGAATTGGAACATGAGCGAAGATGACGCAAAGGACCTTTTATCTTTGGTCTCTTTAATTCATCGCCGTATTGACGCTTCGCATATGCCTGACAGAACAGTTAAGAACTGAGAAGATGAAGCAGTAATTGGTCAACCCTTTTTATCTTGATACGCACGCTGAGATGCTCCGTATTGAGATACAAGATTCATGGGAAGACAATGTGAAAACCTTTTGGCTGGGCAATAAAGAGAACCTTGAAAAGAGGCTTCTCCAAGAACTCGGAGATCATAACTTCGACATCAACCCAAAAAATACGGCGATTGCGGATCATCACCATTTTCAATCGTTTCGTATCACAACCAGTTGTACCATCAGGCGTGGTACGCATTTTATCATGGGTACTACTATCCAGCACTCTTAGCCGCCTGTGCTCTGGGAGAGCGAATGCTAAACCACATCATGTTTGGGCCTGAGGGACCAGTTCAGCGGCACAGTGCAGTATCAAAGGTCGCCAGAAAGAATTCGCTTGAAAATTGGGACGTTGCGATGAGCACGCTTGAGGTGTCAACGATAGCGCCCAATGAAAATATAATATGGTATCTTCGAGAGAGATAAGTTTGGCTGGCAGCCTATGCAGGAATAATACTGGCTGAGAGATTTCACTCCAGGAATGCCCTCACTAAATCCTTGACCGCTTCCACTGTACGAACATCCCCTAAATTATCTAGGGCTCCGAGGTCTGAAGCGTCGCGTGACCGCAAGACTTCAAAAAGCACCTCTCTAATTTGTTGGGAGAGCAGGTCGCCAATAGGCTCTGCTAAGTTTCGCTCCTGATATTCCGCGACTACGATGCATAACAAAGCAAGTACAACGCGCCGGTCTTTGTTTGCAGCCAAGCTCTTGGCGAGCGTCATGATCCGCTCATCATCTGGGTGATTGGCAATAAGAAGAGCAAGCCAGCATGCCAATCTTGGGCGAACGGTAGCGATCACCTGATCAGAGATGCTGTCAAGCAGGCTGAGTTCAACATATTCTTGTTCTACGACCAAAGCTTGAGCAGCCAGAAAAGGGTGCGGAGGGGCTCCATCATTGGTCGCGATTTCGATCATTTTTTTTTGTCGCGAGGGAGATCCAAACCGCACCATTGCTCGAAGCAATAGGAGCTTAACGCTGCTATTTTCTGTTTTCTTCAGTGAACTCACAATCCGTGCATAGGCACCGTCCGGAAGGTGTGACTGATCAAGAAGAATTCTGGCCGCTTTTTCAGCAATTGGATAGTCAACCGTGTGTTCGTGGTAGCGGTGATCGGGAGTCCAAGTGTCGGATGTCAGGTCTATCAAAGCACCTGTATGTGCTAGATGTGGTTTCGCTTCCAATAAATCTAATAGGTGCTTCCGAACTGTGCTGCTGCTATCATTTCGCATATCAAGAAGCGTCTTTGACAATGGTGCCACAGAATTCGCAGCTAAAGCATTCATTGCCGCAATGCGGCATCGGGCAAAGTCGTGTTTTAGACCAAATTCAAAGAGATCCGGAGTGCCATTTTGTGCGGCCAGTTCCATAGCCTTTTCTGCCAAAGAAATGTTTTCTTCTGTAACATCAAACTCTACCGACATCAGATGATAGAGATGGGCGGAAATATTTTCACCAAAGTTGGCGAGTGTGGTGGCAATGGCGAAGGTAAGTTCTGGGCACACCGTTAGCGGGAAAGACCGAAGACTATCAAGCACCTCTGAAGTCGGTGGTGCGCCTGTAAGATTCAACAGATGTTTAGCGATCTCTGAGGTCTGTTCGTCAAGGTTACACAAGAGCTTTACGAGTTTCGCCTGTGGTTGCCTTTTTGCTCCCTCATTATTTTCCAGATTGCGCTGAATATCCAAGATGAGTTCGAGCATGCGCACTTGTTTGAGGTTTGAGTCAGCTGAAAGTAGTTTATTTAGAAGATCAGGTGCGTGCTTAATGGCCACAGCAGCAGCATTCGTGCGGACATCTCGATCCTCACTGCCTGAGGACAAGCGCTCATCTAAATGACTTAAAAGCTTCAAGCTAAAATGTTTCTCGATTGCTTTCCAAAAACGGCCTTCTTGAGGGGCGTCACATGATGCTGCAGCTAGGGCTACCAATTCACTTTCAGAGACCATCTCGGCGCGGCTGACTTCATTGATCCAGTCCCAAAGAAGGCTATTCAAGCGAGGGTGCGCGGCCAATCTTTTCCAATTGCCTGTCTGACGGCATGCGACGACATAAGCTTTTGTGACTTCGCCAGCCGTATGGCAATCTTCCCAGGCTCCTTCTGCATAGTGCTCTTCTGCCTGTTCGTCATAGTCATGGTTGTAGATAGCCAACCAAAATTTTCGATCATGAGAACTATGTTGACTTTCTTGGAAATCAGCGGCCTCCGCTACAA
Organism: Hyphomonadaceae bacterium UBA1849; assembly: GCA_002338565.1. Classification (GTDB taxonomy): domain Bacteria; phylum Pseudomonadota; class Alphaproteobacteria; order Caulobacterales; family Hyphomonadaceae; genus Ponticaulis. The sequence continues at coordinate 99,914 of DDIN01000013.1, forward strand.
CGGTTTCAAACGCATCAAGATCGACAATAGCGCCTTCTATCAATGTCTCTGCATTGGTATTGTAGCCGTGCTGAATGATGTCGATGATCCCAGCTTGAAAAGACGGTGTCAGATTGGGAGAGAGCTTCGCAACGACCTCGTGAAAATTTCCATGAAAAGACCCATTCTTGAACCCAATCAAACGTTCGATATACGTAGCGCATATGATATGAGTATATGGTGCGGAAGAAATCCATTCATACCATTGGGGTGAACGCTTAGGTTCTTTCCAGGACGATAGATTAAACCACTGTCTGTCAACCGGGCTGCTGTCGAGCCATCTTGCCAGTTCTGCGACAGCGCATTTCTCGGAACCAGCTGCGATGGCCAGTTTTAGATCGTCGCGAAAAGTACTGTCAGCCGTAGCCAGTCGGCATTCAAGCCAATGATCAATTTGGGCCTGAGCATTTTCTGATATTTTAATCTTCAATTTTTCGATTGGAAATGTGGCAGCGCATGTGAGAACGGCAGTTTCTAACCACCAATCATCGTCTGTTGCAGCATCAAGCGCGATGAGCGACTCTATGAGATAGTTGATCGCCCGCGTCGCTTGTCTAGGTTTTTCTAGTGTTGCCTTTTCCAAACCAGCTTCCACGCGGGGGTGAGAGCAGCTCAAAACAGAATCGTCGCGTTTAAGATTACGACCAGTGATCAAAAAATCTACGAATGCCTCAAGTTTATCTTCAAAGGTCTTGTCCCGATCAATCAATTCCCATTCGAGTTCACTGATGACACCAAATGGAATGCGTTTTCGCGCTTTCATTAGTGCCCATATTACAGCGGTTTGAGCCCAGCTCTCCCGCTGACTTATCCCATTGAGCAGCGAATTCTCTATCGCGCCTTCGGAGGCCTCCCTGAGGCAGCGCCGCAGGTGAGTTGCCTCGTTCTCACCGTCGAGAGGTCCCGATGCGACGCCGCTGAAGAAGCGCTCAATCTCCAAAGGTAGCAGCAAACTGTCTATGGCATCCTTCTGATATTTGAGGGCCGTAACCTGATTGACATATGGGAGGGATGTCAGTCTGTTTTCAAACAGACGAATACGGTCACTCTTTGTATAATTTTCATCCACAAGCTTAATCGCGAAGCGGTCATCAAGAGTCTTTAAGCCTGCCTCCAGCATCATGTCCGAACGGCTGGTGATGACAAATCTTTTGTCTGAGGAAGCTGAGGCGAGAATTTCGTTAATGGAGTCGTTCCAGGGCTTCGACTGGGGATCGAGTCTATACTTTCCCCATGGGTCTTCGATCTCATAAACAACTGGTCCTATGTCTTGATCGTCCCTAATCTGCTCGGGCCCGCCCCGAACACGTTCATGCCGAATGCCCGGAATTTCTTCCTTCAGCCCTGCAACGAGCGCTTTTGCCGTTGTGGTTTTTCCAGTTCCTGATGGGCCGGTAATAACAACAGCATTTCTCGAATTGAGTTTTTCTTTAATCGCATCCCAATTCGTAGGGGGCACGAAGTCCTTGGCGTCGTCAGATATTCCGTCATACCCATTGTGGTCACGAATGGTGCGAATAACCTCATCGCGGGTCCAAACGCCATTTCCGGCACCGCGCATTCTATCGAGAGCATCATTTCCAAGAGTTGCTATGCACTCACTGACTTTGCTGTACGGAACTCGAAACCGTTCAGTCAGTCGCTTTTCAAGACGAGCATCGAGCAACTCATCATTCAGGGCATTCCAAACAGCTAGACGTCCAGGTGCGTCTGCTGGCAAGAGCGCTGCAATTTTAGTTGGAATTGATGTAACTCGACTCCACTGGTTGTGACCTTCGACCGCCAGGTCTCTCGCGACTCCTGTTAAATCAGCGGACGTCACGAGCAGGTAGTTGATAGCGGGGTCTTTTAGGCGATCCTTGGGCTTTATGCGCTTTTCGCCATGCGCCAATAATCTGCGTAGGTCGCCTTCGGTCCATGGTCCAGTCGTTTTGCGTTTGCATTGTACCACAAGGCGTCGAGTTCCAATCTTGATCGACTGGGTTAAAGCGTCTGGTTCGTCCGCGATCTCGGTTTCAAGATCCTCTTCTGAGGCAGGCTCAAGAATGATACGGTCGGTGACTTGCGTGTAAGCCAGCAAGTCCAAAGCAAAAAGTATGGAAACTTTGACCTGATACCAATACCCATCCAGTGCCGTACCGGCACTTGTTGAATTATTGGATGGTTCTTCAGGTTTGGTCATAGCAGAATATCAATCAGGTTTGCGTGGATCTAAAGTGGGTAGCTCAACACCGGATAGAGCTCTACATAGTTGGAGAACACACTAACAGAAATTGGTAATTATTATAAGAATCAATGTTTTGTCATGCCAAATACTTCATCTCAGATTTGACAAATACAAGTCAGAAATATGCTGTCGGGGTGTGCCACACAGTGAGATTGGAACGAGTTCCCTTGGCTCCCTCGCTCATTTCTATGCTGTATAAAAATTGGATTTTTGAGGTCACGGCCCTAATTAAATAAAATCATTGGTCCCAAGGCTAAACCGACTATATCTCGTTTGAAGGAAGCTCTGCTTAACAGAGTCCGCGACAGCGGATATCAAGAATCAATCCAAGATCTGGGAACGAGCGCTTCTCCATCACGCCATTCAGCTGCTAGGGTCACCCCTTCAAGCTCGCCCCAAACGTCAGGCCCCGCATGATCTAGGATGATCGCTTGAAGTCGGCCTTTCGCTCTTACGATTTCCTCGCCTATCGACTCAAATACAGACCTTACGGCTGAAACATCCTGATCGCGGCTCCTGCCGGTAGCTTCCTCGTCATGGGCTTCAAAGCCCGACGGAAAATAAACTTGGCTTGGCTGATCATATATCAAGAAGCCAGGAACGGCGTGGTTCGGCATAGTGAGAAAGAAACGCTGCAAAGACAGTGTCACCGCAACATGGTATGCGAGCCAGTTCGCGCCGCTGCCAATTTCCCAAAGGTAATCATTCCTGTCCGGATGAGCTACCTGTATTGTTAAGTCGTCAATTAGCAGTCTTATCGGAATATCTGGCCACTCACCGTCGAGTTTCGGAAGAATTGTCGAAGCCATTTGCGCGACATTTCTCAGCGCATTTTCAGTTCTGCGGCGAACATCCGCTTCAGAATATAGTCTGCGTTGTTCCTCTATTTTTTGCTCTAACAAAGCGATTTCATTGGCTTGATCAGCGCCATCGTCTGCGCGCTCGAATGTTTCTATTGCTTGTTCCAGACGTCCAATAAATCGTTCGACACGATCCTGCCTATACGTTGCCGCATGCACTTCATCGGACTGTCGCTCCAACATTGTTATTTCTTGCCGAATAGCCGCGAGTTGCTTTGTTGCTTCTTCCACTTCGTTTCGAAGGCGCAGGCGTTCTCGGTCAAAAGTATCCGACATAGCAGGTTGAGAGTGGAGTTGTATTTCCGCTCCTGCAAGCGCCTGCACAAGCTTATCTAGTTTTTCTCGACTATCTGAGATGGATGCTATTGGATCTTCTATATCCTGCGTTTTAGATTTGAGCCAAGTGGACAAGCTTAGCCGCTCTTGCTGAATTCTTATCGCTTCTCCGAATCGCTCGCTGCTTTCTACAAGATTCTGCAACTCTTTTAAGCGTTGACGTTTGACAGATAGCACTGCCGCCAAATCACTCTCTTTAGTTTGAAGCTCTTCAAGCTGCTTTAGTGATGGGTCTATCGAATCCATTGTTACAAAAGCTGTCCTAGAGTTGGTTTCGGTAGCCCTCTCGAGCAAATCTATGACTCTATCCACATCATCTTCTGGAACTTCGGTATCGGTAGGCAACAATCCCAATTCGATAGCATGATGAAGCCAACCCCTGGTTTCCGTTTGCCAAGAGCGCACTGCATTCCGGATTGATTTCAAAGCCGATTCTGCAAGGCGCAACTGCTTCCTAAGAAAATCGAGTTCCGCCTTGGCGGCCAGCATTTCCGAAGTGAGAGCGCCTAGCACATAGGGAAAGATCGCTTTAAGTTTTTCGCGGTGCTCCGAAGAGTCGGCATTGAAATATAGCGCAAGAGGGTTTGCAACGATGTACTGGGGCTGAAAATTGAATGCTATGAGATCGCGAAAGCCCACTCTAGCGTGAAAACTGCTTTCCGATGTAGGGTCTATTCGTAGGCTAGATAATCCAGCCAACGTATCAAGTTTTCGTTTTACAGCATCAGCAGTGATATTTTTTTCTGGGGTAGAATCTGGAATATCAATTTCGTCGCCCTCTAGCAAAAACATATCGCTGGTTTGTTTAGCATCCCCAGGTTCTCGGCGGGCCAATAATTTTAGCCCTTCAATTGTCTCAACAACAATGCCAAACCACGAGCAAGCATCACGTATTACGCCTACAGGAATACTGCACTTGCCTGAGCCAAGGCAGTAATCGATTATCGGAATAACTGCAGATTTACCTGTCTTTGAGTCGCCACTGATAATATTGACGAGTCCGGGCTCAAAATCCAAAATCCTGGGCGGAAAACCCTTTTTTGACCACAGAACGATGCTTCTAATTTGAAAGTGCATTTATCAGGCCTCGACTCGCAGCAATGTAAATACCTGCGCAGGCTCAAGACGCGCGAACCATTTTCCGAGCTTCTGCACACCACTCATTTGCTTTTTTAACCGCTGCGGGATTTTTGGAGCGCGAGAGGCGTTACTTCTGAGCCTTGCTTCTTCATAATTGATGCTAATGAGGCGGGCTGAAATGCCTGTCCCAATGGACTCGAGCGTTAGCTCACGCATTTGGATAGCGCGATCATGAAGGGAGTACAGAAGCTCGCGTTTCTCGCTCAGTTTTTTAGTAAGTTGCGTCAAACCTGAGCTCTGATTAGTTGAGCTAATCAGTGCTAATGTTTCAGAATGCAGGGCCAGCGGTAAGATGAGAAAACAATGAGGTAGTAAAACGTTATCGGTCAAATTCTCATCTTGGAACGCAATGCCAAACTGCCAAAGCAACAATGATCCAAAAGCTGGGTTTTGCACCAAAGCTACAGTTGAGAGAGAGTCGTCAGGGTTAGTCACAATCTAACTCCCCGGAAACATGGTTTTGAATTCGGGGTGCCAACCAAGACGGCAATTCTCGGCCAGACAGTTGTATTCTCCACTTACGAAATAAGTTGGAACAGTCCTCCCTTCTAGGGGAAACTGTAGATCTGCGCATCGTCTGTAAAGCCGCCGACCACGATCTTGAGGGCTACAACTTGCATGGACATCTTCGATCTCGTCGCGCATCAAACCATGACGCCGAACAAGCGCGCCGTCCATCTCATCCAGGCTATGTTCAACGATCTCTCCGTCAGCAGCCCAGTTGGTCTTATCAGCTGTAGTTCGGAGAAAATCACTTATCGCAGATGCGAGAAGTGTTTCAGAGGCTTCAACGGCCTCGAGCTGCTTCACGAACAGTGGACGACTAATTTTAATTCCTTCGATTTGCTGCTCTGCAGGCATTGCCGTGGTTGAATTCAGCAAGTTTGAAAAATCATATTTTCGCACAAACGCTTGAAACTTTTTTTGAAATGTAGCGCTATCGAGTATTGGCGTATTCTTTGCCCTTATGAGCTTTTCAACCCCATCCTTTGCTAAACCGATAGCTGCTGAACAGAAATCGTCCAATGATGTATCGGGCAGCGTCGCACGCAATTTCGATTTGATAGGCTCTAGTGGGCACGGTTCTGACAAGAATTCGAAGCGCTTGATGACCGCAAGGCAAATGCTATCGTCGTGTGAAAGAAATCGTGAGATTTGGGGCTCAGCGCCCACTCCCTTTTTTCCAATAAAATTCGATTTTTTGAATTCAGTTAGAAAGTCCTCAGCGGCTTGATCAGTAGTTGCGGCGGTTAACTTTTCGACGAGATCGCCTTGCTTAAACGGTGTAACATAATATCGGAAAATTGCTTTCTCGCTATCGACGGAGCCTGCGGCGCATAGGTCAGCCCAATTTGCCAAACTCTTCCATAATTCGGGCGATCGGTCTGATGCGGGGTTGCCCGAAAGAGCGCTTTTGCATTGCTCAAGGGTCGTATCGCCATTTTGATAATGGACGCTCGTATCGTCTAAGTGTTCAAGGGAGACTGCGTCACCTGGCGATGTATCAAGCAAATGAAAGCAAAGCCGGACAGGCTGAAGAGCATATCCTAGGTAAGGGCCAGGTACGGACGTTTTAGGTTTTTCCAGCTCTACTGTTGTCATTTTATGATTACCCCCCCACTTCAAGTCGGCTCGTTTCGGATTTAAGCCAACATTCTATACAGAATTGAAAAAACTAGCAAATACAAGATGATGTTCGACATTTTTTCAACAATGAAGAGCGTAGGAAAGAATCCACTGACTCAACAGTAGATCCGTTTCGGGCTCTTTCATTTGTTGTCGCATCCGACGCAAAGCGCAAACCCCTTCGTAATCTAAAGTGCATTCTTGTCATTCCGCCTAGGCTCGGCCTTTATAAAGTGGTCGTAGGTATTGGTCGCTAAAGGCCTGATCGGCATCCAAACCGCGCAGGGGCGGCCTCACCGAAGGTGTCCCGCCGAAAGCGTTTCCATGAAATTGTCGGGTGTCTTGGGGCAGGAACGCCGCCCAAGTCGATGGGTGCAGGGAGAGCTAAATTTCCATGCTGGCAGGTGTCGGTGGCCATTACCCTGACCGCTGATGAAACGGGCGCGCGTTTCGAGTGATTAATCGGCGATACGATTTTTTGGATGCCCGAAGGCTCGCGAACTGGAACGGAAACTGGAGCGGGTCTGGCTCACACGCCGTCCACGCAAGCTGAAGTGTAAGAAGTAAGCCTGAGGGCATTCAATCGCCTGGGGGATGAAACGGGGGCGCGGCGCAGAGCAGCCCTCTTTCCAAGATGGTGGTGGGAGGTACGACCAACACACATCTTGCATAAGCGCTTTAGCGCACATCTTATATTGCATTGGTGTATTTCAGACATGTACTGCCCGAAAAGAAATCGTCGCGCCCTGACCGCTTTCAGCATATCCGAAACTAAAGACGCGCCGTACAATGTTGACCATGGTTCAACGTCTTAAAAAAGTCGGAGATTTTCTTGGATACCGCTCTTCTGAAATCGTTTGCCCCTTCTCAAACAAAAATCATGAAGGAAGCTCTCGAACGGCACCTTAAGTCTGAGAAAAAACTTGGGAACTTCAGGTCAATTACTGATTTCTGCGTCCAGCTTCCAAACGATGAAAACCCCATTTATGTTTCACTTCTAAAAGACGGCTTACTGAACGAAGGTTTTTCTATTTCCCCAAAAGTGATCTCGAATTGGTTTAAAGGTGACATCAGAAATGGAGTGCGAGAAGCACCGTCAACTCCCAGAATTGAGGCGCAACGGCTCATCGCAGCGTATTTAATACATCACAAGATAATATCTATTCGTGGATTCGAAATACAACGGAAAGCGGGTCAGCTTGCATCTGCTCTGAGCGCCTTAATCGAGCCTGCGCTTCGCGGCATTGGTCCGAATATAAGCGTAGACCACGAATATTTTTCCCTAAATTTGTATCAAAATCACTTCACAATCAACCGTCACTACTTCTCGGCCACAAATTTTGAATCTGTATACTATATTACTGCCTCAATGGAGAAAATAGCCTACAAAGATATACCAAACATCGAGATCGCGTTCAGAGATGTCGTTTACTTGTTAAAGGACCCACAAATCAAAAATGTGGCAACTTTTATAAAACAAAACTCAGGGATTTTTGCTAAATCAGACAAAATTTCTTCCGGTTACTTTTTATTCGACGTCAACCAACAAACGAGAGATCAATATTCATTTTGCATACGTGAAGGTCGTGGCAATATTTCGCGATCCTATTTATATGCAATGGAATCTTTTACATGGGATAATGAAAATATTGGTCCTGATAGGAGAGTTCAATATTTTGACAATTCAGACTATATACTGTATCATAAAAGCGAGAAATTGATTACTTCTTACAAAGCCAGCACGGATAGCCATTTGCGAGTTTATCCGCAAAGAGAAAAGGAAGAAATGAAGGATACAAAGACTTATGCTCTAGAGCTTTTATACGAGGGATGCCGCGATGGAAAAGGGTGGCTCACAGAGGAAGCAATCCAACAAGGTGCTGACGTAAACGCTGTTTTACCTGGTGAATCGGATCCACCGATTTTGGTCGCAGCTATGTCAGGTGGGGGTAAGTCGATACAATTGCTTTTGGAGCAACCAGAGTTAAACATATTGGTGCGGAACAGCGACGGTCAGACCCCGTCCGACTGTCTGCTTGGTCTTGGTTCCCCTCATTTTGGCTCACTCGCGGACCGTGAAATACATCAGGCATACTCTGAAGGCATAGACTTGGTAGAATTTCGCCGTAGCGGAAAAAAACTAACACACAACCCCGGCGGACCTCCGGCAGACTTTGAGATTTAAGTCGAGTCGCCAAACTTTTGAAAGGCAGCCCAGTTACCAGAGGAAGATTCGGCAGAATAGACGTCTAGCTTTCTTTGTTCACTGAAAAACCATGCGGCATGTTCCTCTAAACTCCATTCTTGCTTGTTCAACTTCGGTTGCGACATCCGCACGAGTGTCGAGTAGTAAGCCTCCGCCGTACTTTGCGATTTCCCAAAATACAGTTCCACAAACGTGCTTATAAACTCCTCAGCAATTTTCTGCCTCACCGACCAAATCGGTGCAATCACGCATTTACACCCTGCATCAATAAACGCAGCTGCAACTGTTTGCATATCGGACATTTTCGCCGTTTTAGATCCCGCCGTTTCACAGGATAGCAAAATGATTGTCTCATGGCAGGACCAATCAGATTCACGAATATCATTTATCGTCATCAAGCCGAAATCCGTCTTGATACCAGAAAATTTAGGATCGCGATCAGACACGAACCCATGCGCCAACACAATCGTCATGAGCGTAGGCACATTTAACTCTAAGGCGCTTGGGTTCAATTGTTCCCGCTCAAACGTTACGCCATACTCCAATGCCTGGTCCGCGATCTGACGCGACATCGCGTTAAACTCACCCGCAAAATAAAGCAATTTTCGAGCTTCAGTTTTCTTCATGGTTCGTTCATGCCAAGATTTCATCAAATGATCAGGCGATAGAAAGACACTAATCTTACTCTTATGATCATGCAGGAAACCCGCGGGGGATAAGGAATTTTTTTTATCATGCAAAACAATCGACTGGCCGACCGGTAGATGCGTGAACAAAGTAGAACCTAATGAAAATACTTCGTCAATTTCTGGTTTCGTCGAACATACTGCTCGACCTATTCCATCATACGTATCGTACAGAAGTGTAGAGACGTTATCACTCGCTTTAAGGAATTTTCCGAAGCGTGATTCTGAATCAAGCTTCTCCGCAAGCGCCACCTCTGCCATATCCGAAACGATTGTCGTTAAACCGCTAATTGTGCATTTGTGTAGCCTGATGAGATCGTCAATCTTCCCGCGCGATAATTTGATAATGTCAGCTTCAGCGAGGCTCAATCCTCCTTGGCATAGGAGTATCAACCCGTCCCTAACTCCTGAAACGATAAATGCAACAGCTTTGTTCTCCGGAAGGAGTCGTAAGAAATAGTCAATTTCCTCTATAAACTCAGATTTGCCATCGAACTGACTGTCACAAGAGCTTTCCAAAGCTTGAGCTTGTTTTTCAATTCTGTCGCTTCTCAAATTGCGGCGCTCTTCTCGCTCTCTCATGACTTGGTGATAACTGTTTACAGTTGCAAGATTGAGTTCACCTTGACAGTCAATCAAGCTATCTGCGGAATGCAACATCGCCGATTGAGAACCGTGGTCGCGAGCTCTCAAAGCCTGCTTATTCAAGTAGTAGATCGCCTCCCCTATTTCGCCTGAAACTGCACACTGATATATCAGTTCTTCCCTAGCTAAAAAATCCACCTCGGCGAGCATCTGGGAGCGTTCATTTCTAAAAGAACAGTAGGTTTCAATACGACGTAATAATTCGATTAACTCGGATTTTGGAGATGCGCAGGAGTATAAGCTTCTAAACTCGAACAACGCCAGAAAATGTATAACGCCTGGGGCGATTGATATAAATAGTGTATCGTTTTCCGAAACAAGATACTCTTCGACTCGGCTCCAAACTGACGCAAGCCGCTCTGCATTGCATTCGTAGAGCTTGGGGTTTTGGATGATCAGTTCAATAATTCTAGATAGATTTCGCACCTCCACGAAACTTAACTGCTCGGAAGAATACATCTCGGCCAAAATAAAACGCGCATTAAGGGCAAACTCATAATGACGCTCACCTACAGACGAAATCGCTTTTGACTCAAAATAAAGTGCTCGCAACGTAAGGTCACTTGGTGAACTAAACTCAGTGAGTTCAGCACCTTTATCAATAATCTTGTATGGGAGCGTTTCATCACATTTTCTTAGCAATTCCGAACGAAGTGTGTGCGATTTGATTTCGCGCACTGCGTTAAGTGCGCTCTCCCATTCACTCCCGGCGTATTTATTAAAAGTGTCTAGTTGAAAGCGATCCGATGCCTGAACTTGATCCTCCACATCGACATGACCATTGTATTGTTTGGCCAACTTGATGAACGGAGACGTCGCAATTAGTTCACCATCGTCGAGACAAGCACTACGGTACGCAGCTTCACCATCTTTCAAAAATTGAGACCATTTTGAGTATCCGGTTTGCATTATGCACACCCCTAATACTCCGGACGCGTCATCTAGAGCCCGATTCAAAACGCTGGAAGCATTTGACGTCGTCGAAATTTTAATGATTTTTTGTAAACCACGAAGGAAATACTGAGAAAAATCAACATTCCCTGAATCAATCGAATTTTGAACTCCACACATCAAAAAACGTAGAATTTTTTCAATCTCATCAATGCGGTTTGAACGTACAATGACCCGATCAACCCTTCGCCAGTACTCGATCATATCCACCCCAAGGAATTCCATATTCTGGCCGAATTGCCTAAACTGAAACTTCATTATTAAAATGCAGGCCATGAATTCTATTCGATCTCTGGGGGCCTTGTAATTGCTTAACTCATTTTGAAAAAGACGAGCAATTCGGGACGCCTTCGAGCGCTCAGCCAAAATCTCCGATTTCAGGTACGCCGAGGCCAATAGACTGTGCGAGTCTATCAGCAGCACCACGTCCCGCAAATTCCGGGTGGCAGAGGCCACCAATTCAAGCAAGTTTATTGCACTAGATTTAGCTGCCCGATTCTGAGGATCAGCGAAAAGCAACGTTCTCGCTAACTCGAATGAGTATCGAAGCCGACGCTTTGTGTCAGTTTCATGAAGAACAAGAAAGTTCAGCACATCACATGCTTCTTGAACAAAGAAACTTTTGTGGGGCAAACTCAAAAAATTCAAACAAAGCTGAAACAAAACTTGTCTGAGGATCCATGGCGGATTGTAGGTTCCATCTGCTATCAAAATGGTGTGCAGCAGCAAAAATCTCTTCTTTAGCTTTTCGTAACCCTCAGAATCGCAATTAATTCGCATTCTCATTGCTAAATAATGCGTGCTAATGAGAAATCTCGAAATTGAAAGCGTCCGATTACCTCTCATCCGATCCACGACAGCTAAAGAGTAAACAACTCGCTCGAGCGTTTTGCAGGCCTCATGCGCGTTTCCGAAAGCTAGACGAACATTGGTCACCACGAAAATAAAGTAGAGCTTCAGCCGGGTTTCCCTTTTTTTCTTCATTGCGAAATTCCTGCGAAGTTTGAGCGGTGAAAGCGAGAATACATTGATTTCGCTGACCGAGAACAGGAGTTCGGTCGCCCGGTATCGCGACCCAAATCAGGGACCGGAAATTAACCCCGGGGTTCTCCACTAGGAGAGCCGGCTATGAAACGCCAAAGCTTCAGACTTCCACCTCAGGATTACATCCTGAGTCTTCAAAACCTCACTCGCCTCGCGCTTCTGTATAACGGGCTGAAAGAGACCAAAGAACTACAAGGAAACGCGTTCGGTCGGCGCAGTTTTGCCGACTGGTTGAACGATCAGCTCATCAGTATCGATGGTAATGTATTCGATTTTGACGGAGATCTGATCTGGGACAATCTCAGCGAACTGGACAATGTTTCCGGTAGCGAACATTTCTATTGTTGCGTCGATGACGCGTTTAATGACGACGCTTCGTTTCGCTGGGTTTCGACATTCAGCAACTATGCTGTGACACCGCCAAAGCGTAACCGCCTTCATCTGATTCAGAACCGCATGGAACTGATTACAGCGGCCTTCATCATCTCGGGGCTTTACCAACCTCAGATCGAAGGCTGGGAAAACCCCTTCACCGATGAGGGTTAAAAACACTAATGGACAGGGCCGGAATATTTCCGGCTCTGTCTTTTTAGGAAGCACCTCAAAGTCCATTAAACAGGTCGCGCTGAACAGAAAGTGCTGCATTTATGCAGCGCAAATGCGCAAGATCGTTGTAGATGTGATTATGCTTCAGGGCGAGGCTTGTATGCACGGACTCACAACGATTGACGTCGTCTTGCGGCGCATCGCTCAGTCTTTTTTGCTGCAGTTCTCTTGCGAGTTCTCGATAACGTTCAAGGTCGACTTTGTATTGGTTGGTAATACGGTTCCTTAAGCGGCGTAACTGCTCCGACCTCTTGGGTTCGCAAAGCGCTTCAGCGTCTTTGATTTCATCAATGTGCCCTAGATAGTCTCGCGCAATCACAGATTTCAGGATCGACTTAGGCCCAGGAACTTTACCTCCGAGGAGGTAGTACCACGGATGGCCGGGGTCATACCAATTCTGCGACCTCGAAGCGCCGCTATGAGCGGCACTCGTTTGAGGTGAAGTGCAGCTCATACTGCCTCTCCAGAGTTGATCTGAGCTTTGTCTTTGCGAAACTGAGACTTAATCCAGGAGTATGCCAGATCGGCAAGTCTGGAGACCTTTAGGATCTCCTCGCGGGAAAAACTATGTGTAGTGTGCCAAGCTTCCTCTTTGAGATATGAACGCGAGAACGTCACGCTGTAGCGATTGCTTCCGTCGTTTGCAGTGGTCTGCCAAATAGAAGCCGTAATGAGGCCATCTCGAAGGGTTTGGATTGGAGGGAGTTGTTTTGACATTTTCTTGTCCTTTCGTTTTGAACCGCTGGATTGCAGTCCTTGTGAAAGGCGAGAGAGCCTGAACGGTATCTGGCAGGATCAAAGAACTACACGTTTGTGCGGGCCGGAAATTGATCCAGACGCGCAGCGTCGTCGCCATATTCGTTCTGGCAGACTTCACAAATAAGGGCTGTAATGTTCAGGCGAGTTCAAACGCAAGAGCCATAGGTGATCAGGACTGAAACACTAAGCAAAGATTGCCGCGGGTGCTACTTGCTCGCAGATTGTTGCTACACCGACTTCCTTCCCCTTAGCATCTAACAGATTCAGCTTAGAGTGCATTCAATCCGGAAATCTCGTTTTCCGCAAATCCCAGATTGCACACGTTGTCGATTGACATCATCCTGCCAAGCTAGACGGGTTTCATATAAGAAAATGAGCTTTCCGCTAAGGTTGGGGCTTACCTCACATCAGCTCGCCATTAATTCAGCTTCGCGGGCATATCTGAACATGGTTGATCTGCTGATGTCGAGTTTTCTGGCGATCTCACATCCTGAACACCCTTCCGTCAGGAGTTTAGATGCGCGTCTCTGTTTTGCAGGCGTCATGACGGTTTTGCGCCCAAATTTCACGCCGCGATCTTTGGCGGCTTGCATGGCGAGTTTGGTGCGGCGGCTAATGACGGCCTTTTCGTATTCGGCGTCGGCAACGGCGTAGGTGAACCATTTACGCCCCTCGGGCGTGGTGGTGTCGATATTCTGCCAGATACTGTGGAAGGTGATGCCTTGCTTATGCAGCTCATCCAGCACAGTCAGACCTTCAATCGTTGATCTGAATGCGCGGTCGATTGAGAGCACCACGAAGGTATCGCCGGATTTAAGAGCCGCTCTGGCTTCGATTAGCCCAGGGCGCTTCTTGGCGGTGGCGGAAACAGCGAAGTCCGAGAAGATCTTATCGCAGCCAGCTTGGCGCAGCGCTTCTTCGCTCTGGAATAGCGTCTGTTTATCCGTCGAAACTCTCGTATAGCCAATACGCATAACCGGGCCATTTCTGCCGCTTTACGGCGTGCTTGTTACTGTTATTTGC
>DDIN01000003.1 GCA_002338565.1 Hyphomonadaceae bacterium UBA1849
TCAAATCCTACTCCCGCACCCAAATCTTAAAAGCCGTTGACACAATCCGTCAGCGGCTTTTTTGTTGCCTTGAATAGAAACTACAATAGTGAAGTATCAGGCTTGGTCAGTAAGCTGTTTCCACTGAGAGACTAGTTTGCGTGCCTGCTTCTCGTGAGGTGCGTCGACCATCTTCCCGTCGATCTGAAGTGCGCCTGCGTCAGGGTTTTTCTGAAATGCCTCAATGATCTTCATTGCGTTCGCGATCTCATCATCGGATGGCGTGAAAGCGTCGTTGATGATCTGGCACTGAGACGGATGGATCGCCATCATCGCAGTAAATCCGTCGCGTCGGGCACGCGCAGCATACGCGGTGAGCCCGTCTATATCTTTGATATTTGGATAAACAGTCTCGACGGCTTTAACGCCTGCTGCGTGGGCTGCGAAGAGGGCAATGCTACGCACCCATTCGAAGGGCGGCGTGTAGCTTCCATCAGTCTCACGTGAGCCGGATGCACCGATAGTGGCTGGAAGATCCTCTGCGCCCCATGTTAGGCCGCACAGGCTTGAGCTCACATCTTCATAAGTATCCAGATTGAACAGCGCACGTGGCGTCTCCGTCCCGATCGGGAGGATAGGCACAGGGGAGTCGCCCATTGCATCCGCCAGATCGAGTACGTCTTTAGCGCCTTCGGCCTTTGGAAGGACAATGCCGTCCGGTTTCGCCTTGAGCACAGCAGGAAGGTCGGTCTCAAGCCCGCCAGCAGGAATTGGGTTGATCCGCACAAAGACCGGCTTGGACCGTGGTAGAGAGAGGCTTTCTATAACGGCTTGTCGCGCATCTGTTTTTCGGGATGGCGCAACGGAATCTTCAAGATCGAGGATCAGGCCGTCAGCAGCACTGTCGAGCGCTTTCTGGAAACGCTCTGGACGATCACCCGGGACAAAGAGCAGAGAACGAAATTCCACGTCAGTTCGGCTTTTTGTGCAGTAGGGCCATACGAAGGCATTCACAGACGATCTTTTCATCCTGGTTAAGCATGATGTGCTTGAAGGTGACGATGCCTGCGGTCGGGCGCGAGCGGCTCTCGCGTAGCTCGACAACTTCTGTCTCGCAGCGAAGTGTGTCACCGATAAAGACCGGATTTGGCATAACCAGCTTGTCATAGCCAAGATTGGCAACCAGTGTTCCAAGTGTCGTGTCGCCCACGGTCACGCCAACCATCAGACCGAATGTGAAAATACCATTCACGACAATCTGGCCGAACTCAGTTGATTCAGCGTAGGTTTTATCGAGGTGTAGCGGCTGCGGGTTGTGTGTCAGCGTACACATCATCAGATTGTCGGTCTCAGTTACCGTGCGACGCAGATCATGCTGAATGCGCTCGCCCACAGTCCATTCGTCGAAATGTTTTCCGCCCATGATTATGCCTCGTCTGTTTTAGGTTCTATCGTGATGAGGGCTGCGCCTTCTTCTACCTGATCATTCTGCGCGACCGAAACAGTCGCCACGATGCCATCGTGCGGCGCGGTCAGATTATGCTCCATCTTCATGGCTTCCAGCGTGACGAGCTTTTCGCCAGCTGTCACGCTCTGGCCTTCCGACACGAACAGACCAATCACTTTACCGGGCATTGGTGAGATGATGGCCCCATCGCTTGCGCCAACTGCGCCGTGAGCATCAAATTGCGGCCATGTGATATGATATGGCCAGCCATTCTCGATGAGCAGATAGCCTTCCGGCGTGCCTAGCAGGTTATCTTCAAAATAATCTTCATCTTCAGTGCGGATCACCGATACGATTTCGCCATCCACTGAGAACCAGCTTTCGACATCCTGAGCCGCGTTGAGGCGGAAGCCTTCCAGCTGGCCCCATGGATCGAGTGTCGTGCCGGAGAAGCTTACAGGCGTGATTTCCTGCTCCAGATGAAGCGCGACGACGGTTATGCCTTCGGGCGAAGGTGCCGGCTTGTCTGTCAGACGAGCGCCTTCTGCTTCGATGAAGCCCGTGGTGACTTCAGCCTCCGCAAACGCCGGTTCACGAAGGAGCGTCGTCAGGAAGCCGGCATTATTGCGCACCGGCCATGTCGCCACAGCGCCGCAGGCGCTCGCAAGCGCTTCGCAGGCATCATCACGCGTTTCGCCATAGGCGATCAGCTTGGCGATCATCGGGTCATAGAACGGTGAAACCTCGCTTCCCTGATAAACGCCGGTGTCGACGCGGACGAACGACGGCAGGTCGAGGATTTCAAGTTTGCCCGTCGAGGGCAGGAAGCCGGTTTCCGGATTCTCTGCATAGAGGCGGGCTTCCATCGCCCAGCCATCCATCTCGATTTCGTCCTGTTGGAGAGGCAGAGCTTCACCCGCAGCGACGCGCAGCTGCCATTCTACAAGGTCGATGCCTGTGATCTCTTCGGTGACGGGATGCTCGACCTGAAGGCGGGTGTTCATTTCCATGAACCATGTCCGGTCTGCGGACAAAGGACCCGAGCCGTCGGCGATAAACTCCACAGTGCCAGCGCCGACATAGTTCACCGCTTGCGCCGCGCGAACAGCGGCTGCGCAAATGGCTTCGCGGGCTTCGTGGCTCATGCCAGGGGCAGGGGCTTCTTCGATCACTTTCTGGTGGCGACGTTGAAGCGTACAATCCCGCTCGAACAGATGGACGACATTGCCATGCGCGTCGCCAAACACCTGCACCTCGATATGGCGCGGATTGGTGATGAATTTTTCTAGCAGAACACGATCATCGCCGAAGCTGGATTTCGCTTCACGCTGGCAGGAGCCGAGCGCTTCGAGAAAATCTTCGCCGCGTTCGACTTTACGCATGCCTTTGCCGCCACCGCCAGCGACCGCTTTGATCAGCACCGGATAGCCGATTTTGTCCGCTTCCGATTTCAGCGTGTCAGATGATTGGTCTTCGCCGAGATATCCCGGCGTTGTTGGCACGCCCGCATGCTGCATGAGCTTTTTGGCGGCATCTTTCAGACCCATTGCGTTGATGCTGTCAGGCTTGGGGCCAACCCAGATGATACCAGCATCAATAACCGACTGAGCGAAGGCCGCGTTTTCTGACAGGAAACCATAGCCCGGATGGATGGCATCTGCGCCGGTTTGCTTTGCAGCTTCGACGATCTTGCTGCCGACGAGATAGCTTTCATTGGCTGGGGCAGTGCCGATATGGACGGCTTCGTCCGCCTCCAGAACGTGAAGGGCATTGGCGTCTGCGTCGGAAAAGACGGCAATCGTTCGGATGCCGAGTTCACGGGCAGTGCGAATGACACGGCAGGCTATCTCGCCGCGATTTGCGATTAGAATAGAACTGATCATGGCATTACATCCTGAAAATGCCGAATTGAGCGCGTTCCGGAATCGGCGCGTTCAGCGTTGCAGC
The DNA here is from genome assembly GCA_002338565.1 of Hyphomonadaceae bacterium UBA1849. Taxonomy (GTDB): domain Bacteria; phylum Pseudomonadota; class Alphaproteobacteria; order Caulobacterales; family Hyphomonadaceae; genus Ponticaulis. The sequence goes on from DDIN01000003.1 coordinate 3,374, forward strand.
GAAGGCGAGGCCGAGCACATCTCGTGTTTGTGCCGGATCGATAATGCCGTCATCCCAGATGCGGGACGTTGCATACCATGGATTGCCCTCGGTCTCGTATTTCTCGCGGATGGGTGCCTTGAAGTTCTCGGCGTCTTCATCGCTCCATTTGTCCGCATCGCGGTGTACGGTCGCCAGGACGCTGGCCGCCTGCTCGCCGCCCATGACGGAGATGCGGCTGTTCGGCCACGAAAAGAGAAAGCGGGGTTCGTAGGCGCGTCCGGCCATGCCGTAATTGCCTGCGCCGAAACTGCCACCAATCAGAACGGTGATTTTCGGAACCTGTGCTGTGGAGACCGCTGTCACCAGCTTCGCGCCATGCTTAGCAATGCCTTCTGCCTCATACTTACCGCCCACCATGAAGCCGGAAATGTTCTGCAGGAAGAGAAGCGGAATGCGTCGCTGGCAGGCGAGCTCGATGAAGTGCGCGCCTTTCTGTGCGCTCTCTGAATAGAGGACGCCGTTATTGCCGAGAATGGCGACTGGCATACCCCAGATATGCGCGAAACCGCAGACCAGCGTGCTGCCATAATTGACTTTGAACTCGTGGAATTCCGAGCCGTCAACCAGACGTGCAATGATCTCTTTCACGTCCATCTGCATGCGCAGATCAGTCGGGATGAGGCTGTAAAGATCGTCTGCAGGATATAGCGGCGCATTGCCCTGCTTCATATTGAGGCCCGGATCGGCAGCTGGTGGCAGAGTGGAAATAATGCTGCGCACAATTGAGAGCGCGTGCTCATCGTTTTCTGCCACATGGTCGACGACACCGGACTTGGAACCGTGAAGGTCGCCGCCGCCGAGGTCTTCGGCGGAGATTTCTTCGCCCGTTGCAGCTTTCACCAAAGGCGGGCCAGCAAGAAAGATCGTGCCTTGATTGCGCACGATAACTGTCTCGTCCGACATGGCCGGAACATAAGCACCACCCGCCGTACAGCTACCCATCACGCAGGCAATCTGCGGAATGCCCTTGGCCGACATGTTGGCCTGATTGAAGAAGATGCGGCCGAAATGGTCTTTGTCGGGGAAGACTTCATCCTGATGGGGCAGGTTCGCGCCACCGGAGTCGACGAGGTAAATGCAAGGGAGGCGGTTCTGCAGCGCGATTTCTTGTGCGCGCAAATGCTTCTTCACCGTCATAGGATAGTACGTGCCGCCCTTAACCGTCGCATCATTGGCAACGATCATCACCTGACGGCCCTGCACAAGGCCAATACCTGTGATGATGCCAGCGCCCGGAATATCCTCACCGTAGAGGCCATTCGCGGCCAGCTGCGAAAGCTCAAGAAATGGCGCGCCCGGATCAAGCAGATGGCGCACACGGTCGCGTGGCAGAAGTTTGCCTCGCGCGGTGTGGCGTGCACGTGATTTCTCACTTCCACCAAGAGCCGCCTTGGCGACATCTGTCTTCAGGCGTTCAATAAGCGCGTGATTAAACTCTGCGAAGGTCTTCGCATCCTGACTGTCCGGCAGAAGTTTTGTTTTCAGTTTCGGCGTACTCATCCTTTCATCAGCTCCCGTCCGATGAGGAAGCGACGGATTTCATTTGTACCCGCGCCAATGTCATAGAGCTTAGCGTCCCGGAGGAGGCGTTCAACCGGCCATTCTTTTGTGTAGCCAGCGCCGCCAAGAGCCTGAATGGCTTCAAGCGAGCACTTCACTGCGTTCTCGCTCGACATCAGGATCGCACCCGCCGCGTCAAAACGCGTTGTCTGGTCATTGTCGCAAGCTTTGGCGACTGCATAGACGTAGGCGCGTGAGGAGTTCAGCGCGACATACATGTCGGCTATTTTCGCCTGCATGAGTTGGAAGTCACCAATCGGGCGTCCGAACTGCTTACGCTCGCGAATATAAGGCAGGACGGTATCAATGCACGCCTGCATAATGCCAAGCGGGCCGCCGGACAGAACCGAACGCTCATAGTCGAGGCCGCTCATCAGGATCGCAGCGCCCTGACCCTCTTCGCCCATCACATTCTCGTCCGGCACGAAGCAGTCTTCAAAAACCAATTCGCCCGTGTAGGAGCCACGCATGCCCATCTTGTCGAGCTTGCGAGCACAAGAGAAGCCTTTGAAGTCTTTCTCAACGAGGAAGGCTGTCACGCTTTTGGAGCCGGCTTCCGGATCAGTCTTGGCGTAAATAACCAGCGTATCTGCGATCGGACCGTTGGTGATCCAGAATTTGGTGCCGTTCAGGATATAGCCGCCGTCAGCTTTCTTTGCGCGCAGGCTCATGCTCATCACGTCAGAGCCGGATCCGGCTTCAGACATAGCGAGTGCGCCCACATGCTCACCCGAGATCAGCTTTGGTAGATATTTGGCTTTCTGCGCAGGCGTACCCCAGCGACGGATCTGGTTCACACACAGGTTGGAGTGTGCGCCATAAGAGAGACCGATAGAGGCGGAAGCACGAGAAATCTCTTCCATAGCTACGACGTGTTCCAGATAGCCAAGGCCTAACCCGCCATCTTTTTCTTCCACGGTAATGCCGTGCAGGCCAAGTTCGCCCATTTCCGTCCATACCCAACGCGGGCATTCGTCGGTGCTGTCGATCTCGGCTGCGATAGGGGCCAGCCTGTCGCGCGCAAACCGCTCGCAGGTCTCGCGGAGCATGTCCGCTGTTTCACCAAGTGAGAAATCGAGGCCACTCATCTGTTCAGTCTCCCTAACTGTATTTTTCGCGGATTTTAGCAAAACACGTTGAATAGATGAAATTGAAAAACTTTTGCCTTAGATATAGGTCCTGTCTATAAATAGGATCGTCCGATGATCGACCGCTATCTTATTCGCTACTTCCTCGCTGTCGTGGATCAGGGTTCGTTTTCACGGGCATCACGGCAGGCGAACGTGTCCCAGCCTACGCTGTCTGTCGGCATTGCCAAGCTTGAAAGCCTTCTGGGTGAAACCCTGTTTGAACGGTCGACGCGACGTATCAGTCTGACGAGTGCAGGGGCGCGATTTCTGCCGCATGCGCGGCGGATTGAAAGCGAGTTCAATCAGGCAGCCATTTCAGTCAGGTCCGAAGGCGCACCTGAAGTCACACGGCTCGGAATCCTCTCAACGATTCCAGCAAGGCTGGTCGGTCAGGCATTCGGGCGACTCCACCTCTCTAATCCGACACTTCGGATCGAAATCGTGGAGGGCTCAGAGAAGGAACTGTCCAATGCGCTTGCCCGACGACGGATTGATGCGGCACTCACTGTCGTGGGCCGTGGCGGCGAACGGTATGTCGAGCAGCATCTTTATCGCGAGCCTTATCATATGGCGCTGATGCCGGAGCACCCTGCGGCGGGCCATGACGTTGTAACTGTCGAGGATGTCGCGGAAAGCGTCATGATGGTTCGACGTCATTGTGAGGCGCTATCGGAGACCAGCCGGTTCTTTACGGAGCAGGGCGTCAGGCCCTTCTTCTCTTTCCGGTCATCGAATGATGAGCGCGTTATGGAGATGGTGGCATGTGGGCTCGGAATCACCATCATGCCGGCGAGCTATGAGTCTTCGGGCATCGTTCTACGCCCTCTCAAAGGATTTGCAGTTGAACGCCAGATTGGTCTTGTTTTCCGCACGGAAGAGGAGGCGGGCCAGCTTCCGTCAGATGTGGAAGAAGGGGTAAGACTGCTTGCCCGGCATGTTGAAAGCCGCACATAAAAAAAGCCCCCGATTGCGGGGGCTTTTCTGTTTGAGGTATTGGCGTTTGCTTAGTGCGCAGGTGCCAGAACCAGAGCGTTCGCGAGAACGAGGTTCAGACCATCCAGATACGCACGCGTTGTCGGGCTCTGAGCAAAAGCAATAACAGACCCACGGCCGGTGCGCTCATACATAACGAACGGTTTGTATGCGAGCTGCTCAAGGTTCTCAGCCCAGAGATAGCCGCTCTGTAGAAGCGTATCGCTGTCTGCGAAACGGAACACGTTCTCGCCAGCCGCTTCGTTCAGCGGGCTGAAGATCAGGCTGCCTGTATAAAGCGCGCTTGCTTCATCATAACCCGCAGCGAGCCAGTGGTTTGTGTCCGCCACCACGCGGGCGATCACACCTGGTACGCCATCAGGGCGCGCATGGTGATCGGCAATGATCTCACGATAGGCTTCTTCCGATGTAATGACTGAGCCAGCACCTGCCGCGCCATTATCACCAGAGGCGCCAGCGGCGCCTTCAGAGCTGGTAGACAGAAGACCGAAATTCTCACCGGTCAGCATGGATGCGCTGTTCTCAAATGCGATCAGCGTGCCGCCATTGCGAACATAGGTCTGAAGCGCGTTTGCACCGGATGTGCCGAGCTCTGCACCGAGGCCGTAAGAGGTTGGCAGAACGACGACATCATAAGCGCTGAGATTGGCGCGTGCGAAGCTGGAAGTTCTGATCGGTGTGACCGGCAGACCAAGCTGACGCTCGATCACGAAGCGTGTGTTACCGGCTGAAATCGGGTTTGTGCCGCTATCCCATGCGATCGCAACGCGTGGAACGCTCAGGCGGTGGAAGTTGTCGCTGCCGAAGTTCGGACCATCATCCACCCAGCTTGATTCCATCGCATCGACTTCCGCGCCAATGTCACGGGCCAGAGAGAGGAGGGTGGTTTCATAGTCACGCGGGTTATCCTGCGCGGCAAAAACAACTGTACCAATCGGATAGGTCACGCCGTCCTGCACGAATGGCAGGTCGGTTGTGCGACCTGTCAGGCCTTCACGCATTGCAGCGATTACGAGGCGAGCCTGACCGCCATCCGTCCACGGGATTGCATAGCCAAAGCTGCCACCTGTTTCGACGTCTGAGGCAATTGGATCGTCCGCGCTGACCGAGACCGCATTGTTCAGGTTCACAGAACCACATGTGGATGAATCAACGCCGAACATGAGTGGAAGCGACCATGCAGTCACGTCATAGAGCTCTGGCCGTGCACCGCGGGCGCGTCGTGCTTCTGTCTCTTCAATGAAGTCCGGTGGAAGCGGCGTATCGTCAACTAGAAGCGTACGTGCGAGGCGGCCCTGAGGCTGGGCAAGGTCAACAACCAATGCGCCATCCTGATAGGTCGTGCCGCAAACGCGCGCATTCTCACCGATACGGTTTACCGCAATGCCTTGCTGGGCGAGGCGGCGGCCGAGGCTCTCTGCCTCATAGGTGTTCTCAGACAGGTCCATCACGATATAGCGGTCGGACGCGCCACGATTGTCTGCGACCGCATCACGGCGGTAACCGGCATAAGCCTGCAGATAGCCTTCGGAATCGCGGGACACGACTTCCAGTGTGGAAATCATAGCCAGCGCATTGTTACGGACACCTTCGCCATAGGTGATGACTGATCCGTCATCGCGGTCCTGCAGCAGGCCGCGCGCACTGGATTGTTCGAAGGTCATAGCCGTCGCGCCGTTCAGCATTGGCCACATATCGCCATAGCCCGGATAGAAGGCATCAAAAACTTCTCGTGTGTAATAGGCGACGCCGAAACGGTCGAACCAGCTGCCATGGTTACGGCCCATTTCGTAGAGGCGATCAACCTGCTCCTGCGGAATGTTCGGGTTCAGCGGGTTCGCCGGTGGCGGGAAATAATAGGTGCTGGACGGGCCCATTTCGTGGCTGTCGACATACACGACAGGGTGCCAGTCGAGTACGGACGCAACACGGCCCTGAACTTCCGGCTGGGTCATCGCAAACCAGTCACGGTTCAGGTCAAAGAGATAGTGGTTATAGCGTCCGCCCGGCCAAGGCTGGTCGTGCTCTGCGGCGGCTGGATCAGAGAACGGTTCCATACCCACAGAGGAATCAAAGCTGTGGTGGAAGCGCATACGACCGTCAGGGTTCTGGCTCGGGTCGATGATGACGATTGTGTTCTCGAGTATCTGATCGACGAGCGCGTCACCCTCTGCTGCGAGCAGGTGGTAGGCGAGGAAGGCGGCGCTATCCGGCGGTGAAATCTCGTCGCCGTGTACACCTGCAGAAATCCAGACCACAGCCGGAATGGAGGCAGCAATGTTTGAGGCTTCAGATTCGCTGAGCGTGCCGGATGCAAGGCGCGCCATGTCCGCTTTGATCTCTTCCATACGCGCGAGGTTTTCAGCTGATGAAATCGCTGCGTAGATCAGATCGCGGCCCTGCCAGCTTTCAGCATATTTGAAGACTTCCATACGGTCCGGATTGGCTTCCATGAGCGCATCGAAGAACTCATGGATTTCCGGGATGGAAGACACGTCAGCGCCATGGTCGTGCCCGACAACAGATTCGAGTGTCGGCGTAGCGTCTGTATAGCGAACCTGCGGGTAGCTCTGCGCGGAGGCGACCTGCGATAAACCTGAAAGAGCGACTACCGATGTGGCAGCTAGAATAGTCCGGATGTGACGCTGCATTTTTGTTCCTGTTCCTATGCTTGTCAGCAATACGCGCTGACGCTGACCTGCTTTGAAATTTTTTTGCCACGAACTGAATAGAGGCGGGCCTTAATTTTCTGCTTTTAAGCGAGCTGACCAATTCTTATTCAGATTGTCCATATTTGAGTAGGATAATTCGACGTATGGGTTTGCGGGATATCGCCGGGCAAAAACGGACGGGATAAGCGCAGGCATTCACAATGCTCGCAAAGCATGGTCCATAGCACTCGGAGTGATTGCCCATTGGGTGCAGGAATGGCATGACGCTGTCCCGCCTCAAGACGGTCATTAAAGAAGGACATCCTTGTTGAAGCGCGTATTTGTTACCGGCACAGCAGGCTTTATCGGTTTCCACCTCGCAAAATTGCTGCTTGAGGAGGGCGTGGAAGTTCACGGCTTCGACGGCATGACCGATTATTATGACGTCCAGCTGAAGAAAGATCGCAATGCGCAGCTTGATGCCTATCCGGCCTTCTCGCGCAGCGAAGGGCTTCTGGAAGACGAAAACGTTCTTGTTCCTGCCATTCTGGACTTCAAACCGGATATGATCGTCCATCTGGCCGGGCAGGCCGGGGTGCGTCACTCCATCGAAAAGCCGCGCGACTATATCAACTCGAACGTCATGGGCACGTTCAACGTGATGGATGCTGCCCAGAAGAGTGGCGTGCAGCATTTGCTCATGGCGTCGTCCAGCTCGGTTTATGGCGCGAACACACAGATGCCGTTCAAGGAGACCGATCAGACTGAGACTCAGCTCTCAATGTATGCCGCCACCAAGAAGGCAAATGAGAGCATGGCGCATTCCTACGCCAATCTCTGGAACGTTCCGACCACCATGTTCCGCTTCTTCACCGTTTATGGCGCATGGGGGCGGCCTGACCTGGCCTATTTCAAATTTACAGACGCCATTCTGAACGACCGGCCAATCGACATCTATAACCATGGCGATATGGCGCGTGACTTCACATATGTGGAAGATCTGGTGCGTGGCATCCGCTTGCTGATGGATGCTATCCCGTCTGAAGACGCGCGCGTTGAAGGTGACTCGCTTTCACCGGTGGCGCCATTTCGCGTGGTGAACATCGGCAATTCAAATCCGGTGAAGCTTCTCGACTTCATCGAGGCGATTGAGACCAGCATCGGCAAGGAAGCGGTCCGCAATTATATGCCAATGCAGCCGGGCGATGTGCAGGCGACATGGGCAGACGCAACTCTGCTACAGCGTCTGACAGGCTATAAACCTGAGACTGACCTGAAGGATGGTGTGGACGTTTTCGTGAAATGGTATCGGGACTATTATAACCGTTAGAGGCGATAATCTGCGGTCTGTGGTTTGAAACCCCGTTAGTTTTCAGGCATGTATTTGCAGTACCAGAATGAAGGGACCTGCAATTGAAGCTGTTCGTGACCGGAGGTGCCGGCTTTATCGGTTCTGCTGTTGTGCGGCTTGCGATTTCGCGGGGCTATCATGTCGTCAATCTGGATGCGATGACCTACGCGGCCTGTGAGGCGAACCTCGAGGCGGTGCAGGGCAATTCGAAATACGAATTCGAACGCGTGGATATCCGCGATCGTGTTGCGCTCGATAAACTGTTTGATCTGCACCAGCCCGACGCCGTTTTGCATCTGGCAGCTGAAACCCACGTAGACCGCTCGATTGATGGGCCAGCGGATTTCATCACGACGAATATCAACGGCACGTTCAATCTGCTTGAAGCGTCCCGCGGCTACTGGATGAAGAGCGGCAGACCGGAGAGTTTCCGCTTCCATCATATTTCAACAGACGAAGTGTTCGGCAGTCTCGGCCTTGAAGGACTATTCACTGAGAGCTCTCCGTATCAGCCGAACAGCCCGTATTCTGCCTCGAAAGCCTCAGCCGACCATCTCGTACGTGCCTGGTCTGAGACGTATGGCCTGCCGGTGGTCATGACGAATTGTTCCAACAATTACGGGCCGTATCAGTTTCCGGAAAAGCTTATTCCGGTGGTCATCCTGAATGCCCTGCGCGGCGACCCGATCCCTGTCTATGGCACCGGCGAGCAGGTACGTGACTGGCTACATGTCGAAGATCATGCCGACGCGCTTCTGCTCGTGCTGGGCGAGGGCGAACTGGGCGGTAGCTATAATATCGGTGGCGAGAACGAGGTGCGGAATATCGACCTTGTGCGGCTGATCTGCGGTACGCTTGATGACCGAAGACCGCGTGCAACACCTTATGCAGATCTCATAACATTCGTTTCAGATCGTCCCGGCCATGATCAGCGTTACGCGATTGATCCGTCTCACATCCGTGAAACGCTGGGCTGGCGTCCGTCAGTCACGCTGGAGCAAGGCCTCGCGCAGACGGTGGACTGGTATCTGAATAATGAGAGTTGGTGGAAGCCGCTCATGGCGCGTCACGGTGTGGGGCAGCGTCTGGGACAGATCAAATGACCGTTCTGGTTTTCGGCGCAAAGGGGCAGGTGGGCCGCGAGCTGCAACGGGTGGGATATGTCAGAGCGCTAAGCCGCGAAGAGGCGGACGTCAGCAAGGAAGCTGATATTGTGTCAGCCATCGAGGTGATGAAGCCGACAGCGATCGTAAATGCTGCTGCCTATACCGCGGTGGATAAGGCAGAAACCGATAGTGAAACAGCGCATCTGGTAAATGCTGTCGCGCCCAGCATTATGGCGCGCGAGGCAAGATCGCGAGAAATCCCGTTCGTACATATTTCAACCGACTTTGTCTTCGATGGCACCAAGACCGGACCTTACACTGAAGTAGACGTGCCAACGCCGAAAAGTGTTTATGGGCAAACCAAGCTGGATGGTGAAAAGGCAGTTCTGGACGTCGGTGGCAATTCCGCCATTCTGAGAACGGCCTGGGTGTTCTCGCCTAATGGCAGCAATTTCGTCCACATCATGATGCGCCTGGCAGACGAGCGGGGCATATTGCGTGTGGTGGAGGACCAGTTTGGCGGGCCGACCTCAGCGCGAGACATTGCGGTGGCTGCGCTCAACATTGTGCGCACACGCGGCGCTACGCCGGGCGAAGCGGAAATTTATCATTATGCCGGTGGACCGGATGTCAGCCGTGTAGAGTTTGCGAGGCAGATATTCAGGCTGAGCGGCCGGTCACCTGAAATCCTGCCTATCCCGACCACAGATTATCCCACACCTGCCGAGCGCCCCTTAAATTCGCGACTGGACTGTTCTAAAATTGAAAAGGATTTCGGGATAGAACGGCCGGACTGGCGCGAGTCACTCGCGCGCGTACTTGAAGAGATGGGGGAGCTCAAAGCCAATGGCTGAGCGAAAAGGTATTATTCTGGCGGGCGGCAAAGGCTCGCGCCTCCATCCTATCACGCTGGGAATCTCCAAGCAGTTGCTGCCTGTCTATGACAAGCCGATGATTTACTATCCGACCAGCGTGCTGATGCTGTCGGGCATTCGCGATATCGCGATCATCACCACGCCCGAGGATAAAGAGCAGTTCGTGCGCACAATGGGCGACGGCTCACAATGGGGTGTGAGCTTTACCTATATCGAGCAGCCGTCGCCGGATGGTCTCGCGCAGGCTTATATCCTTGCGGAGGACTTTCTGGACGGTGCCCCATCTGCCATGGTGCTCGGCGATAATATCTTCTTTGGCCATGGTTTGCCGACCCAGTTGAAAGCTGCGGACGAACGCAAAACCGGTGGCACCATATTCGGGTACCGCGTCGCAGACCCTGAACGCTATGGCGTGATCGGTTTCGACCGTGATGGCATGGTGACATCCATTATTGAGAAGCCGGAAATCCCGCCCTCACAATATGCTGTGACGGGGCTGTACTATCTGGATGCCTCCGCGCCGGAACGCGCGCGCTCCATCGAGAAATCTGCACGCGGAGAACTGGAGATCACCTCTCTTCTGGAAACCTATCTAAAAGATGGTGTTCTGTCGGTGGAGCAGCTCGGGCGCGGCTTTGCATGGCTGGATACAGGAACGCATGCAAGCCTTCTCGATGCCGGTAATTTCGTAAGAACGCTTTCAGAACGTCAAGGTCAGCTGGTCGGCTCTCCTGATGAGGTTGCTTATCATCAGGGGTGGATCAGCCCGGAAGAGCTGATGTCGCGTGCGACACGTTTTGGGAAGTCCGAATACGGACGCTATCTGCAGCGTTTATTGCTGCCTTAAGCATCCGCGATCGAGATCAGACGTCCGTCTTCGATACGAGCTGAAACGTCAAATACGCGAGACATATTCTGTTCGGTAAGCGTTTTTGCGGGCGAACCCTCGTCTACAAGTCTGCCGAAACGCATCCAGAGCAGAACATCAGCAAATTGAGCTGCAAGCGCGATATCGTGCAGGACGACGAGCGCCGTTCCGCCGTTTTCGGTGAAGCGCTGTATGAGGCGCATCACGCGTAGCTGATGCTTCGGGTCCAGTGCCGTCAGAGGTTCATCAGCGATGAGAAGCGGGGCCTTGCCTGCAAAGGCGCGGGCAAAGTGAACGCGTGATAGCTCGCCGCCTGAAAGTGTGTCGGTGGCTCGCTTGCGCAGCCCGTTCAGTTCGCAAATGTCGAGCGCTTCATCGACGGCAGTTCGGTCAGCTTCGGAGAGGCGGGCAGGCGTGCCGCCATAAGCGAACCGGCCGAGTGCTACAGCATCCTCCACACTGATTGGCCAGCTGAGTTGCCGGTTCTGCGGCAGATAGCTCAGCTGCTTTGCACGTTCGGTTGAAGACATGCCAGTGAGGTCTTGGCCGTTCAGCAGGACTGTTCCGGTGGCAGGCTTTTTCAGGCCGGCGAGACACGTCAGCAGTGATGACTTCCCCGCACCGTTAGGTCCGATCAGGCATGTTAGTTTGCCGGGCGCGAGGGACAGGTTCACCTTTGCGAAGAGCTCTGTCTGCCCTGCGTTGAGAGAGAGGTTGTCTGCCGATAGCTGTGTCATGGCAAGCCTCCCGAACGCTTCTGGATCGCAATCCAGACAAACGCTGGCGCACCAATGAGTGCGGCGACCACGCCAAGCTTCAGCTCTGCATATGTCGGCAGAATACGGATGAGAATATCAGCAGCCACCAAAAGTACGCCGCCAGCGAGCGCTGAGGGTAGCAGAATGCGTCCCGGATCATGCCCGACCAGAGGGCGCATGACATGCGGCGTGATAATACCAACAAAGCCGATTGCACCTGCAATGGCGATGCTGCCACCGGTAGCGAGGCCTGCGCCCACGATCACCAGAATGCGTTGATGCATCAGATTGAGGCCCAGACCCGCGGCAGCTTCTTCGCCCAGCGTCAGCGCAGACAAGCCGCGCGCGGATGCCAGAAGCAGTCCGAGGCCAGCGAGAATGAAAGGCAGGCTGTAGGCGAGGTCTGTAAGGCTGCGATTAGCGACTGAGCCCAGCGTCCAGTTCACCATATCGGCCAGTGAAAACGGGTTGGGTGCAAAGTTCAAAAGCAGAGACATCAGCGCGCCTGAAAAGCTCGAAATGCCGACACCGATCAGGATGAGGGTGACGACCGAACCGGTGCGGAGCGCGGCAAAGCCCAGGAGTGCGGTGGCGAGCAACGCTCCAAAAATAGCGGCGGCAGGTAGGATGAGACTGCTTGCGGTGGCGAGGCCGAAGTATAGAACGAGCGTTGCTGCCAGAACTGACATGGCTGACACGCCGAGCACACCCGGCTCTGCGAGCGGATTGCGAAGCAGACCCTGAAGAGCGGCGCCAGACATAGCCAGCGCTGCGCCCGTGATGAAGGCGGCAAAGGCGCGAGGCAGTCTGATTTGCCAGATGATCACGCTGTGTTCGTCCGCGCCGGTGGCTGTCAGGCCGCCGAACACATCAGCAATACTGAGTGAAGTAGAGCCAAGCAGGCAGGCCAGAAAAATGGCAACGATGCCAGCCGTGAACAGACCGGCATTTAATGGCAGGTCGCGGATCATGAAGCCTCGCTTCCGGAAGCGGCGAGCGCTTCTATTGCATCAATCAGATACCATGCGCCACAGGAAGTCCACGACGCATCAAGAGGGACGGTTTCGGCCGTCTCCAGCGCGTTCAGTGTCACTGGATGATGGCTCGGGCTCCAGATGGATGGGTTCTGGTGAATAGAGTCGTAGAAGGCCACGGCCAGCACATCCGGCGCATGGGTGGCGATCTGTTCGAGCGGCAAATCATGCCAGCCGGCGCGCGTTTCGTAATTGGTCAGGCCCGCAGTCTCGAAGGCATCATTGATAAGTCCGTTCGGCCCGCTGGTGACACCGCCAGGCGTGACATAGAGGACGTTCTGGTCATCGTCGCGCGGGGTTATTGCCGCAAGGCGCGCATCGAAGGCTGCAAGGAGCTCTTCTCCGCGCTCTGGTACACCCATTTGGGCGGCGATATCGCGAGTGACGGTGCGGATGCTCTCAAAATCACTCGTCCAGCCAATCTGTAGTACGTCGATACCAGCCTGCGAAAAAAAGCGCGGTGCGAGCGGGCCGCCGCCATAAGAGCGGACGATCAGATCTGGCTGCGCTGCAAGTACGCTCTCTGCGACGGGGCGTATCTGGGGAATGCCGTCTGCCTGATCGCGAAGATACGAGAATGTCTTATCGGCGTCCGGCGAGAGGGCGAGGATATCCTCTCGCTCGGCAAGCGCCAGCACATACTGGTCAGCACAATAATCCATGCTGATAATGCGCTGATAGCCTTCTGATGAAGGCTGAACCATCCCGGCATCCTGCTCTTGTGAGCAGGCTGTCATTAAACAGAGCGCCGGGATGATTAGCTGTTTCATGTTATCTCAGTTTCACGCCAATAAGGGCTGTTGCGCCCGGTGCATGATAACCAAAGACATCGTCTACGCGCACGTCGAACAGGTTCTCGCCGCGTAGTGTAACGGAGAAGCGTTCTGTGACGGGGTATTCGAACGTTCCCGAGGCGAGCAGATAATCGCCAAGAGAAACGGTTGTGAACGTACCGAAGTCTGTGTCCAGCTGCGTACCGACATAGTCGAGCGCAAAGCCTGCGCGCATGCCTTCTACCGTTGAGGACTGCCAGTCGACAGACACGCTGCCGGTCCATTCCGGAACACGGATTTCCTGAATGCCGCTATCGCTTGTGGAGTCGATTTTCGTCGCACTCGCATTCAGGCGGAGCGTCTCGCTGATCGTCCAACCGAACGCGCCTTCGACACCTGAGCGCTCAGATTCGCCCGTACGGTTCATCGGCGTTGCGAGGAAGAGCGGCGGCGCATACGAGGTGTAGATCTCGTTTTCGAGTTCTGCCTCGAAATAGGTGAGAGACACATCGAATGGACCATGGATATGGTCGAAGCCAATTTCCCAGCTGGATGACGTTTCCGGCTGGAGGTCCGGATTGCCGACAAAACTGCCCGGATAGAAGCCGAACAGTTCAGTGAAGGTCGGGTTCTTTACGCCTTCGCCAGCGCTTGCGCGAACGCGGAATGCAGGTGAGAGGTTATACGCGGCACCAATGCGCCATGTGTCCGCGTCGTCGAATGCGCCGTCATTGTTGTCATGGCGCGCTGAAGCCGTCAGAGCGAGATCACCAACAGACAGACGCGCCTCAACTGCAGCGCCGAGCGTTTCGAATGTCTGGGACTGGTTCGGATCGCCGAAGACGCTTGCCTGACCTTCGCGCGTATAATCTTCCTGCTCCCAGTCCAGAATACCGGCAAGGTCCAGGACCACACCCTCGAATTCAAAAGAGGTCGCGGGAGAATAGGCAATCTTTGTGCGCTCACCGGTGGTTTCGTCGGTGGCGGCATCGTCTGAAAAGTTCTCGCGGACAACGGAGTTGAAGCTCGCCGTCAGAACGTGGTCGAGACCGAATGCGGTGGTGGATGCACGAGCGCCGAATAGCCATTGGTCGCTTTCTGTTTCGCGGTCTGCATTGTCCAGAAGGCCGTCAAAGTCAGTGTCAGGATCAGTCTGGCTGGTGGTCGCGCGGTATGTGAGGAGGCCGCTCAGATCGATGGAGCTTGCGACCTGCTGATTGCCTGTGATGAGGAAGGAATAGCTCTCAGAACCGTCTTTTTCGCCATCATTGCCGGAGACATCGACGCCGTCTGTGCTGAATGCTGATGCAGCAGCGGAGAGATTTCCATTTCCGAAATCGAGACCGCCGGACACTTGTCCGCGCAGGGTACCGAACGTGCCATACTCTGCGGCCGCGTTCAGTTCGGTCGCTTCTGCGGTGACAAGATTGATCACGCCGCCGACAGCATCAGAACCGTAGAGCGCAGATTGCTCGCCGCGGGCAACTTCGATGCGTGACAGGTTGAGGCCAGAGAACAGGCCGAAATCCGTTTCGCCATTCACGGCGTCGGAAACTTCAATACCGTTCAGAAGAACCAGTGTGTGATTAGCCTCTGCACCGCGAATACGGATTTGAGTGAGGCCGCTCTGAGTGCCCGAACGGGAAATGCCGAGGCCGGGAACAGCGCGGAGTTGATCCGCAATGAATTCTGAATCGCGGACGGCGAGATCAGCAGCGGAAAGAACAGATACGCTCGCTGTCACGTCTTCAGCAGCGACCGGACGAAGACCAACAACGCTGATCGTGTCCTGACGTGCTTCTTCTGTGTCAGCAGATTGTGCTTGGGCTGGCGCGATAAAACACAGTGCAGCGCAGCCCGAGAAAAGGATCGTTTTCATACGATATCCCTATAGGCCGGCCTGCGCCGGCAGACGGACCTGGAAACGACATGAGTAACCCGCACTGCGCCCGGCGTCGCAATGGGGTGGCTTGTCGCTTCAAAGGAAGGGAAACCCTGTCCCGTCTGTCATTGGCTGGACCCGGCCGACGGACGAACGACGCGATGGCAGGTCTCCTGGCTCACCGATCGTCGCATTCGCCCGCCTTCCCGGAATATCCAGTGGCGTGTGGGACGAATGCTCCCGGTTTACAGTTGCGGGCACAGCGCAGGATTTACACCTGCTTCCCTCTTCGCCGGTCTCCCGGCACCATCTAAGGGGCGTTATTTCGCTGAATTGTGGGTGATGTCAATCAGTTAGACAGAAATGGTTCCGGACAACCCGAGCCTTCCGGTACGCGGCGACCGGGCGCACGGCGTTGAACTTCGTTCAGGGCGCGGCGCAGGCGGAAGGTGATTTCACGGGAATTCATAACGCCCTGCATACAGACCAGAGGCTCTTTGGAATCAGAGGCAATGACCACGGCATAGCCGGTGTAAGGGTACTGGTTGTAGGCGTGGTAGATTTGCTCAATGCCCGCAGACTGCATGCGGTTCAGGAACCCTGCCCACATTTCGTCTTTCTGCTGCTGTGTGCCGGTGCGCGCGTGCGTCAGATCGACCGAAATCCATTCCACCGGCTGATGGCTCATACCGTCTACGGCGTCATGGAGTGCAGGATCGAAGATATGGCAAGTGGGGCACCAGTCAGCAGTGAAGTTGATGATCTGGATGCCCGGTGTATCAGCATGAGCGGGGCGGCTGAGCGCCCCGACCAGAATCAGAAACAGAAGTGCTGTAAGTCTCATATCACTCCTCCTTCTGGCACAATGAGTTCAGCTTAGCGCTGTCTCAAGCAAGAGCGTTGCCAAACACGCGGTCGAAGATCTCATCGACACGCTTTGTGTGATAGCCCAGATCAAACAGCTCGTCGATCTGCTCGTCAGTCAGCATCGATTTAATGTCAGCGTCTGCTTTCAGAAGCTCGTTGAACGGCTTGCCTTCGCGCCATGTGACCATCGCATTGCGCTGAACAAGGCGGTAAGCATCTTCACGGCTTGAACCGGCTTCAACAAGCGCGAGAAGCACACGCTGGGAGTTATGAAGACCGCCCAGCTGGTTCATGTTGCGCTCCATGTTGTCAGGATAGACAACAAGGCCGTCCATCACGCCTTTCAGACGCGCCAGAGCAAAGTCGAGGTGGATTGTCGCGTCAGGGCCGATACCGCGCTCTACAGAAGAGTGAGAGATATCACGCTCGTGCCACAGGGCGACGTTTTCCATCGCCGGAACAACAGATGAGCGAACAAGGCGCGCAAGACCGGTGAGGTTCTCGGTGAGGACAGGGTTACGCTTGTGCGGCATAGCAGAAGAGCCTTTCTGACCGGCAGAGAAGAACTCTTCGGCTTCCAGAACCTCTGTACGTTGCAGGTGGCGAATCTCGGTGGCGAGACGCTCGATAGAGCTTGCGACGACGCCGAGCGCGCAGAAGAAGGCTGCATGGCGGTCACGCGGGATGACCTGAGTTGAAACAGGTTCCTGCGCGAGGCCGAGTGCGTTTGCGACATAAGCTTCAATGCGCGGATCAATGTTGGCGTAAGTGCCGACAGCGCCAGAGATTGCGCAGGTCGCGATTTCTTCGCGCGCTGTTTTCAGGCGCTGAAGGTTACGGTCAAACTCTGCATAATAAGTGGCAAGCTTCACACCGAAAGTTGTCGGCTCTGCGTGAATGCCGTGGCTGCGGCCGATTGTGATCGTCCATTTGTGCTCTTCAGCGCGCTTCTTGATGCTTTCCAGAAGCTCTTCCATGTCCTTGATCAGGATGTCGCTGGCGCGGGACAGCTGAACCGCAAGGCAGGTGTCTAGAACGTCTGAAGATGTCAGGCCCTTGTGAAGAAAGCGGGCTTCCTCGCCAACGAATTCGGCAACGCTTGTAGTGAAGGCGATAATGTCGTGCTTCACTTCGCGTTCGATCTCGTCAATCCGCTCGACACTGAAATTGCCGCGTTCACGAATTGCCTGCGCAGCTTCCTGCGGGATTTCGCCGAGTTCGGCCATGGCCTCACAAGCAAGCGTCTCGATTTCAAGCCAGATTGCGTATTTGCTTTCCGGGCTCCAGATGGCGCTCATTTCCGGGCGGGCATAACGAGGGATCATGGTCGGGCCTATCTCAGTACAAGAATTGATTGAAACTACGCGCTGATTAGGCGTTACAAATTCGATTGTCTACTGAGCTACAGGCTCGGACTTAACTTTAATCGCTGCCAGCTTACTTCGGGGAAGGTGATGAATTGAGGGCATGGACATCGAAGACACGGCACTTTTTTGTCACTGCGGCCAATTTACTATGCGGTTTTTTCCGGGAAGGGTTTGCCAATCTGAATGTCCGCGTCTAATCCGGTCTGAAAAATAGTCAGCGTTCAGGGGCAAGAATAAGCATGTTTTCGAAAATCCTCATTGCGAACCGTGGTGAAATTGGTGTGCGCGTCATCAAGACGTGCAAGCGGATGGGCGTAAAAACAGCCATTGTTTATTCCGAGGCCGACGCAGACAGCCTCGCGGTTGAAATGGCAGATGAAGCCGTCTTTATCGGTGGCGCGCCTGCTTCAGAATCGTACCTGGTTCAGGACAAGATCATCGACGCCGTACGCAAGACCGGCGCAGAAGCTGTTCACCCTGGTTTCGGTTTCCTCTCTGAGAACCCTGTATTTGCCCGCCGCCTTGAAGAAGAGAAAATCACCTTCATCGGCCCGAACCCGTTCGCGATCGAATCCATGGGTGACAAGATCACCTCTAAAGAATTCGCTGCCAAAGCAGGCGTTTCTACAGTTCCGGGCCATATGGGCCTGATCGAGGAAACTGAAGAGGCTGTGCGCATTTCTGGCGAGATCGGTTATCCGGTCATGATCAAAGCGTCTGCCGGCGGTGGCGGTAAAGGTATCCGCGTTGCTTATGACGACGCAGAAGTCCGCGAAGGCTTCCCGGCAGTTAAGGCCGAAGCGAAAACAGCATTCGGCGATGATCGTGTCTTCATCGAGAAATTCATTCTGAGCCCACGCCACGTTGAAATTCAGGTTCTTGGCGACAAGCATGGTAATGCGGTCCACCTGTTCGAGCGTGAGTGCTCTATCCAGCGTCGTAACCAGAAAGTCATCGAGGAAGCACCGTCTCCGCTTCTCGACGAAGAGACCCGCATGAAGATGGGCGCGCAAGCTGTCGCGCTGGCGAAAGCGGTGAACTATGACAGTGCCGGTACAGTGGAATTCGTTGCTTCAGGCGTCGATAAGAGCTTCTACTTCCTTGAGATGAACACGCGTCTGCAGGTGGAACACCCGGTCACAGAGATGATTACGGGCGTTGACCTTGTTGAGCAGATGCTGCGTGTGGCGTCCGGTGAGAAGCTTGCGATTGCGCAGGACGATCTCTCCATCAATGGCTGGGCGGTGGAAAGCCGTGTCTACGCGGAAGATCCATACCGCAACTTCCTGCCAAGCATTGGCCGTCTGAAGCGTTACATTCCGCCAGTGGAAGGCGAAGCGACAGGCGCACCGGGCGTTGTGCGTGTTGATTCCGGTGTCCGTGAGGGCGACGAAATCTCCATGTTCTATGACCCGATGATCTCCAAGCTGGTGACACACGGCAAGACACGTGACGAGGCGATTGATACGCAGCTCGCGGCGATGGACCGTTACCACATTGAAGGTATTCAGGATAACATGCCGTTCGTGACCGCTGTGTACGAGCAAGAGCGTTTCCGTTCCGGCGACATCACCACGGCTTACATCAAAGACGAGTTCCCTGACGGCTTTAACGGTGTTGAACCGACCGCAGAACAGACTCTGATTTTGACGGCAAGTGCAGCTCACGTGCACGGCGTGTACTCTGCTCGTGCAGCGTTGACATCAGGTCGCCTGTCTCCTCCTGAGACTGTTCGCGAGGACTGGGTCGTTATTCTCGATAAATCGCATTATCCGATCAAACTGCGCTTTGCTGAAGGCCGCAGCGAAATTGAGATTGAGGGCATGGTCCACGTTCTGGAAACAGACTGGAAGCCGGGTACGCACCTTCTCGAAGGTACGCTGGATGGTAACCCGTTTGCCGTTAAGTTTGCCGACCGCACTGAAGGCTATCTCTTCCGCCACCGCGGCGTTGCACTCCGTGCGCTGGTTTGCACACCACGTTCTGCAGAGCTTCACGCAAAACTTCCTGAGAAAGAAGCGGCTGACCTTTCCAAACTGATCATGAGCCCGATGCCGGGTCTCGTCGTCTCCATGGATGTCGAGCTTGGTCAGGAAGTGAAATCAGGCGAAGCTGTCTGCGTTGTCGAAGCCATGAAGATGCAGAACATCATCCGTGCTGAAGCAGACGGCGTCGTGAAAGCGATCAATGTTGGCGCTGGCGACAGTGTTGCTGCTGACGAAATCATGGTTGAATTCGAGTAGTCAGCCAATTCTGGTGTAAGTGGGGTAAGTCATGACCGATCAGTCCGCGTCAGTTGAAACAATGTACGATCCTGACCGTCCATGGATTTCCGGTCCCGACGAAGACCCAAATCGCGCCAATTGGGCCGCGGAGTATTTTGACCCGACGGGGGAGACCGCGAAACCGGTCTTTCTGCGTGGACAGATGCTGCTTGCAATCGCACGGCTTGCAATCCTGGCAGCTACATTTGGTATTCTATCCAGCGCACCGAGAGTTGGAGCGGCAGTCGCGGCTTTCGGCATTGGAGTTCCAATGTTGATGTCGTTGGTGAGCCATGTTCGGCGTCTTGCGCATGCGGGCCGTCCAGCGTTTTTGGCTCTGTTTGTCGCTCTTCCGTTCCTATTGGCATCGCTCTTCACTGTGGTACAGATTCAGGCGATTTCCCAGCAGCCTGTTGTGGCTGAATTGGATGCCGAAACGCTCCGCGCTGCGGTTGAAGCGGAATTAAATGGCTCCGACACAGAAGAAGCCAACGAAGCCGACGCACCAGAGGCAGAAGCACCTGCACCACGCCCGCAAATGCGCAGACGCGGACCTCCTCCAACAGCTGAACAAATGCTCGCAGGTACGATTCAGGGTGGGATTGTGATGTGGCTGTTGCTGAGCCTGTTCACTATGGTTTATTCGTTGGTCTACGTAGCGCGTCGACCTCGGGCCGAACGTGTAGAAAATCGGCGCACCAGCCTTTACGGCTGATTACGCCGCTTCAATGTCTTCATCTGGCTGCTGAACCGGCAGGTAGAGCGTTACAGTCGTTCCGACATTCAATTCACTATCAATCGCGAACCGGCCGCCGTGCAGCTCGACAAGCGAGCGCGTGAGGGCAAGGCCGAGACCGGTGCCGTTATGGTTCATGTCCTGATTGGACTCTGCCTGCTCGAACGGGTTGGCGAGGCGTGGCAGGTCATCCTTGGAAATGCCGACGCCAGAGTCTTTGACCGAGATCGAAATAAACTCTTTCTCATTCTTCACTGTGACGGTGATCTTCCCGTCATCGCGTGTGAATTTAATCGCGTTTGAGACGAGGTTCAGAACCATCTGGCGGACGGCACGGTGGTCGGCCTCAATGTCATGAACATCGTCGGCGTGAACCAGCTCTAGCTTGATATTTTTTTCGTCCGCCTTGCGGCGGATCATCCGGATGGCGGCATCGACAGGTTCGACTGGGTCGATCGGCTTGGTGTTGATCGTCATCTTGCCGGATTCGATCTTCGCCATGTCGAGAATGTCGTTGATCATGTCGAGCAGGTGCTGACCGGATAGCAGAATGTCCTGTGCGTATGACTTATAACGCTCATCTCCGAGCGGGCCGAAAATCTCTTTCACGAGCATTTCAGAGAAGCCGTTAATCGCGTTGAGCGGCGTTCGAAGCTCATGGCTCATATTCGCAAGGAAGCTGCCTTTGGCCTGGCTGGCATGCTCTGCCTTAGTTTTCTCTTCTGCGTATTTGCGAGTGAACTCTCTTGCGCGCCCTTCAGAGCGTTCCAGCTCGGAGATAAGGCGCTTCAGCTTCTTCTCATTGCGAAGGTGTTCGTCTTGCTGATTCTTGAGCTTAGAAATGTCTGACGCGATGGTGAGCATCAGGCCACCTGAGGTTTCACGCTCCGCAAGGTGGAACCAGCGGCCGTCACGCATCAGCACTTCTCGCTCTTCGCCAACATCCTCTGTCGCACGGTCGAAGCGCACAGCGCGACTGATTTCTACATTGATGATGTCATGGCTGACACCTGGGCGCAGCACCTCGTCATCCAGCGCGAATGCTTTTGCGAAAGCCGGGTTCCAGAACATCAGGCGCTTGCGATCATCCCAGAGCGCGATCGGCATAGAGAAGCCCTCGAATGCGTTCCGCAGCCGCATTTCAGAGGCGCGCATACGCTCTTCGAGAAGCCGGCGATCTGATACGTCGATTGCAATGCCTTCCAGCGCGATCTGATCGGCAACGGCGCGCGATTGAGGGCGCAGCGCTCTGAATTCGAAATGGCGCCCACGGATATTGAGCGTGCCTTTCAGCGTGCCGTCGACAGCACCCTTTGCGACGGCGTTTACAAACTTACGAGCACTCTGCGCACCGAAATATGGCTCCAGAGCATTGAGCGGAATATCGCTGCCCGGTTCCAGATTCAACGACTTGGCCAGAGCACCTGAAACGGTCAGAGACTGGATGTTGCGATCAATCTTCCATGAGCCGACGCCAACATTTGCAGCAAGACGTGTCAGGCCTTCAGAGGCTTCTGCAAACCCTGCATCTGTCACTTTCTGCTTTTTGCTCGGTTTTGCAGCCGGTTTTGCACCGCCGAGACGAGACCGCGCAGCCCCCAGCAGGCTGAGAACAGCCAGCGCCGGTGACAAGAATAGCAGAGAGTAAAGAAGAATGGCGCCGGTGCCGAGCGCAGTGAACCATGGTTCGGTCTGAACCTGGCATACCTGTAGCGGGCCACCATTGTGCGCGACGCAGGTGGATGTGTGGCGGACCCAGTAGCGGTCAAAGCTCGTCAGATCCTGAAGAACATCTTGTCTGTCGAGCCAGCCAATTACGTCTTGGGAGCCGACAGAGCCGCCCTGCGGCGCACCTTGCCCCATAGAAAAGCGCAGGGCTTCGTTCTGCGGGAGGTCGGATGCAAGTTGGTGGAGCGGAATGGTCGAGATGAACTCGGTGCGCCCGACAGTCGACATGATGAGAAGGTTGCTCGAACTGGCACCGATGGTTACGCCATTTTCCGACATCCATCGCGCAGTCTGAAGCGTTTGCTCATCAGTGAGGGCGGCGCGGCTCCCCTCGGGGGATATACGGAAAATACGCTGAACCGATGATATCTGGCTTTCAACTTCCAGAACGGAGCTGCCTGAATTCAGACCTACCGTAAGAGCATCGCCAATAATATCGCGCTGCAGGTCGTAACGATCGAGCATGCTCTGCATGTTGGTCTGTAGTCGTGCCTGCTGAAGCTCACTTTCGCGCTTAATGTCATCCCAGCCTTTAACGCCAAGAATGCCGATCTGAATTGTCAGGAAAACGCCGGTGAGGAAGCTGAGGCGCGACAGCGACGTAGACATGTTGCTTCGGGCGCGCGTGCTTTGCGCTCCGGCATGCATAGCGTCCTTATGTCCGTTATTCGTCTTCACTGAAGTGCCTCGACCGTTCAAGGCATAAAGCCCACGATTCTGATACGGCACCAAATATTAAGGCGCTGTTAACACTCTTGTTGCTGTGAAGGAATCACTAAGTCCGGCGCTACATTCCGCTGCTATCAGCTCTCGTTCAGGAGCTCGGAAGATTCATTTTCCTCGCTGCGACGCTCCGGTCCGCGATAGTTTTCCGATTTAAGGCGGCGTCTGTCCGGACCAAAATAGCTGGCGGTGCGCACGAACGGGCGAGGGGTGTTTACGATAGAGCGTACCTTACGGAACAGCTCTTTCGCGGTCACAGGCTTGCAGCAGAACTCGGTTACACCCGCATCACGCGCTGCGATCACTTTAGAGCGTTCTGAATAGGCTGTGAGCATAATGATCGGCACGAACGGGTTTGGGCTGTCATCGCCAGTGCGGACCAGGCGAACGAAGTCGGTACCGTCGAGGATTTCCATCAGATAATCGACAATGATGAAATCAATATGTTCCGAACGCACCATGTCGAAGGCTTCGGCGGCATCATTGGCTTCGATGAAATGCGATATGCCGAAACCGCGAAGCAAGGTCTTCACGATTGTAATCATGTGCTTGTTGTCATCAACAATCAGCACACTCAGACGGTTCATGTTAGAATTCGACATTAATTGACCCGCACGGCCTGATACACCTAAGAGATCAGACCATAGCGGGTCAAAATTAATACCGTCTTTATCGGGACGGGTGAGTTTTCAATGCACTAATCTGCAAGCGCGCGTTGAACGATATCCATCGCGTTTTTCGACAGGTCGCACTCGCGAAGAGCCTCAAGTTCAGCGCGGGCATGGGCCTGTGCCGTCTCACTGACGCGGCGCCATTGCTCGAACGCTGTCAGAAGACGCGCGGAGAGGGCGCCGTTCAGCGGGTCGACCTTACGGACGACTTCACCAAGCAGTTTGTAGCCTTCGCCGCTTTCGCTGTGGAAGGCGACGAGATTGCCCATGGCGAACGTCGCGGCGACAGAGCGAACACGGTTCGGGTTCTTCCAGTCGAAGTCCTCATGTTCCATCAGACCGCGAACGCGTGTGATCGCATCATCGCTGGCCTGCAGAGCCTGAACGCCGAACCACTTATCCATGACCAGAGGTGCGTGCTTCCATTTAGCTTCAAAGGCCTGAACAGCAGCTTCAAAGTCCGGCCCACCGACATTCGAGAGCGCGCGGAGCGCAGACATTGTGTCGGTCATGTTCTTAGCGGCACGGAAGCATGACAGAAGCTTGGCGCTGTGCTTGTCGCCCTCTGCTGACAGAAGATCGATGCATACAGCATAGAAGGACCGACGACCGGCAGAAGCCGCATCCGGTGTAAACTCACTTTGATCGGTGAGGTTTTCATGGATGACTTCGTCGATGACCGGCCAGAGCTGCTTCAGAATAGCCGCGCGTACCAGGCGCTTGGCTTCGTAGATGGCAGCAGGGTTCGCTGGGGTCATTTCCATGAACAGCTCGCCAACGCCCGGCAGTGTCAGAAGCAGAGACGCGAAGGCCGGATCGCTTTCGTGCGTGTCTTTGACCGCAGTCACCATCGCAGCCACCAGCTCGTCCGGAATAGACGGTGTATCACCAGCGACAATCGTATGAGCCATTTCTAAAAGTGTTGCACGGGCGACTGTCTGCAGCGCTTCCCATTTCGCGAACGCATCAGTTTCAACCGTCACAAGCTTGAGTCGGTCTTCCATCGTCAGCTCGTCTTTTATGCGAACCGGCGCGCTGAAATTACGGTTTGCAGAGAGAAGAGCATCTGCCGCGTTCGGTGCGAGCTGAAGTTCAGTGACCTCATCAATCAGCAGAACGACATCTTCGTCCTGACCGTCACGAGGCTCACCTGTCTCCGGATTGATCTCTGTGCCGTCAGCGGTGAAAGCCGTCATACGCAGAGGGATTGGAACCGGCTTTTTCTCTGTTTGGCCTGGCGTCGGGCCGTTGGCCTGAGTGAGGCGCAGGCGAGGGGCATTGCTGCCTTCAACGTCAACGCGCTCAACGGTAACCGTCGGCGTGCCGGCCTGGCTATACCATGTGCGGAAGCGGGACAGATCAAAGCTCGCAGCTTCTTCAAAGCCTTCATAGAATGCTTCGATGGTCGTCGCTGTGCCGTCATACTTTTCAAAGTAGAGGTCCATGCCGCGCTTGAAGGCATCTGCACCGATATAAGTTTTCAGGGCGCGGATAAGTTCTGCGCCTTTTTCATAGACGGTGGCGGTGTAGAGGTTGTCGATGGATGCATAACGGTCCGGACGCACAGGATGTGCGAGCGGGCCTGCATCTTCGGCAAACTGGCGGCCACGCAGACGAATAACGTCTTTAATGCGCTGAACAGGGCGCGATCGCATGTCAGCAGAGAATTCCTGATCGCGGAAGACGGTCAGTCCTTCTTTCAGGCACAGCTGGAACCAGTCACGGCAGGTGATGCGGTTGCCGGTCCAGTTGTGGAAATACTCGTGGGCGACAATGCTCTCAATCGCTTCGAAATCGCCATCGGTGGCGGTCTCTGCGTTTGCCAGAACATAGGCTGAGTTGAAGATGTTGAGGCCTTTGTTTTCCATCGCGCCGAAATTGAAGTCGCGAACGGCAACAATGTTGAAGACGTCGAGGTCATACTCGCGGCCGAATGTATCCTCATCCCACTTCATTGAGCGCTTCAGGCTGTCCATCGCGTAAGCGGCACGCTCGGCGTCACCTTTATCTACGAAGATAGACAGCGCAACTTCCTTACCGGACATGGTGATGAAGTGGTCAGTGAAGACATCATAGTCGCCGCCGCAGAGCGCGAAGAGGTAAGACGGTTTCGGGTGCGGGTCATCCCACTCAGCATAGTGGCGCGTCTCGTCGATGGCGCCAGCTTCCCCCGGATTGCCGTTAGAGAGTAGCGTCGGTGCAAACTCGACATCCGCTTCAATGCGAACGGAGAAGGTCGACATCACGTCGGGACGATCCGGCCAATATGTAATGCGACGGAAGCCTTCAGCTTCGCACTGTGTACAGAAACGGCCGCCGGACATGTAAAGGCCCGAGAGTTCGGTGTTCTTTTCCGGTGAAATCCAGACTTCGGTGGTGAGTTCGAATTCGTCCGGCAAGGCGTGTAGTGTCATGCCGGTTTCAGTGAACTCGACCTGATGGTCTTCTGCAGGTGTGCCGTTAATCAGGATCTTACCCGTCTCTTCAAATGCAACACCGTCCAGAACCATGCTGTCGCCCGGTTCGCCGGTACGTTTAACCTGCATGGTGGACAGGACGTGCGTCCGAGCTGTGTCCAGTTGGAAAACGAGACGGACATTCGGAATCTCGAATGGATAAGGCTTATAGTCCTGAAGAAGGACTGGTGGTGGCGTGTCAGTGCGCATGTCGGCTCCGATGAAATTTTCTGGCCCTAATCTAAGGCGTGAGGTGGCATGCCGAAAGGTGTCGAGGGCTTAAAAGTGCGAGAAGTTCTCAATTCTCGGCCGCGCAGGGCGAAAACGTCCAGCTTGCAGGTCTGGACCCGTCTGCCAGCGAGATGGTTGCAGTCAGTTGATCTGCGTCGCGCGTGTACTGGATGCGCTGCGGATAATCATGGTTCGCGTTTAGGAAGGTGATTTGAAGCGTGTCACGATCGTTTTCATGGAAGTCAGTTGATCCCATACCTTCTGGTTCCGCTGTGTAGACATATCCGTTTGCGGTGCTGGTAATGGTCAGAAACTCGTTGAAGGTGGTCCCGTCGCGTCGTGGGCTGCGGCCTTCGCCCATAAGACGCTCTTCATCCCAGACGATCCATTCTTCTACCGTTCCGCTAGACGTGGCCCAGCAGCCAAGCAGCCAACCCAGATCAGATTGGGGTGATGGGGCGTTGGGCGCCGTCGTACAACTTGCTATGAGAAAAGCGGTGGCCGGTAAAACTGCCAGTGTCAGTGAGCGCATTAGTATCCCCGTTCTTTCGAACGAGGATACGCTGTTTCATTGAAATCGGTAAACGGGCCTATTCCGCGGCTTCAGCAGGTAGCTTGTCTGGCACGTCATAAACGTCGCGCAGAATGTAGATGCCGGTACGTGCCAGTTCGCGAACTTCAGCACTTGCATTCTCCGGAGCGTCAGACACCTGATCCACGAGAGATTTGAGAAGCTTCAGCATTTGCGGGCTGTTAGAGATTAGGCGGGCCTGATACTCGATTTTCTCCGGGTCGCGGTCATATTCCGCGCCGGGTACGCGCCAGCCACCCCAGTCGTTTTCGTCCGTGACGATAACGGGGAAGGTGCCCGGGAATGGATGATGCGAATTGTCATCATCAGCGCCCCAGCGGCTTTTCGCGCGGCAAACCCGCCAGTTTTCCATAAGCATCGCGTCAGATTGTGACTGGCGTTTTTCCAGCTTGTCTTCAGCGACGAGATCGTTTGCAGAGAACTCACGGCCCAGACCGACATCGTAATGAACGCGCAGTGGCTCATCCATGCCTTTAACCCATTGCGGGATTACACGTTCGACAATTGCCCAGGTGCCTACAGGCTTCACGTAGACTTTCTGGTTTTTATGGAACAGGGCCTTAGCCATTGCGTCATCATCCTCCGACTTTGCGACACTATGGTCTGAAGGTCGTTAGATTACGGTGAATACAAACAATCAAAATCCTTCGGACTTGCCGTAACGACAGGACTTTTCTCGATTGAAAGGGCTGATAACCTCTCCGCAAAACAGGCGACGCCAACGCATGCTTCGCCGTAAAAGGTAGAGAGGAGACGCCATGAATTTCGACTTTTCGGAAGATCAGAAATTTCTGGGTGACCAGGCGCGAAAATATCTGAGCGAACAATGCACCACGGCAGAAGTCCGCAAAGTGCTGAATGATGATGGTATGGCCTGCCATGAAAGCCTGTGGAACGGCATTGCCGAAATGGGCTGGCTGGGCACGGCTATCCCGGAAGAGTATGGCGGGCTTGGGCTCGGTATGCTGGAACTTTGCGTGCTGGCGGAGGAAATTGGCCGTGCGCTCGCGCCAGTGCCATTCTCTTCTACCGTTTACATGCTGGCAGAGGCTCTGAAGCTTGGCGGCTCTGAAGCTCAGAAGCAGGCGCTACTGCCAGAGATTGCCGCGGGCAAGGTGATCGGCGCCTATGCGTCATCTGAAGGCCCGGGCGCGCCAGACCTCTCAGCTCTGAAAACGACATTCGACGGTAGCAAGCTGAACGGCACGAAAATTCCTGTGCTGGACGGCGATATCGCGACCCATGCTTTGGTGACGGCTGCTGAGAATGGCGGCGTGTCTCTGGTTCTGGTCGATCTCAATCAGGCTGGTGTAAAGCGCACTGTGGTTAAGACACTGGACCCGACACGTTCCCACGCAGAGCTTGAATTCACTGATGTAGCCGGTGAGCGTATTGGCGAAGCGGGGCAGGCCAGCCCGTTGATTGATAAGCTGATGGACCGGGCTGCTGTTCTTATCGCGTTCGAGCAAACCGGCGGTGCAGACCGCGCCGTTGAGATGGCAACAGATTACGCCAAATCCCGTTACGCATTCGGTCGTCCGATCGGTGGCTATCAGGCCATCAAGCATAAGCTGGCTGATGGCTGGGTAAAAAATCAGGTTGCCCGCTCTAACGCGTATTATGGCGCGTGGGCGCTCTCCACAGATGCTGACGAGCTGCCGGAAGCGGCTGCCGCAGCACGTGTGGCGGCGAGCGAGGCTTTCTGGTTCGCATCCAAAGAGAATATCCAGACCCATGGCGGCATGGGCTTCACGTGGGAAGTCGACTGCCACCTCTTCTACCGACGCGCAAAACTGCTCGCGGTGCAGGTCGGTTCACCGAAAATCTGGAAAGAGAAACTTATCAGCGCGCTTGAAAACAAAGCTGCCGCGTAAGGGAGGAACACAAAATGGATTTCAATGATACGCCAGAAGAAGCAGCGTTCCGCGCGGAGGCGCGCGCCTTTCTCAAAGCCAATCTGCCTGAGAAGAAGCAAGCCGGTGGCCGTGAGCGCGGTGAGGAATTTCTGAAGCGCGCGAAAGCGTGGCAGAAAACCAAAGCGCAGGGCGGCTTCGCCCAGATTACATGGCCAAAAGCTGTAGGCGGTCGCGGTGGCACGCCTATGCAGCAGGTTATCTGGAATCAGGAAGAGTCGTCATTTGCGGCGCCGACTGGGCCATTCCAGATTGGTCTTGGCATGTGTATCCCGACAGTGATCGCATTCGGCTCTGACGAGCATAAAAAACGCTATGTGCCAAAAGCTCTGATCGGCGAGGAAATCTGGTGTCAGCTCTTCTCAGAGCCGGCAGCAGGCTCTGACGTTGCAGGCCTGAAAACACGCGCTGTTCGTGATGGCGACGATTGGGTGATCAACGGGCAGAAGGTCTGGACGACCGGTGCCCAATTCTCTGACTATGGCATCCTTCTGACCCGAACGGACCCGAGTGTTCCGAAGCATAAGGGCCTGACAATGTTCATCGTGAACATGAAAGACCCTGGCGTTGAAGTACGTCCGATCCACCAGGCATCCGGTGGTCGCGAGTTCAACGAAGTCTATTTCACGGACGTTCGCATTCCGGATTCAGATCGCCTTGGTGAAGTCGGTGCGGGCTGGAAGGTCGCGCTCGTTACGCTAATGAATGAGCGTCTGGCGGTGGGCGGGTCTCCGGGCCCTGACTATGATGAGATCATGAAGTTTGGCACGGAAATGGGGCTGATGTCCGATCAGGCATTCCGTGAGAAACTGGCCGACTGGTACATTCAGGCGCAAGGCTACAAACTGACCAAGTTCCGCACCCAGACAGCGCTTTCGCGAGGGGATACGCCGGGGCCGGAGAACTCCATCGGTAAAATCCTCACGGCGAACCAGCTGCAGGACATCTGTAATTCCGGCATTGAGCTGCAGGACCATTACGGCCTGATCAATGATGAGGAACTGGCACCAATGAAGGCGATTTTCCAGTCGAGCTTTATGTGGGCGCCGGGCCTGCGTATTGCGGGTGGTACGGATGAAATCCTGAAGAACATCATCGCCGAACGGGTTCTTGGTCTGCCGCAGGATGTCCGCGTTGATAAGGATATCGCTTTCGACCAGATGAAGTCAGGCTAATCGCCAAAACGAAAAAGAGCGCCTCACGGGCGCTCTTTTCAGTTTGTCGGTAAGGCGAAACGATCAGCCGATCATTTCAACGCCGAAGTCAGACTGATCCTGCCAGACAATGCGGCCCATGCCCTTAATGGACAAATCTGGCACACGCAGTTGAATAATTTCAGGCAGCGTCTCGTAAGACTGAAAGCGGATACGCAGCCCGGATGGGCTGTGATCAACGACAATGCCGCGGACTTTATATCCAGTGTCCGTTGTAATATGCGCCTCTTTGTAGGATCTCACCCGTTCTTCCCGCGGAAGCACTGCGCGCAGTGGTTCTGCTGGCTCACGTGGTGGGAGCGCATCTGCATCGTCTTCTTCGTGTTTTTTATTCTTAAAGAGTCCGAACATTTCCGATCACCCATTTCACCTCTGCCTGAAATTAGCCTAATCAGATTTTGTTTTAGTTACTAAAGACATCAAAATTTTCGCGGGGAGGCGATATCTACAAAATGTCAGTCCAGTTTCAGAATGTGCCGGTGAACGGCGTAAACTACCGCGTAGCCGTAGAAGGCACGGGACCTGTGGTGCTTATGGTTCATGGGTTTCCCGAGAGCTGGTATTCCTGGCGTCATCAAATCCCTGTGATTGCTCAGGCTGGCTTTAAGACGGCTGCAGTTGATGTGCTCGGCTATGGTGGTTCGGATAAACCGCACGAGATCGAACGGTATTCCATGCAGAATCTGGCGAGTGATATGGCTGAAATCGCCAAGGCGCTCTCTGATGATGGCAAAGCTATTGTTGTAGGTCATGATTGGGGCGCACCAATCGCCTGGAATTCTGCACTATTGCATCCCGATGTGTTTAAAGCGGTGGGCGCGCTGTCAGTGCCATATTCTCCGCCAGGTGAGCGTATGTTCCTCGATGTGATGGATGATGTTTTCACCAAAAGAGGACTCTTTTTCTATCAGATTTACTTCCAGAAGGTTGGCGTCGCTGAAGCTGAGCTGGAACGTGATCCGCGTGATACGATCCGTCGTTTCTATTATGCGGTTTCCGGTGATGCGCCTGATGGAACCTGGCCAAAGGACAAGCCGAACACTTTGGGTATGCTGGACCGCCTACCAGACCCTGATCCGTTTCCGGCATGGCTCACAGAAGAAGACATCGACTATTACGAGGTAGAGTTCAAAGCGTCGGGCTTTCACGGACCGCTCAACCGCTACCGAAACCATCCGCGCGACCATGAATATCTGCGCTCGCGCGGCGATCTGAATATCTATCAACCAGCGCTATTCATCGGTGGCGACCGGGATCTCGTCCTTAAAATGCTGCCGGGCGTGGATGTTGTTGAGCGTATGCGCAAATACGTGCCAAATTTGCAGACCGGTGTCGTGTTGGAAGGCGTTGGCCACTGGACGCAGCAGGAACGCCCCGAAGCGGTGAATGAACTTCTGGTCGACTGGCTGAAGAAGCAAATCTGATCGGCCGGCTTCGTTTGCTGCTCGTCAGAATGCTTTGGCGAGCAGCAGGCCACATAAGACTATGCCGGCGATATAAGTCAGAAGCGCTCCGATAAAGCGAAGTGGGTTAGACTTTTCAAGCGTTTGGCACGTCAACATGCCTGCCGCATGGATAAAGCGTGCCAGCACAAGAGCGACTATAAGACCGGTCGCAAAAAGTCCCAGATCGCGCCCCTGATACACAAATCCCGTTGTGATGAAGAGGCCAATGATGAGCGGAACATATTCCGAGGCGTTGGCGTGCGCGCGAACCGATTTCATCAAAGGACTCGTAGGGTCGGTTCCGGGTGAAATACCCGTTTTGGTCTTGTTGCGTTGTAAAGACACGTTGAAGCCCAGCAACAGGACCAGAAGCGCCAGAACGACGACCGCGACAATCAGCAAAGTATGCATTTCTTCCCCCTCATTCTTTCAGATGTGGCGGCGATCTTCATCTCGCTGCGTTAGAGATGCAATCGAAACTTTGCGTAAGGTGAAGGCTTGCTCGCGCTGTGATCTGCTTTAGTGTTGGCTCACTCTAAAATGAAAAATATCACTGTCGGGGAGACAAAAGATGATTGGAATTATTGCGCATTTGCCAATTAAAGAAGGCAAGCAGGCTGATTTTGAAGCCATGGCTAAGGACCTGATGGAAAAGGTACGCGCGAACGAGCCGGGCTGTCTGATGTACACGCTTTACAAGCAGCAAGGTTCTGAGACCGAGTATTACTTCATGGAGCAGTATACGGATGCGGACGCACTCGCAGCGCACGGCAAGACCGACTATTTCCGTGCTGCTCAGCCTGTTTTCGGTGAGTGTCTTGCTGGCCGCCCGACAATCACACGCATGGACGAAGTGAGCTAATAGGCGAACGCCTGCGTTTTGTGATAAACTCGGGCGACATAACGATAAAACAGTCCAAGGGAGAATGAAGCATGGCTGACGGACATGATAGCGAGATGAGACCTCGCGCGACGTTCAAGTCCTTCGTGGACAGTACGCGCGATGACTGGATGATCATTGGTCGCGAGACCGCTGAGTTCAATAAAGGTCTCGCTGATCGCGTGCTTGACCACCTTCGCATTCTGCGCGGCGATTATGGTGGCTTTCCGATCGACCGTCTGGAGCATTCGCTACAAACGGCGACGCGCGCCCTTCGTGACGGACGCGATGAAGAATACGTTGTCTGTGCTCTGCTCCACGATATTGGCGATACGCTCGGCAGCTATAACCACCCGGATATCGCCGCGGCGATCCTGAAGCCGTTTGTCAGCGAGCAGAACCACTGGATGGTCGCCAACCATGGTGTGTTTCAGGGGTATTACTTCTTCGAACATCTCGGCCTGAACAAGAATATGCGTGAGCAGTATCAGGGCCACCCCTGGTATGAATACACTGCACAGTTCTGCCATCTCTATGATCAGGCGGCGTTCGATCCGGACTATGATAGCGAGACACTGGAGTTCTTCGAACCCATGGTGCGCAGGGTGTTCGAAAAGCCGAAACAATCGATCTACAAAAAAGACAAATAATAGAAAAAAGGCCGGTCATCTGACCGGCCTTTTTGTTTGTACTTAAGAGCTACGCTGGCGACGCGGACGACCGCCGCCAGATTTGTTCTGACCGCCGCCCTGACTGTTGCCATTGCGCGCGCGGTTCTGGCGCGGCTGGCCTCCAGAAGAAGAGCCTCCGCCGGATTTGCCGCCACGAGGAGGACGACCGCCACGGCCTTTATTGCCGCGCTGACCGCCTTCGCCTTCAGCTTTTTGTCTGAACTCGGCTTTGCGACGGTCACGTGGTGAAGTCGACATTTCAGCCGGTGCATCTTTCAGGTCCTGAGTGAAACCATCCGGAAGCGGCAGCGTGCCGAGTGTAACGTTTGTGAGGCGCTCGATTGCGCGGTGCAGGTGACGCTCCTGATCGCAGATCAGAGAGACTGCTTCGCCAGACCGGCCTGCACGCGCTGTACGACCGATACGGTGAACGTATTGCTCAGGCACTTCAGGTAGGTCGAAGTTGAAGACGTGGCTGACTTCAGGAATGTCGATGCCGCGAGCCGCAACGTCTGTCGCGACGAGAATTAGGCACTGGCCTTCACGGAACGCGTTGAGCGCTTTCTGGCGTTGATTCTGGGTTTTGTTGCCGTGGATCGCAACAGCGTCGAGATTAGCCTTATCCAGCTGACCCACCAGACGGTTCGCGCCATGTTTGGTGCGTGTGAAGACAATTGAGCGCTGTACTTCGCGGTCTTTTAGAAGACGTGCGAGGAGGACAGCCTTGTCCTTCTGTTTCACGAAATATGCGGACTGGTTCACGCGTTCTGCGGTCGACGCGACCGGCGCAACGGAGACTTTCTTCGGGTTGCGGAGGAAATCCTGCGCGAGCTTTTCAATCTCTGTCGGCATGGTCGCAGAGAAGAGCAGTGTCTGGCGATCCTTCGGCAGCGCTCTCGCAATGCGCTTGAGCGCGTGGATGAAGCCCATGTCCAGCATCTGGTCGGCTTCATCGAGGATGAGGTGGGTTACGTGGTTCAGCGTGACAGCTTTTTGCTGCATCAGGTCTTCAAGACGACCCGGTGTTGCAATCAGGATGTCCGTGCCTTTTTCCAGCTGGCGGATCTGTTTGTTGATCGGAACGCCGCCGAGAACGTGAACAGAGCGGAGGCCAAGCAGTTTGCCATACTCACGGACGCTGTCAGCAATCTGAACAGCGAGTTCGCGCGTTGGCGCGAGGATCAGGCCGCGAACGCTCTTGGCTGGGCGCTGACCTTCTTTTTGCGACGCGTTCAGCATGTGAAGCAGCGGCAGAGTGAAGGCCGCTGTCTTCCCGGTACCGGTTTGCGCGATGCCCAGAAGGTCGTGACCTTCCAGAAGCATCGGAATGGCCTGAGCCTGAATAGGCGTTGGTGTCGTATAGCCTAGATCTTCCAGCGTCTTGGTGAGCGGGGCGGCGAGACCGAAGTCGATAAATTGTGTCATGTATACTTTCAGAAAGGAGTCCGTCCGCCAGCGCAGAAACTGCGGGCGAAAAGGTTAGTCATTTTGGGACGGCCTGCGTGAATCCAGGGCGTGGGGCTCGAATTGCCTTTGAAGAAAAAACCCAAAGACGGCTCAAGGCCATCGGCGCTTCACGCAGTTCTCTCGTTCAGTGCTGCATAATGCAGGATGCTGCAGCACATACGTTGCGCTGCAGCAAAAGTCAAAGAGTATTGCATTTGGATTTTGCAGGGGAGGTTGAGCCTCCCTCGCAGAGTAGAGGCGCTTAGCCCTTCTGAGCTTCCTGGATCATACGGATGAAGTGGCCTGTATGGCCAGATCCGTTGTCGAAAGCCTGAAGTACTGAATCGTCAGCGATCTCGTCCCACTTCGCGGCAACGGCTTCCGCCGTGAGTGCGTCGCCAGTGCCAACGAACGCGCCTTTGGTTTCGCGGATTTGTGCGACCGAGAAGCCACCAGCTGCACAAGACAGGATCGTGCCCGTTGGCGCATCTTCCTTGACGAGGTTCATCACGCCAGGCGTGACATACTCTGGCTTGAGTGCTTCGAGCAGCGCAGGCGGCATCAGGTTTTCTGTCATCGCCGTCGCCGCTACAGGGCAGACTGCGTTGACCTTGATGTTATATTTCGCGCCTTCCTGCTTCAGCGTATTCATCAGACCAACAAGGCCAAGCTTTGCTGCGCCATAGTTTGCCTGACCGAAATTGCCGTACAGGCCGGTGGAGGAGGTCGTCACGACGAGGCGGCCATATTGCTGCTCTTTCATGATGTCCCACGCCGCCATGAATGGCTTTACGGTACCCATCAGGTGGACGTCGAGAATGATATCGAAGTCGCCGACAGTGAGCTTCGCGAAGGATTTGTCGCGCAGAATGCCTGCATTCGCGATGATGATGTCGATGCGGCCGAACTCCGACATTGTGTCGTCGATCATTTTTTTGACGCCTGCATCGTCTGCAACGGAAGACCCGTTAGCGATGGCTGTACCGCCCAGTGCGCGGATTTCTTCAACGACAGCTTTTGCACCGTCAGATGTGCCTTGTGAGCCATCCATCGCTGGGCCCAGATCGTTGACGACGACATTCGCGCCGCGACGTGCGAGTTCAAGTGCGTGGCAACGGCCAAGACCGCCGCCTGCGCCTGTTACGATTGCCGTTTTTCCATCAAAACGAATTTCTGACATCTCAATTTCCCTCTGAACGCTTATTCTTTTGCCTGCGCAGGGCAGGGCATCACTGGCTAGGGACCACCGCTTCGGGCAGGGGTCAAGACGGACGTAACGTCATGCTTGCGGCATAAAACGCGATTGCGGCGGCGTTGGAGGCGTTGAGGCTCTCCATCGTCCTTTCGATCGGAATGCTGGCGATCTGGTCACAGGATTTGGCAACTCCCGGGCGAAGCCCTGACCCTTCCGCACCGATGACAATTGCAAGCTTTTCAGCGCCGTTCACAGCGTCAGCAATATCTGAATCGCCTCCACCATCCAGACCGACCACATGGAAGCCGCCCTCTTTGAGCGAATCGATGGCGCGAGAAATATTCACGGCGCGAATTTCTTTTACCGTTTCGATAGCGCCGGCCGCCGTTTTCGCGGCAACGCCGGTAATTGGTGGCACATTCTTCGTCTGAAGAATCGCTGCGGTGAAACCGAATGCGGCTGCCGACCGGAAGATTGCCCCGATATTGTGCGGGTCTGTCAGCTGGTCGAATACGACGATACGGAGGTGGTCGAGCGCATCTTCTACTGAAAGCTCGGGCAGGGGCGCAAAAAGTGCTGCGATACCCTGATGCACTGAATCCCGAGGTAAAATCTGGTCGATGTCCTTGGGTAGCATCTCTTCCGGTGTTACTTTTAGAGTTCTGATTTCATTTAGTTTAGTGGCCGCATTTTTGGTCACGCAGAGGCGCTGGCAAACCCTGTCCGGGTTGTTGAGCGCAGCCATGACAGCGTGGGTTCCCCACAGCCAAACAGGGGCGTTTGGGTCATGTTTTTCATGTTTTGTGACATTCTTGCGATTTCGGCGGTTGCCTACGGAATTCTTCATGACTATAAGGCCGCTTCCGATCCATTTTGAAGAGCGATTTTGCTCCTCTGTGGACCGGCAATTCACCGTCGTCAAACTGATTGGTTGAGCAGGCGGAGGGGTGGCCGAGTGGTTAAAGGCAGCAGACTGTAAATCTGCCCGCATAGCGTACGCTGGTTCGAATCCAGCCCCCTCCACCATTTGCGACGGTAAAATTGATCCGGGGGATCAATTTTCCACGCAAATTGTGTTGGTTTTGCCTCACGCCGCGCAGCGGCTCCGGCAGGCGGGTAAAGCCCGGCGGCAGGTCTGCCGCTGTATGGTTTTGTGCGCACATAAATTTTCCACGCAAATTGTGTTTC
Organism: Hyphomonadaceae bacterium UBA1849; assembly: GCA_002338565.1. Classification (GTDB taxonomy): domain Bacteria; phylum Pseudomonadota; class Alphaproteobacteria; order Caulobacterales; family Hyphomonadaceae; genus Ponticaulis. The sequence goes on from DDIN01000003.1 coordinate 39,984, forward strand.
TTTTTCGCTCTCTTATCCCTTCGCTCACATAGAGCGCTTTTTTTCATTTGACCGCCCGCTTCGCGGCGAATGCCGCTTTCGCGATGGGTCGCGCTCAGGGCTGTTCATTCTCTCATTGGAAGCTAGGTCACGCGGTGCGCAGGTTCCCGTGAAGACGGGAACCCATGCTTAAATCTGGCTGCGTGTTGAATTGATCAATCTAAGCGTGGATACCCGCCTTCGTGGGCATCTGCGGTGTTGAGGGATTTTCGCTCATCCCTGCGCAGGCAGGGATCTGGTGCGACATGGCTGGGCCAGTTTCCCGCCTTCGCGGGAATGAGCGAAACAAAAACAAACACCATTATCGCCGCAAGGGGTTCCCTGCCGCGTTCTTGCTTTTGATTTGAAAGATTGAACTCAGATAGCGAGTGAAAGATTACACGCCGCGCGGTCTGGCGGCGGCCATGGCTCTGGAGATGTCGTGATGTGCCGACAAGGCGGGAACGCCAGTTCTACAGCTTCATCAAAAACAATGGATACGCGCACTTCAGGCTCAAGATAAGCCAGCGCGCAGACGATCACACGGGCCAGATGGCCGGCCAGTGTTTCGGCGCGTTCAAAATTTTCGATTGTGGCCTGAAGCAGTTCAAATAGCTCGGCCATTGAGATGGGGTAACAGCCTTGAACGGGTTCTATGTGAGTCTCTGCTTTATGAGAGCAAACAGCACAGCCTTGAGCGCGCTCTATGCGTGTCGACGGTGCGCGAGAGCAAACAAAACTATCCGCCCGTTGCCAGACGGGCATTCGCATGGCGGTGGCAGCAAAGGAGAAACCGGCGCACTCAAGCTGGTTCGAAGCCAGCATGCGCACATAAGAATGCA
>DDIN01000005.1:0-73056 GCA_002338565.1 Hyphomonadaceae bacterium UBA1849
CGCCGCCGCCGTCACGATCACCGCCGCCACGATAGCCGCCGCCACCGCCACCGCGATAGCCGCCTTCATTATTTCTGGAACTTCCGAAATCACTCGGAGCTGGATTATCAAATGGATCGGAGAAAGGACTACTGCCGAAATCGTCGTTGCCAAACTCTCTGCGGCCACCCCGTTTAGGGCGGCGCCCACGACCACCGTCACGCCCGCTGCGCGGTTCGTCGTCGTCAAAACTCATATCTGTATGCTGTCCTCTCTCGCGAAGTCAGGTTTTCCTGTTCTCTTCTGTACTTCGCATTTCCATCTGCGTGCTAACTTGTTCTTGCCTTGATCATCGCAGAACACTTCAAGGCTTGACGAATATGCCTGAAAAACCGTGATTCAGCAACGAAAAATGCTTCATGGGCGAGGTGAGGGCATCAGTCGGTATGTGTGTTAAATGCCATTTATCATGCACCTTTTTGATAACCGGTGGCGAATTTTGCGCGATTAGCGGTCTTATGCTTCAGCGCTTGATGAAATTTGGTGCTGGAACCGAATCAAAAAACATTCAAATATTCAACATGTGAGGGCAATTTCCGGGAGTTTCCCATTTCTGTTTTGCTGATAGACGACAATCATGCAACCGCGAGGCTGATGGGGCATCTCTTCGCGCTGACAGAATTTGCCTCGATTGAATTTTTACATGCAGACACTGTAGAAGACGGCCTTGAAACGCTGTCATCAGAGCCGGTTGACCTTGTTTTTCTGGATAATCGGGTCCCGCCGCATCAGCGCTTTGAAGACCCGTTGCGCAAAATAAGGGCCTGTTCTTCGGCGAAAGTGGTTTTGCTGACGGGCACTGATCTGGAAGATCTGGGCTATGATGCCTTGCCCGTCAGTCTGGATGGGTTTCTGTCCAAGAATGAGTTGACGCCGGCCAGCCTCACCGGGATTCTGAAACAGGTTTTCTAGCTATCCGTTGAACGGAAATCCGCCATTAAGTGTCCAGAACGCACCGCCAAATGCGGCGATGGTCACCCAGAAACCGAATAATAGTTTCATGCCGGATTTCGCGATTTGGTCTTCGATTGGTAGCCAGTCTTCGTGAAGCTCTGGTCTCCCCCACGTATCTCTCATTGCGCACGACCTCAGTTCCGCCCGCGCTAACACGCGGAGGTGCAATATGATGGTTTTCTATGATCTCTCCCGGCCGGCGTTCTGGCAGCGGCCTCGCGTTAATAATCTGTTGAACGGATTAGGGATTTCTATCCGGACTCAACCAATTTTGGCGGAAATTTCCAACAAACCGTGAGCAAACAAAAAAGGCGAGCCGTATGGCCCGCCCATGCTAATTTTGAAACGAAAAAGTAAACCGGTCTGGTGTTTTTCGTTAACACTTTGCCGCTGCAGAAAGGTGTTAGCGGCGCCGGTACTGATATTCCTCAATGTCATCGACGATGATGGTGTAGGCCGCATCGGCCAGATCTGTTGATTGCGTGTCAGCAACCAGCGTACCGCGAATCCAGACGGCCTGAGGCATGTCCCGGATCGGCATGGTTTCCGACAGCTGGGCATATACAGTCTGGTTCGGCGGCGGCGGCGGCACGTGTACACATGCGCCGAGTGTCGGGACCAGAAGGAATTCGTTGATTTCAGCTGCAGGGCTGAAATCCAGCGGGACGGTGTAGCCCGGCATTTTGATTTTGCGGCCGTTCAGCTCTTCAACCGTATTGTAGGTGCCGATCTGGACGCCAACGTCATTCGGGCCGCCTTCTGCGATATATTCGCCGGAGGAAAGCATTTCCTGCATTTGCATGGCGTACATTTCACGCAGACGTTCTTCTTCGCCCTCAGGAAGCAGATCTTCCCACATCACTTCCAGATACCCGTCAGCATCAACCGGATCTTCCCAGACGGATTGCTGGAACGGCTCTTCTACGGCAGCCGGTGCATCGCTCTGCTGTGGCTGAGCTTCGGTTTGCATACCGCAGCTCGCCATCGGAATGGCCATAGCTGCCAGAAGAAGTTTGAGGTTCTGATTCATATCGTATCTCTCAGAGTTTGATGGACAGTCCATCTGCGAGCGAATTCTTAAGGGCCTGAATGGCCGGAATGAGGCCGAGCACGCCAGCAGTGACGATAACGGCGAGGAAGACTTTCAGGTCGGTCATGCCGGGATATGTTCCCGCGAGTGCAATACCGAAGCGTGCTTCAAAAATGGGGGCAGCCAGCGCGCTTGCAAGATAGACAAGTGCGATGCCAAACGCCGCACCCGTTGCGGCCAGCAGCACCGCTTCGCTGATAAGAAGCGTCATGATTTGTGCCGGGCCCGCACCAATTGCACGCAGGACTGCCATTTCTCTGCGGCGTTCGCGGAGGCTTGTCAGAATGGAGGTCAGGATCGAGACGAGGCCTACAAGGATCACAAACGCAGATACGGCCATCAGCGCATTACCGGCCACGCCAACCAGCTCCCAGACTTCCGCAATCGCCTGTGCGGGCGGCGCCCCGACGAGCGCTTCCTGAGAATAGGTGTTTATGGCCCGCATGGTATTGAGCGTGCTGCGACGGTCATTCAGGCCAACGAGCGCGGACGAGATAATATGCGGGCGGAGATTGAGCTGACGCACATCATCAGCGGTCATCATATTCGCAAGCGGTGAGGGCGCGCCGCTCTGCCAGCCGACATGGATCGCTTCAATCGCAAGCAATGAGACGAGAACGCTCTCGTCTACGGGGGTGCCGGTAGCCTCAAGAATGCCGGTGATTGTGAAAGGCCGGTCGCTATGGTCCTGAAAGCTGACCGGACCCGTACCGTGTGAGAGCTCGATCTCGTCTCCGACAGCATAGCCTTTTTCTGCGGCGACATCGGCGCCTACGACCACATCATAAAGATCATCGAACGGGACACCGTCTGCAAAGCTGACATTCTGGCGGTCACGGAACTGGTAATGCTCGAAGAAGCTCTGGTCTGTGCCAACGACACGGTAGCCGTCATGGGAATCGCCGAGGGAAATCGGCACGGTCCATTCAATATCACTGCGGCTTTGCAGCCATTCATAGCTTTCCCACGTCATGCCAGCGGCCGGATCACCGATATGGAAGACAGTGAACATAACCAGGCTGACCGGGCTGGTGCGAGCGCCGACAATCATGTCCGTGCCGGTGATGGTCTGCTGGAAACTCTCTTCCGATGATGTTTTCAGCTTATCGACGCCGAGAAACAGCATCACACTTACGGCTACGGCCGTGATGGTGAGCAGCGCAGAGGCGCGGCGGTTCCAGAGGCTTGCCCAGGCAAGCGAGATGAGGGCTGAAAGGCTCATGCGCGCGCCTCCGCAGCGATAGTGTTCAGTGTTTCGAGGTCTTCAATCCGGCTAAACGCAGTGCCCAGATGCTCGTCATGGCTCACGAAAAGCAGCGCTGAACCGGCCGTCGCGCTTTCTTCCTGAAGAAGTTCGAGAAAGGCATCGCGCGCTTTGGTATCCAGCGCAGAGGTTGGTTCATCGGCGATAATCAGCTTCGGGCGGCCCATCAGGGCGCGCGCGACGGCAACGCGTTGCTGCTGTCCGACAGAGAGGTTGGTGACCTTGCCGTTGAGAATGCGATCATCATTCAGGCCCAGCCGGTCCAGCAGACGCCGGGCTTCGTCATCAGGTGTCGTGCCGGTTTCGGCGACCCGTTTACGACGCTCGGCTGAAAGCTTGCAGGGGAGGGTGACGTTTGCCTTCACGCTCAGATAGGGCAGCAGATTAAACAGCTGGAAGATCACGCCCATATCGCGGGCGCGTATGCGGTCCCGTTTTGCGTTCGATGCGTTGGCGAGATCTTCACCGGCAAATTCGATCTGACCTGAATCTGCCGTCAGAACGCCAGCGATCAGCCCGAGAAGCGTGCTTTTGCCGGAGCCGCTCGGCCCGCGCAGAAACACATGCTCGCCCGCTTCGATTTGAAACTCGGGGATGCGAAGCAGAGCTGGCGCACCCGGCCAGGCGAATTCGACATTCTTGAGGCTGAGTAGAGGCAAAATATTCTCCGCTATGGACGGCGCATCGTTGGGTTTGATGCGGACAGGGTGGTTGCATCAGCGCCGCCGTCGGTCATGAACGTTGTCTGGAGGGTTTCAAAACCTGGAAGAGCCTCAAACACCGCGAAGTTCACAGAAGACAAACGGTCAGGGCGCTCGCACTCCGCTTCGAAGGTGACGAGGAAGTTTGCGTGTTCAACAGGTGCTGCGGCTTCAGCGTGGTGCTCGTGATGGTCGGCATGCTCTTCATCGTGGTGATGCTCGTCATGGTCTTCATGGTCGTGTCCACCTTCAGTGTGGTGACCGTCATCGTGTGCGTGTGATGCGTCATGGCTGTGCCCGTGCTCGCCAGCGTCTTCGCCCTCATAGCCTTCCTGTTCGACCTGCTGGCTCTGGAACGTGCACTGAGCGCGCGATGGCAGAGAGATGAAGTCTTCTATCATGTCAGAACTGGAGAGATCAGCGACAGATAGAAGCGTTCCCTCCGGCGTCCGGAAGTTTGCAGCGGGCGCGGCTATCTGAATGAAAAGATCGTTTCCTTCCAGCAGGATGAAGGCTTCACCAGCGCCGTGAACGTGTGCGCGCGCCTGACGTGGCGTGTCTTCGTGGGCCGAAGCGGCGATCATTGACAGAAGAGTTATACCTATAAGTCCAATTGGCATTTGAAATCTATTTCATCCTCTTCTACATAGGGCGTGGATATTATAACATAAAGCGGATCGAGCGAGGCGCAACACGCACGACTGCTCGATCGGAGATTTTTCCAGACGTGTTTTCGACACCCGTACTGGCTACGCTGTTTCTGACCAGCTTAGCTGCATTTATCGCAGCTCTCGGTTTGATAACAGTGGCAATTCGCAGTGACTGGAGCCAGAAGTATGGACCGGTCTTCGCGCTCGTGGCCAGTGGACTTTTGCTGACGATGGTGATTACGCACCTGGCGCCGGAAGCTCTGGCGGCTGGGCCGCTTGCGGCTTATCTGATGCTGGGTGGGTTTTTCCTCGGCCTGTTCGTGCATGATATTCTTCGCACTCTCTTGCCGGTGCCAGACCCGAGAACGCTTGCTGCTGGTATCACGCCCCTGATCGCTATCGCGATCCATTCGTTTCTGGATGGCATGATCTACACGATCAGCTTCTCAAGAGGGATAGATACGGGTGTCTACGCGACGCTGGGACTTGTGATGCACGAGTTTCCCGAAGCGATCATCACCTTCGCGCTGCTTCGTGCTGCGGGCATTTCAAACCGGCTGTCATTCATTCTGGCATTTCTGGCAGCAGGGCTTACCACGCCGCTTGGCACCATTGTGATGATCCCTTTGGCGTATACTGTCGACCCAGACATTCTGTCTTATTTGTTTGCCGTTTCGGCCGGACTTTTATTGTTTGTATCGACCGGCCCGCTCATGGCGCATATGCAGTCCGAACATCCGATACGGTCTGTGCCTGCACTTGGATTCGGCATCGCAATTGCGTTGGTTGTTGGCATACTGAGTGCGCCACATCTGGGGCACGATCATGCGTTCGATCAGCATTTGATCGACGCACGTCACACTCACAATTGAGCAAATGACCTAGCTGGCGGCGATCAGCTGTTTGCCTTTGATCGCCAGAACGTTGGACATGGTCTCCATCAAATTCCGGAAATTGATCGGCTTGCCTTCAAAAGCATCGCAGCCAGCATCAAAGCAGCTGTCGCGGTCTTTCTTGCTCACATGAGCCGTTAGCGCGATAATCGGGAGCGAACGGGTTGCCGGGTTATCACGGATTTCACGTGTCGCATCGAGACCTGACATGACCGGCATAGAAATATCCATCAGGATAATGTCCGGAGATTCTGACGCCGCCTTTTCGACAGCTATCTCGCCATTTTCTGCGCCAATGACAACGAAGCCCTGACGTGTGAGACGGCGAGCCAGCATGTTGAAATTGTCCTCATTGTCCTCAGCAAGGAGAATTCGGGTCATGGTTTCCAGCTCCTGGGGTGTGTCCCCGTTTATCAAGCCTCAGAAGTGAAATCCAAGGCCAGTTTAATTGTGATAGTACGCTTCCACTGTCTCTAAAGTCTTAATTATGCAGTGGATAATTTAAACGTTCAGGCGCTGGCGCGATCAGTATTTGACCTTGCCTTTGACTTCTTTGAGGCTCGACTTGCAGGGTGCTGATTGTGGCGTGCATGACGGACGACTTCAGCGACCATGTCTTCACGGCTGGCCGGCTTGCACAAATAGGCGTTTGCGCCGGCTTTGATGAATTTTGCGCGTTCTGAATCGACTGTATGAATGATGACAGGTACATCTTTCAGGTCTGCGCTGGCGCGAACGTCGTGCAGAAGCTCCATGCCTGTTTTACCTGGAAGGTGGACATCCAGTACGACGGCCGCAGGTTGGCTTTGCCGCATTTTCTGGAGCCCCTGCTCGGCAGAGCGGGCGTGGTGAAGCTCAAACCCGATGGTTTGCAGATCGCGTGACAGAAGTTCATGCACGTCGGCGTCATCGTCGATAACCAGCACAACAGGTCGGTCCTGCGTTGCCTTGGTGTCGTCATCGAGGCCTTTTGTGCTCGATTGAACATTGATCGGGAAATGAAGGCGGAATGTGGAACCTTTGTCCTCAACGCTATCAACGCTAATCTCACCGCCAAGCAGCTGGATCAGGCGTTGTGAAATCACAAGCCCGAGGCCCGTTCCACCATATTTGCGTGTGAACGATTCGTCCGCCTGAGAGAACGGTTTGAAAACACGGTCGAGCTGCTCTTCTGTCATACCAATGCCGGTATCCGTCACTTCCAGAACAAAGCCGTCAAACCCACCAATCTCTTGGGAATATCCGCGGATAATGACGTCGCCTTCATGTGTGAACTTCGCTGCGTTGGACAGTAGGTTCAGAAGACACTGCTCAAGCCGGTGGCGGTCGGACCAGACCAGTGGCGTGTTTTCGGGAAGATCGATCGTCAGCGTCACTGGTTTGTCGGCCAGCATCGGATACACGGTATCACTGGCTTCTTTCACCATAACGCCAAGGTCGAACTGGCCAACCTCGGTGTCGAGGCGGCCTGCTTCAATCTTTGAAAAGTCCAGAATGTCATTGATGTTCAGCAGAAGACGTTTGCCCGCCAGAATGATCCGCTTATGGTCCTCAACGTCTGCGTCGCGCGCATCCATTTCGGCGTCTTCCATCATCATCTCGCTATAGCCGATAATGGCATTAAGCGGCGTGCGCAGTTCATGGCTCATATTCGCCAGAAATTGCGACTTTGCGAGATTGGCTTCGTCTGCGTGCTGACGGGCCAGCTTCTCTTTGTCCTTTTCGAACATCACATTCAGCATATGGTCAAATGACCGATGGCCGGCGCGCGCAATCGCAACCGACTGAATGATTATGAGTGCGCCGAATGTGAGGGCGTAAGGTTCGAAATCCGCTGTTGATAGCGCGTGCAGGTTCAGCACAAGTCCGGTGGCCGGCACAAGCGCCGTAATGAATGGCATGCTTGGCTTGAAGGTATGCTGGCCAGCAACATTCATCATGACGACGACACTTATCATGGCCCCGATCGTCGGCGCAGGCTGAGGCAGATTCCATAAGAACAGGCCGGGCAGGGCATAAGCCCATGTCATCAACAGGGTCGGAACTAAAATTTGTATGTAAACAATGAGGGAGACCGTGCGCGCAGATATGATCTTGCCATTGATTGAACCATCCGGGCCGAGCTCAACCTTCTCTCTGTTCTTGAAGTAGCGGAAGACGCGTACAGCTGCGACGGACTCTAGCAGAATAACGACACCCGCCCATGCTGCGATCAGCCCGAGATGCTGAAAATCCGTCGCAAACGCGACCAGCGGCATGAAGCAGAGATTGCACACAAGTCGAACAATCGCATAGCGCGTTGATGTCCGTTTCAGATACTGGTCCAGTGCCGCGATGCCACGGTCATAGGTTTCCTGATCCAGTACATTGTCATTCTGACTCATGTTAATCTCCGCAGGTATGTGCGCAGACTAGAGCAGAAAAGTCTTTTTATCTTGTTAGCGAGACTAGAGAAAACGGTTAAAAATCAGTTGATTGTAAAGTGTAGTTTCGGCTGATCTTGTCCGGAGTTTTGGTAGATTTGCTTCGGTTGTCATGACCTGTTTCAACTTGGCCGGGTGTCATTTCTCTGGTGCATTCGCTGCGCTTAATGCACCCTACCGCTGAATGGAGTTCCGTTCGCTATGCCGGTAGGGTTCGGAGGCATTGATCATGAAATATCATAAATTAAAACTCATGCCTGAATTTGAATGTTGGCCTGTCTGGTTCGGCGGTGAATATATGATTGAGGGGTGTGTCGATCCAGCAATCTTGCCATTGTCGAATAAGTTGGTTGAGGATTTGAACGATTGGACGGATTGGTGGGATCGGCAGTACAATAGGCAGGATCCGCTAAGTTCAGGTTTCAAGGATACCGGAGAGGCTGCCCGCTTTAACGCAAGAGGTCGCGAGTTACTGGAACAGCTTAAGCTTGAAATGCCTGATACAGAATGGACACTTCGTTTGCCTCAGCAATCCGGGCTTCGCACCGGGTAGGGTGCATTCCGCATAGCAATGCACCAGAAAGAACTGGCGCACATGGGGTGACGTTTCCGGGATGACATGAGTTATTGCGTCACAAACCCGTCTCTGGCCTGACCATGCAAATGCTTCGCTGCAGGCACGCTTATCCACACCAAACACGGTCTGACGCCGATTGAAGAGATCGAAACCGGTGATGTCGTCTGGTCGCGGTCAGAGCATGATGTCGGTGAGGCAGGCTGGCGCAAGGTCACCGAATGGGCCTGCACGGGCGAGAATGAAATCTATCATGTCGATGTGGCAACGCCTGCGGGGCAAACCGAGATTTACCGGACAACAGAGCTCCACCCGTTCTGGGTAGAGGGCGTTGGCGAAGGCGGTGCCGGTCGGTTTGTTGCGGCAGGTGATCTGGAGCCGGGTATGCAGCTCCGCCTGGGTGATGGCTCACCGGCCTATGTGACGGGCGTTGAGGCCACCGGCATCATTGAGCCGGTCTATAACTTGTCAGTTGATGGCTGGAAAACCTACCATGTCGGCGAGCTCGGCGTCTGGGTGCATAACGTTTGTATTGATGACATACCGTTTTTCAATCCTAGCCGCCTCCGCCCAGAGCAAACGGATGCAGTTCTTGATACGCTCGGAAATATTAAAAATGGAACACGTCCCCATGGACCGACACGCACGAACTGGGCGGATCCGTTCGATAACAGAGAAGGGTTCCTTCCAACAAAGATAGATGGCAAAATTGTCGAATATTCAGAATACCGCGTTGCGGCTGCGCCTTTTGAACAAACGGGCGGCGGCACGCACAGAATTGTCATGGGGGGAACGACCAATGGCAGTTACTACTTTTATACGACAACTCACTATGGGACTGACGGGACCGCGCGACGTGCGTTTTGGAGAATAAAATGACGACTTATGTGCATCTCGACGCCAATGAAAGCGACCTATTAGATCCGAACCTAAATCCTGAAATTCGCATCATTACTTTGGATTACAGGGAACAAAACGTCGATGTGGGTGATGTGCAAGTAGCTATAGCCATGCACTTCCCGACCGATGAATATCCAACGCTGAAATTCAGAGATACCCCACTATTTAAAGATATCGTTTCTGAGTGGATGCTGGAAAATTGGGGTGAAAGGCTTTCTGTCTTAGTGGTTCAGATATTGTTTTCTGAATCGAACTGTCGGCAGGAAATTGACTTACTGCATGATGTCGCGGCTTCATTCGAGGCAGCAATCAAATCAGCTCAATTTCGCCGGATGGAACTCGAACAGTATAACGGTGTGGCGAGGGCAAATTCCTTTTTCAGGCTCGATATGTACGTGTTCTCAGACTGAATTTTATACTGGAGAATTAGTTTCTGCTTGTGCATCGCGAAGCGGTGCTCTGCAGACACGGGACCTGATCGTGGGAAACTGCATGTTTCGGGTCCCGGATCAGCAGTGCATCATTATGATGCTGCACAGCATCCGGGATGACATGCGTTCGTGCTTCGCTCGTCCGCTCCTTCTTTCCGGGAGAGCAGTGGAGCCGCGCCATCCCCTCTTTGCGACTCAGTCAGTCATGCTAATGAACGTGTATGAGCGACTTTTTTCCTTCCGACCGTCCCGCGTCTGCCAATCTTCCCGAGCTGTCCGTTTCTGAGCTTGCGGGTTCCATCAAGCGAACCATTGAGACGACATATGATCGTGTCCGTGTGCGTGGTGAACTCGGCCGCGTAACGATTGCAAAGTCCGGTCACATGTATGCCGACCTTAAGGACGATAAGGCAGTCATCAATACGATCATGTGGAAGGGCAGCGTGTCGCGCCTGCCGTTCCGGCCTGAGGAGGGTTTGGAAGTCGTTGCGGAGGGGAAGCTGTCGACCTATCCGGGGCGCTCCAACTACCAGCTGATCGCAGATACGATGAACCCTGCCGGCGCCGGGGCGCTCATGGCCTTGCTGGAAGAACGTAAGAAGAAACTCGCTGCCGAGGGCTTGTTCGAAACATCTCGCAAACAGCCTCTCCCGTATTTCCCGAAGGTGATAGGCGTTGTGACGAGCCCGACCGGCGCGGTCATTCGTGATATTCTCCACCGGATATCCGACCGGTTTCCGGTTCATGTGCTTGTCTGGCCCGCGCTTGTGCAGGGCGACAGAGCGGCTCAGCAGATCACGGCGGGCATTGAAGGGTTTAACGCGCTCGCGCTGGATGGCCCCGTGCCGCGCCCTGACGTGATTATCGTGGCGCGCGGAGGTGGTTCAATCGAGGACCTCTGGCCATTCAATGAAGAGATCGTCGTTCGCGCAGCAGTGGCCTCGCAGATCCCGCTCATCTCAGCGGTCGGGCATGAAACAGACACCACGCTGATCGACTATGCTTCAGATCGGCGGGCGCCGACGCCAACAGGCGCGGCTGAGATTGCTGTTCCGGTACGGTCCGAGCTTGTGCAGACGGTTACGGCCTATGGCGAACGCCTCATGCGCGGTCTCACACAGACCTCCCGGCGTAGCGAAAGAGAGCTGACGGCAGTGGCTGCGCGCCTGCCGCGCCCTACGGCGTTGCTGGAATCCCGTCAGCAACGGTTTGACTATGCCGAGGGGCGTCTTACCCAGTCGTTGCAGGCTGCCCTTCTGAAAAAGCGGTCCATGTTCGATCAGACGGGGCCGCGTCTGCGTCCGAAAACGCTGGAGACCAGCCTGCGTGTGCTGGATGATCGTGTCAGTCAGGCGTCCAGGCGCCTCACGGCGGGCCTGACACGACAGGCAGCGCTCGGTGAAAGCCGGCTCGCAACTGTGTCCAAGCGATTGTCACTGCGCGGAGACGCGCTGCTGCGTGAAACGAAAGATACGGGCGAAGTCCAGCAGGCCGCGGACCGTATGGCGCGTGCGTTTGACCGGCAGGCGTCACGTCTTGAGGAGCGCTTGTCCCGAGCGGGTAATATGCTTGAGGCTCTGTCCTATCAGGCAACGTTGAAGCGTGGCTATGCCGTCGTGAAGACCGCCGACGGTCAGCTGGTCAGAGATACGGCTTCTGCGCGCGCGGCTCAACGCATGACGGTCCAGTTTGCTGATGGTGATGTTGATGTCACGACGCAGACAGACGGCGCGCCTCCGGCGTCACCAAAACCGAAAAAAGCCGTGCCGCCTAAGGGCGTGCAAGGGTCTCTCTTCTAGCGTCTAATCTGAGGGTCGAAAGGGCGACCGTCTCTCGGTCGGGGGGGGGAGGAAACAGAGACGGTCGCCTGAACCGGGACGTGTGGGGGAGGGAGGGGGATACGCACGTCCAGGACCACTTCGTCTTTCGACACTACCTATTTCACATGGATAGATTGAAAGAAGGTTAATAAAACTGCCGTTTTTGTTTATACTTACATTTTGTCTTTCGATAATTTTGCTATCGAAAAATTGGAATTATAGGTAGTTCGTCTGCATTTTGTTCAAAACGACGATACTTTATTACTGCACAGTTAAAATTGGTTCATTTTGCGGACCTGTCAAAGTTCAGGTCGAAATTGTTCACAAGAAATATTCTTAGTTGTTTCGTCTGGCCTCGCGGCCTTCCTCAACTGCATTTGGTTTGATTTAGTGCTTAGTCAAATAAAAAGCCTCCGGCCAAAAACGCTGGCCGGAGGCAAAACGCATCGTCTTACTTTTGGGAGGGGGCGAATTAAGACGCGCGAATATGGGCGAGGAAGTCGTTCACCTGACCCTGCAGGGTGGTGGCCTGACGTCCAAGGTCTGCCGATGCCTGAACGACCTGTTCGGAAACATTCTTCGTGCTTTCGGCGCTGCGGGAGACCTCTTCAATTGAGTCGCTGACAGACCGTGCACCGACCGCAGCCTCACGTGTATTGCGTGCAATCTCGCGGGTGGAAGACGTCTGCTCTTCGATGGCTGCGTTGATGGACAGCGACACCGAGTTCACTTCCGTGATCGAGGCCTGAATGGATGCAATCGCGCTCACGGCGCTATTGGTCGTATCCAGCATTTCCTGAATGTGACGGCTGATCTCTTCGGTTGCTTTGGCAGTTTCGTTCGCGAGTGTCTTCACTTCGGACGCGACGACTGCAAAGCCTTTGCCCGCTTCACCGGCGCGCGCGCTTTCAATTGTAGCGTTGAGAGCCAGGAGGTTCGTCTGCGCTGCGATGTCGGAAATCAGGGATACGACTTCGCTCACCTTGTCGGCAGATGCTGAAAGGCGCTGGATTGTCTGGTTTGCCTCATCAGCCGTTGTTGCGCTGCTTGCGGTGACCTTGGTCGCTTCTGCAGAGCGTTCTGCGATTTCGCCAACTGCATTGCCGAGCTCTTCGGTCGAACGGGATGCCGCTTCAACGCCGTTGGACGCCTGAAGAATGGAGGCTGAAAGATCTGCTGAGCGCGAATAGGTGCTCTCGGCGATTTCGGTCATCTGACGCGAATTCGCTTCCAGCTCGACGGCAGCAGCAGACACGATGCCTGATACAGCCTGAACTTCCTTTTCGAACAGATCGGCCATATCGAGCGTTTTTTGCTGGGCTTCCTGACGACGAACTTCGTTAAAGAAGTGAATGGCCAGATCCATGTCGAGCATTGCTGCACGAATGAAAGCGCTCTGCATCATATTGAGCTTGGCATAGTCGATTGTCAGCTTGCGCTTGTTGACGAATTTGGCTCCGAGACGACGCAGTGTCTCATCTACCAGGAAGGTATAGCCTGCCAGATAGAATTGCGGTTCGAGGCCAATGCGCGCATGTACCGTGCCAATGGTTTGGACGGATTTGATATACTCAGGAGAGAAGTCTCCCGTGAGGATCACTTTCCAGTGGCGGAATTGTGCGTTCGCCGCAAAGTCCAGTCGTTCTTTAGAGTCGAAAAAGCGTTCGATCTCAGGATACTTTGCCACGTGAGCGTAAAAGTCGCGCAGCACGTCCGGAAGAATGTCTTCAAGCGGCGCTCGCAGTTCTCGCAGCGTTGTTATTGTTTCGAGGTCAAGTCTCTGAAAATTGAGACGGGATGACAAATCGGTTGATGTGCTCACGAGAAAACCCCCGCGGTAAAATTATTAAAATATGTGTCCCCTGAATTTACCGGATGAGTCCTTCAGGTTGTGAAAAATATACGATCTCTTAGTTACTAAATCCCTATTTTTAGTAGGTCATTGGATGTGGAAGTAATTACCGTCGTTTTATTTATCGCTCTAAAATGTAGGTCGAACGCTACTTGGCCTTTCCTAACAAATTATCTACCCAAGGTGGTTTTCTGAAATTTTCTATGAAATTTTTCTATTTTTTTATCGGCCGACACAGCGTAACGGAATGGAAGGCCGCCGATGAAAATTGAAGCAAAAATGCAATTGCGTCGCTCTGACCTCTCGCGTTTCGGAATAAGTCACGTTAAACCGACGCAAAACAGGAGTTTGTTATGTACGCATTTGTTGCTCTCGGTCTGGCTTTCGGTGTTTTCGCGCTTCTGAACCTGATCGACATGAAGCGCCTCGACTAGGTCAGCTTCTAACTGAATGCTTTTTGATTTCGGGCTACTCGTAGCGGGGCTGGTTTTTCTGGTCTTCGCAGGGGATTTTCTTGTGCGCGGCGCCGTTGCCGTCGCGCTGCGCCTTGGCGTGTCTCACATTCTGGCGAGTGTGTTCATCGTCGGCTTCGGCAGCTCAGCCCCCGAAATGCTTGTCGCGATTGAGTCGACATTAAAAGGCGCGCCGGGTGTTGCCACAGGCAATATTATTGGCTCGAACATCGCCAACATCTTTCTCGTGTTGGGTATCCCGGCGCTCATCATGCCGATGACGACCAGGGGAACGGGCCTGAAGCGTGCTGTTACCGTGACAGCGCTCGCGACTGCGGCCTGGCTCACGGCTACGGCGACCGTAGGGCTGATTCCAGCTGTTGGCATCGGCTTTCTGGTCGGGCTCGGTCTTTATATTCTGGCTGCACTTATTTTTCCTCCAGGTGGCAACCCGGAGGAGCTGATTGCAGACGAAGTTGTAGAGCCGTTCCCGGGCTGGGTGCGAACAGCACTCTTTATCGCACTGGGTGTCGTCGGTCTGCCCGCTGGCGCTCATTTTGCTATTGAGGGCGCGACCGGGCTGGCCACAACCTTCGGCGTAGGTGACGAACTCATCGCGCTGACGCTTCTCGCAGTTGGCACGTCTCTGCCTGAGTTCGCGGCATCCATGGCGGCGGCGTTCCGTAAGCAGGCGGATGTCGTACTGGGCAATGTCGCAGGGTCGGTCATGTTCAACATTCTGGCCGCGGGCGGTATTATCGCGCTTCTCGGGCCTGTTGAGCTGCCGCCAATCTTCTTCGAGCTCGATCACTGGTTCCTCGGCGTATCGATGGGCATGTTCCTGCTTTGCGTGCTTTCAGGACGTCGTATGGGCTGGCTGACCGGTATTTTCTTCGTTCTCTGTTATGCGGCTTATATGTTCGGACTGAACCATTTCTATCTGCTGGGGCAGGGTTGGGATACGGTTCTTGTTGAAGCGGACAGACTGTGGAGCATGCTTTGGAACTCTCTCACGCAAATCGGGCGCTCGTAACCGGCGCTGGACAACGCCTTGGACAGGCTATTGCTGTTGCCCTGGGTGAGCGCGGCTATCGCGTCGCCATTCATTATCGCAGCTCGAAAGAGGGCGCCGAGGCGACAGCGAAAGCCGTGCGCGACGCCGGAGGTGTAGCAGAGCTCGTTCAGGCTGATCTGGCAGACGAAGATGACACGGCGCGTCTGGTTGAAGCATCGGCCGATGCGCTTGGCGGGCATTTGGGGCTTCTGATCAATAACGCCTCCACCTTCGAAGACGACGATATTCTGACGCACACACGGGGCAATTGGGACTTCCATATGGACGTCAATTTGCGTGCGCCCATACTGCTTTCTCAGAAATTTGCAGGCATGCTGGGCAAGGAGCAGCGCGGTGTCATCATCAATATGATTGATCAGCGCGTCTGGAAGCTGAACCCGAGCTTTTTTACGTACACGCTTTCCAAGTCTGCGCTCTGGAGCGCAACAAAAACTCTAGCGCAGGGGCTCGCGCCTAGTATCCGTGTGAATGGTATTGGCCCGGGGCCGACGCTGAAAAATGAGTTTCAGTCCGATGACGAGTTTCAAAAAGAAGTTGAGGCGACACTGACGCAACGCGGCGCCAATCCGGACGAAATCTTAAAGGCGGTTCGTTTCCTTATCGATGCGGATGCTGTCACGGGACAAATGATTGCTGTTGATGGTGGTCAGCATCTCATCTGGCAGACACCCGACGTCGTCGACACAATTGATTAAAGGTACACAAAGTGGATTTTTCGTCTGATACGTCCGCGCCGGCGCATCCGCAGATTATTGAAGCGCTGGACCGGGTAAATTCCGGCACGCAGCCGAGCTATGGGGCGGATAGCGAAACGCTGAAGCTGAAGGCGGCGCTTGCAGAGCGGTTCGAGACCGATGTGGAGGTGCTTCCTGTTGCGTCCGGGACTGCAGCGAATGCGTTGGCTTTATCCATTGTCTGCGGTTCTATGGAGAGCGTGATCTGCCATCGCGAAGCGCATATTGAGCGTGACGAGCGAGGCGCGCCGGAATTCTTCACTGGCGGTGGTAAATTGCATTTGTGCGGCGGCGATCATGCGAAGCTGGCCCCTGATGAAGTGGAATCCGTGTGTGCGGGCATTCAGCGCGGATTTGTTCATGAAACGCCGCCTGCCGCGTTGTCGCTTACGAACCTGACTGAGTCTGGCGCGCGCTATAGTGCTGATGAGACGGCTGCGCTCGCGCAGATCGCACACAATGCAGAACTCAAAGTGCATCTGGACGGTGCGCGATTTGCCAATGCGCTGGTGTCCGGTGAGGAAACGCCTGCGGCGCTGAGCTGGAAGGCGGGGGTCGATCTCATGTCGTTCGGCTTCACCAAAAACGGCGCGCTTGGCTGTGAGCTAATTGTTCTCTTCAACGATATGATCGAGCGCTTTCCGCAGCTTCAGGCGCGTGCAAAACGGGCGGGGCACTTGCCACCAAAAATGCGGTATCTGTCAGCTCAGGCGCTGGCCATGCTGGAAGGCGATCTCTGGCTGAGTTCTGCGCGCATCGCCAATGCAAAAGCGCAAGCCGTTGCGGAGATTCTGACGGCCGAAGCAGGGGCGCGTCTGGCGCATCCGGTCGATGGTAATGAGGTATTTGCTCATATGCCGCTTGAAGTGTTCGAGCGCCTCCTGTCACAAGGGCTTCGTGCCTATAAGTGGATTGATGGATCTGTGCGTTTCGTTTGCCACTGGAATACGTCTCAAAAGGACGTGGATGACCTTGCCGCGGCATGTCGTCAGCTTACATAAATGAACATGTTTATTAAAATGTAACTTCCGATTGTGTAAGGTCGGAGGAATGCAAGCCTGTGAGGCCAGTTGGCGCGTAAATTCGACGGAAATTTTCTTTCCATACGTGTTGGTCTTATTGCAGGCTGAAGAAAAAAATACGATTCTGCGGAAGGCATATAAGCCGATGAATGAACAAGACGCCGTACACGATAAAAAGTCGGTCGAAACACGGGCGCGGATTTTCTCCTCCACCATCGACCTCATCAACGATATTGGCACCGAAAAACTGACGATCCGGAAGATTGCGGAAGCGGCCGGCGTATCGCCAGCGCTGATCATCCAGTATTTCGGCAGTAAAGCTGAATTGCTCCAGCAGGCGTTCGAGCAGCGTAATGAAGAGCTGAAACAGTCCATCCAGAAGATGAAGAACGAAGAGATTAAGACGCCGACCCAACTGCTGGTCCGGTTCGCAGAGACACAGATGGACCGCGATCTGGTGCATCCGGCTCTGACGCTTACCGTTCTGGCGAATTCGTTTTCGTGGGACATCGATTCTCAGGAACGCGTCGACAACCGGTTGAAAGGTTTTCGGCTGGCACAGCGAGAAGTTCTGGAGGCCAAATTCCCGAAACTTTCCGAGCATTATCTGAAGTTCGTTCCGCTCACATTCTTCTTCGTCTACGGACAGGCGCTGCGTCGTATGCTTCAGACGCATATGACGTCCGCTGAGGGGATCGAGTTCCTCATGCCGCACTTCAAAATCCTCGCTGATGCGATGGAAGCGGACATGGCGCGCTGACTGCTGACACCTCCTGTCAGCAGAAGGTGAATATCTGACTGGAACTATCGGGTCGCTGCCGCCATATTACTGTCATGGCAGGATCATCACGCAATCGGGGCATGTCAGAAGCCCCAGCTTCGCAATTCATTATGGACGGCGCCGTAGAGGTGCTGACCCCGTCTGAATGGACGCCTCACCGCCCGGATCGCGAGTGGGAGAAGACCGAGGGCGGCAAGGTCTTCAATCTTCAGTCCAAATACAAGCCGGCGGGCGATCAGCCAACGGCGATCGAAGAGCTCGTCACGGGCCTCAAAGACGAGGACGAGTTCGATCAGGTCCTGCTCGGCGTCACCGGTTCGGGCAAGACATTCACAATGGCGAACATCATCGAGCGGACCCAGCGTCCGGCTCTGATTCTCGCGCCAAACAAGACGCTCGCCGCGCAATTATACGGCGAATTCAAAGATTTTTTTCCGGATAATGCCGTAGAATTTTTCGTCTCCTATTACGACTACTACCAGCCGGAAGCGTATGTCCCGCGCTCGGACACGTATATCGAGAAAGAGTCCAGCATCAACGAGGCCATCGACCGGATGCGCCACTCCGCGACCCGTAGCCTGCTGGAACGCGACGACGTCATCATCGTAGCCTCCGTGTCCTGCATTTACGGTATCGGCTCGGTCGAGACCTACACCGCCATGACCTTCAAGCTGGAGACCGGCCAGCGCATCGACCCGCGACAGGTGACGCAAGACCTCGTCGCCCTCCAGTACAAGCGCAACGACGCCGCCTTCGGCCGTGGCACCTTCCGCGTGAAGGGCGATGTCATCGACATCTTCCCCACCCACTATGAGGATCGCGCCTGGAAAATCTCCTTCTTCGGCGACGAAATCGAGGACATCTCCGAGTTCGACCCGCTCACCGGCAAGAAAATCCAGCCGCTTGAGAAGATCAAGGTCTACGCCAACTCCCACTATGTCACCCCGCGCCCGACCCTCAATCAGGCCGTCGACAAGATCCAGGACGAGCTGCAGAAAACCATCGCCACCTTTAACGAGCAGGGCAAGCTGCTCGAAGCCCAGCGCATTGAACAGCGCGTCACCTTCGATCTGGAAATGCTGCAGGCAACGGGCAGCTGTAACGGCATTGAGAACTATTCCCGCTATCTCACCGGCCGCAAGCCGGGCGAGCCGCCGCCAACCCTGTTCGAATACCTGCCTGAAAACGCCATCGTCTTCACCGACGAGTCCCACCAGACCATTCCCCAGCTCGGCGCCATGTATAAGGGCGACTTCAGCCGTAAACGCACGCTGGCCGAATACGGCTTCCGCCTGCCAAGCTGTATGGATAACCGTCCCCTCAAATTCGAGGAATGGGACGCTATGCGCCCGCAAACCGTCCACGTCTCGGCCACGCCCGGCCCGTGGGAGCTGGAGCGCACAGGCGGCGTGTTCTCCGAACAGGTCATCCGCCCGACAGGCCTTGTTGACCCGCCGGTCGAGGTCCGCCCCGTCTCCACAGGCACCACCAATCAGGTCGATGATGTCATCGCCGAGTGCAAGGCGACCGCAGAGCGCGGCTTCCGCTCCCTCGTCACCACGCTGACGAAGAAAATGGCCGAAGACCTCACCGAATACATGACCGAGCAGGATGTGAAGGTCCGCTATATGCACTCCGATATCGACACGGTGGAGCGGATCGAGATCATTCGCGATCTGCGCATGGGCGTGTTCGATGTGCTGATCGGCATCAACCTGCTGCGTGAGGGGCTCGATATTCCCGAATGCGCCTTTGTCGGCATTCTGGATGCGGATAAGGAAGGCTTCCTGCGCTCGGAGACCAGCATGGTGCAGACGATTGGCCGCGCCGCCCGTAACTCAGAGGCCAAGGTCGTCCTCTATGCCGATAAGGTGACCGGCTCCATGGCCCGCGCCATGGAAGAAACAGAGCGCCGCCGCACCAAACAGATCGCCCATAACGAGGAGCACGGCATCACCCCGGTCACAGTGCTCTCCGGCATTAAAGATGTGCTGGAAGGCTTTGTCCCGTCAGACCAGCGCGGCTCCGGCACACAGCTCAAGGGTGGGAAGTCGCGCAAGCGCGGCGTGCAGGAAGAAAGTGTTGCAATCTCAGGCGGCTCTGGCCACAATCTCCAGGCTGTCATCGCGGATCTCGAGAAGAGAATGCGCGATGCGGCGGCCGACCTCGAGTTTGAAGAAGCGGCTCGGTTGAGGGATGAGCTGAAGAAACTCAGGGAGACCGAGCTGGTTTTGAAATGATCCAGTGAATCATTTCACAGCGAGGTCAATTTGGATTTGATTGGGTGATGGATTAACCAAAAAAAGGGGGAGGCGTGTTGGAGCCGATTATTCCTAGCGCGGACGATATACTCGAAATACACTTCGAGCTTGTAGCCATGTTCGAAGCCGAAGACGACCCTGTGAGCCCCCCAGGGCCGCGAAGCATGGATTTGGTTCACTCGGCAAGTTCTCGACCGCATACTTCGATAGGTGAGATAGAAAAGTATACAGACGAGTACTCAAAATTGGCGGCGTTATTTCACTCCCTTACTCAGAATCACCCATTTCACAACGGGAATAAGCGAACGGCATTAGTCACGCTAATTATGGGGCTCTATTTAAATAGGCGAATTTTCGGCTTCGATGTGAGCGACGATGAACTTTATGACATGACAGTAAATGTCGCCAACGGCTCGATGACTGGTAGTCAAGGGCGACTTACGGCAGATGAGGCTGTAGATGCGATTAGCGATTGGCTGCGGTCAAAAACGATGTCGCGCAATGTTTCTGCTTCAACCATGCGAACGCAAGACTTCATTCAACGTTGTGAAGATTTTGGATGCACATGCCGCGCTTACAAAGGTGGGACGCTCGTTTCCAGCGAGATCGATAGTATAAGGATTGGTGGTGACACTCGAGAAATTGACGGAAGCATTGCAAAAATTTGGTCAAGAAAGCTAGGTCTTACCATAGAGAAAACAGGTCAGACCTTTGCTGAGTTTCAAGCTGATAGCGCGGCTGAACGTGACGAAATACACCGATATATCAGCGCATTGAGAAGATTGGCAAAGATTTGAACTTCTGCAACGAGAGGCGAAACACTTAACCACACTGTGCCGCTCCCAGCTTGAGCGCCATGTTACGCAAAGGCCCGCTCTGAAACTGGACGGTGATTGTCCGGATTCCCCCTGTCTAATTCAGCAAGCGGCTTTTGAACTTCTGGCACTACCAGACCGTCGCTGAAAAACATTGCTTCTCGTCCCCGTATACGATTTCTCGCACTATAGTTTAGGCTGTATTGAAGCCAGGAGCGATTCTCATAAAGGTTATGAATGGGTAGAACATCGTCGTAGGATACGACCCATTTCACGCCGCTGAGTTTGGAGATTGCCTCTGAAACAACTTGGTGATCACTCTTGCGATAAGCATCATAATAAAGATACCTACCCTTTTCAAAATATGGTGGGTCGATATAGACGAGCGTGTTTTTCTTCCATTTAGGCGCTTGTGATTTCAAGAAATCAACAGCGTCCATTTGTGTAACCTCAATGCGTGCCTTAAGATCCGCGATCTTTTGGATCCGAGAGATCAGGTCTTTTTTGTTATAGCGTGCATCTATCTTCCAGTTTCCGGTTTGTTGTCGCCCACCAATAATCCCTCCGTTCAGGATGCCGGACCTGTTTGTTCTGTTGAGGAAGAAGAATGCGAATCCTAACAGGAGGTTATCTTGAGCTTCTTGTCGGAACACGTCCTTCCAACGGTCCCACTCATCGACGGTTATTGGTTGGTCTTTAATTAAACGACACAATTCTTCTGTTCGATGCAGAACACTGTCCCAAAAAGCAAACACAGGGCGGTTAATGTCGTTGATGGTCACTCGACGGACTACACCTGTCAACAATAGTTCCCATGCTATCGCAGCTCCGCCAGCATAAGGTTCTACATAGTGCCCGTCTGAAACGCCGTTCTCACGCACGATAGACCGCATAAAGCGAGCGATTTTTCCCTTACCGCCTGGGTATCGCAAAGGTGAATAACGTCCTGTCGGTGTTAAGCTTTTTTTTTGATCGTCACACATCACACTTTGCCGTAAGTCGCTTCAAAAACCGGGATACTACAATCCCAACCGGCACGAATGCCTTCAGGAGTTGGCATGGCATATTTATTGTGTACGAAGCCGTGCAACGATTGAATAGAAGAGGGCGCTTTCTTGTCTGCAACTCCCTTGCGGAATTCACGAAGGTCGCTGCTAGAAGCTATCTTGTTTTTCGTCATGTCCTGCATGACCGCCTCTGCTTTTTGAGACAATGAAAGATCAAATAACTTACCTTCTTTGTTTGTCCCCATTTTGCTCAAGCCCTGTCGGTCCATATAATCTTCTATGGAGAGCTCTATAAAAGCTCGAAGTACTGCGGCAGACGAAACCGGAAGTTTCTTGACGTCTATGGCAGTCGCTTCTCTTAGTAGCTGTTTACCTTTCTCAGAGGGTGGCGCGAAAAAAGAAAGTTTTTTTGGTGCTAGCGTCAAGCGCGTACGTGGCGCTGTTTTCGATTTGGGCTTTGTGCGCGATGAATGGACGGATGCTGCAGGTGTAGCTTTCAGGTTGATGTCGCGAAACGGCTTTGGTGTAGGCCGCTTCCCTTTGAGTGGTTGAAGCTCAACGGGAAGTGATTTGAAATAAACTTCAATGTCGGATGCAGTATTATGGCTACGCGAATCGACTACCCCGTCTCTGACGTCCTCTATAATTCGTTTTAAAACACCAAGAGCCCACTCCGGCTGAGCACTCAACAGAGGAGTTTTCCCATCTCCATCAGAGGAAACTGAAATGCCCAAGTGCTTTTTGCCTGCCGCAGATTCGAGTAGCCGCCCGATGTTGCTAGATTTTCGGCTTTCAATTGTCTCTTTTGTTTGTTCCCACTCGTCGTCCGTGTAATCTGCATTTCGGCCAACAAAATCGATCACATCTAACACTGATCGGTCGCCGGTAAATCGTTGTATCTCGGTGCGTCCCCATTGTATCCGGCCTTCACCATCCATATCGCCAGTGTGTCTACGATAGATCCAATCATCGGCAGAGGCACGATCTTCGAATTTTACGCAGCGGATCGGTTCGACGTTGTTTCTGTCAAATCCTTCTGCAGCTCGCACGAGAGACTTCTTCGTCGAGGTGGATGCCTCTGTTCCATCCAATAGGTCGGGCTGGGTCAGAATTTTCAGCGCTGACAAACGTCGGTTCCCGTCCAGGACAACGAAGTCTTCGGGGTCATTCCCTTCAATGACGTACAGACTGTCACCCGGGTCCAATCCATTGCGCTTGATGCTCAGCATCAAGTTGCGGAAGTGACTTTGGTTTAGTTTTAGTAGGGCATCAAGTGCCTCGGATTGACTCTTTACAGGGCCGAGACGGGGATTCTCTTCATCCAACAACAGTTCATCGATTGTAAGCTCTAAGTACTCAACCACGTCTTCCCCCTTGGACGATGTTTGCTCAATTGAAACAACAATGAATAGTTCATTAAATATTAATTTTGGATTTACAATTGCACGTAGAATCCCTCTTGGGCTGAGTGGCGGCGAAACTCTCCGTAGCCACGGTACATACTGAGGCACGACACCAACTAGAATAAATTCTTTATTTCAACGATCGCTTCGCGCGGTTGTTTCTGGTGCATTACGGCCTCCGGCCTAATTACACCCTACGATTGCCTTGAACTGAGGTTAGCGCTTGTTTCGGGCACATTATTTGCTCTTGCTCGCCTTTATGTCTCACCTGCGGCTCGACCCTGCTGCGCCTGCGCGGTCGCTTGTGTGGTGCGGAACTTATCCACCGGTGAGACTTTGAGATCATACTCTCACCCATGACACATAATCCAAAACGCGCGCCATACACGGCGCAGACCAAAGCCAAAGTCCGCAAGCTGCGGGAAGAGGGCTATTCCAATGTTCAGATCACAGAGGCGACGGGCGTGCCGGCCTCCACAATTGCGCGATGGGCGGCCGAGGGAAAATGGCGAGTAAAAGATCTGGCGGAGGAGCCGGCATTTAACGCGCCGGAGACACCGCCGCTCGGCCTGTTGCCCGGACTGGGTGGGGACTCCTGGGTTGGCTCCCGCGAACCTGTCAGTTCGCATGGAGCAGGCTCAAGGCTGCACTCGCAACTCTCAGATCAGCGCGCCAGCCCTGAGCCCGTCTCATCGCGGGAGCGGAGCGAAGCGGGAGACAAACATCAGACCACCCCTGAGAAAAACGACGCGCGAGCACAACAAAAAGCCCGCCAGGCGCGACTGGAAGATGCGCTCACGAACGCTGCCAGAGCTGCCGAGGACGCTATTATGCGTGGCAATTTCGCAGCCGCCGCCAAGGCAACGCAAATGGCGGATACACTCTCCCGCTCGCTGGAGCGGGTGCGCGTTCCTGAAGAAGAGGAGCAGCCGGACGGTGTGTTCTACTCCTTCGAGCAGATTGCGGCGGCGCGTGCTGAACTCATGCGCCGGCTGGACCGGATCGCGGCGACGATAAGACCTGATGAAATGGTGGAGGGGTAGAAATCCCGGTTTCTCGAAGAGAAGACCGGGACCCAGCCAAGTTGAAAACTGGATCCCGAATACGCGTAACGCGTTCCGGGATTTCTATTACAATTTGCCACGTGGTATTCCAAACCCAATCGGCTAATCTGGTCTCCTGAAACAGATACCGGACCCGCCCCATGAGCGAACTTCACGACCACGCCGAGCATCATGCCATCAGCCGTATGGGCTGGCTTCGAGCTGCCGTACTTGGCGCGAATGACGGGCTGATCTCCGTCGCGAGCCTGATTGTCGGCGTCGCCTCTGCGGCTCAGCCTTCGAGCGTGATCCTGCTGACGGGCTTTTCTGCGCTGGCCGCCGGTGCGCTCTCTATGGCGGCGGGCGAGTATGTGTCTGTCGCCTCGCAGGCCGATATTGAAGAGGCCGACCTCGAAATGGAGAAGGAGGCGCTGCGGACCAATCCGGAGGGCGAGCTGCACGAGCTGGCGGCGATCTATGAGGATCGCGGGCTGAAGCCGGAGCTGGCTATGGAGGTCGCCGAAGCGCTGACCGAGCATGATGCGCTGGAGGCGCATACGCGCGACGAGCTGGGCATTGTGGATGTGCATAAGGCGCGCCCTGTGCAGGCGGCTCTGTTTTCAGCTGTCAGCTTTGTTGCGGGCGGCATGCTGCCAATGCTGGCGGCGCTGTTCTCTCCGGCAGGGCTCGCGAACCAGGTGGTGGGCGCGTCCACGCTGCTCGGGCTGGTGATTATCGGCTATCTCTCTGCGAAGGCGGGGAATGCGAACCCGGTGAAATCTATCGTGCGTCTGGTGGTGCTGGGCGTGGGTGCGATGGTCGCTACCGGCGTTATTGGCTCCCTCGCTGGCGGGATCAGTTTGCACTAGGGGTGGTTCTCGCGAACCTGCGGTTCACATAGAACGCGCTCAGGGCTGTGGTTTAGAGGCCGACTGGCCGACGGGCGTTAGCCCGCCCCCGCGGAGCCGCCGCGCGGCGTGAGCGATAAATTTGATATAGGTTTTGAGCGCTACACGAGCAACGCGACGGCGCAGGTGCGTCGAGCCTGCGAGACATCAGCACCGAGCATAAACCATCCTTGACTATTTATCGATAATCAATTATTGTTTTGCGATAAATTCAAGGATGACGTAATGCTACTTTTTCTTCTCTGGTGGCTGGTGGATGACCATCTCGCAGAGGCTCTGAATGCGCCGGGTCTGGGCGAGCTGCCAATCTGGGTGCCGCTGATTATCTCGCTGGCGTTCTCGTGGACGTTTTCGGGCAAGATCCGTGACCGCAGAGGCTAGAGGCTAGCCCGCAATACACCACAAGCCCGTGCAGACGCCGAAGATGAGCTGCACGGCGAGGTCTAACAGGCCGCCAATCACCAGAATAGGCAGGCCCACCCACAGAAAGATTAGCCAGACCGCCATCAGAGTGATGCGCGGCTCTGGTATGGTTTCACCGGAAATCGTCTGAAGCTTTGACTTGGGCATTCTTTGTCTGCTCGCCTTGTGAGGTGTTACCGGTCACGAGCAACGCGAAGGCGCAGCGTGCCCGAACGAAGAGAGGATCAGCTCGCGAGCACACTGAATGAAGCTCGCTGGTGCGCTCATAAACGAAAAACTAATACTAGCTGCTTAATTCTTTCTTTCATGAGCAAGCACTGGTCCATCTCCGTTGATCAGACACCCCGCGCCCGATGGGATGCGGCGCTGAATGCTGTACCTGCGCCCTACCAGCAGGACTGGTCCTACGGCGAAGCGCTGGTACGCACCGGCGCTCAGGTCATCCGCATTGCTCTGAACGATCCGAGCGGCAACATTTGCGGCCTTGCCCAGTTCATCCTGCGCCCGTTCGCCATGATTGCGCGCTTTGCGCTCTGCACGTACGGCCCTGTCTGGGTGCGTCCGATGACGGAGCCCGAAAAGCAGGTCGCGCTGCGTACTCTGCGCCGCGAGTTGAAACTTCGCTGGCCGCGCCTGGTGGCAATCACCGTCGACGAGCCAATGGAGATGCCAGGCTTTAAGCGCGTCATGACCGGCGATGCGACGGTGCGGATCGAGCTGACCAAA
This sequence comes from Hyphomonadaceae bacterium UBA1849, assembly GCA_002338565.1. GTDB lineage: Bacteria > Pseudomonadota > Alphaproteobacteria > Caulobacterales > Hyphomonadaceae > Ponticaulis. The sequence goes on from DDIN01000005.1 coordinate 26,242, forward strand.
TCCGAAGACGAACTGCGTGCCGGCCTTGATGGCAAATGGCGTAACCGTCTCGTCGCGGCTGAGAAATCAGAGCTGAAGTTTACCTCGTCGGGCCACAAGCCGGGCCAGTATCAATGGCTGCTGGACGAAGAGCTGAAACAGCGCGCGAAGAAGAAATATCACGGCCTGCCGCCGTCACTCGTCGAGGGCTGGCAGGAAGACAAGCAACGCGCCAAAGGCGGGGATAAACGCGGCGGTTTGCGGATTTATCGCGCTGATCTCGGCAAAGAGCCTGCTGCTGCGATGATGTTCCTCGCGCATGGCGCTATGGCGACCTACCATATTGGCTGGAGCTCTGAAGAGGGGCGCAAAGCTGGCGCTCATAACCTGATCCTCTGGAACGCGATGATGCGCCTGAAAGAAGAGGGCTACTCGGTTCTCGACCTTGGCGGCGTGAACACAGCCTCGGGCGCGGGCATTGCCCGCTTCAAGCTTGGTGCGGGCGGCAGCCTTATTCAGCGTCCGGGTGTATTTGTGTAGCCTTTCCCGGCTTCATCAGACCAAGCCCGATCGGCAGAACAACAAGCCCGCGAATATCAACGAGAACATGGATTAGGACGACGAGCCACAGCTGAGCGGTGAGCACGTATACCGCTGTCAGGATCAGGCCGATAACGGTTGTCGCGATTATGCCGCCAACGCCCTGATAGGCGTGCCCCACCCCGAACATCAAAGCTGCAATCACATAGGATAGAATGAAGTTTCCGGTGATGTAGTAGAGCGCAAGCGGCAGCAGCAGGCGAAAGGCGATCTCCTCGACAATCCCTGCATTTAAAGACAAGAGATAGCCCCATCGAGCTTCCTTCTGGTTACGCGCCATAAGGGCGACTGCGCCGCCTTTCGGCAGGTCTTCGATTTTCTGAATGAAGGGAATAACGGTTGTGGCTGCAAGCGGTATGAAAAATACCGCGGCTATGATCCAGCCTATACGTGCCAGTTCGCCGTGCGTGCTGCCCATGAAGGACAGTATTTCCATGCGGGCAGCGTTCAGAATTTCCGGATAGTCTATCAGCCCATTCAGACTGGATAAGGCGGCAAGGCCAATAATGGCTGCCACGCCGTATTTCAGCGAGGATTCGATCAGCATTTTACGGAAGTATTTCCGCCGTTTGGCGCTGTCGGTTTCCTCAACAAAAGCAGGAAATGTTTTGAAGTCGTCCCATACCTGGTGGGCAAGAAACGCGATACTGATCAACAAAATGATCCAGCTTGTCAAAACCATAAATATCGCCCCTCAAAATCTGTAAAGTATGGTCTTCATGTAGGGGCGATATATCGATTTACAATAAGTCTATGCGGCGGCAACAACGGCCACGCCAATACCAAGCGTGAGAAGAGCGATTGCTGTGGAAACCGTCAGAACAAGAAACATCCCTGGCACTCGTTCACCTTGGCGGGCTTCGTTTGTTTCAAGATTTGTGCGGCTCATAATAACTCCTTTTTTCGGTTCATAGTGTATACGCACGAAGCACCTCTCTGGTTTCATTTATCTCCTGAAAACCGATGTTGACACCGGTGTCATTCGCGCAATTATGGAGACAAACGGGAGGATTTCATGAAACTGATGACGTCGCGATTTATTCTGGGCACCCTTATGAGCATGAGTGCAGCTTGTGCGCAGGCTGATGGCCAGGGGCCGGCGTCGCCTATCCCGCAAGTTCCGGAGCTTTCCGGGCGTATTATCATTGCCGGCGATTCAATAGCAGCTGACTATCCTCTTGAACGAGCGCCTCAGATCGGCTGGGGGCAGGTGCTTGATTACTATCTGCCAGATGATGTCGAGGTGCTGAACCTGGCCGTGAATGGGCGCAGCACGAAAAGCTATATCGATGAAGGCCGCTGGGACGCGCTGATGGATGAGGTCGGGGCTGGAGATATCGTTCTCATCAGTTTCGGCCATAATGACTCGCGTGATGATGCGCCGGAACGCTACGCCGCGCCTGAAGGCGCGTACCGTGAGAATCTTATCCGGTTCGCATCCGACGTGCAGGGCGCTGGTGGCGAGCCCGTTTTTCTTTCATCGGCGGCGCGCAGGCTCTGGGAAGGGCCAGCTATGGTCGAAACGCACGGGCTATACCGACAAAATGCGTTCAATGCTGCGATTGAGGCTGGTGTAGATTACATCGATCTGGCCCAGCTTTCCCTGGACTATTTTGAAACGCTGGGCCGCGTCGCCACGAAAGACGATTTTCTCTGGCTCACTGCGGAAGAGGTCGCAGAGCGTCTGCCTGCCTATGTCGAGCGCTATCCAGATGGCATTGAAGACAACACCCATTTCACTGAGACAGGCGCGTGCGGCGTCGCGCGCATTATCGCTGAACGTCTCGGCAATGAGTTTGGCCTGCACGGTGACACGGCGATCAGCGATGAACCTGCTGATGAAGCGGGTCGACCGGCTGATGTGCTGGCGTGTGCAGCTGTAGCCTGGGAGTAGGGCTGGTTACTCGGCTGGTACTTCTGTCTGGATAGACTGCAAGTAGGCGATCAGCGCTTCCGTCCCGAGCGGGCCAAAATCAAAATCCGGCATGTCCAGCGCACCCACATGTATGCCTTCGCGGAAATCATCGCCAATGGCTTCAGCATCGAATTCGACAAACACGGTGCGAAGCGGCGGCGCGTCCTGACGCGGGCTGTCACCTTCAGCGCCGATTGCATGGCAGGCTGTGCAATTTTCTTCGACGATTGCACGGCCTTCGGAAATCAGATCGGCACGTTCTTCAGCGATCATTGCGTCAACTGGCGCTGTTGATGTCTCTTCCGATTGCGAACAGGCTGCCAGAGCGATGACGGCGACAGGAAAGAGAAGCGCTGCAGATTTCATATGACCATGCCTTTTGAGGTGAATCTCACTTCAGTCTATCACAGAGGCAATCGGTTCATGCAAGTCAGCAGAATGCGCATCAGGCCTGTAAATCGCTTGACGGGACGTGAGCAGTTTTACATGTGGGGCATATGAATATTCTGGTGATCGGATCGGGCGGCCGCGAACACGCCCTTGCCTGGAAAATCAATCAGTCTCTGCTGGTTGATGAAGTATGGTCTGCGCCCGGTAATCCGGGCATGCACAATGTCGGGCCATGCTTCGACGTGAAGGCAACCGATCTGGATGGTCTTGAGAAGCTCGCAAAGCAGCTCGACCCTGATCTGATTATTGTTGGGCCGGAACAACCTCTGGCAGACGGTCTTGCAGATCGCCTTCGCGGCGCTGGCTATGATGTGTTTGGCCCGAGCGCAGCTGCAGCGCAGATTGAAGCGTCCAAAGGTTTCTCCAAAGACCTGATGGCGAAATATGACATTCCGACTGCGCGGTATCAGCGCGTGAAGACGGTCGAAGCGGCTTCTGCCTTCCTCGATACGCTGGAAGCGCCATACGTGCTCAAAGCTGATGGTCTGGCGGCCGGTAAAGGTGTGGTGATCGCTGAAAGCCGCGCGGACGCTGACGAGGCCGTGAAAACCATGCTGGATGGCCAGTTTGGTGATGCGTCTGCTGAGCTCGTCATTGAAGAGTTCATGCAGGGCGAAGAGGCGAGCGTGTTCGCGATCACCGACGGTGAGAATTTCCTTTGCCTGCCAGCAGCTCAGGACCATAAGCGTGCCTTTGATGGTGATAAGGGCCCGAATACAGGCGGCATGGGGGCTTATGCACCTGCGCCAATCATGACTGATGCGCTCATGGCAGACGTGGAGGAGCGTGTGGTCGTTCCATCGCTCAAAGGTCTCGCCGCAGAGGACGCAAAGTTTCAGGGCGTGCTCTATATCGGCCTCATGATCACTGAGGAAGGCCCGAAGGTCGTTGAGTATAACTGCCGCTTCGGTGATCCTGAGTGTCAGGTTCTCATGATGGGCCTTCAGGGCGATATCGTGCCGCTGCTTCTGGCAAGCTCCACGGGTGGATATTCCGCGCGTGATTTTGCTGCGCTCGCCCCGGCAGGCGGATTTGATCCTGCGGTGACGGTGGTCATGGCGACCAAGGGTTATCCGGAAGCCTATGATAAGGGCTCTGGAATTCAGGGCGTTGAAACGGCTGAACTGCTGGAAGGCGTGAAGGTTTTCCACGCCGGTACGGATGTTGCGCCGGATGGAGCTCTGATTGCCGTTGGCGGACGTGTGCTGAATGTGACCGCAACGGCGCCAACAATCGATGAAGCGTTCCAGCGGGCTTATTCTGGTGTGAATGCGATTGACTGGCCGGAAGGGTTTTACCGCTCTGACATTGGCTGGCGCGTCAGACGCTGAACGCCGATCGGCATATCGACGTCCTCGCGTCGGTTTCCAAAACCTTTTAGCGCACTTTCGATGAGCGAGGTCATGGTCTGAACGGCGTTTCGGATCTGGCTGCACTTGTCCAGCACCCGATCGCGATTGTCTCCGTCCGCGATTTTTTCGATGCGGGCTGCGACGCCGTCAACGACGGTGAGCGGCGTACGGAATTCGTGATTGATGGACGTGATCAGCGCGTACTGAAGCGTGACGAGCTGTTTTTCTTTTTCGAGGGCCGCCGCCAGATTTCTGTTCGCCTCGTATAGCTCACGGCTGCGAGCTTCAAGAAGTTGTTCTGCCTCTTTCCGTGCGGCTTTCTCGCGGTTGTATCGGGTGCGAGATACCGTGTCAGGGATGGCAGACGGCGGTTGGGTCATTTCACCGCCTCCAGCGTGATCGTGAATTCTGAAATCGTCAGATTGCCGTCCTGCGACACCTTGCGAGTGATCGTGCCCTTCTCTCCATAATGGTCGAGCGTGGCTTCGATCAGACCTTCGCAGAAATCGACCAGACCGCGGCGCGAACGATAGGTGAGGACCATCACGCCGGGTTGGGGAAATACCGATACAAAAGTCGGCAGGTCGACATCCTGATGCAGCTTTTTGACTTCGACGTGGATTTCTTCTTCCACGGACTCAAGGAGCTCAAAGGCCGTTCGCTTCGTGATGAAGAAATGGGTGTAACTGCTGGAGAAATATTTCAGCATCCAGTGGCCAAAGGCTTTTTGAAGCGCTTCGACGCTAAGACCGGTTTCGCCGGAGAAACCCTGAACAAGTGCGATGAGATCGGAGCTCGGATAATTGCCAACGGCGCTGTAGGCACCACCGCCAGAGAGCGGGCATCCCGAGATAACGTGATCAACCCGGTCTTCACCGACCGCTTCGTCAGCCATTGCCAGAAGCTCTGTAAAAATGAGTCCTTTCACGGTTCTCTCCGCCTGTTCCTGATGACGTAGAGTAATGTGAAAGCGTTAAAATACTCGCTCTTGTCGTTAGTGAATTCGGGTATGTGATTCAACTATACGCAATGGATTGCGTTAAGCACAGTAATCGCTAAGTTCACGCGCGAAGAATTAAAACAGTCAGTCAGCAGGGGAGACGCGCACATGTCAGTTCATGGCGCATCAGCACAAGAGATGTTCAGCGGCACGAAAGAAGTCGCAGACACGCACAAATTCAACGAAGACAATCTCTATCAATGGATGACAGAGAATGTTGAAGGCTTTGAAGGCCCGATGGATGTGCGCCAGTTCAAAGGCGGCCAGTCCAACCCGACCTTCAAGCTGATTACTCCGAAAAAAGCCTACGTTATGCGTCGTAAGCCGCCGGGCAAGCTGCTGCCGTCTGCGCACGCAGTTGACCGTGAATTCCGCGTGATCAATGCGCTCTATCCGCTCGGTTTCCCTGTCGCGCGTCCGTATGGACTGTGCGAAGACGAGAGCGTTGTCGGCACGATGTTCTACGTGATGGACAATGTAGACGGCCGCATTCTCTGGGATGGTACACTGCCGGATTACGAGCCTGCGCAGCGCCGCGCGATCTACGAAGCGAAAGTGAAAACCTTCGCTGACCTCCACAATGTGGATTGGAAAGCTGCTGGCCTGGAAGGCTTCGGCAAGGAAGGCGATTATGTTGCCCGCCAGATCCACCGCTGGACGAAGCAGTATGTCGCGTCTGAAACGGCAACCATTCCGGAAATGAACAAGCTGATCGACTGGCTGCCGAAGAATATTCCGGCTGGCGAGACGACGACGATTGTTCATGGCGACTACCGTCTCGACAATATGATCCTCCACCCGACAGAACCAAAAGTCATTGCGGTTCTGGACTGGGAGCTGTCCACGCTTGGCGATCCATTGGCAGACTTCACCTATCACTTGATGAACTGGGTGATGCCAAGCTCTGATAGCCGTGGCGCGCTGGCAAACATCGAAGATTTGAACGCGTACGGCATTCCGACGATGGAAGAATATATCGACATGTATTGCGCGCATCGCGGCCTGAACGGCATGCCGGACGTGCATTATTACTTCGCGTATAACGGCTTCCGTCTGGCAGGCATTGTTCAGGGTATTGTCGGCCGTGTACGTGACGGAACCGCGTCCAACGCAAACGCTGCGCAAATGGAAGAGCGCGTGCCTCTGCTCGCGAAATTCGCATACGGCGAAGCGCAGAAAGCTGGCCTTGCCGACTAAGCCTGCGCAACAATCAAAACCTCTGAAACCCCTCTGCCAGCGCCGAGGGGTTTCGTTTTTCGGGGAACTTTACCGGCCACGCAGGCGTCTTATTTCCGCCCAGATGGCAGCGCATATGCGCGCATCGTTTAATGTGGATGAGGCACGGTTTGAACGGGATTGAAGAGAGCGTGGCGACGTCGCCTGCGCGAACCTCGCAGACAGAATACTGGCAAGGCGAAGATTTTGCACGCATGCGGGCAATTGCCTGGCGCTGGGCGAAACGTATCGGCCTTGGCGTGCTTGCGCTTGGTTTGCTCATCCACGTCTATGCGCTGCTTCTGGCGCTCGTCTTGCCACCCACCACGCTTAATATGACGGGTTCGGCGCTGGTCGGACGCGATGTGCAGCATCGCTCGGTGCCGCTTGAGGAAATCTCTCCGCATCTGGTGCGGGCCGTGATCGCTGCAGAGGATTCCCGTTTCTGCAGTCATGGCGGCATCGATATGGACGCCATTAATCAGGCGCTTCGTGAACGTAGCGCAGGCGGACGTCTACGCGGTGCATCGACCATATCTCAGCAGACCGCCAAGAATGTCTTCTTCTGGAATGGCGGCGGTTATGTCCGCAAAGCCGGTGAGGCGTGGATGACGCTTGTGATCGAAACGATCTGGGGCAAAGAGCGGATCATGGAAACCTATCTCAACATTGCAGAATGGGGCGACGGAATTTATGGCGCCGAGGCTGCGGCGCAGGCGCGTTTCGGTGTGTCTGCCGCTGAGCTGTCACCGTATCAGGCAGCGCTTCTGGCAGCAGTTCTGCCCAATCCAAATGACTGGCGCGTCGACCCGCCGGGCAATTACGTGTCTGGCCGCGCTTCAACCTTGCAGCAGCGTATGGGCATCGTCCAGCGCGACGGACTGGCGAGTTGCGTTCTGGATTAAAGGCTAATCTTCATGTATCTCGCTTCGACCAGCGAGTAGAAGCCATAGCTTGCAATAGAGGCCGCACTGAGCGCGTAGAGGATCAGCCCGAAAGGCTGGTCACGCAGCCAGCCGAGCAGGCCTGCAATACCGCGTGCTTCATCCGCGTCGCCAACCCAACCGGCCAGGACGAGAAACACGCCGACCAGCATGATCAGCAGTCCGCGTCCGGCAATTGCCGCAGAAACGAGGGCGCAGACGACCTGGCTATCAGATGGCATATTGAGATCGTGCTTCCAGGCATGGGTCACAGCCCGCCATACCTGCGCGACACCAATCGCCAGCACGATCAGCCCACCCAGCATCAATAGGTATTTCCCGAACATCTGGGAGAGGGCGTAGCTGGCGAGTGTCTCGGTTGTGCCGCCGCCGCTCTTGTCGTCGCGGTCGAGCACGACAAGCAGGGCTGCAAAGCCGACGGTCAGGTAGCTCAGTCCTGACGACATCATCCCCAGTCTGGCGAACCACCCCATGAATTCATCGCCCTTGTCGGACGTATCGAACACGGCCTGAATACCGCGCCAGAGCGCATAAAGGAACAGGCCTGCGGCAATCATGGCCAGCAGCAGAAGGCCGGGCACATGCTGCTCGATCTCGCGGAAGGTGTCGCCTGGAGAATAGCCTTCATCACGTGTGCCGGGCGCTATGATGGCTGCCACGAGCAGAGACGCGATCAGGGCATAGACAATCGCGCGGGCAAACAGGCCAGCACGCGCCATGATTTCGAATGAGAAGTTGAGACGAGCGTTCATTAAAAAGATCAACGCCTGAAGCTCGTAGTTTGTTGCACGTGCGAGACGTAGTTTCGTGAACCTGCTTGATCTGGTGGAGTGAGCCAAGTATCGCTGACGCAACGAAATCATGGATAAAAGGATCACGGGGATGTTTGACACGCCAATCACTCAGGACGGAAACGTCATCTCAGGCCCGCTGCGCGCGCCGAAACAAATGCTGGAAGAACAGAGCTATGACGGCTCCGGCGCTGGTTCTATTCACGATGATTCCATGGCTGAGAAGCTGGGCTTCAAAGCTGGCCCTATTGAGGGACCGACGCACTTTTCCCTATTCGATCCGCTGCTTGTGAAAATCTGGGGCAAGGACTGGTTTGAGAAGGGCTGTTTCTCATCTCACTTCAAAAACATGGTGGTTGAAGGCGAAGAGACGAAAGCCTTTGTTGAGCTGCCATCAGATGAAAATCAGACACGTATTCGTTGCTGGGCGGAGAAAGCTGACGGCACGCAGGTGCTGGAAGCCAGCGCCACGCTGGGAGGCGGCAAAACGCTTCTGGAAGAACGTCTGGAAAACCTGCGCCCACTCGACCACTTCATCATTCTAGAAGACATGCATGTCGGCATGAAGGGCGCTGTCGATGAGATTGCGACCATGGGGCCGGAGCAGCATATGGGTAAGCTCTACCCGTTCTCTCTCAAGCAAAAGCTGGCCGCTATCACCGAGAACTCACCAGCTTATTCTGATGATGCCGCATCTCCATGGGGCCGTGCGATTATCCCGACAGAAATGATGTCAGTTCTGGCTGAGTATACAGTTCACGACGCGAAATTCCCGATTAAGCGTCCGGCAATCGGCCTCTTCGCAGACCTTGAAGTGCGTTACATCAACGGGCCTCTGTTTGTGGGTGAGGAGTATCTTATCCGACGTGAGATTGTCGCTATGTCTGGCAGCAAGCGGACTGAGAGCTATTGGACGCGCTCGCAGATCTTCGACAAGACGGGCACAACCCAGATTGCTGAAACGCTGCTGAACCATGCGGTCATGAAAAACTCTTATCCGGATTACGAAAAAGAGTTGGCGGCGAAAGTCGGCTAGGCTTTAGCCGGACGCAAAAATAAAAAGGCTCCGGTGTCTGCCGGAGCCTTTTTTGTGGGTGTTAGCGGTAGCTGAACAGATATTCTGCGACCATTTCTGCATTTGCCGGTGTGGCGGCATCGAAGCCGTAATACTGGCCGTATTCAGGGCGCAGCGTTTCGGTCGCACGGCGGGCGATCTCTTCATACCAGGCTGGCAGCATTGGCGTGTGAGCTGTCAGGGTCGACGCATCGACGCCATAGCCCCATGGCACTTCGCCCATGGCGGCGCCCACAGCTGCAATCAGGTCATCGATGAAGGCGAGGTGGAAGGAGAAGTCGTCATGTGAGCCAACATTGCCGTGACCGCCGTTGAAATAGTCCCAATCAAGAGCGTTTGCGGCGCGTAGGTTATCCTGCAGGTAGGAGAAGCGTTCCGAACCGGCAAAGCCCCAGAATGGCGGCTGGTCAGGGTTGAGAAGGTCGGGTGCATGCAGAACGCGTTCTTCCACGAGAAGCCATGCAGAGTGGTCGTCGGTGTGGGCAGCATGGTCGAAACCGTGCAGCTCGATGGTGACATCTTCAAAGCGGAAGATTGCTTCAGGCCAGCTCAATGTCACATCTGGACGCGGCAGCTGGCTATTGAGACGATCCATTTTTTCAGCGGTCTCACGTGAAGAGACGAGTACCGGCGCCGTTGCCTGATCTTCAAGAAGCGCAAGGAATTCCGGCGTGCCGCCAATATGGTCTGCGTGGTCGTGTGAATAGATAATTGTGGTGATCGGCAGGTCTGTTGTCGTGCGAATGGCCGACAGTAGGGTTTCAGCCTGTCCGCCAAGCGGGTCGAACAGCAATACGCCCTCATCACCAACATACCAGGTCGTGCCGTAAAAGCCGGACTGGTACCAGTATGTGCGGCCAGTCAGCTTTTGGACGATGTAAGGCGTCGTCATGTTCAATGTGAACAGGTCTTCGATCTTGTCGCCGACCGGCAGCGCCGCGGTGATAGACGGTGCCTGATAGGTTGCATCGACAGTTGATGGCGCTTCAGCGACTGCGCCTTGTGACGCGAGTGTGAGCGAGAGCGCGGGCAGCGAGACTTTTGCGAGATTACGAATAGTCATTTTCATCCTCATGGGTGTGAACTTTATGTTCGATGAGGGCGATATAAGCCTGTTCAGTGTTCGTGATTAGGCATATAAAAATTAGATTACTGTCAAAAAAAGCAATACAATGGACTGTGGCTCATGAGCCAGATTATGAAGCTGGACCGACTTCCATACCTTGCAGCGGTCATCGAGGCAGGATCGTTCACACAGGCTGCAGAGAGGCTGGGCGTCACGAAAGCTGTCGTCAGTGCGCAAGTGTCCCGGCTGGAAGAGGAGCTTGGCGTAGCATTGCTCAACCGAACAACGCGCAAGGTTTCGCCAACGCCTGAAGGCGATCTTCTGTTTGAACGCAGCCGGATCATCCTGCAGGAAGCTGCAGATGTGCGAGAAGCTCTATCGAGCGCGATGGACCGGCCAACCGGCGTTTTGCGTGTCACCGCTCCGCTAGACTATGGGCAGCTGGTTCTGGTGCCGCTCATGGCAGAATTTCGTAAGCTTTATCCGGAATGCAGCGTCGTGCTCGACCTGACGGATCAGATTGTCGACATGCAATCAGGTAAATGGGATTTGTCGGTGCGGCTGGGCTGGCTCAACGATTCCAGCATGAAAGCGCGGAAGGTCAGCGAATTCAGACAAGCGCTGGTCGCGACGCCCGAGCTTTTAAAGCAGGGGCTCTCGCCAACGTTAATTTCCGATCTCGCGTCACTTCCCTTTGTTGGAAATACAGCCCTATCCGATCCGGGCACCTGGGACTTTTCGGGCCAGAATGGACAAGTAGAACGCGTGAGGTTTGACGTCGTGGCGAGCATGTCGACAACGCCTGCCGTTCTGGAAGCCGTCAAATGCGGGCTTGGGGCTTCGGTGTTACCGTGCTTTCTCGTGGACGACGCTATTCAAAAAGGGGATCTGGTGCAGCTGCTTCCAGAATGGGAATTGCGCAAGGGCGGTATCTACATGGTGTTTCCACCGGCACGCTATCGACCGCCCAAGGTGAAGGTTTTCGCAGATATGCTGATAGAGGCTGTCGGCAGGCGATAAAGCCTCAACAATTCCGTTTGCGCTCTCGCAGTTCATGCCCAAGTATGAGTGAGACTTCAGGGAGACACAAATGTCATTCACGCTTTATGATGCCACCATTCCAGGCTTTATCCGCACAGCAGAATCTATTGCCAACGTTCTGAAAAAGGGCCGAGAGCACTATCACCAGCATGCGCTTGATCTTGATGGCGCGGTGAATGAACGCCTTTGCGGCGACATGCTGCCGCTTTCTTTTCAGGTGAAATCTGTACGCACGCACTCCATCGGTGCGATTGAGGGCATTCGCGCTGGCACATTCAGCCCGATCCCGCCAATGTCCGACCCTGATTATGTCGGCCTCGAAGAGATTGTCGCCAACACGATTTCAGACCTGAAAGCCATGGACGCAGACGAAGTGAATGCGATGGCGGGTAAAGATGTGGTCTTCTCTATGAAGGATGTGACCATCCCGTTCGTGGCTGAAGACTTCCTCATGTCGTTCTCCATCCCGAACTTTCATTTCCACGCGACGACAACCTACGACATTCTGCGTATGAAGGGCGTCACGCTCGGCAAGCGGGACTATCTCGGCAAGCTGGCGATCAAGCAGGGCTGATCGAATTTTCTGCATAGAGGCCGGCTTTTAACGCGGGCCTCTATGGCTGCTTGACTGCACAGCGATCTGCGCGCTCCATTTCTTCGGATGCTTTCGGGGGGGTGAGATATGCGCAGACGTCAGTTTCTGACCGGATTGGGTGCAGCTTCACTGGCAGGCTGTTCCGCCAGCGTATCGCTGCAAACCGGCTCCCGCCCGTATTGGGCAGATTTTCCACCTGTTCTCTCTCGCATGGACCGTGTGACGCGCACGGTTGTTGGCCTGCGTCCATATCGTCCTCAAGGCTATCGGCTCGATTGGGAAACGTTGGGCGACAAAACGATTGTGCACTCTTACGGACATGGCGGCTGCGGCGTGACTATGTCCTGGGGAACGGCTGTTGTTGCTGCTGACTATGCGAGCGAGGCAGGCCATGAGGATGTGGCGGTGCTCGGCTGCGGGGTGCAGGGGCTGACAGCAGCGCTGACGCTCGCGCGGCGCGGGCACAAGGTCACGATCTATGCGGCAGACCTTCCGCCTTACACGACCTCCAACATTGCGGGCGTCCTTTGGATGCCGACCACCTATTTCGACCGGAGGGTTGCGACGCCCGAGTTTCTTGCGTGGGACAGAGAGCTGATCCGCAAGGCATGGCTGGGCTTCATTCCGTATGTGAACCGGCCCGGCTATGGCGTGTACTGGGCAGACCATCATTCTCTGGGCATGCAGCAAAGACGGGACTGGACCGAAGGTCTTCCGGGTGGGGATGACATCTATCCCGAACTCACGCGAACCACCGAAGGAAATCTGTTCGGTTACGCGTATCAACAGCGCTTTAAGGCGATGATCATCGATCCGGATTATTATCTGGACGCCATCCTTCAGGATGCGCAGCTGGCCGGTGCGCGCATCGTCCAAAGGGAGTTTGCTGACCTCTCCGAGGTTATGGCGCTGCCAGAGCAGACGATCGTGAACTGTACCGGGCTTGGGGCAGGGGCGTTATTTGGCGATGAGGATATCTATCCAGTGCGCGGCCAGCTGACCCATCTGCTGCCGCAGGAAGAGATCAACTATTCCTATGTCGCGCCGACGGATAATGGCGTGCTCTACATGTTTCCGCGTAAAACGGGCATCGTGCTTGGCGGTACATCGGATTATCGCGAATGGGATCGTACGCCGAACTCTGCTGAAATCACACGCATGGTCGAAGGCCATGCAGAGCTGGCAGGGCGGCTACGCATTTAACTTGCTCCTGTCTTCTGATTGACCAGTATGGGTGGCCATGCTCCAATTCGTGGAAGATCAGGGGAAGAAACCAGTGACCATGAAATCCATCGCCGCTGCGCTGCTGTTTGGCAGTGCGATTGCCGGCGCCGCTCAAGCCGATACAATTTACATTCACGCCGGACATTTGCTTGCAATTCCAGGTGAAGGGTATCTGGAAGAGCAGACAGTGGTCATCGTTGATGACCGGATTGTCGCCATTGAAGACGGCTATGTGACGCCTAATCCGGGCGAGCGACTGATCAATTTGACTGACAGCTATGTCATGCCCGGCCTGATCGATTCTCACGTGCACCTACTGTCTGAGTTCAGCCCGACAGCGCGTCTGAATGCGCTGACTTATTCAGAAGTGGACGAGGCGTTTGATGGTGCCATGCATGCGCGTCGCACTCTGCAGGCTGGCTTCACCACGGTGCAGGATGTTGGCGGTACGCCTGAAGCGATTTTCTCTCTGCGCGATGCGATTATGAATGGCCGCGTTCCTGGCCCACGTATTCGCGCATCGGGTGCCTCGATCACGCCGACCGGTGGACATGGCGATGTGAATGGGTTCTCGCCTGCTCTTATGCAGATTTTCCAGAGCGATTTTGCGTGTGACGGCGCGGACGATTGTCGCCGCGCAACGCGTCTTGCCGTTCGCGGCGGCGCCGATGTCATCAAGATTACGGCGACAGGCGGGGTGCTCTCCAACACCCGTGCGGGGCTCGGCCAGCAGCTGTTTGATGATGAGCTTGTGGCGATTGTGGAAGCTGCCGAAAGCATGGGCCGTCGCGTGACAGCGCACGCGCATGGTGTGGACGGGATTAACGCAGCTCTGCGCGCCGGTGTGCATTCTATCGAGCATGGCACCTACCTTAATGACGAGACGATCGAGCTTTTCCTCGAGCATGATGCCATTCTGGTGCCGACCGTGATTGCGGGCGTGACCGTGACCGGCTGGACGAATGAAGAATGGTTGCCTGCGCCATCGCGCGAGAAGGCGGCCATTGTCGGCCCGCTGATGATCGACATGCTGCGCCGTGCCCATGAGGGCGGTGTGCGCATCGCATTTGGTACAGACACAGGTGTCTCCCGTCATGGTGAGAATGCGCTTGAATTCGTCTATATGATCGAGGCTGGCTTTGAGCCGGAAGAGGCCATTCGTGCGGCGACAGTCGTCGCGGCCGAGCATATTCAGCTGGAAGACGAGATTGGCACAATCGAGGCGGGCAAGTCGGCTGATATTATCGCGGTTACTGCAGATCCCCTGTTGAACATTGAGGAATTGCTGGACGTAGATTTTGTCATGGCTCGTGGAGAGGTGTACAGACTTCCTGAATAACAAAAAGAATCAGGGAGCAGTAAATGCCTCACATCACGTCCAACGGGACCGGGATCGAATACGAAGAATTCGGTTCCAAATTCGGTACGCCTTTCCTTCTCATTTCCGGCTATGGCGGCCAGATGATCAACTGGAGCCAGGAATTCGTCGACGGACTCGTCGATGAAGGCTTCCGTGTCATCCGGTTCGACAATCGTGATATCGGCTTGTCCCAGCAGTTTGACGAGCTGGGCATTCCGGACATGAAGAAAATCTTTGGTGGCCTGAAAGACGGCACCGCCAAAGATCACGCGCCGTATCTTCTGGAAGACATGGCAGCTGATGCTGCAGGCCTGCTGGAAGCGCTAGACGCCAAGCCCGCTATCGTGATGGGTGTCAGCATGGGTGGCATGATCACGCAGCTGCTGGCGCTCAATCACCCGGACGCGGTCAAAGCGATTATTCCGACAATGACATGGTCGAGCGATCCGACACTGGAACGGTCTACGCCGGAAGCGAATGCCGTGCTGACAGAGCGCCCGAACCCGCCATCGCGTGAAAACATCATCCGCAATGCGATCAAAGCCAATCGTGTTATCGGCTCCGGCCCGAGCCTGCAGGCCACAGATGAGGAATTCGCCGAGAAGGCTGGCGCTGCGTATGACCGCGCTTACCGTCCGGCTGGTCTGTCACGGCAGTTCGCAGCTATTCAGGCGCAGCCGTTATGGCATGAACGCCTGTCCGAGCTCTCTGTGCCGACACTGGTTGTTCACGGTGAGGTCGATACGCTGATCCTGCCGCAGTGCGGACAGGACGTTGCGAAACGCATTCCAAATGCGCGCTATGTCGAGATTGCCGACTGGGGCCATGACATGCCGCCAAAAGCCGTTCCGGTCGTGCTGGCTGAAGTCATCCCATTCGCGAAAGATCACGCTTAGGACTCAGACCTCGAAGCTCAGAACGAAACCCTCGCTGGCGAGCGTCTTGTCGGCGAGGACACGGTCATAGCATTCCTGAACGGCTTCAGAGCCAAGCGCGCGCACAGTCTTGATCCAGCGAGAGGCGTGGCCGTAGAACTCCAGTAATTCCTCTGCCAAATCGGCACGGAGGTCGCGTGCATTTATGCCAAGATCATTATCTTCCAGATAACGCGACGTCACAAATTCCATTGCGTTAGGGCCGGGCTGCATCTCAGGGGTGGAGGCGGCCATTGCGGCCTTCCAGTCGGTTTCGCCAGCGCGGATACAATAGGCGAGGTTTTCCCCGTAAAGATCGTGCAGTTCCTTACACAGCGCATCACGGCCTGAGAAGTCGATAAGGACTGACGTCTGCTCTGGCTTGAGCGTATCTTTGGCCTCATCGTAAAGTACGACGCCGTCATAATTCTGGCTGTTCTTTGCAAAGGCACGGCCTGCGTGAGAGGTGAGGCCAGTTGTCTTAATGCCGCGGCGACGCAGCAGCCATGACAGCGCCATAGCGGTTTTGCACGATGCGCTGGAGATGACTACGTGACCTGCGCCGTAGAAATCATTCAGCTCTAAATGTCGTACGAGCAGAAAGGCTGTGAAAAAGAGCGGGCGGAACAAGAGCTGCTGGTTTTCATAGTCGGCGCGATAGGTCGGGTCGGCGCCCAGCCGGTGATACCGGTTATAGGTTTCGGGCAGCAAATCTCTGTGCGCAGTTCCATCCAGAAAGCCGTTATCGTCGATCTTGTCAGGGGCAAACACCCATTTGCTGGCAGTCGGCACGAAACCGAAAAAACGCTCGCCCGGTTCAATGTCGTCGCAGCGGCTTTCTTCTACGGTGAGGAACCCCCAGGCCGGAATGCAGCCCCAGCCGGGGTTCGCGGCGGGAAAGAACTTCCAGTATTTGCGGCTTTCACCATGCAGCGCATACGCGATATTGGAGGCAGTGAAGGCAAAGTTCTCAATGCCCATTAGCACTTCGCCGTCTCGCAGCTCTTTGACGGTGCGATCAGATATTCTTGTATGTGCGAGATCGGTTTTATCGACCTCAAGGCACAGAATATGGTCAGACGACATCGCATTCACTCCTGCGGTGCAGAGAACCAAACCTCTTCACCACAATAACTTGGGGTATCCCGTCTGCCAATAAAAGCGAAATTTTATCGATCTGTGACCGTATGAGGGGAATTAGCGGCGCGGCGGACGCTTTTTCTGACCGCCCGGACGACGCCCTTGAGGGCCGCTGTTTCGAGAGCCACCACCACCACGAGAGCTGTTCGGGCGCTGACCGCGTTGCGGACGCTCTGGTGCCTGAGACATGCGCTGGGTGCGAATCTCTTCGCCGAGAATGCGCGTCAGCTGTTCTGCGGGCACTTCTTCAAGCGTACCTGACGCGAGTTCAGCTAGTTCAAACGGACCGTATTTAATACGGATCAAGCGGTTTACGGTCAGGCCTACAGACGCGAGCGCTTTACGGACTTCACGGTTCTTACCTTCGCGCAGAATAACGTGCAGCCAGTTATTCGTGCCGGTGGTGCGTTCCAGCGTGGCATCGATTGAGGCGTATTCAATACCATCGACTATCACGCCTTTCTTCAGCTCTTCGAGGGCTTCAGGTGTGACGCGGCCATGCGCACGGGCGCGGTAGTGGCGCTCCAGACCTGTGGCCGGCAGCTCCATCTTACGCGCCAGCTCACCGTCATTGGTCAGCAGGAGCAGGCCTTCGGTTGTGAGGTCGAGACGACCGACAGTCACGACGCGTGGCAGGGATTTCGGCAAATGGTCGAAAATCGTCGGGCGACCTTCAGGGTCACGCGTTGCCGTGATGAGGCCAGCCGGCTTGTGGTACATCCACATGCGTGTTGCCTCTGGCGGGCGCACGATTTTGCCACGGACTTTGATCTGGTCACGCGCCGTCACTTTGACGGCCGGGCTGTCCAGACGTTCGCCATTCACCATGACCTTGCCCTCGGAAATAAGGGTTTCTGCTTCCCGTCGGGAGCAGATGCCAGCATGTGCGAGGTATTTGGCAATGCGTTCGCCGTCTTCCCATTTTGCTTCTGGGGCGGCTTTAGCTTTGTTGCGCGCGGGTCCGATGTTTCGACCCCGGCCCGTCTCCCGACGCTCCGTCATCGCGTATCCTTTCAATATAAGGAGCGCCCAATAGCATGGCGCGCACGAAAGGTCATCCTGTTATGTGGATGAGGCGCAACATCATGATGAATGGCAGAATGATAAGGACGCTGAAGCCAAGCTCGAAGCCGACCCAGATCCAGTTCTGACGGGTGTTGGTGCCTTCATCGCGCCAGATCGAGAGCATACGGCCAATGCCTGAGCCAGCCCATGCCGCGGCGAGCGGGATAACGATGATGGGCGCAATCATCTGGTCGAGATACCAGAGAAGCACCAGCGTGGTCAGATGGCTGAAGAAAAACAGACCTCCCAGTGTGCCGCGAAATTCCGATGCGCCTTCAGCGTGGCCTTCGATTGGTGTCAGCCCGACCGTTCGTGAAATCCAGTCGGGTTTCAGCATGGCAAACAGCCCCATCCAGGCGCCAAAAGCGAGCGTCAGCGAAGAAATGACTTGAGCAATCATGCGGTCCACCCCGTGAAATGATCTTATAAGAGTGGGGCGATACGGTTCAAAGTCAAAACAGACCTGTGTGATCGTGATCTCGCGGGCGGTTTCGACTTGTGGTAGGTTGGTTTCGGGGAAGGAGCCGCAGACTTATGACAGAACGTCAGACGGAGACGACTTCAGCATTAATCAGCACCGAAAAGCCTAAGCTCAGAACGCTAAGGTTGCGTATTGATGCCTATCCGCTTTCGGTGCTTGTGTTTGCAGGGGTGATGGCAGGCGTCGCGTTCGGAACGGCTGGATATTTCCTCTTCCGCTAGGCCTGCCTTCAGAGCTTATTCGTCAGGAGCAGCGTCCGTTTTTTCGTCGACGAGCTCACGTTCGCGATCTTTGCGACGCATGAATTCCTGACCGTATTTGCCATGTGCGTCCTTGCCGAGCGCTTCTTTAGCCGCCGGGAAGATGTCTTCTTCTTCCTCGTCGATATGGTGCTCATAGCGGTGACGCATGGTTTTGAATTTTGTCAGCCAGCCGGGTGAGCTCATATCCGTTTCATTCAGTTCGGCCATCATCTCGTCCACCTCATGGTGTTCGGCGACAGAGTGACGGGCATGTGGCTGACCGTCTTCAGTTTTGATGAGGGGTCCGTAAAATGCTTCTTCTTCGGCAGCCGCGTGTGCGCTCACCTCATAGAAGAATTCTTTCCAGGCTTTCTGGCGTGCCTCGCTGTCACCGGACGTATCAGCAATCTCGTCCATGAGTTTGCGGTGTTTGTCGTGGTCGTTCTTCAGAAGGTCGTAGATTGTCTTGGTCATAAGGTCCTCTTTGCGTTGCTAAACCTACGCAGGAGGAACAGGCCGGTTCCAAGAAATCAGGTGACGCCGGCCTCGCGCCAGGCTTCCTTCGGCCAGCGGCGGTGCATCCAGAACCACTGGCCCGGTGTTTCGCGGACACGCGCTTCCATGAAGGCATTGATCTGTTCAACAGTGGCGTAGATATCCGCTTCAAGATCGCCGGTTTTTTGCGGAACGATGGTCTCGTGAATGGTGACGCGGAAACGGCCAGGGCCTGTGCGGACCGTAGAGAATGGCACAATCGGTACGTCATATTTGATGGCGAGACGGCTTGGCCCCGGCGCAGTCATGGCGTCAATTCCGAAGAACGGAACGGCGATGCCCTGATTGAATTTCTGATCATTCATCAGGCCGACGGCTTTATTGTCTTTGAGCGCCTTCATGACTTCGCGCGTGCCGATACCTTTTGGCGTCAGAACGGCTGTGCCATAGTCGTGGCGCACCTTGTTCAGCTTGCGGTCAATGTGCGGATTGTTCAGCGCGCGATAGGTGATGTAGGCGTCTTCAACGCGGTTACAGATGGTCGCCGCCATGACTTCCCAATTGGCGAAATGGCCGGATACCATCACGGCGCCCTTATCAGAATCTCGAATGGCATCGAGATTCTCAAGGCCGACAATCTCGACGCGGCCATTTTCCTCATAAGGATCAATTTTTGGCAGGTGAGGGAGTTCGCCAGCCGTACGGCCAAAGCATTCCCATGCATCCATCGCGGTCGCTTCGACCTGCTCTTCGCTCCATTCGGGGAAGGCCATGCGCAGGTTTTTCAGCGCGGTCTTATGCGTGC
Source organism: Hyphomonadaceae bacterium UBA1849 (assembly GCA_002338565.1). Lineage (GTDB taxonomy): Bacteria > Pseudomonadota > Alphaproteobacteria > Caulobacterales > Hyphomonadaceae > Ponticaulis. The sequence goes on from DDIN01000005.1 coordinate 45,991, forward strand.
TGGTGAGCGGGCCGAGCTTTTTGAAGAACCAGCCGCCAAAGTTAGAGGCACGGTCTACGCCCATCATTTTGAACGGGCCCCAATAGATCACGTCCCATGCAATCGACTCGATCTGCCAGAGTAGCTTCTGGCCGCAGCTTGCGCGGTTCTCGACATCTTTGGAGCGGATATACTGCTGCTCGTTGCTCATGAATCTTTCCTGGTGAGCGGCTCAAATAGGCGCTCTAGCGGTGCAAGGTCAAACTCGGCATGAACCGGATGGGTTAAGATGTTGTCTCGCTGCGCTTTTTCCAGACGTACATAATCTTTTTCAGTTGTGATGAGGCGTGCGCCGCGTTCCTTGGCGAGACCATGCAGGAAATCAATGTCGTCCTGCGTGAATGTGTGATGGTCCGGATAAGGCACTTCGTCGACGACATTGCCGCCTTCACGGGTCAGCGTGTCGAAGAATTTAGCGGGACGTCCAATACCGGCAAATGCGAGAAGCGGGCCGTCTGCGACCGGGCCGTTGGAGACGGTGTGGCCCTGCACAACCGGACCTTCGAAGCTTTTAAGTTCGTCGAACAGGCCTTTAAGCTCCCCGGTCACGATCACAGCATCGGCGCGCGACAGGCCGCGTTCGGCAGGCTCTCGCAGTGGGCCTTTCGGGAAGACAAAGCCATTGCCGCAAGGATTGCCGCCATCAATCACCACGATAGAGAGGTCTTTTGCGAGGGTCGGGTTCTGATGGCCATCATCCATGATGATGATGTCGACGCCATCGGCGCTCATGGCTTTGCCGGCTTCGACCTTGTCTTTGCCAATCCAGGCCTCACCTGAACAGGACAGCATCAGCGCTTCATCACCGACATCGACGGCGGTATGCGCGTTGAAGTCGACCTTTAGCGGGCCTTCCAGCTTGCCCTTATAGCCGCGTGAGAGGGAGGCCGCGCGCAGGCCTTTCGCGGAGAAATAATCACGAAGCGCTGCAACGATTGGTGTTTTGCCTGACCCGCCCAGCGTCAGATTGCCGACACAGATAACCTGGGCAGAGACGGCTTCCGGCTCAGTCTTTTCGATGCGGCGCGCACCCGCCCAGCTATAGATTGCCGATAGCGGCGTCAGCAAAGCGCGCGTGAGCGGGGCAGCGCTGCGTGCGTACTTGTCTGTCTGGTGCCAGAAGGCGGGTTCTCTCATGACGCAGCTGCGATCTTCAGATGTTTGAGCGCCGCTTCTTTGGCGAGGCGGAGCGGTTTGTCTCCTGAAAGATAGGAGGCAAGCTTGCCTGTGTCAGGTTCAAAAGTGCGCTCGCCCTTCAGCCATGGCAGCGCCGCGGTTGCGAGTGACTGTGCGTCGCTGATGAATTCGGCAGCGCCTGCAGCTGTCATGTCGGCGAATTCAGCCTTGAAATTGTCCGTCTCCGGCTCGGAAAGGACATAGCGTTCCAGCTTGAGCGCTTCGATAGGGTTATGGCCCAGAATACCAGAACCCGGCTTGCCTCCGCCCAGAAACACGACGTTTGCAAGCCGCATCCAGAGGCCCAGTTCACCCAGCGTATCGCAGAGCCATATCTGGTCGCCTTCTGACGGCGCGCTCTCCTGGAAGCGGTGATAGAATGGATAGCCGCCAATGACCGGCATAATGTCGCCAGCACGTTCAGGGTGGCGCGGTGCGATGATCAACAGCGCGTCCGGCAGCTCTTTGAGGATCTCATCAAACGCTGCGACCAGCATCTCTTCTTCGCCCGGATGAGTGGAGAGCGCCGCGAAGACCGGACGATTGCCGATAACAGCGCGCAGCCGCTCAAGCTCTGCCTCATCTGCGGCGAGTTCTGGTGCGGCGTATTTCAGATTGCCCGCGAGCTTCATGCGCTTGCCGGTGAGATGGCGCAGCCCGTCCATTGTACGCTGGTTGGCTGGCAGGATCGGCTCGAACCCTCCGAGCAGCTTTTTGGCGAGCTTGGGATAGCGTTCCCAGCCCTGAAGGCTTTTCTCCGTCATGCGGGCATTCACCAGCATGCGGGGGATGCGTTTTTTATCGAGCTTGCTCAGCATGTTCGGCCAGATGTCACCTTCGGCGATTATGGCGAGGTCTGGCTGCCAGTGTTTCAGAAAACGTTCTGTCGCGAAGGGCGTATCTATCGGCGCCATCTGATGGACAAGGTCTGGCAGGTTCTTGCGCGCGATGAGGCCTGCGGACGTCTGGGTTTGTGTGGTGATGACCGCATGTAAGTCGGGCGCACTTTCTTTCAGCGCTTCATAAAGCAGGGTCAGCACCTGACTTTCGCCAATGCTCGCGCCATGCATCCAGACGAGCGTTCCGGCCGAACGTTTGCGGCTGGCATAACCACGTCGTTCCTGCAGGCGGTCCGGATTCTCTTTGCCCCTTTTGACACGGCTGTTGAGAATGAGCGGCAGGAAAGGATCAAGGCCGGCTGTCAGCGTGCGGTAGGTGACGAGCCCGAGCGTCATGCTGTTTCCTCTTTCAGCGGTTTTGGCGGTTCATATGTGCCACCGACGAGTTCTTCAGCGCGCTGTGTGGCCGCGTTGAGCGCATCTTCCATACGCTGGCGGATCTCTTCAGCCGGAACGCCGCGCGGCGCTTCGATAATGTCGCCAATCACAATCGCGCCCCTGGTGAACGGGAAGGGGATGACGAAACGGTCCCAGCTATTGAGGCGTTTGGCCGGGCTGGCGGCGAGGGCATATGTCACGATTTTCGCGCCGCGGCGCTGGGCAAGAAGAGCCGCGCCGAGGCTTGCGCGCTGACGTGGACCGCGCGGGCCATCAATCGTGATGCAGACAGCGCCGCCTTCTTTAAGGAGCTCGCCGGTCTCACGAATGGCCGCCGCGCCGCCTTTGTCCTTGTCCTGCTTCTTCTTATTGCCGCGCGAGCCACGAATAACCTTCAGGCCCAGCTTTTCAGCCGCGCGCGCGACGAATTCACCGTCGCGGGACATTGAGATCATGATGGCGAGCTTGCCATCGCTGCCTGCACGATGGCGCATATAGCGCGTCCAGCCGACGGGCAGGAGAAGAATGCGCGAGTGCCAGCTGGCCGCGATCAGCCCCTGATCACCGTCCCAGAGTGGTTCAATTTTTTCGAGCCCTTCGACATGCCAACGATTTGTCCGTCCGATCAGTGCCATATAGGCCCAGATCAGGAAGGCCAGTGTCGATTGCACGGGGCCTGAACGCAGAATAGATTTCATGGCTCCCGCCTTACTCTGTGTTTCATGTCTGCGCAAATGGGGAAAAGGTAGATTTACGTTGAGAATTCGGTGAGGTAAGGGCCAGTCATGTTTAATAAAACACCCGAACAGAAAGCCCGTCGCCGCGCCCGTGAGGCCGCGAAAGGCCCGATTGATCTCTCAACGGAAAAAGGCCGCAAGCGCGCCAATAACGAACTCTATTGGGGTGATCACGGTTTTCTGCGTCTGCGCTTTCAGAACCTGCATCAGATTTCAGATGAGATGTGGCGGTCCAATCAACCGTCTCCGAAGCAGGTGGCGGAACATGCCCGCGAACGCGGTATCAAGACAATTCTGAACCTGCGCGGCGAGAGCCCGAAAGGCTATTATCTGCTGGAAAAAGAAGCCTGCGAGGCCAATGGTATCACGCTGGTCGACTTCCAGGTTTTCTCTCGCAATACGCCGACCAAAGAGCGTATTTTTGAAGCGAAACAGCTGTTCGATAGCATCGAGTATCCGGCGCTGATGCACTGCAAGTCAGGTGCCGACCGGGCGGGCGTTATGTCTGTGCTCTATAAGCTGCTCCGCGAGGAAACCAGCCTTGAAGAGGCGCGCGACCAGCTCTCGCTCAAATATCTCCATGTGAAGCATGGCAAGACCGGCATTCTGGACGCAGTGTTCGAAGTCTATGCAGCCTTCAATGAGCGCCAGCCGACGCCATTCCTTGAATGGGTGGAGAAGTATTACGACCCTGAGGCCATCAAAAAGGCCTTCAAAGAGTCTGGTCGGGGCAATTTGCGAATTGACGAGCTGCTCGGTCGCGAATAGGCGCAGAATTTGCAGGGGCAATTATTGGCTAGTGTCTTAGCTTCGGCTAGGCTCTGTTCTGGGAAGTGGGAGTGGCACAATGAAATACTTCGTAATCAACAGCTTTCGCCTGATGGTCTACCTCGTCTATCCGGCATTTATTCTTTATGCGGGCGCAACCGGCTACATCAACGGCGACGTGTTTGCAGACCGTCTGGGATCTGACATATTTCTGAACAAATATGTCTCTGCCGGTTTCGGCCTGTTCCTTGGCTGGGTCATTGCTACGCTGGCAGCTGGTCTGATCATCACGCTTCTGGATATCCGTGATGACGTGAACGACATGCTGCGCATCGTCGAGCAACACGAAAAAGAATAATCTGATCTTTCAGACGACAATTTTCTGGCCTCACCTGTTTTTCGCAGGTGGGGTCAGTTGCATTTTGGGGTGACGCAGGTCATCTGAATTCTATGAACGATACGAATTACGAAGAGACACTCAATCGTGTGATTGAGAAAGCGCTGGCCGCTGGTGCCACATCAGCAGATGCCAGCATGGACCGGTCCCGCGGTGTTGACGTGACCGTGCGCGAGGGCAAGCTGGAAACGATTGAGCGTGATGAGTCGACCGGTGTGTCGCTCCGCTGCTTCGTTGGTCAGCGTCAGGCGCATGTGTCCGGTTCGGACCTCAGCACTGATGGTCTGGAAGCTCTGGTGGATCGCTGTGTTAGCATGGCGAAGATCGCGCCTGAAGATCAGTATGCGGGCATTGCAGCACCTGAAGAGCTGGCGCACGACCTTCCTGAGATCGAGCTCTGGGGCGATGACCCTGTCGAGCCGGAAGTTCTGGAAGCTGAAGCGATTGAGGCTGAAGCGGCTGCACGCGCCGTTCCGGGCATTAAAGATGTTCCAGGCTCAGGCTCCAGCTGGTCGGCCGGTGAAGTCTGGCTGGCGGCGTCTAACGGTTTCCGCGCGCACAAATCGTCTTCTCTCTCCGGCGTTGGTCTGTCTGCGATTGCAGAACGCGACGGCGTTATGGAGCGCGACTATGAGAGCTACACGTCTCGTCGCCGCATTGACCGCCCGACACCGGCTGAAATCGGCCGCGTTGCGGGCGAGCGCACGATTGCCCGCCTTGGCGCGCAGAAGATCGATAGCCAGAAAGCCGCTGTCTTCTATGACAAGCGCGTTTCGGCCAGCCTGATCGGCGCATTCATCGGCGCGATTTCTGGCGCAGCGATTGCTCGTGGTACGTCCTTCCTGAAGGACAAGCTGGGCGAACAGGTCTTCGCTAATGGCATTGAGCTGATTGACGATCCTTTCCGCGCCTTCGGTATGGGGAGCCGCCGTTTCGATGGCGAAGGCCGTCCGGTTCAGGTGACGAAGATTGTGGAAGACGGACGTCTGACAACATGGCTCTTGAATGGCCCGTCTGCGCGTCAGCTGGGGCTCAAGCCGAACGGGTTTGCGTCTCCGGGCTTTGGTGACCCGCCGGGCATTTCGGTTTCCAACATGCACATGCCTGCGGGCAGCCAGTCACCGGAAGAGCTAATCTCTTCGGTTGGCAAATGCCTTCAGGTCACTGAAATGTTCGGGCCGAGCATCAACCCGAATACGGGCGACTATTCTGTTGGCGTATCGGGCGTCTGGCATGATGGTGAGGGCAACAGCTTCCCTGTGTCTGAAATCACTGTGGCGGACAATCTGATCGAGATGTTTAAACGCCTTGTGCCAGCGAGCGATCTTGAGTTCCGCAATCGTACGAACACGCCCGGCTTGCTTGTCGAGGGGATGACGATTGCTGGCCGCTGACCTGCAGGCTGATCTAATTCTCCTGCGGGACGCCGCCCTCGAGGCCGGCAATATCGCCATGACCTATTTTCACTCGGATCTGAAGATCTGGGAGAAAGAGCCCGACCATCCGGTTACGGATGCCGATCTGGCGGTGAATACATTTCTGGAAGAAAAGCTGCGCGGCGCGCGGCCTGATTATGGCTGGCTGTCCGAGGAAACTCAGGACGGCCCGGAGCGCCTGAGCCGCGATTGCGTGTTCGTCGTCGATCCGATTGATGGCACGCGTGCCTTCATGGAAGGCAAGCCGCATTTCTGTATCGCGCTGGCCATTCTGGAATTCGGAGAGCCTGTGGCAGCCGTCATTTATGCGCCGGTCTTTAATGAGTTGTTCGTCGCGGGCAAAGGCCTTGGCGCAACGCGCAATGGCGAGACCATCACCTCCAGCCCGAAGCCGGAGCTGGAAAAGGCGCGCATCATTGCCGATCCGCGTATGTTTTCGCCCGACCATTGGGATGTGCCCTGGCCGGAACTCGTCTTTCCTGACGTCACACCGAACGCAACCGCCTATCGCATGGCGCTGGTCGCGGATGGCCGCTGGGACGCTGTTGTCGTTCTCCGTGAGAAGTTTGACTGGGATGTCGCGGCTGCGGCACTGATCATCGCAGAGGCGGGGGGGCGCGTCAGTTGTCATATTGGTGACGATTTTGTGTTTAATCGGAAAGTCGCATCCCAACGGAGCTTGATTGCTGCGGGGCCGGTGGTACACGAACTCATTGTGCAGCGGGTCAATCATCTGGTCCTGCCGGAACCCGGCGACTCGTGATACCGCCGCGAACAGACTGAATGCCTGGAGACAGACACTATGACCGACTCAGCTACTAGCCAGCAACAGCTTCTCCACATCGTAATCGGTGGTGAGCTGAAAAACGTAACCGACATTGAATTCGAAGATCTGTCTCAGATCGATTTCGTCGGTGCCTTCCCGAACTATAAAACAGCGTATGACGCATGGAAATCTGCTGCGCAGCGCACAGTAGACTCTGCTGAAACCCGCTACTTCATCCTGCACGCTCACAAGCTGCTCGACCCGGAAACGGGAGCGCACCATAGCGTCTGAGGTAAAAAGAAAGGCGGGTCTGACCCGCCTTTTCCGTGAATTCTTCACCTCTCATATGGGGTGGTTTGTAGCCGGTACTCTGGCTGCCGTTGTGACGTCTCTTGCAGGCGTCACGCAGATGGTTCTTGTCAAATTTGTGGGTGATACGCTTCAGGCGCTGATAGGCGCGGAGCTGGACCCGGAGAGCCTGATTTACCGCTTCGGCATGCCGGGCGTATCTCTGATCATCATTCTGACTGCAGGCATTATCATCGCATCCATCCTTCGGGCGGGATCGCTTTACGGGATGACCCTGTTCAACAATACCGGCGTTCAGAAATCGCTGGTGGATGTTCAGAATGCGCAGTTTGCGAGCCTGACGCGCGGCGACTTTGCGCGCCTCAGCTCTGCTGCCAGCGGTGATTTTGTGTCCCGCTTTATCAACGACACCAATGCCATGCGTGATGCAGGCCTTCGCGTTGCCAATAACTTCACCAAAGGTGTGGTGACGGTTATTGGCGCATTCGTGTCTATGCTTCTTATCGACTGGCAACTCACCCTGATTATGCTGGTCGCTTATCCAATCGCTTTTGGGCCTGTCATCGCGCTCGGTAATTCCGTGCGCAAACGTGCAAAGCAGGCGCAGAAACAGGTTGGCGAGGTGACCTCGCTTCTTTCTGAAGGGTTTCAGTCTGGCCGCGTGGTGAAAGCCTACGGCCTTGAGGACTATCAGACAGACCGTGTCGGTCGTGGCTTCATGGAACGCGCGGCGCTTTATCTAAAGGTTCTTCGTGATAAGGCGGCTGTTGACCCGATCCTTGAGGTGACGGGCGGCGTTGCGATTGCCGGTGTGCTCGGCTTCTCCGCATGGCGCATCTCCATGGGCGACTCCACGCTTGGTGACTTTATCGGCTTTCTCGGCCTGATCGGTCTTGCCGCTCCTGAAATCCGTGCGCTCGGAACGCTCAATGCGGTTGCTCAAGAGGGCGGCGCCGCGGCTGACCGCGTCTTTGAAGTCCTTGATGACGAAGCAATTGTCCGCGATGCGCCGGATGCGCGCCCACTCAGCGAGGTAAAAGGCGCGATCAGCTTTAACAATGTCGAGTTTGCGTATCCGGATGGGTCGCTGGCGCTTAAGGGCCTGAGCTTTCAAGCTCATTCCGGAGAAACAGTGGCGATTGTTGGCCCAAGTGGCGCGGGTAAGTCGACCGTCTTCAATCTGCTGCTTCGTCTCTATGACGCGAGCGCGGGTGAGGTGCTTATCGACGATGTGCCGGTGACCGCAATAAAAGGCGCTGATCTTCGCGCCAACATGTCGCTCGTGGCGCAGGATGCCGCGCTGTTTGATGACACGATTGCAGCAAACATTGCACTCGGGCGTCTGGGCGCGAGCCGTGAAGAGATTGAGCGCGCAGCTGCGCTCGCCAACGCGACGGACTTCATCGCGGCGCTTCCTGACGGCTATGAAACGCAGGTTGGCGAGCTGGGGCGTAACCTCTCAGGCGGTCAGCGCCAGCGTATTGCACTTGCCCGCGCGATCCTGCGCGATGCTCCAATCCTGATGCTGGACGAGGCGACGTCTGCACTTGATGCAGATTCTGAAGCCAAAGTTCAGGCGGCGCTTGCGGATTTCTCCAAAGACCGCACCACGCTTGTTATCGCGCACCGTCTTTCAACTGTGCGCAATGCGGATCGTATTGTCGTGGTGGAAGATGGCCGCGTTGTTGAAAGCGGCGGCCATGATGAGCTCGTCTCAAGCGGCGGCGTCTACGCCCGCCTTGCAGAGCTTCAGCTGAACTGAGCCGACTCCAGCGGGTACTCATTCGCCGCAGTACGTAGGAATTTAGCGAGCTTTTCAGCCTCTTCAGCGCCCTGAACAGCAACCTTGCGATTGGCGATGTAAGTCGGCACGCCCGAAATCCCCATCTGACGGTAGGCGGCTTCTTCGCGCATGACGTTTTCAAGGTCAGCGTTGCGGGAGAGAAGGTCCATCAGCAGATTACGATCCATGCCGACGGATGCCCCGATATCAGCCAGCACGCCTTTATCGCCAATGTCACGATGGTCTGTGAAATAGGCATGGAACAGGGCTTCCTTCATGCCATAGCCAAGGTTCTGGCCCTGTGCCCAACGCAGTAGACGGTGGGCATCCAGAGTGTTCGGTCGCACTTCAATGCTTGAGAATTGGAACGGAATGCCTTCCGCCTCGCCATATTGTTCCAGCATCTGACGCATGGCAGAGAAACGGTCTTTCTGCTCGCTCTTTTCGCTATCGCCCACGCCGCCAAACTTGGCCGCCATATACTCTTTATAGGGCATGCCTTCGCGCGGAACGGTCGGGTCGAGCTGGTAAGGGCGGTAGATGACTTCGACAGGGAATTCATCGCCAATCAGCGCAATAGCTTCGTTGAGACGGCGCATGCCGAGCCAGCACCACGGGCAGACAAGGTCTGAGACCATTTCGATAAGTACACTCATGGCGTTAGACTACCTCTGAAAGCTGGCAAGTGTCACGGGCTGTCCGCTTCTGCATAGAGGATATGCATCTGGTAGCGTTATCACTTTACCGTGTGACTGTTATGGTGAGAAATAAGGTTCACCATAAGAGCCGATCGGGAGAAAATTGAATGCACCAGCGTCTCTGCAAGATTGTTTCGACTATTGGCCCGGCGACGTCTTCGCCCGACATGCTTCGCATGATCCATGAGGCGGGGGTGAATGTCTTCCGTCTGAATATGAGCCATGGCCAGCACGACAAGCTACGCAATGTGGTGAAATCTATCCGCGAAATGCAGGTCGAAACGGGCGTTGCGACGGCGATCTTCGCGGATTTGCAGGGGCCTAAAATCCGCACTGGCACGTTTGAAGACGGCTCGATCCAACTGCGATACGGGCAGGAATATCGGCTGGTGAACGCAGCCTCGACGACCGGAGAGGGCGTTATTCCTGTTCCGCATCAGGAAGTGTTCGATGCGCTGGACGAGGGCGCGGTGATCAAGCTCGATGATGGCAAGTTACAGATGACGGTGACAGGCCGGGATAGTGATGCGCTGATCGCGCGGGCCGATGCGATGGGCACGTTGTCCGACCGCAAGGGGATCAATATCCCAGACCGCAGCCTGCCTATTTCTGCGCTCACGGAGAAAGACCGCGAAGACCTGGAGTTCGCGCTCTCTATGAAGGTGGATTACATTGCGCTCTCATTCGTGCAGCGGCCGTCTGACGTTCATGAAGCGCGTGAGCTGATTGGTGACAAAGCGGGCATTATCTCCAAGATCGAAAAGCCTTCCGCGATTGAGCATCTCGATGAGATTATCGAAGCCTCTGACGCCATTATGGTGGCGCGCGGCGATCTGGGCGTTGAGTGTCCGGTCGAGGATGTGCCCATCATGCAGCGCCGCATCATTCGTGCCTGTCGCCGTGTAGGCAAACCGGTCATCGTTGCAACGCATATGCTGGAATCCATGGTGGAATCCAAAGCGCCAACACGGGCAGAAGCCTCTGATATTTCTTCGGCTGTGAACCAGGGCGCTGATGCCGTGATGCTGTCTGCAGAAACGGCGGTAGGCAGCCACCCGCAAACCGCAGTGGCGATTATGGACCGCGTCATCTCAGCGACTGAGCGCGATCCTGAAACGGCCTGCTACGCTATCTTCCACAGTGAAGAAGATCATTCGACCACAGCAGATGCGGTGAGCCTTTCTGCGCGGCGGATCACCGAAGTGCTCGAATGCCGTTTCGCGGTGGCCTACACCAATACAGGCTCAACGGCGCGCCGCCTTGCGCGGGACCGGCCATATGCGCCTATCCTTGCCGCAACGCCGAATGTGGAAGTCGCTCAGTCTCTGTCACTTTGCTGGGGTGTGACGGCGAAAGTCACCGAAGACATTTCCGACTTTGGCGAGATGATTGCGCGCGCCGATACGCTGGCATCCGAGGCTGGCGGTGAAAATGGCGAACGGATAGTGATCCTGTCCGGCTTCCCGTTCGGCCGGTCAGGTAAGACCAACACGCTGAAGATCAGCCGTATCGGCGCCATCGAGGATGATGGCTAAGGCTAAAATTCAAAACGGGTGATTGCGTTTTTCACTGAGGGTGCGAGGTTACGCGCAGAAAAATACTCAGGGAGAACGCAATGCCATTTGATCAGGTCAGCCAGCCGGAAACGCTAGGCCTTTCAAAAGAGCGACTGGACCGGATACCGGCCTTCTACAAGAAGAACTATCTCGACTCTGAACGCCTGCCGAACATCTCGACCATGGTCGCACGCGGCGGTGAGATCGCGCATCTGTCCTGTCAGGGCGTGAAGAACTGGGATACGGGCGAGCCGGTTACGGCGGACACGATCTATCGCATTTACTCCATGACCAAGCCGGTGACATGCGTTGCGGCGATGATGTGTTTTGAAGAAGGCCTTCTGCGCCTTGAGCATCCGGTGTCGCGCTACATTCCGAGCTTTGCCAATTTGAAAGTCTGGGCAGGCGAGGGGCAGCTGAAAGACCCTGACCGCGAGATGACTGTGAAGGACCTGTTCCTCCACACATCGGGCCTGACCTACGATTTCCTCGGTCTGCACCCTGTCGAGAAGCAATACATCGACAAGAAGGTCATTCGTCAGAACTACACGCTTGCTGAGATGTGCGAGGTTCTATCCGAAATTCCGCTGGTCTTCTCACCGGGTGACCGCTGGAACTATTCTGTTGCGATTGATGTCTTGGGCCATCTCGTTGAGATCGTCTCCGGCATGTCGCTGGACGCGTATTTCCAGACGCGCATTTTCGAACCGCTCGGCATGGTCGACACAGGTTTCACTATCCCGACAGAGAAACTGCAACGCTTTGCGGCCTGCTATGCGCGCAATCCTCTGACCAAGGAAATCACGCTGGCGGATAAGGGTGATGGTAGCTCGTCTTACTGTCGCGAGGGTAAAGACCCGCAGCGCCTGTTCAGCGGCGGTGGCGGTCTCGTCTCCACGATTTCCGATTACTATAATTTCTGCCGCATGCTCGCGAATGGTGGTGAGCTGAATGGTACCCGCCTGCTCAGCCCTAAGACAGTCGAGTACATGATGATGAACCATCTGCCAGAGGGTAAGACCATGGCCGGTATGGGCGACACCATGTTCTCCGAGAGCAATATGGCTGGCAACGGGTTTGGCCTTGGCGGGGCTGTTACGGTTGATGAGATCCTGATGAACCAGCCATGCTCTGAAGGTACGTTCAGCTGGGGCGGGCTCGCATCCACCTTCTTCTGGATTGATCCGGTAGAAGACATTATCGCGATCCAGATGACGCAGATGATGCCGTCATCATCCTATCCGATCCGGCCGCAATTCCAGCAATTCGTATATTCGAGCATTATCGAGTAGATACAAAAACGCTCCCTGTTTCAGCAGGGAGCGTTTTTCTTATGAGGCTGTCGCAGCAGGCTTGGAACTGGCGATGGTCAGAACCTGCCAGTAGCCTTCCTTCACTTCCATATCCTCAGCCGTGCCTTTTTCGGTGAGAATGCGGTGTGCCTCTGCCAGCCTGTAGCAGGGGATGTGCATGAACATGTGGTGCTCGCAGTGATAGGCGACCCAGTAAGGCGCAATGAAGAGGCGCTCCAGGAAGTTGGTGCGCGTGGTGCGGGCCACCCGCATCGGATGGTTGGAGCCATCAAGGCAGGCATGCTCTGCAATATTGCGGAGCCGCGTGACGAGCTGATTCCACGTCGCGAGGGGCAGCAGCCAGAGCACTGGATACGCCCACCAGCCAATTGCCAGCGTCATGACAATCGCAATCAGCGCGTTCGAGATCAGAAACGGAATGACAGCTTCACGCGCAGACTGGGCGCGGTTTTCGCGGCCCTTCTGCTTTTTTATGCCGATCCCCATCGCGTTCATGAACTGGTTTGAACGCTGTTTGTAGAAGGTCTGGCCCGTCATATCGCGAAGGATTTTCCGCCAGAGAGATTTCCGCGTAATCGGAAAAGGAGCGGACAGAATTAAGTCCGGATCCTTTTCCGACTGCGCGTACTTATGATGGCTGATGTGGTAATCCCGATAGTTGCGCAGATGCGCGCCCACAGGGGCTGCACAAAGCCACTGACCCACCCAGTCATTAAGCTTGTGATTCGTCGCGAGACCGCCATGGGCTGCCTCGTGCATGAGAATGGCCAGACCAAGCTGGCGCGCGCCGATCAGCATGACTGCGAGAACAAATGTCACCGGGTTCGGCCAGACCGCAAACATCGCCATCGCGGCGATAATAATGGCCCAGGCATGGACGATTGTACCAAGCCCCAGAAGGTCCGAGCGTTTGCAGAGGCGGGTCCACTCATCCTGAGTGAATAGCTCCAGCGGTTTCATCTTAATAGGCGTACTCATGGTACGAAAATACCAGCGCCTGATACGCGCCGCAATCGTGACGCCGCGTTAGCTATTTTGAATAGTGTTTTAGGCAGGTGCCTAGCCGAGCATTGAAAGCGTGATGGTGACTACAATCCCGAACACGATAAGAAGGCCCGCATCACGGTTGGATTTGAACAGTTGCAGGGCTACTGCATCACCCTTGGTTTTAAGCATAACCAGCTGCCAGATGAGATGACACATGAAGGCGATAGTGATCATCACGCCGGGCACGCGCGGTCCGCCGTAAGACAGGGCAATGCCGATCAACAGGGCACACAGGCCATAAATGCCAGCAACCGCCGGAAGCGTCTTGTCTCCGAACAGGCGCGCGGTGGATTTGATGCCGACAATCGCATCGTCTTTCACATCCTGACGCGCATAGATGGTGTCATAGCCAATCGTCCATGCAATCAGGCCCAGATAGAATAACGCTGCCCAGAAATAGTCGTTGCCGCCAGCGGTAAAATACCCGACAGGGAAGCCCCAATTAAAGGTGATGCCGAGCCATGCTTGCGGCCACCATGTGATCCGCTTCATAAACGGGTAGGCGACGACCAGCGGAATTGAGAGAAGTGCCACGATCTTAGCGGCAAGCGGCAGGAAGAGCAGAACGACTAGCCCCACAGCCAGTTGTGCCGCCAGCCAGATATAGGCCTGCGTTCGCGTAACCGCGCCGGATGGCAGAGGGCGCTCTGTCGTGCGGGCAACCTGCCGGTCGAGGTCTTCATCAGCCAGATCATTAATGGTGCAGCCTGCGCCGCGCATGGCGATCGCGCCAATACCAAACAGAATACCGTAAAGGAGGTTCGTAGCGCGCCAGCCGACATCAAGCCCAGCAAAGGCAACACCCATCCAGCATGGAATCGCCAGCAGCCAGAAACCGATAGGGCGATCAAATCGCGAAAGACGCGCAAAGCCCTGAAGGGACTGCGGAAGATAGTCCACCCATGATGGTGGCGCGTCTGCTGGTCTTGCGGTCTGTGCGGTCATGCCCATCGAATCCGAAGTGTCTGTGAGTCCCAAATCACACTATAGCTGTTTTTCTTGCCCTTTATGAAGAGGAATGCCAAACCTTCTGCCATGACTACCCGGCCACGACTTTTCGTACCGACTGACCTTGTTCCTGGCGGGCCAGTTGCACTGGATGAAGCGCAATCGAAATACCTCTTCCGTGTGATGCGTCTGGAGGTGGGAAACGAGGTGCGTGTCTTCAATGGGCGGCATGGCGAATGGCTTGCTCGTGTCACTGAAATCCTTGGGAAATCGGCCGGAATTCTGAAAGTTGAAGAAAAATTGCGCGGACAGCACAAACTGACCGACCTTCAGCTTTTGTTTGCGCCGCTCAAGAAAACGCGGACGGATTTCGTCGTTGAAAAAGCGACTGAGCTGGGCGTGGAAGTGATCCAGCCGGTAGTCACGGAATTTACCCAGTCGGAGCGAGTGCGGACCGACCGCATGGAACGCCTCGCAATGGAGGCTGCGGAGCAGACCGAGCGTCTGAACATGCCGCGCGTATGTGATGCCAAGCCTCTGATGCTGGCTCTTTCTGAACTGCCAGATGATCGCCGCGTGTATTACTGCGATGAACGCGGTGACGATGAAGCGGCTGAATGGGGCGGCGAGGATAATCGTGCACGTCCGATGGCGGATGTTCTCAACGAACACCATGTTGGTTCGGCGGCTATTTTGATCGGACCTGAGGGCGGGTTCTCACCGAAAGAGCGCGAAATCCTGCGGAAGCTGGATGGCGTTTATCCGGTGTCTCTAGGGCCGCGTATCCTGCGGGCTGAAACGGCGGCAGTTGCAGCGCTGACCCTGTATCAGGCGATTTGTGGGGATTGGCGCGCCGCCGGAGATGGAACCGGTACAGACGAATAGTCTGACAGGTCCAGTCCGCGACGGCGCTCCTCCCAAGCTTTTTGCTCTAACGTGTCGCCTCGTGGCGGAACACGTCTTCGTCGAGTTCACCTTCCCATTTGGCGACGGCAGAGGCGACGGCAGCGTCACCAGTGACGTTTGTCATGGTGCGCATCATGTCGAGCAGGCGGTCAAACGGGAAGATCATGGCGATGATCAGAAGCGACTGTTCCTCACTCACGCCGATGGATGAGAGTACGGCCGAAGCGAGCAGCAGGCCCGCGCTCGGGATCGCCGCCGCTCCAATAGAGGTGAGCGTCGCGCCCAGAGCCACTGACAGATACATGGCCGGTGTCATGTCGATGCCAAGCGCTTGCGCAGCAAAGAGAGCCACCATGCCGAGATAGATGGCCGTGCCGTCCATATTCACCGTCGCGCCAACCGGCAGCACGGATGCAGCGACAGACTTCTTGATACCGAGGTTTTCAGAAACGTTCTCGATCGTTACCGGCAGTGTGCCCGCGCTGGATGCCGTGGAATAAGCAACGGCCTGAGCATCACGAATACCGCCGAAGAAGCGCATGAACGGAAGGCCCAGCATGCCTTTTACAATGCCGAGGCCGTAAACCAGAACGATGTGAACGATGCACGCCAGATAGAGACCAATGGTGAGCAGGCCCAGATTAGCAAGGATCGCCAGGCCCTTGGTTGCCATAACCCAGCTCATCAGGAAGAAGACGCCGAAAGGCGCAAGTTCCATCACCATCACGGTGACCTTCATCATGACTTCAGCGGCTGATTCGATCATAGACTGAACCGGCTTGGCTTTCTCTTTCGCCATCAGGCAGCCAACGCCGAAAATGATCGCGAAGAAGATGATGCCCAGAACGTCTTGTGCGGCGAGGGCTTCAGCAGGGTTGGTCGGGATGATTGCCAGAAGCTTGTCTGCAATGCTTGCATCCGCCGCTGACGCTGCCGAAATCCGGTCACTGACCGCGCTTTGAGAGCTTGTATCTGCGAGGATTTCTACGCCATTACCCGGTTGGAAAATCGTGCCCATCAGCAGGCCGATCGATACGGCGATGAACGTTGTGCCGAGATAAAGAGCGATGGCTTTACCGCCGAGGCTACCGAGCTTTTTCGGGTCACCCATCGCCGTGACGCCGGCAACAAGCGTGGTGAAAATCAGCGGAACGACCAGCATTTTGATCAGGCGTACAAAGCCGTCGCCGAATGGCTTGAGCCAAGTGTCAGCGAAATTCGCTACGGCTGCGGAGTTACCCGTCCATTCGCCTGCGGGGTAGTAAAGCAAAAGGCCCACTAACAGGCCGAGCACAAGGCCCAGCATGACCCGTTTCCAGAGTGTGATTTCGAACCAGGCTTTCATCAGTCTACCCCTCAGAAGTTTGAGGGGAGCCTAGAGCGTCTTTTAGCGAAAGCAACTCACTTCAAAGCGAAGTTCGCCCTGATGCGCGCCTTGCCTGTTGATTGGTCCGTTATGCTTAAGCGGTCTCTTTTGCACCGTGTGAAGACATAAGGTCAGCAAAGCGACGGAAGAGATAGAAGCTGTCCTGTGGGCCAGGAGAGGCTTCAGGGTGGTGCTGAACCGAAATGATCGGCTTGCCCGCAACGCGCAGACCGGAGTTTGTGCCATCGAACAGAGACACGTGAGACTGCTCGACACTGTTTGGCAAGGTTGCTGGGTCAACTGTGAAGCCGTGGTTCATGGAGACGATCTCTACCTTGCCGGTTGAGAGGTCTTTCACCGGATGGTTCGCGCCATGGTGACCCTGAGCCATTTTCATGGTTCTGGCACCGAGAGCGAGCGCCAGCATCTGGTGACCGAGGCAAATGCCGAGAATCGGCAGGTCGGATGCAATAAGCTTCTGGATTTCCGGTACGGCGTAAACACCCGTCGCTGCTGGGTCGCCTGGGCCGTTAGACAGGACCACGCCGTCCGGCTTGAGTGCCAGAACGTCTTCCGCTGTCGCATTGCCCGGCAGAACGGTGCAGCGTGCGCCGACTTCGGAAAGGTTGCGCAGGATGTTTTTCTTCACACCGAAGTCGAGAACAACAACGTGGAAGTCACCGCTTTCCAGTGCAGTGAAGCCTGAATCCCATTTCCAGTTCTGTTCGGCATGTGCGTATTCCGCGTCAGGGCCGACGACCTTGGCCAGATCAGCGCCTTCCATGCCTGCAAATCCGGCAAGTTCTGCCTTCAGATCAGCAATTGAAACTGTTTCGTCTGGTGAAATATGCGCGATAATGCCGTTCACCATGCCCTTTTCACGGATGAGCCGGGTGATTGAACGCGTGTCCACGCCGGACAGACCGACAATGCCCTTCTTCGTCAGCCAGGCGTCGAAATGGTCCACAGCGCGCCAGTTTGATGGCGGCGTGATCGTGCCGCGGAAGATGGCGCCGCGCGCAGCTTTCTCTGCATTTACAGAGCTTTCTTCCTGATCCTGATCGTTTGCGCCGACATTACCAATGTGCGGGAAGGTGAAAACAACCATCTGGGATGCGTAAGACGGGTCCGTCAGGATTTCCTGATATCCGGTGATCGCCGTGTTGAAGCAGACCTCTGCGATGGCTGTACCTTTAGCGCCATTGCCGCGCCCGAAGTAAACCTCGCCGCTCGCCAGAACCAGCGCGCCGGTCGCTTCAATCTGTTCTTGATTCTCGGTGAGGAAAGGCATAATAGGGCTTCCTTGTTCAAAAAGGGGCGGTGAGGACCGCCGGGCAAACGCGCGAGGAAGTATCTTTCGCGGGAACAATCGTCAAGCTGGTAACGTAGTATAATATCAACGAAACTGCCGTTTACTGAGATTGAAAGCCAAGAGAAGCACTGATTCCATATGACGGATCCGAAAACACACACGCCGAAACTGCGCGCACTGCTGGAAGCTGACCTTTCACGCGCCGAAACCGACGATAGTGATTCTGTAGAAGCAGCGACGCTGCGCCTTGCCATGTGCGCGGTTCATGACCGTGACGCGGATGCGCGTGCGCACGACCAGTGCGAAGGCTGCGACGACTCAGTTATCCGCGATGTACTGTCTTTGATGGTGCGACAGCGTGAAGAGTCTGCAGACCGTTATGAAAATGCAGGCCGGATCGAAATGGCCGACCGCGAGCGCGACGAACTCGAAATCCTTCAGCGCTATCTGCCTAAGACAATCGCAGGCGAAGAACTCGAAGAAGTTGTTCAGGATGTGATTGGCGACCTTGAAGCTCGAAGCCTGAAAGACCTCGGTCGCTGCATGACCGAACTCAAATCCCGCTATCCAGACCAGCTCGACAGCTGCGAGGCGGGTCGCAAAGTGCGCGCAGCCCTCGGCTGATAAGCGCCTACCAGACGCCCTTCGTCAGACCATTCCAGATATAGCCACCAAAGGTTGGCGCGTAATACTGCTTTGATGGCATCTCGACCTTGTAAGGCGCTAGCGTGCCATTCACCGCATCATCCATCGCTTGCATGACAATATCGCGCGATCCCGCAGCGATCCGCCAGATATAAGTGTGGAAGTTGTCATCGGCCTGAGCCTGTACCTGCGACTGGTAGAGAATATCGCCGGTATCGACGCCTTCATCGACGATATGAACTGTCGCGCCGAAGTGCTCGGGCTCGCCATTGGCAAGCGCGAAATAGCCTCCAAACATGCCGCGATATGCCGGGTTAATGCCTGAATGGTAGTTGATGAACGGCGCTTTGATGGCTTTCAGCGTCTTCTTCTTCAGCATCCGGCAATTGATGACGAAAACGGCTGTCGGGTCAAAGCGCTGCAAGGCTTCAATGGCTTCGGCGTCGTTTGCGCTGGAGACGCGGATGAGGTTCTCAAGCTCCGGCATGGCGGGCTGAAGGTTTTCCTCATCGATCATCCGGTTGATGACGTCATGCGTCCGGCGCTTAGTGAGTTTGATTGGAAGGCGTGCGGCCTGCATGCTGGCAACCGTCATCGGGCCGAGAATGCGGGCGCGGCGTTTCCAGAACGTTTTCGCCGGTTCACCGTCTTCCAGAATGACGGGAAAGTCTCCGAACTTCTCTCGAAGCGCGTTGATCATAATCCACGCATGTGGCGCATCTGCACATAAAGCGACGATTTTTGGCTGTACGGTCATGGCACATCTCCGGCTGTTCAGGGCCGGAGATGCAGAAACCGTGCAATTTCGTCAGTTATGCGGTGCAGTTGTGGATAACAAGCGCGTGAACAGGCAGCTCAATAGCCCGGATCGTGTTCTTCCTGACCGATGAGATCGGTGCTGTATGGCGTGGTCTGGTACATATTGTTGATCCAGTTGCCGAACAGCAAATGCGCGTGTGACCGCCAGCGGTTGAGTGGCGGTTGCTTCGGATCATCATCCGGGAAGTAGTTGTGCGGGATCTGCATATCGATGCCAGCATCAATGTCGCGGAAATACTCTTCCGCGAGCGAAGTGGAATCATACTCGATATGGTTGAACACATAGAGACGGTTACATTTGCGCTCATGCACGATGCAGAGGCCCGTCTCGTCTGAATTCATAAGAACTTCTAGCCCGTCGACTTTCTCAACGTCTTCTGCGCGGCACTCGGTCCAGCGAGAGACCGGGATCATGAAGTCGTCAGAAAAGCCATTCATGTAAGGTGAGGACGGTACCAGATTGTGGTGGCGGTAAACACCGAACAGTTTCCGGTCGAGTACGTATTTCGGCACGCGGTGGAAGTGCCAGATCGCAGCCATTGCGCCCCAGCAGATGTTCAGCGTCGAGTGGACGTTCGTGGCTGTCCAATCGAAGATTTCTTTCATCTCGTCCCAATAGGTGACGTCCTCGAATTCGAGCGTTTCGACCGGCGCGCCCGTGATGATGAAGCCGTCAAACTTCTGGTCCTTGATCTCATCCCAGGTCTGATAAAAGGACAGGAGATGCTCTGCCGAAGTGTTCTTCGGTGTGTGGCCGCCAACCCGCACCAGCGTAAACTCGACCTGAAGAGGCGAGGCGCCTATCAGGCGCGCCATCTGAAGTTCGGTGCGGATTTTGTTTGGCATCAGATTCAACAGGCCGATGCGCATAGGTCGGATGTCCTGACGATCGGCAAAGCGTTCAGTCTTAACGCGCACGCCTTCTTGCAGAAGGTGTTCGCGTGCAGGCAGGCCATCAGGAATACGTATTGGCATTTTTTAATCTGTTCCGAACTTAAAAATCTCCGTGCAGGGCACGATGTACTCTTAAATGGTGTGTTTGCCATGAATGCAAACAAAAGCAGGGTGTGCGGCCTCAATTCGCCGCGAGGCCAGACGCTCAAATCTGTGCTAGACTAGGGGCGAGATACGAAAATGGAGGCCTGAAAATGAGCGAACTGAAAGACCTGATTACAGAGCTTCCAAAGGCTGAGCTTCACCTTCACCTTGAAGGCTCTCTTGAACCGGAAATGATGTTCGAGCTGGCAAAGCGGAACGGCGTCACGCTCAAATATGGCTCGGTTGAGGAAATCCGCGCAGCCTATGACTTTTCCAATCTGCAGGACTTTCTGGACCTGTATTATCAGGGCATGGGCGTTCTGCTGAAGGAGCAGGATTTCTACGACCTGACCTCGGCCTATCTGACGAAAGCTGCCGCAGACAATGTGTGTCATGTTGAGGTGTTCTTTGACCCGCAGGCGCATATGGAGCGCGGCGTCAGCTTTGAAACAGTCCTTAGCGGCATCACGCGCGCGCTCGAAGACGGACATATCCGTCATGGCATCACCTACAAGCTTATCATGTGCTTCCTGCGCCATCTGAGCGAGGAGGAAGCCTTTGCGCTGCTCGAAGTGGCGACGCCTCATCTGGCAAAGATTGATGGGGTCGGCCTCGATTCTTCAGAGCTGGGGCATCCGCCGAGCAAGTTCGAACGCGCCTTCAAAGAGGCGCAGGCGCTCGGTCTGAAACTTGTCGCGCACGCTGGAGAAGAGGGGCCGCCTGAATATGTCTGGGAGGCGCTCAACCTTCTCAAGATTGACCGGATTGACCATGGCAATGCTGCCGCCCGCGATGATGAGCTGATTGACCATCTGATCGAGACGGGCATGACGCTGACCATGTGCCCGCTCTCCAATCAGCGTCTGTGCGTTACGCCGGACCTGACCGAGAATCCACTGGCGCATCTCCTCCGCTCAGGGGTGCGGGTCACCGTGAATTCTGATGACCCGTCCTATTTCGGCGGCTATGTGAACGACAATTACATCGCGATTGCCGACGCGCTCGACCTTTCCATGCCGGAGATCGTCATGCTTGCGCGCAACAGCTTTATCGGCTCGTTCCTGAGCGATGTGGATAAGGAAGCTGCGCTAGACCAGATTGACGCTGTTTATGAGCAGCACCGGCACTAGCCTCAGGTCGCGGCGGTAAACTCGATGCGGATGCCGCCAGGCATGGCGCAGATGAAATGATTGATTGCCGCGCCTGACACGATCGGTTCTGGCGCAAACTCAATGCTGACATCATCGCGCTCGGCGAGCTGTGAGTGAAGTGCGGTGAGGTGATATTTGTCGGCGACTTTCAGTGCCAGATGGTGAAGGCCGATATTGGTTTTCCGGTCGAACTGCATTGCGGTGTTCGGCTCGGCAATCTGCCAGAGTGTGAGCATGGTGGTGCCGTCTGATACAAACACAGACGGGTAATCCGGCTTACCGCCCACTTCTTCAAAGCCGAGAGCTTCTACAAAAAAGCCGGTCGCAGCTTTGAGGTCTGGTACGGAGAGGCCGACATGGTGGACGCCAAGTGTTGTGCTCATTCTGAAGTTTCCTTTTGGGCATTGAGTTCGTCCGCGGTCCAGCGCGGCGTGATGTATTGCGGACAGTTCCAGTCGAAGGCGACGATGTTGATCAGGAAAGCGCCAATGGCTTTGTCGCGGTGTTCGGGCAGGGCGATCTGGGAGACGAAATCGGGGGCATCCTGCGCCGTCACATAGGCGCCGCGCCCGGCGATTTTCAGCCGGCGGCGGTTCGGGTAATCCATCAGGAGGAGTGAAACTCGATCATTCACGCGCACATTGCCAGCCGACATGAACTGGCGGTTGCCGCGCAGATCCGCAAAGCCGATACGGTTCTGGGATATGACTTGCAGAAAACCCGTCTCCCCGCCGCGATGCTGCACATAGGGCCATCCATCATCGGTAACGCTGGCCATGTAGAAGCTGTTGCGCTGCATGATGAAGGTCGCCTCTCTGGAGGTGAGGCGATCATCTGCGTTCGTCGCGTTGGCTTCCATATTGGCGTAGAGCTCGCGTGATCCATCAAAGGTCTGAAGGGCGCGTGCGGTCGGGCTGAGCAGGGTTTTGAGATAGTTGGCTGTCATGAGCGACAGATAGCTCTTTAGAAAATTATAGGTAATTCCTAAAAAATGACACTCAGTGTTCCGGAAGATGGAATAATGTATGCGGAGACTATACGGCAGGTGAGTTGCCGATTGCCGCGGCTGTGCTCATAGTTGGCGGATCAGCGGGATGGCGTCTGAGAGGTTAGGGTGCAGAGTAGTTTCAGGTTTCTTCTGGCGTGGCTTGTTGTGTTGGCCCATCTCACAGAAGGCGCGCGATATACCAGCCATACCGGCATTTTCGCCGTGTTCGGCTTCTATCTTCTGTCCGGCTATCTGATCACGCTGATCCTGAATACAACATACGAATTCAGGTTCGCGCCTTTCGCGATCAATCGCTTTTTACGCCTGTTTCCGGTCTACTACATCATAGCGGCGGCGACGCTGATTATGATCTTCCTGCTTCCGGAGGCTGAAACTTGGAAACCTGTCTGGCGGATTAGAGACACGCTTGGTGCGTGGCTCGGAAACCTGTTCATTTTTCCGTTCGAATTTCTGGACCAGCGCTTCCGGCTCGTGCCGCCTGCATGGTCGGTTGGTGTCGAGCTGATCAACTATTTCCTGCTGTGGCTGCTGATTTCACGTTCTGCGCTCTTCACAGCGCTCGGCGTAGCGGCGGGCGTCGGCTATCATGTGTGGACCTTCCTCACCAATCCGGAATGGCTGGCGCGATATGACCCGTTTGTCGCCGCTATTCTGCCGTTCGCGCTGGGCGCTGCGCTTTTTCATGCGAGAGGTTACGTTGAGCGCTTGTCGCCGGTGCAGGCCATGTTGGCAGCTGGCGCGGGCGGAGTGTTCTGGGTTGGGAATATGATTGCTGCAGGCATCGTGGATGGCCGTTTCGCGGATAATTTCGATCTCTATTTCTATCTGAACCTGCTTTTCATGATCGTGATCATGGTCGGGTTCAGCCATTCGTCTTTGAATACGCGTGCGATCGGCATTAGTAAGATGCTGGGCGATCTCGCCTATCCGATCTTCCTGCTGCACTGGCAGGTCGGGTTTCTGGTCAGCCAGTTTGTGTTTGATGGCAAAGCACGAGGGTTCGACATACTCGCGGTGAGTATCCCGTTCATTCTGATCCTGGCGTTTGGCGTAAACTGGCTGGCGGCACGGTTTATCGAGCCGATCCGGGGAAAAATCAGACCGGGGCGCGCTGTTTCAGAAAACGTCGGCTGATCTACAGCATATGGGAGGTGATTTCGGATTGATGAAGACAGGACGCAAAACTAACTCTGGCATCCACAAAAGAAAGCATTCGTAGGCTGCAACCCATCTGGATTAACCGCCCATAAACTGTAATATCACGCAATGGTCGGCCATCGCTTCAATGAACAGTTCCTCAACGAGCTGAAATCCCGCATTCGGATTTCGGACGTGGTCGGTCGCAAGGTGAAACTGGTCAAAAAGGGCAAGGAATGGTCTGGCCTTTCGCCCTTCAGCGCCGAGAAAACACCAAGCTTCTACGTCAATGACCAGAAGCAATTCTTCAAGGACTTCTCTTCCGGCAAATTCGGCGATGTGATCACCTTCCTGCAGGAGACGGAGCGCGTCTCGTTTGCCGAAGCCGTTGAGAAGCTTGCCGCCGAAGCGGGCATGCAGCTGCCGAGCGATACACCGCAAGCCAAAGCAGAACGCTCGCGCCGTGGCCGTCTGATTGATGTGTGCGAAGCGGCAACCCGGTATTTCGAAGAACAACTGCGTGGCCCGGACGGGGCGCAGGCGCGATCTTATCTGGAAGGGCGGGGGCTGCAGCCTTCGAGCTGGCAGAAATATCGCCTCGGCTTTGCGCCTGATAGCTGGCGGGCTCTGCAGGAATATCTGGCGAAAACCGGTGCCAGCCAGAAAGATATGCTGGATGCGGGCCTTATCATACAGCCCGATACGGGCCGCGACCCGTATGATCGCTTCCGTGGACGCGTCATGTTTCCCATCGAGGACACGACCGGCAAGGTGATCGCCTTTGGCGGCCGCTCCATGGAAAAGGACGCCAAGCCGAAATATCTGAACTCACCGGAAACCGAACTCTTCCATAAAGGCGCGCAGCTCTACCGTTATAAAGCCGCACGTGAAGCCGCAGCCATGGCCAATGTTGAAGGCCTCGTGGTCTGCGAAGGCTATATGGATGTCATCGCGCTTGGCGAGGCGGGCATTGATTATGCCGTGGCGCCGCTTGGTACCGCGCTGACTGAAGATCAGCTCTCTCTCCTCTGGAAGGTGGGCGGCGAGCCGGTGCTGTGCTTTGACGGCGATGCGGCTGGTGTACGGGCCGCGCACAAGGCGATTGATCGCGGTCTTCCGCATCTGGAGCCGGGCCGGTCGCTCTTCTTCGCGCTTCTGCCTGACGGGCTGGATCCGGATGATCTTATCCGCGAGCGCGGCAAGGATGCGATGCACGAAGTTCTGAAGAACGCCAAACCATTGGTCGATCTTCTATGGGGCCGCGAACTTGAGCAGAGCCCGTTAGACACACCAGAACGTAAAGCAGGGTTTGAACAGCGTCTTGACGATGCGGTTGCCCATATCCAGCATGCTGGTGTGAAGAAGGCGTATGGCCGTGAGCTTCACCAGCGGCTGCGTGATTACCTCTTCCAGATGCGCCGGCCGGGGCGGCAGGGTGGTAAATCACCATTTGGTCCGGGTGGCGGTAAATCCCGGAAACCGGAACTCAATCTTAACCCGCGCGGTGTGAGAATCCTCATCAGGATGATTGATTCGCCGGAACTTTTGAAAGCCGGACTGGAGCGTTTGGCGGTGGCCAGATTCCCCGATCCGGTGGTCGCAGGGCTGCAAGATGCAGTTTTTGACCTATTTGAAAGTGGTGAAGAGGTTGACCGAACGGGCTTGACAAGCCATCTACGTTTATTCGGGAAGGATAAAGCTATCCAACTCCTGCGAACACAACCGGCTGGAATTCCCCTGCACCCCGCATCTCCAGAGGGTCAGGAATGGCTAAGTGCCCTTGAGCGGTTTTGCGCAGTGGATGAACTTTCCCAGGATGAGCAACAGCTTCGGTCTTCTGGAGCTGACTCTAATGTTCTGGAACGCAGGCGGGTTGTTGAAAAACTCCGTCTGAAGACCGATATTCGCGATCTAACGCGCGGGGAAGAAGACTCTGCGCCGGAAGCGAAGTCAGATTTACACGCCGCCATCCGCCGCATGGATGAAGTGGCTAGGAAAAAATGGGGCTCTTAAAATCCCCGGTGACTGGCGTGCGCACCCGGTCACGACCTGGAGAGACACTGCATGAGCAAGGCTGCTGCTGCCAATAAGGAAGAAACTGAGAACGAAACACAGGACGGCCCAGTCCTCGATCTCAGCGACGCCAGCGTCAAGAAATTCATCAAGAAAGCCAAAACCCGTGGCTACATCACACATGATGAGCTGAACAAGGTTCTGCCTTCCGACGAGGTGAATCCGGACCAGATTGAGGACATCATGTCCCAACTGTCCGAGATGGGCATCTCTGTCGTTGATTCTGAAGAAGAAGGCGAGGAAGAAACCGAGAAAAAGACAGAACTCGCGACGGTAAGCGGTTCTAAAGCGGTTACCACCACTAAAGGTAATGCGCGCGGTTCTGACCGGACGGACGACCCTGTGCGCATGTATCTGCGCGAAATGGGCTCTGTCGAGCTTCTCTCACGTGAAGGCGAGATCGCGATTGCGAAGCGCATTGAGGCGGGTCGCGATGCGATGATCCGTGGCCTCTGCGAAAGCCCGCTCACGTTCGAAGCCATGATGGTCTGGCGCGACGAGCTTGTTCACGAACGCGTTCTTCTGCGTGACATTATCGACCTTGAAGCGACTTATGGCGCGGAAAACCCGCCGCCAGAGCCTGAAGAGGAAGAAGAGGACGAGGAAGAAGAAGAGTCTGAAAACTCTGAAGACGGCGAAGAAGGCGAGGACGGTGAAAACCGCCGCCGCGACGACGATGACGATGATGATGAAGGCGCGGCTATGTCCATGTCCGCCATGGAGGCTGAACTCCGTGACGGCGTCACATCCAAGCTCGACGAGATCGCGCGTGAGTTCAAAACCTTCCAGGCCCTTCAGGAAAAGCTCATTGGCCTTCGTATGGAAGGCAAAGAGCTCTCGAACAAGGATCAGGAGAAACTAAGCTCCATCCAGAACGAGATCATCGAAAACCTGAAAACCATGCACCTCAACAATGCGCGTATCGAAGCGCTCGTTGAGCAGCTCTATGCCATCAACAAGCGTCTGATGGGCCTTGAAGGCAAGCTGATGCGTCTGGCTGACGCGCATGGCGTTCCGCGTCGTGATTTCCTTGAATCCTATCTCGGCCACGAACTCGACCCTGACTGGTCTGAGGATGTGCGCGGCAAGTCCAAGAAGTGGGAACGCTTCGTGGCGGCTGAAGCCGAAAAGGTTGAAAACCTGCGTGGCGAGATTTCTGACACGGCTCAGGAAATCGGTATTCCGATTGATGACTTCCGCCGTATCGTCTCTACCGTTCAGAAAGGTGAGCGCGAGGCGCGTATTGCGAAGAAAGAGATGGTCGAGGCAAACCTGCGTCTCGTGATCTCCATCGCGAAGAAGTACACGAACCGCGGCCTGCAATTCCTCGACCTCATTCAGGAAGGCAATATCGGCCTGA
>DDIN01000005.1:73263-271606 GCA_002338565.1 Hyphomonadaceae bacterium UBA1849
AGGAAGGCAATATCGGCCTGATGAAAGCGGTTGATAAGTTCGAGTATCGCCGCGGCTATAAGTTCTCCACGTATGCGACATGGTGGATTCGTCAGGCGATCACACGGTCTATCGCGGACCAGGCGCGGACGATCCGTATTCCGGTGCACATGATCGAGACGATCAACAAAATCGTCCGGACACAGCGTCAGATGCTGCACGAGATTGGTCGCGAGCCGACACCTGAAGAGCTGGCTGAAAAGCTTGGTCTGCCACTTGAGAAAATCCGTAAGGTTCTCAAGATCGCGAAAGAGCCGATTTCTCTGGAAACGCCGATTGGTGACGACGAGGATTCAAACCTTGGCGACTTCATCGAGGACAAGGCGGCGCTTCTTCCTGTGGATGCGGCGATCCAGTCCAACCTGCGTGAAACAACGACGCGCGTTCTGGCGTCACTCACGCCTCGCGAAGAGCGTGTCCTGCGTATGCGTTTCGGTATCGGTATGAACACTGACCACACGCTGGAAGAAGTTGGTCAGCAGTTCTCGGTAACACGTGAGCGTATTCGCCAGATCGAGGCGAAAGCGCTTCGCAAGCTCAAGCATCCGAGCCGCTCGCGCAAACTGCGCAGCTTCCTCGATACCTAAGAGATTTGAAAAGGCGGCCCTCGGGTCGCCTTTTTTCTGTGGGGGCATATGGGCTACGAAATCTATATCCATAGAAAGCCCAATTACTGGGATGAGCAGGACTTCGGCGCGATCACGCTCGAAGACTTGCGTGAAATCCATGCTCGCCACCCCGAACTTGAGTTTATGGACGGGGCAGATGCGTCCCCTCGTCTTGTCACAAATCCGGAGACGGGTGAGGAAATCCGACTAGCTGCTGCTGGGTTTCGCTGGATCGAAGGCTTCTGGTTGTCCGAGGATGGCATGCTTCGCGCTAAATACCGCGACGATCAAACCATAATTGATGCGTTGCGTTTAGCGGTTCTGCTGGACGCACGTGTTCAAGGGGATGATGGTGAGTTTTATGACTCGCTGGCTGATCTTTCCGTTGGTGAAGAACCTCAGCAACCGGAGGCTAGGGCGAGATCATTCTGGCTTTCGCCTCCAAAATCAGAAGGTTTCCGTGTAGTCTGGTTTGGTCTGATCATTGCGCTCTGGACGCCGCCGTTGATCGCGTGTGCGCTTATCTTCATGCTGCTTCATCAGGCGCCGGACGGTGAAAACCTTTCAAACGATCTGATGCTCAAGGTGCTGACGGTGTCTGCGTTGCTGGCGCTATATATTGCGGCGATGTTCATCTTGAAATTCGGAGACAAAGTGCTGGTCTCCGTATGGAGGTATATCTCTGGCGAGGACATTGAGAATCCATGAGACAATACTGCGTGCGCTATATCTCGCAGGGCTTCTAAACGCCAAAGTGCAGGGCGATGAAGGCGAGTTCTATCGCGCTGGCGCAGATGGCGTGGAGCATTTCAAGGCATAACCACTCCAGCTTGCAGCTTGATCGAGGCTGTGCAAGCATGCCGACATGACGACGGGCGGGCCTTCGGGAAACAATTTGATCTACATGCCGGCATGGGTGCGTATCAGCACACTGCTCGGCTTTCTTTTTTTCATTGTACTTGGACTATGGCTGATCGCAGATGCTGTTATCTGGCAGGTGGTGATCGATAGCCCTGCCGTACCGCTTTCCTTTCTGAGCCTTGTTGTTCCCGCATTCTTTGCTTTTCTCGTGGCGGCATTTGGACGCCGCTACATGCCGGAAATTCAGATCGCCAAGCGCGTCGAACGCTTTTTTACGGTAGAACTGCCAAACGAGTTCAAGATTAATTTTCCATATCAGATGGAGGGCATTGGAAAGGCGGTCGACTACAAGGAATACAATCTGCGTCCGCAGAAACGCGGTGCTGAATACTGCCTCAGCGACGGCGAACGCCAAACATGGATCAATATTTGGTATGATCTGGTGGATATGCACGTGCTGTTCCGGATTTGTAAGTCGCCGGATGTGGAGGCGGAAGCTTTTAGCGAGGAGCTGGAGAGCGCGCTTGATGACTGGCGGCAACGTTTCGACGAGAAAAGCTGGCGCTGGCGCTGTAAAACCGTTCCGAACAGAGCCGATCCGGACAGGCAGATGGTCGAAATCTGGTTTACTAAACCCATGCAGCAGAGCTGGATTTATGACACCTATTTGCAGACGGTCACCAAGCAGGAGATCGGTCAGATTGCGCTAACGTTCATGCAGGAAATGAAGCGTTGGGGCGGTGACTGGTGTGTGCAGCCATTCTGGCTTCAAGGGAAGGGAAAGACTGCTCCTGACGCGGCTGATTTACCCTCTTAGTCGAACTATGGTTGCGTGTTGCACCATAACGTGTTGATAGCGCGGGAGTAGATTTCCCGAACTTAATGCAAACTCTGTCTGGAGCTATCCATGCGTGTGTCGATTGCGGCAGACCTCGATTATTTTTTCCCTGAACCAGCCGATGTGTTGCTGGCGGTGGAAGCCATTCCGATGAAAGATCAGAAGCTTGTCCGGGACAAGTTGATGGTTG
This sequence comes from Hyphomonadaceae bacterium UBA1849, assembly GCA_002338565.1. Taxonomy (GTDB): domain Bacteria; phylum Pseudomonadota; class Alphaproteobacteria; order Caulobacterales; family Hyphomonadaceae; genus Ponticaulis. Next base: position 75,800 of record DDIN01000005.1, read on the forward strand.
CCGGAGAAGCGACCCCGCTGCGTAGCTTTCAGGAGCATGGCACGCCGGGGCGCAGCCAGTGGACTGAAGCGAACGATCGTGTTCAGATCCGATACGAAGCGCTGGTCGATGTAGAACGCCCGCCGCTTTCCATTGCGGGCCTCGATGTGCCGCCACGCCGTGAACTGCCGCCGGATGTTGTCCATTATCTGTTTCCGAGCCGGTATTGCGAATCCGACAAGCTGGAAACCTATGCGATGAGCAAGTTCGGCCATCGCAGCGGCGGGGACCTCGTGCTGGAAATGACCGACTGGATCCGTCACAATTTTGAATATGTGCCGGGTTCGTCTGATAATTCCACAACGGCAACAGACAGTTTTCTACGGCGACAGGGCGTCTGCCGCGACTATTCTCACGTGCTGATCACACTCGCCCGTGCGATGGGTGTGCCTGCGCGCATGGCGTCTGTCTATGCGCCGGGCCTGAACCCGCCTGATTTCCATGCCGTTGTTGAAGTCTGGCTGGACGGGAACTGGCACCTGATTGATCCGGCAGGTATGGCCGCAGAAGAGAGCCTTGTGCGTATTACCTATGGCCGTGACGCCACGGATATCAGCTTCATGACGATTTTTGGATATGCAGAGCTTCAGAGCCAGTCTGTGCTGGTGGCTGAAGTCGCCTGACCTAGCGTCATACTTTTTCTGACGCCTGCGTCAGGTTAAGCTCTCTCCAAAAGATCATGGGAGAGAGACAAATGGCTTCAGGAAATGCAGCGCGGATGCGCGAAATCCTCGACAAGCAGAAGGCCGCGCACATTCGTGAGGGCGCGCCATCTGCTGAACTACGTATGGACCGGATTGACCGCTGCATCCGCCAGCTCATCAAATACAAGGATGAGATAGCTGATGCGCTCTGTGAGGATTTCGGGCATCGCTCCAAAGACCAGACGACCTTTACTGATGTCGTGTCCTCGCTCGGGCCGCTCAAGCATTCCAAAGCAAACCTGCGCAAATGGATGAAGCCGGAAAAGCGTAAGGTGGAAGCGCCGCTGAACCTGCTTGGTGCAAAAGCGCGGCTTGAGTATCAGCCGAAGGGCACTGTTGGCATCATCTCGCCATGGAACTTCCCTGTGCAGCTCACCTTTGCACCGCTGGCGAACATCCTGGCCGCGGGCAACCGCGCCATGATCAAGCCTTCCGAGTTCACTGAGGCGACCTCTGCGCTGATGGAGAAGATGTTCTCTGAAGTGTTCGACGAGGAAGAGATTGCCGTGATTACGGGTGGGCCGGAAGTCGGCGGCGAGTTCTGCGCTCTGGCTTTTGACCACATCATCTTCACAGGCGCGACCTCGATTGCCCATCACGTTATGCGTGCGGCAGCTGAGAACCTGGTGCCGCTGACGCTGGAGCTGGGCGGTAAATCGCCGGTCATCATCGGCCGGTCGGCAGATATGGAGAAAACGGCTGCGCGCGTCATGAATGGCAAGGCGCTGAATGCGGGCCAGATCTGTCTGGCGCCGGACTATGTATTCACGCCGGAAGAGAGCGTGGGCGCGTTTGTTGATGCCTCGCAAAAGGCTGTCGCGAAGATGTTCCCAACGGGGCTGAAGGATAATGATGACTATACGTCCGTTATCAACCAGCGCCATTACGATCGCCTGCAGGGCTATCTTGAAGATGCTAAAGCCAAGGGCGGCGAGATCGTGGAGATCAATCCAGCCGGCGAGAACTTCTCCCAGCAGCCGCACCATAAAATCCCGCCAACGCTGGTTCTGAACCCGTCTGACGATATGGACATCATGAAGGACGAGATTTTCGGCCCTCTGCTGCCGGTGAAAACCTATAAGGGCGTTGAGGATGCGGTCTCCTACGTGAATGCGCATGACCGTCCGCTGGGACTTTACTATTTTGGTGCAGACAAGGCTGAGGAAGCCAGAGTGCTGAACAACACGACTTCCGGCGGCGTCACCGTGAATGACGTGATTTTCCACGTCGCACAGGAAGACCTGCCGTTTGGCGGGGTGGGGCCATCGGGCATGGGCTCATATCATGGCCATGACGGCTTTAAGGAATTCTCGCACAAGAAATCGGTCTACACGCAGACCGGAAACGAAATTCTCGCGATGTTCCGTCCACCTTACGGCGATACCTTCCGTAAGCAGCTTGCGGGTCGTCTGAAAGGCTAGGTTTTTAAAATCAGAATAAATTCAGCAGACTGAACAAATTCAGAGATCGATGAAATTTTATCGATCTCTGGAACACTGAGTAAAATACTTGGTCTTAAAGGAAGGAGTAGGAGGGGGACTCTGATTGGGTTCTCAGGACAAGTTATGCACGTTCCAAAATGGAGCGTGGTGAAGGGCGAGGCAGAATGCTGAGCGTAAACACTAATTACGGTGCCATGACGGCACTGCAGAATCTATCTGCGACGTCTGCGGAGAAATCCCAGATACAAAGCCGGATCAATACCGGGCTTGCCGTGGCAAGCGCGAAGGATAACGGCGCTATCTATGCCATTGCCAAAGGTCTCGACGCCGACATGGTTTCCGCCAGTGTCGAGCAGTCCCAGCTGGACCGTGTTTCTTCAACACTCGATGTGACCCTGTCGGCTCTGGACAGTATTTCCGATCTCATGATCGATATGAAGGAAAAAGCGCTCGCCATGACCGATGAGTCGATGACATACGAGCAGCTGAAAGCCTTCAACGAAGATTTCAACGCGCTGTTTGATCAGGCACAGACGGTGGCGCGCAACGCAGCCTTTAACGACATCAATCTGCTGGACGGTTCAACGCTGACACTGGAAACAACGTCGTTAAGCGTGATTGAAGGCTTTGACCTGGCCGACATTCTGGAGAATGGCGTTACGCGCACCGGAGATGTTTCAGGCGTTTTTGGCGGTTATAGCGGCACAGTTACGGGTAATCTGGGCGGCGTGATCAACGGAAATATGGACGCTGTCGTGTACGGTGATGTTGGCGGCGTCATTAATGGGGACATCAACGGTGACATTTACGGTAGCTTTTCAGGCGTAGTTAATGGCAACGTCAACGGTGATATTTACGGGACGTTCGACGGCGTCCTGAATGGAGCGTTCAATGGCTCCCTTCACAACGGAACCGTTACTCCACCGCAGGAAGTTACGATTGAGGCGGCTGATGAAACTGCAGCCGAGTATCTGGGCCGAACTTATGGTGGTGTTTCCGGGTACGAAGAAGATCCGTTCTCCTTCGACCCTAAGCAGGACCTTCATTATCATTATACGGGCATGGTCGCCTCGATCGAGAACACGATTTCAGGCCTTGCAAATTACTCGTCGAAACTAGGTTCGCTTGCCAAAGCGGCCGACATTCAGAACAATTTCCTGCAGATCAAGAATGATGTTCTGATGAAGACTAAGGGCAGCATGGTAGATGCGGATATGGCACGCGAGAGTGCGCGTCTATCTGCAATCCAGACTAAAGAACAGCTTGGTGTTCAGGCGCTCTCAATCGCCAATCAGGCTCCGAACATGGTGCTGCGCTTGTTCGGCTAATCAATCTGATTGACCGGCTCGACAAATACGTTTATCGTTTATCGATGACAAACAAGTATGATCTCGAGCCGGGCGACGTCGTCTCCGTGCGATTTGCGGGTGTTCTGCGCCACTACGGCGTCGTCACCTTTGGTGGCCGCATCGTATCCAATAATGGCGAACGCGGCGGGGTGATTTCTCAGACCTTCGAGGAGTTTGCGCAGGGACGCGAGGTTCAGGTCGATCCGCGGCGTAGCTCTGCAGACGGTTATCATGCCCATCACAACGCTCATCGCAGGTTAGGGCATGATTATCATCTGGCCGGTTCAAATTGTATCGACTTTGCGCGTCATGCAACGCGCCGCTCACCGACTGTCAGCCAGTACGCGCGCGGCACGTTCGAAACGCTGAAAGACATGTTCCGGCGTTAGGCGCGTTCGCAATACTGGTTTGCGAATGAGACCATAGCCTCTTCGTTATAGCCGCGGCCTTCTTCCAGTTCGCCTGTGCCCTGTGAGGCGACGAGCTCTCCCTGCGCATCCAGAACGAAGAAGTGCGGATAGCCCTGACGTTCAGGGTATGCCGAGAGGAATTCTTCATTCTCGTTCTCGTCTGAATAATTCACTTTCAGAACCACGAAAGCACAGGCAAACGCCTCATGCGTCGGCTGGTTTGTTTCGATGTAGGCATCGATCAGATGGCACCAGGAACACCATTCACCGCCAACATCCATGAGGATGTATTTGCCTTCAGCCTGAGCAAGCTCCATCGCCTCTGCGAGGTCTGCGACCGGATCATCCTCAGGGCTGAAATCTTCATTGATGTGGGTGATCGGCGTCGGCGTATACGCGGCCTCTGATGAGGTCTCCGCAGGCGTATCTGAACCGCCGCAAGCCGCGATCATGAATAGCGGCACGATGAGGGCGGAAAGAAGTGTTAGTCGACGCATAATAGCTCCCCGAAAATTCTACAGCCAATCAGTACGATGTGCGTGGCCATGAAGGGAAGGGCGTTCTCAAAATAATGAGGGCTGCGACCAAATACGCCATGAAGATAGGCGCTGAATGGGTGTTATTGTATAGCCACAATAAAAGAAAGGAGACTGCCGTGAAGACGATTGATACCGGACCTAAGGTCGAGGAGCTGGGCGTCTCGGAGAACACGCTGGCTGCAATCATTCTTGAGGCCCGCACATTCGATGCGACCATGCCGGAAGTTGATGAGGATGAAGCGTCTAACGACGTCGATGATGACGAGATTTCCGTCCTTGAAGATCAGGACGACAATCCTGCCCTTCAGGTGCTGATGGAAGCCGTTAAGAGCCTCTCCATGGAAGAGCAGGAAACGCTGGTTGCGCTAGTCTGGCTTGGACGCGGTGACTTTGATTCCGAGGAGTGGGATGAGGCCCGCGCCATGGCCGCCGAACGCGACAACGGCGACGTCGCCGGCTATCTGGCAGGCATTCCAATGCTCGGCGATTATCTGGAGGCTGGCGCCGATGCGCTGGGCATTAATCTGTCAGAGACAGAGGCGCAGACCATGTCGCATCCTCAGAAGCGTGCCGAATTTTAGGCGCTGTCCTGAAACAATTTTTGCTCCTGCACGTTGGTTTCGCAGACGACAAAGCAGGAGCAAATTATGAAAACCATTGAAACCGGCCCTTTGATTGATGACCTCGCGATTTCTGAAAACGCGCTGGCCGGTATCATTCTCAGAGCCAAATCTTTTGGCGCGATTGTACCGGAAAGTGATCCGCGCGAGTCGTCTAACGGGTCTGATGACCGCATGATTGATGCGCTGGAAGACCAGCCAGACAATCCGGCACGTATGTCACTTGAGAAGACGATCAATAATCTGAGTGACGAGCAGCGAAACACCCTCGTAGCGCTTACCTGGGTAGGTCGCGGTGATTATTCTGCCGCTGAGTGGAAAGAAGCGCTGAGCATTGCTCAGGACCGCGATGGCACGGCAACGTCGCATTATCTTTCCGAAATTCCGATGCTGGCGGACCATCTTGAAAACGGCGCTGCCGAACTCGGCATCAATGTGACCGATGCGAAAGCTGAAATCCTGACACACGATCAGAACCCGGACCCGATGCGCGCTGTAAAATAGGCTGCGCATCGAAATCCGCATCCCCCCAATTATTCAGACAGAAAGGAACGTGTTTATGACACTGACCACGAAACATTTTGACGTTGAAATTCCATCCATTGGCTTTGGTACCTGGCAGCTGAAAGGCGACACGGCGACTGAAGCTGTGAAGACTGCGCTGGAAACAGGCTACCGCCACATCGATACAGCGCAGGCTTATGAAAACGAGAAAGCTGTCGGCGATGGCATCCAGGCTGCAGGCACGGCGCGTGAAGATTTCTTCCTGACGACCAAGGTCTGGACCGACCAGTTTAAAGACGGCGACCTGCAGTCTTCGACCAGGGAAAGCCTGAAACGCCTTGGTGTGAACGAAGTCGATCTTCTTCTGCTGCACTGGCCAAATGATGATGTGCCGATGGAAGAAACAATTGGCGCGCTGAACGATGCCCGCAAGCAGGGCCTGACGAAGAATATCGGTGTCTCAAACTTTACCAAGGATCAGTTTGATAAGGCAGTAGAGCTGTCTGACGCGCCAATTCTGGTCAATCAGGTTGAGTATCACCCGTTCATCGACCAGACGAAGCTTCTGGCCGAAGCCGGCCATAAAGGCAGCGCTCTGACGGCGTATTGCCCACTTTCGCAGGGACGTGTCTTCAAGAATGAGACGATCAAGATGATTGCTGAGCGCTATGGCGTGACACCTGCGCAGATCGTGCTGCGCTGGTTTGTGCAACAGCCGGGCGTTGTCGCCATTCCGCGGTCTTCAAATCCGGAACATATCCGCCAGAATTTTGCGATTGATGAAATCCATCTGGACGGTGATGAGATGGCGCGTATCTCAGCGCTGCGTATGCACCATGATCGTATTGTCGATCCGGACTTCGCGCCGGTCTGGGACAATCCGCTCGCCGCTTAGTCTGGACAGACGACGACAAGAAAAAGCCTCCCATGCGGGAGGCTTTTTTTGTGTGAGCTTAGAGCTCCGAGAAGGTGTCACACTGGTTTGGATCACCCGAGTTGTAGCCTCGCATCAGCCATTCCTGACGCTGCGCCGAGGTGCCGTGCGTGAAGGCTTCGGGCGTGACGCGCTGGCCTGCATTGCGCTGGAGTGTATCGTCGCCAATGGCATTGGCTGTTTGCAGGCCTTCTTGCAGGTCACCGCGTTCCAGCGCGACATTGCCATTCGAAACACGTGAGGCGTTCGCCGCCCAGACACCAGCATAACAATCAGCCTGTAGCTCCAGCATGACGAGATACTGGTTGGACTCCGCCTCGCTGCGAGCATTCTGCTGGGCCTGACGTACCCGCTGTGATGCGCCGGTCAGCGTCTGAACATGGTGGCCAAATTCGTGAGCAATCACATAGGCGCGGGCAAAGTCTGCGCCCGATGCGCCGAGACGCGTTTCCATTTCCTGCCAGAAGGAGAGGTCGAGATAGACCGTCTGGTCAGCTGGGCAGTAGAAGGGACCCATAGCCGCCTGACCATAGCCGCAGCCTGTGTTCGTACCTTGCGTATAGAGCACCGTGTTTGGCGGTTGGTAGTCGGACAGGAAGAGTTGCCAGACGTCATTCGCGTTGGTGCCGACGACATCTACAAACATGCCAGCATCGTCCTCAGGTGTTCCGCTTGTGCCTTGCTGCTGTTCTGAGGAGCCTGCGCCACCGAACTGGCTGGCCATCTGCATGGTCTGTTCCGGGCTGATGCCGAAAACGAAATAACCGATCAATGCGATGGCGATCACGCCAATACCGCCGCCCGCTGCTGCGCCGCCGCGCATGCCTCGCCGGTCTTCAACCCGACCGCTCGTCCGTCCATCTTTCCAGCGCATATCCCGCTCCCACTGCTCACATGCCGTCTGGGATATAGTTAGCGGAGCTTCTGAGTGTGGTCACCAAGGAAATGCCAGTGCCCGTCAGATGACCGAAAATATTAAACTGAAGACAGGTTGGCGTTCTGCGCTTGGCAGGAAATTCCATTCATGGTGAAAAGATTTATTGAATAACGGAAAGTTGGGGCTTTCGAATGGCTGATTTCAAAAACTTGCTGAAAATGGGTGTCTGCTCGGTCGCGGTCTTCGCGGTTGCCGGCCTGTCTGGTGTGTCTCACGCAGAACCGCTTCCTCAGGACGAGGGCGCAGCGGCAGAAACGACCGAAACATCTGAAACATATGTCTGGGATCTGACGGACCTGTATGAGTCGCCAGAAGCCTGGGATGAAGAGTTCACAGCGATGCAGGCGCAGGTCGCGACGCTGAGTGAACTACAGGGCACGCTGGGCGAGAGCCCGCAAAGTCTTGCGAGTGCAATGCGGACCATGTCCGACACAGCAAAAGAAGTTATTCGCCTGTATGTCTATTCGTCGCTTAGCCGCGACGAAGACCAGCGTGTGCCGGAAAACCTTGAGCGTTTTGGCCGTGCGATGTCGCTCTATCAGGCCTTCTCTGAGGCGATTAGCTGGCTATCACCTGAAATCCTCTCTATCGGTGAAGAGCGCATCCGCGAGTTCATGGCTGCAGAACCTGCGCTTGAGCCGTTCCATTTCCAGCTGGAAGACACGCTGCGTCAGGCGCCACATACGCTTGATGAAGATGGTGAAGCACTTCTCGCGCTTGCTGGCCTCGCGCTGTCCCAGCCGAACGAAATCTACAGCCTGTTTGCGAACGCCTCTATCCAGTGGCCTATGGTGACCCTCTCTGATGGCACCGAGGTGCGCCTCAATCAGGCAGCTTATTCGCGCTATCGCTCCCACCCGAACCGTGAAGACCGCCAGTTGGTCTTCGACACATTCTGGGGCGCCTGGAATGACTATGAAGCGGGTATGGGCGCTACGCTGAACTCGCAGGTTCTGTCTGCGGTCTTCCGTGCGCGTGCGCGTAACTTTGATAGCGTGCTTGAGCGCAATATGTTCGACGACGCGCTACCGCCAGAAATCTACACAGAACTCGTAGATCAGGTGAACGCGGCGCTGCCGGTCTTCCACCGTTATCTGGAGCTACGCGGACGTATGCTCGGCGTGGACGACCTTCGTTACTACGACATTTATCCGCCAATCATCGAGGCAGACACAGGCGTGTTCGACCTCGCGCGATCTGAAGAGATCACTTTTGAGTCTCTGCGTCCGTTCGGTGAGGAATATCTGAGCCTGCTGCGTGAAGGCCTTGATGGCGACTGGATGCACTCTCACCCGCAAGAAGGCAAAGAGACGGGCGCTTACATGTCTGGTTCAGCCTATGACGTGCACCCGTATGTCCTGCTGAACCATAATGACGACTTCAACTCGCTCTCCACATTCTCTCATGAATGGGGCCATGCGGTTCATACCCAGCTGGCGCGTCAGAACCAGCCGTTTGAAACAGCAGGCTATTCGACATTCATCGCGGAGATGGCATCCACAATCAACGAAATCCTGCTTCAGGAATACATGATCGAGAATGCAGAGACCCGCGAAGAAAAGCTCTTCTATCTCGGTCAGGCACTGGAGAGCCTGCGCGGTACCTTCTTCCGTCAGACCATGTTTGGTGAGTTCGAACTCGCAATTCACGAAGCTGCAGAGGCGGGCGAACCGCTGACGGGTGCACGCTTCTCTGAAATCTATCTCGACCTTCTGCGCCGGTATCACGGCGAGGAACAAGGCGTGATGACGATTGACGAGCCATACGGCATTGAGTGGGCCTACATTCCGCACTTCTATTATGAGTTCTATGTCTACCAGTATGCGACATCGATCTCGGGTGCTGTCTGGTTTGCAGAACAGTTCCTTGCGGGCGATGATCAGGTGCGTGAGAACTTCCTCAATGTCATGCGTGCCGGTGGCTCTGATTATCCGCACCAGATCCTGCTCAATGAAGCTGGTCTCGATATGACCCAGCCTGACCCGTATGAAGCTGTTGTGCGCCGTATGAACGATATTATGGACCGCATGGACGCGCTTCTGGCTGAAGAAGACTAAGAGCGTTTCGCGATCATAAGGCCCGGTGTTAGACAGATTGCATGCAGACCGTTCTGACCCTTCCGACCCGTGGACCGGGCCTTTATGAGTTTACCGATCAGGCGGCCGTTTTCCTGCGTGGGCAGGGCGACGGCCTTCTGACACTGTTTTGCCAGCATACTTCGGCCTCGCTGACTATTCAGGAAAATGCCGATCCGGATGTGATCCGCGATCTGAATGCCTTTTTCGAGCGGCTCGTGCCGGATGCCGATCACCCTCAGATGAGTTTCTTACGTCACCGCGCCGAGGGGCCTGATGATATGCCAGCGCATATCAAATCGGCGCTCACGCAGGTGAACCTCTCTATTCCTGTACAGTCCGGCAGGATGATGCTGGGCACCTGGCAGGGCATTTATCTGTTCGAGCATCGCAACGCGCCGCATACCCGCCGCGTGATCGCTCATTTCCGCGAAGACTAGGCTTCCAGAAGCTCAATGACCTCTGACAGGAGTGGTCCGATCTCGGTATTCAGAACGAGGTCGGCATACGGGTCCTGATCGGTGGGTTCGCGATTGATGATCGCGTATTGCGCGCCCGTCTGCTTGGCGATGATCGGAATATTCGCCGCCGGATAGACGACCAGCGACGAGCCGATAGCCAGACACAGATCTGCGATTTCAGCTTCGGCTTCGGCGAACGCCATTTTCTCTTCCGGCATGGCCTGACCGAATGAAATGGTCGCCGATTTCAAAAGCCCTTCGCAGAATAGACATGTGAGGTCTTCATCAGCCTCATAGCGCGGTTTCAGAGCATCAAACTCATAGCGTTTGCCGCAATTGAGGCACTTGGCGTAGCTGGCATTGCCATGAATTTCGATGACTTTGTCATCATCAATGCCTGCATGCTGGTGCAAATTGTCGACATTCTGCGTCACGACGCATGAGACCTTGCCCATATCCACCAGTTTAGCGACGGCGTAGTGGCCGGTATTTGGTTTGGCGCCGGTCCAGCCTGCGGTCTTGTTGAAGACACGTCTCCAGGATTCGCGGCGCTGATCGCGCGACGCGACAAAGTCCTGAAAATAGATCGGAGTCATCTTGCTCCACACACCGCCCGGGCTTCTGAAATCCGGAATACCGCTTTCCGTGGAAATGCCAGCACCCGTGAAGATGAGAACGCGGTTCGCGCTTTTGATCATTTCAGCGAGTTGGGCGGCATCTGACATACAAGGCTCCTTCGACGTTGAACGCCTTTAAGTGTGTCAGCGAGTAGGGCGGGCACGCAAGGGCGCAGCTTATTTCTTTTTACGCGGCTGGTGTTCGATCGTGTTTGGATCATCGAGACGACCATTCAGCTTTCTCTGCTTTTCTTTCCAGCGTTCACGGCGGCCCATCTGGTAGAAGAACCAGCCGATAATGAGCGCAGGAAGAACGATGACGAGCAGCATGGCCTGAACTTTACGCGGTCAGGAGACCGGCGCAAATCGCTTCCAGGCCAGCTTTGTCGATTTCGTCAAATGCGTCAGGCTGTTCAGAGTCGACGTCGAGAACGGCTGCCAGCGTGCCATCTGAGTTGAAGACAGGCACCACAATTTCAGAATTCGTGCGGCTGTCGCACGCAATGTGTCCCGGGAAGGCATGAACATCCGGCACGAGCTGGGTTTCGCCGCTGGCGGCGCATGCGCCGCAAACTCCTCGCGTAAATGGAATGCGCAGACAGCCGAGCGTGCCAACATAAGGGCCGACGACCAGCTCTTCAGATTTCAGCGGATCGACCACATAAAACCCTGTCCAGAAAAAGCGTGGACGGAAGGCCTCAGCCAGCAGGCAGGAGGCTGTTGCAAGGCGCGCAGGCAGATAGGTTTCGCCGGAAACGACAGCGAAGATTTCTTCGCGAAGTTGCTCATAGCGTGTCTGGCGTTCCTGATCTGTCATAGCGGGCCTTCCTGAGTTATCGCGTGCATGTGTATCGAAACGCGGCGCGCTTCAAGGGGCAGATGTATTTGCATGCGATTTTGTGAGTGGAAGATGCATCATGGCATCATCTCACAAGGTTGAATGAAGGGTTTAAGACCGACCGCCCAATTTGAACGACCACCTAAACGGCGCTATTAACCTAAAAGAGCTATCACGATGTGGAGGTGAGGGCGCACTGAATATGCGCTTCAAATGATAGCTCAGAAGGGTGGGAGGCTTATCTGCCATGAAGATTTTAGCTATGAGTGTGTGCGTTGCTGTTTCAGGCTGGGCGATGACGGCATCCGCCCAACGCGCCGAGATTGAGTACCGTGATCTGCCAGAGGCTGTTGAACTGGCGGATGCGCAGTCGGTGATGGGCCAGCGCTATGACTCCTATATTTCCGAGCTTCCCCGCCGCGCTGCACCGCGCGCAATGCCGACATCTTTGCCAACTTCCACCGGCGTTGTCAGCGAGCCGTCTCCGGCAGCGCCTGCGCGAGAGCCGCAAATGGCGGCTTATGCACCAGCTCCCGCTGCACCTGCACCGGTAAGCATGGCGTATACCATTCAGGCGGGCGCGTTTTCTTCCTATTCGAATGCAGACTTGCAGGCGGTTGCCCTGCGTCGCTATGGCGAAACCCGCATAGTTGAAGGTGTCACGAATGGTCGTTCGATCTACCGGGTGATGCTGGGTGGCTGGGTTAGCCGTGAACAGGCGGCGCCTATGCTGGACCTCATCAAGGCCCGCGGATTTGATGGCTTTGTCACGCGCGCCAGCTAGGCGCATCTTCCCAGTCCGGTTTTATAAAAGGCCATGCCTCAAGGGTGTGGCCTTTCGTGTTTTCCGCGGTCCGAAAAGTTTGCGCAATATTGCCTTGCTTTGAGGTTGCTTTTCGCCGTTTTCCACGCTCAAACTGAATCCGGTGGGGAGACTTTATGCCGGACGAAACCGAAAGCTTTGATGAAGCCTATGCCGCGATGCGCAGCGATAGCGGCTATCAGTTCGAGCTTCCCGTGGATCCGATAGATGTGACGCCTGACGCAGTTGACCCGGACCGAAACTCGGGCTGGCGCTTTTTCGATGCTATCGGAGACATGATTGCCGCGCTCGGTCCGCTATGGAGGGTGCTGTTGATCGGCGCTGCCGTTTTGCTGGTGGCCTACATCATCTATTCTGTGGTCAAAGGCGTCATGGACCGCCGCCAGACCATTGGCGACAGGAAACCGGCCAATGCGCGTGATGAACTCGCCGATGTGGATTTGCGTCCCGATGAGTCGTTCTCGTCTGACCTTCTTAAACGAGCAGATGCATTGGCTGATACCGGCGATTTCGATGCAGCTGTCAGGCTCATGCTGCACTCATCCTTTCAGGAGATGCAGAAGCGTGTACGTGACCGGATTGGCAAGTCGCTGACGGGGCGGGAAATCGGAGAACTGGGCCAGATGCCCGAGCCATCACGCGATGCATTGCGGCGTCTTATCCTCTCGGTCGAGCGCAGTGCATTTGCCGGTCAGCATCTCACGTCGGAAGACTATCAGGCCGCCCGTCAGGATTATGACGTCTTCGCACAGAGAGCAGCATCCTGATGAGTTCGGCTTCTGATAACGCCACGCCGATTATTTCCGCGAAAACGGCGCTTATTGCCGTGCTCATCGCGGCGATCAGCTTTGCGTCTGTGATTGTACTGTCTGCGTTCGCACCCGAGTTCCGGGACCGCCGCGCAGCTGGCCTGCATGCGTATTCTACCTCCGCGCTCGGCTATAACTTTGCTTCAGAGCTGTTAGCGCGCGAGGGCTATAACGTCGATATCAGCCGCGATACCGGCGTTCTCAGGGGCGTCGCGCGTGAGGGGCTTCTCATTCTGACGCCGGCCAGCGCTTATGACGCACGTGACCTTGATGAAGTAGAGTTCGACCGTAATGGCGAACCCACCCTTGTCGTTTTGCCGAAGAGAAACGGCCTGCGTGACCGGTCAAACCCGCGGCATTACCGGCAGACATTCCCCCTGCCAGTCGATCGCCTTGTCGGCCTGCTGGCACCATTGTCCGGGGATATCAGTCTTGAGCGTATAGACGCGCCGGACGAAGTTGAGATGATGGGATCAACTCTGCCCGTGGTTTTCTCGGACACTGTTCAGGTGTTGCATCCTCAGGGCATCGAACCTGTCATCACGCTTGATGGCGGCGTTCTTCTGGGGCGTGTCCCCAGTACGCGGATATACATTTTATCTGATCCTGAACTCATGAACACACACGGCCTCGCGCATCGCGAAAATGCCGAAGTGTTCGTTCGGATGATTGCGCATTTCACTACCAAGTCCGGCCTGCGCAGCGTGATTTTTGACACGACGATTCACGGCTTCCAACGCTCGCGCGATCTTCTGCGCCTGATCTTCGAGCCGCCCCTGCTCGGCGCAACACTGTTCGCAATTGCGACGATGATCCTGCTTGGATGGGCCGCGTTTATGCGCTTTGGCAGGCCGCAGGCTGAGCCACCCGTTGCGGCGACAGGGCGACAGTCGCTGATTGAGAGCACGGCAGGGCTGTTCCGTCAGACAAATCGCGAGCCGGCTCTGGCGGGTGATTACGAAAATCTTGCACGGCGTATGATCATCCGAGAGCTCGGTTATCCGGAAGACCTGCCGATAGAAGAGATGGATCGCATCTTGAAACAAAGAGAGGCGCGCGTCCGCGCTAAGCACGCGGATTCACCGCCATGGCCGGATCCGGCCAAAGTCAGAACACACAGTCAGTTGATGAACTTCGTGAAGGATTTTCACGTCTGGAAAAGGGAAATGAGCGATGAACGCGAATGATATCCAAGCGCTTGGCGAAAAGCTGAAAGCCGAAATCGGCCGCGGGATTGTCGGTCAGTCGGATGCGGTCGACCTCATGCTGATCGCGCTATTCTCTAAAGGTCACCTCCTTCTGGAAGGGCCGCCTGGTACTGCGAAAACCTTCCTTGCGCGGTGTTTCTCGGCCTGTCTGGCGTTGGATTACGGACGCATCCAGTTTACGCCCGACCTGATGCCGGGTGATGTGCTCGGTACAAATTTCTTCAACTTCCAGACCAGCCAGTTCCTGCTCACCAAAGGGCCGATCTTCACGGAAATTTTGCTCGCAGACGAGATCAACCGGACACCCCCAAAGACACAGGCTGCGCTGCTTGAAGCCATGCAGGAGCGCCGCGTTACCATTGATGGTGATACTCATCTTCTGAGCGATCATTTCATGGTGGTGGCCACGCAGAACCCGATTGAACAGCAAGGCACGTATCCGCTGCCGGAAGCGCAGCTCGATCGCTTCCTGTTTAAGCATGAAATGGCCTATCCGAGCGCGGAAGAGGAAATCCGTATTGTTCAATCTCACGCCAAAGGCGTTGGCATGCCGACCATGGAAGAGCTTGGCATCAAGCAGGTGGTCACCAAGGAGGAACTCAGTGCGGCATCAGCCTATATCGGCTCGGTTACGCTCTCCGATGAAATCATTGAGTACACTGTCCGTCTTGTACGCGCGTCGCGTGAGCGACCAAACCTGCTGGATGTCGGCGTCTCGCCGCGCGCTGCGGTGAACCTTGCGGTGGCGTCACGTGCTAAGGCGGCTCTGGCAGGGCGCGACTATGTCATTCCGGATGATGTGAAACAGCTGGCCGCGCCCGCTATGTGTCACCGCGTTGTGCTGTCTGCATCTGCCGAGATTGAAGGGCGCACAGCCAAGAGCGTGATTTCCGATATTGTCTCAGAGACAGAGGCGCCGCGCTAATTCATGGCAAGCATTCGTCCATCCCAGCTGGCAATCATGCTGACGGGCGCGGGTATCCCGCTGCTCCTGATCATTGCGTGGCTTGCGCCAGCGCTCTGGGTGGTGAGCTTTGCCGGCATTACGGCGATCGTGTTGCTCATTTCGATTGATGCTATGGCGGCACGTTCGTCTCGTGCGCTAAATGTGGAAACGAATGTTCCGCCCGTCTTCTTTGTGGGCACAGGTAATCCGTTTGCACTGAAGATCAGCGATCCGAAGCGTGACTATCTGCCTTCAATTCAGGTGCGTCCTGAATTCAATGAAGCGGTCGTTCAACCGGAAACGGTGATGCTGAGTGCAGAGGGGCTGGCCGAGTTCGAATTACATATGCTGAGGCGCGGTGAGGCACGGCTGGATGGTCTCTGGATGCGCTGGTCTGGCCCGCTCGGGCTGGCGTGGAAACAAATGCGACTGCCTGCCGAGCTGGCCCGGCCAATCAATCCGGATATTCGCACGCTACAGTCCGATGCCCTTCGCTGGATTGCCCGTGAAGCTGATTTCGGGATCAAGGCGCAGTTTGATCGCGGTGATGGCTCCGAGTTTGACGCCATGCGCGAGTTCGTGCCGGGCATGGACCGGCGTAGCGTGGACTGGAAAGCATCAGCCCGGCACATGGCGCTGATGGCGAAAGAATACCGCACGGAACGTAACCACAATATTGTGCTGGCATATGACACCGGTCGTTTGATGTGCGAACCGTTGGGCGACATTTCTCGCCTCGATCACGCTGTTCATGCGGGAATGCTGCTCTCGTACGCATCACTGCGCGGAGGTGATCGCGTTGGCGTTTACGGCTTCGATACGCAGCCACGCGTGATGACAGGACTGGTGCGCGGCAATGCAGCGTTCAGCAAGCTTCAGTCTGAAATGGCACGCCTTAGCTATTCCACACTGGATGCGAACTATACGCTGGGGCTTACGCGTCTGTCTGCGGGGTTGAACCGTCGTTCGCTCATCGTGCTGTTCACCGATTTCATCGATACGGCGCAGGCCGAACTGATGGTCGAGAATGCAGCGCGTCTGGCTAAGCGCCACCTCGTGGTATTCGCCGTATTCAAGGATGAGGACCTTGAAGCGCTCGCGGTGAAAGAACCCGAAACACCGGAAGATGTGACCCGCGCTGTGATTGCGGACAATCTCATTCAGGAGCGGCGTACCGTCATCAAGCGCCTGTCCCGTCTCGGCATCGATGTGCTGGAAGCACCGGCTCACCAGTTCTCGTCTGCGCTGCTGAACCGGTATCTCACTATTCTGCAACAGGAGCGGATCTGACCATGTCCGAGCTTGATCTCAAGAGCTATCGCTTTCGTGCAGAAAGAGAAGACGACTGGCGCGCGCTGGAAGGCCTTCTGGAGCGTATTCAGAACTCTGGCGTGAACGCGCTGAAGCCTGACGAGCTGGTGGCTCTGCCGCAGCTGTACCGCACAGCGGTATCTTCGCTCTCGACGGCGCGGGCGGTCTCACTGGACCGGAACCTGATCACCTATCTGGAGACGCTCTGTACGCGCGGCTATCTCTTCATGTATGGGCCGCGCGTTTCCTTCTGGGAGCGGTTTAGCAGTTTCTTCCGGCGGGACTGGCCGGATGCGGTGCGCAGCATGGTCGGCGCGACCATCCTCTCAGCAGCGATCATGTTTGGTTTCGCGCTGATCGTCATGCTGCTCGTGCTGTCGGACTCAGAGTGGTTTTACCCGTTTGCTGCATTCCTCGATGAACGCACTCCCGAGGCTTCGCAGGAAACGCTACGTGCGACCCTCTATACCGAGGATGAGGACATAGCAGGCATGCTGAGTGTGTTCGCCTCCCAGCTCTTCACGCACAACACCATGGTGGCGCTATTATGCTTTGCGCTCGGTTTTATGGTCGGCATACCGACGGCCATCTTGCTCGCCTATAATGGCTGTATTCTGGGCGCATATGTCGGGCTCTATGTGAGCAAAGGGCTTGGCTTCGAGATTATAGGCTGGCTCATGATCCATGGCGTGACCGAGCTGTTTGCGATTATTCTGGCGGCTGCTGCTGGTTTCGTTATTGGCAAAACGCTTGCCTTTCCCGGCGAGAAGCGACGCGTGGACGCGATGGCAGACGCCGGTAAACGCGCGGGTAATGTCGGCATGGGCGTTGTCGTTATGCTGTTCCTTGCTGCCTTGCTCGAAGGCTTTGGGCGCCAGCTGATCAATGATGACCTGACGCGTTATATGATGGCTGGTGTCTCGCTTTTGGGCTGGCTCAGCTATTTCTACCTACGTCCAGAGGCGAAACGCTGATGGCGACAGCGAAGGCAGAGAAAGCCCGGCCGCAGGGTTATCAGACGAATGCGCATGACGCCCGTATGTGGCGTGAGGTGACGACCCCGGAAGGCGCCGTTATTCGTCTTCGGCTTGCTGATGCCGGTGAACGGGCAGGGGCGCTGTTCATTGATGCTGGTATCATGCTCGTTACGCTGATTGTCGGCGGCCTGATCATCGCCTTTGGCGTTCCAGACGGCTATTTCGGCGACTGGTCCGAAGTCGGGCAGATCCTGTTCAACCTCTTCTTTTTCATTCTGCGGGCCTTCTACTTCACCATTTTCGAAATGGGCCGCCGCGCCGCAACGCCGGGCAAGCGCATTATGAAGCTGCGCGTGGTGGCGCGTGAAGGTCGCCAGCTGACCGCGAATGCCATTTTTGCCCGCAATGTGATGCGCGAGCTGGAAGTCTTCCTGCCGTTCACCTTCCTGCTGACAGGAATGGGAGGCGATACACTCAATGGCATGATGACCTTGCTTGTTCTCGTCTGGCTAGGGGTATTTGTCTTCATGCCGGTGTTCAACCGCGACAAACTTCGTGGAGGTGATCTCGTCGCTGGGACATGGGTTATCCGCAATCCGAAACCGGAGCTGGCGAAGGATGTGACCTCCACAAGCGCGAATGCAGATGACGAAGCCTTTGTCTTCACGCAGGAGCAATTGCAGACCTATGGCGAGCACGAATTGCAGGTGCTGGAAGACGTTTTGCGCAGTGGAACAGGCGAGGTGAAAGCTGCCGTAGCGTCACGTATTCGTGCACGCATCAGATGGGAAGCGGCCCCCCTGGAAAGAGACGGTCCGTTTCTGGAAGCCTTCTATAAACAATTGCGTAAAACGCTTGAGACGCGCATGCTGTTCGGGAATCGCAAAAAAGATAAATACGACACCGGCGAGTCTTCCTGACCTCAATTTTCACTCAGTCGGTAGCTTCTGGAGATGATCAGACATGCCGATCCGTGATTTCGGACTGCTCTTCCTTGTGTGCATGGTCTGGGGACTGAATGTCATCGTCACGCGATGGGTGTTCCTGAATTCTGATGTGCAACCGGTGTTCTATGCGGCGCTTCGCTTCGGCCTTATCGCTTTGGTTTTGCTGCCAATTCTGTTCAGGCGGGTGCCCAAAAATCTGGGCAAGCTGTTCCTGATCGCGACGTGTATGGGCTCGGCCCATTTTGCGTTGCTCTTTATAGGCCTCGCCAATGCAAGCGGAAGTGCGGCTGCAGTTGTCGGTCAGCTGGGTGTCCCGTTTACGACCATTCTGTCTATCATCTTCCTTAGCGAGAAAGTCCGCTGGAGACGTGGGCTCGGTATCGCACTGGCCTTCCTCGGAGTGATTGTCATCACGGTAGATCCGGCGAGCTTTAATATGGAAGTCGGTCTGTTCTTTGTGATTGGATCAGCATTTGTTGGCGCGATGGGTGCGATCATGATGAAGCAGATCACCCCCATGCCGGCGATCCATATGCAGGCATGGATGGGCGCAATGTCGTGTCTGCCTCTATTACTCGTTTCGGCTTTGCTCAACGGCTTTGAGGGCGGGGTGACTGGCCAGTTTCAGGCCTTCATGGATGGCGGCCTTCTGATCTGGCTGGCGACGCTGTTTGCCGTCTTTGGCGTGTCTATCTTTGGGCATGGGTCATTCTACTGGCTCATCACCCGTCATGAAATGACGCTTCTCTCGCCACTTACGCTTATGACGCCGATCTGGGGCGTTGCCTTCGGCGTGCTGATCCTTGGAGAGACAATCACTGTCAAATTTCTGATCGGCGGTGTGGTTTCCCTGCTGGGTGTTCTGATCATTGCCTTGCGCCCGAACAGCAAATTCCCTTTAGCTTCGGTAGCTAAGAAACTACTGAGTGGCACATGAAGATCATCGAGGCTCCGTCACCCAATCAGAATAAGCGCCGCTTTCCCGTGGATATGCTGGTGCTGCACTATACCGGCATGGAGGATGGCCCGTCCGCACTTGAGCGTATGCGGGACGAGAAGGCGCAGGTTTCCGCGCACTATATGGTGGATGTGGACGGGTTTATCTATCAGCTCGTGCCGGAGGATATGCGTGCATGGCATGCGGGCGTCTCGAACTGGCAGGGCGATGGGGACCTCAATTCGCGCTCCGTGGGGATCGAGATCGTCA
This sequence comes from Hyphomonadaceae bacterium UBA1849, assembly GCA_002338565.1. Classification (GTDB taxonomy): domain Bacteria; phylum Pseudomonadota; class Alphaproteobacteria; order Caulobacterales; family Hyphomonadaceae; genus Ponticaulis. The sequence goes on from DDIN01000005.1 coordinate 95,497, forward strand.
ATGGCGGTCACAATGTGAAACTACCAGATGGCAGCCTTCAGCCTTACTCTCGCGTACAGATCGAAGCGGTGATCGAACTCAGCCGCGCCATTATCGAGCGCCATAAGATTCCGATGAACCGCGTGGTCGGCCATTCCGATATTGCGCCTGACCGCAAAGATGATCCGGGCGAGCATTTCCCGTGGGAAGAATTCGCGGCACGCGGCGTAGGCTTCTGGCCTGAGCTGCCGAAAGAGGGGGAGCCGACAAAGCTGTCGGAGAAAGACGCACCGCTAAAGCTCGGCGCCAAGGGTAAGGGCGTGACGGGGTTGCAGGAGGACTTGCAGGCGATTGGTTATCCGATCGAGGTGTCTGGCGCATTTGATGAGCAGACGGAGAAGGTCGTAATGGCGTTCCAGCGTCGCTGGAATCAGGGCGATGTGTCCGGCGTGGTCGACCCGCTCACATTCGAGCTCATTCGCCGTGTTGCGGCATTGGCATCAGCGCGCTGATGGCCTGAAAACAACCTTTGAGCCGGCGGAATACGAACAACAAAAAGTCCGCATTCAGGCTGCATATGCGCAAAACGGAGGACGCATATATGAACCGGATTTCTATACTGGCACTGACCATAATGATGGCAGCCTGCGCGCAGGACACGACCGAGCCACAGCCCGTCGACGATGCTGAGATTTTGATCCCGATGCCTGAAGGTGAAGGCGATGACCTCGCGCCTCTGGCTACACCGGATGAGATCGAATTTGCTATCCAGTCACCTGTGCTTGATGCGATGCGCGTATTCGCGCCACCGCACGCGCCGTTCACCGTGATCGACAACATCCATCATGTGGGCGGAGCCAGCGTGAGTGCTTATCTCATCACGACAGATGAGGGGCACTTTTTGATCGATGGCATTCTGCCGCAAAGCCCGCCAATGATCCTCGAGAACATTGCGGCCCTTGGCTATGATATCGCCGATGTGCGCTATCTTCTGAACAGCCACGCCCATATTGACCATGCAGGCGGCCTTGCGGCTCTGCAGCAGGCGTCGGATGCGGTGATGGTCGCTAGCGAGAAAGACGCGCCCATTCTTGAAGCGGGCGCTATTGATTTTGGGCCAACCTCCACAATGCCATTTCCGCCCGTTCGTGTGGATCAAATCATTCAGGACGGCGATCAGCTAACGCTCGGTGATACAACGCTGACGGCTGTTGTCATGCCGGGGCATTCGCCGGGCTGTACCTCATGGCTGATGGATGTGACCGATGAAGACGGTAATCCGCATCAGGCATTCTTCCACTGCAGCACCAGCCTTGGTGGGCAGCGCATCGCGCCGGAAAGCTATCCGGGCATGGTGGATGACTATCGCGCTTCGTTCGAGCGGGTGCGTAGCATTGATGCTGATGTGTTTCTTGCGTTCCACTCAAGCATGTTCGGCATGCTGGACCGTTATGAGCGCCTGTTAGCAGGCGAAGAGCTTGCCTTCGTCGAAGCGGGCGCGCTGCAGCGCTTCAATGCTGCGTCGGAGGCTCAGTTCAATGCTGCCCTGAGCCACCAACAGGAAGAGCAGGGCGGTTAAACCGTCTGAACGAAAGCGTTCAGCTTATTGCCATCCAGATCGCGAAAATATGCGGCATAGAAATTGTCGCCGCGTGGTCCGGGCTTGCCTTCGCAGCTTCCGCCCTGAGCGATGGCAATGTCATATAGTCGGTCGACTTGCGCCGGATCTTTGGCGGCCAGCGCGATCATCATTCCATTGCCCACAGTCTGTGGCTCACCGTTATAGGGCAGGGTGATGCCAATACCCGGCTCATGGTTCGGACCGACCCATGCAATGAAGGAGTCGTCAAGAGAGCCCAGAAAATGTTGGGCCTCAAGCTCGTCCGCGAGTGCCTGATAAAACGGGTAAGCGCGCTTCAGGTCAGATACGCCGATGGTTGCGTAGGCGATCATGTGATGTCCTCCTCTGTATGATCTACAGAGGAGGTGTAGCGCGAGACTGCTGACAGCATTCTGTCAGCAGCGTGTCAGCACATCAGTTGCCGGTGAAGTTCGGCGCACGCTTTTCAAGAAGTGCTGTGACACCTTCAATATGGTCGTCTGTATGGTGCTGCAGCGCTTGTTGGGACGCCGACATTTCCATGATGGTCGCGTAGTCCGCGTTCTGAGCTTTGCGCAGAAGCATTTTCGCAGCGCGCAGCGCCATAGGTGGCTGCGCAGCTACTTTCTCTGCCAGCTCCATAGCCGCGTCCATCAGAGCCTCGTTAGATACTTTCTGCGATGCCCAGCCCCATTCGATCGCGGTATCAGCATCGTACATTGTGCCGGTGAAGATCATTTCAGACGCGCGGGACAGGCCAACAATACGTGGCATCAGCCATGAGCCGCCATCACCCGGAATGAGGTTGATCCGCAGGAAAGACATGCCGAAACGAGCGCTGTCAGCAATGATGCGCATGTCCGCCATACAAGCGACATCGCAGCCAAGTCCAACAGCAGGGCCGTTTACCGCCGCGATGAGGGGCAGTTCGAAGTTCCAGAGCGAGTTCACGATCTTGTGGATGTTGCCGGTATAGCCTTCTTTGACTTCAGCCGGTGTGCCACCAAATGCGCCTGTGCGCTCTTTCATGGCTTTCAAGTCACCACCTGCGGAGAAGGCACGGCCCGCGCCAGTGAGAATGCAGCAGCGCAGCTCTTTGTCAGCTGCCAGTTCCTTAGTGACTTCCACAAAAGCATCGCCGTCGCCCGCTTTGCCCAGAGGGTTCAGCTGGTCCGGACGGTTGATTGTGATGATGGCAATTTTGCCGCGCTTCTCGACTGTAAGCAGGTCCTGCATGTTTCACTCCCATTTATGCTGGCTTGGTTCTGCCCGACTGGGCGCAAAATGCAATATGTAGCGGGCTTACATTATTCGTTTTCGATTTTGACATAGCGCCCGGTGAACCAGACAGCCCAGTCCTCGGTGTCGGGATTGTATTGTTCAAAATGCTGGGTAACGGAGCCGTCTTCATACGGTGTCCATTCGCCGGTGAAGGGGAAGCTCGTGCTATTACCGTGATAGGTGATCGTGCCCTCAAGCTTCATAGAGCCAGTTTCAGTCAGGCCGCCCGTATAATCGATGATCGAGCCGGCACTGACCCAGACCTGACGCCAGAGGCCTGTATCCGGGCTGTAGAAGTTCAGACTCTGGCCTGTGCCACCGGCCGTGTTCACCCAGCTTTCGGTGATCAGGCAGCCATTTTCAGCTCGTTCGATCGCATTGTGGCCAGCCAGATTTCCGTTCGGGCCGGAAACCTCCCATTCGCCGAGCCAGAAATCGAACTGGTGATAGGCTTCATCTGTGCAGGGCGGGGGCGGCGTACTGCCGGTGGACTGCGCCAAAGCAGGCACTGAGATAGCGAGTGATGTCGCTGCGATGGCGAGGCATGTATTGAATCGCATGTGAATGATCCTTAGTCGTCCGAGTAATAGTCGATGAGTACAGGACAAAGCTCCATTACCCGTTGTCTAGATAGCGGTGGTGCAGGCGTCGCAGCGATGCTGAAGCTGGTGAGCACGTCCTTATCGCCTTCACCCCAGTCGATTTCCAAACCGACACCGCCATCAGTGGTGTAGGTGAAGCCTGTATCGAAGCTTTCCCCTTCTTCCTCATAAGTAATTACGATCTTTTGCGCAGCGAATGTCTGACCGGGGAAAAAGCTCGTAGTATATTCAACTGGACCTATTTGGCGCACTGTTTCTGTTCCAGCCGCTCTATTCATGACGTCACCTTCTGGCAGCGTGGCCAGATTTTTTAGATCTGAGGCCAAGTCTTCGGGCGATGTGACGAGTTGGCCTGCACAATCGACGTAGTCGAGGCCATAAACCGGCTCAGCGTAATAGTCCGTGTCACCATAGCTGCTGCGACGCATGTAGACGTTCCAGTGGCCCACCGAACCGAGGTACAGTAAGAAGAAGCTGGAGTTCTCAAAGTCAGGGCTAATGCTGTCATAATGATAGGTGCTGCCCGGAACGAGCGTTGGCACCGCAGACTGCGCAAGTGCTGGTATTGCGAGTCCGGTCATCCCCACGATGAGCATCGCCCGAAGTGCTGACATGATGGCATTCCCCCTGTGAAACGTCTTTCAGGGGAGAGGATGACAGGCTGGCGGGATTTTACAAGCTGGTGGGCTCCGCGCTTACTTGGTGCTCTCTCGCACGGTGAAAACCGGTGGGCAGACCGATTGGAGGTCTTCTGCGCTATACGCTTCCAGTGCGGCTGCGTCGTCTGGTTCCAGCTCTACCAGCTTGTCGAAATAGCCTTCTGTCCACTGTGCGCGATAGACGATGCCGGTTTCGGAATCCGCCGTGTAGATGATCGGCGTGTCGTTTTCGGAATGGGTGACAGTGATTGTCCGCGCGCTTGTCGGCTCTGTCTCCAGGCTGGTTGGATCAAACGGAAAGGCTTCGGAGACTTCTACACGTTGCGTGGTGCCATCAATTGTGAAATCGAGCGCATCTGCAGCCTCAAGATCACGAATGGTCTGCTGTGTTGAAGCAATGCGTTCGTCTGTTGGCAGTTCAGGGTGGAGGCAATCCGAAGAGAAGAGGCCAAACGCCGTCTCTGCATAGTAGAATTCATGGCCTCCCGGATCGCCGAGATAAATCGTCCAGAGGCCGTGCGCACCGATCACCTGAAGTTCAATGCGGTCTGACACCGAATTTGCTTCGGTGACCTCATACGCGAGGCGCGTACCGACAGGCAGGTTCGGCGCGTTCTCCGCAGAGGATGGTACGATTGCGAGGTTGAACAGCCCAGTGAACAAGATGTAGCGGAAAAGTGTCATGTGCGGACGATTTGGCCTTATGAAATACAGTTCATTTTTGGTGGTGGACGAGGATTGTATCACCAAAAATCGCTGGGCAATGTTGTTGGGCAGTCTCGAAGGTTAAGGCGTCCTGTTCGCGCACAGGAGGTTGGACGTCAACCAAGCGTTCAATGGAACCATCCTGCCAGTCGATTTCAAGTGTGACCAAACCATCTTTGGAAACAGTCGTTGTGTAGGCATATGGGTCATCGCCGGTGTATGCTAGCGTCACAGTTCTTGCAGCAATGACCGTTCCGCCGAGTGAAACAGGCAAGGTGTAGTCGAAAATCTCGGAAACAGACGCGTGAACTGAGCTATCACCATCCTCATAGGCCAGAATCTCACCAGCCGGTAGTTCGCGGAACTCAGCAATGATCGCCTGATGATCGGCGAAATCTGGTTCTCTGCTGTACCCGCAATCTGAGAAGAAGAGGCTGAATGGCGTTTCCGCATACACGTAGGGGCCTTCTTCTTCATGGTCGTTGAGGTAAAGCATCCACCCTCTGAGACGTCCCAGGAAAATCAGATTAACGTCGAAGTTTTCGTCAGGGGCGCTTTCATTGGTCACAGCGTATTGGAACTGCGTGCCGGGTTCCAACCATTCTTCAGGCGCGCCTTGCGCATTCGCTGTCTGAAACGGCGAGGCAATTAAAGCCGCCGCGGTAAAGATGGAAAACACACCTTTGAACATCAAATACTCCCGGCAGAAAAACGCCCACCTCAACGAAGTCGAGGTGGGCATTTAAATCAAGATGCGAGTGCAGTTATTCTGCAGCTGCCTTCACAACGCCTTCAGCGAGGTTCGCATAACGACGCAGGTGGTAATCAACGTTACCAAACTGAGTGTCGATAAGCGTCAGACGTTTGAAGTAATGACCGAGGCGAAGCTCGTCAGTTACGCCCATGCCGCCATGGATCTGGGTCGCAGCCTGACCGATGAAGCGGCCAGAGTTACCGATCTGAACCTTCGTAGCAGACGCAGCTTTCTTACGAGTCGCTTCGTCTTCTTCGAGGCGCAGCGTGACCTGATAGGTCATGGACATGGACTGCTGCTGTTCGATGAACATGTCGACCATGCGGTGCTGGAGGACCTGGAAAGAGGCAATCGGCACGTTGAACTGCTTACGCTGGCGCGCATAATCGAGCGTGTCAGCGTTCGCGATTTCCATTGCGCCACATGCTTCCGCAGAGATAGCGGCGATGCCTTCGTCACAGACTTTCTCGATGAGCGGCAGAGCAGAACCTTCTGCACCGATCATGTCGTCGCCAGAGACTTCAACATTCTCGAAGTACACTTCTGACGCGCGGTAACCGTCCATAGTCGGGTAGTCGCGTGTAGAAATGCCAGCAGCGTCTTTCGGTACGATGAAGAGCGAAATGCCGTTGTCATCGAAACGGTCGCCTGATGTACGTGCAGACACGATCAGGTGCGTTGCCCAAGGTGCGCCGAGAACGACAGATTTCTGACCGTTCAGGACGTAGTTAGAGCCGTTCGCACGAGCTGTTGTCGTGACGTCGTTCAGGTTGAAGCGTGATGTTGGTTCTGCATAAGCGAATGCCAGAACAACTTCGCCGCCCATCATTGGTGCGAGGAAGTTTTCTTTCTGCGCTGTAGAACCAGCATGCTTCAGGAAGCCGCCGCCGAGAACGACAGACGGGACGTAAGGTTCGACCACGAGGCCTTTACCGAACTCTTCCATAACAACCATAACGTCGACTGCGTTACCGCCGAGGCCGCCATCTTCTTCGGAGAATGGAGCCATCAGAATGCCGAGTTCAGCAAACTGAGCCCACATTTCCGGACGCCAACCGCTCTCAGATGTGATGACCTTGTTGCGTGTTTCCCAGTCGTACTGGTCTTTGATGAGGCGGGACAGAGAGTCCCGGATCATGTTCTGTTCTTCTGTGAAGCTAAAATCCACGAGTATATCTCCCCAAAATCGGGTTTATTTTTGTATCTGTTGCGAAGCTGCCGGGGCGCTTAAAGCCCCAGAACAGCCTTTGCGATGATGTTACGCTGAATTTCGTTAGAACCGCCGTAGATGGAGGTCTTACGCATGTTCAGGTATTCCGGCAGCGCGTGGTGCGCGTAATCCGGCCCGATTGGGAAACGGTTGCCACCTTCTTCCGGGAAACCGCGGAAGTATGGAGCCGCATAATTGCCAACAGCTTCGATTGTGAGCTCTGTCAGACGCTGCTGAACCTCGGTGCCTTTAATCTTCAGAAGGGAAGATTCAGGTCCTGGTGGTTTACCAGCTGCGACAGCCGCAAGGCCGCGAAGTTCTGTGAACTCGAGTGCTGTGAGGTCGATTTCCAGTTTCGAGATTTTCTCTGCGAAGTCAGGATTTTCGATCAGTGGCTTGCCGTTGTCGTATTCTGTAGATGCGATCTCGCGGAGACGCTCAATGCCACGCTTGGAGCGAGCAACGCCTGCGATACCTGTACGCTCGTGAGCGAGCAGGAACTTCGCGTAAGTCCAGCCTTTGTTTTCTTCGCCAACGAGGTTGTCGACAGGAACGCGAACGTCTGTAAGCCAGACTTCGTTCACTTCGTGGCCGCCGTCCGTCATAATGATCGGGCGAACTTCAACGCCTGGAGTGTCCATTTTGACGAGGATGAAGGAAATACCTTCCTGCTTCTTCACGTCTGGGTTTGTGCGGCAGAGGAAGAAGCCCCAGTCAGCGTGCTGACCAAGTGTCGTCCATGTTTTCTGGCCGTTGATAACCCACTCGTCGCCGTCGCGAACAGCTGTTGTTTTCAGACCAGCAAGGTCTGAACCAGCGCCCGGCTCGGAGAAGCCCTGACACCACCATGTTGTGCCATCGACGATACCCGGAAGGAAACGGTCTTTGTGTTCCTGGCTGCCGAATGTGTAGATAACCGGACCTACCATTGAGACTGCGAATGGCAGCGGCATGATTGTGTCCGCGCGCGCATTCTCTTCTGACCAGATATATTTCTGTGTCGGTGTCCAGCCAGTACCGCCGTACTGAGTCGGCCAGGATGGTACAGACCAGCCTTTTTTGCCGAGAATCTGGTGCCACGACAGGAACTGCTCTTTTGTCAGTTCTTCGCGGTGCTTACCCTTGATGTCCTCAGGGTAGTTCTCTTCGATAAAGGTTCTTACCTCTTCGCGAAAGGCAATGTCCTCAGGTGAAAAATCGAGGTTCATATGTGTTTCTCCCATGACGTCTCAGTGCGTCATAATATGTCGAAGTCTTATGCCTTCAAGATGCCGCAGGGGGAAGGCCTTAATTCAAGGGAGATTAGGACAAATCGTCTGATTATGCCCGTAGGTTATCAGCTTTCTGTTTCACCGGAATTCGCAACGATGCTAGCGGCCTGTAATAACGGCACTGCGAGCATTCCTCCCATGCCTTCGCCAGCCTGCATTTTCAGATCGAGCAGCGGTTCCATTTCCAGACGATCAAGAATCGCTTGATGAGCGGGACGATTTGTCGCCTGACCGGCAATGACATGTGTGATCGCGCGCGGCTCGATAGCGTGAACGACGCCCGCAGCAACAGCTGTGGCAAAGCCATCAAGAATCACAGGGATGCCCTGATGGCGCGCTGCGATAATTGCGCCGACGCAGGCTGCCAGTTCGCGGCCGCCAAGGTGCTGGAGAATTTCGAGCGGTGAGTTCAGATGATGACGGTGCGCCTGAAGCGCTTTCTGGATGACATCTGCGCGGGCCACATTCACTTCTTCCGGAACGCCCTGACCAGCACGGACCCAGTATTGCGGATCGCCGCCATAGAGTCCGTTTGCGACAGCTGCCGCGGCTGTACCACCGCCGACGCCCAGCACGCCAATAGCAAGCACGTCAGGTGTTTCGGCAATCGCTTCCATGCCAAAGGCAATTGTGGACGCACATTCCTGCGCAGACATGGCAGGCGCTTCAGCGATATCTTTCGTCGGCAATTCCAGCGCAAGTTCGAACACGCGCAGCGCAGAATTCGACATGGCAGCCAGACCGTTTGCCGCCAGCTTGCCTTCCTGAAGTGCTTTTACGCGGGCTTCTGTCGCGCCTGAATCGGAGACAGAGACACCATGCTTAGCGAGGCCGTGTGTGCCGGCAAACAGCGCAATGGTGGATTTCTCGAGCTTTGGCTTCTCGCGGCGCTGGCATCCCGCCATCCATTCACCAAGACGTTCGATGCGGCCATATTTGGAACGGCGCATACTACCATCGGAGTTATAGTCCTTAGGCAGGTCTACAACGGGATGGTTCAGAACAAGGTCACGAACGTCTTCGAGTGGTGTAGGAATATCGCCGGTCATTGATACACTTCTGGTCTGTTTGGTGCCGTTATGGAGGATGTGACTGCGAATGCAACGGTTGCATCGGCTGGTCCGGCCTTAAATATAGTCTGTGACATTCCTGTTACGAGCTGAAACATACTTGCGGGAAAACGCGCCATAGGCGAAAACTGCCCGCATGAGTGTCACTCCAGTAAAATCCCCGTGCATCAAAGTTTGCGTCATTGATGGTCCGACAGGCTGGTGTCTTGGCTGCGCCCGGACTCTGAAAGAGATAAGTCAATGGACGAAATATACCGATCAGCAACGAGATGCCGTTATAGATGAGTCTGAAGCGCGTTTGGAAACACTGCGCGAAATGGGCAAACTCGGGTAAGGACACTCTGAAATCATGATGAAAGTTGCGATCCCCGTCTTCATCGTTGTCTGCGTTAGCGTTGCGGTTGCGATACGCGCAAACAACCAGATCGAAGCGAGTGAAAGCGCTGCTGTGGCTGAAGCTGCAGAAGAAGAGCGCCGCGCGTCTTTCCGTCCCGAGGCGCCTGGCCCGAATGCGGCAGTGCTACGCAAGGGCGATGACAATCACTTCTGGGCAGATACGAATATCAACGGTACCCGCGTCCGCTTTATGGTTGATACCGGTGCCAGCATGGTCGCGTTGACGCGGAATGATGCGCGTCGCATCGGTGTAGATCTGGACGAGCTGGATTATCAGTATGAAGTCCGCACGGCTGGCGGTGGCACGCGAGGCGCATTCGTGCTGCTCGACGAAATCCGGGTCGGCAATGTCGAAGTTGAAGACGTGGAAGCGCTGGTACTGGAATCAGATCTTCAGCAGTCACTGCTCGGCATGAGCTTCATGGGCAAGCTCCACAGCTATGAAGTGCGTTCCAGCTCGATGATTATCCGCGAGTAGTCTGCCGTTAAAAGCCGAACGCGATCCGCACCATATTCAGCGCAACGAGGATCATGACGCATCCGAACACGCGGCGGAGTGTCTTCGCGTTGAGTTTGTGCGCGAGCATGGCACCTACTGGCGCAAGGCTGGTTGTCATCAACGCGATCACCAAAATAGCCGGGATATTCAGATATCCGATTGAGAGGGGTGGTCGGCCGTCTACGCCGAAACCGGTGAAGCCGTAGCCAATAGCGGCTGGCAGACCAATTGCGGCACCGAAGGCCGCCGCTGTGCCGACAGCACGGTGAACTGAATGGCCACACAACGTCATCAGGGTGACGCCGAACACACCGCCGCCAATGCCCATAATGCCTGACAGCGCGCCGAGGCCGCTGGCGATTGAAAAACGGCCAATACCCGTTGGCAGGCTGTCTCTCAGCTTCCAGTCCGGACGACCTAGAATAAACTGCAGCGAGACCAGAAGCAGGATCGCGCCGAAAATGCCGCGCAGGGCAGGGCCCGGCAAATAACCCGCAATGGCGGCACCGGCGACCGCGCCAACCATGATCCAAGGCACCCAGCCTTTGACGACATCCATATCGACGGCGCCGCGCTTGTGGTGAGACATGGCCGAGCGGATGGACGTCGCAACAATGGTCGCAAGCGAACAGCCGATTGCGGCGTGCATGGCGACGCTTTCATAGCCGAGCTGGGTGAAGACGAAGGCGAGCGTCGGGACGATTACAACGCCGCCACCAATTCCGAACAGACCGGCAATTAGGCCTGCAAACGCACCGGCCGCGACAAGGGCTGCCAGCATTGGCAGAAAAGGAGTAAGCGCTTCAATCATGCGCTCTATTTGCAGCGCGCGCAGGCTTAGGCAAGCTTAGAGTTGATCAAGCTTCGGAGAGCTCGTCTGGTGTGGATCAGGCCGATCGTGCCTCTTGCGCGGCTTCTGCGCGGGCTCTCTGTTCTTCCACGATAGCGAGGGCTTCGTCGAAGACCTGAATGTCCGCTTCGCGTCGCGGAGCATTCTCGGAGAGGTGACGACGCCAGAGACGCGCGCCTGGGCGGCCATTGAATGCGCCGAGGATGTGACGCGTAATGGCGTGCAGCGGTGTGGTCTTCGCAAGCTCGGAGACGATGTAAGCACGATAGGCTTTCAGTGCATCCAGCATGTCGTCATGTCGGGCGGGTGCGCCATAGATTGCGCTGTCGACCTGCAAAAGAATGGTCGGATCATAATAGGCTGCGCGGCCAAGCATCACCCCATCAAGATGATCAAGGTGGGGCAGGCTTTGTTCTACAGTTTTCAGGCCGCCATTCAGAGTAATCAGGAGATCGGGATAAGCCGTCTTCAGCTCATGGACGAGGTCGTAATCCAGTGGCGGAATTTCGCGGTTCTCTTTCGGAGAGAGGCCTTTCAGCCAGGCTTTACGGGCGTGAACATGAAATACAGTGCAGGGCGCGTTTTTCGATACTGTCTGGACAAACCCGAACAGGCGCTCGCGCGGTTCGTCCTCATCAACGCCAATCCGGTGTTTGACTGTGACTGGGATTTTGACGGCGTCCTGCATGGCGGCCAGACAGTCGGCCACCAGCTGTGGTTCACGCATCAGGCAGGCGCCAAAGGCTCCGGACTGGACCCGATCAGACGGGCAGCCGCAGTTCAGATTGACTTCGTCATAGCCGAAATCTTCTGCAATTTTCGAAGCTTCAGCGAGCTTGGCCGGTTCGTTGCCGCCAAGCTGCAGCGCCAGTGGATGTTCAACATCGGAATAGCCGATCAGTCGCTCGCGCTCGCCATGAATAACGGCATCGGCGGTGACCATTTCAGAATAGAGCAGGGCGCAGGCTGACAATTCGCGGTGGAAGGCGCGGCAATGCCGGTCGGTCCAGTCCATCATCGGGGCAACCGAGAAACGATAGGTGTCGCGTGTCAGCATGTTTTCAAGAAGGTCCGGTCGGTCATGCGCAAAGGTTTTTCGACGCCTATAGCTGAACCGGTCTTACAACGCAAAAAGCGCGCCGGAGCGCGCTTGTTGGATCGGTCTGGTGTTTATCGCCGGGCGATGACCCAGACGGCATGAATGATGCCGGGAATGTAACCGAGAATGGTGAGGATAAGGTTCAGAACGAATGCGCCACCGATACCGCGGGCGAGTGCAACGCCGACAGGCGGAAGCAGGATGGCGATAATGATCAGAAGAAGGTCTGAACTCGAATTTGAAGATTGAATGTCTGACATGATGTGTTCCCTTTGCTTTGTAAAAGAGGCTCCGAAAAGGAGCCTCAATTAAAGTGCGTCTGGTTTGCGTACTCTATAGTACGCTTCGACCCCGGACCGCGCGGGCAACAAATGTAATCACGAGAAGCGCGAGGAATACGAAGAAGAGAAGTTGTGCGATACCTGCGGAAGCGCCCGCAATACCACCAAAACCGAATGCAGCGGCGATAATCGCCAGAATGAAAAATCCAAGTGCCCAACCGAGCATGATGTGTCTCCTTAGTGTTGCGACGCGGTGACTGCGCCTATGCCGAAAACAACCGCCGGAAAGGGCATCGGTTCCGATTTTTATTATTGGAACTTTCCTGAAGCTGCGGCGTTATTGCGGGCGTACACGTTTGTTTTAAAGGGAGAATTGTCCGGTCATTCGGAATCTCACATCCATGAAGTTCTCGGTTATTGTAAATACGCGCTCAGGTTCGGTTCCAGATAATGGAGATGTACTGATCTCCGAGGAACTTACCGGTCTCGGGCATGAGTTCGATATGTATTCTGTCGAGGGCGCTGACCTTGAAGATGTATGGGATCAGCAGGATTTGACGGGATGCGATGGCATCATCGTATGGGGCGGAGATGGTACGATCTCATTTGTCCTCTCGCATGCGTGCCGGGCAGACATTCCCGTATTGCCGCTGCCAGGCGGAACCATGAACCTTCTGCCGAAACATATTCATGGCAATGACTGCGAATGGCGTGACTGCTTGAGTAATGCTCTGGAGAGCCGACAGACCAAGCCTCTCGCGGGCATGCAGATCGGAGATCAGATGTGTTATGTGGGCGTACTCATCGGTCGTCTGACGCGTCTTGCCCACTCTCGTGAACACCTGCGTACAGGAGCGGTTGGATCCGCCGTTGAAACACTTGTCGGGAATGACGTGCTCAATCTCAAAACCCGCCTCGAAGTGCAGGGTGAAGATGAAAACTGGGATGCGACAGCCCTCGGAATATTTGTTCCGGAAGATAATACGCCCGGTCTCGATGTAGCGAGCATTGATCCTGATAATCTGGCTCAACTCGTCGAGATGAGTGTCGAAAGCCTGATCGGAAACTGGAAGACGGCTAATGGCGTCGAGCATCGCACTGTCCGTGAAGTCGACATTGCGACCAAAGACGACAAGCCGGTTTCAGTGACACTGGATGGCGAACCGCGCGAACTGAAATCGCCTTTTTCTATCGCTTTTTGTTCGGAGGCTGCGACGGTCTGGAGTGCTCGAAGCTAATGATGAAGCTGATACAGGTCGCCGACCTTCACTTCGGCAGGGAGTGCAAGCCCGCTATCACAGCGGCCATCTCTGCAATCAATTCACTTCAGGCGGATGCTCTCATTGTCGCGGGTGATCTGACCCAGCGCGGCAAGACGAGTGAGTTTGAGGCTGCACGTGACTGGCTGTCTCAAATTTCGCTGCCGCAAATCGTAGTTCCTGGTAATCACGACACCCCGATGCTGAATTTGTATGCGCGGGCTCATGAGCCCTTTAAACGGTTCTGTGAACTGTTCGGCGAGGATATGCAGACGCTCAAATTTCCCGACTTGAAAATCGTCGGGCTGAATACCGCGCGTGGCTGGCAGGTGCGCAGGAACTGGGCTGAAGGCTCGGTCAATCTCGATGATCTTCAGGATGCGCTCGGCGACACGCCTGAACTGAAGGCGCTTGTCTGCCACCACCCATTTCGCCCGGTTCCAGGGGCGCCGCTCACGACACGCACAAAGCGCGGCGCGCGCGCCAGCCAGGCGATCGCGAAAAGTAACGTACGCATGTTGTTCACTGGGCATGTGCACCAACCGGCCGTCCAGAACTGGCGCGAGGAGGGCGGGCAATATCTTGCGATTGGCGCTGGCACTCTTTCTGACAGGCTTCGTGAATGGCCTCCGAGCTTTAATGAAATCCAGCTGAATAATGGGCAGGTGCAGGTAATTGCGCATGCGTATGAGGGAACGCGATTTGTACCGCGCAAATTAGGAACATTTACGCTCTGAAGCAGGGAACCAATGAGCCCCCTCCACGTTGATCAGGTGCAACTTAAGAGGAGACATATCATGCTTTTACGCCCACTTCTGGTCGCCGGTCTTGCGCTTACAACTATTGCCGCATGCGACTCAAATGACGGCCCGCTCGAAGAAGCTGGTGAAAACCTTGATAACGCAGTTGAAGAGACAACTGACGAGATGGAAGAAGCAACAGACTAAGCTTTTTTCATCGCTTCAAACGCAAAAGATAACCCCGACGGCGACATGCTATCGGGGTTTTTCTTTTGTCTGATTTCGTGTGTTTGAGACTTAAACCGCAGAGAACGGTTTCTTGGCTTCGGTTGGTTCCGGAATGTCGAGCTGGACGACGTAATAGCCATCACCGTCCGGACCGCTGGATAGCTCGCCTCGAAGCTGACGGGAAAACGCTGTCATGAGCTTACTGCCAAGGCCTGTGGAGCTGGCCTCGTCTTCGTCTTCTCCTGCGGGGCGCTCGGTATTCGTGATTTTCAAATTCAGCATGCGAGCTTCAGCATCACGCGTCATCTCGATGTGAATTTTACCGCCATAGGCCGGTCCGTGTTTGATGGCGTTGGTCACGGCTTCAAGTGCGAACAGCGCTAACGGGATTGCATCATCGGCATCGCGGTCTGCATCCTGCAAGTCCCAGCTTGCTTCGAAACCGAGATCTTCAAAGCCAAGCGCTTCAGACAGGTGTTCGAGCAGTCCGCTCAGGAACGGTTTCAGTGACACAGCTTCCAGCCGTTCGTGCTGATAAAGCGTCTGGTGCACAATCGACAGGGCATCAATCCGGTGACGGGCTGATGCCAGAGCTGATTTGGCACCTTGGTCTGATACCTGGCGGCTTTGCAGATTGAGGAAGCTTGTGACGATCTGAAGATTGTTCTTCACGCGGTGATGGATTTCACGAACTGCGGCATCGCGCTTGCCGAGCGCTTCACGAAGAGAGCCATCCCGGCTTTCGATTTTTTCAGCCATTTGGTCGAGAGTAAGAGCGAGTTCGAGAATTTCTTCCGGTGCGCTGCTAAAGCTTTCGCCCGCACGAATTTTGTAGCGACCAGCACCATAAATGAAGGCAATCCGCTTCAGGCGTGCGAGCCATTTGAGCACGAGCCGGTCCACTGCAACCCAGACGGCCGCAAGCACGAGCAGGAATGCCAGGAACGGCAATCCGATTGCCGAAGCGGGTGCAATAGCGAATTCGCTGAACAAACCAGGTGAAGGGCGGGTAAGCAGTACATAGACGCCGCCCTGGCCAATACGTTCGATCACGACGTCGTGTCGTGCGTCACCAATTTGAACGTCTGGGAACAGGGCGTTGCCCTCATTTGTCTCAAGTTCGTTGAGCCAGTCCGGCTCGAACTGGGAGATCACGGAGCTACCGAAAACACGGCCGTCAGTTGACGCAATCGCGATATCGATATTGTCGCCGCGAACTCTGTTATGCAGGAATTCGGCAAGTCGTTCAGCATTGATGCCAAAGCTGACAGATCCGTCAAAAGCACCAAATGCGGTCTCGACGCGTGAGTGGATCGCAAAAAGTTGGGTATGGCTGACCGGGCCTTCAAAAGCGTCCGTTCGAACAATTTCCGCGCCCAGCCTAAGGCGTTCGAAGGCCGCCGGCCGAGTAATCGGGAAACCGGGTTCGCCGATGGCGGTGCATTCGGAAATGCCATCAATATCAAAACGGACAACGTTGTTTAGTGATGGGATAACGGTGCTTAAGCGTTCGAAGACCTCGCTGCATCCGCCCTCAAGAATTTCCGGTTCAAAGAATTGGAGATAGCTTTCGGCGGTCGCGAGAGTTTGAGCGAGATCATCGATTGCGTCGTCTGCCGCATCAATGAGTTCCAGGCGCCGCTGGTCAAGGCTTTGCTCAGCGTTGATCCAGGCTTGAATCCCGCTGAGCAAAAAAATGGGTGTGAGTGCGACCGCAAGCGTAGCAAGAAGCCTCAGCCGGAGAGAACTCTTGGCTGTCCGTGGCTTTTCGCGTTCTTCGGTCACGCTGGTGTAGAACCTGACAGACTGTCTGCCTGAGCGATGAGGTCATCGAACGCTTCGCTGGCTGACATTGAGGAGTCTGAATTGAAGCCTACGGAATTGGATTCCATGATCACTGCCAGCGCAGTGCGTGCACGGTTTACGCGGCTTTTGATTGTGCCGACCGCACAGCCACAAATTTCCGCGACTTCTTCGTAAGGCAGACCGCCTGCGCCAACAAGGATCAGTGCTTCCCGTTGGTCATCCGGTAGTTCGTTGAGCGCATTACGCAGAGCGAGCAGCTCCATTGAATCCGCCGGATTATCGTTAGATACCAGTGTGGCCTCTGCAACTTCAGGGTCTAAAGGCTGGCGACGCCAGCTTCTGCGTTTCTCTGAATAGAATGTGTTCCGCAGAATGGTGAAGCACCACGCTTTGAGATTTGTACCTTCTTGGTAGGACTCTCTGGCCTTCCAGGCGCGCATCAGGGTTTCCTGCGCCAGATCGTCTGCTTGCGTAGCATCAGAGCACAGGTTTCTCGCAAAAGCGCGGAGGTGCGGAATGAGTTCACTCAATTCGCGTTTGAAATTGTTATCGTCCACAATAATGCTCACTTCTCTGGCTGAGATGAAGAGGCATTAGCGCCACCAGCCCGGCCAGAAGTGGCCTCAGATGATTTGTCTGCTTCTTCGAGAAGGCGCAGAAAATCATCGGGGATTTCTTCAGAAATCACTTCGTCATAGAGCTGGCGCAGCTGCAGACCAAGTCTACGCTGTCTTGCCCGTTGAGCGACTGAATCTTCCCGGGATTTTTCCATAATCATACCTATATAATGTTTCCCGTAAGGTGCGCCGCCACAAAGAGCGGTGCGCGAATTACAAGAAGGGAATGCCCGTTCTGGCCATTGGTTCCAAAAAAATGACATTTATTATTTTTTTTCGGAACCAACTTCTTTCTGAGGAATTAATGCAGGACGTTTGGAGGGTATAAATGTCATTCGTAACTCAACTTGGTCCTCACCTCCCATTTCTCCGCCGGTATGCGCGTGCGCTTACCGGATCGCAGAGCAGCGGCGATGCTTATATTAAAGCATCACTGGCAGCGCTCGCGAGTGATACGGACGGTTTTGACAAAGGCGCTTCGCCGCGCCTCGCTCTATATAAATATTTCCACCTGATCTGGTCTCAGACGGGTGCGCAGCTTGAAGATAAGTTTGGCGGCGGTGATCAGGTCGCAGACTTCCGTCTGCAGGCGCTTGCGCCGATCCATCGGCAGGCTTTCCTGCTGTCTTCACTTGAAGGCTTCACGACTTCTGAAGTTGCTGAAATTCTCAACGCGTCTGCAGAACAGGTAGCGTCCTACCTTGCAGAAGCGCAGACAGAGATTGAAAGCGAACTTCGCACTCAGGTTCTCATCATTGAAGATGAGCCTGTGATTGCAGCGGATCTGGAAAGCCTTGTGACCGATCTGGGTCATGGCGTCACCGGTAACGCGACAACACATAAGGAAGCTGTTGAAATGGCGCGCAAGAACCCGCCTGGGCTGGTGCTTTGCGATATTCAGCTGGCTGATAATTCTTCAGGTATTGATGCGGCGCACGACATCCTTCAGGACTTCGATGTGCCAATTATCTTCATCACGGCATTCCCGGAGCGCCTGCTGACAGGTGAACGCCCTGAGCCGACATATCTGATCTCCAAACCATTCCAGGAATCTACAGTTAAAGCGGCAATCGCTCAGGCGCTGTTCTTCCACCCGAACAAAGCGGAAGCAGCTGCGTAAGCGTTGCTTTCTCTCTGAGAGAGGCGAACCCGTCCGGACTTCCGGGCGGGTTTTTCTTTGTCGCTGACATGGCCGGAACCGGCGCGATGTCCGTGCGTTAAAGCAAGCATGTCTAGCGCACCACTACATGATATTCTTGATGATATTGAAGGCCTCGCAGAAGATGAGGGCAAGGTCGACGTCAAATCACTGCTCGAGTCTTTTCAGGCAAGATCGTTCGGGCCGGTCCTCGTTCTTCTCGGCATACTTTCCATGTCGCCGCTTGGCGCGGTGCCCGGCATTCCGGTTGTGCTGGCTGGTATGGTGATTTTGTGGGCAGGGCAGATTCTCATCGGCCGGTCCCATCCGTGGACGCCCGAATTCTTGCACTCTATCGAAATTTCTGAAGATCAGGTCGGTAAGTTTCGCGACAAAGCCGAGCCTGCAACCGAGTTTGTAGACAGCTGGGTGAAGCCGCGTTTGAAATGGGCGGTCGGGAATGTTTCAGAATACCTTATCGCGGCGCTGTCTATCGCGCTTGCGCTTCTGATGATCCCGCTCGAACTCGTGCCTTTCGCGGTTGCTATTCCGGCAGGTGCACTGGTTCTCTTGGGGCTCGCGCTCATGGCGAAAGATGGAATCCTGACGCTGATTTCGATTGTCCTGGGCGGCATCGTTATAATCGGATCGGTCGCGGGATTTCTCTGAGAAAAAGCCGAAAAAATCGGAACTTCGACCGCTCCCCTTCGTTGGTTTTGTATAGGCAATGAAGGAGACACACATGACACTGCACACTGTATCAAATCCCGCACCCGAAGCTGAAACAGAAGTCAAAGACGACGTTGAAAACCTGCGCAAGGACTTCGACTCGCTGAAAGACAATGTCAGCTCACTGATGTCTCACGTCGGCCAATTCGCTAGCGCTAAAGCTGGTGAAGTTCCGGAACAGACACGCGAACTCGCAGGTGAAGCAAAAGACAAGATCGAAGGCTATGGAAATGCTGTCTCAGACCGCATCCGTGAAAAGCCACTGGCAGCTGTAGGTATCGCCGCAGGTGTCGGCGTCCTGTTTGCAATGCTGACGCGTCGCTAATCACATGGAAAATGCCAAGCTCAGAATTATAGCTGGCGCAGGCGGAGTCCTTATGGGCTTCGCCGGCATTCTGTTCGTATCAGGTGCCTTGGCCGTATTTCTGGCCAGCGTCATGGGATGGGGTTTCGCCATCCTGGCAATCGGCGCTCTGTTACTGCTCGGTGCCGGGCTTGGCATCGCGTATTTTGCGGAGCCGTTCCAGGATATTGATGAAGAGTTCCAGGAGCTGGAGGATGCTGCAGCCGATGCGCTCGCAGATCTGCCGTTCGATACATTAAAATCGATCGTAGACAAACGGCCGCTCACTTCGGTCAGCATAGCCGCAATTGCAGGCTACTCAGTTGCCAATGATCCTTCTAATGCGACAAAGCAAGCCCAGCGCCTGATGTTCGGACTGCTCTGACAGACAGCGCCATCTCAATTGATAAAAGCCACCCGCCTCGGGTGGCTTTTTTTGTTTTAAAACAAATGGTTGATTGGTTCTCGTTCACACGCAAATGGGGGAACTTATGTGGCCGGTTAACGTTTAGTTTCCATAGAATTCAGGAGATCTGATAATGCGAAACCCACTTGTTTCCCTGCTCGTTGTGGCAGGTGTACTTTTCGTCGGAGCCATGGGCTTCTTCTACATTCAGCACGGCTCTATGGAGGGCGCTGGCGCAGAGATGGATGCAGTTCTTGCGGACGCCGCAGATGCAACAGCTGAAGCGGCTGACAATATCGGCGAAGCCACTGAGGACTTTGTTGAAGATGTCCGCGATGGCGAAGAGGCGTAAATCATGATCAGAACCAGCTTTATTGCCTGCGCGCTCGCAGCAGGCCTGTCGTTCAGCGCCGAGGCGCGCATCCAGTCTACACCGGAAGCGGTAATCGACTCCGTGTCATCCAGTGCGATGACACACCTCGCCGACAATACTTTGTCTGAAAACGAAGCCAGCGATCTGCTGTCCAATGTGAATGTGGATGCGGTAAGCCGGTTTGCGCTTGGACGTTATGTTCGCACGGCAAGCGACGCAGAGCTGGAGAGCTATAACACGGCTTTTCGCGCCTATCTCGCAGACCAGCTGCAAACGCATCTGGGAAACTTCGCCGGCGGTAGCTTCGAGATCGTAGATACGGTTGAACGCGAAGCCGGTGATGTGGTTGTCGAAACATCTGTCACAAACGCTGACGGCGAACAGCTTCCTGTCAGCTGGCGCGTAAAGTCCTTTGACGGCGACTGGCAGATTATCGACGTCGAGTTCGAAGGTCTCTGGCTTGTCATTGAGCAGCGCGCTCAGTTCCAGGCAACGCTGGATGCAAATGGCGGTGACGTCGGAGCTCTCGCCGACAGCCTCTAAAACAGCTTTCAGCCTCAAAAGAAAAGCCTCGCAAATTGCGAGGCTTTTTTGTTGGTTCAGGATGTGGCCACTTCAGAGTTTCGCTTTTCCGCAAAGGCGCCAGCAGCATTCACAAACGCCCTGAAAATATCGCGCGCAAAGCGGCGGTAGAGTAAAAACTCGGGGTGGAACTGTATGCCCACGGCGAACTCATGGTCTGCGTGCTCAATGCCCTGTACCAGTCCGTTCGGTTCCAGAGCAGTGGCATGGAAGCCTTTGCCAAGATCATCGATTGCCTGAGTATGGATCGAGTTCACGCACAGCTCATCTCGCTCCACCATCTGGTACAGCTTAGACGAGGTGCGCACCTCAACGGGTTTGCGATAAAAGACCCGCTGCAGGAAGTCCGTCGGGTATTCCTTGTCATACGCACTGAGGTCAGGATGCAGCGTGCCGCCCGCATACACATTCATCATCTGCATGCCGCGGCAGACACCCAGCATGGGGATCCCGTGCTCGAATGCAGCTTGTGCCCAGGAGGCTTCCATCTCGTCACGCGCAAGATCGTATCGGACATGCTCCTTCGGCTTACCCTGATAGCGATCCGGGTAGACATCAGACCCGCCGCCGAAGAGCAGACCGTCGATTGAGTGAGGATCACGCGGCGCCGATGATGTGATGGCGACAGGTCGCCCGCCGGCCATCCAGACGGCAAGCTTCATGGCCTGGAAAGCAAAGAAGTCGCCCTTGTCGGGACGTGTAATGCCGATCACCGGACGTACATTCTCATTATCTTCGTGTACTGTTGGCTCTTCCGGTTCGTCTGCATCGAACTTCAGCTCAGGCGGGAGTTCGCCATGCCGTACGAGCGAGCTAAGCGCGAACAGTATGCCGAGACCGGTTGCCGGATCGTGGTCCGCGGTAAATTCTGAGGGCAGCTCTTCATGGCGTTTCAGTTCGGCCCGCAGCTTTTTGATCGTGCCGGCGCTAAGTGCTGACTGGGAAAGCGCTTCAGGGAAATGGCGCAATGCCTGAAGGACATCGCCCTTCGAGGCGTCGGCCTTCAATGATTTCCAGGCTGAAGACGCGCTCTCCATATGCTCGTCAGAACCTGCAATCTCCTGCGCGACAGACAGGATCCATGCTGCGGGTGTGCGCGAGCGGAAACCAACATGGTCGTCTTCCAGCTGTTCGTCTTTCAGTGGGAGGCCTGCCGCAATGGCAAAGGCCAGCCACGGATAATCAATGCCGGACTCGGTTGAGTGGAACAGGCCCGCCCAGAAGCGTGGATTGATTTCGATCAGTTTTGCAGGCTGGCCAGAGTTTTCATCCCAGCGGAAATCGACCTCTGCAACGCCGTGCCAGCCAGAGGCCGCGACGAGCTTACGTGCGGTCTCTTCAAACGGTTCTGCGGATACGGTCTCGCGGATCGCGCCAGCTCCGGATTCTACAGGGAACTGCTTGATATTCTTATAGGCTGAAATGGCAATCAGATCGCCGCGACGTGCGGCGATAGCGACGCAATAGTCCTCACCATCAATGGCTTCCTGAAGAAGCAGGTTCTGCTTGCCTTTCAGTTCGTCGCGGTAATGGCTGACATCACTTTCATCTTTCAGAAGGCTTACGCCTCGACCGCCCACGCCATCCACAGGCTTCACGATGCGTGGAAGACTCATCTCCTCAATGCTCAGATCACGGAATTCATCCGGCGTCAGTATGCGTGTTTCAGGGGCCTGAAGCGCGTTATCTGTCGCGAACTCTGCGAAATTGTCTTTCGGGTGGATGAGGTCGATACACTCGGCCGGCGGTGCCGCTATTTTGATAAGCGGCTCGAACCGGTCGCGATTGCGGGAGAATAACTTGGCGTCCCTGAAGCCTGGGATGAGCACATATGGTCGGTCGTCTTCCGGCGCGTATTTGCGGATAGCTTCTTCAAAAGCATTGAGAGCAGCTTCCGGCTCACGCTCGAAATGGGGATGGGTGAACGAGTCTTTGGTGTGTTTGGAGAATGAAAGCACAGTAAGGTCGACATCGTCACATCCGATCACCTCAATCCCGCGTTCGCTTAGTGAGCGCGCGATGACGAGGGACATGAGGCTTCGCCCATATGTAACAATAGCCCGACCTCTGATTTTCTGTTCAGAGCGGGCTTCAGGGGTTTGGTGATCCGAATTATCAGGCTTCGGACTAACGCCATGCGAGAGTGTGTCTGTCATGTATTTGAAAGTGCCACCCTGTACCGGGTACAGAGTGGCAAATCTATCCTACCAGCGTGAAGGGTCTGTTGGGTAGCGGTCGCTTACGTCAGCAACGCCATCATTGTCATAGTCACGCTCGTCAGCCTGGTCGTCTACGCCGGGCATGTCGCAGTCTTCAGCGTTTGTGCAACCACGTGCTGCGCCTGCCGCGCCGCCAACTGCTGCACCAACTGCTGCGCCTGTCGCTGCATCACCGTCGCCAGTGTTATTACCGATGATGGCGCCAGCTGCTGCGCCAATTGCCGCGCCGCCAAGTGCGTTGCGTTCTGTTTCGCCCGTGCTTGTGCAGGCTGCTGCACCAAGTGCGAGCGCGGGGATGATATACATCATGTGCTTTTTCATGGTCAGATCTCCGTTGTTGTGCCGAACTAACGTGACCCTTGTGATGAAGTTCCAAGATCGGGTGAGATTGACGATCTGTCGTTGATCGGAAGACCTGTCGTGAAAATGTTACACGCTGTCATTGCGAGGAGACGGAATTTTCAGGGTTTTCGGCCGCTGATGACAAAAATTTGTCGCGCTTATTCTGTTTTGCGGGGTTGCTTGTCTAAAAAGTTTCATACAGTTCGGGTAGCGAAGGGCTACGTAGAGTCCAGACGCCATCGGGAAGTAACATGAGCTTTTTCGGAATTGAGATATTTGCCGCAATCGGCTTCCTGTTTGCGGCATATGCCGTCGTCGGAAACGACGCGCTTCAGACTCTTGGTACTTTCATCAATTCCAATAAACGCCTGCACTGGACGGTTCTATTCGGATTTGCAGTCACCGTGCTGGTGGTGACGTTCGCCTATGGCTGGGTCGTGAACGGCGGTGACCCGTCCTACGGGCGTCTCTCGAATGAGAGTAAGTATCCTCCGATTGAAGTGCAGTGGTATCATGTGCTGCCGCCACTCGTGCTCTTGGTTATTACCCGTCTCGGTATTCCGGTTTCGACATCATTCATGGTTCTCACCATTTTTGCCTCGATTGGCGGCCTTGGTTCCATGATTGAAAAGTCGCTTTTCGGCTATGCGCTGGCCTTTGTTACAGGCGGCGTGGTTTACCTGATTATTGCGCGCACGCTGGAGCGTTGGTTCGAGCATAATCCGGTTGATGCGTTTATTCCGTACGGCATCATCGCGGGAGTCGGTACGGCGTTCTTCCTGTCACAATACTATGTGTTCGGTACCACAAGCGACATGCAATCTGTGCTGGTCGGTGTGGGGCTGTCTTTCTTTGCAGAAGCGGTCGCGCTGGCGTTTTGCTTCAAGCACTCGCGGTCCATGTATTGGGTGGTCCTGCAATGGGTGACAACAGGCTATTTATGGGCAGTCTGGCTGATTCAGGATTTCGCGAACATTTTCGTCTTCCTGCCACGCGAGCTGACGGCGATTCAAGGCTTCCTCGCTATGGGCGCGATCGCGCTTCTGCTGGCATACACATTTGCTAACCGTGGTGGTCCTGTACAGCGCATTCTCAACACCAAGTCCAACGTCACCGATATTCGCTCGGCAACGATTGTCGACTTCCTTTACGCGTCACTTCTGTTCTTCTTCAAAGAGCTTAATGACCTGCCAATGAGCACAACCTGGGTCTTCCTCGGTCTCATTGCGGGTCGCGAGTATGCCTTTGCCCTGACACATAAAGTCGTCACGATTGGCGCTGCGATTCTCGATACTTTCGGTGATCTTGGCAAAGCCTTTATCGGCCTCGTCATCTCGATCGACCTTGCTGTCGGTCTTCCGCTTCTGGCGCGTATCGCCATCGGCGAGAATGTCGATCTGTCCATGATCTTCGCCACAGATATCTTCCTGTGGTTTGTCGTCCTGTCGAACCTGATGCTGGCCGTCACACTGTGGTTCCTCATGCGCAAGGATAAGCCTGCGACGACCGTGTTCGCGATTGTCATGGCACTGGGTGCGGCTGGATTCTTTGCGTCAGTCGATCAGCTGACAGCCTGAGCGATCAGTTATCGGCCGCCTGGCGCAAGCGGGCCATAAAGCGGTAACCTGCCTGCAGGTCGTCCTGACTGAGTTCTTCTTCCACACGTGCTTGTGCGGCCTGCCATAGCGGGAAGGCGGTCTCTAGCTTTTGCTGACCTGCTGCCGTGAGACGGTGAGTGATAGCGCGGCTGACATTTGCTTTCTCCCGTTCGATCAAACCAGCATCGATGAGCGGTTTGAGATTGCGGGAGAGCGTTGATTTCTCGATGTTCAGCGCGTCACCAAGTTCGGAAATCGAATTGAAATTGTGAGAGCCGATCGCAACCAAAAGGGAAAACTGCGTTCCTGTGATCCCGGCATTCTTAAGCGCCTGATCGTAAAGCCGCGTGATTGAGCGTGCTGTCATCAGCGTTCGAACGCTGGCGCAACGGTTCGCTATGTCTGTGATCTTTTCTTTTTCAATCGTCATGGAATCCACAGGTAATGTCATTGCCCGAATGTGCAAGTAACTCTCAATCACGATCTCGGTTCCCGCCTACTGGCCAAATCCGCTCAGCTGATTTACAAGCCACGCCGGATCAGATGGCCGGGCGGCCGCTGGCGTGCTTGCATGCTGGAGGAAAGTCCGGGCTCCATGAGGACAGGGCGGCGGGTAACTCCCGCCCGGCGTGAGCCGAGGGAAAGTGCCACAGAAAGCAAACCGCCCCGATACGTCGGGGTAAGGGTGAAAGGGTGCGGTAAGAGCGCACCGCGGTTCTGGCAACAGGACTGGCAAGGTAAACCCCGCCTGGAGCAAGACCAAATAGGGAAAGCATGATGGCGTGTCTTCGCGTCGCTTTCCGGGTCGGTCGCGTCAGGTGATGAGCAATCATCATCGCAGAGGAATGGTCGCCAATCCGCGTTTACGTGGTGAACAGAACCCGGCTTACAGGCCATCTGATCCTTTTCTCTCATGGGTAAAACTGGGCGCGAGCGGGCAAATGTTCGCTGATTTGGCATTTGTGTGCCCATGGCTGCCCAATTTCCTCATTCTCACTGCAAAAAATTTACGCTTCCTGTTTAACCATCTGGGGATAAGTGTCTCTGCCGTGTGTCTGGCACACGATATTGTTGGGCGATCATGGGGTGGCACAAGATATTGATTTCAGTGGTAAGTGGGGTGCTGCCGTCAAGCGACGATATTCTTCCTATGTTCCTATAAGTTCTGAATTTGTTCGGATTCTGGGTGTGGATTGTGTTAACAAACCCTATCTCGCCCATTGTTGCCCACTTCTGCGCATGTTATCCCAATTTTAAACCAAAACACCCCAAAATGGGTGAGGTAGTTGGCTGTGGGTTGGTCATGTTCTTATCGACCGTTGAAGGAAGCATTGATGGGCGCGGACGGGTTCTCGTTCCGAGCAGCTTCCGCACGGCTCTCGAAGGGGCATCCCGTTTCTTCCTGTATCCGATCGCTGAAGGTGGCGGCTGTCTTGAGGGCGGCGGCATGGATCTGATGCAGAGCTACCGTAAAATCTTCTCCAACCTGCACCCGAATGATGTGAACCGCCGAGCGAACGTTATGGCGATTTTCTCCAACGGCAGCGAAATCACGATGGATCAGGCGGGGCGCGCGAATATTCCGGCAAACCTGCTCCGTGAGGCGGGTATTGAGAAAGAGCTTCTCTTCGTTGGTGCGATGGACCGTTTCCAGATCTGGAATCCTGAGCGCTTTGCTTCCTATCGTCAGGATATGTCGTCCCATGCGACACAGAACCCTGATGCGCTGGCTGTGCCGTTCTATCAGAGCCTCGGCCAAGACGGACAGGGAGGCGCGTAATGGGCCATATTCCTGTCATGCTGGATCACGTTGTTGAGCACCTCGCGCCTAAGGCTGGCGAGGTGTTTCTCGACGGCACGTTCGGTGGGGGCGGTTACTCACGTCGCATTCTGGAAAGCGCTGCGTGCCATGTAATTGGCGTGGATCGTGACCCGGATGCTGAAACACGCTCTGCACCGCTCAAATCCGATTATCCTGATCGCTTCAGTTTTGCGGCTGGCCGGTTCGGCGAGCTCGACGAGATTGCTCGCGCTTGTGGTCATGAGCAGCTCGATGGCGTTGTTGTTGATCTGGGTGTCTCATCGTTTCAGCTTGATGAGGCTGATCGCGGGTTTTCCTTTATGCGCGATGGGCCGCTCGATATGCGAATGAGCCAGAGCGGACCGAGTGCGGCTGATCTGGTGAACTCTGCGCCAGAGGCTGTTCTGGCTAACATCATTTTCCAATTGGGTGAGGAGCGTGACTCCCGTCGCATTGCGCGTCGTATCGTAGAGGCGCGCAAAGCCGAAGCCTTCACGACAACGCTTCAACTTGCGGAAGCCATCGAGAAGGCTGTCGGCGGTCGTCGTGGCAAGAAAACCCACCCTGCAACAAAGTCGTTTCAGGCGCTCCGCATGTTCGTGAATGAAGAGCTGGTCGAGTTGGCGAATGCGCTAGAAGCTGCCGAACGCGCGCTCAAGCCGGGCGGTCGTCTCGTCGTTGTGACCTTCCACTCTCTTGAAGACCGTATGGTCAAAGCATTCATGGCTGAGCGGTCCGGCAAAACCGAAGGTGGCTCGCGCTTTATGCCGGTCGTGCAATTTGAGGGGCCAGCCGCGACGTTTGAAAAGGTTCGCCGCGTAACTGCGCCAGACGTCGCCGAGATTGAATCGAATGTGCGTGCGCGTTCTTCTCGCCTTCGTTCCGCTGTGCGCACTGAATCGCCGGTCTGGGATGCTGAAACCGATCTGTCCGTTGATCTTCCGTCTCTGAGTGAGGTCTGCCGATGAACCGTTATGTGCTTCTGACTGGTATCGTTGTGATGGGCTTTCTGGCCGTCGGGATGTTTCAGGCAAAATCCGGCGCAGGCGAGAGCAATGATCGCATCCGCGCTCTGAATGCTGAAATCTCTCAGCTTGAAGGTGAGATTGAGCTCCTTGAAGCGGAGATGGATACGCTGACAGGCCGTGCGCGTATTGCAGAGCTGGCGTCCAGCCGCCTCGGCATGGGGCCTGCGCGATCCCGCCAGATGATCGATATCGAAACTGCTGATGCGTATTTCGGTCCGCTCACCGATTGGGAGAGCGAAGAATGAGCCAGAATCTGTTCGAAGCTGAACGCACATCTCCGCTCCGTGCCCGACTTGTGGCTGCGGGCCTTTGCTTTGCGTTTTGCGCGGTTGGCTTGCAGGGCGCAATTGTTGCGTTAGCTGGAAGTGATAGCGCCACTACGCGCGTTGCCAGCTCGTCTCGCGATGCTGTCAGCACGCGTCGCGCAGAGATTGTTGACCGCAATGGCGAGCGCCTTGCGACGTCCGTTTCTGTTTACTCGCTTTACGCTGACCCGAGTGCGATCTGGAATGCCCATGATGTAGCATCCGGTCTCGTGTCCATCCTGCCAGACCTTGATTACGACACCATTCTCGCGCGCCTCTCTGATGAGGACCGGCGTTTCGTCTGGCTGAAACGAGGTCTCACGCCAAACCAGCGTCAGGCTGTGTTTGATCTTGGCTTTGAGGCGCTGGGCTTTCGCGAGGAGACGCGCCGTTTCTACCCGCAGCGCAGCCTCGCCTCGCATATTCTCGGTTTCACCGATGTCGACGGCAACGGGATTTCAGGCATCGAGTATGCGCTGAATGATCGCCTCACCAGCACTGACGAGCCGCTCCAGCTGACTATTGATGTTGGTATTCAGTACAGCCTCGAGGTCGAGCTGAGCGCGGCGGCTGTTCGCACAAACGCTGAAGGCGGCGCTGGCGTCGTGCTGGACGCGCGTACGGGTGAGGTGCTCGCCATGGCGTCCTGGCCGATGTATGACGCGAACCGCCCGCAGGATGCTGATGATGTTGCTCGCTTCAACCGCGCTTCTTCCGGTGTTTACGAGCTGGGGTCTGTGTTCAAGCCGTTCACGATTGCGGCGGGCATCGATCTCGGCGAAGTGACGCTTCGCGAAACCTTCGATGTGCGCAATCCGATCCGTATCGGCTCTGACGCTATTCATGACGATCACCCGCTGCATAATGCGCATAGCGCTAACCTGACCACTATTCTGGCTCAGTCCTCCAATATCGGCACGGTTCAGGTCGCGGGTCGCATCGGTCCTGAGCGTCAGGTACGCTTCCTTGAGTCACTTGGCCTGTTTGAGGCCTCTCCGGTCGAACTTGGTTCGGCTGCGCCGCTTCTTCCAGACTATTGGTCTGAAGTGACGTATGCGACGGCAAGTTTCGGACATGGCATTGCTGTCTCTCCGATGTCGTTTGCCTCGGCGTTTGCGACATTCGCTAATGATGGCGAATATCTTGCGCCAACCATTCTGATGGAAGGTGACCCGCTGTCCGAACCTCGCGAGCCGCGCCGCGTTATGTCTGCGCCAACGGCTCAGGTCGTTGTCGAGATGATGCGTACGGCTGTGACAGAGGGCACTGGCCGCAATGCTGATGTCGTTGGCTACCGCGTCGCGGGTAAAACCGGCACGGCCGAAAAACCTGCTGCTGGTGGATATGATGACGACCGGAATGTGACATCATTCTCCGCTGTCTTTCCCGCAGATGACCCGAATTATGTCGTATTGATCGTGCTGGATGAGCCGACCAATGAGGCTGGTCAGGCCATCTCTGCTGCTTTCGCGTCTGCCCCGGCAGTCGGAAATGTGATTGAACGCATCGCGCCGATTTTGGATGTGATGCCGAACTTTGAAGACATCAGACCGTCTGGACCGCCGGTGCGTATGATTGCAGACAGGAGGTCACTGTGAAGCTGAAAGATCTGTTCGAGGGGCAGAACGTCTCAGCAGACGCTGATGTTAAAGGACTGACGGCCGATTCCCGCAAAGTGGAGGACGGCTTCGTCTTTGCCGCTCTTAAAGGTGTTGCCCGTGACGGCCGCGAGTTTATTCCGATGGCGCTCGAAAAGGGCGCTGCGGCTATTCTCTGTGATGGGCCTGCGGAAACAGGTAATGCTGCGCTTGTAACCGCTGAAGAGCCGCGTCAGGCGCTCGCTTATGCCAGCGCGAAATTCTATCCGCGCCAGCCTGAAAATATCGTGGCCGTGACTGGCACGAATGGCAAAAGCTCTACGGTCGATTTTCTTCGCCAGATCTGGGCGCATGCAGGCCACAAAGCGGCCAGCATGGGCACGCTCGGCGCGGTTGGCCCGAATGGTCATATCGATCTCGGCCACACGACGCCTGATCCGGTGATGATCCACGAGACACTCGATACACTGGCGGGTGAGGGCGTTACGCATGCCGCGATGGAGGCGTCGTCCCACGGCCTCGTTCAGTACCGCCTTGATGGTGTGAAGCTGGCTGCTGTGGCGTTTACGAACCTGACACAGGACCATCTCGATTATCATGCGGACTTCAATGACTACCGCTCTGCCAAGCTGCGTTTGTTTTCAGAGCTCGCGCCTGACGGTGCGCTCGCGGTTGTAAATGCTGACAGCCCGGAAACGCCTGTGTTCGAAGAGGCTGCGCGTGAGGCAGGGCTGAACCTGTTCTCTGTTGGCTGGCGCGGCGCCGACCTGAAAATTCGCGAACTTAGCCCGCGTGCGACAGGGCAGGTGATGGACGTGCTTTATCAGGGCAATGCGTATGACGTGCATCTGCCTCTGATTGGTGAGTTTCAGGCGCTCAAT
Organism: Hyphomonadaceae bacterium UBA1849; assembly: GCA_002338565.1. GTDB lineage: Bacteria > Pseudomonadota > Alphaproteobacteria > Caulobacterales > Hyphomonadaceae > Ponticaulis. The sequence goes on from DDIN01000005.1 coordinate 125,746, forward strand.
GCGCTGACGGCGGCAGGTCTCGCGATTGGTCTTGGCCTCGCTCCGGAAGCGGTGTTCGAGGCTATGGCGACGCTGACGACGGTTAAAGGTCGCCTCGAGCTGGTCGGAGAAAAGTCCGGCGGCGGCGCTGTCTTCGTTGACTATGCGCACACGCCGGATGGCCTTGATGTGCTCCTCCGCGCTGCGCGTCCGCACACTGCCGGTCGGCTCATTCTGGTGTTCGGATGCGGTGGTGATCGCGATCCATACAAACGCCCGATGATGGGTGAGATCGCTGCAAAGCATGCCGACGTCGTCATCGTGACAGATGATAACCCGCGCACCGAAGACGCCGCGTCTATCCGCTCGTCCATCATGACGGCGTGCCCCGAAGCGACTGAGATCGCTGATCGTGCTGCGGCGATCCAGTCTGGTATCGCGCAGCTGAAAGCCGGCGATACGCTACTCATTGCAGGTAAGGGGCACGAGGCCGGTCAGATTGTTGGCGCTGAAGTTCTGCCTTTCTCGGATCAGGATACAGCCGCCCAGGCTCTGGAGAGCGCCGCATGACAAAGCCACTCTGGACCTCCGAAGAGGCTGCCAAAGCAACGGGTGGCCGGGCCGTTGGTCGCTGGGCGATTTACGGTCTGTCCATCGATACGCGCAGCATCCAGCCGGGCGACATGTTCGTGGCGCTGAAAGATGTGCGTGACGGTCATGACTTTGTGCCGAACGCCTATGAAGCCGGTGCAGGTGCATGTCTGGTGTCGCGCCCGATCGAGGATGTGCCAGCGCTTCAGGTCGATGACACGCTGACAGCGCTCGAAGCCATGGGGCGGGCCGCTCGTTCGCGCACGGATGCTTTCTGCTGCGCGATTACAGGCTCAGTCGGCAAAACCAGTGTGAAGGAAATGCTCGCGCAAATCTTCCGCGCTTTTGGTCCTGCGCATTGGTCCGTCAAATCCTTCAATAATCACTGGGGCGTGCCGCTGACGCTCGCGCGTATGCCGCAGGACACGACGCGCGCTGTGTTCGAGATTGGCATGAATACGCCGGGCGAGATTGAGCCTCGCTCTGAAATGGTTCGCCCGCATGCGGCGCTGATAACCAAGATTGCACCAGCCCACCTGGAGGGCATGGGGTCTGAGGACGCGGTTGCGCTGGAAAAGTCTGCGATCTTTGCGGGCCTGCAGTCCGGCGGCTATGCGATCCTGCCGCTCGGCGATAATTTCTACGAATTCCTCCGCGACAAGGCAGCAGAGTATGCGCCAGATGCGAAAATCCTGACATTCGGCACTGAAGGCAGTCAGGCCTTCGTGACGGATTACGAGACGGACGGTGTGTCCTCACGGTTTACCCTGGAAGTACTTGGCGAGACGGTTGACGTCTCCGTCGATGCAGTGGGCGAGCATTGGGGGCAGAATGTTGCCGCCGCTTTGCTCATGGCCAATTGTTCCGGCCTTGGCGTGATCGAGGCGGCAAAAGCCTTGAACGGTTATGCGCCACCTGAAGGGCGCGGCAATGCTGAATGGTTGAACCTTGAGGGCGAAGGCCGCGCTTTGATGGTTGATGACGCTTACAATGCGAACCCTGAAAGCATGCGCGCTGCGCTTGCCGGTTTCGCGATGCGCCCTGCAAAGCGTAAACTAATTGCACTTGGTGAGATGAAAGAGCTTGGCCCGGATGCCGACGCACTTCATGCAGGCCTCGCACCCGAGATTCTGGTTTGCGAGCCAGCGCGGGTTTTCCTGTCAGGCGAAGGCATCAAGCCGCTTGCAAAAGCGCTCGACGGGAAGATGGAAGTAAGCTGGGCAATGAAAGCCGGCGATCTTCATGAAATGGTTAATAAGTCGTTAATAAATGGCGATGCGCTCTTGATCAAAGGCTCGAATGCTTCCGGAATGGGAACACTAGCCGGAGCGCTTCGACGCTTCAGCGCGCAGAATAACGATACCTCAAAGGGCGCCGGGGAAGAGTAATGCTGTACGAAATTTTATCTTTATATACAGATGACTACTCGTTTCTGAACGTGATGAACTACGTCACTTTCCGGACGGGTCTTGCCTTCGCGACGGCGTTTATTCTCTGCCTGATTATGGGCGCGCCAATGATTAACTGGCTGCGTAAGCGTCAGAAAAAGGGCCAGCCAATCCGTGAAGATGGTCCGGAAAGCCATCTGCTCACGAAAAAAGGCACGCCCACCATGGGCGGTTTCCTGATTCTGATGGGCATTTCAGTCGGCACACTTCTCTGGGCGGATCTGTCTAACGAATATATCTGGATCGTACTCTTCGTGACGGTCGGCTACGGCCTGATCGGCTTCCTGGATGACTTCACGAAAGTCACCAAAGGCCATGCCGGCGGTCTTTCCGGCAAGGCGCGTTTGTTCGCCGAGTTCGTGATTGCGATCGTTGCGGTGGTCTGGGTAGCCCGTTACGCGCCAATCGCTGCGGGCCAGTCTGCGCTTGAACGCGAAGCTGCGAACCTGCTGCCGGTGCTGATCCCTGAAAACTTTGAGACATCTCTGACCATTCCGTTCTTCAAAGACGTTCTGATCAATCTGACGATCTATGGCTTTGCGATTTTCGGCGCGTTCGTTGTTGTGGGCGCGGCCAACTCTGTGAACCTGACGGACGGCCTCGATGGCCTTGCCATTGTGCCGGTCATGGTTGCAGGCGGCACGTTTGCGTTGATCGCTTATATCTGCGGAACGCCGCGCTACGCCGATTATCTCTATCTGATCAACACGCCGGGCACGTCTGAACTGACTGTATTGTTCGGTGCGCTGTTTGGCTCAGGCCTCGGCTTCCTCTGGTACAACGCACCGCCTGCGAAAGTCTTTATGGGCGACACAGGCTCGCTCGCGCTGGGCGGCATGGTCGGCACAGTTGCTGTGTGCACCAAGCACGAGATCGTTCTGGCAATTGTTGGCGGCATTTTCGTCATGGAGGCTCTCTCCGTATTCGTTCAGGTGGGCAGCTATAAGCTGACCGGTAAGCGCGTTTTCCGTATGGCGCCGATCCACCACCACTTCGAAAAAGCGGGCTGGGCTGAATCCACCGTCGTGATCCGTTTCTGGATCATATCCGTAGTTCTGGCCCTTATCGGCCTTGCGACACTCAAGCTGAGATAGAGGTCTGATCAGGTGATCCCTATTCGTGAATTCGCAGGACAGTATGTCGCCGTATTCGGTCTTGGCCGCACAGGCCTTGCGACCGTGCGCGCGCTGCAGGCTGGCGGTGCGAAGGTTCACGCATGGGATGACAATCCGGTTGCGCGTGAGCGGGCGACCGAGCAGGGCTTTGACCTGGTAGATATCAATAAGCGCGACTGGCAGCAGTATTCAGCGCTGGTTCTGTCGCCCGGAATTCCATACCGCTATCCGGAGCCGCACCGCCTGGTTCAGATGGCCAGAATGGTTGGCGTTGAAGTCATCGGAGACATGGAGCTGTTTGCCCGCGCGGTGAACGCCATGCCGGAACACTCACGTCCGAAGATCATCGGCGTCACCGGAACGAACGGTAAGTCCACGACGACGTCCCTCATTGGCCATGTGCTTAAGAAGGCGGGCAAGGACGTACGCGTCGGCGGCAATATCGGAATTGGCGTTCTGGATATGGCGCCGCTCCATGCAAATGCCGTCTATGTGCTGGAGCTGTCATCCTATCAGCTCGATCTGTGCGAAAGCCTGAAATGCGATGTAGCGGTGCTGCTCAATGTGACGCCGGACCATCTGGAACGTCATGGCGGTATGCAGGGCTATATCAACGCCAAGATCCGCATCTTCGATAACCAGTCAGAGAAAGATCTCGCCGTCATCGGTATGGACACCATGCCGACGCAGATCCTGATGGCTAAGATGGCGGCCAAGCGTCACCAGCGCTGCGTGGGCGTCTCTTCCACCTATGCGCTTGGTCGAGGCGTAAGCGCTGTTCATGGTCGTCTGTTTGATAGCCAGAGTGGCCGCGCCATGATGATTGGTGACCTCAGCAAAATTCAAACTCTGCCGGGCGCGCACAACCATCAGAACGCTGCAGCAGCTTATGCAGCCTGCCGCGGAGTGGGCGTGGATGCGACCGTGATCATGGAGGCGATGGCGACCTTTCCGGGCCTCGCGCACCGTCAGGAAGTTGTCGGCAAAGTTGGCGGCGTAACCTTCGTGAATGATTCAAAAGCGACGAACGGTCAGGCGGCTGTTCAGGCGCTGAAAAGCTACCCGAAAGTCTACTGGATTGGTGGCGGTGTGGCCAAATCTGATGGCCTCGCAGATGTCCGCCCGTTTTATGGCCACATCACGAAAGCTTATCTGATCGGTGAAGCGCAGAAGCAATTCTCCCGCGAGTTGGGCAATGACGTTCCGCACATGAATTGCGGCACACTCAAGCGCGCCGTCGCCGAAGCCATGCATGATGCAGCGAACTCGGGCGATGAAGATCCTATCGTTCTTCTGTCGCCAGCCTGTGCGAGCTTTGATCAGTTCAAGGATTTCGAGGCGCGCGGCGACGAGTTCAAAGAGCTTGTACATGGCCTGATGAGCGATACTGAAAGACTTCGGGCAACGGTATGACGACACTCGCGCGTTCTGACACATCCATGTTGGCAGAATGGTGGCGCACGGTGGATCACGGCATCATCATTGGCGCCATGGTTCTGCTTGCGTGCGGTATGCTGTTGTCACTTGCTGCAGGGCCGACAGCCGCAGAGCGTATCGGTTACAATAACACCTTCCATTTCGTGTTCCGTCATGCCGGGTTCGTCGTTGGCGCAATTATCATCATGCTGGCCGCGTCCATGCTGACTGAGAGCTGGGCGCGTCGTCTCGCCCTGCTGATATTCATCGGTGCGTTTCTTCTGATGGCCGTGCTTCTGGTGATCGGGCACGAAGTCAAAGGTAGTCAGCGCTGGATCAGTCTGGGCGGCTTCTCGATACAACCTTCGGAATTTGTGAAGCCTGCGCTGATCGTACTTGCCTCATGGTTGCTCGCGCAGCGCCAGCGCCTGAAGACTGTGCCTTGGGAGGTTCTGACTTTCTTCCTGTTTGCGCCTACTGTTGGTCTGCTGCTCCTTCAGCCTGATGTGGGACAAACGGCGCTTTTGACGGCGGCTTTCCTGATAGCGTTCTTCGTGTCCGGCCTGCCTCTCATCTGGGCAGCAGCCTTCGGTGTGGGCGGTGTGCTAACGGGTCTGGGGCTCTATTTTTCGTTCGAGCACGTTCGCTATCGCATCCAGAGTTTCCTCAACCCGAATGAGGCGAGCTATCAGCTGGATCAGGCGCATGAAGCGATTGCGCGAGGCGGTCTTCTGGGCGTTGGCCCGGGCGAGGGACGCATCAAGGAAGACCTTCCTGACCCTCATACCGATTTCATCTATTCGGTCGCAGGCGAGGAGTTCGGCTATATCGCCTGTCTTGGCTTGCTCATCATCTTCGCTGTGATCGCGCTTCGCGGCGTGATGGCGGCGTCCCGCAGGGCTGATCCATATCCGCGTGCAGCAGGCACGGCGCTTTTCTTCATGTTCGGCCTGCAAGCGGTCATCAATGTGGGCGTGAATGTCGGTATGCTGCCAACCAAGGGAATGACGCTGCCATTTATCAGCTATGGCGGGTCCTCAATGATCGGTACGGCGCTCACACTTGGCCTCGGCCTTGCTTTGACCCGTAAAAGGGCTGAATTTCACCCCGGAATTAAGTAATCGTTTCGGCCTGAGACACGGCTGAAGGAGTATCTCATGTCAAATCCGCCACTCGTTGTGATTGGAGCCGGAGGCACTGGTGGCCATATGTTTCCGGCATCAGCCTTTGCTGCAGAAATGAAACAGCGTGGCTGGCGCGTGGGGCTTATGACGGATGAGCGCGGCCAGCGCTATACGGACGGCTTTCCGGCTGACTGGATCATCAATGTTAAGGCGGCGACGTTTGCCAGCAAACGACCGGACAAGCTGATTGCGTCGGGCCTCAAAATCCTCGCCGGCATCAAAGAGGCGCAAGCCAAGCTGAAAACCGAGCAGGCAAGCCTCGTGGCTGGCTTTGGTGGCTATCCGGCCTTTCCAGCCCTTGCTGCGGCAAGCCGCGAAGGTGTTCCGATCATCATCCACGAACAGAACGCAGTTCTTGGCCGTGTGAACCGTGTTTTCGCAAAAACGGCTAAGGTCGTCGCTTGCGGGTTTGACCGACTGGATCGCCTGCCGAAGGCCGCAGAGAAGAATAAGCGCGTTGTCGGTAATCCGGTTCGCCGGCCGATCCTTGCCGTACGTGACGAGCCATATCCTGCCGCGGGCGGTGATGCGCCGCTCCAGCTTCTTGTAATTGGGGGAAGCCAGGGCGCGCGGCTGTTCGGCGAGGTTATTCCTGCTGCCGTCTGTGGCTTGCCAGAGGATATTCGCAGCCGGTTGAAGATCGTTCAGCAGGTGCGTGAAGAGCAGATTGAGGCCGTGCGCGCCCTCTACGCCGAAGCGGGTGTAAATAGCGAGCTGGCGCCGTTCTTCTCCGACATGCCGGAACTGTTAAGCGGATCGCACATGGTGATGTCGCGCTCTGGCGCCTCAAGCGTGACCGAGCTTGCAGTCGTAGGCCGCCCGAGCCTGCTCATCCCTCTGGCGATTGCAATGGATGATCACCAGACCGGCAATGCAGAGACGCTTCGTGATGCGGGCGGTGCCGATGTGCTGTCGGAAGGTGAGTTCACGCCTGAACGGGTCACAGACCTGCTTACAGAGCGTCTGAGAGACGGGACAGGGCTTGCTGCCCGCGCGGAGGCCGCGAAGTCTGTTGGCCGGTTTAATGCGTCCAGTGATCTGGCTGATCTTGCTGAAGCGGTGGTCGGTAAAGCCTAGTAGGTATCTGATCCGTCGAGGCGGAAGGTCGCCCACGGCGTAGATCGTGTGAAAATCAGTGTCTCATTCAGGCCATGCAGGCGGACATGCACTATGTTCGTCTGGTCCTGATGTACATCCATCAACTCATTGGAACGCATGACATACAGTCCGTCTGCGGGCATTTCCGGCGTGGTCTGATAGATCCAGACAAAGCCATCTTCAATTTCGCCGCCAACCAGTTCGAGCGGCAGAGCCTGGCCATTGTGTGAAATTGAGAAGCGGCTCTCGACATACTCGCCAAACAGAGCCTGCGCGCGCGGGTCTGTCATGATGGAAAGCGAGGTGTCTCCGTGAACGCGGTGCAGCGTGCTCTCAGAATCATGGATGCGGTAGCGATGGATGATTTCAACGCGGTCGGCATTCTCGTTGTAGCTGATCTCAGTCTCGGCTTCCTTGCGCGGGTGCGCGTCAGCAGACATGGGCGACGTAAAAGCAATCAAGAGACAAGCAAGTGCCGTAAATGCAATGCGCATGAAAGCAGTCATTTGATCAGAGCGAGCGTTGGCCTGAGCGGGCTGTGAAGTCTTCAAGGAAACGGTTTTCATTCGCTGCATGTGGTGCACCAAACGTCACTCCGTCAAGATTGATTTCGCAGCGAAACCGCGCTTCACCCATTCGTGCTTCCTCGTTGAAGAAGGCATTGGTGAGCCAGAGCTTGTCTTCAAAGATGCAGCCTTCAAATGAGGCCGGGCCCTCAAAGCGAGATTTCTGAAAGCTGACCACGTCTTCGAAGACGCAGGATGAGAAATCAGCACCCTCACTAAAGCGCGATGAGTTAAAGCTGACATTGCTCGCAAATCGTGCGTACGCCGCTGTCACATCTTCCATGAAACGGCAGCCCGTGGCCCAGATTTCATTCTGCGCCAGAAGTTCGGACAGGTCTGTTGAACGAGCGATGACGGAGTTGCGCATTTCCAGACGGCCATCAATCTGTGAGCCACGCAAACGCAGACCGCCATAGACTTTCATCTGATCGAGCCAGACGCCGTCTTCAGCGATATAGGCGTTACGCATATTGAAATCGCCAAACACCTCGCAGGCGCTGAAATAGCCGCCGGCAATCAGGCTGATATCGTCTGCGTGTACACTGCCGGGAAACAGGCAGCCAGCAAGATCCAAGCGTTCTTCGAAGGTATGGCGTTCCCAGTTGGTCGTGCAGGCAAAGTCGATGAGTTCATTGCCTTGATTTTCAAAGCGCAGCTGCATCATGCGGGTCGCCCAGCGGTTCCAGAGCTCGCTGCCATATTCGGCGCGTTCTATGCTGGCGCGGCGACGGCGTGACGCCATCATCGTCCGATCAAATGACGACAATTCTCCGGCATTGAGGAATTCCTCAATCCAGGGGCAAAGATCTGCCAAATCTTGTTGCCAGAGGGTGGTTGTCGACACGGTTCAATCTCCAAGTGTTAAAATTTTTAACACATCGAAAAGAAGCGAGTCATCCAAAGCTTATGGTAAACGAGGGATTAAAACGAGTTTTGCACTATTTTCTGCGTACGGAGTGCTTTCTGAGCACACTCAGTGCGTCGCGAAGATCTGTGCCCGGCATGAGGACAAGTTCTTGCGGTGATGCCGCGTCACTGTCGTTTGCAACACGCGCTTTGTGCTTGTTTCGCGCCTGAACCTGCCTTTGACACATGTGTCTTCTCCTTCGCGAAGAAGGTCGCGCCGGCCGGTTAAGGAAGACCTAAATGCACCAGAAACAAAAACGCCGGACACATGGCCCGGCGTTTTCCTGATGATTTGAGAAGCGCTTATTCAGCTGTTGCTGCTTCGGCTTCTGCTTCTTCGCCTTCTTCCTCGTCGTCGGTATCAAGCTCGGTTGTGATGTCGTGCATGATGTCGCGACGCTCGAAGTTGAAGCCACGGCTCGGGCTGTACGCTTCGATGCGGGATGGCATGATCTGGCGCGGGAAGCTGTTGTTTGTGATGTCAGCGTCAGCAGTTTCCCACTGAGGGTCGACAGTCACCTGAACCAGTTCCTGATCACGGTCGAAGACCAGCAGCTTGCGTACGTTGTGTACGTTGCGGCGCCAGATTTCAGCCGGGATGTACATGCGCTCTTCTGTGCCGTCAGCAAACTCGAGACCGAGAATGATTGGCATAACGAGGCCACCTACGTTGGAGAATTCGAGAACATAGTAGTTCTTGTCTTCTTCAACAGCGCGTTCAAACGCTGTGCGCTCCCAGTCTTCAAGGCCTTCGAGCCATGAATTGTACTGGTTACGCTCACGGTTTGTGACCGTGTAGATGGAGTTGTCGTCGTAGAAGTCACGAACGTCAGGGAAGCGGTCAACCCAGAGCTCCAAGCCTTCTTCTTCGTTCAGTTGAACACCGATTGGTGTTGGCTTGTCCGCATTTTCCTGTTCGCGACGTGCGAAGTCGATGTCAGGATTTTCTGTGTCGATGCGGAGCTGGTAGACCATGTCGAGAGAGATATCGACGTGATCGGTCGTGTAGAACCAACCGCGCCAGAACCAGTCGAGGTCAACGCCGGACGCTTCTTCCATAGTGCGGAAGAAATCAGACGGTGTCGGACGACGGAACTGCCAGCGACGCGCATACTCACGGAATGCGAAGTCGAACAGCTCACGGCCAAGGATGGTGTCACGCAGAATGTGAAGCGCTGCGGACGGCTTGCCGTAAGAGTTAGCACCGAGGTTCAGAATAGAGTCTGACTGCGTCATGATCGGCACCTGATTAGATGACGTCATGTAGCTTGTCAGATCGCGCGGCAGAGAGCGGTTCCACTCCATGCTCGGGTCCCATTCATAGCCTGCGACACTGTCGAGGAATGAGTTCAGGCCTTCGTCCATCCATGTCCACTGGCGCTCGTCAGAGTTGACGACCATCGGGAAGTAGATGTGGCCGATTTCGTGGATCACAACACCGATCAGGAATTCCTTCTCTGCGCGTGTCCATGTGCGTGTGCCATCATCCTGAAGTGTCGTGCGTGGCCCATTGAACGTGATCATCGGGTATTCCATGCCGCCAACAGGACCGTTCACAGACTGTGCTGTCGGGTATGGATAGTCGAACGACATGCGGGAATAGACATCCATTGTGTGGATGACAGAAGCCGTAGAGTACAGTTCCCAAAGCTCGCCGCCTTCTTTCGGGTAGAAAGACATCGCCATGACAACATCATGCTCTGCGCCCGGCTGCGGATGGCCTTGCGCATCCCATGCGAATTTACGCGAAGATGCCCATGCGAAGTCACGCACATTCTCGGCGCTGAAGCGCCATGTGACGTTACCTGTCGGGTTTGAGCTCTCGTTTGCGAGTGCTTCTTCAGGCGTGACAACGAATACCGGACGTTCAGCCGTACGGGCTTCACGCAGACGTTCGCGTTGAACAGGCGTCAGAACCTGGTTTGGGTTCTGCAGCTCGCCTGTCGCAGACACGATATGGTCGCTAGGAACCGTGATGGCGACGTCATAGTCACCAAATTCCAGTGTGAACTCGCCGCGGCCAAGGAATTCCTTGTTGTGCCAGCCTTCAAAGTCCGAATAGGCGACCATGCGCGGGAACCACTGCGCGATCAGGAAGATGTCATTACCACCTTCGCGCTCGTCGTCTGGGAAGTGCTCATAGCCTGAACGCGCAGACACGGCGTCTTCTTCAACAATGTTGAATGCGAAGTCGATTTCAAATGCCGTGGACTGGTCCGGACGCAGAGCGCGTGGCAGGTCGATACGCATCAGCGTGCCAACGATTGTGTATGGCAGCGCGTTGCCGCGTGCGTCGGTTACAGAATTGATCTGATAGCCGTACTCGTTATCAGCCATTGCCTGCTGACGACGCAGCTCGCCCATTGAAAGGCGTGTCGGAGCGTCCAGTCCACCTGCGGATACAGCTGGTCCACGGCGGCCTGCGCCACCGAAATCCTGAGCGACGTTCGCAATCGAGTCAGAACGGAAAATGTTCTGATCGAGTTGAAGCCAGAGGAAGTTCAGCGTGTCAGGGGAGTTGTTGTAATATGTGACGGTCTGGGTCGCGGTGAGGCGGCGTGCCTCTTCGTCCAGAACGACGTCAATGTCATAATCGGCTTCCTGCTGCCAGTATTCGTGGCCCGGTGCACCGGAAGCGTTGCGATAGACGTTTGGAGTTGGAAGAACTTCGTCGAGCTGACGGAAGCGGTCTTCAAAGTTACCGACGGTTTGCTGGATGCCCTGTCCAGCTGCCGTCCCCGTTATGAGGAGAGACGCCACCACAGCGCCAAAAGTTCTGATCATATTTTTCCCAATCCTTGGAATATCGCCCCCGATATTCCGCTTCTAACCCACAGTGCGCATCTTCATGCCACGCCGGGGGAAAACTGCAATGATATGTCACCGGGGCGTGAAGACAATGAACAATTTTTAATCTTCTCACCTGTTCGGGGGATTGGCCTTCTATCAGGTCTGCAGAGAGCGAGCAGGGGAATTCACGTGTTTTCGTGAGCTGCCAGATGTCATTCTTGATCCGAACCCTGACAATCGATGTAATAACTGCAATTGTTCAACTGAGCGGCGTTGCCGCAGCCCAGTCAGCGCCCGACTCCTAGCTATGGTAATGGGCAAGCCTGCAAGTGATTTAAACTCCGCCATTTCGGAATCGTGAAAGCTGGTCTATCAAGCCCAATTCTGAACACATCTGTCTGATTGGCTTGGCTTTCTATGCGTAACCCATCTCCTTTTGAACTTGGCCCTGTGCATTTTGTCGGTATTGGCGGCATCGGCATGTCGGGCATCGCAGAAGTCATGCTGAACCTCGGATATGAGGTGCAGGGCTCGGACATTCGCTCAAACGCCAATGTTGAACGCCTCAGCGCGCTCGGCGCCACAGTCCATATCGGCCATAAGCCGGAGAATGTGCGCGGGGCAGGGGCGGTCGTCATTTCTACCGCCATCAAGTCCGGCAACCCGGAAGTCGACACAGCGCGCGCAATGGCCATCCCCGTCGTTCGCCGCGCAGACATGCTGGCTGAGCTCATCCGCCTGAAATGGACGGTCGCGATTGCGGGCACGCACGGCAAGACGACAACGACCTCAATGGTGTCAGCGCTGTTGGATGGTGCGGGTATCGACCCGACCGTTATCAATGGCGGCGTGATCAATGCATATGGCTCCAACGCCAAGCTCGGTGCGGGCGACTGGATGGTCGTTGAGGCGGATGAGAGCGACGGCACCTTCACCAAGCTGCGCTCTACCATCGCTATCGTCACCAATATCGATCCTGAGCACATGGACCATTATGGCGACATGGATACGCTCCGTGCCGCCTTTGATACATTCGTTGAAAACATCCCGTTTTACGGCTTTGCGGTCCTCTGCACCGATCACCCTGAAGTCCAGTCGTTGGCTGCGCGCGTCTCAGACCGTCGCCGCATTACATACGGCTTCAACCCGCAGGCAGACATCCGCGCGCTGAACCTGCGTACTGACGCTGACGGCGTTCATTTCGATCTGGCGATCCGCTCTCGTATCGGGAATGCGCATACGATTTCAGACATGCTGCTGCCGATGGCTGGGCGCCATAACGTTCTTAATGCGCTCGCAGCGATTGCTGTCGCGCTGGAACTGGGCGCTGAAGCCGACGGCATTCGCGCATCTCTCTCCCGTTTCGGTGGTGTGAAGCGTCGCTTCACCAAGGTGGGCGAGTGGAATGGTGTCACCATCATTGATGATTACGGCCACCACCCGGTCGAGATTGAAGCTGTCCTGAGAGCGGCGCGCGACATGCAGGGCGATAAGCGCGTCATCGCTGTCGCCCAGCCTCACCGCTACTCGCGTCTCAAAACGCATTTTGAAGAATTCAGCACATGCTTCAACGAGGCGGACTCCGTGGTCATCACGCCGGTCTACCCAGCAGGTGAAAGCCCGATCGAGGGCATCGACCATGAGGCGCTGTCCAAAAGCCTTCTCGTGCACGGTCACCGCCAGACACAGGCGATTGAAGACATTGATACACTGCCAGCAACGCTGAAAAATATGGTTGAGCCGGGTGATATGATTGTCTGCCTTGGCGCCGGCGATATCACCGCGCACGCTGCCAAACTCGCTGAGAAACTGGAGGCTCAGGACTAGTGGAGCTGAAAGCCGACCAATTCACCGTTCGCGGCAAGCTGATCGAGAACGCACCGCTTGCGCCTTATACATGGTTCCGCGTCGGCGGGCCGGCAGACCTGTTCTTCATTCCGGCAGACGAGGACGACCTTTCTGACTTTCTGAAACAGCTGCCGGAAGACGTGCCAGTAACGACGCTCGGTGTCGGCTCCAACATCATTATTCGCGATGGCGGCGTTGAAGGCGTAGTGATTCGTCTGGCCGGAGGCTATTGGGGGCAGATCGAGCAGATGAACGCAACGACCCTGTTCGCGCGGTCCGGTTCGCTTGATCTTTCGGTTGCGCGGTTTGCGGCGAAATCCGGCATAGCGGGCCTCTCATTTCTGTCCGGCATTCCAGGTTCCATTGGCGGGGCCATGCGCACGAATGCAGGCTGCTACGGCAAGGAGCTGAAGGACGTTCTTAATCAGGTCGAGGTGATCGACCGTAAGGGTGAGAAGCATGTCTTTCAGGGCGAGCTGGTCGACTATGGCTATCCAAAGGTCGGGTTCAACTATCGCCACACTGATTTTCCGACAGACCTCATTGTCACCGGCGCTTTCCTGAGTGGCGAGGATGTCGGCGATCCCGAAACGCTCAAAACCGAGATTGAGGCCCATCAGGCACGTCGCGCAGAGACCCAGCCAATTAAGGATAAGACCTCGGGCTCTACCTTCGCGAACCCCGATCCGCCGGGCACGCCAGACCAGCGTTCAGCCTGGAAGCTGATTGATGCCGCAGGCTGCCGCGGGTTGCGCGTTGGCGGAGCGCAGGTCTCGGAAAAGCACTGCAATTTCTTAATCAATACGGGCGATGCTCGCGCCAGTGATCTCGAAGCGCTGGGCGAACTTGTCCGCGCGCGGGTTCTCGAAACAAGCGGGGTCGAATTGCGCTGGGAAGTCAGGCGTATCGGCCGGTATTAAGTTGGGTTGCTCGGAGGTGGACTTTCCTGAGCAGCTCGGCCGGGCAAGAAGGTAGGAACGATGTCTTACACCTCCCCAACTCTCGAATTTTCACTCGATATTCTGAACGGCGCTGAGTTCGACCTCACCAAAACCTATGGCAAGGGCGAGACCGAGCGTTGCGTTGAGACGCCATGGGCTGCCGAAACGCTCGCCAAAGCGACACGTGTTCTGGATATTGGCCTTGCCATGTCGCATCCAGACTATCTCGGCCTTTTGATGGGCTTCCTTGAAAAGGGCGGCAAAATCGAAGCGGCGGACATTATCCGGCCAGAGCGCGTCCAGTCGCGCTATCCTGAAGGCTGGCGTGACCGCATTCTGGAAATCCCTGTCCATATCGGTGATGTGCGCCAGATGGACTTCTCCGCTGACCCGTTTGACGCGATTACCTGTATTTCGACGCTGGAGCATATCGGCTTTGATGCGCCATCAGACCGCATAGATACCGCATTTGATCGCCCGAAAGAGCTCGATGACCTGCCAGACCGTTCTGCCGATGCAGACCGCGACGCACTCGCCGCTTTCCGTAAGGCGCTGAAGCCGGGCGGCCTTCTTTGCCTGACGGTTCCGGGCGGCGTCGGCGCTACCCGCAAGATCAAGGACTCTACCGGTCGCTGGGCGGCTTATCTCGAATACGGGCCGGAAACCTGGTCCGCGCTCACATCGCTACCGGGCTTTGAACTTGTCTCTCAGGTTGGCGTCGCTGAAGGTCCTGATGGCTGGCAAAAATGCGAACCGTTCGAGGACGTCTATCAGGCGACGGTCGGCGATAACGGCCTGCCACGTGGCTGCATTATGAGCGTTCTGAAAGCAGTTTAGGCTCAAAACCCCAATCGTTGTTCAAGACCGTTTGAGAACCAGGTCAGAATTTTGCGCCAGAGTTCGTCTTTCAGAACCTGACTTTCCACATCGAAATCCATGCTTGGGTTGTCGTTGATCTCGATCACGACGACGCCGTTTCCAGTATCCTTCAGGTCCACACCATACAGACCTTGGCCGATGAGCTGCGCTACCTCGAGACTGGCTGCAATCAAAGGGTGACAGACGGGCCGCAGCGCTCTTTACTAGGGGCTATTCCTCTCAGGTTTTGCCCCGTCGGAGCTCACATGAATTTCATCGCGTCTATGACTGCTGCAGTCTGTCTGTCCCTGTCCGGTTTTGCGGCTTCCGCTCAGGATGACTGGGCGACGCCGGACCCTGAAATTGATGCACTCGTCGAGGCCTGCATGGAGCAGGAAGGCGTGGACTTTCTGCCGGATACAGATGTCATCTGCTACAACTCTGCGATCTTTCCGGAAGAGTTTCTGAAGCTGAATGATCTTGGTCCTGCCAGCCGGATTGTCATCACCAGCCCGGGCGGTAATGTCGTCACTGCGCGCGGCATGAGCACCATTCTGGATAATCGCGGCGAGCCCGCCATCATTGCAGGGCCGTGCATGTCAGCCTGCGCGATGGTCATCCTGCCGGGCCTTAATGAAGTCTATATCCACCGAACAGCACACATCGGCATTCACGGCATCACCATGATCCCGTTCGGTCGCTGGTATGGCTGGTTGGAAGATGATGCAGAGCCGAACCAGTTCGCCATTGTGACCGCGCAAATGGGCTATAATTTCGACTTCTCAATGCACTCGTCTGGCACGACGCAAATGCGTGCGCATCTGGAAGGGCAGGGGATTGATGTTGATTATATCGATGTGATGTCCGACCTGATGGAGGCTGACGCTCGCGCCTACACAAGCTGCCGTGTCGATGTGAAGGACTATTGGGGCATTGTCGATGCAGACCATATCCGCACCTATCTAGGCGATCAGGTCACCGGTATGGAGCGCTTTGTGCAATACTGGTCTGACCCTGTGAATGAGGGTTATCAGCGCTGGGGGCAGCCAATCTCAGAGCGCAGTTATATCATGCAGCGCAACTTTGAGGCGGCGGACTGTTAAGCGTCTGTCAGTGATTTCGGATTGAAGAATTCGGAGAGTTCAAAGTTATAGACGTTGAACGGGTCGTCTTCTTTAGCGGTGAAGACTGCCACAGAGGCTGTCGGGAATTTGACGCGTAGCTGCTGGGCGGCGCCAGAGTTTTTGAACCCGCCAAACTCTGTCAGGCGTAGCGCCAGATCGTGAATGCCAGGGTTGTGGCCGACCACCGCCACACAGGCATGATCGGGAATACCTTCCAGGCAGGACGCGATGTCTTCCGGCTCCGCCAGATAGAGCATGTCGTTGACTGTGTGCGGCAGGTTGCCGAACACTTTCTGAATTTCTGCAAACGTCTCGCGCGTACGACGTGCGGTGGACACCAGCACATAATCCGGCGTCAGGCCCATGGATTTCAGCTGGATGCTGATTGCCTGAGCATCTTCATGACCACGCTCCGTCAGCTTGCGAGATTCATCCGTACCGGTCTCGGCATAGGGCTCGGTTTTGGCATGTCGGATGAGTATCAGCTTCTGCATGGACGGTGTTTTAATCTGTATTTTCTGAATTTGGAAACCGAATTCGTAAAAAGCCCGCCACGGTGATTACGAGGCGGGCATACGATCAAATGTATTCTTCAGGCTGAAAAATCAATCAGCATGCAGTGTATTTATGTCGGCAAATCAGGCGCGTGCGTTCACGGCGATGCCAGAAGCGCGGGTTTTGCCGGACGTTTTACCGTGTGCGCCATAGCCTTGAGGGCCATTTGTTTCCGCAGCGACTTCACGTGCAATGTTCTCGACAAGGCCCTCTGTAATCTCGCGCATGGCGGTCAGCGCCTTGTTGTGTTCAGCGAGAATGGACTGGAATGTGCGCACACGCTCGAAAAGGATTTTACGCAGGTTCGCATTCGCCGCGACGAGAGCGTCCGGCGTGCGCGCAAGATCGGTCATTTCGAGGCGATAAGTGTGTGCCAGCTGTTCTTTCTCATTCCAGTCGGTGGAAGAAGCATCCAGCTTGCGCGCTTTCAGCGCTGCAATCTCTGCTGTCATCAACTCGCTCAGCCGTTCGGTGACAGAGATAAGCTGTTCGATACGGTCATTAACGTCGTGTGCAGCAATGGTCATCTGAGTTCTCCCTAGTCAGTCAGACCCTGCATGCGCAGGATTTCCGAATAGACCTGATCAGCAAGGCCGATCCCGCCCTGAGCCGCCATTTCATTGGCATATTGTTCGACCAGCATTGGCCGGAACGCGCGTTCCGCTTCGCCGCCGCCGGTTAAGCCATCCGTCTCCAGCGCTTCAAACATTGGCGCGAGCATTTGCGAGATGAACATGGCTTCGAATTCTTCAGCAATTTCGCGCGCAGCTTCGCGTGTCTGCACATTGCTGACATTCGGCATGTTGCGCGGCGTGGTGGCTGCGATGGTTTCGAGTTCGTTCATGGCTACATTACCTCGATATCAGCCTGAAGCGCGCCGGACGCTTTCAAGGCTTGCAGGATAGAGATCATGTCACGCGGGGTGACGCCGAGTGCATTCAGGCCATCGACCAGATCGCGCAGCGGAACGCCGCCTTCGAGCATGGCAAGGCCTGTGCCGTCTTCCAGAACCTCAACGCCGCTCTGTGGAACGACAGTGGTTTCACCATCAGTGAACGGGGCAGGCTGGCTGACAGCAGGTTGTTCTGAAATTTGGATAGTCAGATTGCCCTGAGCAATCGCGACCGTTGAGACGCGGACATTCTCGCCCATGACGATGACGCCAGAGGCTTCGTCGATCACGATACGCGCTGGCTGGTCCGGTTCAACAACGAGGTTTTCAATCTCGGTGATGAGGGTCGTCATATCCATGCTTGGCGGGCGCACTATGCGCACCGTGCCGGAGTCTTCGGCCGTTGCCAGATCCATGCCCATATAGGCGTTGATCGCGACAGCGATGCGCTGGGACGTTGTAAAGTCCGGATTGCGGAGCGACAGGCGCAGCGTGCTCTGATTGGCAAGGTTGAAGCCGATTTCGCGCTCGATAAGCGCGCCGTTTGGAATACGGCCAATGGTCGGAACGTTACGGATGACGGATGTGCCGCTATCGCCGCTTGCTGCGAAGCCGCCGGCAGCAACAGGACCCTGACCGACAGCATAGACCTGGCCGTCTGCACCGAGAAGCGGCGTGACGAGCAGAATGCCGCCGGACAGAGAACTTGCATCACCAAGGCTGGACACGCTCACATCCATACGTGAGCCGTTCGTCGCGAACGGTGGAAGGTTTGCCGTGACCATGACCGCGGCCACGTTCCGTGTGTTGAGGTTCTGGTCACGTGTATTCACACCGAGACGCTCGAGCATGGCTTCAAGGCTCTGGCGTGTGAACGGAGAATTCCGCAGAGAGTCGCCCGTGCCGTTCAGGCCGACGACAAGGCCGTAACCGATGAGCTGGTTTTCACGTACGCCCTCAACATCAGTAATATCTTTCAGACGTGATGCAGCCTCGGCGGACGGCAGCAAAAATGCAGCCATGCCAAGGCAAAACGCTGAAAAACCGGATACAAAAGACTGGCGCATACTCGAAACCCCATTGGATTTGAGTAAATTTTATCAGTGCCAACCGAAGAAACGGTTAACGCCTCTTTCACCAAAGCGTATGCATAACTGTTTCTTAACGAACGGAGCAGTGCTGCGTTCGGGCTTCGGAGTTTGTGGTTATGCGTATCGAAAAAACGCGGTCTACACAGGCATCACGCGCGGGCGGAAAATCATCTGCCGGCGGAGATGGCGCTGCATTTTCTCAGGCTCTTGGTGGCTCAACATCCGCGACACCGGTTGGCACAACCGGCGGCACGGTAGGTGTCGGTTCTGTTGCTGCGCTCATGGCGCTACAGGGCGCAGAAGATCCATTAGAGCGTCGTCGCAAGGCCGAAAGACGCGGCCGTCAGCTGCTGGAAGGCCTAGACCGTCTCAAAATAGACCTGTTAGAGGGCGGAAACGCTGGCCCGACACTTGCACGCCTCAAAGATGCGCTCGAATCGGAGCGCGCGCAGAGTGACGATCAGGAGCTGGAATCCATCATTGATCAGATTGAACTGCGGGTAGAAGTAGAACTGGCGAAACTCGAAACTGCACAACGCAGAAGCAATCTCTGATTATTCACAGCTTTTACTTTCTATTCACTAATTGAATCTGAACAACATAAGGGATATAGAGCCTGCGAATAATCTGCCCTGCATCGGGAGTCGAGTATGAGTTCGATTGATCTAGAAGGCTACAAACCAGCTGCTGACGAAGAGTTCATGAACGAACGTCAGATGGCTTACTTCCGGAAAAAACTGGAAGACTGGAAGCAGGATATCATTGACGGGTCGAAGACCACGATTGGTAATCTGCAGGAAGATTCAGCGTCTCTTCCGGACCTCGTGGACCGCGCGTCTGCTGAGAGCGATAAAGCGCTGGAACTTCGTACGCGTGACCGCCAGCGCAAGCTGATCAACAAGATTGATGCTGCGATCCGCCGGATTGATGACGGCACATATGGCTATTGCGAGATGACGGGCGATCCGATCTCTCTTGGCCGTCTGGAAGCGCGTCCGACAGCGACATTGTCTCTGGAAGCTCAGGAAGCTCATGAGCGTAACGAGAAGACACTCCGGGACGACTGATCTTCCGGCCAGAATATTAAAATCAAACGGCCCGCCTTCTTCCAGATGGCGGGCTTTCTTGTGGGGAGAGAGACGCCAGCATGATTAGCTTTGCAGATTTGGTCCGTGAGTTTCAGACGGGCGGAGAGAACGGTCTCAGCTTTGATGCGCCCGAAAGCTGGGCGCAGGGGCGTACGCTCTATGGCGGTTTATCTGCAGCGCTATGTCATGTGAGCGCGCGGGAAATGCTTGAGATCGACAAGCCTATCAAGTCTGCCGTTGTGGCGTTTGTTGGTCCGTCTTCAGGCCATCTGACGGGCGAGGCGACCCTGATGCGTCAGGGCAAATCCACGATCATGATGGATGCTACTCTGAACGGAGAAAAAGGCATCGGCACGAAGACCCTACTAGTCTATGGCGATGACCGGGCGAGCAAGCTCGACCAGTCCGATCTCACCTCGCCAGACGTGCCTCCGCCGGAGGACTGCGAGCCATTCTGGGGTGATCGCAAGCCGGCCAATTTTGCGCGCAACTTTGAAATCCGCCGCGCAGGTGGCCTCAAGCCAATGGGCGGGGGTGATCGTGGTGATATGCTCGTCTGGGTGCGTCATGCGACGGAGACGGGTGATGATCACACCGCTGCATTGCTGGCGCTAGCTGATGTCATTCCGCCAGCCTGTTTCACGATGATGGAAGAGGGCGCACCGTTCAGCACGGTGACATGGTCTCTTGAGTTTCTGCGCGCTGATATAGAGGTCGGCAATGAGTGGTTTCTGCTGAGCTCGGTCGCCGAGCATACAGCGAACGGCTATTCCAGCCAGGCCATGTATATGTGGGACCGCGAAGGGCGCCCTGTCATCGCTTCGCGCCAGAACGTAACGGTCTTCTATTAGGGAAGGCGGGTCCGGATGTAAGTGCGGCGGTCTCTCAATGGGACCGCCGCTTACACCCAACGCTCGGCGTTGCCCGCCAGCAGGACTAGTTTTACGTTGAGAAAGAAAACAGGCGGTTACCACGAAGTTTTCAAAAGGTTACTTTGAAGGAAAACTTCTTACCGATTCCGTTTACCATAGTAATGAATCGATCAGGCAAATAAAAAGCCCGGCAAGTCTTGCCTGCCGGGCAATTTGTGCCGGATTTAAATTTCCGGCTGGTGTGTTCTGGTTAATATCTAACCTTCGCGGGCAGGTGCCCGCTCTAGAATGGCAGGATGGAATTTGCGACGCGCTGGCCCACGCGTGGACGCTGAACCGAGCTCAGGTCGCCGCGGCCACCATATGAAATGCGTGCTTCTGCGATTTGCGTGTGCTGGATCGTATTCGTAGCGGAAATATCTTCAGGGCGGATGACGCCAGAGATGATGAGTTCGCGCACTTCAGAGTTCACGCGCACTTCCTGAGATCCTGCGATTACGAAATTGCCGTTCGGCAGAACATTGGTGATAACCGCTGCGACGGACATCTGGATGTTTTCAGAGCGGTTTACCGTGCCGACGCCCTGAGAGGAGCTTGTCGAGCTTGTGCCCAGGCCTGTTCCGAGATTGTCAGTGCCTGGAAGGAAGCGTTCGATAGGTTGTTCAAGGCCAAACAGACCAGTGACGGCCGCATCCTGACTGCCAGTGCGGCTGGTGGACGTCGAATTGTTCAGCGTTGCTGTGTCGGTGATGTCGATGTCCACGGTCAGGATATCGCCCACCAGGCTTGCGCGGTGATCGTTGAAAAAGCCTGTCGCGCCCGTGCGCCAGAGAGAATTCATGGACGTATCGTCAACGATTGGCGGGGGCGTTGGGGCAGACACCGGCATCGCGCCGACAATCATCTGCGGATTGGTGATCGGCGTCAGCTGCGGCTCTTGAACAGCGTCGTTGACGGTGGCGCAGGCTGCAAGGCTTGCGGCGAGCGCAATCACTGCGAAGGGACGGGAAGCTTTCGGGAACATGACTAGCCTTCCTGTGAAAAGAGTGAGCTGACGCGTGCTTCGCCCGGTCCCCAGGCGATTGCGTCCATTGAACGGTTGGATTGAAGGTTCTGTACGCGGACCGGTTCGCCCTCGGCGGCATCATTGAGTGCGCGCGCGCTGACCACCAGACGCAGCGCGCCGCGCTGATACACCAGCTGGATCGGGTCACCCTGACGAACGACTGAAACGGGGCGGATATCGCGCATGGCAATCGGCTGACCAGCGCGGATAGTGCGGGTCGCTTCCATGCCATCCAGAACGTGAGCTGCGCGGATGAGCCCTTGAATGCGACGGTTCGGGTTCATTGCTTCATAGCTGATCATGTCGGGCGTGATTTCGTCGCCGCGACGCACATCCGTGATCAGCATCGGGACTTCGTTCTCGGCCGGTTCGTCCTGATAAATGGCAGGTGCTGGCTGGGCTTGTTGCGGCGTAGCTGCAACGGGTTGCGGTGTCGCCACGGCACTTTCAGACCGCGTCACCCACACCATCTCGCCATCTGGCAGATCGATCGGAAATCCAGCCGCAGCTGCCTGCGCTTCAATAAATTCAGATGCGAGCGGAAGGCGCTGGCCGGGCAGGGGCGCTGCCGCAATCTGGCGGGCTCCGGGCGCACCTGTCACGTTGGAGACATCGGCAAGACGTACCCAGTCGCTCGAAATCACGACGTCTTCGGCGGCGACAGATTGTGTCAGTGCGAGGCCTGTCAGTGCGAGTGAGGCGAAGAGGGGGCGGCTTAGCTTAGTCATGGATCACCTTAGCGGAGCTGGCTTGTGACGCCGAGCATCTCGTCAGCTGTTGTGATGACTTTCGAATTCATTTCGTACGCACGTTGCGCGATGATCAGCGCACTGATCTCGTTCACAGCGTTGACGTTGGAGGTCTCGAGAAAGCCTTGGAGCACGGTGCCGAAGCCAACCGCGCCCGGTGTTGCAATATTTGCAGGGCCGGAAGACGGGGTTTCGAGGAAGAGGTTGTCGCCGATCGCATCAAGGCCTGCCGGATTGATGAAGCGGGCAAGGTCGATCTGGCCGAGTTCCTGATATTCGACTTCGCCAGCGATACGAACCTGAACCATGCCGACAGCACTGATCGACACGTCGACGGCTTCTTCCGGAATAGCAATGCCCGGAGAGACGACAAAACCGTCTTCGGTCACGAGCTGGCCGTCCGGGCTGACGGAGAAATTACCTGCGCGGGTGTAAGACTGTGTGCCATCCGGGTTCTGGATGACAAAATAGCCTTCGCCCTGAAGTGCGAGGTCGTAAGCATTTTCAGTCTGCGTCACATTACCCTGACCTGTAATGCGGTAAACGGAGCCGGCTTTCACACCCGTACCGACCTGAACACCGGTTGGTACGATTGTGCCGCCATCTGATGAGGTGACCCCCATCCGCTCGACGTTCATATAGAGCAGATCCTGAAATTCGGCGCGCTGGCGTTTGAAGCCAGTCGTATTCATGTTGGCAATGTTGTTCGAAATGACTTCAACATTGAGCTGTTGAGCCTGCATGCCGGTTGCGGCTGTGCTGAGTGCGCGCATCACATCACCTTAAAAATACTTATTACTGAGCAGAGCCCAGCTTGTTGATTGCGGTTTTGCGAAGCTCGTCTGCGTCTTTTACGAGGCGGCTTGCTGAGGTGTAGGCCCGGGAAATTTCGATCATCCGGGTGACTTCAAGAATGGCGTTGACGTTGGATTGCTCCACAACACCCTGCTGCACTTTTGGCAGCTCCACAGCTTCTGCTTGTTGGTCTCCTGGAGACCAGAGATTATTTCCAACCTTCTCTAACGCACCTGGTGTTTCGAACCCGTAAACACCAAGACGTCCGATTTCGATATTTCCCTGACGGATAATGCCTGTGTCGCTCACGGTTGGCGGGCCGCCTTCCGGATCGAACACCATTTCATTGCCGGCATCATCCAGAACGAGTGCGCCTTCATGCGTTACAAGTCTGGAAAGTTCATCAAGCGCGAACTGTCCGTCGCGCGTGTAATAAGTCTCGCCACCCACCCGGACCGAGAAAAAGGCGTTCGCTTCTTCGATACCGAAATCGAGCGAATTGCCCGTCGGGCGTAGCGTGCCGGTGGTCATGTCGCGCTGCATCCGGCCAACGGATGTGAAGCGGATATCTTCCGGCGTATCGTTTGCGTGAGACGGGCGCTCGATGATCAGATCGTTAAGAGCGACCTCCGCCTTGAAGCCGGCTGTGTTCATATTCGCAAGATTGTTGGCCACCACGTCCATCCGGCGACGGAGGGATTGTTGGGTGTTAATGCCGACAAGAAGCGTATTATCCATGAAAAATACCAGCCCACTTTGGTTCAGGCCGAAGATAATCCCTTCAAGGTTAACGCTTTCCTGCGATCCGATAACCAAAATGCCAACTGTAATTAGGCCGGTAAAAACTTCCTATCTCCACGCTTCCTTAACCAAGCTGGGTCATTTTTGCCGAGTTGATCAACAAGGACTCTGGAACCATGGCCGACGATATCGAAGGTGAAATGGACGGTGAAACCGACATTGATGGTGTCGGTGAAGGTGGCACAAAAAAGAAGAAGATGTCTGGTAAGACTCTGATTCTTTTCATTGTTTTGCCAGCCCTGCTGATTCTTGGCGGTGGCGGCGGTGCCGCTATGATGCTGTTTGGTGGCGGATCTGCAGAGGCTGCGGCATCTGAACCGCCAGCCGATTCTCATGGCGAATCAGATGATCACGGTTCAGACGATGGTCATGGTGAAGGCGGCGACGATCATGGATCGGACGACGGCCATGGTGAATCTACTGTCGGCCATGCAACAGAATCAGATGGCAATGGCGCAGTCATCCAGATCGGCTCACCGGGTAATCCGTCTTTCTATACGCTCCCAGACCTTATCGTGACCGTGAATGCGGGTGGCGGACGTCGCTCCCAGCTCCTGCTGAAGCTGACGCTCGAAGCAAACGATCCTGCTGTGTTTGATAGCCTGGATGCTTATCTGCCGCGCATTACAGACCAGTTTCAGATGTTCCTGCGTGAGATGCGTATTGACGATCTGAGCGGATCAGCCGGTGACTATCGTATCCGGCGCGAACTTCTGCGCCGCGTAAATATGAGCGTTTATCCTGAAACCATCGATGCCGTGCTCATCGAGGAATTTATTGTTCAATAGGCCTTAGTATGTCTGACGATAAAACAGATGAAGAACTGGCCGCAGAATGGGCTGCGGAACTGGAGGCTGACGAAGCTGCCAATGGTGGCGGCGATGACGATATGGGCGACGATTTTGCCGCCGAATGGGAAGCATCGCTCGCCAACGAAGAAGAAGAAGCGAAGACCAATCTCGCGACTGCTGTCATTGGTAATGGTCAGACCACAGAACGTATTCTCAACCAGGATGAGATCGACAGCCTTCTCGGCTTCTCTCTCGATGATGAAGACGCAGACGACACATCCGGTATTCGGGCAATCATCAACTCGGCAATGGTCTCCTATGAGCGTCTTCCGATGCTCGAGGTTGTCTTTGACCGTCTCGTCCGTCTTCTCACCACCAGCCTTCGGAACTTCACGTCTGACAACGTCGAGGTCTCCCTCGATGCGATCACATCGATCCGTTTTGGCGACTATCTGAACTCTATTCCGCTTCCGGCGATCCTGTCTGTCTTCCGCGCCAAGCAGCTCGATAACTTCGGCCTGCTCACAGTCGATTCAAACCTGATCTACTCCATCGTGGACGTGCTTCTCGGTGGTCGCCGCGGCACAGTGGCGATGCGTATTGAGGGCCGTCCTTACACGACCATTGAACGCTCGCTCGTGACGCGTCTGGTCGAGGTGATCCTGCAGGATGCGAAACAGGCGTTTGCGCCGCTTACAGAAGTTGATTTCGAACTCGACCGTATCGAGACGAACCCGCGTTTTGCGGCGATTGCACGCCCTGCCAACGCGGCGATCCTCGTCAAACTGCGCATCGACATGGAAGATCGCGGCGGTCGCGCCGAGCTGCTCATGCCGTATGCGACGCTCGAGCCGATCCGTAAAATGCTTCTCCAGAACTTCATGGGCGAGAAATTCGGCCGTGATAACATCTGGGAAAGCCACCTCGCATCCGAACTCTGGGCTGCTAAAATCGAAGTTCAGACCGTGCTCGATGAAATGCAGGTGCCGCTGAAGAAAATGCTCGATCTCGAAGTCGGCGATACGATCTTCCTGAACGCAGCGCCCGATTCAAAAGTGCAGCTTAAATGCGGTGACATTCGCCTGACAGATGGACGCGTGGGCCGAATGGGCCACAAGGTTGCTGTACGGGTTGAGAGCCCGATCTCTGATCGAGCCAAAGCGAGCGTGCTGAAAGAACAATGAGCGATTACGGACTCTTCGTAGAAATCGGCCTTGCAGTACTGCTGCTGTTAACCATCGTCTATTGCTGGCGATTGGATCAGCGTCTCAACCAGCTGCGCAAAGGCAATGACGGTATGATTGAAGCCGCGCGCGAGCTGGCAGAGACCATCGCGCAGGCTGAAATGGCCGTGCAAGGGCTTCGTAAATCGGCAACCGAAACCGGCAAAGAGCTTCAGTCTCGCATTGATGAGGCGCGCTCTCTTTCGAATTCACTTCAGCGTGGCACGACACGCAGGGGGTATTGATCATGGCTAAGTCTCAGGTCCGGCTTCTTCCGGTGATTGGCATTTTTGCAGCGTGTGCTTTCGCGATTAAAGCAGTGTCCATCGCGGAAGCTGCAGGTGAGGCGACGGCCAATGCACAGGCCGCCTCGGCTCAGGCTCAGCAGGCTCAACAAAGCGAGCCCGTTCCTGCATCTGAGATGACAGAAACAACCGCACCTGCGGAGAGCGAAACTTGCCCGGCGCCGGATATTCTCGCTGAGCAGGCAGGTCTTTCTCAATATGAAATTCAGGTGCTGCGGTCTCTGTCTGAACGCCGTGAGCGCCTTGAGGCACGCGAAGCCACGCTTGATACGCGCGAAATGACGATCTCTGCTGCAGAGGCGCGTCTCGATGACCAGATCGCCGAACTCGAACGCCTTGAGACCAGCATCGCAGGTCTTCTGAATACGCTGGACGAACAGAACGAAGCGCAACTTGCCTCTCTCGTGACGATTTATGAAAGCATGCGGTCTGACGATGCGGCACGTATTTTCAATACGCTTGATGACGGGCTGATGCTTGAGCTGGCGCACCGTATGAAACCTGCACCAATGGCGGCAATCCTCGCTGACATGGAGCAGGACCGCGCGCGCACGCTGACAACGCTTATGGCGACCCGTTCGGAGCCACCTGAGACACTTGCTGATCTGGAGGCGCGTACGAATGCCCCTTAAGGGGTCCTTCCTCTCTACTGCGTCACTCATTTGCTTGGGCGCAGCATCGCTGACCGGCCACTCGGCCTGGGCACAGGGGAGGGCTTTGTCTCTCGATACGGCTCAGCAGGCTGGGTATGCCCGCATTGTCGCAAGCTGGGCGGACGGAGACGAAGATAATCCGGAAATTTCTGCGCGTATGGCGGGGCCGGTGCTTATTCTTCGCTTTGATGAACCTGTTGATCTCGATCTGGATGCACTGCGTGAAGAGCTTCCATCTCACATTGCTGTTGCCCGGCTGAGTGAAGATGGACGCGAGGCTCGTATCGCTCTGGCGCGTGAATATCGCGTGCACATGTCAGAATCGATTGATCTCACATCCATCGATCTGGTGTCTGAAAGCATGACTAGCGATCCGCCGGATGTGGTCTCGCCTTTGGTTGCCGTCTATGAAGCCCGCGCGGAAGAGCGCGCCGCTGCTGCAGAGGCCGCTCGGATCGCTGCGCTTCCGCCGCCGCTCGATGTAACGGTGCGCGGTTCTGAAGGGCTCGATTTTACTACGCTGGCATTTTATTGGCCGCAGCTGGTCGGCTTTGACATGCAGGATACCGACGAAGGCGTTCGCATCACCTTCGACCGGCGCGCCAACGCAGACCTTTCTCGCACACGTGTGGACCCGCCTCGCGGTCTTCTCGGCATTGAGGCCGAAAATACAGAAGAGACGTGGATCGTAGATCTCGACCTGTCTGAAGGCTTCTGGGCGAATGCGGTTGCGGCTGATGATGCTGTGTTAGTGCGATTCCGCGAAGGCTCTCCGCCACCGGAAACACCAGAAGAAGATGTTGTGCTGCCAGAGGCTCTGGCTGCACTCGCAGCTGAACTGCCGCCTGCCAACTATCTCGCGGCGCCAAGCCGCAAGCCATATGAGGAGAGCCCTGTTCTCGCAATGGTTAGTGAGGATGGCGATAGTGTTGAGGCGCCTGTCAGTGAAGAAGCACAGCGCGAAGACGATATCGCCTCCCAGCTTATGGCTGAAGTGCCTATCACCCCGCCGCGCGTCTGGGCTGAAGCTCTGCCACGGTCCGGTGTTGTGGACGTTGATGGCTCTTTGTCGGGCGGCGTCATACAGCTCGAGCTGAATTTCGCAAATCAGGTGCCTGCGGCCGTGTTTCGGCGGAACAATGTTTTGTGGCTGGCTTTTCCGGCGAATGGTCATTTCGATCTGAATGGCATCCAGCAGGCGACGGGCGTTCGCGTTGACGAAGTCACGTCTGAAACAGGTATGGCTATCCGGCTATTCCTTTCGCGAGAACGTCTCGTGCGGATCACGTCCAGTGGTCGTACATGGGCCATAGAAGCGGGTGGGCCGGGTGAACTTGCTGCGCGCCGTATCCAGCCAGCGCGGACAGCGCATTCGGGCGGTTCCGGTATTCTGGCTGTCGTACCCGACGCGGGCACGGTGTTTGCACTGGCTGACCCCGAAATCGGTGACCAGCTGGTGTTTGTACCTGCCTTCAATCCTGCAACGTCCATGGTGCAGGAGCTTTCTTTCGTAGAAGCCGCGTTCCCTGAAACCCTGCACGGCCTTGTGGTGGTGCCGCGTGCAGATGATCTGAACTTCATTCAACGCGAAGACAACGTTCTTATTGGCCGTGAGGATGGTCTGGCGCTCTCCAGCTGGGGCGTGGATTCCCAGTATACGGGTGGTCAGACGCTGACGCCGGGCTTCCTCGATGTGGCTGCATGGCGTCATGGCGATCTTGGCAGCTTCTGGGAAAACTATTCAGTTTATTCACGCGCTGCGGCTGCTGCTGATCCTGAAGAATGGTCCGGCCAGTCTGCGCTTCTTGAGCTTGCGCGTTTCCTCCTTGCCTGGGAGCTTGCAGCAGAGGCTTACGGCCCACTGGAAGTGGCGCGGGCAGGCGATGGTCTTCTGGGGCAGGACGCGCAATGGCTCACTATGAAAGGTGCGGCCGACGTGATGATGGGCCGCTATCTTGCAGCCGTTGAGACGCTGGATCACTCCCGCACGCGCGGCGATGCTGCGGCCAATGCCTGGCTCGGTCTTGCGCTCACCGAACTTGGTGATTGGCGCCGTGCCCGTGAGGCGTTCATTGCAGCTGACCCTATGCTCAACGCGCACTCGTCTGAATGGGCAGGTCGTTTCCACGCGGCCGCTGCACGCGCCATGATACGCATGGGCGACGGCGCGGCGGCTGAACGACACGCAGCGGCGGCGAACCGCAGCGGCGACTCGACAGCAGAAGGTCATGCCCGCCTGACGCTTGGCGAACTGGCGATTGCAGACGAGCGATATGCCGACGCGGCGACAATCTTCGAGCAGTTGATGAACCATCGCAGCCCGAATGTTCGAGTGCGCGCTGAGCTGGCTCACATCCAGCTCGCGCTCGAGCAGGGGGACATGTCTTATCTGGAAGCGAGTGACCGGCTTGATGCACTGCGCTTCCGCTGGCGGGGCGATGCGCTGGAACTGGAAATCGTGGCTGAGCTGGCCAAAGCCTATTTTGAGCTCGGTCAGTATCGAGAAGCGCTTGTTTTGGCACAGAACTTTGCCGAGGACTTCCCTGATTTGCCGGGCTCCCGCGAGCTACGCATTACGCTGATGGAGTTCTTTGAGGATCTGTATCTGCGCGGTCAGGCAGATAATCTCGACCCGATCTCATCTCTCGCGCTGTTCTATGAGTTCCGCGATCTGACGCCGATTGGCCCGGATGGTGACCGTATGGTGCGCATGCTGGCGAACCGTCTCGTTGATTTTGACCTGCTTGATCCGGCTACCGAGCTTCTCTCCTATCAGGTCGAGAACCGGAACCTGATCGGCATAGGCCGTGCGCAAATCGCGGCTGATCTGGCGTCTATCTACCTACTGGATCGCCGTCCGGAGCAGGCTCTGCAGACACTGAATGCCTCCCGCGTTCCGGGCCTGAGTGACGAGCTACGAATTGAGCGTCGTCTTCTTGAGGCCGCTGCCCATATGGAATTGCAGCGCTTTGGCCATGCGATCGAGCTTTTGGAGCCGTTGGATGACCAGCGCGCGCTGGACTTGTTAGCAGAAGTTCATTGGCGCTCGCGCACATGGGGTGCAGCGGGCCGTGCGCTTCAACGCACACTGCCACCGCCGGGCTCGCGCCTGTCACAAGCGCAAATCCAGACAGCTGTTCGCGCCGCCGTCGCCTATCGCCTTGATTCCAACTATGACGGCCTTGCGAGCCTGCGTAGTGAATATGCCGCGTCTATGGCCGGCACAAACGAGGCCGACACGTTCAATCTGCTCACAGGTAGCAATCAGGTCTCTTCCAGTCGCCTGAGCGACACAGTGCGAGAGCTGGCAGATACGACAACGGCTGATGCCTTCCTTGCAGGGCTACGCGAGCGTTTCAATGCTGGACGTGACGACGCCCTCTAGTAAAGGACGTTATAAAGTCGCATTGCCAATCTCACTAAAACGTCTTATCCGCAAAAGTGTGAGAGCTTGGTCTTCCATAGGTGCTGCGCTTAATGCGGCGTTTGCTTTCGTCCTGACGCTAAGTCTGGTCGCTCGGGCGATTGTGCCTGACGGCTATATGCTGGCCCAGGACGAGCAGGGCGCGATGACAATGCAAATCTGTACCGCTGGTATGGAGATGCGGTATGTCAGCGTTGATCCGGCAACTGGCCTATGGGTAGAAAGCGATGCGGGCGGGCATATTCCGTCCGGTTCTCACGATGCCGATGGTTCCGAGGTTTGTGAATTCTCTATCCTGACATCCGTAGCCGACGCGCCATCTGACAACGCCATTGCCATTCCGGTTGCGTTCGGCCTGCCGATGCTTGGGAGCTCAGTCTACATTGCTGCGAGCCATGTAAGACCGGTTCTGCCGCCTCTGCCTGCTCGAGGCCCCCCGACACACGTCTGATTTTTCAAACAAATCCAACTGACGTTTTTGAGCGCGCCCAAAGAGGTGCGCCGGGGAAATTATAAATGAGTACGAAAATGATTTACGGCGCCAGTCTTGCGGCGCTGCTGGCCGCGGCTGATCCGGCATTTGCGCAGCATGAAGCGCCTGCGCTTCAGGATGTCGTGATTGTCACCGGGCACCATGAATATGACGAAACCGAAATTGGGGTTTCGCCTGACTATATGCCGACAGAGGGCGCAGACATCACGCGTCTGATCGCGCGAACTCCGGGTGCAGCCCGCATTGGCAATGGGGAGCTCTCGGGGCAGGTCCAGTATAGGGGGATGTTCGGAGAACGCCTGAACCTGCGCGTAGATGGTCAGCACTTCGGCTCGGGCGGGCCAAACCTCATGGATCCAGCATTCCATTATGCGCCTGCGCCGCTGGTTCGTCGAATCGTGATTGATCGCGGTGTCAGCCCGGTGAGCGAGGGGCCTGGCCTTGGCGGCGGCGCGGATGCCGTGTTCAAACGGGTAGATTACTCTGGTGATGCTGCACCGACATTGGCTTATGATTTGTCCGCTGGCTATCGCACGGCTGACAGCAGCTATTCTTATGGCGGTGTTGCAGGACTTTCTACCGATAGCTGGCGTTTAAATCTGCTCGGCTCATATGAAGATGGTGATGACCTCGAGTATGGCGATGGCACAATAGGCGGCACGTCCTATACGCGCGCGGTTCTTGGCGCTTCAGGCGGTGTTCGCTTTGGGGCACATGAGGTCAGTGCGGATATTCGTCGACATGAAGCCGGTCCGGCGGGCAATCCGCCATTCCCGATGGATATTCGCTACATGGATACCGACTTCGCGAAAGCGCGATATCTCGGCGAGTTTGACCTATTCACGCTGGAAGCAAATTTGGGATCGGTGAGCGTCGTACACGCGATGAATAATTTCGATCTGCGTCCGGCACCGGCATCACCCATGATGTGGCGGGAAACCCCAGCCTATGCTGACACGACCACCGGCGATGTGTCTGCCAGTTTCAATCAATGGGGCGGTCGCCTTGAACTTGGTCTGGATGCATACCGCGCTGAGCACAGCGCGACGATTACGAATCCGAACAATTCTAATTTCTTCGTTGCAGCGATTCCCGATGCCGAAGTTGAACGTTTCGG
Source organism: Hyphomonadaceae bacterium UBA1849 (assembly GCA_002338565.1). Classification (GTDB taxonomy): domain Bacteria; phylum Pseudomonadota; class Alphaproteobacteria; order Caulobacterales; family Hyphomonadaceae; genus Ponticaulis. Next base: position 157,525 of record DDIN01000005.1, read on the forward strand.
AATGTTTGCGGAATGGCGGGGCGCTGTAGGCTCTTTAAATTCAGAGCTTGGCCTGCGTGTGGACCGCCATACCTCGGATGTGGGTGAGGCTTCAGTCGGGGCTGCTTTGCCTCCTGCTCCTGGCATGCTTGCCATGGCGTACAACGGTGTTGATCGTAGTTTTGAGGATACGGGTGTTGATGCCGTTGCGCGTTTCTTCACAGATGAACGCGATGGCTTTGTATGGCGCTTCACGCTGGCACACAAAACTCATGCGCCGACCTATTTGCAGCGCTATGGCTGGATGCCAATCCCGGCAAGTGGCGGCCTGGCTGATGGCAACACTTATGTCGGCAATCTCGATCTTGAGCTCGAACGGGCACTGATCGCTGAAGTGGGATTCGATTATTTCGGCGACCGTTTCTATGCGCGGCCGACGGTGTATACCCGTCAGGTGAGCAATTTCGTACAGGGCGGGCCGTTTGATAGCACGCCGGGCGTTATTGATACGCCACAAGAAATGATCTCGAACATGAATGGCGACCCGACACCTTTGCGTTGGGCTAATGTTGATGCCGAGTTCTACGGTCTGGATATGGACTTCGGGTATGACTTTGAAGGTCCGCTCCGTTTTGATGGCGTTCTTAACTATGTGCGCGGCAAACGCGGAGACGTCGACGACAACCTCTATCGCATAGCTCCCCCCAACCTCACAGGCGCGTTGACCTGGCAGGAGCATATGTGGTCGGCCTCAATGGAGGTGCGTGCGGTCGCTGAGCAGGACGAAGTCTCGGCGACCAACAGCGAGCAGCCAACTTCGGGTTATGTCACTATGGGCCTGTTTGCCGACTGGCATATGACCCAAAGCGTCCACGTCAGTGTGGGGGTCGAGAATCTGTTTGACCACGTCTATCGCGATCACCTGTCCGGCTATAACCGGAATTCCGGATCCGACGTCACCGTTGGCACCCGTCTGCCCGGGGCAGGGCGCAGCGCGTTTGTTCGTATCGGAATTGTTGGCTGAACTTCGTAACAGCCAGCATAGGCGCGCCTTCGTCCTGTTCCCCAACCTATGCCAGATTGCCCTCAGGACGGGCGCGCCGAAAAACGAAACCCCGCCAGTTATTGGCGGGGTTTCTGCGTATGTTGAGAGAGTGTTTGGAGGTTAGAGGGTGTCGAGCATCTGCGCGACGAGCGGGTGGCGAACCACATCCTCGGCTTGCAGGCGAACGACGGCGACATCCGACATGGCTTCAAGCTTGTCTGCGGCTTTAGCCAGTCCGGAAATTTCGGGAAGAAGGTCTGACTGGGCAGGGTCACCTGTCACAACCATTGTGGAGTGCCAGCCCAGACGGGTAAGCAGCATTTTCAGCTGCGTGTAGGTGCAGTTTTGCGCCTCATCGACGACAACAAAGGCATTGTTGAGCGTCCGTCCGCGCATGAAGCCGATCGGTGCGATCTCGATTACACCTTCAGCCAGCATGTCTTTCAGCTGTTTCGGTGAAAGACGGTCCGATAACGCGTCATAGAGAGGGCGCAGGTATGGCGCGAGCTTGTCTTCCATTGCGCCTGGCAGGAAGCCGATCTGCTCGCCAGCTTCAACAGCAGGTCGGGCAAGGACAATCCGGCCCACTTCGCCTTTCTGCAGGGCTTCAACGGCTTTGGTGATCGCCAGATAGGTTTTGCCCGTACCAGCAGGGCCGAGCGCGCAGATGAGGTTGTGTCCGTCTATGGCTTTCATCAGCTCGGCCTGACCTTCAGATCTTGGTTTTACATTCTTGGTGTAGCGCTGCTCGCGCTGTGGTTCTTTTGGCTTCCGGTTCCATGATCGGCCCCGCTCTTCGTCGTCCGGGGACCAGCCGCCATCAATGGCGTACAGGCCTTTGGAGTTGTTCCGGGCTTCGTCGTCGAAATAGGCTTCCGTGTTGAATTCGGCATTGCGAATTTTGCGGACTGCAGTTCGTTTACCCATGGTACTCTCCTTGGCTTTGCACAAAGAAAAACGCCGCAGGCCTGTGGGCGCTGCGGCGTTCGAAAAAAGCGGGAAAAGAAGCGGCGGCTGCTGCCGCTCGAGTGTCCGGGCCGGGCCCGTCTGGCAAGGCAAATAATGCTGCCACATGCACCTCTTCTGACTGGTGCGAAGATCGGCTTGAGAGCGAATCTCCGCGAATCCTTAGACAAGTCCACCATACAACAGTTAATAGATATACAAGACGCGTTTTACTGCGAATTTTGTGTGAATACTGAATGGGGAAGTTGAATATGGCGATCTATGACCTTGGAGATAAACAGGTTTCTACGCCGGGTGATGGCAAGTACTGGGTTGCAGACAATGCCACAGTACTAGGCAGCGTAGTGCTTAAAGAAGGTGCAAGTGTCTGGTTTAACGTCGTCATTCGGGGTGACAACGACCCGATTACCATTGGCGAGAACTCCAATGTGCAAGACGGAAGCGTACTGCATACAGATGCGGGCGTGCCACTGACCATCGGGAAGAATGTAACCGTTGGTCATATGGCGATGCTGCACGGCTGTACGATTGGTGACAATTCGCTCATCGGTATTGGTGCGACTGTTCTGAACCGCGCGAAGATTGGCAAGAACTGCATTATCGGTGCACACGCGCTCATTCCTGAGGGCAAAGAAATTCCTGACAATTCACTTGTTATGGGCGCGCCGGGTAAGGTCATTCGTCAGGTTGATGAAGGCGGCGAACAAATGCTGACGGCTTCAGCGCTCCATTATGTCGAGAACTGGAAGCGCTACGTCACCGGATTGAAAAAAGTGTAACGTCGTAACAGTACGGGTTAAGAATTTGACCTGATTTCTTAACGCTTTGTTTGTCCGCCATTCCTATCCTGTAGATGGATGGGATGAATACAGATGAGCTTCTGGAATATTGCGCAGCAGAATGCGGGTTACCTTTTGGTAGACGGTGCATTCAGCCTCCTCAAGGACAGTGAGGACAGCAGTATCGAAAGTCTGCCTGAGCAGCCGGGCGTTGTTGTACAACGCTTCGACGCAAGGCTCTTTCATGCCGCTGACACGCGCAATCTCCGGAAGCTCACTCAGTCTAACACGAATCCGCGGTGCTCGAGCTGGTATAATGAGCTTGTGCGAAATGCCGAATTCGATGTGCCAGAGCTCTGCGACTTTTCTCTGCATATTGCCGAAGCGCCGTTCGGGCGTCGTGAACTGGCTGAGTGCCTGACGATGAATTTGTCGTCATTCTGGCGCCGTATAGAGGGAGACCAGACCGGTCACTATCAGAACCGCGCATCGGATATCTGGCAGCGCATGATGCTGACGCATCGTGAGCTTATTGAGGAAGGCGGCAGTCAGGCGCTTCATGTGGCCCCGGTTAGGTGGGGCGGAGCATCCTGGGTGTCAGGCCCCGGCATTCTGATCGTGCAGGACCGGCATGATGATGTCATCTTTATCGACAGTACTGCTGACATTCCTGCGCAATATATCATGCATGCAAGGCGTACCCAGCTTTCAACATTGCGACAGCGCATTGGTGAGCGGTTCCTCAATATGCCATTGCGAACTTCGGCGACCGGTGCGCAGGCTTTCACCGAGAGTGGAGAACTGGAAGTCTCTTCATTTCTGCGATCGTGTCGTGTTTCTTTCTTCCCGATACAAATTGGTCGCGCGGAGGTCTGCGAAGACCTGATCGAGCGTTTGCGTCCGGAACTTAATGACTTCACCGGCGCCAGACCGTTTGAGCGCCGCCGCGAGTTTCACCGGCCGACCCACCGGAAGCATCGCATCTGGGGCTAAGTCCTGAAAAGCAGGAATTGTCGGTCAAATAGGTGTAAACCTCTTCCCAAATTCCGCGAATTCGCCTCAGGCTTGCCTGAATTGGCGGGAGAATACCCTTCAGTAGTGTCAGTCAGGAGAGCGCAGATGAAACGCGTCGCAGTAGTGTATGGCGGTTGGTCCTCAGAGCGGGACGTTTCTATTTCGTCGGGCACGGCTATGGCGAAGGCTGCGCGGGAAACCGGCAAATACGACGTCATCGAAATCGACGCGACGCGCGAGTTGGCGCAGCAACTGAAAGATGCTGCACCGGATGTGGTCCTGAACGGCCTGCATGGCCCTGGCGGCGAGGATGGTTGTGTTCAGGGTCTGTTTGAGGTTCTGGGCATTCCTTACACGCATTGTGGTGTGGCGGCGTCCGCTGTTGCAATGGACAAGCGCAAGTCGAAAGCTGTGTATGCGCAGAACGACATCGAAATCGCGAAAGACGTGAAAGTCACGCGTGCGGAAGCGTCTGCTGAGCACCCGCTTGAGCCGCCATATGTGATCAAGCCAATTGCGGAAGGGTCCAGCTTTGGCGTTGTGATGGTGAAAAAAGGAACCAATGCACCGGCCGACATTCTGATGTCTGAAAGCTGGACTTACGGCGATAATCTCATGGCTGAGGAGTTCATTCCGGGCCGCGAACTCTCGGTCGGAGTCATGGGCGATCGCGCTTTATGTGTTACCGAGATCGTAACGTTAAGAGAGTTTTACGATTTTGACGCAAAATATGCGAGTGGGGGATCGCGCCATGTGGTGCCGGCTGACCTGCCCGAGGATGTGACGAGACGTGCGCTTAAAGCCAGTCTCAAAGCACACCAGGCGCTGGGCTGTCGCGGTGTGACGCGATCCGACTTTCGTTATGACGACGAGAGAGACCGGCTCGTGATTTTGGAAACCAATACACAGCCAGGCATGACGCCAACCTCTCTCGTCCCCGAACAGGCGGCCCATCTGGGAATTTCTTTCCCGGAATTGGTCGAGTGGATGATTGAGGATGCATCATGCCCCAGGTGAAGGGTGGCAATAAGAAGCAAGGTGGCCGTCAGGGCGGTGGTAGTGGACGAGGAAAGAGTAGCGGAAGTCGGTCGACCGGCACCCGCGCTTCGAACACACCTGCGCGCGACGCGGTAGCCAAGCAGTCGGCTGATGTCGGCTCCATCTTCATGGGCGTATTTTTTCTCGGCGCGATCCTTATCGGCGCGGCCGCGTGGATGGGCAATTCCATTTCCATTGTTGAAGACAAAGCCAATGAGATCGCTGACGGTGTCGCGAAAACATTCGGCTTTTCGGTCCAGACAATCCATGTCGTGGATGATGTGAACCCTGATCAGGAACGACGCATTCTGGATGCACTGGGCGTTGTTCAGGGTGACAATATGTTTCGCGCTGATCCGCACCAGCTGAAAGAGCGTCTCGACGAGCTTCCGGGCTTTGGCGGCATTCAGGTGCACCGGTTCTGGCCGGACCAGATTACAGTCGTCGCGACCCCGTTGGAAGCTTCTGTCTTGTATCGTAACGATCAGACAGGCGATGTTGTGCCGGTTCACATGACAGGTGAAATCGCTGACGAGGTTAGCCGGACGGCGCTGTATCACACAATTCAGGGCGAAGGTGCCCTTGAGGCCTATCCTGTTCTTCACAGCGAACTTCAGGATTTTCCAACGATCGACACGCGCCTCGATTATGCAGAGCGCCGCGGCGAGCGTCGCTGGGATCTTGTGATGGTGTCTGGCACACGCGTGAAACTGCCATCAGGTGATGCACGTAGCGAGGCGTTGGCTGTACTGGCGGCGCTGCAACGTGAGACGGGCGTTCTGGACCGTCAGGTAGAAATGATTGATCTGCGCGATCCTGCGCGGGTTTACGTAAGACGACGTCAGCTCGAAGCAGGGCTCGTTGGCGTGGAAAGGGCAGGTTAATGTCGAGCCTCGATCAGAGACTGATAGCGGGTAATGTACCGAAACTCCGCAAAGCGGGGCAGGTGGTTGCGACGCTTGATCTTGGTGCGACCAAGATTGCCTGCCTTATCGTCCGCACAACCGATCCGTCTCAGGGCGGATTTGAACTGCTTGGCTATGGCCAGCAGTCCAGCCGCGGCCTGAAAAACGGTACGGTTATCGACGTGGAGAGCCTTGAGCGATCCATCCGTCTGGCCGTTGCCGATGCCGAGCGCATGGCAGGTCAGCAGGTGAGTTCTGTGCGTCTGGCTATTTCCGGCCCGAGCATGAAAACGCAGCGCGTGAAAGCAAACATCGAGATGGATGGTCGCGAGATCACCCAGAAAGATGTGATGAAGCTTTTGAACCGCGCACTTGAAAGTGGACAGAACGAAAAGCAGAAAATCCTTCACGCTATCCCGTTCTCTTACATCGTAGACGGCAATGATGGTGTGCGTGACCCGCGCGGCATGTTCGCTGAATACCTCGGCGTTGTGATGAACCTCGTCGCCATGCCGGATGCGACTTACAAAAACATCGTTCTCTGCGTCTCCCGCGCGCATCTTGAAGTCGAGAGCGCGTCCTCCGGCGCAGTTATGAGCGCCGAAGCCGTGCTCGTTGATGATGAAATGGACAATGGTGTTGTCTGTCTCGATATGGGCGGCGGATCTACCGGCGTTACCGTTTATCTTGATGGTAGCCTGGCGTTCATGGAAACGCTGCAGGTTGGCGGCAATCACGTGACCTCTGATATCGCTCAGGGCATTGGTACAACGCTTCCTGCCGCCGAACGTATCAAAACACTGAACGGCGCCGTGATGGCGACGGAGGCAGCGCGCAAGGAAATCATTGATGCGCCGCGTATCGGTGATGAAGGTCGTCTTGAGGCGGCTGAAATGTCCCGCGGTGATCTGGTTCAGGTGATCGAGCCACGGATGGAAGAAACATTCGAGCTGATTTCCAAAACGCTTTCGCAGTCCGGCCTTGGCGGACGGCTACCCCGCCGTGTCGTTCTGACGGGCGGCGCAAGCGAGTTGCCGGGTGTTCGTGATCTGGCGTCCAAAATACTGGCGGTGCAGGCGCGACTGGCACGCCCTGTTAAAGCGGCACAACTTGGCGATGACTGCGCTCGACCAACTTTTGCGACGGCTGCCGGTCTTCTGACTTTTGATCATACGCGCGGCGGTGATCCGAAGGCTGCAAAAAAGACACCTAAGATTAACAGCGAAAACTCAGGCGAAACAGGCATCTTTGGAAAAGCTGTCGAATGGTTAAAGGAAAACTTTTAACTTTTTCTCGCTTCGTTAACGCTGAATTAAGCCTGCTAAACGACCATTAACCCAATTTCCGGGATTTTTGTGTTCGATAGGGCAAGTCATATGAGTTTAGATTTACAGCCTCGGATCGTAGTATTTGGCGTCGGCGGTGCTGGCGGAAATGCGGTCGATAATATGATTAAAGCGCAGCTTCAGGGCGTTGAGTTCGTTGTTGCGAACACGGACGCACAGGCGCTGGCGCGTTCATCCTGCGAACACAAAATCCAGCTGGGGCTCGAAACGACCTCCGGTCTCGGTGCTGGCGCTCGTCCTGAAGTCGGTACAGCTGCAGCCGAAGAATCCATCGAAGAAATTAACCTTCACCTCGACGGCGCACACATGGTGTTCATCGCTGCCGGCATGGGCGGCGGTACAGGTACTGGCTCTGCGCCGGTCATCGCACGCATGGCCCGCGAGCGCGGTATCCTGACAGTTGGCGTTGTGACGAAGCCGTTCGGTTTTGAAGGCAAACGCCGAATGAACCTTGCCGAGCAAGGTTTGGAAGACATCAAGCAACACGTCGACACTCTGATCATTATTCCGAACCAGAACCTGTTCCGCGTTGCGAACGAGCAGACAACATTTGCTGACGCCTTCCAGATGGCAGACCGCGTTCTGTATTCTGGTGTTCGTGGCATCACAGACCTCATGGTTATGCCAGGCCTCATCAACCTCGACTTTGCTGACGTTCGTACCGTTATGGCGGAAATGGGCGCAGCGATGATGGGCACAGGCGAAAGCGCTGGCGAGAGCCGTGCGCTGGAAGCAGCTCAGGCTGCTGTCGCGAACCCGCTTCTCGATGACATCTCGCTGAAAGGCGCGAAAGGCGTTCTGATCAACATTACCGGCGGCTACGACATGACGCTGTACGAAGTTGATGAAGCGGCTAACGAGATCCGTAACCTCGTTGATCCTGAGGCGAACATCATTCTCGGGTCTACATTCGACGAGAATATCGAAGGCAAAATGCGCGTATCTGTTGTTGCAACAGGTATCGACGATGAAGCACCTGCAGCGAAGCCTGCGGAAAGCATTTCCGGCTTTGCATCGTCTCTCAACCAGCGTCCGGCACCGGCTGAAAAGCCAGCTCCAGCTCCGGAAGTCGTTGCTGAAGCGGCAGCAGTTGAAGCGCCGAAGCCATCTATCGTCGTGTCTGAGCCAGCCAAAGCTGTTGAAGCACCTGTCGAAAAAGAAGTTGTCGCTGAAGCTGCGCCTGAACCAGTTGAAGAAAAGCCGGCTCGCCGTGGTAAACTCGTCGGACGTATCGATGACACTGCGCCATACGATTATGAAGTGGGCGCTTCCTCCTATGGTCAGGACCGTGTGCGCGCAGAAGATATCTTCGGCAAAAGCCACAAGAATGACGGCCGTCGCTCTTCAGAGACAGACCGGTCTATCGAACAACGCACAAGCGGCCTTCACAACCTCTTCGGTTGGCGCCGTCCTTCAGGCGAAACAGATGCGCCGTTCGAAGATGTGAATGACACATCAAACGACTCAATGGGCCGCGGTATGCCAGCAGATGATTCCGATCTGGAAATCCCGGCATTCCTGCGACGCTCGGCGAACAATTAAGAGCTAACGCTCAACCCGGAAAGAAGGCGCCCCGCGAGATGCGGGGCGTTTTTTTTGTTTCAATACAGTGCCCTTCTGTGTGGCACGGATGCTACATTTTCAGCTTATTGCAGCAGACTGATCACGGACTGTTACATTCAAAAATATTTACCATGATACGGAAATTGCAATAAATTCAGATGGTTAATTCGTAAACTGGAGCTTTTGGGGCTTTGGGGCGTTAAAAGCGTTACGAATCGAAACAAAGCGTGTGTTGAGCCACGGCGCTCAAGCCGCAAATTACTCTCAACAGGAGTATGTTGCGTGACCAGTATCGAATTTCAGCAGACATTAGCGAGTTCCGCGATTTGCGCCGGCATCGGTGTGCATTCGGGCGAACGTGCGCGTCTCACTCTGAAACCGGCACCGGTTGGTACTGGCATCCGCTTCCACCGCGTTGATGTGCCGGAAGCGCAAGGCTGGATCGATGCGCGCGGCGACCTCGTGCATGATGTGGCACTTGGTACAAAGCTCCGCAACGAATATGGCACAACACTGTCTACTGTAGAGCACCTGCTCGCAGCCGTTTATGGCCTTGGCATTGATAACATGATTATCGAGGTCGACGGTCCTGAAGTTCCGATCATGGATGGCTCCTCATCTCTCTACACCGATCTGATTCTCCGCACCGGTATTCGCCAACAGGCGCGCCGTGCGCGTTACATTCGCATTCTGAAGCGGATTGAGGTTCAGGACGGGCCGAAATCTGCGATGCTTCTGCCGTCTGATGACAATGGCTTTCACCTGGATGCGACAATCGATTTCGACTCAGAAGCGATTGGCCGACAGCGTAAGTCTATCCTGCTGACGCCGCGTAGCTTTGCTCGCGAGCTGGCTTTTGCGCGCACATTCGGCTTCTACCGCGATATCAAAAAGCTGCACTCAATGGGCCTCGGTCAGGGTGCATCTATGGAAAACGCGATTGCCGTTGAGGATGATAAAATCCTCAATCCGGAAGGCCTGCGCGTTGAAGACGAATTCATTCGCCACAAAATCCTCGATGCTGTCGGCGATCTGGCGCTTGTCGGTCACCGTCTGATTGGTCGCTATGTGAGTGAGCAGCCGGGACACTCCATCAATAATCTGCTCGTTCGCGAAGTTCTGAACCGCCCGGATGCGTGGGAATTTGATACGCTGGAAAGCGAAAGTACAGATCGCGCTGAGACTGCGCTCGCGCACGCGCTCTAAGCTGTCCCGCACTTGAAACACCATTATAAGGCCAGCCGATCAGTGGTGGCCTTTTTGTTTTCTGAAAGTTTGCGGTTGCGATCAATGGGGCAAGAAGCCCTCTATTAAAGACCTTTCATGGGGAAACGTCTTGGCGTGGCCGGAACAACAGGCTATCACCGTGAAACAGTGACGATGTAAGGTGTAGTTCATGAAGTCTCGGGCGAAATCAATTCTGCTAATTTCAGCCGCAGCGCTCGCAACAGCTGGCTGTAGCGTGTTCGACAGCTCGCGGAATGAAAACCTTGTTTACGTCGCGCGTCCGGTGGAGCAGCTGTATAACAATGCTTCCGATGCTCTCACGGGACGTCGCTATGACCAGGCTGTGCTTCTTTATGATGAAGTCGAGCGCCAGCACCCGTATTCTGAATGGGCGAGTCGTTCCAACATCATGTCTGCTTTCGCCAATTATCAGGCTCGCAACTATGAAGAAGCGATCAATGCGGCGCGCCGCTACATCTCGCTGCACCCGGGCAATGACGAGACTGTTTACGCGTATTATCTGATTGGTATCTGTTATTTCGAACAGATTGTTGATGTCGGCCGTGATCAGGGAATCACCGAGAACGCTTATGCGGCGTTTGACGATGTGGTCCGCCGCTATCCTGAAACCGAATACGCTGCTGATGCGCGCCTGAAAATGGACATGATCCAGGACCAGCTCGCAGGCAAGGAAATGGAAATCGGCCGCTGGTATCTGCGCCGCAACCAGCACCTCGCCGCGATCAACCGTTTCCGCGAAGTTGTGGACGAGTACCAGACGACAAGCCACACACCTGAGGCGCTGTACCGTCTGACAGAGGCTTATCTGTCTATCGGTCTCGAATCAGAAGCAATGACTGCCGCGTCGGTTCTTGGGTATAACTATCCGACTACCGAATGGTATGCAGACGCGTATGCGCTGATGGAAGACACAGGCAATACGCCTGGTGCAGAGCCGGAATCAAACCGTCGCGGTTTCTTCGGCCTCTTCTAAAAGAATCGTTTGTTCGCATTTTGTTCTCGTGATATGTAGGGTGCATGTTAATTGCATTCTCTGTCCGTGATTTCGTTTTAATTGATGCCCTGGACCTTGATGTGTGCCGGGGCTTTACGTCTGTCACCGGTGAAACCGGTGCCGGTAAATCTATCATGCTCGACGCGCTTCGCTTTGTGCTGGGTGGGAAGGCTGACAAGCGCTTCATCCGGCATGGCGCTGAACGTACCAGCGTATCGGCAAGCTTCGAACTTGAGGCTGACCATCCGGCACGGCTGGAACTTCTCGAACGAGGCCTCCTTTCCGATGATGAGACGCTGGTCACGTTCCGTCGCCTCTTATCTCAAAGCGGTCCGTCGCGGATTTATGCAAACGACCAGATTGTAAGTGCGGATCTTGCGACGCAGCTCGGCAAGGATTTGGTTGAAATCCATGGTCAGCATGATGGTTCTGCGCTTCTGAACCCGAAACTTCATGGTGATGTGCTGGACGAGTTCGCTCAGGCGGGACCTCTGTTGAAGAGCGTCGCAGAAAGCTACCGCCTCTGGGCCGAAGCGCGTGACCGCGTCGAAGAGGTTGAAGCCCGCCAGAATTCTCAGGACGCCGAGATTGCCCAGCTTGAACATATGCTGGAAGAACTTGATCGTCTGAGCCCAGGTGAGGAGGAAGCCTCCCGCCTCGCGCTGGAACGCGCCATGCTTCTCAACAGCCAGAAGCTGATTGAATGCATGACAGATGCAGACGAAGCGCTGCGAAAATCAGATGGTGCATCTGCATTCGGCTTGGCCGCGCGTCATCTCGATCGCGCCATGCGCCTGCCGGAACTTGCTGAGGCACCGGAGGATAACCCGCAGCTTGTAGCATTGAAAACCGCACAGGACGCCGTTGAACGGGCTCTGATCGAAATCAACGAGGCGAGCATTGCGGTCGAAAGCTCTATGACGGCCTTTGATCATGATCCCGATACGCTGGAACAGGTCGAGCAACGCCTCTTCAGTCTTCGGGCCGCTGCGCGTAAGTTTGACGTCGATCCGGATGGCCTTGCGGCCCTGCATCTCGAGGCACGCTCTAAACTCTCCGAACTGGAAGCGTTTGACGATGTGATTGCGTCAGCACGTAAGGCGATGGCTGAGGCTGAAAAGATTTATTGTGAACGGGCTGACAAACTATCAGCGCTCCGGAAATCCAGCGGTGAACAGCTCAGTTCGCTTGTGCTCAAAGAGCTCGCGCCGCTGAAGCTTGAGCATGCGAAATTCCGGGTCCGTATCGACCATCTCGAAATCGAGAAAGCAGGGCCTAACGGTCAGGACCGCGTTCTCTTCGAGGTTCAAACCAACCCTGGTGCACCATTCGGTCCTTTGAACCAGATCGCATCCGGCGGCGAGCTTGCCCGCTTCACGCTCGCGCTGCGGGTTTGCCTCGCGCATGTCCACTCTGCGACTCTGCTTGTTTTCGACGAAGTCGATCAGGGCGTTGGCGGCGCGGTTGCTGCAGCAGTTGGTGAACGCCTCGGACGTCTGGCCGATATGCGTCAGGTTATGGCCATCACGCACAGCCCGCAGGTGGCTGCGTCCGGTCATCAGCACTGGCACGTTACCAAACGGGTTGATGATGGCGAACGCACTGTTTCGCAGCTCAATGAACTCAAGGGCGAAGCGCGTCTGGAAGAAGTTGCTCGCATGCTCTCTGGCAGCGAGATAACAAATGAGGCGCGCGCAGCTGCAGATCGCTTGATGGCAGAGACAGTTTAAGCCAATTCTCTTGGCATGACTGATTCACCTTCTCTGCCTGAACGGCCTGCAACTCTCGACCAGAAAGCCTCATCTCTGGATGAGGCGCAGGCCGCTGCTGAACTGGCCTATCTGGCCGATGTTATTTTACGGGCAGACAAAGCCTATTACGATGAAAGCGAGCCGCTCTTTACAGATGCGGAGTACGACTCGCTCCGTCGGCGCAACAGCATGCTGGAACGTAACTTTCCAGCATTGGTCCGCGAAGACAGCCCGACGGAGACCGTGGGCGCTGCCCCATCGAATGACTTCGCCAAGGTCGAGCATCTCGTGCCGATGCTGTCGCTCGATAACGCCTTCTCTGACGATGATGTCGAAAGCTTTGTGGCGCGAATGCGCCGTTTTCTGAAGCTGGATGGCAGTGATGCACTCGCTGTTATGGCCGAACCAAAGATCGATGGTGTTTCTGCAAACCTCCTTTATCGAAACGGTGAACTGGTTCGTGCTGCAACGCGCGGAAATGGCCGGGTCGGTGAAGACATCACGGCCAATGTTCGCACGCTGAAAGACATTCCTGACAAGCTCACAGGTGACGACATTCCTGCGGAAATCGAAATCCGCGGCGAAGTCTATATGAGCTGGGAGTCCTTTCAGGCGCTCAATGCTCAGGCCGAGAAAAACGGTACAAAGACTTATGTGAACCCGCGCAATACAGCCTCCGGATCTCTTCGCCAGATTGATCCGGAAGTGACGCGGTCACGACCTCTCGATTTCTTCGCCTATGGCTGGGGCGGCGTCTCCGAGCCGTTTGCGACCAGTCAGTTTGAGGCGCTCCAGAAGTTCGGTGAATGGGGCCTCCCGATCAATCCGCTCGTGAAGCGTTGTGAGACCGTCGACGACCTCATTGAGCATTACAATTTGATCCAGTCGAAACGCTCCGAGCTCGGCTATGACATTGATGGTGTCGTCTATAAGGCAGACCTGCTCGAGTATCAGTCGCGCCTTGGCATGCAATCGCGTGCGCCGCGCTGGGCAATTGCCCACAAATTCCCTGCCGAAAAGGCCGAAACCACAGTCGAGGCGATCGACATTCAAGTCGGTCGAACAGGCTCGCTCACACCGGTAGCCCGGCTGACACCTGTCACAGTTGGCGGCGTCGTGGTGTCGAATGCAACGCTCCACAATCAGGATTATATCGCCGGTTACCGCCGGACGGATAAGGGAACTGAGAAAGTTACCCATGACATCCGGATTGGCGACAAGGTTCTTATCCAGCGGGCAGGGGATGTCATCCCGCAAGTCCTGCACGTGGTGAACCCGGATCGCGCCGACCGCGGCGACGTCTTCGAGTTTCCGGACACCTGCCCGCGGTGTGGATCACTCGCTGTGCGAGATGTCGATACTAAAACCGGCGAGGAAGATGCGCGCGTCCGCTGTACGGGCGGGCTGATCTGTCCGGCGCAGGCATTGGAACGCCTGAAGTATTTCGTTTCGCGTAAGGCGCTGGACATTGATGGCGTTGGCGAGAAGCAGATCGAACTGTTCTGGTCGCGCAATATCGTCAAAACGCCAGCCGACATATTCCGTCTACCAGACGCCATAGCCCGCGAAGGTTTTGATCCGCTCGGGACATGGGAGGGCTTTGGCGAAACGTCAGCCCGTAATCTGTTCGCGGCTGTTGATGCACGCCGGTCTGTCCCATTTGCGCGTCTCCTGACAGGCCTTGGTATTCGCCATGTCGGCGATGTTGTCGCCAGAAGTATCGCCACCAGCTTTGCGAAATGGAATGATTTCCACACGCTCATGTGGGCTGCAGGCGAGGTCTCTGAGGGACTTCAGGCCTATGAGGCGATCCGTCTTGCTAACCGGCTGACAGACCGTGTTGCGCTCGCTCTGTTCGATATCGAACTTGGCGACGATAGAGGCGATGCCTGGCCGAACCCGCTGATTGAAGCGCTGCATGGTGCCGGGCTGACCTGGCGCGGTGATATCTCTGATACTCTAAGCGCGCTTTTTGAAGAACGCGCCGCCTTTGAAAGCGAGATTGAACGCCTGAAGCCGGTCCATGCCGCCTTCCGTTCAATTGAAGGGATAGATGGCCTCGGTATGGCGGCAGCCAATTCGCTGATCGCATTCTATGAAGAGCCTCACAACCGCGATGTGCTGCGTGATCTTGTTGGTGCGCCTGATGGCGAGGGCGGCCTCGTCACGGTCGAGGATGTTGAAGTTGTGGAGGCGAGCGCAGATTCGCCGGTGGCGGGGCTGACGCTCGTCTTTACCGGCACGCTTACAGAAATGACCCGCGATGAAGCCAAGGCGCGCGCACTGGCGCTCGGCGCAAAAGTCTCAGGCTCGGTGTCAGCAAAGACCGATATTCTGATCGCGGGCGAAAAAGCCGGCTCGAAGCGCACCAAGGCTGAAAGCCTCGGTGTGCGTGTGATTTCTGAAGCCGATTGGATCGAGATGATTTCCTGATCGCGCCTTTTAAAAAGGCGCGCAGGCGGTTTTCATCCAGTCAGCGACATCCGGATAATCGGAAAGCATCGGGATTACTGTGTCAGCGACTTTCTTCAGATAGTCGTTCACCCAGTTTAACTCTTCCGGCGTCAGAAGCGATGTGTCGATCAGGTTGCGCGCATATGGCGCCAGCGTGATCGGCTCGAAGCCCATAACCGGACGGAAGCTGTTCGGTAGCTCTTCGAAGTCGGTGATGTATTGAAGATTCTCAATACGGATACCGTACTGGCCTTCAATGTAATAACCCGGCTCGTTGGAAACGATCATGCCCGGCGCGAGCGGCGTTGCGTTCCAGCCTTTTGCAATACGTTGCGGGCCTTCATGTACGCCGAGATACGCGCCGACGCCATGGCCAGTGCCGTGATCATAGTCGAGGCCGGCCATCCAGAGCGGCTGACGGGCAATCGCGTCGAGATGCGTGCCGGTCGTGCCTTCAGGGAAACGGATCATGGACATGGCCACATGGCCTTTCAGCACCAACGTGTAGTGCTTGATCATCTCCGCTGTCGGCTCGCCAATGGCGACCGTACGGGTGATGTCTGTTGTGCCTTCGAAATACTGGCCGCCGGAATCGACGAGGAAGAGATTACCCTCGGTGAAGGTGGCGTTGGACGCTTTGCTAACGCGGTAGTGCGCCATTGCGCCGTTAGACCCGAAGGCTGAAATCGTCTCGAAGGAAATATCCTTCAGAACGCCTGTGTCATTGCGGAAGCCTTCCAGCTTGCGCACCGCGTCGATCTCAGTGGTCTTGCCCGGCTCAATGCCTATCTCCAGCCAGTGCAGGAAGCGCGCAATCGGAACGGCATCGATTTCGTGGGCACGTGCAGCGCCAGAAATCTCCGCAGAGTTCTTTGTAGACTTCGGAAGAGCGACCGGGTCGGCAGCTTCCATAATGGTCGCCTTGCTTCGCTTCAGGGTTGAGAACACCCATTCAGAAGCCGTTGTCGGGTCTGCCCAGACTGTCTTCTCTTTCAGGCCAGCCAGACCTTTATTTAGCTCGTTAATGTCGCGGATAGACACCTGATTGCCGAGATGCTCGCGGATTTCGTCGGTCACCTTTTTTGGTGCAACGAAAAGCTCAGCGCTGCCATCGGCATGCAAAATGGCGCGGCCCAGCGGCAGTGGGGAACAGCGCACATCGCTGCCGCGAATGTTGAACAGCCACGCAATGCTTGGCGGCGCAGTGATGATAGCTGCATCAGCGCCTTCTTTGCGAAGTTTCGCAGCAATGGCCTCACGCTTTCCCGGCGAGCTTGTGCCAGCGTATTTGAGGTCCTGCGGCACCAGCTCGGTCATAGGCTGGCGTGGGCGGCCTTTCCATGACTGGTCGATCGGGTTCTTTGGCAGTGCCTTGGCAATTGCGCCGGCTTTTTGCAGAGCGAGGCGAAGCGCCTTGGCCGTGTGCGGCGTCATCACGCGCGGGTCATAGCCGATGACTTTGCCCTCAAGGTCCATGTCTGCGATCAGATCAAACGGGCCGGGTGGATCGAATTTCTGAATGTTGAACAATTGCTGATCGACCTGTTCAAGCACCTGAATGGAGTAGCGTCCGTCGACATAGATGATGGCCTTGTCGGACAGGATGAACGCCGCACCCGCGGAACCGGTGAAGCCGGTCGCCCATGTCAGGCGCTGGTTAGCCTCAGGCTGATACTCGTTCTGATATTCGTCTTCGTGCGGCAGGTAAAAGCCGTCAACGCCTCGTGCTTTCATCGTTTCGCGAAGCAGGGGCAGGTGAGTGCGGCCAATTTCCGGGCCGCCGCGGACGTCGAATGTTTGTCTCATACACTAGGAGATAGCAGGGATAAAACGCCTGTAAATGCCCAGCATGTGGGAAAGATCACCGGAAGGTGGTTAAGGACGCAGCTTATGCGTCCTCAAATCCTTCAAAAGCTTTCAGCGCGTCTGTATTACCAGCCTCAAGCGCTTTGATGAGATCGGCGAGATCATCTTTGCGCGTCGTCTTCTTTCCGGGCTTCACCGTGATCGGCTTCTGGTACACCAGAGTAGACCAGCCATCACGGCGGATACGGTCAACCAGCTTCAGGCCGCGGCCCGCAAACGCGCCGCGCACGCTCGGCTCCTGGAAGGTCAGGAGGCCGGAGAGGATGACAACGCCGCCCGGTTTCAGAACGCGGGTCAGATCGCCAGACATGCTAATCAGCGGCTTTGCGAGTATGTTCGCAAAGATTGTATCGTAAGGCGCTGACGTCTGGATTAGTTTCGCCTTCGTGCCCTTGGCTTCGACGAGCTTAACCTGATTGGCGACCTTGTTGTTCTCGACATTCACCTGAGAAACGCGAACGCTGACCGGGTCGATATCGCTGGCGATAGCCGATGTGCCGCCGCGCTTAACCGCTGCGATAGCCAGAACGCCGGAGCCTGTGCCGACATCGAGCACTTTGCCGATCTTGCGACGGCGGGCATGGTTTTCCAGCGCAAGAAGGCAGCCTGCAGTCGTGCCGTGGTGGCCCGTACCAAATGCAAGACCCGCCTCGATCCAGAGCGGGATACGGCCTGGGTGTCCTTTGGCGAGCTGGTGCGCACCGGCGACGACGAACGGTCCGGCATGCACGGCAGGCAGCCCTTCAAGGGACATAGCAACCCAGTCCATGTCTTCCAGTTCCTGAACCACCGGGTTCAGATCCGGCGCGATAAGCTCCATAATGCCTGCGCAGCCATAGGCCGTGTCGAAGTCGGACGCATACGCATCGATACGCCAGAGCGTACGGCTCTCTTCCTTCGTGTCGACAGCGTCGGCAGGAGACGGATCGAGCCATGTCAGCGCGTCGGCTACGGCTTCAATCACTTTACGGGGTGCAGTTGCAGATACCATGTACATGACGCCCATAAACTACGGAACGGGCGCCGGTGGAATACCTTTTTTTCGTCTCGCGATGAGGCCGGAAAATTGCCTATCGGCTAAGCGGAGCTGCTTCGGTCTCGGTCAGCGCAAGGCGCGGGTCGATCCATGGCGGGAAATCGAACGGATTGCGCGGTGTGAGCCCGCGGCCCCAAACGCCTGCCTGATAGGTGCCGGTCAGAACTTCATAGTGCAGGTGAATACCTGTCACGTGGCCGGAAGCGCCCATGCGGCCAAGCGGCTCGCCATAGTGAACGGTCTCGCCGACTTCGATATTGTCCTCGACATATTCAAGGTGAGCATAGCGCGTGTACACGCCGCTGCCATGATCAATGAGGATGGAAAGACCGAAACCGGAGTTATAGCCCGCCTCAAGGATTGTGCCCGCGCCGCCCGAAAATACACGGCTGGCCGGACGGGATGTAATATCCAGCCCGTTATGCGGGCGCGTTCTGCCATTCAGGGTACGAATGCCAAAGCCGGAGCTGACGCAGGCATTGTTGGCCGGAGCGGTCACGAGCGGCACGCCGTTCACGACAACGAGGCGGGAATACTCGATCACTTCGCGGTTGGAGTCGGTGTCAGGTGCATTTGAAACGCTCGAGCCTGAGCACAGAAAGAGCCGCTCGTTCGGATAGAGACGTTCCACGTTTGCTTCGATGACCGGTCCACTTGCTGGCGGGACTGTCGCTTGTGTGCGTCCGTTTCTGACAGGTGCCGGATTGCTCGCACAGGCGGCGAGAAACAGAGCGCTGGCGGAAAGTACGGCTATCGAACGCAACATGTCTGACCCTCAGGATTTCTTTCGCGTGACGTGGTGTGACTATGGAAAACGCCAGATTAACCCTAAGGGGGTGAACGTTCGATAAATGTCGTTGCGTGCAAGAGTGAAAAACTTCGCTAAGATGGCCATGAATAGGGAGAGGTGACGGATGAAACGGATACTTACAGCAGCTTGTTTGAGCGCGGTGAGCGCGGTGATCGCGCAGAGCGCCTTCGCAGATGGGTATCCGCCTTGCCATTACGCGCCGGGCTATTCGATCGATTATACAGACTCCACCGAAGCCTTCCTGATGGTGAACTGTCTGGCCGATCCTGATCCTGTCATCAGAGACGAAATCGCCTACACCACGATTGTTGAAATTCTGCGGAACCATACACCTGACGCGCCGGAACTCTTCGAGCTGATGAACATGCTTGTCGAGCGTCTGGATGAAGCAGGCAGCGACCCGAACGGCTTTCAGGGCCCGTTCGTCGTGCTGGCGCTGGCAGAGATTGCCCGGACCGACCGCGTACATGGCTGGATGAGCGCCGATATGCGGTCAGACCTCGTCACGATAGGTGCGGAATATCTTTCCGGCGTGAGTGACTATCGCGGCTTTGACGACAATGAGGGCTGGCGGCACGGCGTCGCGCATGGCGCAGACCTTTTAATGCAGCTCTCGCTGAACGACGCCATCACGGAAGATGATGCGCTGATGATCCTTGCGGCGATAGCAAGCAAAGTCGCGCCTGCGGATGGCACTGCCTATACATTCGGAGAGCCGGAACGCCTTGCGCGGCCTGTTCTGTTCCTCGCTAGGTCCGGCAAGGTGCGCGATGAGACCTGGGATGCGTTCTTCGCGATGATATCGCCTGATGAGAGCGATCCGCGCTGGCAGGCGCCTTACGCATCGCAAGCCGGCCTCAACGCGCTGCATAACACTCGGGCCTTCGCAAACACGCTGTATGTAAATGGCGATGTGAGCGATGCTGAAGCCCTTAACGCGCTTCGGGACCGCTCACTCGAATTGATAATTTCCCTGCCTTAGAAAAAGGCGGGTCAGGCGACGACACTAAGGAAGTTCTGAGGGGCAGTGACTGTCGCCTGACCACGCGGAGAGTAGCCGGAAATCTGGGCGCCGCTGAAGCCTGTCTGGGGTTCCAGATCTTCATTGCGGACGTCGAACCCTCGCTCTTGGGCAAAAGCGCGAAGGCCGTCTAAATCGACATCGCCCCGATCCGACACGAAATTCGCAGCCTCATCGCCAAAACGGGCCGCAAGGTCTGTGCGGGTGGTGGCGGTCCGTTCTTCTGCGATGAGGTTTGTTAGGGCGTCGAGATCCACGACGCCTGACTCCGAAACTACTCCATCGGCACCCTGACCGAATTCATCGGCCAGGCGGGTAGAGAGTGCTTCTGTATCAATCTCGGAACTGCGAATAGAATCCCGAAGTCGCTCAAGTGGTCCTGGGGGTGGAGGAAGATCGAGCTGGCTCGGGCGTTGTGCAGCCTGTTCAGGCTGGACGGGGGCGGAACCACCAAACGGCTGCAATGCAGCGTAAGCTGAGGCTCGCGATATACTATCAACCATATTGTTGCTCCTCGTGTTTACAAGGCGCATCTGCTGGAGGGCATCAGAGCGGCGTTCGCCATACCCATATCTGCCTTCCGCTCGGGCTGGGTGACTTCTGTCACTGCCGATACGTCGGTCTATGGGATTAAGACTATCTTCAAAAGTTTTAACAAACGTTACCAGAGCTTGATGAAATCTTAATGCTCCACTGGCCTCATGGCGTCAGACAATCCGGACCATAACCGGCGGGGACAGGGTGAATACCGATGAAGCTATTTCGATATCTTCCGATTGATGATGCGTTCTGGCGCGAACTAACAGGATCAGAGCTGTATTGCGGGCACGCCGACGGGCTCAATATAAACGATCCGCCCGAGTGTCGGATAGATATGGAAGCGGCCATTGCCCGCGCCCGCGCTGTCGTGACAGACCGCGAACGCCTCGAAGAGATTGCCTTTCTGGAGCGCCGCCTAGACCGGTATGAGGAAAAGCGCAGCGCTATGGGTGTCTGCTCTTTTAGCGCCGTGCCGGACAATACCGTGAACTGGTCCCGCCGCGCAGATGATCATAAAGGCGTCTGCCTGACTTATAGCCTGCCTGACGATTATATAATCCGTCCGTTTCCGCGCGCCGATGCTGGGTCGGTCCTCCTTGGTGTGCAGCCGGTGAAATACGGCAATAACGCCGTGACGGAATGGCTGGTGCATGGCGATTTCTACGCCCCGACTGGTGGCTCTATCGTCGACAATGCCGCCGTGCGTTCCGTCACCACTAAGGGCATAGCCTGGGCCTATGAGCAGGAAGTCCGCCTGCTAACGCATGAGAAGACCAATTTCCGCCTGCCTCTGGACAGTCTGAATCAGGTCATGTTCGGCATGTCGATCAGCGATGAAGCCAGACAGCAGATTGTCCGCCGCGCCAAAGAGCGGAACCCGTCAGTGAAATTCCTGCAGGCCCAGCCGAGCGCCGCCTCGGATTATGGCATGCATGTCATGCTGACAGATTTCGTCTAGGCCGCCGGCGCGCAGGCGTGGGTGCGGTGCATCTTCGCCTCTTTCAGCCAGTCCCAGCCGAATGCCTCGTCGCTATCGCCATTGGCACGGCGCAGCTCCAGCTTTTCCAGCGCTTCTTCCAGTGTTGGCTCATGGCCTTCGGGCACCCACCACATAACGAAATGCATCTCGCCAAGCACTTCGAACCATTCCTCGCGGCGCTCGTAAAACTTCTTATGAACCGTGCCCCAGACAAAGCGCTCAAGGCTTTCAACATCGCGCCAGACGGTCAGGTTCGCGACATGCTGCGGGTCGCCCTCAATCTTTGCATCGGTATTGCCGGTGCCCGGTTCGCCCGAACCTTCCATCATCCAGACAAAGCCCGGCATGCGTTTACCGAGCCCGTTGATGAGATCGAGATTGTCCATGAAATCCTTCACGCGCGGATCATCCGTCGGCGCAACAAGTCGCCCGACATTCAGCTCTGCCAGATGATATTTCATGATGTGTCCCTTCCGTCCTGAAAGAGAGGTGGGGAGGGCACGCAGAAATGGAAGGCGGAAAATGAAGATGTGCAGACGCAGCCGGGGTGAGCGGCTGATACGCGGGCAGCCCTGAGCGCGACCCATCGCAAAGGCGGAGCCGACGCGGGCGGTCAAACAAAGACGCACACAAGCGACCGCGCAGGCGCAGGGCGAGCGAGGCAACGAGCGACGCGCCCGAGCATAAAATCAGAGGGGTCTGATGTTGGGCGGTGGCGGCGGCTCGAGACAGGATAAATCCGGCAGGCCCGCATAAGGATCGGGCCGGATACCGTAGCCGATCTCTTCCAGTTTTGATGACGCAAGATAGTGAATGAAGTTCACGTCTTTGCGCTCAGCCGGTGTGGTCGCAGAGGCCCATAATTCTTCGGGCGGGCAGAAATGTGCCAGCGGCGCGAAATAGAGCGGATGGGGGATTGGGTTTGGTTCTCGTGCGGCAGACACCCGCGCATGCGGGTGTCCATGCTTAGTTTCAGCTGACCGGCACGTAGCAACGTCATGGGCATGGGTTCCCGTCTGCACGGGAACCGGCGGTGGATAAGATGCTGACGAACTCGCTGGTATCGTCTGGGCGTTAGATTGGTGCGGCAGCCCTGAGCGCGTTCCATGTTCGCCGCAGTCGGACGGGGACAAATCAGAAAGAACAACCCGCCGCGCGAGATTAAGCGCGAACCGGTCAGCGTGTTCCAGCACATGAGAAAGGCGTTTCAGGCGGGCAAAGAGGTGCCCGGCTTCCACGACCTGCAACCGATCCGGCAGGAAGGTATAGCGGCGTGTGCTGCGGCGGCTCTTGCGTCCGCGCGCCTCGATGACAGGTGTCAAAACACTGAATGCGGGAAGTCGCGGCAGGTCGCGAAGCTGGTCACGCAGGGCTTCATCTTCCCGCTCGGCAAGGCGTTTTTCTTGCGGCGCATTCTGGCTTTTGCGTGGCTTAGCTGGCGTGAACCGGCCGAGCGCGATCAGCTCCGCCGTCAAAAACAGGATGAAACAGCGCAGCAGGTATTCCAGCCGTTTCACATGGGTGAGGCCGTCGCTCATAAAGCGGCGCTGCATATAGGGGCGCGTGGTTTGAACGCCCTCTGGCGGGGCTTCGCGGTCGCCCTCTGCGCTATGATGCGCGCCCGCAATATAGCCCTTCAACCGGTGGGCAATTTCCCGCGGCTCATAAGACAGAATTTCTTCAGGGGCAGACACATCCGACATGACGAGAAGTGTGTGGGTGGCGGGCGCGGCGTTGGATTGTTTTAGTTGGAGAAATGTAGGGTGGATTAGATCGCAAGATCGTAATCCACCGATAGGCGCGTTAAGCGGCGCGTCCCCATCCATCTTTGTACCGATGCCATGACGAATGTGGCCAATCGGATGGATCGGCCACATATCCATGTTTCACAGGGTTCCAATGGATGTAATCCATGTGCGCACCGAGGTCCGCATCATCGCGGATAAGATGTTCCCAGTACCGGCGTTGCCATATGCCACGTTCGCCATGGCGGCGACCAGCCGGTGTGTGTTCCAGAGACTTGGTGAAATGGGTTTTGATCAGTCGCAGTCGTTTCGCGAAATCATGATCATTCTCCGGCAGACGCCAGATTGTGTGAAAGTGGTCGGGGAGAAACACCCACGCGATTGTCTCGAAAGGAAATTTAGCGTGCACTTTTTCGATGCATTGATGCAGGAGACCAATTTCGTCCAGCAGCAGTCTTGAAGATCGGTCATCAAGACAAACAGTAAAAGCATAAGTGCCACCCGGCACGAAGAGACGACGATAATTTGGCATGATTGAGAACATACCAAGAACATTTGTGGTTGAAAAGATCAAATGTAGGGTGGATTAGCAGAGCGTAATCCACCAACGTTCAGGTTTGCGGTGCATTACGACGTGCGTCTAATGCACCCTACGGGGCTAATCGCCAAGGAGCGCAGTACGGGCTAAACTCAAGGAAGATGTATACGCTTACTTGGTGAGGGGACGATGAGGAACATGGCCATAAACATCGAAAAAATTTCGAATGACGTACGAGCGGCACTCTCCCCTGTAAAAGCGGCTGATCTCAAAACGGAAATTGACCGCCGTTTCCTATTCGAAGCCAAGCGTTTGGTAAGTGCAAACGATTTGCCACCGTATTATTCGGTCTATTTTTTATTGGTGAAACTCCTAGGATTTCAGAACCTTGGTCAATGGGAAAAGGTCGCGTGGTCAATTCCGGTCGAGTTTGGAGGTGAAGTTTTTGTTGTGGAACATAGAAAATTCGGTCTTTGCATAGCTGGCAGGAACCTAGAAAATGCTTTGCACATTCGAGATCGAATAAATGCTGCTGCGAAGGTCGCCGAGCCATACCTCGATTTTCTCGCCGACGAGGCTGCAAATAGCTCTAAATTGAACGTGGTAAACCGGTCCGCGGCTTTGTTCGAGCGACACATGTATTTTGTGAATTTATATAGGCAAAAAATTTCCGAAGCGGATGCGCGAAAAGACGAGGTTAATCGATCTCAAATCGGTGACCATGCATGGTTGACCACGTTTCCCAGTCGAGAATTGTATGAACAATCGAATTGGCTAGGCGTCGCAGCAATCGAGACTTTCTTTAGCTGGACTGAACACGTCTTTGTGCTCTTGGGAATTCTCCAAGCGAAAATGAAAAATGGAAAGGATGTACGAAAGATTGCGAATGACACATGGTATAACAAATATAAAATGGTTTTTGATTGTTCAAGTGACGCGGAAGCTGACGCTCTTCTGACCGAACTGACACTGGTACGTAGGCAAATCAGGAATTTTGACGCACACGGTTCTTTCGGAAAAGCGCGAGCAGCTTTCGATTTCCATTCGGAGGTTGGCGCTGTGCCACTAATTATGCCGCACGACAAAACCAATGATGAATTTAAATTTGGAAATGGAATTGAATTCGTAACCAGCGAAGCACTTGATTTGATTGAAAGAGCGGCAGCGCATATTTGGGCAGATGTGAGATCTCCTGCCCAAATTTATATACAAGAAAGTGGATTACCGTTGATATTGAGCTACGCCGTCGATGGTACCTACGAAGATGCAATGAAATCGGAGACCAGAATGGACGCGTTTTGTGAAGTTTTGAGTCGGCGATTTGATGATGCTGCGAATATGGATTTTTAGAAAAATTCTGTTGAATGTCGTTGAGTGCTATAAAGTAGCAATTACTGCCCCACTCCCTAAGCCGCTTCCAAAAACGTCGCGATGACCTTCTTCGTGCCGGCCTTTTCAAACTCAACAGTCATTTTTGCGCCTTCAATGACTTCCACGCGGCCATAGCCGAATTTGATGTGGAAGACGCGCTGGCCGATCTTAAAGCTGGATTTGCCGGGCGCTGAGGAGGCGATGAGTTCGGCCTTGCCATCTATCGTTGGCGGGGCAGAGCGCTTGCGCTCTGTCTTTTTCATGCGCTGCCAGCCGGGTGAGGAATAGGTGCTACGCTCGCCCAGATCTTCAAAACTATCTGAGGTTTTGCCACCAAAGCCGGAACTGCCAAAGCTGCCATAGCCCTGGTTCTGGCCATAGCCGGTCTCGCTCACGGCTTCGACATTTTCATGCGGCAGCTCGTCCACAAAGCGGGACGGGATGACAGACTGCCAGCGGCCATAAATCTGGCGATTGGCGACAAAGGAAATCCGGCAGCTCTGGCGCGCGCGGGTAATGCCCACATAGGCAAGGCGGCGCTCTTCCTCGAGGCCTTTATTGCCGTTCTCGTCGATAGAGCGTTTGGACGGAAAGACTTCCTCTTCCCAGCCCGGCAGGAAGACGAGCGGCCATTCAAGACCCTTCGCGCCGTGGAGTGTGATGATCTGGACTTCATCATCCGTGCCGCTTTCGGTGGAGGCATCCATGACAAGCTGAACGTGCTCCAGGAAGGCAGCGAGGCTGTCAAACTGGCCCATCGCGTTGACGAGCTCTTTCAGGTTGTCGAGCCGCGTTGCTGCTTGAGGCGAGCGGTCGGCGCGCAGCATGTCTGTATAGCCGCTCTCATCGAGGATTTGCTCTGCCAGTTCAGTATGGCTGATGCCGGCATGGTGCTTGTCGCGCCACATATCCAGATGATTCATGAAGCTGGTGAGGCCGCGTTTTGCCGAGCCTTTGACTTCATCTGTCTGCAGAACCATGCGGCAGATCGTGTTGAGCGAGCGGCCATCCTCACGGGCAATCGCTTGCAGTTTTTGCAGGCTCGCCGCACCGACGCCGCGCTTTGGCTGGTTCACGACGCGTTCGAAAGCGAGGTCGTCATCTTCAGAGCGGATCAGGCGGAAATAGGCCATGGCATCGCGGATTTCAGCACGCTCGAAGAAGCGCGGGCCGCCAATGACCTTGTAAGGAATCCCCAGCATAATGAAGCGTTCCTCGAACGCCCGCATCTGCCACGAGGCGCGCACCAGCACCGCGCAATCTGCCAGCTGGCCGCCGCCGCGCTGCCATTGCTCGATATCTTCACCGATCAGGCGGGCTTCGGCCTCGCCGTCCCAGATACCGCGCAGCTGGACTTTCTCGCCCTGTTCGCCTTCGGTCCAGAGCGTCTTGCCGAGGCGTCCGCGGTTCTCCTGAATGATGTGAGAGGCGGCTGCGAGGATATGGCCGGTCGAGCGGTAATTACGCTCCAGCCGGATCACCTCTGCGCCGTCGAAATCCTGCTCGAATTTGAGAATGTTCGTCACTTCCGCGCCGCGCCAGCCATAGATGGACTGGTCGTCATCACCCACGCAGCAGATATTGCCGGTGCCGCGCGCCAGAAGCCGCAGCCACAGATACTGGGCGATGTTGGTGTCCTGATACTCGTCTACGAGGATGTAGCGGAACTTGTTGTGGTACTCCTCCAGCACATCCGGATTTTCCTGAAACAGGCGGATGGTGAGAAGCAGAAGATCGCCAAAGTCGCACGCATTCAGAACGCTGAGGCGTTTCTGGTAGATGTCATAGACTTTGATGCCTTTGCCATCTGCGAACTGATAGGCCTCGTCCGGCGGCACTTTGCCCGGCAGCAGCGCGCGGTTCTTCCAGCCATCAATGAGGCCCGCCATGAATCGCGGCGTCCAGCGTTTCGGGTCGATGCCCTCGGCTTCGATGATCTGCTTGCAGAGGCGGATCTGGTCATCTGTATCGATGATGGTGAAGGTGGATTTCAGGCCGACCAGCTCTGCATGTTTGCGCAGGATTTGCGCAGAGATGGAGTGGAAGGTGCCGAGCCAGCGCAGGCCTTCGCCTTCCGGCCCGATCAGGTTCATCGCGCGTTCGCGCATCTCGCGGGCGGCCTTGTTGGTGAACGTCACACACAGCGTCTGCCACGGCTTGGCGCGGCCCGTGCGGATGATGTGCGCAAGGCGGGTCGTCAGAACGCGCGTCTTGCCCGTGCCCGCACCCGCCAGAACGAGAAGCGGCCCGTCGACGGTTTCAACAGCGCGTTTCTGCTCCGGGTTCAAACCCTCAAGATAGGAGGTCGGTTGGCCGGCTGGACGCGCCATGGCCATCTGGGAAAGCGGGATCTGGTCTGACATTCTGTACGTACGATTTTTCTAGGGAATGATTCGCGTTTCGTTCTACTCTAACATGGGGTGAGAACGGGGAAAGTCAGCCTCTGAGATTCATCGCATGGCGCTCTGAATTTTCTGAACCTTTCTGCAGTGCAGCGCGTAGAGAGTTCATGGCTGATACGCTCTCCTCTGAAATCACTCTGACACCGAAGGCGATCGGTCTTGCTGAAGCCAAAACGGACCGAAGCGGGTTCACCCGTCGCAGATGCGGTCGTGGCTGGACTTATCGGGATGAAAATGGCGTCACGCTCAGAGCCGAAATACGCAGAAGGTGCGAGAAGCTGGCCATTCCGCCGGCCTGGCAGCATGTGTGGATAGCGCCGTCCGCGTCGGCTCATATTCAGGCGTATGGAACAGACGAGGCAGGGCGGCGCCAGTATATTTATCACCCGCTCTGGACGGATGCGCGAGCTGATCTGAAGTTTGATCAGCTGGAGGAGTTTGGCCTTCGCTTGCCGCGTATTCGCAAATGTGTGCGCCGTATCCTGCACGGGTCGCAGGACGAGGAGGCTCTGGCGCTTGCCGGGATTGTCTCGCTGCTTGATCTGGGCGGATTGAGGATTGGCTCTGAGCGGTATCAGACGTCGAGCGGCACCGTGGGGGCGACAACCCTCTCGGCAGAGCATATCCGTATTGATAGCGACAAGCTCGAGCTGGATTTTCCGGCGAAAGGCGGCACTCAACGCCATGTCGAATTAGAAGATGAAGATCTGATCGCTGCTGTAAAGCAGTGTCAGAAGTCTGATGGCAAGTATGTGTTTGCCAGAAACGGGCGCCCTGTATCGGCAGGTCGCGTGAATGACTTTCTAGAAGACTGTTGTGGCGCGCGCTTTACAGCCAAGACCTTCCGAACGTGGAAGGGCAGTGTGGCGGCGACGTCAGCGCTGAAAAAGACCTCTAAGCCGACGATCAAGATCGTCAGCGAAGCCGCGTCTGATGCGCTAGGCAATACGCCTGCAATCGCCAGAAAGTCCTACATCCATCCGAGAATCATTGATGCGGCATCAGACGGAATTAAAAGCATATCAATGGCGGGGCCAACTCGATTGCGGGCAGATGAGCGCCGTTGTTTCTATCTGATCACCCGATAAACCGGTTCTGTAGCCAGAGAATGCTCGGATAGGCCGCGATCCATGCCAGTACGAACCGGTTGAGGCCGAAGAACATGGCATTGGAGAGGTGGAAGCTCGCCGCCAGCACCAGAAACGGGATGAGCGTATATTTCGAGGCAAGGCTGAGCGGGAATAACAGCTCGCAGACCATGACGAGCCAGCTGCCCGCCAGAAGCAGGGTTTTCCTGTCCGCCAGCCCGCGTAAATTCTCTGCGACCGGGTAGGCGGAAAAGGCAAACACATCGCGCAGGGCGCGGCCTGTGCGCCAGTCCGGATTTCTGATCTTCACCCAGCCCGAAATGAAATAGGAGAGGGTGAGCTGCAGGCCGAGATAACCAAAGGCGAGCTCTTTCCAGTCCTCCTGCGGCAGCCAGTGGGCGAGCGTCAGGCAGAACAGAATGAGCAGGCTCATCCTGTCCGAACCACCATTATACGGGCCTTCAAAGCGGTGCAGAATGAGCACGGCAAGCCCGCTCATGGCGAGGCAGATATAGGCCGAATACGCGCCTATCTCCGGATAGAGCAGCAACAGGCAAAGGATAAGCCGCAGGCCAAAGAGCAGGCGCTCTTTGCCGCCCGCGCGGATATGCTCAACGCTCGGCATGATGAGCGCGATGGCGAGGAGTATCTCCGTCCAGCGCATGGCAAGGTCGAGCGTCATGCGAGCGGCTCCGGCGATGAGGTGTAGAGGATTTCCTGCGTCAGGGTTTCATCCTCGCGGTGGATGAAGACGAGGCGAAAGCGGAATAGCGGGGCGTCTGTTTCGGCTTGCAGGTCGCGTTTCATACGGGTGAGGATTTCGCGTGCCGAATGCTCTGGCGTAATGTCTTGTGAGAGGCGCTCGGCGCAGGAGACGAGGAACAGGCTCTCATTCCAGCGCGGGTTCCAGATGAGGCGTCGCAGCATGGTCAGCAGCGAGATGTGTTCCGGCCTCTGGCGAAAGGCCTGCCAGTCACCGCGTGGCTTACCGGCCTCATCCAGCAGCTGGTACTCAATCCGCGGGGACGGTGCGATCACGTCAAAGAAGTTCCAGGACGGAATAAGCGCGGGCAGAATGAGCTGGACAGTGCGAAGCATGAAACGTCAGGCCTTGAAGAGGTCTGATACATCATGGTGCGAGCCGGTTAAGAGAAGCTTTTCGCGACGGTGACCGTCAGAACCGGTCTGCGCGTATCTGTTTCTCGAACACGCCGCCGCCAACAGTTGCCTGTACGATCACGGTCGCCATGGATACGGCGATCAGAACCGCCGCCGAGGTTTCATACGAGCCGGTCAGCTCGAAGACGATCAGCGTGGTCGAGATTGGCGCGCCAAGAACGGCTCCGGATATCGCGCCCATGCCGACCAGTGTGAAGAAGCTTTGGGCCATCTCACCATGGCCGGTGATTGCTGCCATAATCGCTCCGAACACGCCGCCCACCATGGCCCCCACGAAGATGGAGCTTGAGAAGACGCCGCCGCCAAAACGCGCGCCGATGCAAATGGTCGTTGCCGCGATTTTTGCGACGGCGAGGATCAGCATGAAGGCGGCGCTATAGCCTGTCGCGATGGCGGTTGCCGTTGCTTCATAGCCGACGCTCAAGACCTGCGGATAGGCGAGGGCAAAGACACCGATGATGAGGCCGGCGATTGGCGGCAGCATCCAGTGCGGAATTTTGATCTTGTCTGCGAACCGGCTGCCAATGTGAGGCGCGGCAACCCATGCGCGGATCATCACAATAGCCAGTCCTGCTGCGATCAGGCCGATAAATGGTGTGCCGATGAAGAAGATCACCGGTGGGTCATCGAAGACAGGCGGGGCGAAGACAGCGTTATTGCCAAAGATCAGACGGGTGACGAGCGAGCCGGAGACGCTGGCGACCGCAATCGGCCCGATGTCAGATGTCCGGTAGCGGCCCAGAACGACTTCGTGCGCAAAGAGCAGGCCTGCCAGCGGCGCGTTGAACGAGCTGGCGACGGCAGCGGCTGCGCCGCATCCAAGCAGGGCGCGGATCTGGGCTGGTGTCAGGTTGAAACGGTGGGCGAAAAAGCCGGACAGCACAGCGCCCACGTGAACGGCTGGTCCCTCCCGGCCTGCACTCGCGCCTGAACCAAGCGATGCAACGGCGATCAGAAAAGTCTGAAGGCCGTCTTTCAGCGACATATGCAGGGAAACGAGCGGCGTTGTGCGCCCGCGCCGATCCAGCACATGACGGCGGGCTTCGATGACGTCGCGAATGCCGCCAATGCGCGGGTCGCCGCGAATGCCGAGCTTGAGGCCGATATAGAGAAGCGCTGAAACGAAGAAACCGCCAATGACCGGGATGAGCAAGGCGCGCAGCGGGTGAAGCTGTGTCACCGCGCTGGTAATGCGTTCATCCTGAGCGCCAAAGCCGATAAACTCGATACCGACAATCGCGGCGCGCAGACCTGCCATGACAAGCCCGACCAGAAGGCCGCAGAACAGGGCAAGCAGCCAGACTTTACTCTCGGAGATCAGGCTGCGCCGACTATAGCGCGACACCATCGCTTTGGATTGCGAGGCGCGTTTTTTGATCTCTTCTGTCAGTGGACTGTTTGGTGAACCCATGCCCTCAAAAACGCCTATTGCCGCAGAACGTCAAGTTGATGGAGGGAGATATATCAGGAGAGTCTTTCAAACTCGTGTGAGCGGACTAGATTTGCTTTCCACAAATAATGTTTCGAGCCGGAAATCCGCGACAACACTTTGAAATTCCGTCCGTGTCCGGCCTGCTGCGTTAACCCAAAAAGGCGAATCCAGTTCGCTTATGAAATGAACCCCATTGTGTGATATGATTTGGATCGCTAACTAAGGGCCAAAGGGGAATACATTCGCTTATGACCGATGACATTGGCTATCAGGCGCTATTCGAAGCTGCGAAACGCGGTGTGATGAAAGAGGCGCTTAAAGTGGCAGCTTCACCAGCTGGCCTTCCGGGCAACCACCATTTCTACATTTCGTTCCGTACGAAAGCGCCTGGCGTGCAAATTGCCGAGCAGCTGCTGACGCGTTTTCCGGAAGATATGACGATTGTGATCCAGCACCAGTTCTGGGATCTGGAAGTGCATGATCATCACTTCGAAATCGTGCTTCAGTTCTCTGGCGTGCCGCAGCACCTGCACATCCCTTATGCGGCCGTGACTCGCTTCCTCGACCCAAGCGTCGATTTTGCGATGGAAATTCCGCCTGCGCACATGCACACGGCTGAAACGCTCGACATCTCGGACACTCCGGCAGCTGCCGAGCCTGCTCAAACCGTAGCAGAAGAAAGCGATGATGCTGAACCGTCACGTCCGGCCAGCGATGGTACGGTTGTGAGCATTGATGCCTTCCGCCGGAAGTAACTGACTTGGCTGATCCTGCAGACGAAAAACCACGCCTCAGCGACGCAGAAATGCTCGCTAAGTTCAAGAATGCGAAGAAGCGTCCGGCCTGTTCGGAAACGCTGGGCATGGAGCTGATGTCCGTCGATCAGGAGAACATGTCTCTGCGCATGTCTTTCAATATTGGCGAGCAGTTCTCTAACCCGACAGGTGCTATTCAGGGCGGCTTTCTGACGGCCATGCTGGATGAGGCGATGTCTGTCTGCTGCATCATTGCGTCTAACGTAACGATGACTGCGCCGACGCTTGAGCTGAAGACGAGCTATTTCCGTCCACTGTTTCCTGGCCATGCCGAAGCCGAAGCGCGCATTTTGCGCCGTGGTAAGTCGATTGCTTTCATGGAAGCAGAGCTTTTCGATCCGGAAGGCCGCGTGGTTGCCAAGGCAAGCGCAACGGCTGCGCCAAAACCGTTCAAGCGTCTCTGACCTTTCATTTTGCCTGAAATTCACCTCGTTTTTCGCCTGAAATCACCTTACTGGCTGGTTTGAATCAGGCTGTTTCAAAATCGGGGGATTTCATGAGTTTCAGACTGTCACGCCGCACAATGCTTGTGAGCGCTGCAAGCCTTCCAGTGCTTGCGGCCTGTTCTTCATCTGAGGACGAGCTTCCTGCGCCACCGGAAAACGAGGGGCGCATTGAAGGCGTGCACACGGCAATCGCTTATATGGAAAGCCAGAATGGCGGCCGGTTTGGCGTGTCTGCGGTGAACCTTGCGACAGGGCAGACGATCACCCATCGCGGCGATGAGCGCTTTGCCATGTGTTCCAGCTTCAAATGGTTGCTCGCCGCGCTGGTGCTTCAACGGGTGCAGGCAGGTGAGGAAGACCTGTCGCGTATGATTGAATTCACTGAAGCTGACATGGTGATGCACGCGCCGATCACCGAGCCCGCCTTGGGCGAAGGGCGTCTAAGCGTCGAGGCTCTGTGTCGTGGAACGGTTCAGACGAGTGATAATCCGGCGGCGAACCTGTTGCTGCGCACGCTGGGCGGACCGGAAGGCTTCACGCAAATCCTGCGCGACAATGGCGAGATGACGACGCGTCTCGACCGGTGGGAGCCGATGCTGAATGAGAATGCGCCGGGCGATCCGCAGGACACCAGCACGCCGAACGCCATGGTCAGCCTGATGGGATATTACCTCTTCGGTGGCGGGCTCAACGCCGAGTATCAGACCTTGTTGAAAGACTGGATGATTGGCGCAACGACCGGTCTGGCACGTCTGCGCGATGGCATGGATGCGCCATGGATTGGCGGCGACAAGACGGGCACCAGCTCGAACAATCAGAGCAATGACGTTGCCTTTGCCTACCGTCCGGATGCGCCGAATGATCCTATCCTGATCACCAGCTATCTGAATGTCGAAAACCCGGTAGGTGCAGAGACAGACGAGCTGCACGCCACCATCGGGCGTCAGATCATGTGGGCGCTGGCCTAGGTCAGTTCCGGCCCTTCAAAATGGTCCAGAGCGCGTGAGCGGACAATGATCCGCTCGCGTTCGCCTTCGCGGCGTTCCACCAGCAGGCGGGCAACCTGACTGTCATCATGGAAGGCCGCGCCTGTCAGGCTGTCGAGCAGGGCTTTGGCGAGGTTGTCGAGGTCCATGATGGGCGGATCGCCGGTGAATTCCATCACGATGTGGACTTCATAATCGCCATATTCAGGGCGCACGCGCGTGAAGTCCTTGCGGAAGAAATCCTTGAAGAGCGGTTTATAGTATTTGGCCTGAGTGGTGATGCCATTGCATTTGGCTTCCAGTGTGCCGTCATCGAGAAGCCGCGCGCGGACTTTCCCTTTTCCGATCCATTCCGGTTCGCTCATGCGTGCACAATCCCTCTCACTGGTTTGTGCATACAGGGCTTTAGGTCGCACGACCAGCGGCTTGACCTTTGGAGGGTGAAGGCGCGATGTGCGCTGACTGAATTTCTGCCGGAGCGACCCGATGACTGATGTGCCTGCATGCCCGAAATGTGGCTGTGACTATGCTTATGAAGACGGCGCTCTGTTCGTTTGCCCGGAATGCGCGCATGAATGGTCCGTCGCCCAGCCAGCAGAAGCCGAAGGCCGTGTCTGGCGCGATGCCAATGGCAATATTCTGCAGGATGGCGACACAGTTACCGTGATCAAGGATTTGAAGGTCAAAGGCGCTTCAAAGCCTGTCAAAGTCGGTACAGTGGTCAAGAATATCCGCCTCGTCGAAGGCGATCATGATATTGATTGCAAGATCGATGGCTTTGGCGCGATGGGCCTGAAGACGGAGTTCGTCAAAAAGGTCTGATCGAACCGCTTATGAAACAGCCGGATCGTGTGGAAGCAGATGAACAGCGTTTCGCTTAAGGCGCTTCTGGCGCGCCATGTTCATGACGGA
Source organism: Hyphomonadaceae bacterium UBA1849 (assembly GCA_002338565.1). Taxonomy (GTDB): domain Bacteria; phylum Pseudomonadota; class Alphaproteobacteria; order Caulobacterales; family Hyphomonadaceae; genus Ponticaulis. The sequence goes on from DDIN01000005.1 coordinate 191,774, forward strand.
TACAATCACTGAAACCAGTGCCGCTTCAGCGGCGAACCAGACGAACCGCAGACTTGCCATGCCGCCAACCGTGCACGCACGTGCGCAGCAGATTGCAGTGTAAAGAGGGCCCGTTTTGTCTGGTTGTTTCAAGATTATTCTCCTTGTTGCAGAGAGATAATCCTCGATCGATCTAAAAGTTCCGAAGAAATTGTATGTGCAAGCTGGCCGGTTACAGCCAGCCGCCCAGCTCGCGCTTCACCAGTGTTTCCAGAAGATCGACTGCAATGTCGGAATCGTTCAGACATGGCAGGGAGGCAAACTTCTCACCGCCTGCTTCAAGGAAGCTGTCACGGCCTTCCATGGCGATCTCTTCCAGCGTCTCAAGACAGTCTGAAATGAAGGCAGGTGCGGCTACGGCGACTTTCTTCACACCGTCTTCTGGCAGGGCTTCCAGCGTTTTATCTGTGTAGGGCTGGAGCCATTCCTGCGGCCCGAAGCGGGACTGGAAGGTCGTGCGAATGAAGTTCTCATCCCAGCCCATTTTCTCGCGCACGAGACGTGTCGTCTTGTGGCAGTGGCAGTGATACGGGTCGCCCTTGTCGAAATAGCTCTTGGGAATGCCGTGATAGGACATGAGCAGCACGTCCGGCTCAAAGTCGAGTTTCGACAGGCTGTCCTTCAGAGACGCACAGAGCGCATCGATATAGTTCGGGTCATCATGGAAGGCCGGCGTGGTGCGCAGGGCAGGCTGCCAGCGCAGTTTCATCAGCGCCTTAAAGGTGCGGTCGTTCACGCTGGCGGTTGTCGTCGCCGAGTATTGCGGATAGAGCGGCACGGTGAGGATGCGTGTGCATCCCTGATCCTTCAGCGCGTCGATCTTCGACTTGATGCTCGGATTGCCGTAATTCATCGCAAAATCAACGATCAGCGAGTCAGACCCGATGCGTTGATTTAACTTTTCGGCCTGCGCGCGCGTGTAGAAGAGCAGCGGCGAGCCGTCCTCCATCCAGACTTTCTTATAGGCACGGCCGGATTTTGACGGGCGGAATGTCAGGATTGGGCCTTGCAGGATAAGCTGCCAGATCGGCTGCGGTACCTCAATCACGCGCGGGTCAGACAGAAATTCCGACAGATAGCGGCGCATGGAGCCATAGTCCGTGCCATCCGGTGTGCCGAGATTGATCAGAAGAACGCCAATCTTGCCCTGTTTTACAGGTGGGTGTCCGGATGGAAGGTGCATGTCTGCCATGAGAGTTCAGCCCGCTTGATTATGTACTCTTGATTTAGGGATTACGCAGGGAACGCAAGGGTGGATGATATTTTCTTTTGCGTTTGCCGGTGGAAGTCGTCAGGTTTGCACAAAACGGGAGGACAAAATGAAACTTATGAAAATCGGTGCGCTTGCTGGCGTAATGTTGCTCGGCGCTGGTGCGGCTCAGGCAGAGACTGTCTATCGCGATCAGGTCCAGCATATTGTGCTGTTTGATCTGGTGGATGATAGCCCGGCTGCAGTCGATGCGCTGGTGAGCGGTTGTTATGAATATCTGGCTGATATTGATGGCGTGTATGAGATCAATGTCGGTGTGCGTCAGGCAGACCGCACAGGCGGTGCAAACGCAACGGACTATGACGTGGCACTGACGGTCACGCTGGCCGATGAGGCCGCGCATGTCGCGTACGATACCGACCCGTCTCACATGACGTTTATTGGTCTCTTTCGTGAGAATTGGGAAAGCGTGCGCGTGTTTGATTCAGCGCTTACCCATTCGCCGGAATAGGCGCCTCTGATCGCTTGATCAGGCCTGGCAGATACGCGCCGAGCGATACGGCGCGTATCGCATACATCGCCAGAAACGCGGCCCAGACACCGGTATTTCCGAACTGTCCGCGCAGAATGATATCGCTCGCCACATAGAGAATTGTCGTGATGACGGCTGCGTTGCGCAGCGCCTTGCCTTGCGTTGCGCCAAGGAAGAAACCGTCCAGCTGCCAGCACGGAATGCCGATGAACGGGATGACCGCGCAGAAGGGCAGGAAGGCGAGGGCGACCGAGCGGGCTTCGGGATCATTCACAAAATTGGCGATGATCCAGCCGCCACCAAAATAGTATAGCGCGGAGATAACTGCCCCGCTTAAAAGCGCGAGTTCGGTCGTTACGCGCATGGCGCGGACGAGCCGTCTACGGTTTCGTTTGCCATAGGCTTCGCCAATCTCTTTCTCGGCGACGAAGGCAAAGCCATCCAGAATAAATGCCGCAACATTGACGAACTGCAGCAGGATCTCATTGCCTGCCAGAATGGCTGTGCCTTGCGTCGCGCCGGAATTCACAAACCAGGCGAAGGTGAAGAGCAAGGCGAGGGTGCGGATCAGCACGTCGCGGTTTGCATTAAAGAGCGCGATCAGCCGCGCTTTGTCGAACAGATTGGCAGAGCATGAGAGGCCCGCCTTCACAACGAACAAACCGAAGGCGAGCGCCACCCATTCAGCTATCGCCGTGCCAGTGCCAATGCCAGCAGGGCCCCAGTCGAGGCCGGCAACAAACCAGACGTCCAGCACGCCGTTGACGCCGTTCATCACAATCTGAAAAGCGAGCAGCCAGCCTGTGCGCCCCGTACCGAGCAGCCATCCGGTAATGCCATATCCCATCAGGACGGCAGGTGCGCCCCAGATGCGGGCACCCCAATAGGAGAGCGCGAGCGCTTTTACATCATCGCTCGCGGCGAAAGGCGTGAAGACCAGCTGGCGAAGAAGAGGTGAGAGGCAGAGAATGATGAGCCCCATGCCGCCACCAACAAGCAAGGCCCGCTGCAGCAGGGCATTCACTTCGGCGGTATCGGATGCCCCATTGGCCTGCGCGGTGAGGCCTGTCGTCGACATGCGTAAAAAGCCGAACGCCCAATAGAGAAAGTTCATGGCGACGGCTGCGACACCCACAGCGCCCAGCTCGACCTTGTCTCCGGTGAGGCCCATGACGGCGGTATCGACCACACCTGTAGATGCGGTCGCGGCCTGCGCAAGCATGACCGGCACGGCGAGTGCGATAACTTTGGAACGGGTGAGTGTGCTCGACGTCATCCAAGCGGCTTAGGCGAGGGACGCATCATTGGCAATTCGGGCCGGGTTACTAAGCCGCGGCTGGAGATGTTTCGAGGGTTGAAAGCAGACGGCGCGCTGTGTCTTCGATCAGTTCCAGCACTTCATCGAATGTGCGGGTGAAGTACGGATCTGGTATCTCGCGAAGTGGCTGTTCCGGCGCGTAGTCCAGGAAGAGCTTCACTGGCGTGTTATTGCCAGCAGGACGTTGCTTCTCGATCTTTTTGCGATTGTCCTCGTCCATAGCGAGAATGAGGTCGAATTTCTCGAAATCTTCCGGCTTGAACAAACGGGCACGCAGGCTGTTGATATTGTATCCGTGGGAGAGAGCGGCAGCGCGCATCGGGGCGTAGGGATGTTCACCGATATGCCAGCCGGATGTGCCCGCACTGTCTATCCTGAGTGAAAGTCCCATCTTTTCGCATTGCTGTTTTGCTATGCCTTCTGCAGCAGCAGAGCGACAGATATTACCAAGACAAACGAACAGGACTGAGCCGACCATACAAGAACCACTAAAATCTACGTGTTGCTTAAGTCTCGACAGTTTGGCGTCATAATTGGGCGAAACTATGCCGAATTCCTAAAATGCCGGGATTCTCTGTAATTTTGATCAAAAAATTGGCGGACTACAGGTGGTGGATGATCAATTTTCATCATCTGGTCGTCGGCTTGTTTCCGCTGCGGCAACAGAATTTGTCATATGGCGCTGAAATAATTCCGTTTTAGGGAATGGATTGCGCCGGAAAGCCATTTACTTGGATTGTTTTGCTCGCTAGAAGGCGCGACTTGCGCGCGGCAAGCAATTTTGTTGCGCGAAATCTATGGAGACCTATTCATGAGCACCCGCTCTTTCCCTTCCAATCCGAATGTCGGCGTTGTCGGCGCAACTGGTATGGTTGGCGAGATGATGCGCGAAATTCTGGCGGAACGTGACTTTCCGCTTAATGAGCTGCGCCTCTTCGCCTCTGCAAAGTCTGCAGGCAAGGAAATTGAGTGGAAGGACCGAAAGATTATTGTTGAGGATGCGAGCACGGCGGACTTTTCCGGCCTCGACATCGTCTTCTTCTCTGCCGGTGGCTCAACATCGAAAGCACTCGCGCCTAAAGCGGCTGCGGCCGGTGCTGTCGTGATCGACAACTCTTCGGCTTACCGTTCCGATCCGGACGTGCCGCTCGTCGTATCCGAAGTGAACCCTTACGATCTCGATGACCTCAAAAAAGGTATCGTCGCGAACCCGAACTGCACGACGATGGCGGCTATGCCTGTGCTGAAGCCTCTGCATGATGCAGCAGGTCTTAAGCGTATGGTTGCGAGCACCTATCAGGCTGTGTCCGGTGGCGGCGTTGCCGGCGTTGAAGAGCTGGACGAGCAGATCAAAGCAGGCGCTGAAAACGGCGCTGAATTTTCTACATCCAACGATGCTTCCCACCTGCCAGCTCCGAAAAAATGGGCGGTTCCGATCGGCTTTAACGTTGTGCCTCTGAACTATGTTCTGGGCGAAGACGGCTATACCGAAGAAGAGCTGAAAATGCGCGACGAGAGCCGCAAAATTCTCGGCATTCCGGACCTGCCGGTGTCCGGCACTTGCGTTCGTGTGCCTGTCTTCTCCGGCCATGCGCTGTCTCTGAACGTCGAGTTCGAGCGTCCGATTTCTGTCGAGCAGGCAACTGAACTGCTCGGTAAGGCTGAAGGTGTGGTGCTGCATGATGTCCCGAACCCGCTGGAAGCGACTGGTCAGGACCCTGTCTTCGTGGGCCGCATCCGTCCCGACCCGACTGTGGCGAACGGCCTCGCGCTCTTCGTGGTTGGTGACAACCTGCGCAAAGGCGCCGCGCTCAACGCTATTCAGGTTGGCGAAGTGCTTCTGAAGCGCTTCCCTGAATAAGCGCTACGACGGAATTCAATTCAAAGAAACGGTAGGCAAAAGTCTGCCGTTTTTTATTTGTCCGAGGGCTGTATTTCGCCACCGGTATAGCTATCTTCGCGGCACGTATTTCAGGAGAGTTTCATGACGTTTTACAAAGCCGTTTCCGCTCTGGCCCTCAGTGCTGCGCTGGCTGCCTGTAATGGGTCTTCGTCTGGAACAGGTCAGGGGGAAGCGACCATGGTTGAACTGCCAGAACCGCAAACGGTGGAAGAACGGTTTGCCACGCTCGCGCTCGAATGTGTGCACCGCCCGTACCCGAACAAGATTTCCCATGTGATGACGTCTGATGATGACATCGCGACGCCGCGTGAGATGACGCCAGCTTTCTATGGCTGCTTTGACTGGCATTCGGCGGTTCACGGCCACTGGCTTCTGACACGCATTCTGCGCACGCAGCCGGACAGTGAATTTGCTGAGCCGATCCGTGAGGCTCTGGCGCAGTCTTTTACGGCAGAGAATATGGCTGGTGAGCTGGATTATTATTCGCATCCGGATCGCGGCGGCTTTGAGCGCCCCTATGGCATTGCGTGGTATTTGCAGCTCGTGGCGGAACTCGAAGAGAGTGAAGATCCGCAGCTGACAGAATGGCGTGAAACGCTGCGTCCGCTGGAAGATGCCATCGTCGAGCGCTTCTCTGCATGGCTGCCAAATCTGGCTTATCCGGTGCGTCTTGGCACGCATAACCAGTCCGCCTTCGCGCTCGGTCTGATGCTGGATTATGCCCGCACAGTCGGGAACACAGAACTTGAAACGCTGATCGTCGAGAAGTCGACCGACTTCTTCGGCGAGGATCGCAACTGCCCGATTGGCTACGAGCCGTCCGGCGAGGACTTTCTGTCGCCATGCCTTATGGAAGCCGACCTGATGCGTCGTATCATGCCGCGCGGCCAGTTCGCAGCGTGGCTCGGAAGCTTCCTGCCAGAAATTCCGCTCGATGGTGCAGGTGACTGGCTGGAGCCGGGTGTGGTGCTCGATGCGTCTGATGGCAAACTTGTGCATCTGGATGGCGTAAACCTCTCGCGCGCCTGGGCGCTGGAAGGTATTGCCTCTGCGCTCAGCGAGGATGACCCGCGTATTGAGGCGCTGCAGGCTGCGGCTGATATCCATAAAGAGGTCGGCATCGCGTCTGTGTCTGACGAGCATTATTCCGGCAGTCACTGGCTGGCGAGCTTTGCGACTTACCTGACCACGCGCCGCGGTATCGCAGCAGAGTAATGCCTGACCCGTGGAACAATCCGATTGATGATTACGTGCCGCCGGAGAACCAGCGGCCGTTCAAATACAATCCGCCGAATGTGCCATTAGGCGTCGTCTATGAAGACGATGCGATCTTAGTGCTCAACAAGCCTTACGGGCTGCTCTCGGTGCAGGGCAAACCTCTGCACCATAAAGACTGCCTCGAGTTTCGGGTGAAGGATGTTTACCCGGAGGCGACTGCAGTGCACCGGCTGGACCATTCCACCTCGGGCCTCATCCTGTTTGCGCGGACTGAAGCGCTGAAGTCTCTCATCTCGCGCCAGTTTCAGGAGCGGACGGTAAAGAAGGTTTACCGTGCGCGCGTCTGGGACGAGGTCGCCGAAGAAGAGGGCGTGATCGACGTACCGCTCCGCAAGAACTGGGAAGACAGCCCGCGCCAGATGGTCTGCTATGAACGTGGCAAACGGGCGGTCACGCGCTGGAAGGTTCTGGAACGGGGCGAGGGCGAGACTTTGCTGGAGCTATATCCGGAGACGGGGCGCACACACCAGCTGCGCCTGCACACGCTGCACATTGGGCACCCGATCTTGGGCGACGAGCTTTACGCGCCGGACCCGGCCTATGAGGCGGCATCGCGTTTGCTGCTCCATTCCACCGAACTCTCATTCGAGCATCCGGAAACAGGCGAGACGGTGAGCTTCAGGTCCGAGCCTGATTTTTGATATGAAAAAGCCGGGGCGAACCCCGGCTTTTCATCTTACTTCTTACCAGCAGCGGCTGCGGCGCGCTTGGCGTCCATAGCCTTTTTGTGCTCGGAGGCTTTCGTGAATTCTTCGAACTCGCGTGCCTCTTTAGCTGCGGCAGCTTTTTTCGCTTCAGCCGCGCGGCGGATTTGGTCCTGTTCCTCAGGGCTGAGCTGTGGTGGCGTTGGCTTGTTCATACTGGGTCCCTCCGTATCAGTGTCTTTAGTGTGCGCCCTATTTGGCCGGTTGGCCAGAGCAGGGCGGATTAAAGGAGGTAAGCGTTACTTGGTGGCGTCCTTCACGGCATCTTTGACATCACCGCCTACTTTGCGGGCTTTGCCTTCTGCCTGATCAACTTCGCCTTCGGCTTCCAGTTTTTTGTCGTCAGTCGCCTTACCGGCAGCCTCTTTAACTTTGCCTTCGGCTTCCTTGGCTGCGCCTTTCAGATGTTCTTTGTCCATTGTGTCTGTCCTTTCTTTCTACACAGAACCAACAAGGCGGAGCGCGGGAAGTTCCGTCACTTCGACGTTTTTCCACTGGCCAGCCCCATCAGGCCGCGCTAAGCAGCGCGCACGAATTCATCCAAAGGCTGAGAGGAGCAAACCTATGGGATTGTTTGGCGGCAAATCAGACAAAATGCGCACAGAGACGGACAGCTTTGGTCCATTGGAAGTTCCGGAAGACAAACTCTTCGGGGCACAGACGGCGCGCTCTCTGATCAACTTTCCTATCGGTGAAGAAAAAATGCCGGCGCCGGTCATTCGCGCGCTTGGCATCATCAAACGCTCTGCAGCGCTCGCGAACAAAAAGCTCGACAATATCGAGCCGGAGATTGCCGACGCTATCGTGAAGGCGGCTTCTGAAGTTGCAGAAAACAAGCTGGACGATCACTTCCCGCTCTCTATCTGGCAGACAGGGTCTGGCACACAGTCCAACATGAACTCTAACGAGGTTATCTCTAACCGTGCGATCCAGCTCATGGGCGGCGTTGTCGGGTCTAAAGAGCCGGTTCACCCGAACGACCACTGTAACCGTTCACAGTCTTCCAACGACACGTTCCCGACAGCGATGCACATCTCTGCGGCGGAAGAAATTCACCACCGTCTTCTGCCTGCGCTGCAATACATGCGCAACGCGCTGAACGACAAAGCTGAAGCGTTCAAAGACATCATCAAAATCGGTCGCACGCACACGCAGGACGCAACACCTCTGACGCTCGGTCAGGAGTTCTCCGGCTATGTGGCGCAGATGGACCTCGGCATTAAGCGCGTACAGGAAGGTCTTGAGCACCTCTGGCCGCTCGCACAGGGCGGTACAGCTGTTGGTACAGGCATCAACGCGAAAGTCGGTTTTGCTGAAGCCTTCGCTGAAGAAGTTGCCGCGTACACAGAGCTGCCATTCGTAACCGCACCGAACAAGTTTGAAGCGCTCGCGGCGCATGACGCGTTCGTATACGCGCACGGCGCACTGAACACGGTTGCAGCATCTCTCTTCAAGATCGCCAATGACATCCGTCTTCTGGGTTCTGGTCCGCGTTCAGGCCTCGGTGAGCTGGCGCTTCCCGAGAACGAGCCTGGCTCTTCCATCATGCCGGGCAAGGTGAACCCTACACAGTGCGAAGCCATGACAATGGTCTGCACGCAGGTGATGGGTAACAACACGACGATGACGGTTGCCGGCTCTCAGGGCCATTTCGAGCTGAACGTCTACAAGCCGGTTATGGCTTACAACATGATCCAGTCTGTTCGCCTGATCTCTGACGCGTGTAACTCCTTCACCGACAAATGTGTGGTCGGCATCGAAGCGCGCGAAGACAACATCGCTGATCTGATGAACCGCTCGCTCATGCTGGTGACTGCGCTCAACCCGCACATCGGCTATGACAATGCGACGAAGATTGCGAAGAAAGCTCACAAAGAGGGCACAACCCTCAAGGAAGCTGCGATCGCACTCGACCTGCTGACATCAGATCAGTTCGACGAGTGGGTTGTTCCTGCGAACATGATCAAGCCGAGCTAGGACCTGGCTCCATCGATTGAAGAGAAAGGCGGCTCACTGGGCCGCCTTTTTTGATGGTCTCACTTATGTTCGAAATCCGGACCATTGCCCGTATTGGCAGGGCGCTGAGTATAGGTGAGCCGAATACCGCCACCATTCGGGTCGCGCCATTCAGCAAACATCTGATGCGGATTTGAGGTTTTCTCGGTCGAGACGTCATAGCCAAGCTTTGCCATGCGGTCGCGCGCGGCTTGCCATTCTGCCAGATCCCACATGCCAATCTCAAGCATATGTTCGCGGCTCTCTATGTCGGGATGGTCAGCATACTCATTCAGGCAGAGCGACAGGCTTGGCAGGCGGGTATGGTTCAGGAAGGTCTGGCGGCGTCCGTCGCGGCGGGTCGTGCCGACAACGGCAAACCCAAGGCCTTCGCAGTAAAAGCGTTTGGCGGCTTCAGTGTCGGTGATGGCGGTGTGAAGTGTTGCGACGAATTCATCACGGTCGCGTTGTAGCCCCTGACTTTCATTCCCGAACCAGACCCTGACCATATACCCCTCCGAATCGCAGACTTTTCGTTTCGGCTAACAGAACACCAGAAGCGGGCCGATGGTTCAAATTTTCTCGGTGGGCATCGTGTTCAGGCTGCGACGCTATGGCCATTTTTAGTGGCTTGTGATGCCTCAACTTTAAGACCATAACTTCTTTATGGTTTTAGGAGGGCTAGATCATGCCAAACGTTACCGTAGACCCGCTTGCGATTGCTGCACTCGTCGGATTTGCCTCGCTGATTATCGTATCTGTGGGCGTTGTGGTCGTTTTCTGGAAACTGTCCAAACAGTCCTAGAGTTCTCATTCTTGTAAGATGACAGACGCTCCGCCGCGCGTTAGCGTCGCCGTATGAAGATGAGAATGTCAGTTCCGCTGGCTGCCTTTGGGTTGCTGGCCATGAGCGTCGTCGCAGGGTGCGCGACAACTGTTGATCCGTGCTCGACAGCGGGGATTGATCGCCGCGTATCGTCAACGCTGAGCGACTTTGCCAGAGAGAACCGGGCAGACCTTAATGAGGTTAAACGGGCTGTTGCTTACTTTGATGGTGAGACGGTGCTGGGCACGATGCGCATCGCGCAGGCTGTGAGCGCGCTGCGCCGCGTTGCGTCCGGCTTTGACGAGGATGTCGTTCCGGAACTGCGGGCCATATCTCAGCAATGCGGGACGGCTGGGAATATGCGCGAAATCTTCGTCGATTTTCTGCGCGATGAAGGCTTCAACAGCCGCGTGCTTGAATGGGTGGAAGATTTCCGCTTTGATTTCGAAGCCTGATCGCATCTACGCAGATGTGACTGCGTGGATGTAATTGACCGGTTGACCAAAATCGGGGGAAGGCGCAAAGGGCGCAAATGAATCCCGTTATCAAGTTTCTGAACCGAATGGATAAATCCGCCTGGCGTGCGGTGATCGTGACAGCTTTGCTGCTCGCGGGCGTTCTCGGTTTGCTGATTGTTGGGAAAACCTATCTCTTCTCCGGGTCTGAACGCGGTCTGTTGGGGGATCTGCAATCCTTCCTGATGGAGCACAGAACCAATCCGATCATGTTCTTCGTGGTTGTGGCGATCTATTGCGCGCTCTCTTTTCTGGGCGCGCCGCAATTTGGTCTGATCGGGATGACGGTTCTGGCTTTCGGCACGGTGATAGGCTTTGCTTATTCATGGCTGGCGACGCTTTGTTCTGCCAGCATGGCGTTCTGGATTGGCCGGTCTTTCGGCATGAAACTGGTTCAGCGCTATGGCGGTGATTCTATTCTGCGCCTGTCCCGCTTTATGGGGCGCAATGTGTTCATCGCGAGCATGATTGTTCGTAACGTTCCGACAGCGCCGGCTATTGTCGTGAATATGGCATTCGGCGCGACCGAAGCCCGCTATAGCTGGTTCCTCGCGGGCACAGCCATCGGCATTATTCCGAAGACGCTGCTGATTGCATTGTTCGGGCAGGCGGTGGCGCAAAGCCTGACTGGTAACCCGATCTTTGCCATCGCTTCCGTCGCGGCAGGGGCATTGCTCTGGATACCGCTTATGCTGTTCGCACGATCTAATCTTGCGCAGGAACGCGCACCAGCATCCTCTGAAAACATCTCTGAAGAGGTAGAAAATACTCCGTAAGTTCGAAATGAGGGAAAATACGGGTTTCAGTGCCTATTTTTCTTGACTTATCGGGCAATTATTTGCGTTATGCGCAACATGAATACGGTTCTTGAACTTCTTCTCCTGCTCGAGGGGCTTACAAGCCCCTGTCCGCGTCTGAACTAGGACCCGGTATGGGTCCGCGCGGTCAGGGGGTGTCGTTTCGATGCAACTTCAGAACCAGCGTGAACCTAAATGACAAACGAACCACATATCCGAATTTTTGACACCACAATGCGCGACGGTGAGCAGTCACCTGGCGCCAGCATGACCTTGCGCGAAAAGCTCGATCTGGCCGAACTCATGTGTGAGATGGGCGTGGACGTGATCGAAGCTGGTTTCCCGGCAGCCTCTGCCGGCGACTTTGATTGTGTTCGTCAGATTGCCCAGCAATCACAAAACGACACGATCATTTGCGGCCTGTCCCGCTCGACGCCGGGCGATATTGATCGCTGCGCCGAAGCAGTAAAGCACGCTGCAAACCCGCGTATCCACACGTTCATCGCGACCAGCCCGCTCCATATGGAGCATAAGCTGAAAATGGGCGAGAACGCGGTTCTTGAAGCCATTGGCCGGTCTGTTGCTCAGGCGCGCAATCTGGTTGGTGATGTCGAATGGAGCGCAGAAGATGCGACCCGTTCAGACTTTGATTTCCTGTGCCGCGCAGTAGACGTTGCCATTCAGGCGGGCGCGACAACCATCAACTTGCCGGACACGGTCGGTTATGCGCACCCTGAAGAGTATGGCGCATTGTTCCGTCGTATCATCGAGGCTGTGCCTGATTCCGACAAAGTGATCTGGTCCACGCACTGCCATAATGACCTCGGTCTGGCGGTCGCGAACTCTCTGGCTGGCGTCACGAATGGTGCGCGTCAGGTCGAGTGTGCGATCAACGGTCTGGGCGAGCGTGCGGGCAATGCTGCGCTGGAAGAAATTGTTATGGCGCTGAAAGTCCGCCGCGACACGCTTCAGGCGACGACTCGTGTTGATACGACCAAGCTGTCCCGCGCATCGAAAATGGTGAGCCAGATCACAGGCTTCCCTGTTCAGTACAACAAAGCCATTGTCGGTAAGAATGCGTTCGCGCACGAAAGCGGCATCCACCAGGATGGCATGCTGAAGAATGCGCAGACCTATGAGATCATGAACCCGGCGGATGTCGGCGTCGCTGAAACTTCTCTGGTCATGGGTAAGCACTCTGGCCGTCATGCCTTCCGCGATAAGCTGGCAATCTTGGGTTATGATCTGGCTGACGATGCGCTGAACGATGCATTCAAGCGCTTCAAGGATCTCGCCGACCGCAAGAAGCATGTATTCGACGACGATATTATGGCGCTGGTTGATGACCAGCTGTCAGCTGAAGGTGAACGTATCGTCTTCAAGCGCCTGCGTGTGGTTGCTGGTTCTGAGGGGCCGCAAACAGCCGAGATCGATCTCGAAATCGCGGGCGAGCACAAATGGACGACTGCGCGTGGCAATGGTCCGGTTGATGCGGTCTTCAATGCGATCCGTGAAGTCATCCCTCATGAGGCCGTTCTGGAACTCTATCAGGTGAGCGCGGTCACGCAGGGTACAGATGCTCAGGCAGAGGTCAGCGTACGTCTTTCCGAGGATGGAATTGTCGCAACGGGCCGCTCATTTGATCCGGACACGTTGTGTGCCAGTGCAAAAGCCTATCTGCATGCGCTGAACAAGCTTGAAGCGCGTCGCCAGAAGCGTATGGCCGCCTGATCTATCCTAAAGCCTTAAAAGCGCCGTAATTACTGAAAAATATGCAGGCGGAACGATGTGTTCCGTCTGTGGAAATTTTATGCAGAAACACCCCCTTGCTTTACAAATTGTAAACCGGCACAAGCAAAGAAGGGAAGTGTTGTGAATGAAGCGCAGGGTTAGTGATTCTCTGCAGAATGCGGCGGTAAAATATGCTTGGTAGTCTTCTTGGCCTCTTGTCGACGGATATGGCCATCGACCTTGGTACGGCGAACACTCTTGTTTACGTAAAAAATCAGGGCGTGGTTATCGATGAGCCTTCGGTTGTGGCTTATCGGAAAGAGGGTAACCGGAAGATCCCTTACGCGGTTGGTGCGCAGGCGAAAGCCATGCTCGGTAAGACGCCGATTGCGATGGAAGCCATCCGCCCGATGAAAGACGGTGTGATCGCCGACTTCGAAGTTGCCGAAGAAATGATCAAGGCCTTCATCCGCAAGGTTCACAACCGCCGCGCTTTTGTTTCCCCGCTGATTATCATCTGTGTTCCGACGGGTGCTACACCGGTTGAACGGCGTGCGATTCACCAGTCTGCGCTTCAGGCCGGCGCCCGCCATGTTGAGATGATCGAAGAGCCGATGGCCGCCGCTATCGGTGCCGGTCTTCCGATTGATGAGCCGTCAGGTTCCATGGTTGTTGATATCGGTGGTGGTACCACTGAGGTCGCCGTTCTCTCTCTTGGCGGTATTGTTTACTCACGTTCTGTCCGCGTCGGTGGTGACCGTATGGACGAGGCGATCGTGAACTTCCTGCGCCGTCATGAGAACATGCTGATCGGTGAGATGTCCGCCGAGCGTATCAAAAAAGAAATCGGTACGGCTAAAGCGCCTGACGATTCCATGGGCATGTCTCTGGAAATCAAAGGACGCGACCTGATGAATGGCGTGCCTAAGGAAGCTGAAATTACTGAAGCGATGGTTGCTGATGCTCTGAGCGAGCCTGTGCAGTCGATCATCGACGCTGTGAAAACAGCGCTTGAAGCTATGCCACCGGAACTCGCTGCCGATATCGTTGATAAAGGTATCGTGCTGACTGGTGGTGGCGCGCTTCTGCGTAACCTCGATGTTGTGATCCGCGAACGTACACAGCTTCCGGTCACGATTGCTGATGATCCGCTGAAATGTGTTGTTCTGGGTTCTGGTAAAGTGCTCGAGAACTACTCAGCGATGCGCGGCGTCCTGTCACCTGACGTCTGATCTGAAATCACCGGCCTGATGAGGGGCCAGACCAGAAGGGTTTAAAGCATGGCAACGCTAGGGCGTGACCGTAAGGCAAAACGCCAGGTCGTCAGGACCTTCGTTGTTGTTGCGATCGTTGTTGCTCTGGCGCTGGTCCTGTTTCAGACCGCGCCAAGCATTCGCGGGGCAAGCCAGCCTCTGCGCGCGGGCATGGATGATATCGTCGTCCAGTCTGCCTCATCGACCCGTCAGGGCTCTCTGTTTGACTTCAATAATGACGAAGAGCTTCAGGCTGAAATCGAACGCCTGCAGGTCGAGAACCGCCAGCTTGCGATCTGGCGCGATGCTGCGACATCCATGACGGAACGTTTACAGCGTTATGAAGAGCTTCTGAATCTTGCCAGCGAGCCTCTGCCACAGGGTATTTCAGCGCGCGTCGTGACTGAAACTGATGGTCCGTTCGCTGAAACGCGACTTGCTAATGCCGGCGCATTACATGGTGTGCAACTCGGGCATGTCGCGGTGAATACGCAGGGCGTGATTGGCCGCGTTATTCGTGTCGGGAACAGATCGTCCCGTATCCTTCTTGTGACTGACTTTAACAGCCGCGTACCTGTCATGGGTGAAATTAGCGGCGTGCGTGCTATTCTTGCGGGTGGCTCGGGTTCTGAATTCGGGCAACTGATTGACCGACCTGAGCAAGCGCCATTCGTTCAGGGCGAGAGCATTGTGACATCCGGTGAGGGTAATGCCTTCCCGCGTGGGCTTCGTATTGCCCGCGCTGTTCTTTCTGGCGAAGAATGGGTGGCGCAACTGTCACTCTCCGAAGCGCCGGTTGATTTTGTGCGTCTTTTGCCAGCGCAAACCATTCCGACACCAGAAGAAGACCCGCTGCCGGAACCGGTTGAGGCCGAGCCTGAAGCAAGCGCCGAGATGGGGCAGAGATGAGCGGATTTGCGAACAAGCCGTCTGCATGGGGACGTACAGGAAGTACGGCCCGTCTCATTATCGGAGCCATTTTCGTTCTTTTTGTCGGCTATATCGGTGTCGTTTTTATCGCGCCGACCGGGCTTGATGTATTCTGGCCATATGCGCCGCTCTGGGCTGCTGTTGGCTGGGGCGCGAGCCGTCTCTCTTTCCGTCCTGCCGGGGCGTTGGCGCTTCTTGGACTGATCATGGATCTGGTGACGGATGCGCCTGTCGGCTGCTGGTCTTCAATCCTGCTGGTCGCTTTTCTGACGGCATCGATTTTTCGCCAGCAGGCGCTTACAGACAAAACAGGCGTCATCCGCTTTTTCGGTGACGTTTCGGGCTTTGTACTGAGTTTTATGTTCGCCCGCTGGCTGATGGGCTCTTATCTTGGGGGTGTGGAGACTCGTGAGATTATTGGCGGGTTCCTTTCCGCAGCACTACTATATTACCCTCTGAGACCATTATTCAGACTGACCACAGATGAGCGGGTAGACTGATGGGCCGTAAACGCGAAGTCAAAGAACTCGATACAACACGCCGTCTGTTTATTGCTGGCGCCGCCGGTGGCCTTGTGTCCAGCGTGCTCGTTGGGCGGCTGGTCAATCTGCAACTTCTCAATCAGGAAGAATTCGAGGCGCGCGCGCTGGTCAATCAGATCAGCCTTGTGCCGGGCGTTCCGCGTCGGGGGCTGATTTTCGACCGTTTTGGCGAACCGCTGGCTACGCATCGGACGAGTTGGAACGTGTATGCTGCTCGTGAGGACCTTTCTGATCTTGAAGAAACGCTCGCGCGGATCGCTGAAGTCGTTGATCTGTCGCCGGAGCGTCAGGAACGTCTTGTCCAGAATTTCCGCCGTGAGCAGTCCTTCATTCCGGTTTCGATCCTCACCGACCTGACTTATGAGCAGTTCACGCGCCTCAGCGTGATGCGGCCGCAATTGCCGGGCGTGACGATTGAAGCGTCCCACGCGCGGTCTTATCCGCGTGGGCGGGATTTTGCGCACGTGGTCGGTTATGTTGCCCGGGCAAACCAGTCTGAAATCGACGCCGCTCTTGAAGGCCTCGACCCTGAAATAGATCGTCAGCGTATTTCACGGATTCAGGGCGTGCTGAAGCACCCGAATATGCGGGTAGGGCGTCTTGGCGTTGAGAAGGAAATGGATGACTGGCTTGGCGGTACGCCCGGCAATCACCGCTATGTCCGCAACGCGCAAGGCCGAACAATCCGCCGCCTCGATGATGATGAGAACGCGCCTAAGCCAGGCAAGGATGTGCACCTGACAATTGACGCCGACCTGCAAAGAGAGGCGATCCGTCTGTTCGGCGACCAATCGGGCGCTGCGGTTCTGATGGATGTGAACTCGGGTGATATCCTGACACTCGCGTCCAACCCGACCTATGATCCGAACGACTTTGTGAACGGCATTTCCAGCGTGGATTATAACGCGCTGCGCGAGAATGAGCGCGCGCCGCTCTATCACAAAGCCTATGACGGTGTGTATCCGCCAGGCTCGACATTCAAGATGATTGTCGGCGCGGCGGCGCTGCGCGCAGGGCTTACCGATTCTAGCGAGCGGGTGTATTGCCCCGGGCATTATGACTTTGGCGGTCGCCGCTTCCACTGCTGGGAACGTCGGGGCCATGGCAGCGTCAATCTGAAGGGTGCGATCCAAAGGTCCTGCGACGTCTATTTCTACGAGATTGCACGTCGCCTCGGGCCGGAGCGCATTGCCGCTGAAGCGCGGACATTCGGTCTTGGCATCAGCTATGAGCTTGGCATGACAGGTGGCGCGTCGGGTGTTGTCCCGAACGACGACTGGAAGCGCCGTCGCTTTAACGAGCCCTGGTATGATGGCGAAACCCTGAACTATGGTATCGGGCAGGGCTATCTGACCGTCTCGCCGCTTCAGCTCGCTGTCATGACGGCGCGGCTTGCACGAACCGATGGCGTAGCGGTTATGCCGCGCATGGTTGGCGTCGGCGACGCGGTGCCGCAGAACCCTCAGTTTGGCGCAATGCCGGACGCGGCCATCATGCAGAAGCTGCGCGAGGGTATGTTTGCCGTGACATCTGAAACGGGCGGTACGGCGCTGCGTGCTGGTGACATCAATTTCAACGGCTATCGGATGGCGGGTAAGACAGGCACGGCGCAGGTGCGTGTGATTTCTGCCGCCGAGCGTGTGACGGGCGTTATTGATAACGCGGACCTGCCACGACGTTTGCGTGACCACGGCCTGTTTGTTGGCTTCGCGCCTTATGACAATCCGAAATACGCGGTTGCCGTGGTTGTCGAGCATGGTGGCGGCTCAAGCGCTGCTTATCCGATTGCGCGCGATCTGATGCATGAGGCATTCGTGCGTGATTCAGGCCGGGCTGCGTCCTACCAGATTGCGTCGAACGCAACAGACACTGAGGCGATCTGATGCCAACATCATTTGCACAGACCAATGATGATTTCGTCTCACGGGTGTTCCGACTGCCGTGGATCATGATCCTGATCATGCTGGGGCTGGGTATTTTCGGTGTCGCGGTTCTTTATTCGTCTACGATCACCAACCCGATTGAAGCGGGTCTTCCAGCCAAACATGCCGTGCGTCTGGGTATTGCGTTCGTCTTTCTGTTTGCGCTCGCCATGACGCCGCTCGGCTTCTGGTCTGCAGTGTCTTACACTGGGTATCTGGGGGCTCTACTGCTTCTTGTCGGGGTAGAGTTCTTCGGCGCGATGGGCGGCGGGGCGCAGCGCTGGCTCGATATCGGTCCAATTCGCGTGCAGCCATCGGAGTTCATGAAGCTCGCATTATTGCTGGCTTTGGCGCGGTTTTATCACCAGGTGCGTGCATCCGGTGAAGTGAAGTTCTTCCATCATATTTTTGCGCTTCTTATGATCGCTGCGCCGGTAATGCTGGTCTTCCGTCAGCCTGACCTCGGTACGTCGCTCATGCTGGCGGCAACGGGTTTTGCGGTCATGTTCTTTGCCGGCATGCGCTATTGGATCATCATTGCGGGTCTTGTGGCTGTCGTGCTCAGTGCGCCGCTCGCTTACTTCTACGTTCTGAAGGACTATCAGCGCGAACGAGTTCTGACTGCCATCGATCCAAGCCGTGATCCTCTGGGCGCAGGCTATCAGATCCAACAGGCTGAGATTGCGATCGGTTCCGGCGGTGCGGAAGGGCGCGGCTACATGCAGGGCACGCAGAGCCAGCTCGACTATATTCCGGAGCAACATACCGACTTCATCTTCACGGTGATCGCGGAGGAATTCGGCTTTGTCGGGTCTGTTGGCCTGATCGGGGCATGGATCGCACTTTTCGCCCTCGGGCTGATGGTTGCCGGTCGAAGTCGTTCGCATTTTGGATATCTGGCTTCCAGCGGCGCTGTGGTCACGATCGCGTTTTACGTATTTGTGAACATCGCCATGGTGAGCGGTATGCTGCCCGTTGTAGGGGTGCCTTTGCCGCTAATCTCTTACGGCGGAACAGCGATGTTGACCGTTATGGCGGCCTTCGCGGTAATTTGTGCTACCAATCTCGACAGAGACAAGCATCTTTCGATCAGCGGTTTCTTCTGATCGGGCAAGATCGTCTAACGCCAATTGACCTTTTCACGAAGCGCTGCAAGTTATGCGGTGGGATGACGCAGGGCTGACCTCTGCGTCCACGAGTGCGGAGTAGCAGTATGGCGGGTCCGGTAGTCGCCGGTAAGTCGGATCATTGGGGATCCCGATTCGGTTTTATTATGGCAGCGGTTGGTTCCTCGGTTGGTCTGGGGAATTTATGGCGCTTTCCGTTCACTGCAGGTGAGAACGGCGGCAGCGCATTCATTGTGATCTACCTGATCAGTGTGCTGATTTTTGGTTTGCCGGTGCTGATGGCGGAATATGCGCTCGGCCGGCATGGTCAGCGTTCGTCCATCGCGACTCTCCGGAAGATCACTACCGAAGAAAACAAGCCAAAAGCGTGGATTGGCATGGGGTGGTTGGGCGCGATCGCCTCGCTCTTACTGTTTTCGTTTTACATCGTCATTTCCGGCTGGGTCTTTGACTATATCCCGCAGAGTTTCAGCGGAGCGTTCTCGAATTTCGCATCTGAAACCGAGCTGCTGAATGCCAGCATTGGTCAGACCGTCACCTCAATTAATAGCCAGATCACAACAGTACATTTGTCCTCAGCCTGTGCATTCGTTAGCGATGGCGTGATCACTCAAGTGCCTGAAATGGTGAATGGTGAAGAAGTTCTGAGAGACATCACAGTTGGTGACGTTTCAGGTTGCCGATTTGCTGAGACGACCGGCAACAAGCTTGAGATATTCTTCTATACCGCAGCGTTTCTTGCGTTGAATGTGATCATTCTGGCGCGAGGCGTGAAGGGCGGGATTGAGAGAGCAGCTGAGATACTGATGCCTGCGTTCTTCATCATGCTACTCGGCCTTGTGGTTTATGCATGCATTTTTGGTGACTTTGCAGGTGCAGCGAGCTTCTTGCTGACGCCAGATTTCACCAAGGTGACGTTCAACACAGTGCTTGCTGCCGTAGGTCAGGCATTCTTCTCTTTGAGCGTCGGTAGCTGCGTAATGTTCACCTATGGTGCGTATCTGACGCGCGAGACAAGCATTCCTAAGAATGCGTGTCTGGTTGCAGGCGCCGATACTTTCGTCGCACTGATTGCGGGATTTGCAATCTTCCCAATCGTCTTTGCATTTGGACTGAATGAAGCGGGCGGTCCTGGCCTGTTGTTCGTGACCTTGCCGATTGCGTTTGGACAGATGCCAACATTCATCGGCGCCGTGTTCTTCACGCTCGCGTTGTTTGCAGCGTTCACGTCTGCGATTTCTCTTCTTGAGGTCGGCGTGTCCTGGCTTGAAGATCAGAAGTCCATTGGCCGTGTGAAGGGTGCCATTGGCCTTGGTCTGGTCATGCTTGCCTTTGCAACAGGCTATATTTTCCGTGGTGATCTCATCGATCATGCCGACTTCCTGAGTGGCACAGTGATGCTCCCTCTGGGCGGTGCTTTGATTGGCATCTTCGCGGGATGGGTTGTGCCTCGGCACATTCTGGAAAAAGAGCTCGGCACCGGAAAGCATTTGCAGCTGGTGCTGCTTCTGCTTCGCTTCATTATTCCGGTCTTTATCACGCTGATCTTGCTGTCTGGAATCTACACCAAATTCTTTGGTTGATACCAAAAAGAAAAAGGGAGGCTCTGGCCTCCCTTTTTTGTATCTGGTTATGCGGTCGAGGATCAGCCGAGAATTTGCTGGAACTCTTCTGTGGCATTGATAAGCGAATTCACAATGCCCGGCTCAAGGCTGGAATGGCCTGCATCAGGAATGATCTCCAGACGGGACTTTGGCCACGCCTTGTGCAGTGCCCAGGCTGACGACATTGGCGTCACAACGTCATAGCGGCCATGCACGATAACGCCGGGAATGTCCTTCAGAATATGTGCCTGATCGAGCAGCCATCCGTCTTTCTCGAAAAAGCCGCCATTGTGGAAATAGTGGCACTCGATACGGGCAAAGGCATCGACGAAGGCATTGTCGTCAAAGCGTGGCGGTCGCACCGCTGGGCCGCGAATAGACAGGGTTTCCCCCTCCCAGCACGCCCATGCGCGCGCGGCTTCCAGACGTGCTTGTTTATCGTCTGACATCAGGCGTTTGTAGAAGGCCTCAAGCAGGTTATCGCGCTCGTCTTCCGGAATTGGCGCGATATAACGGTCATACGCATCAGGGAAGATATGGCTCGCGCCTTCCTGATAGAACCAACGCAGCTCGCGCTGTGTCAGCAGGAAGATGCCGCGCAGAAGAAGACCGCTCACGCGCTCCGGGTGTGTCACCGCATAAGCCAGAGACAGCGTGGAGCCCCAAGAGCCACCAAAGACGAGCCATTTCTCAATACCGAGTTCTTTGCGAAGTTTTTCGATATCTTCGATGAGATCCCATGTCGTATTGTCTTCCAGAGAAGAATAAGGCGAAGAGCGTCCGCATCCGCGCTGGTCGAATAAGACGACGCGGTAATGGCGGGGATCAAAAAAGCGGCGCATCTCTGCGCTCGCGCCACCGCCCGGGCCGCCATGCAGACCGAGCACCGGAATGCCATTCACAGGGCCGGCGTCCTCCCAGTAGAGTTCGTGAAGGGATGAAACCCTGAGGCGACCTGCGCGTCTGGGATCTGTATGCGGGAAGAGTTTTCTTCGGGAAACGGGCTTAGTATTCATGCATGCTTCACCTATAGTAGGTCAAAACATAGATAAAGACTGGACGGGCGTTAAAAATTCCAGTTCTGTACCATTACAGAACATAAAATGAGAGTTTAGGGCGATATGGTTTTGCGTTTTCTGGGTACCGCGGCTCTCGCAGTACTTTGCGCAAGTTGTGCGACGGTGTCTATGCAGCCGGCCAGCATGACAGCTTCAATAGTCAGACCGAAGTCTGACCTTCAGCAAACAGCTGAAGCCTTCAGTGACGACGCTGCTGACGCTGGCTGGGTCCAGAGTCGCGATGCTGTCTCCTTCATCACAAACAGTCTGTTCGGAAATAATGACGACGAGAGCGCTGCTGCTGACTATGTCGAAGTCATTCAGGCAAACTCAGCGCCGGTCGCAGATGTGCAAAGCCGTCTTCAGGCTGATACAGAGCAGACGCTCATCGCGCTGACTGAGATCAATGCGCAGGCAAATGCGCTTCTGTCTTCAGAAAATGAAATCGTTCGCGGTGATGTCTCCAGCTTTGAAGATGCGCTGATCACCGCGCGTGACTGCCGCCGGTCTTTCAATCACGCAGCGGATGCTCTGGCTGAACGCGACGCCACTGTGACAGTCGAAACGGAAATCGCGCTCTCAGGCCTTGATGAGCAGATCGACCGTATGAGCGGCCTAGCGGACCAGCTGGTTGAACGTTGGCGCAATGAGGACGTTGCAACATCCTAAGTTGAGCTCGATTAAAGGCGTGAGCGATAGCCTTCAAAGGCAAGCCACGCCCAAGCAATCAAAAGACTTATGCCGCCAATCGGGGTGAAAGCACCTAGCCAGCGCGGCGCGCCGAGAGCCATGCTGTAGAGCGTACCTGCAAAGACCAGAATACCAATGAAGAATGCGAGTGCCGGGCCTCTGAGGAGTTCCGCGCGGGCCTTATTCAGGCCAATAGCAATCATCGCGACAGAGTGGGTTAGGGCGTAAAGCGTCGCGGTATCCCACCAGTCGCCTGCGTCACCGACCAGAATATCACTCAAACCGTGCGCGCCGAACGCGCCGCAGGCTACGCTGATAAATCCGCAAATGGCGCCAAGTGTCAGAATAAGCATCTGGTCAGTTCCCGTCGGACATCTTCTTTGAAGGCAGAGCATAGGTCACAATCGAGTGGCTCGCCGGTTCGTCCATTGTTTCTTCGCGTACATCAACTTCGATAACTGCGAGCTTCTTCCCGATTTTCAGAACCTTGCCATGAGCGAGCACATTGCCGGCCTTGCAGGCGTTCAGAAAATTGATGTTCAGGTTTGATGTGACTGCATATGGTTCGATACCCGTGCGGGTAAAGATCGCAAAGTAAGCAGCACAATCTGCGAGCGCCATTTGTGTCGGACCAGAAATGACGCCGCCCGGGCGCAGCATATTATCGTCATACGGCATGCGTACGGTAACTTCACCGTCGCCGACATGCGTAACTTCCATACGCGGGTTTTGTCTCTCGCTTCCAAACGCCTTGGTCAGAAAGGCGTTGATCTCCTCTGCGCGCACTTTTGACGTCACGGGAGTCCTCCAATTTTTTTGAGCAAACTAACGGGACTGACGCGCAGGGAAAGCATACATTTAGCCGCAGCTAAGCGGTGTACGAATTCTGTGCGCTCCCTTGGTAAATTTACTACACCTGTGAGGAGAAACTCGCCTGTATGTAGAAGAGACATGGTTTAGACACAGTGATTCCCGTATTTTCGGGTTTCGTACTTTTAAAGTGGAATTCTGAGCTTGAGCGCGTTCCGGGTGGACAATCAAAACGGTGAGGCGGTGCTTCACGTTGAAGGAGACTGGACGGTCAAAACTGTCGGGGCTCTGGAGCGTGAGATTCGCCGTGCACGTTTTGAGAGGGCGCCGCAGCTTGTTGATGTCAGCGCGCTTGGTGCTGTTGATACCGCAGGCGCTTTTCTTATTCACACCATGCTTGAAGATGGCGGCATCGAGGCCGACAAAACCTATCAACTGATTGGCGAGCATGCGCAGGCCAAAGCCTTGCTGGAGCTTGTATCCGGACGTGAGCGTCAGGAGAAGGTGGTCGCGTCCCAACCGCTTTCGATCATTGATCTGCTGGCTCGCGTGGGTAAGGGCAGTGTTCACTTCATGGACGAGGCTGTTGGTACGCTGAGCTTTATCGGCGAGGCGATGCTGACGACGTTCAAACTGCTCCTGCAGCCGCACAAAATCCGCTGGACCAGCGTGTTTGCCGTTATGGAGGAAGCCGGGCTGGACGCGCTGCCAATCGTGTCTTTCCTCTCATTCTTTGTCGGCATGGTGATCGCCTTTATCGGCGCGACCATGCTTCAGCAGACGCTTGGCGCGACGGTGTTTACCGTTGAGCTGGTCGGCTGGGCCGTCATGCGTGAATTCGGCGTGGTGCTGACGGGCATTCTTCTGGCCGGGCGGACGAATTCCTCCTTTACCGCGCAGATTGGCTCGATGAAGATGCGTCAGGAGATTGATGCCATGCGCACGCTTGGTATTGATCCGATCGAAGCGTTGGTGACGCCGCGTATTCTGGCCATGCTGATCATGACGCCGCTTCTGGCGTTCGGCGCAACACTTTCCGGCCTGTTGGGCGGGCTTATGATTTCATGGGTGGCGCTGGATATTTCGCCTATCCTCTTCATTACCCGCATCCAGGATATTGTAATCATCCAGAACTTCTGGGTGGGCATGTCCAAGGCGCCGGTCTTTGCGGTGGTGGTTGCCATGATTGCCTGCCGTCAGGGGCTGCTTGTACAGGGCGATGTTCAGTCGCTCGGCAAAGCGACCACGGCGTCGGTCGTTCATGCCATTTTCCTGATTATCGTTGTCGATGCGATTTTCGCCATGATGTATATGGAGCTCGGCATATGAGCGATCCGATCATTCAGGTGCGCGGGCTTAAAACCCAGTTCGGCGATCATGTGGTTCATGAGAACCTCGACCTCGATATCTATCGCGGCGAAACAATTGGCGTTATTGGCCCGTCCGGTTGCGGCAAGTCGGTTCTGTTGAGCGAGATTGTAGGCCTGCTGACGCCCACGGCGGGCTCCGTCACCGTGTTTGGCGAGGCGCTATCCGAGCTGTCTGACAGAGACCGTCAGGCCATTGAACGGCGCTGGTCGGTGATGTTTCAGGATGGCGCGCTCTTCTCGAACCTCACCGTGCGCGAGAATGTGATGGTGCCGATGAAAGAGCACACAAACTTCTCCCATGATTTGATGCACGACCTGGCGGACCTCAAGATCAGCTTGTCCGGCCTGCCGCTTAACGCGGCGGACAAGAAGCCGTCCGAACTCTCTGGCGGTATGCGCAAAAGGGCGGCAATGGCGCGTGCACTGGCGCTTGATCCGGAGCTCGTGTTTCTGGATGAGCCGACAGCGGGGCTCGACCCGATAACAGCGGGGCGTTTTGACTCGCTCGTGCGCGAGCTCAGCCGCCTTCTCGGTCTGACAGTCTTTCTCGTGACGCATGATCTCGACACGCTGAAGGCGACATGTGACCGGATTGCGGTGCTTGGCGACAAGCGGGTAAAGTATACCGGAACGCTCGAAGAAGTTTCACGGATCGATGATCCGTGGGTGCAGGAATATTTTGGCGGCCCACGCGGGCGGTCGGTGGTAGGATAGTTATGGAAACACGTGCCAGTTATGCCCTGATCGGCGCAGCAGTTCTGGCTGCTTTCGCTGCACTCATTGCCTTCACCATCTGGCTAGGCAAGGTCGAGTTTGATCGTGAGTTCTCTGAATATGACGTTGTGTTCGAGGGCGCGGTAAACGGCTTGTCGGAAGGCGGGCAGGTTCGCTATCTCGGCATTAATGTCGGCGAGGTGGTCAGCCTCTCACTTGATCGCGAGAACACCGAGAATGTCATCG
This sequence comes from Hyphomonadaceae bacterium UBA1849, assembly GCA_002338565.1. Lineage (GTDB taxonomy): Bacteria > Pseudomonadota > Alphaproteobacteria > Caulobacterales > Hyphomonadaceae > Ponticaulis. The sequence continues at coordinate 216,888 of DDIN01000005.1, forward strand.
CCCGCATTCGTGTTGATGCCGATACGCCGGTGCGAACGGACTCCAAGGCCTATCTGGACTTTGCGGGCCTGACCGGTGTGACCTTCATTCAGATCCGTCCGGGGTCGCCTCAGGCCGACCTGATGCCGGGCAGCGCGGCTAATCCGCCAATTCTTGAAACCGAGCAGACCCAACTGCAGGAAATCTTTCAGGGCGGTCAGGATTTGATGGCGAATGCGCAGGTGACTCTGTCGCGTATCAATGCGGTGCTGGACGCGGAGAACGCTGAAGCCTTCCGCCAGACGTTGGGCAATATTCAGCGTATCACGAACGCTTTTGCTGAAGACGAGCAGCTGATGCGGGATGCCGGTGCTGCGCTGCGTTCGCTTGCCGATGCGGGTGAGGCAGTCGCTGATGCGGCGCGCAGCTTCGGGTCGCTCGAAACGGATATCCAGACGGCGCTCACGGACATTGCTGACAATGCAGATGTGTTGATTGATGATGCGCGGCGCCTGATCCAGACATCTGAAACGGCGGTGCTCGAAACACAGGAAAGCATGCGTGGTGTGCGTGAAGCTGTCGAGGAGCCGGCAGAACAGACCCTGCAGGAAATCCAGCGCCTGACGACCGATATGCGATCGCTTGTGCGCCGCCTTGATCGTATCGCACGCGAAGTCGAGCAGAACCCGCAGAGCTTCATTCAGGGCCAGCCGCGGCCTTACCGAGAGGATTGATGATGAAACTGAAGACAACCGTTCTCAGCCTCACGGCTCTATCGCTTGCCGGATGTGTCTCGGTTCTGCCTGAGCCTGTCGTCCCTGATGCACTTTACCGTTTCACCAGCACCTCCCAACCAATGAGTGGTGCGCCTGTGTCGCTGCCCGCCAATATCATCGTGTTCGAGCCTGAAGGCTCGTCACTGCTTCTGGGCCGCAATATCGCTTATGAGAGCGAAGACGGGGCGCTGAGCGTTTTGCCGGAAGCCGAATGGACCGAGTCTGCCTCGCGTCTTTTACAGTCCGCGCTTCTGGATCGGTTGTCGCTGCAGGCGTCTGACAGTGAGGGTGTGGCGGTGGATGAGCGCCTGACGCTCAGCGCGGCGTATGAGCTGCACTGGACTGTACGTGATCTGGTCATTGGCGAGGAAGATGCGGTGGTGACGGCGCGTGTTGAGATTCTCAATGGACGCACGGGCGGCATTGTTGGCCAGACCTTCATCACCAAACGTGAGTCCTATACCGGCAGAGCGGATACAGAGGGCACGCGCGCACTTATTCGTGCGGCACGCGGCGTGATCGATGAGATTGCGGTAGAGCTGCCCGGCCTGATGTCAGACAGCTGATTTGCTAGTTCTTCTGGCTATGAAACGCCGCATCCAGAAGCAGGAACGCTGTCAGGCGTTTGGCTGCGGCGGTGCGGCTGCGATCCGCCTCATTCAGAGACCGCATCGCATCCGTCGTTTCTTCAGAGAGGAAGCGTTCGACAGCCGCGTGGAAATGCTCCTGATCTTCGATACGGTATTGCAGCTCCTGAACCTTTGGTCCCGCAAACTCGCGAACAGCGCGGCGGCGATTGCGTTCGTTGCGGCGTGACGCACCCGCAATTTTTCGCGTTTCCTTCATCGTGAACGCATCCGTTAGCGCGATGCCCATATCCTCGACTTCGCTCAGAATGATGCGGGCTGCATCGTCACGTTCTTCAGGATCGGAGGACAGGCCGGCCAGAAGGTCTTTCCAGGACAGGCCCATTTCTTTTTGCGATGCGCTGTCGAACGCGAGATCAAACAGAGAGCTTTCCTCACTTGTTGTCTCACTGTTTTCCGGCGCGGGAGTGCGTTCCTGAACGCTCGTTTCGCCATCGTTTTGCGGTGCAGCCTTCTGCCTTGGCTGCGAGAACAGCATGGACGAGGTGCTCTTATCCGGTTCGCCAAGCGTCTCGAAGGATGGCTTTGGCTCATCCGTATCAGGCTGGCGCCGGCGCAGATTTTCCGGTGGTGCCGGTGCTGGTGTTGGAGCAGGCGGTTGAGGCTGCGGCGCTACGGGCTGGGCCGGTGGCTCCGGCATGGCAGGCGCTGCGGACAGAATGTCTCCATCGCTCAGACCGTTCAGCAACGCAGAGGCGCGCTCAATGCGTTGACGGGCGCGTTCAAGACCGGCTTCAGCTGTGGATGTCGCACGCGTTGCGGCGTCATACAGCATCTGCGAGAGCGCCATGATGCGGTGTTCTGTTTCATCGGCCTGAGAGCGCGCAGCATCGCCTGCGGCACGCGTAGCCGCTTCAGCCTGCTGACCAGCCGTCTTGAGCTCGGCAAGACCTTTGAGGGCTTCCTGAACGGCTTCGCGGGACTGGGCTCGGATGAACTCAGAAGCCTCGCGTGTACCATCAAGCGCGTTTGCGACAGCCGAATTGAGAGCGTCGCCCGTCTCGGTCGCGGCGGTTGCCGCAAGCTCGCTCGCACGGATCGCGGTCTCAACAGTTTTGGAGGACTCGGTCAGGCGTTGCTCGATCTCTTCCACGGACGCGTTAATCCGGGCAGAGCGGGCCTCGGCATCTGCAGACATTGCGTCGAGCGCAGCCAGCTTGTCGGTCAGCGTCATCGTGGAATCGTTGAGAGACGTCAGACGGTCATCCAGCGCTTTGTCGGCTTGCGCGACCTCGTGTTGGGCAAGGCGTGCTGCCTCAGCCATGGCGCGCGCCTGACGTGGAATAGCTTCGGAAATAGCCGCAGTTTGTGTCTCAACGGCGCTGGAAAGCTCGCCGAGGGCTTGGCGCTCTTCTGCGAGCTTGTTCATCATGCTCGCAATGGTTTTCGTATTCTTCGTGACGAGTTCGGAGAACTCTTCACGCTCTGTGCCCAGTGTTGCGCGCAGCTCAACCAGTGAGGCGTGAGCGGTTTCCACCAGTTCGTCGACCTTCTGTGTTTCTTCGCGCACTTTATCAGTCAGCGTCTCAATGCGTGAGCTCGCAGCATCGGCTGGCATGAGGAGCATTTGTGAGGCGCGAAGAACCAGCGTGTTAGCGCGTGCATGGCGCATGGATTGGCGGCCCATAAAGCCAGCGAGAATAATCGCGATCGCAGGCCCTGCCAGAATAGTGGCGCCAGCAGCGAACCAGAGCGGGTTCATGAGAAGGAAAGCTTGCGTGCCCAGTGCTGCCCAGGCCGTAAGAACAGCGCCTACATACAGAAATGCGGCTGCAGCAAAGCCTGCGGTAACCATCCAGGTACCGGCTGTTCGGATCTGTTGAAGCTCTTCCTGAGTTTCCTGAAGGGCTTTCAGATAGTTTTCATCACGCGACTGGGACATGGGGACAGATACTGCAATATTTTGCGGGATCATGCGACCGGCAAACGCAGTATTTTTTTAATTTTGTGTTAACAAAACTGTCCGGATTCTGCGACTTGCGGACCGGAGTTCACTTAAGACCGGAAAAGTTCGTGCTGTGTCAGCGGTGTGTCTTTACGATAAACCGGCGCGGAGATCAGCTGAACAGGGGCTTCTGTCTGCATGTAGATTTTTGCAGCCTGACGCTGCTCTGCAGAACGATCGGGCTGCGATGTGTAATCAACACCGATCCAGCTCAGAACGGTGACGAGGATTACGTCTCTCAGTATGACAAGAATTTCTAACATCACTGACTCCAGACCCCTTGAAGCATGCTCAATATCGCTGAAAATGGCATCTACAACAAGACTGCGGCGCCGATTATTTGATGAAACCCTGTTAATGTATTCCTGCTACTGCGAGTACTCTGAAAGCGTTCGCACAGGATATCATTATGGACCGCTGGATCGACCGGCAGCAGCTCGCAAACAATACCGCTCTGGATGCGGAGCTTGCTCTTGAAGTTCTTGAGATTTTCAAAGGCCAGGTTGAAACCTGGGGGCAGATGCTGGACGCAAATGATGCGCCCGAACGCTGGGCTGATGCGGCTCATACCATTAAGGGCGCAGCGTTAGGTATCGGCGCCGGACCACTGGCAGAGGCCTGTAAAGCGGCAGAAGCGGCGGGTCGGTCAGAGCCACCGCCATCAAAAACGCGGGCGGCCGTACTCATCAACGATATCCGCGATGTTCTATACCCCACGCTGGAAAGCGTCGCGCGCGTCGATCACGAATTGCGCGTGTCTGGCTTTTTGAGATTGTCGTAGGAATTGAATTCGTAAGCGATCGACTGCTCGATCAGGAGACGCCAGACAGGCTCTGCAATTTCAGGGGCGAGGCCGCATTCCTTGCAGGCTTCCAGAACATTTGAAACGACCTGCTCGATGCGTGGTTCGTCGCGAACGGCCTCACGTTTTGGCTTGATACGTGCAGCGGCGTCCATGAAGGTCTGGCGTTCAGCGAGAATCTCCACGAGTACCCGATCCAGCCGGTCCACTTCATAGCGGACGTCCGACATCGTTTGAGCTGTCTCTGCAGTGTGCTTGCGCGGCACGGACGTATAGCTGGTCATGTGAAACTGGGCTCCTGACATCTCTCTGTTAAGACCGGAGCCCGTTTGCAATGTAATCGCTACCACGTCCACGATACGCCATAGTAATGGCGGCGTTTAGCCCGTTGAGACGATGCGAACCGTGCCGAGATTTGGCTGTTCTCCATCGGGAGAAAACAGCGTTTCTATGGTATGTTGTGAGCTTCGGATCTCAATCAGGTCGGAAAGCTTTTCCGGACGCCCGAGCAGGAAGCCCTGAATCTCGTCACAGCCTTCTTCTTTCAGAATGCTGAGCTGAGCCGCGCTCTCGACGCCTTCAGCCAGAACCGGAATGGAAAGACTTTTGCCAAGCGACAGAACCGAACGCACGAGTGCGCGGGATTCACGGCTGACCTCGATTTCCGACATGAAGAAGCGGTCCAGTTTGATCTTGTCGAACGGGAAGGAGCGGAGGATTTCCAGCGAGGAATAGCCCGTGCCGAAATCATCCAGCGCCACCTTAACGCCGAGCGCTTTGATCTGGCGCAACACGTGGAGAGATCGGTCACGGTCTTCCAGAATTGCGGTTTCCGTTAGCTCGATTTCGAGACGGTGTGGCGGCAGGCCGGTCTCCAGGAGTGTCTGGTGGACGATGCGCGGCAGTTCTACCTGCGTAAGCTGCAGAGCCGACATGTTTACTGCGACTTTGTCTTCCGATTCCCAGCCTGCAGCATCTTCACATGCACGGCGCAGAACCCATTCGCCCAAGCGAATGATAAGCCCGCTTTCTTCCGCAATAGGGATGAAGACGCTCGGTGAAATTGGCCCCAGCTTTGGATGCGTCCAGCGCAGAAGGGCTTCAAGGCCGCTGATTTTGCTTGATTTAACGGACGCCTGAAGCTGGTAGTAAAGCTCCAGCTCATTGTTTTCGAGCGCCTGAGCCAGAGATGCGGCAAGCTCCCGCTTCTGCCGTGCTTCTTCGTCCATAGAAGCGGTGTAGAAGCAGATTGAGTTGGAGGCATGTATCTTCGCGCGATACATTGCGAGGTCGGCATTATTGCGCAGCGTGTCGCTGTCTTTGCCGTCGTCAGGGTAGCAGGCGATACCAATGCTGCCGCTCAGATGGAGCGTGGTTTCATTGACCTGAAGGCGTGTATTCAGCGCCGATTGAAGGCGCGAGAGAAAGTCTTCCAGCTCTTCTTCGGTGGAATATTCCTTCGTCGCGGCGAATTCATCTCCACCGAGCCGCGCGACAATCTCGCCGCTATGACATTGCGCTTTGAAGCCGTTGGCGAGCGCGATCAGAGCTGCATCACCAGCTTTGTGGCCATGGGAGTCGTTAATGTCTTTGAATCGATCCATATCAATGCCGATCACGGCCAGACGCGAGCCTGTACGCTCCGACTTCTCGATGCGGCTGTTCAGGTCATCCATGTAGGCATTGCGATTGGCCAGACCGGTTAGCGTGTCCGTCATGGCCATTTTCAGGAGTTTTTCGTATCCCGCTTTTTTCTGGTCCTGATCGAGGAAGAAGGTGGCCGCGCCAAGAGCAATCACCATCATACCCGCGAATGCAGTCGCGATAGACAGCGCCGTAAAGGTTTCAGCATCCATAGGCATATCGGAAATGGACAGAGATGTGATCTCCATCGCGGACATGCCGGTGAAGTGGAGGCTGATAACGCCCAGCGCGTACAGTGCGACGGAGGGCAGGTTGAAACGCAGGTTCGAGAAACGATTAAACGCCCAGCCGGATGCTGCAGTGAACAGGCAGCTGAGAATAACGGACGCGGCAACGTAGGACATGTCCCACTCAACAATGCCATCCACGCGGTATGCGAGCATGCCCACATAATGAAGTGCAGCCATGCTGCCACCCAGTGTGAGATTGCCTGTAATGACTGTAAGCGGCGTGCGCCCATAGATCACAAGTCCTGTCGCCATGAAGAAGCCGAACATCGGCGCAATCAGCGAAACCAGCGTAAGGACGGGGTCCAGAACGACGGGTACATGAGCCTGGAAGGACAGCATTGAAATAAAGTGGGTACACCAGACGGTCGTACACAGCGCCGCGGCGCTGATGCCCATCCAGCTAACTCTCACCAGGCCTGTCGAGTGCAGACACTGTCTTAAAAGCTGCACATAGGTCAGAGACCCGGCAATACAGATGAAAGCTGCGAGCAATACGAGACGAATGTCATGCTCGAAAGCAAGGCAGTAAATAACGTTTATCATCGAGTCCCGGCGAGTGATTTGTGTTGCAAACCTGAGTAAACTCGTCGGATTAAGATGGCGTTCGAGAGATCGGATAATTTGTCCGAATGCGTTTACGTTTGAGTATGAAAAAAAAGCCACCGGCAGGGCCGATGGCTTTTATGTTTTTCAGTGTGTTAGCAGTAGTTAGCCTGCGAAGGCTTTCTCAATAACAAAGTCGGCTGGCGCGGCATTGGAGCCTTCAACCAGGCCTGCCTTTTCGCAGAGCGCTTTGGTGTCCTGAATCATCTGCATGGAGCCGCAAATCATGACGCGGTCTGTCTCCGCGTTGAGTGGTGGAACACCCAGATCTTCGAACAGTTTGCCGCTCTCGATCAGATCAGTGATGCGCCCCATGCGTGGGAAGTCTTCACGCGTGACCGAGTTATAAAGGCGGAATTTGTGCGCGTACTCGTCGCAAAGCGGATCCTCCGGCAGAGCTGCTGTCAGCTCTTCGCCATAGGCCAGCTCTGAGATTTCACGACAGGTGTGTGTGAGGATGACTTCGTCGAACTTCTGGTATGTCTCCGGATCGCGCATCAGGCTCGCAAATGGCGCGATGCCTGTACCTGTAGAGAACATGTAGAGGCGTTTCGCCGGTGTGAGTGCGTCATGCACCAACGTACCTGTTGGCTTCTTGCCGAGCAGAACCTTGTCGCCCGGTTTAATGTCGCAGAGACGGGAAGTCAGAGGGCCGTCCGGCACTTTGATTGAGAAAAACTCAAGCTCTTCATCCCAGGACGGACTGGCGATAGAGTAAGCGCGCAGAAGCGGTTTGCCGTCTTCTTTTGGAAGACCAATCATCACGAATTCACCCGAACGGAAGCGGAAGCTACCTGGACGCGTGATCCGGAACTTGAACAAACGGTCTGTATAGTGTTGGACGGAAAGTACCGTCTCCTCTGTCGGCGCGTTCGGATTTACCTTTTTCACCGGGCTGGCTGCTTGCGTCTCGCTCAACGGCCTGTCCTCTTTTCTTTAGGTTATAACGTTTCTGAACTTGCGGGTCAGCATTTACGCTTGGATAGACATAGGAGCAACCGGTCAACAAGTCGCGCCTGTCTAACAGAGCCTTGAGAAATGCTAAACTCCCACAATTTCATCGCGGATGGCTTCGGTTTTGAGCCATTTAATGAAGGTTCTGGATTCAATCGTCTGGGTCCGGCCCCTTGGCCAGACGACGAAGTAAGCAAAGTCGATCAGCGTCGAGCCATCAGGGAAGGGCGCGACCAGTCGGCCACTCGCAAGGTCAGCTGCGGCAATCGCTTTCTTGGCAAGCGCCACACCACGCCCCGTCGCTGCGGCTTCGATAGCGAGCATGGACTGGTTGAAGTGCGGCCCTTTATGGCCATCGATGTTTTCAACGCCGCGTGCCCGCAGCCAGCTCGACCAGTCCGGACAGGACGGATCTCGCTCTGTGCCGGCATCATGCAGCAGTGTGTGCCGCGCGAGGTCTTCCGGGCGCTTAATCGCGTCCGGCCCCTCCATCAGATGCGGAGAGCAGACCGGCAGAACCGTCTCTTCCATGAGTTTTTCTGATTTGAGGCCTTCATACACGCCGCGGCCATACCGGATGGCGAGGTCGGTATCGGCGGTCGTGAAATCGGTGAGCCCCATATCGGCGGAGACCCAGGCTTCGATTTCTGGGTGGGCTGTGTGGAACCGGTCCAGTTTTGGCGCGAGCCATTTGGCGGCAAAGCTCGGCGCGCAGGAAATCATCACCTTACCCTTACGGGCAGGCGCGCGCATGATCCGGCCAGCTTCAACCAGCTTGTCGAACGCATCACGCACCAGCGGCAGCGCAGCCTGCGCTGCATCGGTCAGAAGGACCTGACGGCCCGTGCGGCGGAACAGAGGCACATTGGTGTATTCTTCCATCAGCCGGATTTGCTGGCTGATCGCTCCCGGCGTCACGTCCAGCTCTTCGGCTGCCTTAGTGAAGGAAAGATGGCGGGCAGCGGCTTCAAATGCCTTCAGCGCATTTAGAGGAGGTAATCTGTCTTTTGAGTCCGACATAAGGCAGGGGTCCCGAAAATGGTGTATAGAAAGGCTTTTGCCGCCTGTATTCCGCACAATACATAAAGGCCTATCGCAAAATTGTAAGATAAGTATTTCTAAACGGTCGCATTAATGGTGAAGACTTGTGATAAGCGCCTCAGACGGCATTTTGCAGACTGAGGCTAACTGACTAGCCATTGGAGCGTCGCGTGGAACTGTTTCCCGTCTTTTTCGGTACCAAATCTCTGAACGTCGTTGTGTTCGGCGGCGGAGAGAATGCGCGACGTAAAGTGCGGCTGCTGGCGAAAACTCACGCGCGCGTCGATGTGATTGCGCCTGTCTTCTCGCCGGAGTTCGTCAACGAGTTTGCGGGTCGCGTCGGGTTTGCGCCGGAAGCACTGACCGAAGTGCTGGTCTCTGAAGCCAAGTTTGTGATCATCGCGATTGAAGATGACGAGCCAGCGCTCGAAGCGGCGCTGAACCTTGTGCGTCAGTACAATCTGCCTGTGAACGTGGTAGACCGCCCGGAGCTCTGTGACTTCACCGTTCCGAGCATTCTGGATCGCGGCAGCGTAGTTGGCGCTATCGCAACAGGTGGTGCTGCTCCTGTCATGGCGCGCAATATCCGCTCTCGCCTTGAGGCGTTGCTTCCGAAGCGTACGGGCGAGCTTGCAAACTTTGCACGCGGATTTCGCGGCAAGGTGAAGGCGCGTTTTGCTGAAGAGTCTGATCGTCGTGCTTTCTGGGAAAACATGCTGCGCGGGCCAATCGCTGAAAAGGTTCTCGCTGGCGATGAAGACGCAGCGCGTGTGGAAATGGACGCTGCCATTGAGGCAGGCGAAACCGAAAAGACCGGTATTGTACACATTGTCGGGGCAGGGCCGGGTGATCCGGAGCTTCTCACGCTGAAAGCGCTGCGCGTCCTGCAGGATGCCGACATCGTTTTCTATGACAATCTCGTTGGCGCCGACATTCTGGACCTGATCCGCCGCGATGCGGATCGTGTGTCTGTCGGCAAGTCCAAAGGTTATCACTCAGTACCGCAGGAAGACATTCACGAGCTTCTGATCATGGCGGCGAAGGCTGGTAAGCGTGTTGTACGCCTCAAAGGCGGCGATCCGTTTATCTTTGGTCGCGGCGGTGAGGAGCTTGGCGCGCTTCTGGCTGAAGGCATTGAGGCGCAGGTTGTGCCGGGCATTTCGTCGGCGCTTGGCTGCGCGGCGAGTGCAGGTCTGCCGCTTACCCATCGTGATCACGCTCAGTCTGTAACCTTCGTAACCGGCCATGCCCGTAACGGGCAGGTGCCTGATCTCGACTGGCCATCCCTTGCACGCCAGAACCAGACCGTCGTCGTCTATATGGGCGTCGGAACATCCGCGCAGATTTCAGAGAATCTGATAGCGGCAGGCCGAGGCGCCTCCACACCGGTGGCGGTTATCGAAAACGGCACACGCGAAAATGAAATCCGCGCTTATGGCGAATTGAGCGAGTTGGCGAACCTGATCGAAGGCAATGGCATTAAAGGGCCTGCGCTTCTGATTATTGGTGAAGTCGCGGCTCTACCTGAACAATTTCTATCATCCATGCAGAAGAGTCTGGAGATCGTTGAATGACATCTGTACGTCCGAAACTTAAGGCTGACATTCCTAAAGTCATCACAGCCTGGGACGTTGCGACCGGCGCGACTGTGTACCAGACGGCTGACCGTAACTGGTCTGAGGATGTCGCTGACGCAGAGGTGGTCGTCGGTGAGGCTGCTGATGCGGCGCTTGAAGCAGCGCAAGGCGACGAGCTTCGCATTCTGGACCCGTATGTCATGGAAGTGACAGAGGACGGGGAAGTGACGGGCCGCGAAACGCTGCGTGAAACCATTCGCGCAACGGGCCCGACAACGCACACAGAATTCCACAAAACTGCGCGGGGCGTAGTCGATGCCTGATCGCGATATCACGCGTCTGACGCTCTACGGGGATTCAATCTCCGGCAACTGCATGAAGACCAAATGGGTCGCAGAGCTGCTCGAGCTGGATTATGACTGGGTCGAGATGGACCTGATGGCGGGTGCCACGCAGACAGAAGACTTTCTGGCGCTGAACCCTGTCGGTCAGGTGCCGCTGGCGCGCTGGCCGGATGGCAGCGTTCTGCCGCAGTCGAACGCCATTATGCTGTATCTGGCCGAACAGGCTGAAAGCGATCTGGTGCCGAGCGATCCGTTCACGAAAGCTCAGATGATGAGCTGGCTCTTCTGGGAGCAGTACAGCCACGAACCTGCGATCGCTGTGCGCCGCTTCCAGAAGCTCTATCTGAAGAAATCCGATGACGAGATCGAGCCGTCTCTGATGGCGAAAGGCCGGCGCGCGCTCGGCGTTATGGAGCTTCAGCTGACACGTACGGACTGGATCGTCAGTGACACCTTCACCCTCGCGGATATCGCGCTGGTCGCGTATACTCGTCTGGCACACGAAGGCGGATTTGATCTGAGCGAGTTTCCGTCGGTTGAACGTTGGGTCAGCCGTACCGAGGCAGAGCTCGGCATTCCGCATGCCATGCCGAAGGAGGGGCACGCGCTATGACGAACGTCGAGAATTCCATCAATTATATCGAGTTTCCAATGACTGACCCAGAAGCGGTCATCATGTTTTATGAGACCGTATTCGGCTGGACGTTCCAGCGATGGGGCGACGACTATATCAGTTTTAATGGCGCGGAAGTCGAAGGCGGTTTCAACCGTCAGGCTGACGTGAACACCGGTCGCTCAGGCGCTCTGGTGATCCTCTATACAAACAATCTTGAGAAGAAACTGGACCAGATCAAAGTGGCTGGCGGCACAATTGTGGAAGACATTTATGCCTTCCCGGGTGGGCGCCGTTTCCACTTCGCAGATCCGTCGGGCAATGAGCTCGCGGTCTGGTCCGAAAAAGGGTAATCCATGTATCGGTATGACGAATTTGACGCTCAGATCGTTCGTGAGCGTGCGGCGCAGTTTCGCGGGCAGGTCGAACGTCGTCTGAGCGGCGATATCACTGAAGACCAGTTCAAGCCGCTGCGCCTGATGAACGGCGTTTATCTGCAGCTTCACGCGTATATGCTGCGCATCGCTATTCCATACGGCACGCTGCGCGGCGAGCAGATGCGCAAGTTTGCGCATATCGCGCGCAAGTATGACAAAGGCTATGGCCACTGGACGACGCGTCAGAACATCCAGTTCAACTGGGTCGCGCTGAAAGACATTCCGGACGTTCTGGACGAGCTGGCTGAAGTCGAGATGCACGCCATCCAGACGTCCGGTAACTGCATCCGAAACACGACCTCAGACCAGTTTGCCGGTGCGACAGCCGAAGAGATTGAAGATCCGCGCCCATGGTGTGAGATCATCCGTCAGTGGTCCACCTTCCATCCGGAATTCTCCTTCCTGCCGCGTAAATTCAAGATTGCTGTTACAGCTGCTGAAAACGACCGCGCTGCCATCCGTGTTCACGACATTGGCCTTCACATGCGCCGCAATGATGCGGGTGAAACTGGCTTTGAAGTGATTGTCGGTGGCGGGCAGGGGCGTACGCCTCATGTTGGCGTGACGATCAAGCCGTTCGTCGCGAAAGATCAGCTGCTTGATTATCTGGAAGCCATTATGCGCGTGTATAACCGCTTTGGCCGCCGCGATAACAAGTACAAGGCGCGCATCAAAATCCTCGTCAGCGAAACAGGCGCAGAAGAGTTCACGCGTCTGGTGGACGAAGAATTTGAAGCGCAGCGCGACGCTGAGAAGATCGTTCTGCCGCAGGCCGAAGTCGATCGCATCACGCAGTATTTTGCGCCGCCAGCGTTCGAAGACCTGCCGGACACATCGGATGTTCTGGAAGCGGCGAAAGCTAAAGACGAAGCCTTCGCCCGCTGGGTACGCGTGAATGTGCGCCCTCACAAACAGGCTGGCTATGGCATAGTGACGATCAGCTGCAAGCCAATCGGTGCGCCTCCAGGCGATGTGACGGACACGCAAATGGAGGTCACGGCCGATCTTGCTGAGCGTTACAGCCTGGATGAAATCCGCATCACGCACGAACAGAATATGGTTCTGCCTCACGTGAAGCTGGATGACCTGTTCGACCTTTATCAGGAGCTCGATAGCGCAGGCCTAGCGACAGCTAACTATGAGCTGATTTCAGACATTATCTGCTGCCCGGGCCTCGACTATTGTAACCTTGCTAACGCGCGTTCCATCCCGGTTGCTCAGGACCTGCAGAACACATTCGCAGACCTTGAGCGTCAGGATGATATCGGCGAGCTGAAGATCAAGATTTCAGGCTGCATCAATGCCTGTGGTCACCACCATGTCGGCCATATCGGCATTCTGGGCGTCGACCGTAAGGGCGAAGAATTCTACCAGATCACCTTTGGTGGCCGCGCGGACGAAAAAGCGGCTATCGGCCAGATCGCCGGTCCGGGCCTTCGCGCCGAAGACGTACCGTCTGCGCTGGAGCGTGTGATCGAGGCATATCGCGAGGTTCGCAGCTCTAAAGACGAACGCTTCATCGACGCGCTGGAGCGTGTCGGCCATGACCCATTTAAGGAGGCTCTCTATGCCGCTGGTTAAAAATGGCGAAGTGACCGCCAATCCGCACGGTGAAGTTCTGACACTTGAGCCGTTTCTCGAAATGGCTGCGGCTGATCCGAATGATGCTGTGATCGTTCGCCTGATGCCGGATGATTGCCCGCTAAAGCTTGAGCCGTTTCTCGACCAGCTTGAAGTGGTTGAGATCAGCTTCCCGCGCTATGCCGATGGCCGTGGCTATAGCCAGGCGCAGCTTCTGCGCCGTCGTCTCGGCTATAAAGGTGAAATCCGCGCGGTTGGTGACGTGCTGCGTGACCAGCTTCTTTTCATGCTGCGGTCGGGCTTTGATGCGTTTGAACTTGGCCGTGAAGATGCCGCTCAGGCGTTCGCGGCGGCATCCAGAGAGTACAGCCATTTCTATCAACCCGCTGCGGATGGTGAGTCGGGCGTATTTGCACGTCGACACAGCTGATAATTCGCACACATTCAAACACGAAAAAAGGAGCTCCGCGTGGGCTCCCTTTTTTGTGACTGGCACCTCCGCAAGACGTGATTTTAGCTCACGTAAGCGGGAGTAAATGTCAATTAAATCAAACGCCTATTTGGTTTGTCTGTGACTGGTTCTTTCCCTTTATCTGAAGGGCGCAAACGCGTTTCTTCTTGGAAAGGACACATTATGGACAACCGCAAAATTCTGCTCTCGCTCGCTCTTCTTGGCGGCGTCGCTTCAACCTCTATCGCTCGCGCTGAAACCGGCTGGTACGTGCTTGGTGGTGTGAACTCGACAACAGTCGATCAGTTCAACTCCCGCAACACAGGCACGTCTGACCCGAACCAGGGACCAGTTGGTGGCCCGAGCATCTCAGTCACCGATTCAGACACAGGTGTCAGCGCCTTCATCGCCGGTGGCTATCAGTATGACTTCTCACCTGATTTCTACGGCGCGGTAGAAGTTTTCTACTCAGATGAGCAAGCTGAGACACAGACGTTCAACAGCGTGAAAATCACCGACATCGAACTCGACGCCTCTTACGGTATCGACTTCAAATTTGGTCACAACGTAACAGACCGTCTGGCAATCTATGGTCTTCTGGGTGTCACTCAGTTCGATTTCGACGGTCAGGCGTCTTACACGTTTGCGCCGCCCATTGATGACCTGTCAGACGAAGAAGCTGCCTTCGTTTATGGTGGTGGTCTGGAAATCAGCTTTGATGATCACTGGTCTACAATTGCCGAATTCCGCCTCTCGAACGATGTCGAGTTCGATACACCGGTCGACCGCGGCGGCGTTCAGTCCGAAGACGAGTTTGACTTCGCTGTCATCCGTACCGGTCTGAAATACCGCTTCTAATTTCGCGTGATCCGCCCTCGCGCGGGCCCCTGTCCCCGGTCGAAACAGCTGTTATAGTGGCAGACTGTAGCGACTGGGGAAGGTTGCCAGATGATATGGTGGATTGTTCCGGCGGCAGTCGGATTTTTCGGACTTGTGGTCACGCTGGCCGGTTTCGCCCGGATGGGTAAGCGCAAGGCCATGTCCGGTGGAATGCGCTTTATTGGCGGCATTCTTGTGCTGTCTGCGGCAGCACTGCTCACTATGGTCGGCATTAATCTGCAAACCTATTCCCGTCTCAATCAGGAACGCCACGTCGCTGATATCGAGCTGGAGCGTGTCGACGATCAGCATTTTCGCGCCGAGGTGACGCTGGACGGTGAAACGACACCGACGGACTATGTGATCCGCGGCGATGAGGTGTTGTTTGAGGCGCGCATCATCAAATGGACGCCGTGGGCAAATGTGATCGGCTATGATGCGATCTATAAGCTGGACCGTATTTCCGGCCGCTATACCTCCATTCAAGACGAGCGGACAGGCGAGCGCACGCTCTATGCGCTGCAAAACGATCCGGGTGTCAGTGCGTTCAACCTCATCAACGAACATGGCAAATGGCAGAACACAGTCGACGCCTATTACGGGTCCGGCACGTATGTACCGATGATCGACGGCGCGCGGTATGAAATCCGCATCACGCAAAGCGGTCTCATCGTCCGTGCTTTGAATGAAAGCGCGGAAGACGGTCTGCGACGTTGGGCGTCGCCCACGCGCGGAGAATAGGGAGAGCGACTATGGGATTTTACAGCCGTTATATTCTGCCGCCGCTGATTGATTGTGCCTGCTCGACAAAACCGATCATGAAACAGCGTGAAAAAGTGGTGCCTTATGCTGAAGGTCGCGTGCTGGAAGTCGGCTGCGGAAGTGGCACCAATTTCGGCCTGTATGACGCCTCGAAAGTCTCTCAGGTTTTCGCGCTCGAACCAGACGCACAAATGATCAAAAAGGCCCAGAAGCGCGCAAATGCTGCCGAAGGGCTGAACATCGAATTCATGGAAGCGGGCGGCGAGGCTGTGCCGCTGGAGGACAACTCCGTCGATACAGTCGTCTTCACCTTCACCATGTGCACCATTCCGCCAATCGATGCGGCGCTCGCCGAAGCGCGACGTGTTTTGAAGCCCGGCGGCAAGCTGCTCTATTCAGAACATGGCGGTGCGCCGGATGACGGAATTCTGAAATGGCAGAGACGCCTTGAGCCTATCCAGAAAACGCTCGCCGGTGGCTGTCATCTGACGCGTGTGCCGCCGCGCATGCTCGAGCATAACGGTTTCACGGTCACGGATGGTGAGACGATGTATCTTCCGAGTACGCCGAAAGTGCTGGGTTTTGCGTATTGGGGGCAGGCGGTCGTCAGCTGATGGAGATGCTTCGAACGCCGCCTCATCTGCCGTTTCTCGACGGGCCCACTGTGATGGCGCCGAACCTCAGACCGATTGACGAAGTCGCGTGGCTCTTTCCGGATACCGAGGCGGAGCCATGGCTTGAGGATAAGCGTCGATTGATGGTCTCACAGCGCGATCAGGTGTACGCGCAAGCTGGAGACTGGGCGACCGACGCAGCTGAAGAGGCGGCAGGTCTGGTGCTTGGCGTACAATCATCTGCTCCTCTTGAGATTGCGTCTTTCACGCCAATCGAACGGGCGGCCTCAACTGTCAGCGATGATCTGTGCGTGATGGTGCCGCGCGACGGCCAGTTCATGCTGGGCGCCGCCAGTCTCTGCGCGCCGACGTTCTGGTCACTTACCGAGAATATCGGAAAACCTCTGTCGGGGCTGCATTCGTTGTTGCCTCAGGGTGGGACAGAGCTCTCCTCACGTATCAACCGGATATTTGCGGGTCTGCAGTGCGGGCCGGTTCTGGAGCGGTTCAACTGGACCGTTCAGCTCGGGAGAGAGCGGTTTACGCCGTCTTCTGCGCCGATGAAGCGCGCGCTCGGTGAGCTGGAGGTGAGTGATGCCGCGAGTGATTTATATTTACGGGTCGAGCGCCAGACCATCCGGAAATTGCCTGAGACAGGCGCGGTGCTGTTCACCATTCGCATCTGCGTGGATCCTCTTGCGCCAATTCTGGAGGATGGTGAGATGAAAGAACAGTTCCGGCAGGCCTGGCAATCCACTGCTGAGGACGTCGCCGCCTATAAAGGCTGGCCTCACTATCAGCATGCTATTGATTGGCTGCTAGCCTCGTCATAGCTTCATCGCACGATGGGAGATGTGCCATGGCATACTGGCTTTTTAAATCCGAACCGTCCGCCTGGAGCTGGGACCAGCAGGTCGCCAAAGGTGATGAAGGTGAAGAATGGGGCGGTGTTCGTAACTATCAGGCGCGCAATTTCATGCGTGAGATGAAGGTCGGCGATAAGGGCTTTTTCTATCACTCGCGTGAAGGGTTGGAAGTTGTTGGAATAGTCGAGGTCTGTGCAGAGGCGCACCCTGATTCTACCACTGACGATGATCGCTGGGAGTGCGTCGATATCAAAGCTATAGAGCCTGTTCCGAACCCTGTCTCCATGAAGGATATCAAAGCCAATCCGAAGCTGGAGGATATGGTTCTGGTGAAGAACTCACGTCTGTCGGTTCAGCCTGTCACCGAAGACGAATGGAAAGAGGTTCGCCGGATGGCGGGCCTTAAATCATGAGCGAGCCAGCTGAGCGCAAACCCGTTCGCAGCGCCGCGCAGGCGGCTGCGCTCATCCTGTTCGTGGTCGCTTTGGCTAATCTGATCTACGGGGCATATTTCGGCGGCGGGCCGCCTTTGATCGTGATGAGCATTATGGGCTTTGGCATGTCCTTCATCCTGTGGCGGATGAAGCCGAAGGCGTCGTCAGACGATGAGAGGCAGGCATCTTAGGCTGAGCTCAGATATGTAACCTAATCGTTTCGTATTGACACCTATAGGTATCAAAACGTATATCTTCGGTATCAAACGGAGATAAGCCATGTCATTTCTGAAGCCGAGAAACGCAAGCGAAGCCGCTGACCTTATCGCGAATGCAACCGGGTGCGCGCTTGGTGGTGCTGCGATCATTTACGTCACGAAAGTTGCAGAAGACATGGTGCAGACGGATCTGGCGGCTGTGCTGGATTATGTTCAGATTGCATGCGCAGCGACGCTGGTGCTTATTTATCTGCCGTTTATGATCTCAATGAAATCGCGGTTCGGCGGCATTCGGGTTAATCCGTGGAAGTCTGAAAGCTTTCTGGCTGCGAGCATGCGCAAAGCGGCGTGGACGACAGTTGGCGTGTTGCTGATTAGCCTCACGCTTATGTCGACCATGGATAATCTGATCTTATCGCGGATTACGTCAGAGCAGGCGGTGGATGTAACTCTGGCTGTATTGTTCCTCAGCCTGTGTGCTTCATTCTTTATCTACTCGAACGATCGGGTCGTATAATGGGCGAAGCAATCGGGCCGCTGGAAAACCGTATTCGTGTTTTGAGAGCCGAAAAGAATATCAGTCAGAGTGAGTTGGCTGAAGCGATAGAGGTGTCGCGAAAAACGATCAGCACGATTGAAGTCGCACGATTCATCCCGTCGACTGTGATCGCACTTAAGTTGGCGCGCTATTTTGGAGTGCCTGTTGAAGAGATTTTTTCACTGACCGACACAGCGTGATCAGCGCGCACCATCTTCAAAGTCGGCCAGCGCCCATTCGGCGAACTGGTGCACATTTCCGCCAGTGAAGAAGAAGCCGCCAACACCAGCGGCGTGTGCCGCCTCTATGTCTGTCTGTTTGTCACCGATCAGAAAGCTCTTCTCACGCGCAACAGGGAAATCTGCCATCGCCGACATCAGCATGCCGGGCTTGGGCTTGCGGTCGAAACTGTCTTTGCGATAGCGCGCAATCTCGCCTGCTTCATGGAAGGGGCAATGGTAGAACCGGTCTATATGAGCGTCGGTTTTCGCGAGCTCTGCAGACATATGATCATGCAGGGCTCGCATATCGTCTTCGGTGTAATAGCCGCGTGCAATGCCTGATTGGTTCGTGACGACGAACACCCACCAGCCGCGATCGTTGAAGGCTTTGACGCATTCTTTTGCGCCTTCAACCCATTCGAAGTCTTCCACGCGGGAGACATAGCCCTTGTCGACGTTCAGCACGCCGTCACGGTCTAGAAAGAGGGCAGGGCGAATGCGGTCCATGAATTGATCTACGAGCTTTGCAGGTTGAAAGACAAATCAATTTGTCTGGCTGCCGGTGCTTTCCGTGTCGCTGCCTTCAGCTTCGGCAGCAGTGTTGGCTTCAGCGAGTTCGGCAACCTCTTCGGCTGATTTGGGTGTGTCGCCATGCTTCACCTCTTCATCGATGGAGCGGACGACACCCTTGTTTGCGCGCACACCTTTCATGAACGGGATGAAGGCGAGGGCCGCCAGAATGCCCGCCAGGACAAAGTTGGCACCTTTAAACTGAACAATCGCTTCGGGCTTGGCGAAATAGCTCAGCGTCTGAGACATGATAAGCGGACCGATAATGGTCGTGCTCAGCGCCTGTACGCTCGCCAGTGCGCCCTGTAGTTCGCCTTGCGCGTTTTTCGGCGTGACACCCGTCATCAATTGTTGGGTTGCAGGACCAGCTACGCCGCCAAAGGCTGAAACGGCGAGGAAGGCATAGGCCATCCATCCGTAAAAGGCGCTTGCGAACAGGAACATGCTGAATGTTGTAACGGCGAGGCCAAACAGCGCGGTCCGGACTGGACCTATGCTTTTAGTCAGGCGCCCTGTCAGAAAGCCCTGAACGAATGCTGAGCCTATACCGACAAGCGCAAGTGAGAGGCCAATCTCGTTTGGCGTCCACTCATACCGGATTTCACCGTGATAGCTCCAGGTCGAGGAAAAGACAGAATGGGAGAGGCCGAAAATGCCTACGCCTACAATGAACCAGCTGACTTGTGGAAGCTTGGAGAAGTGCTTGAAAGCGCCGAACGGGTTGGCGCGTCGAAGCTCGAACGGGCGACGGTTTTCTTTCAAAAGCGATTCCGGAAGCACCAGTAGACCGTAGAGGAAATTGCATGCGGCTATGCCAGCGGCCACGAAGAAGGGCAGTCGGGTATCAATGTCGCCCAGAACACCGCCAATGATTGGTCCAAGGACAAAGCCGATACCGAACGCTGCGCCAATCATGCCGAAGGCTTTGCCGCGCTCCTCAGGTTCGGTGACATCTGCGATATAAGAGCTCGCCGTGGAATAGGTTGCGCTTGTTAGGCCGGCGAGGGCGCGCCCGATGAATAGAACCAGCAAGGAGTGCGCAAGCCCCATAATGATAAAGTCGATGCAGAGACCGGCTATCGAAATAATCAGAACGGGGCGTCTGCCGAACTTGTCTGACAGATTGCCGATAATGGGCATGGACAGAAAATTTACCACGCCGAAGGTAGCCATGAGAAGGCCGCCGACCAGAACCGTATCTTCACCAGGTTTGCCTGTGATTTCTTCCAGATAGGCGGGCATGACCGGAATGAACAAGCCGAACGCCAGCATATCCAGCGCGACGCAGACGATTACGAAGAGGAAGGCGTTTTTGCCGTGCTTGCCGCTCAATTGCATTGTCCCTCAACGCGTTCATATCCCGTAATGTTGGCAATAGGACGTTTCAAAATGGAAGTCGATAGACCTGTTTAAGCGGGTCACGACTGTAAGGCGCAGTGAAAAACAAATTTACCGTGATTGCAGAAAAGGTCAGTGCAAACACATTTGAGTCGATATAGTCTCTTTTTCGAACATGGGTGGGAAGATGAGGCGGACTGACCAGAGCGAAATGCGATCGCTGAAGGTTTTGATCCGGGATGGTGCGTTCATCTCGGCTATCGAGTTGTGCCAGAGGCTGCTCAAACACGATCCTAACAATCCGTATCTTTGGCTTGCCTGCTCAGAAATTCTTCAAAAACTCGAACGGTTCGATGATGCCCGAGATAGCTTAAGGGCCGCCAAGCGTCTGAATGGTGACGCAGTGACGATAACAGATCGGGAAATCCAGCTAGCCCGCGCGATGAAGGATGATGCTGCTGAATTTACAGCACTCATTCGCAAGGGTTTTCTTTGTGATCAGGCTGACCTGAAGCATTGGTACTGGATGCGGGTATCCACACTGGCATGGCAGGCAGGAGAAAAACCGGTCGCGCTAAAAGCGCTATCTGAAGCGTTTGCGCGGTATCAAGTATGTGAGGCGAGCCGTCATGAAGGCGCGCAGACCATCATTAACGTGCCAGCTTCGCTGCTGGTCGAGTTGTTGCCTTTTGTCGCGCGCCAGTTACCTGAAAACGTCTTTCTGTACGAAGCACTATTTTTTGCAAGGATGTTGGAAGGGCAGTCTAGCCTGGCCATTGATGCTTTTTTAGAAGCGCGCAGACTTGCACCAAAGAACCGGCTCTCAAAACAGCTCCTCGAATGCTTCAAGCGTGAAGAGATAGATTGGGATGTGTTCGAGGCACTTGCCCTCGATTACGTCGCCGACGGCACTGCATGTGCAGAGTTGATTTGGCTGCTCGTCTGGTATCGCCAGTATTCGGGACGTGTGCCGGATGCGGTTGTATTGCTAAAGAGCAATGTGGACCTTCTGCGAGCTGAGCCGTTGCCATTGTTCATGGGCGCGCTGGATTTCGCGTCTTCTGCCGGTATCAGTCTCAAGCAGATCGACAACGAAAAAATCTCGCCCATGGCGGCGTTCCAGAAAGCCGTGAACGAGGACCGGTGGCATGATGCTATCGACTACACGGACAACGAAGATCTGAAGTCCTTCGTGCGACAAGCGCTGCCGTTGCTGGATTCAGGTAGGCCGAGGCTAAGTCATCCGGCTCTGGAGGAGGAAGTGATCGTCTCCGGGCCGGAGCGACCTAACGGCATTGTCTTTATTTTCACCGGCCTGGCGGATGCGTTGATCGTACCTATCAACCTGATTGATGTCTTCCTCGCGGAATTAGGCCTGACAGCTGTTTACTGCCGCGATTTCCAGCGCATGATCGGGTGCAACGGCATCAAATCGCTCGGAAACGACTTTGACGAGACAGTTGAAGGACTCAAGTCACTCATCGCGGAATATGGTGAGAACAAGCCAGTCTTCACCATGGGGAATTCCGCAGGTGGCTATCTGGCCGGGATTTACGGAGCGAAGATCGGCGCTCAAGCGTCTTTGCTCTTCTCGCCCGTCTATTCAGTGGATGCCGCAGAACTTCTCGGCCGTTTTCAGGATAAGCGCGCGCGTGTCGTAATTCGCCGCATCAATAAATCATGCGATCTGAGCCGGCTTCGGATGTCGGATGCCATGGAACAAATGGGTGATCGTCCTGTCACTGCATATGTACCCACAGGCAATAACGAGGATGCCCGCCACGCGCAGGGGTTTGCCAGCCATCCGAACGTTACGATCCACGAGCTTGACCATTTTACAGGTCACGCGACGATTACCCGTGCGGCAGGGCAGCGGGGCTTTCTGAACGTCGTGAAAGACGCTTACGGCTTGTAAGCGTCCAGCACCTTATTATCGGGACAGCTCTTTCATAGCGTCTTCGAGACCAGCAAGTGTCATCTGGAACATGCGGTGCTGTCCGATGAGTTCGCCGATCAGCTTTACAGACGCAGTGTATTGCCAGGAGCCTTCCGGCGACGGGTTCAGCCAGACAAGGTCCGGGAATTGCTGAACCAGACGCTGTAGCCAGACGCCGCCAGCTTCTTCGTTCCAATGCTCGACCGAGCCACCCGGATAAGTGATCTCATACGGGCTCATGGTTGCGTCGCCGACAATCATCACTTTGTAGTCGGATGAGAATTTGTGGAGCACATCCCATGTCGGAATTTTGTTGTTGTGACGGCGACGATTGTCCTTCCACAGACCCTCATAAATGCAGTTGTGGAAGTAATAATATTCTAGGTTTTTGAACTCTGACCGCGCCGCGGAGAACAGCTCTTCACAAACGCGGATGTGCGGATCCATCGAACCGCCAACATCGAGGAATAGAAGCAGGTTCACTGAGTTGCGGCGTTCCGGACGCATGACGAGGTCCAGATAACCTTGCTTGGCCGTTGCGCGGATCGTGTTGTCGAGGTCGAGTTCGTCCGGTGCACCTGTGCGGGCCCACTTACGCAGCCGACGCATCGCGATCTTGATGTTGCGCGTACCGATCTCGACCGAATCGTCGAGGTTTTTGTATTCGCGCTTATCCCAGACTTTTACAGCCTTGCGGTGGCGGGATTTGTTCTGCCCGATGCGCACACCTTCAGGGTTATAGCCATTCGCGCCAAATGGAGAGGTGCCACCTGTACCGATCCATTTATTTCCGCCTTCATGGCGTTTCTTCTGCTCTTCCAGACGCTCTTTCAGCGTATCCATGAGCTTTTCCCAACCGCCGAGAGATTCGATTTTCTCCATCTCTTCCGGCGTCAGGAACTTCTCAGACAGTTTGCGCAGCCATTCTTCCGGCAGGTCCTGGACATCCACGGCATCGCCCATGGATTCTATGCCTTTGAAGGTTTCTCCGAAGACTTTGTCGAACTTGTCGATATTGCGTTCATCCTTCACCAGCGCCGTGCGCGACAGGTAGTAGAACTGCTCGACTTCCATATCGATAACGCCCTTATCCATGGCATCCATAAGGGCCAGATATTCTTTGAGCGTGACCGGAACTTTGGCGTCCCGCAATTCGGTGAAGAACTTCAGAAACATTGTGCGCTTTCTCCCATTACTCTGAACCTAGCGCGATGCGGTGCGTCTGTCCAAGAGAGAAGCGCGAATTCGGCGGGTATTACCGCTTGTTGGGGGCCAGACTTTCCTAACCAATCAGTGCTATAACCGAGTCATGACCTCAAACACTTCTGCCACCGAACCCGTTCAGGGCTCCAAGGAAATTGGAGCGATCGCTCACCTTTACCGTGCGGAAGCTTACCGATCGACGATCTGGCGCCAGCGTCTGGATATGACGACCAACTGGGCCGTGGTTACGACAGGTATTGCCTTGTCGCTGACGTTTTCCAGTGCGGACGCTTCCGCTTTGCCGCTTGTGCTCGTCGGTTTGCTGGTTGCGATGTTCCTGCATCTGGAAGCGCGCCGATACCGGTATTTCGATGTGTTCCGCTTTCGGGCCCGCATTCTGGAAATCGGCTTTTACGTGCCTATCCTTCGCGGACAGGAAGCGACTATCCCGCAGGACAAAGGCAATCCGCTATCTGAGGATTATATTCGTCCGCGTTTCAGAACCTCTTATCTGAGAGCTGTCGGTAAGCGCTTGCGCCGGAACTATTCTTTCATCTTCATCATCCAGCTGATGGCGTATTTCGGAAAACTGGAAATCCATCCAACGGATCTGGAATCCTATGAGCAGCTCATTGAACGCGCTGCGATCGGTCCTATCGACGGTCATATCGCGCTCGCTTGTGGCGCTGTGTTTCACATCGGTTGGGTGCTGATTGCGATCTACACGCTGTTCCAGGAACGCGCGGACAAGTCTGAAACCAAAGACGTTCTGGATTGGGATGAGGTGCCGGACGACCAGCCGCCAATCTGACAGGAAAGACGGCCTATTTTTTCAGGGCGTCCAGCAGTTTGTCGATGATGTCGACAGCCTTGTCGCGGTCAATCACATCAACCCATAGTTCATCGCCTTCGACCTGTAGCGCGATGGCGCCGGATTTCTCGATCTCACGCAGGATTGAGGCGGTTCGCCCGTCCAGACCGCTGGCCATCATCGGCTCGAGTGCTTTGTCTGTTTCTTCCAGAATGCGCAGCAGCGCATCCATGTGAGGCGCCGGCGCGACGGTCTGTATTGCAGGTTTAGCTGCGTCTTCAGATTTCTTCGGCGTCGGGAAGGTCATTCTACTTACTCAGAGTTGGTACGTGTCACATTCCGAGTTTTGGCAGGGAATGTGGAGAGTTCATGGCATAGAGTGACAGAAACTGCATCCTGCCTAGCTAAGCATGTATCTGCCGTAAACGCATCAGCTGTATATGCTGATTGACGATTCACGGGGTTTCACATCTGTTGGAGACAGGTTGCGGGAGAAATATCATGAGAAAAGCCGTCATTTTAAGCCTGTTCGTTCTGACAGCGCCAGCTGCGTCTGCGCAGTCCTTCGGGGACTTTTTGCGCGGGGTGTTGGGCAATGAGACCGAAGAAGAAACGACTAGTCAGACAAGCAATTTCAATATCAGTGCGTCGGACGCAGATGCCGGATTGCGTCAGGCGCTGACGATTGGCGCGCAGGCCGTAGGCCAGCAGCTTTCGCATTATAACGGCTATTTCGGTGATGGAGACATCCGTATTCCGCTGCCGGGGCGGCTGGGCGAGCTTCAATCCCAGCTTTCAAGGCTCGGACTGTCTGGCCCGCTGGATGATTTACAGGAGCGCATGAACCACGCAGCAGAGGACGCAGCCCCATATGCTGCCGATCTTGTAGTCGATGCGGTCAGCTCTATCACAATGGGCGATGCTCTCGAGATTTTGAACGGCGGCGATACCGCCGCAACAAACTATCTGCGCGGACGCACCGAGGCAGACCTGATGGTGCTGGTTGAGCCGTATATGCGTTCGGCGCTCGAAGATTCAGGCGCGCTGACTATGGTAGACTCAGTTGCGGGTCGTTATGGCTTACAGAGTCTCAGTGGCGATCTCCGCGACCAGTTAATTGACCATGCCGTAGAGCGAGGACTTGACGGATTGTTCTTTTATCTTGCCAAGGAAGAGCAAGAGATACGGAGCAATCCGGTCAAACGGTCTACCGACCTGCTAAGGCGGGTCTTCGGGGGTTAGGTAAATATGCGTCGGTTTCATGTGGAGCTGGAGGATGGTCGCCTTGCGGGCATCGCCTTCGGAGACCCAATTCGCTCCGTAGATTGCCTGCTTCTGCATGCCAATGGCTTCAATGCCATGACCTACCAGTCCATTCTGGCGCCGCTTGGTCTGCGGGCACATGTGGCCGCGCTGGACATGCGCGGTCATGGTCGCTCAACCGTGGAAGCCAATCCCCGTAAGCAAATCGGCTGGGATGTTTATCGCGACGATGCCATCGCTGCGCTCGAAAAGCTCGCTCCGGAGGGGACAGTTCTCGTCGGGCATTCAATGGGCGCGACCACCGCTATTCTGGTTGCAGGAAAACGCCCTGACCTTGTGACCGGCCTTGTACTGGTCGATCCGGTTCTGATGGCGCCCTCATTCTACCGGTATATGCATTTGCCGCTGGTCCCATCCATGTCCAAGCGCGGATACCCGATGGCAAAACAGGCAGCCCGTCGCCGGAACAATTTTGAAAGTCCGGACGCGGCTATTGAAAGCCTGACAGGACGCGGCGCTTTCAAATCCTGGCGCGAACCGTTTCTAGAAGACTATATCACTGACGGCTTGAAGCCTTCCGAAGAGGGCGAGCATTGGGAGCTATCCTGCTCGCCGGAATGGGAAGCAGCCAATTTTGGCGCGCACCGGTATCGCCCCTGGGCAGCTGTAGGGGCGATTAAAGCGCCTATCGTGCTGATTCGTGCCGAGCGTGCCTCGACAATGCCAAAACCGTCTCTGCAACGCTTTATGCGCGCACAGCCATATACTGTCGTGCTGGAGCCGTCTGGCACGACTCACTTCGTTCCAATGGAGCGGCCATATGTGGTCCGCGATGCGATTTCTGAATATCTGGCGCGCTTTGTCGAAGGATTCGAAGTCGGCGAAGAAGGACGCGTACAAAGAAACCTTGGATCTCATATTGGTGAGAAGGACTAGCCCAACCACGCACTTGAAGTGTGACATTTTGGGCTCATGCTGCACATGCGAGATATTTACGGCATTGCGAAAAAATTATTAAAAAACAAAGAAAAACAAACTTCGAGTAGGGGCGCTATAGCCAAGTCTGTTCGGCAGTAAATACTGCCTTTAGAAAAATTTTCTTGCGTCGCACAACCGATCTGTTGTCTTTTCAGGCAAAAATAATCTCGAAGTGGGTATTATGAAAATTGTTGTTCTAAAAGAACGCAGCTCTGAAGAGAGTCGCGTTGCAGCCGTTCCCGAAACGGTCAAGAAGCTAACGGGAGCCGGTCACACACTCATCGTTGAGCCGGGTGCAGGCCTCGTTGCGGGTTTTCCTGATGCGGCCTACGAAGAAGCTGGTGCGCAGATTTTCGACAAGGAACTGGGCAATGCTGATCTGGTCATGGGCGTGCGCCGTCCACCTGCAGAGGTTCTCTCTCAGGTGAAAGAAGGCGCGGGCGTTATTGGCCTTCTGGAGCCGCACTCCATCAAAGACAGCCTCGGCGACTTCAATGCGCGTAAACTCATGGCTCTGTCCATGGAATACACGCCGCGTATCACACGCGCGCAGTCTATGGATGCGCTGTCATCCCAGTCCAACCTTGCGGGCTATCGTGCCGTGATTGAGGGCGCTGCTCTCTATGGCCGCGCCATGCCAATGATGATGACTGCGGCGGGCACAGTTGCACCAGCTAAAGTCTTTGTGATGGGCGCTGGTGTGGCAGGCCTTCAGGCTATCGCGACAGCGCGTCGTCTCGGTGCGATTGTTACTGCGACTGACGTACGTCCTGCTGCAAAAGAGCAGGTCGCGTCTCTCGGCGGTAAATTCATCGCGGTTGAAGACGAAGAGTTCAAAGCAGCGGAAACTGCAGGCGGTTACGCCAAGCAGATGTCTGAAGAGTATCAGAAGAAGCAAGCTGAACTCACGGCAAGTCACATCGCCAAGCAGGACATTGTCATCACGACAGCTCTGATTCCTGGCCGTCCGGCACCAACGCTCATCTCTGAAGAGATGGTCGCGAACATGAAACCGGGCGCTGTCATCGTCGATATGGCTGTGGCGATGGGCGGTAACTGCCCACTCTCCAAGCCTGACGAAGTCGTCAATGTGAACGGCGTTAAGGTTGCAGGTTTCTCTAACCTACCAGCCCGTCTTGCAGCGGACTCGTCTTCGCTTCTGGCGAAAAACCTCGTTTCATTCCTGCCGCTCATCACTGGTGAGAACGGCGAATTTGCTCCTAAATTCGACGATGAAATCGTTGCGGCCATGACACTGACCCGCGACGGCGAAACCGTCCATGCAACACTCAAGGAGGGTTGATCACATGACCTTCGTTCGTGCGCTGACTGCGCTTTTCCTTTCGGGCCTTGTGGCCCTTCCGGCTTTCGCAGCCGGCGGAGCAGGTGAGGGCGTTGACCCGATCATCTTCCGTTTCGCTATTTTCGTGCTTGCGATCTTCGTGGGCTATTACGTTGTCTGGTCCGTTACACCGGCGCTTCACACGCCTCTGATGGCTGTGACCAACGCGATTTCTTCTGTGATCATCGTTGGTGCACTCATCGCTGCGGCGGCTGGTGCAGGCATGGAACTCACAGGCGATCTCTGGATCTCAAAAGGCATGGGCGCAGTCGCGGCCGGCCTCGCAGCCGTCAACATTTTCGGCGGCTTCCTCGTAACCCAGCGCATGCTGGCTATGTACAAGAAGAAGGAGCGCTAGAGTCTCATGAACGCGAATATTGCTGCGCTTCTGTATCTCGTATCCGGGATACTCTTCATCATGTCCCTTCGCGGACTTTCCAGCCCTGCTACGTCTCGTCAGGGTAACTATTACGGCATGATCGGTATGGCGATCGCTGTTGGTACAACGCTGGCTGTGCTGGCGACCGGCGGTGCGCTTGATGTGGTCACGCTTGGCCTGATCCTCGGCGGTATCGCTGTCGGTGGTATTGTCGGTGCGATCATCGCCAAGAAAATCCCGATGACGGCTATGCCTCAGCTCGTTGCGGCCTTCCACTCTCTGGTTGGTCTGGCGGCTGTACTCGTGGCGGCGGCTGCGCTTTATGCGCCGATTAATTTCGGCATTGCAGAGCTCAACGCTGACGGCTCTATCGGCAACCTCCACACAGCCTCTCTGATCGAGCTGTCGCTGGGTTCGGCGATTGGTGCGATCACCTTCACTGGTTCCGTCATCGCGTTTGCCAAGCTGAACGGCAACATGTCAGGTGCGCCAATCCTTCTGCCGATGCGCCATGTTCTGAACATCCTGATCGGTGTCGCAATCGTCGCGCTGGTCGTGATGATGGTTCAGACAGGTGGTTCCCAGCCATGGATGTTCTGGGCGATTACGGGCCTCGCGCTTCTGCTCGGCATCACGCTGATCATTCCTATCGGTGGCGCGGACATGCCTGTTGTTGTGTCCATGCTGAACTCTT
Organism: Hyphomonadaceae bacterium UBA1849; assembly: GCA_002338565.1. Classification (GTDB taxonomy): domain Bacteria; phylum Pseudomonadota; class Alphaproteobacteria; order Caulobacterales; family Hyphomonadaceae; genus Ponticaulis. The sequence goes on from DDIN01000005.1 coordinate 245,618, forward strand.
ACTCCGGTTGGGCGGCTGCTGCGCTCGGCTTCACACTGGCAAACACAGCGCTGATCATCACGGGTGCTCTGGTTGGTTCGTCCGGTGCGATCCTCTCTTACATCATGTGTAAGGGCATGAACCGTAGCTTCATCTCGGTCATCCTTGGTGGCTTTGGTGCAGACGATTCCGGCGCTGGTGCTGGCGGCCCACAGGTCGACCGTCCGGTGAAAATTGGTTCGGCTGACGACGCGGCCTTCATCATGAAGAACGCGGGTAAAGTCATCATCGTACCAGGTTACGGTATGGCGGTTGCTCAGGCTCAGCACGCTCTGAAAGAAATGGCTGAGAAGCTGAAAGAAGAAGGCGTCGATGTCGCTTACGCGATCCACCCGGTCGCGGGTCGTATGCCGGGTCACATGAACGTGCTGCTCGCTGAAGCGAACGTGCCATATGACGAAGTGTTCGAGCTTGAAGATATCAACTCTGAATTCTCCCAGGCAGACGTAGCCTTCGTCATTGGCGCGAACGACGTCACCAACCCTGCAGCGAAAACAGACCCGACATCTCCGATTTTCGGCATGCCGATTCTGGACGTTGAAAATGCAGGCACGGTCCTCTTCATCAAGCGTTCGCTTGGCTCCGGCTATGCGGGCATCGAAAACGAGCTGTTCTTCAAGGACAACACAATGATGCTGCTCGCAGACGCTAAAAAGATGGTCGAAGACATCGTGAAGGGCTTGTAATCACAAGCAAATCACTTGAACACTGCACTCACTAAATGCACCCTTATGCCCCGGTGGTCTTCACGATCTCCGGGGCTTTTTTTATTTTTTAATTGCGGCTATGGAGCAAATGTGAGCGCGTTATGTGCGATCAGGATGACAATTATTCCTGATGAGGATAACCTTTGGCATGGCCCGGATTGAGAACGATAAAACATTACCGCATGCCGAACGTATTCTGACGACGATTGAGTCGGGAGCAGCGGCAGCCAAGTCCATGGTGGTGGCATCATGGGCGCGCTCGGTGAATGTTCACGGGCTCGCGCCTGATTTGTCTCCCAGCGTGCAGCGCTGGAGCGAGAGCGATCTGTCTGAACGCCGCGATCGCATGTCCCGCATGCTTCATGTCTCCCAGCCGACGGTTGAACGCCTTCTTGGCATGGTCTCGCTGGCAGGCTGCGCGGTCTTCCTATGCGACAAAGACGGCGTGATTCTCGAAAGCCACAGCACATCGAATGATCGCGATCATTTTGAAAAAGTTGGGCTCGGCCGCGGGGCGGACTGGTCTGAGGGCGCACAGGGCACGAACGGTATTGGAACCTGCATTGCCGAGGGCAGGGCGGTTTCTATCCATCAGGACCAACACTTTATCGCCAGCAATACGCCGCTCCACTGTATGGGCGCGCCGATTTTCGACGTTGAGGGCAACCTAGCAGCGGTGATCGATATTTCTGCCTGCAGGTCCGACCTTAACGGAGCGATGTCCACACTGATCTCACAAGCGGTGAATGATGCAGCGGGCCAGATCGAGGCAGATAATTTCTGTGACGTCTATTCCGGCATGCGCATTCTGAAGGGCAATAGCGATAACCGTCGCACGCCGGTGCTGCTTGCAGTGAACAGCGATGACCTTGTGATTGGTGCAACCCGTGCTGCGCGCAAGCTATATGGCCTGCCGAGCAGATCAGCCTTCACGCCGAAGCCGACGGCTGACCTGCTCGGTGAGCATGAAGTGCGGGGTATCGGACTCGACAATGCCGAGCGCCGTGAAATCAATCGCGCCATCGCGCGCGCCAAGGGCAATATGAGCGAGGCAGCCCGTCTTCTCGGCGTTAGCCGCGCCACGTTCTATCGCCGCGCCAAGAAGCTCGGCCTGCTGAACGGCTAAAGCAATTCCCAATGAAACTGTGTCTCAGAAGTGAGACAGAACTGTCTCAGCCGCTGTTTCACCCCCGCTGACAGGTCGCCCACGTTCCGTCAGACATATCTCCAGACGCCCCGATCTCATGATGGGCGCAATTCTGGAGGAAAAAATGGCAGACACGCTTCATTCAAGCGACGCTAAGTACACGTCACCGTTCAAATCCCGCTATGACAACTTCATCAACGGCCAGTTTGTTGCGCCGAATGCGGGCCGCTATTTCGACAACACATCTCCGGTCACCGGCGGCGTGATATGTCAGATCGCCCGTTCGGACGCGTCCGATATCGAAGCTGCACTCGACGCGGCACACGCTGCGAAAGATGCATGGGCACGCACATCAACAACAGAGCGTGCAAACATTCTGAACCGTATCGCAGACCGCATGGAAGAGAACCTCGAGCTTCTCGCCACATGTGAGACCTGGGATAACGGCAAGCCGATCCGCGAAACCATGGCTGCGGACATGCCGCTCGCGGTTGACCATTTCCGCTATTTTGCCGGCTGTATCCGTGCGCAGGAAGGCGGTATTTCCGAGATCGATCACGATACGGTCGCGTATCACTTCCACGAGCCTCTTGGCGTTGTTGGTCAGATCATTCCGTGGAACTTCCCGATGCTCATGGCTGCATGGAAGCTGGCGCCAGCGCTTGCGGCAGGTAACTGCGTGGTTCTGAAGCCTGCAGAGCAGACACCAGCAACAATCCTCGTATTCGCCGAATTGATCGCTGATCTTCTGCCACCTGGCGTGCTGAACATTGTGAACGGTTTTGGCCTCGAAGCCGGTAAGCCTCTGGCGTCTAGCTCCCGCATTGCGAAGATTGCCTTCACGGGTGAAACGACAACGGGTCGTCTCATCATGCAGTACGCATCTGAAAACCTTATTCCGGTCACGCTGGAACTCGGCGGTAAGTCTCCGAACATCTTCTTCGAAGACGTGATGCGCGCTGACGATGACTATCTCGACAAGGCGATTGAAGGCTTTGTGATGTTTGCGCTCAACCAGGGCGAGGTATGCACCTGTCCGTCACGCGCACTCATTCATGAGAACATTTATGACCGCTTCATGGAGCGTGCTCTGAAACGCGTTGAGCAGATCGTTCAGGGTGACCCGCGCGACATCAACACCATGATTGGTGCACAGGCATCTTCCGAGCAGAAAGAGAAAATCCTGTCTTACTTCGACATTGGTCGTCAGGAAGGCGCGGAAGTTCTCATCGGTGGTGAAGCTGCGAATCTCGGCGGAGAACTGGCGAATGGCTATTACGTGAAGCCGACCGTCCTGAAGGGCCACAACAAGATGCGCGTCTTCCAGGAAGAGATTTTCGGTCCTGTTGTGTCGGTCACGACCTTCAAGGACGATGAAGAAGCGCTCTCCATCGCGAACGACACGCTCTATGGTCTGGGCGCTGGTGTGTGGAGCCGTGAGGCAAACACTTGCTACCGCTTCGGCCGCGCCATTCAGGCGGGTCGTGTCTGGACAAACTGCTACCACGCATACCCTGCACACGCAGCGTTCGGCGGCTACAAACAGTCCGGCATCGGTCGTGAGAACCACTCCAAAATGCTCGACCATTACCAACAGACGAAGAACATGCTCGTGAGCTACGCGCCACAGAAGCTGGGCTTCTTCTAAGAACTACCACTGAACTGGCAGGCTCTCAGACGTTAGGCTGACTTACGTTTCCTTCCCTCCCTTGAAGCAGTCGGCGTCTGCTTAGTTAAGGGCCTGCCACTCTTTTTTTCAGACAATTTCTGACTTCACGCGCTGACGCTCAATGATCAGTCGGGAGTCCCCGTGTGCCTTCGGATAGGGGCGAAGCACCGGACAATTCTTAGGCGAGAGACTGAAGAGGAAAAAATACCTCGGGAGGAAAAGGAGTCTCATCCCATGTTGTACAGAGTAACAAAAACACTGGTCGGGGCGTGCGCAGCTTGCGTACTTGGTTTCAGCGGCGCAGCTAATGCTCAGGACGCAGAACAAAATGAAATTTCATGGTCAGCCTCGCTGACCGGCGCAACAGAATATATCTGGCGCGGCGTAGAACAGTCAGCCGGTGACCCGGCAGTGTTCGCAGCGGTCAGCGCATCTTACGGCAACTTCTATGCTGGTGCAGGCATTGAGAATGTCGACTTTGCAGGCATCGACACTGAATATGATTTCTGGGTCGGCTACGCGGCGCCAATCGCCGACGGCACGACCTTTGATATCGGTCTTGTCCGCTATGGATATCTTGATGCGCCATCTGGTCTTGATCTTGATACGGTCGAATTGAAGCTGGCTCTCAGTCATGACTTTGGCGGTTTTTCCGCAGGCATCATCGCGATGATTACCGACGACTTCTTCGCAACCGAAGCGAGCGCCCAACACATCGAAGTGAATGCCAGCACGCCGGTGTCAGAAAACTGGACCATTTCGGGTTCGGTTGGCCATCAGATGCTGGATAACAGTGCGGGCAATTACACCCATTGGAATATTGGTGCCTCACGAAGTGTTGCTGACAATGTGACCCTTGATATCCGCTATATTGATACGGACGCCGACTATCTCGGCGGCGCGGCTGACGAGCGCATTGTCGCGTCGTTCAGCGTCGCGTTCTAACTGTCTCTCGCCTGCTCCCGATGTGGAGGCCGGTGCTGTTACATCTGCAGGCGCATCGGGAGACTTTTTGTAAAAGATAAAGCAGGAGGAAGAGAATGACTGATCAGCCAAACCGCGTGAGCGCAACCGATGCGGCAAAGGCCTTTATCGCCGAGATCAGAGCAGATCATCCGGAGATTCTCTTCCATCAGTCAGGCGGGTGCTGTGATGGCTCCAGCCCGATGTGCTATCCCGCTGATGATTTCAAAGTCGGCGAGAGCGACGTGAAGCTTGGCGAGATTGATGGTGTGCCGGTCTATATCTCAGCTTCGCAGTTTGAGGCGTGGAAGCACACGCAGCTGATTCTGGATGTGGTGCCGGGACGCGGCGGCATGTTCAGCCTGGACAATGGCCGCGAGAAGCGCTTCCTCACCCGATCCCGCGTGTTCACGGATGAGGAAATGGCGTCTCTGGGTTAGACCTTACGGCCAGCTTCTTCCCAATATGGCGCGCGCAGCTTAGCCTTGAAAATCTTGCCGCTATCCTGACGTGGCAGTTCATCATGGACATCCAGCTTGCGTGGGATTTTGAACTTCGCAAGACGCGGTTCCAGCCAGGCTTTTACATCCTGAAGCGTGACCGACTTATCGGGCTGGCAGGTGACTGCAGCGACGATTAATTCGCCAAATTCCGGGTCAGGCGCCCCAAACACCGCGCAGTCGGCAATCTCTGGCATAAGAATCAGCTCTGCTTCGATCTCCGCAGGGAAGATGTTCGCGCCGCCGGAAATGATCATGTCCTTCTTCCGGTCGGAGATGAAAATGTACCCGTCCTCGTCGACATATCCCATATCGCCAACGGTTGAGAGATTGCCCTGTCGCTGGCCGTCCAGATTGCCATCCTGATTCGTGTATTCGAAATCGCCATAGGTTGGCAGATGGATGTAGAGCGTGCCGACTTCGCCCGTCGGGACTTCGTTGAAGTCATCATCCAGCACTTTCACCGTGCCGCCTGGCAGGATTTTGCCTACAGAGCCCGGCTTGGCTTTGGCTTCATCTGAGCTGATCAGGGTCATGAAACCGATCTCGCTCGCGCCATAGGATTCGTTGAGGATCGGCCCGAACCAGTCGATCATCTCGTTCTTCACCTCAATCGGCCAGGGCGAGCCGGTAGAAATGGTGAAGCGGAGCGAGCTGACATTGTATTTCTCGCGCACTTCCTTCGGCAGTTTCAGAAGCCGGATGCACATGGTCGGCACGATATAGGCGTGGGTGATACCGAACTTCTCAACCGTTTGCAGGAAGCCTTCCGGATCGAATTTCGGGTCAACGAAGATATCAACGTCACCCGCTGCGAGGCAGAAACTGGAAAGCGTGTTCGGTGCACTGTGGTAGAGCGGGGCAGAGACATAGAACCGGTCGCCATCCTGCGCGCCCATCAGGTTTCGACAGAGGCCAAGAAAGGCATCCCACCTGTCCGGCCCGTCCTCATTGAAGGCGCGCTTAATGCCTTTCGGGCGGCCGGTGGACCCTGAGGTATAGGCAAACATGCCGCGCAGCTTCTGGGCTTCGCCTTCATACTGACCTGTCGATGCCAGTAGCTTTGTGAGGCTGATCGTACCAGCCGGGCTGCGGTTATCTACGCCATAAGACAGCTGGATGCATTCCGGCACGGGAAACGCGATGACGGGCAGGTCTGTGCTCAATTCAGACATGACGGGCTGCAAAAGATCGGAATGCCCGTAGAGGATTTTCGACTGCGAATCCTCGACGATGTATTTCACTTCCTTTGGTGCCGCATGCCAGTTGATCAGCGCAAAGCGAACGCCAACAATGCGGCACGCTTCCATCAACGCGAACATCATCGTGTCATTGCGAAGGAGGACCGCGACAGAATCATTCGGTTCTACGCCGCGTGAAACCATATCGGCCGCAATGCGACGGGCGTTTGCAAGATGCTCGGACTGGCTCGTCCGTACACCTGCCAGATAAAGATCTCCGGCCAATTATTCCTCCCAGAATGATGTTTTCAGAGAGCATGCTTTGAAGGCGGGGGAGGCGTCAATGATGACTCTGCGGTAGGTCGGAACATCAATAAGGGCATCATGATTTGAAGCCGTATTTCATCACTAAGGTGTGATCAGGTTTCGGAGCGTGGCTGCTATGCTCAAATGCATGAAACCCCACATGTTTTCAGACGTTTGCAAGACGAACAATGTTACATGAAAGGCATTAGAAAATGAGTGAGACTTTTGAGATTGCGGTCCTTGTAGGTAGCCTGAGAAAGGAATCGCTGAACCGGAAGCTCGCTGAGGCGATGACAGCGCTCGCACCGGACGGTTTATCGTTCGAGTTCGTTACAATCGGTGATCTGCCGCTCTACAATGAAGACTTGGAAGCGGATGTTCCCGACGCGTGGACGCGGTTTCGCGACACGATGAAGACCAAACAAGGCGTTCTGTTCTTCACACCGGAGTATAACCGGTCGGTTCCGGGCGCGCTGAAGAACGCGCTGGACGTCGGATCAAGGCCTTATGGCCAGAGCGTCTGGGACAAGAAGCCGGCAGCGATTGTCACGGCATCACCGGGTGCATTGGCTGCGTTTGGCGCTAACCACCATCTGCGTCAGTCTCTGGTCTTCCTGAATATGCCAACTCTACAGCAGCCTGAGGCCTATATCGGTCAGGTCAATAAGTTGCTCTCTGAGGACGGTGAGATCGTCAGTGATGATACCAAATCCTTCCTGACGACTTTCATGAATGCCTTCGCTTCATGGGTGGAACGTCACAAGGATTACTAATCGGCGCGCAGACTGCGGGGCTAGATTGTCAGGCCCCGCACGGCTCGCTCTTCCAGCAGAGCCATATGCTCCGGATTAGCCTGAATCACTTTGCGGGTGTCCAGATCGAAGGTCACAGCCACGGCTTCTGAGGTGCACCATGCCTTGCCAGTGCGCGGGTCCATGATCCAGTGCACAAGGCTGTGGACCTTTGGCATGACTTTACCGAGGCCCGTGCGGACTTCGACAACATCGCCAGCTTTCGGCCATGCTCGGTATTTCAGGCGGTATTCCAGCACGGCAGCGCCAGAGCGTACCTTTTCGCCTTTGGCTTCGGCGGCTTTAGCAACTTCATCGCGCCATGCCGCCATGAGGTTTGGAACAGAATCAGAAACGCGCCCGATGAAGTGTTCCGGCATCATACGGCCATGTGAGTCGCAATGCTGGATCTGAACTGCGCCGCGTCCAATCACCGGCACGCCCAGCTTCTCCGGAAGCGAGGCGACGGCTTCATTGTCCGGCAGGCATGGGCCATTAGGATCAAGCGAGCGCGGCGCCGTATGGTCTGGCGGCGTTACGCGCAGCTTTTCAAAGGCTGAGAGTGTTTCATCCTTCCAGGCAAAGCCGCGAAGCGTCTTTGATTCGACATGGCGAACACGCGTGCGGAAGGCTGCTGCCGTGTCACCTGAAACAGCGTGAATAAGCTCCTGATATAGAACGACTTCTGTCTCGGTCACGTCAAGAACGCCGCCCACCATATAGATTGGTCGACCCGGATGAACTTCCTTCATGAAGCGAATGTGCTGGTCTACAGGCACCAGTGTGGAGGAATTCTCCGGCGTAAACGCATTCGGCAGCCCAATCGCATGGGCGAGAATTTGCAGGCCTTCGGTCTGCTTGTTCACATAGAAACGCACATTCATGTGCCCCATCTCATCGCATTCCCATGTGTTGGTGATGCCTCGATAGAGCTCGATCATGCTGGTTCCCTCGCGTTGTTTTCAGCTTTGGTGCTGATTGTTCGGACAACTGTAGAGGGGGTGATGTGATTTGCCTACAGCTCGCGTCGCGGCAGGTAGCTAATTTATTCGAGGCCTTAGCGGGTGGCAGCGCTTTCCCGCGCCAGGTCGATCAGCTGGGCTGTGATAACCGCCTGATCCGGCAGAACGGGCAGGGGAGAACCGGAGCGCAAAGCTTCTGCAAGCATTTGATAGAAGGTCAGCCAGTTTCCGGTTTCGATAGTGAGGTCTTCACTGGCGCCATCAGGCATGTGCAGCTTGCCGGAGAGGTGCCCATCAGGGTGGCCAAATGCTGGGTCATCGGCTGGCATACCATCCCGAAGTTTCGGCTCCTGCGGATCTAGGCCTTCCATCGTCAGGCTGGCTTTGGTGCCATCAAGGCGGATTTCCCGCGACGGGCCAGCTGCGAGCGAAGACGAAGAAAGCTGTACGCGCAGGCCATCCGGATATCCGAAATTGATCAGGAAGCTGTCATCTACCGCGTCTGGCGCATTGCTCCGCGCAGACCAGATATCGGCCTCAATCCATTCTGGCGGGCCGAATAGCGTCACAGCCTGATCAATGAGATGGGCGCCGAGATCAATGAATACGCCGGAGCCGAGCCCGGGCTTTTCCCGCCAGCGATCGCGAACTTCATTGCGATGGCGGTGCCATGCGGAAACGAGGCGCACCGGCCTGCCAATCTCGTTATTATCAATGGCGCGTTTCAGGGTGAGGAAATCCGCATCCCACCGACGGTTCTGGAAAACAGTAAGCGGCGTGCCCGTCGTTTCAGATATTTCGGCAAGTGCTTCGACTTCTTCCGCCGTAACGCCAAGAGGTTTGTCGACGAGTACAGGAATACCAGCCTCGAGCGCTTGGCGGGTCTGGTCTGCATGCAAATGGGACGGCGTTGCAATGACGAGCAGTTCAGGATTCGCCTTGATCAGCTCGTCAAACGTGGCAACCGCAACTGCGTCAGGCCAGACGTCAGCGACTTCACGCGTGCGGCTTGTCTGGATGTGGCGGACATCAAAGCCGGCAGCTTTAAGAAGAGGAGAATGAAGAGTTCGACCGGCAAGGCCAAACCCTGCCAGTACTGCAAGGATGGGGGGTGTCATTCAGTCGGAGATCAGGCCGCGGCAGCGCAGTTCGCGCATTTGCCGTGTACTTCCATCACGCTGGATGTGCGATCAAACCCTGCGGCCTGAACCTCTTCATCCAGTGCCGCATGGGTTTTGTCGGCATGCAGCTCTGAGATGGCCTTGCAGTTATCGCAGATGAGGAAGACCGCCATGTGTTTATGGCCCCAATGGCCGCACGCAACATAGGCGTTCAGGCTCTCAATCTTGTGTGCGAGCCCCATTTCCAGAAGGAACTCAAGCGCGCGGTAAACCGTCGGCGGCTTGGCTGCACCTTCGCCATCGAGGCGTTGAAGCAGATCATAGGCTTTTGCTGGCTCGCGGTGTTCCAGCATGAGGCTGAGAACCTTGCGACGGATCTTTGTCAGACGCGCGCCGCGTGCTTCGCATACGGCTTCTGCTTCATTCAGAGCTTCGTCGACATCAGTCGGAGCGCAATCAAGATGTGAGTCGGTCATAGGTCTTTTTCGCAGGAATGGCGCATTTCGCCAAGTCCTAACCCGCAGGGTGCGAATACGAAGGAGCGCCCGTGGAATACGGGCGCTGTGTGGTCGCTGTTAGCGTCGATCCATAACCAGCCAGACTGCGTGCACCTGCGCGGGCAGATAGAACAGAATGGTGAGCAGCAGGTTCAGCCAGAAGTGACCACGAAAACCGGTCACGAGGAATGCTGCGAGGGGTGGGATGAGAATAGCCAGGACGATCAGAAGGATGCGGCTTGCGACGCCATCTTCTGCTCTGTCATCGCCGTAATCGCGGAAGGCGTGGCGACGACGATCATAACGGCGCTCATAGTCGTATGAGTCATAACCATCATTATATCGGACGTTCATTGTATTGCCTTTCAAACAAGTCTTATTGAAAAACAATATAACTGATTATGCGGGAAACGCAAGCGGATTTATCGAAAAACATAAAACGAGCCGTCCGTTGGGACGACCCGTCTTATCAGTTTCTAGCTTGAAAGTCCGGCTATTCGCGAACTTCGATGCCGTCTTCATTCACAGAAATGGAGAAGTCTGCATCGTCAGAAGGCGTGCCTTCAAGGCCACCGAAATAATAGACACCGAATGCGGCGACGACTGCGACGAGCGCGCCAACGATGAAGTAAATTGCGCCATTACCGCTATTGGAATTGTTATTAGCCATTTCCGTCTCCTGTAATCAGAACGCGTTTTTGCGATGAGGAGAAAACGGAATTGTAGCTACACGGTTCCAAAATACCGTGCTTCAGCGCCAGCTAACCGGCGCTGAAGAAATAAACATTAAGATGCCAGGCGAGGACGCAGGCGAGATAAATCGAGAAGAAAACGGCGAAGAGAGCCGCCAGATCATCGACGAATTTTTTTGTCACCTGCCAGTCCTTTCAGATCAGCCTTCAGGACCGCGGCGTTCGCGGCGTGAGAGGAACGCCAGACGCTCGAACAGCTGGACATCTGCCTCGTTCTTGAGGAGCGCGCCATGAAGTGGCGGCGTCAGCTTGTCCGGGTTCTGCTCTTTCAGCGTATCCAGGTCCACATCTTCATTCATGAGGAGCTTCAGCCAGTCGAGCAGCTCGGAAGTTGACGGCTTCTTCTTCATGCCCGGAAGGTCGCGCATGGAGTAGAAGGTTTGCAACGCGTCTTTAACGAGCTTCTGTTTGATACCCGGATAGTGGACTTCGACGATGTCGCGCATCGTCTGGTCGTCAGGGAATTTAATGTAGTGGAAGAAGCAGCGGCGCAGGAAGGCGTCCGGAAGCTCTTTCTCGTTGTTTGATGTGATGATGATGATCGGGCGCTGTTTCGCTTTGATCGTCTTGTCGAGCTCGTAACAGTAGAACTCCATGCGATCGAGCTCCTGAAGGAGGTCGTTCGGGAATTCGATGTCGGCTTTGTCGATTTCGTCGACGAGCAGGACCGGGCGCTTGTCAGCTTCGAATGCTTCCCAGAGCTTGCCCTTTTTGATGTAGTTGGAAATGTCTGTCGCGCGCTCGTCACCCATCTGGCCGTCACGCAGACGCGAAACGGCGTCATACTCATAGAGGCCCTGATGCGCTTTGGTCGTAGACTTTACGTGCCATTCGATCAGTTCTGTACCGAGCGCCTTAGCGACTTCGATCGCGAGGACGGTTTTACCCGTGCCCGGCTCACCTTTGATCAGAAGAGGGCGCTCCAGCGTGATCGCAGCGTTGACTGCGACCTGTAGGTCGTCTGTCGCCACATAGTTATCTGATCCTTCAAAACGCATAAAACCTCTCCCGCGGGTCCAACTGATTATTGGCGCTAACACTAGTTCATGCCGCGCATGTTGCAAGCGCTAACCATGCGTCACGCAGCGGAAGAATTTGCAATGGCGAAATCTCGTGATAGCTCAGTATCACAATATGTATCGCCGCAGAGCGATCAGGGAGGAAAAATGAAACATCTCTTCAAAGGGCTCACCGCCCTCAGCCTGTGCTGTATTGCGCCTGCCTCTTTTGCTCAAAGCGAAGGTGATGCGCCGCATCCGGGCGCGGCTGTCTATGAAGAGTATTGCGCCGCCTGCCATGACAATAGTGAAGTGACGCGCGCACCAAGCATGGATGCTCTGAATCAGTTCGACCGGACGCAGGTTCGCGCTGCGCTCGTGTCCGGCATTATGAGTGCGCAGGGCGGGATGCTTTCCTCCGCCGAGCTGGAAGCGGTTGCTGATTATCTCGGGCGCGCCGGTCCGGTAGAGACGAACTGGACAGGCGCCATGATGTGCGAGGCCGATCGCGCTGCGCCATCCCTCAGTGCGACGCCGACTGTCACGACATTCGGTTTTGACCTCAATAATTCACGCCAGCTCAGCTATGAGCAGGCGGGTCTTGAGGCTGAAGATTTTGAGAATCTGGAACTGGCCTGGGCTATGGGCTTCCCGGGTGCTGTATCCATGCGCTCTCAGGCCGCTGTCGTTGGTACGTCGATCTTCTTACCGGTCGGTGAGAGCGATCAGCGCCTGTTCGCTTTTGATATTGGCGGCGAAGAGCCATGCATTGAGTGGATTTACGATACGGATATGACGCTCCGCTCCAGTGCAGCTTATGGCGTGCTGCCAGATGGAACCGAGGCTGTGTTCGTTGGTGATCGGGCGGGCGATGTTCACATGCTGAACGCCGAGACGGGCGAGCTTGTCTGGAAAGCGCCAGCCGGTCTGTTCGGTGGTTCAATGATCACTGGCACGCCGGTTCTCTTCGAAGACCGTGTATTTGTGCCGATCTCACAGGCGGAGATCATGCAAGGCGCGAACAATGCGCACCTCTGCTGCACGACCCATGGCGGCGTCGTTGCACTCGACGCAATGACAGGGGAACGCATCTGGGAAATGCACACAATGCCGGACGCAGAACCGGTGCGCGATCGCGGCGACGGCCAGATGCTGCTCGGGCCATCCGGCGCGCCAATCTGGAATTCGCCATCCATCGATCCGGAGCGCCGCCAGCTTTATGTCGGTACGGGTGAGGCGACCTCTCCGCCAGCGCATCCGAATACAGATGCGCTGATCGCGGTCGATCTCGATACAGGTGACATCAACTGGTCCTATCAGGCGACTGCGAACGATATCTTCCTCGTGGGCTGCAGGAGTGAAGAACAACTCAACTGCGTTCCACGCACGGAAACGGTTTTCCGTGACGTAGACTTTGGCGCATCGACCATTCTGGCAACTACACCATCAGGCCGTGAGCTTCTGATTGGCGGCCAGAAGTCCGGAACGGTCTGGGCGCTTGATCCCACATCCGGTGAGGTGGTCTGGCGTCGCGATATTGGCACGGGCGGGCCAAGTGGCGGTATTCATTGGGGCATAGCGGCCGACGAAACCCACGTTTACGCGCCAATCTCTTTTCCGGGTCGTGACCTGCCGGATCAGACGGTGCCAGATGACATCAAGCCAGGGATTTATGCGGTGAACCTCGAAACCGGCGGGATTGACTGGGCCTTCCATGTCGAGGCGACATGTACAGAAGATGATCGGGTGTTCACACCGCGCTGTGCCATGGCTTACGGCCTGTCCGGTGCACCGTCTGTCATTGGTGATTATGTCGTGACGGGTGGTCTTGATGGCATTCTCTATGTGCTGAACCGCGAAACCGGGGAGTTAGTCTGGCAGTACCGGACGGCGCGCGAGTTCGAGACTGTGAATGGCGTCGACGCGCACGGCGCAGCTATTGATAATGCCTCCATCATCGCAACCAACGGGCTCCTTATTATGAATTCGGGCTATGGCCTGTTCGGGGCAGGGGCAGGCAATGTGATGCTCGCCTTCCGTCCAAAGGCCGACTGATTTACCCGAGGCAATCTGCGCCAGTGAGGGCTAGCGCAGACCGTGATACTGTGTTCGCCGAAAGGTGAGCTCATGCCCAAGCTCGTTAAGTTCCTGATCTTCCACGCCTTGCTCGGCTTCGTCATCGCGCTTGCCGGTGTGCTCGTGATTTTCGCGCTGGATGTTGCGAGCCTTCGGACGCTGATCATGTCATCCGATGTGAAATGGATGGCGGCGTTTGCACTTATCTTCCTGATGACGATCACCATTGCGTCCGTCACCATGGGCGTTGCCGTGATGCGGCTGCCTTATGATGATGACGATGATGATTTGCCGGGCGGCGGCCTGCGACAGCATGATATAGGCGGCTTGATCCTCGGACATCACATTCTTCAGCCTGCAAAAATCCGGCGTCCATAGCCGCTCTGCCTGAGATTCAGGCTCGGCCCCGCTTTCTTCTAAACAGGGTTTGCCATGGCGAATTTGCCAGCATAGCCTCGCTGACAGGGAAATGGAGAAGGTAGATGACTTTCAAGACAGCGCTCGCAAGCGTGAGCATTCTGGGGCTGTTGGCGGCGTGCGGGCCAACAACGACCGAACCTGCAACCGACACAAGTGCAGCCGAAGCGGTGGAAACAACGGCAACCGCACTGCCTGAATACGATGCGGCCGCGTTCTTTGATACGGTTTCGCTCGGCAATACATCGCCAAGCGGTTTCGCATTTTCGCCGGATGGTTCGAAAGTCCTGATCAGCTCCGATGAGACGGGCATCTACAATGCCTACACAATCGATATCGAAACGGGCGAGCAGGTCGCGCTGACGGATAGCACGGTCGATTCTATTTATGTCGACTCGTTCTTCCCGAATGACGAACGCATTCTCTACAACGCAGATAATGGCGGCGACGAGCTGAACCACGTCTTTGTTCGCGAGCTTGATGGCACTGTTACGGATCTGACGCCGGCTGAGAATACCAAAGCCGGCTTTATGGGCTGGAGCGATGATGGCAGTACATTCTATGTCATCACCAATGAGCGTGATCCGCGCTTCTTCGACGTCTACGCCTATAGCGCAGAAGACTATTCACGCGAAATGATCCTAGAGAACAATGATGGCTACAGCCCGGCCGAGGTGTCCTCTGATGGCGCCTACATTGCGCTGGGGCGTGAGCGGACAGCAGCTGATTCCGATGTCTTCCTGTATGAAGTTGCCACCGGCGAAATGACGCTTGTGACCGAGCATGAGGGCAATATTGCCTATGGTGTGTACGGCTTTACGCCGGATAATTCCGCTCTGGTCTATGCGACAAACGAATTCGGTGAGTTCAATCAGGCTTGGGAGTACGGCATCGAGTCAGGCGAGAAAACCGAACTCCTCAGCGCCGACTGGGACGTTTCTTATGTGAGCTTCTCGCCGTCAGGTGATTATCGCGTGCATGGCGTGAATGCTGATGGCCGCACTGAAGTGGAAATCACGGCAATCGGTGATGTCGACTTCCCGGGCCTCGATATTCCTCAAGGGCAGATTGGCGGCGTTCGGTTTAATCAGGATGAGACAAAGATCGCCTTCATGCTGAGCCGTGACACGTCTCCTAACAATCTCATGGTTGTCGATCTTGAGACCGGCGAGGCTGAGCAACTGACCAACACGCTGAACCCTGCCATCGACGAAGAAGTTCTCGTAGACGCACAGATCGTGCGCTATCCGAGCTTTGACGGCCTGGAAATTCCAAGCATCCTCTATGTGCCGCATGGCGCGTCAGCAGAAAATCCGGTTCCGGCACTCGTCTGGGTGCATGGCGGACCAGGCGGACAGACACGCGCAGGCTATTCTGCGACCATCCAGCATCTGGTGAACCATGGCTATGCCGTTCTGGGCGCGAACAATCGCGGCTCATCCGGTTACGGCAAAACCTTCTATCACATGGATGACCGTCGCCATGGTGAAGTCGACCTTCAGGACATCGTCTATGGTGAGCGCTGGCTTGCCGAACAAGACTGGGTGAACCCGGATCAGATCGGCATTATTGGCGGCTCTTACGGCGGCTATATGGTTGGCGCGGCGCTCGCGTTCGAACCTGATGTCTTCAAAGTCGGCGTGAACATTTTCGGCGTCATGAATTGGGTCCGCACACTGGAAAGCATCCCGCCTTGGTGGGAAAGCTTCCGCGAGGCGCTCTACGACGAGATGGGTGATCCTGCGACCGACGGCGAACGTCACCGCGCAATTTCTCCGCTCTTCCATGCGGAGAATATTCAGGTACCGCTTCTGGTGGTGCAGGGCGCAAACGATCCGCGCGTTCTTCAGGTCGAAAGCGACGAGATTGTTGAAGCCGTCCGTGAAAACGGCGTTCCGGTGGAATACGTGATCTTCCCGGATGAGGGGCATGGCTTCTCGAAACGGGAAAACCGGATCACCGCCTCGGAGGCTTTTGTAAGTTTCCTCGACACCTATCTGGTCGGCGAAGAGTAAATCGTAAGAGCCCCGTCAGTCACTGGCGGGGCTTTTTCTTCCATATTCCTTCAACTTTTGTCGCGTGTGAGGTGAAATTTCGCGCGCGCGCTCGTGAGGACTATCGACTCTTTCAATTCAGGCTTATAAGCCCGTCGCACAGAACGTTTCCACAGAATGAGCTAGAGAGGATATCTCATGAAAGAACCAGTTCGCGTTGCGATTACAGGTGCAGCGGGCCAGATCGGCTACGCGCTTCTTTTCCGTATTGCTTCAGGTGCAATGCTTGGCCCGGACCAGCCGGTTATCCTTCAGCTCCTCGAGATCACGCCAGCACTCGGCGCGCTCGAAGGCGTTTGCATGGAGCTGAACGACTGCGCATTCCCGACACTCGCGGGCATCGTTCCAACTGACGATCCAAACGTTGCTTTCAAAGACGCTGACTACGCTCTGCTCGTAGGCGCTATGCCACGTAAAGCAGGCATGGAGCGTAAAGATCTGCTTGAAGCAAACGGCGGTATCTTTGGCCCGCAAGGTAAAGCCCTCAATGATCACGCTAGCCGTGACGTGAAGGTTCTCGTTGTCGGTAACCCTGCGAACACAAACGCGCTGATCGCTCAGCAGAACGCACCAGACCTCGACCCGGGCTGCTTCCACGCAATGGTTCGCCTCGACCATAACCGTGCTATGAGCCAGCTGGCTGAGAAGACCGGTACGCACAACACAGATATCAAAAACATGATCATCTGGGGCAACCACTCTTCTACGCAGTATCCGGACATCCACCACTGCACAGTCAAAGGCGACGCTGCGAAGCCGATGGTTGACGAAGCATGGTACACAGACACGTTCATTCCAGACGTTCAGCAACGTGGTGCGGCGATCATTAAAGCTCGCGGCGCGTCTTCTGCTGCGTCTGCGGCATCTGCTGCCATCGACCATATGCGTGACTGGGCTCTCGGCACACAAGACGGCGAGTGGGTATCTATGGCTGTTCCGTCCGATGGTTCTTACGGCATCGAGCCAGGCATCATCTACGGCTACCCTTGCACATGCAAAGACGGCAAATACGAAATCGTTCAGGGCCTCGAAATCAACGAGTTCTCCCGTGCGAAAATGGACGCGACAGAAGCTGAGCTCCGTGAAGAGCGCGCAGCTGTTGAAGGCCTGTTCGGCAAATAAGCTTTCCGGAAACGGTTTTGAAAAGGCGGGCTTCGGCTCGCCTTTTTTTATTGCGCTATAGCGTGAATTCGACGGCAAAGCCGCCATCAAGCCAGCGCGCAACTGTGCCTTTACGGATGCCGCACGTGACGCTTTCGCCAATGAATGGGCGCTCGTCTTTTGTTTTGACGGCCACACCCGTCAGCGACATATCCATGACATTGCAGGAGAGGGTGCGCCCGTCTTCGCAAGTGACCGTAAGATCGCCCGATGCGGCGACGCGCTCGGCCACGCGTTCTTCTTCCAGACCGAGGCGATCCTTATTGATCAACCAGGTTATCTGGTCAGCCATTCGATCTCGCTTGGCTTCGGAGATATCAAACGCGAAGGCGACATTATCGCCACTGACGCGAGCGACCTGACCATCAAACCGGCCGAGAAATTTGAAATAGCAGACGAGCTGGTCGCCGTGGCGCAAACGGGTCTCCGTCTGAAAGTGGACGCCACTCGTTGAGACGTTCACGGTCATACCGTGACCCTCGACATCCGAGGCCGTTATGAACTTAACCGGTATGCGAAGTTTTACGCGCGCATTCAGGCGGCGATCACGCTTTCGAACCGTCACAGCAGAGCCGGGCGGAGAGAGGATTATGTCCTGCGTCATGCCGTTAGGTAACCCTTCCCACCAAGGTTAAAAAAAGATGACTCCCGCGTCAGTTTAGCTTGCTGGTCCTAAGAAATGCCTTACCATCGAGAAAAATATTATGAGGGAGAGAGACGCAGATGGCTCAGTCAAATGCGGGATATGACTATATCATCGTGGGCGCGGGTAGCGCCGGTTGCACGCTGGCAGGGCGCCTGACCGAAGACCCGAATATCCGGGTCGCGCTGATCGAAGCGGGTAAAAAAGACGATTCATTGCTGGTTCGTATGCCAGCGGGTGTTGGCAATCTGATCGGTGACCAGAACGATTATAACTGGGGCTTCTGGACCGCACCACAAAAGCATCTGAACAATCGCAAGCTCTGGTGGCCGCGCGGCAAAGGCTGGGGCGGGTCATCCTCGATCAACGGGATGATCTATATTCGCGGCCATGCCGGTGATTATGATCAATGGCGTCAGATGGGGCTGAGTGGCTGGGGCTATGATGATGTCCTGCCATACTTCAAAAAATCCGAGACACTGGATAAGGGCGCAGACGAATTCCATGGCGGCGAGGGACCGCTTCAGGTCTCTACCAGCGCTGCCAGCGAGCCGCTTTATGAAGCCTTTATCGAAGCGGGTAAGTCGTCCGGCTACCCGTATACGCCTGACTTTAACGGCGCGCAGCAGGAAGGTGTTGGCCCGTATCAACTGACAATTCATGACGGTGAACGCTGGAGCGCGAGTTTCGCGTATCTGCGTCCCGCGCTTGAGCGTCCGAACCTGACGGTTATCTCTACGGGCCGCGTCACCAAAGTGCTGGTAGAGAACGGAAAGGCGATCGGCGTCGAGTACGTGGCAGGCAAGCGCGGTGTGCCGGAACAGGTCTACGCCGATGCGGAAGTTCTGGTTTGTGCCGGTGCGGTACAGTCTCCGCAGATTCTCCAGCTCTCAGGCCTCGGCAAGGCGGATGATCTGCGCGCGCAGGGTATCGACGTGAAGGCTGATCTGCCGGGCGTCGGTGCGAACCTGCAGGACCACCTCGACATCTCTATGGTCTATAAATGCTCGCAGAAGATCACGGCGTATAGCAAGCAGTCGGGTATCAAAAAGCTGTTCGTCGGTCTGAACTATATGCTTCGTAAGCAGGGGCCGGGCCGCGATAACTTCTTGCAGGCTGGCGGCTTCCTTAAATCCCGCGAAGGCTTGGATCGCCCGGACATCCAGCTGCACTTTGTGAACGCGGCTATGATCGACCACGGTAAGGGCGATGCAGATTATGATGGCTTCACCATTCATGCCTGCCAGTTGCGTCCGGAGAGCCGCGGTACAGTCGGACTGACTTCGGCAGACCCGTTTGCAGACCCGCTGATCGATGCAAACTATCTGGATAGTCAGGAAGACATGCGTGTCATGCGCGAGTCTGTGAAGATGAGCCGTGAGATCGCCTATCAGGCTGCGTTTGATGAGTACCGCGCGTCGGAAGTTCTGCCTGCCAAAGCGCCGGAATCAGATGCCGATATCGATGACTTCATTCGTGCAAACGCCGAGACGATCTATCATCCGGTCGGCACGGTCCGCATGGGTGCTGACGATGCTGCGCCTCTGGATGATCAACTGCGTGTTCGCGGCGTTGACGGGCTTCGCGTGGTGGATGCGTCTGTCATGCCGACGCTGATTGGCGGCAATACAAACGCGCCAACCATCATGATTGCAGAAAAAACGGCCGACCTGTTAAAGGCCGGCCGGTAGTGTCCCCCGCATAAGTGAGCGTCTACTCGTTGCTTGCAACGAGGCGGAGCTGAGGTTCTTCCCGCGGGGCTTCCGGCGGGAAGATAGCGCCAACACTGTGGCGCCAGATCGGACGGCCGGCGAGAAGACCTTCGCCGCCAAGCATTTGATAAAGGCCGAGAATACGGTCTGCATTCGTGGTCGGTGAGCGAAGCGGAGCCAATGCAATTTCGATCTCGACAACCTGACCTGAAAGAGTTTCGGCGCGGCCACGGATGATGCCCGGTGCAGAGCCGTAACGAACGGCATCCAGCTGCGCGCCAACCAGAGACATATCGCGCCCACGCCAGAGCTTCAGGAAGTCATGGTCGAGAAGTTCGCGGCCGATGACATTGTGAATGTCCTTACCGGCATTCGCGAACGTCCAGATGCCATCTTCCGAATGACGCAGAACGAAAAGGCTGCCGAGAAGATTCGGAAAGTCTTCGATTTTCGGATCAGCAGTGTTCTGGTCCGCATTCGAGGATAGGCGTCGCCACGCATCAATAATTGCACGCGTGTGAGGATGAGCTGCCCGATCTAGCATTATGTGTGTCTCTTTGGCTTCGAGTTCATGATTTCTGATCTGGAAAGGCAAAGTCTGGGCCAACCCGTAAACGGTTTATCCATGGGTGAGGGGTATAAAAACGGTGCAAGCTTCGCGTCGTGGGGGAAGAAAGCACGATTTATGTGCCTTTCCAGACGACTTTTCAGGGAGACGCCGCATGCATGTATCATGGCGACACACATTGGCGACGGGTAGTGCGCTCGCAGCGCTGACGCTGGCAACACCAGCTTTTGCGCAGAGCGATTGCTGCACGCCGCCGCCAGACTGCTGTAATGGCGGGTCGCACAACATCACGCCGCCGGGCATTTCGATTCCGAGCCCGAACATTGTTTATACGCCGGGCTCTGCGCGCACGGGTACAGAGTACGTTTATGAGGGCTCAGGCAGCTATTCTCAGAGCGGCTATGTTTCAAATCGCGACTCTCGGACGACCTTCTACGCAAACGGTAGCTACATTCCGATGGCGGATCCAATTCCGCAAACAACGCTCAGCCTGAACGTTGCCGGATCACAGCAAGTCGTTGAAACCGTTGAAGAGCAGATCGCAGTTGAAGAAGAGATCTGCGCGCCGCGCGTTATCTTCGAAATGGCAACTGCAGCTATTCAGGCGACATGTATTGATGCTACGGGCACGCCGCATCCGGCATCGCGCGTAGATGATACTGAACTTGTGCCATCTGAATACACTGGTGAGCTTTATCGCTGTATGGCGGGTACGAGCATGCAGGTCATGATCGGCGAAGTCATTGATGGACAGGCCAGCTTCCAACACGCGTCCGGCTTTAGCTGTGCGCCTGGTGAAGCGCTCGTGCACAGCCCGCTTGAAGGTCTGATGTGCGCGCCGCAGGTTCCACAGCGTAATTGTAACGAACGTTCGCTTCTGCGTCGCTATGGTCCTGGTATTAAAGTGGTTCAGACACGCGTCCAGCGTGAGATTTGCGAGCCGCAAATCCAGACACGTTATGAGACGGTCGAACGTGAAGTTATGGTGCAGCGCCCGCTGCCACAGACGTCTATCACACTTGATGGTGGTGTCGGTCAGTACCTCGGCGAGTAACGTCAACCGCAGATAGAACGAATTTTTGAAAGCCTTCGGCCTCGGACCGGAGGCTTTTTTCGTATGTACTTGCGAGAGGGCGGGGGCCAAAGAAAAACGCCCCGAACCAATGGCCCGGAGCGTTTCTTCACCCAACGCCTCAACGGGCGCTTTTTTATATTCAGAGATTACTGGTTCGCAGCAGTCGACTGATAGGTCGACGAATTCCCGATCGCATTGGCTGCGCCAGACGCATAACCGCCAAGGCCGGAATTCACTGTGCCGCTGGCGACGATGTTGCCATCATTGCGCTGCTGCGTGCTGCCATAAAGTGTCGTGTCAGGTCCGCAGGTCCGGCAAAGGGCTGCCGTTGCTGCGTTACCAATTGCGGTCGCGCTCGCATAGCCGACGCTGCCATCCGGCGATACGCCGCCATTGAAGCTGGCTGTTGCAGAGACCTGGCCCTGATTGTTCTGGACGGCATAGAGGCCGGTATCAGATCCGATATTGGAAATGAGCGCAGAGTTGCCGACGCCATAAGACGTAGAACCTGAAGGGCCTGTCCAGTTGGTGAGCGTGACGGCTGAGTCAGCGTCGACTGCAGCACCGTTATACTGGAAGACTTCCGAGCCATCGCGGCCGAGCGTTGCAAAGCCCCACTCATTGTCTACTTCGGTGCTGTTACCAGCAGCGCTGGCTGAAGCAGCAACATTGTTGGCGTAGGCCACAGTCGCGTCAGCCTGAGCTGAAACCGATGTGCCGTCAGCCATCGTCTGAACTGCGCCGGTATAGCTTGTTGTCGTGCTGCCGGTCGCAAGATGTGAGTTGCCCGTCGCAACAGAGCCGAGCGCGGCGAAATCTGTTACCGTATCTAATGTGCCGGTTGTCGTG
Organism: Hyphomonadaceae bacterium UBA1849; assembly: GCA_002338565.1. GTDB lineage: Bacteria > Pseudomonadota > Alphaproteobacteria > Caulobacterales > Hyphomonadaceae > Ponticaulis. Next base: position 267,806 of record DDIN01000005.1, read on the forward strand.
GCAGACACGTTGGCATTGCCGGTCTGGGTCTGAAAACCGCGATTCTCACCGTTCACATTGTGATTCTGTGAAACGTTCGCTGCCGCCGTGGTGTTTGCGGAGACGCCATCAACGACCAGAAGGTTCGTCGTGGAGTCGGCGCTCACGTCATTATTGCTGGTCTGCGTGATGTAATGAAACGTCGAGCCATTTGAGGTCGAAGTCGTCGCAGAGTTGCCGTAAGCGGTCGTTTCGCTGCTCGCGCCATTGCCGCCGCCATAGACCGAACCCCCGGTGAGGGAGGTAGACGCGGACACGGTGCCGTCCTGTTGCTGGACGCCATCGAAATCAATGTCGTTGTCGATAGATTCAGCTGTCGAGATATTACCCGTCGCAATCGCAGAAGCCGAGGCATTCGGCTCTGTGTCTGCAATGACGACATTCATATCAGCAAAGACGTTGCCGAGAATGACCTGATCAATCACCACCACGTCCGCGCCAGGCGCTGGATCTGGAAATACTTCCTGTGCGAATGCCGGCGCTGAGGCGAGGGCCATCAGCGCGGTGCCTGTCAGAAGTCTGGTCGTGATCTGGCGCATATGTGCGCTCCTTCAGGTGTTTTAAGTCAGAGCCCGTAAAGCCGGTGGCCGCCTATTGGCGACCACGAAGTGCTGTGCGCAGGGCGCGGTCACGGTTTTCGTTCCAGCGCGCATCGTCGTCACGCGTAGAGGCGTTGTTCGTGCCAATGCTTGGTGGAACCAGCGTAAAGCCGCCAGACGCGCCAGTCGTTGTGACCATATCGCCGCCAATGCACGCATCTGGTCCCGGAATGCCGTAGAGTGTCGCTGTCATTTCAACGACCGCACGTTCTACCACAGAGCGGATAGCCAGCTGGATTGGTTCCTGAGCACGTTCGCCCAGACCGACGTCAAACACGTTGCCGTTCAGGAAGTCGAACACGCCTGCAGAGATTTCACGGCCGATGATCTGTTTCTGATAAGAGATGACATCAACAACTTCGAGAGACTGTGTGTTGACGAGGCGAAGATCGAGACCGACATTGATCACGAACATGCGGTTCGTGAATGTGCCGTTCAGGTCTTCAATGTCCTGATCGCCTGCATAAGCTTCGAGGCCGAATGAACGGATATTGTAGTTCATCTCGGTGATGCCGCCGACGAGATAATAGTCAGACCCCGGAATTGAGCCTGCGTGAATCTCGCGGAAGTTCGCACCATCGTCGCTGATGAGACGGTTATTTGTATAAGTGAGCTCAAGCTCGGATACAGATGTATCGAAACGCTCGACAAGGCTGACGCCGGCTTTCGCGAAAGCAGAGATCGCCATGAGAGACGCGCCCTGAGTGACGCGGCGGCCACCTTCAAGGTCGGCTTTGCCTGTATAGTCGAGGATACGGCCAACGGCGACGCGCGGCGCGCGCAGATTGTTGACGGATGCATAGTTCGCAAGACAGTTCAGAGCCGTGGAATACGGTGTCGGGTTCGTTGTCACCGGTGCGTTGCCAATCGGCGCAGTATAGTTACCGCGTGGGCCTGCTACCGGGCTGACACAACCGGCGAGCGCGAGAGCGCCGACCGTAGCGAGAGCGACGAACTTGGTGGCGTTACGCTTCTGCGATTTCACAAAGTTACTCATTGTTAGCCTGCTCTCCGTTCAGAATAGCGGTCTGGTTGCCATTATTGATTTGTGTGCTGTCGATAATGATCGTGTTGTTATTGCCGTTCGTGATGACGTTCAGCTGGTTACCGATAGCCATGTTGTAGCCCAGCATGCCGGAACCTGAGGTCGCGCCCCAGGGCGTGTTCATGCCGGTGCCCAGTGTTGAGTATGAGCTGGAATTGATGATGCGTCCGTCGATGACGAGCCGGTTTCCGGCGGAATCGCGAGTAGTCGGATCATAAGGCGTCTCAGCCAGACCCAGCCCCATGCCATAAGGCACTTCGAACTGACCGGAGAACTGTGCTGCCTGTCCATGTGCAGCGGACGTCATGCTGAAGCCGGTCGCAGCAATTGCGATCATGCCAGCAGAGAGTGTCTTTGCGCTGTACTTCATACTTAATCCCCATTCGCGGGGGGAGGCGTAGTGCAGATGAATCTGCAGCCCGCAAGCCACCCCGTCTCGACGTGCGATAATCCTGTTCAATATCGCTTCTACGGGGAAAAGACGGATTTTAAGTTAAGATACGTGTGAAACTGCGTTCCGAAGCATCAGTTATCGTTAAGAAATTTCGAGGGTGTTTCATTGCGGGACGCATCTCGCAGGCGCCGAACCTGACTTACTCATTATGCGGCCTGCGCGTTTTTGACCAATGGTGCGGCTCAATAAAACTCCCAATAATTATAAGGATAATTAAGGGAGCTTTTCATGAGCCATACACCACACGAACTGACTGAAGAATTTCCTGAGGCTGCAGACCTGATCCACAAGCTCAAAACCAGTGATGCTCACTTTGCAAAACTGGCTGACGCGTATCACGATATCAATCGCGATATTCATCGGGCTGAAACGAAGGTGGAGCCGGTTAGCGATCTTGCAGAAGAAGACATGCGAAAGCAGCGTATGAAGCTGAAAGACGAGATCGCAAAAATGCTGCGGGACTCTGCTGCTTAGCGAACCTCAAAATCAGCTTGGCATCACGCTCTCTATATATATAGCTTGGCATCACGCTCTGTATATAGAGTGATGAATACCAGTACGCGGGACCCGGGCTTGCCTCCTGATTCCCGCGTGGCTTGCCTGAAAACGCGTTTAGGCGCACTCTCCTTACTAGAGGGCCCGAAAGAGGCCGTCAGGGAAGGAGACTTGGATATGAAACTTTTCAACATTCTCAACGACAAAGGTCGCGATATTGTTGCGCTCGATCCGCGCATGGATTTGCAGGAAGCTGCGCGCATTCTTGATTCCAAGAGAATCGGTGCCGCTGTTGCCGTGAATGCGTCGGGTAAACTCGTCGGCATGTTGTCCGAACGGGATATTGTAAGGCTTATCGCAGAGAAGGGCGCAGATGCGCTGCAGCTAACCGTTGCCGATGTGATGACTCGTAATGTCATCACGGCAAGCCCGGATACATCTATTGAAGATGGCCTGGAGCGCATGACCGACCGTAGGATTCGCCACCTTCCGGTTATGGATGGCGATAAGCTTGTCGGAATCGTTTCAATCGGAGATCTCGTGAAACAGAAGATTTCCGTGGCTGAAGCCGAAGCCGAAGCGATGAAGCAGTATATTGTGGCCGGCTGATTTATCAGATTGCGGGCAGGGCGCTATGCGTCTGGCCCGCAAATTCCCCGCTATCAGGGTTTATCCACACGGCCTCTACAGCTGTGGAAAAGAAAACGCATTTTCATGCAAAAAAGCCCTTGCCGAGTCAGAAGTACGAGGCTTATAAGCGCCCCTTCTTCAGTCAACGACGCGAACGCGCCGGTCACTTATTGAGGCCGACACGGGAGTTTCTTTGTCACTTTCGCTGGGTAAACGGACTAACCGTTCTTCTGGTAAAAAGAGAAAAAGATGGTTGACTGCGGAGATTGAGGAGAGTATCAACGATCCTCTTCTCCAGTCGAAGCGCTCTCGGGTGCGAAACAAATCAAACGTTTCGCTCTGAGTGTTTTTGACGCCTGAATTTGAGGTTTTCTGCTCCGCAGAAAAAATTGAAAAAGGCTTCAAAAGAGTGGTTGACTGGATGGATTGAGGGGCATATATCCCGCTCCTCGCCGAGACGAACTGGCCAGCTGGTTGTGTGAGTTTCGGAAGGACGCTGAAGCGATTTGGTTTAGTTGTCCAGCTATTTGACATTGTAG
>DDIN01000008.1:0-108368 GCA_002338565.1 Hyphomonadaceae bacterium UBA1849
CCTTTATGAAACAGAGACATACGCTAGTATGCGCGCTTTTGGTGCTGGCTGTGATTGGCAGTGCGGAAGCGGACGGAAACGCCTCATTGGTTCATTCTGGGATTGGCACAATCCCGCCAAGAGAGCTGCTCTCATCACACATTCTGGAGTTACCAGCCGGAGAACAAAGCGCATGGATACACGGGGCTGTGAGTGCCACAGCTCAAGCCTTGGCAGCTCGCAACACCGATCAAGCGGGTTGTATTGTTTCTTGGTTTTTTGCTGGAAATGGGCCTGACTTGATCAACGAGGCCTTGGCAACTTATCCAGACGCAAATGCGAATTCAGTGATATACGCTGCGTCAGTTAGTGTTTGCCCAAACGATTAGAGCGACGGAATGGAGCTCAAACTTAGTGAAGAGACAACGCTGTTAATGGCTGGTTCGGGCACGCTGTCGGCTTCTGCGCGCGATAGTACATCATGCGCGCTATTCAATTCGCTTTCAAACTTTTCCAGGTCTTCCATGCTTGGCGGTGCGTCCTGATCATTCATTTGGGAATGCATCGGGTCTAGAATATCAGACTGGATATTCGAAAGCTCTGCGGCTCTGTTGCGCGCGCTTTGGTATTCTTCCCAACTTGAAACGCTCTCCATCTCACGCTCGCGGATATCGATCTCGGATGCGTCAGCTTCGCTCCCGTCAGCATAGACCAGATCGCCGGTGCTGGTTTGGAAGACGAGATCGCCGCTGGCTGATCTTACAGCGTTCTCTCGCAAACGCTCCAGAGCTTCCGCGTTTTCTGTGAGGGCGTCATCGAGGTCTTCTTGGATAGTGTTTAAGCGCTCTGCGGTCGCTTCGTAGCGCTCGCGGTATTCCGAATTCAGCATGAGTATTTGAAGCGCGGTCATATTCTCACGCTGGCGCTGCTCTGAGATGCGTGCGCGTTCGGATTTAGAGCGTGAGGCGAACTGAGCTTCAGCGCCCATAGCGGCTCCGCCTGCTTCTTCGATTGATTTTCTGGCAAGTTCCGTGCGGCTTATGTCTGCGCCATTGTTATCATCGGTGAAGACATTCATGCGCGTGTCCACCGGATTTTGCGCGGGGCTATACCCCCGCCGTCAATTATACCGTGGGCACAATTGACGAAGCCGCGCCCCTTAGCCCCGCCTGTCCCAAAAATCCAGTATTTCGAATAATTACAATCACCCACAATACTGCAATTATAGGCTTATCGTGGTTAACGTACAGTTAATATTGCTCCTTGTGCTGAGTAATTTTGGTGGCGGTTTTACGTGTTGCTCGTACTGATAAGTCCAAAATCACCAAAGCGCCCGCACTCACTTTCAGACCGTACAAAATGTCCTCGGATCGAAAAAAGAGGACCATCATGAACAATCCTTTTGCAACCACGCCCCCTGCAGATACGTCATCTGTAGAGGCTTATCAGGCCAGCCTTATCACCGAACTTCGTGCCCAAAAATGCGATATTGACGCTCAAATTCATGAATTCTCTCTTGGTGAAAACGACGCTGATCTCGGGCTACGTAACGCACAACTGGAACCGTATTTCAAATATCTCGAAAACGGTCTTGAAAAGCTCACTCCTACTGTTGACCGGTTCGTCCAATGGCGCAGCAAGCGCGCAGAGTATTTGCGCTTTTTACAATGGTCGCATAACGCTGCTCGGCCCGCCAAACTGCCCGACCCTCTCGACACTATTTTGGTTGCTATGGTGTTTATGCTGTTGGAAGGCGGCATGACCTCGATGATGATGATTTCCGAGGGAAAAATGGATGTCATGGCTGGGATTGGCTATGGGCTGATCTTCGCTTCCGTTAATGTGATTGTTGGCATTGTCGGCGGATTTTTCTGCCTGAGATACGTGAACTACAAGCTCGGCGCTCCGAATCCTGAGCCACAGGACAAGCGTACTCGGCTAATTGCCCGTGTTGGATATTCAATCGTTCTGAGTGTCCTTGCCATTCTTGTCTTCTGCGCCGCTCGGGTACGATCGCTCGGATCGCACGAGCACATTTTCAGCTTCGATGAGATTGGCTTCATGAGCACCTTCAATGACGGCATTGCTGTCATCATCATCGTTATCGGAGCAGTTTCATCCATTCTTGCTATCTGGAAAGGGTATTCAGGACTTTCTGATCCCGTGCCAGGACTGTCCAGTGCCCGGCGTCATGCAGAAACACTGATAAATGAAGACGGAATGATAGCTCTGGATGCGCTGGCCGACAGCATGAGCGAAATCGTGGAAGATGCACTTGAATCTGCAGAGGACGATTTGAAGCTTGCCAAAAAGGCTATTAGCACGCGCACAAAGTCATTGCTCCACCTTACTGACACCGTCGAACGCCACAACACTTCCATTGAGGATGCTCGTGCAAGGCTACAAGTATTTGCACATCAGCATTCTTCGATGATCCATCGCGTAAAACGCTCAGCAGCACCGGTAAGCGTGTCTTTTGACGAGAGAATGTTCAATACCCTGAGCATTTCACCAGACGTCCTGTCGTCTTTCGAAACACAAACCTCGCAATCTGAGGTGAACAAACTCCAATCTGACATGGCGAAACTCTTGAACGCCCTCGGCGACGCGCTCGCAAAGATAGAGTTGGCTCGCACAGAATTTCTGGCCTCAGCGCCAGATCTCGATGTTGTGTCGGATAAGTAAAGGAACCTCGAAATGCCAAAGAAGCGTTCAACGCGTCGCCGCGCCGGAAAATCCAATCGTATCATGAAGCTGGCAATGTTGGTGGCATTGCCAGTCGTAGCGTTGACTGGCCTCGCGACTGGGGTCTCACATATGATGAGCATTCCTCAAATGGACGAAGCTTTCTGCTACGCGCAAAACGGACAATCAGAGACGGCAATTTTCATTGATAATTCCGTCACGCCGGGTCTTAGCAGCCCTCAGTTTCGGGATTTCCAGACCGCATTTATGAATGCCTGGGAAGCAGCTCCGCCAAATACGCGGTTTTCAGTTTTCTCGACTGGGCGCAGTGTAGCAGGATCAATTGCGAGACCCGCATTTGAATTCTGTAAGCCGGCAAGCACACCTGCAGAGCAGGACGCCTTCGGTGGTCCAGACAAGCCTGCACCTATGCTATCGCGCATCTATGACGATGCGACTGCGCATTTCGAAGGCATTGTGCATGAGTTGATTTCCAGTTCGCACGATCCGGATATGCAAGCCGTGGATAGTCCCATCCTTGAACAGCTACAGGCGATTTCCCGATATTCCGGATTTCAGGGTCCAGACCGGAGGCTCGTGGTGTTCACTGATGGTATTCAGAATACAGAAACCGCGCGGTTTTGTGCCGTCGCAGGCGACATGCCTACATTTGAAACCTTTGAGCAACAACAGCGATACACATTTGTTCGCCCAGACCCGTTGGATGGCTCCGCCGTTGATTTCTTGCTGACAGAAGGGCTGATCACGCCAAATTCTCTGCCATATTGCTCGGAAGCTGAATTGCGGACCTGGTGGCCGGACTATTTTAGAGCCAATGGAGCCCGAACAGTTCAACTTACACGCTTAAGAACCAACGGCTGAATCCGACAGCCCCTGAAAAAAGCAGCGCGGTGCACCACCGCGCTGCTTTTTTGCACTCTGCACCCCGCTAAACCGCCCTCGAGTTACGGCTACCGATGCCACGCTTCACTTCATTCAACTCAAACGAAATGGAGCGTATTTATGAGCAAAGCACCCGAAAACAGAAATCTGATCCTGCAGGGTACGGCCCTTACAGTGATCACAGGGATAGGCTGGTATTACCGTCATCTGATTTACATCCCAGATTTCCAGATCCCGGCTTGTATAGCCGCCTTCATTCTGGCGGCGGGCTGGCTAGACTGGGCAGGCGCTGTACTGCGGGTCATACCCCGTCTTTTGCAGCACTGGAAAGTTCGTAAACCAAAGGGCGAGAAAGGCACAGCGCGATGGGCCAGTGCGCGCGATGCCACGAAAGCAGGACTCTTCAAACGATCCCGTCGAAAAAACGGTTATTACGTCGGGCTTGCATTTGATGAACCAGTCTTCGTCGAAATCGAATCCAATGGCCTTGTCCTGTCGCCAGCAGGTGGAGGTAAAACAACCGGATTTGTTATCCCCGTTCTGATGCATCATCGCGGCTCTGTCTTCGTATCCGACATGAAACAGGGAAGCCTCGTTCATATCACGAGCCGAACGCGCAAGAAGCGTCTCAAAAATGAAATCGTTATTCTCGACCCCGTTGCCGTCATGACCGGCATTGATCAGATCGCGTCCCGCTATAACCCGCTAAGCCTTCTGATCGATGACTGGAACGACGACACCAAGCGTAAATATCTGATGTCGGACCTGCGCGGCTTTGTGAAACAGATGCTGCCTGAGCCCAAACAAGAGGGCGAAAACAAGTTCTTCCGGAGCGGTTCACGCAAGCTTCTTCAGTTCGCTCTGCTTTATCTGATCACGAGAGGAGAGGATGCCAGCCTGACAAAAACCCTTCTCCTTCTGAGCGATATGGGGGCGCTGGAAAGCGCGCTCTATATTGCCCAGAACAGTGATGCCCTTAATGGTGAACTCAAACGCCTTGCAGATGATTTGCTAGGGAAACTCACTGACAGCGACCGTAAGCAGTTTGAAAGCTTCCGCGAGGGCGCTTTGCAGGTTCTGGAGCCCTACGGCCCAGGTAGCCTCCTTGCTGAAGCAACGTCGCATACCGATTTTCGGTTCTCCGAAATGAAAGAACGCAACATCACTGTTTATGCCGTCAGCGACCCGACGCAGAGAGACGCGCTTTCTGAGTGGATGGGCATGATCTCGTGGTGCGCGACGACCGAGCTTATTCGCGCGCCCGGCAAAAAGCCGGTCACCTTCCTGCTTGATGAGGTGACAAACTTCAAAATTGAAGGTCTGCCGGGCCTTCTGACCATCGGACGTGAGTTTGGTATCAGAATCTGGTGTATCGTTCAGGAGTTAGAGCAATGGAGCCTGATCTATGGCAAGGAAGCGCTCGATACGCTTCTTTCTCAGTCAGAAGCTCAGGTCGTTCATGGCATCAGTTCTGTGAAGACAGCGGAACTGTATTCAAAGCGGATGGGACAAACCTCAATCCGCGTCAAAACGCATTCTATCGGTCGCCACGCCAAAGATCAGGTCACCCGCACGCTGTCGGAGCAGGCAAGAGCTTTGATGACACCAGATGAGTTGTTGTGCGCAGAAGACGGTCTCTTGTTTCTGAGGGGAAAACCAGCGTTCCGGCTGCACATCGCGGGATATCATGAGATTGAACCCTGGCGCAGTCGGGCTGATGCTAATCCGCTCTATGGCCCCAAACGCTATAAGGGCAAAGTCCAAGCACGGCTCTAACTGTGAGTCTTGTTCGCGTCTTCGCGTTCGATCTTATCACCCTGGCATTTTACGAAGTGTGCGAGAGTATGTTTTTCGAGAATCTGTAAAACGCCCGCCTGATTGCAAACCTGCTCATATCTTTCCATTGCACGATCCGGATCAACTGGGTCGTGCTCCAGCGCATAGTAGGTAAGATCCTTGGAAAGCCCGAAAACAATCTCATTGATACGTTCAGAAGGCACGCCGAGGTGGAGCCAACGCTCTATCATCGTGCGCAAGTCTGCTTCGATGACCTCGCGAGACAATTTGGGCCAGGTACGTCCGTATCGGACATTGTCATTTCTGGCGCGCAAATCAGAATTGTCGGGCTCTTCCGTCATAGGTCAATTGTACCAGAATGGTCTTCCGCATTGCAAATTCACCTCACCAACATGGAGGCAATCCAATGTCTGACGCGATCAGTTCCGATCTGAGTTGGAGCAATCTCAAAGCCAGTTTTGAAGCTGTGGATCCAGAGTTTTATAAGAGCGTCCAGAACCCAGCTGAGACGTTTCAATCAATCCGTAAAATCGATGAATGGGCGAAAAAAGAACGCGCGCAGTTCAGTGACAATACAAAAGCAAACAAGTCAGAATGGGTTGCTCGTGAAGTCGATAAGATCTGGCTAGAGCGGGAAAATATGGCGCCTGAACTCAAGCCGCCGATTCCAGACAAATCACTGTCTCAGGAGGCACGCGAACGCGTGGATCAACGCATTGAAGGTGTCTACTTTCAAATCGAGCAGCACCGGAAAGCGGAGCGCCAGCGCGTTCTGAATGATCCCGAGCGTTCGATTGCTGAAAAGAAAGCTCCAACACAAGCACATCCCCTGTCCAAAGCTACGCATGCCGAGATTGATAACTCTCGCAATGCCCTCCTGAAAGAAGCCGAAACCATTTTTGGCGCTGGACAGAAACTTGATCAATTCCGTGCCCGTGAGGCTGAACTTCGCACAAAGCATCACAAGGACATCGGGCGCGCTTTTAATGAGCACGGGATCAACCGTCAGCCTGCTACGGATCAGACCCGATCTGGTCCGTCTGGTCTCTGAATACGCTCGTATTTATAGGAATTAATTCCTTTACGAATTCGGAAATTTGAATAACGATTGCCAAACATAAAAACAATTACGGAGAAGAAAAGCGCAATTCTTTGCGCAGGAAGGAAGGTCGAATGACCGATGCAACACCCGCAAGATATGACCCGTCCACCGACCTCGACAGCTACGATCTGAGCAACATTGATCTGACCGAAGATGAAGCCGAACAGTTTCTGGAAATCTTGAGCGTCATAATGTTGTCCATCGTCCGGGTTGGTCTGGGCCTCGATCCTGTCAGCCAGATACTTGATGAACGAGTTCTGGATAAGCTTCAGGAAATTGATGAACCAAACCCCTCAGCTATGGTAGAATATGCCCATGCAGAATAATCCGACAGACCAGAAGATCGTGCCGCCGCATATGGCCGTGATCTATGCGCGTGTTTCCAGTTACAAGCAAACTAAAGAGGGTAATGGAATCTCGTCGCAAATTCTGCGCTGCAAAGAATTTTGTGAACGCCAGAACCTGAGTGTCGTTGCAACCTTCACTGATGACATCACCGGAGCCTCGATCAACAGACCTGGCATGAGTGAAATGCTGGCCTTTTTGAAAGCGACCAGCAAAGGCACATGTGCAGTCGTTGTGGATGATATCAGCCGGATAGCTCGTGACTTACGCGCCCACTTACATCTGACTGACGAGGTGGAGGCGACCGGCGGCGTGTTGATGAGCCCGTCTCATCAGTTTGGACAGGACGCAACGGGAAAGGTAATGGATTATTTCAAAGCCTCCTTCAGCGAATTGCAACGCGAGACAAACAAGGAGCAAACCCGCAATCGGCAACGTGCACGCCTTATGCAAGGATTTTGGCTCTATGGAGCGCCTCAAGGCTATATCTGGGGCAAGGCAGGCAACGACCCCATGATCATTCGAAACGAGCCTGCCGCGACTATCCTGGCTCAGGCATTGGAAGATTTTGCAAATGGGCTACTGGAAACGCAGGAAGAATTTCGACGGGCGCTGAATAACAATCCGCGATACCCTAAGGGCAAGTCTGGTAAGATTTACAAACAACATATCAGTAAGCAGCTGAGAAACTCGCTGTATGCCGGTTACTATGAAGTTCCCAGTCTCGGGGTACCGATGACAAAGGCGCTTCACGAACCTCTCATCTCTCTGGAAACCTTTCAGAAGATACAAGACAGGCTAGTTGCCAAATCGCGAGCACCCACTCGGAAAAACATCAATGAGGACTTCCCTCTGCGCGGCTTTGTACTGTGCACTTGCGGCACTCCGTATCGAGGCAGCTGGAGCAAGGGCATGACTAAGACTTATGCTTACTATTGTTGCCAGACCAAGGGCTGCGAAAATTACGGCAAATCCATTCCTAAAGCACAACTTGAAACCGAGTTTGAAGACCTGTTGAAAACCCTTCGTCCGGCAAAGCCGCTCATAGCGATCGCCAGAACGATGTTCAGACGCATCTGGGATCATGAGGTCGCCAATGTGACTGAAAGGAAAAAAGCTCTTCAGACATCCCTCAAAGAGGCAGAACGCGATCTGGATGCAATGATTGAACGGGTGATGCAAACCAGCCAAGCATCATTAATCGAAGCATACGAGAAGAAAATTGCAGAACTTCATACACGAAAAACTATCGCTGCAGAAAAGCTCAGCCAGTTTAACGCTGAAAAACGAGATGGTTCTGAGAACTTTGACCAAACGTATAGAACTGCGCTGCAGTTTCTATCAAACCCTTGGATTCTTTGGAGTTCTGACCGGATACAGGACAAAAGAGCTGTTTTGAAGCTCGCATTTGTCTCCCCCCTGACATACGACCGAAAAGGAGGTTATAGAACTATGGATTCTGATATTTTATCATTACCATTCAAGGCTTTAGAGGTGGCGCACACCCCTAACAGCAACGAAAACTCAAAAATGGTGCGGTCGAGAAGACTCGAACTTCCACGGGTTGCCCCACAGCGACCTCAACGCTGCGCGTCTACCAATTCCGCCACGACCGCACGCCTTAGCAGAGCGGCGCTAATAACCCGAAAAGAGCCGCTTTGTGAAGGACTTTTTTTGACAAAATTCACATTAGTTTGGTGAAAGTGCAGATCAGCCGCCTGTTCCGGCTTTCCAGTCCTGTGCACTGGCCGGTCCTGTGACCCGAACGGACATACGTTCGCCCTCGATTTCGATGTCACCTTTGGCGATCGGATGGTCGTTTGCCAGAATCCAGACGTCGTCCGTCTCGCGCACGTCGAGCGGTATCACCGCTCCGCGACCCATTTTAAGTAATTGGTGCATCGGCAGACGGGTCCGGCCCAGAATGACCGATATTTCCACTTTCACTGCATCCAGTTGACGCGCCATAAGAGACCACCATTTATCGTGAAACCCGATTGTCCCGCGACAGGGTAATTAAGGAGTTAATACCGCCGTGCCTATGCGGAAAAATTTACCTATCGAATGGGCTGTTTCCGAAGAGCTCGTCCCGTACGCAGACGCCGTTTCGGCGATGGAAGCGCGTGTCGCGAAGATTGTCGCCGGTGAAGCGCGCGAACTGATCTGGTTTCTGCAGCACCCTCCAGTCTATACCGCAGGCACGAGCGCGCAGATGGGCGACCTTCTGGACCCGAATCGCTTCCCTGTTTTCGAATCAGGGCGCGGCGGCCAGTTCACCTATCACGGGCCGGGACAGCGCATTGCTTACGTGATGCTAGACCTGCGCGAACGCGAGCGCGATGTACGTGCCTTCGTCTGCGCCCTGGAGCGCGTGGTGATCGATACTTTGGCGGGCTTCAACATTCGGGGCGAGGCGCGTGACGGCGATCGTATTGGCGTCTGGGTAGACCGCACCCAACCGGGCGGCGATCTTCGCGAGGATAAAATCGCAGCCCTCGGCATTCGATTGAAAAAGTGGGTAAGCATGCACGGCCTGAGCTTCAATGTAGAACCAGACCTCACCCATTTTGGCGGCATTACGCCGTGCGGTGTGAGTGACCCGCGCTTTGGCGTGACTAGCCTTGTGGATCTTGGCTATCCGGTCAGCATGGATGATGCAGATATCGCTATGCGTGCCGCTTTTGAAACCCAGTTCGGCCCGTTAGAGCCGGGCAAAGCACCGCTTTAAGCGTTCGGCATGTTCAACACGTAATACGCAACGGCCTTTTCCGGCGAGAAAGCCTGCCTGCCTACTTCGGCGAATCCAAGCCGCTGATGAAAACGGTGAGAACCCGGATTGTCCGGCGCAGTGTTCACTTCGCAGCCCATCGCATCACAGCCGTCGGAATGTTCGAATGCGGCCTTGTAAAGCTGAGGCCCGACGCCCTGCCCACGCGCCTCCGGCGCAAGAGCAATACGATCAACATAATTGAACTTTACCGGATTAACTTCCAGCCATCTCTCAAACCAGCGAAGATTGGGGCTCTTATACGCCCTAGTGCCCGGCGGAACGAGGTTCAGAAACCCAAGGACCCGGCGGTCATCACCTTCGGCAATGAGACAAGTTCCCAGCCCTACAATCGTTTTGAGATCGTCTGGTGTTTCTTCACTTACGCCCGGCGTCGACGCGGCATTGATTTTATAAACCGCGTCGAAATCGCCCGCCTTAAAAGGCCGGATAATCATAAGGCTTTGAGTGTCTCACGAACGGCTTCCAGAGCGGCATCAGCTTTGTCACCGTCAGGACCACCAGCCTGCGCCATATCAGGACGGCCGCCGCCGCCTTTACCGCCGACGGCGCCCGCAGCCACACGAACCAGATCAACTGCCGAAATCTTCTCAAGGACATCTGAGGTCACGCCCGTGGCTACCGCCGCTTTGCCGTCATTCACTGCAATGAAGACCGCAACACCTGAACCAAGGCTCTGCTTGGCTTCATCGATGAGCGCGCGAAGATCTTTTGCCGGAACGCCTTCCAGAACGCGAGCCATCAACTTGATACCATTGATCTCTTCAGGGCCTTGCGCAGGACCGCTGGACGGCCCCGCCATTGCGAGCTGACGCTTGGCTTCGGAAAGATCACGCTCAAGCTCTTTACGCTGGTCCTGAAGCGCTGTGACGCGCGTCACGAGTTCGGTCAGAGGCGCTTTAAGTTTATCTGCAGCAGCCTGCCCAAGCTCCACCTGTCCACGGAGATGCTCGAATGCGGCTTGCGCGGTTGTCGCCTCGATTCGGCGAACGCCAGCAGAAACGCCGCTCTCAGACAGAACCGTGAACAAAGCGATGTCGCCAGTTCGCGCCACGTGCGTTCCACCGCAGAACTCCATGGAGTAATGCTTTGGTTCACTCAGCGCCTCACCCATAGTGAGAACGCGAACGACATCGCCATATTTCTCTCCAAAGAGCGCAAGCGCACCATCTTTGATCGCCTGATCCGGAGATTTCTCTGCCGTGGAAACAGCCGTGTTCTGCCTGATGACAGCATTCACTTCATCCTCGACAGCCTTCAGCTCCTCGCGAGACAGAGGCTGGCCGTGAGAGAAGTCGAAGCGCAGGCGGTCGGCTTCTACAAGAGAGCCTTTTTGCGTCACGTGCGTACCCAGTACATTGCGAAGCGCGGCATGCAAAAGGTGCGTTGCGGAGTGATTTGCACGGATGGCTGCGCGACGTTCTTTATCGATCGCCTGAACTGCACGGTCACCGACGGAGACCTTGCCTGATTTCAGCTCGCCGACGAGAACATGCAGTCCGCCGCCGCGCTTCTGAACATCAGTCACTGTGAAGTCGGGCCCGGATTTGAATTTGACGACACCATGGTCACCAGACTGACCACCGGATTCTGCGTAGAATGGTGTTTCATCAAATACCAGCTCAAGAGCCCCTTCAGACGCGCTGTCTACCGTTTCCGCGTCTTTGACGATAGCGAGCAGTTCACCTTCTCCCTCGGCTGCGGCATAGCCGGTAAAGCGTGTTGGACCGAGGCGGTCAGCAAGTTCTGCCCAAACTTCAAGGCTGCCAGCATCGCCGGAGCCCTTCCAGTTGGCTTTGCCTGTCGCGCGCTGGTTCGCCATCGCATCCTCAAAGCCGTCCGAGTCGACCTTCAGACCGCGCCCACGCAATACGTCCTGCGTCAGGTCGAGCGGGAAGCCGTAGGTGTCATAGAGTTTGAAGGCCGTTTCACCCGGAAGCGAGTCGCCTTCATTCATGCCCGTTGTTGCTTCGTCGAGCAGAGCAAGACCACGGCCCAGTGTTCGCTGGAAGCGGCCTTCTTCCTGCTCAAGCTGATTGCGGATCAACGCTTCAGCACGCATGAGCTCCGGATAGGCTTCGCCCATCTCGTTCAGCAGCGCACCGGTCAGCTCGTGCATTTTAGGTTCCTGCGCACCCAGAATGTGGGAATGGCGCATCGCGCGGCGCATAATCCGGCGAAGAACATAGCCACGACCTTCGTTAGACGGCAGGACGCCGTCCGCCAGAAGGAAAGCAGATGAACGCAAATGGTCAGCAATCACGCGGAATGACGCGAGCTCATCACCGGTTGCCTTACGCTTATAGACCTCTTCCTCAGCCGCGATCAGCGACTTGAACAGGTCGATATCATAGTTGTTGTGAACCCCCTGAAGGATGGTCGAAATACGCTCGAGGCCCATGCCCGTATCAATGCTTGGCGTTGGCAGATTTTCACGTGTGCCATCACCATGCTGATTGAACTGCATGAAGACAAGGTTCCAGATCTCGATAAAGCGGTCACCGTCCTCTTCTGGAGAACCCGGAGGGCCGCCCCAGATGTGATCGCCATGGTCATAGAAGATTTCCGAACACGGACCGCACGGACCGCTATCGCCCATGGACCAGAAGTTATCAGACGTCGCGATACGAATGATCTTATCGTCCGGCAGGCCCGCAATTTTCTTCCAGAGGGCGTGGGCTTCGTCATCCTCTGCATAGATCGTGACGAGCAGCTTCTCTTTTGGAAGGCCGAACTCTCCGGTTACGACGTCCCAGGCATATTTGATCGCCTGCTCTTTGAAGTAATCGCCGAAAGAGAAGTTGCCCAGCATTTCAAAGAATGTGTGGTGACGGGCTGTGTAGCCGACATTGTCGAGGTCGTTATGTTTACCACCGGCACGGACACACTTTTGAGACGTCGCAGCACGCGGCGCGAATGGCTTTTGAACGCCCGTAAAGATGTTCTTGAACGGCACCATGCCCGCATTCACAAACAGGAGTGTCGGGTCGTTGTCCGGCACCAGAGGTGCGGACGGACGAACCGCGTGTCCATTCTTCTCGAAGAAGGAAAGAAAACCTGATCGAATATCCGAAACGCTCGTCATAAATACCGTCCTGAGTGGTCAAATGCACACTGCACCCGACAAGCGGGTGCAGCATTTGGTTCGGATATATAGATATGCGCGGGTTTCGCCAACCGCGAGATCAGAGAAGCTTATTCGTTAACTGCGCTATCGTCGCTATCATCTTCTTCGCCTGACAGCATCATATCATCGATAAGGCCCGCTTGAGCGCGAATCTTGTCTTCAATCTCATGGGCAACTGCAGGGTTTTCCCGAAGGAAGCGCTTGGAATTCTCACGGCCCTGCCCCAGACGATCACCGCCATAGGAGAACCATGATCCGGACTTCTCAACGATATCGGCTTTCACACCGAGATCGAGAAGCTCGCCCATTTTGGAGATACCCTCGCCATAGATGATGTCGAAGTCGACCTGCCTGAACGGAGGCGCAACCTTGTTCTTCACGACCTTCACGCGCGTCTGGTTACCAACGACTTCATCACGGTCTTTGATCGAGCCAATGCGACGGATATCCAGACGAACAGACGCATAGAATTTAAGCGCGTTGCCGCCGGATGTTGTCTCTGGGCTACCGAACATTACACCGATCTTCATACGGATCTGGTTGATGAAGATCACCATACAATGAGACTTGGAAATCGAACCAGTAAGTTTACGCAGCGCCTGGCTCATCAGACGCGCCTGAAGACCCGGGAGAGAATCGCCCATCTCACCTTCAAGCTCGGCACGCGGCGTCAGCGCCGCAACGGAGTCGATGACGAGAACGTCAATCGCACCGGAACGTACCAGCGTATCAGCGATCTCGAGCGCCTGCTCGCCCGTGTCAGGCTGGGAGACCAGAAGATCGTCCAGGTCAACACCAAGCTTACCCGCATATTGCGGATCAAGGGCGTGTTCGGCGTCCACAAACGCACACACACCACCGTTCTTCTGAGCTTCCGCTACCACATGCAAAGCAAGTGTCGTCTTACCGGAACTCTCCGGGCCATAGACCTCGATGATACGGCCCTTAGGCAGACCACCAATACCGAGGGCAATATCCAGACCGAGCGATCCGGTGGATACAGCCTCAATATCCATTGACTGATTGTCGCCCAGTCGCATGACCGAGCCTTTACCAAAGTTACGCTCAATCTGAGTGAGCGCTGTCTGGAGTGCTTTCTGCTTATCCACGCCGTTACCTTCCACGAGCCGAAGTGCCGCTTGTGCCATTAATTTGTCTCCTTAGTAACCGAGTCTCTTTTCCGCAGAAAGACCGCTCAGAGTTATTATGGAGATTTTTGTACCACATTTGTTCCACGAGAACAAACGGGAAACAAATAAACATGAGAGCCCACCATATCTGGGGGCTCTCACTTACAAAACCAACTATATTAAGCGGCTTCGAGCTCTTCCTTCACGCGTTCCGCCAGTTTCGCCATGCGGAACGGCTTCGGCAGGAAGGACACAGCGCGTTCTTCGTCCAGTGTACGCGTGAGGTCACCTTCGGAATAACCGGAGATAAACATGACCCGCGCATCGCCCAGATATTCCTTCGCCTGTTTAAGCAGGCTAGGCCCATCAATGCCCGGCAGGATGACATCCGAGATTAACAGGTCGATCTGCCCCTGATGCTCGATAATCATCTCGAGCGCCTCTTCACCGTCAGCCGCCGAGATCACCTCGTATCCGCGTGCTTGAAGCGTCGAGACAGCAATATTGCGCACGCCATCTTCGTCTTCCACCAGCATGATCAGGCCACGGCCAGCAAGATCGCGTGGTGCTTTTTCAGCTTGCGTCTGCTCAGGCTGCTCCTGCGCACCGATTTCTTTTTCCACGTCTTCCGCAGAGAGCGCAGGCAGGTAGATGAAGAAGCTCGTTCCTTCGCCCACCTTACTCGTCGGACAGATATAGCCGTCAGACTGTTTGACGATGCCGTAAACGGTAGAGAGACCAAGGCCGGTGCCTTTACCCTCTTTCTTCGTGGTGTAGAACGGCTCGAAAATGTTCTCCATCACTTCAGGCGGAATCCCCGTGCCGTTATCGGCAATCTCAATGCAGAGGTAATCGCCTTCGGCGACGAAATCGAAGCCCTTCTCGTGGCCATGCTCTTCCGTCACACGGCTGGTCGAGATCGTTAGAACACCGCCGCCATTCTCAAGCATGGCATCGCGCGCATTCACAGCAAGGTTGATGATCGCGTTTTCAAGCTGGCCTTTATCTGCACGGATCATCGGAAGATCGCGGCCATGACGCAGACTCAGATTCACACGCTCGTCCAGCAGAGGACGAATAAGGTAGTTCAGCTCGTTGAGAACGTTCGAGACGTTGAGCATTTCACGCTTCAGCGTCTGCTGACGAGAGAAAGCGAGCAGCATCTTCACAAGCTCGGCCGAGCGCTGCGAGAGCTCTGAAATCTGCTGAAGGTCATCAAAGCTCGGGTCCCCGACAGGGTGACGCGCGAGCAGGTTATCTGTGTAGCCCATGACTGCAGTGAGCATGTTGTTGAAGTCGTGAGCCACGCCGCCAGCAAGTGTACCAACAGCCTGCATCTTCTCAGAATGCACCAAGCGGTTCTTCAGCTGAGATTGCTCAGTCGTATCGACGAGGTAAGCGATCGACGGACGGCCGATGGAATCCAGCAGAATATAAACATTCACAGAGCTGCCGCCCGCGCCTTTCAGCGTTAGCGGAACAGCACTATCAACGGCTGCAAGCAATTGTTTGGAGATGTCATCGCCGCCCTCTTCGACGGCAAACAGGTCAGCAAATCGCCCACCTGGTACGGCTGCGCCCTCTGTCAGCTCGACCAAAGCAGAGTTGGCGTCAATCACACAGGCCTGAGAGACGCTATCACCTTCAAGGCGTGCCACACCGAATGGTGCATCATCGAACATCGGGTCCTGCCCCTCGCGCGGAGGACGGGAGGATGATGCAGCCGTGAGGCGTTCCTGAGCGCTGGTCTTGGCAGAGGCCGGAACCATAACGAGCGTGCGAGACACCGCATCGGCGCCTTTGCCGCTCCAGGTCGTCGCCGTGTTCATCAACGTTTCGACGCCATCACGTGCGCGGAAATGAAGGTCGAGCCAGATCGGATGGTTCGTCTTCTTGTCACGACGGAACATTTTGGTGGATTCAGGACGAAGCACGTCTTCGACTTTAAGATCGCCCAGATCATCCGGCAAACCGAGGAAGTTACGAAGCCAGCTATTCATATAAGTGATCTGGCCGTTTGCACGCGCGACATAGAAACCGAGCGGCGCATCCTCAATGAATAGGCCACGCGCATCGGAAGCACCAAGCGCTTCGTTCATGCTGTTCAGCCGACGCAAACGCCAGAGCGTGCGCTCGCCATCCAGAGGAGACACAGTCGCCTCAAACTGAACCGGAATACTTTCTGAGCCGATCGCAATTGCCGGCAGCACCTCATGACGGGTTTCGCCAGCTTTAGCGGCGCGAGACAAACGATAAATCGGGGCACTGAGCCCCGGGTTTGCACCAAGAAGGCGGTCTACGGTGAGAACACGCTCAACTTCTGTCGCGACACCGACATCTTTCATCACCTGCCTATAGTGGTCGTTCGCAATTACTGCGCCGCCGCCTTTCTCCGTGATAACAATCGCCTCATCGAGCGCGCTGATCCATGAATATGGCTGCTTCTTCACCGACGCTGCAGCCTCGGTCGCGCCGCGCGACGGGAAGAGGCCCAGTTTTTTGCCTGCACCTCGAAGCACCCACACCAAGAAAACCATGCCACCGGAGGCCAGCGCAATCAGAAGCACCGGACCTGTCTGGCCGACCGCATCCGGGATAATGATCGCCACGCAGGCCGCGACGACGGCCACCAGCAAGGATAACCAGAAAACACCCTGAAACAGATCAAGGCCGCCCGACTTCGGTGTGGCCTCACTGTCCTGGTCGCTCGCGGTTTTTGTATCTGTATTCACGTCGACGGTATCAGTCATTTCGGGATACTCACTTCATATCCAGTCAAAAGTGTCACGATTCGGCTCCCTTCAAGTAGAGCGTCATCGGGCTCACCATCCTCAGGTTTTCTTGGTCTTCATGACGAAGCTGATGATCTTGGCCACAGCCTCATAATGTTCGCGCGGGATCGTCTCATCCACTTCCATGCGTGCGTAGAGCGCACGGGCGAGCGGAGGGTTTTCCACGAGCGGAATATTGTTCTCTGCAGCAACTTCACGAATGCGCAGCGCCAGATCGTCCACACCCTTGGCGACACAGATCGGCGCCGGCGTCTCATCATCATAGCGCAGCGCAATCGAATAGTGTGTCGGGTTGGTGATGATCACGGTCGCGTCCGGCACGGCGGCCATCATGCGACCACGTGATTTTTCCATACGCAGCTGTCGGATTTTGGCTTTGACCTGCGGGTCACCTTCGGACTGTTTATGCTCGTCTTTAATTTCCTGACGGGACATTTTCATCTTCTTGTCGAACTGCTGCTTCTGGAAGATGTAATCAATGGCCGCAATCAGCCCGACAACCACCAGAGCCGCCAGAAGAAGACGGGATGCGATGTCCTGCAGAACACCAGCCAGCACTGCGATCTCCATCGCGCCGGCACGTTCCACGAAAGACCGTTCTGGCCAGACCGCATACATGAGCGCCGCCGCAATCGCGACGAGCTTCATCAGCGCTTTGGCAAGGTTCATCCAACCCTGCGGGCCGAACATACGCTTAAGGCCTTCCACCGGGTTCAGCTTGGACAGTTTCGGCTTCATCTTTTCAGCCGTCCATGCAGGACGGTTCTGGATGAGGTGACCGCCGAGCGCAGTCAAAGTCAGGATACCAAACACAATTGCCGCCGCAGGCGCGAGCGCCCAGATCAACGCTCCGGTCAGTTGCATCGCACCGCCTTGCTCAAGGCGGAATGCGTGCGGATGGTCGATCAGGCTCACCAGCGGTCGCGCGATCATGCGCAGGATTGGTCCGGACGCAGCGATCAGCAGCGCAATCCCCATCATCATGAACCAGATCGGCACGTCCTGACTGCGGACGGCATCACCTTTCTTTCGGGCGTCGTCTAACCGTTTCTGGGTAGGTTCTTCGGTCTTCTGCGACTGGTCTTGTTCTTCAGCCATCAGCCACCTCCCCCTGTCATGAGGAACCGGTCAAAACCATTCAGCCAGGTCATGAAACCAGCGCCCATGCCGATCATCACGACCACAAGGCCAATCATGATTGAGCTCGGCAGAGCTATGAAGAAAATCTGAATTTGCGGGATGAGGCGCGCGGCAAGACCAAGTGCCAGATTGAAGATGAGACCAAACGCGATAGCGGGCGCGGCAATCTGCAAGCCAAGACGAAACGCTTCAACAAAAGCGCGCGTGCCATATTCAGCCACGTCAGCCATGTTCGGATACTGCCCCACAGGGAACAGAATATAGCTGTCCACCGCGCCCTGAAGCATCCAGCGGTGAACACCGGCAGACAGCACAAGCACAACAGCAATCAGTGAGAAGAAGGCAGACAATACGTTGCCTTGCGCCTGCTGCATCGGGTCCAGCTGCATGGCAAAGCCAAGGCCGGTATGCATCGCAGTCACCTGCCCTGCCACAGACGCCGCAGCCATGAACATTCGCGCAGCGGCGCCCAGCATCAGCCCGATCAAAACTTCGCCGATGACGAGGAAAATACCCTGCCCGAAATCAGCAGGCTGTAACGGCAGATCAGACATCAGGCCCGGCGCAAGTGCAAAAACCGCGAGCAGAGCCGCGGAAAGACGAAAACGTACAGGAATGGATTGCTCGCCCCAGCCAGGAGCGAGCATCAGTACCGATCCTATGCGGGCAAACAGGAGCCCACCTGACCAGACATATGGGAGAAGCGGCTCCAAATATCGCCTACATACTGGCTATTCGCGCGAACGTATCCTGCGCGAAGGCGGCAATCATGCCCCCCATAAGCGGCAGGAAGATCAGGAGCGCGATAAAGATGGCAACGATTTTCGGAACGAAAACGAGAGTCATTTCCTGAACTTGGGTCAGCGCCTGCACGAGCGCGATGCTGACACCGACAAGCAGACCGATGATCATGGCAGGCGCAGCCATCATCACTGTCGTCCAGAGAGCATCGCGTCCGATGTCGAGCACTTCAAGGCCTGTCATGAAAGGTTACTCCGTATTCGTGTACGGTTAACCAATCCGAATAAAAGGTTAATAAAGCGCTTAAGATTTGCGGCAAACCGGCAATTATTGCCGGGTTCGCGGTTAATCTTTGTGGAATTCGCAGTCGCTAGTCGCACGGCTCAATCGAGCTCATGCTCCAAAGGTTCGCCAGCCACATATCGCGCCAGATTTGCGAGGAAGGTCTCATCGGCGCGCAACAAGGTCGCGTGCGTTTGCGGACTGTCGTGCGGGGTGATGGTGACCTTCGGGTGCGTCCATAGCGGGTCCTCTGCAGGCAATGGCTCCTCACGCGTCACATCAAGTACCGCATGGCTCGGCCGACCTGCGTCGAGCGCAGCCATAAGCGCGCTTTCATCCACCAGCCTTCCTCGCCCGATATTCATGAACAGCGCATCCGGCTTCATCGCAGCGAAGAAATCCTCGCCCGCAATATCTTCAGTCGACGGTGTATGCGGCAGGCTGAGCAGAACGATATCAGCTTTCTCGACCTCCTCTTCCAGCGATGAAAGCGGCAGGATTATGTCTGCGCCTTCACTAGGAGAAACCGCGCGGCGAAGCCCGGTGACATGGCCGCCCAGCGCACGAACGCGCGTCCCAACCGACGTACCGATCGAGCCATACCCGACGATCAACCAGCGTGAGCCATGAATGTCTCTCTGGTCGAGCGGCTTCCAGACACCTTCCGTCGCGTTGGCGCGATGCTCGGGTCCTCGCTTAAGCCAGTCGAGCGCCTGCCAGAGTACCCATTCAGACATAGATTCAGATTGTGTGTGGTTGGTGGTGTACCGGTTCGCGGCAGCCCGCAGTTTTTGCAGCCCCGGATTATCCACGCCCGCCGCCGAAGACTGGAACCAGTCCAGCTTTGGCGTGCTCAAAAGTGTTTTGAAGAAAAGCCGCGCTTGCGGACCAAACCAGACATCGCCATTGCCAAAAGCGATATCAATCTCCGGATCAGTCACAACTTCGCCAGCTTGCGAGTCGCGAAACACACCATCATCAGCGAGGAGAACAAACCGGATTTCATCAGCGAATGCGGAAAGTTCTGCTGTCCGGCGGCGATACACGTGGTCATGGATAAGGCAATTAATCATGCCCCATCATGCCGCCTTCCGGAAAACATGCAAATTCAATTAGTTCTCGCACTTTTCAGCTTTTCGACTTCCGCCGCCGACACAAACAGGTATGTTGCGCTAGATTAGATATATCGAAAAAATTGGGCGAGTTTTATGCGAAATATTCTTCTTGCGTCAGCAGCACTGCTGGCGCTTCAGGCGTGTGGGCCAACAGAGACACCGGTAGCAAACACAGAAGCAGCAGCGACAGAGCAGACCGTTTCACAGACCGAGCAGCTGAATGCTTGGTTTGACGAGAAATACGAAGAGCAGCTTCTGCGCAGCCCGCAAACGCTCACACAGCTAGGCCGCCGCGAGCGCTATGATGAAGTCAACGACAATACCGAGGCCTTCCAGCTTGAAGGGCTGGAATGGCTGCGTGAAACCACCGCAGAAATGCGCGAAACGTTCGACTTTGACCAGCTGGATGAAGAAGCCCAGTTCTCCTACCGCCTATGGGAAGCACGCCTTGAGCGCGCAGAACTTGGTTGGGAATGGCGCCACCATGGATACGCGTTCACGCAAGGCGGCTGGCACACATATCCGGCCCGCTTCCTGATCAACTTCCACAACGTCAATTCCGGCGCCGATATGGAAGCCTATATCTCCCGGATTGAAGGCTTTGCGAATGCGCTGGATGTACGCCTTGCGCGCGCGCAGACATCGGCGGAGATGGGTATTCGCGCACCGGGCTTTGCCTATCGCGGCGCGCTGGAAACAGCGCAGAATATTGTTCGCGGCGCACCATTCACCGACGGCGAAGATTCACCAATCTATGCGGACGTGAAAACCAAGATCGCAGCTCTCGTTGAGTCGGGCGAAATTGATGAAGCCCGCGCTGAAGAACTCGAAGCCGAAGCCGTCGCCGCTCTGACCGGCCCGTTCCTCGACAGCTATAACGAGCTGATCAGCTGGCTTGAAACAGATATGGAAAACACCGAAGAATCCTTCGGTGTGTCAGAACTGCCGAATGGCGAGGCATATTATAATTACAGGCTCGCCAGCTACACGACGACAGACCTGACCGCGGACGAAATCCACGAAATCGGTCTTGCCGAAGTAGAGCGCCTGCGCGGCGAGATGGAACTCATCAAGGAAGAAGTCGGCTTTGACGGCAGCCTGCAGGAGTTTTTCGACTATCTGCGCGTGAACACAGATGACCCTGAACTGTTCCTGCCGAACACTGATGAAGGCCGTCAGGCTTACATTGACGAAGCGACACGCCAGATCAACAATATCCGTGAACAGCTGCCGGATTATTTCGGCATTCTGCCGCAAGCTGATGTCGTGGTTCGCCGCGTTGAATCCTTCCGCGAGCGCGCAGGCGCTGCCCAGCACTATGTGACAGGCACACCGGACGGGTCACGTCCGGGCGTTTATTACGCCCACCTACTGGATATGTCCGCCCTGCCTCTGCGAGAGCTGGAAGTCGTGGCCTATCACGAAGCGATTCCGGGTCACCATATGCAGCGCTCAATTGCGCAGGAACTGACAGGTATTCCGCAATTCCGTACGCGCCAATCCAACAGCGCATACACTGAAGGCTGGGCGCTTTATTCAGAGCTTCTGGCGAACGAGATGCCGGGCACTTATCAGGACCCGCTTTCGCAATTTGGCCGTCTGGGCACTGAAATCTGGCGCGCCATCCGCCTCGTCGTAGACACAGGCCTCCACACCAAAGGCTGGACCCGCGAAGACTCGATCGCCTATTTCCTTGAAAACTCCGCGATCACTGAAGCGCAGGCTGCGTCGGAAACTGAGCGCTACATTGTGGGCCCGGGACAGGCGACGAGCTATAAAATCGGCATGATCCGTATTCTGGAGCTTCGCGCTCACGCAGAAGAGGTTCTCGGCGATGACTTCGACATTCGCGGATTCCACGACACCATTCTTGGCGGCGGCTCGCTTCCGCTCGACCTTCTGGAAGTCCGCGTCAACAACTGGATTGAGGATGTTCAGAACAGCTAAGCGCTGAAACAGCCGACACATCTGAACGAAAATAGCTCAAAGCCCAGATTTATCGTTATTTGATAAATTTGGACTTTCGCATGTCTGCATTCTGGTTAAGATGCGCCCAATTCTTCAACGCACGAAAGTGAAACCGACGATGAAAAACCTTCTTCTGGCGACAGCCGCAGTGCTGGCGCTCGGCGCGTGTGGCCAAACCGAAACCACTGGCACACAAACAGAAACGTCCACACCGGCAGCCGCCACACCAACTGCCGAACAGGTTGCTGCGGAAACGGCACGCCTGAATGCATGGTTCGACGAAAAGTACGAAGAAGAGCTGATGCTCAGCCCTATGACGCTGACCACGCTCGGCCGCAAAGAACGCTATGACGAGATCGACGATGTCTCTCCGGAAGCGCAGCTGGAACAGCTTGAATGGCGACGCGCGGTTACAGCTGAAATGCAGGAAAACTTCGACTACGACCTGCTCGACGCAGAAGCGAAGATGTCATGGGATCTCTATGAGTTCATTCTCGCGCAGGCTGAAGAGAACTGGCAGTGGCGCCATCACAGCTACATCTTCACGCAAAGCGGCTGGCAGACTTATCCAGCCCAGTTCATGATCAACTTCCACGGTGTTTCTTCTGAAGAAGACATGCTGGCCTATATTTCGCGTCTCGACGGCTTTGCGACGATGGTGAACAGCCTCGTTTCTCAGGCTGAAGACGCAGCGCAGATGGGTATTCGCCCACCAGCTTTCGCCTATCGTGCAGCGGCTGAACAATCACAGAATATTGTGACTGGCGCACCGTTCACCGAAGGCGAGGACTCTGCGATCTTCGCAGACGCGAAAGGCAAGATTGCAGCGCTGGTAGAGGCCGGCACGATCACAGAAGAACGTGGCGAAGAGCTCGTTGCAGACGTTGAAGCCGCCCTCACTGGCAGCTTCCTCAGCGCCTACAACAATATGATCAACTTTCTGGAAACTGACGTCGCCAATACTGAAGAAGCATTTGGCGTGTCCGAACTGCCTGATGGCGAGGCGTATTATCAGCAGCGCCTCGGTTACTACACCACCACTGACATGACGGCAGATGAAATCCACGAACTGGGCCTTGAAGAAGTCGCACGCCTTCGCGGTGAGATGGTTTCCGTCATGCGCGACTTCGGCTTCGAGGGCACTCTACAGGAATTCTTCGTCTTCCTGCGTGAAAACAAAGACGACGAGCGCCTGTACTTCCCGAACACGGATGAAGGTCGTCAGGGCTATATTGATGCGGCGACATACTATGTCGAAAACATCGAATCTCAACTGCCAGAGTATTTCGGTCTTCTGCCGCAAGCCGAGCTGGAAGTTCGCCGCGTAGAAGCCTTCCGTGAGCGCGATGGCGCAGCTCAGCACTACTATCCGAGCACACCAGACGGCTCGCGCCCGGGCGTTTACTACGCACACCTGTCTGACATGACAGCGATGCCAAAACGCGAACTGGAAGTCATCGCCTATCACGAGGCACTTCCGGGCCACCACATGCAGATTGCTATCGCGCAGGAGCTGACGGGTATCCCGCAGTTCCGCACACAGCAATTCTACGGCGCATATGTTGAAGGCTGGGCGCTCTACACAGAGCATTTCGCGCAGGAAATCCCGGGCACATATCAGGACCCGCTCTCCCAGTTCGGCCGCCTCGGGTCTGAAATCTGGCGCGCGATCCGTCTCGTTGTAGACACAGGCCTCCACGTGAAGGGCTGGACCCGCGAAGAGGCTGTTGCCTACTTCCAGGAGAACTCTGCAATCACGGATGCGCAGGCACTGTCAGAAGTCGAGCGCTATATTGCCGATCCTGGTCAGGCAACAGGCTATAAAATCGGCATGATCTTCATTCAGGACCTTCGCGCAAACGCAGAAGAAGTTCTGGGTGACGACTTTGACATTCGCGGCTTCCACGATGCGGTTCTCGGCGGCGGCGGACTTCCGCTCAACCTGCTTGAACAGCGCGTCGACAACTGGATCGCCAGCGTTCAGGCGAGTTAGTTTTATTAGAACATGAGTATGAAGAAGGGCGATCAGTGATCGCCCTTTTTTATTACGCCGCTGGAGGCGCTGTAGAAACCATGCTCTCGCGTTGCGACACTGGCTCATACCATTGTGCCAGCGACGGATGCGCTGCTCGCCAGTCAAAGTCCGTTATACGGAAATCCAGATAGCCAAGCATACACGCAATGGCGACCTGCCCCCGATCCAGACGATCTTCAACAGGCGTGACAAGCTCCGCAGCTTCCGTAACCCCACGCTCAATCGCTTCACGCCATCTGATAATCCAGAAAGACGATTGCTGATCGGCTGGGCGGTTTTTCTCCATCACCGTGTTGAACGCTGCATCCATAATGCCGTCACCCAGCGCCTGTAACTTCAGAATACGCCAGTACGCGTCATCACGGGCTATGTCCGCATCCGTGGCAAAAGCTTCCACCCATTCACAGATAACCGGGCTGTCATATACGGTGTCTCCGTCAGGCGTAATCAGACAAGGGATTTTGCCGAGCGGGTTCGGCGTGCTTTTAGCGTCCTCAAGTACTGAGACAATTTCCATCTGAACACGGTCAGTTAATCCATGCTCGGAGAGAAGCACTCGCACTTTACGCGCAAACGGCGATGTCTTTGAATAGTAGAGCTGCATTGTTTCCTGTCCGGCATTCGTAGAATTCAAACCGAAGCATAGCCAATCCGGAACGAATCGAAACTGTCAAAACAAACCGAATTGCCCGTAAAAACAGTAGTGCTCATGGTTAATTCCCAAAAAATCTACCTAGAGCATCAGAATTTTTATGAAGAGATTCAAAACCGTGACCCCGTTTAGTTTTTTTTCGTGCTTAAGATGCGCATTATTTTTGGGCAAGTATTGTTGATTTTTGGGCATTATGTTACAAATAAGTCAAATGGCACCGCGGGTTGCGCCCCGTCATCCTGTCCCCCACACCTGGCCGCAGCCTCGGTGCCATTCATAAAAAATACAATAAAAATAAACGTCTAAGGGAAGCCACACAGCTTCCCTTTTTCTTTGCCTGAACGCCATTATGCGCCAACCAGCAATGATATTAAGCCAATAAGGGTGTTATCGATAACATTTGTTCGGCAAGTATACGCTCAAATTTTAGGCACCTAATTTTCAGCAAATACTCTTGCCGCCCGAATATCCACGATTTATGTGAGGTCATCTCTTCAGGAAAATTTGAAGCGATTTAAGGGAGTGACAGCCAAAGAAGCTGCGCTCTTACGGGAGGGTTCGCAGCTTACCAAAACCGGATTTTACCGCGGTCTGAAGATTCCCACGCAATTTGGTAGGGAATGCTTCACGTTTTGGTGAACTTTTGAACCTGCATATCAGTGCCGACCATCCGCGAGAACTCTGGGACGCAACGCGGTCGGAACGCGTAATATATGGGGACCAAATGAAATCTCTAGTAACAGCCGTAAGTGCTATTGCGATGCTGGTCGCAGCGCCATCAGCTTTCGCACAAACAATCACAAATGAAGAACTTCTTGAGCGCCTGGAGCGTCTGGAACAGCAGAACGCAGAACTTCGCGAAGAAGTTCGCTCGCTTCGTGCTGAAGAAGGCATTGTCCGCGTTCCGGACACATCCGCAGAAGCTGCCACAAACAACCGCAATGGCTTTGTCTCTACTAACGTAGATTACTCATACCGCATTCTGGACCACGCCGAAGACATCAGCACGAAGCCGGTCGTACAGCTGCGCGCGCGTCAGAACGGCGACCTGACAAGCTCGCTCACGCTGAGCGGCCAGATCACAGCACTCGCGAACATTCAGCAGAGCAACCGTGACAGCAAGTTTGGTTACCTCATGCGTCACCCGACATCTGCTAATCAGATCGGCGAGAACGTTTCCGAGGCCGTTATCCACTCAGCAAACCTCGCTGTTACAGCGCAGCTGAACGACTGGATCACCGGTTATGTCGAGCTTCAGTACAGCCCTGAACAAAGCTTCGGTTCTGGCACGATCACATCGCTCGGCCGCAACCAGATCGAAGCGCGTCAAGCGTATATGCTCTTCGGTAACCTCGACGATAGCCCGCTCTACGCTGCAATCGGTAAGCTCTACACGCCGTTTGGCCTGAACGATTCAGTCAGCCCGTTCACAAACTCTACCAACTGGCACGCCTTTGCGGGCCTCGCTTATGGCGCTCAGGTTGGTTACGTGCAGGACGGCCTGATGCTTCGTGCAATGGCTATTCAGGGCGGCTCCCAATTCCGTGCGCACAACTCTCCTGTGAGCGGCACGAACGTGCCATCTCGCGTGAACAACTTCGCAGTCGACGGTAACTACACATTCGCGCTGAGCGACGAGAATTCCGCAATGGTCGGCGCGAGCTACACACACGCGTCAGCTTACTGCCAGGATTATCCTGTCTTCCACTTCAACCCGTGCGCGGAAAACAACCCGGCATGGTCTGTCTATGGACGCGCAAACTTCGGCCCACTTGAGCTGCTCGGTGAATTCGCATCGACAACAAAAGACTGGCCGGGCTCTGCCGTTCCGGATCCGACAAACCCGCTCAGCCAGTATGAAGCACAGCGTACACACGCCTTCACGCTCGGCGGTCGCTACGGCTTTGGCGACCAGCACCCGAATGGTCGTTACCTGAATGCTGTGTCTCTGGAGTTCTCTAACTTCCGTGCCGGTGATGATGGCGCGCCGTGGGAACGTCAGAACCAGCTGGTTCTCGGCTACTCACGTTTTGTCGGCGAGAACATCAACCTGTTCGCAGAGCTGGTTCACGTAGAAGGCTTTGCGCCTCTGAACTTCGTGTCAGGCGGCAACTTCCCGGATGGCAGCACATGGTCTGATCGCGACGCGACAACAGACGTTCTGCTCTTCGGTGCGCAAGCTGCGTTCTAATCCACGCTGCACAATCAAACACATGGAAACGCCCGCCTTTTGCGGGCGTTTTCTTTTTTGGAATTCTCTTACGCTCTCATGTTGCGAAATCGTCCCATCCCATCAATGATGCTGACGGATAAGAGGGAGACAGAGTGTGAGCGATTTTATTCTCGTCATTGATGAGGGGACCACATCAACGCGTGCCATTGCCTTTGATAAGGATCTGCATGCCGGACCTGTCGCCCAGTCAGAGATTGGCCTCACATTTCCAAATGACGGTTGGGTAGAACAAAACCCGGAAGATATCTGGTCTCACACACTGAAGGTCTGCCGGCGCGTCATTGAAGACTGCGGCGGTGTCGACAAGATCGCCGCAATCGGTATCGCCAACCAACGCGAAACGACGCTTCTGTGGAACAAAGACACCGGCGAAGCATATGGCCCTGCCATTATCTGGCAAGACCGACGCACCGCCCCATTCTGCGCCGAACTCGCCAAATCCGGCGTTGCAGAAGAAGTTCAGGCGCTGTCCGGCCTTCTTCTTGATCCATATTTTTCCGCGACGAAAATCCGCTGGATTCTTGATAACGTTCCGGGCGCGCGCGACGCCGCTGAAGCGGGTAAAGCCGCCTTCGGTACCGTCGATAGCTTCCTGCTCGCACGCCTGACCTCAGGGCGCGAACATTCGACCGATGTCACCAATGCCAGCCGCACATCACTTATGGATCTGGCGGCGTCTTCATGGTCGACGCGTCTTTGCGACATCTTTGGCATCCCATGGAGCGTTCTGCCGAGCATTGCATCCACCGGCGGCAGTTTTGGCGAGACGGATAAAGACCTGTTCGGCAAAGCCATCCCAATCCTGTCCATGGTCGGAGACCAGCAGGCTGCGCTCGTCGGTCAGGGCTGCGTGAAGACAGGTGAAGCGAAGATCACTTACGGCACAGGCGCGTTTCTGGTTGCCAATACGGGCACGGAGCTTCCCGTTTCGAAGAACCGCCTCTTGGCCACTACCGGTTTTCAGGCCCAGGGACGCCTTAACTGGGCGCTGGAAGGCTCAATCTTCAATGCGGGCACTGTGATCAAATGGCTGCGCGATGAGCTTGGGCTGATTTCTCAGGCTGCGGAGACAGAGGAAATGGCGAGCAGCCTTGATGACAATGGCGGCGTCTATTTCGTACCTGCATTCACCGGCCTTGGTGCTCCGCATTGGGCGCCGGATGCACGTGGCCAGATTACCGGCCTGTCCCGCGGTACGCGCGCAGCTCACATCGTGCGCGCTGGTCTTGAAGCAGGTGCCTATCAGACACTCGATCTTCTCAATGCCTTTGAAAGCGATGGCTGCCGGGTTGACGAGCTGCGCGTGGATGGCGGCATGGCAGAGAATGACTGGTTCCTGCAATTTCTTGCAGACATCACCAACCGTCCGGTCGAGAAGCCAGAATATCCTGAAATGACCGCTCTTGGCGCAGCTGTACTCGCTGCAGGCGAGCTGGGATGGATGACGCTGGACGAATGGCATGAACATCGCCGCATCGCCGCACGCTTTGAGCCGAAAATGGACGCCGACAAGCGCCAGCGCAATTTGGATGGATGGAAAACCGCCCTATCTGGTGCGATAAATCACTAGCCATACCGGAGTAAGCAGACATGGTTGAACGCACAGGCAAAGCTGTCATGGGCATGACGCTCGCCGGGCTTCTTCCCTTTTTCATCTCCTGCTGGGCTAGCCTCGCGCCCTGGCAGGCGTCTGCCCTGCTCGGTCTGGAAGAGCCAGAAAGTATTATCGGTTTCTGGCAGATCGCGCTTTTGTCACTTCTGATTTATGGCGCTATAATCCTGTCCTTCATGGGCGGCGCCCGATGGGGCACCGCTTTCGGTATTGAAGGCGACAAGCCGAAAACATCCGTGATGATCATAGCTGTTACGGCAAGCCTTTGGGGCTTTTTCGCAGCTATACTCGGCGCAGCTGGGCTTGTCTTCGGCGACCCGATGAATGGCGGCATCGGCCCGCTTTTGCCTGCCGGTCTCTACATGCTCGCGGCAGGCTTTCTTGTGCTACTCGCATTCGATGTGCATGCAGGCTATCCGATCCTTTACGTCCGGCTGCGCATACTCGCATCGCTTCTGGCCGCAGCAACGCTATTGGCGGGGGCTATTTACGCTGGATAGCGTCGTCCCGATGGGCTCGTCCGGTCACCAAACCACCAGAGCGTCGCAGCCGTTGCAGCAAATACCGCCGTCTCCACAACCCGCGCTTTCAGCGCATCATCGACATTGAAGAAAACCGTTGCCGTGATCAGCCAAAGAAGCAGCGTCAGCGCAGGGCGGGTGAGCGCCCGTATCGCGTCCACAAACTGATAACCGGATGCGAGCGCGGCATCGGCTGCAACACTCGCTGTCAGCCCCTGCCATGAGCCTTCAGCCTGAACAGCGTTTAATTCCGCCTCTGCCTCTACGCGACTGACCTCCATCCGCAATCGGGTCATCGCCGCATTATGCTGCCAGCGGTCGCGTTCAAACGCCTGCTGCTGCTTCGTCTCAAAATAGCCTGCAACCCGCCCCAGCAGCGTGCCGATCACGCCGAAGACGCCGCCACCAGCCGCGCTTGCGGCCATTCCAAACCAGTCACCATCCATGTGGCGCCTCCATTCTCTTCTGAAGATTTGTGATAATCAGGCGTATACGCCGCCATTCGTTTCGGTGCCTGCAACTGTGCCCGGAATGGCAGTCGCCCCGCCTGAATAGGTCTGGATGACGCCGTTTGTATTGCAGCTGA
Organism: Hyphomonadaceae bacterium UBA1849; assembly: GCA_002338565.1. GTDB lineage: Bacteria > Pseudomonadota > Alphaproteobacteria > Caulobacterales > Hyphomonadaceae > Ponticaulis. Next base: position 29,534 of record DDIN01000008.1, read on the forward strand.
AGCGCGTGCCCGAGATCGCCCCCAGCGCTTCATCCACTGTCGCGGATTGCCATGTGATCACACCGCACTCTGTCGTCCGCGCGACGGCATTAGAAAAGCTCACCGCTGTCTCAGTAACGACGCGCAGCCCCGGCCAGAGCTGGATTAGCGAACCAGTCGTCGACGCAAAAAGCGAAACACCCCCTGCCCCAACCCGCACCTTGCCATGCGTTAGCAAAATGGTTGAGTTGCCCGTCGCTATAACGTGAGAATGGGTGCCTTCAGACACGCGCACATTGCCAAGAATGGAGAGCGATGCACCTGAGCCCGTCCGCAAGCTTGCATTCTGGCCGGCGCCAGTGACATGCACATCCCTCACCGTGGCGATCACGCCGCCCGACAGCTCCAGCTTCCCATCCAGCGTGGTCTGGTCATACCCAGCGCCGCGGATGTTGATATGATAGTCTGCGGACGCTGCGATCAATCCGCCCCCTATGGAGAAGCTTCCCGCACCGAATTCCAGAGTGACTTCGTGCGTGCCATGATGAAGCGACAAGGCCGCTTCAACACCGCGCGCGAATGTCAGGAATGCACCTGACGCGCTATCTGCAAGACCGTCATTGGAGTCGCTACCATCGGTGCGGATGTAATAAGTTCGGTTCGCGCTCAAGAGCTCACGAATTTGCGGCGACCCGTTCGGAAAGCTCACCTGACCACTAGCCCTGTCGACACGTAATCCTTCATGAAACACCGCCCCGTCCGGAGACACTTTCACAACCAGATCATCATCACCGACGAGGCCGATCTCCGCCCGGCTGGAATAGCCGTTCTGGAAGAGAAGCGATAAAAAGTTAGAACCGGCCTCCTTGTTGAGTTTAACCCGAAGATCACCAGAGCCACCGTTTGCACTTTCAACTGCGGTAAACAGCGCATCGTTCAGCTTTGCTAGAAGTGGATTGTTCGCATCGGCCGTGGCGCCCACTCCAAGCAATGCCAAATTCTGCAGCTCGTCAGACGTGGTTTCACGCCAGCCTGAGCCATGCCGAACCAGAAACCGCGCTTCATCCTCCACCCAGACGCGCCAGCCGGTTTGAGGCACAAAAAAATGCCACTCCCCATCAGAGAACAATGTAAGCTCACCGTCATGGCCGGTCCAGTCACCCGTCGCGCCCGAAAAGATTAAATGGCGATCCCCTTCAGCCGGTCCAGACGGTGGTGTCGCCTGATCTCTGTTCAGAACAGCCAGCTGCAACAGCCCGTCCAGTGCGCGCAGGCTTTCATTCAGGGTGACGTGCTTCTGCGCCTGATTGGACAGAAGATAGGGTAGCCCCAGAATGGGGGTGAAGTCAGACAAAACAACCGCTCCTCAGCTATGAAGAGCGGTAGTCTTATTGTCGAATTGTCAGCGTTGGATCGTTTTATGCGCCTTGGGTCAGCGCTTTCAAATTCGCGGCCTCACCGCGCACCAGAGCGGCAATCGCTGCTTTGTACTCGGCTTCAAGTTTGTCGACATATTCCGCAACCGGCGTCCGCTTTTTGATCGCACCAATGCCCTGACCGCAGCCCCAAATGTCCTTCCACGCTTTGGATTTCTGATTGCCACCAGAACCGAAGTTCATTTTGGACGGATCGCTTTCCGGCAGGTCGTTCGGATCAAGGCCCGCTTTGGCGATAGATGGCGCTAGATAATTGCCGTGAACACCGGTGAAGAGGTTTGAGTAAACAATGTCCTTCGCCGCGCTATCGACGATCATGTCTTTGTAGCCATCGACCGCTACAGCTTCGTCACACGCAATGAACGCAGACCCCATATAGGCAAAGTCAGCGCCCATAGCCTGCGCCGCCGCGACAGCACCGCCATTTGCGATGGAACCTGAGAGAGCCAGAGGGCCATCGAAGAATTCGCGGATTTCCTGAATGAGAGCGAAAGGAGAGAGCTTGCCAGCGTGCCCGCCCGCACCGGCTGCTACGGCGATCAATCCGTCTGCGCCTTTTTCAAGTGCCTTGTGCGCGAACACCACGTTGATAATGTCGTGCATAACAACGCCACCATAGGAATGGATGGCCTGATTGACCTCTTCGCGCGCGCCCAGCGAAGTGATCACAAACGGCACTTTATACTTCACACACATCTCAACATCATAATCGAGGCGGTCGTTCGATTTGTGGACGATCTGATTGACCGCAAACGGCGCGGCCGGGCGATCCGGATTCGCTTTGTTGTAGCTATCGAGCTCGGATGTAATCTGGTCCAGCCATTCATCGAGCTGGCTGGCAGGACGCGCATTCAACGACGGGAACGAACCGACAATACCGGCCTTACACTGCGCAATCACCAGCTCCGGCTGAGAAATGATAAAGAGCGGCGATCCGATAATCGGCAGACGCATTTTGTCGAAGATAGCTGGTACAGACATATTTGGTTTCCTCAGAAGACTTTTCACCCGCAAGTTAGCCTCTCCCGAGCATTGGACAAGACTGTCCTAGCGTAAGCTTCAAATCAGTGGCTGCGATAACCGGTGGTTAAAGTTCATTGAAGTAGGTTCTACGACATATGACCGGCCTGAACACCGGCGAAAATAAAATGAACATGTATCCCGATAACCCTGAAGAACGTCCCGGAGACACTTTTGGTACATCCACCATCCGAAGCCGAAAGGCTCCGAGCACTGCGTGAAGCTGAACTTCTCGACACGGCGCCGGACCCGCGTTTCGATAATATAACAGCGCTTGCACGCGATATTTTCGGCGTACCCGTATCGCTCATCTCTCTGGTTGATGAACACCGGCAATGGTTCAAATCAAATCAGGGACTTGAGGGCGTTACAGAGACAGAGCGCGGCGTGGCATTCTGTGACTATGCAATCCGAAGCACCGGTGTGTTTGTCGTTGAAGACGCGCTTCAGGATGAACGTTTTGCATCCAATCCGTTGGTTACAGGGGAACCGGAAATACGATTTTATGCCGGCTCTCCAATCATCACGGCAGAAGGCTACGCATTAGGGACACTGTGCCTGATCGACTACGAATCACGCGAATTCACGTCTAATGACCGTCAACGCCTGGCAAGCCTCGCCAATGTCGTCACCGGCCTGATCGAGAACCACAAAATTGCCCGTAGCGCTCAATCTCTGTCCCAGACGATTGCCGAAAGCGCACTCATAAATCAGATGATTCTAGATTCGTCTGACGCAGGCGTATTACTGTTGGAAGCCATCCGCGACGAGAACGGTGAGCCAACCGACTTTATGATCCTCGCCGCTAACGCTGCTAATGTGTACTTCAACGGGTCAACGCCTGATGAACTCATCGGCAATACGATGCTCAATCGCTTTCCTGCGCTGCGAGAGCAAGAACATTTCGCCGACTATGCAAATGCGCTGAACGATCAGACCCCGATACGCCGTGAGGTGTTTTATGATTCTGACGGTGTAAAACCGCACTGGTTTGATGTCTCTTTCCGGCCCGCGTCGAAAGACAGGCTGACCGTCACCTTCCACACCGTCACAGGAAAGCGCCTGTTCCAGAACGCTCTGGAGCAAATTGTCGAGACCGTACCCATTGCCGCAAGCGATCCACAACGGTTCCGCCAGCAAATGTTAAAAATCGGCGCTCAGGCGCTGGGGCTCTCTCACGGCTTCGCGTCCCGCATTGCGAACAACCAGTATGAGGTTCTTGAACTCCATGGGACGGATATCGGCCTGACCCAAGGTGACGTTCTCAGTCTTGAAGACACGCTATGCGACCTCGTCGCGGAGGATCATCAGCTGGTTGCGCTTGCTGATTTTCAGGATGAAGACTGCGTGCCGCATCCTGCCTTCGATAAAGCCCCGTTCAGAAGTTATATTGGCGCACCGATTTTTGTTCAGGAGCAATTCTTCGGAGCAGTTAGCTTCAGCGATATGGCTGCGAGAACCGAACCGTTTGAGGACTGGCAGATCCATCTCATGCACATCATTGCCAGCCATATGGGTCAGGCAATCGAGCTGCAGAATGCTTTTTTTGAAAACCGAGCCCTGGCAAGAGAGCTTCGCGCCGTTCTGGATAACGTGCCTGCGCGCATCTGGTATAAAGACGACAAGAATACAGTCCTGCGCGCAAACAAGGCAGCACTTGAGTCGGTCAACCTGTCTGACCCGGCAGAGGTGGAAGGCAAAGCAACCGAAGACCTATTCCCTGAGATGGCCGCCAAATATCTGGCCGATGATCTCAAAGTGATCGAAAGCGGCAAAGCCCGTCGTAATATCATCGAATCTTATGCGCCGAAGGACGGCAAGCAAGGTTGGATATCAACAGATAAAATCCCGATGACCTCCCGCGATGGCCAGCGCTTTATTCTCGCGGTCGCAACAGACATAAGCGAGCTCAAAGAGAATGAGGCGAAGCTCGCGCGGCTAAATGAAAGCCTTGCGGATTTCGCGTTCGTTGCCGCTCACGACCTGCAAGCCCCACTACGCCAGGCCTCACTGTTCAGTGAGCTGGTACGCGTCGATCTTGAGGCAAATAATGTTGCTCTGCCCGAAGACGCAAATGAATATCTGACCGAAATCGAAACGGGATTGAAACGGATGCGCGAAATGGTACGCAATCTGTTCGATCTGTTCCGTCTGGACAGTGAAAAGATCGAAATGGAGCCATGCGAGCTTTCGCGTGTTGTTGCAATTGCGTCCTCGCAGCTGGAACATCACTTGTCCGATGCGAATGCCCATCTGATCATAGAGGATCTTCCGCAGGTGACAGGCAATTCCAGCCTGCTCACCCAGCTCTTCCAAAACCTGATCGGAAACGCGTGCAAATACGCCGAAACAGACGAATTGACGATCCGCGTCTGGGCGACGTCAAACATTGCTGATCGCACGATTAAAATCTTCGTCGAAGATAATGGCGTCGGTATCCCTGACGAGGCACGAGCGATGATTTTCGAGCCGTTCAAACGCCTTCAGCATAATGATGGCATACCGGGCGCAGGCATTGGCCTGTCCCTTAGCCGGAAGATCTGCGCTTTACATAATGCCGATCTGTATGTTGACCCGGACTTCAACTCCGGTGCACGTTTCGTCGTGTCATTCCGTATATGAGAACTTTTGAGACAGGTTTCATGACAGCTACGCCATCCCTCCTGATTGTCGATGATGACTCATTCGACACGCGGTTCATTTCAAACGCGATCCGCAAAGCCGATGACAGTATTCAGCTGGAATTTGCTCGCGATGGCGCGGACGCTATCAAACGTCTGGAAGACGGACCGAGACCGAAAATCATCCTGACCGATCTCAATATGCCACGCATGAATGGCCATGAACTGATCCGGCGACTACGGGACCACAAAGATTGGAAGAGGATCCCAACAATTGTGCTTTCAACTTCTACGGATCAAAAAGACGTAGATTTGTCCTATGAGTTTCATGCGAATGCGTATCTATCAAAACCCGATAACCTGTCCGGATATGACGAGATAGGGGCATTCATTAAGTCTTTTTGGTTAGAACACGTACGCCTTCCAAGCTGAAATCGGTCCCTTTTTGCATATGAGTCACCCCGTCACCGCAACTCACGCTGCGCAGATTACGCAGGTTCTGCTGGTCGATGACCATCCGGCGTTTTCACGTCTGGTTGAGCTGTTTGCGAACAAATGGGGTAAAGGCGCTTACAAAGTGACAGCTGTCGCCTCCATAGAGGAAGCTGTCACCGCACTGACACTGAACGCTTTCGATGCGATCCTTCTGGACGGCAGACTGAGCGATGACCGCTCGCCGGGCGAGAATGCGGAAATTCTGGCGGAGACATATCGGGGGCCGATCATCCTGTTCTCAGGCATGTCGCCAATGAACTTTTCCACATCATCGGACTATTCCCGGTTTGTCGGATCCATCTCTAAAGACGACTTGCCGAAAGAACATTTCGTCGACCAGATTCAGTCGTTTATCTACAAGCACCGCGAAATGCGCTCAGCCGAGGCGAACAAGTAAGCCCTGAAGCTCTCTGCGATGACTTTCGAGCCTGCCAAGCATTTCGGCATCACCGTTCTCTATTAGCCGGTCAATCCAGAAGCCGAGCACTGACGACTGACTCTCCAGCCAGTCACGTAGTCGTTCTGATTGCGCCGTGTCGCCCCGCGCCTGCCAGTCCTGTTCCATGGAATGTCCTTTCTGCGAAAATCAGCGATAAACTTAGTTGAGAATAATTCTCAATTGCAGTCAAGACGAAAATTCACAACCGACTTCGCGTCCGTGTGCACCCATCGAGAAATGTCGGATTTCGATACATGTATATTGTTTTTCAATAAATTGTATGATATAATTCTAAGCATGACAGATACTTTCAATAGCCAGAACCCGGACCTAGCCCTCAACCTCCCAGAGCGGATTGCGCTCTTGTCTCGTCACGATGAGTCAGGCGCCAAGCAAGGTAGCTTCACAGATTATGCTGTTGCAGGCGCCACTCTTGTAGAACTCATCCTGCAGGACCGACTGGAGACAGACGCGGACAATCCCAAAAAGATCAACGTGATTGATACATCTCCGACGAATGATGATTATCTGGACGAAGCTCTTGCATTCTTCGAACGCAAAGGCAGTGGGAAAACGGCTCAGTCGCTGGTTAGCAGCCTAGGCGGCAAGACAAAAATTTTACGCCTCGTCGCCGAAGGGCTCGTGAAGCGCGGTATACTACAAGCCCAGAAACAATCGTTTCTTGTATTTAGTTGGACCAATTATCCGGAAGCAGACCCGCGCCCTGAGACTGCGCTTAAATCGCATCTGGCAGACATTATGTTCGGAGACCAAACACCTGATGCACGCGATTGCGTCGTCATAGCCTTAGCAAAAGAGGTCGATCTTCTGAAAAAGAATTTCGACAAACTTCAGCTGAAAGAGCACAAGCAACGCATGAAAGACATCGCATCAGGTGAAGTTGCTCTTACTGATAGTACAATTCGAGCGGTACGTGCCATTCGCACGGCTGTGATTGTGGCAGCAACCGTACCAGCGATCGTTGCAAGCTCGTCTTCAGGCTAAGCACCGTTCACCCTACGACGCCATGACCAATTGAAGTCTCCTTCTCTGCTGCAGTGCGGCGAAAGTGCGATGCTTCGCCCCTTGACGTGCAGCCCAATACGCTTTCTTTGTCCATCCAAAAGACAAGACAAGTGTTAGAGGGACTTCCATGGCCGATAGTGATCTGACGGGTTTCAGCGCTGCTTTTCCAACAGCAGAAGAGGCGCAGTGGCGCGCTCTGGTCGAGAAGGCCCTGAAAGGCAAAGGTCCTGAAGCGCTGCAGCGCAAAACGCGCGATGGAATCACCATCAAACCTCTCTATCGCGAAAGCGACTGGCCGTCGGCATCCGACCCGAATGGCCTGCCAGGTCAGGCGCCGTTTGTTCGCGGTTCGGATACTGTCAAAGATTCTTATCTGCCTTGGGATATCCGTCACGTTGTTGATCATCCGGACCTGAAGGCGGCGCACGCAGATCTGATGAAAGATCTTGAGCGCGGCGTCAGCTCTATCGAGCTGCGTATTGATGCAAGCGGTCGTCACGGCGTGGCCATTCAGTCTGTTGATGACCTCTCTGTTGTACTCGATGACGTGATGACTGACCTCGCGCCAGTTGCCCTCTCCAATTCGGCGCAAGAAGGCTACGGCCTTGAAGGCGCAGCCCTGCTCGCAGCCTGGTCTGACAAAACGGGCAAAGACGCGTCCAAACAGCTCTTCTCGTTCAATGTAGATCCGATCGGCGAACTGGCGCGCTCTGGCGAGCTTTCCGTCAGCGCGGACAAAGCGCTCGCAGATACAGCAGCGTTCGTAAAAGCGGCAGATCGCTTCTCGGCATCTACGTTCATTCGAGTGGATGGCCGTCCGGCCCACGAAACCGGCAGCACAGAAGCGCAGGAACTCGCATTCACCATCGCGAGCGGCGTCACCTATCTGCGTACACTTATCGATGCAGGCCTTTCACTGGAAGATGCGAATACGAAGCTACTTTTCTGCATCGCGGTCGGCCCTGACTACGCGCTTGAAATTTCGAAGCTCCGCGCACTGCGTCGTCTCTGGGCACGCGCGACCGAAGCCTTCGGCGACAAGCCCCTCTCAATGAAAATTCAGGCAGTGTCGTCCCGCCGCATGCTGACCAAGCGCGATCCGTGGGTAAACATGCTACGCAATACGGCAGCCTGCTTTGCGGGCGGTGTTGGCGGCGCGGACATTGTTACTCTGCGCCCGTTTACAGATGCCATCGGCCTGGCTGACAGCATGGCGCGCCGTATCGGTCGCAATACGCAGATCATGGCTCAGGAAGAAAGCTCGCTCGGCAAGGTGAACGACCCGGCTGGCGGAACATGGGCTATCGAGAAAATCTCGAATGATATTGCTCAGGCTGCATGGGGCATCTTCCAGGACATTGAAGGCAAAGGCGGCGTAGTTGCTGCGCTTGAAAGCGGTGATTTCCGCGCCCTGCTCGCAGAAGCCCGCAATGAACTCATGACATCTATCGCGCGTCGCAAACAGGCGATTACAGGTGTCAGCGAATACGCACTGATCGATGAAGAAGACCCGAAAGTCGTCGACACATCGACACTTCCAAAGGTCACAACGCACGTGACCGGCCCGATCCCGACAAGCCGTGAATTCGACGCACTTGTCTCCGCGGCGAAAGACGGTGCAACACTGGCTGCGCTTCTGCCGCACGAAGCATCTGACCACGCGCATTGCGACCCGCTTTTCCCGATCCGCGTTTCGGAGCCATTCGAGCATCTGCGCGACTTTGCTGATGCACAGACAGAGAAGACAGGCACACGCCCGGCAATCTTCCTTGCCTGCCTTGGCTCCATCGCAGAGCACAACGCCCGTGCAAGCTTCACCGCGAACTTCTTCGCTGCAGGCGGCATCACCACCGTGCCGTCCAACGCGCCATATGACAGCCTCGACGCAATGGCCGAGGACTTCAAAGCCAGCGGCGCTCTGCTCGCGTGTATTTGCGGCACGGACGGCCTTTACTCCGAACAAGCCGGCGCTGCGGCGAAAGCTCTGCGTAGCGCGCGCGACGATGCCCGCATCTATCTTGCCGGCAAGCCGGGCGAGGCAGAAGCCGGTTATCGCGAAGCAGGCATTGATGACTTCATCTTTGTTGGCGTGAACGTGCTCGATAAACTCGAAATCGCCCATGCTGAACTGGGCCTTGGAACGGACGCATAGGAGAGAGACGATGACACATCCTGATTTCACAAAAATCGATCTTGGCTCTGCGTCTGGCCATCAGGCAGCGCGTCCGTCTTTCTCAGACGCCGATATCTGGCAGACACCCGAAGAGATCGGCGTGAAGCCAGTCTACACGGCGGCTGACACTGCCGGCCTCGACTTCCTTGATGATTATCCGGGTCTGGCCCCGTTCGCGCGCGGTCCGTACCCGACCATGTACCCGCAACGGCCATGGACGATCCGTCAGTATGCGGGCTTCTCTACGGCTGAAGATTCTAACGCTTTCTATCGTCGCAACCTCGCGGCGGGTCAGAAAGGCCTTTCTGTTGCCTTCGACCTTGCAACACACCGTGGCTATGACTCAGATCACCCGCGCGTTCTGGGTGATGTCGGCATGGCGGGCGTTGCGATCGATAGCATTTATGACATGCGCACGCTTTTTGCGGGCATTCCGCTCGATGAGATGTCCGTCTCCATGACGATGAACGGCGCCGTGCTTCCTGTTCTGGCGCTCTACATTGTCGCGGCTGAAGAACAGGGCGTCGATCAGGCGAAGCTCTCCGGCACCATTCAGAATGACATTCTGAAAGAGTTCATGGTGCGGAACACTTACATCTACCCGCCGCGCCCTTCTATGCGGATCATTTCGGACATTTTCGGCTACACCTCGCAAAACATGCCGAAATACAACTCGATCTCGATTTCCGGCTATCACATGCAGGAAGCCGGTGCGACGGCAGACCTTGAGCTCGCCTACACCATCGCGGACGGCATTGAGTACATCCGCGCAGGCGTCGCTGCAGGCCTCGACGTGGACGCTTTTGCGCCGCGCCTCAGCTTCTTCTGGGCGATTGGCATGAACACTTTCATGGAAGTTGCCAAAATGCGCGCTGCGCGCCTTCTCTGGGCGAACCTCGTACAGAAAGAGTTCAGCCCTAAGAACTCCAAATCCATCTCTCTGCGTACGCACTCGCAAACGTCCGGCTGGTCGCTCACTGCGCAGGACGTTTACAACAATGTTGTCCGCACCTGCCTTGAGGCCATGGCGGCGACCGGTGGCCAGACGCAGTCTCTGCACACCAACTCCTTCGATGAAGCCCTCGCGCTTCCGACAGACTTCTCCGCGCGCATTTCGCGTAACACCCAGCTATTCCTGCAGCAGGAAGCAGGCGCGGCGAACCTGATCGACCCATGGGGCGGTTCTTACTATGTCGAGCGCCTCACCCACGACCTTGCAAACAAGGCGATGGAGCACATCAACGAGGTTGAAGAGATGGGCGGCATGGCGAAGGCCATTGAAGAAGGCCTGCCTAAGCTGCGCATTGAAGAAGCGGCTGCGAAAACTCAGGCGCGCATTGATAGCGGCGTTCAGACCGTTGTTGGCGTGAACAAATTCCGCATGGACGAGCCGGAAGACGTGCCGGTTCTGAAAGTCGACAACGCAAACGTACGCCGCATGCAGCTCGACAAGCTGGCGCGCCTTCGCTCAGAGCGTAACCAGACAGACGTTGATGCGGCGCTTCACGCGATTACCCGCGCGACAGAGAGCGGCGAAGGCAATCTTCTCGACCTAGCCATCAAGGCTGCTCGTGTTAAAGCGACCGTCGGTGAGATCTCCGAAGCTGTCGAGAAAGTCACTGGCCGTCACCAGGCCGTTATCAAATCCATTCAGGGGGTTTATGCTTCCGGTATGACTGCAAAATCTGACAAGGTTGAGGAAGCCCGCAAGCTGGCTGACGATTTCGAAGCTGCTGAAGGCCGTCGCCCGCGTATCCTCATTGCGAAAATGGGTCAGGATGGTCACGACCGCGGCCAGAAGGTTGTTGCCTCTGGTATGGCTGACCTTGGCTGGGACGTGGATATCGGCCCGCTCTTCCAGACACCGGATGAAGCAGCGAAACAGGCTGTCGAAAACGATGTGCACATTGTTGCTGCGTCCTCACTGGCAGCAGGTCACCTCACCCTCGTGCCTGAGCTCAAAAAGGCTCTGGCCAATCAGGGCGCGCCTGAAATCATGATTGTTGTTGGCGGCGTCGTACCTCCGCAAGACTATGACGCGCTCTATGAGGCCGGTGCTGCGGCGATCTTCGCACCGGGCACAGTCATCGCCGAAGCGGCCATTGATCTTCTGAAAAAGCTTGGCCCAAGTCTTGGCCACTCTGCAGCAGCAGAATAAAGATACAAAAAGGGCGGTCATGATGACCGCCCTTTTTTCTTTATTCCTAGCGATTGAGGTACGGGTTCGCTCGCAGTATTTCCGTGGCCATGGACATGAAAGTTCGTATCTTTGCCGATGCGGCCCGCCCCTCCGGATGGATGATATGAATGGGTAGCGCTTCGGGCTCATACTCTTCCAGCACTGTCTTCAGGCCACCACCATCCAGCTCTTCTCCAATCTGGTAAGACAGAACACGTGTGATCCCCCAACTGGTTCTGGCAGCAGCAATGGCACTGGCAATACTATTCACCCGCAAACGCGGCGTAACGCGGACAGACTCACCCCCGGCAAAGGTCCAGTCATTGGTAGGCGATAGAACGCCGGCCGAGATGATGTCATGCTTTTTGAGGTCTTCCGGTTCGGCTGGGAGCCCGTTCCAGGCAAAGTATTCGGGGCAGCCACACACGACATGGCGAACCGAACCAACGCGAGACGCCAGAAGGCTGGAATCGTTTAGCTGGCCAATCCGGACGGCAATATCAAAGCCCTCATCTACAATATTCACGACACGGTCGACAAACGTCGCTTCGACCGTCACGTCCGGGTAAAGGTCGAGATACTTCTGAATGATAGGCAGTACATAGTGCTGGCCGAATAGCATGGACGCCGTCACACGCAGTGTTCCAGTCGGCGCAATACGGGCGCCGCGCGCATTGTCGATAGCGTTGTCATAGTCTGCCACGATCCGGCGGGCATCATCCAAAAAGCTCTGGCCAGTATCTGTCAGCACCACGGCGCGCGTCGTCCGGTGAAATAGCGGCACGCCCAGTCCTGCTTCAAGATCGCTCAGAATACGCGTCACTGTGGGCGGGCTAAGGTTTAGCGCACGCGCAGCGCCGACCAGACTGCCAGTATCTGCTATCGCGATGAAGACGCCGAGATGTTTCAGATGGTCCATATTAATTCCATTTTCTGAAATTATATCTTTCCGAATTTCAAGATTATTCTTCAAACCGGAATTCATATCTTCCTGTCATCGCCGACACGCAAACGCAATCGGCAAAACCCCAGACAGGAAAAAACAATGTCCCGAATTCCAACACCAGCGAGCATCGCAGACGCACCAGCAGCTTCTCAGGAGCTTCTGACAGCCGTTCAAAAACAACTCGGCAGCGTTCCGAACCTTTTCCGCATCGTCGCAACAAGCCCGGTTGCTCTGGAAGGCTTTCTCGGCCTCAACGGCGCACTCGGTCGCAGCGAGATTTCTTCAGCAACGCGTGAGCGTATTTCTCTCGCTCTTGCTGAAACAAACGGCTGTGATTACTGCCTCGCTGCGCACACATATCTCGGTCGCAACCTCGCAAAACTGACAGACGCAGAAATCCAGGCGAACCGCAAAGGCAGCTCCACAGACGCCAAAGCAGACGCAGCAGTCCGTTTCGCACTCTCCATCACTGAGAAGCGTGGTCACGTGGCTGCTGACGAACTCAACGCCTTCCGCGCAGCTGGTTACAGCGACGCCGCTATCGTTGAAATCATCGCGCTCGTCGCAGTGAATGTTTTCACCAACTACACCAACTCGGTTCTGGACACTGAAGTTGACTTCCCGGTCGCGGAAGAACTCGCAGTCTAGTCACCCTGTTTGATGCCTCCTGATTTGAGCGGGCGGAACCGCCCTTATCACCCCTGAAGTAAACCGCACGAGCAATGAAGGAGGTATCAAATGAGACCACCACTCCCACCTTTCACCGAGGAAACAGCCACCGAGAAAGTCCGTAAGGCGGAAGATGGCTGGAACAGTCGCGAACCTGAAAGTGTATCTCTCGCCTATACCGTCGATACGGTCTGGCGGAACCGAAACCAGTTCGTCAGAGGTCGTCCGGAAGTCGTCCGATTTCTGACCATCAAATGGCAGACAGAGCTAAACTACCGGCTGATCAAAGAGCTATTTGCCTGGAAGCAAAACCGTATCGCAGTGCGTTATGCCTATGAGTGGCAGATGGATGACGGCCAATGGATGCGGTCTTACGGAAATGAGAACTGGGTCTTCGATGACGCTGGTCTGATGAAATATCGCTATGCGAGCATCAACGACCTGATCATCCGTGAGGAAGACCGCCTTTTCCACTGGCCTCTCGGCCGCCGCCCGGACGATCATCCGGGACTGACGGAGCTGGGCCTTTAAATCAATATCCTGAGATCAGAACTGTCGGCGTACCGAGAACATTACTTGCGTGCCGACAGGATCGAGCCGGTTCCCCTCATAACGGAGTGGGATCACACCCGTATTATCCGTGACCGTGACGACGTCATCGAGCAGGTTATCAATCTCCAGCGAGAAGCGTGTGCCACGCAGCCATTCGACATTACGGCCGATGAATGTCTGATCAGTCACACTGTGGAAGAAGCGGAGGTTCACGCTGGTCTGGTCTGAAAATTTCAGAACGCTGCTAGCTGTGTCGACTTCCGTTGCGCTCTGCCAGTTAGCACTCAGTCGCGCGCCATAGCCTTTATAGAATACGCCGCTTGTCAGCCGCACTTCATGTTCAGGCTGACCGCCGAGGCCAGATGCGGCGCCATTCAGAAAGTCCTGAACGGGAAAGCCGTCAGCCAGAACGCGTTGGTCTTCAAGATTGATTGTATGGCTGAGAGATAAGAACAAGCGCCCACCTGCAGGCGGACCACGTCGGCCCATCATACCGCCACGTGGACGACCGCCGCCGCGCGCAGACGGTGGTGGACCACCACTTGGCCGGGCATTGCCAGAACCGGAAGACGGAGGCGTACCTCCACCGCCCTGAGGACGAGCATCACCGGAAGCTGAAGGGGGCGAGCCGCCAGCCGGACGTTCAGCATTATTTGAAGACGAAGGCGGCGCCGTTTGTGGCGCGCCGTGCGCATTCCCGCCAGAGGCAGGTGTACGCCCCTCTCCCTGCGCTCCGCGCTGCGGTCTTTCAGGTTCAGCAAAGCTGTCACGGAAGGTCAGCTGCCAGCGTATATCGCGGCGGGTTTCCTCAACATAATTTACAGGACGCAGATCGACGCTGAGCAAATCACCATTGGCATCGCGTACAAACCGGTTCGGGAATGCAGCTTCAACTGCCGCGTCAACGCTCGGGAAAGCCCCGATCGGATCGTCAATGCGGCTGTCTGTATAGGTGAGGCGCAGGTCAAGGTCGGTCTCATCAAGCGGCTCCCACTCGACGCTCGCCTTCCAGACCTGACGCGTATCAGCAATCAGCTGATCGTTGCCGCCTGAGATGCGCGTCGCAAGTACGGACTCGCCCTGCACGAAGTCGAAAATTTCCACATTTGGCGTCACACTCAGCGTATCACCAAGCTGGGACATGCTCGGCGCGCCCTCTTCCAAGGTATAAGAGGTCAGAATGCGGATATCTTCGACAGGAGACCAGCTGAGCGTGCCGTCAAACCCGAACAGCGTGCCGAAATCGGAGTAATTGCTGGCGTTCACAGTCGCGTTCGCCACCAGGCTCTCAAAGCCTGGAATATCCATGTCCGAGACAATCAGCGGGAAGTCAAAACTACCCTGAATTTTGGCAATCTGGCGGTCGAGCGAACTTGTCGTACGGGTACCATTGAAATCAGTTTCGGAGCTACGGCTTGCATGGCTGAGATCAACACTCAGGCCTGCACCAACCCAGCCGCCCGTAATCTCCCAGAGATCACCATTGGCCAGCAGATTCGTCGAAAAAGTATCCGTTGTCCGCTCTGTGCGCTCTTCACTCAGGAAAATGAACGGCGACAGGTCAGCTGTTGGCGCCACCGTCGGATCAAGCGCATTGAGCGCTGCCTGAAAGCCCGTCACGTCCGGCGCGCGGTCCGTTTCAGTCGTCGATGTATTGTGCCCGAGGCTTGTCGTGGATGTCACAAACCAGTCGCCGACATCACGGGTAAAAGTGAGGTTGATATTGGCGTCTGTTGAATCGCTTGTCTGCGTCAGCACGCCGGGCACGCCAATGTAACGCGTAAAACTCTCGTCTGTGCCCGTAGTCGAAAACGGGCTGGCAGCGGGCAGAACGAAATCCTGCTCTGAAAAGCCCAGCAGCTCCTCACCCTCAGAGATTTCGATATCGCCGGAGAGCGTCATTCCGACATTACCAAAAATGCCTCTATGCGTGCTGCCACCAATTTCCAGAGACTGGCTTTCATCGCGCAGGCTGTTTGCGCCCACAAGCGGATCGCCAAGGCCTCGATCAGATTCCAGAATAGCGTTGTCGACTTCGATCTCGCCATCGACGCTGGACCGCTGGCCATCAGCAATGCCGAGATAGTCGACATCAAACTCGCCGCGCTGCCCCGCACCCTCGACCGGCCCGCCAAATTCAAGACTGAACGTCCAGGCCGAAAAGTCAGGCTTCAGAACAATATTGATGACCCGCTGGTTCGCACCATAGCCGTATTGAAGGGCAGCCTCTTCTGGCAGCACGTCCATACGTTCAATGGCTTCCGGCGGATAAGAGCGGATTTCACGAAAGCTGGCGATACGAACGCCATCGACCAGAAAGACGTGATCCCCGCCGCCACGACCGCGGCTGCTTGCCAATTCCGGACCAAGCTCGGCGATCAGTTCTTCAATAGATGACACGCCATAGGCTTCGATATCCGCAGTCGTCAGTGTCTGCTCAGGCTCGATGTCGCTGACTGCCGTCCCGCGCAAACGGGTAGACGTCACCTGAACCTCTGAGAGCACGCGGTCCTGATCATCCTGTGGTGCCTCCTGCGCCGAAACAGGACAAGCAGATAAGAGAGCGCCAATACTCACAGCGCCCAGCAGGCATGAAAACCGCATACAAAACCTCGTTAATTCTCGTCGGAAGTCGTCCCCACGATCCCAAGTCTCACGAATAAACTAATTACATCCGTCGCGACCAGAAGCATGTTTATGCAGTAATCACAGAAATGTCAGAGTATTTATTCTTTAGCTGCAAGTTCATCCCAACAGGCAAGCGCATGTCCGGCATACATAAGGCCGGGGCCGCCGCCCATCTGAATGCCCATGGCCAGCACATCACCCAGCTCTTCGCGTGTGCCGCCCGCCTTCATGAGGGCTTCAACGTGGAAGTTGATGCAAGGCTCACAGCGCTGCGAAATAGCCATGCCCAGGGCAACGAACTCTTTTTCCTTGAGGCTCAGAACACCATTATCTTTCACCGCCTTTGAGAGCGTACCAAAGCCCTGCGTTGCGTCCGGAATGGTCTTGTTGAGTTCTCGAAGCTCGCTGCGCATGTCGCGGATTTTATCGGTGTAGCTCATCACAAATCCCCTGATCTAAAATCACCATTTCATGATGTTCTAATATCAGACTTTCCCGCGCGAGCGTGCAGGATTTCATAGGCATTTTGTCGCTGCTCACCTAAGTTACTGGCGATGCATAAGAGCCAGCACTTTCCACTGTCAGATCACGCGCGCATTGATGTCGCCCTGCGCATCATGAAATGTGAGCTACCGTTTCGGGTGAATGCCATGCCGGAAGCCCGCCACCTGAAGATGAGCGAAATCCTGCCTCCTTCGAGCCCGGTTCTCAAAAAAGGATTCGAGATGGATGCGCGCGACTGGCTGCGTGTGCTGAACCATTTGAAGATTGCAAACGTACAGGACGACATCAAAACCCTCTCCCGCTTGCGAGACCTGTGGGCGCACCAGCAGGACCTCAAAGTCGGTGATGCAACGCGGTTCTGCGAAACAGCGTCGGATTTAATGAGCGAGTTGAACGCTAGCGACGTGGCGCGCGTGCTTTCAATTTTGTCCGCACCTCCACCCTTTTCTGTCGGGCCTCACTCCCAGGCAGAAAGCTATCGCGAGCTGTGCCAGTTGCTGGATCTTGATCCGGATGATCAGAGTGACCTTAGACGCTTTTTCAAATATCTCGTCTGGCAGGTGGCACAGGCAAAGACCACCAGTGCACCGGCTCTGGCAATAACGCTGGAAAACGATCTGAATTACGAAACCGACGCACTGCCTCCGCCCCTGTTCAACTGGGTTCTGGACCTCTCATCTGATGCGCCTGCGCAAATGGTTCGCGCTAGCGTGCGACACAGCCGCGCCCTGCTTGATGAGCGCGGTGAAGACGCGTACTGAACCATCATGGAAGTCGATCTGAGCACACGCCGGGGCCTTGCCCGCGCCATCACCCGCGTTGAAAGCCGCCGCACGGACCATCAGGCCGAAGCGCGCAAGCTTCTGTCTTCTGTCATGTCCGAAACCGGCAAAAGCCAACGGATTGGCATTACCGGCGTGCCAGGTGTTGGCAAATCCACATTTATTGACGCCTTTGGAACCATGCTCACGGAGATGGGGCATAAGGTTGCTGTGCTCGCCGTCGATCCGACCTCGCAGCGCTCTGGCGGCTCTATCCTGGGCGATAAAACGCGCATGGCGCGGCTTTCAGTTGATGAGAAAGCCTTTGTGCGCCCCTCACCAGCAGGCGAGACGCTTGGCGGCGTTGCACGCAAAACCCGGGAAAGCCTGCTTCTGTGTGAAGCGGCCGGTTATGACGTCATCCTCGTGGAAACCGTCGGCGTCGGGCAGTCTGAAACTGTGGTCGCCAATATGGTGGACTTCTTCTTGGTCCTCATGCTGCCGAATGCGGGCGATGACCTGCAGGGGATTAAAAAAGGTGTGCTGGAAGTCGCCGATCTGATTGCCGTCAACAAAGCTGATATCGACGAAAAAGCAGCCAAGCGCGCCCAGCGCCATTACCAGAATGCGCTGCATATTCTGGAGCCGGTCGACCCGTCATGGTCTCCGCCGGTTCTGACCTGTGCAGGCGCAACGGGCGATGGCCTGAAAGAGCTCTGGGACACGATTGAACTTCATAAGAAGAAGACGGAAGAGTCCGGCTCTCGGGATAAGCGCCGCGCGGACCAGCAACTCACATGGATGAACGAGCTTATTCAGGACGGGCTCATGGCGGCGTTCCGCTCCCATCCGGACGTTGTAGCCAAGCTCGCAGCAATGAAACACGGCGTTGAAACCGGCGCTATTCCTGCGTCTGCTGCTGCCGAACAACTTTTGGAAGCCTTTGGCGTCGAAGGCTTTTAGCCTTTACGCTCTGCCTCCAGCTGACGCAGACCAAGCATAAGAACTGAAAGCGCCATTTCCTTCGCACGACTTGGCGGCTTGCCGAGCATTTCACTCAAGGTCTGCCCGAAGAGACCGACACCCAGCGCCAGCGTGATACAAACAAGCATCACATCTTCCACGACGTCTTCAGGCACATTCTGATGGTGAAACTTCGTGCGTGTCACATCGCGCACGACCTGCCTCACATTGGTTAGTCTTCCTGCCTGATGGGTCAGCTCCAGCCAGGCGGCCAGCTTTGACGCCTGCTTCTGCTCGAACGCTTCGAACAAGGTCGTCAATGCCTGAGCGCGAGACACTTCGGTGTCTTCTGTCAGCTCGATCGCCATCACCTTCTCGACAAGCTCGGCAATCATCCGCTCCATCAGCGCCGTGTGGACACCGTCTATGGTTCCAAAATGATGCAGCACTGTTGCGTTCGCGACGCCTGCTTCCTTCGCCACATCAGCAAGACGCAAGGTTTGAGGCCCCTGCTCGGTCAGAAGGCGTTCCGCCGAAGCCAGAATATTTGCCCGTGATTCCTCGGGCGTTCGTCGGATTCTGGGCTGCGTATTTTTTCTTATCGACATTTTTGTCAGTAGCGCTTATATTACTTGTGAACAAACTTGGCCCCACCTTAGCGGCCACTTAGCGAAACAGGAATTGTCAGATGACGGAAAAGCGCACACCAGAGGACGTTTCTATCTCTCCTCGTGACATCAAATTCAGCCATGAAGGCGCGAAGAACCCGCATTGGCTCGATAATGATCCTGTCGGCACAGCCATTATGAATACGCTGTCGCTCACCTTCCCTGATGGCGAGCGTATGTTCATGGACTCAGTGCGCAATTATCGCGGAGAGCTTTCCGGCAAGCTGCTTCAGGATGTGAAGGACTTCATTCATCAGGAAGCAATCCACTCACGCGAACATCACCTCATGAACCAGCTGATCGATCGCGAGAAATACCCGGTAGAAGAGATTGAAGGCTTTGTCCGTGAGCGCGTCGCCTTTGCCCGCTCCGGCGGACCGATGCGCATGCTGATCGGCACGATCTGTCTTGAGCATTTCACAGCCATGATGGCGGATATGATGGTCGAGCATCAGGATGTGTTTCAGAACACTGATCCGGAAATCGAAGCCATGTGGCGCTGGCACGCTATGGAAGAGACCGAGCATAAGGCCGTCGCCTATGACGTCTTCCTTGAAGTCTCCAAAGACTGGTCCGGCTTCAAACGCTATATGCGCCGCTGCATCTCTATGCTGATAATCTCCAAGACCTTCACCAATAATATCGCGACCTACGCCGCTATGCTGCTTGAGGCTGAAGGCTGGGACAAGAAAGACGCGAAAAAGGCGATCAGCAAATATCTCTGGAAGACACCTAGCCTGTTTGGCCGCGGCTGGAAGGTCTGGCTCTCCTGGTTCAAACCGGGCTTCCACCCATGGGATCATGACAATCGTGCGCTCATGACAGAGTGGAAAGCCGAATTTGACGCTGTAGCTGCCGAATAACCGCCTTAAAATGGGTGCAATCGGGTATCACCAATGATGCTCATGAAACAGCTCATTTTCTACGTCAGCTTTCTCTATTTCCCATTCGTCATCGCGATGGGATGGCTCATGATCAGGCGCTCCGGCTTTTATCGCTGGGGCGCATTATCATTAGTGCTTCTCTCTTCGGTTCCGGCCTATGCCCGCTTTGTCGAACCGCGCATTTTACGCACCATTGAGGCGGAGATTGCACTCGCCGGTTCACCAGCAGAGGACGGCAATGACATCCGTCTCTTGTTATTCTCCGACACGCATATCGGCATGTTCGGCAATGCCATGCCGCTCGAACGGATACGCGAGCGAGCAGACACTCTGGACTTTGACGCCGTGCTCGTGGCTGGCGACCTCACCTACCATTTGCCGGAAGATCAGATTGAAGCGGCCTTTCATGAGCTGAACAATTTCGGAAAGCCGGTCTTCGTGGTTTTCGGCAATCATGATGTCGGCTTTCCGGGCCCTGACCTCGGCATGCAGCTCGCAGGCTATTTCGCGACGCTTGAGAACGTCCACCTCCTGAATAACCGAACGGAGGTCCTTACGCTGAACGGGCGCGAGATATGGCTGACAGGCACCTCAGACCTCTGGCAGGGGCAGATTGAATACCCGACAGAGAACCCGCCAACAGGCACGCCGCGCATCATCCTCACTCACAATCCGGATGTGGCGATGCGTGTTCCGCCAAACGTACGGTACGACGTATTATTTGCGGGTCATACGCATGGCGGCCAGATCAGAATTCCGGGCCTGTATCAGCGCGCCCTACCCTCGCAATACGGTTTTGATCGCGGGCTCTATGAAGAAGTCACGCCTGCGTCTGCCGCCGCCATTGCCGAGACCCATCAGATCTACATCACGTCTGGCACGGGTATGGTTGGTCTTCCGATGCGCTTACTGATGCCTCCGCAGGTCGATCTGATAACAGTGCGCCTGCCTCGGGGAGAGGATGGCTAGGGTCACCACAAAGTGTTCTCAGACCCGCTAGTTAAACGCTGACATGCTGTACTCAAGCTGACAAACTTCCCGAAAAACACGGGAGAGAAACATGTCAGGCGTCGATATCTATTGGTCGTTCCGCAGCCCATATTCCTATCTGGCGACCCCACGCCTTCGAGAGATGAGCAAGCGTTGGGACGTGCCCTTCACCATCAAACCGGTCTATCCGATTGCGGTTCGCATTCCGGGCTTCTTCAAACAGGTCAATCCGCTCTGGCCGCCCTATCTGATGCGTGACTGTTTTCGCATTGCCCAGTTCAACGGCCTGCCCTTTGGCCGCCCGAACCCTGATCCAGTCGTGATGGATATGGCGACAGGCGACGTGCCAGCCGACCAGCCATATATTCACAGGCTGACGCGCCTTGGCGTACTCGCCAGTCACACGCCGCAGGCGCTTGATTACTTCTATGAAGTCTCGACCCTCATCTGGTCTGGCGAAACAAACTGGATGGAAGGCAGCGTCCTGTCAGATGCGGTCGCACGCGCTGGACTGGACCTTGCCGCACTCGACGCGGACGCCATTGAGCGCGAGGCGGAGCTTGAGGCTGAAATTGAAGCCAACGAAGCTGCACAAAAAAACGCCGGGCATTGGGGCGTTCCTCTAATGGTGTTTGAAGATGAGCCGTTTTTCGGGCAGGATCGCCTCGATATTCTGGAATGGCGCATGAAACAGTCAGGCGTCCCGCAGACATCCTAAGGGGGAATTCACATGTCAAAAGTCATCGGTGTCGGCGGCATCTTCTTTCACTGCGCGGACGTGGACGCGACCAAAGCCTGGTATGCGAAGGTCATCGGCGAAGACCTGAACGACTTTGGCGGATGGAATTTTTCTCACAAGGAAGCCGGTGAAAAATTCCCGAAAGGTGCGCAATCCATCTTCGCACCGTTTGAAAAGTCGGATTACTTCAAGCCGTCAGACCTACCGTTCATGATAAATCTCATGGTGGACGATCTTGATGGCGTACTCGCTCGTCTTGAAGCTGAAGGCATTGAGCAGGTTCAGCCGCGCGAAACCTATGGTTACGGCAAGTTCGCCTGGCTGATGGATCCGGACGGTCGCAAAATCGAATTATGGGAACCGATCGAGACTGACCACTGATCGCTCAGGTCCCGAAAGTGTATTGAGAAAAACACACCAATTGCAGACCTGACAAGTCAATAAAAACCTGAAACTCTCCCCTCAAAGAAAACACACAGGGGAGAGACATGAAGGAATACACGCAATACGACGCCATTGGCCTCGCAGAGCTCGTCGCTAAAAAGGAAGTCAGCCCGAAAGAGCTGATGGATGAGGCCCTCAGCCGCGCCGAAAAGGCAAAGGAAGAGCTGAACTGCGTCTCTGCTCTGTTTCCAGATATTGCTGAAGCCCAGATCAGCGAAGGCCTGCCGAAAGGGCCATTGTCAGGCATTCCCTTCATGACGAAAGACCTCGGCGTCGCTGTCAAAGGCGCACCGCTGACGTCCGGCTCGCGACTGTTCAAAGATTTCGTTGCGGATAAGAACTCCGAACTTGTCGAGCGGTATCGCAAAGCCGGCATTGTCACCTTTGGCCAGACGACCAGCCCGGAATATGGCCTGACCACTTCTACTGAGAGCGCCCTGTTCGGGCAGACGAAAAACCCGTGGAACCTGGAACGCACATCAGGCGGCTCGTCCGGCGGCGCGTCTTCAGCAGTTGCTTCAGGTGTGCTTCCACTCGCACAAGCCAGTGATGGAGGTGGCTCGATCCGTATCCCTGCAGCGTGCACCGGCTTGTTTGGCATGAAGCCATCACGTGGTCGTATCCCGATGGGCCCTGTCCGCACAGAAGGCTGGAGCGGCCTTTCTACCGTGCACGCCGTGTCCCGCACTGTACGTGATAACGCCCTCCTCATGGACCTTACGCATGGCCGCGAACCGGGCTCGCGATATGTTGCGCCGGACGAGCAGGTCTCCTTTCTGGATCAACTGAAGAATACACCGCGCCAGCTGCGTATTGCACTTTGGACCACCGCACCGAACGGCACCCAGCCTGATGCAGAAGCTCAAAAAGGGCTTGATGACACGGTCAGTCTTCTCGAAAACCTTGGACATATAGTCGAAGCGTCAGCGCCCGCGCTGAGTGGTGAAGCTATCGGAAAAGCCCTTCTGATGAACATTTCTGCCTACACTGCGGATCTCACCCAATCACGCGCACAGGCACTTGGCCGTCCACTGCAAGATGATGATCTCGAGCCTCTGACACGCGACATGGTGAATCTCGGCCATACCGTCCCGATGTCCATGCTCGCATGGGCTAATGGCGTGTTTCAGGAAACGGCCGTCACATTCGACAACTGGATGGATGCAGGCAATTTCGATCTCTGCCTTTCGCCAATGCTGTCCAGAGAGCCGGACATGCTGGGTGAGCTAAGCCTGTCCCGCGAAGACAAGGACGCCTACGGCAAAGCCGTCACAAGTTTTGCGCCGCATGCCTCTGTTTTCAACATGACGGGCGCTCCTGCCATGTCTGTGCCTCTGCATTGGTCATCCAACAATCTGCCAATTGGCATGATGTTCGGTGCGCGTTATGGCGATGAAGGTATTCTCTACCGCCTCGCAGCCCAGCTGGAAGAGGCGAAACCATGGTTCGATAAAAGGCCGCCTTTATTCTATGACTGATGACATGACCTGGCATAAGGGCGGCTGCCATTGCGGCGCCGTCCGGTTTGAAGTCCTGCTGCCACAGCGCATCGAAATAGAGGACTGCAATTGCTCAGTATGCCTGATGAGCCAGAACGCCCATATCATCGTGCCGTCTAGCCGGTTCAGACTGTTGTCTGGCGAAGAGACACTTTCGACCTACACCTTCAACACGCACACTGCGAAACATCAGTTCTGCTCGGTGTGCGGCATTAAAAGCTTCTATGTACCGCGCTCCAATCCGGACGGATTTGCCGTCACATGGCGATGTCTCGATGATCCGATGGCCTTCGAGCATGTCGGCATCCATCCGTTTGATGGCGTGCACTGGGAATTAAATGCCGACACGCTTGCGCATAAATCGAAAGACTAGCTGCGCTCAGCCATACGCGTTGAAATAGGAAAACAGGAAGGTCTTCATATTGAAGGCCGCATGTGCCGCCATGGGCAGGATCAGCCCGCCCGACCAGAGCCGTAGCGCACCGAACATGCAGCCCAGCATGAAGATGAACATGAGGCCAAAACCAGTATAGCCAACATGCAGAATCGTGAAGGCCGCCGAAGACAGAATGACGATCAGCCAGCTTGGCCATCCACGCGCCTGCATGCTGGTCATCAGAAAGCCACGGAACAGAAATTCCTCAACCACCGGCGCGATGATCACGGCTGAGATAAACAGCCCCATGAGCTGGTTGGCCGGGAAATAGCCCGCGTTTTCGTCAGTTGTGAGGCGCGGCACCTCCCGACCAATCAGGTCGAGGAACATGATGACGGAACGAAACACAATTTCCGGCAGAACGAGCGTCGCAAACGCGGCCAGATAAATAGACAGCATGCCAAAGCGGCCAGCCTGAAGCACGCAATCTTCCACGCCGCGACGCCTCAGATGTTCGAAGCATAAAAGACCGATCAGAAGTTCAGCATACCCGACAGTGACCATGCGTGCTGGATGTTCAGGGTCTATAAAAAACGCCCAGACCGCCCGCGCACTGTCACCGGCAATCTGAATGTGAAGGCCGACCAGCTGGACGAGCAGATAGCGCGCAAGAAAATACGCAAAAACACTCCAGAAAATCGCGAATGGCAAAAGCCTTGCCAGCTCGTCTTTCGGTGTATTTCCGGAAAATTGCGACATGCGAGCCTTTCGGGCCAGTCAGATGACTAGCCCTGAAGCTCGGCTGCCTGCTCGGCCCATTTCTCGCTCATCACGCGGCCTTCAAAGCGCAGATAGCTGTCGATCCATGCCTGCTCGCCCGGTGTCCACGCTGCGATCTGCGAGAAGTGGAAAATGCCAAGCTCGTTCAGGATGAGCTCGATTTTCGGACCGATACCGCCAATGCGTTTCAGATCGTCAGCCTCGCCCTTTGGCGCATCAAGGCTTTCCGGACGTGTCTCTTCGACTGGTTCTTTAGCCGATGCAGGAGAAACAGGCGCCGCAAGCGCGGCAATATCCACCGGCGTTTCTGCAACCGCTTCGGCATCAAGGCTCGCCGCTTCAAGATACTTCAGACGACCTTCCAGATAGCGGTTCCGCCAGCGCAGACGCGCCATTTCCTGCTCGGATTCACCTGTACCCTTCGCTTCGCGGTCAATCTCGGCTTTCAGAACCGTGATTTCTGACTTCAGACTGTTCAGCTCCATCTCGACATCTTCCGGAACGGAAGACGCTACTGACGTTTCAGTATCAGCCGATGCAGTGCCGCTTTCGAGGAACAGCATACGAGCCTGAAGATAACGGTTCTGCCATTTGGTTTTCGCAAGATCGGCAGCAGACGTTGAAGGCGCTTCAGACGTGCCTGTCTCAGCGCTCTCAAGACGCGCTTTCAGAGCTTCATTTTCGGCTTTGAGCGCATCAGCATCATCGGAAGATGATGTATCAGCATCAAAGACCTGGCTTTCCAGATAGCGCACACGGGATTTCAGATAGCGTTCATGCCAGACAGCACGCGCACGTGCTTCTTCCTCTTCAGGTGTTGGCTGCGGCGCTGGCGGCGGCGGCGGAGGCGGAGCAAGCTGCATCTGGTTTGCGCGCTGCACGTGATTGCGCAGGTCAGCAACGGTTCGTTCCATGTCTGCAAGTTTGGCTTCGGCAGCCTGAAGCGCACGCGCGTCGACTTCGGCTTTCTCAAGCGCTTGTTGCTGCGCTTCTGTCAGAGGGCGCTCGAGCGCAGCTGGTGCCGGCGCTGTCACGTTTATGGTTCGCGCGCGCGGCAAAAACACACCGCGGAATGCCCAACCGAGAATTAACCCGATGACACCTGCACCTGCCAGATAGCCCCACATGCTGGTCAGCAGCTCAATCATCTTCCAACTCCCTCAGACGAACAGATATCTGCCTGTCCGTATCAATACTCACTGGATCGGGCAGTCCTGCACTATCCTGCCGGACCTCCGTCAACACAATCTGATCTAGCGGAACTCCGCGGGCAATGAAATAGGCGAGGACGGCAGTTTGACGATCCTCTGTGAGGTTTTTCAAAGCAATACGTCGCCCGTCTGCATGAGTCGCCGCGTCAATCACGAACTGATAGTCAGGACATGTCTGGAGCACAGTCAGAACACCATCCAGCAATGGCGCAGACTCACGCGCCAGTTCATCCCGCGCATAACGAAAATTAAGCGAGGAAAGTGACAGCGCTTCTTCAAGCGCGGCTGCACACACATCCCGCGATGGATGTGTCGTTTCCGTGTCCAGTCCGTCAAACGCCATCAGACGCGTTGGCGCAGGCTGCGAATTCAGCATAAAATCAGTCGACACACCCACGCGGACGAAGTCTTCACGCAGAAAATCGATGACCGAAGGCGTGGCCAGTCCTTCAATGACAAGCTCGTCGCCCATAAAAGCCATAACGCCGCTTTCGTGCTGCAGAAAGCCCGGCAAGGCGGCGCGAACACCACGTATCCAGTCATCGCTGCGCATAGGCACAACGCCCATTTCGTTTTCCACGACGCCATCGAACAATTGCTCGGCATATTCGAACAGGGCCGTCCGATCGGCCGCATCCGGCACGCTCCCCTCCATGATCAGGTAGTCGCCGTTCAAGCGCGCGGTCCAGAGCGCTGTGCCGGCAATGTCGGCATCCACGCTATAGCCCGAGGGAGGCCGCGCCATTTGCGCGATAATGTCGTTGCGAACATCAATATTAGGCGCAATGCCGGACACAAAAACCCGTCTGTCCGTAACATCAACTTCGCCGTCATAGAGCTTCACAAGCTGGCGCAGACCAAGGGTTACGGCGCCGATCCAGTCACCCTCTGGAACGCCATCGCGAAACGCCACATCAAGTTCGATAAATTCCGGCGAGATGCCCTCCCCGATCAGGACCTCTTCCAGACGCGCCATCGCATCAGGATCAGGCAGAATTCCCGTCAGTCGAAACCGGTCGCCATGGCGGGTTGCACTGAACGCATAGGGCGAAACAGGCGGCAAAAGCTCGGTCTCATCCAGAACACGGGTGACGCCGCCGCGGAAGAAACCGCCACGCCCGCTGGACACCAGAACACGGTTTCGGGCACGCGTTAAAAGCTGCTCAGTTGGCGCTATCCCAGATAAGATGGCCATCTGCCCATCCATCTCGACATGAGCCCATCGAAAGCGCGCTTCATCCAGCGATGCACGTGCGGCGGCTTCCAGGCGCGCTTCGAACTTGTCAGCAGACACCGGACCGGCATATACCGCGTTCCAGCACAATGCTGCTATGCCAGCACAACTGATCGGGATCAGCAGGACATCAAGAATGTTTCGCCTTTCGAACATTGTGATGTCAGCAGCTCCCATCCCAAGCGGCACGCACAAGAAAAGACGTGCAAGCCAGTCCCTTTCATGACTGGTTCGCAGTTAAACCGGGCAAAGATATGACCAACAGCCATTATTCAGGTGAAAGCTCAGAGCCGGTCGTCATCACCAGCGGCGGAAACCCGCAGGTGAAGGCTCTGAAAGCGCTCGAACGCAAGAAAGGCCGCCGCGAGCAGAACGCCTTTCTGGCCGAAGGCGCGCGCCTGATCGAAGAAGCGCTCAATTATGGCTGGGAGCCGGTTCAGGTCATCACATCGCCTGAGGGGCTGGAGCGTAGCTATGTTCAGGATCTTGTCTCGCGCGCTGAGGCCGAAGGCGCGCAATCGCTTCTGATACACCCTCGCCTTCTGGCGCAGGTCGCGCGGAAGGAAAACCCGCAAACAGTGCTCGCCACCTTCCGCCCGAAAATGCGCACGCTTGCCGATATTCCAGCGAAACATGTCCAGTCCGGCACACTTCTCGCACTGTATCAGGTACGTGATCCGGGCAATCTCGGCACCATTCTGCGCACGTCGGACTTTGCGAACGTCAATGGCGTCATTCTGATCGGTGATTGCTGTGATGCCTACAGCTTTGAAGGCGTCCGCGCGAGCATGGGCTCGCTCTTTGCCATGCCATTCTATTACGCAAGCGAGGAAGAGTTCCTAAGCTGGAAGCAAGGCTCCGGTCTGCCAATGCTGGCAGCCAGCATGAACGGCAAGCACCCGCATCATGATGCGCCTTATGACGATGCCTCCATCATCATTATGGGCAATGAACAATCTGGCCTGCCTGAGCATGTCGAAGGCGCCTGCGATACGCTGGTTCGCATTCCGATGCGCGAAGGTGCGGACAGCCTGAACCTTGCCACGGCGACCGCGCTTATGGTCTACGCCGCCTGGGGCAGCCGGGGGTATGCGCAATGAGCAAGACACCAATCATCACCGATCCGATTATTCTGAAAGCCGACGACTGGCAGGACTATCAGCTGCTGGATTCCGGTCATGGCCGCAAGCTGGAACGCTTTGGCAGCCAGATCACCGACCGCCCCGACCCGCAAGCGTTCTGGATGCCTGCCAACCCGATTGAAACGTGGAAGGCGGATGCGATCTTCTCTGCCTCTGGCGATGACGAGCGCGGCAACTGGCAGAAAGCCCGCCCGAACCTGCCAGATGACTGGAAAATGGGCTGGAACGGCCTTTCGTTTGAAGTGCGCCGCTCGCCTTTCCGTCACCTTGGCGTGTTTCAGGAACACTCCGTCCACTGGCGACATGCGCAGGAGAAAATCCGCGCCGCTGGACGCCCGATCAAACTGCTCAACCTGTTTGGTTATACCGGCATGATGAGCCTCGCCGCCGCAGATGCCGGTGCGCAGGTGACCCATATTGATGCCAGCCCGAAGTCAAACGGTTATGGCAAAGCCAATCAGGAGCTGTCCGGTATTGGCGAGAAGCCGATCCGCTGGATTGCCGATGACGTGCTGAAATTCATGCGCCGCGAAGTGCGACGTGGAAACACGTATGACGCCATTGTTCTGGACCCGCCAAAATTCGGCCGTGGCCCTAAGAACGAGACATGGCGTCTGGAAGAAAACCTGCCGGAGCTTTTGGAGCTGTGTCGCGCGGTGCTTTCAGAACAACCCCTCTTCGTGACGTCTACGGTCTATGCCGTGCGCCTGTCCTATCTCGCGCTGGCTCAGAGCTTGCGCGATCATCTGGAAGGTCTTGGCGGCACGATCACCACCGGAGAGATGGCTATTCCCGAGGCTGGCCGCGACGTACTGCTACCAACGGCGATCTTCGCCCGTTGGGACGCCTAAAGCCGTCTGAGCGCGACTTCCTCAATCAGATGATTTGCGCCTTTGCGCAGGATCACATCCGCGCGCGGGCGCGTAGGGAGGATATTGTTGTGCAGGTTCACAAGGTTGATGTCGCGCCACAGCGCTTCGGCTGTCGCCAGCGCGCCGGCCTCACTCACTTTGGCATGGCGATGAAAGTAGGACTCAGGCTTCTTGAATGCCGTCTGACGCAGCTTCATGAAGCGCTCGATATACCAGCTGTGTAAAAGGTCTTCGTCCGCATCGATGTAGATCGAGAAATCGAAGAAATCAGAGACCATCGGAACGGCCTTGCCATTTACCGGAAGTGGACGGGCCTGAAGTACGTTCACACCTTCAAAGATCAGAATGTCAGGCCGGTCTACGATCTGATATTCGTCCGGCAATACATCATAGGTCAGGTGGGAATATTTCGGCGCATGAACATTCGGGCGTCCCGCCTTGATGTCCGACATGAAGCGTAGGATTGCGCCGATATGATAGCTCTCCGGAAAGCCCTTCCGGTTCATGATCCCGCGCTCGGCGAGCACAGAGTTCGGCAGCAGGAAGCCGTCAGTTGTGACGAGGTCGACCTTCGGGCTGGATGGCCAGCGCGCCATCAACTCCTTGATGATCCGCGCGGTCGTCGACTTACCAACCGCAACCGATCCCGCGACACCAATAATGAAAGGCGTTTTCTGCTCTTCACTGAGGCTCAGGAACTGCTTGCGCTGCGAGAACAGCATTTGCGAAGATTCCACGTGCGCAGACAGTAATCGCGACAGCGACAGATAAATCTGACGGACTTCATCCAGATCGACAGGATCGTTCATGGAGCGAAGGCGCTGAACCTCATCTTCAGAGAGTGTCAGCGGCGTATCTGCGCGAAACTTCGCCCAGGTTTCAGCGGTAAAGAAGCGGTAGGGAGAGTGCTCACGCGCACCAAAATGGTCCAGAGCATCGTCTTCCACGAAATCCGCAATCGCTTCGGTCATCGTCTTATCTCACAGAAGGGCAGCGCTTTATCGGAATACTGCCTGAATACTTCCGCACACGAAGCACTTCTTCAGGACCGAGTAAACCGGCCTCACGTGAGTTATAACATCAGTGTGACCTCATTTTTCTTCTTTTGGCTTCTTCACATAGCCGGGAAGACCAATACGCCATACGCCCTTGAATTTATCGAGGTCTGGGACCGGCACACCCTTACGGTAGATCGAAATCTCACCCGCTTTAGCCAGACGCACGGCTTCGGCACGCACATCGTTCATCACTTTGCGCCAGTTCGATTCAGAGACCAGGCGCGCCACCTCTGACGGGTCTATCGTCGTTCCAACGCCGCGCTCATTCACAAGCGTGAGGATCGCCTCGCGCACAGGATTTGAACCTTTTTCTTCGGATACGTCATTTTCTGTGATGTCAGTCATGGACGAGGCTTTGCGTCTTTCCTACCTGCTTGGCAAGCCCAGTAATTCGCAAGGTGAGAGATGAGCGAGACAATCCAGCAGACAGGCCTTGGTGCGGTCGACTATGACACAGCGTTCCGGCGCGTGATCCTGCCTCAGCCGAGCGACATTGATATTCTGGGTCATGTGAACAACGTGTCTTACGTGCGCTGGGTGGAAGAAACCGCTGTCGCGCATTGGGAGCATGTCGCATCGCAGTCTGTGAAAGACCGGTACGTCTTTGTGCTGCTACGTCACGAAATTGATTATCGCGACCAGATACTACCGGGCGAAACAGCAGAAGCCCGCACCTGGCTCGGCTGGGCAAAAGGCCCTCGTTTTGAACGCTTCGTAGATATTCGAAAGCCGGGCGCAAAACGCTTCTCATCGTCGTCACGTATGGAATGGTGCATGCTGGATATCGAGACGCGCAAGCCCAAGCGCATAGACGACGAGATTCTGCAAATGTTTCAGGTACCGGGCTGACCGTATCGCCTCACAATTTGGTTGAAGCGGCATGCGACCGCTGCCACACATAGGCAATGTTTGAGCTGAACCCACCTCTGCCTCAGGAAGGCTCCCTCGCGCCCGGTCTGGAGCCGTCTGTGTCAGACCTGCCTTGCATGGCTTCTGCCACGCGCATTGCGCCTTACCTCCAGCGTTTGTGCCGGATGCGGCCTGATACGGTGAAAGCGATCCTCGCCGAGGGCGGCGAAAGCGTAGTGCAAAGCGCGATTGATGCGGCCCGAACCCTCGACGCCCAGACATCCGATGCCGATGCACGGCGTATTCTGCGTCAGGCGAAAGCCGATGTTCACCTTGCGCTAGCCAGCCTCGATCTTTCCTGTACCTGGGATTGGGACAAGGTAACCGAAGGCTTTTCAGATTTTGCCGATGCGGCCACTGAAGCCGCCCTTCGCGTGGCCTGCTGGCAAATATCGCAAAAAGGCTGGATCGACTATGCAGACCCGACACAGCCCATGCCCGGCATTTTCCTGCTGGCACTCGGTAAGCTCGGCGCAAAGGAGCTTAACTATTCGAGCGATATTGATGTCGTTGCAATGTTCGATGCAGACCGGCTTCCAGAAGGCAAGATGAGCCCGGGTGAGGTTGCCCCTCGGATCATCCAGCTCATGTCTCAAATTCTCGAAGCGCCGACCGAGCATGGCTATGTTCTGCGCGTCGATCACCGCCTGAGACCAGACCCGCGCTCCACACCGATCTGTGTGTCTACCACGTCTGCTGAACTCTATTATGAGAGCGTCGGGCAAAACTGGGAGCGCATGGCCTATATCAAGGCACGTCCGGCGGCCGGAGATACCGAAGCGGCTGAAGCCTTTCTTGAGACCATGGTGCCGTTTGTCTGGCGTCGTCACCTCGATTTCTGGGCTCTGGAAGACATTCGCGCGATCAAACAGCAAATCCATTCAACAGGCGGTCATCAGGGCCTCGATAACCCTGAATTCGATGTAAAACTCGGTCGCGGCGGTATTCGCGAGATCGAGTTCTTCGCGCAGACGCAGCAGCTCATTCATGGCGGACGCAATCCGGTGCTCCGACAGATGCGGACTGTCGATGCACTCGCCATGCTGGCGCAGGAAGGTCATATCAGCGAAGAGACAGCGCGTGACCTTACCCATATTTACGGTCTGCTGCGCGGTATCGAGCACCGCATCCAGATGCTGAACGACGAGCACACGCACAGCCTGACGGCACGCGAAGACCAACGCACCAGAGTGGCGGCCCTGTCCGGCTATAGCGAGCTTGCCCGCTTTGATGCAGAAGTCAGCGCGCTGCGGATCAAGGTCCATGACTATTATTCAGACCTGTTCCATGAGACCACGCCGCTCTCAGGCGTTGAAGGCAACCTCGTTTTTACCGGCGTCGACATCGATCCGGAGACCGTCAAAACACTCTCGAGTCTTGGGTTCTCCAATCCGGAAAAGATCATTTCAGACGTTCAGGGTTGGCACCGCGGCAACATTCGTGCGACGCGCTCTGCACGTGGCAGGCAGCTGTTAACAGCGCTCGAACCACGCCTGTTTCAGCATATGTCCGAAACGGGTAATCCGGACGCCGCCTATACCGGCCTGAAGACGTTTCTGAATGGCTTGTCCGCAGGCATTCAGACGCTCTCACTTCTGGCGACCAACCCCGTCATTCTTGGCGATCTGATTGATCTGTTCTCCATGGCTCCGCGCATTGCCCGCGAACTTGCGAGTAGGCCAAATCTTCTTGAAAGCCTGCTTGATGGCGGCTTCACAGACGACCTCGCCGAAGACACATGCGGGCATTTCGGGTCGATATCCTCAATCTCGGAAGATACATCGCTCGATTTCGAGCAGGCCATGAACGAAGTGCGCCGCAATTTTCGCGACGCGCATTTTCGTATCCGTTTCAAGCTGCTGAACGATGTGCGCATCGCCGATACTGCAGGCCTTCGGTTCACCGAACTTGCCGATTGCTGCATTGAGGCACTCACGCCAGTCGCCCGGCGCGAAGTGGAACGCAAGCTCGGCCCACCGCAAGGCCGTTGGGCAATTTGCGGTCTCGGCAAGCTGGGCAGCCGTGATCTCACCGCGAATTCAGACGTTGACCTGATGGTGATTTACGACCCCGATGAGGGTGCGCAGGACGCGGTCACCTTCTTCACACGCGCCACCCAGCGCCTGATCACAGCCATATCCGCCCAGACCGAAGAAGGTCATCTTTATGAAGCAGACATGCAGCTGCGCCCGTCCGGTCGCGCCGGCCCAGTGGCTGTGCGCCTGTCCGCCTTCAAGGATTACTATCGTAATGAAGCCTGGACGTGGGAGCATATGGCGCTCACCCGCCTTCGTGTCATTGCAGGCGATGAGGCACTGGCAGAGGCCGTGATGGCGGAGAAAGAAGCGCTGCTCACCCTGCCCCGGGACGCCGAGATGATCCGAAAGGACGCGCTCGACATGCGCGACCGGCTGTTGCGTGATAAACCGGCCAAGCACGAATTCGATGTGAAGCTCACCAAAGGCGGCATGATCGATATCGAATTCATCACGCAAGTCCTGCAACTGACCAATCCCGATCGCGATTGGGGCTCGCGGACAGTTGATGAAGTTCTGGAGAAAGCCTCCGGTTACAGCCTGCTATCCGGCGACGAAGCGGACACACTGCTATCAGCTTATCGCCTCTACCGGACCTATCTCTCCTTCCAGAGAGCCGCGCTCGATCAGAGCATCCATGTCGATGAGTGGCCAGAAGCGCTGAAACGGATCACTGCCAAAGCACTCGAACTGAGCGATGTAGCCGCCGTGAAGGCAGCGATTACATCAGCAGAAACAAGTGTCTGGCAGGTATTCTGCAGAAAACTACAGCGCGAGACGACGGAATAAAGCGCGCTTCCCCGTTGTATGCATATCTCGGCCGGAGACGGTCGCAGAAACCAACGAGGAAAACGTAATGACAAAATCTCCCCTGATTGCCAGTGCATTGCTCGGTGTTTCAATTCTTGGCCTCAGCGCAGCTCATGCGCAAGAGGAACGAGGCCCACGCGAAGGTCATCGCGGACATCCCCCACACGCCCGTATGGCGCAAATGGATGTAAACGGTGACGGCGTGATCTCGCTGGATGAAATCCAGTCGCGTGAAACCGAACAATTTGCCAATGTCGACGCCAATAATGATGGCCAGGTCGACGCTGCTGAAATGGTCACATTTCAGGAAGCACGCCGCGCTGAACAAATGCGCGAACGTGAATCTCGCCGTGCAGCACGCATGATCGAACATCTTGATGCAGACGGCGACGGTAGCCTGTCTGTTGAAGAATTCACCTCACGACCACGCCAGATGTTCGCCCGCCTCGACACCGATGGCGACGGACAGATCAGCGTCGAAGAACGTGAAGCCATGCGCGAAGCACGCCGTGAGCGGTTTGCAGAACGTGGCCATCGCCGCGGCGACCGTGACGGACACCGTGGCCGCCATCACCGTTTCGAACGCGGTGAAGCACCAGCCGCAGACGCACCAGCGCCAGACGCGGACTAATCTGAAAGTGCGACTTGCCGGAGCTCTCGGGTTCCGGCAATTTGCCCGGACCAGTGGTGGGAAATGTGTTGATGATTCCAGACGATGAGGCCCTGTTGAGGCGCTGTGCGGACGGTGACCGCCAGGCATCAGCTATGCTCATCAATCAGCACAGCCCGCGCGTCTTCGCCATTGCCCAGCGTATGCTTGGCAACCGGGAAGATGCCGAAGACACCGTGCAGGACGTCTTCATCAAAGTATTTCGTCATGCTGGCAAATGGGAAGCCGGCAAGGCCAAATTCACTACCTGGCTCCACAGAGTTACTGTGAACCAATGCTATGACCGCCTGCGTAAAAAGCGTGAAACAGGCATGGATGACGTGCCGGACATGGCGGACGATACAGAAGGACCAGCCGCTCAGCTGCAATCCAAGCAGATAGAGACGCGCGTAAAGGAAGCGATAGACGAGCTTCCGGAACGCCAGAGGGCTGCCCTGATCCTGAGCCATTATGAAGGGCTCTCAAACCCGGAAACAGCTGAGATTTTGGACATCTCGGTTGAAGCCGTGGAAAGTTTATTGTCGCGTGCGAGGAGGTCTCTGAAAAAGGCTCTCACCGGGGAACGCGCGACACTTATGGGACGAATGGAATAGTGCGATGAAACTGGAACATTTCGAAATGCTTCTCGATCTTCACGGCCCGGATGTATCCGGATGGCCGGAAGCAGACAGCATTGCTGCCAGATCACTTCTTAGCACATCAGCTGAGGCCAGAACCCTTCTGGAACAGGCCGAAACGCTGGAGACCATGCTTGGCAACTACACGGTCGCAGAACCAAGCGCGAGGCTTGAAGCCGCGCTGCTGGATCTGGCGCCTGTTGCTCCTGCCGCCCGTCCGGCCAAAGCGCAACCGGGCTTCTTTGCCCGCCTGTTTGACATGAAGGTCATGACGTCCGCAGGCATGGCACTCGCGAGCATGGCATTCGGTCTTTATATCGGATTGTCCGCAACAACACCGCCGGTTCTGGATGAGGATGCAGACGCGTTCCTCCTTACGGCAAGCGCCAGCTTCAGCAGCGAATTCTGGCAAGAGGTCGAATAAGTATGAGCGACACGAAACGGTCATTCCCGACGCTTCTCGTCATCTCACTTTGCGTGAATGCGGTTGCGCTTGGCATTATCGGCGGGACGATGATCTCCAACAAACGCCATGATGGCCACGAGCATGCGGACCATCAGCATCGCGACGATAATCGCGGCCCGTTTGAAGAACGCCTGGCGCGCACGGCTCTGCGCGATCTGCCGGAAGGTCAACGCGAAGAGATGCGTGAAGTATTCTCACAGAGATGGCGCGCTGCGCATGAGCTGCGGGACCAGATGGATACCGCACGTGATCGCATCGCAGAGCTTCTGGCGGCAGAACCTCTCGATGAGGATGCGCTGACAGAAGCGTTTGACGCAGTGCGAGATGCGGAGTTCCGCCTGCGCGAACAATTCTATGCGAGCCTTACGCAGACACTTATGGCTGTGCCGGCTGAACGCCGCGCCGATATTGTCGAGCGGGCTATGTCGCGTCGTGAACGCAGGGATGACCGCCGCGGAGAGCGTGGTGACGACCGCCGCCCTCCACCTCCTGATCACGGCCCGGACGGCGACAGACCGCCACCACCACGCGACTAGGCTTTAGCAGCAGGATGTCGGGTTAGAGACCGGCTTCACGCCGGTTTCTGCAAAGACATCCGGCGCCGCACACCCCGGGAACTGGCCATAGTGAATCTGGCCATCACCCATCACGCGGAAATAATCAGCGAAACGTGTGTCCATCAGCATAGACAGCGTATTTCCGCAGACCGGCTCAACTTTGCCAACTTCAAAAACATGGTCCACGTCGAGCTTGAACGCACGTTCCATGCCTTCAATGCCGCCTTTATAGATTACGGCCTGACCATAATCCTCACAGCCAATGTCGAGACCTGGCAGTTTCTGCAGGCGCGCCGTGACAGACGCAAAGCGGATCGGCGAGAGCTTCTCTTTGAGCGCCGGATCGATAATGCCGAGCGGGCGATGCTCGACAACGCGCGGATCGAGGAAACCGGCCTCTTTCGCCATCGCGATATAGTCACCCCAATAGAGCGCACCGGACAGGCACTCACCATAGAGGATCGGGTCATTGACCAGCTCGCCCGGCATGCGGCGGTCTGCATAAACGTCAGCAAAATAAAGCTCGCCGCCCGGCTTCAGAAGTTTGTAAGCCGCGTTGAAGACTGCAGGCTTATCGGTGCAGAGATTGATTACGCAGTTAGAGATGATCAGGTCAAAGCTTTCCGGCTCAAGGTCCAGCTCGTCGAGCTTTTCCAGATAGCCTTTCACAAAGCGCGTATTTGGCTTTGCGTAGCCGAACGCATCGGCGTGCCAGCCCTCATACTCGCGTGCGACAGCGAGCTGCTCGTCGGTCATATCAACGCCAACAACTTCACCAGTTTCGCCAACCAGTTTTGCGATCGCGAACACATCGCGGCCTGCACCTGAACCGAGATCGAGCACTTTCAGGCCGTTCAGAACAGGTGGGATTGCCAGGCCGCAGCCATAATACTTCGCAGCGACATCATCATGGACCGCAGCGATTGCCGCGCGAACATCTGCGCGCGGAGCTTCCAGCGTCGAACACGCGTCTGTCTTCAGGTCACAGCTGCCAGCCAGCTCGGAGCCATAATAGTTCTGAACGATTTCGTGCTTCATTTTCCGTTACTTTCTTCAGGCCGAACAGGAGCCGCCGCCAAGAACGCAGAAGCTCGCACAGAATGGATGATTTAGCGGCACGTCGCGGCGTGCCTCTTCAAGAGTGACGCCCATTTCAAAGGCGTCGTCATATGGGATCAGCGTACACGCCAGCACAGTCGCAGAAGATGCGCCTTTTCGGCGGACGACCATACGCTGGGACGCGCACATAATATCGGCGGGATCTTTGTTCAGAATGCCCCAACAGGAAATTGTAATCTCTGGCGGATCGGCCTGTTCCTCCATTTCAGGGAAGAGAACCAGCGCCGTCGGGTCACTCACATCTAGCTCGACACCAAGCGCCTTCAGCATGCCATCATAGCCGACGCGCGCATCGGCTTCGGCCTCATGCCACATGGTGCGGCCGGCAATGGCGATATTGAAGCCCTGCTCGCCAAGCCATTGAATGCCCTTGCGGCTTAGCTCAAACGAACCTGCACCGCGTTCTTCGTCGTGTTTTTCAGCAGTATAATGGTCGAGGCTCACACGCATGGTGATTTGCGCCCCGAACTCTGCCTGAAGACGCTTCAGCCCTTCCTGAACACGAGGGCGCATCATTGGCTGCATAGCATTTGTCAGCACGAGCAGTGCGTGACCGCACTGCAGAACCGCTTCCATAATATCGATGATTTCCGGCGCCATGAACGGCTCGCCGCCCGTAATACCGATCTCGATACCGAGTTCGCCTGCGGCATCCAGCTCGTCGAGGTACGGCGTCACATCAGACAGCTTCAGATAGACCAGACGGTCATTAGTCGGTGAGCTCTCGATATAGCAGTTCACGCACTCAATATTGCAGAGCGTGCCCGTATTGAACCACAGCGTCTTAGTGCCGGTATAGGTAACCTGCGCACGGGTCTCGCCCTTCGCCGTCACTTCGGGATGTGAGAATTTTTCTGTCGGTGGATTGGAAATCAGAACAGTCATAGAAACAGACTTAGCCGATTTCTGCTCAACGGGAAGTCACTAATCCGTCACAGTGACGCGAGGAAGCTGGTATGTTCGCAAGGGGCTCCCGAAACGATGGACTTTCCAGCGATATTCCCCATCTGAGCATTTGAAGGAGCAGCCCATGAGTAGTTCGGAAAAAGTCACGTTCACCGGCCATGGTGGACACCTTCTGGATGCAAGGCTGGAAAAACCGGCGGGCAAGCCCCGCGCCTATGCGCTGTTCGCCCACTGTTTTTCCTGTTCGAAGAACTCGCTCGCGGCAACGCGCATTGCTCGCCACCTGACCGATCACCGCATTGCCGTCTTGCGCTTTGACTTTACCGGCCTCGGCGCATCAGAGGGCGATTTTGCGAACACCAACTTCACCTCCAATGTTCAGGACCTGATCGCGGCCGCCGAATACATGGAAGAGACATATGGCGCCGCAGACCTTCTTATCGGGCATAGCCTTGGCGGCGCAGCAGCTCTTGTGGCCGCCAACCAGCTTCCTAACGTCAAAGCCATCGCGACGATTGGCGCGCCTGCCGATGCCGGTCACGTATTGCAACACATGGCGCACCATCTGGAAGATATCGAAACAAAGGGACAGGCCGAAGTTCAGATCGCAGGACGCGCTTTCACCATTAAAGACCAGTTCGTGTCAGATGTTCGCGAAGCCAAAGTGCTGCACGCAGCTGAAAAGCTGAAACGCCCGCTCCTGATCCTGCACGCCCCGTCCGACGAAACTGTCGGCGTCAACAATGCCACAGAGCTGTTCATGGCAGCCCGTCATCCGAAAAGCTTTGTCAGCCTCGATCAAGCCGATCACCTTCTCACCAGCGCGGAAGACACCGAATTTGCGGCTGATGTGATTGCCGCCTGGGCGGAACGCTATGTCGCAACGCGTGCTCCGCTGGCGCCGGAACCGACGGGAGAGAACCACCTCGTCAATGTGAGCGAAACCGGCGAAGGCGCTTATGCCAATTTCGTGGCGACAGAATACCATGTGCTGCGCGCGGACGAACCAGACCGCCTTGGTGGCATCAATACCGGCCCTGCCCCTTATGAATATCTCAGCGCCGCGCTTGGTGCCTGCACCTCAATCACGCTGCGCATGTATCTGGAGCGCAAAGGCTGGCCAGTCGAGCATATCTCGGTGAACGTGAAGCATCGCAAATCCGATGAGCCGGACGCCAATGGCTGGAAGCCGGACATCTTTACGCGAGAGCTGAATGTGCGCGGAAATCTGACTGAAGACCAGCGCGGGCGCCTCGTCGAGATTGCCAACAAGTGCCCTGTTCATAAAACTCTGCATAGGAGTGCTGTAATCGAGACAGAACTCGGCTCTGGCACTTGACCTGACCACGCCAGCCACCGAACCTCTTTTAAGAAAGATGTCCTCGAATTCATGACTGAACTTTAATTGGCAAGATAAACAAGGCTGCGCCACATAGTTAGATATACAAATGGCGCAACACGTCTAATCAGGAGATGAGACAATAATGCAAATACCGACGCGCACGAAATACATTGGACTGACGGCCGCGCTTTTCGCTGGCACAGCAATGGGCGCGACCATGATTGGTCCGGCGCTTTCGCAGTCCAACAGCGCAGAGCCAATTGTTGTTCAGCAGCCGCTTGGCGCTCCAATTTCTTTCGCAGAGCTCATCGAGCAGGTCAGCCCGGCTGTCGTCAGCGTAAACGTGATTTCCGAGCAGGAAGTCAATTTCGCGCAGAACAACGAAGAGATGTTCGAATTCTTCCGTAACCGTCCGGGTTTTGAAGAGTTCTTCAACCAGCCGCGCAATGGCCAGCCTGAAACCCGTGAAAGCCGCTCGCTCGGCTCCGGTTTCTTTATTTCCGCTGATGGCCTGATCGTTACAAACAATCACGTTGTCGAAAACGCGACCGAGATTCAGGTCGTGCTTGAAGACGGCCGCGAAATCGAGGCTGAACTGGTGGGCACTGACCCGCGTACAGACCTTGCTGTTCTGCGGGTCACAGAGCCGGGCGACTACCGCTTCGTAGAATTCGAGACAGATGTTGACGTCCGCCGCGGTGACTGGGTCGTCGCGCTCGGCAATCCGTTCGGATTTGGTGGCACAGCCACAGCCGGCATCGTTTCCGCTAACGGTCGCGAATTGCGCGGCGCAGGCCCGTACACAGACTATCTGCAGATTGATGCTGCGATTAACCGCGGGAACTCCGGTGGCCCAACTTTCGACCTCCATGGCCGCGTCATTGGCGTAAATACGGCGATTGTGTCTCCGACAGGTGGTTCGGTCGGCATCGGCTTTGCGATCCCCGCTGAACTCGCTGAACAGATTACAGACCAGATCGTCGAGAATGGCCGCGTTGTGCGTGGCTGGCTCGGCGTCTCCATTCAGAACTTCTCTGAAGACATGGCCTCTGCCCTCGGCTTTGAAGGCGAGACAGGCGCTCTGGTCGCTGAAGTTGTCACAAACAGCCCCGCTTCCCGCGCAGGCTTCCGTCGCAATGACGTCATTCTTGAGATTGACGGCGTCGACATGGATAACTCAACTCAGGTCACGCGGACCGTTGGCGGCCTGATCGCTGGCTCCAGTCACGAGTTCACTATTCTGCGTAACGGCGAAATTATGACACTCGACGTCACCGTCGACGAGCTGCCAGACAATGTCGCTGAACTGCCGACGTCATCTGGTGACAGCGCGACACCGGAAGGCTCAGGCCCTGGATTTTCCGGCGAAGCCCTCGGCATGAGCCTCAGCCCGCTGAGCGATGACGACCGTCGTCGCCTGACGCTAGATGACGGTACAGATGGTCTGGTGATCAACCGCGTCGAACCGGGCAGCCCTGCGGCTCGCCTCGGCCTTAACTCCGGACAGGCTATCCTCGAAGTCAATTTCGAGAGCATCGCGTCCGTGAAAGACTTTGAAGACGCTATTGAAGCCGCACGCGAAAACGGCCGCGAGAGCGTTCTCGTTTCGGTTCGCCTGAACCGTCAGACGAGCGTTGTCGCGCTCTCTATCGAAGAGGACTGATAGACAAGATGAACATCCTCGCCATTGAAGATGATCTGGAAATGGCCAGCTTCGTTCAGCGAATCCTGAGCGATGAGGGCCACTCAGTCGAAACTGTGCATGATGGCGAGTCCGGCCTTGCGCTGGCTCGCTCTAAAGAGTTCGATCTCCTTATCGTTGACCGGATGCTGCCCCGTAAGGATGGCCTGGAACTCGTTCGCGAATTCCGTGAGAGTGGTGGCAATGCGCCGACGCTCTTCCTGTCTGCACTGGGTGATGTAGACCACCGTGTCGAAGGCCTGAAAGCTGGCGGGGATGATTATCTCACCAAGCCATTTGCACCGGATGAACTTCTCGCTCGCGTAGATGCGCTGGGCCGTCGCGGCGGTACAGAAGCTCCGATCACTATTCTCAAAGTTGGTGATCTGGAGATGAACCTCCTCGCACGCACTGTGAAACGCGGCGAAGAGAGCATTGACCTTCAGCCGCGTGAATTCCGTCTTCTGGAGTTCCTGATGCGCAATGCTGGGCAGGTTGTGACCCGCACAATGCTGCTGGAGAAGGTCTGGGATTATCACTTCGATCCTCAGACAAACGTCATCGACGTTCACATCTCCCGCCTTCGTGGCAAAATCGACAAGGATTTTGACCGTCCACTGCTTCACACAGTGCGCGGTGCGGGCTATCGCCTGCAAGCATGAGGCTATCGCTTCCATCATTTGTCAGGACCACCACTTTCAGATTGGCGGTGGTCCACGCCGTAACGTTCCTCATTTTTACGTTCGGCCTTCTGATCTACCTTTTTTATTCGACCGCCGGATACATGCGCTCCCAGTCCGTGAAGGAACTGGATGGTGAGGTGCAGGCGCTCGCAGCTGCCTTCAACACAGGCGGCATGTCGCGGTTGAACCAGTCCGTTGTCGAGCGATCTTCGGTTCCGGGCCCTTATTTTTACGTTCTGCAGGACGCCGACGGGCAAACCATCTCCGGTGACTTTCCATCTATCCCCGACGAAGTACCGGACGAAGAATCCGTCGAGACCAATTTCAATTATCAGACGCTGAACCGGAACGGTGAGATCGAGGTCCGGTCAGCGAATGGCATTATCATTCGCCTGCCTAATGGCGCCGCGCTCATGGTTGCCTATGATCTTGGCCAGCGACGCCAGATTGTGGACCGGATTATCCAGACAATGTGGACAGCTCTGCCCATCGGTCTGGCCCTGTCACTCATTGGCGGTCTGATTATCTCACGCTGGGCCGCACGACGCGCCGAACAGCTCACCCGCACAACAGATGGCATTATCTCCGGCGACCTGTCTCGCCGTGCTCCGGTCATTGGCTCGGGCGACGAATTTGACCGGCTATCCGAACGTCTCAACGCCATGCTCGACAAGCTCGAACACCTCATGATGACAACCCGTCATGCCGGCGATGCCATCGCGCACGACCTTCGCTCCCCGCTCACACGTCTTCGCAACCGTCTGGAAAACGATCTGCGCGATGGCGAGAAGGTTGATCGCGAGGAAAGCCTTGAGCGCACGATCGCCGAAGTCGACGCGGTTCTCGCTACCTTCAACGCGATCCTGAGCCTGTCGCGCATTCAGGCTGGCGATGCGGCTAAATTCAAACAGGTCGACATCAGCACGCTGGGCGAAGAACTGGCCGAGCTCTATCAGCCTGCCGCCGAAGATGAAGGGCTGTCTTTCGACAGCGAGATAGAAGACGGCCTCACGGTCGACGGTGACCCGTCTCTACTTGGTCAGGCTATGGCCAATCTTCTCGACAATGCGATGAAGTACACGCCGAAGGGCGGTGCCATGACATTGCGTGTGCGCACCAACAGCCATGATCAGGCCGAGATTTCTGTCACGGATACTGGCCCCGGCATTCCCGAAGCAGATCGCGAGCGAGCCGTAAAACGGTTTGTGCGCCTTGAAGCAAGCCGTACACAGCCAGGTAACGGGCTCGGCCTTGCTATGGTCGACGCGATTGCTCGCCTCCACCATGGGCAGTTCGAATTATCGGATGGGCCGGGCAAGCTCCCTGCCACAGGTTTACGCGCAGCCCTATTACTACCTAAAGCACAAGAATAACCAGTATATCGACAATTCATAGTGTATTCACGTATATTTGCACATGAAACACCGCTCTTACAACTTCAGTATACTTCACTTTAAAGCATTTCTCCCTATCTAGGCGCACTGAACAGCGCCCTGCCCCAACGTAAAGAGGCCGCTGACAACATCAGGGAGAATAACTCTATGAAAATAAGTAAAGTACTCGTCGGCAGCGCTTCCATGCTTGCGCTTACTCTCGCCGGCGGCGCTTTCGCGCAGGACGCTGAGACAGACGCACCGGCAGCTCGCGAAAACACAGTCAGCCGTGTCCTCCAGACCGTCACTGTAAGCGCGACAAAAAAATCAGATGTTGAAGACGTACAAACAGTTCCGGTTTCCGTAACTGCCTATAACGAAGACACGCTCGACGCGCTCAACGTGCGCGACCTTGAATCTCTGTCTTACGCTTCGCCAAACGTGTCTCTGGATGATGCAGGCACAGCACGCGGTACAGCGAACTTTGCGATCCGTGGCCTCGGCGTAAACTCCTCCATTCCATCCATCGACCCTGCAGTCGGCGTATTCGTTGACGGCGTTTACATGGGCCTGAACTCAGGTCTCGTGCTCGACCTGTTCGATCTGGAATCCGTTGAAGTTCTGCGTGGCCCACAAGGCCTGCTGTTCGGTCGCAACACGACTGGCGGCGCGGTTCTCATCAACACCGGCAACCCGACTGACGATTTCACAGCACGTGCACGCGTTGCTTACGAAACACCCGTCAATGAAGGCCGTGGCGGTGGTAACCTCTACACTCAGGCTGTCGTTTCCGGTCCTCTGATCGAAGACACGCTGAATGGTAAAATCTCTGTCTTCTATAACAGCGACGAAGGCTATTTCGAGAACCTTGCAACTGGCGAAAACCACGGCGAAGCCCTGACTTACATCGTTCGCGGTGCTCTGGAATGGTTCCCGACTGACTCCATCAGCAACCTGTTCAAAGTCCAGTATCAGGACGGACGCAGCGATGGCCCTTCCGGCCAGAACCGCGGCTTGTTCGAGCGCGACAGCTTTGATTTCTCTATCAACAATCCAGGCTTTGCGACGTCAGAGAACACGTTCGTTTCTAACCAGACGACAATCGACGTTCCATTCGGCGACGGCACGATCACCAACATCATCGGCTATCGCAACATGAGCAACGAGACGAGCGGTGACATCGACTCTACACCTCTGACACTCTTCCACTCCGATACAGAGCTGGAAGCAGAGCAGTGGTCTAACGAACTGCGTTATAACGGCCGGTTCGGCGATGCTGACGTCACAACCGGTCTGTTCTACTTCGAACAGGACGTTGCTTACACAGAAGTTCGCGCAATCCCGCCATCTTCTGCGGCACTCTTCTATGGCGGCGGCGATCAGGACCATACAGTTCTCGGTATTTTCGGTCAGGTCGATTACGACTTCACAGAAAACTTCACCGGTATCTTCGGTCTGCGTTGGTCACGTGAAGAAAAAGACGTCGGCATCACATACATCCGCCCACGTCCAGAGTGCT
Organism: Hyphomonadaceae bacterium UBA1849; assembly: GCA_002338565.1. Lineage (GTDB taxonomy): Bacteria > Pseudomonadota > Alphaproteobacteria > Caulobacterales > Hyphomonadaceae > Ponticaulis. The sequence continues at coordinate 74,510 of DDIN01000008.1, forward strand.
CGGTTGTCGACGGATCTTGCCCGACATCCGGCACGAACCCGTTCATTCCAGGTGAGTCTAACGGCTTCTCAGACGGCGACACATGGGAAAACTTCACACCGCGCGTAGGCTTCCAGTACTTCGCAAACGACACGACGCTCGTTTACGGTAACTACACACGCGGCTTCCGCTCTGGTGGTTACAACTTCCGTATCACAGCGCCAACAGCGTTCGAGAACCTCTTCCCGGCTGGCCAGTCACGTGCCTTCGACGAAGAAGCTGTCGACAGCTATGAGATCGGCGTGAAGTGGGAAACAGAAGACGGCCGCGCTCAGGTCAACTCTGCGCTCTTCTTCACCGACATTTCCGACATGCAACGTGAGGTAAACCTCTCTGACCCGACTGCTGGCGTTGTTCAGAACATCGTCAACACGGCTGACGCTGAAATCCTCGGTCTTGAAGTTGAAGGTCGCTATGCAGTGACTGATAGCCTGCTCGTCATGGGTAATATCGGCCTGATCGACGCCGAGTACACAGACGTAGCGTTCGACATCTCCGGCGACGGCGTTGTGGATTCTGCTGACCTTGATCTATCAATCCCACGTGTGCCTGAGCTCACATGGGGCGTTGGCGTTCTGTATGACCACGACCTCGGCGATATGGGTTCTGTGGCAACACGTGTGAACTTCCAGTACAAGGACCAGTTCGCATACACAGACAACAACTTCGGTTGGGTTCAGGAGTTCAACTCTCTGACGGCAAACGTCACATGGTCAACACCTTGGGACGGCGTTCAACTGTCTGTCTATGGTGACAACCTGCTCGACGAAGTCAGCGTTGGTAACGATACACAGCTGCCATTTGGCGGTGCTCTATCCGGGTTCATCCCGGGTTCACAGAACCTGAGCAATGGTATCAACGAACCGTTCGGTCAGAACCCTGCTGCGGGCACGCTCTCTCCTCTCAAAAAGGGTCGCGTTCTCGGTATCGAGCTGACTTACGAATACTAGTTCTTTCGGCACGTAAGTGCCTTCCTCCCGAACTGAAAGGGCGGCCCCTTAAAGGCCGCCCTCTTTTTTTGTTCGATTATCGGAAACCGGTTAGTCGAAGACAGGGGCACGCTTTTCAAAGAATGCTGTTGCCGCTTCCTTGAATTCTGACGAGCGGAGCTGGTTGCCGAAAGCGACCATTTCTTTTTCCATCTGCGCGATAATGGCATCACGGCCTGCACGGATGAGCTTTTTGGATTCAAGCAATGCATTCGGCGGCATTTGGGATACCTGCTCTGCGAGCTTCATCGCTTCAGCTGCAAGATCACCGTCCTGATATACGCGAGAGATCAGGCCAATTGAGAGAGCCTCCTGCGCGGTCAGCGCGCGGCCTGTCAGCAGAATATCATTCGTCCAGGCCATACCCACAGCCTGCGGCAGCAGGATGGATGAGCCCGCCTCAGGCACAACACCAATCTGCGCGAACGGGGCTTTGAATGTCGCGCGCTCGCCAGCAATAACCAGATCGGCATGGAGCAGCATTGTCAGGCCGACACCGATAGACGGCCCGTTCACAGCGATGATGAAAGGCACGTTCACATCACGGATCGCCGCAAGGAAACGGCCGACCTGAGATTCACCTTCCGCCGGCCCTTTCTGAAAATCGCGCAGATCGTTGCCCGCAGTGAACAGCTCACCATCTGAGGTCAGCAGCACCGCGCGGATATCCTTGCTCTCATCAGCTTCGTACAGCGCGTCAGCCATCGCGCCATACATATCCTGTGTCAAAGCATTCTTGGCCGCAGGGCGGTCAATCTTGACGACACTGACGCGATCATGGCGCTCAACGGAGATAAATTCAGACATTGCGTTTCCTCAGGCAGATAGACTTTCTGCTTTCTGTCACAGACGCCCCAACGTCATGCAAGAGGTTTTAACGCATTTGATCAGACGCGGCTGAGAACGCTCGCCGCAAATTCTGAAAGCGTGTCATCGCGCGCGCCCATCACAATGATCCGGTCGCCGGGCTTTGCCAGCGCCACCAGTCGATCACCGCACTCATCCCGCGTTTCAAAGACTTCGGCCTGTTTGCCAGCTGCTTTTATGTCACCCACCAGATGCTCGCTGGTTACGGAGCGGTCCACCGTACCGCCGAAATAGACCGGCTGCGGCATGATCAGAACGTCCTCATCATTCAGGCCGTTTGCAAACGTCTCGACGAACTCTGCACGCATTTTCTTCAGCGGACCAAAGCCATGTGGCTGGAACATCACCAGAAGGCGGCCATTAAAGTCATGCAGCGTGCGAAGGGTAGCGCCGATTTTATCCGGATTGTGCCCGAAATCGTCGATGACGGTAATGTCAGCCTCAGACGTGCCAACAATGTCGAAACGTCGCTTAATGCCGGTGAACTTCTCAACGGATTTACACGCAGCCTCGAAGGAGACGCCCACTCGCGTCACCGCAGCAATAGCCGCCAACGCATTATAGACATTGTGCACGCCCGGCATTTGCAGCGTTACAAATGCAGATTTGCGCAATTCGTCGCTCATATGTGCGCGGAACGAAATGCTTGTCGGGCCGGGTTCAATGTCACTCGCCGTGAATTCGGACATTGGGTCATCAAGGCTGAAAGAAACAGAGGCATGCTCCGGCTCGTCACCGTGACCCAGAAGTTTCTGGTTCAGGCGACTGGTTTCTTCATTCTCGTCATTGAGTACGGCCACCTCAGAGCGGCGCGCAAAGCCTTCAAACAGAACACGCAGCTCATCCATCGTCTTATGGTCGAGCGCGATATTGTTGATCAGCGCGACTGTTGGATTATAGCGCGCAATCGAGCCATCGCTTTCATCCACTTCAGACACAAAAATCTCGCCGGACCCGACAAGCGCGCTCGCGAACAGTGCGTCCGGTGTAACAAAGTTCTTCATCACCGCGCCGTTCATCACGGTCGGCTTGAGCCCGAGATCGTGAAGGATCCAGCCAATCATCCCTGTCGTCGTGGATTTGCCGGACGTACCCGCCACGCCAATACTTTTCGGCGCCTCGTTAAACAGGCTGGACAAAAGCTCGGCGCGGCCAAGGCGCATGCAGCCAAGCTTCAGCGCAGCCGCCACATCTGGAACCGTGTCTTCCACAGCAGCAGACGCGACAAGGATCTGATCCTTGCTTTGGAGGCCCGATCCATCCTGAGGAAACAGTTTGAAGCCCTGAGCCTTCAGATAATCGAATTTCTCAGCCGAGCGGCCCTGATCATAGGCCCTGTCCGAGCCTGAAACTTCGGCACCCTGCCCTTTGAGGATCATAGCGAGCGGCAGCATGCCGCTTCCGCCTATACCGCAGAAGAAATAGCTTTTGGCCTTCTGGCCCTCACCGGCTAGGGTCATAGCGAATCACTCATCTCTAATCCTTGTAGAGGTCTATATGGGCAGTTCCGGTTTGACGATAGGCGTGGTCGCCCCGGCTAAGGCGATCTCACAGGAAACCGCCGAAAAAGTGACACGCTTCGCCCGTGAGCATTACGGCAGCGAGATCGAGCTGCGTTTCCACCCGCAATGCTTCCTCACGCACGGCCATTTTGCTGGCAATGATGAAGCCCGCAGCCTCGCTTTTCTGGAATTCGCAAACTCGCCGGATATCGACGTCATCTGGGCGGCGCGCGGCGGCTATGGTTGCATGCGTCTGCACGATTCCACATTCGAGCGCCTGAACGGAAATGCCAACGCCAAAGCCTATATCGGCTATTCCGATTTCGGCGCCGTGCTCGCCCGCCTCTACAAAATGCAGATTGGTCGCCCGATCCACGGCCCTGTCGCTGTTGAGATTGAACGCACGGGCGGCGAAGCCTGTATCGCCCGCGTCTTCGATTATCTGACGGGGCGTTCGCTGGAAGGTATTGAGCCCATGGCCCGCGCGCCACATCCACGTGTCGCGATCAATCTCTCCATCATCGAACACCTCATCGGCACGCACTGGCAGCCGGACCTCTCAGGCCATGTTCTGATGATCGAAGATGTCGGCGAGTATGAGTACGCCATCGACAGGAAGATGTTCACGCTCTGCTCGAACGAGAATATCCGTCAGGTGCGCGGCATAGCGCTCGGACGCTGTTCAGACATTCCAGAGAATGAAATCCCGTTCGGCATGACCTATGAAGAGAGCGTGCGCGAATGGTGCCACCGCTCCGGCATCGAATATCTCGGCCGCGCCGATATCGGCCATGACATCGACAACAAGCTTGTTGTCTGGGGACAGGGATAAGCCGGTCAGCCTAGCTGGTCGGCTCTTCGTCCCCGCGATAAACGCCCTGCTCTTGCAGCGTTTCTTGAATTTCACGCGGAATGTAGTTCTCATCGTGCTTGGCGAGCAGCTCGTCGGCCTCAAAAGTGTAGGCCTCGGTGAATACGCCGTTCGCAACCACGCCCTGCCCTTCACGGAAGAGATCCGGAATGAAGCCATCATAGGCAACCGCAATCTCGCCTTCTGCATCTTCGACGACAAAGCGTAGCGCGCCATCTTCGAGCGTGCGGACAGAGCCCATCTGAACCAGACCACCAATGCGCGCGCGCTCACCCGGCACAGCACCGCCCTGCGCGACAAGGTCTTTCGGCGTGTAGAACAGCTGAACCTGACTGGACAGAGCCGTCAGCGTGAGGCCAACAGCGCCAACCAGAATCACACCAGCAATAACGATCAGCCAGAAACGACGTGCACGTGCGCGCATAGAAAACTCCCTAATTCCGGCCTTTATTTGGTGAAACCCTTGGAAGAATCAATGTGGCACGAAGTCCACCCAGCGGGCTGTCATCCAGCAGAAACTCACCGGAATAAAGCTCTGCCAGTTCTTTTACGATTGAGAGGCCCAATCCCGTCCCTGGTGCTGTTTCATCGAGGCGAACACCGCGCTTCATGGCTTCGACGCGCTCATCCGGCGTGAGGCCGGGGCCATCATCATCGATATGAATGGTCAGCTCGCGCGGGCTGGTCGCCTCCACACTTGCCTGCACTTTGGAGCTCGCCCATTTACACGCGTTCTCCATCAGATTGCCGATCATATCATCAAGGTCCTGACGCTCCCCGCGGAAGAAAACAGGATCCAGGCGCGGCGCAGAGACTTCAATGCCCTCACGAGAATAGAGACGGTTCAGAAGGCGCGTAAGATCGCTGACCGCAGGCACGACTTCACACCGCGCACCCAGCGCCTGAGCACGGGCTGCCGCCTGCGCACGCGCCAGATAGTGCTGGACGTTTTCCTGCATGCGCTGCGCCTGACGCTTCACAAGCTGTGAAAGGTTGTCATCGCTGGTCGCGACTTCGTTCATGAGAACGGCAATAGGCGTTTTCAGCGCGTGGGCCAGATTACCAACCTGCGTGCGGGCACGCTCGACGACCTCTTTATTGTGGTCGAGAAGCTTGTTCACTTCGTCGGCCAGCGGCTGAAGCTCGGTCGGATAGTCTGCATCGAGGCGCTCGCGCTCACCTTCACGAATGGAGATCACATCCTGACGCGCGCGCACCATAGGGCGCAGACCGAGGCGCATAATCACAATCAGGAAGATAATCAGGCCGACCGCAAAGACCGAGAATGCGATAAACAAAGGAACAATATAAACGTTCACCAGCGTGTCTTTCGCGCTGAGGTCATCTGACACCACCAGCATGAAGGTGAAATCGCCATACTTCACGCGTTGCGCAGCGATCCGGATGATCTGTTCGTCATCGCGAAAGCCAGTCGTATCCAGCGTGACAATATCGGATGTATCCAGAACGTTGGAAACCTCGAACAGGTCTGTCCATTGCAGGTTCGGCTGTAACTCGGCGAACTCTTCATCAAAGGAATCGATGAACGTCACGACCTCACCTTCGGTACTGATCTGCGCAACGCCCCAGAACCGGCCGGAGCCAAGGTCGAAAAAGTCAGGGTCAGCAGGTAGCTTACGGCGTTGAAGCGCCCAGGCTTCAGTGTCTGAAATGATCAGGTCTGCCGGATTAATACCGAGCGAAAACACGCCATCATCATCTTCAGGGTTATAGCCAATGTCGGTCGGCGCGGCTGTGCGAGCTTTGGCTTCTGCGACTTCTTCCTCATCAAAGTCTTCTTCAAGCTTGTTGCAGAGAGACGGATCGAGCGAACAGTCGAACAGAGAACGGGAAAGAGAGGTGAGGTCCTGCTGCAGCTCGAAATCGAGGGCTGCAATTTGCTGGCGTCGGTTCAGCACAGCAAGGATCAGCGCAATGACCAACAGCATAATCAGGCTGTAGACCGCTGCGCCAATCAATAAACGTCGCGACAGAGAGTGCGACTTTGCCATGCTCAGGCTTCAGCTTCCGGATTGATCAGGCGATAGCCAAGACCACGTTCGGTAGATATACGGTCAGAGCCGATCTTCTTACGCAGGCGGCCAATGAAGACCTCGATCGTGTTGGAGTCGCGATCGAAATCCTGATCGTAAATATGCTCGACCAGTTCAGTACGCGGTACGACGCGGCCCTGATGGTGCATCATATACGCCAGAACACGGTATTCGTGTGCCGTCAGCTTAATCGCCTTACCGCCAACCGTCGCGCGGGCAGACTTGGTGTCCACGCGCAAGTCACCGCATTCGAGAGCAGATGTGGCGTGGCCGGACGCACGGCGCAGCAGCGCACGCACGCGAGCCAGAAGCTCTTCGGTTACGAACGGCTTGGTGAGGTAGTCGTCAGCGCCGGCATCGAAGCCTGCAACCTTTTCAGACCAGCGATCACGCGCCGTCAGAATAATGACAGGGAAATCGCGGCCATCTTCACGCCAGCGCTCGAGCACTGTCACGCCGTCCATTTTCGGCAGACCAAGATCGAGCACCACAGCATCATATGGCTCGGTATCACCAAGAAAGTGACCGTCTTCACCGTCTGCAGCCAGATCAACGGCATAACCGGCATGGGTCAGCGTGTCGGATAGCTGACGACGCAGATCAGGATCGTCTTCAACAACAAGTATACGCATGAGATGCCCCTCCCTTAGGTCCGGCGCAGAATACGTCCGGTATTCGCATCGACCACCAGATCGACTACCTGCCCTTGTGGCGTTTGCCAACGGATCAGATACCGATTCCCATTGATCGCACTCGTATTAATTGCCTGTCCGCCATTCATCTGCTGGCTGACACGCGAATAGATCTCGCCAAGGCTCAGCGCACGGCGAGCCACCTCAGACTGGCCGAAAACAGCTGCTGGTGTGGACGCAGAAAGCTCAACCTGAGCGGCAGCTGGCAAAGCAGCTGCAGCGGCGACGAGAAGAGATGTAAGAATACGTTTCATGATCATGCTTGTACGGTCGGATCGCTGAACCTTGTCTGAACAGATTGGTCAGGAAACAGCTGTGACACACCCTTTCGCAGTATTTTACTACCGCGTCATCGGGATTCTACAGTCACCGCCTGTTTCTTGCGCTATTGCCTAGGTGCGCTGCGGAGTTTCGTCGCGCTGGTCCCAGTTTTTGACGAAGTCTTTCAGCTGAGAGTTCAGCGTTTCCGGCAGTGTTATCTGCAGAGTGACATAAAGATCGCCAGGTTCGTTCTTCTTCTGAACGCCATGCTTTTTCATACGCAGCGTGGAGCCGCCTTTCGCGCCAGCAGGAACGTTAAGAGATTTACGGCCGAGCGGTGTGTTCACCTCAACCTTGCCGCCTTCAACCGCTTCAGTCAGCGAGATCGGCACGGTCACGCGCAGATTATCGCCATCGCGTTTGAACTGCGGATGATCTTTCACGCGCACTTCAATAAGTGCATCGCCCGGAGGCGCACCGCCTGTACCCGGATGCCCCTGAGAGCGAAGACGCAGCGTCTGGCCGGACTTCACGCCCGCTGGAATGTTTACGTCGAGCGCTTTACCGTCACTCATGGAGAGACGACGCTTTGCGCCTGTGACGGCGTCCATAAAGTCTACATCGACGATGTAACGCGCATCCTGCCCACGGGTCGCCGTACGACGACGTTGGCCGCCGCCTCCGCCCCCGAACAAGCCGGAGAACAGGTCTTCAAAGCCGTCAAACCCCGGCTGACCACCGCCAGAGCCATAGGAATGACTTCTGAACTCTGCATTTCCGAAAGGGGAGCCACCACCGGCGCTGCCGCCAAACGGGTGTCCGCCCGTAAAGCGCGACTGTTCCTGTCCTTCGGCATCAATCTCGCCGCGGTCATAGCGCGCTTTCTTGTCCGGATCAGAGAGCAGGTTGAACGCCGCCGTCGCGCGCTTGAACGTCTCCTCCGCAGCAGGATCGTTCGGACGCACGTCCGGATGGTTTTCTTTGGCCAGTTTGCGATAGGCCTTCTTGACAGCAGCTGCATCCGCGCCTTTGCTCAGGCCTAGCGCTGCATACGGGTCCCAACTCAATTCTTCCAAATCCTCACTTTACACATGGTTTTAGGTAGGAAGCCTTCAGCCATTAAAAAGGGCAGTTTACCGCCTTTTTCAACTATACCGGACCAGCCTGAATATCGTGTTCGCAGGTCATATACCCCGTTTCACTTGTATATGGTTAAGCATAGCCGTATCAAAGCGCTCTCCTTCGTGTTGCCGCGGTTGCTGAAGTCGACACCACGAAAGGATATGAGCCATGGCTCAACAAGGAGATCGTGCCTGGAGACGGGCACGCGCTGCGCAATCGCGCGAGCAGAGATCAACCGCAATCCGTACCCCTGATCACGCTGGCGTAAAGCCAAAGCGCTGGTATGAAGTGTATTGGAGACGCAACAAGCTAAAGCGTGCCCAACAAACGGGGCGCATCTGGCCGAGTGTTGAGACTACAGGGAGAGGCGTGCTGCCACGCCTTCCCCCACCCGCGCCGAAATCTGGCTGACTGATACCGAAAATCCGGACGAAGGCGCACCGTCTTCGGCCTGCATGGCGGCGCTGTAGACCCAGCTCGTATCGTTCACGTCAGTTGTACGCAGAGTGTTTCCGCCCGCACTCACCTCAACACGGAATAAAAGCTGCTCCTCTAATAGAGGCACACTCTCCCGATCCCACCGGTCGGCAGAATGGCGTGCACGGCGTGTCCATGTCAGTGACAAATCACCCGACGTGTTCGATGCGGCGCGCAAATGGCCCGGCCTTAAAGGTTGTAGCGCCCTGCCCTCGATCTGCGTGTCATAAGAGGCCGCATCACTGCCTGCCGCGCTGAATTGCCAATTGAGGGTCTGGCCAAGTTCATAATCAGATAAGCTGGCAGGCAGAACCGCATTATCTAGCAGAACAATGCGTGCGCCCTCATCTGCACCGAGCGCGGCCAGATCGTCCGTGCCCGCAATCCCTGTCAGCCAGCCCGCGAGGACAAACTGATTTTCTGCAATCAGCTCTGCGGTCTCGAAGCTCGCAATCATCCGGCGTACCTCCATAATTTGGCCGCCCTGCCTCGTCATGGCTGATCAGCAGTGCACCGTCGCGTCCCACGCCGCCCGCCCGCCAGTCATCCGGCAGATTAATCTGGTCACGCGTCTCAACACCCGGCATGACGCTACACCTACCGGCGCGGAGATCATCGCCAAACCATCCGAGTGTCAGATTGATGTTCTCGATAAGCGGCAGCTCCGCCTGAAGCTGGTCCAGTGCGCGGATTACATCCACCTCGCCTGTCGCTGCATGCTGGTTGAGCGGTGCTTCCCAACCTGGATATTCAATCCGCCGCACAAGTTCTGGCGAGTACACAAATTCGCCGCTTGCCGGAATGAAGTTTACCGAGCGAACAACGCTTTCCAGCCCCTCAGAACTGCCGCGCACAGGACGCGTCACCTCGAAGGACAGTTGAGGCAAACGTGCGCCGAATTCATCCAGCGGGAAGTCTTCAAACACCATATAGGCAAGCCCGCGATAGGCAGGTGCGTCGCCCTCAGTTGCGACAATCAACGGGTCTGCGAGCTGGTCCGAACTGCCGCGATACAGACGGGAGGTGACATGCGCGAGTGAGAGCGGCTCACCATTCGCCCAGATGCGATCTACGCCCGTAATTTTACCTTCGCAGATCGCAACCGCGAAGCTGATGGAGTAGCTATATTCGGCGATGGTCGGCCCGCCCTTACCATTGGCGGAGCGTTCAGATTTTCGCTCTTTCAGATGCGTTGCCCAGATGACCTGCCCGCCCACGCGCATGCGACCGAACACGCGCGGAATGCCTGCACCTTCGCGGCTTTCCATAATAGTGAGCCCTGAAAGCCTGCCCGTCTCGGCCACAGGTCCTGCGAGCGCCGCATCAATTGCCCCGCCCGCCAGACCGCCCACAGCGCTGCCAATCTGCGCGCCGGAAAGCTGGATACCCAGAAATGAAAGTCCGTCCGGCAGAAACGCCGCGCCAAGACGTGCGCCCGCCTCCGCAAGTGCGAGTTGCGCCATAGTGATATTCCTTGTCTGAAATTGGCGCTGTCAGTCCGCGCCGGGAAAAGCAAAAGCAGCGACGATTCGGCGTCGCCACCACGGCACGAGCGAAGTTTCGCAAACCGCCCGCCCCCAATAGGCATGGATGATCGCGTCCACGCCGGTTATGATCGCCGCGTGTTTGGCAGGACAGCCAAGCCCCATGCGGAAGAGCAGCACATCACCGGCTTGCGCCTCGCCAACCGGTAGCTCGACCAGATGACGCCGCGCCGCGTCCAGAAGTGTGTCCTCACCCAGCGCCTCAGCCCAGTCTGGCGTGTAAGGCGGCGGCGTTTCCGGCTCATCGCCGCACAGCTCACGCCACACGCCGCGCACTAACCCGAGACAGTCCGTGCCAACATGTTTCACACTCGCCTGATGCCGGTAGGGCGTACCCCGCCAGTCACGCGCGGCGGCGACGATCTCATCGCGCGCGATCATCGCTCAATCTCCCGTGAAGAACCGTCCCGCTTGTCGCCCGGCCCGGAAATCACTGCGTCATTGCCGGGCATATGAGGGAACCCGCGAAAGTTTTCAGCGTTTGAAAAGACATCGCGGCAGGTTGCGAACCGCTTGTCGCACTCAGGCTGAGGCGCGGACCCTACATCCACTCCACAGGCTGACCCGCCAAACACTGTATCGCACCTTCGGCTGAAGACACGGCCGGAGGTGCGCTCCAGATCCGACTTGATCGACGCAAGGCCAATGGCGAACCGGTCGCCCTCTTCGCGAATATCCGTGATGTAGCCGGACCAGAGCCAGACACCCTGATCGGATGCTTGCCAGTCAACGCGATAGACACTGACTTTCGCGCCATCCCACACCCCTGCTTTCAGGTCGTCCGCAGTGATGCCGTCAGCCTCAAGCGCGCCTTTCAGATCCAGTGGCTCTGGTGACAGAGACAGTGTGTGACGCAATACGGAGGCTTCGATTACGAGTCCCGGATGCCAGCTCTCACCACGGAACGTCACAGCCCGATCATGATCGGTCACGCGAATGGTCTGGGAACCCTCACGCGTTTGCAAATGCCAGCAATAGCAGAGCGTTGTCGCGCCCTGAAAATGGCTCAACTGTTCGGCTGTCAGATCAGGCATTTGCGCCCTCCTGCAACTCGATCAGCGTCAACCGGACCAGCTGGAACGCACCAGTATTGGTCTGGCTGATCTCCAGCGTGTCCTGATCAAAGCGCACAGGTGTATCGAAGCTGAAACCAGCTGTGATCACTGCGCCATGGGCTGGCGGAGCCGTGAAAGTCACCACGCCCGTCGTGTCATCGACTGTAAACGCGTCTGCTTCCACGCCATCGACAGCGACGCGGACACCGCCCGTTACGGGGCGCGTTATCCTGCGCAGAGCCGACGCGCCGTCATCCAGAACGAGCTGAAACTGCGTCGTGACACCATCACCCGTCCCGATCTGCTGATCGAGCGGCGTGATTGTCTCTGTCGACTGCGAGGTGAAAGGATCGCGAAACCGGAAGCCCTGAAAGGCGCCGGATCGCGCATTGAAGAACCGTATCAGCTCACCGGCGTCACTGCGGCTCACAGGCACGCCCATCACAGACCATCGCCGCAAAGGGCGAGCCCGGCGCGCATTGCGCGTCTCACTGCCACTCGCCAGAGGAACAATGCTCGTCTGCCAGACAGGGCCACCGCTTGTCTGAAAGCCCAGCGGCGGCGCAAACACCTCATTCACAACGCCGCTCATGACCAACGGCTCCCCGACGCAATGGCCTGCCCCAGAGCAGACGCAATCTGCCCTTGCGCCGAGATCAGACTTGCCGCGTCAGAGCCTTCAGGCATGGTCACATTGATCGCGACGGGCGCAGCCTGCGCCACACCTCCGATAGCTTGCGAAAACACCTGATCAAGCAACGCATTCGCTGCCAGCCGGGCGAGGTCTGCCAGAATAGACGAGACAAGATTTTCAAAGTTTACCTCACCCGTCCGGGCCGCCCGCGCCAGCGCCTGTTCGATACGTTCGCCCGCATCTTCAAACGCCAGCGCCATTGCGTCCGCTGCATACGGCACGTCCACGTCCGTAACGGCTTTCAGCGTGGTCTCGAACTCGAACAGATCGTCCAGCGCACCCGACAGATCGAACACCTGCCTGCTTTCTGTTTCAGCCATGATCTACTCCTTATCGGGAAAGGCAGCGAGCAACCGGGAGAGATCTTTCCTCCCGAAGCCGCCCTCTGATTTTGTTGCTGTGATGAGACGCCATTCGCGGAGCGAGAGCTTCCAGAATGCGTCGGGGGCGAGGCCAAGTCTCAGACCTGCCTGTAAAAGCCGCGCCCAGGGGAAGCCCTGCCCGCTCACTCAGTCGCCTTGCCAAAGCATGAGAGGATGGCTTTCAGAGCTGTTTGCGGCTCAATCGCCAGCTCGCGAACCCGTCCGGCGAGGTCAGCTTCGCCTCCGCCGCGCAAGAGCGCCGCAAGCAGGATGATCAGATCATGTGCCGAGACTGATTTCAGCCGGATGGTCAGGTCTTTCAGGCTCATACAGCCCAGACCTCTTTCAATCTCTGCCAACGCGCCGAGCGTCAGGCAAAGCTTTCTCGTCTCGCCATCAATCTCGATGGCGGTTTCTCCACGTTGGGGGTTCATTGATTTTTCCTTGTGTCGCTACGCCGTCGCGTCTGTGATGCGCCATGCGCGCAGCCCTGAGCCCGTTTCATCGCGAGAACGGAGTGAAGCGGGAAACAAAAGCAAACAGTGGCCTAAACTTCGAGCACGCTGACTTCGCCCGCGCTTTCCAGCGTCAGGGCGAAAGTCGCCTCGCCATCGAAGTCGCCGGCATAGCTAAGCTGCGAGATCAGAAACGGACCTGTGAGCTCTGCAAAATCAGGAATGATCAGCTTCCAGTTCACGGCCTCGCGCGACATGAAAACATTGCGCATCCGGGTATCAGATGCCTCATCGCGGAACACGCCAGAGCCGGAGACACGAACGGACTTTACGCCCGCACCGGAGAGCAATTCCCGCCAACCTCCCGAGCTGCCTGTATGCGTTGCATCTACCACTCCGGCATTCAGCTGGATTGTTTTCGCCCGAATGCCCGCGACTGCGATGTAATTGCCTGAAACCAAGCCGTCTTCCAGCTTGATCAGAACGTCCTGACCGGCCTGTGCCACCATAAAAATTCTCCACTTTAAATTTTATTTGATTTTCGGGGAACCGGAGTTCAGCTCGCGTGTTTTGTCCTTGTCCCACATGGACTTCCCCAAAGTTTGCGGCCGCCCGTACCGCAACATCTGGCCCGTCTGAGCGTTCCCCTCCCCCCAACATGCGCTCGGCGGGCCACTTTTTTTCTAAGCTTCATCAGTGATTGCCCGCAGCCGCAGAAGGCCGCGAAATGTCGTGCCGTCAGCACGCAGAAACACATCAGAAAACACCGGATAGAACACGACGAGCGACTGCCCCGCGGGCGACAGATCTGCCGCGCGTAGTGCATCCGCGACGAGCGCGATCAGGCGATTGGCTTCCGCGCGGCCACCTGATCGGGAATAGATTTCCACGCTCAGCCGGTGATCGCTCAACTGGCCATCATCGCGGATTTCATGTCGCGTGAGCCGAAGAAACGGAAAGGCCGCTCTGCCCGCTTCTCCATTCAGAATGCGAGCAGGCGTGCCGAAGGATTCCTGTATGTCGCCCGCCTCAGCCAATGCGCGGATGACTTCATCTTCCAGAGGTGTGGCGTGGCTCATAGCTGCACCTCGCGCCAGGGACGCAGCGCTGCTTCAAGGCGGATGCTGAGGTCTTCGTGTGCTGACACCGCAGGATTGCCTCGCTGCTCATAGACGAATGCCACGATCAGTTTCATCGCGTGGACGAGATCTTCGGGCACGTCAGATGCCGTATCGAAGCCAGCTTCCCATTCGATCTCGATCTTCTGGTGTATGGTCCGTGGCCAGACCCATGCGCCGAACGGTCTGGTGATGAGACGCGGCGACAGACCGGGCTCCAGTTCGAAAGATGAGGTCACATCCTCGCTGGTTTCGCCGTCCGTGAGCCGAACCGCGAGAAGCCCCGCAGCCGGTCGCATCGGCAGGCGTAGGCCTCCCCGCTCCAGCACGTAGAGCGGCCAGCCATTCAGCGTCAGGCGCAGCGTACGACGCATAAGCGCCATGCCGGTTTCAGCCTCAATGCGTGCTCGCGCCGCTGCGATCAGCCTGCCAATCAGGGCATCATCAAAGTCTGCCCCGATCCGTGCAAATGCCTTAGCGTCGGCCATAGGCAAGGGTTCACCGCTTGACGGCGTTAGTGTTTGTAAGTTCATTGGAATTTACTCGCTCGGTCTGGTTTCGTCAGTGTGCTCGAACGCGGAGCCTCACTCCGTTCGGGCGTTCTGCGCCTTCGCCTTGCTCGTCTGCAGCTCTACACTTGCGACAGCGCAGGCCGACCGAGCCCCTGCGAGGGGCGCGGCCGAGCAATTTACAAACCTAAGACACACCCATCTTCATCAGCTTGATGGCATCAAAGTTCTGAATGCCGCCGCCCACACGCTTCGTCGTATAGAAAAGCACATATGGCTTGGCAGAATATGGATCGCGAAGCACGCGCGCGCCCTGCCGGTCCACGATGAGATAGCCCTTACGGAAATCGCCAAAAGCAATCGGCGTTGCATCCGCTGCAATGTCCGGCATGTCTTCGATTTCAGTGATCGGGAAGCCGAGCAAGCTCGCTGCCTCTCCGCCCATGCCCGGCGCGAAGATATAGCGGCCATCACCATCTTTGACCTTACGCAGCGCAGACAAAGTGCGACGGTTCATGACGAAGCGTGCATTCGCCCGAAGGCCCGGTTTGACCGAATAGATGAGATCCAGAAGTTTCTCGACTTCCATATTCGTCGCGAAGTCACCAGCGGCACCAGACGCGATATAGCCAAGTTGGTTCCAGGCGTGGCTTGCATCAGCAACCTGCGTGTAGGAGAGGAAACCTTTGGGCTGGTTCGTCCCCGTGCCCGTGATGAAGGCGGCATTTTCCTGCGCAGAGAATGCGTCCTGAACCTCATCGGCCAGCCATTCATCTACATCGACAAAGGCGTCATCGAGCAGGGCCTGCGTCGCTGCGGGCATGGCATAGAGTTCAGCGGCTGGAAAATCGAGAAGCGACAAGGTTGGCGCAGCCGTTTCACTACGTGCACCGTCTTCTGCAGCCCATGCTGCGCTCGCGCCAAGACTGACGGGCTTGCGGAACGTGCCAGCACTCGTCTGGCGAACGGTAGCGATCTGACGCATCGGACTTGCCGCCAGAAGTCGCGCTTCAATCAGACGATCAAGCTGCGGCGGCGCGAGATATCCGCCTTCGGTCTCCGTGCCTGAATTGGGAGACTTCACATCGAGGCGGGACACACCACGCTCATCACCCGAGCGCAGATAGTCGCTCCAGCCTTGAGGCACAGATTGGGCCTCTTCATCCACGACAGGCGCCGACGCTTTCATCGCGATCCGGTCGAGTGCAGATTTCGTCTCATTCAGAGATTTGTCGATGCGGCTCACTTTTTCATCGAGCAGTACATCAGCCGTTTTGGCTTCCATCGCCGAGAGACGCTGATCATTCGCCACTTTGAAGGCCTCGAATTCGGCCAGCAGCTGCGCTTCCAGAGCAGACGTGTCCGGGGATTGTTTGGTTTCCATATGGATCTCCTTGGTTTGTTTTTTTGCTCGAAAGGCGACGCCAGGCAGCTCTAAGCCGCGCGAAACCTGGCGTTCTTCGCCATCGGATTTGCGACGAGTGAGACTTCGACAAGATCGACTTCGATAAGGTCACGGCCACCATCGGGCCGCATGCGCCAGCGCCGTGGCCGAAAGCCGATTGAGAGCCCGTTCAGGCCGGACTTCAGCTGACCGAGCGCCAGTTTCCCGAAAGGTTTTTCGCCATTAATGAGCCCGCGCACTTCAAGGCCGCGCCCTGTCTCGCGAAAGCTCGTCCACTCGCCCGCGACTGCGCCGGAGCGGTGTCGCCAAAGCATGGGTACGGCCCGCTGCCGCTTCAGGCTTCGCGCAAATGCGCCTGGCCGCACACGATCTCCGGACTGGTCCTCCTCAAGAAAGACCGAAGCCAGCCCCTCAATCAACATGAGATGCCTCCCGGGGCTGCAGCCCTGCAATCTCGCGCTTTTCATCAAGGCTCAGAAAGTCTGCGCCATTCAGCCGGTTCCAGAGCGCTTCACGCTCCGGCGCCAGAGCAGGCACGGCATCCAGATCAGGCTTTAGGCGAACACGGTCACGCGTCACGCCAGACATCCAGTCTTCGAGCGCGCGAGCCGTTCGCTGCACCAGCGGCAGGACAGTCTGCCGCCAGAAGGCGAGGTTCGCTTCGCGGTAATTCGAATAGGTGTTGTCCCCCGGAATTCCGAGCAGCATAGGCGGGACACCGAAGGCGAGCGCGATCTCGCGAGCGGCTTCACGGCGGGCCTGAATAAAGTCCATATCCGTAGGCGTCAGCCCCATCGGCTTCCAGTCGAGCCCACCTTCCAGCAGCATAGGGCGACCGGCATGTCGCGCGCCGCTATGGGCTTCTTCCAGCTGCTCTTTCAGGCGCTGGAACTGGTCCGGCGTGAGGTGTGCCCCGTCGCGTCCATATATCAGCGCACCCGACGGCCGCGCGGCATTGTCGATGAGCGCCTTGGCCCAGTTGGATCCTGCATTATGGATTTCTACTGCACGGGAGGCAGCCTCAAGCGGTGACATCGCCATAGCCCGTGCAGACGGGTCCAACGCACGCAGATGCAAAAGCGGCGACCAGCCGGAGGCATCGCTGCGCACGACGCGTCGGCCGCCGCGTGTGCGGATGGAGTACCCGCCGCCTTCTTTGAGTGGCTCGACTGCACCGGGCGGCACGCGCTGAATGCCCGCTACGCCGCCATCCGCGCCGCGGACCATTTCCAGAAAGCCGTTTCCGGAGACTTGCAGGTCACCATAGACAGCCTCCAGAAGCGTCTGACCAGTTTCGCCAGCCTGCGGACGCTCCAGCAGCAAACGTAGATAAGCCGCATCAGCTTCGCACAGCTCGCAATCCTCGCGCAGTGGCACGCTGGCAGCTGTTTCGGCCACCATGCGAATACAGCGATAGCTGACCGGATTTTGCCGGAAACCTGCCTCGACCAATCGCGCCGGACTAGTCGCCTCCCATTGCGCATCAAGCACGCCGGACAGCGCAACAAGGCTCTTTGTTTCCGTTTTGTTCTTTTGCTTATTCCAGAACATAGCTTAACCCTCAGATATGGGAAATTCGCGGCGCGCACCGCGCCAGACATAAATGGGTGACGCCGTGCACCAGCGCGTCGAGACGGTTCGGGCTTTCATTGGAAAACCCGAACCCGACCATCTCATCTTCCAACTCCCGGAAGTCGCCGACATGATGGACACGGCCCGCGGTATAGAGCGCTGCCACAGGGCCCGCCCGCAGCTTCTTGCCAAGCCTCGCGTGTACGAGTTTCACCACCCGGCCTGTTCCGGTTTGCGCGATGACATCACGCACCAGCTCACCGCCCTGATTGCTCTCAGCCAGAATAGCATCCGCATCAAAGGCTTCAGCCAATTCCGCCACGCGCGGCGCCCACACAGTTGAAGGCACGCCCTGCATGGTGGCATCTGCCAGAATGAAGGCGTCATTTTCGGCCCGGCCAATGGCGATAATCCCGCAGGCATCCGACCCCTGGTGAGACGTCACAGCCGGGTCGACGGAGATGATGATCTCGTCCAGCTCCGGCGCTGCCGCCACACGGCTCGCATCAATCATGGAGAGCGTAAAAAGCGCGCCCTCGCGGTTTTCCACCAGCTCGCCGTCCAACTCCTGCCGACCGAGCGCCCCACTGCCATACTGCGTACGCATCGCCTCAACGAAGCCGGACGCCAGATTGGCAGAATTGAGCGCACTTGCCCCACGCGTCACAACGCAGCTTTCATCAGCCAGCAAGCGCTTCACGATGGGCACCGGCTTCGGCGTTGTCGTTGCGACCAGCCGAGGCGTGTCACCAAGGCGTAAGCCGAACTGAAGCATGTCCCATGTCGCAGCGGCATTGTTCCAGGCGGCGACTTCATCCACCCATGCCGCATCGAATTGAGGCCCACGCAGGCGTTCCGGCTCTTCAGCAGAAAACGCATAGCCTACCGCTCCATTCGGCCAGATAAGCCGGTGACGGGAGGCCTCATATTCAGGTCGGTCACGGTGTGCACCGATGGATGCCAGCCCGCTTTCGCCGGTAATCATCACCTCACGCACATCATTCATAGTCGGCCCCACAAGCGCGATGCGCTTTGCGCGGCCTGCACGGATCTCGCCCGCCAGCCATTCAGCGCCCGCGCGCGTTTTGCCAGCGCCGCGCCCGCCCATAAAGAGCCAGCTTCGCCAATCCCCTTGCGGTGGCAACTGGTCGCTACGCGCCCAGAAACTCCAGTGACAGAGAAGATCGGAAACCAGCTCATCAGGCAGACATGCCGCCCATTTCTTCCGGACGGATGGTCGCCGCGATGCGATCCAGTCGGCGCAGGAGTTCAGCTCGCGCGGCCTCGATATCCTCTGTGGCATAGAATACCCCTTCGCGCGTTTCGGTTTTACGGGACTCCTCAAGTCTGACCTGCGCCTCCACAGCGCGGATCAGTTGCAATGTCGCCTTGCCGAGAGCTTCGGCACCTTTGATATCGCCCGTTTCAAGCAGGCTCTGAGCCTCGATAATCTGATCGCGCAGACGGCCGGTCATGGCCGCGAGGTCGTCAGGGTTCGAAGAAGTTTTGTCTGTGTTCGTCATGAGGGAGACTATACGCTCGCCTCAGTGCAGTAGGATTATATTCCTCTATTTTTCTAAAATGCTTGAGTTTGCTGACGAATATAGCGAGGACAAAACGACAAACGGAGGTCTCAACATGCGCAAACTTCTGGCTCTGACGCTCTCAACCGGCCTGCTGGCGGGATGCGAGCTACCGTTCCCGCAAGCTTGTAAGTACGACACATCGATTGTCTCCGGCACTGTGACCGAAGTCGCCGAATGGCAGATCATCGTCGAAAACGAAGTGGAGACGTTTCAGGTGGACTATTACGACCTTGGCCGCGAGATGACCGTCGGTGAAACGGTAACCTTCGAGCGCGGCCTCATCACGCAAGGGACTTGCGTGCCAGTCTATTATACTGAAGTCACACCCGACGCCGCAGGCGACTAGACCTCAGGCACGCACCAGACGCGCCCATGGCCCTGTAATCGCAAAGGTCACATGCGGCCCCTGCGCGTTCACAAACAAGGTTTCTCCGTCGGGCGAGAAGCAGGCACCTGCGAACTCTCCCTTGTCGGCATGCGCATTGCGGCAAATCGAATAGACGCGTCCGTCCGGCGTTACGCCGCGTACAAAATTGTCTTCAGGGCTATCTTCGCAGATGACCAGATCACCCCAGGGTGCGCTGACAATGTTGTCACACATATCCATCACGCCTGCCGACTGGCTTTCATAGTGCAGCACCAACCGGCCCGGAGATTCCGCCTCCTGCGCCGTGCCTTCGAACTGGCCTGGGATATATTTCCAGATCTGTCCGTAACGGTTGTATCCGCCTGACGTGCAGGCAAAGAAGATTGAATCGCCTGTGCGCTCCACGGCGAAACACATACCCTCGCCACGTGCGAAATAGGCAGCCCCGGCTGCGTGTCCACGCTGGGCGATATCGTTATTAGGGTTCAGACCGTCATCTATGTCCAGCCATTCCACATCCCAGCTGTTTCCCACGGGAAAAGCATTCGCATCGCGCCAGTTTCGCGTATCTGCTTGCGGCTGACCTTTAATGGCCAGCACTTGCAAACGTCCGCCACGCGCCAGTTCACCCGGCATATCCGGAATGAAGCGATAAATGAGGGATTCGCCTTCATCCTCGGTCTGATAGACGATACCCGTACGCGGGTCCGTCGCTGTCGCTTCGTGATTAAAGCGCCCCATAGCCGTCAGCGCGACGGGGGTCGCCAGCCCCTCTTCTCCGGCCGGAACTTCGAAAACAAATCCGTGATCCTTGCTGGCATTGCGGCCTGCGGTTTCCAGCGTCTCTTCACATGTGAGCCAGCTGCCCCATGGCGTCATGCCGCCTGAACAATTGCGCACGGTTCCAGACAGCGAAAGATGAGATCGCTCAACCTCGCCTGTGCGAAGATTGTAGAGCAGCGTCGTCGTGCCGCCCGGCAGGGGCATTCCATCTCGGCCTATGTCATAGCTCGCCGCCATCACGTCCTCGCGAACGGTCTCTTGACCGGCAAACGGACCGACATGAGCTTCGTCAGGATCAAGCTCGTGATTACGTACGAGAAGGCACCGGTCAGGGTCACCCTCAACTGCAAAACAGGCCATGCCGTCATGCGATGCGGGCACGCGAAGCCCGTCAGACATGACCTCGCCCGCAGGGGAGATCACACGGGAGCTAAATCCCGGTGGCAGGTCGAGCATACCGTTCGGATCAGCCACAAGACCAGTATCAGGCGCATCAGCCTCACGCGCGGATGTACACCCCGCCAGCAGAGGGAAAGCAGAGCTCGCAACGCCGAGCGACATGGCATTACGGAAAAACTGACGACGGGTTGCGCGCATGGTCTCGCTCCGGAAAACTAAAACGTCTACGCGCTGGATAACGGCGCAATGTGACGTCCATACGACGCTCGCATTTCATTGCATACGCAGCCACACTCGCGTACATCGCTCTCGGGAAATATATATGAGGGAGCGCGACATGAGCGATAAACCACACGGCTTTGATACACGGCAAATCCACGCAGGCACGATGCCAGATCCGGCAACCGGCGCGCGTCAGGTTCCGATCTACCAGACAACAGCCTACCAGTTCCGCGACGCCGACCACGCCGCAGCCCTCTTTAACCTGCAGGAAGTCGGTTACATCTATTCGCGCCTGACCAACCCGACAGTTGGCGCGCTGCAGGCGCGTGTCGCAGAACTTGAAGGCGGCGCTGGCGCTGCCTGCTGTTCCTCAGGTCACGCCGCACAGATCATGTCGCTGTTTCCGCTCATGATGCCGGGCTGCAATATCGTCGCATCGACACGCCTTTATGGCGGCACGCTCACCCAGTTCACACAAACGTTCAAACGCTTTGGCTGGTCTGCAACGCTCGTCGACTTTGACGATCTCGATGCAGTTCGCGACGCAATTGACGACAACACACGCGCCATTTTCTGTGAGACGATTGCCAATCCGGGCGGCTACATCACCGACCTGCCGGAAATCGCGAAGATTGCAGACAATGCAGGCATTCCGCTCATCGTCGATAACACCACAGCCACACCATATCTGTGCAATCCGATTGAACACGGCGCGACGCTGGTTGTTCACTCACTGACCAAATACATGACGGGCAATGGCACGGTCACAGGCGGCGCTGTCGTCGATAGCGGCAAGTTCGACTGGTCCGCTTCGGATAAATTCCCGAGCCTTTCACAGCCGGAACCTGCCTATCACGGCCTGAACTTCCATGAAGTGTTCGGCCCTGCCGCCTTCACCTTCCACGGTATTGCAATCGGTCTTCGTGACCTCGGCATGACGATGAACCCGCAAGGCGCGCACTATACGCTGATGGGTATTGAGACGCTGTCGCTGCGCATGCAGAAGCACGTCGCAAACGCCCAGAAGGTTGCAGAATGGCTGGCCGAAGACCCGCGCATTGCAGAAGTCACTTATCCGGGCCTCAAATCCTCGCCATACCATGACCGTATCGCCAAAGTCGTTCCGAAAGGTCCGGGCGCGCTCTTTACGATCCGCCTCAAGGGTGGCTATGAGGCCTGCACGAAGACGGTTTCAGAAATGAAGCTGTTCAGCCATGTGGCAAACCTTGGCGACGCACGATCGCTGGTCATTCACCCGGCGTCGACAACACACCGTCAGCTTTCCGAAGCTGAACAGATCAAAGCTGGCGCTGCGCCAGACATTCTCCGCCTGTCTATCGGCATTGAAGATGTCGACGACATTATCGCAGACCTCAATCAGGCACTGGTATAAACATGACGAAACCTGTCAGCGCACTCGAAGACATGCTGTCCGAAATGACCCCTGTTCTGCAGAAGGGGACTTACATTTTCTGCACCACAGATGATGAAGACAAGTATTCGGCCTGCGCTGATAAGGCGATCGCCATCTTTGCTGAACCGGAAGGCGCATCTCTGATCCTTCCGGTGATGGCTGCCGGCCTGATGGGCTTTGATACCTCCGAGCCAATGCGCTGCATTTCTCTGATGGTGAACTCGTCTCTGACCGGTGTTGGTCTCACGGCGACTGTCGCTTCTGCCCTCGCAGATGAGGATATTGCGTGCAATGTGGTGGCGGCATTCCACCATGATCACATCTTCATTCCGGAGCCGGATGCAGAGCGTGCCTTGTCAGTTCTGGAAGAGCTTTCAGGCGCAGACCAGTAAAAAAAACGAGCGGGCAGAGCTCTCACTCCACCCACTCGGTCGGGGGTAGTCTGGGCGATTGACCGTGAAGGGGTCGGCGTGCGGCTTGGGCAAACCGCACCTCCGGACCGGCCTTCACGGTACATGTCTACGCGTGCGTCCCCGTGCAGCGATTGACAGTGCGGAAAACTATGATCGTTTCTGCAGGATCAGTGTTAGCTGCAAACAATACGTATTACCTCGGAGTTTTTGCCTAATTTTAGGGGTAAGCATACCTATTTTTCGTAGACTCTGCCGCAAATCTCAGTTGAAATATCAGCAACTGGACCGCAACACGCCTCTCAGGCGATTGCTAGGGGGGCATCAAACGAGTGCTAGTCGAACGCGAAGAAGAGCTTCAAACCCTGCTGAAAGCCATTGAGGCCGCACGCGCGGGACACGGCCAGATTGCCCTGATTTCCGGTGAGGCGGGCATTGGAAAGTCTACCCTGCTTTCCGCGTTTCGCGTATCGACGCTTTCGACGTATCCGGAACTGCGCTGGTGCTCTGGAAATTGCGAAGCTCTGTTCACCCCCCGCACACTGGGCCCTGTACACGACATGGGCGAAGCGCTCGGCGAGAACGTTGTAAAAGCGCTGAATTCAGACGCGGGCCAGACCGGCCTGTACGCCGCCATTCTTCATGCACTGGAAACCCATGACGCGAGCGTTCTGATTTTCGAAGACCTGCACTGGGCGGACTACGCAACGCTGGATCTTCTGAAATTTCTGTCCCGCCGGATCAGCACGCTTCCGGTCATGCTCATTCTGACCTTCCGCGATGACGAGGTCGGCCTCGAGCATCCTCTCACCCAGCTGCTGGGCGACCTGCCGGGGCATTGTACGCGCCGCCTTCCCCTCCAAACTCTGTCAGCCCATGCCGTATCAAGACTCGCCGAAAGTCGCGGCTATACGGGGAACCAGCTTTTCGCCATCACGAACGGCAATCCGTTTTACGTCACGGAAATGCTGGCCTCCAACAAGCCGACCGGGTTTGTACCGGCCTCGGTGAAAGATGCCGTCGCACTGCGTCTCGCCTTGCTTGCGCCACTTGAACGCGAATTGCTGGAACGGATCAGCGTTCTTCCCCGGGCGCCCACACACCGGTTTCTTGAAGCTCTGCTCGGGCAGGAGTCATTCGATCTTATCTCGAACTGCGTGAATGCCGGCTTCCTGGTTGAAGACGGTGTCACGGTGCGCTTCCGTCACGAACTCACACGGCTGGCGACCTTCGACAGGATTTCGCCCGCCAAACGACGCAGCTATCATGCTGAATGTCTGAAAACGCTGATGAAGCGGGCTGATCGAATTCCGCTAGACCAGGTTGTGCACCATGCTGCTGGTGCGCTCGATAGTGACAAGGTGCTCGAATTTGCTCCCAAGGCCGCGCGCGCAGCTGCAGCCGCAGGCTCTCACCATGAAGCAGCAGCGCACTATGCGACCGCGCTCAAATACGTAAATGAAGCCGAACCGGAACTTGCAGCAGAGCTGTATGAAAGCTGGGCATATGAATCCGCGCTCGCCGACCATTTCGAGGATGAGGTGCTCGATGCGCGGCGCCATGCCATCACGCTCTGGCGTGCGATCAAACGTCCGGACAAAGTAGGCCACAACCTTCAACAACTCTCGCGTCTGCACTGGTATCGCGCCGAAAGCGGTGAAGCCACGCGCTATGCCGATCAGGCCATTCGTGTTCTTGAAGCCATTCCAGCATCCTCCGAACGCGCCATGGCCTATTCGGTACGGTCCCAGCTTCATATGCTGAACGACAAGATGGATGAGGCCGTTCAATGGGCGGAAACGGCGCTCCGCATCGAAGCCGAAAATCCAGACATAGAAGTGCGCATGCACGCGCTCAATAATCTGGGAACAGCCAAGGTGTTCCGGAGCAATCCGGACGGGCTCGAGCATTTGAAGGAAAGTCTCGCATTAGCGCTCACGCATGGCCATCACGAGCACGCTGCGCGCGCCTATAACAATATGGGTGAATATGCCGTCGAATTCCGTAATTTCGACCTTGCCGAGCGCATTCTTCAGGAAGGCCTCGCCTTCGATACGGAACACGATCTGGACGCGTGGACACGGTATTTGTCAGGCCGCCTGGCCCAGCTGAGGCTGGATCAGGGACGTCTCAATGATGCCATTACCATTGCCGAAGGGATCGTATCGCTGGAAGAGCACAGCCTGCTTTCCTGCCTGCCAGCGCAACAGGTTCTGGCGACCGCCCGCATGCGGCGCGGAGATGCTGAGTCAGAGACGCTTTTGAAGAAAGCGCTGGCAGACGCGATCGCCACCGATGAATTACAGCATATTGTTCCGGCACGCCTTGCCCTGATCGAATGGGCCTGCATGAGCGATTTCCCCGAACAGGCTGCCGAGCATATGTCGCGCCTGTTAGAGCTTTCCAGCAATGATCGCCATCCATGGAATATCGGCATGCGGTCGGTCTGGGCAGACCGTCTGGGCCTCACTCCCCCGCAAGACAGGATCAACGACCTGCCAGAACCCTTCATTCTGGAACTGAATGGCGACTATCTGGCTGCTGCAGAAAGATGGGAAGCGCTCGGCCTGCCGTTTGAAACCGCATTCAACCTGATGCGCGCCAGACAGCAGGACAGCTTCCAGAAGGCGACAGAGCTTCTTGAATCCATGAAGGCCCAGCCTGCGCTGAGGAAGCTGCACAAAATGGCTGATCAGGCCGGCGTGAAGCTGGAGACCGCTTCTCAAAAGCGCGGCCCGTATAAAGCAGCGCGCAGCCACCCTCTGGGCCTGACTGCGAAAGAGCAATCAGTTCTGAAGCTAATCTGCGAAGGACTGGCCAACAAAGACATTGCCGACAAGCTCAGCCGGTCCCAGCGGACCATTGAGCACCACGTCTCATCCGTTCTCGGAAAGCTCAGCGCGCCGAACCGGATGGCGGCCATTCTGCGTGTTCAGAGCGAACCTTGGTTGATCGAAGAACCGGACGGGAAGCCGTAACTGCGCCGGACTTACGTGAACTAAGTTTCATGCACGGTTCACCGGCCATGTCGTTATCCTGCCACAAAATGTGAGTTAGCTTCGGCACCGTTTCGCGCCTCACGTGTAAGGTATTGAAGTTTTATCCCGCTGGCGGACAGATTAACGTTGAACGAGACAAGAAATCTTAAAGCCCTGCTTTTAAGCTGGCCCGATAAAGCATGGTCCTGGTTTAACTGGGCACCAAACAGGACAGCTGCAGGGGCTGGTGGGACACAGATGACGACGACGTACCGCGCCGACATTGAAAGCGCACGAAAGACGCGCTTGCGCCGTCGTCGTGCGACGTTCTTTGCGTTCGTGCTGACAACGTTGATCGCCCTCGCCGTGTCCGGCTTCATGCTCTGGCGTTATTTGTTCAATGACCTTCCGGTTCTGCCCTCGAATGACGAGCTCTGGGCCGTCAATCGCGAGCTGTCTATCGACCTTGTCGATGCGGATGGCAACCGCCTGCTCCAACGCGGACCGCTTTATGGTCAGGCCGTCGATCCGGACGCCCTGCCGGAGTTCGTGGTTCAGGCCTTTATCGCTGCCGAGGACCGCCGTTTCTATGATCATGGCGGCGCAGACGTCATGGCGATCTTCCGCGCAGGATTTGCCAACTGGCGGGCTGGCTACACTGTGCAGGGTGGCTCTACGCTGACCCAGCAGGTGATCAAGAACCTCGTCCTCACACCTGAACAGACGCTTCGCCGTAAAGCACAGGAAGTCCGCCTTGCCATGCAGCTTGAAGCACGCATGAGCAAAAGCGAGATCCTGTCGCTGTATCTGAACCGGATTTATCTCGGCAATCGCGCCTATGGCATTGATGCGGCTGCCGATGTCTATTTCGGCAAGGATGTACAGGACCTGACGCTTGCCGAGGCGACCTTCCTTGCCGCGCTGCCAAAGGCGCCGTCGCGTATGATTGCCGACCCGGGCCTTGAAGACGCGCGCGAACGCCAGCGATACATTCTCAGCCAGATGGTCAATGAGGGCTTTATCACGCTGGAAGATGCCCAGCTGGCCGCAGACACGCCGATTTCGTTTGTAGCGGAGCAAGGCGACAACCCACTGCTGGAACATGTTGCAGACTATGTACGCGACGAGCTGGAACAGCTGCTGCCGGAAGTCCCGCGCGACGCAGTCGTCACCATCACGCTCGATGTCGCCACGCAGCAGGCTGCATATGATGCGCTTCAGGAAACGATTGAAACCGAGGGCAATGCACGCGGCGCCCGTAACGGTTCGGCGATTGTTATGGGCACAGACGGACGCATTCTGGCGATGATTGGCGGCATGGACTACCGCGAGAGCCAGTTTAACCGCGCCACACAGGCCATGCGCCAGCCCGGCTCCAGCTTCAAACCATTCGTCTATGCTGCTGCCATGGAAGCAGGATTGCGCCCTTATTCAGTGCGCGTGGACGAACGCCGCGAGATTGCGCCAAACTGGTCGCCGCGGAACTACACCGGCCAGTATTATGGCCCGATACGTCTGCGTGACGCGCTGGCCAATTCGGTGAATACAATTGCTGCGCAGATCACGATGGAGATCGGCCCTGAGCGCGTGGTCGAAATGGCTCACCGCCTTGGCCTTGGTACGGATTTACAGGCTTATCCGTCGATTGCGCTAGGGTCTGATGAAACAACCCTGTTCGACCTTGTTCGCGCCTACGGCGCCTTTGCGCGCGGCGGCGAACGCCTCGACCCGTATCTGATCGAGCGGGTGGAGAATACACGCGGCGAAGTCATCTATGAACGCACCGCCTACCCGCCCGCCCGCGTACTGCAGCAAAGCGTGGTCGAAGACATGAACGAGATGCTCGGCCTTGTTGTCACTGAAGGCTCAGGCGGCCGCGCACGTATTGAGGGCTGGAATGTTGCCGGCAAAACCGGCACCTCCCAGAACTGGCGCGATGCATGGTTTATCGGCTTCACAAATGACGTTGTTGCAGGCGTCTGGCTCGGAAATGATGAGAACGAGCCTATGGAGCGCGTGACAGGTGGCTCGCTTCCGGCCCAGACTTGGGGCGCAATGATGAGCGACATTCTGGAAAACTACGAGCCATCCGAAATCCCCGGCGTTGGCCGCAGCGACAACCTGTCCGATGCACAACTCGCGCGAGTGGACTTTTATAGTGAACTGGGCGACGCCTTCAGGGCGGCAGCGCCGACACGTGTCGCTTCTATCAGTTCACAGGGCGGCACCCAGTAGTTCATAACGCCCTAGCGCGCATTCGGGGATTTCTTCATGCTGAGAGCATTCATCATCATTCTGGCTGTTGTTGCAGCGCTTACCAGCATGTCCATGCTCGCCAGCCGCGGCGGCCATGAAAGCTATGACGCCGAGTATTTCAGCCCCGGCCCGGTGATTGGCATTCTGAAAGGTCTGTCAGAGGACGAGCTTGAAGGCCGCGAAATCGGAACGCCGGGCGCGGCCCGTGCACGTGAGATGATCACCGCCCGCATGAGCGCGATGGAAATGCTGAGCATTGGCGCAGGCTATGAGCACCCGTTCAGCGTGCCGATCATTCCGCGCAATCAGGAAGAAGCCGCAGAAGAGCGCCCGCCGCTCGAAGGTGTAAACCTCATTGGCGCCGTGCAGGGCAGCGCAGGCTCTGACCGGATTATCGTCATCACAGCGCACTATGACCATGTGGGCATCCGTGACGGTGAGATTTACAATGGCGCGGACGACAATGCCTCTGGCGTCGCTACCGCGCTGGCGCTTGCCCAGCACCTTTCACGGTCACGCAACCAGCCAAAGCACACATTCCTGTTCGTGTTCCCAGATGGTGAAGAACACGGCCTTTCCGGCGCACGCGGCTTCCTTGCTGACCCGCCCCTGCCGGTAGACACTCTGGCGTTCAATCTGAACTTCGACATGCTCGCCCGCGCAGACAATGGCCAGCTCTGGGCTTCAGGTGCGCATCACATGCCGGCCCTTCTGCCGCTTATCGAAGACGTTGCTGCGGAGGCGCCGATTGATCTGCGCTCCGGTTATGACGGTTCGGACGAAGCGCAGGATGACTGGACCACACAGTCAGACCACGCAGTCTTCTATCGCAACCAGATCCCGCACCTCTACCTCGGCGTCGAAGATCACCCCGATTATCACCAGCCGACAGACGACTTTGAAAACATTGATCAGGACACATTCCTGCGAAACGTCGACACGGCCATCATGGTTGCCAAAGCTCTGGACGATCAGCTGGAAGTGCTTCTCGGCCTGCCAGCGCTGGACGCGCCAACAGAAGACTAATGCTATCGCGCACTTGTCGCCAGATGACGGTGCGCAAAGATCAGCTTCTCTTTCACTTTGGGCGAGATCACGAACGGATAGATGTCCTGCATCCCCATGGACCGCACAATGTGGTTGAGCCCTGTGCCAAACTTAAAAGCCTGATCCAGCAGTTTTTCACTCTTCGTCTCATTATACGCGTCATAGCCGGAACGCGGCCGTTTATTATGGCGGAGCTCTGCGGCGGAAGCGCTGTCGACGATATCGGTCAGATGCATGACGTGTGCGCAGGTTTCAGCCCAATCCTCGTGTGGATGCGAGCTGGCATACCGCGTAACAAAGCGTGACTGAAAATCTGCAGGCGCGCCGTTTTGATAGTGCCGGTCCAGCGCTGCGCCATAGTCGGCGCTTTCATCGCCGAACAGCGCGCGAAAGCTTTGCGTAAAACCGTGCTGTGGCTGCAGGCGCAGAAACAGGAAATGCGCGATCTCGTGCCGGAAATGCGCTGTCATGGTGCGCAGGCGCTCATCCAATTCATCGCGGCGAAATTCCCGCACAACCGGATCACCTTCGGTCACATTGATTGTAATCAGGCCGTTCGCATGGCCCATAGTGACAGGTGTTTCGCCTCTGGAGGTTTGCTCGGCCAGCATTTTGAAGGTCGGCCACGGCCCGTTATCCTTCGCGGTGAACCATCCCCAGCGCATAAGGTTGGACAACACCCAGCGTTTGGACTGTTCCGACACACGCCAGAGCGCGACATTGTCGCCATGGAATGTGTCCGGGATGGTCTCTGTCATCTGACATGACCTGCAAAACCCCGTATCGCTTTCTGCCTTCCAGTTGCAGGAAATGGGCTGCCGGTTCTGACAGGGCTGAGCCCTGTTCAGCATCACATCCTTGTCGGGATCATAGAAAAGCGGCGCGCCACAGGTGCAATTGAGATTGGAAAAGAAAACGGGTGTCTGACACGCACCGCAAGTGAAGATTTTCATGTTCTGAAGGAGGCCTCCCAATTCTTCTATGCCGTCAACTCGCGAGCGATGTACAGGTTGCTTTAAAGGGCCGAAAAACTTCAAAAACGCGCGAACACGGCTAAAGTCGCGGTCTGTGTTCGTTTCTTTCTTTTGACCTACGCCCCTGACCTGCTATAGCCAGCGCAGATTCTGGCAAATGAAAGAGGCTGCATATGGCTAAGATCAAGGTCGTAAACCCGATCGTCGAAATGGACGGCGATGAGATGACACGCATCATCTGGAAGATGATCAAAGACCGTCTGATCCACCCTTACCTGGACGTTGACCTGAAATACTTCGACCTCGGCATCGAAGCACGTGATGCTACGGATGACCAGATCACTGTCGACGCTGCGAACGCAACGAAAAAGTACGGCGTTGCTGTTAAGTGTGCGACGATTACTCCGGACGAAGCGCGCGTTGAAGAGTTTGACCTCAAGCGCATGTATCGCTCTCCGAACGGCACGATCCGTAACATTCTCGGCGGCGTTGTGTTCCGTGAGCCGATCGTAATCTCTAACGTTCCACGTCTTGTTCCTGGCTGGACGAAGCCTGTCGTAATCGGCCGTCACGCATTTGGTGACCAGTACCGCGCGACAGACATGCTGATCCCGGGCAAAGGCAAGCTCACCATGACCTTCCAACCGGAAGATGGTTCAGAGCCAACAACTCACGAGATCTTCGACTTCCCGTCCTCCGGTATCGCGATGGGCATGTATAACCTTGATGACTCAATCCGCGACTTTGCGCGTGCGAGCTTCAACTATGGCCTTCAGCGCAAATGGCCGGTTTACCTGTCTACGAAGAACACCATCATGAAAAAATATGATGGTCGCTTCAAAGACCTGTTCCAGGAAGTTTACGAGAACGAGTTCGAAGAGCAGTTCAAAGAATTCGGTGGCACATACGAGCACCGCCTGATCGATGACATGGTTGCTGCAGCTATGAAATGGTCTGGCGGCTATGTCTGGGCTTGTAAGAACTATGACGGCGACGTTCAGTCTGACACGGTTGCTCAGGGTTATGGTTCCCTCGGCCTGATGACATCCGTTCTGATGACTCCAGATGGCAAGACTGTTGAAGCTGAAGCGGCTCACGGTACAGTGACACGTCACTACCGTAACCACCAGAAAGGCGAAGCAACGTCTACGAACTCCATCGCGTCTATGTTCGCGTGGACACAAGGCCTCACACACCGTGGCCGTATGGACGGTACGCCAGAAGTTTCAAACTTCGCGAAGCTGCTTGAAGAAACCATCATCAAGACAGTTGAAGCTGGCGACATGACAAAAGACCTCGCGCTTCTCATCGGTCCGGATCAGGGCTGGCTGACAACCGAAGAGTTCATTAACCGCGTTGGTGACAACTTCGAAAAAGCGATGGCTGCTCAGTAAGCGTCTGACGCCGAAGTCAAACGAGAAAGCCCGCCTCACTGGCGGGCTTTTTTGTGTCACGTATCTTCGTCAGTCACCGAAATCGAACAGATCGTGATCCTTGCGTTTCCTGCGATGACGCTTGTCGCGGTCCTCGCGGCGGCGCTCTTTAACGTCTGTCACTTCTGCACGGCGACGCTCTTTCCGTTCAGTGAACACATCGATGACTTCCTCAAGAATATCAGAAATCCAGCTCACATCAGTCTCCTTTAACGTCTGAAGGCGTGTTCGGCTCAGTCACCAGGTCAAAGTGTTGGTCGAACAGGGATCGCAGATTGGCCTCCATATGATCCCGGTCAGCCGCAGGTCCGGTATAGCGAAAGCTCAGCGCGACCATGTCCTTCTTTTCCGGCTCGGTGACACCGCTGTGAGAGGATGCGATTTCGAAGGGCAACCAGCTCGTATAGTCCGAAATAGCATGCGCGAGCCGCTTGAAATCAATCGTGCCAACCAACGTTAATCGAACCGGCTTTTGTTCAGGCGAAAGCACGGGTTTCGGCTTTCGCTCAGGTTTTGTCGGACGCTCAAAAATGGTGTCACGGTCGTCGTAAACATATCCGGCTTGCTGCGCATCGCGGGTGATCGAATGTCTCATAGTGCTCTCCCTTAAAGGTCACACTGATGTCGGCACGATCCATTTATAAGTAAAATATCAAAAATAATGATTTTCGGTGTAATTTTCCGATGGATGTTTGACGTCGCCACATTCATCGCAGAGTGAAAAGCTATTTCAGCTCCCCTGAACCGGGGGGCGCAATGCCTCAAATTTCTCTTTAACCTCTATGCGTGGCTGTTTTCCCAATCCATTCTGCTTACGGGACGCATCAGCGAACGCTATGGGGGATAAGATGGGACAAGTTCCGGAAACTGCGAAACGCACACAATCGCGCTTTGGACGCGGTGTGATCGTCATAGTCCTTCTGATCGCCGTCGTGATTGGTGGCCGCTTCCTGCAGGGGCGTTTTGATCCGGCTATGGCAGCACGCGCGCCAGATTGCCTGGAACTGTCGGACGAAGGCCTCTCCTATAGCAACACCTGCGAAGCAGAGATCAATTTTCGCTATTGCTTCACCACCACACCGGGCACCGGACTGCAGAACTGCGAAACCATTGCTCTGGCACCAAATGAAACCAGCCATTCCCTGTTCGATGAATACCGCGCCGCCAACGCCGATGGCGTTCACGAATACGCCTGTGAGGCCCCCTATCTGCCAGTACGGATTCAGTCCTACACCGACCGTCATGTCGATATAGATGCCTGCCGGCTCGATCAGGATGACGCCTCGTGAGGAATGACACGAGGACAGGCAGAACAAAGCTCAACCCTCGACTGGGCGTTCTGGCTTTCCTTGCGCTCGCGGCTTCAATCTTCGTCTTCAACGGGTTTCTGGGGGAACAGACAAGGCCACACCGTTATGCGCTTGTGAATGAGTGCATAGGCGAACCCGCGGACGGCCAGTTCTTCATCAACACGTGTGAAACAGAAATCAATCTGCGTTACTGCGTGCGTGCCATTTCCGACGAGGAGAATGATGTTTGCCGCACCGAGCGTCTGGCGCCTGGTGCAGGCTCTGAGACTTATTACCCGACGCGGCGAGAGATGGGAGACGACTTCCGCGACCGCGATGTGTGGGCCTGTGAGGCGCCCTACATGCCCGATATGGTGGTGACAAATCACAACAGCGCCCTATTCCGTGAAGGCTGCCGTCAGCCTGATAGCGATGAGGATCAGTAAGTGGCTGACCAATCTACCCGCGAAAACCAATCAGATAAGAAGCCGGGCCCTGGCTGGCTCTTTCCTGTTGCGGCCGTCCTCGTGCTCGGCGCAATCGGATATGTGTCGACCCGGCTGACAGAGCCTGAACGCCTCGCTGACGTAAATCACTGCATCGGGCCGCGTGATGGCGATCCGATCTATGAGAACACCTGCGATACGCACATCAATCTGCAATATTGCTTCTTCTCTGATGCGGGCCCCGAACGGGATATGTGTCGCAATACAGAGCTGGCACCGGGGGAAGGACTCGATCAGGCAACCCTCAATAATGATCTTGCAGAACTGGGCGGATTATTTCGCGCTGACTTCTACGCCTGCGAACTCCCCTTCGTTCCGGGCCAGTTCGAGCACTGGAACACACGCCGAATGACAGCCGGCTGTGTAAGCGCTGAAGACCCGTTTGCCGGACCACATATTTCGCGCCCTGGAGCGGGCAGAACGCCCGAAAATTCGGGCGAAATCCCCGACGATCTCTAGCCGTAAAACCGGTTCAGACTGGTTGAGTGAAAAAAAGGCTTCAAAATCCGCAGAAGCCCACTTGATTCCTGCAGCAAAAGGCGTAAAAAGCGCCGCTCAGTCGGAGTGTAGCGCAGTCTGGTAGCGCATCTGGTTTGGGACCAGAGGG
>DDIN01000008.1:108568-302893 GCA_002338565.1 Hyphomonadaceae bacterium UBA1849
TGGTTTGGGACCAGAGGGTCGGGAGTTCGAATCTCTCCACTCCGACCATTTTCCCCTTCAAAATAAAAACCACTCAGCCGTAAGACTTACGTCGCACGCAACTTCAACAGTTGAATGCGTTTAAGTATCAAGATTACTTCTTTTTAAGCATAAAAAATATCTTCATTTTCAGAACACTTGAAAATTCCCGCCCTCAATTTGCATTTTAACGCATTTTTCGGTTGCATTATTTGGGAGTTTTGTGTTTAAGCACGCTTCGCATCAGGAGCAGTTACCCGTCCCCCCTCGTTACTGCTCCATTGATGTACACCCATCAGTCAGGCGTCGCGTAAGTTCCCCCGTCCCTTCCCCCCCTCCTTCGGGGAGCTTGTTTTCAAGTTTTGAGCGTGACGTCTGGCTGTACCCCCTCCCAAAGAACAAAAGTCCTCAGGCGAAGGCGTAAACAGCCTCGTGCTTTACGGGGAAATTTACCGACCGCGCGATGAAGCAGTATTTGTGGATCTCGCTGTGTATCGCGTCTGCGGCGCCCTGATCGTCACCCGTCTTCAGCGTGATCGTCGGCCGCAGCGTCGCGCCGATGAAGCGACCCGTGCCATCCGGCTCTGACTCGCCATGGCCAACCGGATTATCCTCATAGCCGAGCACGGTCAGCCCGGCAGTCGATGCTAGATGAAGATACCAGAGCATGTGACAGGCCGAGAGCGCTGAGATCAGCAAATCTTCCGGATTCATCAGCGATGGATCACCGCCCAGCATAGCATCATTAGAACAGGACACGACCGGCTTGCCCGGAACCGCAATGTCCCAGGTCCGGTCATATGCCTTATAGCTGCTCGTCCCACTGCCCCGATTACCTGTCCATACGATACGGGAGGTAAAATCATGGGCGCGGGACATAGCGTTTATCTCTTCTGGTTCAGGTCTCGAACAGCGCCGCGTGCGGCGGATGTTGTAAAGGCGGCATAGGCTTTCAGCGCCTGAGAGACATTCCGCTTACGCGGCTTCTCAGGGCTATATGCAGCGTCGCCACGCTGTGCCTGAATTTCACGGCGCGCGGCAAGCTCAGTTTCCGAAAGACGCAGAGAAATTGTGCGGCTCGGAATATCAATGTCGATCATGTCGCCATTCTGGACGAGCGCAATCGTGCCGCCCTCAGCAGCTTCCGGAGAGACGTGACCGATAGAGAGACCCGACGTACCGCCAGAGAAGCGACCATCGGTGATCAGCGCGCACGCTTTTCCGAGACCTTTGGATTTCAGATAGCTGGTCGGATAGAGCATTTCCTGCATGCCCGGGCCACCGCGCGGACCTTCATAGCGAATGACGACCACATCGCCCTCAACCACTTTGCCGGTGAGGATAGCGGAAACCGCATCATCCTGACTTTCATAGACCTTCGCGGGACCGGAGAATTTCAGGATGGAATCGTCAACGCCTGCCGTCTTCACGATACAGCCATCAATCGCCAGATTGCCGGAGAGGACCGCAAGGCCGCCATCCTGACTGAAGGCATGCTCTTTTGAGCGAATGACGCCGTTCTCACGGTCAATGTCGAGGCTTTCCCAACGGCTTGCCTGGCTGAAGGCTGTTTGCGTTGGCACGCCGCCAGGCGCTGCAGAGTAAAGCTCGCGCGCAGTGTTCGACGTCGAGATGGTGATGTCCCACTGGTCAATGGCATCGCCAATCGTTGGCGCGTGAACCGTCGGCAGATTGCGGTGCAGAAGTTCTGCGCGATCCAGCTCACCGAGGATAGACATGATGCCGCCTGCGCGGTGTACGTCTTCCATATGGACGTCGTCTTTAGCAGGCGCGACCTTACACAGGCACGGCACTTTGCGAGAGAGCCGGTCGATATCATCCATGGTGAAATCGATTTCCCCCTCAATCGCAGACGCGAGAAGGTGGAGCACGGTATTGGTTGAACCGCCCATCGCAATGTCGAGGCTCATCGCGTTCTCAAACGCCTCAAAGCTCGCGATAGAGCGTGGCAGAACGCTCTCATCATCCTGTTCGTAATAACGCTTACAATTATCAACGATCAGACGCCCTGCTTCGAGGAAGAGACGCTTACGGTCCGCGTGCGTTGCAAGTGTAGACCCATTGCCCGGCAGAGACAGGCCCAGCGCTTCTGTGAGGCAGTTCATGGAGTTCGCTGTGAACATGCCGGAGCAAGAACCGCATGTCGGGCAAGCCGAGCGTTCAATCGCCTGCACATCTTCGTCGGAGACATTCTCGTCCGCAGCTGCAACCATCGCATCAACGAGGTCGAGCGCGATCTCCTTGCCGTCTTTGACAACCTTACCGGCTTCCATAGGGCCACCGGAAACAAACACAGCCGGAATATTGAGGCGCATTGCAGCCATCAGCATACCCGGCGTGATCTTATCGCAGTTGGAAATACAGACCATCGCATCGGCGCAGTGCGCATTGACCATATACTCGACGCTGTCCGCGATCAGCTCACGCGATGGCAGCGAATAGAGCATGCCGTCATGGCCCATCGCGATACCGTCATCGACAGCAATCGTATTGAATTCTTTGGCAACGCCGCCCGCCGCTTCGATTTCTCGCGCAACCATCTGGCCGAGGTCTTTCAAATGGACATGGCCCGGCACGAACTGGGTGAAAGAGTTCACCACAGCGATAATCGGCTTACCGAAATCGCCGTCTTTCATACCTGTCGCGCGCCATAGACCACGAGCGCCCGCCATGTTGCGGCCATGTGTGGAAGTACGTGAACGATAATTCGGCATAGTCTTACTCTTTCGGCTGAACGTCCGGCGGCTCAGGCACGCAACGGACCCTCTCTGCCCTATCAGGCGAAACCAAAGCTCGCAAGAATAGACGCAAGTAATTCGCGCCGATTGAGGTCATTTTTTGCTCGTATACACTTCAACAAGCGATGAGTTGGTGGAAAAATCGACGAATGCACCGCTCTAAAGGATTTTATTCCGGTAGAGATGCGCCTCGATCAGGCTCAACGGGCACCAAATACAGCTCTGAGGTCAGCCATAGCGGGCATAACTCCAAGAAGGAGAAGCAGCCCCGCCACGGGCAATAGTCCGCCAGCCGCCCAGCCCTGAATAATCAGCGCGCCGCAAATTCCACCCACGAGAAACGCAATGAAAACGCTGAGATAGAGCACCATACGAACCAGGTCTGCACGCCGCGCCCTGCCTGCAAGCCAGCGACCGATCTCGATACCAAGATCGGTAGAGAGCCCCGTCACATGTGTGGTCCGCACAACGGCTGTAGAGGCTTTCGTGATCAGCGCGTTTTGCAGTCCCATCAGAAAGCAGAGCATGGCTGCAATAAAAGGTACCAGAGAGACGCCATCGCTGAATACACCGCTCAACAGAACGATCAGGACCAGCAGGAAGGCCTCAATCAGCAAAGGGATACTATATTGCGAGGCTAATCTACGCCTGCGCGCCTGAAGCACGAGCAGCGTCGTAAAGGCGGCCCCCGCGATGAAACAGATGATGAGCCCGAACAGTGCGGCAGCAGGCAGCGCCAGCCCAAGCGCGGCATCATCTGCTACGGCGGAGAGAATACCCGTCATATGAGACGTGTAGCGCCCGACGAGGAAGAACCCGCCCGCATTGATGTAACCGGCGATAAACGCGAGCAGCAGTCCGAGTTGCCAGTTTTTGGCTGGCGTTCGTCGCCTGTCGGCGAGTTTAAATATGGATACGGGCACCAGTCTCTGCATTGCTTAAAACGCATACCATTATTCCCGCCTTTCAAACACCAACCACGCCGCGCACGCCTCCCCCGTGAAAATATTTTGAGAAATCTTCCTCGACTCTGTTGCAAATGATTTGCAAGAGCATTACCCCACGATTACGCAAATGAGAATTATTCGCAAAACTAGGGGTAGTTATGAAAAACGGATTTCTGCGAAGCATCAGCGCAATGGCTATCGGGCTCGCCGTCGCGCAGGGACTTGCCGCACAAGCTGACGATGCCGACCCGATTGAACCGGCTTACGGAGACACTGAAGAGCGCATGCTGGACAACATCGTGGTCACGGCGGCAGGCTTCCAGCAAAACATCGTAGACGCACCGGCCAGCATCACCTTGCTCCCTGCCGAAGAGCTGGAACAGCAGCGCGTGAACAGTCTGGCAGAAGCACTCCGCAATGTGCCTGGTGTCGATATCGGCAATGGCGTCGGCAAAACAGGTGGCCAGAGCATCACCATTCGCGGCATGCCGAGCGATTATACCCTCGTACTGGTAGACGGGCGTCGTCAGAACGCTGCCGGCAATGTCACGCCTAACGGCTTCGGCGACACATCTGCAAACTTCATCCCCCCTGTTTCCGCGACCGAGCGTATCGAAGTTGTGCGTGGCCCAATGTCTACGCTTTACGGCTCTGACGCGATGGGCGGCGTGGTGAACATCATCACACGCACGCCTGACGAAGAGTTCGGCATTGATCTCGGCGTCGACGCAACGCTGCAGGGCGATGATGATTTCGGCAACAGCTATAACACCACGCTCTATGCCGATGGTCCGGTCGTACCCGGTCAGCTCGCTTTTGCCGTGCGGGGCCGTTATTTCGAACGCGAAGCCTCTGAACTGGTCTTCACAGACGCGAACGGTGACCCGATCGAAGTGTCACGTCGTGGCCCGTCCCCTGTAGAAGGCACGATCTGGTCTGCCGGTGGCCGCCTCACCTACACGCCGAATGACAATCACCGCATCTGGTTCGACGCCGACATCAACGAACAGTCCTTCGACAACTCGCAAGGCCAGCTCGGCACGCTGGGCACACGCGGCTATGCCGACGAGCTTCAGTTCAACCGTGAGCAGTTTGTGCTGGCTTATACAGGCGAAATCCTGGACGGCGTGCTCGACGCTGACATTACCCGCAACACAACAGAAACACTCGGACGCGTCCTGCCGTCTGATGTCGCTGGCACGAACCGCCTTGCGGGCGACCCGCGCGATCTGGAAGCGACCAACACAATTTATAATGGCCGTTTCTACCGTACGGTTGGCCAGCACACATTTACAATTGGCGGCCAGTTCTGGGATGCCGAAATGGTTGACGGCGTCGCAGCAGAACCTTTCAGCCATGAGCAATGGGCTCTATTCGCGGAAAACGAATGGCGCATCATTGACGATCTCGCGCTGACCGTTGGCGGCCGATACGACAATCACAGCACGTTCGGCGAACAATTCTCTCCACGCGCCTACCTCGTTTGGACTGCAAACGATTATCTGACCCTGAAGGGCGGCGTCAGCCGTGGCTTTAAAACGCCGCGTCTTGAGCAGATTGCGTCCGGCATTATCGGTTTCCGTGGTCAGGGCACCATCCCTGTACTCGGCACACCGACACTGCAGCCGGAAACAAGCACAACCTATGAGGCAGGCGTTTACTTCACAGACGGCCGAGGCCTTACAGGTAACCTGACCGTGTTCCAGAACACGTTTGAAGATAAGATCGCTAACGGCCCGGAGCTGATCAACTGCGCCTATGCGCTGACAGAAGCCGAATACAACGCCCTGCCGGCGTCCGATTCGTGTGTTGATTACGGCTACTGGCCACGCCCGGCGACCTTCTCACAGTCTATAAACGTGGATGAGGCCGAAACGCGCGGCGTCGAGGCGTCTCTGCGTCAGGCTTTCGAGGACGTCACTATCTCGCTCAACTACACCTATCAGGACAGCGAGCAAAAGAGCGGGCCGAGCATTGGCGAGCCACTTGTGAACGTGCCACAGCACCAGCTGAATTCGCGTGTGAACTGGGATGTCACTTCGGACATCAATCTCTGGATCCGCGGCGAATACGCATCAGAACGCTATCGCGGTGCAGGTGAAGCGCAGGACCAGCTCGGAGACTATTCAAGCTACGTCCTGTTCAACCTTGGCGGCGGCTGGCGCGCGAACGACCATGTCACGTTCAATGCTACGATTGATAACCTACTCGATGAGGATTTCATCCAGTACATGCCTTATACGAGCCGTGGCTCGCAGGCTTATTCGAATGAGTATGCGATCAATCAGGAACCGCGTCGCCTCTGGCTCTCGGTGAATGTGAGCTACTAAGCATACAAAACGCCCCGGCCGGTTGGTCGGGGCGTTGTTCAATTCGGATGTCTACAAAGACCTAGTCCGGAATGCCGCCAAAACGGCCGGACTGGAAATCGGCAAACGCCTGATGGATTTCCTGCACGGTGTTCATGACGAACGGGCCATGACCGACCACAGGCTCGTCAATCGGCTCACCAGTCAGCACAAGCAGGACCGTATTCTCACCGGCGGTGAAGGTCGCGCCTTCACCTTCAACAGAATAACGCGCTGCCTCACCCGCATTCACGCGATATCCGCCTGCATCAATATGGCCGGACATGACGACCAGCATGGTGTTGTGGCCATCGGGAATATCCAGCGTCATCTCACCAGCGCGGGAGAGCTTCACATCCCAGATATTCATCGGCGTGAAGGTCGATGCAGCGCCTTTGACGCCATGCAGTTCACCCGCAATGAGGCGCGCCTTACCGCCATCAAACTCCACAACCGGAATTTCGGCATCGAGGATCGCCTGATAGCGCGGATGCACCATCTTATCCTTCTTCGGCAGGTTCACCCATAGCTGACACATGCGGAATGGCCCGCCCTTTTCCGAATAGGCCTGAGAATGAAACTCCTCATGGATCACGCCAGCACCGGCTGTCATCCATTGAACATCGCCCGGCCCGATCGTGCCGCCACCGCCATGTGAATCGCGGTGGCTCACCTCGCCATCATAAACAATAGTCACCGTCTCGAAGCCGCGGTGCGGGTGCTGTCCAACGCCGCGCGGACGTCCGGTATCGTTTGGCGGAAATGCGTAAGGGTTGCCATAATCCAGCATGAGAAACGGACTGATCGCGGCCGTATCACCATTATAGCTGAACAGAGAGCGCACATAGAACCCGTCGCCGACCCAATGGCTTTGCGGGGCGCGCATGATCTGTACGAAACTCTTGGTCATTTTCTTTTCCTTTCAACCTGCCCTTCACTGACCTTGGAAGGACCGGCATTTCTGGTCTGATAAAGGATATGTTTCACGACGCCGCGCCCACAAGTACGTTCCCGCAGGTGCCTATAATGAAATCAAAGAAAACAAGCACCTTCAGGCTACAAACACCTTTTGAGGCCGGACGCCAGCCGATCCATATCGTGCTCAGTTATGTGGAGATACGAAGCAAACCTCAGCGAATTGCCCCGTCTACTGATGAAAATCTTCTCATCCGCCAACGCTGGCAAAAGGTCATCCGGCAGACCGTCCGGTGAACTTGCACCTAAAATATTCGGCGCGCGAAATCTCGTTTCGACCGGTGTCAGCCCGACCTCTTCAAGCAATGATACAATCTGCGTGTTCAGCGTGTTGAGAGTTTCAGAAATATTCCCGATTCCCCAATCGGCGATCTGTTCGAGCGCGGCGATGCCGCCCGGTATGAGCGCGGGTAAAGACTTTTCGCCCATATCGAACCGCCGCGCACCCTGCTGATAGGTTGAAGAGTATTCTGCAAGCTTCTCGAAAATGTGTGCGCCTTCACGGTTCATCCATGTTTCTTCGATCGGGCGCGCTTTATGCCATTTCGGATCGACATAGAGAGAACTCAAAGCATACGGAAACAGCATCCATTTATAGCCAGCCGTCGCGACGAAATCCGGCTTCACGCGGCCAAAATCAAATGGAATGACCGTCAGTGACTGGGTCAGGTCATAAACCTGAAAAGCGCCCTGAGCGCGCGCCGCGTCAGAGACTTTGACGACATCAATCATCGCGCCCGTGCCCCAATGGCAATGCGGCAGAGACAAAAGCTTCGTAGCTGGCGTGATGGCCTCCAGTATTGCGCTGGTCCAGTCATGATCGGGCGGCGTCTTCACCGTCTTTATGCTTGCGCCAGTTTCCTCACTCACCCGCTTCCAGGTAAGATACGTGGACGGAAACGTCTCGGCGATCATGAGGATTTCATCGCCCGGCTTTAGATGCGGCGACAAAGCCTGCGCTGCGGTCGCCAGCCCATAACTGGCAGACGGCATGAGCGCGAAATTGTCAGCTTTGGTATCCGTAATCTGGCCTAGCAACTCGCGCAGCTGCTCCGGCTGTGAGAAGAAGTCGGTCGGCGCGACCTGCCATGGGCGCTCTTTATGGCGCAGACCTTCAATCATCGCCGCGCTGGAGGCTTTCAACTGCGGCCCCTGATAGGCGCAATTAAAGTAGGCGACATCCTCGGGAATATCGAAAAGCGCGCGCTGGGATGGGATTACCGGCATATCTGAGCCCCTTCTCTGCCCTTATTCCTCAGTACACACTTTCTTCCCTTGCCAAAACGGGCACGACCAACGAAATAGCGCCCATGGCAGCACCTCCCGTTCTTTCACTTAATGACATTCGCCTCACCTGGGGGGGCAAACCCGTTTTCGAAGGCGTCTCGCTCTCTATCGGTCCGAATGAACGCGCTGTACTGGTCGGCCGCAATGGCGCCGGTAAATCCACGCTTATGAAGATTATTGCAGGCGTGATCGAGCCTGATGAAGGTGATGTCTGGCGCCAGCCCGGCGTGCGCGCCGTCTATCTGGCGCAGGAACCGGACCTCTCAGGCTTTGATAAGCTGATTGATTACGCGGTTGGCGATTTGCCCGCGATTTCAGGAGATGACCGACACGTCGCGGAAGCTGAACTTATGACACTCGGCCTTGATCCGGAATCAGACCCGGCAAAGCTCTCAGGCGGCCAGAAGCGCCGCGCAGCTCTTGCTCGCGCCTTCGCAGCAGATCCTGACATTCTGCTTCTGGACGAGCCGACCAACCATCTCGACATTCCGGCCATCGAACAGCTCGAAGGCCGCCTTGCGAGCTTCCGCGGCGCACTTCTGATGGTGAGCCACGACCGCCGCTTCCTCGAACAGATTTCTACCTCCTGCTACTGGCTGCGTCAGGGCAAGGTCCGCTCTTATAATCGCGGCTTTAAAGAGTTCGACGCATGGGCAAATGAAGTCGAAGCCGAAGAAGAAAAGGCGCTCGACCGCCTGAACACCCAGCTGAAAGCCGAACAGCGTTGGATGGAACGTGGCGTCACCGCCCGCCGCAAACGCAATATGGGCCGCCTCCGCAAAGTGTTGGACATGCGCGCAGAACGGGTCTCCCGCAAATCCAGCCTGAACGAAATCCGCGCCACCTCCGACATGGTACTGGAAACGGCTGAAGGCTCTGGCAAACGCGTCATTGAAGCGCGTGGCATTTCCAAAACCTTCCAGACATCGGCGGGTGAACTGCCGGTGGTGCAAAACCTCTCCATCCGCGTCCAGCGCGGCGATCGGCTCGGTATTGTCGGCCCGAATGGCGCAGGCAAATCCACGCTGATCAAGCTGCTGCTCGGCGAATTGGAGCCGGATACGGGTTCTGTGAAACTCGGCACAAATCTAGAGATCGCCTATCTCGATCAAGGGCGCGACCGGCTCGATCCGAACGACACGCTCTGGCAGGCGCTCGCACCGGAAGGCGGCGACCAGATCGTGGTGCGCGGCACGCCGCGGCATGTCGCCTCATATGCGCAGGACTTTCTCTTCAAGTCCGAACAACTTCGCCAGCCGGTTGCCGCGCTGTCGGGCGGGGAGCGCAATCGCCTCCTGCTCGCCATTGCGCTCGCCAAACCCTCCAACCTGCTTGTGCTCGACGAGCCGACAAACGATCTCGACATGGAGACGCTTGAACTCCTTGAGGACATGCTGGCCGAATATGATGGCACACTCATTCTGGTGAGCCACGACCGGGCCTTCCTGGATGGCGTCGTCACGTCCTGCATCTCACCGGTGGGTGACGGCCAGTGGCTGGAAACACCGGGCGGTTATAGCGATGCCGTTCGCCAGTTGAAGGAAATTAAAGGTGCGAAAACAAAGGACAAGGCGACTTCCAAAGGTTCAGCTAAATCCGACAAGCCAGCTGCGTCCAAGCAACAGAACAAGCTGTCTTTCAAAGACAAGCACCGCCTTGAACAGCTCGACAAGCTAATGCCGCAGCTACAGACGCGCATCGAAAATCTGGAAGCCGAACTCGCTGATCCGAACCTTTTCAGCAAGGATGCGGCCCGCTTCCAGAAAGCAAGCGAAGAGCTTGAATCCAGTCGAGAAGAGCTGGAAGAAGCTGAAATGGAATGGCTGGAACTCGAAGAAAAACGTGAATCGCTGGAAGGTTGATTTTCCCCAGTTTTTCTTGCGAACCCAGTCAATTTTGCAAAGATTGCCAGACGCTTCGTTAACGGTCTTTGGCTAGGGTCATGCTCAACCATACACAGAATGAGCGACGCAATGTCATCCAGCACCGTTTCAGCTTTTGCACGTTTGAAAGATCTCGCCAGCGAATCCTCAAGTGAGAAACGCCGCGAGCTCCTGCGTTCGATTACCGACCTCTTCCTCGGCGATCCATGCGAACGCAGCGATGCCGAATGCATGCTGTTCGATGACGTTGTTGGCGCGGTTGTGAAAGACATGCAGACGTCGGTGAAAGCCGAACTCGCAGAAAAGCTCACTAAATCAAAAGCGCCTGTGCACAGCACGCTTCGCACATTCGCCATGGACGATGATATCGATGTCGCGCGACCTG
Organism: Hyphomonadaceae bacterium UBA1849; assembly: GCA_002338565.1. GTDB lineage: Bacteria > Pseudomonadota > Alphaproteobacteria > Caulobacterales > Hyphomonadaceae > Ponticaulis. The sequence goes on from DDIN01000008.1 coordinate 119,171, forward strand.
TCCTGGAGAATTCCGCGTCTCTCTCTGATGAAGACCTGATCGAAATCGTGACCTCGCGTACGCAGGAACACATTATGGCGATCTCCAAGCGCGCAGGCGTGAGTGAGAAAGTCTCCGATGCGATCGTCGATCACGGTACCGAAGCGGTCATCGCCTCCCTCCTCGAAAACAGCTCGGCCCAGATCGGCCGTGAATCGATGGAGAAGGTCGCGGACAAAGCCCAAAAGTCTGCGCTTCTGCAAAAAAGCTTTGTAGGCCGTGATGATGTACCGCTCGACCTGCTCAACGAGCTGGTCATGCTGGTCGAGAGCGATCTGCGCAGCGAAATCATGAAGCGCTTTGAAGGCGTTTCCGAACAGGAACTCGACGCGGCACTGGCGCGCAGCCGCCGCCTCGTTCGCAAGAATTTCGGGAAACAGTCCCGCGAACAAAAACTCGCTGAAGCCGAACTTGATAAAATTCAACAGCGTGAAGCGCTTGGCATTGGCCATCTTCATCGCTTCATTCAGGCTAATCAGATTTCAAATTTCTGCGAAACCCTGCACCGTATTTCCGGCATTAGCTATGCTGCAGCCCACGGCATCTACATGAAGCGCGACATTGATGGCCTCGCCTTTGTCATGAAAGCGCTTGATGCACCGCTGCAAAGCTTTGCAACGATTGCGGCTTACGTTGCGGGCAAGAAAGACGCCGTGAATATGGTGACAGAATATGCTGCCGTTTATCGCGAGGTCTCGCCCCAGGCTGCTGCCCGCGCGCTCCGCTTCTGGAAAGTCCGCGGCGCATCTTCGCAAGAAGAGGCGGCCTGACAGCTGCCTCCTGACGCTCAGGCGTTATTCACCACCATCGTCATCCATATCCATGCCAAGCGCTTTGCCCTGCGCGACTTTCTGAACGCGCGCACGCTCGACACGTTCTGACAGCTCCGGCGGCGACATGATTTCCGGCGGGTCCTGCTGCTGCATATAGACCGTCCGGCTTGGGAAGGCGAAGCCCGTTCCCGCGCGTTCGATAATGTCCATGATCTCCAGCGCCAGCTTTTCTTTCAGCGCCAGCCACTCACCCCAGTTCGTCGTGTTCGTGAAAGTGTAGATCAGGAAATCGATCGAGCTGGCATTGAATGTATCCACACGCACGAAAAGCGCCGTTGCAGGCGGTTTGGCAAACTCCGGACTATCCCAGAGGAAAGCCTCGATTTCATCGCGGATGAACTTCAGTTGCTCCACGGTGGTGCGATACTCGACGCCGACCACCCATTTGATGCGGCGGTGGGTCATGCGTGAGAAGTTGGTCACCGCGTTATCGGACAGCTTCGAGTTCGGCACATACATCGGGCTTTTATCGAAGCGACGGATCAGCGTGGAGCGGAAGTTGATCTTCTCAACTGTCCCCTCACAGACACCATCCACAGCAATCCATTCGCCTGGCTGGAAGCGTTTCTCGGTCAGGATCAGAATGCCCGCGATAAGGTTCTGGAACAGATCCTGCGCGCCAAGGCCGACAGCGATGCCGAACACACCAAGGCCAGCAATGATCGGCCCGATCGGAATACCCCAAATATCCAGAACGGCCGCCGCGCCGACGATCAGGAACAGGACCTGAAGTGTCTTCACGAGCCAGTCGACAATTGCGCCCGACAACGTCTCACGCAAGCCGGTGAACAGGAATGAAAACGCACCGACCGCGCGGTTAAGCGTCCAGAAGATAGAGAGTGCCACCATGGAGCGGAGGATGTTATCGGCAATAGCCTGCGCAATCGGAGGCAGATCAACGACCTGTGTCGCGATATATACACCCACAATCACCGGAACCAGCTTTAGCGGTGCGGAAATAGTCGTCACCAGCGCGTCATCAAGATTGGTTTTTGTGCCCGCTGCGGCGCGCGTGATCGCCCGCACGACAGTTCGCGCGAACAGGCCGCGGATCATCAGGGACAGCAAGATAACGCCAATCGCCGTAAGAACTTCTCCGTATGACAGGCCGAACACGCCCTCATACCAAAGCCCTTCAATATAAGCGTATCCGTCCTGCGCCCATTGCGGCATCTTGGAAACCCATTCGGGCGCCGAAGCTGTTGTCATCCCCAACCTCCGTGAATCAACTGGTCACGTTCTTTAACAGGGGCGATCCATGGTCAATACGGCGATTGACCTCAATCCCGCAAAATGGGGATGAAAGCCCCTCACCCCTTGCTTCGGCTTCAATCAAAGCAACTTCATGCGTGTGGACTATATTTTTCTTTACGCAGCAGATAAGCATGTCACAATCACAGGTGATCACACTTGTGTGGGAGGAGAGAAAAAATGATTCTACGTACAACAGGCCTTGCCCTGCTGATGGCATCGCTTGCGGCATGTGGCGGCGACGCACCGGCACCGGAAACACCGGCAGAACCACCTGCGGCCGAAGCACCGGCACCAGAAGCTGAAGCGCCAGTCGAACAGGCCCGCATCAATGATGACGGCCATGCGAACTACGCAAATACAGACAACTGGCTCTGCGTGCCCGAAACAGCTGGCAATGACGCCTGCGCACCTGACCTGAGCACAACAGTCGTCGACGTTGTAGATGGCGAAGTCGTTGTGTCTTCCGAAGGCTACACACCAGCGGCTGATCCGGCGATTGACTGCTTCTACGTCTACCCGACAGCATCAACGGATCAGGGCGGTAACTCCGACCTCGTTGCAGACCCTGCCGAGATGTTCACGACTGCAGGCCAGTTCGCACGCTTCGGCTCCGTCTGCCGCCAGTTCGCGCCAATGTACCGTCAGGTCACGCTGCGCGCGCTTCGTGCCAACATGGCCGGCCAGCCAATGGAGCAAGACCGAGAACTGCCGCTTCAGGATGTGACAGACGCGTGGAACTACTACCTCGAAAACTACAATGATGGCCGCGGTGTCATCCTTGTTGGTCACTCACAAGGCTCAAGCGTGCTTCAGGGCCTGCTCGCAGCGTCTATCATCGGCACACCGTCTCAGGACCTGATCGTGTCTGCGATGCCGACCGGCATCACCTATCCGACGCAGGAAGACGGTTCTTTCATGGGCATGCCGCCATGTGAAACAGCTGACCAGCTTGGCTGCGTGATCGCATATTCTGCATTCCGTGAAGATGTACCGCCAGCGCCTTCCAGCTTCTTCGGCGTCAACACACCACGCGGCGACGCAATGTGTGTGAACCCTGCAGAGGTCTCTGGCGATAACGGCGTCCTTGATGCCTATCTCGGCACTGGCCCTGACCGCGCTGGCGTAGAGCCTGTCTTCGCTGAAGGCGTTGAAGTTGAAACGCCGTTCGTGAAACTGCCAGGCCTTCTGACAGCTGAATGCGTATCAACTGACACGCATAACTACCTCGCGATCAGCATCAACGCTGACCCGAATGATGACCGCACAGACGAGTTCTGGGGCGACATCTTCAATGCAGACGGCACAATCAACGAAGGATGGGGCCTCCACCTTCTCGATATGCACGCGCCAATGGGCAACCTTCTGCGCATTGCGCAGGCCCAATCTGATGCATGGGTTGCCGCTCACAGCGAGTAAGCGACCGATAATCTGGAATCAGAAGCCGCTGGTGTGTTCGCATGCCGGCGGTTTTCTTTTACCCTGAATGCCAAGCACACTTGTCAAACGGATGGATTTGTGACAAGTATACTTTTCATATTGCATAACTAGCTTTTCACTGAGGGATCTATATGTCGTTGCTCAACCATCCGCTCACCCAACATCGTATCCTTGTTCCGATCCTCGTAGTTGTCCCGATTGCCTATCTGGCGTCGCTACCCTGGCTAAAGGCATCCCCAGACTGGCTTATCTTTGCGCTTGGCGGCGTCGCCGTACTCATTGAGGTTGGCGGCTCTTTCATTCTGTTTGCGCAAAAAGATCAGAAAAGCGATGAATGGCATCGCGGGGCGACACGCTTTGGCACTCAATGGGGCTGGCTGGTCGGTGCCGGCATGATCCCCCTGCTTCTGGTTCTTCCACCATTTCAGTCGCTCGTTCTGTCACTCGCTACTCTGACAGATCCGGAAGCTCAGCTGACCGAGCGCGCAGCACTCATGACATTCCTGTTGGGTTTTGGCGCTGTCGTTGTGCTGCAGGCGATCTTTACCGCTGTGTTCAGCCTCGTCTGGCGCATCTGGATGTCACGCGCAGTTTGAGGAAGCAGGCATGAAAAACCGTATCCGGGTGCTCCGCGCAGAACACAGCTGGAGCCAGGCAGAGCTTGCAGACCGCGTTGGCGTCTCCAGAAACTCCATCAATTCCATCGAGAACGGACGCTTTGATCCGTCCCTGCCGCTAGCGTTCCACATTGCCGATGCATTCGGGCTCACGATCGAAGAGGTCTTCGAGCGCCCTGCGCCTCCGGAGAAAGGCACTTAACTGGCTGATATCATGACAATGCAGTCATAGAACTCGCTTCTCTGTATTCTCCCCTTGCAGGCAGAGCGACGGCGTTGTTAGCGTGCGCGCGACCAGCCGGAGACCTATATGCTTTTCAACTTTCGCTCATGCCTGATGTCTGCACTCGCGTTCACCGCTATTCTGCCAGCCAGCGCACAAGAAGCGCCGCCACCGCCAGAAGAACAGCAACAGGCGAACACCAGCGAAATGCTGACAAACTGGCTGATGATCGATGTTCTGGATCGCAACTGTCGCATTTTTGGCCTGACAGACCGTGTCGCACTCACCCGTGAGATCGGCGCTTACACGCGCGTCTGGCGGGCAAGTCAGGGCGCGGCGACGCCGGATGCCCTGCTTGCAAATCTGACCGGCCTGACCGAAACAGCTGTTGAGCGCGCTGAAGAGATCAATTGCGACGACGCGATGAATTATCTGTTCCAGGCGCGCCGCGAATATTTCCGCTCCCTGCTCGCGCAGATCGTCAGCGCCGCTGGCAATGATAGCTGGGATAGCGAGCCGGACGCGATCAAAGCTTCATGGCAAGCGCTTGTGAACGAAATTGGCGGCTTTTTCGGCGGCGAGGAATTCAACCGGCTGCGCGGTATTTTCCAGGCTGAAGTGGAAGGCGCAGACCTCGATCGCGAAGAGCTCTGGTCACAGCTTCGCCCGATCCTGTTTGCAACACACTGGCAGCTGTCCGTCGCCGAAGACGGCTTTTCCGTCTATCCGCAGCGTCAGGCGGGCGGCCAGTTCAACTATGTCTTCACCCGAAACGAAACCGAGGAAGACCTGCCTTATTCCATCACTGCGCCGACAGAGATTGCCGTCAGCGGAGAAGATGGCCAGCCGCACGCGCTCCTGTCCGCTACGGGTAAAAGCGATGATGACCGCGTCGTTGTCTTCCTTCAAAAATATGATTCAGCAGCTCAGCCAAACGAGCTGAATGCCAGCATGCTTGTTCAGCAACCGGCGCAAGCTGGTATGGCTCCGTCCCTTCGTAGCTTCGACGCTGAACCTCTGCCGGAAGCAGACTGCCCGACAGACTTCTGCTTCATCTTCCCGGCTGACGCGACACCGGCAACTGAAAACGCCCAGAACCGCGCAATCCAGCTGGTCTTCACACCAGCAACCGAAGAGGCTGAATAATCGAGCTAGCGACGTACCCGAAGCACTTCGGGACGTCGCAGCGCGAAGAAAAAGTCGCTATCGAACGGGCCTTCCGCCCAGTTGTCCGGCAGATCATCGACGCGCGACTGCATGTGCGCGCTGTGATAGTCGCGCTCGCGCAGCATCCATCCTGCAGGCACATTGTCGGCCAGCGACTGTGTGATCACGCGTCGGCGTACACGCGCCGCGCCTGACACTTTGGCAAGTTGAACAGCTGCGTCGAGCATGTCCGCATCACTGACGGCGCTTTCATCAAGGCTGACCATGTCCTCAATCTCCAACGCGGAGGCTGAGAACATATCATCCTTGGCAAGCGATACAGCGAGCAGCGCCACCACAGCGCCATCACGGATAACACCAAGCAGACGCATAGCGTCATGATAATCCGGATCGGCAAGGCGATAGCGCCAGATCTCGGAAGACCGGTTGGGCTGGAGCGTTGCACCCGCCTGAAGCGCCTCATTGAAGGCATCGAGCAGACTGGACATAGCCGGGTCGGCCGGATCGATCACAGTGAAGCCGGCGAACTCACCGGCTTTCGGTAGCGCTTTGACACCGCGCTCCAGATGTTGCCAACCCGACGCGAGCATCTTGAACGGGCTGTTTTTGAGGGCATTGTAGATTCGCGAGCGCAGAAGTGCGCTCCAGCGGACAGGCTTCTCAAGAAAAACTCGACCCAACTCGCCCCGCCAAGGAAAAGCATTTACATGCGGGTACATAGGCGCAGAGAGCGCATTGTTGTTGAGTGTGTTCGCTGCATCCGCGCCATGAGACCTCAGCATATGGCGCAGCAATTTCAGACCAAGACCGGGTTTAGCCTGACGGGAAACAAACGTGTGCGCTGACACCATGCTCCGCTCTGTCGTGCCACTCTTAAAAGCCCTGCGCTGCGTGCACAGAAACGCTTCTGCGCGCCCCTCTTTCATCGCGACATAGCCGGCCGGCTCATCGCCCTGTTCGGGGTTATCAAACAATACCCATCGCCAGCCTTCCAGCGACCGCGCCGGAAAACCGCAAATCTCGTTCAGCTCCACCAGATCGGGCAGATGGGATGGACTGACGGGTAAAATTTCGACCTTAGACGGCAACGGCCAGATAACCCACACAAACGACGTTCATAAGCCGGTTTAGCACCCGCGCCTTAAGCGAGCCTTGCCAGCAACACTGTTTTTTCGACACGATCACGGAATTTATGGACCAAACAGGATGGATTCCGGCACATTTCTTACTTCCGAATCCGGCCGTTCCCCGTTAAAGAGCGCGTATGACTGATACCACCGACCTCTCCGCCAAAATCGTCACTGCCATGCAGACCGTCCAGAACCAATCGGACGCTGCCGAACATGGCATCAATACCGAAGAATGGGATCGCCTGATCACACGTCTCGGCAGACACCCTAATCTGGTGGAACTGGGCATTTATTCGGTGATGTGGTCGGAGCACTGTTCTTACAAATCTTCACGCCGTCACCTCTCTAAATTCCCGACGAAGAATGAGTTCGTCATTCAGGGTCCGGGCGAGAATGCTGGCGTCATCGATATTGGCGACGGTCAGGCGGCCATCTTTAAAATGGAGAGCCACAACCACCCGTCTTACATCGAGCCTTATCAGGGCGCGGCGACAGGTGTTGGCGGTATCCTGCGCGACGTCTTCACAATGGGTGCGCGCCCGATTGCGCTGGTCAACGCGCTGCGCTTTGGCGAGCCGGGTCACCCGAAAACACGCTCCCTGGTGGCGGGCGTTGTTCACGGTATTGGCGGCTATGGTAACTGTGTCGGCGTTCCGACTGTTGCGGGTGAAACCCAGTTTGACGCTGGCTATAACGGCAACATCCTTGTCAACGCTATGGCTGTTGGCCTGGCCGATCAGGACAAGATTTTCTACGCACGCGGCGCAACGCCGGGCAACCCGATCTTCTATGTTGGCTCCAAAACCGGCCGCGACGGTATTCACGGCGCGACGATGGCGTCTGCAGAATTCTCTGAAGGTGACGAAGAGAAACGCCCAACCGTTCAGGTTGGCGACCCGTTCACCGAGAAGCTTCTCATCGAAGCCTGCCTTGAGCTGATGGAAACTGACGCCATTCAGGCCATTCAGGATATGGGCGCAGCTGGCCTTACCTCCTCTTCTGTCGAGATGGCAGACAGTGGCGGCGAGAATGGCGAAGGTATCGGCGTTGAGATGGACCTCGACAAAGTGCCTCAGCGCGAAGAAGGCATGACAGCCTACGAAATCATGCTGTCTGAAAGCCAGGAGCGTATGCTCATGGTCCTCAAGCCGGGCAAGGAAGCCGTCGCCAAGGCGATCTTCGACAAATGGGACCTCGACGCTGAAGTCATCGGCATGACGACTGACTCCGGTCGTCTGGTACTGAAGCAACACGGCGAAGTCGTCTGCGACATCCCTGTCGCGCCGCTGGCTGACGACGCGCCAAACTATGACCGCCCATGGAATGAGCCGCCAAAGCGTGCGCCGTTCGACCTCTCCAAACACGCAGAGCCATCCGACTTCGCAGACGTGCTCCTGAAGCTCATGTCCTGCCCGGATATGGCGTCCAAGCGCTGGGTCTGGGAACAGTATGACCGCCACGTTATGGGCGACACGGTCGACAGCTCCACCTCTGGCGGCGACGCGGCCATTGTCCGTATTCACGGCACAAACAAAGCGCTCGCCATCTGTTCAGACTGTAACCCGCACTATGTCGCGGCAGACCCGTTTGAAGGCGGCAAAGGCGTAGTCGCGGAAGCCTATCGCAACCTTTCAGCGGTTGGCGCAAAACCGATTGCGATTACCGACAACCTAAACTTCGGCAACCCTGAAAAGCCGAACACAATGGGCTATATCGTGAAAGCGATTGAGGGCATGGCAGCCGCTTGTGGCGAGCTGAACTTCCCTGTCGTGTCCGGTAACGTCTCTCTCTACAACGAGACTGACGGCATCGCGATCCCGCCGACACCTGTTGTTGGCGGCGTTGGCCTCATTGAAGACGTGACCAAAGTTGCAACGCTTAAAGGCGCGCAAGCCGGTGACCGTCTGGTACTGATCAGCGAAACGACGCCTCACCTTGGCGCATCCCTTTATGCGCGCGAGTGGCTCGGCCTGAAGGGCGAAGAGCTCGGCCCACCACCGTCAGCTATGCTCGACACTGAAATCGATAATGGCGAGTTCATCCGCAAGCTGATCGGCGAAGGCGTCGTCAACGCAGTGCATGACGTGTCTGATGGCGGCATTGCGTGTGCGGCAGCTGAAATGGCCCTTGCTGGCGGCGTAGGCGTGTCCTTCTGCGCTCCGGAGCCAGGTGAAGATTCAGAACTCACCCAGCTCTTCGGTGAGCGCCCTGCAAGCTATCTGATCGCCGTAAGCGACGACCAGCTGGAACAGTGGGATTCAGAAGGCTTCCTGCCATACGTTCTGGGCAAGTTTGAAGGCGACAGCATCTCAATCGACACAGGCGTCAGCCCGAATGTTGTGAACCACACCGTCACGCTGGAAGCGCTTCGCGACGCGCATGAAGGCTGGATGCCACGCTATATGGCCGGCGAGTAAACCTCGCCAGCTAGAGCACTTCTGCAGCCGGCTTTTGCGCGTCTTTAGCGCGCTTGAAAGCCGGTCGTACACTCATCCTGTCCCAATAGGTCTGCAGCGTGTCTGGTAGTGGCTTCAGGATATCCAGCGCCTGCGCCAGCAACAGCGCATAAGTCACAGACACATCCGCCGCCGTGAACCGGTCCGCCGCGACATATTCATGACTGGCAAGACGCGTCTCGAGAGCCGTCAGACGCCCCAGAAACCATTTCGCATAGGCTTCTGCGACAACAGGTTGGCGCCGCTCTTCCGGCTCAAGGCGGGTATATCTCAGCACCAACGTTTGCGGGAAGGTCAACGTCGCCTCGCCATAGTGGAGCGCATTGAGATAGGCGCCGAATTCCGGCTCATCCGGCCCCACATGCAGCTCTTTCGGCCCATACTTCGCCGCCAGATATTCGCAGATCGCCGCAGACTCCGTCATGCGCGTATCACCATCGATCAGCAGCGGAATCGTGCCGAGCGGGTTCTCTTCCAGATATTCAGGCTTCTTCCAACGCGGCGGAAACGGGAGCAGCTCCAGCTCATAGTCCAACCCGCATTCTTCCAGCATCCAGAGCGCCCGGAATGAGCGTGCATCGCGGCAGTGATAAAGCCTGATCATGGTGTTCCTCCCGTTTTTCTTCATGGGGCCACGGAAAGCGCGCCGTCGCAACACTATCCTAGCGTCACTCAACTCTTGCACGCATGCACACTCCTGCTCATACTCGACTACATAAATGAGGGGAGACACCCCCAAGGGAGGACATTATGAATACCAGATTGCTCGGCGGCGTCGCGCTCGCCGCTATGCTTGCTGTCACGGCCTGTTCCCAGTCAGAGCCGGCTGCGCCAGAGCCAGAAACTCACGCCGAAACAGAAACCGCCACGCCGCCATCCGGTCGTGTGCATGGCGTAGACACGGTCGTGCCGGAAAGCGTCAGCTTTGCGTCCGACCGCCTTGCCGCACTGGACGCTGACTATCAGGCGCTCGTCGATGAAGGAAAGCTGGCAGGCTATGTCTGGCTGGTGTCGCGTCACGGCCAGATCGCGGACTTCTACACCTATGGCGTCACCAATTACGACACACAGGCGCCGATGCGGCACGATACGATTTTCCGTATCGCGTCCATGACCAAGCCTGTCACGGGTGTTGCCATGATGATGCTGTATGAGGACGGGCTCTGGCAGATGGATGATCCTGTGTCCGACTATATTCCGGAGTTTGCAGACCTCGTCGTCGCCACCGAAGATGGCGGCACAGAACCAATGGCCAGCCCGATGACCATGGCACAGCTCATGTCTCACTCGGCAGGCTTTGGCGTTTCAGCGACCTATTCCGATGCCAACCTTCAGGAAACCGATCTGCAAGGGATGATCGACACGCTGGCTGAGCTCCCGCTTGTCACACAGCCCGGGACGGCCTGGGATTACGGCCCGAGCGTGAACGTGCAGGGCTATATCGTCGAGCAACTCTCCGGCATGACGCTGGAAGAGTTCTTTGAAACCCGCATTTTCGAGCCGCTTGGCATGGATGACACCGGCTTCTGGGTTCCAGCTGGCCAGCAGGAACGTGTGACGCGTATCTTCGATTACGCAGACGACGGCTCGCTCTTCATGATGGATGAGCGCGCGCAGAATGAGAGCCCGCAATTCCTGTCCGGTAGCGGCGGCCTGTTCTCTACCCCGCTCGACTATTGGGCCTTCACACAGATGCTGCAGGGCGAAGGCGAATATAATGGCGCACGCCTACTCCAGCCGGAAACCGTCGAGCTGATGCGGCAGAACGTGCTGGATGACGGTGTGCCGGTCGACCTTTACGGTCCGGATATGCCGGGCATTGGCTTCGGCATGGATTTCGCCGTGGTGATGGATGAAAACATTGCTGACGGATCGCAAAGCACTGGCTCATATTACTGGGGCGGCTTCTTCGGCACGAGCTTCTGGATCGATCCGGTTGAAGATCTCGTCTTCGTGGCGATGATCCAGAACAATAACGGCTCCAACCCGTATCGCGGCACACCGCCTCTGCGCGAAATGGCCGTTGAAGCCGTCTATGAGGCGCTTGAAGAGTAAAACCTCTGTCAGCGGCGCGGATCACAGTTTTGTTAGAAATTGGAACCGCGCCGCTCACCAGACTATCTTTCTGTAGAGTTTCACTGATCTCACACGGAAAGGCCCCGAATGACCTCCAGTTTTCGAACCCTCGCCCTCACAACAGCCCTTGGCGCAGCGCTCTCCGCAACCGCATTTGCAGATGACCACACCGAAGCCTTTGAGGTGACAGGCAGTGACGGCGTCACGCTGAACGCAGAGCCGCTGGAAAGCTTCGAAAACCCGTGGGCCATGACCTTCCTGCCGGATGGCCACGCGCTGGTGACAGAACAGGGCGGCCTTGGTGACATTATCATCCACCCGGACTTTGCCGAGAATAGCCAGGTCTTCCTCTCTTATGTCGCGCGCGACCCGCAAAATGACGAACTGAGCGGCGCTGTCGTAGAGCGCGCAGAACTCGTTGAAACTGACACTGGTTTTGAACTGGCCGAGCGCACAATCATCTGGGAGCAATCACCGATGATGCGCGGCAATGGTCACTATTCCCACCGCCTCGCGGTCGCACCGGACGGCAATCTGATCATCACCTCCGGCGACAGACAGCACTTCACACCTGCGCAGAACATGTCGATGAGTCTGGGCAAGACGATCCGCATCACGACGGATGGCGAGCCGCTTGAAGACAACCCGTTCTATGGTGAAGGCGGCGTCGCAGATACCATCTGGTCGCTCGGCCACCGCAATATGCTGGGCATTGATTTTGACGCTCAGGGCCGGATGTGGGTGCAGGAAATGGGCCCGCGCCATGGTGACGAGCTGAACCTTGTGCATCGCGCGGAAAATTACGGCTATCCGGTCGTTTCTGAAGGCGACCATTATAACGGCACCGAAATTCCGGATCATGCCGACATCCCGATCTACTCAGCACCGATTGTATCCTGGGTGCCAGCGATCAGCCCGGCAGGCCTGATTGTCTATAATGGAGAACTGTTCGCCGACTGGACCGGTGACATCTTTATCGGCGGCCTCTCATCTCAGGCGCTGGTTCGCGTTGAGATTACCGACGAAACGAACGAGCGCGGCCGCTCCAGCACGACCGGCGAAGAGGCAGGCCGGTATGAATGGGAAGAGCGCATCCGCGAAGTCGAAGAAGGCCCTGATGGCGCGATCTACGTTCTGGAAGATGAAGAAGGCGGACGCCTGATCCGCCTGACACCCGCCGGATAAAACAAAAGCCCCGCTTCGGCGGGGCTTTTTCGTTTCGAGCTATAGTGAGAGCGGCGTTTCCAAATGGCGCGCATACATCATGTCGCGGTGCTTTAAGAGGATCGGATCAAGCGCGGCATCCGTCGAAGGGTCAGATGAACTGAAAGCGAGACGTGTACGCTCTCGCATCGCGCAGAACTCTTCGGGCAATGGCTTGAACATAGCCATGACAGCGGCGCTATAGAAGTCGATACAGCTTGGCGCGTTGCCGAGATAATAGTCCGAGCCGGCCTCCTCCTGCACACGCAGCTGGTTGGCAAACATGAGAAGCAGGTCCGTCACACGCTGAGACGCGGCTTCGCCTTCGGCTTCAGAATACCCGTATTTAGCGGCCAGATAGTCTGCTGCAGGTCCAACAAACCCGCCCTGTCCTGTCAGCCCCATATGCACCATTTGAAGTCGGCGCATATCAGCAAGACCTCCCTGCCCCATCAGCTCATGCGAGAGGCCGATCGCCAGCGCGCGGTCACGCGTTGCCAGCGGCAGCACAGATGGCTCCGGTGCCAGCTTCTCGGCCAGCATCAGAATATCCACCCAGCCATGACGTGGCGGTTCGTTATTATACATAACCACAGGCGCGCTCTGGCTGCCGGTCCAGCCTGTCTGCGCCTCATCTGCCGGTGTCAGGCGCACAGCCAGCCAGTCTATGCCTTTGAAATACAGAAGCCCCTTGGCCGCCTCACCCCACGGGCTTGGCACTTCGGACACAACAGTCATCCGCAGGCCGGACGCCTTAATGGCTGCGTCTGTTTCAACATACTTCACCGGCATGGGGTGTCCCTTCGCATTATTCTCTGCGCACACTAGCGAGGCGCGCATGGATTGTTAGCCCCAAAAAGAAAAACCCCTGACGCGGCGACGTCAGGGGCTCTTCCCGATGCTTCAGGTCGATTAGAACTGGTAACCGACACCAAGCATGACACCATCTGTGTCTGTCTCCTCGAAGGAGTAATAGGTGTAGTCACCCTTCAGATACCAGCTGTCTGTCAGGTCATACTGGAGACCTGCACCAACGGCCGGGCCTTCACTAGAGTCCTCAATGCTCGCCAGTGTTGTGCCACCTGGTGTCTGCACTTCGGCATCAATGTCGATATAGGCGTAACCGGCACGGGCATAGGCGCTCAGGCGCTCTGTGACCGGCACGTCAGCGCGGCCATAAATACCGACCAGATAGTTCATCTGAACGTCGCCAGCGGCAGCAATCGTGTCTTCGAAGTCGCCATCATTATTGTCGTCGAGGTTAAACTCGTCTTCGTCGACATTATAGTCGAACTCGCCATCATCGACGCCTGAAGAGAGCTCACCCTCTACAGAGAACCAGTCATTGAACTGGTAACCAGTGCGGGCTGTAATGCCGTTCGTGTCGACGCCCTGTTCAGCACCGTCCGGCTTAATATCGAGATACTGGTAACCACCTTCTGCGTAGAAGCCGGTGTCCTGAGCTGCGGCTGTCTGTGCGCCAAATGCCAGACCCGAAATCGCAGTCGCTGCAAGCAATGCCTTGATCATAATAAACTCCTGTCAGTTGCTTGTCGCCAATAGCGGCGAGATGACAGGGACAACGAGCGCCGGATAAAGGCCGTTCCAATGACTTTTTATCCATGTTTTGGCGTCGCAATTGAGCAACGGTTCCGTCAAATTTACAGCCGCGCAAACCGCCAATAATACGCTGAAATGTTTAACTAATTTCTGTCCGCCACAGTGTCGACACAGAAAGACAGAATTGCTGCCTTCTCCAATATTACGGAGACTTCATGTCCGGACGCATCAATGCACCGACTGCACAATAAAACACCGCATCCGGACAAAATAAGGACAATCATCCAAGCAAATCCGTATTTCGGGCAAATATTTGTAGTACAGCGTCAATTGACCATTAATTGTGTCCTGATATAGTCATTGGATAGAACGCGTTTCCCCAACGCTGAACTTTTACACGCTGATTGGTCCCCGATCCGGGAAAAACCGATCAGCGTTTTTATTTTCCAGATCAAATAATCTGTGCTGCCTGTTGGGCGATGCGCGCAATCAACTGCCATCTTTCTTTGCAGACAGGGCAAAGTTTCTCAGTCAATCTCTTGACCAGATGGCGTGAGTGACGCTTCTTTCTCCGCACATTGGAGGATTACCATGAAAAAACATCTGATTCTGGCGAGCGCCAGCATCATGACCCTCGCGCTCGTCGGTGCCTGCACACCAGAAGCCGAAGAGGCAACGCCTGCACCAGCACCGGCAACGGACACGACCGGCCCGACAGTTGAAGACGCCCGCGCCTTCATCGAAAACGCTGAGAGCACACTCGCCGAGCTGAGCCGTGAAATCAGCCCGATCTATTGGGAACAGGCGACAAACATCACGCCGGAAACGAACGCTGCTGCGGCTGAAGCTGGTGCGCGCTCTACCCGCGCCCGCATCGAGTTTGCAAACGCGACGCGTGACTATGTTGATCTGGACCTTCCAGAAGACCTGCAGCGCAAGCTTCAGATCATCCAGTCGGGCATGGTTCTGCCTGCGCCGAGCGCAGAAGGTGCAGCTGAAGAGCTGAACACCATCACCGCCGGCCTCGACGCGACCTACTCCACCGGCACATACGCCTTCCAGAACAACACTGACGAAGTCGCTGCCATTCTGGACGAAGCGTATGAAGGCACAGACTACACATATGATATGTCTGCTCTGACGCTGGATGAGCTTTCCACTGTGATCGAAACCTCCCGCAACCCGGACGTTCTCCAGGAAGCATGGGAAGGCTGGCGTACAGTTTCACCTGTCATGGCGTCAGAATACCAGCGCATGGTCGAGATCGCGACGGCTGGTGCGAACGAACTCGGCTATGATGATGTCGCAGAAATGTGGCTCTCACAGTACGACATGCCGCCAGAAGAGATGGAAGCAGAGGTCGAGCGCCTGTGGGGTCAGGTCTCCCCGCTTTATGACGAGCTTCACTGCTATGTCCGCGGCGAACTGAACGACTATTATGGCGACGACGTTCAACCGGCTGACGGCCCGATCCGCGCTGACCTGCTCGGCAATATGTGGGCCCAGTCATGGCAGAACATTTATAGCGTCGTTGCACCGGACGATCTGGCTGGCCCAAGCTATGACCTTACCACCCAGCTGCGCGACAACGACTACACACCGATCCAGATGGTCGAGACAGGCGAAGCCTTCTTCTCATCCCTCGGTTTCGCGCCTCTGCCAGAGACGTTCTGGGAACGGTCCCAGATTGTTCGCCCTGCCGACCGCGATGTTGTATGCCACGCCTCTGCATGGAACCTTGATGATGAGGAAGATATCCGCATCAAAATGTGTACCGAGGTAAACGCTGAGGACTTCCAGACGGTTCACCACGAGCTGGGTCACAACTATTACCAGCGTGCATACCGCCATCAGGACCATTTCTTCAAAGAAGGCGCACATGACGGCTTCCACGAAGCGATTGGTGACTTTGTCGCGCTCTCCATCACGCCTTACTATCTGCAGGAAATCGGCCTGATTTCCGAAGAGCAGGTTCCAGGCGCAGATGCAGACTTGGCACTTCTGCTCGACACCGCGCTCGACAAAATCGCGTTCCTGCCGTTCGCGATTACAGTCGACCAGTGGCGCTGGAGCGTTCTGGACGGCTCAACTGAGCCTGCGAACTATAACGAAGCATGGTGGGCGCTGCGTGAAGCCAATCAGGGCATCACACCTCCGGGCCCACGTCCGGCTGACGCGTTTGATCCGGGTGCGAAATACCACATTCCGGGCAACACGCCTTACCTGCGTTACTTCCTCAGCTATATCCTGCAGTTCCAGTTCCACCAGGCTGCTTGCGAGATGGCTGGCTGGGAAGGCCCGCTGCACCGCTGCTCTATCTACGGAAATGAGGAAGTTGGTGAGCGTCTGAACGCAATGCTGGAAATGGGCGCGTCTGAACCATGGCGCGATGCGCTGGAAGCCTTCACGGGCACACGTGAAATGGACGGCTCTGCCATCACAGCTTACTTCGATCCGCTGATCGAATGGATGCGTGAAGAAAACGAAGGTCGCTCTTGCGGCTGGCAGTAAGCCTCACCCGACCAGATCAAGAAAAGCCCGCTGGTTTCAGCGGGCTTTTTTGTTGAGCTTTACTCTTCGGATATTTCCCGCGCAGGCGCCGAGAAGGCACAGACATCCAGAATCTCCGGCGGCGTGTTGTAGAAGAACTCATCTGTACGCACACGAAGCCGCGTCTTGTACGCCTCGAAATCTTGACTGGTTGTTTCGAGCACTTCCCAGCGCGGACGTTCCTCTTCCGGGATATTCACCGCAAGGCGGGCTGTCAGGATTTCATCGCCGCGTTCAGGGCGCTGGATAACGCCGCTCTCAATGGCGCGATCACCGCGCTTCAGCGCCTGAATATGCTCCATGCCGGAAAGGACGCGGCCAAACACCGTCAAATTCCGGTCGAGATAGCGCTGCGCGTCCAGAACAATGTAGAATTCAGTGCTGCCGCTATCCGGGGCGACGCCGCGCGCCATCGCCATAGCGCCCGGACAATGCAGCAGCCATTCTGTGCCTGCTTCAGGATTACGCCCGACAGCAAACCCGTCGAGATGGCCAACCACCGGCGCAAACAAGTCTTCATTACCTAGCGGCACGAAGTCTTCATCGGACGCCATGCGCTCATTCTCATTGGCGAGCGTTGGATAAACTTCGATCCGCTCATCAACTTCCAGCCCGCCCTGCGCCACGAACCCATCAATCACGCGGTAAAATCGCTCGCCATCATAAATGCCGCTGGAAATCAGCTCGCGCATTTGCTCGACATGGCCGGGCGCAAAATCCTCGTTCAGCTCGATCACCACGTCGCCGCTTTCCAGCGTCATGATGAGCAGGTTTTCCGGATAGACCTCGCGATAGCTGGATGTTTCATCCTGCTGCGCAATCGCGACCGGCGAAATGGCGGCCATCAGCGCGGCCAGTGATGGAATAATAAAACGACGCATTATGGGCTCCCCGAAATGTCTCCTGATAGGAGACTGATCAAAACCGGGCGGACTGGCAAGCCGCGCTTACAGCGCGTCGCGCTCGGACTGTATTGAGGCAAGAAAGGCCTCACTCTCTTCCACGAACCGCTCGGCACGCAGGCGCAGCCCCATAATGAAGCTGACCGTCGTCAGAAGCTGGACCTGAAAGCGCGGGTCTTCGCAGGCTTCTTCAATGCCTGTTGCAAGCACTATACGCGCACTGCCGCCTTCCCCTTCAAAGTCGACGCCCACCAACGGGCTACGGATCAGATGATCCATCCACATGAGATTGAAATTGGTGTTGAACTGGTCCTGATCTTCGGTCAGGCGGCCGCGATAGCCGCCCATCACCTGCCGGAATTCAGAAGATAGAAGATCAAGCAGCTCGTCACGCCCCAATAGCTCGCTGAAACTGTTGTCGATGAATGACGGTGCGTAATCTCGAATGGTGCTGGTGATGGCGATGTTCAGTGCGTCCATCTGCGCTTCGTCAGCTGTGCAGGATTGCAGGACTTCCAGCGCAACCACGCGCTCGTCCTGCTCCTCTTCGATGATCGCAACAAGGTCATTTGCAATATCGATATTGGTTCGCACCTCACCCTCAAGGCGCTCCAAAGCCCCGATCAGCCGCGCATTATTCCGGTTCGCCTCATTCCAGTTGCCTAGCTGGATACCCAGATACACACCGAGAATGACGATCAGCATCTCGATCAGAACGGTGAACCAGTCCTGTTTCCGGATCGACGTAGACAGCCTGCGCATAATCATCGCTGCGCGCCCTCCTCAGCCTCGACCTCTGTGATGAAGTCTCGAATGAGCTGGCGATAAAGATCCGGCCGACTTGTCGCGCAACTGGCCAAAGCCAGCGCGGATAATCCGCAAAGCCCCAACAATAGCTTCGATTTCACATCCATAGTCAGCTCCCCACACCCGAACCAAAAGTATGCATGTATTTCCGCACATGTCTGCACACGAGCCCCGATCACGTCGTCCTTGTGTCATGCTGATGCAAAAGCAGCGCATCTCGCGAACCGGGCGAAACGGTTTCGCGCGCTGGGCGTATCTGCTTGAAATCAGCCGCCGATTCTCCAGACTGTGTCGCATTCTGGGGTTTCAAATGACTGCTTTAATTCGCTTTTTGCTTATCGCAATCGGCCTGACGAGCTTAAGCCTCGTGCCGATTTACCGGGGCTATGATTTTTCTCGCGAAGCTGGTGACCTGATCGCATTGGGCTCGGGCGTTGCAGCTGGCGTGATCATCATCCTGCTCAGCACCATGGAAAAGACGTTCAAAGGCACCCTTGTCGCTGCGGCGCTCCTGTCTCTGATGACTTTGCCTGCTATGGCAGCCGTCGCACTCTATATTCGCGGCCCCATGCTTGGCCTTTCAGAAGCCGAGAGCTTCCCGATCTTCCGCAGCATTGTTGTTTTCTGCGTTGGCGCGATCATCCTGCAGGCCTTCGGGTTCACCTGCTATATCAAGTCATTCATTCGCTACGTGAAAGAAGGGCCGGCCTATAAGCGCAACCCCTTCTATCAGGCCGCTGAATAGAGGTTACCTCTGCCCCGGATACCAGAACGCCATATGGCAGCCCTTGCAGGTATTGTAGAGATTATCTGACTGAGCGACGAGCAGCGCCGCATCGCGGGTTTCAACAGCCGTCACGGCCAGATCAGCCTCTGCAGCGAAGGCCTCCATCATGGCGCGGAAGCCATCTGGATTGGCATCAATATTGGCCTGCACCTGCTCTGGCGGTACAAAGCCATTGCCTTCGAAGCCAAGGTCCACGCCCGGCGCAGCTACGACAAAATGTTCCGATGCCGCCAGCATGAGCGCCGCATCACGAAGCGCTACAGCGCCCTCACCCATGAGCGCCCATTGTTCTTCGGTGAGCAGAGAGCCATCCAGCTCGCCATTATCGTCATACGCCCAGAAAGCTGTGTCGCCATAATTCTGGAAATCTGGCTGGAAAACGTTGAGCATGGCTTCGTTAATCGTCACCACAGATGCGGCCTCGTCTGGCGCGCCAGCATGCGTACACGCGCCGACAATCGCAGCGGTCGCTACCGCAAGACCCGTAAGTTTCAGAGCATGTCTCATGATGCTTTCTCCCCTTTTGGCCAGACTATGACGATACCTCACTAACGCAAACAGGATTCAATGTCGCGCTATTCGACGTGCGGCGTCATGCTCCATTACCGTCCAACTGCTGAAGTGCCTCACGAATGCGGATCACAGACAGCCGTCCCATTACACCATGAAAATAGGAACTGTCTTCCGACCAGTAAAACAATTGCAAAAACTCCTCATCACGGCACGCCACGTCCATCGGAACCTTCAGCGTCCATGGGCGCACCAGCTCGGGACTCGCCAATTCGCCCGACATCACAATCCCGGTCACGTCTTGTGGCGAGCCATGGGAGAGCTCGCCGGGCTGTATAATGTGCTCGGCAAATAAAACGACAGCATTCGTACTTGCATTCATTCTCTCGGACTGATCGCGCACCCCGTTCAGCACCGCCGACAAAGTCAGCAGTGCTTCACGGGTGTCGGATGACTGAAAAGGCAGGAAACTGTCATTGCTGATCAGCTGATCCAGCGCTTTGGTGTCGACATTAAAGCCGCTGGCAACCCGCAATGGCGAAAATGACGCTTCAATCTGTGCGCGCGCCTCATCATCCGTGCGACAGCTGCGCAGAATATCGAGCGCCGTCTGAACCGGAGGAAGACGCACATCAATGTCTTCAATTTCCTGCTCGATACCCTGCAGATTGACGCGGGCCTCGACAAGCGCCCGCTCCAGCGATTGCTCGTAGAGCTGTCTTTGCTGGCGGTCACCATTCAGATTGCCTAGCATAACACCCAGATAGACACCGAAAACTACAATCAGTGTTTCGATGATCACGGCGAACCAGTCCTGCTTGCGGATAGACGTAGCGAGACGTCGAAGGATCATTCCTCACCCTCCAGATCAGACACCAGTGACGCTGCTTGTCGATCAAGGTAATCAAGAAACGACGGCAGCCACGCAAGTTTGCTCAGCTGCATATTCAGCTGCATTCGTAGCACCTCCGTCTCCCGGAGACTTTCGGCTGAACGCCTAACGAGCGCAAAGTTTTCTGGCGGAGGACAGTTTTCGTAGAATGTGTCCGGGTTTGCATCTGGCTGACTGGGTTCGGGACTGGATGCTAAGGAGAGACAGTCAACGACGTGCATGCCGACGCGGCCTTCAATCAGTTGGCGCGACAGATCATGATAGCCGGATTGAAATATCGTCAAAGCTTCAATCTCATGGGCTGAGTCTTCGTAATAGTCGCGGAGTCGGCGCTGTATCGGTCCGCTGGCGATGAGGTCGAGATCGCCAGCATTCTGAAGTTCCCTGTAAATCTGGGCAGATGGCTCGAACGGCCACTCGCCGCCGGCAATCCAGCTGTCGAGGACAAACGCCCACGTCTCATCAATCGTTTCAGGCGGATCAGAACGCAGCGCGTCATCCACGCGCAGGGCAGCTTCCAGTACTTCACCATACCATTGCCGACGAACAGCGAAGGCATCGAGATCAGCGTGGAGATCAGCAATGAGCCGCTCACGCGAGGACTCCGCCTGAATCCGGTTGCTCCGCGCCTCGTTCCAGTTATTGACCTGCAGACCGATGAAGACGCCCATCACCACGATCAGCGTCTCAATGATCACGGCGAACCAGTCCTGCTTGCGGATGGAGCTTGCGAGGCGACGAAGGATCATGGTGCAGCACCCGAAACAATGTCGATACGCCACCGGTCTTTCAGCTCTTTAGCGAGAAGCGGAAGAAAAGCCGTATAGGCATCCAAAATAGGCCGATAGGCCTCAAGGCGTTCAGCCGTTCGGTAGCTGATCGAGGAGACCGCGTTCGCGACACCGGCATCAGCACAGAGCACGTCAATATCGTAATCAACGCCCCCTCTGTGATTGGGCACAAACGGATTACTGATCATTCGGGTCATGTCATAACGCGTTTTGCGCTCAACGAACTGGCTGTGATGCTCCAATGTATCGATCGTCGACAAAAACCAAGCCTCCCGCCATTCCACAATCGAGACAATGCGCGCGAGCGCGTCCACAATTTCGCTGTTCTCGATCATGTCTGTGCGGCCAGATGAAATCAGTTCATCTATCGTGCGTCGATACAGCCGAGGCGGGTTCAACCAGCCAAGCGTGGCAATACCACGTTGGACTGTCATGTCATCTTCCGGGGAAACGGCGCAGTCATCCAGCGCCTTCAAAACTACGCTCTGATCGGCCAGCTGTTGCTCTAGAAATCCGATGTCGCGGCGCTGGCCTGCAATGCTTTCCTCAATATCGTCGTACAGCCGGATCAAAGTCGCGCGCTCCACGGACCGGTCCATACGCGTGCCGTTCCAGTTATTGACCTGCAAACCGATAAACACACCCATCACCACGATCAGCGTCTCTATGACGACAGCGAACCAGTCCTGTTTGCGGATGGATGTCGCGAGGCGGCGCAGGATCATGGCTTTGCTCTCTTAAAAATCTGCCTCAAAAGGGCATGCCTCGACCAGCTCGGTTCCGGGCGAAAGGCTGGAATTGAATATATCCTGTTCAACGAGCCAGCGACCGTCCGCCGAGCGTATGCGTACTTCCAGGTACTTTCCAACATCCACACCCGTCTTCCCGTCATCGAGCGGAATCAACAGACATGAGCGCCCTCTGATAATCGCGTGATCCCCGATAACATCGATATGCTCGACTTGCAGAGCGATGCGGAAGCCCTCTTCATAGGTGGCCTCCCATGTCGCAATTGCTTCGCGGCCCGTCACAGCGGGAGATCCCGGAGGCATCATCACGGCATCTGTGGTGAACAAATCCGCCAATGCTGCCCAATCATTTCGATTATAGGTCTCGACCCAGGTCTGCGTCGCCGACACCAGGTTAGCTTCATCATCCGCTTGTGATGGCGTTTCGCTACACCCGCTTACGAAGCCGCTGGCCGCAATGGCAAGCATCAAAAATACAGTTTTATTCATTTCGTCCCCAATTCTTCACTCAAACGACGTCCTCCAGCCGATCCCACAGGTCGGTCGGCGGGACATCTTTCATCATACCGCCCACCATCTCCACGAAGTCCGGGTTGAAGTATCCTGAGCAAACCTCCCAGAGCGCCCGGCCGCGTTCGGTGCCGAGTACGAAATAGATCACGCCGCGATAAGTCTCCCAGGACTCTCTGGTGATCGCGCCGTTCTGGTATTGCAGCCACTCATATTCTCGCGCCCGCATCTGGCCGATCATCCAGAAGAAAAGCTTCGTCTTTTCTTCGAAACTGGGTGTCTCTTCCTGCGAAAAAATGCGTCCGAGTTCCGGGAAATCAACGAATTTGTAGACTCCGGTCTGGTCATAGGTCAGCTGCGCCTGCCGTCCTTCAGAGCGCATTTGCCGCGCACCTTGATTCACTTGCATGGCAAGATAGATCAGGGTCGCCGCGACAACAACAACGCCGACAATCTGCGCGATGAGGGCTGCTTGTTCCAGGGTCATCTTATCTCCTCCACGAGCCCTCTGATGTCATCCAATTCATCCCGCGCAGCCAACGAAAAAGGCGCCACATTGTTCTGCCAGCCATGCCAGTTGTACAACACCTTGATCAGCTCCCCCTCTTCGCAGGCTTCCGAAACGGGCACACTCAACATCAAAGGAAACCTTTTACCCGTCTCAAAGGTATAGGTACGCCCCGCGTAAACCACATCACCCAGAGGTGATGGGGGACCAATATCCACGGATCGCTCGAAAGCAGCAGGCATTTCGAGCGGCCTGGTCTCAGCCCAGCCGGTTTCCACACGAAACAGGTTCAGAAAGAAGGCGAGATCCGCGAGATGCTGGCGCATCTCACTTGACTGCTGGGACAGGAGGACGGGATCGCTCGTCAGGTCCTCGAGCGCAACCATCCGCAAATGGATACTGGCCGTCACCCGGCTTGCCTGAAGGCCATCGTTGACTGCCTCAACCGCAGCCTCGGAGTCTGTACAGGCCTGCAGCGCTTCTATGGCTGCCTCGACGCGGGGAAGCGATCGGCTCAAATCGTCCACGACACGCTCCAGCTCAGCCATATTGCGGCCTATCTCAGTCTCGAAGCGCTCAAGCGCCTCCTGATAGGCAGTCTGGTTGCCGCGCGCCGCATTCCAGTTTCCGAGCTGGATACCGAGATAAACGCCCATCACCACGATCAGCGTTTCGATGACGACGGCAAACCAGTCCTGCTTGCGGATGGAAGTCGCGAGACGGCGGAGGATCATTCGCTTGCTCCACCATCATCACCGGTTGTTTCGCCCAGCTCGGTTTGAATATCCTCCAATAGCCGCTGAGCGGACTGTTCGGCGGCGACGAGCATCACATGATGCGTCGTCGCCCATCCCAACTGCGTTTGCAGTGTCGCGGCCAATTCAGGCTCTGATGCGATGAGCCGCAGAAACTCGCCTTCATCCAGCGCGCCGAAAGCGGCGAGGCCGAACTTATGGCCGACAAAGGTTGCTGCGTCCCGCGCTGGACGAAGCGTGACGTCCTGCGATTTTTCGATCGCCATCGTGACGAGCTGATAATTCTGCAACTGCCGGACGATCTCCTTATTTCTGATAATCCCAAGCTCGCCAGAATTTACGAGCGCATCGAAGGCGGCCCCGCTGCGCTGGGCGTACTTGGCGGTAATGGCCGTGGACCACAGACTTTCTTTCGCCGCCGCTGCGTAGTCTTCAAAATTGAAGTTCGGCTCCAGGGATCCTGTCTGCAGCGCATCTTCATCCGGGGCCGCCCAGGTGGGCCACAATTCGATCTCTTCCGGGCTTGAAATCAGTTCGTTAACAGCCGCGCTGGGTGTGCTGTCGAATATGTAACTGATGGTGGCGATGCGAAGCTGGACGTTTTCAATCTGGTCATAATAGCCCTCGATATCGGCCAGCAAGTCCGTTGCAACGTCTCTCAGAATCTGGGTCTCGCTCTGCCGGTCGCCCAACGCATTGTTCCAGTTGTTGACCTGCAGGCCAATGAACACGCCAAACACCACGATCAGCGTTTCGATGATGACAGCAAACCAGCCCTGCTTGCGGATGGAAGTGGCGAGACGGCGCAGGATCATTCACTTCCTCCGATAATGGCATCCTGCAATTCGCGGCACTCTTGCAGCACAATCGCCATATTGGCAGCGCGATACCGCACCATATTGAGAGCTCCTGCCAGTGCTATTCGAAAAGAGGGATTTTCGAGGGCCTCTGCCTCAAGAAAGAGTTCGTCCTGCCTGTCCTGCGGCAGAACCGGACCAATCGCATTGTACTGATCCATGGTCCCAAGATAGCTGTTCAGCCGTTGCGTTACATGTACAACAACGCCTTCCGCTTGTCCGAGACTTGCCCGAAACTCATCTATCGCGATTTCCAGATCACGATCCCTTAGCATAACTTCGCCCGTTTCCGGGCGTGACGCCAGTTCGCCCAGTCCTAAAGGGTCGATCGGTCGGACTTGCTGCACAAACGCAATGACGGAATAGATATTCTCACGTTCGGCATCCGTGAGTTCTGCATTTTCGAGCTGGTCGAGCGCGAGCGCCCCGTCATTGAGCACGCCGTCGTAAAACTCCAGCATTGTCTCCAGATGCTCAGCTGTTTCATCGAGTGTTTGTGAAAACTGCACTATGTATCGATCAGCATCAGCATGCTGTTGTCTTTCAGAATTCCAGTTCCCGAGCTGAATACCGAGATAGACGCCCATCACCACGATCAGCGTTTCGATGATGACAGCAAACCAGTCCTGCTTGCGGATGGAAGTGGCGAGGCGGCGAAGGATCATGAGGCACTGCCTCGTTTCAGCATGCGGTCATCCACATCGAAGCCGATTAGTCGCTCATACAATTCAATGAAGTCCTGAAAGGCAGACGGATCAACACATTCACCATAGGTCTGGCGCAAATTGAGAAACATCGGAGGGATTATCTGTTCGAACTCCTCAATCGTCGCGCCCCATTCATAAACCCGGCCATCTGTCTGAAATTCGTATTGCTCAAACCGATCAGACAATTGACTGGCACGGACAAACTGCACACCGTCCAGCGCGGAGATTTCACCCAGCATGGCGATCGCTTCGCGCCGCTGCAGCGGTGTTATCGTCCCCTCGACCGCAAGATGTGACAACCGCCCTTTTAGGCGCCAGATCTCTTGGCCATTCTCAGTCATTCGCGCGATTATTCCAAAGAGATAGCTAAGCGTAGAGAACGCTTCCCGCTCCAGATACACGGCGGATTCGCCTTCCGCGAATGTCTCCCATGAAGTCGTACTCACAGCCCTGAGCGGCGTGCGCAACACCATTGGGAGCGTCGTGATTGGATTGTTAGCATTCAATGAGTCAGACACCACGGGGCGCCAGATCTCGTCATCTTCTTGAAGACGCAAAAGCAAATTGGCTTCCTGCTCCAACCGACACGGCTCGACCGCTTCGCGTTCATTGAAAAAAAGGAGCGCGACCAGAAGGTCGTTTTCGATCGCTTCCATGGATTGCTTCATTTCCGCCTCGCGGTTCATCACCGTCACCAAATGATTGGCCAGAAGCGCGATAATCACACCAACCACAACGATTGTGACTTCGAAGAAGAAGGTTTTCCAACCGGCACCAGAACCGGCCATTCGCCTGAAAAATCGCATACGCGCCCCACCCCATTTCAACCCAAAATGAAGTATGCACGGTTTTTAGCGCTGAGTCTTCCCGAAGGCAGAACAAGCGAACGCGCAAGCGCAGGTTCGTTAGCTTCAGCTGGCTACAGCACCGAGCGAATTGAGAAGCAGCCCTGAGCACGCCCATCGTGAAAGCGGCAGTAGCCGTGAGCGGGTGGTCAAACAATGGCAGCCTTGAGCACGTTCTATGCGAACACAGTTCGCGAGAACAAACAAAAGCGCCTAAGCCAGACGCTCTTTCGTGGTGGTGAACTTCAGGTCAGGGTTTCTGTCCATCGTATAGTTCGCATCCCAGGCATCCTTGCCGAGATAGACAGGGTCGCCATCAAGGTCGGTGCCAGACTGGGATTTGTTCTTATCCATGAAGGCTTCGAGCTTGTCCTGATCGCCGGAAATCCAGCGCGCGACATTGTAGGGCGCGGTCTCGAACTCAACTTCGAGGCCATACTCTGCCTGCACCCGCTCTTTCATGACCTCAAACTGAAGGCCGCCCACCGCACCCACAATCATGTCGGAGCCGATTTGCGGACGGAAAAGCTGCGTCACGCCCTCTTCGGCCAGAGATTCCAGCGCCTTTTTAAGGTGCTTCTGCTTCATCGGGTCTTTCACCCGCGCACGACGCAGAAGCTCCGGCGCGAAGTTCGGAATCCCTGCGAATTTCACGTCGCCGCTTTCAGACAGCGCATCACCCACGCGCAGCGCGCCATGGTTCGGAATACCGATCACATCGCCCGGAAAGGCCTCGTCAGCGATCTCGCGGTCCTGCGCGAGGAACATCATCGGATTGTGCACATTGAGCAGCTTGCCGGATGAGGTTTTCAGCTTCATGCCGCGCTTGAACTCACCGGACGAGATACGGAAGAAGCCCACGCGGTCGCGGTGGTTCGGGTCCATATTCGCCTGAATTTTGAAGATGAAGCCGGTGACCTGTTTGTCATCGCGCACGATGATTTTTTCCTGCCCCTTCACCTCGGCCTTTTGCGCACGCGGAGGCGGCGCGAACTCGCCAATGGTGGAGAGCAGCTCGTGAACGCCGAAATGGCGGAGCGCCGAGCCGAACACGACCGGGGTCATATGGCCTTCCAGATAGGATTGGTGATTGAATTCCGGCAGGCCATCGGCTGCTAGCTCGGCCGTCAGTTCGAGTTCTTCAAGAACGCTTTCGTCCACACGGTCCGCCAGTGAGTTGGAGCCGTCCATTTTAATGCGTTCGGCGCGCTCCGGATGCTCTTTCGCGTCCGCTGCGAGCTTTTTGAACAGGCAAAATTCACCCGTGCGCAGATCTTTCATGCCCGCAAAGCGGTTACCGGACGCGGCAGGCCAGTAAAGCGGCGACACATCAAGCGCCAGCTTCTCATGAACCTCTTCCAGAATATCGAACGGGTCCTGCGCCTCGCGGTCCATCTTGTTCACAAAGGTGATGATCGGAATGTCGCGCATACGGCAGACTTCGAACAGCTTCAGCGTCTGCGGCTCGATACCCTTCGCGGCGTCGAGCACCATGATGGCAGAGTCCGCCGCCGTTAGCGTACGATACGTATCCTCGGAGAAGTCTTCGTGGCCCGGCGTATCAAGCAGGTTGAACACTTTGTCATCATGCTCGAACGTCATGACGGAGGCCGAAACCGAAATACCGCGGTCACGCTCGATCTTCATCCAGTCAGAGCTTGTCCGGCGACGTTCACCACGCGCAGCCACCTGCCCCGCCAGACGGATCGCACCGCCTGCCAGCAGCAGGTTCTCCGTCAGCGTGGTCTTACCAGCGTCCGGGTGGGAAATGATAGCGAAGGTGCGCCGGCGTTCGGCTTCATCGTGCAGGGATAAACTCATGCGCGCGATTTAGTTGGGATTGGGCGAATTGTCGAGGTTCAGTCGCCCACTTCAAAAAGCGTTCTTTCAGCCATCTTGGTTTGCCAGTCTGGAAGCCAATGCTCACCCAAATAATCAAGAAGGCTAGTGTATGTATCAAATGACAGCTTTCCGCTGTAATAAATTCCCATATTGTGGTCTTCTGGAAAACTGTCGATCTTTTTGGCGTTTCCGCGAGCATAATCATAAACGCGGTCGACTTGAGCCAACATCTCTAAGATATCTCGAATAACGCTAAAGAAGTTGGTTTGAATCAGGATCCTGCCATATTCAGAATCTTTCTTCGCCAAAGTATTATACAATGAATGTAATCGAGAACTCGTAATCTGACTGAAGTTGATCAGCGCCGTTAGCTTTTCGGCATCAAGTACATCAGCTTCTTCTACAGCATTAACAACATTGTCGAGGGCTTCCGAGGGAAGTGATAAATATTCGTTTGGAATTGGATGAACTCCATAAGGCGCCCCCCAAGCATCTTCCCCGCTTTCTTCCCACTGAGCAAAAACCCTAACAAGTTCGAGCAACGTGCTTTCGTAATAATCGTGTAGCTCTTTTAGTGCCAACGGAAGCTTCGCACGCAATTTTCGTAATCTCCGGGTACGGCGCTCCGTTTCCACTCCAACTTGGTGCTCGATCTGCTGCCGCAGTTTCAAAACCATCCAACCGCTGAAGATTGCGGCGGGCAGCCCCACTATTATCGTCTGATGATCGTGAACCCAAAAAAGAGCATGGTTCATCCAACAAGGCATATCGATGAAAGAGATGACATCAATCGAGCAAGTCATACGGAAAAGCGTGTCCCCATTTGTTGCGACAGTCGCGCCAATGATGAAACGCATGTCAGGACGAATCTCTAGAAACCACAACCTAAGAAAGCTATTTCACCTACAGCCAATAAGGATTTGGGTTATCTGATTTTTGGGTCGAAGTGTGATATTTTCACTTGATGAAAATCAAAACTCGATTATGTGAGCGCACCGGATTTCAGATGGTCAGACAATGCCTCCCTTCCGGCCCACCTGACAATAAGGAATCCCGCAATGTCTGATACCATTGACCGTCAGCGCAAAGCTGAACTCCTCGACAATCCTGTTGAGCATATCGACATCACTGAGTTTGATGGCCGCCAGCTTATCGAAGCCTGGAGCAAGATGAGCTTTTCATCCCGCGATGCAGCGCGCGCGGCGAAAATTATCAACATGATGCTGGAAGACAAATCCTGCTCGACCATGCTCACCCTTGCCGGCTCTACATCTGCGGGCGGCTGTATGCATGTCTGGCGCGATATGGTCGCCAACAATATGATCGACTCAATCGTCTCTACAGGCGCGTCCATCATCGACATGGATTTCTTTGAAGCACTTGGTTTCAAACACTATCGCGCACCGGAAATTCCGGACGACCGTATTCTGCGCGATCTCTATATCGACCGCATTTACGACACGTACATTGACGAAGAAGAGCTTCAGGCCTGCGATCACGTCATCAAGGACATCGCAGACAGCCTCGAGCCGCGCCCGTATTCCTCCCGTGAATTCATCTACGAGATCGGCAAATGGCTGGCGGCTGGCAATGCGAAGAAAGAAGGCTCTCTCATCCAGACCTGTTACGAAGAAGGCGTGCCGATCTTCGTGCCGGCTTTCTCTGACTGCTCTGCAGGCTTTGGCCTCGTAAAGCACCAGGTCGATCGCATGAAAGAGGACAAGCCTTACATGACGATCGACTCTGTCGCGGACTTCCGTGAGCTGACAGAAGTGAAGATCCAGGCAGGCCGCACAGGTCTGTTCATGATTGGCGGCGGCGTGCCGAAGAACTTCGCGCAGGACACTGTTGTGTGTGCGGAAATCCTTGGCGAAGATGCTGAAATGCACGCTTACGCGGTGCAGATCACCGTTGCTGATGTTCGTGATGGCGCGTGCTCATCCTCTACGCTGAAAGAAGCCTGCTCATGGGGCAAGGTCGACGTCGCGCTGGAGCAGATGGTGTTCGCAGAAGCTGGTACAGTTGCGCCTGTGATCGTCTCTGACGCTTACCATCGCGGCCACTGGAAAACCCGCGAGAAGCGTCGCTGGGCAGACCTCTTCCAAAAATAAATTAATCGGGCGGGCGCTTTACTGGCGCCTGCCCTATTCTGCCAGTGCGAACTGGCCTGCAGGTGCAGACAACATGCGCAGACGATGCATCAGAAACAGAGCGAGCGTCAGGCTCAGCATGACTTCTGAATACTCTTCAAACGATTCATGCTGAAGCAGCAACGCCGTTGAAAGCGTCAGCACCATGCCAAAGCGCGCAACGCCCAGCCAGTCGGCAAACGCGGCAATCTCTCCGATCACAGGCATATCAGCCCGCGCAGACAGCCAGCGGCGTGCCCCGCCAAGCACGGAGGCCGCACACATCGCAATCAACGCAAAACCGGCCACCGCATAGATCGGACCATAAAGGCGCGGATTTACCAGATTATGGATGTTGGTTTCCTGCTGCAGATTCACTTCGGCGAGCGCTTCAGGCGTCTCCCAATGGAAAATCCACTGCCCCAGCTCAGCTCCTCGCCTGCGATCAGAAAACACGCCGCGCCAAGCCCGATATAGGCAAAGCGCATCATGGTCTGGTCTGCGCGCGCAATCAGAAATGACAGGCCGCACGCCATCAGGAAGAAAAGCACCGTGCCATACTCGATCGGGCCAGCACCTGTCTCTTCGGTACTGAATAGCCATGCGAGCTCTAGCGAGCCCCGCGCATGAAGCACGCTCAAAACAGCCAGCACCGCAATCGGCGCACCGGCGATGAGGAAACCGCTCAGCCGGTCGACAGATGTCGCCTCCAGCCCACGCGGGAAGATGAAACGTATCGAAATGATGGCTGCGAAAACCGCAGCGATACAAAATAGAACAGTCTGAAATAACATTGGCGTCTCAAAACTCAGTTTTGTGACGCTTTGCAATTTCAGGGCCGCATTCAGGACACCGCTGCGTGACAGCCGCTCCGCATTCGGATAGTTTCAATCCGGTCAGTTGAACGGCATCGCTTCATTCGGCAGTTCGCCGATAGCGGGTAACGCTATATGGCGCACGAGCCCGAAACGTCTGTCTATCGCAAAAATTTCGCCGGAATTGTTGGGCACAAATGAAAAGGCCTGCCCTTCGGCTTCAAGCGCTATTGTCGCGACATGGACGAGGACCGGCCCCATAGTCGGCCGTGCAACTACATACATTTCAGGCAGGTCGTGTCCTAAAAGATACAAAAGCCCATCCGGCCCAATCGCCCCGCCTGACGCCGCATAAGGTGCCATGCGCTCGATCACGCTCGCGGGCATCTGCCAGCCACCTTTGCGACGCCATTCATTGTCGAACACCACGACGCCAGAGAATTCCGATGCTTTATAGTCCAGACCGCCATTGCCCGAATAATGCGCGAAGCCAGCAATCCTGTCGCTCCCAAAATCGTCAAACCAGGTAAGCGACCCCTCTTCCATAAGTCCAAGAGACCAGCTGTGTGAATGCTCCATGGTTTCTGCATCGAACACTTCCATCGAAGACGACATTGGCGTGAGAGAATAGTTGGAATTCGCACACCAAAGCTGTTCATCACGGGCATAGCAGGAATTCATATGCCGCAGCAGGCCGCGCGGCGCCGTCATGAATCGGTCGACCAGCTCACCCGTATCTCGGCGATACTTGCCAATCGTGGAATTATCGACAGGATAAAAGAACTCATCATCTACCGCGACGCCCTGATCGGCTTCCGGCGCTTCATACACGCGAAGCGTTTCTGCCGTCAGATGCTGAACGGCTGGCGGCACATAATTTTCCAGCGATCCAAGCTCCGGTATGTCCTGCGCCACAGCGCCCGGCAGAATTACAGCGGACAGACAGGCAAGCGCGCCTGACAGGGAAATATGTCGGATCATAAATGATCTCCTCACAATTTAACCGGACCGACTAAGCCGGCCCGGTCCATATCAAATGAATTCAGATCGAAATCAGAAACCGTAGCTCGCACCGAGGTATACGGTACGGCCGACATACTCATACTCAGTGTTACGGAACTCCTGACCGCCCTGAAACTCAGTTGTCGGCTCATCGTTCAGGTTCACACCCTCGATGAAAACTTTCAGGCCATCGCTGACTTCATAAGACAGTTTCGCATCCCAGCGGCCAAACTCACCCTGATACAGGTTCACGTCCGGATTGCTCAGATTTACGTCCGTGAGGAAGCTGCCATTGTAAGCATAGCTGACAGAGGCATCGAAACCGTGGTTCTGATAGAATACGCTGACTGCATATGTTTCTTCAGCCTGATTCAGAAGCGGCAGCGTCTGGCCATTCACTTCAGTCTCACCATCGAGAAAAGTTGCTGATGCCGTAAAGCCAATGCCGTGAAGCATTTCTGGCAGGAAATCATCAAGCTGGGTTTGCGCGATCAGCTCAAGGCCCTGAAGCGTGGACGAACCACCATTCACCGTCGTTGATATATTCAACTCTGTCAGGATGGATGTATCGATGGCGCCGGTAAGTCCATTCGCAGCGAGCGCCGCGTCAATTTCTGATGCCGTGGTGTAACGTTCTGAAAGCCCCACAAGGTCATCCTCGATATCCTTGTAGAAAACAGCTGCGGAAATCAGCGTCAAATCATTCGGATACCACTCAATGCTGGCATCGAAGTTCCAGGACATACGCGCTTCCAGTTCCGGATTGCCGATAGACAGACCGCCAATGCCAAGTTCTTCATTATAGCTTGCACGCGGTGCGATCGCGTCAAAGTCCGGACGCCCAAGGGCACGCGTCACAGATCCTCGAACGATCAGGTCTTCTGTCACATTCCAGTTTGCAAGCACGGATGGCAACCAGCTGACATAGTTACCTTCTGTGGAGACGCGTTCGATCTGGTTATTTTCCAGAAGGAAGCCTGCACTCTCAACGTCGGTCGCTTCCATACGAAGACCAGCAATCAGCTCCACAGGACCAAAGGAATGTACGCCCATACCATATGCGGCGATCACTCGCTCAGTGATGTCGTAGTCGGACGAATACTCGCGCACGAATGTATCGCCCGTATTCAGAGAGAAGTAACCTGCATTCGCCGGATCGTTAATGAACGCATTCATCGCATCCACATCCATGAAGATGTTAGGTGCGCAGCCCTGATCGATACAGTTGGTGAAAATCCCGTTTGTGAAATCGGCCGACGTACCGAGGTTCAGATCAAGCGTACCCCCATCAAAACGTTCCCGGCTAAAATCCCAGCTACGTTCTGTCTCGCGTGCCTTCAAGCCGGTTTTGAACCACGTATCCGTATCCATGTCCCAGCGAAGATCGATCTGACCTGTCAGACCATCCTCTTCCATATGACTGTCCTGAAAGCGCGCGCGTCGAAAATCAATCAGCGATGGGTCCTGGCGGTCCGGCGTGCCTGCGTCAGGCGTTATCGTAACTGCTCCGTCACCAGAGATTGAAAAGCTGTTTGGACCGAAATCGCGACCAGATCTCCACTCCCAGTAAGAATATGGCTCATCAATACTATTCTGGTTCGCCGTCAGCTCATAGTTCAGGGTAAAGGCATCGATGACGTTTTCGCCGCCGAATGCGAATGTCAGAACTTCTTTTTCAGCGTCTTCGAGACGAATGTTGGTTGCGATACGATTGAGCCCGGATGTCCCACTTGTCGGGGTGTCAAAAACAACGTCTGTGTCCAGGTTTTGCTCATACCGGTTACGGTGCTGAAATTCATCCCATGACGCGTAAAACGCACGTGCAAAATAGCTTGAATTATTATCGGGACGATATTCAAAAACACCGTTTACGTTCAGCCGTTCACGACCGATTACATAGTAATTGTTTTTGACATTCACCGGCGCGTGGCCACCTACACTGCCCGTTGCAGAATCTGCTGGATTGCTCTCCCAGTCATCCTGATAAAAGCCAGGGGCGATATATTCCCGATCAGACCATGACGCAGCCAGGAGCCAGCCAAAACGTCCTTCACCAAACTTGCCGGACAATGTCGCGTCCAGTCCGTAAGGGTTCTCTCCGCCATATGCATTGGCAAGGGGTTCGATTTCTTCAAAACCGTAACGGATGGTGCCGTAGCCCCAAAAATCGTCGTCACGGTCAAACGGTGAACGCGTTTCAATATTCACAGTACCGCCAATACCCTGAGCATCCATATCAGCGGTCGGCGCTTTGATAACCTGCACGGCTCCGAGGATGCCGCCCGAGATTATATCTAGTGGAGCGTTTCTCCCCCCACCTTCGGTCTCAGGCGAGCCAATATTTGCACCATTGATCGTGACATTATTCAGCCCCGGATTGATGCCACGAATTTGCACATAGCGACCCTCGCCCTTTTCGACGAGCATAGACACGCCAGCAATACGGTTCAGACTTTCGCCGACATTATTGTCTGGCAACTGACCAAGCTCATCCACACTCAGCGCGTCAATAACGGACAAAGCATTCCGTTTGTCATCAATAC
Organism: Hyphomonadaceae bacterium UBA1849; assembly: GCA_002338565.1. Taxonomy (GTDB): domain Bacteria; phylum Pseudomonadota; class Alphaproteobacteria; order Caulobacterales; family Hyphomonadaceae; genus Ponticaulis. The sequence goes on from DDIN01000008.1 coordinate 153,667, forward strand.
CGCGCTGGCGAGACAATTGCGTGCCGTATACTTCAACAGTGTCGAGCCTCTGATCAGCGTCCGTCTCTGATGCATTATTCTGTGCTACCGCCGGCATCGTCGCAACAAAAAGCGCCGTCGACGCCATCACCAATTTCTTCAATGTCATGGTTAATCCCTTTCACGTCCCACTCAGTGAAAGGCGTCTAAACAGCTATTGTGACGCTCGGGCGTCAGTTCGATTTCAAATAGGTGACGGTTTATTGAAGCTTTTAGAACGCTGTTTACAACAGATTGAATCGACCCGGATCACGCCTCTGAACAGGCAATCCTCGACCGTCGGCTTTTGCATTGTCGCCGTATCAAATCCTGATACCGCGCTTTTCCAGCTTCTTCTCGATGAGACGCATATTCCGGCGATGGCTTTTAAAGCCGAAGTCGAGAAAGTCACCCAGCAGCGGCACAAGGCCGATCACAAAGTCGACCCCCAGATTGCCGATCATCTGCATGCGGGTGCCCCAGCCCATGCCGAGCTTGTTGGCAAGGCTGACATGATAGGCGCCCATCGCCGTGGTAAAAGCATCACCCACGCCTGGGATGAGGCCGATAATACCATCCAGCCCCACGCCGAAACCGGCAATCTGGAACTGGTCATCCAGCAGCCGCGACAGTGCACGCGCCTGTTGCAGCGCCTGTTCCTGTTCGGGGGTCAGCGTCTCTTCGGGGCCAAGAATTTCCATGTTTGGGACTCTATCCAGTGATTATGGCATTCTAACGCTAGAAACCGGTTCAAGGTTGCGACGTTATTCAGCTTGAATTCTTATGGCATGGATCAGGGCTGCGATAGCCGGGGGAAGAAATGAGTACACGTCACCAACCGGCATCCATCCTGCGCATTATAGCCAAAGTGCTTCTGCATATCGTATTCGTCATTGCCGCCTTCATCATGGCCGGTGGCATTTATTTCTGGGTTGGCTGGCCCGTTTCTGCGCGCGAATTTGCGGGCATCGCTGTGTTCCCCGTCGCGCTCCTCCTCTGGTTCTGGCCGGGTAAGTCTAAACTCTTCCGGCGCATTGGGCTGGGCCTGATCATGATCGCCTTCTTTGCGGTTTATTACACCAAGCCTCCAGCCTCGCAGGACTGGGTGCCCCTGCATGAGCGCCGCGCCTCTGCCGTGTTTGAAGGCGATAGTGTCACCATTCATAACTTCCGCGATGCCGAACATCATTCCGATGCGCCTGTTGAGGTTCACTGGCGCGATCAGAGCTTTGACTTATCAGAGGTCGAAACCGCCGAGCTGATTATTCAGCCTTTCGGAGACGGTCCGTTCCTCACCCATATCTTCATCACTTTCGGATTCGAAAACGGCGAGCAATTAGCTGTGTCGGTTGAAGCGCGGCGCGTAAGCTGGGACCGCTTCCAGCCGCTGGGCGGGTTCTTCCGTAATTTCGAGACCTATCCTGTTTTTGGCACGGAGCGTGATCTCATCGGCAAGCGTCTCGCGCATGTGCCGCCAGAAGAGATGTATTTCTACCCGCTGGAGCTGACACCGGAGGAAGTCCGCTCTGTGCTGGCAGACCTGCTGCGCTTTTCAACCGATTTGTCTGAAACGCCGGACTTTTACGACACGCTGGAAGAGAGCTGCTTTACCGGTCTTGTGAACCAGTCACGCGAGCTGAAATCGCGTATTCCGTCCTGGGATATCCGCCGCTGGATACCGGGCTACGCCCTGCCGCTGATGCGCGATCACGGGCTGATCAGTGATGAACTACCGCTGGAAGAACAACAAATGCGGGCCCATCTTCCAAATGATGTCCCGCATCCATTCAGCTTCGAAACAGACACGGATTTCAGCCTCTATCTGCGTGAGCAATTAGGCGAAGAGGCGTGAGCCACAGCCCACGCCTCCTTCGGCTTTAGGCTGGCACGGCCTCGCGGTCTCGCGCAGGAGAGCGCGTACTTGCCAGCAGGATGGCCACACCGGCCAGAGCAGACAGGGTCGAGCCCATGAGGACACCAAGCCTGATCTCGTTCATTGCGGCTGCATCCGAGAAGGCGAGCGTGCCGATAAAGAGCGACATGGTGAAGCCGACACCTGTGAGGCAGGCAAGGCCGTAGAGATGCGCCCAGTTTACGCCATCCGGCAGACGCGCAATGCCTGTCTTCACCGCGATAAAGCTAAGGCCAAACACGCCCACCTGCTTGCCGATGAAGAGACCAGCGGCCACACCGAGCGTCAGCGGCGCCATGAGTGTTTCCATCGTCAGGCCTGAAAGCGAGACACCGGCATTTGCGAAGGCAAACAGAGGCACAATCGCGAACGCGACCCACGGGTGGAGACCATGCTCCAGACGTTTCAGCGGCGATGGTTCGCTCTCATTACGGCCGTAAATCGGAACCGCAAGAGCCGTGATCACACCGGCAAGTGTCGCGTGGACACCGGATTTGAGCACGCACACCCACATGAAAAGACCGATCAGCACATATGGCGCGATGCGTTTCACACCGAGCCGGTTCAGCGTAATCAGGCCTGCAAGACCAACCCCTGCCAGCATGAGCGCCTCAACCGACAGATTGCTCGTATAGAAGAGCGCGATGATGATAATGGCGCCAAGGTCATCAATGATCGCCACCGCCAGAAGCAGAACCTTCAGCGCAACCGGCACACGGCTTCCCATCAGGGCGAGAATGCCAAGCGCGAACGCAATGTCAGTTGCCGCCGGAATGGCCCAGCCATTCAGGTTTTCAGGGCTGCCTGCATTGATGCCGAGGAACACAAGCGCTGGCACGAGCATACCACCCACCGCCGCGAACAACGGCAGTACAATCTTGTCTCGTGATGAAAGCTGCCCCTGTAATACCTCGCGCTTGATCTCCAGCCCCACGAGGAAAAAGAACACCGCCATCAGGCCATCATTAATCCAGAGGATAAGCGGCTTATCGATCTCAAGAGCCCCCACAGTTATGGCAACGGGTACATCCAGAAATGCGGAATACAGGCTGGCAATCGCGCTGTTATTAATGAGAACGGCGAAGACTGTCGCGAGAATGAGGAGCAAGCCAGCTGAGGGCGCCCACTCGAAGAATTCAACAGCACGTCTGAATATGCGTGTCATAAGGGTCCTTCCTTGGAAAAAGAACTGCGAGACCGGGGACTCAGTCTCGCAGAGTTGGGGTGGAGGTTAGCTATGAGGGCGGATGGGCGTCCGCCTCAGCTGCTTCAGCTGCCCGCATACGGCAGAGAAGAGTGGTGGAGGACGATGCGCATCAGGCCTTCGCTGTCACGCACATAGCCGAATGAGAACTCGACCTTTGTTTCCTCCGTTTCACCGACCGGGGTGAAATAATAATTGCCCATGGCAAGGGCGCTGTCGCCGAGCGTTATGATCTGCTGTTCGCCGAAGCGGACATTGGACCAGGGGCGGATGGCAAAGCCTGAATCTTCGTCGATGTCACCGCCGACAAAGTACGAGAGCGCGCCATCAAACTCGGGGCGGAACTGCTTTTCTGCAGCCAGTGTCGGCTTGAAGAGGACTTCCAGCTGATCATAGGCATAAAGCGAGCGGATCATGTTCGACGCGACAGCGTTATAGTCTTCACCATTCTGAAAAGCCGTGCCGATGCGAACAATTCCTTCACCCCAGACACGCTGGGCGTCCAGTACGTCCTGCTCGGTAATGCTCGCCGACTGCTCAGCCGCCGTCGTTGCGTAAGCTGGCGCAGCTACGGAGAGCGGTGCCATGATGGCAGCGGCGGCTCCAGCTTTGAACCAGCGACCTGATGCGGCGCTCTTCTGGCGGACTTTCTTACGGCGGATAATGTCTCTTGTACGTCTCATGTTTCGCTCCTGTTTTCGCTTACAGAAGTGAAATGGATTGCACCCTTCCATTCTTCCAATATAATAAAAATTGAATTTCAATCGGAAAAATCGATAGATGAGACCTACGCTGAAACAATTGGAATATCTCGTCGCGATTGCCGAGACGGGAAAATATGGAGAGGCCGCAAAACGGGTGAATGTCAGCCAGTCCAGTCTTTCGACGCAGATTGCAGACATGGAAGAAGAGCTGGGCACGCGCCTTCTGGAACGTGGACGCCATGGCGCTGTGCTCACCCCGACAGGCCGGGATATTGTTGTCCGCGCGCGCTATATTCTGCGTCAAGTCGAAGAGCTTCACACGCTCTCGCGGCAAAGCGAGGAAGACTTCAAAGGCCGCATCAATCTGGGCGTCCTTCCCTCCGTTGGCCCCTATCTTCTGCCACCAGCGACCCGTCAGCTCCACCAGCGTTTCCCCGAACTCAGACTGATCGTGCGCGAAGAACGCACCATCGATCTCGCCGAGCATCTGAGTGATGGCCGGTTTGACCTGATCATCTCCACACCCGAAAGCCATCCTGAGTGCCGGAGCGAACCGCTCTTCACCGAACAGCTCTGGATTTGCGCCGCATCCGATGATCCGCTGAGCAGTACGACCGGGCCGGTAGAGCCTGAGGAACTACGCGGTCACCCGCTTCTGACAATCGGATATGGCCACCGCCTAAGCGAGCTGGTGCACAGGCTGGCAGATGACATCGGCACGCAGGTCAGCACCGAATACGAAGGCTCCAGTCTCGATGCCGTCCGACAGATGGCGATTATGGGCGCAGGCGTTGCCGTATTGCCGAGCCTCTATGCGCTGTCTGAAGCCCGCCGTGACCCCGACCAGATCATCAGGCGCATCAACTACCCTTCAGCCGAGCGGGAGATTGCGCTCTGCTGGCGGGCCTCCTCACCCCTGACCAACCGGTATCGCATGCTTGCTGACGAGCTTTCCCAAACGGCCTCCAGCATACTCGAGCAAGGCGCCGCAAGCATTGGCGCGGCTTAATCGCTTCCCATAGCGCAGCGACGCAGATACAGATTTTAATCAGGTGACATGGGCGACGGGACTGATGATCGACTGGTTGATCGCAAACTGGATTGAGTTGGCGGGCTTTGTAACGGGCGCGGCCTGCGTCTGGCTGCTCGTTATCCGTAATATCTGGACCTTCCCGGTCGGCATGGTGAACTATGTGTTCTTCGCCGTTCTGTTCGTCCAGTCAGGCCTTTACGCAGATGCCGGCCTTCAGGGCGTGTACTTCATTCTGGCCTCGCTGGGCTGGTACTGGTGGCTGCGCGGCGGCGATGACCATAAGGGCGTGGAAGTTCACGAAGCCTCCCCCAAGGTTCTCATCGCCTGCGGCGTAGCGGTTATTGTCATCGCAGCCCTCATCCAATGGGTGCTGCACGAATACACAGACTCCACAGTGGCAGGCTGGGATGCGCTCACCACGGCGATGAGCCTCGTCGCCCAGTTCATGCTGTCGCGCAAATGGATTGCCAACTGGTGGCTCTGGATCGCGGTCGATCTCATCTACATCCCGCTCTACATCCATAAGGGCCTCTGGCTGACAGCCGGTCTCTATGCGGTCTTCCTGGCTATGTGTATTGCCGGTCTGATCGAGTGGCAGAAAGCGCGAACCGACAAACCAAAAGCTGCCGACAGCCTCACGTAATGGCGAATATCTTCTGGCCTTTACTGCCCGCGTCCTTGCGCGCCAAATTCTGTCGTCGCATTGTCGTGACAGGCGCTGAAAGCACCGGCACAACCACGCTTGCGCTCATGGTGGCCGAGGCTTTGAACTCGCCTTACGTCGCCGAATATGGGCGCGAATACACCGAACGCCGCGCGAAGGTGACAGACGAGCCATGGCGCACCGAAGAACTCGTCGAAATTGCCGAAGAGCAGAACGCGCTGGAAGATGCTGCCGCGCGCCGCTCTGACAATGGCCTCATCATTGCTGACACCGATGCCCTCACCACAGCGCTCTGGCATGAGCGCTATTTCGGGTCTCGCTCGCCAGCTGTTGATGCCGTCGCGGCGAAACAGGTTCGCCCGTTTGCCTATATCCTGACCTCTGATGACATTGCCTTTGAGGCCGATGCCATCCGCGAAGGCGGCCAGGAGCGCCACACCATGACAACCCGCTTTCGCGAAGAAATCATCAAAAGCCGCGTGCCGTGGATTGAAGTCCGCGGCAGCCGCGAAGAGCGCCTCACCGAAGCGCTCCGCTTTCTCTGCTCGCTCGGCGTCAAATGAAGCTGACGCCGATATCCGGCATCAGGCGGTGACCAGATTAAGCGCGCGTTTCGGCGTCCAGACACCAGTCAGCGACGTCATGCTGGCATAGTCGCGGAAATCACGTGGCGGACGCCCCAGAGCTTCCTGCACGCCATAGCCGATCTTCTCATTCCGGCCATCCATCACCGTCGCGAAAAGATAATCCATCAGCCAGACAAGCTCTGCGGGCATGCCCATATCTTCAATGCCTTCCAGAAACACGTCATGCGGAATGTCTGCGAAGGTGATCGTGCGTCCAAGTGCGGAGGAAAGCTCTTCGGCGATATCCTCAAGCCCCAGAAGACGCGGGCCTGTCGTTTCATAGGTTTTGCCCTCATGGCCCTCCTCGGTGAGCGCTGCGATGATGACATCGACAACATCATGCACATCAACGAATGGTTCGCGCGTACCGCCGGTTGGCAGAGCAATTTCGCCTTCCTGAACCATGCTGCGAAAAGCCCCTTCAGAGAAATTCTGGTTAAACCAGGCCGAGCGGACAATCGTCCAATCCATGCCGGAGAACCGGATAATCTGTTCGCAGGCCAGCGCCTCTTCCTCACCGCGGCCAGACAGGAGAACAAGCTTCTGAACACCCATCCGATAGGCGAGGTCCGTGAACTCGGTGATCGACTGACGCGCTTTCGGCATCGCAAGATCCGGCGCAAAATTCACATAAACCTGCGTCATGCCCTCAAGACAGCGCCGCCATATTTCCGGCTTTTCCCAGTCGAAAGCAGGCTCGGCCTGTCGCGACCCGATACGAACCTTATGCCCGCTATCCCAGAGCGAGCGCACAACGCGGTGACCGGTGCGGCCCGTGCCACCCAGCACCAGCGTAGACGGAACTTTAGGGCGGCGGATTTCAAACAGTTTTGCAGGCTGGAAAATTGACTTCATGACTTGCTCCTCCTCGTCAGAACAAGTCCATGTCTACCGGCACTCTAATCCTGCATCTTGACGCCGCGCGACAGAGTTTTGGCCGGACGCGTCACGCATCATCATCCCGTCAGGCGCTCGTGCGGAAGCTTCCCGGCGAGCGCCCCTCCCACCGGCGGAACGCGCGATTGAAGGCGCTCTGCTCGGAAAAGCCGGTCAGAAACGCGATCTCTGCAAGCGAGTATCCGGTGTCATTCAGCAGCTTGCGCGCCATGATGTGACGGGCCTGATCCACAAGCGTCTGATAGGTAACATCTACCTCGGACAGACGCCGTTGGAGCGTTCTCGCGCTAAGCCCCAGCTTTTCAGAAATGGCCGAGATCGGCGGCGGACCGTCACTCAGCGCCAGACTGATTTCCTTACGGACCTGACTTTCCAGCCCGACCTCGCTTTCGCGGTCTGACAGCTCTCTCTCGATATGTTCGTCAAAAAAGGACCAGACATCACGATCACCCAGCCGCGTCTTGGCCAGCAAATCTTCGGTCCGGAAGACATACCCGTAATAGTCGGACTCAAAATGGACCGGGCTCTGGAAATACTCTTCCAATGCCAGCGAACACCCCACGGCTTTGTGACTGAAATGAACGGCGACCGGCTTGAAATCCGGCCCGCAGGCTTCGCGGCAAAGCGACATATACGTGACCAGAGACCCTTCATTCGAGAGCAATAACCCCCGAACCGGTGGAAACTCGCGCAAGTGGATCCAGCGCGTAAACTCACCGTCCTCTTCCAGTCTGAAACCGGAAACATTCTGCACGAACAGGCGTGAGTGGCGGGCGATACGTTCAAAGGCATTCAACAGCTGAGGGGCTGTTTTCCATGCCAGACCAACCGCCCCGTAATCTTCGCATGTCATGGTGCGGGCGGCATTGATGTGGAATTTGACCCGCTGGCCTTCGAGGTCAGCAATCTCTTCGAGAAGCGCGAAATATTTCCGAGCAGGCACCATCACTTTGGGATCGGCCAGCTCGGCCTCCGACACCCCTGCGCGCGCAAGAAGCTGCGCACGCGCGTCCGCTACCGGATTGTTCTCCAGCATTTTGCGCACGAATAATGTCGAAACTTCCCCCATGGGGACAAAAAATTAGAGTGAAATGCGCGAATTAACAAGCACCTGCTTGTGTAGGTCTGTCTCGCCACCCGCTTCCGGAAAGTTTGGAAGCCCCGTCAGGACTTGAACCTGAAAATAGCAGACTTGCAGGTCTGCCGCGTTAATCTTTCGCCACAGGGCTAAACCGGAGCTAAATCTCCCCGCAGAACGCGAGTGCTGCAAGCAAGTTCAACTCATGCGTGATCAGCTTTAAACCCACAAACCTCAAAGGGGTATTTAAATCTGCGTCACAATTTCTCTTTCCGGTCATTTGTAATCCAATTAGGCTTTTCGGAATGATCCTGCCCGTTGAGCCCTCTGCCCTTTTTCCGTTTTTGATCGCGATCTTGCTGGTCGAAGCGACCCCCGGCCCGAATATGGGGTATCTGGCTGCGCTGTCCGCATCCGAAGGGCGCGCTGCGGGCTTTCGCGCAGTTCTCGGCGTCACGCTGGGGCTGTCAGTTTACATGCTGGCCTCCGTTGTCGGGATTGCTGAAATCGTGGCCCGTATTCCGCCTCTATACGCAGCGCTGCGCTGGGCGGGTGTTCTGTTCCTCCTCTATCTGGCGTGGGAAGCCTGGCAGGATGCGACCGAGACATCGCCGTCAAAGTCCGAGGACGGTTTTGCCTCTCCGTTCTGGCGCGGCTTCATGGCAAATGTGCTCAACCCGAAAGCCGCCGTGTTTTACGTCTCTCTGCTGCCCGGCTTCATGAATATGGAACGCAGCGCCTTCTGGGTTCAGGCGCTCATCCTTGGCAGTATCCATATTCTGGTCAGCGTTCTGATCCACTCTGCGATCGTTCTGGGCGCGGCCCGCGCCGGCGCATTGATGGAAAACTCACCTCTCAAAATCGCATTCCGACGCGCCATGGCTGTTCTCATAGCGATCATAGCCATATGGCTCGCTTGGGAGACCCGCCGCTGAGCCCTATATGTCTCTCCACTATGGAACTTCGTCTGCCCCGCAACGTCAGTTGAGGACAGACAAACAAGGAGAGCTGAATGAAAACCCGCACACTCGGATCAACCGGCCTTGAAATTTCTTCCGTCGTTTTCGGCGGGAATGTTTTCGGCTGGACACTGGACGAAACCGAAAGCTTCAAAATGCTCGATGCGTGCGTGGATCAGGGCCTCAAGACAATTGATACGGCTGACGTCTATTCTCGCTGGAAGCCCGGCAACCAAGGCGGCGAAAGCGAAACCCTGATTGGCAACTGGCTTGCAGCCCGTCCGGACAAACGTGACAAGGTCCAGATCTTCACCAAGGTCGGCATGGATATGGGTGACGGCAATACCGGCCTGTCACCGCGCTGGATCCGCGAAGAAGTCGAAAACTCCCTCAGCCGCCTGAAGACCGATTATATCGACCTCTATTTCTCTCACCGTTTCGACGAAGAGACGCCGCAGGCCGAAACGCTTGGCGTCTATAAAGACCTGTTGGATGAGGGCAAAATCCGCTCTATCGGCGCCTCCAATTTCGACGAAGGCCAGCTTGAAGACGCGCTGAAGATTGCCGATAGCGAAGACCTGCCGGCCTATCAGGTACTGCAACCGGAATACTCGCTGGTCTCCCGTGCGAGCTTTGAAGGCCCGCTCCAGCGCCTTTGCATCGATAAAAACATTGGCGTCGTCACCTATTTCTCACTCGCTTCGGGCTTCCTCTCCGGCAAGTACCGCTCGCTCGACGATCTGCAAGGTCAGGCACGCGGCGGCATGGCGAAGAAGTATATCGAAAATGGCGGCCTTCAGGTTCTTGAAGCGATGGATGACATTGCCGCTTCCAAAAACATCACGCTTGCCGAGCTCGCCATTGCCTGGCTCCTCCACCGTGACGGCGTGACAGCTCCGATCGCCAGCGCCACGAAGGAATCCCATCTGAAAAGCCTCGTGAAGGCCAGCGAAGTCGCACTTACGCCTGAAGAGGTCGAAGCTCTGGCTGTTTTCTAATCAGTCCGGGCTTTGAACCGATAACAGTTTCGTGAAGCGTATCGCTCCCCTCGAAAACCAGACTATCTTGGTCAGGCTTTTATCCGAGGGGAGTTTTCATGGATCTGGTATCAGTCATCTCGAACCGTCGCCGCAGTCTTCTGGTTGCCGCGTCCGGCCTTTTACTCGCCTCTGCCTGCTCAGCTCAGGAACCAGCCCCCGCCGCAGAGCCTGAAGCGAGCGCCGAAGCCTCTTCCGGTTTCGCGCAGGCACTGGTCCCTCTCGAAATGGAAGTCTATGCGCCGGAAGGCACCCCGCTTCCGCGCTTTATGGTCGACGCCGCATGGCCGCAAATGCCGCCAACCATGATTATCGGCCAGACGCCGGGCCTCGCAGTCGACAATGACGACAATGTCTGGCTCGCCCACCGTCCGCATACGCTGAGCTTCTCCGATATTGGCCTCGCCGCTGATCCGCCGACAGCGCTTTGCTGCGAGCCGGGTCCGACCATCATGCAATTCTCCGCCGAAGGTGAGTATCTGCGAGGATGGGGCGGACCGGATTATGCCCCTGAGATTGATGGCGTGAACCAATGGCCGCGCAATATTCACGGCATCTACGTAGATGACGACGACACCGTCTGGGTAGGCGGCAATGGCGATGGCGACCATGTCGTTCTGAACCTTACCTCCGAAGGCGAATTCATCCGCCAGATTGGTGTGCACGGCCAGACGGCTGGCAATTCCCACCCTGAATATCTTGGCAATCCGGCTGACATCTCCTTCGTGGACGGCCATGTGATTATCGCGGATGGCTATATCAACAAACGCATTATCAGCTTCGACGGCATGGAGTTGGATTATGAAGGCGCATGGGGCGCTTATGCCTCTGATCCGTCCGGCGGCACACGTGAAGGCAGCTTCGATCAAAGCCAGGCCTCAAGCAATTCAGATGGCGGTGCTAACCCTGAAGCCCCGAGCTTCGGTGATATCGTCCACTGTGTTGTCAGCACGGAGGAAGGCCTCGTCTATATCTGTGACCGCCGCAATAACCGCGCTCAGGTCTTCCAGCGCACTGCGAATGGCGACCTCGAATTCGTTCGTGACATCGTCATCGCAGAAGAAACCGGCGGTACGCGCACCGTCTCTGACATCACATTCTCGCCGGACGGAGAATTCATCTACATCGCTGACATGATGAACTCATCCATCTGGATTCTGGACAGCGAGAGCTTTGACATTCTCGCCCGTATTGGCCGCGTCGGCCGCTATCCGGGCGAGTTCACATGGCTCCACTCGGTTGTCGCGGACTCTGAAGGCAATCTCTACACGTCCGAGGTAAACACAGGCCGCCGCATCCAGAAGCTCGTCTTTATGGGCGTGGAGTAAGTTTCGCGCTTGGTGCGCGCGGTGAGACTGGCTAACTTAAGCGCATGACACGCTTATTGATCGTCTATCACACGCGCACCGGCGGAAGCCGCCAAATGGCCGAGGCTGCCTACAACGCCGCCAAAGAAGAATGCGAGACGCAGCTGCAAAAGGCGTCAGAGACCAGCCCGGACGATATGCTGTCAGCAGATGGCTATCTGTTTGTCGCGCCGGAAAACCTCGCCTCGCTGTCTGGCGAGATGAAAGAGTTCTTTGACCGCTGTTATTACCCCCTGCTCGGCAAGATAGAGGCTCGCCCCTATGCCCAGCTGATTTGCGCTGGCTCCGATGGCGAAAACGCCGTCCGCCAGCTGGCGCGGATTGCCAAGGGCTGGCGACTGAAAGAGGTCCAGCCTGCGACCATCATCTGCACGCATGCCCAGACCGAAGAACAGATCCTCGCCCCTAAAACCATTCCGGAAGACGAGCTGAAAACCTGCGCAGATATCGGCGCCGCACTCGCCGCCGGTCTTTCAATGGGCGTGTTCTGAAGACAAAAAAGGCGAGCCATCGGCCCGCCTTGTTCGTTTTAACTAACGTGTGCGCCTATTCAGCAGCTTCAGGCGTTGTCTCATATTCCAGCCATTCAATGACGGCTGCGCGCTGCGCTTCGTCACGAATGCCAGCAAAGCTCATACGGTTGCCCGGAATGTTTGTACGCGGGTTCGCAAGATACGCGTCCAGAGTTTCAGCGTCCCAGACAATGCCCGAGTTCGCCATAGCTGGTGAATAGTTGAAGCCTTCCATCGTACCCGCCGTACGGCCGAAAACACCTGTAAGCTCCGGGCCCATTTTCGGGCGACCGCCTGGCTCATAGTTGTGGCACGTACCGCACATGCGTGCCTGCGGCGGCATTTCCGGACCGTCAGCGAAGGCTGGCGCGGAAACGAACAGCGCGGACGCACCGAGAAGCGTAGCGAGAATGCTTTTCATCTGGATTCTACCCCTGTTTACATGGTCCTGCTGTCCTATCGGAAAACAGGTTATTTTATAACGGTTCAAATTGTCTCAGCGACCATTGTGTACAGCGCGCTTGCTGATGCAATGGCCAATAGCAGTGAAATAGCGCAAAAATGTAGTGAGCTAACATTTATAACACACTCGTGATGCGACCCCATTGCCACTTGCCGCTTTCAGACAAAGTCACAACATTAATCCCATGGAAAACTGGACCGAATTTGAGGGCATGATCCGCCTGTCTGTCTTTGCGGGCGTGCTGATTCTGTTCAGCGCTCTTGAGTTCATCATTCCCCGCAAAGACCGCCGCCATACGCGCGCCTCACGCTGGACAACGAATGTTGCACTGCTTGCGGTGTCTACTGTGTTCCTTCGTATCATCCTGCCGGTCGCGACCATCAGCTTTGCGATGAACATGAGTGACCGCGGGATTGGCCTGTTTAATCTGGTCGCCCTGCCTATCTGGCTGGAAGTGGTGTTAGCTATCGTGCTGCTGGATTTCGCCATCTGGTTTCAACACATGATGATGCATTATATACCGCCGCTCTGGGCGTTTCATAAAGTTCATCACGCAGATGAAGATCTGGATGCCTCATCGGGGCTGCGGTTTCACCCGCTGGAAATGGTGTTTTCCTTCGGGTTCAAACTGGCCGTGATTGCTCTGCTCGGCGTGCCCGCGCTCGGTATCTTCCTGTTTGAAGTCATTCTCAATGCGGCGTCCATTTTTGAACACGCCAGCATCCGTATTCCGAAGAAAGTCGATGCCGCGCTTCGGAAAGTCATCGTCACGCCGGATATGCACCGCGTTCACCACTCAGTACACATGCAGGAAACAAATTCGAATTTCGGATTTTGCCTGTCCATCTGGGACCGAATCTTCCGCACCTATTGCGCCGAGCCGCGCGAAGGTCATGAAGCTATGGAATTAGGTCTGGACAAAAGGCCGCCGGGCAATGCTGCGGGCCTGTGGTGGGCGCTTTCTGCACCCTTCCGTACAAATCAGGCTGCGCGAACCCAGAGCGGTTCAAGCGAGGCGTGACCGCCAACCGGGCGGCGCTGATTTCTCACGCGCTTTAAATGTTCTTCGTCAATCAGGTTGAGGCGTGCCTGAACGCGGGACGCATCTTCTTCCCCTGCCTGACGAATAAAGAAAGCTGTATTGGCATGTGTTTTCACAGCCAGCAGCGCTGCGCAGTCAGCATAGACGGCTTCATCAACGCCGAACTGGTCACTATCAATGACCACGGCCTTGGCAAAGTCGACGGCGTCACGCGCGAACAAAAGATCCGGACGACCACATCCAAGCTCCTGCCAGTTGGCAAGAAGCCGGACTTCCGGGTCTCCGATTTCAAGAACACGATCGTTAAATAAGAACAGCATGTGCTACCCACTCCATCATCTGAAATGGACATTAGCGCATGGCTTTTAATGCCGCGCTTTACCGCACGTTCAAATCCGGCTGGATGAATTAAGACTTCGCCTACCCTGATTACCCGCTCATTCACCATTCACGAATTCAGTGAGGAAATGGCGCCCCTCACGGTCTTCAATCTCGACCACCCATAGGTCTGGATCATAAGAACGACGACGTTGAATCAATTCATCTATTTCGCGTTCTTCTGCCCATTCGCCTGCATTCGGCAACCAGTCAAAACTCGGGCTGTCCATAAAGAGCGGTGAGCGCACAAATAAAGCGGCGCGGCCATCCAGGCGCGCAATTTTTAAAATGACATCGCCGCGTTCTTTATCGCCTTTGGCGGCCACATAACCGAATGCACCTGCAAGAGACGCGCGGCGCATCAGAGCATCAACCCAGAGCCATGTCGGCACACGTTCATTCATAAGGCTCGGGCCTCGCTTTCAGATTGGCATCAGACTTGCGGAGAAACGATCAGAATTGATCACAGGTCCAATCATGGCACAGTCTGCACTTCTATCGCTTTCCCTATCCGCACCGCAAGCACATGCGGGGCCTCTGGATGCCCTGGCGCTGACAGCGACCGCGACGAACGCGTCAGAACACCTGATCAATCCATGGCTGGGGCTGATCGGCCTTGGCGTGCTGATCCTCTCTGGCGCTGTTGCGGTTGTCCGTGAAATCCTCATCGAGGAAGAAGAACAGGTCTGATCAAAGTTCAGCGAAAGCCGGTGCACCTGTATCGCCGCAGAGCATCGCCCTGCCGCGTATTTTGCTTTTGATTGATTGGTGCTGCGCCTGCGCGCTCGCTAATGATTCCTGTAATTAGATGGCGTTGCTATTTTACCGGCACCCGGATGCGTACTGGCGCTCCGAAACCCAGAGCGGCGGCGGCCATGGCTCTTTAGCGATTGCGACGGGGTTGGAATTCGGGTGCGCTGGTTCCTTGGCCGCTATCACATAGGTGCAGCGCGTGGACACTTCAGGTGCGATATACGCCAGCGCGCAGACGATGACGCGGGCCAGATGGCTCGCCAGTATCTCCGCACGCTCGAAATGTTCGATTGTCGTCTGAAGCCGGTTAATCAGCTCGGCCATTGAGTTGAGGTCACAGCCTTGAACCGGCTCTGTTGATCCAGGAGAGCCAACAGCACAGCCCTGAGCGCGCTCTATGCATGCCGAAGGTGCGCGAGAGCAAGCAAGACAGCCCTGAGTGGGCTCTATGCGCACCGAAGGTGCGCGAGAGCGAACAAGACTGCCCGCCCGTTGCCAGATAGGCATACGCATCGCACTTGCTGCGTAAGTAAAACCGGCCCGCTCCAGCTGGTTTGAGGCTAGCATGCGCACATAGGCATGCACCATAGCGTCGGTTGAGATCACCATCTGAGCGAGATCACGTGGCGCGCGCGTTTCGCCAGACGCCTGAAGCCGCATGCACCAGGCATAGAGCCGTGCAAGGTTCAGCCCGATCAGCTGACCAATAGTCAGCGAGGTGTAATCAGTGGCAGATGATGGCGCGGGGTTCATGCCCCAAGTTTAGGGTGGCGTGCGGTGGGGTTGGATTAGTTTTTGGTCTTTAGCCGTCGGGCGTACTGTCATCCCGGATGCTGTGCAGCATGATAATGATGCACTGCTGATCCGGGACCCGAAACATGCAGTTTCCCGCGATCAGGTCCCGTGTCTGCAGAGCATCGCTACGCGCTGCACTCCGCACGGGATGACAATGAAATAGCCCCGGAAACCTGAAACCATGTTCGCCGTTTTTTCTGGTGCACTGCTTCGCGGAATGCCCCTTACCCAGTGCGGACCATCGGATTACGATTTATAGTGGGCACTTTCGCGTACTGGGGTAAAAATCCATCCCAGACAATGATACCATTGATACTTCAAGAAAAAATCATAATTCACCAGAAGCGTCCTTTGCAAGTACGTTCCCCCGACAAGATTAAAGATCGGAGCATCCCCGATCTTACTCGTATCAATGATCATTCTGCTTGCGGTGATAATGCTGTTTCGATCCATTCCGCGAAAAAACGATTTCTGGTCATCAAATGCGTCATAATGGGCTTTGGGAACGTAGCCGTAAAACGATCTGTCGCTTGAGCGCAGTTCAAACCGGTGGCAATGCTCTTCTACTATCTGGGCGATTTCAGGCGGGCACGTATCAGTGACCACGATGGCGCGGCTTGCCCACGGAACGAGAGGTTTGAACTCAACATCTGTGTTCACTTCCTTCACATCGAAAACAACTTCATTACCGGCTTCTATTTCAGCAGTAAGCTTGCTGAAGCTATACAGATCGAGCTGCCGTTCCCGATCCTTCTTACTAATATCGTCAGAAAGGCTAAGACGCCTGTGCGTTTCGTGAACATGAGGTTTCATCCGAAAAAACGTCATTCTCGCACCTTGTACTGATTGAACACATCTTGAGCGGTCAGAATGACGACGCTGCGCGAAAGCTGCACTAAGAAACACCTGCAATCAATTTCTAACCGAAAAATCAATGCCCCAGCTTCCCGTGAAGACGGGAACCCATGCTTAAATCTGGCGACCCGCTGCAAGCAAACATCTAAGCATGGATCCCCGCCTTCGCGGGCATCTGCGGAAATCAGAATTGTGCGCTCATTCCCGCGAAGGCGGGAAACTGGGCCTGCCAACCTCACCATATCCCTGCCTGTGCAGGGATGAGCGTCTTTTTCCCGTGCCGACGGCTTTCGTTACAATCAAGCAAAGAGTGAGCAAACAGTCACAATCCCGCCTTATTGTTAGTGATCGTTCACACGATCAGTAATGGAGGGTATACATGACTGATCTTATCTCACCGGACTATCACCTTGCGCTATATGCGCTCTGGGTATCGCTACAGGTCGTTGCAGGGCTGTTAATCGCTGACTTTGTCTCAGGCGTTCTGCACTGGATGCAGGACAGATACGGCGGCCCGAAATGGCCGATTGTCGGACCGCTCGTTCGCGCCACGATCAGGCATCATAAAAAGCCGCGCCGTATGATCACCCGCAGCTTCATGCAGCGAAACGCCCCGACCTTCTTCATCTCAGCTCTGTTTCTAGCGGCGTTCGCAGCGCTCGGCTGGATCAATGTCATGACGCTGACCGGCGTGATTGTTGGCGCGTTCGCCAATGAGTTTCACAACTGGTCCCACAGAAAGCCGTCCGAGAATGGCCCCGTGATCACATGGTTTCAGAATAAGGGCCTGATCATCGCGCCGCTTGAGCATGCCCGCCATCACCGCGACGGCAAGAATTCTCATTTCTGCGCGGTCACCGGCTGGATGAACGCTCCGCTGGAACGGGTGCGGTTCTGGCGCAGGCTCGAAGCGCTCATCCGTGTGTTCGCCAAAGAGCGCCCGCGCAGAGACCCGACCGTGCGTCGCCGCCCTGTCTTTGCTTGACCTGCGTAAAACCTTGGCTCTGCCGCATCTGCAACACAGTTGATTTACGAAGCAGAAAGGCTGTTTTCATAAATTGCCGGCATGATTAACCGGCAATTTCTTTTTGGACTGTCTGCATGTGTCGCGCTGGGTGCGCCTGCTCTCGCGCAGGTTGCGCCGCGCGTCTTTCGTGAAGCCGAGCAAGCCTTTCTGGAGCGCACCTCGCTTCGCGCTGCCGATGAGAAATGCGGCTATTTCACAGATCTTGAACGCGCCGCCCTGACATCCGGTCAGTTACAGGCCCGCGGCTCGCTTCTGCGTGCCGGTTTCAGCATCAATGATATTGAGCTGGCCGCGACCGAAGTTGCCCGATTTGCGAACTCGCAGGACTGCGGCAATGCCGAGTTCATGCAGGCGGTCATCCATCTGAAAGACGCTTTTTCTGCGTTTATCGGCACGATGGTTATGAATTTTCCGGGCCGCGATGCGGACTGGAACGCCTCGCGCAGCCGCTGGGATACATGGCGCATCGTGCAGGATGGGTCGACGCCGGACTATATGTTCCAGTTCGGTCTGCTGGCGCCGCGCGACACTAATCCGGAAGACTTTCCTGCCAGCTTTGCCCGCCCGCTGGATAACCCGCTCATTGAAGAGCCGTTCGATCTAGCGGTAGACCTGTTTCTTCAGGAAGACGACATTGCGCCGTCTACCGCGCGCATTCTGATCCGCGATCCGGACAAATCATCCGAGCCATGGCTAGGCGCTGTGTTCTCTGGCCAGCCGGGCCCGCCGCCGCGCGGGATTACGAGCGCTTACTGGCCGCGCGAGCGCACGGTCATTACCGATGAAGACGACGAAGATGATCGCCGCGCACGTTTCGTGTTTGATGAGGCTGCGGCGGAAGCCATGATGCATCTGGACCCGCGCGAACAGGTCGAGATTGTTATTCAGCCGAACCCGCGCAGCGGCGAAACCGAGCCGAAAGTGCTGGTCGTCGAGGTGGGTGACTTTGCCGCCGCGTATTTCTTCGCACGCCTTCCGGCGCTTTAGGCTTCGGCCTCAGCTTCACCCTCACCTTCATTGGCTTCAGCCTCTTCGGCCTTGAGCGGCAGGCGCACGCGCGCCGTCGTGCCCTCGCCTTCAGCGCTTTCAAAGCGGACATCGCCGCCCAGTGCTTCAGACAGCATCATGACGATGGAGAGGCCAAGGCCAGTGCCCGGACGATGACGGGCATTTTCGCCCTGGAAGAATGGTTCCCCCAGACGCGCCAGCTCGGCTTCGGAAATGCCATCGCCTTCATCACTGACGGCGATCATTGCATAGTCATCATCGACCGTAACCGCGAGTGTCACTTGTCCCTGCGGCGGTGAGTATTTCACCGCGTTGGACAGAAGGTTCAGGAAGATCTGGCGCATGGCTTTGCGGTCTGCGTAGACCGGCACGCCATCCTGCGGCGCGTCGAGCTTCAGCGTCATGCCTGACTCTTCGGCCTGCCAGCGGATAAGGTCCAGCGCGTCTTCAGCTTCCATGACGACATCAAGGTCTTCAGGTTCGAGACGCAGGCGGCCCGAGCGGCCCTTAGCGGCGGTCATCAGGTCATCAACGAGAAGCCCCAGATGTTCAGCGCCCTGTTTGATGCTGCGCGCAAACCCTTTGTAAGGCTCGGTCACCGGGCCAGCGCGCTCTGAAAGAATGAGATCAGAATAGCCGCTGACGGGGTTCAGCATGTTGCGCAGCTCATGGCCGAGGCTGGCAATCCAGACGGCTTCATCGCTGAGGCGCGGCGCGTCAGGTTCTGCGGGCAGAACCTCTGGCTCAGGCGCAGTTTCGACGGCGGCGACGGGTTCAGCAGGTTTAACCGCACGCGGCTTGTACTGGGTCAGAACGAGGCGGTATCCGTCGCGTGTCGCACGCAGATCGACGTGGACATTGTCCTGCGTTTCGACCTTCAGCTCTGGCACATCATCTTCTTCAATACCGCGAATAGCGTCGTACGGCGCCTCGAAGAAATCAGCCATGCTCGCATGACCGATCTCATTGGCGCTCATACCCGGTAAGAGGCGCAGATCGCCCACCCAGGAGCGCACCTTGCGACGCGGATCGAGGCTGATCACAAGCACAGGTGTATCGGTGAGTGTTGCCACCCAGCGGTCGATTTCCTGATTTTTACCGCGACGTTCGTTAATCACGCCGCCAGCGGATGCCGCGAACACACCGACCTGCAGAACGCTCACTAGCGCACCAAGTCCGATCAGCGCACCAGCATTCTCAAGCGATGGCATCGCGGCGCCGGAGAACGAAATCGCCGCAATCGACAGATAGCCAATACCGGCAAAAATGCTCGCCTCAATACCAAGACGGAACCGGCCCAGAGACAAAGCGTGCAGCGGGCCGAGCGCCAGCATGACCACCAGCGGAGAGCTCGCACCGCCCGTCATCAGGACGCAAATCAGCCCGACAATGATCCACGCGAACACAATCCAGATGTCGTGCGCTTCACGCGCAGCGCGTGTTCCGATGATCAGATGAACGACGGATGGAAGCGACACTAGCGCCAATGTCGCGCCAACGACTGTCGCGGGCACGCCTGTGAAAAATCCTGCAATTGCTACAGCAAGGCTGAGACCGAGCCATAGGACGCTGGCCAGCATTGGCGACACCCGTAACTCCTGTCCCCCGGTTTTATCATTTATTGACAGTATCTGATCTGTAAACACGGGTTAACCTCTGTTACACGTATCTAAACGACAATTGAGGCCATATCGTGCTTCGCTGGTTGTAAGCACCCAGGCCGCGTTGATTATCGGGGGAGTCGCCCATGAGTTTAAGATACCTTATGTCAGGTCTCGCTTCAGGCATTCTCCTGCTTGCGTGTCAGACCTCTTTTGCAGATGACATAGATTCGCCTTCTGAGCAGCAGGTTTCCCCTGAGAGTGGTAATTCCGAGTCCGGAATTCGCCTGCCTTTCTTCGGTCGCACGAATGAAATCGAGAACGACAAAGACGAAGGCGAACCACCAGCAGATGCGCCTGCCGCCGAAACCATTGTCACAGAGGCTACACCTGTAGCACCGCCCGCGCCTGAACCTGATCTTCTGTCTCAGGCGGCTATCGCCTATGGCAGCTTCCACACAGACGTCTCTACTTACAATCGCGACTTCAATTCCAGCGATGAAGTCCAGACCGCGCTTGATGCGCTCGGCTCCCACAATCCGCAAAGCCTCGCCTCTGGCTGGCTGGCCTATTCAGCTATGCTGGCGTCACAGTCAGAAGTCTTCGAGGAAGGAGTTCTGCAGGCGCGCGACGCATTTGGTCGTGAACGTTTCCTGATGGGTATGCGTAACGACCCGTCTTATGCCCTGTCCATTCGCGGCGCGGACCATGCCATGTCCTACGTGCTTGGCGCGAGCGACTCTGACGCCCGCCGCATTGATGAAGTCGGCGAGAATATGCGCGAGCAGGCTTATTCCCTGCAGCAGCTCGGCTGGGCACGTGCCCGCCTTCCGGGTCTTCCGGCGGATGATGCCCGCGCGCTTCGCGAGGCCGCCGTGATGGGTCGTCCGCAATCTGTTGCTGTTCAATCCCTTCTGCTTGGCCCGAACGCTGAAGCGGCTCTGGCCAATGCAAGTTTCCTCGGCGGCTCATCCTCTATCTGGGATGCGATGACGGCAAGCGGCACAGACATCCGCCTTCCGGGCTTTGGCGCACGCCCGGCAACTGTCACACGCGGTCAGTACCGCGTAGCCAGCGCTCACCGTCGCACAGGCGGCAATATCGCGACGCTCGCAGCGCTACGCTATATGGACGAAACCGAGACACAGAACGAGTTTGTAGCCTCGGCGCTGAACGATCCGCAGACACAAGGCTGTTTTGAAGAAGCCCAGCTGAACCTGCTTCAGTGCGTGTCAGCATCACGCAACGTGTTCGAGCGTCCATTCTGTATCGGCGTTCACGCGCTGAAAGACGTTGGCACCTGCGTCGGCAGCCTCGCCGAATAAGACGGTTTTTCTCCGCCGCCCCCTTTCCTTTTGCGGCGGAATAGCCCATCTGGCGAGCTATGAGCGTACAGACACAAGCAGACGAAATCCGTGACACCTTCGCCTTCCTCGATGATTGGGAAGCGCGCTATGAACACATTATCGATCTTGGCAAATCCCTGCCGGCCATGTCCGCAGACGATATGCAGGATGTCTATAAGGTTCCAGGCTGTGCCAGTCAGGTCTGGATCGTCCCTGAAGAGGGTGCGGGCAGCCTTGTAAGCTTCCGCGCAGGATCAGACGCTATTCTCGTGTCCGGCCTGATCGCGCTCCTGGCTGAGCTTTTCAACAATCAGCCGGGCTCTGAAATTCTGGAATTCGACGCGCCAGCCTTCTTTTCCGAAATCGGCCTCGATGAAGCGCTGAGTGCGCAGCGCGCCAATGGTTTGCGCTCTATGCTCGGACGTATCCAGAACCTTGCCCGCGCGCAGGCTGAATAACGCTCGACTGCCACATACCGCGCAGCACACGCCCCGTCAGAGGGGAAAGGCCGGTTACCGCCCGCAACGCGCCTTCCAGATCGCTGAGCCAGTCATCAAACTCCAGCTCGTCGCGTAAGTCCTCTATCTGGTGGACAGCATGTGCAACGGTTGACTTATCGCGGCCGAATATCTCTCCCACCTGAGCGAGCGAGAGCGAACAGCATGTATGCGCCAGATACATGGCCACCTGCCTTGCGCGCGCAACAGACGTGACCCCGCGCGTTTCCATTAAAAGCTCATCAGGGGTAAGCCCCGTCACGCTGCCGACAAGGCCAGTTATCAGCCGCGCTGTGTTTGAAAGTTCAGAAGTCATATCCCACCACGTTTTTATAGGTTCAGAGTGATGACCACACTCTAAGCCGTATTTTCTAAAGTAGGATTATATTCCTCTTTTGAGTTGCAAGTCCATATGAAAACACCCTCTCCTCAACAGGAAAGGGTGTCAGAATAAATCATGATCCGTCGGGTCGGTGTCAGAGGACGCTTTCGTGGACGGCCATGGGGGAACGCACCATATCGGCTGTCACCACCATAACTTCGCGAAGCACACCCTCACCTTTTTCGTCGAACTGAATTCGGTCGAAACAAAGTATCTGCTGACGCCCGTCTGCAACAGGTTCCAGAGGCAGTCGCATCCAGTGATGGGCGCGGCGATGGCCAACCGGCGTCACACCGAATACAGGCGAGCGTGTCGCGCGGCAGCGTCTCAATGCGCCATCCCACGGAAGATCGCCCCCGCATTCGTCGGACACCATGCGACCACGCACTTCGTACCCAAGTACTTCTTTAAGTCCTTCGCCGGTCAGTCTGAATTTGAAGTCGTCATCAATCTGATATTCCAGAATAGATACGTGCTTCAGATAGTTCCGCATGCCATCAGGGCCGAGTTCTGCACGTGTTGGCAGCCGGTCTGGTCGGCAATACGTCGACCAGTACTTAAGAAGCTTGGCCTGGTCTGAAGATAGAACCTGCTTAAGTCTCTGATCCATAACTTGCTCGTGTGTTTTACCGATATAGTTAACATCGGTTAATTCGAATCACCCGCCAAGCCTTAATTCAACCTTTATTCACTTTTTCTTGTGTTTTCTTGTTTCGCAAGCGAAACGATGAGCAACTACTGACTCTATATTAGCCTTTAGTTTGCCCAAGTCCCATTTTCTTTGCGAGTTCCGAGCGCTGCTTTGCGTAGTTTGGCGCAACCATTGGGTAATCCGCAGGCAGGCCCCACTTCTCTCGGTACTCTTCCGGAGACAGGTTGTATTTGGAACGCAGGTGGCGTTTCAATGATTTGAAGCGCTTACCATCTTCCAGGCAAACCAGATAGTCCGGCGTGATGGATTTTCGCACCGACACAGCGGGCGTGACTTCTTTCGGCGCCTCGCTTGGTGTCACTGAAGACAGATCGCGAATAGTCGCATGAACCCGCTCGATTACATTCGGCAGATCATTCGCTTGTACTGGATTGTTACTCACATATGCAGCGACGACATCAGAGGTCATCTGAATAATCTGCGCATGCATGTCAGTATCTAAGTCATGGCTTAGAGTTGACGTCATTGTAGCCTCCCCGAGCCCCTTATGGGGTCTGTTTTATGCTTTTTAGCTTTGTTTGTAGCTGAGTATAATTGTCGAAACAGATTTGAAATCAAGATTAAACATTACGATAGAGCCAATTATTATACATAAGGCCTCTATTCAAGGAACTTTTAGAGCTTCATTGCACCGCACAACCGCGGAAGGTGAATGAATACTTATACTATGCAATATATATCGTTTTTCATAACTTGATATTCCAAAACGATATAACCGCTATCCATTTGGCGCGACATGTTTTTGCTATGCAACACGCAGCAAAACCTAGGCGGTTCCTGCATTTCCCTGCATTTACAAAATGGTCGCGCGCGCACACTGGGCGTGAGACCCGCTTTAGCCGGAGGTTTATCTGGCATTGCAGCAAAAAGGCCGCCCGGAGGCGGCCTTTCGCGTAATACTACGATTATTCTGCGATCAGTGCGGACCGACGATAAGCGCCAGAACCATGACGATGGCGAGGACAATACTTGTCCAGATCGCCATGCCAGCAGATAGCGGGCCTCGGCTCAGCTCGCCCTGCGGGCTGAAGGTCGCTTCAATACGGTTGTAGACGCGGCGGGAGAGACGCAGCGCAGCGCCTGTCATTGCCGGACCAGCCTTGCTCCATACCGCACCTGTCCAGACGAGCGCGTGATAAAGCGGACGGCGATAGACCCAATCGAAATCGAGCACGACGCCGCGCTTCTCTGGCGGGTAAAGCTTCACACGGTTCAGAACGATGAATGCGAGCGCCGCAAACACGAGCAGCTGCATCTGTGTGAGAACGTGGTCCGTGGTCCAGAGACTTTGCTCCAGATAGACCATCGCTTCATCCCGATACGGCAGCAGGCCGTAAAGGAACTCTGTACCGCCAAGGAACGGGAAGCCGATCCAGATACAGAAGAAGGATGCGATACCCATAGCGAGCAGCATGTTGAACGGCGCTTCTTTCGGCCGCTTGCCGCTGTCGTGTGCAAAGAAGGCAAAGAACGGGATCTTGATGCCGGAGTGCTCCAGAACGCCCGCAGACGCGAACAGCAGCATCATCCAGATGATCGTCATATGCTCATAGCCGACGGCGCTCATCGTCAGGGACTTTGCAACAAAGCCTGAGAAGAGCGGGAAGGCAGAGATCGACGCTGCACCAATGATACAGAAGATCGCTGTAAACGGCATTGTACGGTAAAGCCCGCCAAGCTCGGTCGCCTTGGTCGTGCCCACGCGATACATCACAGCGCCCATGCTCATGAAGAGCAGGCCCTTATAAATGATGTGCGCAAAGGCGTGCGCTGCAGCGCCGTTCAGCGCGAGAGGCGTACCAATACCGATCGCACAGACCATGAAGCCGACCTGGTTGTTCAGCGAGTAAGCCAGAACCTTACGCAGATCGTTCTCGATCACAGCGAAGAAGACCGGGAAGACGGTCATGATCGCACCGATCCAGATCAGCGAATCCTCGCCCGGGAAGAAACGCCACAGCGCATAGACTGCAAGCTTCGTCGTGAAGGCAGACAAGACCACAGCGCCGGTATGGGTCGCTTTGGAATAGCTGTCCTGCAACCAGTTATGCAGAAGCGGGAATGCGGCTTTGATACCCAGCGCAACAAAGAGGAAGATCGCACCCGGATCATCCTGCAGGCTAAGGCCCTCGCCTTCAGAGATAAACGCGTCGAATTCGAGCGTGCCGTACTCACCCATGATGAAGGTCGCGCCCATGAGCAGCAGAACACCAGACAGGATCTGAATGCCCAGATAGCGCATGCTCGCCTTATAGGCTTCAGGCGTACCGGATTTGAGGATCAGGAAGACGGATGAAACGGCCGTAAGCTCCCAGAACACAAACACGGTGATCAGGTCCCCAGCAAATGTCGCGGCAATCGCAGCACCGGCGTAAATCAGCGCCATGGAATCCTGCAACGGATCCTTATTATGGAGCGCAAATATTGAGTTCACCGTCGCCGCGATCAGGAAAGCCAGACCGAAGACGATAGAGACACGTTCGACCTGATACAGGACGAAGGTCATATCCATCATGTTCAGCGTCGCCAGCGGCTCGCTCAGCGCGCTGTGAAGAACAAGCGCAGCAAGGCCGAGAAGCGGACCACCAATCGTAACGACAGCGCGCGGGATCTCACCGCGAATGACGTAAGCCAGCATACCGGCCAGGATTACGATGAACCCCGGATTAGTATGAGACAGCAGAGACATCAATGTATCACCCATTGTCGGTCTCCTCTTCCGGCTCGTAATAGTTTTCCGGACGTCCCAGCAGCTTGCGCAGCGGCCAGCCGCTCAGAACCACACCGCCAAAGGCTGCAAAGCCGAACAGCGCGTAGAAAATTTTGAACTCGGCCAGGTGGATGTATTCATGGCGGTGGACAAAGAAGTCCGCCAGCGCCAGCCCTACGGCCAGAACACCCACGAAGATGAATGTGTAGAGACCCGCCTTCGGATGGCTCGTCCATCCGAAATAGCGCTCCCCCGAATGCTTTGCAGGACGCGTATCCTGCGTGTGTTCTTCAGGCGTTATCTCGCTCATGGGCGCGCTCCAAACACTGGTGAAATGAAGTCGGAGATTACATCAACTCCGAAGAAGAGAACGAAACAGCCGATTGCGGTAATCGCCAGCGGCAGAACCGTCAGGAATGGTGCACCACCCGGACGTTTGAAGCCGGCAACTTCCAGCGTGTCTGCGTTTGGCGGCATGAGGCCAAGCAGAGCAATCGGCAGAAGATAAGCAACGTTCAGAAGCGTTGAGGCGATCAGCACGTAAACCACATAGATATGGTCGGCATCGACTGCGCCCTGCATCAGCTCATACTTCGCCCAGCTACCGCCAAGCGGCGGAACGCCGATGATGGAGAGCGACGCGATCAGGAAGCAGGTAAAGACAATCGGCATGCGACGGCCAAGACCGCGCATCTGGCTGATCTCTGTCTTGCCTGTGGCGACGTAAATCGCACCCGCACACATGAAGAGCGTGATCTTCGCCATAGCGTGCATGGCAATCTGAAGCGCAGCGCCTGACGCACCGGCTGTGTTCGCCAGCATCGCCCCGACTGTTACATAAGAAAGCTGTGAGACGGTAGAATACGCCAGCCGTGCTTTCAGATTGTCTTTCGTCAGCGCGATGAGCGATGCGACGACAATCGTGAAACAGCCAACCCACATGACAATCTCTGTGCCCGGAAGCGCGGAGAGAAGATCTAGGCCAAAAATGTAGACCGAGACTTTGAGGATGGTGAACACACCCGCCTTAACAACGGCCACCGCGTGGAGCAGCGCAGACACAGGTGTCGGCGCGACCATCGCGTTTGGAAGCCAGAAGTGGAATGGCATAAGCGCGGCTTTACCGACACCGAATGCAAAGAGCAGAAGCAGAACGCTGCCAAGCGCCGGACCAACCTTACCCGCAAGCAGGCCGCCTTCAACAAAGTCGAGGTTACCGGCAATCGCGAACGTCCAGACAACCGCCATGAGAAGGAAGCCGATAGACGTGCCAAGCAGGGTCAAAAGATAGATACGCGCGCCGCGACGTGCATTCTCATCGCCTTTATGAGCAACGAGCGGATAGGTCGAAAGCGTCAGAACCTCATAGAACACAAACAGTGTGAAGAGGTTACCCGCCATCGCAACGCCCATCGCACCGAAGAGTGCGAGACCGAAGCAGACATAGAAGCGCGTCTGGTTACGTTCGCGGCTTCCACGCATATAGCCGATGGAATAGAGCGAGTTCAGGATCCAGAGGCCGCTCGCAATCATGGCGAACATGGCGCCTAGAGGTTCCAGCTTGAACGCAAAGGTCAGGCCGAGCGCAATGTCCGGCGATTCCAGAGCGATTTCCTGCCCCGAACCTGTCCGGATCGCGAGAACCGTACACAGGATGAAGAGTGCGCAAGCACCAACCAGCGTCGCCGCTTCGCGAACATCCGGAATGCTGTTGAGCGCCAGAACCGCACCGGCAACCAGCAGCGGAACAAGCAGGATAAGGGAAATCAGAAGCTCATTGCTCATGGCTGACCTCCGGAGAATGCAACATTGGCCGCGCCATCCGTCAGTGACGTAATGAAGGACGCATCAAGGCCGAAATAGATACTTCCGAGCGCAAGCACCCAGAGCGGAATAAGCAGCATAAGCGGAGCTTCCTTCACCTGCAGCTGTGCTGGACCAGGTGTTTTGAAGAAGACCGTCTCAAGCATACGACCGACATAAAGAACCGCGAGCACGGAGCTGATCGCCAGAACGACAACCGCCCACCACCAGTCCTGCATCAGAGCCGCCTGGAACAGAGCAACCTTGGAAAGGAAGCCTGCCGTCAGCGGAACGCCGACAAGACTGAGCGCGGAAATACCGAGCGCAGTCGCTGTCCACGGTGCTTTACGGGCAACGCCTGCAAAGTCCTTCAACTGCGAAGAGCCAAGGCTCATGACCACACCGGCAACCGCCATGAAGAGCGCGCCCTTCATAAGTGCGTGGTTGATCATGTGGAACATGCTGGCTGAAAGGCCTGCAGCGCTGGCGAGTGAGAGGCCCATCAACATATAGCCGACCTGAGCCACGGACGAATATGCCAGCATGCGCTTGATATTCGTCTGGAACACCGCCTGGAAGGAACACGCTATGGCCGCGACAGCCGCCATAGGCGCGAGCACCCATGTGAAGACGACCTGCTGGAACTCAAGCTCTGGCGAGAAGACAGAGAAGAGCAGACGCACAAGCGCATAGAACGCCACTTTGGTCGCCGTAGCCGACAGGAACACCGTCACGAAGCTTGGTGAGTAGGTGTAGGCGTTTGGCAGCCATTGGTGCAGCGGGAACATCGCCGCTTTCAGCGCAAGGCCTGCAACGATGAAGGCAAAGCCTGCATGGATTGTCTTACTGTCGGCAACTTCCGGAATGCGGGACGCCATGTCCGCCATATTCAGCGTACCGGTCGCAGCATAAAGGAAACCAATACCGATCACGTAGAAGGTCGCGCCGAGCGAACCCATGATCAGATAGTTGTATGCGGCTGTGAAGGCGCGGCGGTCACGAGAGCCACCGATTGCCACCAGAACATAAGTCGAGATGGAAGAAATCTCGAGGAAGACGAACAGGTTGAACGCATCACCTGTGATCGCAACGCCCATCAGGCCCGCAAAGCAGAGAAGATACGCAGACAGGAAGAGCGAACGCTTTTCCTCGTTAATGTCCTGAACGATGGTTGGCATCGCGAAGATTGTCGCCAGCACGCCGATCACAGAGACCAGAACCAGAACGGGCGCATTCAGCATGTCTGCGGCAAACTCGATACCCAGAGGCGGCGCCCAGCCACCTAGCGCATACGAGATACGGCCATGCGCCATCACATCCTGCAGAAGCGCGAACGCGAAGACTGAAGACGTAATGATACCAAACAGAGCCAGCGCCCAGGCGATACGCCATTTTGGCATCGCTGCGCAGATCGGTGACAGGAGCATAGGCCCCAGCACGACCAGCACCGGCAAATGCCGGACCCAGCTTTCAGGCAGCAGAGAAAGAACATCTATAAGCATGGCTTAGGCAGTCTCCGCAGAAGATTCAGTTTCAGCATGTTGAATGTCCGCTTCACGAACTTCGTCCATTTCAATCGTGCCGTAAGATTCACGGATGCGGACAACGATCGCCAGGCCAACAGCCAGCGTCGCAACGCCCACAACAATCGCGGTCAGGATCAGAACGTGCGGAAGCGGGTTGGAGTACACTTCCTGCAGTGGCTGACCGCCGATATGGTTCGGATCAATAATGCCGTCGATAAACGGGCGTCCGAGTTCGTCCACGCCTGAGGCTGCCCCATGAGCGCCCTCGGCTGCGCCGTGTCCTGCACCATGAGCCGCGTCTGAGCCGTGACCACCACCGTGATCATCGCCATAATCTTTCGGGTAATCACGGCCGAAAAGGATCGGCGCAGAACCGCCATTGATCTTACCCAGCGTGATATAAAACAGGAAAACAGATGTCTGGAACACGGACAGGCCAATCAGGCGCTTGATCATGTTTCCAGCCTGGAAGGTCACATACAGACCAACCATCATCAGAATGATGATTGCCCAGTAATTGTATCGTTCAAAGATGAATTCGGCCATGTTCTACCAGTCCTCATCATCAATTTCAGGCGCACGACCAGCGAACGCATAGAAGATTGTAAGCATGCTGCCCGCGACCGCGAAGAGAACACCAAGTTCGATCACGATAATGCCGATATGCTGACCCCAGTGACCATCCGGGCCTTCCGGAATCACGAAGTCATAATCGAGGAACAGGCCGCCATTCAGCATCGCCCAGACGCCGACGGACCCGTAAAGCAGGAAGCCGAAGAGCGCGAGCGTGCGGGCGAATGTTGCCGGCACGAGACGCAGCGCCTCAACCACACCGAAGATCAGCGCATAAAGAATAATGCCAACAGCAAAGATCACACCCGCCTGGAAGCCGCCGCCCGGCGAATAGTCACCGTGGAACTGAACGTAGAAGGCGTAGAGCGTGATAATCGGGATGAGGAACTTAGCCGTCACCCGCAGGATTACGTGGTGGTCGGTTTTCACTTCTCGCCTCCCTTTTTCTTTTTCAGGGATGCAGACAGGGAGCGCTCGCCAAAACCGAGCAGCAGCGCAACCGCCACACCTGCAATGAAGACAACGCCAACCTCGCCGAACGTATCGAAGCCACGATAGCTGGCGAGAACAGAGGTTACGACGTTCGGAATGCCGATATCGCCATAGTTACGCTGCAGGAATTCCTGCGCGAGGTAAGAGTTGGCCGGAGAATCCGGATCACCAAAGCCTGGTAGGTCAATCGTCGCATAGAACAGGATTGCGCCCGTAATCACGACGACCAGCATCGGCGCAATGCGCTTCAGCGGCTTGTCTTCCTTCGCGACACGTACGGTCAGCAGCATAGCGCCAAGAATGAGCGCTGATGAAATGCCCGCGCCAACCGCAGCCTCGGTAAAGGCAACGTCGACGGCATCGGCAATCACAAACCATGTCGCAGACAGAAGTGAGTACACACCAGACAGCATGACCAGCGCGAACAGGCTGCGCAGACGCGCAATCGCGATAGCGGTGATCGCCATCATGGTCAGAACGCTGATATCAATAAGAATAACCGAGAGGTCCGGCCCTGCGACCTGAGCCGCAGTGTTAGCTACATCGCTCATGCCTCGTCCTCCTCTTTAGCCTTTTGCAGGCCGATTTTACCGATGATTGGCTCAAGCCCGGCTGTATAGGCCGCGTTTGCAATCGCGTGCGCGCTTGTCGGGCCGGTCAGCACGAGGAAGAGACCGATCAGAATGAGCTTGAATACGATCAGAAGCCCCGGCGCCAGAAACGCCATACCCAGAATGAGCGTCAGCGCGCCGAGCGTATCGGTCACACTGGCCGCGTGAAGGCGGGTGTAAAAGTCAGGAAAGCGCAGAACGCCAGCCGCAGCGATAACGGTAGACACGCCGCCAATCGCACACAGAAGCGCGCCCACAAAATGGCGCCAGCCCGGCGCTGTGATCACGCCGATAACGTCGTTGATAAACTCCATTATTCAGCCTCCCCTTTCGGCTCGACTTCCGGCTTGATGAGCGAAATCTGGAAGGAGCGATAGCGGAAGAATTTCAGGATAGCGATCGTCGTGACGAAGTTGATCAGCGCATAAAGAAGCGCGATGTCCAGAAAGTCCGGACGCCCCATCATGAAGCCGACAAGCGCCAGCAGAACAACGATTTTCGTGCCGACCGAGTTCACAGCCAGCACGCGGTCATAGAGCGATGGCCCTACGAATAACCGGATAAGCAATAACGCAATCGACACAAAAATGCCGAGTGCGGCTACAGACAGAAGGGTCATTTGGTTGCCCCCTTTCCTTTAGACGGGCGACCATCACCGGCAAGAGAAGAACGACGATCCATTTCCTCAAACGCTTCCGGCTGGGCATCAGCCTCGTAAAGACCGTGCACAAGCATGGACTCATCGTCGACGCGCAACGTGACCGTGCCCGGTGTCAGTGTGATAGAGTTTGCAAAGATAACTTTGGCGAGGTCAGACCGACAGGTGGTTTTCACTTTCACCATAGTCGGCTGGATATCCATATCCGGCTTCAGAATGGCTTTGATAACCGTCAGGTTCGCCTTGAGGATCTCAACGATCAGATAAGGCGTATACAGAAGAAACGGAATGATCCGATGATACGGAGACGTTTCACGGTCTTTCAGCCCAAGTCGTGTTGCCAGAATGACCGTGATTGCTATCGAAATCACACCCAGCGAGAGAACCACGGGCTCGTATATGCCCGACATTCCCAACCACAACAGCGTTAAAGCAGTTGCCAAACCCATCACGTAAAGCACGTGTCCAGACCTCATGCCCAATTCATATAATTGGGGCTAGACCTAGTCTAGCAGATCGGACTTGACCAGCATGGAGTGAGAATTTCTTGCGAATTTTTCTGAACTGCAATCCGCATGCTCAGCAATGACGGGCGATCAGCCTTTGTCTCTGCTGCCAGCGCCAAATACGAGACGCGCTGTTCGCATAGAAGATGAAAACTGATGTGACTTATTCGCGTCTTCATCATCCATGTTCACCGGCTTCAGATTGAAGGACGAGGAAAGTGACCAGTTCCAGTAGCGAAGCGTCGTTTGTGCCTTAGCAACGCTCATCATCTCGTAGATTTCCTTGATCCGCTCATAATGCGGATGAAGAACGCCCGGACCGATTTCGGCCGGTCGCTTCATCGCCGACCAGAGACGCATCAGATAATGGCGCTTGAGACCTGTGGCCTTACACAGCACGGCGATAGCCTCACCGCCCGGGTCTGTCAGAATTTTCGCAGCTGTCACCGGTTTGATACCGGCCAGGTGCCCAATCTCCTGCGCTGAATCGCGTGTCAGCCCCTGCTTTTCAGCCGCCTCAATCGCCTCTTCAAGCGAGTCATACGGGCTACGCTCGATGGCAGCACGGTTACGCTGGCGACGCTCGATCAGCTGAAGTGTTTTACGCGTGACCGGATCAGACCAGCCTTCAGCAGACGCGAGCGCAAAAATATCACCGCAAATGTCAATCAGCTCAGACCGATCAGCCGAAAACTTCATCAGAATTTTCCGGCGATCTTCTTCATTAGACCACCAGAACATCGTCATGGCGTGGTTCGGGGTCATCTCATCGCGGTCAATAAGCATTGGGCACAGATGCTCGTTAGTGCGCGACAGCTCCATCAGATCATCCATAGCGGTTTCAGAAATGAAAGCGCGGCGCGATTTCAGCATGACCTCAATGGCCGGAACATGACCAATCTCAACCAGCGTATCGCAGACGGATGGAGACAGTGTCTTGCGGTGCGCAATCGCCTCGGCGTGCAGCGGCGTCGTGTGCTTCAGAATGAAGTTCAGATCCGAGTCGTCGAAGGATTCATTCTGCTGCAGCAGCTCCTGGCCAACCTCGATGGAACACATACCAAGATAACGCAGAACGCGGCGCGGGGCTTCCTGTGTCGGCACAAAACGGCGTGCGCAGAAAATCCGGTCTTCCTCTTCCGCATCGAACAGCATTTCGAGAAGAACATCACCAGCCATGGACCGGTCTTGTGGCGGAATGCGGGAACTGGGCATAGCCACGACATCAATCAGACGACGAAGAAGCGTATGTCTTGCGCGGCGCGGCGTTTCGGCAACGGCCTCTGAAAGAAGAAGTGCTGGATCAGTAGCCATGTGTTTTCCCAAAAGTACTCACCGGACAACATGCCAGAAAAGACTTAACGGGGTCTCACCAGACTTGCTAAAGTCACAGCTATAACAGCCTATTTTTACGCTATTGTTCGCCGTAAAAGCGAAAAATCACCACTACATAATTTATCGTTTTTCAGGGTGAATACATAACAATAGAAGCGAAGCCGTGAGCGCTGCGACGGTCAGGTAGAACGCCGCGCCTGCATCACTCTCACCCGTGGCGGGGTCGGTCAGCTCCATCCCCACCCATGGCGAGAGATAAATCCCTGCCAGCACCAGAAACAGAATGCTGGCAAACCGCGCGCCTGTTTTACGAAATGGCGGGATGAGCAGCATGAACGCAGCCAGCAGTTCCAGAGCGCCCATAATCACCCGCCCCGTCGGCTCGAACAGCGCAATACCCGTGCTTTCGGCCAATGATGAAAAGACGATATTCTCGCCCGGAAGGTCATAAAAAATAACCTGCCCGACAGCCGGTTCCGGCCATGGATGCACTGTCCAGTGAAGAAATACTGCAATCAGGAAAAGGGCCAGTAACCAGCTAAGGCTGTTGCGAATGGCACGCATGTTTCAGGTCCTGTCCTCTCTGTTCTTTGCACACATTGTGATGACCAGTCTGTCGCAAGGTCAAGATTGCCACATGGCCAGACTACTGACATTCCGGAAGATACGTGGCAACGATGTCCGCCGGGGTAACAGACAGGCGCTCAAATGAGTGAAGAGTTCGACAAGCTGGATCGCGAAGTGATGGAGGGCGCCCGCTCTCCGATTGCCGGTGTTGATTCTGCGCTGGCTGCGGGTGCAGCGTTCAGATCACGTCCACGTATCAAGCGTCACGTTTCGCGCGAACTGCCAGCTTATCTCATCGTGCAATCCACCTGGTTCATGGCGTTCGGCCTGCAAATGGTGCTGTTTCCTTACCTCATCACCATCAAGCTCGGCCTTGATGGCACAGAGCTGGGTATTGCCAATATGGCGCTGGCGGCACCGTCTGTTGTCTTCCTTCTGATTGGCGGCGTGGTGGCAGAGCGCGCAGATGGAAAGCGTATGCTTATGCTTCTGCACGGGCTGGCCGCTTTTCCGGCCATCATGCTGGCACTGGCCGTGCATGAAAGCTGGCTCGCTTACTCGCTCATGGTCGGCTACGGCATTTCCATGGGCACGCTCGGCGCCTTCATGATGCCTGCCCGCGATTCCATTCTGAACGAAGTGGTCGACCGGCGCGCGCGCACCGGTTCCAACGTGACGCTCCAGCGCGGCGTTGCTTTTGCCACCCTCGCCCAGTTTGCAGCCCAGGTGATGGGCATTGTCCTCGGCGGCTATGCCGATAAGGCAACGAAAATGCCGCCTTTCCTTGGTGGCTTCACCATTGGTCCCGTCTCGTCAGAGCATCTCCTCTATTTTCAGGGCTTCATCGTTGCCTGCGGCGCGTTCGCTGCACTCTGGCTTGCACGCGGGCGTCAGGTCACGACAGGCCGCAGCGGTCTGGGCGCGGCCTTTGGGGATATGTCGGACGGCTTCCGAACAGTAACGGGCAATAAGCAGCTTCTCGCCATGACGCTTTCCATGTTCGGCGTCGGTATTTTCGTGATCGGCTCGTTTCTTGTTGTTCTGCCAATGATCAACCGCGAAGTGTTCGGCCTCGGACCGGACGGTATTCGCGATATGTATGTGACCTTCTGGTTTGGCGCGTTTGTGTCATCCGCCATTCTGTCGACCGTGGGCAATCTAAAACGCCCGGGACGCCTGCTCCTCACCTCGCAATTCCTTGGCTCAATGGTCATTCTGGTCATGCTGTGGGAAGGCATTAAAGACTATCACGAGATATTCCTCGGCATTGTCTTCATCTGGGGGCTGGCAGGCGGCGTCTCTATCGCCATGAGCCGTTCCATCGTTCAGGCTGCAGCGCCGAAAGACCAGCTTGCCCGTGTGCTGTCTATCTACCAGCTCGGCTTTATGGCGGGTGCGCCGATTGGCGCGTTTATCATGGGCTTTGCAGTTGATAATTTCGGCCCGCACAAGATTGCATTCGTACCCGCGCTCGGCATGGCCATTATCGTTATCTGGATGGTTTTCGGCTCACCGATCTGGAACATGAAATCGGAAGACGCCTAGCGTTATCAGCTCAGATTAAAGCTGATCGACAAGCGCGGCTCATCGGCCATATTCACCAGCACTTCATGACGCAGCCAGCTCTCCCAGAAGAGCGCCTGCCCGACCTGTGGCTGGAAATAGATGAAGCGTTTGAGGTCCGCTGCGATGTCAGCTTTTTGCGGCGGTGAATTCATCATGAAAGGGAGGCGCGGGTCTTCAAACCGGATCGCGCTGGCGCCTTCTGGCAGGTCCAGATAAAACGTGCCTGACAGAACCGAGTTCGGATGGATATGTCCGGAATGGCCTGCGCCCGGATCAAGCACATTCACCCAGAAACTATTCATGCTGAGCTTGTGAGACCCAAGTTCGAAGCCCAGCTCTTTTGCGTAGGCATTCGCCGCTTTCACAAGGCGCTTTTCAAGCTTTCCGAATGCCGAAATCCGCTGCGGTAAATCATTGAGCGACGCATAGGATGTGTAGCCGAGATATCCCTGCTCCTCGCACCATTGCTGGCCGGCCTCATCGCCTTCGGCCAGCATGACAACGCCATCAATCAGGTCTTCGATAAATTCGGCATCCTTGGCCGGATCGACGATCGGGCACTCATGAATCTGGGTCGCGAAATAGCTGCGGGTGACGGCTTTGGTCATCTGGCAAAATCCTGCAATTAACGAATGGCCTTATGACGCGCTCTCGGAAACCGCGCAATGCGGCGATAAGGCAAGCAGTGCCCTAAGTTTTCCGGTAATTTCATTTACGAGTGTTAATCTCCCTGTCACCTGTACGGAGTATATACATGCAACCCCCCATACGGAGTGACGGCATGGAAAATAAAATAGACCTCCTCAAACAGGAGCATGTTGCTATTCTGGACGCCCTCAAAGAAGCCCGTCGTATCGGGTTGGGCACAGAAAGCGGACGTCAGAAGCTACTTGAAGCCAAAGAATTGTTCCGTGCACACCTGCACCATGAAGAAGAGCAGATTTACGCAGAACTTCGCGCCAATCCGGCAACACGCGACATTGCAAAACGCTTTCACGGCGACATGCAAATGCTGGCGCCGACGCTCGCTGATTTCTTCAAGACGCATATTGAAGATGGTACGGGCGAAACCGGTTCAAGCGACCTCGGCCAGCTACTTGGTCTGTTGCAAGCCCGCTTCTCCAAGGAAGAATATCTTCTTTATCCTACGGCGGTTCGCGGCCAGACTGCAGCGTAACCCTCTCCCAAACGGCAAGGCAAAGAGCGTGACCAGGGTCGCGCTCTTCTTTTATGCGCCAGCTTTTTAGCGCCCATAGTGCTGTGAGGGCTGGTCAGACGACCAGATTTTGCTATGTGAGCGCCTTGATTAAAAGGATATCTGCTCATGGGCTTCAAATGCGGGATCGTCGGCCTTCCTAACGTTGGCAAATCCACCCTGTTCAACGCGCTGACCAAAACAGCTGCGGCGCAGGCAGAGAACTATCCTTTCTGCACGATCGAACCGAATGTCGGTGACGTTGCGATGCCAGAGCCGCGCCTGAAAGTGCTGGCGGAAATCGCAGGATCGAAAGAGATCATCCCGACGCGTATGAACTTCGTCGATATTGCGGGCCTCGTTAAGGGCGCGTCGCAAGGCGAAGGCCTTGGCAACCAGTTCCTCGCAAACATTCGTGAGACCGACGCCGTTGCGTACGTTCTGCGCTGTTTCGAAGACGAAGACATTACGCACGTATCCGGCAAGATCGACCCGCTCGCAGACTATGAAGTCGTCGAGACAGAGCTGATGCTGGCTGACCTTGAAAGCCTTGAGAAGCGCCGTCCGGCCCTTGAGAAAAAAGCAAAGAGCGGCGGCGATAAAGACGCCAAAGAAACGCTCGCGCTGATCGATCTGGCGCTGGAACAGCTGAACGATGGCAAGCCTGCGCGCCACGCCGACATTCCTAAAGACAGCCGCAAGGCATGGCGCATGATGCAGCTTCTGACAGCCAAGCCTGTTTTCTATATTTGTAACGTGGACGAAGACTCTGCGGAAACCGGCAATGAGTTTTCTGCTGTTGTTGAGAAGCACGCTGCCGCTGAAGGTTCACCTGTCGTCGTGATTTCCGCGAAGATCGAATTTGAAATCGCCATGCTGGATGATGACGATCAGGCAGAATTCCTTGAGACGCTCGGCCTTGAAGAGCCTGGCCTCAACCGCGTCATCCGTGCGGGCTATGACCTGCTCGGCCTGCAGACCTATTTCACCGTTGGCCCGAAAGAGGCCCGCGCCTGGACCATTCCGGAGGGCTCGACTGCCCCTCAGGCGGCTGGCGTCATCCACGGTGACTTTGAAAAAGGCTTCATCCGCGCCGAAACCATCGCCTATGAAGACTATGTCGCGAACAAAGGCGAAGCTGGCGCGAAAGAAGCCGGCAAAATGCGCGCCGAGGGCAAGGAATACATTGTCAAAGACGGTGATGTTCTGCACTTCCGCTTCAACGTCTAAGCTGGATACTAACGAGGCATGGCATTCCCGATGGCCTGACTGACCGCCAGTCCGGCCATCATGCCGTCATATGCGTGCGTGCCCATGACGACTTCCAGATCGCGCTGGTCGGTCACTAATTGCGTAAATTCGTTCACGACATTCGGGGCTGAGAGATCCTTTCCGTGGATTTCCGCCCAGTCGGT
Source organism: Hyphomonadaceae bacterium UBA1849 (assembly GCA_002338565.1). Taxonomy (GTDB): domain Bacteria; phylum Pseudomonadota; class Alphaproteobacteria; order Caulobacterales; family Hyphomonadaceae; genus Ponticaulis. The sequence goes on from DDIN01000008.1 coordinate 191,494, forward strand.
GATGTCTTCGGCCTCATCAGCCAGCTGGGCAATCACCGCAAAATAAAAGAGAAACTCACCAATTGATGGTGCGCCATGACCGGCCTTCATCGTCATGCGCCGTTTCATATGGCCACGGGGACTGGCGAGCGTGCAGGCATAGACGTCTTCGCTTGCCTCTACACAGTCCAGCGTCAGCTTGGCCTCATTGATCGCATCCAGAATAAAGTCGCTCATTTTCCAAGCCTAAGCTCCAAACGCGCAATAAAAAAGGGCCTCCGAACGGACGCCCTTTTCAATTCAAGATGAAAGCCGCGTTTAACGCAGAACAGAGTCAAAGGCTTCGACGAAGCGCTTATGACCGATTTCCGACATGCGCGTTGCGACTTTAGATTTCGCCTCATCAACGCTATTGCCCCAGAAGTCGGCAAGGCGCTGCGCGTCATCATAAGTCAGTTCCGCTTCTGACCAGTCGCAGCGCACATTGGTGGCTGACTGAATGTCGGCATCTGCAAGAATTGTAATGCCCGCGCTGATCTTGTTCGACAGGATCATCTTACCTTCCCAGACACTGGCACCCCACACAGAAGCAATCTTCTTTGCATCACAGAAGCCGTAATCGCTGGCTGCGTAGATTTCGAAGTCGCCGGTTATTTCATTATTGGCTGGCGCACTGCTGTCGAGAACAGAGGCGAAGGTTTCAACGAAACGCTTATGGCCCATGCCAGACATAAGATCCCCGACCTTGGACTTTGCACCGTCTACAGTCTGTCCCCAATACGCGGCGAGACGTTCTGCATCGGCATAGGTCAGTTCCGCTTCACTCCAGTCACAACGCACATTGCTCGCTGATGCAATGTCCGCATCAGCAAGGTCGGTGAGACCGGCGCTTATTTTGTTGGCGAGCGTCAGCTTGCCGTCCAGAATGCTCTGGCCCCAGACGGACGCGATCTTTTTGGCATCGCAATAGCCGTAATCGCTCGCCGCATATGTTTCGAAATTTCCGGCGACGTCATATTCATCACCTTCAGTCTGGGCCGCCATCGCGTCTGCAAATGTCTCAACAAAGCGCTTATGACCCATGCCCGACATGAGATCAGCAACCTTGGATTTTGCTTCATCAACGCTATTGCCCCAATAGCTGGCAAGCTGTGTTGCATCCGCATAAGTGAGCTCTGCTTCAGACCAGTCACAACGCACACCATCCGCTGAGGCGATATCTGCATCCGCAAGATCCGTCAGACCCGCGCGCACCTTGTTCGCGAGCGTCATCTTGCCTTCCCAGACGCTCTGCCCCCAGACAGACGCAATCTTTTTGGCATCGCAAAAGCCGTATTCACTGCTCGCATAAACGTCGAAATCGCTCATGCCGTTATTGTGACCGGCATGCTGTGCGTCTGCAGTTTGGGCCATGCCCATGGCGCCCGCGCCTGCAGCGAAAGTCGCTGCGAATACAGCGTTATAATTCGTCATTTAGATAATCCCCTGATGGTCCCGTAATTTTCCCTTGATGAAGACTATTCATGAATGCCTGAAAAAGGCTACCCATTTTGTCAGTAAGGAATGGGGTCGATATGACGGGTACAATCTGGAAAACAGGATTTGAAATCGAGCTGCTGGCACCGCGTGGCAAGACACGCGCGGATCTGGCTCACGCACTCGCGGCAAAGCATGGTGGCTCGGTGAACCGGATGTTCTACCCCCAGTCAGAACCGAGCCTCGCACCCAGTGTGCAGGTGTTTGAAAACCTTATCCTTGGCTTCGACGCCGTAGATGAGAGCGGAAACAGGGTCGCGCTATGCGTCGATGACCTGACCATCAATGCCGATCTGAACCGCAGCGCGCCGCCTCTGGAGGGCTGGATGCGTATCGTCAGCGATGATGGCAGGCTGTTATCTCTGGTCTCAAAGGTCTGCGATCCGGATGCCTCGATTGAAGATGTGCTGAAACCTGTGTCCAGCCTCTTCAATACGCCTCTTGAAAGCGAAGGCGGCATCTTCAAAGCGAGCGACGAGAAGAAGCGCCCGATTGCGCTGGCCACGGGACTGCCCGGTGAGCGGGAACGCCCGTGCGAGATCATCACCGCTCCGCTTGAAGACAATCGCGAAGGCATACTTGGCGAGCTTATCGGCACCGCGAAGGCGCTGGGGTTTGTCATCCCCAAGGAAGCGGCCGTACATGTCCATTTTGATGCAGAGCGCCTGTGCGATGCACGGGTTCTGTCACGCCTGATCTATTTCCTTGCGAAACACGGAAAAGCCTTACGCGCGCATGTCGGCACAAACCCGAACTGTGTGCGCCTTGGCCCGATCGCGACAAACCTGATCGAGCTGGCAAGCGATGAGGCCTTTCTAAAGGCAGGCTGGGACGAAGCGCGCCAGATGCTTCTGGCCTGCAAACCGACTAAATATTGCGACTTCAACTTCCTCAACATCGCTGCAGGGTTCGACGCCAAGCACACAATTGAAGTGCGCATCTTTCCGGGCTCGATTGATGCCGATGAAATTTGCGGATTTGCGAACCTGTTCGAGCGCATATTGACCTGGGCCGTTGATCAGGATCGGCCTGCCTGCCCTGAAACGATTCAGCGCTTCCTTTGAGGCATTAAAAAAGGCGGCCCATGCGAGCCGCCTTTTCAAAATCATTATAAGCAGAGCCGCTTAGTGGTTTGTTGGACCACGGCGACCATTCACAGCTTCGTCAGCGGCTTCAGTCGCATCTTCAACAGCTTCATCAGCAGCGTCTTCAACCTGCTCAACAATGCCAGCAGCTTCTTCAGCGACAGCGGCTGCAGCGTCATTGCTGGCTTCTGTCAGATCTTCAGCAGCTTCTTCAAGCGCAACACCTTGTGGAGCTTCAACGTCGACTTCAACCTCAGCAGCCATTTCTTCCTCAACAGGAAGCGGCGCCGGGAATGGTGGAGCGTTCGGGCTCTGAGACGCGAGGTAAGCGATAACGTTCATACGCTCCGGGTCACGGCGCAGACCAGCGAAAGACATCGCTGTGCCGTTTACGTAACCACGTGGGTTGAGGAGGAATGCGTCGAGCGCCTCATAGTCCCAATCGCCTTCCATGGACGCGAGCGTGCCAGAGTAACCGTTAAAGCCGTCAGCTGCTGCAAATGCGCGACCAACAACGTCGTGCAGAGCCGGACCAGCGCCGTTCACGCCTGGGTCTTCTGCGTTGTGGCAGCTAGAACATTTAGACCGGAAAGAAGACGCACCATCTTCAACGCTTGCCATTGCGAGCATAGCGCCAAGGTCGAACACTTCTTCTTCAACTTCTGCACCACCAGCGCCTTCTTCAACAGGCAGGTAGTATGCATAGCTTGCCGCAAAGCGCTCATTCAAAGAGTGAGCTTCTTCTTCGTGGTGACCGCCGTGATGACCACCTTTTCCAAAGATGATGTCAGACAGCGTTGGCAAAGCCAGAAGTACGAGCAGAACGGCCAGCAGAGCGCCAGCAACTTTATTCAAAAACATTTCTCACGAATCCCGGTTGATCCTGAATCTTGGGGTGCTTCTGGCACGGTGGCGCTTAACGTTCAATATTCTCTTTAAATAAACATGCACGGAATCTGACTTTCGCGGCGAAGAGCCGCACGTTTTTTCGGGCCGTTGCACAGCTAAATTGCCCTCTTGCCGAATTTCACCGGGCGTGGTTTGCCTCCTCACGGAATATGAAAGGTTCGATCATGGCCGGAAAAATTGCATTTCAGGGCGAACGCGGTGCGAATTCGGAAATTGCCTGTCGTCAGGCGTATCCGGATATGGAAGCTATCCCATGCCGGACCTTTGAAGACGTGTTCACAACGGTAGAGAGCGGCGAAGCCGATCTCGCCATGATACCGGTTGAGAACACGATCGCCGGTCGTGTCGCCGACATCCACCACCTCATCCCAGACTCTCAGCTGCATATGATTGCAGAACACTTTCTGCCAATCCGCTTCCAGCTCATGGCTCTGCCGGGCGTGGCATTAAGCGAGATCAAGCGTGCCAAGTCCCACATAATGGGGCTGGGACAGTGCCGCATCTTCATGCGCGAACACGGTATTGAGGCCGTCACAGCAGCCGACACTGCGGGCGCGGCGCGTCAGGTCGCAGAAGAAGGTGACCGCGCCATGGCGGCCATCGCCCCGGCCCTTGCGGCTGAGGTGTATGGCCTGAACATCATCGCGAAAGACATTGAAGACGAAGAGCACAATACAACGCGCTTTGTGATCATGAGCCGTGAGCCTAACGACATCACTGAAGTTGCAGCGCCATGTAAAACCGCGCTCCTCTTCACGGTGCGTAACGTGCCAGCGGCGCTTTATAAGGCGCTTGGCGGCTTCGCGACCAATATGGTCAACGTCACCAAGCTGGAAAGTTATCTCACCGGCGGCTCATTCACGGCAGCCCAGTTCTATGCCGAATTTGAAGGCCACCCGGATGAGCGCGCTGTCCAGTTGGCACTTGAAGAACTTGGATTTTTCTCGACCCAGGTCCGTGTTCTGGGCGTGTATCCGCAAGGTGATCGCAAAGACTATATCATGCCATAGTCACGGCAATAACGCGCTGGTCGCTCCGATGTGAAGACACTGGAGCGGCTTGTGTTTCGCAATTTTGCCGATGATTTTTTATCTTCAGGGTTCCCCAGAACAGGAGCCCCCAGATGAAACCTATTGCTCTCATATCCTTACTGGCCGCCAGCATCGCTACACCGGCCATTCTTACACCTGCTGCTTTTGCAGACGCAGCCCCGATCTATACCGGTCTGTTTTCTAACACAGCGGTTCAGGGCCATGACGTGGTCGCCTATTTTACCGAAGGCCGTCCGGTTGAAGGTAGCCGTGCCTTCACGACTGAATATCAGGGCGCTGAATTCCGCTTTGTCAGCCAGCAAAACCTCGACACATTTCTTGCCGAACCTGAAGCCTACGCGCCGCAATATGGCGGCTATTGCGCATGGGCGGTTGCTCAGGGCCAGCGCGCCAAAGGCGATGCGCGCCACTGGGCGATTGTCGACGGCAAACTCTATCTGAACTTCAACGAAGACATTCAGTCCGACTGGAACGCCGACCGCGAAACCTTCATCACCCACGCCGATGACAACTGGCCGAACGTGCTGAACTAACGCGACCTGCCAGACCTTCTGACCCCGAACAGAGCGTCCGCGTCCCCCCTATACTGTAAGGGCGCTCTTTATCACCCGGGCAACATAACCAGCCCCCCCTGTACCCCAGTTGCCCGGGTGATCTTTTTTTAGACGCAGAGTTTTTACCGCTTCAACACCGGTTCATAAGCGCAAACGGTCAGACCGTTGCACGAATCGAAGGCCTCCGCTCACCAGGAGGCCTTTTTATTTGCGCGACTTCCGGCACTACTCATGGTTTGGCTCTCTCGATTTGGAATAATTGTCCGCACTAATATTAGCGATAGGAATGAAGGTCGCTCATTCAAACCCAAACACTGTGGCATTTTTACAAACATGTTCACAAAATTGTTTTTCCACTGACTTTACGGAAATCAAGCTTATTGCAGATTTCAAAAATGCCCGTCTAAATCGCGGGATAAAAATATATTAGTGGAGGAAACTATGAACAAACTTGCGATTGCATCTATCGCAGCGCTTGCGATGACAGCAGCGCCAGCAGCTATGGCTGAAGCTGACACATATGTCAGCCTGGGCTACTCAATGTACAGCGACGACGACGCGACACTGGGTGCTGGTACTGCGCGTTTCGGCGCCTTCTTCAACGAGTATTTCGGCCTTGAAGGCGAAGCGAGCGTCGGTTTTGACAGCGACGACATCACAGATGCCGGTACAGGCGTCACCGTGAATGTTGATCTGGGCTATCAGGTTGGCGGTTTCGGCGTTGTCCGCTTCCAGCCAGTAGAAAAGCTCACATTCATGGGCCGTGCAGGCTATTCCATGATGAGCATTCGCGGCGCATCAGGCCCTGTATCTGAAACCTTTGACATTGACGGATTCGCAGCAGGTCTCGGCGCGCAGCTTCAGGTCACAGACCGTTTTGCGATCCGTGGCGACTACACACGCTTTGAAGCTGATGATGACCTCATTGATGGCGGCCTCAACACATTCACCATCTCAGCTGTGCTGACGCTGAACAATAACTAAGTCTAACGGACATCCCCTGTTCGCGAGCCCCTGCCCTCACCGGCAGGGGTTTTTCGTTTCAGCTCTCCGCCCATGTGCGGATCACGAAATGCGCGATGGCAAATTCCGGCGGACAATAGGCATCAGGGTGTTCCCCTGCGAGCATCGCCTTCACTTCATCTTTCGAGAACCAGCGCGCTGCTTCGATCTCGCTTGGGTCGATGGTGATGTCACGGGACTCAGCCGGCATATGAATGCCCATCATGAGGGAGGACGGAAACGGCCATGGCTGGCAGAACAGATACTCTGCTTTCGCCGGATCGCATTTCACGCCCGCTTCTTCGAACACCTCACGGCAGGCCGCCTGTTCGATGGTCTCGCCCGGCTCGACAAAGCCCGCAAGACAGGACCAGAACCCGTCCGGCCAGCCGGTAGAACGCCCCATAAGGCATTCATCACCCTGAATAGGCAGCATGATCGCAACGGGGTCTGTACGCGGGAAATGCTCTGTCTCACATGCCGGACATTCACGCTTCCACCCGGCTTCGGAAATCTCTGTCGGGCTGCCACACTTGGCGCAGAACCCGTGCGTGCGGTGCCATTCGGAAATAGACCGCGCCGTAGACACAAGATTGGCCTCCAGCGCAGATAAGCCCGCCGCCGCAGCCCGCATATCTTCGAAACCGCCCGCCCCCTGCAACATGGTTCCGTCGAGCGTGAAGCGCTCATCGACAAACAGCGCAAAAATGGGCGAGCCATGCTTATCTTCACCGAGGAAAATACGCTTCGCGCCCTGTGCAAATTGCGACGCCTCACTGCCCATCCAGAGCAGCCTGCGAGGCGAACGATCAATCTGCGCGCCAACAGGACGCGGCGGACCAACCTGACCTTCCACGAGCGGCATGCCATGCTGCATGATGAAGATCAGGACGTTCGGGTCGCGAAACGCGGCCTCCAGCCAGGCATCATCCTTCCGGCGATGGGCCGCGCGGTCGAGCGGATTGGAAGCAAGCGGTATATCATTCGATGTCAGCATAAGAATCTCCGTCCGCAGGTCTTACCGCTATCGGCGACACTTTCACAGTGTTTCGGCTCTGCGCGCTGCGTCTATATGCGCAGTTTCTAAATTTTCACGGTTTGTGGAGGTTTTGCCGCCTAAGGTTGCGTAACGTCATCCCAGCTGAGTCAGGCAATTCGAAAATGAGCGACATTTCCAGTTATATTAACCGGATAGGATATCGCATCACCGATCTTGTGGGGCTCGGATCATCCTTTCAGGGCGTCGCTGTTTTCCGGCGTCGTGCCATCACAATCATCCTGTCGTTTTTCATCGTTCTGATCACGCTGACCCAGCTGTCGCTTAAGCTGGTTGAACCACGCATCGGCATTCATGACATCAAATCGGCCGGCGTTATTTGCATGCTGATCGCCATGATCATTGTCGTTCAGCGCCTGTCCCGATTCTTCTGGGTATGGCTGATTCTGACGACGGCATTCTTCGTCAATCTGGTGTTCCTTGGCGTTAATGAGGGCACGGGCATTCAGACCGGCGCAGTTATGCTGGCTGTTTTCATGCCTATTATGGGAACCTATTTCATCGGAAGACCGGGCGCGGTAGGTGGCTGGATACTCGGCATTCCCACCGTCAGCTTCCTTTATTATTTCTCAGTCACTCACGCCCCAGACACACCCGTATCGGCCGCTGCGATCCAGCTGTTCGATCTCTACCTCATGTCTATGGGTGGACTGACGCTTGCCCTGTTCATGGCGCTCACGCTTCATCAGGCGCTGGTACAGGCGCTGAACGAAGCTGAGAAGAACCTTAGCCGTGCGCGCGCATCCGAAATGGAGCGCACCCGCTTTTTCGGCACGGTCAGCCATGAAGTGCGCAACTCTCTCAACGGCATTTTCGGGATTACGACATCGCTTCTGCGTGATGATCTGCCTGACCATATCCGCAAACAGGTAGAGCTGGTGCAGTCCTCAGGCGACTCTCTTGTGCGCGTTCTGAACGATATGCTGGAACTGACACGCCTTGAAAGCAACGGCATTGAGATCAGCCTGAAATCGACAGAACTGAGCGCGGTTCCTCTGCGCGCCGCCTCTCGCTGGCAGCTCAGCGTCGCAGATAAGGGCCTTGAGATCCGAATAGAAAACGCCCCCGATATGCCAGAATGGGGTATGATCGATTATGGCCGCCTGACGCAGATCATGGACAATCTGATCTCCAACGCCATTCGCTTTACCAATTCAGGGCATATCACGCTCGGCCTGTCATCAAAGCCGCTTGATGATGGCCATATCACGATGGAAATACGGGTCAGCGATACCGGCGTTGGCATTCACGGCGGTCAGGTTGACCGGATTTTCGAACCCTATCGCCAAGAAAGCTCCAGCACATTTGCCAAACATGGTGGCACGGGTCTCGGGCTGTATATCTGCCGGCTATTACTCTCGCAGATGAATGGCACGATCGAAGTTGAAAGCACGAGTTCGCGAGGCACGACCTTCCTCGTATCGCTGCCTGTTGAGCTGAGTGAGCCTCCGGAAGATGATGCGCTGATGCAAAAATCTGCAGAGAGCATCAAGGCCGCCACGCGGGTTCTTGCCGTTGATGACAGGCTGCCAAATCGGGTCTACCTCGAAACCCTGTTCAAAAGCTGGAACATGGACATCACGACCGCAGACAGCGGCCAGGATTGCCTGAAAAAGGCGAAAGAAGACGCGTATGATCTTCTTCTTCTCGACCTCAACATGCCTGAAATGAACGGAACGGAATTGCTGTCCCGGTTACGCAATTCATCCTCGCCGAACAAAGACATCCAGACCATTGTCGTCTCGGCTGATATTCCGGACGAGACACTTGTACGCCTCAAGCGGCTTGGGGTGGAATTGTACCTGAAAAAGCCGATCACCCCGAAAATGCTTTGGGAAACGATCAATACGGCATGCGCAAGCAAAGCCGAAGACAAAGATAATTCGACGTCTTCAAAGCCGCTCGACTATCAAATCTGATGAAAGCATCTTGCAATCGGGCGTCGGGTTCGCGATATAGCCCTCGGAGGCTGGCGCGGACGAGTGCCTCGCCAACCGGGTCAGGTCCGGAAGGAAGCAGCCCTAACGAGTTTCTCTCGGGTCGTGCCAGTCTCTTCTCCAACACATTGTCAGTATGCCGAGATGTCGAAATCCCGATTTGAAAGATCGAGAGCCCCGTCGCCCAATGCGATCTCCATCCGTCTGAACCGCCGGATGAACTGGGATGGCTCGATTTCTAGCTGCACCACACGGACAGGCACTTCGGTTTTCTGACTGACGCTGTCCCATTCGTCCGCTTGCACGAGATAGAAGGATACATACACGTCCTTCATATCATCCATGGGATGATGCTCGCCAAACCAGGCGCGGATGCCGACCAGCTTCTCACCGTCGCGCAGAAGGGACCGCTTTTGGAGATAAGCGTTCCAGTCTTCTCCCTCGACAGCATCGGCCGCGCTCGTCCCCAGCCAATGATTGTCCTGCACGGACGCTTTAAAAGATTCGGGCATTGTGCTCTCTCCCCACTGAACACGTTAACCACATTAGGTTGTAAGCCCAAATTTTTCAATCTGAATCTTTAGCGAGGTCCTTCTCCATGATGGACTGCATGGCCGTGCCGAGTTCGGCTTCCCAGTCCTCAAGGGACTCCCGCACACGCGCGATGAACTCTTCATTCTCCCAGGGCGCTTTTGTTACATCATAGTCGCCCGCCTGTTCTCGCAGGCGTTGCTTGTCGATCACGTCAAACGCGTCCGTCATTTTCTGAGCCGCCTCCCGGCTTATGCCCAGCGCTTCAAAAGATGAGCGCCCCATGCGGAGCGAGCTGTCATAGGTTTCACGGATAATGTCGCGACATCCGAGCGACCAGAGTTCGTACACATGCGTCCGGTCAATCGCGCGAGCCACCACATGCACATTCGGATGGTGCTTTATGACATGGCGCACAACTTCATTGATCTGCGCCTGATCATCGATTGCCACCACAATCAGTTTTGCCGTTTCAATGCCTGCCGCGTGCAAAAGATCAGGACGGGTGGCGTCCCCGAAATAAGTCTTGAAGCCGAACTTGCGAACGAAATCGATATGCCGGGAATTGAAATCAATCACAGTCGTTGAAAAGCCTGCCGTGCGCAGGAGCCGGTCGACAATCCCGCCCACACGGCCACGCCCTGCAATAATGATGTCGTTGTTCTCATCAATCGCATCTGCCACTCTTTGCTTTTGTGTCCGGTCATAAAGCGGCGCGATAATCTGCTCGCGGAAGATAAAGAGAAGCGGCGTCACCAGCATGGACAGCGCGACGGACAGCAGCAAAAGCTCTGCAATGGCCTCTGGAAGGATGTAACTGCTGGTCGCCAGAGACAGGAGCACGAAGCCGAACTCACCGATCTGCGCGAGGCCCAATGCAAACAGCCAGCCCTGCGCACCGCGAACCTTGAAGACAAGGCTCAGCCCGAACAGGATCACGGCTTTCAGCAGCATGAAGCCGGCCGCCAGACCAACAACCATAAGCGGCTGTTCTGCCAGAAGCGCAAAATTGATACCGGCGCCCACGGTCATGAAGAAGAGGCCGAGCAGCAGCCCCCGGAACGGGTCGATATCGGCTTCCAGCTCGTGGCGATACTCGCTGTTGGCGAGGACAACACCGGCAAGGAATGTCCCCAGCGCAGGTGAAAGGCCAACAAGCGTCATGAGAAGGGCGATACCGATAACGAGCAGCAGGGCGAACGCGGTGAAGAGCTCCCGCAGATTTGCCGCCGCCACAAAGCGGAAGATAGGCCGCGTCAGATAGTTTCCTCCCAGAATGACCGCTGCGATAGCACCGACCGAGACAAGCGTCGCCTGCCATGGCTCGAGCCCCGCAACGAGGCTCAGCGAACTGCCATGACTTTCATCTGCCCCATGCCCCACATCATGCGCCGCAGCCGCCAGTTCAGGTGACGCCAGTAGCGGCAGCAGCGCCAGCATCGGGATAACGGCGATGTCCTGAAACAAAAGCACGGAGAAGCTCGCCTGACCGCCATCGCTTTGCATCAGGCCTTTTTCATTCAGCGTCTGAAGCACAATCGCCGTCGATGAGAGCGCCGCGATACAGCCAATGGCGAGCGCATACTTCCAGTTCATTCCCATGGCGCAGGCAATCGCGAACACCGCCGCCGCGGTAATCACCACCTGCCCGCCGCCAAGGCCGACAATCCGGTCGCGCATTTCCCAAAGGCGTTTTGGTTCCAGCTCCAACCCGATGAGGAAAAGCATGATGACCACGCCAAACTCGGCAAAATGCTGGATCGACACGACATCCACATGCAGCAGACTGAGCACCGGACTGATAACAATGCCGGCAATCAGATAACCGAGCACAGAGCCAAGCCCGAGCTTGGTCGCGATCGGAACCGCAACGAGGCCCGCGGCGAGAAAAATTACGGCCAGCAGCAGAAAGTCAGTCATTTATTTTCTCCGGCGTCGTGATTTGGCACGCCTTGATCCTACACCTTTCCCTGTAATGTCTGCCGTCGCAACGCAGATGGTGCAGAACACCACAGAAAATCGTTTCTTCCCCCTCGCGCTCGACGCAACTCGGCTATATTGTCACCTGCATGAGTGAGTCCGAATTTCCACCTGAAGAACGAGATGACCTGACGCCGTCCATGTTTGGCGATGCGCCCGCAGCATCTGAGTCAGGCAAGGATAAGTCGGGCTATCTGGTTCTCGCCCGCAAATACCGTCCGCAGCGCTTCTCTGACCTGATCGGTCAGGAGAGCATGGTGAAGACGCTGTCCAATGCCTTCAAGACAGGCCGGATTGCGCATGCCTTCATGCTGACCGGTGTGCGCGGCATCGGTAAAACAACGACGGCTCGCCTTCTGGCGCGTGCGCTGAACTATGAAACCGACACGGCCAGCGGGCCGAGCCTTGATATGGACCCGCCGGGACGTCACTGCGAGGCGATCATCAACAGTCGCCATCCGGACGTTCTGGAGCTTGATGCGGCGTCACGCACCGGCGTTGATGACATGCGCGAGCTGCTGGACGGCGCGCGCTACACCCCCGTCTCCGCACGCTATAAAGTGTTCATCATTGACGAGGTTCACATGCTCTCCAAGTCGGCGTTTAACGCCCTCCTGAAGACGCTTGAAGAACCGCCAGAGCACGTCAAATTCGTCTTCGCGACCACAGAGATCCGCAAAGTTCCGGTCACCGTGCTATCGCGCTGTCAGCGTTTTGACCTGCGCCGTCTGGACGTTGAAACCCTCAGCCAGCATCTGGCAAATATCTGCTCGCGAGAGAATGTTAAGATCGCCGATGAGGGGCTGACCCTTATTGCCCGCGCGGCAGAAGGCTCTGTTCGCGATGCGCTCTCTATTCTTGATCAGGCGATTGTCTCAAACACAGAAGGCGCTGAAGTTCCGGCGGAAGACGTCCGCGATATGTTGGGCCTTGCTGATCATTCGCGCCTGCTCACGCTGTTCGGGCATGCCGCGCAAGGTGAGCACAAGGCCGCGCTCGACGAGTTTGAAGGCCAGATCCATGCAGGCGGCGATCCGCTTACCATTCTGAAAGATCTGATCGAGCTTGCCGTTGAAGTCAGCCGCGCCAACGTGCTGGGCGAAGCCTATCAGGCGAGCGGCCCTGCCGAGTGGACGCGCCTCACCAAAGAGATTGCAGCGAAGTTGACGCCTGCGCAATCCACCCGCCTCTGGCAAATCCTGATGAAAGGGTTCGAGACAGCTCAGATCGCACCGAATGCGGCGACAGCGGTTGAGATGACCCTTATCCAGATGGCCGCTGCTGCACATGTACCGCCACCGGAAGAGGCGCTGAAAGCGATCCTCGCTGCTCAGCATGGCGCAGCCCCACCCGATAGCGGAGCTCCGCCGTCAAAAAATGACGAAGCGGGCGTCACTTCAATGGGGCAGCCCGCTAGCTTTGACGGAATTCTGAGCCTCATGGAATCGCGTAAGCGGGCCGATCTCATGTATGAGATGGAACGTTTCATGCGCCCGGGCGAGGTCCGTTTCGGCTTCCTCTCCGTGCAGATGGAACGCGGCGCATCCCAAAATCTGATCGCCAATGTGCAGCGCTTCCTGAACGACGAAACGGGCGCGGACTGGCGTATCGAACAAATCCGCTCGCAGGAAGAAACCGTAATAGAACGCAAGGAGCGTGAGCGTCAGGAACGCATTGCCGATGCAATGCATGACGACTTCCTCTCCGAACTCATTAAACGCATTCCGGGATCGGAAGTGCTCGACGTTGTCACACCTCCGGAAGCGGAAGAAGGCGAAGAGAAAATCGTCCGTCTGGACTTCTCCTCGCCGCAACAGACCAGAAAGGAAAGCCGATGAAAGGCCTCGGTGATATGAGCAAAATCATGCGTCAGGCGCAGGAAATGCAAGCCAAGATGCAGGAAGCTCAAGAGAAAGCTGAGAACGTCACAGCTGACGGCGTTGCTGGCGGCGGCATGGTGCGCGTTACCCTGAAGGGCAAAGGCGAACTGGTCGATCTGTCTATCGATCCGGCGCTGATGGGCGACGAAGCTGAAATCATTGAAGACCTCATCAAGGCGGCGCACGCAGATGCCCGCAAGCGTCTCGATGAAGAGCTCGAAAAAGCTATGCAGGAAGCAACGTCCGGACTGGGCGGCATGCTGCCTGGCTTCAAAATGCCGTTCTAGGCAGCCACTGAATGAGCGATACCGCAGTCAATGAAGTCGTTGATCTGGTGAAGGCGAAGATACGCCGCCTCAGCCAGTCACCTCTGCACCTTCAGAAACGCTTGAACGACAAACAGATCGAGGCTGCAAACGAGCGCCTCGCCTTTCCTGTGCCATTCGTGCTGGTAAACCTCTATCAGCAGGTCGGCAATGGCGGGTTCGGTCCGTATTTCGGGCTGCTCGGTCTTTCGGGTGGCTGGGCCGATGATAATGGCCGCGATGCTATTGAGGTTTATGAATGGCTGCGCGCGCCGGGCGATGATGAAGAACTCGGTGAGGCAGAACTGCCGGACTATCTTCTGCCAATCTGCCATCAAGGCTGCGGCGTATATGTCTGCATTGATTGCCAGTCGCCTGAAGCGATTGTCTTCAACTATGATCCGGCCAAAGATACCGACCAGCTAACCTCAACCGGCAAGCCGTTCACTGAGTGGCTGGCCGACTGGGCCTCATAAAGCACGGTGCAAAGCGCCACGAATCTGAGCAACTAGACGCGAATAAAGAAATTATCGCATGTCCAAAAACCTGATCGGCCCGGAACTGCAGCGGGTCATAGACCTTATCGGCAAACTTCCCGGCCTCGGCCCGCGTTCAGCGCGCCGTGTGGCGCTGCATCTGTTGAAACGGCCGGACACACTGCTTGCGCCGCTGGCTGATGCGCTGGCTGAAGCGGGTAAAGCGATCACCAAATGCTCAGTTTGCGGCACGTTTGATACCGTCGATCCGTGCACGGTGTGCTCTGCGCCAAACCGCGACCTCAGCGTCATTTGCGTTGTGCAGGATGTACCAGACCTCTGGGCGCTGGAACGCGCGGCGGCCTTTAAAGGCCGATACCATATTCTCGGCGGGGTACTTTCCGCGCTTGATGGCGTCGGCCCTGAAAACCTGAACATAGATAGCCTGATCGCGCGCGCCTCCTCACCGGATGTGACGGAAGTGATTATCGCGCTGTCAGCGACCGTCGATGGCCAGACGACCGCGCATTATCTCTCTGACAGGCTGGAAAGTCTTGGCATCCAGATCACCCGTCTTGCACAGGGCGTCCCAATGGGCGGTGAGCTGGATCACCTTGATGAGGGCACGCTCACGGCGGCCCTGATGAGCCGCCGCGGCCTCGAATAGAGGTTAAAAGCTGAATGTCATCTGGGCATAGCTGAACAGCGTAGTATCGCTGTTTCCACCGACCACATTGTCCGGAAACTCACCGGGAATAAAGGCCGAGGCCCCAAGCTCCAGACGTACGCTGTCCTCAACGAGCCAGTAGCGCGCTCGACTGTCCAGAACATGCCCCAGGAAATCACCTGACTGACCAGTCGGGTCCTGCAAGCGTGCAATCACCCAGCGGTCGCGCGAGGATGCAAGATGCGCCGTATGGTAATAAAAGCGCGCATCCCAGCCATGATCGGACTCCACTTCAACCCGAAAACCGGGCGCATTCAGATTTGCGGGTGTCAAAGGGCCATGTATCGACGTGTTGTTCAGATCCGAACGGCGCGATCCAAACAGTCGCTCGTGCTGATCATAGCTGAGGTCATTCGGGTCATCATCGCCGCTGGCGTAATAGTATTCAAAGGCCAGTCGAGGCCGCAGCGGCGCATCAAACGTATAGCCGAACGCGAAGAAGGTCATGGATGCGTCAACATCCAGGCTCTGAGTGTCAGTCGGTGAAGATGAAGCGTAGCGTGTGCCTTGACGGAGCGCACTTTCCCAATCTATGTCCCACTGCCCCACCTCTGGCGCACGGTAGAGACGAAATCCCGGCGAGACATAAGACCTGTCCGGTGTCTGGAAACTGTCTGTGTCCTCTTCTTCAAGGCCATATACAAACACCTCCCCCCAGAGACCGGGGGCGAGCGTGGGCAGAATATCGGCGCGGCGATAATGAACCGCCCAGATGCGACGCCCCCACTGCTCTTCGTCGCCAGAGAGCGCGTTATCATCCAGATCTGGGCGCGTATTCGGAAAGCGCGCGGTCGGCACGACATACATGAGATGAAGCTCATCGCCGCGCTCATGCGTGCTGACAGCGTAGAGGCCAGTATAGCTCTTGATCACGTTGGCGAAATCAACACGCTCAATCTGTCGCTTGGAGCCGATCGAAACGGTCTGTCGTCCGAATGTGGCAACGCTTGAGGACGCTTCACCAAGCAAGCCCGGCAGGTTTTCAAACTCCGCGTAAATCTGCAGAAAGTCGAGCGGGTTCGCGATTGAGGAGGAGAGCGGCGTACCATCATCTCCGAGAGATGTCCGGCTGTCCTGAAGCTCGAAACCAAGGTTCACATCGCCCAAATCTGCTTCAACCTGCAGCAGGCTGCGAAAGAGCAAGAGCTGATCACTGCCGTCACGATTGGCGCGGAACTGATTGTCCAGCGTCTCATATCGCACGCGGCTTTCCCCCTGTAAGGACAACCATTCTGGCAGGCCATCGAACGCGAATGCCTCAAGCGAAGACAATGCGAACAGACCCGTCATCATTGCGGCGCGAAAAATACTCATATCGAAGCTCCGGAGACTATGTTCCGGACCCGTTTAACGCATCAGAATAATAATTCAACGTTTCTCGAATTATAGAATTTATGAGCACACCCGGACGTCATCGATCACGCCACACACTTCGGGATGTCCGTTGCAGCAATCTGCGACAATCCCTGCCAGCATATCCCGCACGCCTTCAATATTTGCAGAATAGTAAAGAGTACGCCCGTCCCGGCGCGCACGGATCAGCTCACAGCGAGACAGGATTCCAAGATGGGTAGATAAAGTGTTTGGGCGAATACCCATCGCCTCAGCGAGCGTGCCAGCCGATATGCCGTCTGGACCTGCCGTCATAAGATGGCGAAACACGCGAAACCGGGACTCCTGCCCCAGCGCCGCCATCTGTTCGATAATGATTTTAGACTCATCGCTCATTCGAAAAAGTTAGCACATTTCCCGAATGAGCGAAGTCTCCATAAGGCGAGATGCACGCACCCGCGCGGTTTTTAGTTCGTACGCAGCACGAAACGACGACCACGCTCCTGAACCGGACGGTAGGAATGCGGGAAGATCGTTTCAAATACAGCGAGCTGGTCGGCTGACGCTGTGATCGGCGTTTCGAAGACCGTCCAGTCCACAATCTCGCTACATGGCGGCGTGGTGAGAGAGCCTTCATAGCGATAGGAATGCCAGTCATCCGGCAGGAAGTCGTTCAGATTGATGCTCATCACCGGCTGCGAATGACCAACACTGCCTGGAATGACATTGATAAGATCATCCAGTAGCGGGTTATGCTCGCCACGTGCGAACATGATGCCGATAACCGCAAGACGGCCATCATCAGATGCGTGGACAAGGTGGACTTCCAGCGGATAGCGGCGGCCGTCCAGCGTGTGCTCGGAACCGGAATGGAAGTGGAACTGCAGGAAATTGTAATCGACGCCGTCGACAACAATTTTGCCCGCGTTATCGAGGTTCACCTGAAATGTGTGACCGTTATTCTGCGCGTCCGTCACCCGTGCATTACGCCAGTAAATGGCAGGCGGGTTGATTGCGGCATTGATAGCATAGCCGTTCAGATCGATCGGCGACTGCTCCGCACCGGCACAGCTTGCATAGTCATGTGAAATCTGCGCCCAATGGTCAGGCCCGTGATCGCCTTCATATTCCCAGTGAGCGTTATGGCTTTGCGCCATGGCGAAAGGTGCCGCCAGGAGCGCTGCACCAGCAAGTAAAATGGTTTTCATCGTTCATCCTCAACGGCTCGTCGGGCTGTCCCCGCGAAACTCTTCTGATGCGCGAATTATCGGCCCATCACGTTAAGAATTATGAATATGCAACCGGTGAATTTTCACCAATCAGGCGAGCTAGCCAGCGGCCTCGCATGAGAGTTCGCGGGCATAGGTGCGCAAATAGTCGTGGCCGGGATCAGGCAATGCCGCCTGAAGCGCTGTCGACATATAAGAGCAGGCCGTTTCACGGTCGTCAGACGCATCAGCGATTTGCGCGGCCAGATACCAGTTGTGCGTCAGTTCACCATTGAGATTGGCATTCCGGAGCGACCGGAGCGCAAGATCGTTGTACATCTTTGCGTCCTCAAGCTCATCAAGCTCCATATGGAGCAGCGCAAGATTGGACAGGATGACATGCATCTGGTGAGGACGCATCAAATCGACCTCTAGTTCGAGGATCTCTTCATACTCGGCAATCGCGCCGCGCCGGTCTCCGGCCGCACTGATCATGAGTGCAATCTGGCAACGCGTGCGAAGCACTTCATGCTGCAATCCAAGCGCCATTTGCGCATCACGAACTACTTCCAGACGTGCGATCCAGGCAGCATAGTCTTCATCCTGAAAGTCGTCGGTCTGGGACGCTTGAAGCCATTCATAATTGACCAGAAAGCTCTCTGTCCGCGCCCAGATTTCGCTTTCACCAAGAGCTTCGGCCTCAGCCTCAACCGCCCGAAGCGCATCAATTCTTCCCTGCAGCGGCGGCTGGGTGATAATCGCAGCATTCATCGCCACCGCGAGACGCTCTCGTTCGGAACCAAACTCTGTCGCTTCAGCGCGCGTAATATAGCTCTGCGCCAGCTCCATTTCGCCGTTGGCATAATAGAGCCGCGCAAGCTGGGTCAGCGCCAATGTGTCTTCAGGTGAGAGCTGCACAATCTGCCGGTACGCCGAAACCGCTAGCTCCAGATTTCGGTCAAAGGCAAGCGCGCCAAGCTGGTGCAAATAGCCGATATACTCTTGCGGAGACAACGTCGCGATCACACTGTCACGATTGGCGTTCAGCTCTTCTATCGCAGCATCATAACTCTGCGTACGAACCAGCGCCTCAACAGCGATATCTGTCGGCATGCCGCGTGTCTGGAGCTCATGAAATGCGCTTCGGATATTCACCCGGCTGATTTCACCATGGTACGGCAGGTCCGTCTCGCCTGCGAGAGCCGAGCTGGATGATCCACTGAACCAGAAAGCTGCCCCGCCAATTACCGCGACCAGGCACGCCGCAATCCCGCCAAGAATGGCAGCCCGGTATTTACTTGGTTCAGACGCAGCATCATCACTGATCGCCTCATCATCCCCGGGCGCAGCCTGATCCGGATAGTCGAGACGATACCCACGCTTAGGAATGGTTTTTACGAGGCCATCATATCCGAAGGCACGCAACTCACGTCTCAAAATTGAAATTGTACGATTTAACGCATCGTCACTCAGCGCGTTTCCGTCCCAGACTTCGTCGATAAACGTGTCCCGCGAAACCGCCTCACCAGCATTATCCAGCAGTACTTGTAGCACCGCCATGACGCGCGGCTCTATTTTAGATTGTTTTTTATTCGAGATGAGTCTATAGTTCGCAAAGTCGATGATCACATCACCGAGCCTTGTCGAGGCAAGCATGGGTGGCTTACGCAGTTCACTCATATCAAATAGAACTCAAATCGTTTTCTAAAATCGGTTGTGAGGTTTCCGAAATATCGGCGCCCCCGTCAATTGGTCAAAATGACCATATCACACCTCTTCCCAGAGAATAATCAGGAAATCATCAGCTTATCATCAGGACAAGTACGCTGAAATTACGGCATTTATCGGGTTAAACACGGTAAGGGACACGATGTCGGGTTTGCGGGAACTAGAACGTCAGGATGAAGAACGCGCGCTGTTGATGCTCGTCATGCACGTCGAGAGCATGTCGAAAGACCTCTATGGCGATAACGCTGAGATCATCAAACCGCTCAAGCACTTCAAGCATTCCCTGATTCAGGAATTGGTCGACGGCGACCACTCAACCTTCGGCGTTGATAAATAGCCGAACGCTCAGAACTAAAATCCCGGGACAATGTCCCGGGATCTTTTTTTGTGCCGCTGATGGATGCCGGGTTATTCGCTTGGGACGATCCGGTAAACACCGCCATCAATCTCATCTGTTGTGACATAGAGATACCCGTCAGGGCCCTGCACTATCTGTCGGAAGCGCGCGCCAAACTCTTCGAACAATGCTTCTTCACCTATGACCTCACCTGCCTCGTTCAGATCGACGCGCTGGACTTTTGATCCGGCCAGAGCTGCTGCGAAGAGATCACCCTTCCAGTCCGGATAGACATCACCGGTGTAAAGCTCCAGACCGCCCGGCGCGATGGATGGCACCCAGACCAGCATAGGCTGTTCCATGCCAGGCGCTTCGGTCTGCGTTGTGATGATCGAACCGTCATAGTTCACACCATAGGTAATGGCTGGCCAGCCATAATTCGCACCGGCAATTTCGATATTGATCTCATCGCCGCCCATCGGGCCATGTTCCATCGAGTACATGCGGCCCGTGTCTTCGTCGAAGACGATACCCTGAACGTTGCGGTGCCCGTAAGACCAGACATGCGGCAGGCCATCTACGCCATCAGCAAACGGGTTGTCGGGTGGGACCGAACCATCAGGGTTCATCCGCACAATCGTACCGAGATCGCTCATCGGGTCCTGCGCATCCTGCATATAGCGGAAGCCCTCACCCAATGTGAGGATCAACGTACCATCCGGCAGAGGAAGCATGCGCCCGCCATAGTGCGCAGGTGTTGCGCGCATATCATTGACCACGAAAATGTCGGCGCCGTCTTCAAACGTCAGACCATCTTCGCTGAGGCGCGCGCGATAAACGGCTGTACCGTTCGCTTCGGCAGAGCCTTTGGCATAGCTGACATAGACAATGCGGTTTGATGCAAAATCGAGATCAAGCACGACATCAAACATGCCGCCCTGACCGGCGACAAACGCGTCCGGTGCATTGGCAATCTCAACGCCTGACGTCGCCCCCGGAGCTACATAGCTCACACGCCCATCACGTTCAGATACAAGCATGCCGCCTTCCGGCAGGAAAGCGACGCCCCATGGCATGTCAAAACCTTCAGCGACAAGTTCAAGCTCATAGCTCGTTGCAGATGTAACGTCTTCGGTTGGCGCGGGGCCCGTGTCTTCTGCGGCGCAGGCACCCATAAGCAAAGCCAGTGTGAGCGCGCTGGTGGTCAGCAATTTATTGGACATAAGAATCTCCCTTTGCGCGCAATCTAGCCCATCTTGCAGAAAAAGGGAGCGCTCCTAAATTGCAATTCCGGAGCCCTGCTCCGCACGAGGCGTTTCGTTCCTTTGCTGGTCCGGATGACGTTTCCTGACCGGCGAGACCGTCGCCTCTTTGTCAGTGAGTGTCAGACTGGAAGGAAAGGAAACTGTTATGACCAAACTCATCACGACATTCGTTTCTGCCATGGCTCTTGCCTGTGCACCGGCCTTCGCCCAAAGCGACGCGCCTGAAGACGGCACGACGGAAAAGTCAGTTGTAGAAACTGCCATTGAGGCATCCGTGAATGCACTGGATAAAGCAGCTATTCTGGCAAAGGCCGAGCAGCAGCTTCAACAGACAGACACATCGCAAAACGAGCCTGCTGACGCTGAGAAATCGGAGGGCTAACAGCAAGACGCGGCGCGCCGGGTCCTGCTCTGCGCGCCCGCATGCCAGATGAATTCTGCGTTATTTTCGAAACCTTGCGCGTCTCAACCCGTTCTCACGTCATCGATGAAACAAACAGAAAGGACAGCATTATGAAAACGCTCATGACCTGCGCTGTCTCAGCGCTTGCTCTTTCTACTCTGCCCGCACACGCGGATGTATCAGGCCCGGAGGCTGTAGCGCAGCTCAACGAAATGCAGCTGGCTCACCTGAACGGTGAAGGCCTTGCCCATGTGGAGACAGACAGCCTTCAGGCCCGCGATACGGAAGCGCTGCTCGAACCGGTCTCTGCTATTACCAAGGATATGTTCCTGACTGCAGAGACGATCTCTGCCGAACCAGCCCCACGCCCGGACAAAGCCTCAATGGATAATGCTGAGAGCGCGGACGCCGGAACCGATACAAAGCCCGAACCGTTTTACGAAGTGTTCGAGCCTGCGACGACACACCCTGAAATCTATTCTCTGATGGAACAGGAAAGCCTTGTCATGACATCGTCCGAGGCGCAAAAGCCCGACCGTTTCGAAGCTGAAACCGGCTATGGCGGTATCTTTTATGAGAGCGAGGAAGACGTTGCGCGCGACGCGATCCTGACGCCGGAAGAGTAACACTCTCAGAAACGAAAAAGGGGGAAGCAGTTGCTTCCCCCCTCCCCGTAGGAGCGCCGTTATCTTCAGCGCTTTCCCCCCTAGCTCAAACCTCTACCAGGTCCGCGCGACGGTAATACCGTATGTGCGTGGTTCTGTGAGAAACACGTTAGTGAACAGACCGGACGAGTCATCGGTCAGGTAGCTACCTGTAATGACTTCTTCGTCCATCACGTTCTTGCCGAACAGCTCAACGTAAACACCCATGTCATCATTGGTGAAACGTACGGACAAATTCACGTTGTCCCAGCTGTCCAGACGGTCGTGACCGGTATTCCAGACGCGAGAGAATGTCTCGCCCTGGTAATAATAGTCACCGCGGAAGCTGGCATCCCAACCCTGGAAAATATCATCCACGATGTATTCGCCGCTGATATTCAGGGTCATGTCAGGTGTGCCCGGCAGCTCGTTGCCGGAGAGGTCCGCTTCGAAGCCCTCAAACGGTGTGAAGGCACCAGCTGGCAGCAGCGGGTTGAACACGCCCTCCAGGCCGACAAAGCTGCCAAGGCAGAGGCCGCCCGTTGAGCCCGGTGCCAGTGCACCTGCCTGAATAGCGCCGAGAATGGTCGCATAACCAGCCGCAGACACCACACAGTTAGAGTATGTCTGCGGATTTTTGATCACGACGAAATTCTGGTCGCCATTGGTGCGGTTCAGAACGTCAATCGCTGAAGAATTCTGGATTTCTGTATCGAGAAGACCGAGGTTTGCCGCCAGGATAAAGTTATCCGTGACATTCCACATTGTCTCAAGTTCGAAACCCTGAATTTCAGCATCGATGTTGAAGTTCGCAGATGTCCGGTTGACGATCTGCGTCATCTGATAACCCTCATAGTCATAATAGAAGGCTGTCGCGTTCAGCTGCAGCGCCCCATCCATGAGGGTGTTCTTCGTGCCGATCTCGTAAGAGTTCACGAACTCCGGATCGAAGACTTGCGGGAATGCGCTCTGGTTTCCGGATGGCTGAGGCGGGTTGATGCCGCCGCCCTTATAGCCGCGGGAATAGAAGGCATAGATCAGCGTATCATCTGTGAAGTCGAAGTCAGGTGACCAGTCGAGACCGATACGGCCCGTCACTTCTTCAAACTCACGTACGTAGATGCCATCCGGCTCTTCTGCAGTTGGTGTTGGCTCGAACGGGTCGGAGATCACAGTTGTAGGCGTAAAGAAGTACTGCGCGATGTTTTCCTGCGTCTTCTCATCACTTGTGTAGCGAAGCCCGACTGTCAGCTGGAGATTATCCATCAGGTCGATATAGCTCTCACCGAACACAGCAAACGAGCTGAGGTCATATGGCGAAATAGAGCGGTAATAGTTGCGACCTGTCGCATCCAGATTGCTCAGAACCGAACCCTGACCATCGCCGGACGTATCAAGCGGTGTCGGACCACCGAAGACCGCGCCGCCAAGTGCGTTGTTCAGCTGGGCAACCGCGCTCAGAGAGTTGGAGAACACGTAATAGCTTGCCGGAATTGTTTCGGCTTCGTTTGCCTCGAAGTCCACCATGATGGCGCCGAGGTTAAAGTTGAAACGGCCATCAAAATCAGACTGCAAACGCAGCTCGTGTGTTGTCTGAGACGTCTCGCTACCTGACAAGTCATAGCTGCGAAGAGAATTCGCAACACCAAGCTGCGGGTCCGTAACCGTGCCGCCCGGGAAGAGCGTCTGGTAGAGGAACTCCGCTGTCAGCGGATCACCGACCAGATTCACAAGGCCAAAGCCTGCATTCGTGTTGTAATCGATCGAAGGAATGAGCTTGTTATAGTCTTCTTCCGAAACGATATTCGACTCGTTATGGCTACCCAGATAGGTCAGCGTCAGGCTATCCGAGAGGTCATACTCCGCCTGCCATGTATAAAGCGTCTGATCGGCGCGATAGTCAGGGTCGATGAAGGACTCAATCTCACGCAGATTAGGGTTGAGCGGATCGGTTGCCGCATTCCCGTTCAGAAGGCCTGCTGTAATCGCAAGACCACCACCAAGCGAGGCAGCTGTATTCAGACGATCATATGACTCGCTGAGCGGCGCTTCCTGACAGCCAATAGATGTATAAATCTGATCGGCCTGACCAATTGGAATGCCCGCATAGGACGTCATGAACGGGTCCTGATCGCAGAGCTGTTTGCCCGAACGCAGACGCGTATCGTCCTCTACGAAATTCTCATACATGAAATAGCCGCGCAGACTGTCAGTCGGTTCCCAGGCAAGCGTTGCACGAATGGAGTTGATGTCACGGTCGTCAATATCATTCCCAGTCACCGTGTTGGTGGCAAAACCGTCCCGCTCAAGGTGCGCCCCCGCGACCCGAAGCGCTGCTGTCTCGCCGATCGGAATGTTGATCATGCCTTCAGCGCGCAGCGTCGCATAATTGCCCATCGTCACCTGAAGATGGCCCTGCCATTCTTCGAGCACTGGTTTCGCCGTGATCACATTCACAACGCCGCCCGTCGCGTTCCGCCCATAGAGCGTGCCCTGCGGGCCACGAAGTGTCTCCACGCGCTCCACGTCATAGAATTCAGATTCAAAAAGACGGTTCGCAGTGAGCGGCACATCGTTCTGGTGAACGCCCACACCGCTATCGCCGGATGTCGCCACAAGGTCAGAACCAACACCGCGAATACGGAAGTTTGCGCCTGTGAAATTGCCTTTGGTGAAGGTCACGTTCGGAATGGTTCGAACAAGGTCCGGACCACCGGCAAGCTGAAGCCTGTCCAGCGCCTCTTCGTTAAAAGCCGAAACGGCGATCGGAACGTCCTGAATGGATTCTGCTGTTTTCTGGGTAGTCACCGTGATCGTCTGATAGCGACGTTCACTTTCCTGCGCTGTTGCTGTCCCCGCAACTGATGTATACGCGAATACTGAAGCGCCTAAAAAAAGCGCGCACTTTACCTGTGATCTGAGACTCATGCCTGATCTCCTCCCTAATCATGTGTCGCCCTCATTTATTTTTAGTCGGGGCAACTACAGTGCCTGCGAAGTTGCCAACGCAGACGAGATAAAGACAGACAACGCCCAACTCACAAAAATGTCAATGAAGGCAAAGTTAACGCGAACGAGAACTTCAACTGTCGAAAATCCAGTTAAAGAGACATACCCGCTTCCTTTCCGTAACCCTCCAGCCAACACGGTGTTTTCATGACCCAGTCAGCCGCAGTCGTTTTGTTTTCCGGTGGACAGGACTCCACTGTTTGCCTTGCCTGGGCGCTCAAGAATTTTAACCATGTTTCGACAGTCGGCTTCGATTACGGCCAGCGCCATCGAATCGAACTGGAGTGTCGCCAGCATGTTCTGAAGGCGATGCGAGACTGCGATACGGTGGAAACCGGCCATCTGGGCGATGACGCCCTTCTGGACCTTGGCGTCCTCGGCCAGATTTCAGAGACGTCGCTCACCAGCGAGGCTGAAATCACCATGTCCGAACAGGGCCTGCCGTCCACCTTTGTGCCGGGCAGGAACCTTATCTTCCTCACGCTGGCGAGCGCTGTGGCGTGGCGCCGGAATGCAGACATTCTTGTCGGCGGTATGTGTGAAACAGATTACTCCGGATATCCTGATTGCCGCCGCACAACACTGGACGCACAACAACAGGCCCTAGCGCTCGGCATGGAGCGGGATTTCCGCGTCGACACACCCCTCATGTACAAAACAAAAGCCGATACATTTGCCATGGCCAAAGCGCTGGGCGGAAATGACCTGGTCGAGCTTATTGTCGAACATACTCATACCTGTTATCTGGGCGACCGCTCGGCGCGGCATGACTGGGGCTATGGATGTGGAACCTGTCCAGCCTGTGAACTGCGCGCCAATGGATGGGATGTCTGGCAGGCTGCCGGATGCCCGGAAGATACGACAGGCCTCGCCTGACAGACTGCAAACTGGATTAAAGACGTGACGTCGAACCCAACCAAGCCGGTAACTGACACCGGCGCCGCAAAGCCAAGCCTTGCCGGGCGCACTTTCGAAGTGACGCGCGCAGGTAATTTTGAAGCGGCTCACCATCTCGCGCCAAAGGATCCTGACCATCCTTATGGCAAGCTGCACGGACACTCATTCCGTGTCGAGATCGGTGTATCTGGTGTTGTGAAACAGGGTGAAGACTGGGTCGCCGACTTTGCCCAGCTAGGCGACGTGCTGGCGAAAGTCACAGGCGAGCTGGATCACTCTTACCTGAATGAGATTCGGGGTCTGGAACTTCCAACGCTTGAGCGTCTGTGTGTCTGGATTGCAGAGCGTGTTGCAGAAGACCTGCCGCGCCTGACGCGCGTGAGTGTGTCCCGACCAAGCCTCTCCGAGACATGCACGTTGAGGCTCGACGGGGAAAGCTAAGCGGGCTTAGCGACCAACTTCATCAGTAGACGAAGCGCTCATCGCTTCCTCAGTCGTATCGACGAAACGAGTCGCGAAACGGCTGAATGCGCGGCGTGCGTCAGACCATGTCGCGCGGCCAACTGAATCAGTGATGTCATGGCTGAAATAGTCGTACTCTTCAGACGCGATCAGCTCACCTGACAGGCTGAAGACTTCGCCAGTCATTTCGGCGCCGCCAATGCTGATGCTCTCGAAAGACAGAGACTGTTCAGTCATTTGCTCGAAGGTTGGCCGGTTCGGGCGCGCATCCTCGATCACGACATTCACGTCGCCAACCGAGCTCAGGATCGGCGCGAATTCGCGCATCAGATCTTCGGTCAGTTCATCGACCAGACGTTCGCGCTCACGCTCGCCATAATCGTCGGCGATTTTTTCGTTGAGCTCTTCGGAGAATGAGATGTGAATTTCGCCGGCCTGAGCGATGGGCGCAAGTGCGAGCGCTGCAGCAGCCAGAAGAATATGTTTCATGGGTCCTACCTCCTCCTAAAGTCATCGGGGACGCCCCATCATGCCATGATCGGGCGCATTTACCTAATGACGAAGATTTCACCTGAGGAGAGGCAGGCCGGTAGAGAGCTAGTCGCGGTCGCGCTCACGCTCTTCTTCGCTGGTGGTAACAAGATCAACGCTCGTACCGATAACCGCGCCCGTGATTTCTACACCTGCTTCCACCGTTTCAGCCGCTAGACCGACCGCAGTCGTCGCGATGCATCCAGAAAGAGAGAACGCAGCCATTGCTGCCAGAGTTACGCGCAGAGCCGTTTTCTGTGCCATTTGATCAAACCTTATCCAACTGCGCTGAGTTAACCATGCCTCACCGCATCACCTCAAGTTACGGTTACATCCGGCGGGTTAAGAACAAATGAGCTGTGGCATTCATGTCAAAGCGGAATAACGCGCGCCGGCGTTGGCTTGCCGAGCGCCTTCGGCAACACACCAACATCAAACTCCGACGGTTCAGAGAAATCATGTGCGTCGAACACCGGAGCAAAGACCGTCATTTCATTAAAGAGCATCTTCTGCACCGGCTTGAGACCGCCCACCGCGTCCCGGGCCAGAAGCACCGTCAGAAAATCACCAAAGCCGTTCGGCACATGCTCACCATTGGCCCGCGCATGACCAGACCAGAAAGCACCTTGTTCAGACACCCCGAGAAGCCCGATCTCTTCGCGCTGCTCCACAGAGCTCACGAACTGCAAGCCAGACAGCCTGCCGTCTCCGGCAAGTTGCGATTTAATGGCGCCTGCCTCGCGTGCCGCTGCGGGTATCGTATCAACGCGCCCTTTTCGACGTTCGATCTCCCAGAACTCCCACGCATTGGATTTGATAATATCGGCCAGAGGCAGAAGCTCGCTCACAATGGCGGCAGCCACGTCCTCTTTCACATAGAGGCCTTTGGCAAAATCGCCCATAACAGCGTCGACGATCACTGGCGTGCCATCGGTTTTATGGGCCGCGATGAGACGCACCGCTTCGCTGACCTGCGCCGCGCTGGCGAAATAGCCTGTCACAATGCAATCAGCATTCTCGATCACGCGGTTAGCCACCAGCCCTTCGGCCATGCCTGAGAACATCTCATCGGTTACAGCGCCGCCACCTGGCGCGCCCCAGCCCGGATGCCGCCCGAGCATAGTCGTTGGCAGCAAGGACAGCTCACAACCGAGCAGCGGCAACACCTTCATCGCGAGGCTGCCGCCGACATTCGATCCGGCCACAAAAGAAGAGATCATAAACACGCGTTTCATCGCGGCAGAATGGCCTGCTTACAACGCGCTTCCAAGTCTCTATCGCGTGAGGTGATTGAAATCTTTGCTGCAATGCGGCACAGACAATGCGAAAACAAGACATCGGGGAATATACGCACATGACAAGTTCAGCTCACCGCCCACGCCGTTCGGTTCTCTACATGCCGGGTGCAAACACACGTGCACTGGAGAAAGCCAAGGCGCTTCCAGCCGACTCGCTCATCTTCGACCTTGAAGATGCCGTTGCGCCGGACGCCAAAGAAGAAGCGCGCGCAAATGTATGCGCTGCAGCAAAAGCAGGCGGCTATGGCCAGCGCGAAATCTGCATTCGCATTAATGGCCTCGACACGGAATGGGGCCTTGATGACCTGAAAGCCGCTGTTGAAGCTGGCCCTGACGCCATCCTCGCTCCGAAAGTCATTGATGGCGGCGATATTGACCGCCTCGACGACGCAATGACACGCGCTGGCGCCCCAGCTGACATGCAGCTCTGGGTCATGATTGAGATGCCAAAAGCTATCCTGCAAATTCAGGATATTGCCGAAGCCGTTGGCCGCACACGCCTGACAACCTTCGTCATGGGCACGAACGACCTTGCTAAAGAGCTTCGCGCATCTGCCAAGCCGAACCGTCAGCTGGCGTTCGGCACGGCCCTCTCCATGTCCATGCTCGCCGCGCGCGCTTACGACATCGTCGCGATTGATGGCGTGTTCAACGACATTAAAGACGAGCACGGCCTGCGCGCGGAATGCGAAGAAGGCGCTGCTATGGGCTTTGATGGCAAAACCCTCATTCACCCGTCGCAGGTCGAAACGGCAAACGAAGTCTTCGCGCCGTCACCGGCAGAAGTCGAACAGGCTCACGCGGTCATCGCGGCCTTCGCCGACCCTGAAAATGCGGGCAAAGGCGTGCTTAAAGTGAATGGCAAAATGACCGAACTTCTGCACCTTGAAGAAGCCAAACGCATCGTTGCCGTGTCCGAAGCCATCGAAGCAATGGCTGAGTAAGCAGTAATGCGCTTTCCGCTGATCAGCATTTTTTTGTCGCTGGTCGGCGGGCTGATGCTCGCATTCGCGCTATCGGCAAGCTTTGCCGATCATGCGATTTGCTTTTCAAATCTCGCACAGGGAGAGGGCCTACCTCAGGGCCTCTCAGATTTGTCGGTGCGCGATCAGATCACAGCAATTTTGCCCGAAAGAGTATCGCAATTTCTCACGACCACGGCGCTGTTCGCTGCACCATTTCTGATATTCGTACTATTCGAGACGTCACCTGATCGACGAACACGCCTCTTAGGATATGGCGCACTCATTGCGGCCATCCTTGTTTCCGTTTTGCCTCTCGCGTCTGACCCGTCGGTCTTTCACGATTGCGACCGAAAAGGGCTCGATTGGGCTGAACTCATTTTTCTGATATTTCCCGGAATGGTTAGCCTGACGCTCGCAGGGCTTGCGGGCTTATTTCTCATGATTTCGAAACGCGTATGACTCACACCATCCTCTCCTATTCGGATAAGCTCTTCACACCATCGGAGAGCTTTATTCCCCGCGCCTATCACGCCTTTGAAACGCTGAAGCCGCTTTTCATCGGGCATGATCGCAAAGGGCCGACACCGCCAGGGTTTGAGGCGCTGGAGCTTGGGGCGTTTCATGGCGGGCTGGGTGAAACGGGCTTCAAACAGCTCGGCCTTGTCGGGCGCGAGCTGAGAGAGACGCTGGCGCATTTCAACCCGGTCGCCATTCACGCCAATTTCGGCAAATCCGGCGCCTATGCCCTGCCCATAGCGCGGGCGCTGAACATACCGCTCATCGTGACCTATCATGGCGGCGATGCGACCAAGACGAGCAACACAAAAGACAGTCTTCTGCGCGTTTATAACCGTCGTCGTCAGGCGCTCTGGGATGAGGCAGCTCTTCTATTGCCCGTCTCCGATTTTATTCGCCGTGAGCTTCTGGCCAAGGGCGCGCCGGACGAGAAAATGACTGTCCAGTATAATGGCGTAGACCCTGAAAAATTCACGCCGGGTGAGAAGGAGAACGTGCTCCTCTTCGCTGGTCGCTGGATGGAGAAAAAGGGCATTGAAACCCTCATCCGCGCGCTCACAAAGATTGATCCTGCAATCCTGAGCAACTGGCGCATCCGCCTGCTGGGCGATGGTGAGCTGAAGCCAAAGCTTCTACCGCTCCTCGAGGCCGCTGGCGTCAAAGCCGAACTGCCAGGCTGGATTCCGGCCGATGAGATGCCGCGCCACTTCGAAGAAGCCGCCATTGCCTGTGTACCGTCTAACCGAGCCCCCTCCGGCGACGCCGAAGGCCTGCCAATGGTCTGTATGGAAGCGATGTT
The DNA here is from genome assembly GCA_002338565.1 of Hyphomonadaceae bacterium UBA1849. GTDB lineage: Bacteria > Pseudomonadota > Alphaproteobacteria > Caulobacterales > Hyphomonadaceae > Ponticaulis. The sequence continues at coordinate 221,898 of DDIN01000008.1, forward strand.
TGCAGGCTGCGCACTTGCGGCCACCGCACATGCCGGCATTCCCGAATGCGTCGTGGATGGTGAGACAGGCTATCTGGTGGAAGAACGTGACGCCGACGCGCTCGCAGACCGGCTGACGAAACTCATGTCCGATCCTGCCGCGACCCGCGCTATGGGCGAAAAAGGCCGCGCCCGCGCCATGGAAAAGTTCAATCTGAACATCCAGTCGAAAAAGCTGGAAAGCCTGATACTGGACGCGGCCCGCAAGGCCGGAACGATCAGCTGATCCCGAAAATTTCGCGGCGGACCGCTTCCCAGCTGTCCTTGTCCGGTGCGCAGATGACTTCAGCGCCTTTAACCTTTGGCGTGTAGGCAGAGCCATCAAAACGGGCTGCATAGCCGCCCGCTTCTTCCTGCATCAGCACGCCTGCCAGATGGTCCCAGAGATTGCCTGAGGCATTGCCCATAAAATGATAGCGCCCGGTCGAGGTGAGCCAGTAGTCAAACACCGAACAGTTGGTGCTCGTCCCGAAGCGCAGTTTCGGCATAAGCGCCGGCACGCGCGAGCGGTAAGGCTCAGGAAAATAAGCCCAGTTGATAACGCCCTTCATCTCAGACACGGGAACCGGATCGGCGACTTCCAGCTTCGCCGATCGTCCATGCTTTGTGGACTCATAAGCCCCTGCCCCGCGAATAACAGTCAGCCGGTTATCCTGCAGCGGCTCATAATGGAGGCCTGCAATCGTCTCGCCATTCGCGGTGACGGCCACAATCGTACCGAACATGGACAAGCCGGTCGTGAAGTTCATCGTGCCATCGACAGGATCGATGACGAACGCAAGCTCGGCTTCGCCCAGCCCGTCAGCAACGCGCGGGTCTGCAGAGTATGCCTCTTCACCGAAAATCAGCGCGTTCGGATAGAGCTTTTTCAACGCCTCAGTGATGAAGACTTCCGCGCGGGTATCGGCCTCGGTGACGACATCGATTGCGCCATTCTTGGTGCTGATATCGCCCGCAGACAGGCCGTGAAACCGTGGCAGAACCTCGGTTTCATTAGCCTCGCGGACAATGTCCTCCAGCCTGTCCATATGCTCGTCAGCGAAGCGCATCAGGCGCCTAGCTTCCCTTCCACTGCGTCTTGTAGAGATCGAACCGGCGGTCACCAAGGTTCTGAACGCTACCTTCTGCGCGGGCCCAGTTCAGGTCCTGCAGATCAAGATCCGTCATGATGACGGTCTCGACATTCTCACTTGCTTCGGCGGCAATACCATCACGTGCAAACGGCAGATCGCATGGCGTCAGAATAGCCGACTGAGCATACTGAACGTCCATATTCTCCACGTTTGGCAGGTTGCCGACATTGCCCGACGTCACGACATAGCACTGGTTCTCAATCGCCCTTGCCTGACAGCAATAGCGCACGCGCAAATGGCCCGGGCGGCTATCGGTACAGTAAGGCACGAACAGAATTTTCGCGCCCTCGTCCGCCAGCTTGCGAGCCAGCTCGGGGAATTCGGAGTCGTAACAGATGAGAACACCAATCGGGCCGCAATCAGTCAGAATGGTCTGCAGCTCGTCGCCGCCCTTAATGCCCCACCAGCTGCGCTCATCCGGCGTCGGGTGGATTTTCTCCTGCGCATGGACAGAGCCATCACGAAGGAAGACATAGCCAACATTCTGGATGTCGCCATCATCGGTACGCGTCGGGTGCGAGCCACCAATAATGTTGATGTTATAGCTGATCGCGAGCTGACGCATTTCATCCACGAAACGTGGCGTGTAGCGCGTCAGGCTCTCAATCGCCTCAACCGCCGAGAGACGCTTTTCTTCGAAAGCGAGAAGCTGGAGCGTGAACAGCTCCGGGAAGACCACAAAGTCGCAGCGATAGTCTGCCGCGACGTCTACGAAATACTCCACATTGCCCATGAACTCTTCAAAGTCTTTCACCATGCGCTGCTGGAACTGCACGGTACAGATGCGGACGGAGTCGGCCTGAAGGTGTCTTGGATTTTTCTGGTCCGTCTCACCGCTATAATACGGGTTGCGCCAGACCATATGGGTCGCAAAGCCGCCAGACGGTGCATCATCCGGCGCATAGCCACGCAGAACGCCGATACACTCAAAGCCCTGTTTGAGGTGGAAGCTGACCGTCGGGTCTGTGATCTTCTTCTCTTCTACGGCTTTCACATAGTCGACCGGGTCCGGATAGGCTTTCTTGCGTCGCGCCCAGCCCGGCAGGCGGCCACCAAAGACGATGCCTTTAATGTCACGGGATTCGCACAGGCTCTGACGTGCATCATAAAGGCGCTGGCCGATGCGAAGACGGCGGCGATCCGGATCCACGCAGACTTCCATTCCGTAAAGCCATGAGCCCTTCGGATTATGGCGCGCACCATAGCCGCCACCGGTGATGGAGTCCCATGTGTGGGGGCCCATACAGAGGCGTTCAGAGATACGGAAGCTCGCCGCATATCCAACAATATCGCCGTCATATTCGACAACGAACTGGCCACGTGGGAATTTGGTGATCTGCCCCTGGATCATACCCGGCGTATAGGGTGGCTCATCTTTATAGATGCGACCGGTCAGCGCCACGATACCAGGGATATCAGCGAGTTCAGCGTTACGCACTGTAACGGAAGATTTTCTGCGTTCTTGAGACATGGAGTCTCAACTGCCTTTCTATGCGTTTGGTTTCAAGAAAAACCTGAAACCAGCGATTATTGTTTGAGCAGTCGGCCCAAAGCCCCGCTTTCCGTGCTCGAATTTTCAGGAAAATCTCGACTGTTCAGCTTCCCTACAGAAACAATAAGTGATTGTTTTAATTAAGGCGGGTCTGCGGGCCGGCAATCAGATCATATTTGACCGGGGGGAACGGCCATGAAAGCACTTTATCCATCACTCATCGCACTCGCACTAAGCGCTTGTGGACAGACAGACGCACCACCAGCGGAAACGCCAGTCGAGCCACCAGCAGTCGAAGCAGAAGCGCCGGTTGCGGAAACGCCTGCCGAACCTGAAGCCGTCGCTGCAGACCTTGAACCTCTGGACGCCGTGGATGCGAACTATGATGAAAGCTGGTTCGTCGATTATGGCTGGCCGGGCGAATATCCGAGCGGCATCTCGATCATGGAAGACGGTGTTGTCATCCCTGCGCGCTCCACACCAGATCCGGACGCAGAGTTTGACGTGTCCTGCCCTATCGAAGTCGGCGCGACGCTCCACCAGTGGAATGAAGCCCGCGTCACCGAAGATGATCTGCAGTTCATCGCAGCGACAGAAACCATCGCACAGAACGTCACCACTGCCGCGACGCTGACCGTATGGCCATTTGAAAGCGAAGCAGAAGAGCCGGTGACGCTGGATATCGCACCGGGCGATACGGTTACGGTTATCCGTTATTACGGCGAAGGTTTCGGCGCGATGCGGATGGATGGCGTCAATTATCAGACCGACCTGATGGAGCTTTACGAGTATCTGGAAGAGGATGAGACCTATGTCGACGAGCACAAATGGGTGCTTGCGACATGTGATGATGCCAACAGCACACGCGCATGGATGCGTCTGGATGAAGCCCTCGAAACCGAAGGCACGCTGGATACGCTTCTCACTGAGTACGGCGTCGCAGCGGATATTCCTCAGTAGGCGCTATGCCTATTGATGCCGCACGAGCACCGGAATAAGACATCGCGCATGACTTATATTGTTCTGCACAACCCGAATTGTTCGACTTCACGCAATGGCCTCGCCCTCCTCGATGAGAAGGGCGTGTCCTATGAAGTTCGCAAATACATGAATGCCGGTGACGCGCTTAGCGAAGACGAGCTGCGCGACATCGCGAAGAAGATGGGCGTCGACAGCCCGCGCGCATTCTTGCGCGACAAGGATGCTAAAAAGTTCGAGCTTCCGGAAACGGCAAGTGATGACGAGGTCTTTGCCGCCATGATCGACAATCCGCGCCTGATCCAGCGTCCGATCGGCATTAATGGCGACAAAGCAGCCCTCGGTCGCCCGATCGATAAACTGCTCGATATCGTCTGAGTTCACACCTCTCGCGCTGCGCGCGTCATTGTGAACACCGCTTTGAAAACTCCGTGCTAGGGTCCGGCTTCTATCTGGACACCTTCGCGGAGCGCGGACCTTTTATGCGAATTCTGAAATTCATTCTGGGCGGGCTTACTGCCCTGATCGCGCTGGCCATTGTCGGCTGTTCAACCGTTGGTCTGCCGCGCGTCAGCACCGGACCAACTGACTTCACTGCAACGCCCGACCTGCTTGCGCCATATGGCGGTATGGAGCAGGTGACCACGGCTCAAAACTGGCGTGAAGAACGCGCGCCTTTCTGGCGGAATATGCTGCTCAGTCAGGTCTATGGCACGATCCCAGCACCTATCGCGCCTGAGATTGTGTCTGACCGGATTATCTCCGCAGATATTCTCGAAGGCCGTGCGCATCTGCGGGAAGTCCAGCTACGCCTGACCATTGGAGAGCACACCTTCCGTCAGGACGTTCACTTCATTGTACCGAACACGTCAGGTCCGCATCCGGTCATTCTTGGCGCAGGCTCCTGCCCGAACGCGCTCATCCTGCCGTTTGAGGGCATTTCCGCAGCGCCGGGTGTCTCCTATCCAGGTTATTGCGAAAGCGGCTCGGACTTCATGCACTCCGTCGCAACGTTCGTCTTCGGCCGCTATATTGAGGTCCCGCCTCTGGAACAGCTGATTGACGGCGGCTTTGCATATGGCGCGTACTATCCCGGCATGGTGGTTCCGGACAATATCGAGACCGGCATGGCGGCACTCAGCTCTATCCGTGAAGGCGAGATGGAACATGGCCCTTACGCAGCAATCGGCACATGGGCATGGGTTGCGCACCGCATTACCGACTACATCGAAACGAGCAGCGAGCTTGATGCTGACCGCATCATTCTGTTCGGCCATTCGCGCAGTGGCAAATCCTCACTTCTGGCTGGTGCATTGGACAACCGTATCGCTGGCGTGATTTCTCACCAGTCAGGCACGGCAGGCGCTGCTCTCCAGAAGAATGATGTCGGCGAAACCATTTCCAGCATCACAGAAAGCTTCCCGCACTGGTTCACGCCAAGCTATGCGCTCTATGCCGACCGCGCGCAGGATCTCCCCTTCGACCAGCACGCGCTTGTCGCGCTGATGGCCCCGCGCCCTTTACTGCTGGGCAACTCGGCGCGTGACCAATGGTCCGACCCGCGCGGCAGTTTTGCTTCTGCACGCGCAGCAGGTGAGGTCTACGAGCTTCTGGGAGGAGACGCATTCAGCGCCGAAAACCTCTGGGATTTCGACGCCAATGCTGACCTTGCCTTTCAGTTCCGTGAAGGCACGCACGGCATCACGCCCGAGGACTGGCGGCCATTTATGCAATGGCTCACCGTCCATTTCGGGAATGAGTGATCAGAACCGCGAGGAAATACCAAAGCGAACATTACGCCCTGGCGCCGGAACCTGATCTTTCAGAACCGACGTAGCATAGCGGACTTCCTCATCCGTGATGTTACGCGCCTGTACGAACAGGCGTGCGCTGTTCACGCCTGGAACGAACTCAGCAACATCCAGACCAGCTGACAGATTGAACACAGTGTAACCATCTGTCTCCAGAATGCCTTCGCCGGTATCATCCTGATCTGCTGCGTGGCTGAAGCCAAGACTTGCGTCGACCATGCCCCAGTCAGCAGTTACATCGCCATTGAAAGTCGCTGGCGGAAGATATGGCACATTCTGACCGTTATCGAGCTCGGCATTCACAAGATCGAGGCTTCCTTCAAAGTCCCAGTGCGCACCCAGCGGACCATCTTCGAGGTGGTAAGCACCGTAAATTTCACCGCCGAAGAAATCAGCATCTTCCTGTTCGAAAACAAAGACCGGGAAGCCATCAATAACGTCTTCGAATTCGCCATCTTCCTCGTGGAATGCGACGCCCGGCGTCAAATAAATGAAATCGTTGAAGTTTGTCGCAAAAATATTGGCTCCGAGGCTCAGATTCTCTCCCAGCCAGCGGGCTGTGAATTCAAAGTTGGTGCCGCGCTCGACATCCATATCCGGATTGCCGACTTCATACTGATCAGTGGCGAGGTGTGCACCATTTGCGAAGAGTTCACTCTCGTTTGGCGCACGCTCCGCGACCGAAACCTGAGCGCCGAGGAAGAGACCGTTATCCCAATGACGGTGAATACCGAAGGACCCACTCAACATAGTGAAATCACGCGAACCGAAGGTGGCGTTATCGCGCTCAACCTCTTCAAGGCGCAGACCGCCTTCCCAACCGAAGCCGTTCGTATACTCGCGCGCTTCAAAAATGAACAACCCAAGGGAGTTGGACTGGGTCGCCGTGATAAATGCTTCTTCGCCGACAGCGTTGAAATCAGTATCGCTGAATTGCAGGCCAGCAGTGCCCTCAATGTCACCAAGAGCATGGTCGATCTCGATGCGGCCTTCATAACCTTCATTGAAATACTGCGTGCCGATTTCGCCCGGACCTTCATATTCGGCGTGCGTGTAATCAGACGAGCTGAAACGAGCGTCGATGGCGCGGATTACATCATGGTTGAAGCTCCAGCCTGCCTGAATATCAACGCGGGTCTGCTCCAGACCAATGAACGCGTTCTCTTCTTCGTGCTCATGCTCTTCTTCGTCATGATCCTCGTCTTCGTGATCTTCTTCCTCTTCATGATCATGCTCTTCCTCGCCATGCTCATGACTGTGTCCAGGGAGTCCGTAATCAGCTTCCTGCTGACGCACGGCAATACCGAAGTAACCGCTATCGCCTACCCATGAAAGGCCCGCACCGAAGGTGTTCGATTCAAGGAAAGAGTTCTCGAGCAAGTCGCGAATTTCTTCTTCCTCTTCGTGATCATGCTCGTCTTCGTCATGATCTTCCTCATCATGGTCTTCGTCTTCATGATCATGTTCTTCCTCTTCCAACGCACGGAAACGGGAAGATTCTGCAAAGCCCGGAATCTCATAATCGTCAAAATCACGTTGGGTTGCAGACAGAGACAGAACGAAATCGCCCATAAGGAAGTTCGCGCGACCACCAATCTCAGAGCCTTCGTTCACGCTGTTATAGGCACCGAACAACTGGCCGGTAACAGCCTCTTCCGGCAATTCGCGCACAACAAGACCGTCGATCACGTTCACGACACCGCCAATTGCCTGCCCGCCATAAGCCAGCGCAGCCGGACCCCGAAGAATTTCAATTCGGTCCGCATCAATGCCGTCGGTGGACACCTGGTGATCCGGAGACGCTGACGATGCGTCAATCACACCAAGGCCGTTTGTCAGCACGAGGACACGTTCTGACCCGAGGCCACGCAGAACAGGGCGGCTTGCCCCCGCGCCAAAGTAAGTCGTGGAAACGCCCGGCTGACTGGCCAGCGTATCACCAAGTGTACCCTGAAGGTCTGAAACAATGTCCTCACGCGTGATCGCGGTCACGTTGGAGATAAGTTCGCCGGCCACGCGCTCAGGCCCTGGCGATGTTACAATTACAGTGTCTGCCCGCAGTTCAGCTTCGGAAACCTGCGCATGAACAGGGAGGGCCAGGAGTGGAAGGCCCATTAGATACTTGTATGACATTCAGTGCCCCAAATCGATAAGTAATGATATCACGATACAGTGTTATGAAATCACAAAACATAGTCGATTTATCATTGCAACCGATTTTCGTTCACATTCATTTCATCGCTAGAACATTGATCAAATCAGTTGCTGGAGCTCCAAACAAAAAACTCCCAGAAGTAGTTTTTTGCGCCGCAGAAAATCATTGAGTGAAAAAACTTGTTCGATCTACTGTTCTTTCAGCCCAACTACGTAAAATTACATCGTTTCGACTGGCGGCAATATTAAAACATCTTCGTCATAGTCATCCTCACTGAGGAGACCAGATCCCATGGAAATCACGTCCACAGCCTGGGCAGCCGGGCTGGCAAGCGCACTTTTATACTTCATCTTTGCCTGGCCGTTGGCGAAGCTGTTCACATATGGACGCTCGCTATTTGCGAGCTTCTACATGAAGCTTGCGCTTGTGCTCGTGATGGGGGCTGTGACGGCCCCGTTAGCAGAAAGATTTGCACCGTCGCTGCGCGATCAGGCGTTGGAGCTGATCAGCCGGTCTGAAACCGCCACCGCGGTTTATGCACGCATCATGTACATGCTCACCTGAGACGCGTTGACAACGCCCCTGATTTGACTGTTGAACGTCAACAAACAAAACAGACGACACAGCGATCGGGGACTTGAGACATGAAATCCTTTTCCGGGAATTACTTTGAAGACTTCACAATCGGCCGCGTTCTGAAACACGCTACGCCGCTGACCGTGAATGAAGCCGATCTGGCCATCTACCGGTCGCTGACCGGCAGCCGCTACGCGCTCTACTCTTCTACGCCATTTGCAGAAGCTGCAGGCTTTGACCGTCAACCGGTCGATCCAATGATCGTCTTCCACGTTGTCTTCGGCAAAACCGTTCCTGACATCTCTCTCAATGCTGTTGCGAACCTCGGGTATGCCGATGGCAAGTTCATGGCGCCGGTTTACCCGGGCGACACGCTCTATGCGACGTCTGAAGTCATTGGCCGCAAGGAAAACTCCAACGGCAAAACCGGCGTTGTTTACGTTCGCACCACTGGCACAAACCAGAATGGCGATACGGTCCTGACTTATGTCCGCTGGGTGATGGTCAATAAGAAAGACCACGCATCGCCAGCGCCGGACGCTGTTCTGCCTGATCTACCAAAAGCCGTCGATGCAGCAGACCTGTCGGCTTACGCACACTATGCGTCTTATGACGCAGAGCTTGCAGGCAGCCCGCACTTCTTCGACGATTACGAAATTGGCGAGAAGATCGACCATGTCGACGGCATGACCATCGAAGAAGCCGAACACCAGACAGCGACCCGCCTCTACCAGAACACTGCGAAGGTCCACTTCAACCAGTTCGAACAGGGCAAGGGCCGTTTCGGCAAGCGCCTCATCTATGGCGGCGTTGTGATCTCCACTGCACGCAGCCTTGCTTTCAATGGCCTTGCCAATGCCGGCCAGATGATCGCGATCAATGGCGGCACGCACTGCAACCCGCTCTTCTCCGGCGACACCATTCACGCATGGTCGGAAGTGCTCGATAAAGCAGACCTTTCCGACACCGTGGGCGCGCTTCGTCTGCGCCTTGTGGCGACAAAAGACCTGCCATGCGCAGACTATCCATATATAGCCGAGGACGGAAAATATCTCCCGAATGTCTTGCTCGACTTTGATTACTGGGCGGCCATCCCTAAATCCCGATAATGATCGGATCAGCAGAACCTATTATTGCAATCGCGGTGATCCTCTCCGCGATTGTGAGCCTCATCGGCACTGGCGCGCGCAAACAAGCCGTCCTGGAAGGCCGTGCACGTGCCGCAGACCTTTGCGAGCTGACCGGCATTCTGGAGCCGCGCGTTCTGCAGGACGTGTTCGGCCCGCCTACAATGGACGGCTTTTACAACACGACACTTGCGCGCGTGAAACAGGCGCGACAGCCGCTTGGCCTCATCATCAGCGAAGACCGCGCAGACATTGCCTGCATTGTTGTCGCCTGCGCCACATTCCTGACGAGCCACCCCATTTCCGACCTCGTCCTGATGATCGCGGCAGCTTATCAGACGGCAGGCTGGTTTATTTCGGTGCGCCTGCCCGAAAAAAAGTAATTTTCTTTTTTAATCTGAAGTGGTGAACGGGTTTAACACCCATGCGGTCATCGCCACGAACCGAAACATCCGAAATCTCAATGCTTAAAGACACTCTCTGCCACCGTGCGGAGAGTTAACATGTCTAACTCTTACCCCGAGAATACAATCTCGGATAGCATACAATGCATATACACCACACGCTTAAGCAGCGTTAACCGTTGAAAAGTTTACAGGAATTGGAAAAATATTAACCCCAGCTGCCTTATCAAGTATTCATATTGCTTACTGAGGGAAACATAATGTTCAAGCAGGGTAACGCGTCAGGAATTTTGACTGACACAGAGCGTATGAAAGCTCTAACGCAATCCCAGGCTATTATCGAATTCAGCCCGGATGGCACCGTTCAATACGCAAATCAGAACTTTCTAGATACAATCGGATATTCACTCGACGAAATTGTCGGCAAGCATCACAGAATATTTGTCACGTCCCAGGAAGCCGGATCCGCTGAATACACCCGTTTCTGGGATGACCTTCGCGCCGGCAAATTCCGCTCCGCCGAATTCCGCCGTGTCGGCAAAGGCGGTCGTGAAGTCTGGATACAGGCGTCTTACAATCCGATCAAAAACAAAGCCGGCGACGTGATCGGCATTATGAAGCTCGCATCAGACACAACAGACGCAAAAAAGAACTCGCTTCTCAATGCAGGCCAGATTGCGGCGCTGAACCAGTCACAGGCCGTCATCCACTTCGCGCCGGACGGCACCATTCTTCAGGCAAATGACAATTTTCTCGCTGCTGTCGGGTATTCACTTGATGAAATCCGTGGACGCCATCACTCCATGTTTGTCGCGCAGGAAGATCAAGGCGCTAAGTACGAAAAATTCTGGCAGGATCTACGCCGCGGCGAGTTTCAGGCCGCCGAATATCGCCGCATGGCCAAAGGCGGTCGCGAATTTTTTATCAACGCGACCTACAACCCGATTTTCGACACTGATGGCAATGTCATCCGCATCGTGAAGTTTGCGACAGATGAGACAGATCGCGTCGAGCGCATGCGCGCCGTCCAGAGCATCGATAACGGACTCGCCCTTATCGAAGACGCGATCAGCAATGTTGCCAAACAGGCCGCTGAAGCGTTCCAGGCGTCGTCCGCAACGTCAGAGAACGTCCACAATGTTGCGACCGGCAGCAGCCAGCTGGCCTCTTCCTTCACCGAAGTCTCCTCGCGCCTTGCTGATGCGGGAAATATTTCGGCTGAAGCCGTCGACAAAGCGCGAGAAGCATCCAACCAGATTGGCAGCCTGACCCAGAGCGCTGAACAGATCAGCTCGGTCGTGAAGATGATTTCAGACATCGCCGCGCAGACCAATCTGCTGGCGCTTAACGCAACGATTGAAGCGGCACGCGCAGGCGAAGCTGGCAAAGGGTTTGCGGTGGTTGCCAGCGAAGTCAAAGCCCTCGCCTCGCAATCGGCCAATGCCACCGAGGATATTACACGCCAGATTCTGGCGGTTCAGACGTCCACCCATGGTGCTGCAGAGTCTATCGCCGCTATCGAACGCGTCATCGGTCAGGTGAATGAAGTCTCGGTCGCGATTTCGGCAACTGTCGAAGAACAAGCGACCGTGACGCAGGAAATCTCCGGAAATATGAGCTCTGCCAACACGGCCGTGTCCAACATTTCAGGAAGTTTCGAGACAATCGCGAAATCAATCGAAGACATTCAGATTTCAGCAAAGAAGCTCAAGAAAGCCTCCTCACATATCGCAGCATAAAGAAGAAACAGGGAAGACCAGATCAAATACATGGCTGATACAAAAGGGTTTCGTAACGGAAACCGGATATAAACAAATGAAAAGCCGACAATAATTAACGCCCGGAACGGATGAACCTATGCGAAAAATTCTGACTAAAAGCCGCACAGGTGAAAAAGACAAACTGTCTGCTATCAGCCGCTCCCAGGCCGTTATCGAGTTCACACCGGAAGGCATTGTTCTGAGTGCCAACCGGAATTTTCTGGATGTTATGGGGTATGAAGAAGCCGAAATCATCGGCCAGCATCACTCCATCTTCATGCCGGAATGGGATCGCGGCACCGACGAATACCGTGAGTTCTGGCGCGACCTGAAAGCCGGGCAGTTCAGCGCTGGCGAATTCCGCCGGGTCTCAAAGTCCGGCAAGGGTGTCTGGATTAACGCGTCATACAACCCTGTCTTCAACAAGTCGGGCGACGTCATCTCGATCCTGAAGATCGCGGCCGATATCTCCCAACTGAAAACCAAATCCAGCATGGATGCCGGCCTGATCACAGCGATCAATCTGTCTCAGGCTGTGATCCACTTCGACCTCGACAGCAACATCCTCGATGCGAATGACAATTTCTGCCAGACGCTCGGCTACACGCTGGACGAGATCAAAGGTAAAAAGCACGCCATGTTCGTCGCTCCGGAAGATCAGAACGACGACTATCGCCGCTTCTGGGATGCGCTCCGCGAAGGCAAATTCCAGACTGCTGAATTCCGCCGGATTTCCAAGAGCGGCAAGCCCGTTTTCATTCAGGCGACCTATACGCCAATCCTCAATTTCCGCGGCAAACCGTATAAGGTCGTGAAGTTCGCAACAGACATTACCGATCAGGTGTTGCGCCGTATCAACCGTATTCAGGTCTCCGGAGAAATCGGTAAAGACCTTTCCGAAATCGAGACCTTTGTGGAACGCGCAGCGCAACGTGCGCAGGTCGTCGCAACCGCATCTTCAGAAACAGCCCATAGCGTGGAAAACGTTGCTCAGGGCAGCTCAGACCTCGCCAACTCTGTGAATGAGATTTCCAATCAGGCCACCCGTGCGAGCGAGATTTCCCGCAACGCGGTGACCGAGGCCGATGCGGCCCAGCAGCATTTTGATGTTCTGGCAAAATCAGCAGACCAGATCGGCGCGATTATCAGCCTGATCTCGGACATTGCCGAGCAAACTAACCTTCTGGCGCTCAACGCGACAATTGAGGCCGCACGCGCAGGCGAGGCTGGCCGCGGCTTTGCCGTTGTTGCAAGCGAAGTCAAACAGCTGGCCACACAATCAGCCCGCGCCAGTGAGGAAATCGGCTCTCAGATTCTCTCCGTTCAGGACGCGACGAAACACGCTGTCAGCTCGATTGGTGCGATCTCCAAGACAATTGAAGACGTAAACGCGATTTCGGTTTCCATCTCCAGCGCCGTAGACCAGCAGGCCGCTGTCACACAGCGCATTTCCGCTCACATGACCGAAGCGACAAATGCTGTGACAAGCATCAATTCCGGTATGGGCGAGATTGCGTCGGCGACCAAGGAAATCAGCGCGTCCACCCGCAAGGTGAAAGAGCTATCCCAGTCTATCGCCAGCTAAGCCCTCTCAGGCTCTCGGATGGTGGAGGAATTTCACCATCCATTCGGCCATCAGCGCATTATCATCCGGCGTTTTAAAGCTCGCGACAGCCTCGTCCACGAACTCGTCGGTGAAGCGCGTACCACGGCGCACATTGTAGAGGTCTTCGAGGAATTTGTCCGAGAACTCCGGATGTCCCTGAAATGAGATGATTGGTCCGCGCGAATAGGCGAGCGCCGCGTTCGAGGCGAAGTCATTCCCGCCAATCGCAATGGCGTCCGGCGGCGGGCTCAACACCTGATCCTGATGGCTCACACCAACTGAGAACGTCTCTGGCGGGCTCGGCCCCATCCAGCCGGTTTTGTGTCTGATCTGATAGGTATGGCGGCCAAGCCCCCAGCCTTTATCGGATTTGCGCACATCGCCGCCCAACGCATCAGCAATCACCTGATGGCCGAAACAGATACCGATCATCGGCACCCGATGCTCAGCGGCAAAGCCGATCCATTCTTTCAGCGTACGCATCCACGGCACATCATCATAGACGCCATAGGCAGAGCCTGTGATCAGAATCGCCTCTAGCGTTTCCGGGTCCGGCAGCGGGTCGCCCTTCACCACGGAAACGGTTTCGAAGGTCATCTCCCCATCGGCTGCGCCGATTAGCTCCTCGAACATTTTCGGATAGCCTTCCGGATAGTCATCACGGATGGATTCAGGCGGCAGGCCGGTTTCGATGATTGTGAGGCGCATAAAGGAACTCCGTCAGAGCGCCTTCACTTAAGCTGCGCCGCGCCGTGCGAAAAGGGGCACCATGTCCCTTCCCGCTTCAAAGATTTGGGAGCGCCTGCATTAGCAGCAGCGGTTCCTACTCCGTCTTCTCAGATATCCATGTGCGGACGCGCTCTTCCAGAAGGCTGAGCGGCATGGCGCCTTCGGCCAGAATGAGATCGTGGAATTCGCGGATATCAAAATCATTGCCGAGCGCCTCACGCGCCTCTTCACGCAGGCCGAGAATGGTCAGCTCGCCAATCTTGTAGCCAAGCGCCTGCCCCGGCCAGCTGATATAGCGGGTGACTTCGGTCTCGATATTGAGTGGTGACAGCGCAGAGTTCTCCAGGAAGCAGGCTTCGGCTTCCTCACGCGTCCAGCCCATCCAGTGCATGCCGGTATCAGCGACCAAGCGGCAGGCGCGCCACATCTCGTAAGAGAGCTTGCCGAACCGCTCATACGGCGTGTCGTAAAGGCCCATCTCGCCCGCAAGCGTCTCTGAATAGAGGCCCCAACCTTCGACAAAGGCGTTGGAGAAATAGTTGCGACGGAACTCCGGCACATTCTCCTGTTCCTGCAGAATAGCGATCTGATGGTGGTGGCCTGGAACGGCCTCATGCGCGGTGAGCGCTGGTAGCTCGTAAAGCGGGCGCTGGTCGAGCGCATAGGTGTTCACCCAGTATTCGCCCGGCTTGCCCTCATCCATATCGCCGCCAAAATAGAGGCCAGTAGAGAAGCCCGGCGCGATCGCTGCAGGCACAGGCACAACGCCATAAGGCTGGCGCGGCAAATGTCCGAAATAAGCCGGCATGTAATAGTCTAGGTCTTTGGCAATGCGCGCGGCATGCATCATCAGTTCGTCAGCCGTCTGCGCGTAGAACTGCTCGTCCGTGCGCAGGAAGGTGAGGAACTCCTCGAACGTACCTTCGAAGCCGACCTCTTCGATAATCTCATCCATCTGGCCACGAATGCGCTCAACTTCAGAGAGGCCGATCACGTGAATATCTTCCGGCGTGAGGTCTGTGCGTGATGTTTGCATGGCCACCGCGAGGCGATAATAGTCACGCCCTGTCGGCACCGTGCCAACGCCCGGCAGTGGGCGTGTGTTCGGCGCGTAATCTGTCTCAAGGAACGCCAGAATATCTGCAAAAGCTGCCTGCGCGGTGAGCGCTGCTGCACGGCCTTCCTCGATCAGCTCGACGCGCCGCGCCTCGTCAATGTTTTCCGGCAGGTTCAGGAATGGCGCATAGAAATCGGTTTCCTCAATTGGGGCATCCACCTGCGCGCTGATCTGCTCCATCGTCGTGATGAGCGGATCTTCAAAGGCGACGAAGCCCTCCGCAAGCCCCCGCTCCAGATTGGCGCGAATGTCTGCGAAATAAGCTGGCACCGCATTGAGGCGGGCAATGGTGGCAACCACGTCTGCTTCATTGCGAATGGTGGCGCGTGAGATCCCGTAGGTCACATCCAGCTGGAAACCGGTATGGCCGCCAATGCGGGCGCGGTCATCATCCATTTCAACAGACAGCAGCAAGTCTGAAATTTGAGCCGCCAGAATGGCGTGGTTCATCCGCTGGGTTTCGGAATAGCCGGACTGGTCAATCGCGGCGAGCTCATCAGCCAGCGCTGACATGGCCTCCTGCGCTTCTGCGAGCCCTTCCGGCGTGACATCACCCCACGTTGACGGGGCGACGCCCTCTTCTGCCGCACGAAGCTCGGGACTCAGCTCCAGAACCAGCGACTCATAGGCTTGGACCACATCATCGAGGGAGCCTTGCGCAGAGGCTGTGGAAGCCGAATTAGCAGCCAATGCAAAGAAAAATGACGAAAAAACGATTTGACGGAGAAACATAGAGCACCAAGTGATTGACTAAGTGGATTTGAATTCTAGAACCACATCCACACATTTAGCGGATTTCAAGGGGGCCGATTTGGCAAACGACTGGAACGACACACGACCGTTGTCGCCGCACATCATGAACTGGAAGTGGCATATTACAATGGCCACTTCGATTTTTCATCGGGCATCGGGCGTCGCGCTATACATCGGATCATTACTGATCGTTGGCTGGCTTGTCGCAATCACAATGGGTGAAGCAGCGTACAACAGCTATGCAGGCTTCCTCGGATCACCAATCGGTCTGATCCTCCTGTTCGCATTCACCGCGGCAGTTATGTACCACCTCGCAAACGGCATCCGCCACCTCTTCTGGGACGCAGGCACAGGCTATAAGCCGGGCACAGCGAACCTGACAGCGTGGCTGGTTATCCTTTTCGCAGCGGTTAGCTCTGTCGCGATCTGGGCTTTCATTCTCTTCGGCATGGGAGGCTGATCACATGTCTCAGAAATCTATCCGCACCCCTATGGCGAATGTCCGCGGCCTTGGCTCTGCTAAGGAAGGCGCAGGACACTTCATCACTCAACGTGTGACAGCAATCGCGCTGATCTTCCTCGTTCCGATCGCACTGGTGTCTATCCTGTGTGCGGTGCAGGGCGGCTATGAAAGCGCTGTTGAGTCTGTCTCCAACCCGCTGTTCGCGATCCTGCTTCTGCTCACAACGGGTACAGCATTCTACCACATGCGCCTCGGCATGCAGGTCGTCATTGAAGACTATATCGGCAAGCACACCACACGCGTTGTGCTGCTCATGCTGAACACTTTCGTATCGATTATTCTGTTCGCCGCAGCTGCTTACTCCATCGTCCGTATCGGACTTGGCGCGTAACAGGGCGAACACCAAAGGGCTAAACTGATGACCGAATATAACTGGATTGATCACACTTATGACGTTGTCGTAGTGGGCGCTGGCGGCTCCGGCCTGCGCGCTGCACTCGGTAGCGCCGAAGCTGGTCTCAAAACAGCGTGTGTGACAAAAGTCTTCCCAACCCGTTCGCACACTGTTGCGGCACAGGGCGGGATCGCTGCCTCCCTGAAAAATATGGGTCCGGACGACTGGCGCTGGCACATGTTTGACACCGTGAAGGGCTCTGACTGGCTCGGCGACCAGGACGCTATTGAATATCTCGTCCGTGAGGCGCCTGCAGCGGTCTACGAGCTTGAGCACTATGGTGTGCCATTCTCCCGTACCGAAGAAGGCAAGATCTACCAGCGTCCGTTCGGTGGCCACATGCAGAACTACGGTGAAGGCCCGCCGGTTCAGCGTACATGTGCTGCGGCTGACCGTACAGGTCACGCCATCCTCCACACGCTCTACGGTCAGTGCGTCAAGCAGGACACAGAGTTCTTCATCGAGTATTTCGCGCTCGACCTGATCATGGACGATGACGGTGTCTGCCGCGGTATCACAGCTCTGAAAATGGATGACGGCACATTCCACCGTTTCCGGGCTCAGAAAGTCGTTCTGGCGACTGGCGGTTATGGCCGTGCTTACTTCTCAGCGACGTCTGCTCACACCTGCACAGGTGACGGCAACGCGATGGTTCTGCGTGCAGGCCTTCCGCTGCAGGACATGGAATTCGTTCAGTTCCACCCAACCGGCATTTACGGCGCAGGCTGCCTCATCACTGAGGGCGCGCGCGGTGAAGGTGGCATCCTTCGTAACTCCGAAGGCGAGCGCTTCATGGAGCGTTATGCGCCAAACGCGAAAGACCTTGCGTCCCGAGACGTTGTTTCCCGCTGTATGGCGATGGAAATCCGTGAAGGTCGCGGCGTCGGCCCTGAGAAAGACCACATCTATCTCCACCTCGATCACCTTGATCCGGACGTCCTTGCAGCGCGTCTGCCAGGCATTTCCGAGAGCGCGGCGATCTTTGCTGGCGTAGACGTCACGAAAGAGCCAATTCCGGTTCTGCCAACCGTTCACTACAATATGGGCGGCATTCAGACGAACTATCACGGTCAGGTTCTTACCCTGCGTGACGGTGATCCGGACGCGGTTGTTGTTGGTCTCTACGCGGTTGGTGAAGCGGCTTGTGTGTCCGTACACGGCGCGAACCGTCTCGGCTCCAACTCACTCATCGACCTTGTGGTCTTCGGTCGTGCGACCGGCCTCCATCTCGGTGAAACAACAACAGCTGGCGCGAAACAGCCTGAGTTTGACGCCTCTACAGGCCAGAACTCGCTCGACCGCCTCGACCATTACCGCAACGCATCCGGCAACACTCCGACTGCAGAGCTTCGCATCGAGATGCAGAAAGCCATGCAGACAAACTGCGCGGTGTTCCGTACCGGCGAAATCCTCGGCGAAGGTGTCGAGAAGATCAAAAACGTCTTCTCCCGCCTGCCTGATATCGGCGTTGCCGACCGCGGCCTGATCTGGAACACCGACCTCATGGAAACCCTTGAGTTCGACAACCTGATCGCTCAGGCGGCTGTGACTGTGAACAGTGCTTACAACCGTACAGAATCACGCGGCGCACACGCTCGCGAAGACTGCCCGGATCGTGATGACGAGAACTGGATGAAGCACACACTCGCATGGTGTGATGCACAGGGTAACGTCACCATCGACTACCGTCCGGTTCACAGCTACCCGATGACAGGCGACATAGAGTATATCAAGCCGAAGGCACGCGTTTACTAAGCGCGGTACAGATTTCAAACAAAAGGCCGGGGCTCTGCTCCGGCCTTTTTTGTTGACGAGAGATCTAATATTCCGGACGCCCCACCAGAAAGCAGGCTTTCGCTTCTGAGAATTGTGTAAGCGCGGCCTGTGACCCTTAAGGTTTTGTATTCAAGCGGAGACGCCAAATTAGATCTGCACACATCCAGAAACAATACTTCGTTACATCGCGTTACTGATCTACACTATTGCGTCATCGGGCGAATTGTTACTTCATCGCCCGGCGAATACAGCCCTACCCTGCCTCATACACTTCGGACTGATCGGTGAATGAGGGGCTGTTGGAATGGGAAGATTCAAAAAGGTTCTGATTACGAGTGCTGCATCCCTGATGCTGCTTGCGGCGTGCAGCGGTGGTGGCGGCGGAGACAATTCCGGCGGCACACCGACGCCTACGCCAACACCGGTTCCATCCCCGCCACCTCCGCCACCGCCTCCTCCACCAGCGCCGCCTCCGGTTCAGGACACAGTGTTTGAGAGCACGGAAAGCACGGCACGGTTTCTGACGCACGCAACCTTCGGCCCGAGCGCAGAAGACATAGACACGCTGACCGGAGGCTCTGCGTCGGATTGGTTTCAGGCCCAGCTCAATCTGCCAGCTACGCTGAACCTGCCCTATATCGACAATTATCTGGACAATGACCCGAACGGGCGCACCGCGAATGGCGCCATCAGCTTTTCCGGCACATTCGCTCCGGTATTCGCCTTCTGGAACAACTCCATCACGGCGGAAGACCAGCTGCGGCAGCGGGTGACTTTCGCGCTCTCCGAAATCTTCGTGATCTCGACGCGGGCGAATGTGCGGCTGAGGTCTGACCCGATTGTGGTCGGCGCGTATATGGACATTCTTACGCGTAACGCGCTCGGCAATTTCAGAGACCTTCTGGACGAGGTGACTTACAGCCCGGCTATGGGCGAGTTTCTGACCTATCTGCAAAACCAGAGAGGCGATCCCGACACCGGACGCATGCCGGACGAAAACTATGCCCGTGAAGTGATGCAGCTTTTCACCATTGGGCTTGTAGAACTCAATAATGACGGCACGCCGCGTCTCGATGGGAACGGCCAGCCGATCGAGACCTACACCAATGATGATGTAACTGGTCTTGCCCGCGTCTTCACAGGGCTGAGCAAGGACACAGACAGCTTCTTCGACAGACCAATTCCTGAACTTGCCTCGCGCATACCGATGCGCCTGTTTCCAGAGTTTCACTCCAATCGAGAGAAAAGCTTTCTGGGAGTGTCCATACCCGCCGGGACGGACGGCGAAGAGTCCATCGATACGGCGCTCGACACCCTGTTCAATCATCCCAATGTCGGGCCGTTCATCGGGCGTCAGCTCATCCAGCGGCTGGTCACAAGTCACCCGGATCCGGACTATATCGCGCGCGTCGCCACGGCCTTCAATCAGGGAAGCTATGTGCTTCCCGATGGCGACCTTGTAGGCACGGGCGAGCGGGGTGATCTCGCCGCGACTGTAGCAGCCGTTCTCATGGATGAGGACGCAACCGGCGAGCAATCCTTATTCGATAACGAGTTCGGCAAAGTGAGAGAGCCTATTCTGCGCTTTACGCACTGGGCACGCGCTTTCGATGCCGAACCGGTCTCTCCGCAAGGCCTCACCAATCTCTGGATACCGACCAATCAAAACACACTCGGTGTTGCCGCCTATGGTGCGCCAAGCGTCTTCAATTTCTTTCGTCCGGGCTATGTCGCGCCAGGCACAGAGTCGGGTGAGGCAGGGCTTACCGTTCCCGAGCTGCAGATTTTCAATGCAGGCACTATCCCGACTGTCGCGAACTTTATGGGCTTCTTCATCAACGAAGTTCCTGCCCAGTTCGCCGAACCCGAACGCAATGTGTTCCTGCCCGACTATGACGAGCTCATCGAACTTGCCGACAATGAGGAAGCTCTTGTCGACTACCTCGATACCTATCTGACCTTTGGCACGATGAGCGAGGGAACGCGTCAGTCGATCACCGACCAGCTGGCACTGGTAGATCCGGAAGTGCGCGAGTTCAGAGACGGCCAGCGCTTACGGGTCCGCCTCGCCGTTTTCCTCACCCTCTCCTCCACCGATTATCTTCTCCAGCGCTAGGGAGCGTGACCATGAACATCTCCAGACGCACACTTCTACGTTATGCCGGCGCCGCAGGGTTGTCCGGCGCCACAGCCGCCAGCCTGACCACGGCCCTGACCGGATTTCAGCAAGCCAGCGCGGCTGACATTTCTGGCTATCGCGCACTTGTCTGCATCTTCCTGCTTGGCGGTATGGACTGCCACGACACAGTCCTGCCCTTCGACGAGGCAAATTATGAGAGCTATGCGCGTGTCCGGTCCTCACTTCTCAGCTCCTACAACCAACTTGGAGGCGGATCGACGCGCGTTCGCGACAGGCTGCTTCCGCTTAATCCGGTCAATACCAGCCAGTTTGAGGGACGTCAGTTTGCCCTACCGGAAGAGCTCAGCGAATTGCACGATCTGTTCGAAAGCGGACGGGCGTCTATCGTGGGCAATGTCGGGCCGCTGATCGAACCCTTAACGCTGGATCAATTCAGGCAGCGCACCGGCCGCATTCCCCGCCAGCTTTTCTCTCACAATGACCAGCAATCAACATGGATGGCCAATGCGCCTGAAGGTGCACGGCGCGGCTGGGGCGGCCGGTTTGCCGATGCAGCCATTTCCTCATCAGCCAATTCCGGCGAGTCCTTCACCACAATCTCAACTGCCGGATCATCTGTCTTTCTGGTCGGTGACCGCGCACAACCCTATGAGCTTGGCCGCAATGGCGCCGGCAGTTTTGACCAGCTGGCCCGCGCCGAACAGGGCCGAAATTCCGAGGAAGGCGAAGAGAGCTTCCAGCGGTTGCGCGCCTTTCTTCAGGCTAACGACTATGACGGCAATAATCTGATCGGGCGCGATATCGCCTCCATCCAAGAGACGGCCTTTCTGGCCAATGAGGCCTTTAACAACGCAACCCAAAACGCGCCGGACCTTCCGATCAGCTTCGCCAATGATGCACTCGGCCCACAACTGGAAGCCGTCGCCCGCGCCATTCAGGCCCGCGACGCGCTGGGGCAACGCCGGCAGGTCTTCTTTGTCGCCTTCGGTAATTTCGACACGCACTCCAGTCAGGCCGCAGATCTGCCCGGCCTGCAGCGCACATTGAGCGATGGTATCTCGCGTTTCGTACAGACCATGGACGCCTTCGGCCTGATGAACGACGTCACCGTATTCACGGCATCAGACTTCGGACGATCGCTCGCGTCCAATGGCGATGGCACCGACCATGGCTGGGGCGGGCACCACTTTGTTATCGGAGATGCTGTTGAGGGCCAGACCATATTCGGCGACATTCCGCCTTACGATCTGGGTCATGCAAATGACGCTGGCGCAGGGCGGCTCCTACCCTCGCTCTCCGTCGATCAGTATGCAGAACCTCTCGGCCGCTGGTTCGGGCTGACAGAGGAAGAAATCGCTCTGGCATTGCCCGGCCTGAGCAACTTCAGTTCGCAGGAAAGCCTGAAGCTGTTCCCTGGGCCTGTTTAGGGGCTAATTCGTCGGAAAACCTCTTGAAATTCGGGCGCAGACTGAGCAAACAGGGGTCAGACAATCATGACGTTCTGGCTTTTCATCGAAAACCTGTCAGAAATTTATCAGTGATCTATCTTTTACTTCAAAGCCGGTTATAAAACCGCTGAAGATTTGTAAGGACGGGATATTATGGTTCAGCTGACGCTTCCAAAAAATTCGCAGGTTCAAACAGGCAAGACATGGCCGAAGCCTGAGGGTGCGAACGTCAAGAAGTTCAAAATCTATCGTTATGATCCTGAAGCTGATGGCAATCCGCGCTGGGATACTTACTTCGTCGACATGGACGATTGCGGACCGATGGTTCTCGACGTTCTGATCTACATCAAGACGCATATCGACTCTACGCTCACATTCCGCCGCTCTTGCCGTGAAGGCATTTGTGGTTCGTGCGCGATGATGATTGGCGGCCGTAACACGATCGCCTGCACAAAGGGCTGGAAGGATATTGCTGGCTCTTCAATCACGATTGCGCCGCTACCGCACATGCCGGTTGTGAAGGACCTCGTTCCGGACCTCACAAACTTCTACGCGCAGCACGCTTATGTGCAGCCATTCCTGAAAACCGACACACCAGAGCCGGAGAAAGAATGGAAGCAGACACCTGAAGATCGTGACAAGCTGGATGGCCTTTATGAGTGCATTATGTGCGCATGCTGCTCTACATCCTGCCCGTCTTACTGGTGGAATGGCGACAAGTATCTCGGCCCTGCAGCCCTGCTCCACGCTTACCGCTGGCTGATCGATAGCCGCGACGAAGCGGCTGGCGAGCGTCTGGACGATCTGGAAGATCCGTTCAAACTCTATCGCTGCCACACCATCATGAACTGTGCGCAGGTTTGCCCGAAGGGCTTGAACCCTGCCAAAGCGATTGGTGAGATCAAGAAAATGATGGTTGAGCGCGTCGCGTAAGCATCGCGCCCCATAGAAGCTGAAAAGCCCGCTTTCGAGCGGGCTTTTTTATTGATCAGAGTGCGCTGAACATGCGTTCGAAATACTCATCCGCTTTGAAATTGCGTCGCTTGCACTCCACGCGGATCGTCTCGATATCCTGTTTAAGGCGTGACATATCCGGATAGAGCGCGCCTTCTATGCCTTCATGCCGCGGAATGAGATCAAGGCCGTATCTCTTCTTTAGTGTGATGCGATCATTCTTCGCCAGAAATGCAGCGCGCTTCACGACAGACTGATCGACTTCAATCTTGCCTTTAAAGGTCGGGTCGAGATGTACCATCGCCGAAATTTCATTCGCGATGGAAAGCGATTCCGGCTTGGTGATGAAGCAATTCAGAAGACGCTTCGCAAACAATAGATTGCCCGCAACGCTCTGGTTGAAAGCAAAGTCGTCATTCTCGAAAACGCTCTCAAGACCCGGTTGAACAATGCTGGCAAGGTCAGCCACAACGTCCCCGTTTTTCAGGGTACGGCGGTCATACTGGCGAACGATGACATTCTTGCGTCCGAACACTTTCGCCCAGCGATCAACCAGCTCGGTAAAGCTGATGAAGAAGGCATCCACAAATTCCGGCAAATCCATCGCGGTATTCCTGGACTGCACCGCCTGCTGGTACCAGGAAATCATATAGGTCGCGTGTTCACGCAGATAGACGACAACCTTGGTCCGCTTTTTCGGCAAAAGGTTAGCGACGCATTCCGGGTTCGGAATAGTGTGAAAATTCTCACTGGAGAGGACGCAGGTATCGTACTCTCGTATTTCCTGCACGAAATGATCCCGCCAGGCTGGCTCCATACCAAGCTCATCGGCACGTCGGCCTCGCAACACGCGCGACAAATGGTGGTGAGCCGGCGTATTGGGTTCAAGCCCGGTGAGCGGAAAGATAACGCCCCGCTTTTTCAGGACTTCGCGATTTTCAAAAAAGGCGCGCTGAATGCTCGAAGTGCCTGTCTTGTTGGTGCCGATATGCAAGACAAATTGCATTGCCTGAAACCCCTGAAAATCCGCTCAAATCATCCTTTCAAAGACCATGGATGATCTGCCCGCACTTGTCGACAGCCTGCCCGAAAGGCCAACAGTTTCAACGAAACAAACACTACTCAAGCGCGAGTATAGCCTTGTGCCTCCACTCAATCGTCGATTTAATCAGAATGGGATGATGAGGGCAGTTTGATGGAAAAATTTAGCTTCAGCTCGGCGCTGATGCATTTCCGGATCTCACAAGGGCCGTCCGGCTTTGTGTGGAAATGGCTGCTGGCTTATGTGTTGGTTTTTGGTCTGGCAAACGCCATTGTCAGCGGCTTGCAGCTTTACTCATACTATCAAGCTCTGGACGCCGTTGCGGAGGGCGAGTTTCGCGCCACTCAACCATTTACGAATTTGTGGCGGCAAATATTACCTCTGCCATTTTTTGTAGCGATCCTTGCAATGTTCGAAGCCTCTGCCCTTCGCTGGTACATCCGACGAGAGGGTTTCTCCCTCCGCTTCGGTAAGGACGAATTCAGACTGCTCGGCGTTTTTCTCTGCTGGGGCGGCATCCTTATTCTTTTGAGTGTTGCCGGTGGCCTTTTTCTTATGATTTTCGGCAACACGATCATTTCGAACATGAGCCGGAGCGTCGCCGCAAACCTTATCATTACGTCGCTTTTGGCGCTGCCATTTATCAGCCTCGCAATCTATGTTGCCATATCCTTCATGACCTCTTCGGCTCTCACTATTCGTGAGAACAAAGTCCTCTTCATATCGTCAAAAAGAATTGTGTCGGGTAAGTTCTGGCGCCTCCTCGCTGCAGCATTGGTTGTTACATTGCCGTTCTACGCTCTGGATGTGATCGTCGATTTTTTTGTCGTCCCCTTATTCCTGCAACTTGCAAATGCTCCGCCGCAGGACTGGGCCCTTTATGATCCAACCAACAGTTTTCAGACGTTTCTGATCACGACTGTCTTCACAGTAGGCGTAGTCGTCCTGACGGCCCCCATCCTGCAACTCATCATGCTCGGCATCACGTCTAAGGCCGTTCTCACCGATCCGGACTGGGTCGGCCAGACCTACACCGTTGCCGAGACCTTTGAATAATCCTCTCAACACCTGTTTCCACTAGCTCCACGGGAGAATAACTCATGGAAAAATTCAGCTTCAGCTCGGCGCTGATGCATTTTCAGAATACAAAAGGCCCGGGCAGCTTTGTCTGGAAATGGCTTCTGACGGCGTTCATTGCCATGACACTGCTCTTTGGCGGCAGCATGTTCATGACGTTCGATATGATGGCAGGCTTCGGCATCACGGCGCCCGGCCAGACGGTTCCAGTATCCAACGAGGAAGCGTTTGCGTTCATAGGCAGAATGTTCGGCACAATGGCAATCCTCGTGCCTCTTTCAGTTGTCGTGATGGCCGTGCTCGAAGCATCCGCCCTTCGCCGGTATATCCGCAATGAGGCATTCTCAATTCGCTTCGGCAAGGACGAGTTGCGCGTGATCGGCGTTTATCTCTGGTGGGCTCTCATGTTCATAGCGGCGATGATCGTCATGGCGATTATCGGTCTGATCATTGGCATGTTTGTCATGCTAATCGCAGCCGGATTACCCATGGCAGCACCGTTTCTGGCCTTAATTTTTAATCTGGCGACTTATCTCGGCCTCCTGGCGCTTGCAGTCAAATTTGCTCCAGCATCCGCCGTGACGATACGGGACAACAAGGTCACATTCTTTGAAGCTGAAGCCACCACAAAGGGCCGTTTCTGGCCGTTATTCGGGGCGTTTCTGATTCCAATCGTCGCCTATTATGTTTTGTCTCTGATCCTGCAACTCCTGCTATTGATGCCGGTCATGACGAGCATGGCGACACAGAATGACGCGAGCTTCACGCCAACATTGTTTGCGATGATGGGTGTGTCCACCGTGATTAGCGGAAACGCTTTTGCGTTCATGATGCTCGTAAACCTCGGCATTACCTCACGGGCGGCGATCACGGATGAGAGCTGGTCCGGTCGCGGTGGTGAAGTCGCTGAGACGTTTGAGTAAACACCGCAAGCTCAAATCCAATTTCAAAAAAGCCCCGGCCAGATGGTCGGGGCTTTTCATTTGTTTGGGTCGAAACCGACTATGGATTTTCGATATCGATCGGATCAACCGTCGCCGTCAGCTCTGCAACATCGTTCTGCTGCGGGTCATAAGGCGTACCGAATGGCGGTTCGGTGAAGGCCATGTTGAACCCGCCCCCAAGCTGTGACGCTGCCTGACTCGCCGGCACCGGAGGCGGTGGTGGCGGAGGCGGTGGAGGTGGCGGAGGAGGAGGCGGTGGTGGCGGCGACGGCGTGGGTGTCGGCGTCGGGAAGGGACCACCATTGTTATTATCCCCACCGCCACCGGAACATGCCGCCAGCGAAAGCCCTAAAAAGCCAACCAACAGGGCCGTCCGAGAAACCTCCAGAAGTGATTTTGAATGTCTCATATTGTGCTCCTGTTATCCTGTGGCCCCCGGAATCGGGTCGTTCAGATACGGGAAGCTGTCCGGTAGCTCGCTCGCGCTGATTGGTGCACCGTCCGTGAACGGCACATTGCCAACTGGTGCATCTTCAGGTGCACAAAGACCGAGGTCTGTCTCTACGCCCTGAATTGGTACCGGATAGCAAAGCGCGCCCATGACCACACGGAGTGCGATATCGACCGTGTCATCACCTGGACGGCGACCATTCGGGAAGCCTGCCAGATCGTCGCCAGCCACACCAAACGTGCTCTGTTGATCACGGGGTGTCGGCGCGATGCCAAGATTAAGACGCATCATTTCTGACGCAGTTACATCTGCAGGCTGGTTGAGCCCATCAATGCCGGTCAGGAAGGCCGCGACAAGGTCATTACGCGGATAGTTTTGCGGCGCGAGGTTCTCAATATTCGTACCGAGTGAGGAGTTCACCGCATCACGGAAGAGAATATCCAGAAGGGCTGGCAGCGTCGGGTTGGTAACATAGGTTGCCAGCGCTGAGTCCTGTGTCGGCTCTGCGGCGTTGAACAAATCCTTGTCCGGAAGACCGATAACGACCTCGTTCACCAGAGGCGCTGAGAGGCGCGACTGCTGTACATAGGCACCGCCATAAACGGATGTCTGCTCGTAGGTCGGGGATGGATCTTCGATTTCCGCCTGTGGCAGGCTGGCAGTCGTCCATGCACCAATAATATCGTCGCCATCATCATTGAGGCAGTCGATCGGCAGTTCGATCGCCAGTGATGTGACATTGGCACGGCCTACAAGGTCATCGTTCGCACGATCCTGCGTGATACCACCCGGGAAGGTGTCGCCGTTTTCGTTAAGTGGCACGTCGCCATCAATCGGCACGAGGTTCACAAGGTCGAAGATTTCACCGAGGTTCACTGCAAACGCTTCTGCGCGCTGGCCGACAAAGACCTGCCCTTGTGCGGAACATCCCGGAATGGAAAGCGGGTAGATGAACTGGTCGGCATAGCCCGGATAATCCGGAATGGTTTTCGTGCCGGAATTGTCGAACGGCTTGTCGAACGTACCAAGAGAGACACGCTCTCCGGTGCGGCGATCGCCCGTAATCATATAGAGCTCATAGCTTTCGCTCTCATTGAGATTGCCGGAAGAGGACGGGTCACCAATCGCGCGCAGCGGTACAGGAACAGTCTCGCCGCCAATATTGAGTGCGATACCGCCATTGTTCAGTGAGTTATCGAAATCGAACTGAAATGTGAGGTCCTCAACGGCGTCCGCATCAGTGTCGATGTGAATCTCGTAAAGAGCATCAGGGTCCATGGTGAAGTAGTTCGGCCCGCCATATGGCAGCTGAAGCGGCTGATAATTGGCAATAAAAGTAACGTAGTTTTCGCGGCCCGTTTCGTAGCTGCGGAACATATAGAAGTCTGTACCGTCAACCTTGGGCTGCTCGGTCGTTCCAGGCGCTTCGCGGTGGCTGGAGGCATAAGCAGATAGCCCCGTCGCCATAGCTACACCCGCTATGAGTAATGCTTTTAGTCCCATCTGAAACTCCCTGATTATAATAGACGAGACTCGGGTTACGCAGCGGCACTGGAAAATTGTGCACTTTTTTGGAACTTTTTTGCACCAGTCTCAAAAGCCGCGCCGTAACAGCTGTGTATTCTGAGTAATGAGAGGAACGACCATGCTAGGAAAAACAGCTCTGGCTTCAGCCTGCCTCGGCCTCGCCGCCCTGCCCGCAAGTGCGCATGATGCATGGATTGAAGCAGACCGCAGCGACGCTGGCGTCACTGTGAGTTTCTTCTCCGGGCATGCTGATGACCTCGCCTCTTACAATATGCATCCGGCGCGTCTGGCTTCCATGACGCTTGATTCAGCGGGCATGCGCCGGTCTCTTCTGACGGAAGCAGCAGACTTGCAGCCGGGCGATACGCTCCAGCTCGATTTGTCTTCGGATGAAGCTCACATGATCACGCTCACAACATTCCGCGCGAGCAGTCAGCTCGACGCTGAGACGTTTCTCGAATACGCCGCTGAGGAAGGCATCTCACCCATACTGCGCCACAGGGCATCCAGCGGCGATATCAACCGCCCTGGTACGGAGGTTTATTCCCGCTTTATGAAAGCGCTTGTCCTGCCGGTGGATGAGGCAGCCTGCGAAACAGGCTTTATCAGCCAGCCGGTCGGCCATGTGCTGGAAATCCTTCCGCTCGCAAGCCCGTCAGAGGGCTGCTCCGACACACTGTCCTTCCAACTTCTCTATCTAGGGGAGCCGCTCGAAGGCGGCACGCTGCATATTAACCGCACGGACGCGATGACCGAGCCGGTCAAAATCACCACGGATGAAAATGGCATGGTCAGCTTCGACCGCCCACCAGAAGGTGACTGGTATATTCACGCGGCGTGGGCCATGCCGGTATCAGAGCGCGCGTTCGGCGCCGACTATGCAACAAGCTTTGCCAGCCTCAGCTTTGTGCTGGATTAGGAACAGCTAGGGGGCAGCGGGAAATGGCTCGCCCTCGCCGCCTTCCCAGCGCGGATACTTCTTCATAACGCTGGCAAAGCGGTCGCTCTCCATGAAGTCGTGCACCCATTTGATGAGCGCAGGCAGAGGCAGGCTATCAAACCAGTCTTTGTCCGGAATGCGGAACTGGCGCACAAACGGAGCAATAGCGGCGTCCACAAAGGTGAAGCGCGGCCCTATCAGATAGCCAGTTTCGGTAAGGCGAGCATCGAGGTCCTCCAGAATTTTCAGCCCTTCAGCACGATGTTCGCTCGCATCCACATCTTCATAGCGGCTGGCATATTTATACCGGTCGAGATGATGTTTAAACGGTCCATCATTGCGCGCAATCAGGAAGTCGGTCGCTTCGCGATCAGCTTCAAACGGCGCAAGCCAGCCTTGCGGATCAGACTCTGCGAGCGCCCATCTGGCTACATCTAGGCTCTCATCGATCACGCGACCATCCGGCAAAATGAGAACCGGCACAGTGCCTTTGGGCGAAGCCTCCAGCATATGCTCGGGCTTATGCTTTAAGTGGATCTCCCGCAGTTCGACCTGCATGCCAGAAGACTGGATCGCGAGGCGCGCACGCATCGCGTAAGGACATCGGCGAAAGCTATAAAGAACGGGTGCGGGCATTACCCCTCCCCGTTTTCCTGCATGTCTTCGGCTTCGCGGTGTTCGCGCAGAAGGTCCGGACGCGCCTCGGGCCCCATGCCTGCTTCACCGCGCTTTTTGGCAAGCTCCAGCTGAAGCTGGCGCTGACGGAAACGCTCGCGATCATTCTCGGTGAACTTGTCGATGCAATAATCGCAAGAGACGCCCGGCAAATAGTTCTCGGACCTCTGACCTTCAGGGCTGACACCGCGGCCGCACGCATGGCAGCTGACATACTCACCCAGCTCCAGGCCGTGCTTAATGCCGACGCGTTCGTCAAAGACGAAGCATTCACCCTGCCAGAGGCTTTCTTCCTGAGGCACATCTTCCAGATATTTCAGAATGCCGCCCTTGAGGTGATACACCTCGTCATGGCCCATTTCTTTCAGATAGGCCGTCGCCTTCTCACAGCGAATGCCGCCCGTACAGAACATGGCGATCTTCTTGGCGTTGCGCTCACCCGGCTTGCCGACATGCTGGTCCACCCAGCCCGGGAACTCGCGGAAGGTCCGCGTTTCAGGGTCAACCGCGCCTTTGAATGTGCCCATGTCGAATTCGAACGAGTTGCGCGTATCAATGACCAGCGTCTCCGGGTCAGCGATCAGCTTGTTCCACTCTTTCGGATCGACATAGGTGCCGACGGTGCGGTTCGGGTCGATGCCCGGCACGCCCATGCGCACAATCTCTTCCTTCAGGCGGACTTTCATACGCTTGAACGGTTTGGCCTGCGCGTGGGAGTATTTCACTTCCAGCGTGCCAATCGCAGGAATGGCTTCCAGATAGTCGATCATCTCGCGCATGCCCGTTTCGGTCGGGCCGGCGATTGTACCGTTAACGCCTTCGCTCGCGATCAGGAGAGAGCCGCAAATCTCGCGCGCATTCGCGAAATCACGGATTTTCTCCTGCCAGCTTTCAAAGTCCGGAAAGGCAGTGAATTTATAAAGAGCGGCAACTGTATATGTGGTCATGGGGCCAGATACAGCAAAATGCCCCTCTATATCAATTGGTCTCGGGCAGCTCGAAGAATTTTTCCGTCAGGCGAACTCTGGCCAGAAAGATATCGCACCGTTTCGACGTTGGTGAGAATAACTCATCGAAACAGTCAAAATTTGACCGTTTCCTTTCCAGCAAAAAGGGAGTAACGGACCCAGAATGACTACTGCGCCCCACCCACTTGCTGGCAGCAAACTTTCAACACCAGAATTCGTAGCAATGACCGCCTATCTCATGGCGCTGAATGCGCTTGCGATTGACGTCATGCTGCCTGCCCTGTCCGAGATCGGACACGCTCTAAACGCACCAACTGAAAACGACGCCCAGAACATCGTGCTCTACTATATGTACGGGTTCGGTATTTCCCAGCTGTTCTGGGGGCCGATCACAGACCGGTTTGGACGAAAGCCCGTGCTGACGCTTGTTCTGATCATGTATGTGATCACGTCGCTGGGCTGCACGCTGTCACAAGACTTCAACTCATTGCTCACATGGAGGATCCTACTCGGCATCGCCTCGGGTGGTACGCGCGTCATCGCCGTGAGTGTCGTGCGAGACCTGTTTGTGGGACGCGGCATGGCGAGGATTATGTCCATGGTCATGACCGTATTCATGGTCATTCCTATTCTCGCGCCAATGTTTGGTGAGTTCATTCTCCACCTTTTCAACACCTGGCAAAGCATATTTGGCGTGCTCGCCGGCGGCGGCGCGATCATGCTTGTCTGGTCGTTTTTCCGGCTGCCAGAAACACGTCCTGCTGAGATGCGCACACCGATCAATGTACGGGCCGTCACGTCTGCCTATCTGACAGTGTTTCGTACTCGCGACGCGCTCGGATACATGCTGGCAAGCGGCGTCATTTTTGGCTCGCTTATGGCCTACATTTCTTCGTCCGAGCAGATTTTCAATGACGTGTTCAACGCTGGAGAGCTGTTCACGCTTTGCTTTGCAGGCATCGCGCTTTCTATGTCGGTCGCAACTTTCACCAACTCGACTCTGGTTGAGAAACTAGGTCAGCGCCTGATCTCTCACACCGCACTGATCGGCTTTATCGTCTTCGCGGTTGCGCTGGTTCTGGTTACAAAGATCTGGGGGCCTAACCTGATCAGCTTCATGATCCTGTTCTCGCTCGTCTTCATGAATTTCGGCTTTATGGGCCCGAACTTCAATTCCATGGCGATGGAACCGCTGGGCAAGATTGCTGGCACAGCTTCTGCCATGCTGGGCTTTGCCTCAACCACGGTTGCCGCGATGATTGGTGGCGCGATTGCTGGTCAGTATAACGGCTCGATCATTCCAGTGCTGATGGGCTTCGTTATTCTGGGTGTTGTCAGCCTGATCATCGTCTTCGTAACCGAACGCTTCACGCTGTTCGGCCGCGGTCAGGATGAAGCAGCCGAGTGAACACAAAAAAGGCGGACGATCGAACGACCATCCGCCTTCATTGTTATTTTGCCGCTTTCAGCTACACAGTCTCTGACGCGCTTTTCTCAACCGTGGCGACGATGTCCGCCATGATCTCGTTCAGCTTATAGTCTTTCGGCGTGTAGACGCGCGCGACGCCGACCTGCTTCAGAACCAGTTCGTCTTCCGGCGGAATAATGCCACCGACGACAAGCGGCACATGGCCAATACCCGCATCACGCATACGCGCGGACACATCACGAACCAGATCGACATGAGAGCCGGACAGAATAGACAGGCCAACCACGTGAGCCTTCTCTTCAACCGCCTGCGCGACGATCTCTTCCGGCGTGAAGCGGATACCGTCATAGCGGACATTCATACCCACCTGACGCGCTTTAGATGCAATCTGCTCTGCGCCATTTGAGTGGCCATCAAGACCCGGCTTGCCCAGAACATATGTCAGCGTGCTGCCAAGCACTTCTGACACTCGTTCAACTTCAGCCTTGATCTCGGCCTCTCTGGATTCCGGATCAGATGCGATCACGAGAGACACACCTGTCGGGCCGCGATACTGGTCAAACACGTCGCGCAGCACACCGCCCCACTCACCCGTGGTCACGCCAGCTTTCGCCGCGACAATGCTCGGCTCCATCATGTTACGGCCTTCAACCGCAGCAGAGCGCAGGCCTTCCAGCGCAGCATCAACCGCTTTGGCATCACGCGCCGCGCGCCATGCCTTAAGCTTGGCAACGGTTTCAGCCTCAAGCAGAGGGTCGACTTTCTGGATGGATTTCTCGCCAGCAGAGAGCGGGCTTTCTTCCGTTTCCTTATAAGCGTTGACGCCCACAACCATATGGTCGCCCGTTTCGATACCGGCAACGCGCTGGCGCTGGCTCTCAACGAGCTGCGCTTTCATATACTCAACCGAATCGACAGCACCGCCGGCAGCGTCGATTTTAGCGAGTTCGGCGCGGGCTTTTTCTTTCAGCTCGTTCGTCTTCGCTTCGACAACGTGAGAGCCATCGAACAGGTCTTCAAATTCGAGAAGGTCTGTTTCGTATGCGAGGATCTGCTGCAGGCGCAAAGACCATTGCTGGTCCCAGGGGCGCGGCAGACCCATGGCTTCGTTCCAGGCTGGCAGCTGAAGCGCGCGGCAGCGCGCACGTTTGGACAGCGTAACAGCAAGCGCCTCGATAAGGATACGGTAGACGTTGTTTTCCGGCTGCGGCTCAGTAAGGCCGAGCGAGTTCACCTGAACACCATAGCGGAAAAGGAGCGATTTCGGGTTGGTCACGCCATAGCGTTCACGACCAATCTCTTCCCACATGTCGACGAACGCACGCATTTTGCAAAGCTCGGTCACGAACTTCACACCGGCATTCACGAAGAAGGAGATACGGCCAAAGACAACTTCGAAGTCTTGGTCAGGAACCTGACCGCCTTCTTTCGTCGCATCGAGAACGGCGCATGCTGTTGCAAGCGCGTAAGCAAGCTCCTGTTCCGGCGTCGCACCCGCTTCCTGAAGGTGGTAGGAACACACATTCAGCGGGTTCCACTTCGGTGTCTCTGTGTAGCACCAGCTGACCATGTCTGCGATGAGGCGCATGCTCGGCTTTGGCGGGAAGACATAAGTGCCGCGCGAGAGATATTCCTTGATGATATCGTTCTGCGTCGTGCCGCGCAGCGCCTTGCGATCTGCGCCCTGCTCGTCAGCCAGCGCCACATAAAGTGCAAGCATCCACGCTGCAGGTGCGTTGATCGTCATCGAGGTGTTCATCTCGGCGACAGGAATTTCATTAAACAGGGTGCGCATATCGCCCAGATGGCCGATTGGCACGCCCACTTTACCCACTTCACCACGTGAGAGCACATGGTCTGCGTCATAGGCAGTCTGCGTTGGCAGGTCGAAGGCAATTGAAAGACCGGTCTGACCTTTTGCAAGGTTTCTCCGGTACAGCGCATTGGATTCTGCGGCTGTTGAATGGCCCGCATAAGTGCGGAAAATCCACGGCCTGTCGGCCGCGTGCTGGTAAGGCGTCTCAGTCATTTTCGTTTTCTCCCGGCGCCAGATAAACCCGAGTTAGTGTGCAATGCAACACAAACGACACGCAGAACAGGCGAGACATTTCGTCAGACTACGAAATATTTCCCCCTTTAGGCGCATGTTTCCCCGGTTTCGCGCAACACTTACCCAGAAACTATATTGCGCCGCAGCAAAAATACTTGACTCTTCATTTCCAGCGGTCAGGTTAGCGGCCTCGATGTCCGCACGTACAACAAAATCACGGCGGATATATTCTAACCGTTCTTGGGGAGAACTGCATGTCTTTAGCCAATCAGGCTCGCGAGCAAAAAGATATTTACGACGTTGGTGAGATTCCACCGGAGTTCCACGTCCCAAAATTCATGCACGCATGGGCCATTCGCCGTGAGCGCCATGGTCGCCCGAATCAGGCGATGCAGCTAGAACAGGTTCCAGTGCCAGAAATCGATTCCGATGAGGTTCTGGTTCTCGTTATGGCCGCTGGTGTGAACTATAACGGTGTATGGGCCGGTCTTGGTGAGCCAATTTCACCATTCGACGTACACAAAGCCGACTTCCACGTAGCTGGTTCCGACGCTTCAGGCATTGTCTGGGCTGTTGGCCGCAAAGTGACGCGTGTGAAGCCAGGCGACGAAGTTGTTATCCACTGTAACCAGGATGATGGCGACGACGAGGAATGTAATGGCGGCGACCCTATGTTTTCGCCAAGCCAGCGTATCTGGGGTTATGAAACTCCGGATGGTTCCTTCGCTCAATTCTGCCGCGTTCAGGCGCGCCAGTGTATGCCACGTCCTAAGCACCTCACATGGGAAGAGAGCGCGTGCTACACGCTGACGCTCGCTACCGCTTACCGCATGCTGTTCGGCCACCGTCCGCACGTTCTGCGTCCGGGTGAGCACGTCCTCGTCTGGGGTGCATCTGGCGGTCTCGGCTCGTTTGCGACACAGCTCTGCGCCGTCACCGGTGCACACGCCATTGGTGTCGTCTCGAACGAGGATAAACGCGACTTTGTGATGAGTATGGGCGCTAAAGCCGTACTCAACCGGAAAGACTTTAATTGCTGGGGTCAGCTGCCGACCGTAAACGGCCCTGAGTTCAATGATTACATGAAAGAGAGCCGTAAGTTCGGTAAGGCGATCTGGGAAATCACAGGCAAAAAAGACGTCGACATGGTGTTTGAACACCCTGGCGAGTCCACAATGCCGGTTTCTGTCTTCGTTGTGAAACGCGGCGGCATGGTCGTGATCTGTGCCGGTACAACAGGCTTCAACCTGACCATGGATGCCCGCTTCCTCTGGATGCGTCAGAAGCGTGTTCAGGGTTCCCACTTCGCGAACCTCAAACAGGCATCTCAGGCAAACCAACTCGTTATCGATCGCCGTATCGACCCGTGCATGTCCGAAGTCTTCCCATGGAGCGACATTCCGGAAGCACACGAGAAGATGCTCGATAACCAGCACCTTCCGGGCAATATGGCCGTTCTGGTTACATCTCCGAAGCCGGGCCTTCGCTCTGTTGAAGATG
This sequence comes from Hyphomonadaceae bacterium UBA1849, assembly GCA_002338565.1. Taxonomy (GTDB): domain Bacteria; phylum Pseudomonadota; class Alphaproteobacteria; order Caulobacterales; family Hyphomonadaceae; genus Ponticaulis. The sequence continues at coordinate 257,416 of DDIN01000008.1, forward strand.
TTCTTGAGAACGCACCTGGCAAAGCGAGCTAAGGCTCGCTTCAGCCAACCAGAATCAAAAAGGCCTGAGCGATGCTCAGGCCTTTTCTTTATTCGGGGTCAAAACCTTTTAAGCACTATGCGATGGCGTAGTTGGCACGCTGGCCCGGCTGAAGGTTCAGCTGACGGATGACCTGCGCCGCAAGGCGACGTGATTCCGTGCGTGCAGCGAGGAAGCTGCGCTGGATCGGCTCACCGGCAATATCGTCTACCGGGGTTACACCTGTTTCCATCATGATGCGGTAGCCTACGCGGTCAACCAGACCTTCGAGCAGGTCGATATTGGACTCTTCGCAGAAATCGAGCAGCTGTTCGCGCACGCTTTCGCCCACGCGGGTAATCAGATGAGATTTGCGGTTCAGGCACATGAACCAGCCAAAGTCGGTTTTGTTGAGCTTTTGCGCGTGACGACGAACCAGATCGATCAGCTGTGAGTAAGGGCGGGTCGCCTGCATGCTCGGACCATTTGTCGGCATGATCTGATAGAGATCGACAGGGCTTTCAGTAACCGTTGTGATGACAAGATCAGCCACAAGGTGAGCCGCGATCACTTCGGGCTTCCAGACAGAAACCGTGTCAATCAGCAGAACATCATAGCCTTTGCGCGCGGCTTCTTCGGCCTGATTGCGGAAGCCCATCTGCCAGTCCTGCACGTCAGGATGACCGCCGGAGACATGGAGATCTGCGACGTTAGGGCTGTTCAGGTCTGCGAATTCACGCGCAGCCTCAAAGCGAGCCAGAGGTTTTGTCGACGTCTCAAGTTCGATGACCCGGGTCTTCAGTCCGCGTTGTGTAAGGGCTGTCGCCAGTACCGCACACAGTGTTGTTTTTCCCGTCCCACCCTTGAAGCTGCCAATTGTTACGATCTTCATGTCGTCTCCAGGTTCGTTTGGTGCGCCCTGAGCGCACGATTTAAACGAGTACCAGCAACAAAAATACCAAGCTGTAGAGTTAACGTATCACTGCGTTTTCAAGACTCGCAACAGCGCTCGCGCAAAAGGGGATATTCCTGCAAAGAATTTTTATAATTCACTGTTTTCCTTATACTTTGCCTGAAAAGCAAGCAGACACTTCTTTCAATTCTGGATTAAAATCCAAAGAATCAAACAGATTCAAAAGGTTAAAAAAAAGGCCCGATTTTCATCGGGCCTCTCGCTTGATGCGGGAATTGGGACAGTCAGAGTCCCTTTTCAGGACAGTCTAGAAGCCGTGCAGGCTCGCAAAGCGCTCCTTATGGAAGCCTTCGCCGCCGAACATGGCTTCAACCACGCGCGCACGCTTGATGAAGAAACCTGCATCATGTTCGTCCGTCATGCCGATACCGCCATGCATCTGGATTGTCTCGTTCGTGACGAGGTGTGCCAGATGAGAGGCTTTAGCTTTGGCAAGAGACGCCATCTGAGCAACATCATCACGTCCTTCATCGAGGGCTGCCAGAGCGCCTGCCACGCAAGAACGGGTCTGCTCGATTTCAGAGAACATGATCGCTGCACGGTGCTGCAGTGACTGGAAAGAACCAATCAGCTGACCGAACTGCTTACGCGTTTGCAGATATTCATGCGTCAATTCAAACGCCGCGACAGAGAGGCCGAGCAGTTCAGCTGCTGCACCAATACGGCCGCGGTCGAGCACTGAGTCCAGAAGCGCAAACCCGCCACCGACTTCGCCCAGAACGTCTGCAGCCGGAACTACAACGCCGTTCAGTTCAAGGTTCGCCGCACCATGATAATCAAGCGTGCTGAGCTCGCTGATTGTCAGACCGTCAGTCTCACGAGGCACCATGAACAGCGTGATGCCGTCTGTATCACCCGCAGAACCGGACGTACGCGCCGCGATGATGAAGAGGTCAGCGAAATGGCCGTTTGGCACGAACACTTTCTTACCGGTGAGCGTGTAGCCGCCACCTGCTGCTTCAGCCGTCATCGCGACATTAGCCGGCGCGTGGTGCGCATGCTCGTCCACTGCCAGAGCCGTTGTGATCTTGCCTTCAGCGATCTTTGGCAGAACCGTAGATTTCTGTGCCTCGGTGCCGCCAAGAACCAGCGCCGATACGCCGACCATAGCCGTTTGCAGAAGCGGTGAAGATGCCAGTGTGCGGCCTTGTGCTTCCAGCACCTGGCCCATACCCACATAACCAAACTCGGAACCGCCGAACTCTTCCGGCACCAGAACGCCATACCAGCCCATTTCGGCCATAGCGCCCCAGCTTTCCGGGTCTTTACCGTTTGCGCCCGCATTACGTTGCTTGCGGAAGTGTGTGAGTGAGAGCCGCTCGGACATAAAATCCTGAGCGGCTTCCTTGAGCATGTTCTGCTCTTCAGTAAGTACGAATGTCATGAGAATGTATCCTCAAAATCCTGTTTCTCAGTTCTGGAAAGACGCTCTTGCCGAATTTCTCCGAAGGGCCGTCCAATGCGTTGTCCAAGCCAGAAAAAGGCCAGCCAAAAACCGGCAATGACGATCAGTATAAGAAGAACATCGAACGATAATCGTCCGCCTTGCGCCAAAAATACCGAAAGAAAAATCAGCAGCGAAACCAGAACTCCAATGCCTGTCGACGTCCATTTGACCGTTGGTTTGTCACCGTAGACCTTGCTAATTCCTCCCGAAATCAGCGGTACAGCAAACATCACCAGAGCCATCAGAAGCATCATATCAAGCGGTTATCCCTTGTGCTCTTTCAGTCCGAGAACGCGCTTCGCGATCACATTGAGGTTCACCTCTGAGGTGCCACCTTCAATCGAGTTCGCTTTGGCCCGCAGCATCGCTTTATTGGACGCTAGCTCCAGATCAGTGAAGCCCTCGCCTTCCCAGCCAAGCCCCTGATAGCCCAGCGTTTCGACAGTCATTTCTGTCTTCTTCTGGTTCAGCTTCGCCGCAGCATATTTCACGATGCTCGCCGTGTGACCGACTTCCTCGCCAGCCTTGGATTGCTCTGCCATGCGGGCAACCGTCAGCTTGAAGGCTTTGTCATCCATGGCGAGATCCGCCAGACGCATACGAAGGTCCGGATCGAGCAGTTTGCCGCTCGCATCTGTGCCCACATACTCTTTCGCGCGCTCGTAAAGCGGCGGTGTGCCAGCACGGTCCGCGCCGAAGCCAGTCGCAGAGATGTTTGAACGCTCATACTGGAGAAGACGTTTCGCAATCTCCCAGCCGCCATTCAGACGACCTACGAGGTGATCCTTTGGAACCTTCACATCGTTGAAGAAGGTTTCACAGAATGGAGACGAACCGGAGATCAGCTTGATCGGACGCGCTTCGACGCCTTCGCTTTCCATGTCGAACAGGAGGAAGGAGATGCCTTCATGCTTTTTGGAAGTGTCGGTACGAACCAGACAGAAGATCCAGTCAGCCTGATCGGCATAAGACGTCCATACCTTCTGGCCATTCACCAGCCAGTGATCGCCTTTGTCTTCACACTTGGTCTGAAGGCCAGCAAGGTCAGAGCCAGCGCCCGGCTCTGAATAGCCCTGACACCAGCGGATCTTACCTTTGACGATGTCCGGCAGGAATTTCTGCTTCTGCTCTTCATTGGCATATTCCAGAAGAACAGGGCCAAGCATCCAGAGACCGAAAGAGTTCAGCGCAGGACGCGCTTTGATGCGCTTGAGTTCCTGCTGCAGGATAAGGTTCTCTTCCTTGGTAAGGCCACCGCCACCATAAGCTTTCGGCCATGTTGGCGCTGTCCAGCCTTTAGCGGCCATGCGCTCGAGCCAGAGCTTGGAGTCCGGATTTTTGAATTTTTCTTTGCGGCCGCCCCACACGGTTTCGTCTTCTACTTGCGGGGTGCGCATGCTCGCCGGGCAGTTCTCTTCCAGCCAGGCCCGTGTTTCAGCCCTGAACTGGTCAAGGGTCGGGTCCATTCCGTCCGCCATTTTATTCTCCCTCGTGACGTATTTTATCGGGTTCAGCCCTGAAGGCTTTAGATAGTAAACTATCGTGAACCACTTAAGGTTACTCAGTCTTATTCTGTAAATCTAGCCAATGTGTGCCCCTATCCCAGCGTAAAGAAGCACGTTTTTCGATCTATACTGAAAAATCCGATGTTTCCCGGCATATCCTGCCCGAACATACCCGTTATGCCGTAGCGTCACGCGTTGACGCACACGTAAAGCCCCATACACTCCACTTAAAAGCGCGGCCCGTTTGAGACGCCGCACAATACAGGGAGAGACAAGATGGGTTTCAACGGCGCAGCCCACCTGCCGAAAGTCTGCATTATCGGTGCAGGCCCGTCCGGCTTCACCACTGCCAAACGTCTGAAGGATGCGAACATCCCGTATGACTGTTTTGAGGTCTCGGACAATATTGGCGGCAACTGGTATTTTAACAATCCGAACGGCATGTCATCCTGCTATGAAAGCCTGCACATCGACACGTCGAAATGGCGTCTGGCGTTCGAGGATTTTCCCGTTCCGAAGGACTGGCCGGACTTTCCGCACCATTCCCAGCTGCTTCAATACTTCCATGACTATGTAGACCATTTCGGTGTGCGCGAGACGATCACCTTCAACACGGGTGTCGACCATGCTGCCCGACGAGATGACGGTCTCTGGGAGGTTCGCCTCTCAACTGGCGAAACGCGGGTGTATGACGCGTTGATTGTCGCCAATGGTCACCATTGGGACCCGCGCATTCCGGATGAGTATCCGGGTGAGTTTGATGGATATCAGGTCCATAGCCACCATTACCGCGACCCGTTTGAGCCATATGATTTTCGCGGCAAGAAAGTCATGGTCGTCGGCGGTGGAAATTCGGCCATGGATATTTCATCCGAACTCTCCCAACGGCCGATTGCCGACACGCTCTACATCTCGCTACGTCGCGGCATATGGGTATTGCCAAAATACATGAACGGAAAACCGGCGGACAAAGCCGTACTTCCGGCATGGCTGCCTTCTGGCCTTGGCCGAAAGCTCGCCCGCGGCGCCATCAAAAAGTCCATCGGCAATATGGAAGATTACGGACTTCCAAAGCCTGACCATGAACCGCTTGAAGGTCATCCGTCTGTCTCGGGTGAATTCCTCACACGCGTCGGCTGCGGTGATATCAACGTGAAGGGAGCAATTGACCGGCTGGACGGCAATGGCGTCGTCTTCAAGGATGGCACACGCGAAGAGATCGATGCCATCGTGTGGGCGACCGGATATAAAATTAGCTTCCCGTTCTTCTCTGACGACCTTCTGAAACCCGATGCAAACCATAAGTTCGACCTATTCAAGCGTATGGTGCGCGACGGATTTGATAATCTGTTCTTTGTCGGACTGGCACAGCCTCTGCCGACCCTCGTCAATCTGGCCGAACAACAGGCCAAACTCATCGCAGCTTATCTAACGGGCGAATACGCTCTCCCCCCGCGCGAAGAGATGCAGGCGATCACTAAGAAAGACGACGAATTTCACCGTGGGCATTTCTACGCCTCGCCGCGCCACACCATTCAGATCGACTTCAATGCTTATTGCAAGGATCTGAACCGCGAGCTGAAACTCGGCGAAGCGCGCGCAATTTCGAAACAAAAGGCCCTCCCGGTTCCACCACGCGCCATGGAAACGGCCTGACGCTACAAAAAGAATACCCCGGACTAGCGTCCGGGGCACTCTCTATCAGCAGCTCACGAAGCCTATCGTGAACCGGCTGATGCTTCCACGTTTGCACGGAATTCTGCTTCGTCCGCATCGAGTACGACAGCGTTTGCGTCAGCATGGAATGCAGCGCTATCACCCGCGACCTGTATAGTCTCGGCATCGGCCTCACCATTGCCACGGACATAAATCATACCGTCATTCATGCGGTCGACTGTGCCAACTTGCGCACCGTCACGTGTGTAGACGGTTACAGGCGTTGGCACCGGCTCGACGCGCGTATTGATGCGTGTCGCCTGCCAGCCTTCGTTGCGGGCTTCCACGACACCCTGGTTCGTCTCTTCACGCATCATTTCGGCGCGATCGCGGAGCTGATCACCTAATCGATCACTGGCGCTTTCAAGCTCGTATGAGTCGAGCGAGCCCTCAAGGCTTGTTGCCAGCGTACTTTCTACGGGCACTGTATCAGCGTCGAATACAGACGTAGCGGATGTGTCTACTGTTGTCTGAAGGTCCATGCCTTCACCCACGCTCGTGCCGAGCTGGCCTGTCGTGTCAGATGTGACCGAGCCAAGCTGCGCAGTCGCTGTGCCTGTCAGAAGAGCGATCGATGCGGCGGATGTAATGAGATATTTCATAAGTTTTCCTCCGTTTTTTACCTATGGCAAATCAACGGAGACGGCCGGGCTGATGTTCCAAAACAATCCGATGAAACATCTGTAATGCCGACTTAAAAGCGGCCGAGAAGACCTTTTCCAGGCCCTGTCTCATAACCCAGAATATTTACCAGGTGCACGAAGAACAGGATCGCTACAAACGCGCTGACAATCATAATAAGTCGCCAGGGCAGCAGTTTCGGACGCATATCATCTCGCGGCGCACTGGCGCGATACGAAGAGAAAACCGCGAAACCAGCCATCACCATCAAGCCGATAACGCTTAAAATCATATCAGTTGAAATCGCCATGCCTGCCTAACGCGGTTTTACGGAACAGTTCCGGAGCTGAGGCTTTAACATTTAGGGACAATCAAAGAGACGCCAAGCCTGCTTCTTCCAGCTTTGCCGGGATGCGGGCATTTTTGCGTTTCCGGATCGATAAAGGATGACAGTATGACAGCAAACTCTCCGGCTTCTGACGCTATGGAGCCAGTCGCGGAAGTTTTCGCAGACGTCACCGTCAACAATATGATGGCCATCGCCATTCTCGTCGGAGCCGTCGCTGCTGCTATTGTCATTCACACGATCATCTATGCCCTTCTAACCCGCGCTGTTGGCAAGGATGGCGACAAATTGTTTGCCAGAGCGCTCAGGCGCGCGCGCACAGTGTCACTTCTGGGCATGTGCGTTCTGGCAGCAGAGTTGGCCCTGCCTATGGTGCAGATGCCAGATAGCTGGCGCGGGCTGATCAATCAGATTGTCACGATCCTGCTGATCGGCATTGCAGGCTGGCTGCTCAACCGCTTCATCACGGCCTTCACTGAAAACCGCGTGTCTAAATACGACATGGACGCCGAAGACAATCTGGAAGCCCGTAAGGTCTCGACGCGGATGCGCCTGCTGAGCCGTATGATGACCATGTTGATCTTGCTGGTCACCGTCGCGGCCATGCTGATGACCTTTCCGTCTGTGCGCTCCATCGGTATCTCGCTGTTCGCCTCTGCTGGTGTCGCCGGCATTGTGATCGGCTTTGCGGCGCGGCCTGTACTGTCTAACCTGATCGCTGGCATTCAGATCGCCCTCACCCAGCCGCTTCGCATTGGCGACGCCGTCATTATGGAGGGCGAATGGGGCTGGATTGACGAAATCACGTCCACTTATGTCGTGGTGAAAATCTGGGACTGGCGACGCCTCGTCGTGCCGTTGACGCAGGTTGTCGAAAAGCCATTCCAGAACTGGACCCGTGAAGGCTCGTCCATCATCGGCTCTGTGACCTGGCATCTGGATTACACTGCACCGGTGAGCGAGATCCGCGCCAAACTGAAAGAGTTTCTGGAAGAAAGCGAGCTGTGGGACGGCGATGTACAAGTGCTGCAGGTGATCGACACGACGCAGGAGACCATCACGCTGCGCGGCCTGATGAGCGCGAAGAACTCACCGATCGCATGGGACTTGCGCTGCGAAATCCGCGAAAAGATGGTATCATGGCTACAACAGGAACACGCCTACGCCCTGCCACGCCGCCGCGGTGAAATTCACATTGAGGACTCAGAGATCGAATTTACGCCGTCACCGGCGCCGCGTGAAAGCGACGATACGGGCATGTCGGACAAAATCGATCATCCGGACGAAACACGCTGATCAGCTTCAGCTTCCAGTACGCGGGCAGCTTCTTCAAACGCAAACGCATGAAGCCGCGCCAGATGGCTCACATCATGGCTATATCCGCCGCCCATCACACAGACGAGCGGCAAGCCCCGCTCGCGTACGCGTGAGATAACCAGCCGATCGCGCGCGCGAATGCCCTCATCAGTGAGCTTCAGCTTGCCCAACCGGTCACCCTCATGCGGGTCGACACCGGCATTGTAAAATACGACGTCCGGAGATGATGCCTCCAGCACGCGTGCCAGTCCGGCCTCTAACTCACGCAAATAGCCTCCATCACCCAGCCCCTGATCTAGCCCGATATCCAGCGTTGAAGCGACCTTGCGCACTGGCCAGTTGTCTTCGCAATGAAGCGAGAAGGTGAAGACGCTGTCGTCATTCTGGAAGATGTCTGCCGTGCCATCGCCCTGATGCACATCGCAATCAATCACGAGCGCTTTGCGGATGCGTTCGGTCTTTTGCAGCGCACGGATCGCAACGCCCACATCATTGAACACACAGAACCCCGCCCCATGCGTATATTTGGCATGGTGGCTGCCACCTGCCGCGTTGCAGGCAATGCCTTTGGACAGCGCCGCCTCACCGGCAAGATACGTGCCCATACAAGAAAGACGCGAGCGCATAGCGACAGCCGCCGTCATCTCAAAGCCGATCGTCCTCGCCGTTTTATAGTCCACCGTCTGATGGAAGACCGCATCCACATAGGACGGGTCATGCGCAAGCGCGATCATCTCAAAGTCTGCGGGCTTTGGCCTACGGATCGGATTAGTTGGCGTGACGAGGCCAATCTCCTTCAGGCGACGCCCTGTCTCGCGATATTTGCGCATGGGGAACCGATGCCCGTCCGGCACGGTCTCGGCGTCATATCTGTCATGATAGAAAATCGGCAGCATTGAGCTATCAGATAGCGCCAATCGGGGCGGGTTCAAACCTTGGCCGTGCGAAGCTGCTTGCGGGACAGGCTTTTCACGCTGACGCCATGCTGGGTTTTATCCCAATAGAATGGGCGCACGATCAGCTCATAGATCGCTTTGCCTGCCGCAACCGTCTGAAGTGGCCAGTAGAATGGCGCCGTTATCAGCGCCCGGATAGCGCCAGCCGATGCGAAAGCGCCGGACATGACGACTGACAGAATATGCACGCTGAAACCTGTCAGACAGAGGATGATCGCTTCTGATGGTGGGGTGAGCCCCGGCAGCACTGCCTGCGCGACAAGCCAGAGCGCGAACGGCCCGTGAAACACTGATGATAATACAGAGCCGGACAGCAACAGTACGGCAGAGATATAATTCTTCAGCCCCATCACTCTGATCCGCGAGGCTGGTGAGGCCCGGAAGAAAACACCTGCCGTCTGGATAAAGCCTTTCACCCAACGCGAGCGCTGACCTATCCATTGACGAAGGCCGATCGGCGCTTCTTCAAATGTCGGCGGAGAGATATGGCCCACGCGATACCCCGCAGCGGCAAAACGCAGGCCGAGGTCCGCATCTTCTGTCACATTATAAGGGTCCCAACCGCCCACCTTCTCAAGCGCCCCGCGATCAAAATGATTGCTCGTCCCACCCAGCATAACCGGCAGGCGGAGCGCGCTGAGACCCGGTACGATCAGTCCGAAATGGACGCGGTATTCCTGGGTAAACTGGGCAGCGATCCAGCTCTCCCCACTATTATGCGGAATAAGCGGCGCCTGCACACAGGCGAGCGGCTTACGCCCCGTCTCTTCGCGCGCATACTGGAACGCCCTCACCGCCTCTTTCAGCTGGGTTGAGTGCATCGCATCTTCGGCATCATAGACGGCAATCATCTGGCCGGTCGCAAGCTTCAGCCCGAAATTGAGGGCACGCGGCTTGGTCTGCACCTCGCCCTCAGGCACGACCAGCACTTTGAAATAAGGCCGCAATTTCAATTGCTCGATTGCCGCCAGCGTTTCAGTATCGCTCTCTTCCAGAAGGATGAGGATTTCCAGCTGGCGTTTCGGATAATCGAGCCCTTTCAGCGCCGCGATGAGAGGCCCAATGGCTTCAGGCTCACGGAAGACCGGCACCAGCACGCTATAACGCGGCCAGATGAAGCGGCGCTTTGCACTATCACCGGTGAACGGAGACGCTGTGCGCGCAGCAAAGCCCGCGCAAAGCAAAACGCATCGGTAGAAGATCAGCAGGCAAAATGCGGAGAAGGCCAGGGCACTGACCACTGAGAACAGCCCCATCGGCGCCAATAAAACGCCAACGCCCAGAACTGCGGCGACTTGTTTTACCAAAGTCATCTGGGCTGCCGTTACGCCTGTCTTGCAGCTGGCTTCAGGATTGGCTTCGAGAAGATCATTTTCTGCGCCGAAACGAAGCCATTCCAGATAGGCGGCATCATAAAGGTCGGCTTCATGCGCGGCATCGCCGGTCCGAAGACCGGCGATTAAACCGTCATTACCCCACCCGTCAGCCATGTCCCCGACAACCCCTCGTTAAGGAATTGTTAGGATTTAACCAGAGTTACCCACAGCCCGTCCAGCTATTTTTTGAAAAATTCAACCACCAGAAATCTCTTTACCGCTGTTTCTTATAAGCTTCCACACTGAAGGCTCTTACTCAAATATGAACAAACGGAGGTTTTCGACACAAAAAAGCCCGCCATGAAGCGGGCTTTTTCTATTTCTGTCGCTATCGCTTAGCGAAGTTCAAAGAAGACTTCGTAAGGCGACACACCTGAACGGTCGACGACGAGGTGCTGGTAGGTCACATCAATGTCGTCCAGAGAGTCGAAGCTTTCCAGCTGACGCTTGCTCTGGTGTTCCAGGAGATAGCTTGTGCGCAGATACTGGCTGAGCTCAATCGCATCGAGCTGACTGTCACCATTGATATCCGCTTCACCGGTCTCCAGCGCAGCGCGGAAGAAGTGAGCCAGATAGCCGCCTGCTTCAAACTTGGATGCCACGAGAGACACAACGTCTTCTTCCGAAGAGAAGAGGCCCATACGACCCGGAGACGAGATCACGTCTTTCGCGAAGCCACCTGAATAGCAGCTGTCTAGAATGATCAGCGCGCGCTCGACCGGCATGCTGTCGAGCAGCGCATCGAACTGAGTATCCGTCATCGGATTATCATAGAGCTCGATTGTCTCATCCATGCCATCCAGATCAGCTGTTTCGGCAGGACCGCGAATGTCGACGCGGTTACCGTGACCGGAGAAGAAGAAGACGAATGTGTCGTCATCATCCATGCGGGCAGACAGGGTCTGGAAAGCCTGACGCAGGTTTGCTTCGGTCGCTTCTTCGTCTGTCAGCAAGATCGCATTGCTGGCATTCATGCCTCCAAAGTCGCGAACCGCATCATGAGCCAGCACAGCGTCCTGAGCCGTGTATGGCAGGTCGTTATAGAAGCTCGGATAGTCAGAGATACCAACAAAGATGCCATAGACTTCGGTGCTGTCACCGCCATAACCGCCGCCATTGTTCGGGATGAGCTGGGAGTTACCCGTGCCATCCGTTACGGAGAGGGTGTAAGCGCCGGTTTCACCTTCAGCGTAAGACGTCGCCGTAATGGTGTAGCGACCGGAAGACGGCGCGCGGAATTCGATGACAGACTGATCGAGCGAGCCGTTGTAGTCGTCGTTTTCAAGCGATACGCCACCCGGGCCTGTGAGGCGCAGATAGGTGTCGATCGGTCCTGATTCCATGACCACACGAACGTTCTGACCTGCCTGAGCCTGGAAGGAATATGTATCTTCATATTCGCCATACTGGCCGCGGCGGTCGCTGGTCGTCAGCTGGCCGTTCACAGATGCGCCAACATACAGTTCGGATGCGTTGTTGGAGTTTGTGACCGGACGCGAAGACCCGCCGCCAGCGCTGACATTGAGATTGTACCGACCGGTCTCACCTGCTGCGAAAGATGTCGCGATCACAGAGTACTCACCTGATGTAGGCAGGGAGATATCAAGACGGCTGTTTGTGCCCATATTCGGCGCATCATCGTTTGCGTCGAGAATGCCTTCAGGGCCAACCAGACCAACCCAGGTATCAAACTCGGTCGAAGTCATCTCGATAGAGAGACGCTGACCGGCAGAGCCTGAGAATGGATAGACATCGAAGAATTCGCCGCCTTCCAGCGTTTCGTCGCCGCGTGCGAGCGTGCCTGTTTCGGACAAGCCTGAGAAGTTGCCAGCATATCCGCCGCCAGAGAAGCTACCAGAGCCGCCGCTCTCCATAGAGAGCGCGTAAGAGCCGGTTTCGCCCGGCGCAAAGCTGGTCACAATGACCTCATACGCACCGCCCTGAGACGCAACCGTTTCAACGCGAGAACGAGACAAAGAGCCTTCCCAGTCATCATTCTCAATCTGCTCGCCATTTGGCGTTACGAGAATAATGTACGGGTCGAACTGGTCAGATGTGAGATCAACAATGATGTTCTCGCCAGCAGACGCATTCAGCGTGTAACGGTCGAGAAACTCACCAGACTGAAGCTGTTCGTCACCGGAAGAAAGCGAGCCTGTAGAGCCGGAGCTGTTGCCGCCCCCATAGCCAGGCTGACCGCCGCCATATCCGCCACCAGAGCCGTTGAAAGACAGCGAGTATGCGCCCGTTTCACCCGGTGCAAAGCTTGTCACCTGCACCATGTAAGTACCGCCATTTGCGGCCGTCGCATCAATGTGAGACCGCGACAGGCTGCCCTGATAATCATCATTATCAAGCTGCTCGCCATCTGGCGTCTGCACGATCAGATACGGGTCGAAATCGTTGGACGTCAGGTCGATGGATACCGCCTCGCCCGGGCCGGCTGTGAACTCGTAACGGTCGGAATACTCACCGCTAGTGAGTGTCTGGTCGCCCGGTGCGAGTGTGCCAGTCGCACCCTGCGCTGCGCCGCCATCATAACCACCGCCATAGCCGCCACCGTAACCGGCGCCTGCGTCGTATTCGAGGGTGTAGCCACCGGTTTCACCTGGCGCGAAGCTGGTTACCAGCACTTCATATGTGCCGTTGCCTGGGGCGACCGTTTCAACACGAGAATGGGAGAGCGAGCCTTCCCAGTCATCGTTTTCGATTTGCTCGCCGCTTGGCGTGATCAGAATGAGATACGGGTCGAACTGCGTAGACGTCAGATCAACCGTGATCTGGTCGCCCGCATTCGCCGTGAATGTATAGCTGTCCTGATACTCACCGGACTGGAGCTGCTCATCCCCTGCAGCCAGATTGCCCGTGAATGTGTCACCTTTGGCGACCTGCGCAATCGCGAAACCGGAGAACCCGATTGCGACAGCAGATGCGACGGCAACAGCGCTGGTTGAGCGCTTCAGCGTAGAAAGTTTTGATCCCTTGAACATGACGTCCCCTCGTATTGCGTTTACCCCTGATGGTCAGCTGTAAAACGGACTAGTGACCTTCCTTTTCAAGCACTGTGTCGTCCAGCCAAACACCTGCGATCTAGGTATTGACAGTAGGAATAGTCACATAAACCTAACCTGAACGAAATGTAATTTTCAAAAAAATCTATAGAAACCACCGAAAATTCATGACGCTAACGCCAATAAAAAAGCCCGCCTGCTATTTACAGACGGGCTTTATGAAGCAGAGGACTAAGAACTTAGTCCCGTTATGATTTCACGTCAGATCAGCTGCGACGGAACAGGAGGTAATCGCCTGTTTCTTCCGGATCATAGCTGGTCACGATGACCATATACTCACCGGCCTGATCAGTTGTCATCGTGATGTGAGAATGATCTAGCGAGCCGTTATAGTCGTCGTTTTCTGTCCATGTGCCATCCGGAGATACAACGATCAGATACGTGTCGAATCCAGCCGAGAAGAGATCGAATGCGACCTCTTCACCAGCGCCGGCTTCGAATGAGTACACATCGCGGAACTCACCCGCTTCGTGCAGCGCATCGCCTGCTTCCAGCACGCCATTGATAGAGTCACCGGAACCGATTTCAGCTTCTGCTTCTAGCTCGCCGCCCATTACCGGGCCTTCTTCCTGGCTGTATTCAACCGTGTACGAACCGGTTTCACCCTCGCCGAAGCTGCGAACCAGAACAGTATATGTACCCGGCACGCGGACACGCTGTTCTACATGCGAATGGCCAAGGCCGGTATAGTCGTCATTTTCAAGCGTTTCGCCATCCGGCGCGATCACTGTCAGATAGGTGTCGAACTCGGCAGAGCGGAGATCAACAACCAGGTCCTGACCAACTTCAGCGTCGATCTCATAGCTGTCCTGATACTGGCCTTCTTCCGCCAGATCATCGCCTTCAGCCAGCTCGCCAGTGAAGAAGTCGCGCGGATTGTCTTCATCGATCATGAAGGACAGTTCGTAATCACCATACTCACCTGCTGAGTAAGCTGATGCTGTGATGGTGTACTCACCGCCAGCGAACGCTGTCAGTTCCACGCGGGAATGAGACAGGCTGCCCTCAAAGTCGTCATTGAACGTCTCGGAACCATCCGGACCACGAACCATCAGGAAAGTATCAAAATCGATGGAGTTCATGTCGACGGTCAGGAAAGCACCCGCCGGAACATCCAGCGTGTACTCATCCATGTAAGAGCCGTCTTCACCGGTCGCGTCCGTAATGGAAAGCTCAGCTTCGAGGGAGCCCTCGTCACCATCAAGTTCCACCGGCGGACCACCGATTGGTTCATCGCTTACTGCATAGCTGATTGCGTAGCTTCCAGCTTCGCCAGAGCCGAATGTTGAGGCGGTAACCGTGTAGACACCACTTTCAGGCGCTTCAAATGCGACGCGCGAGTCAAAGCTGCCGCCGAAATCATCATTGACGAACTCTTCGCCAGATGGTGTCGCCACCGTCAGATAGCTGTCGAACGCATCAGAGCGCTGGAACAGCTGGAAGGTTTCACCTTCGACAAGCTCGATCTCGTAGAGATCATACAGCGTCCCGTCTTCATTGATGCCATCGCCAAGCGTCAGCATGCCTTCAACGTCACCACCATCGCGAGAGAGCGTCGTCGCCGGACCGGCTTCGATCTCATCAGACACCTGATAGCTGAACGCATAATCGCCTGCTTCACCAGCGCCATAGCTGGTGGCAACAATTGTGTAGGTGCCCGCTGTTTCAGCGACAGTCATGATCGCCGCATTCAGTTCGCCGGCAAAATCGTCATTCTCGATGTCGTAACCTTGCGGTGTGGTGACACGCAGGAATGGATCGAATTGTTCAGAGTTCAGGCGCAGGATCAGCGTTTCGCCTTCAGCCACTTCAAGCTGATACACATCCTGCAGCGCGCCGGAGAGGTGAACACCATCGCCGAGTTCCAGGCGACCATAGACTTCGCCAGCACCCGGTTCGAGGGTTTCAGGCGAACCTGCAAATGGCTCATCGCTTGTGCGATAATCCATCGTGTAGGCGCCCAGGCCGTCCATGCCGAATGCACCGACCTCGATCATATAAATGCCTGTCTCTTCTGCCAGCATCATCAGGCCAGAATTCAGAGAGTCACCGAAGTCATCGTTGAACATCTCTTCGCCGGAAGGAGACGTGATGGTGAGAACCGTATCGAAATCGTCTGAGTCGAGGCGCACCATCATGGATGTGCCCTGCTGCAGTGAGATTTCATAAAGATCGACAACGCTGCCATTCGGCATCATGCCGTCATCTTCGGAAAGCTCGCCCTCAACAACATCGCTTGTGTAGACCAGAACCTCAGGCACGCCGCCGAAAGGTGTGTCGCTGACCTGATAGTCCAGCGCGTAAGCACCCGTCTCACCTTCGCCAAAGCTGGTGACGACAAACTCGTATGTTCCGCTCTCTTCTGCCTGCATCATCAGGCCGGAATTCACGCCCATGCCGTAATCGTCATTGACGTATTCCTCGCCGGACGGCGAGATCAGTGCGATGAGTGTATCGAACTCGTCAGACGAAACGCTGAAGAAGATGTGTTCGCCTTCTTCAATCTCGACTTCATATGTGTCGAAGAAAGATCCGTGCTCGTTGAAGCCGTCACCCATAGCGAGTTCGCCAGAGATGGTCTCGCCACCTGCCGCGATCCCCACTGCCGGGCCGCCCTCATTCAATTCTATCGTGTTGTATTCAAGCGTGTACTCGCCCGCACCGTCCGTATCGTAGGAAGAGACAATGGCGATAAAGGTGCCGGTTTCTTCCGTGTTGAACATGACGCGTGAGTTGAAGCTCATGCCGTAGTCATCATTCTCCAGCAATTCACCGGATGGCGTGACCAGCGTGAGGTAAGTGTCGAAATCGTCTGATACGAGATCGACATGGAGCATACCCGCGCTCGTCACCTCGAATTCGAACCGGTCGGAATATCCGCCTGCATCTGTAGTGGCGTCGCCGTCTGCCAGCGTACCTGTTACAGTTTCAGCGTAAGCGGCGCCTGCCATACCCATAGCCAGAAGCGCTGCAGCAGCTGTCTGGCACGTCAGGCGCGCCGCGAGTGATTTTGAAAGTGATCCGAGCATGTGTTCCCCTCGATCTGAGTTCCGTGATCATCGGGGTAAACGACATAAAAGGCAAAATTTAGCCTTCAGCTGCAGATTAACTGCGATATCCCACCAAGCCCCGATTGATGTCCGACACCATATCGACACCAAGATAAACCAGAGCTGAATAAACCTGAACGGCGTGCGCTCCGGCACTTAATTTTTTGTAAGCCTGTTCAGCAGAGCTAATTCCGCCCGCTCCAATCAGGTCAAAACGCCCTTCAAGGCGGTCTGCAAAGGCACGCAGAATTTTCGTCGATAATTCAAAGAGCGGCGCACCCGACAGTCCGCCCATCTCGCCCTTATGAACACTTTGAAGCGAATCTGGGCGTTCCAGCGTCGTGTTAGAAATAATCAAACCGGATAGCCAGCTGCCCGCCATCTCGACCACACCGACAATGTCGTCGATTGCGGTTTCATCGAGGTCTGGCGCGAGCTTCAGGAAAACAGGGCGCGAGACCTTGTCTGCCTCGGCCGCAGCAGAGGCCGCTTCACCGCATCGGGTCAGAAGGTCTGTCAGAGATGACTTATCCTGAAGGCCGCGTAGGCCTGGCGTGTTTGGCGAGGAAATATTGATCGTCACATAGTCGCAATGCGCCCAGACGGCTTTCACGCCGGTCTCATAATCGGCAATCTTGTCTTCGCTGACCTTATTCGCGCCGACATTCGCGCCGAGCTTGGCCTGTCCGCGATACTTTTTCAGATTGGCGATAAAGACATCCAGCCCGTCATTATTAAAGCCCATACGGTTGATCACCGCGCGGTCTTCGGTGAGGCGAAACAGGCGTGGACGCGGATTGCCCGGCTGAGGCTGCGGCGTCACCGTTCCACATTCGACAAAGCCGAACCCGAAGCCGGACATGGCGCTTGGTACTTCGGCGTTTTTATCGAAACCGGCAGCAAGGCCGAGCGGTGAATTCAGTTCCAGACCGGATTTAGGAAGCACTGTCTTGAGCGATGGATCAAGCTGAGGTGCCCCCTTTGGCCCGAAGCCGGCTTTGAGCGCCTTGATCGTCATGCGGTGCGCGGTTTCCGGTTCGAATTTCGTCAGAACCGACTGGCCCAGTTTATAGATCGACATGGAGCGCCCTTCCGCATGAATCGCCATTTTCACGCGCCTAGTTAGCGCGTCCAGAAGCTCGAGGGAACCATGGTCGCGAGCCGCTTGTTTCCTTTTCATCGAAAGGAAGACATATGACCACGAAGAACAGTTATTCAGTCGGCGACAGAGTGGAATGGGATTGGGGAAACGGCACCGCCTCCGGTGAAGTGCAAAAAGTTTACACCCAAAAACGAACACTGAAGATCAAAGGCGAAGACGTCACTCGCGACGCCAGCGAAGACTGCCCAGCCTATCGAATTGAGACCGAAGATTCAGAGGTCCTCAACAGCCATTCGGAAGTTCGTAAGGCCTAGCATAACAAACACACTAAAATAGGTAGACATTCCTATATCATGTGGTAATTATCGGAAAACATACCCATAGGAGGTGGGCATGCGACATTCCGATATGTGGAAAGGCCTCGACCTTCTTGCCGAGCGTCATGGTCTTTCAGCCTCAGGCCTTGCCCGCACTGCCGGTCTCGACCCGACATCATTCAACAAATCCAAGCGCGTTTCACGCGATGGCAAAGCCCGTTGGCCCTCAACGGAAAGTGTCTCTCGCGCGCTGGAAGCGGTCGGCTCCACCTTTGAAGAGTTCGCAGACCTTGTGGAAGGTCGTCCGGGGCGCTCTGTCCCGCTCATCGGCCTCGCGCAGGCTGGCAATGACGGCTATTTCGATGATTCCGGCTTTCCTGTCGGGCAAGGCTGGGAGGCGATCCGCTTTCCGGGGCTGACGGATGAAGCTGTCTACGCGCTCGAAATCACTGGCGACTCTATGGAGCCCATCTTCCGCGAAGGCGACCGCGTTATCGTAGCGCCGGGTGCGCAGGTGCGCCGCGGCGACCGCGTCGTCGCAAAAACCGTTCAGGGCGAAATTCTGGCTAAAACGCTGGGCCGCACCACCGAAGACACGGTGGAGCTGATCTCGGCCAACCCTGCCTATCCGGTTCGCAAGGAAGCCCGCGCATCGATCCGCTGGATGGCCCGCATTTTATGGGCCAGCCAGTAAGATCAGAGATCACACTAACGGATCAGGCGAAGACTTCCGCATCCACCTCTCTCGGTCGGTGCGGAAGCATTTTATGGTAGACGAACGCTTTCCAGATTCCGCGTCCCAGGAAGAATGGACCGATCAGATTGATCCAGCCAGGATTGGTGAATTGTCCTTCCATGAGCGCCAGAACGAACTCGGCCCAATTCAGAATAAAGAAGATCATGCCTAGAATCAGCGCGACGCGCGATTTCATGAACCAGCCGAAAAAGCCAAGCGCAGCCGCAACAGCGATGTAGAGGCCAAGCGTCACCTGCAGATAAATCTCTTCACCGGGAGGCGTATCGACCATATTAACGTTGAAGAACATCAGCCCAAGCTGCAGCGCAGCGAGCCCGGCCAGCAGCCATAGCATGACCGCGCCGCCCTTCACGGCTTTTCGCGCGATCAGAAATCCTGTTTCATCGAACGTCTGAGTGTTTTCCATGGCAAATCCCTCCCCGCCATTCAGGAGGGCAGATCATCAGCAAGGGCCAGAAAACACAAGCTTAAATTGATCTAATCCTAGCTTGCCAGTTTCTGCGCGTTCGGGCCGTACTGCATATCAATGCCTTTGATGTGCGCCGTCAGCCAGTGCTTCAGAAAGAAGAAGAACCCGTCGTCCAGCTTACCATGGCTGGCATGGGCCGCTTCCGCATAACCCGTGAACTTCTTCAGAAGGTCTTCATGAATGAGTTTATGCGTTCTGAACTTCGGATAGCCGGAACGCTCCATAAAGTCTTCCTCATCCTTGAAATGTTGGACCGTTGCCGCGCCAAGCGCATCGAGAATATCGAGGACTTCCTTACCGGTTTTTCCGGCGTCTCTGGTATCGTGCAGGCGGTTCATCAGGTCTAGCAGCCCCTGATGTTCGCGGTTCATCTGATCGACACCAACATCCAGGCTCGCATCCCAGTTCATAATGGTCATTACAGGTCTCCAACAGCAAAATCTGGAAATACCCATACAAATACACCGGTTAATATCCTGTACGCTTTTATTCATCATTTTCGCGCTATTGAAGAAAAAAGAGAGAAACGGCTGAAAATTTATTTGCCAGCATTCACGGGCCTTCTGCGCCTCTGCGCGAGAGATTTCCACAGCCCATTAACGAATCGTTAATCCGGTGGCTTGCCTGATTCTGCGAATACGTCGAGTCTTTCTTCACTCACGAATAAAGGACCACCCCCAATGGCCCGCATAAGCACGCAAAATGCACTCGAAATCTGGTGTGATGTCACCTCTCAGGTGGTCAGCGGCGACTGGCCCGACCTGACGCTCCGCCAGCAGGCGATCCTGATGCAGGTATACCTGAAGCCACAACCTCACACAGTTCGCGGCCTCGCCCGCACGCTGAACATCACAAAGCCGGCCGTCACACGCGCGATCGACGCCCTGTCAGCTCTGGATCTGGTAAAGCGGAAAAAAGACCCGTCCGACCTGCGTAATGTTCTGATCCAGCGCACAGTGAAGGGGTCGGTATTCCTCAGCGAGTTCTCGGAACTCTTTATCAAGGAAGCGTCGGAACGCGGCCTGATCAGTGAGGAAGATACAGAAAAGGCGGCCGCTTAGGACCGCCTTTCTTAAATGGCTTAGCTGTCGACAGCTTCGACACTGTCTGTGTCGAGATCACTGGCAGGCGTACGCGCCATCATAGCGCGAAGGCCGGCATCATCATCAGAACCATTGTCATCCGATGCTTTAGCATTGCCCGCTTCATCGTCATTGCGACGGCGGCGCGCTGGACGGCGGCGACGCGTTTCCTTGCGCTCACCTTCATCAGACTCTGAGTCAGAAGACGCTTCTTCGGCCTGATCGTCATCGCTGTCGCCATCAACAACCTTCATCTCGTCGACATTGTTATTGTCGCGGTCACGATTGCGGTCGTTGCGGTTATTGCGGCGGTTGCGGCCCTGATTGCGATCCTGACGCTCTGAAGTTTCGCCAGACTGATCGTCAGCGCTCGCTTCATTGTCCTGATCGTCTCCATCCTGATCGTCCTGCGGAGGACGCTCTTTCGGCTGGTTCGCCATCATAATGCGGAAATAGTGTTCCGCGTGCTGGAAGTAAGCTTCCGCATTAATTCGATCGCCAGAGGTTTGAGCATCCCGGGCATACTGGAGATATTTTTCGTAAATCTGGTTGGCGTTACCACGAATTTTTACGTCCGGTCCATTGCTCTCATATGAACGATTGGCCGGATTGCTTGGCTTACGCCCACGCCCACTTCGGCGTTTCATATATCCATCCTGCGTCTGCTGATAGCCAGTAGCTAACTACTAGAAATGACAGCCCTTCGTTCAGTGCATCAGTTTCAACGAATCTGAAGGGGAGCCCCGACTTAAACCAGTCAACTGGTTCGCGTACTTCTGCCTAGCGTCAATCTTCGATTCCGCCAAGCCCTTTTTTCACTGTTTTCTTCCGAGTACCACACGATCATGCCCTGAAAAGTCTTTCAGAATGGTCAATTCCGCAAAACCATGCCCACCCAGCAGTTTCTCAACGGCCATTCCCTGATCATAGCCGATTTCAAAGGCAAGCCATGCCCCCACCTTCAAACTGTCATCACAAAGACTTGTGATCGCACGATAGGCATCGAGGCCGTCTTCGCCGCCATCAAGCGCCAGATGCGGGTCGTGATTCAGCACTTCCGGGTCGAGCGTCTTCATAACGTCAGATACGATATAGGGCGGATTAGACATAACGACATCGGCTTGGGAGATCGCTTCACGCCCGACCTCCCAGCTGCCCTTAAGCAAGGTCACACGCTCCTGAACGCCCACACGGACGGCATTCTCGCGCGCCAGGCTCAGCGCATCAGGACTCAGGTCGACAGCTGTTCCCGTCCACCGGGGGCGATAGTGCAGAAAGCTTTGCAGAAGGCAGCCCGTGCCCGTGCCAAGATCGACACCGCTTCCCTGCTCTACGCCCTCAGTCAGAGACATCGCCGCTTCAACCAGCCTTTCACTGTCTGACCGCGGCGCCAAAGCGCGCTCATCGGTGAGAAAGCTCAGGCCCATAAAGTCGACATGCCCGATGATGAGCGACACCGGTTCGCGGTTCTTACGGCGCTCAATCATCTTATCGAACAGGGCAGCCAGCGTATCATCCACGACATCCTGCTCACGCATAATAAAGTCGGATGAAGAGATGCCCGCCGCCTCGAACAGCAAAAACTTTGCGTCCTCGCGCGCGCCATCAATACCAGCCTCATCTAGCTGCGATGCGCCCCTTTGAAGAAGCCCCCGATACGTCAGCTCAGCGCTCACGCCCGCTCCAGCCGGTCACCAACACTTACAATGCCGGTTTTAGCGACATGCGCATATAGCCCGAGCGTGTTGCGCCCGAAATGCTCGTGCAGCAACGGCACGGTATCAAGATCATAGCCCTGCCCATCCGGACTGGCATGTGTCGCTTTACAGCGGACCGTCGGCTTGAAGACGCGAAGCTCTGCTTCGCCAAGCTTCAGAATATCGCCCTCTGCCCATTCGTCTTCTTCCCAGGCAGACAGCCCGTCAAAGACGAGATTCATGCGAAAGCGGGAGGCTTCGACCTCACGACCAAACGCCTGCGACACCGCATCAACGCTTGCCAGATTGAGAAGTGAAACATGGCCAAGATGATGATCTGAAAAGCGGAACGCGCCCGGCGCTTCCAGAACCTTTAGCGGCCCGGGAAAGGCCTCACCGAAACTCGAGGCGAGATAATCTGCCAGCCTGTCGCGCCCGGCTGCGTCACGAAGACTGAACGCGCGGGCCTCGCCCGTCTCATCTGTGATGTGAAACTGACCGCTCGCCTCGTCAAAGCGCGTTTGGAGCTTTGCAACCACCGCGCTGCGCGCGAGCACAGTGAACTTCATCTTGCTGACATGCTCAGGCGCGTCCGGATCAAACCCTGACGGGCCATTCTCAATCGCGTAGACACGATCTGCGGGAAAGCCTTCGCCCTCGGTTAGAGCAACGGCATCCACCGCCTCGGGCGTGAAACCCTTCACCGGATGGCGGTAAATCGCTGCAAGCCGCCCTGCCGACATGATCAGCCTTCAGCTTCCATATCTGCGAGCTTGGCAGCCTGATCTTCTGCCAGAAGCGCGTTGATCACATCGCCAAGGTCATCACCCGCCAGAACGGTATCCATTTTATGGAGCGTCAACTTGATGCGGTGATCAGACACGCGGTTTTCCGGGAAGTTATACGTACGGATTTTCTCCGAACGGTCACCAGACCCGACCTGAGACTTACGCGCTTCAGAGCGCGCAGCGTCTTTCTCTTCGCGCTCTTTCTCGTAGAGGCGGACTTTAAGAACTTCCATCGCCTTGGCGCGGTTGGCGTGCTGTGACTTCTCAGATGAGGTCACGACGATACCGGTTGGAAGGTGGGTGATCCGGACAGCAGAGTCAGTCGTGTTGACGTGCTGACCACCCGCGCCGGACGCGCGCATCGTATCGATGCGGATATCTTCCTGTTTGACTTCAATTTCGACATTCTCAGGCGCAGGCAGAACCGCAACGGTCGCCGCCGAGGTGTGAATGCGCCCGCCGCTTTCAGTCTTCGGAACCCGCTGCACGCGATGCACACCGGATTCAAACTTCAGCTTACCGAACACCCCATCGCCTTCGATTTCTGCGATGATTTCCTTATAGCCACCCGCATCACCTTCAGAGGCGGAGATGACGTTCATCTTCCAGCCCTGAAGCTGGGCGTAGCGTTGGTACATGCGGAAAAGATCGCCTGCGAACAGCGCAGCTTCATCACCACCCGTACCGGCACGCACTTCGAGCACCGCGTTCGCATCATCATCCTGATCTTTCGGCAGAAGCAGGATCTGAACTTCGTTCTCAAGATCGGGAATCGACTCTTTCAGCGCGTAGTATTCCTCGCGAGCAAGCTCTGCCATGTCAGGGTCATCGCCCTCCATCATGGTTTCGGCTTCTTCATAGTCGGCGCGGGCCTGCGCAAGCTCTTTTGCCTTCTCGGCAACAGGGCGCAGTTCGGCATGCTCTTTCGACAGCGCAACAATCTCGTCCGGATCGGACACCGCACCCATACGGGCTTCGACTTCCTCAAAGCGGTCGATTACCTGTTCGAGGCGGTGCGCTGGAATAGTGGCCATTGTCTGATGATCTCCTGGAAGACGCCTGAGATAATCGAAGTCTGCCCGAATGAACAGAGGGCAGCGTGAGTTTCAGCCCTCTACATAGCTGGCTGGCGGCTCGGGCAGAAGCTGCATCGGCGAGAGTGTATCCACATCTATGCGCAGCTCCACCTGCTCCACCTCTTTCACTTTGGCGCTACGATAGCGAATATGATGCCAGACGGCCTCACCCTCGGAATTCAGAAAATCGCGCAAAGAGAAAGACAGGCACGGAAACGCCTTCGAACTGAAATCATTGGCGAACAGAACGAGCGTCTGGCCGCTTTCCAGTTCCATCAGCAAAATATCCGATTGCTCGCCGCTGCGTACAACGCGCATGACAGAGCGCGCATCCACTTGCGCGATCCGGACGCGTGCGGCCTCGATCGCCGTTTCGAATTTGCGCTGATGGAGACGGGACTCGCCAATCATGTCCTTGCTGATCCAGGCGATCAGCAGAAAGCCAAACCCGCCCCAGAACAGGTAAAGCCAGACATCAATTCCGTGCGAGACGGCGATAGAAATCCAGCACATCACGGCGACCAGCACCGCAATGACAGGCAGCCTAATAAGCCGGTGAAAGTGCATTTTCAGCACCGACCGCGAAACTCTGAGAAGATGCCTCAGATAGCGCAGTTCCGAAGCGGACGGTGCGCGATCTGTCGGCGTAAGGAATACAGGGTCAGGCTGAAATGCGTCTTGTGTCATCAGCCGAGGAATATGCGCAGAATCTCTCGCACCACAATGACAATCAGGCAGATTGTTGAAAGCGTGAAGACGAGGAAACGCGACACGACATGATTAACCGTGCACTGGATCAGAGAATGCACAACACGCAGCACGACATAACCCCACAAAAGCCCGACATTCACGCTGTCATGGCCACCGCCGAGAGACAGGAAGAATGCGAGCGCATAGAAGATCACAGGCTGTTCCAGCAAGTGATTGTAATTGTCTGCTTTGAAGGCGACTGAATCCGGCAGTGCATTCGCAAGCTTGCCCGTGCGTTGTCCGTCCTGCGGATCAATTCCGGCTTTGCTCATGGCTGGAATACGCGTGGCATACATCCAGACCCAGATTATCAGCGTCCATGTAATCAACGCCAATACCGGCAGTAATGCTGCGCTATTCAGGCTTTCCATCGTTGTAGGCATGTCTCTCTCCCGTTGTTTTTCTGGCACCTTATCTCAACCGACGCACAAACCTAGTTGAAATGTCGAAACGAGTATGGTTAACCTTGATACAACTTAAACGTGCATTTTGGAGACTTGGATGGCGGATACTGCAACACTCAGCGAAAATGCCAATGCCCCGCAGCCCGAAAACTGGGGACTAACGGCTGTGCGCACAGCCCTTCAGCCGGAGGGGCGCACACGTGATTTACCTTTCATGAGAACGGCTGGCCTTTCGGAAACACTTGAGCTGATCGACACTGGGCCGGGATATCTCACCCTCGCCTGGCGGGCAGAAGCGCCTCTCGACAGCTATGACGGCATCATTCAGGGCGGCATGCAGACAGTCGTGGCGGATGTCGCGCAGGGCCACGCCTTCTCTACGCTGCTGGAGGAACCACGCGGCTTTTCAACCGTTGATTTATCATCGCGCTACCTACGTCCGATGCCATCCGGGCAGACCTATACGGTGGAAACGAAGGTGACGGAAAAGACCCGTCGGACAGCGCTGATAGAGACAACAATCAGACGTTCGGATGGCAAACCCGTCAGCCACTTCCTCGGAAGTTGGCAGATCGTCCAACGCGATTTCAAACTGAAATCCGCCTGAAGTTTTCGCTCAACTGTGCCAGCCTCTCTAAAGGCTGGCAGCTTTTTATAGGGCACGCTGGACCCGCTCTCTTAATTGTCAGAGACTGCATGAACCTACCAGAAAGTTTGGCCGTCAGCTTAGACTAGGAGCTTGATGGGCTGTCGGATCAGCAGAGCGATGGATACATGATCAAAATGCCGAAATTATTGGGGTCACTTCTATCGCTGACGCTTATCGGACTAGCGAGTTGTTCAGCAGATCAAAACAATACTGAATCGGATTCACAGCAACCGGGCCAGCCGATCACACATATCTGGTACGTAGACTGTCAGGAAAATTGTGGGGGGGCTTTTGTGGCGGTAGACCTGCAAAACCTTCTAGTCACCTTTGAAGACTTCAGCGCTCCGCTCGAACCCTGTTCCGATGACGAGTATTTCTGCTTTTCGGGCGCAATACCATTTTCCATTCCTTGGCAGTGCACAGATAGCGTAGAAGACTGTGAGCCGCACAGTTGGGAGCGCGGAGGCGCATATTTTGAGCTGTCCCACACTGCTGAACTTTCTCAATGTAGCAACGGTGAACTTTTGACGCGCATTTCATCTTATTACCCACCACTCAGATCGAGAACAGACTATTATTTGTCGAATGCGTTTGGCGTTGAGAGAATGGTCCGGAACAGTGTTCGGTGCGATGATTTTGAAGCGTGCGGTGATGTTGGGACATCTGTCTACAGCGCATGCGAGTTGGGGAACTCCCTCCCAGCAGGATAGCCTTCGTTGATGCTCGTCTCAATTTTTCAAATACAAAATGGCACCGGACTTCTACTTTGTGGAGCGCGCTCAGGGCATCAGACGGTTCGAGGACCGACGCCCGCTTAGTCGTCTCCGTGATCGAGTTCGGCTTCCTTCGCCTTGTTCGCCACCTGCAGCGCCATCATCAGAGATTTAGCCTTTGGAAGCATGATCAGGCTTGCAACGATCGTAACGACGGTCAGTACAAACATCAAAAACAGTTTCAGAGCCAGACCGATATTCGCCATCGGAATGATAAATCCGAATGGTGCGAAAATGATCAGCACGATGAAGCCCACGAAGAAGGCCGGTCCGTCAGCGGTGTCAGAGCTCAAAAAATCCTGACCGCACGCCTCGCAGTTTGGCTTGAATTTAAGATAGCCCCGGAACACACGGCCCTGGCCACAATTCGGGCAGCGCTCTGCTAGGCCTGCCGAGATAGGGGAAACTCTTGTCATACCGGTCAGATGACGCCTCGGCTTTCAAAGGTCAACGCGACCTTTGAGCACAAAGCGATCACACATCTGACAGGACTGGATCTAAATCTTCCACCAATATCCGGTGAGCGCCGGTATCTCGTTTTCGATATTGTGCGGCTCCACGCCGATATTTGAAATAATCAGCTCACGCTTCTCTGGCAGCTCGAAATCATACTCCAGCGGCCGGTTTGAGAGATTGAACACGCAGAGAATGGTCTCATCGCCCTGCTTCCGTTTGAAGGCGAGCAGGTATTCTTCTGCCGTGATGAACGCCAGATCACCGATACGGATCGGGGCCAGATCACGGCGCAAACGGATCGCTTCCCGTGCAAACACCAATGTGGAGTACTCGTCCGCCTCCTGAACATCGGGGGCGAGCGCTGCGTGCGCCGGATCGACCGGCAGCCATGGCTCACCTGTGGTGAAGCCCGCATACTCTTCCGTCGAAGACCATGGAAATGGCGTGCGCGCGCCATCGCGGCCCAGCGTGTGCGGCCAGTTCTCGATTGCTTCAGGGTCCTGCAGGAATTCATACGGCACATTGCCCGTTGGCAGGCCCAGCTCCTCGCCCTGATACATGAAGACAGTGCCGCGCATACTCAGCAGCAAAAGCAGATAGAGCTTGGCATGGACGACAGTGTTCATCCCATCCGACCAGCGCGACAGGACACGCGGCGCGTCATGGTTGGAAAACGCCCAGCTTGGCCAGCCATGGGCCGGATCGCCTTCCCAGCTAGAAAGTGAATTCGCAATCGACCAGCCCGTCAGATGATCAAGATAGAGGAAGTCGAAATTGTAAGACGTGTTCAGCCGTTGATGGCCGGAGGTGTATTCGCGCTGATACTTGAACGGATCAGGGCTGGAGACTTCCGCGACTGTGAACTTGTTGCCTTCATAACCGTCGAGAACCCAGCGCATACGCGTCAGGAAATTCACCGTCTCATGGTGCGTCTCACTATAGACGTGGTCCTGCATATCGAAGCTGCGCACGACCTCCTCAATCGGGCGGCCTGACGGCGGATTATCGCGCAGTTCAGGATCGTGCATGAAACAGTTCACAACATCGAGGCGGAAACCGTCCACACCGCGATCCAGCCAGAAACGGGTCACGTCAAGCAGAGCGTCCTGAACCTTTGGATGGTGCAGGTTGAGGTCCGGCTGGGAACTCAGAAAGTTATGCATGAAGTATTGTTTGCGGCTGGAATCCCATTGCCAGGACGAGCCGCCAAAATAGGCCTGCCAGTTGTTTGGCGGCGATCCGTCCGGCTTGGCATCAGCCCAGATATACCAGTCCGCCTTGTCATTCGTCCGGCTTTTACGGCTCTCCAGAAACCAGTTATGCTGGTCGGACGTGTGGGAATAAACTTGGTCGATAATGACTTTCAGACCGAGCTCTTTGGCCCGTTTGAAAAGCGCCTCGAAATCCTCAATAGTCCCGAAAATCGGATCAACGTCGCAATAGTCGGAAACGTCATAACCGAAGTCCTTCATCGGAGACTTGAAGAAGGGCGACAGCCAGATCGCATCCACATTCAGCGATGCAACATATTCCAGCCGCTCGGTAATCCCTTTGAGATCGCCAACGCCATCGCCATTCGTATCCTGAAAACTACGCGGATAGATCTGGTAGAAGGTCGCACCGCGCCACCATTCATTGGGCGAAGACGTTGTAAAGATATCAGCCAAACAGGGCTCCATTTACTCGAAGGGTGTTTCTACTTTGCGGACCAGATGAGTCCGGTCAACCGCACAACACGCCATTCCTTGCCTCTATTCCCGTGTTGAAGAACAATGCTGCAGATTGATCAGAAAGTGACGCATTGCGGTCGCGCGGCATGTCCGGCTGCCAGAATCAAAAAGAGCTGCCAACGCAGCAGCGCGGACAGCTCTTACAAAGACTTGAATTGAGACGGGACGCTTAGCGCCAGCCTGCCCGGTCAAACACGCGAACGGCTGTCGCTTGATTGGTGCCAAGCGCTGTTACCTGCAGATCATCCTCACGGAACTCGCCCAGGCCGGATACTTGCGGTGCCAGTTCGGCCTCCAGGTTGACCGGATACTCGTTATTGCCTGCCGAGAACGCTGTCTGAACATCTTCGCGCGTCAGGAAGTGAAGAAGCTCGATCGCATTTTCACGGTTCGCCGCATACTGGGTGAGACCGCCGCCAGACACGTTGACGTGCGTGCCAGACCCATCCTGGTTCGGGAAGATGATGCCGATATTGTCATAAACTGCGCGTAGCTCTGGGTTATCGGACGCGGCAAAACGAGCAATGTAATAGGTGTTCGCAAGTCCGATACCGCACTCACCCGCTGCAATGGATTGCAGGATAGATGTGTCATTACCCTGCGGCGGACGCGCAAAGTTCTCAACCACGCCCTCAGCCCATTCCTGAGCCACCTCTTCGCCATCACGCTCTACAATCGAAGCCAGAAGCGAGATGTTGTAGATGTTAGATGATGACCGCATGCAGACTTCGCCCTGATAAGCCGGGTCTGCGAGGTCTTCATAGGTCGTCAGACCTTCAGGCGCGCCCTCGGATTTATTGTACACAATCACACGCGCACGTTTGGTGAAGCCATACCAGAGATTGTTCGGGTCGCGCACATAGTCCGGCACGCGAGATTGAAGAAGCTCGTCATCCAGCGGCTGGAACACGTCCGCCTCTACCGCGCGGAACAGACGGCCCGCATCAACCGTGATCAGAATGTCAGCTGGTGAGAACTCTGCCTCATTCACAAGGCGCTGGATCAGCTGCTCACTCTCGCCTTCGAGGAGGTTAACGCGAATGCCGGTCTCGGCTTCAAACTGCTCGTAAAGCGCGTGGTCTGAGTCATAGTGGCGGGCGGAGTAGACATTAACGACGCCTGCATTGGCAGGTGTCGCAAACGTTTCAGTCGTTTCATCCGGCGAACTTCCCCCGCAGGCAGCAAGACCAAAACACAGCGCGAGCGAAGCAGATTTCAGATGAGCCAAAACGGCCTCCTTTATTGAGAACCGTTCTTATCTAGGCCGTTATGTGCGAGTCTACAAGGCCGCTCATTGCGACTCTTTGTCGAAAAGGAAAGCGTTGCGCTGACGAAGGGACAAATGCCCATTCGCGCCGATCTCCGGCAGGGTATTTTCGTCAGCATCTACGCGTACGAGAGAGATGGCCGCTGCGTCCACGCGGGAGACGAACAACACTCGACCGGAACTTCGATAACGCACGTCACGCACCACCCATTCGCCATCCTCGGCCGCCGTAAAGCGTACGCCGGATGGGCGGATCACCATTGTGCTGGCCGGACCTTCGCGGCGGGCGACCTCTCCAAGGCCGAACCGGCCCGCAGCGCAAACAAACTCTTCGCCTTCGATAAGACCGTCAAACAATTGTGCATCGCCAAACAGGCTCGCGACTTCTGCGCAAACAGGCTCGTTAATCACCTTGTCCGGCTCGTCCACCTGAAGGATCCGGCCTTTGGACATGACAGCGATTTTGTCCGACATTTCCAGCGCTTCTTCAGGATCGTGCGTGACCAGAATGGAGGCACTACCCGCTTCTTTCAGAAGGACGCGCGCAGCTTCACGCAGCTCACGGCGCAGCATAATGTCGACGCTCGCATAAGGCTCATCGAGCAGCATGACCTTTGGCGCAGGCGCCAATGCACGGGCCAGTGCCACGCGCTGCTGCTGACCACCCGACAAGGTGCCCGGCTTTCGTTGGTCATAACCGGCAAGCCCGACCATTTCGAGCAATGCGGTACGACGCGCCTGACGTTCCGCCGGCGGCATGGATTTCAAACCGAACTCGATATTCTCGGCCACAGTCATATTCGGAAACAGCGCATGCTCCTGAAACACCAGACCGACAGGGCGCTTTTCTGGAGCAGGATGGTGGTCCGGCGAGGCGAGCAGCTCATTGTTCAGCATGATCTGACCGCTGGAAAGATGCTCCAATCCTGCGACAAGGCGCAGCAGCGTCGTTTTCCCACATCCCGAAGGACCGAGAAGCGAGACAACCTCTCCGCTGCGGACCGAGAGAGAAAGCGCGTTCAGCGTCTGCATATCCCCATATGAATGGGTCAGGTTTTCGAGAATGAGTGTCATAAGCATTACTTTGACTATTGAATGCGCCCGGTCTAGAGCGAGATCATGAACGCGTCAAAAAGCATCGCTATAAGACCTCCGTCGCAAACGCAAAATCATTTGCGTCGAGTTGCGCTGGCAAGTCTTGTCTTTTTGATAGCGGCGCTCCTCACCCTGCCTCTGTTCGGGGTTATCATAGGCTCGCTGGGCGAGAGTGATGGCACGTGGTCACACCTCTCCGAAACGGTGCTTTCAGAGTATGTGATTAACACGCTGGCGCTTCTGCTGATGGTTGGCGTTCTGACCGGCAGCATTGGAACGGTCAGCGCATGGCTCGTCACATCGATCGAGTTCCCAGGGCGCAAAGTCGTCGAATGGCTTCTGGTTCTACCGATCGCCTCACCGGCCTATATCGCCTCTTATGTTTATACGGACCTGATGGACTATGCCGGCCCTGTCCAATCTGCGCTGCGCGGCCTGATGGGCTGGGGCGCTGATGATTACTGGTTTCCGGCGATCAGAACGCTTCCGGGCGCGGGGCTTGTGCTATCCTTCGTGCTCTACCCGTATGTCTATCTGCTCGCGCGATCTGCCTTTTTGAACCAGTCCC
Source organism: Hyphomonadaceae bacterium UBA1849 (assembly GCA_002338565.1). Taxonomy (GTDB): domain Bacteria; phylum Pseudomonadota; class Alphaproteobacteria; order Caulobacterales; family Hyphomonadaceae; genus Ponticaulis. Next base: position 288,792 of record DDIN01000008.1, read on the forward strand.
AGACCCGCTTTGCTGCTGCCCGCTCCCTTGGCGCCTCACCCCTGCGCGCCTTCTGGAGCGTGGCACTACCAGCCGCCCGCGCAGCGATTCTGGGCGGCATTGCCCTCACGCTGATGGAAACCGCGGCCGACTTCGGTGTGGCGGACTATTTCGGCGTGCCGACCTTCTCTACCGGCATTTATCGCGCCTGGTATGGCATGGGCGATCCGGTTTCAGCGCTACGCCTCTCCGGGCTGCTTCTTGTCATCATGGCCATTCTGGTGATGGCTGAGCGCCGCTTCCGCCCGTCTCAGGCCAATAATGACATTGCCCGCGATACCGTTCTGCGCCGCATGAAACCGTCCAGACCGCTGCAATGGCTCGCCGCCTTTGCCTGTATCATGCCAATACTGATCGGCTTTGCCTTCCCTGTCGCCCGCCTGATCTATCTTGCGGCTGGCGATATAGCCCGTAACGGCATGCCTCAGTTTGTGTCTTTCGCGACGAACTCAGTCACCATGTCAGTTATCGCTGCAGGCCTCACACTCGCGCTCTCTCTTTTCCTCGCCTATGCCCAGCGCGGCCGGACGCGCAACCAGAAGACCGGACCGATGAGCGCGGCAACACGCCTTGCAACGCTCGGCTACGCTCTGCCCGGCACACTTCTCGCGGTTGGTCTTCTTCTTCCGATGACGACGATTGATAAGTCGATCTCTCGATGGATGCTGGATCAGTTCGGCTGGGCACCGGGTCTGTTCCTCACGGGCACAGTCGTTACGCTGATTTACGCCTATGTGATCCGCTTCCTGACAGTATCTTACAACACGGTCGAGCCTGCCGTTTCATCCATCCCGCGCGCTATGGACGAAGCAGCCCGCACACTCGGCTCACGCCTGTCACGTATTGTATTTGAAGTGCACCTTCCGGGCCTCAAGCCTGCGCTCTATTCGGCCGGCCTGCTGGTCTTCATCGACACGATGCGCGAACTGCCCGCGACGCTCCTGCTACGCCCGGCCAATTTCGAAACGCTGGCAACGCAAGTCTACCGTCTCGCCTCGGATGAACGCCTCGCAGAAGCTTCTGTCGCCGCGCTTATCCTCATTGCGATTGGTATTCTGCCCGTCATGCTGATCACACGAGCAAACCTCAAATCCTAATCGCTCAGACGAGGCCTTTTTCTTTCAGAATGCGTTCGGCCAGCGCTAGGTCCTCAGGCGTATCCACACCTGAAATAGACACTTCCGGCGCAGGCACTTCCACGACGCGGATTTTCATGCCGGCTTCCAGCATGCGCAGCTGTTCCAGCCCTTCCAGCGCCTCATAGTAAGATTCCGGCATCTCAGCGAACGCCTTCAGCGCACTCAGCGAATAGGCGTAAAGCCCGATATGGCGCAGCACTGGTGAGAACTCACCTTCGCCGCGCATTTTCTCTTCCTTGCGCAGGCCCGGAATGATGTTCTTGGAGAACCAGAGCGCACGGCCATCCGGCCCACGAACGCAGGTCGTACCGGAAAACGGCGCAATCTTTTTATGCTCACGCAGCTCGTCCAGGGCATCCCATGTCAGTCGTACCACCGGCGTTGCCGCATCATCGCCTGTCTCCAGAACAGCCTTGCCGACATCCGCCACCATTTGCGGCGGTGTAAACGGCGCATCGCCCTGCAGGTTGATGACAACATCGGGCTCGAGCCCCAATGCCGCGACAGCCGCAAGCGCCCGGTCAGTCCCTGTGGCGACATCTTCTGGCGTCAGAACCACCGGCACACATTCAGCCTCGCAATGGGCTGCAATGCGCTCGTCATCCGTCGCGACGACATAGCCAGCATCGCCGATAATATCCGCTGCAGCCTTAGCCGTTTCAGCCACGCGCAGCACCATAGATTTACCTGCAATCTCCATAAGCGGCTTGCCCGGAAAACGGGTGGAGCCATAGCGGGCAGGAACAACGATGAGTGTACGCATTAAGGCATCTCATAAAAACTGAACTGGACAGCCACTCACTTGCGCCAGTCCGGCGCTACGTGTCAATTTCCCATCTCGGTGCAAAACGCGAAACTCAAGGCGCATCTAATGAACCACACCATCAAGACAGGTATCTCAGGCGCGTTCATTGTATTCGTAGCCGCCTGCACTCAGAATGAAGCATCTCCGGAACAGGCGGTGATTGAGCTGTATACGGCAGCGTACAACGAGGCAGACGTCGCCTCCATGGCCGCGCTTATGAGCGACACTGTGCAATGGTTTGCAATAGAAGGCGGCGTGACAGTTCCGATGGCTGACGGCAAAGAAGATCTCAGCGCACAACTCACAACATATCTGGCTTCGACAAATACTACGAGTACGCTATCAGACTGGACTCAGAATGGGGCATTTCTTTCGGTCATTGAAACCGCCAGCTGGTCTTCGCAATCTGGTGAGAGCATGTCCCAATCATCGCTCGCAGTCTATGAAATCCGCAACGACCGCATCCAGCGCGTTTGGTACTACCCAACGGATTAATCCCGGAAGCTAGCGCGCGACTTCGACATTCTCCACGCGCTGAATGCTGGATTCGCTCTGGCGCTGCCCCATGGCCGACACGTCAAACGCCATAGTCAGCTCGGAAAGATACGGGCGACCGGATGGCCCCGCCTCGCACGTGCCGAACAGGTCGAATGTGTGCACGCGGGCGATAATCATCGGCTTGAAGGATTCGGGCAGATGATACTGGAAGGAGACGAGCTGACGCGTTTCCTTATCGACCACCACGGTCCCGATAGAGCGTTCGGCAATCTGGCGCTCAAAATCTTCAGCGTCTTCCGGCGTTGTTGGCGTAAAGGTGAAGGTGGCCGTTGTGTCACTTTCGGCGGCCAGTTCCACATCGCCCTTAACGCGGTCTTCCATGCCATCGCACCAGATGTCGCCAGCATCTTCTGAAACGCTCTCCAGAAGGTCTTCTTCGCTAATCTGGTCGGTCTGTTCGTGAATGGTCACAGGCATCGCCGAGTGCGGATCGTAGCTATAGCGGAACAGCACATCGCCCGACCCGCGCGTGACAGACATATCGAAGCTGTGCGGCGTTTCCTCGCCTTGGTATGGGCCGACGGCATCGCGAAACAGCGCCGGCCAGCTTTCATCGGCAAAAGCCGGTCCGGCGGTACTGAATGCAAGAGCGATAACTGGCAGGGCCAAGCGCATGAATAGTCTCCGTGTTGGAAGTCACATCAACCCGAACCCCGCACGAAATCAAATGAGAATTTTGTCAGGTTGTAGTTCGCAGATGACGCCGCGCGTTTTCACGCTATGTTCCAACCATGGCTGACGGCGACCCCCGCATTTTACTTCCCGACCAGTTTGAAGACTGGTTCGCCTCTCGAGGTTGGCAGCCGCGCGCCCATCAGCTGGCGCTCGCCGATGCCGCGACCCGCAATGAAAGCGCGCTGCTGATTGCGCCAACGGGAGCAGGCAAGACGCTGGCCGGCTTCCTGCCAAGCCTGATTGATCTGGCGAGGCAGAAGCGCCAGTCGAATGACACACGCCCTCGCCTCCACACGCTTTATATCTCGCCACTCAAAGCGCTCACCGTCGATGTGCACCGTAATCTCAACACACCGGTTGAGGAAATGGGGCTCGATATCCGCATAGAGACGCGCACCGGTGACACGCCGCAATCGCGACGCCAGAGACAGCGCGCCAATCCGCCAGATATTCTGCTCACCACACCGGAACAGCTCGCGCTGTTCATTGCCTCTGACCGGGCGAGCGAGTTCTTCGAAGACCTGAAATGCGTGATCATTGACGAGATACACGCCATAGCGCCCACTAAGCGCGGAGATCTTCTGGCGCTCGGCCTTGCGACCTTAAAAAGCTGGGCACCCAATCTGCGCCTGACGGGCCTCTCGGCGACAGTGGCGGACCCAGACAAGCTCACCCATTGGCTAGGCGGCGCGACCACCATAACCGCAGCAGGTGGCGCAGACGCAAATATTGACCTTCTGATCTCTAAAGAGCGCATTCCCTGGTCTGGCCATTCGGGGCGGTTCGCGATTGGCGAGGTGTATGAGGAGATCAAGAAAGCACGCCTTGCGCTGGTCTTCGTCAATACGCGTTCTCAGGCCGAGCTGTTGTTTCAGGAACTCTGGCAAGCCAATGACGAGAACCTGCCCATCGCACTACACCATGGCTCGCTGGATGTTGAACAGCGCCGCAAGGTGGAAGCCGCCATGGCGAAGGGTATACTTCGCGCGGTGGTCTGCACCTCAACGCTCGACCTCGGAATTGACTGGGGCGATGTGGACCTTGTGATCCAGATGGGCGCGCCGAAAGGCTCCTCCCGCCTGATCCAGCGCATTGGCCGGGCCAATCACCGCCTGGATGAGCCCTCTCGCGCCCTACTCGTGCCGACCAACCGGTTTGAGGTTCTCGAATGCCGCGCCGCCAAGGAAGCCGTGGATGACCGCGCACTGGATGGCTCGGACCGCGTGAAAGGCGGTCTGGATGTGCTCGCCCAACATGTGATGGGCCGCGCCTGCGGTGAGGGCTTTGATTTGGCCCGCCTGTTTGAAGAAATTACGTCCGTTGCGCCCTATGCCCATATCGACTGGGAGACCTTCGAGCGCGTTGTCGATCTCGTGGCGACGGGCGGATATGCGCTGCGCACCTATGACCGGTTCAAACGCATCGTGAAGCGTAAGGACGGGCTCTGGCACGCCCGCACACCGCGCGATGCGCAGGGCCACCGCCTGAATGTCGGCACAATTATCGAAGCGGCCATGCTGAAGGTGAAAGTGCTTTCGCGCATCAAGCGTGACGGTCAGGGCCGCATCACCTCACCTGCCTATGGCGGCAAGGTTCTGGGCGAGATCGAGGAGGGTTTTATTGAGAGCCTCACGCCGGGCGACACCTTCCTTTTTGGCGGTGAAGTGCTGGCCTTTGAAGGCATTGCAGAGACGAACGTTATCACCACACGTTCGAGTGATCCTGAACCTGCCATTCCCTACTATGCCGGCGGCAAATTTCCTCTCTCCACCTTTCTGGCGGACCGCGTGAGGAAGCTCCTGCACAATGAAGCGGGCTGGACACATCTGCCCGAACAGGTCGCCGAATGGATACGCATTCAGAAGCTGCGCTCGATTATTCCGCCTGCGGATAAAATGCTGGTTGAAACCTTCCCCCGCGCCGGGCGGCATTATCTTGTGTGCTATCCGTTTGACGGGCGGCTGGCCCACCAGACGCTTGGTATGCTGCTCACGCGCAGACTTGAACGCTGGGGTTATCGCCCGCTTGGATTTGTCGGATCCGAATATGCCATGGCGATCTGGGGTCTGGAGCCGATGGGCGGGCTGGATATGGGCAAGCTCTTCCATCAGGACATGCTGGGCGATGACCTTGAAGAATGGCTGGATGAGAGCTTCATGATGAAGCGCACCTTCAAGCAATGCGCGCAGATTGCAGGCCTGATCCTACGCCGCCAGCCGGGCACAGAGAAGACAGGCCGTCAGGTCACCTTCTCAACCGATCTTATCTATGACGTGCTGCGCAGCCATGAGCCGGACCACATCCTTCTGCAGGCCGCTCGTGAGGAAGCCGGTGAAGGCCAGCTGGACATCCGCCGTCTTGGTCAGCTGCTCGAGCGCGTAAAAGGCCATATAGTTCATGCAGACCTTGAGCGTATCTCGCCCTTTGCCGTGCCCGTCATGCTGGAAGTTGGTCGCGAACCCGTGGCGGGCGTTTCCGCCTCTGAAGCCATTCTTGCTGAAGCCGAAGAAGACCTTCTCATGGAAGCCTTCGGCGATGATGTACCGGGCGGGTGAGACCTAGCTCACCACCGGCTTTCCGGCTGACTGCCAGGCACCGATTGAGCCGACATAAACATCGACGCCCTTCTGGCCTGCAGCCTTAAGTGCTGAGGCAGCAAGGCTTGCACGCGCGCCAGAGCCACACATCACGGTAATACCTTTGTCGCTCACATAGTCTTCAGGCTTTTCAAGCACTTCGCCCACATAGGCGTGGCTCGCGCCTTCGATATGGCCGCTCTCGAACTCTTCTTTTGAGCGCACATCGAGAAGGATCCAGTTTTCAGGCGACTGGTTCACGCGGCTTGCGATAGCGCCCGTATCAGCGGTCGCGATAAAATCGGTGTCCGCGCCGCCGGATGCCATACCAAGCACACCCGTCACAGCACCGAGAATATTCGTAAAGCCGATACGGCAGAGATGACGGGCAGCATTCCGTGCCTGGTCGGCGCTTTCTGCGACCAGACCGATGCGCGTCTCTTCTTTCAGGAACCAGCCACCAAAGGCGGCAATCATGCCAACCGGCAGGCAAAGGCTACCGGACACATGTCCACCCAGATGACTTGTCGGGTCACGCACATCAAGCACCACGTCCGGAGACCCCTCTTTTAGCGTAGAAAGGCTGAGCATCGGCACTTGAGCCGGGCTGATCACTTCATGCCCGCCTTCCAGATTGAGGCGCTCCATCAACTCAAAATATGGCGGCTGGTAGTGATGCTCACCGGCTTTGGCTTTGATGAAATCTTCACGGCCGAGCTGAAGACGCGGGTTGTTCGCGCGCTCGTGACCAATGGTCGAAAACTCTCTCGCTGCCATGCCCGAGCCGCACACAGACCCCGCACCATGTGCCGGATAGAGAATGGCCTGATCGCCAAGCGATAGCAGCTTCTGCAGGCTGTCAAAAAGCAGGCCTGCCTTTTCCTCTTCCTGCCCTTCATAAAAGTCAGTGCGCCCGACATCACCGATGAACAAGGCATCGCCGGTGAACACACCCACTGCGCCGTCGGGATACTCAGAGTCATAAATCGCGATGGAGATGGAGTCGTCAGTATGGCCCGGCGTGAGCAGCGCTTTCAGTTTCAGCTGACCGATCTCGACTTCGGCGCCTTCACCTGCGGTTTCAGCATAGGCGATTTCGCTCGCAGGATTTGGCCCATGCCACACTTTGGCGCCTGTGACGCCTGCAAGTTTCTTCGCGCCCGTGACGAAGTCCTCGTTGCGGTGGGTCTCGAAGATGTGACGTATCACAACGCCCTCTTCCTGCGCGGCGTTGAGGTATTGCTCCAGATCAAGCTGCGGGTCTATCACGGCGGCGTCTTCACCCGCGCCGATAAGATATGAAAAGTGCGCAAGGCCCGGCGTTTTGAACTGTTTGAGGATCACGAAGTCTCTCTCCCTTTGTCTGCTTCATCGCTATCAACGAAACAAATGGAGCGAAGTTCGAAGATTTCTCGTCAGGCCCGGCTTTGACGCAGCGTGAAATTGACCTGCACACCAATCCGCGCAATCAGTCTTCGCAATAAAGGGAGAAACGCACATGTCAGATCTGCTGCACAAAGTCGAAAACGGTATCGCCACGCTCACATTCAATCGTCCGGAGGCGATGAATGCGCTGTCTCAGGAAACTTTTGAGGTGGGTATCCCGCTTCTTGAACAATGGGCGCAGGATGATGATGTGCGCTGCGTTGTCGTAACCGGCACAGGCGACCGCGCATTCTGTGCAGGCGGCGACGTAAAAGCCATGAATGCGGGCCGCGGCGCAGAGCAGACAACCGAGCAGAAAGTGAATCGCCAGCTTGGCATTCACTGCATGTCCGGCCTTCTGAACTCTATGCCGAAGGTGACGATTGCGGCTGTGAACGGCGTTGCAGCGGGCGCTGGCTTCTCTATCGCGCTGTCATGTGACCTGCGCATCGCCTCCAGCCGCGCGCGCTTCACAACCGCCTTTGCTAAGGTCGGCTTTGCAGGCGATTTCGGCATTACATGGCCGCTGGTTCGCACACTCGGCGAAGCCAAAGCCAAAGAGCTGCTCTTCCTCTCTGAAATGGTGACAGTCGACGAGGCTCTGCGTCTTGGCCTGGTCAATAAAGTCGCCGATGCAGACGGCTTTGATGAAGCGGTCACAGAGCTTGCGACACGCATCTCCTCTGGCGCACAGCTCGCTTACCGCTACATGAAAGAGAATGTACGCCTGTCCTCCACCGAGAACTATCAGACCATGCTGGAGCGCGAAGCCTTCACGCAGATCTACACGGGCGAATCTGAAGACCATAAGGAAGGCGCACGTGCCTTTGTTGAAAAGCGTGCACCGAACTTCAAGGGCCGCTAAGCCGCGCCCTAACGCAGCGGGGAGATTGACCCTCCCCGCGACTTGCGCAATCCCTTGGATATGCGCCCCGGACTTAAACTCTCAGACGAGCCAGCTGGTCATATGATCAGGCTTTGCGGACACGACCTTCGCCCGCTCAAAGAGGGTGCGCTTTACTGGCCAGCACAGAAAACGCTGATTGTCTCCGACCTGCACTTTGAAAAGGGCTCCAGCTATGCTCGCGCAGGCCAGCACTTACCGCCTTATGACACCCGCACAACTCTCGGCCTGATCACCCGCCTGATTGCAGAGCTAAACCCTGAACGTGTCATCTCACTGGGCGATAGCTTTCACGACCCGCGCGCTCATGAGCGCCTGCCCGAAGACGACTGGAGCGCCATTTGCGCGCTGACTGCGTCGCTCGACTGGGTATGGGTTGAAGGAAACCATGACCCCGACCCGCCTGAAGGTCTTGGCGGCACACCCTGTAAGGAACTCAAACTCGGTCGCCTGACGTTCCGGCATGAACCGACAGGTGAGACCGGCGAGATTTCAGGACACCTTCACCCGTGCGCACGCCTTATCGGACGTGGAAACAAAATGGTCCGCCGCCGCTGCTTCGTGACGGATGGTAACAGCCTTATCCTGCCGAGCATGGGTGCGTTCACGGGCGGGCTGAACGTGCTTGAAACGCCGTATCAGCCGCTTTTCCCGCGTGGGCTTCAGGTGTTTATGATGGGAACTGACCGCGTCTATGCGGTGCCGACGACGCGCCTCGCGCCAGATCGTTCATCCGGCGCACGCTGGAAATTCTAGAAATGGCTTAGCTTTTAGAGACCTGTGTCAGCCGCCGCACGCATCTGACGAAGCAGAGTTGGCGTCACCTGACCTGATTGCGGATAACCGTTCGCGCCCTGGAAGGCGAGGATGGCATTACGGGTCTGGTTGCCGAACCGGCCATCAGGGAAACCCGCATTATAGCCAAGCTCGTTCAGCAGTTCTTGCGCTTGGCGCACCTGTGCGTTCAGAGCAAGTTCGGTCGGCGCAGATGTTTCTGCTGGCGCAGATGCCGCCGTTTGAGACTGCTGCGGGAAGATACCGTTGGCTGCAGGATCGCTTTGTGTTGGCGTGTAAGCCGCAGCACGTCGAAGAGCTGACTGGGCCGCTGTCGGGTCAATCTGCGCAGCAAGCTCGGAAACTTTAGAGCCGGCGCCGCTATCGCCCATTTGCTCGGCTACAGCATACCAGTAAAGCGCTTCAGCAGGATCTGCCGTCACACCAAGGCCCTGCTCGTAAAGCACGCCCAGATTATACTGGCTGTCGACAAGACCGTATTCAGCCGCAGAGCGGAACCATTGTGCAGCGCCTGCATAGCTTTGCGGACCGCCCTCACCTTCAGCAAAGAAGACTGCGAGATCGTGCATGGCTTTCACATTGCCATTTTCCGCCGCAAGTTCAGTCCACTGGCGCGATTGCGCCAGATCGCGAGGCACGCCCTGACCACGCTCATAGAGCTTGGACATGCGATACTGGGCCATTGCGAGACCATCGTCAGCCGAGTTCTGAATCAGCGTAACAGCTTCGCGGATATTGCCTTCTTCAAGCAGGCGCATGCCGTCCTGATACTGCGTGACCGGCGTCACGACAGGCGGCGGAGATGCTGCTGGCTCTGCAGAGGCAGGCTGCGCGGAGGCCAATTCAGAAGGCGCGATCGGCACAGCGTTCTGGATGGAGATCGGCTGACCGGTCAGCTGGCTGCGATTGAGATCACTGGTCGTCGGACCGTTATTGCGAGCGGTCTCAACCGGCTCAGGCGCTGGCACTTCTGCTGTCTCGGCAGAACGCGGCGCTGGGGCCGGTGCAGGTTCGGATTCGATGAGGCGTTCTTCGCGGCGCGGCGTAGTTTCCTCAGTAGCTTCAGAGACTGCCGCTTCGCTTTCAGTGACTTCAGGCCCGACGATTTCAAGGCCAATGCCAGCGTCCGCGCCATTTTCCAGCGCAGACAGCTCGTCAGCGCCTGCCGATGGCACCAGTGGCGTGCGACTATCAACCTGCCCACGTACAGATGGACCATCAAGATAATCGAGGCCTGAATCCTGCTTGCCGCGCATCAGCATGAAACCTGCGGCGCCTGCCGCAGCGATTGCGATAACCGAGGCCGCAGCAATCAGAGGCAGTTTAGAGCTACCGCCACCCTTTTTGCCGCCCTTGGCAGCAAGAACCTTCGGCGCTTTGCGGCCGCGACCGGTTTCTTGCGCGGCATTTGCCGCCGCGCGAGCGCGTGACAGGTAATCTGAAGCGCTGCCTGTATCCGGAACAGACATAGGCGCATCATCATCGAAACTATCGTTTTCAAAGGATGTGTTTTCGTCGAACTCGGCAGCATCAAGGTCGAAGCCGGAGCCTGGAACCTCTGCGGCGAAGCCATCATCCAGCTCATCCAGATCATCATCAAAGCTGGCTTTTGAGGACGGCGTTTCAAACTCGTCATCGCCAAAGTCGGCCCACGGGTCATCTTCAACAGGTGCAGGCTTAGCCTTTTCAGCCTTCGGAGCTGGCGGCTCAGGCAGATCGAAATCGGCATCAAGCTCTTCAGGAACCTCCGGAGCAGCAACGCTTTTTTGCTTCGCATCTGCTGCATCGAGGCGAGCCTCAAAGCTATCGAAAGACATTGGCGGCGCTGCAGGGCGGGACACACCATCCGGATTAGAGAAGTCTTCCACCGCAGACAGACGCTCGGCCAGAGACGCCATAGCTTTCTGGATCGGGCTGATTGAGGACGATGTCGCCTGCTCAACCTGCGCAATACGGTCGGTGACCTTACCAAGCGCCGTCTCAACCTTTTCAGACTGACGCTGTTCGCTCGCCTGAATCTCGCTGGAGAGACGGTTTACGCTTTCATCCTGACGCGCCTGAAGGTTCTTCGTCAGCGTGGTGACATGATCTGTGAAATCGCGGATCGCAGACGCGCTACGTTCTTCAGAGGCCTCGACGCGGGAGTTCAACGCGCTTGCAAGCTCGTCCATCTTTGCGGTGACCGATTCAAGCGGCTCGCCCGTCTCACGAGTTTCAATCTCGGAGAGGCGCTTCTGGAAGGCGTTCGCGAAGTCATTCAGCTGGTCGCGCAAAGCGCCGCCAATCTCAGAATCATTGCGTTGTTCGACCGTCGCCACACGTTTATCGAGCTTTTCTGCAATGCCGGTGACTTCCTCGCCAATGGCCTCAACCGCTTGGGTCTGGCGTTGCTCGGTGCGGCGCATGCGCTTGGCAATTTCGTTCACTGCCGAGTTCATCTCGGAGAACACTTCAGTGGACTGAGACGCAGCCGTTTCAATCTGGCCGGTCAATTCACTGCGCGTTTCGGAGATGGTCTGCGCCAGCTCTGTCTTAATCGCCTCGATGCGCTCTTCAAACTCAGCGCGGAGCCCGACAAGGCCTTCGCCCTCAAACTGGCCAAGGCGTTCATCAAGCTGCGAGAAGCTGGATTCAAGACCGGAAAGCGCCGCGTCTGTTGTCATTTCCGCGCGAGACAAACGTTCGGCAATGTCTTCGAGCTGTCCTTCAACGTCATCACGCTGGGCTTTCGCCTGCTCTTCCAGTCGGGACACCAGATCGAAAGCCTGAAGGCTACGGTTTTCCGTTTCGGTGATATTGCGCCCGAAGCGTTCAACGCTATCGGAAACCTTTGTCAGCGTGCCGGATACATTATGGTTGATCTCAGTAACGTCGCGCTCGACCTGCGTCATGCGGTCTGTGAGATGCTTGTTTGCGCCTTCGGTGCGCGCAACCGTTTCAGAGAGTGCGCGATCAACTTTCGCAGACGCGTTCTCGATCTGCGAGGTCACAGAGTTCTGAAGGCCGGTAACTTTCTGGGTGACGGACTGATCCATCTCGCCAAGGCGCTCATCCAGCGATTTCAGCTGGTTTTCAGCGCTGGCGTGCTTGGCTTCGGTTTCGCTGCGTGTTTGCTCGATACGCTCGGAAAGGTTTTCTAGCGCCTTTTCGAGCGAGCGCATAGCGCGCAGACTCTGATGAGAAGCATCATCCGCTTCAATCTGATCGATACGGCGCTTCAGAAGGGCTTGTGCCTGTTGCAGCTCTTCAGCGGCAACATCAATGCGCCCCTCAATGGCCTGCTGAGATTTCTCGGTATCGTCGAGACGGTTCAGCAAACCGACGACAGACTTATCAATATCGGTAATCGCAAGACGCGAACGGGCTTCAGCCGCCTCAACGCGGCGTGTCAGTTCATCAAGCGCGGCTGAGCTGGTGCTCGTCGCCCGAGGCGCAGGTCGCTCGATCTCCGGTACGTCATTATGAGCAGTCTGAGGCGCTGCCTGCTGGCGGCGCGCTTCCGCTTCTGCGGCGTTCTGATCTGATTCGAGGAGCAATCTGTTCAGATAGTCCCCAAGCGTAATTCCTTCAGTGCGTGCAGCCTGCAGAGCCGCTTCACGCGCTTTGGAATCTATGCCTTTGACGCTCCATGGGCCACGCGCTGACATGGACACCCCTCAAGTTGACGCATTACCGCAATACTAATGAAAATCTTAAAAGCCACCGTTCGTATTAAGGGGGAGTTAAGAATGGTAAAAACCTGACTTAACCCGGTAATTTTTGCCGCCCTCTGAAAACGCCGGAGAATTTCTAAAACCGTCAGGCGAGTCTGAAAATTAACGTTGACGTTCACGTTAAGAGAAGTATGTTTCCCGACATGAACGCACTCTCTGAAAGCAAAAAACCGCTCGATACGCGTACCTACGCGATCAGCGAACTCGCCCGCGAATTCGGCGTCACGCCTCGCGCCCTCCGCTTTTATGAAGACAAGGGCCTCCTCTCGCCCGACCGCGACGGCATGAACCGGGTCTACTCGAACCGCGACCGCGCCCGCCTGAAGCTTATCCTGTCAGGCCGCAAAGTCGGATTCTCGCTCAATGATATTCGCGAAATTCTCGACCTGTACGATCTGGGCGACAATCAACGCTCGCAGCTGCGCGCCGCTTATAAAAAGCACAAGCAGCAGATCGACGTGCTGAACCAGCAACGCCTCGAAATCGACGAAGCACTCGACGCGCTTCACAAAGGCGTGTCCTGGCTGGAAAGCAAACTCGAGACGATCGGCCCGTCCGAAAATGAATCCGAAGCTGCCCGCGCCTATGACGCTGTCGCGCGCAAAAGCTTTGAAACCGAAGAAGACTGAGACGGCAGCAACCCTGACGCTGTCAGCAAAACTCGGCAACACACTTAAAGAAAGAAAAGACCTATGCCACGTTATAAGGCTCCTGTTCGCGATATGCAGTTCATCCTCCACGATGTGCTCTCGCTACAGAATTACTCCAACCTGCCAGGCTTCTCTGACGCCTCACCTGATCTGATCGACCAGATCCTCGAGGGCGGCGCGAAATTCGCAGAAGATGTCCTGTTCCCGCTGAACTATTCCGGCGACAAGGAAGGCTGCAAACGCAACCCTGACGCCACGGTCAAAACACCAGACGGCTTCCCTGCCGCTTACGAGCAGCTGGTGGATGCAGAATGGCTCTCGCTTTCAGCTGACCCGAAATATGGCGGCCAGGGCCTGCCGGGCGTTGTGAACATCGCGATCAATGAAATGCAATCTTCGTCCAACATGGCATTCTCCATGTATCCGGGCCTTACCCATGGCGCGTATCAGGCGCTGCTCGCAGGCGGCTCTGAAGAGCAAAAACAGACCTACGTCACGAAGATGATCAACGGCAAATGGTCGGGCACGATGAACCTCACTGAACCTCAGTGCGGCACAGACCTCGGCCTGATCAAAACAAAAGCCGTTCCGCAGGCTGACGGCTCTTACAAAATCACCGGCCAGAAAATCTGGATTTCCGGCGGCGAGCAGGACCTGTCTGAAAACATTATCCACCTCGTGCTCGCACGCATTGAAGGCGGCCCTGAAGGCATTAAGGGCATCTCGCTCTTCGTTGTGCCAAAATTCATTCCGGATGCTGACGGCAATCCGGGCGAGCGCAACGCACTTGAGTGCGGCGGCCTTGAAGAGAAGATGGGCATTC
>DDIN01000008.1:303089-491942 GCA_002338565.1 Hyphomonadaceae bacterium UBA1849
GGCCTTGAAGAGAAGATGGGCATTCACGGCAATGCGACCTGCGTCATGAACTATGACGGCGCGACAGGCTGGCTCGTCGGCGAAGCACATAAAGGCATGCGCACAATGTTCGTCATGATGAACGAAGCGCGCCTTGGCGTCGGCATGCAGGGTCTCGCACAGGCCGAGATCGCTTACCAGAACGCCGCCGATTTTGCCCGCGACCGCCTGCAGAGCCGTGCGCTTTCTGGTCCGGCTGCACCCGAAAAACCAGCTGATCCGATCATCGTCCACCCGGATGTGCGCCGCATGCTGATGGATAGCCGCGCCTTCACCGAAGGTGCCCGTGCTTTCATGTTCTGGACGGCACTTTACGGCGACCTCCTGCACAAGTCTCAGGACGACGCCGTGCGCCAGAAAGCCGGCGACTATATGGCTCTGATGACACCTGTCGTAAAAGCCTTCCTCACAGACATCGGCTTCAAGACGACGTCTGAGTGCCTGCAGCTTCACGGCGGCATTGGCTACACGCAGGAAATGGGCGTTGAGCAATATATGCGCGATGCGCGTATCGCCATGATCTATGAAGGCACGAACGGTATTCAGGCGCTCGACCTTGTCGGCCGCAAGCTGGCGGCAAATGGTGGCCGCGCAATCTTCACCTTCTTCAAAGAGATGGACGATTTCGTCGGCGAGAACGCTGACAATGGCAACATGAAACTCTTCACGGATGCTCTGTCCGACGCGAAGAAGAAGCTGGAAGCTGGCACAACATGGCTCATGCAGAACGGCCTCTCCAACTTCAACAATGCGGCGGCAGCATCAACCGACTACGTCCACCTCTTCGGCTACACAGCCATGGCCTATATGTGGGCAATGATGGCGAAGACGGCGCTCGAAAAGGATGACGGCTCTGATCCTTATTACGCTAACAAGGTGAAAACAGCGCGCTACTATATGGAACGCGTTCTGCCGAAAGCCGGCTCCCACCTTGATATGCTGAAAGCGGGCGCAGACAGCATGATGGCTCTGGAAGCTGACGCATTCTAAATTTCAAACCTATCCAGACACCGGGCCTCCAGCAGGCCCGGTTCACGCTTTCTCCGCCGAAATACTGCATTTTTCGGGCTCGCCTGCCGCAACGTCACGGGGCGACAAACCTCCGCAGAATGCCTATATCGTTGACGCAAACGTAAAATAAAATCTCGGAGGGAAACATGCTACAATCACCTCTCGATATTCCGGCCTCAGGCTGGCGTCTCGACGAAGAAGTTTCGATCTTCTCGGACTCGGTTGGACAGTTCTTTGAAAAAGAATGTGCACCGCACGTACCGCAGTGGCGAAAAGACGGCATTGTTCCCAAAGAGATGTGGCTCAAAGCCGGTGAGATGGGCATTCTTGGTGCCTCTGTTTCCGAAGAGTATGGCGGTATGGGCGGCGACTTCCGCCACGAAGCCATCATCGCAGAACAGATGGGCTGGAAGGGGATCGATGGCTTCGGCATCACCCTCCATAACGGCATTATCGCGCCGTACATTGAAAGCTTCGGCACGGAAGAGCAGAAGCAGAAATACCTGCCGAAAATTGCAACTGGTGAGATCATCACCGCCATCGCCATGACAGAGCCAGGCACGGGCTCTGACCTTCAGAACATCAAAACCACCGCAAAGAAGAATGCGGACGGCTATGTTCTCAATGGCTCGAAGACCTTCATCTCGAATGGCCAGAACGCCAATCTGATCCTCGTTTGCGCAAAGACAGACCCGACCGAGGGCGCCAAAGGCGTCTCCATCATGCTTGTTGAAACCGATGGAGCGGCAGGGTTTGAGCGCGGCCGCAATCTTGAGAAAATCGGCCAGCACGCAGCAGACACTTCAGAGCTGTTTTTCAATGATGTTCAGCTCGGCCCGGACGCTGTGCTTGGCGGCAAAGAAGGCATGGGCTTCATCCAGCTCATGCAGAAACTTCCGCAGGAGCGTCACATTATCGGCGTGCAAGGCATGGCTACGATCGAGCGCGCTATCCATGTCACCGTTGAGTATGTGAAGCAGCGCAAAGCCTTCGGCAAAACCATCTGGGACTTCCAGAACACCCAGTTCAAGCTGGCGGAATGCAAAACCGAGGCAACTGTCGCAAAAGTGTTTGTCGATCGCTGCACCGACCTACTCCTTGAAAACAAACTGGATTCTGCGACGGCCAGTATGTCGAAATACTGGGTGTCCGATTTGCAATGTAAAATCGTGGACGAATGCCTCCAATTGCATGGCGGCTATGGTTATATGGATGAATATCCGATCGCCCAGATGTACGCAGACAGCCGTGTCCAGCGCATTTATGGCGGCGCAAACGAAGTCATGAAGATGCTGATTGCGAGGACAATGTAATCTGATGTCCGATTTTGATCCGGCACAGTTTTTCAGAAATGACAGCCCGGCAGCGCCGGCGGCTGCGAAGCATCTCGGCTTCGAGTTTCAGGATGCCGACACGGCGCGCGGCTGGATCAAAATCAAATTCAATCCAAAGCCCGAGTTTCTGAACCCGGCAGGCGTGATTCAGGGCGGTTTCCTGATGGCCATGCTGGACGACACTATGGGCCCAGCAGTGCTGGTAAAATCGGGCGGCAAATACATGTCGAGCTCGATTGACCTGCACGCTCACTATCTGCGTCCGGTGCGCCTTGGTCCCGTTATCTGCGAGGCAGAGGTTATACAGCTCGGACGTTCAGTCGCCTATCTTGAGAGCAAGCTGTTCGATGAACGCGGACGCCTTTGCGTACGCGCCACGTCGAGCGCCATGCTTATGAAATTTCCGACACCGGTATAAAAGATCCGAAAGGGAGAACACCAAATGGCAGAAGCATATATTTATGACGCGGTGCGCACACCGCGCGGGAAAGGAAAGGCCAGCGGCGCGCTGCATGAAATCACCGCGCTTAGCCTCGCAACACAGGCCCTTCAGGCTGTACGCGACCGTAACGACCTCGACACTTCAAAAGTGGACGACGTGGTTCTCGGCTGCGTCTCTCCGGTTGGCGAGCAAGGCTCAGACATTGCGCGCATTGCTGTTCTGAACGCAGACTATTCTGAAACCGTAGGCGGCGTTCAGGTTGACCGCTTCTGCGCCTCAGGCCTTGAAGCCTGTAACATGGCAGCAGCGAAAGTCATGACCGGCGAAGCGGACATGGCAATCGGCGGCGGCGTTGAAGCAATGTCCCGCGTCCCTATGGGCTCTAATGGCGGCGCATGGTCGACAGACCCAAGCATTGCTCTGAAATCTTACTTTGCCCCGCAAGGCATCGGCGCGGACCTCATCGCGACGAAATACGGCCTCTCCCGCGATGACGTTGACGCCTTCGCTGTAGAGAGCCAGCGCCGCGCGGCGCAAGCCTGGGAAGAAGGTCGTTTCGGCAAGTCTATCGTGCCAGTGAAAGACCAGATGGGCGCGGTTATCCTCGACCGTGACGAGCATATGCGTCCGGAAGCTGACATGCAGTCTCTTGCTGGCCTCAACCCTAGCTTTGCCGGTCTTGGCGGCATGGGCTTTGATGAAGTTGTGAAGCGTCGCTACCCTGAAGTAGAAGCAATCAACCACGTCCACCACGCTGGTAACTCTTCCGGTATCGTTGATGGTGCGTCTGCTGTTCTCTTCGGCACGAAGGAAATGGGTGACGCGCTGGGCCTTAAACCACGTGCACGCGTGAAAGGCTTTGCTTCTATCGGTTCTGAACCGTCCATCATGCTCACTGGTCCGGAATTCGTGACCACCAAGCTTCTCAAAAAGCTCGGCATGGAAGCGTCTGACATCGACCTTTACGAGCTGAACGAGGCGTTCGCGTCTGTGGTTCTGCGCTTCATGCAGGCGCACGACATTGCGCACGACAAGATCAACGTAAACGGCGGCGCGATTGCTATGGGTCACCCGCTCGGCGCGACCGGCGGCATGATCCTCGGCACAATGGTCGACGAGCTTGAGCGCTCTGACAAAGAGACAGCTCTCATCACGCTCTGCGTTGGCGCAGGCATGGGCACAGCAACTGTGATTGAGCGGGTTTAATCATGGCCGGAAAGATTAGCCCGGGCGCAGGCATGGCCATAGGAATTGGCTGTGGAACGGCGATGGGCGCAGGCCTGATGGCGGCAACCGACCAACCGTCAATGCTGGCGGTCGGTATAGGTTGCGGTGTTGCGATTGGCGCGGCGTTGACCGCCTCCTTCCAACGCAAAGCCGATGCGCAGGCCGACTCTTCCGATGACAATGATCAAACCTGACACTTCAGGAGACACGTAAATGAACCTTGAAACATTCAAATTCGAAATCGACGGCGACGGCATCGCGCTGGCAACCTTCGACGTACCAGGCCGCTCCATGAACACGCTGACCGGTCAGGTCGTTCAGGATATCGTCGCTCTGGCCGCTGAAGTTGCATCCAATGACGAGATCAAAGGCCTCGTCATCACATCGGGCAAGCCATCAGGCTTCTGCGCGGGCGCTGACCTTGGCGAGATGAACCAGTCCGCAGGCGGCGGCGCCGCAAAAGACGAAGACGAGCAGACAAAACTAAAAAAGCTGTTCGACCGGTCTTTTGTGCTGAACAAAACCTTCCGCGAGCTGGAAACCTGCGGCAAGCCAGTTGCGGCCGCAATTAACGGCCTCGCGCTCGGCGGTGGTCTGGAGCTTGCGCTGGCATGTCACTACCGCGTTGCGGCGAACGACAATCCGAAACTTCAGCTTGGTCTGCCAGAAGCGAAAATCGGCCTTCTGCCAGGCGCAGGTGGCACACAGCGCCTACCGCGTCTGATCGGCCTGATGGCTGCCAGCCAGTACATTCTGGAAGGCAAGTCCATGAAAGCTGACGAGGCACTTGGCCTTGGTGTTGTGAACGAGCTAGCGCCAACAGCTGAGCTGGTCGAAAAAGCCAAAGCATGGGCAAAAGCCAACCCGAACGCGAAAGCGCCATGGGACGAAAAAGGCTTCAAATTCCCGGGCGGTGTTCCAAACCAGCACCCGAAAGCGACCCAGATCTCTACCATGGGCAATGCGATGATTTCATCGAAAACCTATGGCAACTATCCGGCGCAGACGAACATTCTGAAATGTCTCTATGAGGGCTCTCAGGTGCCAATCGATGCAGGTCTTCGCATTGAGACACGCTACTTCATCGACACCCAGCAGCGTCCGGAAGCCAAAGGCATGATCCGCTCGCTCTTCGTTTCCATGCAGGAACTTTCCAAGGGCGCATCCCGTCCCGCAGCGCCTGCAAAATACGAAGTGAAAAAAGCAGCGGTTCTTGGCGCCGGCCTTATGGGCGCTGGTATTGCCCACGTTCAGGCGATGGCTGGCATTGAAACTGTGCTTCTCGACGTCTCTCAGGAGAGCGCTGAGAAAGGTAAGGCCTATTCCAAGCGCATCCTCGACAAGCAAGTCTCTCGCGGCAAGATGAGCCAGGAGAAAGCTGACGGCATTCTCTCCCTCATCACGCCAAGCACAGACTACTCCCAGATAAAGGGCGCAGACATTGTGGTTGAGGCTGTGTTCGAGGACACAGAGCTGAAAGCCAAAGTCACGAAAATGGCTGAAGAGCACCTAGCCGACACAGCGGTCATGGGCTCCAACACGTCTACGCTGCCAATCACCGGCCTCGCAGAAGCATCTGTCCGCCCTGAAAACTATATCGGCGTCCACTTTTTCTCGCCGGTTGAGCGTATGGGCCTCGTCGAGATCATCCTCGGGGACAAAACCACCGAAGAAACCCTCGCCAAGACAATCGACTATGTTCTGAAGATCCGCAAAACACCAATCGTCGTGAACGATTTCCGCGGCTTCTACACATCACGCTGCTTCGGCACCTACACGCAGGAAGGCATGGAAATGCTGATGGAAGGCATCAAGCCAGCCATCATCGAGAATGTCGGCCGTCAGTGCGGTATGCCAATGGGCCCGCTGGAGGTCTCTGACTCCGTCGGCCTCGACACAGCGCTGAAAATCGGTCGGCAATATGCCAAAGCGGCAGGCGTTGACGCAAACGAGCAACCATCGAGCCAGTTCCTTGCATGGCTTGTGGAAGACAAAGGCCGCGTTGGCCGTAAAGCCGGTAAGGGCTATTACGAGTATGGCGATAACGGCAAGCCGACACGCCTCTGGCCGGACCTGTCCGACAAGCTGGAAGTAAAAGTCGACGAGTGCCCTCCGGAACTCAAAGAAGAGCTGACTAAGCGCTTCCTCTTCCGTCAGTGCATCGAAGTTGCCCGCTGCTTTGAAGAAGGCGTGATCACAGACGCACGTGACGCGGATATCGGCTCAATCCTGGCATGGGGCTTTGCGCCATACACAGGCGGCTGCGCGTCTTACATGGACCTGAAATGGGGCGTCAAAGCCTTCGTTGCAGAAGCTGACCGTCTTGCTGACGCGCACGGCGAACGCTTCCGTCCAAATGCGATGCTGCGTGAAATGGCTGAGAAGAGTGAAACCTTCTATTCCCGCTTCCCGCCTGCAAAGCAGGAAAAAGCGGCCGCGTAAAGCGAACCATTCCTCCACGGGCGGCCTTGTTGTCGCCCGACTGCAAAGCCGGGGTTCACGCCCCGGCTTTTTTGCATTCACCAGAGTAATTGCAGCTCTGGCATTGCTGCCCCCGCAGAATGGTGCAACCGTAAGCTTGGGACGTACAATCAAGGGGACTCACTGAATGAAATACACTGCGATACTCGCAGCGCTCTTTACTGCCTGCGCATCTGCACCTGCGGTTATGGCGGAAGACACACTGCCACCACCATTTGACGACATTGAACTGCCGGAAGGACGTATGCTCGTCTATGGCGACCGCACCTGCCCGGAAGGTAGTGAACTCGCCGATGGCAATGGCAATAGCGAGATTAACCGCCTCATGGCGCTGGTCTCTGAAGGTGGCCGCTGCCCCGACATGCCAATTGTCCGCATGTCACATGGTGTAACCTTCCGCGCTGACACTCAGAATTACTGCGTCGTTCAGGCGCGTGATACCCGCACTGCCGACCTCTCTTACTGCGTGGTGAGCGAGTAGAACCGGAAAGCTATCTATAATATGTCGGTGAAGCACCCTGAAACCATTTGCGGTCACAGGGCGCTGCTGGCACTTCAGTTTTCATCACTCACCGATATGCGTGTCGACAAAACGCATTAGCGCATCCAATGTCTGGAACCGTGCAGACTCTTCCATGATGGAGTGATTCTGATCTTCGAAGATTTGCATCTCCACTGGCTTGCCAGCACGAATGAGTGCAGCTTCCATGCGCTCACTCTGTTCTGGCGGAACAACAGTGTCATAAGATCCATGCAGCAGGAGCACAGGCGCCTTGAACGCATCAGCATGATAATATGGGGAAATCGGCTCCAGGACTTCCGGATCATCGCCAAACTGTCGGTTCCAGTATTCATACACCCAGCTTTCACGCCCGGCGGTACGTCGCTCGAAAGCAATCATCTCCGGCAAGTCACTTACACCTGCGACCGAGGCAACGCAGTTGTAAAGTTCAGGCGTAAAGGCCCCACCTGCCAGCGCTGAATATCCACCATAGCTCCACCCGACGATACAAATTCGCTCAGGGTCGACCAGCCCTTCATCGATCAACAACTGAACACCGTCAGTCACGTCATCCTGCATTGCTCGCCCCCATTGGCGGTGTCCGGCTTGAGTGAAATTCTGGCCGAAACCGGAAGATCCACGGAAATTCGGTTGAAGCACCATGTATCCCCGGCTCGCAAAAGGCTGTGACAGCCAGTCAAACTGCAGTTTGTCATACGCTTCCGGCCCGCCATGCGGCATTGCAATCAGCGGCAAATCACTTGCCTGAGCCGGGTCCACACCCAACGGCCAAGTCAGGATAGCGTTGATTTCAAGACCGTCGCGGGCCTCATAGGTTATTGCCTGCTGCGGCGCGATATTCTCAGGCGTGAATGCTGTACGTGAACGTGTCTGAAACACGAAGGACTGGGAAGACACGTCATAAACAACGTAAGTCCCCGGATAAGGGCCGCCAGACAAAAGGAAAAGCAACCGGTTCCAATCCCCGGTCCAGTCAACCAGCGTAGCACTCACGCCCGGAAACATGTTTACGATCTGGTTGACCACCGCATCATGAGACTCGTTCAGCATGTGATATGATGGCGTCAGACCGGAATACTGTACGCCGAGAATGATGCGGTCACCGTCCATTATGATGCGCTCAATTTCCTTGCCCTCTTCAACAAGAAAAGGGCCGCTCAGTTCACCATCGCTCAGGGATACAAAATACAGTCCCGTGCTTGCGCCATCCTCAGTATCGCGAACGACGACAGCACTCTGGAGATCTTCGCTTAGCCCTTGAATGGTGAAGGATGGTATTGCCTCATTGCGCGCGTAAATGACCTCCCATGAACGTCCGTCACGGACTTCCAGATAGTACACATCTTCTTCCTGATTGAAGTTTTCACGAAGCAATGGCTCACCATTGGGAAGCAGCAGCCATCCAGTCGTATAGTCATCCCCCCGATGTATGCGTCGACCGCGGCCTGAGTTCATCGACACTTCGAAAACATCCTGAGTAGGAGGCCAGCTATCTGAATAGGCAAGCATATAGATAACGCCTTCATCGGGATTGGATCCGATGACACGACCAAGACCTCCCTGGCGAGCATAGAGGTTGTCTGTCCGATGAAGGAGTGTTTCTACTTCCCCGTCTTCCAGATCGATCACAAACGCGCGTGACTCATCAAACGTGAAACGACGGCTTCCACCCATGCGGGCCTGTTCTTCAGTTGCGATGATCAGAACGTGGTCTTCATCAATATAACCTGTTCCATCAGCACGGAGCTCTCCGATCTCGACAAGGCATTCCTGCGCGATGGGATCGATGTCAAAAATACACAAATACTCGTTTCCATCGATCCATCGGATACCCGCAAGACGCTCACCGTCCGGCGATAAATCGAGCGAACGAAAGTCCGCAGGGTTGGAGTACTCTTCAATGGGCAACTGAGCTGATGCTGCTTCAGAAACCAGTAAACATCCTGCGACGAGGCCAACAAAACGTACAAAACTTGCACGTACGGAGAAGGCTGGCATTGAAAACTCCTGTTTCTCACGAAAGGGGTAAAAAAATCTGCTCGCTATTCTTCGCATGGAAGCTTTTCAGCGCTCAAGATGCATTCCCTGTAAAAACGTCATCTCTATTAGAAAAAACAGATCCGTCTTAGGCATCATCACCTAAATCCTGCAAATTGAACATGACGCTATTTAAGGCCCGCACTCTCTCCCGGCATCGCGATAAATCAAACATTCCGCTACTCAGGATATCAACCTACACACAAAGCTGCGAGATGGAATAATTCTCGGCCGATGGGTCTGGTATTCGCGAAGTAAATCGTTTTAGTTACCGGTTCTCGGGAGGCAATACATGACTAACATTACCGATTCAGGTGATCCGGCGACGGACAAGCCGGAACAGGCGCAGAATGAAGGGTTCGGTTCATTCGGATACCGTACCTATGTTCTCAACGCGCTTCTGATCATCTACATTCTGAACTTCGTTGACCGCGCACTTCTTTCAGTTGTGGCACGTCCGCTCAAAGCAGAGCTTGGAATTTCGGACACGGCGTTCGGTCTTCTTACAGGCTTTGGCTTTGCGTTCCTCTACACCATTGTGGGCATTCCGCTTGCGCGTCTGGCTGAACGCCGCAACCGTGTCCTGATTATCGCGATCTGTGTGGCGCTCTGGTCCCTGATGACTGCGCTTTGTGGTCTGGCGACCGAGATCACCCTGCTTGGCGTCACCATTGGCGGCTTCTGGGTCCTTCTGGCGTGTCGCGTCGGTGTGGGCATTGGTGAAGCCGGCTGTACGCCGCCGGCAAATTCTCTGATCGCTGACTATTACCCGCCGAAGAAACGCTCTTCTGCGATGGGTTATTACGCGATGGGCGTCACGCTCGGTACGCTGGGCGCAAACCTGATCGCTGGCCCGATCGCCGATCATTTCGGCTGGCGCTATGCATTCTTCATTCTGGGTATTCCGGGCGTTGTGATCGGCCTGATCCTCTACTTTACTGTAAAAGAGCCACCTCGCGGATATACTGAGCCAGCTGGTACGAAACAGTCTGTCGCAAGGGCTACCTTCGGTGAGGCGTTCAAGGAACTTTTCTCCAAACCGTCTTATTGGTGGATGGTCGGCGGCGCGACCATGGCGGCGTTCTGTGGATACGCCATCTCAGCATTCCAGTCCCTCTACCTTCAACGCGCATTCGGACTGACCGCTGGTGAAGCATCCGTATGGTTTAACGTACCTGCGTATGCAGGCGGCGCCATCGGCACATTCCTCCTCGGATATATCGCCAGCAAGATGAAATCATCTTCGGCCGTTGCATGGCTGTCCGCAGGTGGCCTCATCTTGTGTGTTCCATTCTTCGGACTGGCATTTACATCCGCAATCGGCGCGATCTGCGTTATCGGCCTCGCCGTCGGCAACGGGATCAAATACGGCTATCTTGCTGCTCAGTATTCTATTGCTGCAGGTGTCGTATCCAACCGCGTCCGTGCGACGTCCACAGCCATCATGCTTTTCGTTGTGAACCTGCTTGGCTACGGCCTGGGCCCGCCCGCAGCAGGTATTGTGTCGGACTTAGCGTTCTCTCCAGCTCTTGAAGAAGCAGGCTACGCAGAAGTTCTGGATCGCTCCATGTGTGATGCTGCCGAACGTGCTGTTATTTTTGCTGAACGTGAAGCCCGGATTGCTTCGGGTGAAGCCAGATCGTTCTGGACAGTCCTGTCAGAGGACACCTCGAACAGAGTGAGCCCGATTTCAGTTGAAGCGCGCAATGCAGTGCTCGCAGATCTTGAGCGACCAGTCACCGAAGAACAGTTCGTCTTCTGTGAAGAGCATAACCAATCGAGCACGCGTATTTCCATGCTGTTTCTGACGGTGCTGTATGCCGTTGCAGGCGTGTTCTTCCTCTTCTCCGCAATGCGCCTGAAGCGCGACATGCCGGAATAAGCTGATACGCAATTATCTGATCAAAAAGAAAAGCCGGTGAGTTAGCTCACCGGCTTTTTTGTCCCTGAGACTTTCACCTCGAAAGCTGATCAGCCTTGCGTAATTGGCGTCAGAACAATTTCGACGCGGCGGTTAGCCGGATCTTCTGGCGAAATGCCTGGAAGCGACTGTGTCTCACCCATGCCAGTTGCATAAAGACGTACCGCATCAATGCCTTGTGCGTTCAGATAGTCTGCAACCGTAACGGCGCGGCGCTGAGACAGCTGCATGTTATAGTCTGCAGGGCCGTCTGCACTTGCGTGGCCCACGACGTCTACCGCAGTCGACGGATAGTCTACGAGCGTGCGCGCAATGTCGTTCAGCGTGCCATAGAATTGCGGCTGGATAGACGCGCTATTGACCTCAAATGTTACATTGGACGGAGCTGTCAGATAAATCTGGTCGCCCTGGCGATCTACCTCAATGCCAGTGCCAGCTGTTTGCTGACGCAGTCGTTCTTCCTGACGGTCCATATAGTCACCGACTGCAGCGCCAGCGATCGCACCGACTGCCGCACCGATGGCAGCGTTACGTCCGTCATCGCCGCCTGCGAGCGTGCCAAGAGCGCCGCCTGTTACCGCGCCAATACCTGCGCCGGTCAATACGCGCTGGCTTGGGCCACCATCAGTCGCACACCCTGCCAGCAGAAGGGCTGTCGCGGATGATGCAATGATCAGATGTTTCATGTCGGTCTACTCCATTCAGAATACGTGTACCGATATCATACGGCCCAGCCTGAATTTTGTTCCGTTACAAACTCGTCAGAACGCAGTGATGTCGTCATTTGACGACAAAATGACAATGACGCTTGACAGACAAGCGCACTTTACATAAAGTCATCCTCACTTAGCAAGGAGGTTTATATGGCCCACGTAACATTCAAACAGGCGAAACGCCGTTATCAGGTCTGGTTCTGGCCACTTATGGCACTTTACACCGCAGCGATTCTCGGTGGTACGCTGATTTCAAAACAGTTCGAAACAGACCCGATCTGGTTTCTCTATCTGCTGACCGCAGCAACCGTTCTGCCGATCTTCGGCGTGCTGTTCATCATGTGGCGTTATATTCAGGAGACCGATGAATTTACCCGCATGATGCAACTTGAAGCCATGTCCATCGGCGCGCTCATAACTGTCGGCGCAGCGACCGTTATCGGCTTCATGCAACTCTTTGAGTTGATCGAGACGTTCCCGGTCTTTCTGATCCTGCCATTCTTCTTCGTCAGCTATGGCGTGACTAAGCTTGTTCGCGGTAAAGGCGCCTGCGTGTAATGGAGAACATATTGCGCGTGCTCCGCGCCGAGCGAAAATGGAGCCAGGCTGACCTCGCCGAGCAATTGGGAGTGTCCCGCCAATCCATAAACGCGATTGAGACCGGCAAATACGATCCGTCTCTACCGCTCGCCTTTTCACTGGCCCGGCTCTTCGGACGTCCGATTGAAGAGATATTCAAAGACCCGGAAGCCGAAACCGTTGAAGCGGCCGAGTAAATCTGACACTCACCCCTCTCAAAGAGCCGGGTGAGTGTTGTCATGTGGGATCGATTTAAGGATCAACCAGCCTGTTGATCTGTTCCGTCAGAACGGCATCAACAACCGGTGCAATATCGCTTAGCGCCTGAAAAGACGCGCCGGTGACGAAATAGTCCATCACCACCTTGCTTCCCTCACCATCCTGATTGATCGAGATGGTGAGGACCGCCTCGACACCAATGCTCTGAAGCGGGCCCAGCGATGCATCAAAGCGCACCATATGATTGCCGTCACGATGCATGGCCGCAATGACCTCGCCGTGCAGCACAGAGCCGCCGTTCCAGGTTTCGACCCACATACCGCCCGGGGCAACTTCTGTCAGAGACAGGTTTTCCGCATCGCCGGAATAGGTGTGCGCCGGAGACCACCAGTCAGAGAGTGTCGCCATGCGCGCATACTGAAGATTAGACGGCAGCTCGGAGGTGCGCTCCAGATGGATCTGAAAGCCGTCATCTGCCGCGCGAACAACATCGGCAGAAGCAGGCAGCGTAGCCAGAAACAGAGCCGACACGCAGCTTAGAAATCGGATTATCATTAGGTGGCCTCCGGATTAGCGGCTGCAGGTCCGCAATAACCTGCCTAAGCCTTTTTACGCTTGGCTATAGTATACGCAATCGTTTCAAACAGAGCGCGTACTTCAACAGGCTTGATCAAAAATTCGTCAGCGCCCTGCTCCAGACACTGTCCGCGCAGATTGAGCGCCGTATCCGCAGTCACGACAATAATAGGCAGCTTGCCTTTTTCATCGTCTCTCGCACGGATGTGGCCGATCGCCTCCATGCCGTCCATACCCGGCATGCGCAAGTCCATAAGGATGAGGTCGTAGTCTCCCTCATCAATCATTTTCAGACCGGTAGGAGCATCTTCCGCCTCATGCATTTCGATCCGCGCGGCGGTGAGCATTTCCTTCACCACGCGTCGGTTCATAGCATCATCTTCGACGAATAAGATTTTCATTAGTAAAGATTGCCGTCCGATCTATTAACCATCTGTTTGTTGTAGCATATTCTTGCCAATAAACTAATCACGCCATTATCCGGCAGAAATCGGCGCTGAAACCTGTGGAGAATTCAGTTGTGATGAATTTTCATCTTCA
This sequence comes from Hyphomonadaceae bacterium UBA1849, assembly GCA_002338565.1. GTDB lineage: Bacteria > Pseudomonadota > Alphaproteobacteria > Caulobacterales > Hyphomonadaceae > Ponticaulis. Next base: position 316,732 of record DDIN01000008.1, read on the forward strand.
GGAAAGCTCGCCTGAATCAACTTCAAAATATTCTCAGGCTCATATTCGCCCAGTCCGTGTATACCGGATTTTTCGAGGTTTTCCCAGATGAATAGCTGAGTCAACGGGTCGGGATTAAGGTCTGGAGCGTCAGTCTGGTTGGTAAACGCCATATGGAAACGGCCAGACGCGACCGCCTCTGCAAAGTCTTCAGCCGAGTCGATCACGACAGAACTGGCAACCTCATCAGCAAAAAATGCTTCGAAGATCATCTTTTGCATGAAATCATCCTGATAGATGACGAGGCTCACATCTTTGGCACTTGTTGCCGGCGTACTTGCAGTCAGTACAGTATTCGCGGCAGGCTGTTCCGGCACCTTCACGGGAACGCGCACAGTGAACTCAGAGCCCTTACCAAGCTCGCTCTCCACAGAGATCGTTCCGCCCATAGCTTTGACGAAGTTCTCGCAGATTGAGAGGCCAAGGCCTGTGCCCGCATATTTACGCGTCATCGCGCCGTCGACCTGGTGGAATGGCTTGAAGATATTCTCAACCTCATCGGCCGGAATACCAATGCCGGTATCGTGCACGGCAATGCGCAGAATGTCATTGCCGTCCGTATCAGCTTCGCAATAGGCCCGCAGCACGACACTGCCTTCTTCTGTGAACTTCACAGCATTGGAAAGCAGGTTGAACATAACCTGACGGAGGCGCTGCTCATCAGATTCAACCAGCTCCGGGATATCGTTCAGCTCCACATCAAGGGTGAGATTTTTAGACTCCGCCTCACCCCGCCAGAGAAGAGTCGCCTCTTCAAACAGGCGTGTAGTTTCAAACGGAGCAATCTCGACACTGACATTGCCGGTTTCGATCTTGGCGACATCCAGAAGATCATCAACGATCGCCTTCATCGACTTACCCGCGGACTGGACAACACGAAGCCGGTCGCGCATCTCGTCATTCAGCGAGCCATCCTGCAGCAATACCTGAGACATGCCCAGAATACCGTTCAAAGGCGTTCGGATTTCATGGCTGGTCGTGGCGAGGAACTCAGACTTGGCTTTGTTTGCGCGCTCTAGCTCGACATTCGTCGCGTTGAGTTTCTCGTTGACGCGGCCAATCGCATCGCGGCTTTTGCGAACGGATACATAGCCCGCCAACAGGAAGCCGAAAATCAGGACAGCACCAAGCCCGACCGACGCGAACAGAATGGTGCGCTGACGGGTTTGTGCTTCGGCGATCTGGATTTGTTGCTGCAGACGTTCGCTTTCCAACTGCTCGATCTCAAGCTCCTGATTAGCGAAATCGAACTGTGCGGCCATCAGGGCCGAGTTGGCCGACGCAGCAAGACCAAGCGCCTCGTCTTCCAGTCGCTTGAAGGCTTCAAGATGGGCGAGCGCCGTTTCGGGCTGAAGCGCCGCCTGATAAATGCGGTAGGCCGTTTCGTGCATTTCACGGAACGGCATCGGAGTGGTTGTCAGATCCATCCCCGTAAATGTGCGGGCGATAAAACGCCGCGCATTAGGGATATCACGCCGCTCGAACGCCACCTCGGCTTTCACGCCCCACAAGAATGGCTCCCAGCCGGAGGATTCCCCTTCCGGCATAAGCGCAAGTCCTTCATCAGCAGTCGCCTCAGCCGCGACATAATCGCCGCCCAGAACCTGAGTATGAGCGATGTTTGTGAGAATACGCGCAATCAGATAGGGCGACTCCATGGTGCGCGCGATTTCAAGCGCACGACGATAGTGGGTTTCAGCTTCTGCATATCGTTCGAGCCCGCGCAAAGCGTTAGCGCGGTTGTTCTCGGTGACCATATTGATCCCGGGCTCAACGCTGTAGACGTCCATTGACTGGTCGTAGTTTTCAAGCGCGCGCTGATAGTCACCGGCGTCGCTGTAAATATCACCAATCTTCTGCAGAGACATTGCCTGGCCACGCGCAAAGTCTTGCAGGCGATACTCCTCATAAGCCTGAAGAAAGCTCTGAAAAGCCAGCTGGGTATCCCCCGTCGCGTGAGCAATTCGCCCTCGTGTGAGCAGAAGATCACCTCGGATCGTGGTCGATTGCGGAACGTTTTCGATCAGGGAGAGCGCTCGCTCGACGAGTGGAGCAGCTTCCCGCGCCTGATTGGAACGACCTAAAGCTTCAGCTTGCAGCCACAAGACATTTGCAAGCGCAGTTGCACGTTCGTCTTCCGAAGCATTCAAAGGAATTTGTGTTTCAGCTTCCTGAGCTAGTCGCAGCGCCTCTGCGGGTGCGCGCAGCATCTCATCTCGCGCTGACTGGAAGGCTTCTTCATACCGCGTCCAGTCTACGAAAAGTTCACCTTCAACGCGTTCAACAACGCCCTGCGCAGTGCCCGGCATGACAGCCGACACCGACAACGCGAAACCAATCGCGAGCTGCCTTATCAGGGTCTTCATCCTGAAACCTTTCGATAATCAAAGGTCAGGTTAACCCCGACAAATGAAAATATCGTTTTCCCACGTCAAAAGCGTGGGCAGGTTTGTTGGGGTGGTCAACACGAAAGACACAAAAGAGCCCGCCGAATTCAAGTATCGGCGGGCTCTTATTCTATCTATAGTTTATCTATTTCTGTTCCGCGATTTAGTAGCGAATAGCAAACCGTGCTCCGACCGCGTAATCTGTTTCAGATTCATTTGCGATAGGCCTCTCATTAAACTCGACACGAGAGAACGCAGAGACCTCAGCCATACCGGCCATCAGAGCGGTACCGTAGCTCGCTTCGAGGTTATAATCGCGACCAGTGTCAGCCACGCCCCAAGTCTGGGAGACAAGACCGAGTTCCCCGGTTTCACGGTTCACAACTTCGAGCGTCGTAAACTCAAACGAACCGGCCTCAACGTGCAGAGGCTGAGCGAGGCTCAGGCGGAATGTGTCGTGATCACCGATCAGACCATCCTTGCGAAGACCGATCGCAAAGGCCGTAGACGTCAGTCCTTCATCGCTAAGAGACAGCGCACCGTCAGCAAAGCTGGTGCCGCGTGTCTCGCCAACCGTTGCAGACAGGCCGAGCTCCATACCGAATGGAAGATCGACATCAGAACCAAGTGTCACAGCGTCGGTAACGCTACCGCCCTCAAGTGAGAGGAAGCCCGTACCCTGACCGCCCAGAAGGCTGTCATGCTCAGTCAACTGGGTATAATCGAAAGAGAGGTTCAGGTGATCAGTCAGCGCATAATTCATAGAAATATTCGCCGCACGCGCACTGAAGTCGACCAGATCATCCGCGTTATAAACGCGTTGGCCTGTCAGCGGATCAATATAGGAATGATCGTCAGAGGCTTCGGTCACGCTTGCAGAGATCGACAGACGCTCGCTCACAGCGAATTGCGTAGAGGCATAAGTGCCTCCAGACGCGAGCCCCAGAAGCGGGTTCACACCACCAGTTTCAACGTCAAAGTCTGAGTAGAAGCCGAAGACCGGGTTAGAGCTGAGGCGCGCCGCACCGTCACCATGACCGAAGCGGAACGCGGTCTGGTTTTCAGGTGCAGAGAGCATGATGTCTGTTTGGAACGGAAGCTCACCTTCACGCACATCAGAACCCGGCGTATATGGCGCGGCCTGCATAGACAGAGCCCAGTCGCCATTCAGACCAAGATTGACCGAAGTGCTTTGAACGTCGCCGAAGTTCGAACCTTCGCTTGCCCAATCAACGAAACGCTGATGCAGGTGACGCTGGAAACGGCGATCGTGCTCGACGCCATCAATAACGGATTCTGTTCCATAGAGCTGGGTAGATAGCGGGATACGGAAGTCGCGGAATGTGTCTCCAACGCTCTCGAGCGCGACAACATACGCGCCATCATTTTCAAGCTGCAGCACATCAGAGCGCAAATACGCGCGACGAATCCATCTCGCGGACTTACCACGCCAGCCACCAATAAAGTCGCCATCACCGTCATGGTCAGCGTAGAAGCGCAGGCGGTTCCAATTTAGTGGCGACAGAGCGCCCTCAACGTTCAGAAGACCCCAGCCATAAACTTCGTCAACGCCCTCTTCGCCGAGGTCAGTTGCAGACCGGAGGATCACATCAACGGTTTCCTCGGCATGGTCTTTCCACCAAGGCCACGCACCGTGGATAAGCGCGGCTGTACCAGAGACCAGAGGCGCAGCGAATGACGTACCGGCCTGACGCATAACACCGCCATTGCCATCAGATACGAGGATAAATTCGCCCGGCGCGACGATGAAATTATTCATCACCGCACTACAATCGCCATCAACAACAAAGCAGGCATCGCCTGGCGTATTGGACCAGTCTGCGATCTCACCATCAAAGCCAAGCGCACCAACGATGATCAGCTGCTCGAGGCTACCATCATCCGCCCACTCCACATCCGTGCCGGTAACACCTTCATTGCCAGCCGCCTTGATGAAGACAACGCCTTCATTATCGACGCCGGAAATGATGTCTGCCCACTCTTCAGAGATCAGTGTTTCAGGAACACCAAGAGACATGTTGATGATGCGCGCACCATTGTCGACGAGCGCATGCACACCGGTTTCAACATCTTCCCAACCTGCTGTCAGGGTTTCATCAAACGGGTTGTAAACGGCGACGCTTGCATTTGGCGCGATGCCCATAATGCCGACGCCATCGTGAGGTGCGACCAGAAGGCTCACAACCGCTGAACCGTGTGTAGACGTATCGGCCGTGTCGTATCCGCCGGAATAAATTACATCGTGCGTCAGCAGGGTTTCGTCTGTGACGCCGAAATCGAGAAGACCGATGACGGCCTGCGTATTATAATCATGGTCCTGCGTAAGCGCTGGAGACCAGTTGATTGTCGGCATCCAACCATCAACAATGTCGATGCCGTTGAACATCATCAGACCATCATGCCAGTCCACGAAGAACTGGGCGCGCTCGACCGCCGAAAGCTCTGCCAGAGATGCCGGATCGGTAGGATCAATGCCATATCGTTCGAAGATTTCCTGAGCGAAACCTGCCCAGAAGTCCTGACCAGTATAGAAAGCGACGAGTGGCGCGTACTGATCCTGGCTCAGATTGTAGAATGTGCCCAAGTCGGTCAGCAGCTGCTCGTAAGCCGCTTCGTTGCCTTCAAAGCTGTCGAGGTTGCCCCAGAAACTATCGAGGTTGCCCCAGAAGCTATCGAGGTTACCCCAGAAGCTATCGAGGTTGCCCCAGAAGCTATCAAGGTTACCCCAGAAGCTATCCAGATTACCCCAGAAGCTATCAAGGTTACCCCAGGTAGCATCCAGATTGCCGTTAAAGCTGTCCAGATTGCCCCAGAAACTATCGAGATTACCCCAGTTGGGATCGAGAAGGCCGTAATACTCTGACGGGTCCTGACCATCAGGAACAGAGAAGGCTACATAGAAGCTATCGAGATTACCCCAGAAGCTATCAAGGTTACCCCAGAAGCTATCGAGGTTGCCCCAAAGCGCAATCGCAGGATTTCCATTAAAGCTGTCAAGATTCCCCCAGGTCGCGTCTAGTTCGCCCTCGAAGCTATCGAGGTTACCCCAGAAACTGTCGAGATTACCCCAGAAGCTATCTAGGTTGCCCCAGAAAGAATCCAGATTACCCCATTGAACGGTTGCATCACCGAAGCTGTCGAGATTGCCCCATTGGGTCTCGATCACGCCATCGAAGCTGTCGAGGTTCCCCCAAAAGCTGTCCAGATTGCCCCAGTCAGCAGCGACATCACCTTCAAAACTATCGAGATTGCCCCAGAAGCTGTCCAGGTTACCCCAGAAAGAGTCCAGATTGCCCCAGAAGCTATCAAGGTTACCCCAGAAGGAATCCAGATTGCCCCACTGGCCAGAAGCATCACCTTCAAAACTATCGAGGTTGCCCCAGAAGCTGTCGAGATTGCCCCATTGCGCAGTTGCGCGTGACGCATACGGAGATGCGTCAGCAGTGGCGACATCATAGCTATCTTGCGCATGCGCGACAGAAAGGCTGCCTGCGGCGGCAAGAGACACAAGTGCGACGGATGAATACAATACAGTTTTCATTACGGTGCTCCACGGCGCAGCCCCACGCGCCAAGGGGTCCGGATCTTCTGAACCTGGGCTTACAGTTTACTTCACCCTCCATAATGCAGCGAAAAATTGAAAAGGTAAACCTTTCGTTAACCATGCGACGCAAGAAAATTAACGTAAACATGTGGATAACTAAGAAAAGTTAACGAGAAGACGGCGTGTTTTCGGGGCAAACTGCCGAAAAGGTTAATAGACAGGAAGATTAAAAGGTTAACAGAACTTCGGAAACCGTTAACGGATTACTTAAAATCGACTAAACCGCGTAAAATTGAAGGACTGAACGTATTTTTTTCTTTCACTATAGACATCTATACTTCGAAGCAGAGCGCCAGTCGAAATGGAATATAATCATCGACCTGATATTACCTTGGGGAATAAGAAAAGGGCGACGCAATAAAGCGCCGCCCTCTACTGATCAGAAATTGTGCAATAAGGCCTATTGTTGACCGCGTGCACGCATCATACGGTTCACTGTGATATATTCTTCCATGTCTACAGAGCCATTTCCGTCGAGATCCATACGGCCAAAGCCGGCGCGCATACGGCTACCAAGCATGCCCGTCAGCTCATCTTCAGTGAGCTGGCCATCCATATTATCGTCCATCGCGGTGAACATGCGCGTCTCGTTCATTTCAGCTGACTGGTGATCGAGACGGTTGTCCGTCGTTTCACCCACCCAGCGGAAAGACAGGGACGTATAGAGCATTTCTTCAAAGCTCTGCTCGCCCCACGTCACCTGAATGTTTGGATCAGGGTTCGCCGCATTGGCGCTGGAATTGTCATAGACATAGTCCGAGATCAGGCGTGATCCCGCCGGAATGGAGACCGGCTCCTCAAATTCGTAGCCACGCTGCCAGTTGAAGTCATATCGCGGCAGAGACAGAAGCGTCTCTTCAGTACCATCTGGGTACTGGATACGCAGATCGGACGCATAGCCACGATAGTGCGCATGCGGGAATGCGGAGATCAGTTCCGCATCGTAAGGGAATTCCAGATAGGCCGTTTCAACATGACGCGGCTCGTTCGCGGGAATGTCGAGGCTCGCATCCAGAATAACAACGGTCCGGTTCAGAAGCTCCGGCTGTTCCTGGAAGTAGAAACCGATCTGTGTCTGGTCGATAATTTCACGGCCCACAGGCGTGTAGTGCATCTGGAAGCCGATTGCGCCGCCCGCAGGGAATGGCACGCCGGAGTTTTCCTGCGCCACAGTAGATTCCGCACCCACAGCATAGCCGCCGGTGGAGAATTCCCAGAGCGAGGTCGAACCGCGCCCATCCGCCGGCACTTCAGACATATAGCCCGACAGCACGTGGTGGACGACCTCGCGATTGCCCGCGCGAACTGTCGTGGCGCGCAGCCATGTGTCTTCTGTCAGAGGGTTCTCAACGACCGGATAAGCATAATCGACAACACCTGTTGCCGGCACGTTGTAGGCCGGAAGCGTCAGGATCAGATCAGGCTCGCCAAGCGGCCAGTCCGGCGCATGCAGATCAAGACCCGCAAGCGGGTCTTCGCCCTCACCGCGCGGCGCGCCAGCTTCAACCCAGTGAACCAGCGTCTGCGTTTCTTCAACAGTCAGATCACGCGCATTGTGGAATGTGCCGATGGACGGGTCAGCATGCCAGGGCGGCATACGGTCCGTGCGAACCACTTCGCGGATCATCGGCGCCCAGCCCTGAATAGTCTCGTAGTCGGTCATCGCCCAGGGGCCGATACCGCCCTCCTGGTGACACTCAACGCAGTTCTCACGCAGGATTGGCGCAATCTCTTCAGCATAAGAGATTTGCATATGCTCTTCGTGATTACGCTGCTCCGGGAAGTTGATCATGCAACCGGCGCGAATAGCAGGCGCCTCAACCGTGACGTCTTCGCCCGCCAGAACCTGAGAAATTGCGTCTGCAGCAAAGTGGTTGTTCGCTTCATTGCGTTGACGCTCATAGGTCTGGCGGTCATTCAGCGCGCCATAATAGACAACTTTGAAGCCCTGCGCCGGATCCAGCACATAAACCTGCGCTGTACGGTCATAGCCCATGGACTCGCCAATAAGCTGGGTCACGTCATCAAGGATCGGCATATCAATGCCGTAAAGCTCTGCGTCAGCAGCGATCTCGTCACGGTCATCCTGAATATTGGAGTTGATCATGTAGAACTGAACGCCCTGATCGGCGAACCGGTCGCGCAGCGCTTTGTAATCGGTAACAGCATTACGGACGATCGGGCAGCCGACACCGTGCGTCATCAACACGACCGCAGGTGCGTCAGCATGATAGAACAGCTCGTGGCTGTCGCCATTATGGTCGATCAGGCGGAAGTTATCGATATATTCCGGCGGGCCGCTGACAGGTGTCGCAGCCGTCGCCATAACCATACCGTCATGGCCGGAGTGATCCATGGCGGAATGATCCATCGCCGCATGGTCTCCTCCGCCTTCTTGCGAACATGCACCCAACAAAAGTGCAGTGAACGCAGTCGCGACAAGCAGATTGCCTCGTTTAAAAACAGCCATAAGGCTACCTCCCGTGTATTATTATCTGGAGGTAGCTATATCAAATGTAGTGGCCAACACTCAAGAGAAACCCGAGTAAAACACTAAAGATAGGGCAAGTGATCAGAGAAAATTGATCATACATCCCGCTCTGATCGCAGGTGCCGTTACGGTAACCTCTTCGCCCGCCAGCATCTGGTTCAGAACTTCTGCCGCGAAATGATTCTGAGCTTCATTCCTTTGACGCTCATAAGTCTGACGATCATTGAGCGAGCCATAGTACATGACACGGAAATCATCTGACGGGTCCAGCACGTAAATCTGGGCGGTCCGGTCATACCCCATCTGACGGCCAACCGACTGATCTTCGTCATCCAGAATTGGCATGGTGATGGAATAGAGCTCGGCATCCGCGGCCAGCTCGTCCATGTCATCCTGAATGTTGGAATTGATCATGTAGAACGGGATCCCCTGATCCTCAAACTGCGCGGCGAGTTCTTTGTAATCAGTTACGGCGTTGCGCACGATTGGGCACCCCACACCGTGCGTCATCAGAACCACCGCTGGGGCATCGGAATGATCGCTCAGCGTGTGCATCTGACCATCACTGCCCATCAGAGTAAAATCAGCAACATGCTCCGCAGCGCCATAAGACGGCGTATTCGCATTCGCCATTTCCATGCCTTCATGACCGGAATGATCCATGGAGCCGTGATCCATAGACGCGTGGTCCATCCCGTCATGGTTCATGCCTGCATGCTCGTCTGCGCCCTGATCAGAACATGCCGCCAGCGCCAGCGCGGAAACCGCCGTCACGAATAAGAGCTGAGATCGCTTCGTAAAAGACATTCGCCTTCCTCCCATATATTTATGAGAGCAGACTATATAAATAGTGCGCATGTCACTCAAGGTGCAAAAGGGGAGGTTTTGCGCGGGGTGCATTTACATCACTGAAACCACAGCAACCAGGACGAATGAATTCAATGTCTGCGCTCCAATCTTGACGCTTCACGGTGCGATGGCCTGTGATATCAACCGACACAATGCTGCAAGGGGACAATGACCATGAAAACCGCACTCACGGGAACGACATTGAGCTTAGTGCTCGCGGCATCACTCTCAGGCATGAATGCGCACGCACAAGACCGGTATGAAGATCACCAAACACCTGAATATCAGCAAGAAACAGAGGACGTGAAGATCGACTGCGACGCACTTCCCTCTGCTGACGAAATCATGACTGCAGAAGACGAATACCTCGAACAGCTACAGGAAGAAGTTCCGACAGATGTCACATCTGATTCCTCTATAACCCAACCGGGCCATGCACTTCTTGACTGGTTTGATGAACTCGGCGCGATCGAGTCCGTCCAAGACGTATCGGTCTGTTATCCAGAAGACGTAAACCGCATCATTGAGCGACGCCTACGCCCGGAAGAAAAAATCGAGGGTTGATCAAACAGGCATGACATCGGTGCGAGACATTGCCCGACACTCACCTATATCAGTCTCATGCGATCACCCGACCAGCTTCTGCACCCCACCCCAGCGGGCCTTTATTGCCCGGTCGGCGATTTTTACATCGATCCGGTTCGCGCCGTTGATCGCGCCGTCATCACACATGGCCATGCAGACCATGCCCGTGCCGGACACGGCGCCGTGCTCGCAACACCTGAGACCATCAACATTATGGCGGCGCGCTATGGCGAGGACTTCACGGCTAAGCGCCAGCCAACAGAACTTGGCGAAGTGGTCAGCATAAACGGCGTGGAGGTTTCACTTGCACCAGCAGGGCACGTGCTAGGCTCCGCACAGGCCGTGGTTGAGCATAAAGGCCTTCGAATGGTCTGCACGGGCGACTATAAGCGCCGCCAGGACCCGACCTGCACACCGTTCGAACCAGTGCCATGTCATGTCTTTATATCCGAGGCGACCTTTGCGCTGCCCGTCTTTCGTCATCCGGACGACCGGGAAGAAATCCGAAAGCTGCTACACAGCCTCACCACCTTTCCTGACCGCGCCCATCTGGTTGGCGTGTATGCACTCGGAAAAGCCCAGCGTGTCATCTCGCTTATCCGCGAAGCCGGCTACCAAGACACCATCTATATTCATGGCGCGCTGAAATCGCTTTGCGACCTTTATGAGGACCACGGCATTTCACTTGGCAGCCTTGAGCCCGCAACGCTTGAAAAAGGCGTCGCGAAAGAAGAACAGGCCAAATTCGCAGGCAAGATTGTGATGGGCCCACCATCCGCCTTTCGAGATAAATGGGCACGGCGCTTTCCAGACCCGATCACCGTCTTCTGCTCGGGCTGGATGCGCATACGCCAACGGGCCAAACAAAGCGGCGTAGAACTACCGATTATCCTCTCAGACCATGCAGATTGGGATGAGCTCACCCAAACCGTGCGCGACGTGAACCCGCAAGAGCTTTGGGTTACACATGGCCGCGAGGATGCCCTATGTCGCTGGGCAGAACTCGAGGGCTATAGCGCCCGTCCGCTCAGGCTTGTTGGCTATGATGAGGATAGCTGAACCGCATTAGTGAATTGACGAAGCCGTCAGTTTGGCAAAAACTCTCCTCAAAGGAGATTGCCCGTTGAAACGCCTCGGCTTCGTTCTGCTTCTCACTGGCACAGCCATTCTCGGCTCGGCCACGGCTGATGATGCGCGCGTCGAGACCGATATGCCGGAACACTTCCTCCGGCTTGAAGGCAATTTCCACCCATGCGGACCAACATCCACCGCAGAAGAACTCACGAGCCCCGACTATCTGAAATATGAAGGCAAAATGGACGCAGCGCCTCTGCCGGAGCTGCGCAACCGTTTTCGCCCACCATCAGCGCGCGACCTGCCCGGCATCGTCAAGATGGAACGCGAGACCGACACTGAAGACTTCGACGTCGCCTCGAGCCACTGCTCTGCCACACGTATTTCAGAGAACTGGTTTCTAACCGCGGCGCACTGCCTGACGGGCAGTTTTGACCGCATCGTCCTGCGCGCCAATTCACAGCAACTCTCCTCAGACGAAATCCAGCGCGTGGAAGTCGATTTTGCTGTCTGCCATGGCAGTTTTTCAGGCCAGACCGACAATTACCGGAACGACATCGCGCTCGTACATGTCGCCGATGACGATATAGACCGGCTGGTCAACGTACCGCCTGTCGCCTGGGGCGAGACCTCACGGCCATTCTCCGAGAAATTCTATGAAACCGCCCGCGTCGGCGGCTGGGGCGCGCTCTCCTATTATGGAGAGCTCGCCGATATGCTCCAGCGCGAGGAAATCCACATCATCGATGTGTTGCCTGACCGAATTCGCGGCGCCACTCAGGTTTCCGGCGGCCCGTGCGTTGGCGATTCAGGCGGCCCACTCATGGTGGATGATGAAAGCGGCCATCCCGTCATGATGGGCGTCCTCTCTACGCTCATGCCGTCCGTCAGCGGCGAGATGTGCTCAGGCGTTTACGCGGTGAATTATGTAAACCTTGAAACCCAGCGCGACTGGATCAACGCAGTCATAGAGACCTGTGAGCTGGATGACGCGCTCTGCCGCCGGTCACTCTCTTACTGAAGGGCGGACCTGTCATTCTTCCCTGCCAGACTTATCTCTAGCCTATGCAGGCCTTTTCCCAGCTTCTTGATAGTCTGATCCTCACACCGGGGCGGAACGCAAAGATTACGCTCCTTTGTGACTATTTCGCGCGAACGCCTGATCCGGCGCGCGGTTGGGCGCTGGCGGCGATCACGGGCGAGCTCGACCTGAAAACAATCAAGCCCGCCATGATCCGCGCGCTCGTCTCCGAACGCATGGATGAAGAGCTGTTTCGTCTCTCATATGATTATGTCGGCGACCTTGCTGAAACGGTGAGCCTGGTCTGGCCCGAAACGCATGGCGCGAACTATTCGCCAACGCTGGATGAGATCGTTGATACGGTTCAGGACACGCCGAAAGCCAAAGCGCCAGAGCTTATCGCGCACTGGCTGGACAGGCTTGGCGCGTCTGAGCGCTGGGCATTGCTAAAGCTCGTCACCGGCGGGCTACGCATCGGTGTATCTGCGCGCCTTGCCAAACAAGCTCTGGCGAAGTTTGGCGGCGTGAAGGCTGGCGAGATTGAAGAGCTCTGGCACGGGCTTGATGCGCCCTATGAAGACCTTTTCGCCTGGCTTTCAGGTGACGGCGAGAAACCCACACCGGATATGAGCGGCGCTTTCAGGCCTGTCATGCTCGCCCATCCGCTGATCGCCAAGAAAGACCGCGATGATCCGGACGCCATCAACCCTGACATGATCACGCCTGAAGCGTTTGCAGCCGAATGGAAATGGGATGGCATTCGCGTACAGGCCGTCAGCGAGAATGGTGTGCGCCACCTCTATACGCGCACCGGTGATGACATCTCTCACACCTTTCCGGATGTCGTCGCCGCCATGGAATTTGATGCCGTTCTGGATGGCGAACTTCTGGTCCGAAAACCGGATGGCAATGTCGCGCCATTCAATGATCTCCAGCAGCGACTGAACCGGAAAACCGTCTCTAAAAAGATGCTGTCTGAACGGCCTGCCTTCATACGCGCTTATGACATTCTCCATCATGGCGAAGAGGATTTGCGCGCCCTCACCTTCCGCGAACGCCGCGCAAAACTGGAAGCACTGCTCGGCACGTCGCCGACCGACCGGTTTGATGTCTCCCCGCTCGTAGAGGTCACGGATGCAGCAAGCCTCAACGCGCTACGTAACGCGCCGCCTCAGCCTGAGATCGAAGGTCTGATGCTGAAACGCTGGGAGTCGATCTATGAAGCCGGCCGCCCGAAAGGCCCATGGTTCAAATGGAAGCGCGATCCTTTCCTGATTGATGCTGTCATTATGTATGCCCAGCGTGGCCATGGCAGACGATCCGGGTACTTCTCGGATTTCACATTTGGTGTTTGGGCTGAAACCGACGAAGGACATGAGATCACCCCTGTCGGCAAAGCTTATTTCGGCTTCACCGATGACGAACTGAAAGAGCTCGACAAGTTTGTGCGGAACAACACGATCGACCGGTTTGGCCCCGTCCGCATGGTCAAAGCCACCCGCGAGGAAGGCCTTGTCGTAGAGGTCGCATTTGAAGGCCTGAATGCCTCACCACGCCATAAATCTGGCGTCGCCATGCGCTTTCCGCGCTTCAACCGGATACGCTGGGATAAGCCCGCTGCAGAGGCCGAGACACTTGATGGTCTGAAAGAATTTCTGAGCTATAGTGAGACCTGACTTCGGGAGGGTTCACAATGATAACAACCAAGCTTCTTATTCCGGCTGCAGCGCTGTTTATGTCCGCATCGGCATTTGCGCACGGGGCGCAGTCCGATCATGCCCATGACGCTGAATTCGACACGGTGACAGAACCGGAACTGACAGACGGCCGTCCGACAACGCCAGGCTCACACTTGATGCTGCAGGCGGCTATCGAGGCTGCAGACGGCTTGGAAGTCATTATCTCCGACGTGATCATCCCGCCAAATGCCAGCGTCCCGCTGCATGAGCATCCAGGTGAGGAATTTCTCTATGTGATTGAAGGTTCTGCACTTCACCGTCAGGAAGGCATGGACGATATGTGGCTGTCGGCAGGCGATGCGTTTGTCATCACGCCTTATGCCGCGCACTCACCGATTGGCGGGCCGGATGGCGCACGCGCCATTGTCTTCCGTGTTCATGTTGAAGGTCAGCCGGAGCGCATCCTCATTGATGCAGAAACCGGCGAACCGCTGGAGGATTAGCGCCCAGTCAGAAATCCGACGAGCTGGTCTGCGGTCATCCGGCCGCACGCCACCTGCCCCAGACGTCCGTCCGGACTGATCAGGTACACGCATGGCGTACCCGGCGTATATTGAAGCGCGGACAAAAGCTCGCGGCTCGACTGGTAGGCCGGAATGCTCGTGCGGTATTCGTCCAGTTCACGCAGCAATGCAGGCACACTGCCATTGCGCGAGACCGCAGCAACCTGAAGCCATGGCGCGCGGTCGCGCTGCAGCTCTTCAATGTCGCGAAACTGAATGGCGCACCACGGGCAGCCCGGCTGGAAGAGCACGACAAGCGTGATGTTTCCGGAATAGCTCGCAAATGATGGCGCTTCGTTCAGCGCCGTCGCGCCAAGCGTATAGATGCCTTCAGCGCTTTGCGTAGCGGGAATAACCGCCGCCTGCTGGGCAGATGATGGCTGGCCAAAATTCAAGACCAGCGCCGTGGCAATCAAACTCAACACCAAACGCACAACACGACCTCCATGCGAGCATTTGAGCCTAGCAGAGATCAGTTAAGAAACAGACCAGCAAACACAGCACAAAAATTTGAGCCTGCCTTTTGCAAAACGACACAAACTCGCGTTAACCAGAGCAGGTAAACCAATCATAGGAGTTCAGAATGGAATTCGACCCTCAGGCAATTTGGGACCAGTACGGCGTACTGATCGTAAATGGCGCACTGAACGTAATCGGCGCGATCATCCTCTTGATCATCGGTCTGCGCATTGCCGGCTGGCTGGCGAGCGTAGTTCGCACTCAGGCGGAGAAACGCGAAAATGTAGATAATACGCTCGCTAACTTTTTCGCCTCGATCGTTCGCTGGGGCGTGACGGCCGCCGTTGTCATCGCAGTCTTCGGCATTTTCGGCATTCCAGTCGCCTCCTTCGCCGCAGTCCTCGGTGCTCTGACCCTCGCGATTGGTCTGTCCATGCAGGGTGCACTGGGTAATATCGCGTCCGGCGTAATGATCATGCTGTTCCGCCCGTACAAGCTGGGCGACTTCATCGAAGTGTCTGGCGTGTCCGGTTCTGTAAAAGACATCAACCTGTTCCAGACGGTTATCGCGACTCCAGACAACAAGAAAATCATGATCCCGAATGGTCAGGCCATTGATGGCGTGATCACCAATTATTCCGGCTACACGACACGCCGTTGCGACGTCGTCTTCGGCATCGATTACGATGACGATTTCGACAATGCGATCGCGATCCTCAAAGAGATCATCGCCGCTGACGAACGCATCATGAAAGATCCGGAACCTTTTGTACGCGTGACCAATCTGGGCGACAGCTCTGTCGACATCACCTGCCGCCTCTGGTGTCAGGCCAGCGATTACTGGGCGATCAAATTCGACCTGCTGGAAAAAGTGAAAAAGTCCTTCGACAAGCAGGGCGTTTCCATTCCTTACCCACACACAACAATCGTCAAGAAAGACGCTGCGGCATAAGCCCCACAAATTCAAATTTCACCAAAGGCCGCCGCTCTGGCGGCCTTTTTTCTGCCGCGCTCCGCCCTTACCTATAAGCCATCGCGGAGAGTAAGGCATGTCAGAGACCACAAACACCCAGCCCCCACCAGACTTCCCCCCATTTCCGGAAGAAGCTCAGGCGCCGCCACCTGTTAGTACACAGACAAGCGCGCCCAAGCCGAAGCGCCCGCTACTGGCGCGCATCTTTGCCATTAAGTTCTGGGGAGCGATCCGGCTGCTCGCGCTCTGCGTGCTCGTCGGCGTGATTATGCAAGTCGGAGATTTCGCGCAGGATCCTGGTCAATTCTCGTTCGTGAGCTTCTTACAGGATGTCTGGCAGAGCATGTTTGCCGGTCTGTTCTGGGTGATCAGCCATGGCTGGAAGCCCGCCCTGCTTGGTGCGCTGGTCGTACTTCCAATCTGGGTATTGTGGCGGCTGGTAAGCCTGCCCTTCAGGCGCTGACTAGATCAGCGCCTTCTCGTCGCGTTCGCCAGTACGGATACGTACAGCACCGGAGAGTGACGTGACGAAGATTTTGCCGTCGCCGATTTTGCCGGTTTCAGCCGTCTGCGTGATCGCCTGAAGCGCGGTCTCCAGCATTGTAGATGGCACCGCCACTTCGATCTTCACTTTCGGAATTTCTTTCACTTCGTATTCCGCGCCACGATACATTTCCGTCTGACCGCGCTGACGACCAAAGCCTGTCACCTGACTTGCCGTAATCCCCGTAACGCCGAGCTCTGCGAGTGCCTCGCGAACCGCTTCATACTTGTGCGGACGGATGATGGCTGTGATCAGGCGCATCGGAAATTCCTCTTCATGAACAAGCCCAAGATAGACAAGACGACGGATCGCCTCTGAACGAGACGGCAGATCATCCTGACCACGACGCCAGGCATCAACCTTCTGTCCGAACTCTTTTGAAGCGACCAGCTGAATGCGTTGGTCCAGTTTTTCACTATCAGACACGACTCAATCTCTTGAAACTAACTAAAATACACTTTGATCAACTTACACACCTTCATTCGTTTTGCAAGATGGCTCGCCCTGTAATTGCCCGTATCTAACGGCCGCGTTGATTTCTTTTAAATTTGATCGTCTGGCGTTGATGAATATTCACCCGGCTCTGGCAGAAAGGGATGATCGAACATCCTGGCAGGACGATATGACTAAAGACACAGGCAAAATGAAGAAGCACTACTATCCCTCCGAAATCGGGATTGTACTGGGTGAGTCCAACAACTATGCGCGCGCCATGATCAATGAAGTGCTGCGCAATATGGGCTTCACAAAAGTTTACCCTGCCGCGACGGCTACCGAAGTCATTGAGGCAATCAATGTCTGGCATCCACGCGTCGTTATCACCGAAAATCTGTTGCCTGACATGAATGGCACCGAGATGGTCCGCCGTATGCGCCACAATGATGTTGTATCTGACCGCAGCGTGCCTGTGATCATGATCACCAGTGACCCGCGCGTGGAAACCGTTAAAGAAGCGCGCATGGCTGGCGTTGACGAATTTGCGGCCAAGCCGATCTCACACGCCACTATCAAGGAACGTCTGGATGAGGTCATCCTGCGCCCTCGCCCCTTCATTGAGGGCAAAAACTATATTGGCCCATGCCGCCGCCGTAAGCGGAAGCTGGAATATCGCGGTCCGCTCAAACGCCTGTCTGACCCGCTGGATGCAACCGATCAACAAGCTGACCGTGAGTTCCACCAGAACATGCTGGTCCAGTGCGCTGAACGCCTGACGTCGCTCGCAAAATCTATCGATCCGCGTGACCGTGGGGGTGTCCGCACGCTCTACAATACGGCCAATGAAGCCAATGATATTGCGAAGAAAATCGAGGACGAAGCCCTCGAACTCGCAACCGTTTGCGTGGCCCGTTACATTGAAGGCGTCGGCGCGAGCGGCGCACTTCAGTCACAAGTTATCTCCGCGCACATGGACGCAATCCGCCTTCTCCTGTCCGCAAAAGGCGGTAAATCGCACGCCCGGCTTGAAATCGCTCAGGGCCTTGAAAAAATTGTTAAACGGAAACTTCGCGAAGCAGCATGACCGGTTCAGTATTGTCCCCCGCCCGGATTCCGCGTGAGTTCGTACCAGAAGAAGTACGCGTTCTCATGCTTGAAGACAGCATTCACTCCCGATCTGTCATGATGGAGGTGTTGCGCGGCATCGGCATTCAGAACGACCACGTAGTGAGCCGCAATGCGCTCGAATTCCTTCAGGAAGAAAACTACAATTTCCCAGCAGATATTGTTCTGATAATCCATTCTCAGGAAAATCCGGTTGATCTGAGCCTGATCCAGAAGCTGAGACGTCTTCCAAACCCGATGCTATCAGAGCGCCCGTTTATTTATCTGTCTGCGATAGCAACGATGACCAATATTCGCGGCGCACGTGATGCAGGTGCAGATGAGTTCGTCATGCGTCCTGTTTCTTCCAGCCAGTTGCAGAAAAAGTTTCGCGCCGTGATCGAAGCCCCACAGGTCTTTGTATCGACTAATAAATATATCGGCCCGTGCCGCCGCCGACAGGAAGATATGGAGCCACCTCGGCGCCGAACAGAAGACAGCAGAAAAGATAAAGAAGAAGGCCGGCCGGAAGCTGCCGGCGCCGAAGAGCTGAAATTCGCGGTCAACGAGCTCCTGAATTCGGACTTCGCGCCAGCCCCAATGCGCCAAAGCATGACGGATCGGGTTCGGGCCATCGCCACCCGCACCATGCAACAGTCTATCGAACAAGGTGACACCGCGCTTCATCAAACGGCCACGGCTGTACGCTTTTATCTCGACGGCATTGAAGGCAAGGAAGATCCTGAAGCTCACGTGCTTGAGATCAGCATCCACGCACTCACCCAGCTCTCTGTTCTGCCCGATACAGACGTGGAAGCCCGCAAATCTGTCGGCACGCTGATGACGGTGGCGGTTCAGAAGAAACTGGCGGCCTACCAGAAACGGCGTCGCCAGGTGTCTCGCACACCAGCCACCCCTCAAAAACGCGAATCGGGCTAGGATTTCGTCAGGTCGTCAGTACGATTTTGCCGATCACATCACGGCCCGTAAGCATTGAGAGGCCATTAGCGGCGTCATCCAGCGAAAGCTCTGCGTGAATGCGCGGACGGATAAGCCCGTCTTCGGCCCAGGCCTGAACCTGCGCCATGTTTTCACGCCCCTTCTCCGGAAACCTGCGACCATATTCACCAGCGCGAACGCCAACAACCGAGAACCCTTTGATCAGGGGGATATTGGTTTTGATTTCGGCGATGCGCCCAGACATAAAACCGATGACCAGAAGGCGACCATCAAACGCGATGCACCGCGTGGACTCGTCAAACACATCACCGCCAATCGGGTCAAAGATCACGTCAGCGCCGCGCCCGCCGGTCAGCTCTTTCACCTTTTCACGGAAACCGTCACGTAGATTGAGGACGTGATCTGCGCCAGCTTGCCGGATGGCATCCATTTTGGAGTCGCGCCCTGTCGTGGCGATGACTGTCGCGCCGAGCAGTTTGCCGACCTCAATCGTCGCCATACCGACGCCGCCACTCGCGCCATGCACAAGCAGGGTTTCACCCGCTTCAATGCGCGCCCGACGGACGAGCGATACATAAGCTGTCAGATAAGCCGCACCGAAGGCTGCGCCTTCTGCATAGCTGTAAGCTGCCGGAACCGGCCTCAGCCCGTCTTCCGCTGCAGTCACAAACTCGGCAAATGCACCGGTTTTAGCGCCGCCGCAGACACGGTCGCCAATCTTCCATCTGCTAACGCCGTCGCCAGTTTCGACCACGTCGCCGGCGAACTCCATCCCGACCGTAAAAGGCAATTCCGGTTTGAACTGGTACTTGCCCTGACACATCAGAATGTCTGGAAAATTGAGGCTCGCCGCGCGCATCGCAATCTTCACCTCGCCCGCCTCTGGTGACGGTTCGTCGATGTCATTCAGCAATGCGCCAGTCAGGTCTTCACTTATAGTTTTGCAGACGAAAGCTCTCATACGGCCTGTTCCTCCCAGACCGTTATCTGTGATCATTTCACCTGAAAGGCAAATGCAAGCGCCTAAAGGTCTTTCGGCGGAACGAAAGAATATCCGGCCGAACGTACGGTGCGGATCAGGTCAACATCAGAGTGTTTGTTCAGCGCTTTACGCAGGCGGCCAATGTGAACGTCGACCGTACGCGCCTCAACATATACGTCCGCGCCCCAGACAGAATCCAGAAGCTGTTCACGTGAGAAGACACGTCCCGGACGCTGGATCAGATAGTCCAGAAGACGGAACTCGGTCGGGCCGAGATGTAGCTCCTGTCCGTCACGCATGACTGTGTGCGACGAGCGGTTAATCTCAACGCCAGCGCAGCTAAGAACATCTTCGGCAAGCCCCGGACGGATACGGCGCATGACCGCGCGAATACGCGCCATCAGCTCGGTCGTGGAGAATGGCTTGGCGATATAGTCGTCCGCGCCGGTATCAAGGCCCCGAATACGGTCAGATTCTTCGGTACGCGCTGTCACCATGATGATCGGCAGATTGCGCGTCTCAGAGCGTGACCTCGTCTGACGGCACACTTCAATGCCCGTCACTTTCGGAAGCATCCAGTCCAGCAAAAGCAGGTCCGGTGCACGCTCTTTCATCATGACCAGCGCTTCTTCCCCGTCCTTTGCAACGCCGACTTCATAGCCTTCACGCTCCAGATTGTAGCGCAGAAGCTCAATCACCGGATCTTCGTCTTCAGCGACCAGAATGTAAGGTGTCATCGTATTCCCCATACTCACACAATTTCCGTCTATTCGAGATCCGACAGTTTCGGACGCGCCATAGGCATGTCCTCGCCGGTCACAAAGAAATGAACCACTTCAGCGATGTTGGTGCAGTGATCACCAATTCGCTCGAGATTTTTAGCGATGAATAGAAGATGCGCGCCCTGCGATATTTTGCGCGGGTCTTCCATCATATAGGTGAGCACCTCACGGAACATGCTGTTATAGTGCTCGTCGATTTCTTCATCATGCTGCCAGACATCAATCGCTTCCTGCGCGTTCTGGGTGGCATAGGCATCAAGAACCGTATTCAGCTGCAGACGAACCGCGCGCGACATACGCTCGACGCTTTTCTGTCCGGTTGCACCATGCTCCTCGCCCATGGCGATGAGGCGTTTGCAGACATTCTTTGCAAGGTCGCCAATACGTTCCAGATCGTTAGAAACTTTCAATGCCGCGATAATGCCGCGAAGGTCCTGCGCCACAGGCTGACGAAGCGCCAGAAGACGTGTGATCTCGCGTTCAAGACGGGTTTCCAGCGCATTCACTTCAGCGTCTCGCTGGATAACGCTTCGCGCCAGTTCGCTATCGCCGCGCGCAAACGCCGTCGCCATGTCCGTGATCATCGCCTCGGCCATGCCGCCCATACGCAGGACGTCGCTTGTCAGAGCGTTGAGTTCACTGGTGAAGGCTTTAAGTGTGTGCGATGGCACTTTTCGTCTCCTGAAATCTAGCCGTAACGGCCGGTGATATAGTCATGCGTGCGGCGGTCTCGCGGATTGGTGAAAATCTGCTCCGTCGTGCCCGTTTCTATCAGCTTACCACGATCAAAGAAGGCCGTATTCTGCGAAATCCGGGCCGCTTGAGACATGGAGTGGGTCACAATCACGATACAATAATTCTGGCGCAGCTCGTCGATCAGCTCCTCAATGCGCGCTGTCGCGATCGGGTCGAGCGCCGAGCATGGCTCATCCATGAGAATGATCTCCGGATTGATCGCGATGGCCCGCGCGATCACCAGACGTTGCTGCTGACCACCGGAAAGCGATGTGCCGGGCTTGTGAAGACCGTCTTTGACCTCATCCCAGAGACCGGCGCGGCGAAGGCTGGTCTCGACAATGTCTTCCAGTTCGGCGCGCGTTGCAGCGAGACCATGAATCTTCGGCCCGTAGGCAACATTCTCGAACACGGTTTTCGGGAACGGGTTCGGCTCCTGGAAGACCATGCCGACACGCGCCCGAAGCATAACAGGGTTCACGTTGCGCGCTGTGACATCTTCCTCATCAATCCGGATGTCACCCGTCACAGAACACCCGGAAATCGTATCATTCATGCGGTTGAGACAGCGCAGGAAGGTAGACTTGCCGCAGCCGGACGGACCGATAATCGCCATTACGGACTTATCCGGAATGTCGATATTGACGCTATCAATCGCCATCGCGCCGTCATAGCTGACGGTCACATCACGAACACGCACCTTTACGGCTTGCTCTTGCGGGGCGGCTCCGGCGTGAGCTGGAGCTGCAGATGGCAGGATCGGATCGCTCATCATTTCTCATACCTCAACCGCATCAACACCGCCAAACCGTTCAGCACCAGCATGACGAGCAGCAGAATAATGATCGCAGCAGACGTCATCGGCTCCCATGCACGTTCGGCGCGTGTGGACCATTGAAAAATCAGAACCGGTAAAGCCGTCGCGCGGTCTGTCGCGCCCTGTGGCATCTCCGCGACGAAAGCCACCATGCCGATCAGCAGAAGCGGCGCGGTTTCACCAATCGCTTGAGCCAGACCGATAATAGAGCCGGTCAGAATGCCCGGCGCAGCCATAGGCAGGACATGGTGATTGACGGTTTGAAGACGTGTTGCGCCCATAGCCAGCGCAGCTTGCCTGACACTACCCGGCACAGCGCCAAGCGCAGCGCGCGACGCGATGATGATCGTCGGAAGTGTCATTAGTGCCAGCACAATACCGCCAACGAGCGGCCAGCCTCGGCCCAGACCACCGCCCAGACGGAAGACCCCGTCCACAAACGGAATCGGAATAATTACGCCATTCACGAAGATCGCCGCGCCCAGAAGACCAAAAACAATCGACGGGATCGCGGCGAGATTATTGATGTTCACCTGAACAAAACTCGTCCACCGGTTACGCGGCGCGAATTCTTCCAGATAAACTGCAGCGGCGATGCCCACCGGCACGGCCAGCCCCATCGTCACCAGAATGATCATGATCGAGCCAACAAGGCCTGAGAGAACACCGGCAAACTCGGCATCCGAAGAATCGGCATTGCTGAAAAGCGCGCCATTGAAATGCGAGCTAATACGGCCCGCCGTCTGGAAACGCTCAAGGACGACAATCTGCGCATCCGCAATGGAGCGCTGGGATTCTGGTTGTTCGATGACCAGAATTTCGCCGCGCTGACGGTCAGGGTCCAGACCGGAAATCACCGGCTCTGCTTCTATCATCCCGCCTGAAATAGAGATTGCTTTCATCCAGCCTTCACCGGATCGGAACAGGACGCTCGGGGTAAACTCGTCCAGCACAAGGCGCTCAGCGTTGATACGCGCTTCAAAGTCCGACAAGCGCGCTTCAATCAGCTCGACTCTGTGTTCAGCCCCCGCCAGGCGCATAGCAAGCTGACGGTCACCCGGCGCCGCTTCTGCCTGACGCGCGAGCCCATCACGCATGCGCAATGCAGGCTCGAACTCGCGGTGACGAATGATGGACACCTGTTCACGGTGCCAGCGCTGAATGACCTGCATTGCGCCGGAAAAATCGCTCTCAATGCGCGCACCCGCCTGATCATAACCGCGCCCGTCGAAACGATGCACAGGTGTTGCCAGACCTTTCAGATACCGGTCGGCCTCATCGGACACAGGCACACGGACTGGGTAAGTTGCGGACAAATCCACGCCTGAGGTCTGCAGAGCTTCTGTAATACCTCCGGCAGCCAGACGGCTGACCAGTTGGGACATTTCAATCCGCACATCACGGTCGGCCGGATCGCCCGCCATGTTCTGAACCGCGCCGCGAATGCTACGATACACCGAACGTGAGTCCGTGTCTGTCAGCTGCAAATCGAGCGACACCTCATGGCGAGTGAATGCGCTGCGGGCCTCAAAGGTAATCGAGACGAGCAATGTCACGAGAAGCGCTAGTGCGATGAAAATGGCCAGCAGCCCATAATAACGGAAACGCTGGTCAGCGCGGCTGCGTTGCTTCATCCGTTTCAGGAATGCCGGATTTTGCGAAATTGGTGTGCTGAGATCAGAGGCCTGCATAGCGCTTCCTCTGTCTGTCTACGATCCACTGGGACACAAAATTGAAGAAGAGCGTCACGACGAACAAAGCCGCACCCAGCGCAAAAGCCGATAGCGTACGCGGATTGTCGAACTCTGGATCGCCTGTCATCAACGCAACGATCTGAACTGTGACGGTGGTGATATCTTCAAACGGGTTGGCGGTGAGGTTTGCACGCTCACCAGCAGCCATCACAACGATCATCGTCTCGCCAATAGCCCGGCTGGTCGCCAGCAGCATGGCCGCCATCAACCCCGGAAACGCGACCGGCAAAACGATATGTTTCATCATTTCAGCGCGGGTTGCCCCAACGCCGAGCGCGCCATTCTTCAGCTTCTTCGGCACAGTCCGCAGAACATCGTCAGAGAGAGACGAGACGAACGGAATGATCATAATGCCCATGACCAGTCCTGCTGCGAGTGCACTTTTTGGCTGGGCGGTTAGCACATCCATACCGCCATTCAGCGGACGCAGAACATCATTCACGGCAAGCCCGAGCTGTCGAACAAGCGGCGCAACGACAAGGATTGCGAAGAAGCCGTATACGACTGTCGGAATACCGGCGAGAATTTCCAGAACCGGCTTCAGAACGCGGCGCTGTCTCGGGCTCGCATACTCCGACAGGTAAATCGCACAGAACAAGCCAATCGGCGCTGCGATCAAAAGCGCGATGAATGCAATAAAGAAGGTTCCGAAAAAGAGCGGCACCGCGCCAAAGGCCGCGGAGGTTTGCGCGCTCCATTCGAGGCCGAAGAAGAACTCGCTTGCACTCACGCCATCGCTGGCAAAGAACCGACCGGTCTCAAAAATGAGCGACAGTACAATGCCAAATGTGGTGAGCACGGCGACGCCGCCGCTGGCCATCAGCATCCACTTTATCAGCCGCTCTACGCGCAGCTGCATGGAGACTTCTGGTCTGACCTGCATGCAGGTGTAAATCGCACCTGCGACAGCAATCAGGGGCAGACCGACCGCAACCACATCCTGACGAATCGGAAAGAACCAGGCGATCAGACCAGCCAGCATTGTCGGCGCGAATGCCCCCAACGCACAATACCAGCCATAATAGACCGACAGCGAAGAGAGCTGACGAGAGTGCACGCGCGACAACCGGGCCGCCTGAAGGCGTCCGGCTAGAAATGCGGTGAAGACGATCAATACGACCGCCGCAAATATGTTCTGCGCTATTGGCATGCACACACTAAATCAGGGTCCGAAAGCGCCGGAACCTAACATCGCTTCACGACGTTTTTATTTCAGTATGCCGATTAGTTTTCACTTAGATCTGAAGTGATATTTTCACTCTTAGAATCAGAGGCTTGAGCGATCATAGGTAGCCAGATTCCGAAAGCAGAACCTCGCCCTTCTTCACTTTCCACCATAAGTCCGCCTCGGTGACGGGACACGATGTGCTTCACAATCGCAAGGCCGAGCCCCGTTCCACCGACGCTTCGGTCACGCCCTTCATCAACCCTGTAGAAGCGTTCGCCCAGTCGCGGCAGGTGTTCACGCGGAATACCGTCGCCTTCGTCACTCACGCGGAAGACGGCAAACTGCGCATCTGGCTCGGTCCGGTTCTGAACGATGGAGATGCGCGCAGCATTCGGCCAGCGACGCCCTGCAAAGGTGCGGGCCTGCTCGATGGTAAGTCCGGCCGAAATTTCTACACGAACAGTGCTGCCGGCGGGCGAGTATTTCATCGCATTGTCGATCAGGTTCTGAATGACCTGCACAAGCTCATCACGGATCGCATAGACAGGCGCTTCATCAGCAGAGCGGATAAGCTCGAGCTCTGTGCCCTTTTCCTGCGCAACCGGCACGAGGGCTTCGACGCCTTCGGTGACGATATGCGCCAGATCAACGCGCTGGTTCGGGCGAAGGTGCTCATTCAGCTCAATGCGCGACAGAGACAGAAGGTCGTGAATCAGGCGTCGCATACGCTCTGTCTGACCATACATGATCTCAAGGAAACGATCCCAGGATGCCGGGTCATCTTTGGCCGGGCCGCGCATGGTTTCGATGAAGCCCGCAAGGGAGGTCAGCGGCGTACGAAGCTCATGGCTGGCATTGGCAAGAAAGTCTGCGCGCGCCTTCTCTGCGCGACGAAGCTCCGTCAACTCGTCCAGCGCGATCAGAACAAGGTCCTCACCAAGCAGTGTGAGCTTCTTCAGTTCTACACGGAAGAACTGATCCGGTGTGCCCGCAATCTCGATCTCTAACGGATCAGGCTCACCGCCTCGTGCGATCTGACCCAGACGCTCGAGCACATCAGGCCGGCGGATAATCGGCGAGCCGAGACCATGCCTGGGAAGACGGAAGACATCCGCGGCCATCTGGTTGCTGGCAATAATTCGGCCATCAAAGCCACAAATCAGTGCAGGCTCCGGATAGGCCGTCAGAATGGAGATCAGGTCCTCACGAACCTTTGATACCGAGTAGGAGGATGCGCTTTCGCGGGAACTCTGAGGTCGCGCGATGGCGGCTGATTCGACGTTGCCGCGCCCCCGTGCGTCCGGCTCTGTCGAAAGGAAATACGCAATCCCCGCAAAGCAGAAGATAAGAAGCGACACCAGAACTTCTGACAGAACAAGCGAGCCTGACATAAACAGGATCAGAAGAATCAGCAGGCAAATCAGAGACATAACGCCAAAATCGCGCACGCGATGACGGCCCTCTGGTGAAGGCGCCGGTGCTTTCGCCTGTTCAGGCGGGGCATCGATGTTTTCGTTCAGACTCAAATCTGGCTCGTTTTTATAACTGCCTGTGTCATTCAAATGGCACAGTGCCCGTTTATTTCCCAGAACAACGTATCAGCATGATGACAACGGAAAATAATTTATCTCTCGTATAGAAAACAATAAGCGAACGCCCTAAATCCTCTGCCAACAGCATCTATACAACGTATATTTATATTGTTTTGCGATAATTTTTTGTTGACAGTCAGAAATCTCGGGTCTAAATCGCTGACTTAAATCGGAGTTAGGAATGCGAGCACATCTTTTGCTTGCCGGAGTCGCCGCGCTGTCAGGGTGTGCAAGTCTTCGACATGAACCAGAAACAATCAGCGTAGAGCTACCTGCCACACCTGCAGAGTGGGCCGAAGGTCAGCTGGCCGAAGTGCCACCTATCGGAAACTGGGTATCCGGTTTTAACGATCCGATCATGGAAGATCTGATCGCTGAGGCTCTGGAAAACAATCCGGGCATTCAGGCAGCTTACGCACGTGTCGACGCAGCCCGCGCCACAGCGGCTGCGACCTACGGCCGGAGCCTGCCATCACTCAGCGCATCCGGCAGCGCAACCGGCACGTCTTCTGCCTTCGACAATAATTCCGGCGGCATTACGCGCACAGATTCACTTGGATATCGCATTGGTCTCAACGCCAGCTGGGAAGCTGACCTCTGGGGCCGTATTGGCGCTGGCCTTTCCGCAGCTGATGCCGACCTGGTTGCCAGCGAAGCCGACTTTGCTGCCTCGCGTCTGTCTCTCGCTGCAAACACTGCGATCGCATGGATCCGCCTCTCCGACGCCGTCCGTCAGGAAGCACTGGCCGAAGCAACACTTGCGGCACGCGAACGCGTACTCGCGCTCACAGAACGGCGTTATAATTTTGGTCTGACAGGCGCACTTGATGTGCGTACGGCACGCAGCGCAGTTGCTTCTTCAGAAGCGGCGCTGCTCTCTCGTCAGCAAAACAGCGGTGTCGCCCGTCGCAGCATTGAAATCCTGCTCGGTCGCTATCCGGCAAACGAACTTGAAGCCAATCTGGACAGCAAGGAACTGCCACCAATCACAGGCGCCGGCGACCCGACCAGCCTTCTGGCGCGTCGTCCGGATATTGCCGCCGCTGAAGCACGCATTGCAGCAGCTGGTTTCCGCGTTGACCAGGCCCGTCTGGCGCTTCGCCCGAGCCTGTCACTCACAGCGAGCCTCACAAATTCGGCTGATAATATCGCCGACGTACTGAACCCGGAATATCTGGCTGCTCAAGTGATCAGCTCACTTACCGCTCCAATCTTCAACGGCGGATCTCTGGAAGCCAATATCGCAGCCGCTGAAGCGCAGGGCCGCACTGCCAGCTTCAACTATGTGTCAGCTGTTCTGACCGCATGGAAAGAAGTTGAAGACGCGCTTGCTGCTGATGCCTTCCTTGCCGCGCAGGTTGAAGCGCAGACAGTCGCTTACGAGCAGGCTCTGGCCGCTGAAGGTCTGGCTGAACGCCAGTATCAGAACGGTCTGACCACAATTTTCAATCTGATTGATACACAGACACGTAGGATTAACGCAGAGGCCAGCCTCATTTCCGCGCAGACCTCACGTGCCATCAATCGCGTACAGTTTCACTTAGCACTGGGTGGGGAGCTTACCAATGACGCGCTCCCGGCTGAGAACACGTCTGAAGGGACAGAATAATGAGCAGAGGCGCCAAGATCGCTCTTTCAATTGGTTTGCCAGTCGTGATTTTCGTAGTCATCGCAATCGGTGGCTCAATCGCGCTGGGCCTAATGAAGCCGACGCCCGAGCCTGCGGAAGAAGCACCTCGTGGCATTGCAGTCTTCACCGAGGAAATCGTTCGAACAGACCTCCACCTGACGGTCACCAGCCAGGGTGAGGTTCGTCCGCGCCGCGAAATTGCGATCTCACCGCAAATTTCTGGTCGTATCTCTTATGTGTCGCCTGCCTTCATTGATGGTGGCTTTGTCCGCCGCGGTGAAGTTCTGATCCGAATTGACGACGCAGACTACCGTCTCGCACGTGTCCGTGCTGAATCTCAGGTCGCAAGCGCCCAGCAAGCTCTCATTCGTGAGCAGGCCGAGGCAGAACTTGCCCGTCAGGACTGGGAAGAACTTGGCACAGGCGCCGCCTCCCCTCTCGCGCTTCGTGAACCACAGCTTGCACAGGCTCAGGCCTCTCTGGAAGCAGCACGTTCGCAGCTTCGAGACGCTGAACTGGCCCTTGAGCGCACAATCGTGCGCGCTCCATTTGAAGGCCGCATCCGTTCTAAAGACGTTGACGTTGGACAGTTTGTTTCTACCGGTTCGTCACTCGGTCGTATGTTCGGTACAGACTACGCTGAAGTTGCGCTCCCGCTGACAGACACTGAACTTGGACGTCTGGGTCTCTCCTTCGCGTTTGAAGAAACAGAAGAAACTCCGGGTCCGGCTGTCGTATTCAGCTCGACAGTGGCCGGTGAGCGCCGTGAATGGTATGGTCGCGTAACTCGTACAGCGGCCGCAGTTGATCCGCAGACGCGTCTGATTTCAGCGATTGCCGTCGTGGAAGACCCGTTTGGCGAAGGTGCCTCTAACGGTATTCCGCTCGCACCGGGCTTGTTTGTTTCCGCCGAAGTCTCCGGCGAAACCATTGAAGGTCTTCTCGAAGCACCGCGTGCTGCCCTTCGTGGTCGCAACCAGATTTTCGTCGCCCATGCTGACGAGCTTGTGATGCGCATTCACGAGGTCAATGTGGTCTATACAGACCGCGACCACGTATACGTCGACGCCGGTGTGGAACCGGGTGATCTCGCCATTCTCTCGCCACTTCAGGCACCGTTTGATGGCATGAGCATCACGATCGCAGAAGAATAATCAGTTGAGTACCGGCTGCGACATATCTCGCAGCCGAAATTTTCGGAAAAGCACAGGTAAGCTATGAGCACCGGAACGACCAAAGAGCATAAAGGCATTGTTGCCTGGTGGGCACAGAACTCCGTCGCAGCCAATCTTTTGATGCTCTGCGCCTTTATTTTCGGCGCAATCGGGTTCTCGTCTCTTGAACGTGAAGTCTTCCCTTCGGCTGACTTTAATGGCGCGAGCGTTTCAATCTCATGGCCAGGTGCATCCCCTCAGGATATTGAGGACCAGATCGTCACACGTCTTGAAGAAGTGCTCGCAGACCTTGATGGTCTGCGCCGCATGGAAGGCGTTGCGCGCGAAGGCGTTGGTTATGTAAACCTTGAGTCTTTCCAGGACTATGACATCGATAAATTCCTCGATGAAGTCCGTATGCGCGTTGACCAGATCAACAACCTGCCGCAAGCAAGCTTCCCGCCACAAATCCAACGCTGGCGCCAGAGCCAGATGTACTTTGGCATTGCGGTCCACGGTGACACTGACCGCCTTACGCTGAAACGCGTCGCGGATGAACTACGTGATCAAGTTGCTGCGACCGTTCAGGGCGGCGAACTCGCCGAAGTCTGGGGCGTGCTGGGCGAAGAAGTCTCCATTGAAGTTTCCGAAGAACAGCTTCGACGCTATAATCTGACATTCTCCGACGTTGCGAATGCGATCCGCGGCACATCGGTAAACTCGTCCGGCGGCCAGATCCGTACAGATGTTGGCAATATGCGCCTTCAAACGCGCAACCTTGCCGACAATGCCGACGAATTCTCTGATATCGTTATCCGTCAGCTTCCTACAGGCGAAACCATCCGCGTAGGTGACGTGGCAAACGTCATCGACGGATTTGTTGATGAATCTCTTAATACGACATTCGACGGCGACCCGACGGCCTTCATCATGATCATGCCGCCAGAGACCATGTATATCGACACATACTCTGATAATCTGATGGCGTTCATCGAACGTGCCAATGAAGAGCTTCTGCCGGAAGCTATCAGAGCCGACCTTCTGATGGACCAGGCAGACATGTACCGCGGGAATATGGAGATCATTTCCAGCTCTGCGATTCTTGGTCTGATCCTTGTTCTGATCGTCCTCATCCTGTTCCTGCGCCCGATCGTAGCCTTCTGGGTAACAATCGGCATCATCACGGCGTTTGCAGGTGGATTTGCCGTTCTACCAATGTTCGGCGTCTCTCTGAACTTCCTGTCCTTCTTTGCGATCCTGCTGGTCATCGGCGTTATCGTGGATGACGCGATCGTCGTCGGTGAGAACATTCACAAGGAAGTTGAATCCGGTCGCAATAAGGGTATCGACGCGGCAGTTATCGGCACACAACTTGTTGTAAAGCCGATCATTTTCGGCGTTCTGACCACGATGATCATGTTCGCGCCATGGATGCTGCTGCCAGGACCGGAGCGCCAGTTTACAGCGCAGGTGAGCTTTGTCGTCATTGCAGCGCTTTCATTCTCTTTGATCGAGTCACTGCTCATTCTGCCGGCCCACCTTGGTCACATGAAACCGCAGTCATTTGATGGTGCCAGCGGCGTACTTCTTCGTGTGCAACGTTCAATCGCAGACAGCCTGATCTGGTTTGCTGACAATTTGTTCAAACCGGTACTCGAGATAGCAATTCGCTTCCGCTATGCCACGGTTGCCTTCTTCATCAGCCTGTTCGTGATCGCAGTATCGATGCTCGGAAACAACGTCGTCCCAGCCGCGATGATGCCGAAGGTCGAGAGCAATCTCGTCATGGCAAACATCACCATGCCGGATGGTACACCGTTTGAGCGTACGCTGCGCGTATCCGATCAACTTCAACGCGGTGTAGATCGGGCACGCGAGGTTCTCGCGGAACGATTCCCGGAAATTGAAGAAGACATCATCACGGATGCTTCTATCATCACCGAGGAACGCCGTATCCAATCATTCATTGGCACGCTTCTACCGGAGAACCGTCCGGAAGGTCTGTCGACTGAAGACATCGCGCTTGCACTTCGTGAAGCAACCGGCCCCGTTCCGGATGCAGAAGAAATCCGTTTCGATTTCTCAATGAATGGCGGCGGCGGCGGTTACCGCGTTGCTCTCAGCCACCCTGATCTGGAAACACTTCAGGAAGCTGTCGACATGGTTCAGGCACAACTCCAAACCTATAACACAACCTACGACATCGGCGACAACCTGTCGTCTGCCGCTGACGAGCTTCGCTTCACCCTGAAGCCGGGCGCAGAGGCTCTTGGCGTCACACTTCAAATGGTGTCCCAACAGGTTGGTCAGGCCTATTACGGTCTTGAAGTGCAACGTCTGCCGCGCGACGGTGAAGACGTCCGCGTAATGGTTCGTTATCCGCCAGAGGCCCGTCGCTCGCTCGACAGCCTTGATGACTTCCGCATCCGCACACCTGATGGCCGCGGAATCCCACTTGACCAGGTTGCAGAGTACGAGTTTGCGCCAGGTATTAACCGCATCTATCGGCGTGACCGCGTGCGTTCCGCAGCTGTGTTCGCTGAACTCACCGCATCGGAAGAGCGCGGCGTAATCTCCGCCGATATGGAAGAAAACTTCTGGCCACGTTTCGAACAGCGCTTCCCTACTGTTCAACGAGGCAGCCTAGGCGACGCCGAGGCAGAGGGCGAGTTGTTCTCAAGCCTGCTCACACTCAATCTCGGTGCATTGTTCTGCATGTACGTTCTTTTGGCGGTCGCGTTTAAGTCCTACTTCCAGCCGCTGCTTCTTATGAGCGCCGTTCCGTTTGCATTCGCAGGCGCGGTGTTCGGACACCTTATGTTCGGCATTCCGATGGCGATGTTCTCCGTCTTCGGTATCGCGGCTGCAGCCGGCGTTGTGATCAACGACAACCTCGTTCTGATTGATAACGTCAACCGACGCAGAAACGAGCATGGCATGGGCGCAGTTCAGGCACTCGTCGAATCAGCGGTCTCACGCTTCCGCCCGATCCTCCTGACGTCCGTGACCACATTTGTGGGCGTCCTGCCGATGATCGCGGAAAAATCAGTCCAGGCGCAAATGCTGAAACCGATGGTGGTTGCACTTGGTTCAGCGGTGGCATTTGCCCTGTTCGTCAGCCTTCTCTTTGTCCCAGCACTCTACGCTGTGGGCGCAGAGATTGCCCGCCTCTTCCGTTGGTTGTGGTCGGGCCGTCCATATCAGGGCATTGGTGATACATATGACTCTTCAAAGGTTGCAGGCGTGACTGAAAGAGACGATCATGTTCACCACCAACCCGCAGAATAATCTTGCGCAATCTAGCCAGCTGAGGGTTAGATTGCGCAACTTCAAAGAGGACCATATGAAAAAGCTACTTATCGCTACGTCATCACTGGCGCTGCTCGCAGTCGCAGGCTGTGGACAGACAGAGCCGGAACAGGAAGCTGCGACGCCAGCCGCTACCGAAACAGCTGCACCGGCAACTGATGCATCACCAGTATTCGGTACATTCGGCATCGAACTTGCCAATATCGACGAGAGCGTTGATCCGGGCGACGATTTCAACCGTTACGTAAACGGCGTTTGGCTCGACAGCTTTGAAATCCCGTCTGACCAGTCCCGCTATGGCGTGTTCAATATGCTTCGAGACGAAGCTGAAATCCACGTCCGTGAAATCATCGAAGAAGCAGCCGCTTCCGGTGAAGGCCTCGACACTCTGCAGGGCAAAGTCGGCGCTTACTACAGCGCTTACATGGACGAAGAAGCGATCAACGCACGCGGCCTCGAGCCAGCTCAGCCTTACCTCGACCGTATCGCGTCTATCCAGACACGTGAAGACCTCGCTGCGATCTTCGCGGCAACAGGCTTTGCCTCTCCGATTGGTGGCTGGGTTGATGTCGACGCGCGCGCTCCAGACACATACACAGTCTATATCAACCAGTCCGGTCTCGGCCTGCCTGACCGCGACTACTATCTGCGCGACACGCCAAACAATGTAGAGCTGCGTGCAGCTTACATGGAATATCTCGAGCAGATGCTGACCTTCGCTGGTTACGAAGATGCAGCAGCCGCAGCCCAGATGGTTTACGACCTCGAATACGCAATGGCTGAAGAGCATTGGGACCGTGCAATCGGTCGTAACCGTAACCTCACATATAACGCACTGACACGCGCTGAACTCGAAGAGCTTGCAGGCGACTTCCCTGTCGAAGTCATGCTGAACGATATGGGCGTTGGCGCTCACGATCACTTCGTTGTTCGTCAGCTCACACCAACAGCTGAAGAGATCGAAGAATACGGCCTGACTGAAGAGCAGGTTTCTATGCTCGGCAATGGCGTTCAGGGCCTCTTCAACGTCGCTCAAACAGCTGATCTGGAAGCTTGGCGTGCATATCTTGCAGCTCGCTTCATCTCCGGTAGCGCATCTGTTCTGCCGACAGAGATCAACGACGCAAACTTTGCATTCTACGGCCAGACCCTTCGCGGTCAGCCAGAGCAACGCCCACGCTGGAAGCGCGCTGTTGGCGCAACCGAAGGCGCTCTGGGTGAAGCTGTTGGCGCGATCTACGTAGAGCGTCACTTCCAGGAAGAAGCTAAAGACGCAATGGAAGAGCTGGTCGAGAACCTTCGCGCAGCAATGTCCGCCAACCTTGAAAACCTCGAATGGATGGGCGCTGAAACACGCGTAGAAGCTCAGGACAAGCTTGCTAAGTTCCGTCCGAAGATCGGTTATCCGGAAGTCTTCGAGGAGTATGAAGGCCTCGAAATCACTGAAGGTATGGCATTCGAGAACCGCATGGCGGTTGCTGAATGGCAGTATAACGACATGATCTCTCAACTCGGTCAGCCAATCGATCGTACAGAGTGGGGCATGTACCCGCAAACGGTGAACGCGTACTACTCGCCAAACCGTAACGAGATCGTCTTCCCGGCCGCTATCCTGCAGCCACCATTCTTCGACCTGAACGCTGACCCGGCTGTAAACTACGGCGCTATCGGTGCGGTTATCGGTCACGAAATGGGCCATGGCTTCGACGACCAGGGCTCACGCTCTGACGGCGACGGCATGCTCCGTAACTGGTGGACCGAAGAAGACCTAGAAGCCTTCCGTGAGCGCACAGATGCTCTGGTTGCGCAGTACAATGAGTTCTGCCCGATTGAGAACTCCGAAGAAGACACGGTCTGTGTAAACGGCCGCCTCACACTCGGTGAGAACATTGGTGACCTCGGTGGCCTCTCTATGGCTTACACCGCGTACCAGCTCTCTCTGAACGGTGAGGAAGCTCCTGTCATCGACGGTTACACCGGCGACCAGCGCTTCTTCATGTCATGGGCTCAGGTCTGGCAGGCAATGTACCGTGAGGAAGCTCAGCGTACACAGCTCGCAACAGACCCGCACTCTCCGCCAATGTACCGTATCAACGGCGTCGTGCGTAACATGAACCAGTGGTATGAAGCCTTCGGCGTCACAGAAGACGACGAGCTTTACCTGCCACCGGAAGAACGTATCACAATCTGGTAAGTCCAACGGACATATCCAAATGAGAAAGAGGGCCCGCAAAGGCCCTCTTTTTTTGTCTGTGGTTATCGGTTGTCATACTGCGACCTCACAAGTTCGAGGCCGCGTCTGGTGATCTGATAAGGGCCACCATTTCGTGATGCGATGCTGCGTTTTCGTTTCAGCTTGCGAAACAGAATGAGATCCAGATGCGGAAACTGCCACCCGTCCCGGGTAATACAGCTGACCTGTAAGTCATTGTGTTCATCACGAAATTTATCGATCCGTCCGCCCTGCGCGAGCAGATGGAGTATGCGCTGTTCAGCGCGTGAAATATCCATTGTCCTGAGTAATTCCGGTATTCGCGGACAAAATCCGCGCACAGTCAGATACACGCCCCATAAGGGCATGCGGCTCCGTCTGTTTCGGCCCCGCCTGATCGGTGTCAGTCGCGGGGCTTTACCGGGTCTCTACGTTAAAAGACATCAAATCTCCTGATGCCGCTTACGTATCATCTCAATCGCGCGCTGACCAGATCGCCTGAAGACCTTCACGGTAGTCTGCGTAGATGGGCCGCCAGCCCGTGAGTGACTTTGTTCGCGCATTCGAAACGCGCTTGCACTCGGCATAAAAGCGCTTCGCCATCTCAGAAAGACCGGCCTCCTCGAATGGGATATCAGGCGGGACGTCTACGCCCATAACGTTCGCAGCATACTCGATCACATCCTGAGGCGGTGCAGGCTCGTCATCGCAGGCATGCAGAACCGCACCTTTTACATCATGCTCGATTGCGCCCTTCAGGCAGGCGGCAATGTCATCAAAATGAACGCGGGAGAAGACCTGCCCGTCTTTAATAATCCGGCGCGCCTTGCCGTCTTCCAGCCGATCAAAGGCAGACCGGCCCGGCCCGTAAATGCCTGGCAGACGCACAAAGCTGGTATCCGGCCTTACACCGCGCCACTGGCTTTCAGCCAGAACACGTCGTTCGCCTTGGGGGCTTTGCGGGTTCACAGGAGTCCATTCAAACGCCCATCCACCGTCCAGATCACCATAAACGCCCGTGGTCGAAAGATAGAAAATGCTGCAGGCATGCTGCGCAGCATTTTGCAGCAGATTAAAGCTCGGGCAGCCCTTTTCATCAGGCGCGGTAGAGATCAGCCAGACTGCATTTTCCGGCACTTTCTTATCAATGCCATCCTCAAACAGCTGAGCGTTATAGCCTTCAGCCTGAAGCTGTGCGCGCGTGTCTTCAGAACGGGTCGTCGGCACAATTACCCAGCCTTCAGCCGCCAGAATGCGCGCCAAAGCCTTTGCGCTGTCACCAAAACCTGCACAAAACAAGGTGCGTTGCTGTTTCTTCATTTGCTTTTTGTCCGCCGAGCCTGCAGGTCATTAGTCAGAGTATCAGGAGTATGACATGGGCCTCAGCCTTCCTCTCGTCTATATCATCGCGCCACTTTTTCTGTCTGCACAGGTTGTTCCGGACGCGAACGTCGCCGCGACATCCGACATGTCAGAGATGCAGCGTCTGCGCGAATGTCTGGAGCTCGTAGAAACGGATCCGGAAGCCGCACACGAACTGGCTGCCACATGGACCTATATGGAAGGCAATCGCCGCATCGCGCGTGAGTGCCGCGCAGCGTCCATGATCGCACTTGGCCATTATGAAGACGGCGCACTGGAATTTGAAGCGCTAGCCAATGCACCTGATGGCGGCTCCCTTGATGACCGCGTCGGTTATCTCGCGCGCGCCGGTGGCGCGTGGCTGGAGGTTGGCTATCCGGAAGAAGCCATTGTCGCTTTCACCAACGCCCTTCGCCTCAATCAATACGCCGACGACATTCTTGCCTATCGCGGCCTCGCCCATCTTCAGCTTGAAGACTACGAAAAGGCCGAAACCGATCTGGACGAAGCGATCCGTCGCCAGCCGGGAGACTTCTACGCCTGGCTCTATCGCGCGCAGGTCCGCTTCTGGCAGCTACGCATGGACGAAGCCATGCAGGACATTGCTCAGGCTCGCACGCTAGATCCTGCTAACACGCAGGCACTCCTCTGGCGCGGCCATATCCGTGAAGCCCAGAGGCTTCTCGCTGAAGGTCGCTCACTCGACGAGATGCCATTCTGATAGAACATCCTCGGATGTTTCGTCCGGTGCGCGGCTGAGCTTCTCTGCCCGCGCATAGTCAGGCGCCAGCTGATAGAGCGCCCAGATCGCAGCGCCGCGAATGAGTGGCTCCTCATCGCTCAACAAATCGGTCACGTGTCGCACCAGCCCCTGATCACCGGAATTGCCCGCTGCAATCAGTACATTTCGCAGGAAACGGCGGCGTTTGATCCGCTTTACTGGCGAGCCCGAGAACATGGTCCGAAAGGCGTCATCATCCAGCGCTAAAAGTGTCGACAATCGCGGGGCATTCGTCGCTTCTGTCAGCTGGAACTTAGTCTCTTTGGTTTCAGTGGCAAACTTGTTCCACGGGCAGACGGCAAGGCAATCATCGCAGCCATAAATCCGGTTTCCCATCGGCTTTCTTAGCTCGTGCGGAATGGGCGCGCCGTGCTCGATCGTCAGATAGGAAATGCACTTGCGGGCATCGATCTGATACGGGCCAACAAACGCATTCGTTGGACAGATATCAAGGCACGCCCTGCACTTCCCACAATGATCACTTGCGGCTTCATCAGGCGCAAGTTCGGCTTCGGTCAGCATCACCCCAAGAAAGAGCCATGACCCAAATTCACGGCTCACCAGATTTGTATGCTTCCCCTGCCAGCCGAGCCCTGCCTGCTGCGCCAGCGGTTTTTCCATGAGCGGCGCGGTATCGACAAAGACTTTCACTTCGCACTCATTCGCGGCCACAAAATTCCGCGCGAGCTGCTTCAGACGCTTTTTCAGAACGTCATGATAATCCTTGCCCTTGGCGTAGACAGATATCGCCGCACGGTCTTTTGCATCCAGCACCGCAAGAGGATCATGATCCGGCCCGTAATTGACGCCGACCACAATGGCCGAGCGCGCATCCGGCCACATGGCCTGCGGATGGGAACGCCGTTCCAGCGTTTCTTCCATCCAGCCCATTTCACCGTGATAGCCCGCGTCGACAAAGGCTTTCAGCCGCGCGCCAGCCGCCCAGCCCTCTTCGACCGAGGTGATACGACAGACATCAAACCCGATAGACAGGGCGTGAGCTTTTACGTCCTCAGAAGTCCAGATCGGCATAATGCGGAACCGGTTTTGTGCCCGTCAGATAGTCTTTCAGGACATCGCGGAAGCATGGGCGAGATTTCACCCGCTGATACCATTCGCGAAGATCAGGCGCGTTATCCCAGGGCACATCGCCGAAATAATCGAGCGCCGAGAGATGCGCGGCCGCAGAAAGATCTGCAATCGTCAGCTGTCGGCCCGCCAGATAAGAGGTCTGCTCGCACAGGGCGTTGAGGTAAGTCATCACACCGCGAAGCGCGTGCGCGCCGCGTCGGAGAAGCGCACTATCCGGCGCACTGGTCCGCTGCACAGACTGGGCAATGCGTTCGGCCAGAATAGAGCCGTTAATCTCGCTCTCGAAACGGCTCTCAATCCAGCGCCAGAGGCGACGGGCTTCAGCCCGGTCCGGCGCAAGCATGGGCAGCACTTTTACGTCGCGGTATTGCTCTTCCAGAAACTCAACAATGGCATGGGTGTGGTTCGCGACCACGCGACCATGCTGGCCCTGATCAATCAGCACCGGGCCAATCGGATTGGCGTACAGGCGCGTGACCTCTTCTGCCGGCTTCCACGGCGGAGAGACAACAGGAGTAAATTCCAGTTGTTTTTCGGCCAGAACCAGCCGGACAAGGCGGCTTGCAGGATCAAGAGGCCAGTGGAAAAGCTTACGCATTGAATAAGTTCTAACGCTTAGTACGACACCATCAGGCTCTATCTAACACGCCTTCGTGTATAAAGGGTTAGTCAAAAGTTAATTCCGCCTGATGGGTGAGTTTTTCAACCGGTTTCACAGGCTTCAGCGCCGTGGCAGCCAGCGCCAACTCTGAGACAAACAATCGCCGTTCGGCCTCTGCTCGCTGCGCATCTGGCAGGCGTAACAGATAGGATGGATGCACAGTCACGACTAGCTTTGTACCGTCTGCCAGTTCGTGGAGTTCGCCGCGCCAGTCCTTTAACGTAATGCTCTGGCCCAGAATACCGCGCGCGGCGCTCGCCCCAAGCGCGATGATCACATCGGGCTGCACAAGACGGCGCTCTTCGCTGAGCCATTGCCCGCACACATCAATCTCCCGCACGGTCGGCGACTGGTGAATGCGGCGCTTACCGCGCGTCATGAATTTAAAATGCTTTACTGCATTGGTCACATAGGTGCGGCGCCGATCGATACCCGCTTTGAGAAGCGCCTCGTTGAGAAGCTGTCCCGCCGGGCCGACAAACGGCCTGCCCGCAATATCTTCCTGATCACCCGGCTGTTCGCCAACAATCATCAGCCGCGCGCCGGAAGGCCCTTCGCCCATCACCGTCTGGCTGGCATCGCAATAAAGCGGGCATCGTTCACATTTCGAAGCAGCTGACTTCAGATTCTCCAGTGTTTTTATCTCAACGGTTTGCGGCTCTGCCTCGCGCCGTGTTGCCACCACATCGGCGAGCCG
The DNA here is from genome assembly GCA_002338565.1 of Hyphomonadaceae bacterium UBA1849. GTDB lineage: Bacteria > Pseudomonadota > Alphaproteobacteria > Caulobacterales > Hyphomonadaceae > Ponticaulis. The sequence continues at coordinate 356,248 of DDIN01000008.1, forward strand.
GTTCGCCTCGGTAATGCTCTCCTCAACCATCTGACGCGCCCGTGTCTCAGCCTGTTCAAGGAGTTCGGGTATCAATGCTGCCTCTGGTAAATTCTTCCAGTATTTCTTCGGCATTTCCGAAGTCATGGCAGAGATTTTGACCCGCGCCGGATTGAAAATTGACGCAAAATACGTCTTCCATCCTTCTTCCATCACGTCTTCAGGCGGCACATCGCGTTTTGAACCGCCTGGCCCGAAGCTCAGGGTCTTCCCATCCCAGCGCGCCGTCTTTTCCGGCGTCACAATCGCCCAGTTCATATTGGCAAAGCGACGCTTGAAGAACGGCGTTCCAATCTCCTCGATCCGGTGTGTCGGCTCAAACCATGAGACGAAATTCTCGCGCCCATCAGGTGCATCGCCCGCTTTGCGAAACCGCACAAAGGCATGCATTTTATGAACGTCGCGGCGAATGGCTTTCTCCCGCGACCGCAGCCACACAATATCAGGGTCTGCCTTGCGTTCGATAAGATTTTTCTCGGTCTGCAGCCGCCATAAAATCCGGTAGAGACGGTCAAAGCGCTCTTCATCGCGATGACAGATTACCGCCCGCGCAATGCCCGGAAATGATTTCGGTACTGAAATCTCACGCACAGGCCCTTTCGCCGGGCCGGCCTCGCTTACGCCGGCGAAGAGATCACCGCCCTTGCCTTCCACCTGCCATGAGATCATCTCCGGGCGCACGCCCTGCCCGCAGAGCCGCCTTGCCTCAGCGCGCCAGCCATCAAAATCTGTTTCGTGCGCCAGAATAACCGTCTGCATCAGAACAAAGACAGCTGTTCTGGCGGCTTCACAAACCGCGCTTTGAGATTATCGGTATCGGTCAGCCCGCCCGGCGACCAGTCTCGCGCGGTAATGAATGGCCGCACCTTGGAAAGTGACACCCGCATACGCGCCAGATCAGCCAACCCGATCGAGCCATGCCGCCGCGACGACAAAATCTTCATGACGGATTTCGGGCCGAGACCCGGCACACGCAACAAACGCTCTTTCGGCGCACGGTTCACATCCACCGGAAACCAGGCGCGATGTTTGAGCGCCCAAGAGAGCTTCGGGTCGACATCCAGATCCAGCATTCCGCCATCAGTCGCCGAGATCACATCCTCGGTGTCATAGCCGTAAAACCGCATCATCCAGTCCGCCTGATAGAGCCGGTGCTCACGCAGTAAAGGCGGGGCAAGCGGCGGCAGGCTGGACGAGGCATCAGGGATCGGGCTGAACGCCGAATAATAGACCCGCCGCAGACCATAGCCTGCATAGAGCTTGCGGGAGGTGACGATGATATCGCTGTCGCGGGCATCATCCGCGCCGACAATCATCTGCGTAGACTGGCCGGCCGGCGCGAACGCTTTGGGCTTTGCCTTTTTGATGATGCGGGACTTCATCGCGTCCGCGCGGTCATCAATGCCGTATTTGACATGCGCCATGGCCGAGCGGATTACCTGCCCCGACTTTTCCGGCGCCAGCGTTATCAACCCCGGCTCCGTCGGCAGCTCAATATTGATGGATAGCCGGTCGGCATACGCCCCTGCCTGCTTGATCAGCTCCGGGTCAGCTTCAGGGATTGTTTTCAGATGGATATAGCCGCGAAAGTCATGCTCCTCACGCAGCACGCGGGCCACCTCTACTATTTGCTCCATCGTATAATCCGGTGAGCGGATAATCCCCGAAGAGAGGAACAGGCCTTCAATGTAATTGCGCTTGTAGAAATCCAGCGTCAGCTTCGCCAGTTCATGCGTTTCAAACCGCGCACGCTCCACATTCGAAGAGACACGGTTCACACAATACCGGCAGTCAAATGTGCAGAAGTTGGTCAGAAGCACTTTGAGAAGCGAAATACAGCGCCCATCAGGCGTATAGGCATGGCAAATCCCCATCCCCTCGCTTGATCCGACACCCTTTCCGGACATTGAATTGCGTTTCGTACTGCCCGACGATGCGCAGGAGGCATCATACTTGGCCGCATCCGCCAATATGGCGAGCTTCTGAAACGTCGTTTTTGATCGGGAAACTGCCTCTGACATGAAAAGAACAATACAGGAACAAATTGTCATTTCAAGACTGTTTCTGACAGCGACACATTGCTCGCATTGCACTCTCTCAATGCATCAGGTTAGAAGCAGGGCTCCACACCCAGACAGGGATGATCTCTCCACGATATGAGCGCGCGCACACCGAAGACGGCTATGATTATCGGCGCTGGCGTTGTCGGCGTGACGACAGCCTATGCGCTGGCGCGGCGCGGTGTGGATGTGACCCTGATCGACTTTCGCGACGGCGCAGGCGATGGCACATCGTTCGCCAATGGCGGCCAGCTCAGTTATCTGCACACAGAGGCACTTGCGAGCGACACGATCATCAAGGATATGCCCGGCCTTGCCATGGGGCTGAACCCGGCCTTCCGCATCAAAGTCTCGCTCGACCCTGATTATGTGAACTGGCTACTGGCCTTTCTGCGAAACTGCACGGCCAGCCGCCATGCCGAAAACACGCGCAGCGCGCTCGCCATCGGGCTGGAATCGCGCGTCGAAATGCAAAAGCTTGTCCAGCGCTATGACCTTGATTTCGACTATCAGGTGCCGGGCAAAATGCAGCTCATTTACACGCCGGAAGCCCGCCGCAATGTCGAAGCCGGTATGGCCGTCAAAGGGCTCGACGAGGACGAACAGCGCCTCCTCACGTATGAGGAAGCCTGCAAGCTGGAACCGGCGCTGACAGACCTTGGCACCCGCCCTGAAGCGGTGATGTATGCCGCGCGAGAGGCGCTGGGCGATGCGCATAAATTCTCAGTCAATCTTCTGGCCCTGCTGAAGCGGGACTTTGGCGTCAAAACCCTGTTCGGCAATCGGGTCCAGCATGTTTCGCTCTCACCAGACCGCGCTACGCTCACCCTTGCCGACGGCGATGTGCGCGAGGCGGACCTCTGCGTACTCTGCACAGGGGCAGACCGCCGCCTGTTGAAAGAGCTGAAAATCGATGCGCCCGTCATGCCGATGAAGGGCTTTTCCATGACGGCCCCGCATGGCGAAAACGCCCCGCGTATTTCCATCACCGATTCCAAGCGCCGCCTGGTCGTCTCCCGTCTGGGAGATCGCATCCGCATTGCGGGCATGGCCGACCTTGGCTGGACCAATCCCGATCCGGATCAGAAACGCATCGCAACGCTCCTTCGCGAGGCTGAAGCCTCGCTACCAAAAGCGGCCGACTTTCGGAATGTTCAGTCTGTCTGGGCGGGCCTTCGCCCGATGACACCGGATTCAAACCCGCGCATGGGTCGCCCGCATGCGGCGCTCGCCTATAATCTCGGCCATGGCATGCTCGGCTGGACAATGGGCATGGGCACCGCCGAACGCCTTGCAAAGCTGATCGGATTGCCGGAACTGGCAGAGATTTAACCCCTAATTCGGTTTGGACGTAATCACATCCTGAAGCGGAATTTCGAACTGGCGGTTACAGAACTGGCAATCAGCCTCGAAGACGTCTTTGCCCGTCTCTTCGGCCAGTTCCAGAAGCTCGTTATCCGGCAGGTTCTTCATCGTCTCAACGAGGCGTTCTTCAGAACAAGTGCATTCGTCACGGATCGGGCTTGGCGCTTCCATGCGCACGCCATCCTCGTGGAAGAGGCGGTAAAGCACGCGGCCAAGTGACAGATCAGGGTCGAGCAGCTCGGCATCCTCAACGCTCTGGAAAAGCACGCTGGCTGTGTTCCACTGGTCTTCGGTGTCGCCGCGGTTTTCATCGCCAGCAACCTTCTGGATCAGCGCGCCGCCAGCCTGCCAGCTTGCGCCTTCGCCTGCCTTCTGGATTTCACCCACGGCGAGGCGAACCTTGGTTGGCACCTGCTCTGAGCGGTCAAAATAGTGTTCAGCACATTCGGCCAGAGACGTCCCGTCGAGCGGCACAACACCCTGATAAGGCTGTACGAATTCATTGTCTGAAATCACAGTGATGGCGAGCGCGCCATTGCCGAACACCTGACGCGGGTGCGGGCGGATCAGCTCGTCCTTATTCACGCGCTCCACCAGAGCCCATTTTTCTTCGTCATAGCGCAGCATGCCGCGCAGGCTGCCGCGCGTGTGATATTCGGCAACCATCAGGCTGACAGGGCCACTGCCCTGCGCCTGCACGGCCACGCGTGCATCTTCTTTCAGGCTCGCACCGATCAGCACAGCAAGGGTGAGCGCCTCACCCAGAAAACGGGCGAGTTCGTGCGGATAGTCATGACGGTTCAGAATTGCGCCAATCACCTGCCCATCCATGCGCGTGATACGTCCGCGCACGGCCTGCTGGTCCAGTTGGAATGTTGCAACGCTGTTTGCGCCTGTGCCGAGTTCGTCGGCCAGATGGGTCAGGTTTCCAGACACCATTTCAAAATTGCCTTCTGTGCATGAAGCCGGTTCTCAGCTTCGTCAAAAACCGCAGATTGCGGCCCGTCAATCACACTGGCTGAAACTTCTTCACCGCGGTGCGCCGGGAGACAGTGGAGGAAGATAGACCCTCCATTGGCCGCGCCCATTAGCTGGTCATCCACCATGAAGGGTGCAAGGTCTGAAAGACGTTTATCTGCATCTTTATCGCCCATGGAGACGAAAGTGTCTGCCACGACGACATCCGCGCCGGCCACGGCTTCGGCCGCAGAGGTAAAGACATCAATACGGCCCTGCTCTGCACGGGCGGCCTCGATGCGGTCTGCTGGTGCTTCATAGCCGACAGCTGTGCCGACCGCGAGCGAGAAGCCGAATTTCGGCGCAGCATCGATAAAGCTCGCGCAGACATTATTGCCATCGCCCACCCAGGCGATACGCGCGCCCTTCAGGTCGAGGCCTTTTTCTTCCAGCGTCTGCAGGTCTGCCATAATCTGGCAGGGGTGAGACTTATCCGTCAGGCCGTTAATGACCGGCACAGAGCCCGTATTGGCGAAATCGACAACATCCTGATGGTTGTTCGCACGGATCATGACGATATCGACAAAGCGGGACAGAACCTTGGCTGTGTCTTCAATGGTCTCGCCGCGGCCGAGCTGCATGTCTGACGAGGTCATGAACATGGTCTGGCCGCCAAGCTGGCGCATGCCGACATCAAAGCTCGTGCGTGTACGCGTAGAGCTTTTCTCGAAAATCATCGCAAGGATATGGTCGGCGAGCGGCGCGCCCGCATCGACCTTGCCCTTCGGCCAGCCCTGACGCGCGGCTTTTGTGGCCTTCGCGTCATCCAGAATGGCTCTCAGCTCGCTGGACGGAATGTCAGCGAGATCCAGAAAGTGCTTCATTTAGCTCTCCTGAGCTTTGGCCTCCGTCAGGCAGGCATCAAGAATGTCGATAGCTTCACGGATATCAGCATCCGTAGCGATAAGAGGCGGAGCAAGGCGCAGGACATTGTCGCCCGCGACGCCGCAGAGGAGCTTTTTCGCGCGCGCCAGCTGTTGAACCGGCTTCGGTGCAGACTTCAGCTTCAGGCCCACGAGGAGACCTTTGCCGCGCACGTCCTCAACCATATCAGGGTGACGGTCTTTCAGGCTTGCGAGGCCCTGCTGCAGATTGCTGGCCGTGCGGCGAACGCCCTCCAGGAAGCCCTCGGACATCATTTCGTCGAACACGACATTGCCGACAGCCATCGCCAGCGGGTTACCGCCATAGGTGGAGCCGTGAGAGCCAGGACGCATGCCCTTGCCTGCTTCTTCTGTGACGAGGCACGCACCGAACGGGAAGCCGCCGCCAACGCCTTTAGCCACAGCCATAATGTCCGGATCAGCTTTGCCGTCTGCCCACTGGTGCGCAAACAGCTTGCCTGTACGGCCTGCGCCGCACTGGACTTCATCATAAATGAGAAGCGTGCCGGTCTCGTTGCAAAGCTCGCGCAGAGAGACAAGGCAATGTTCAGGAATGCTGCGCACGCCGCCTTCGCCCTGTACCGGCTCGACCAGAACCGCACATGTGTCTTTGGTGATCGCCGCTTTCAGCGCGTCATGATCACCGAATGGCAGCTGGGTAAAGCCCGCCATAGGCTCGCCAAAGCCTTCCAGATACGCCGGGTTGCCGCCTGCATTGATCGCTGCGAAAGAGCGGCCGTGGAATGCGCCGGAGAATGTCAGGATCTCCTGACGGTGCGGCTCGCCATTCACATGGTGATATTTACGAGCAGTTTTCAGCGCGCACTCAATCGCTTCTGTACCGGAGTTGGTGAAGAAGACCTGATCGGCAAAGGTGTTCGCGCAATACTTCTCGGCCAGCTCTTCACCAGCCGGTACGCGGAACATGTTTGATGTGTGCCAGAGCTTGTCTGCCTGATCTTTCAGAGCGGCAACCATTTTAGGGTGCGCATGACCAAGCGCGTTCACCGCGATGCCGGCAATGAAGTCGAGATATGCCGTGCCGTCTTCAGTATACAGTCGCATGCCTTCACCTCGCACGAAGACTTCTTCTGGCGGGGCGTAAACGGGAAGCATGGCTTCGCGCATGACATGTACTCCTGAATGCTGAGAGGGCTCTCCTGCCCTGTTGAAAAACAAGCCGCGTCATTACCTTAATTGCGCTATTCTGGTCAATGGAACGGCACTGTTGTCATGAAATGATCATGCATACGGGTGAACACGATTACTTTCGGCGGCGGGCGGATAAACTGCTAAATTGTCTTGAAACTTTAAAAAACACAGTGTGAATGAGCGCAGCTTGGGCTAAAAAATTCCGGAATGGCTGACTTGTTCATATTCCAGACATTTAGCCTGGTGCACTAAGGTGCCATCACTGTTTAAGGGTCCAAAGGGGGACATTATGAAAACGACTATCGCGCTTATCGCGTCTACCGCACTTATCTGTTCAGCTGGCGTTGCAAACGCTCAGGACTTCACACTCGAGCCAGGCTTCGGCTCTGTCAGCCTCGAAAACGGCTTCACACCAGATCCGTATGATGTTGATCTGGTTTCTGGCGGTTCGATCGACGCCGCTACAATCGGTTGCGCAGGCATGATCGCCAACGCGCCTGACTTCCGCCTCGACTATATGGCTGGCGACGTTTTTCCACTCATCCTGTCCGTCACATCCAGCTCTGACACGACACTCGTGGTGAACATGCCAGACGGCAACTGGGCGTGTGATGATGACAGCGCAGGCGACCTGAACCCGATGCTCGAATTTACCCAGCCTATGTCCGGCCAGTACGACATCTGGGTTGGCGCATTCGGCGGCGGCAATGAAGAGGCAACGCTTCACATCTCAGAAATCATGGCTGGCGCGTCCTATGGCGGCGGTATGCCGGACTTCTCGCTCGACCCGACATTCGGTTCGGTTGACTTGCAATCCGGTTTTGAGCCTGACCCATACAATATCGAGCTCACATCAGGCGGCGGCATTGACGCTGAAGTTGTTGGCTGCGCAGGAATGATCGCAACAGCACCTGATTTCCGCCTCAACTATGCGGCCAGCGACGTTCTCCCTCTTATCATCTCTACAATGTCTTCTGACGACACCACACTGGTGATCAACCAGCCGGATGGCAGCTGGATTTGCGACGATGATTCCGGCGAAAACTTCAACGCGTCTGTCACGATGGAAGCACCAATGACTGGCCAGTACGACATCTGGGTTGGCAGCTTCTTCGGCGACAATCAGCCAGCAACGCTCTCTATCTCCGAGCTTTACAGCAACTAAACTGATCGCGTGATGAAACAGGAAACCGGCTCACTCAGGTGGGCCGGTTTTTTATTGCCTGCGTTCAAAACAATTCGCGCTTGCCAGACACGCCAACTCCGTGTTCAGAATTCAACCTGACCGGTAAGGCGGCAGGGGGCTGCCTTCCATAGGGGGAAATCTCATGGATTTTGGCACAGCGGTTGGTCGCTATTTCTCAAACTATTTCAACTTTCAGGACCGCGCGCGCCGCGCCGAATATTGGTGGCCGGTGCTGATGCAGTTCATCGCTTACGTCGCCATGATCATCGTCAGCGGCATTTTCGGCATGCTTGGCGATATTGGCATGATGCTTATCTGGATTCCGCTAGTCCTGTACTGGATTTTCGGTCTCGCCTGCATCATCCCATCCCTCGCCGTGGCCGTACGCCGTCTACACGATAAAGATATGAGCGGCTGGTGGATTCTCATTGGCTTTATTCCGCTGATCGGCGCTTTAGTGCTGCTCTTCTTCTTCGTCACCGAAGGCACACCTGGCCCGAACAAATACGGCCCGAGCCCGAAAAGCCCGACGCCTGACGTCTTCTAAGTCAGACCTCACCCAACGGTATGGCTTGCCAAACGGCGCCCCGGGTCTAGTCTTCGCCAAAACGAAGATCAGCCTCGGGGAAACGCCATGAGCGAGCAGCGCATCACCTACACTATCGAGAACGGCATTGCGGACGTTAAAATGGTCCGCACGGACAAGATGAATGCGCTCGATGATGCGATGATCAATGCACTCATCGACACAGCAGCAGAGCTGGAAAACCACCCGGAAGTGCGCGTCGTTGTACTGTCCGGCGACGGCCGCGCGTTCTGCGCGGGCCTCGACACCAGCAATTTCAAACGCACAGCAGAAGGCAATGGCGGCTCTGCTACGGTGAAGCATGGCGGCGGTCTTGCCGATCGCACGCATGGCATTGCCAACCGCGCCCAGCAGATCGTCTGGGGCTGGCGCAATCTGCACGCACCTGTCATCGCCGCAGTTCACGGCATCGCCTTTGGCGGCGGCTTCCAGCTGACACTCGGCGCAGATATCCGGTTCGTTCATCCGGAAACCAAGCTCTCCATCATGGAAGCCAAATGGGGCCTCATTCCGGATATGGGCGGCACGCCGGTCATGCGCGCTATCGCGTCCGAAGACATTCTGAGAGAGCTATCCTACACAGCGCGCATTTTCTCCGGCGAGCAGGCTAAGGAATACGGCTTCGCAACGCATGTGTCTGAAAGCCCATACGACGATGCGATGGCATTGGCGCGCGAGATCGCAGAGCGTTCCCCGTCGTCTGTGAAACGCTCCAAGAAAATGTTCAACGCCCTGTTCGACGCGACCGACGCCGAAGCCCTTCTGACAGAATCTGTTCTGCAGGATGAGATCATCGGCAAGCCTAATCAGGTCGAAGCGGTGAAAGCAGGCATGGAAAAACGCGTCGGCAACTTCTCTGACACGTCCGACTAACCAACTGTAACTTATACCTATATCGGGTAATATGTAACGTTACACTGCGTTACGTTACCGTTATTTACTGCACTTCGGTGTAGTGAACCCCGTATCAAATCCCTTCCGGCCCGCGGCACTGCTACGGGCCGCCAGATCAAGGGATGGAAGAATGATACGAACAAGCGCCATTGCGCTGCTGGCAGGCCTCACCTCTGTTTCGGCCTATGCTCAAACTGCAGACCTCACAGATGAAGAAAACCGCCTCTCCACCGTAGAGGTTCATGGCCGCGGTCTTGAGCTGATTGGCGAAGCACAGGCCGCTTCGCAGGGCGTCGTCGGCTATGCTGATTTTGAAGACCGCCCTCTTTCACGCGCTGGCGAGCTTGTCGAAGTTATTCCGGGCGTCATTGCCACCCAGCATTCAGGCGAAGGCAAAGCCAACCAGTTCTTCCTGCGCGGTTTCAACCTTGATCATGGTACAGACTTTTCTGCTACAGTGGACGGCGTCCCGCTAGCCATGCGCTCGCACGGGCATGGTCAGGGCTATCTGGATCTGAACCCGATCATTCCGGAACTCGTCGAGCGCGTAGACTATCAAAAAGGTCCCTATTTCGCAGATACGGGTGATTTCTCCGTAGCGGGAGCCGGCACCTACACACTCTATTCCGAACTCGCTGAGAATTTTGTCGAACTGAAAGTCGGTGAAAACGGGTATTTGCGCACGGTGGGCGGCTATTCAACGCCGCTTTCGGAGACGACAACTCTCCTCATCGCAGGTGAATTCCAGAACTATGACGGCCCATGGGAAAACGCGCAGGAGGTCGACAAGATAAGCGGCCTCGCGCGCCTGTCCGGCGACTATGGCACATGGAATTACACCCTCACCGCAACGGCGTATGACAATAATTGGGTCTCCAGCGAGCAAATTCCCCTTCGCGCCGTTCAATCCGGTCAGATCAGCCGGTTCGGGTCTCTCGATGATGATCTGGGCGGAGATGTCTCACGCTATAGCCTGTCGGGCCAGCTCGGCTTCATTCACGGCGATGGCGCGTCCACAGAGATTTCGGCCTTCTATGTCGACTCCTCTTTCAGCCTGACGTCCAATTTCACCTATTTCCTCGCCGATCCGGTGAATGGCGACGAATTTCACCAGTTTGACGAGCGCACGATTATGGGCGGCTCAATCCGCCATGAACGGGAATTGAGCGACCGCCTCGAGATTCATACGGGCGCACAACTGCGCTATGACGATGTCTCGGATGTTGGCTTGGAACTCACGGCAGGCCCGACTGTGTTGCAAACGGTCAATCGAGGCTCGGTTGAGGAATTCAGCCTCGGCGTATGGGGTGAGGCCGAATACCATTTCACACCAACGCTGCGTGGCTCATTCGGCCTTCGCGCAGACTATTATGATGGTGAAGTCACCGCCGATATCGTGCCGCAAAACTCAGGCTCGATCGATGATACGCTGGTGACGCCCAACGCATCTCTGGCATGGCGCGCGAGCGATCATGTCGAACTATACGCCAGCTATGGCCGCGGCTTCCACACCAATGATATTCGCGGCACCGTCATTCAGACAGATCCGGCTAGCGGCCAGCCAGCCACTCAGGCACCGCTCTTCTCTGAAGGCGAAGGCTATGAGCTGGGTGCACGTTTCGAACGCGGCGACTTCAACCTTTCAGCCGCCCTGTTCACGCTGGAACTCGACTCTGAACTGATCTTTGTCGGCGATGCCGGCACGACCGAAATCAATGACGCCACCACACGCACAGGCGTTGAGCTGACCAGCTTCTGGCGCCCGAATGACTGGCTCACCCTTGATGCGAGCGCGGCCTTCACGGATGCGGAGTTCAATGTATCCGGTCCTGATACAGCCATTCCGAATGCGGTTGAAACCGTATTTGGCGGCGGAATGCACCTTGATTTCGAGCCATGGGTATTCACCGCGCGTCTACGCTATCTGGGTGAAGCGCCGCTGATCGAAGATAGCTCTGTCACCACCGATCCGACGACCATTCTGAACCTTGGCGCCAGCTATACGTGGAACACTATCGACTTCGGTCTTGAAGTTCTGAATGCCCTCGACGCGGAAGATAACGACATCAGCTATTTCTATGAAAGCCAGCTTCAGGGTGAAGCCAATCCGGTCGAGGATATTCACTTCAAACCCGTCGAGCCCCGTCAGGTCCGTTTCAGAGTGCGGTATAACTTCTGAGCTTGCCTGACGTCCCTGCCGGCTTCGGGCTGCCTTCCCCGGAGCCGGCACTCTTCGAATAATTGCAGTTATTTAATTATATAAGTGTAGTCAACTATCGACAAATGAAAAGCATGACGATATGACTAGCGCTTAGCCACCACTTTCCTCCCGAGCTCGTGCATGGGAATACTCAAAGGACCAGCCCTTCACAGGACTGGTCCCTTTTTTTGTTCGCTTGTTTGGGCGTCGATCAGGCTTTGAGTTTGTAGCCGATTTTGAACAGCCACCAGACAAATGCGCAGGTCACGAAGGCAAGGCCGCCGGTCACGAATACACCTGTCATGATGTTGGAGTTCGCAACGCCAAGGAAGCCATAGCGGAAACCGTCAATCAGATAGAAGAACGGGTCCCAATGGGCGAGCGTCTGGAACGGCTCTGCCAGAACCTTCACGTCGTAGAATGTACCGGACAGGAAGGTCAGTGGCACGATCACAAAGTTGGTCACAGCCGCAAGGTGGTCGAACTTATCAGCCCAGATGCCGCCCGCCGCGCCGATCGCGCCGAGGATAATGCTCGCCATCATGGAGAACCAGATGACCGCCCAGATATGGGTGATGGACAGAGACGCAAGGCCGAGGATCTGAATCGCAATACCTGTAACGAGGCCAACCATAATCCCGCGCGTGGCCGCACCGGCGACAAAGCCTAGCGTCAGCTCGAGCGCAGACAGCGGGGGCATGAGGAAGTCGACAGATGTGCCCTGCACTTTTGAAATCGTCAGAGAGCTCGCCGTATTCTGGAAAGCGTTCTGCAGGATGGACATGATGATCAGGCCCGGCGCCAGGAAATTCTGATAGGCAATACCTTCAAAATCGCCAGTCAGTTCGCCACGATTGCCAAAGGCAAGCTTGAACACAGTCATCAGAAGAAGAGTAGAGACGGCAGGTGCAAACAGGGTCTGCATCGCAACTTTGATAAAACGCCCGACTTCGCGCTTATACAGCGTGAACATTCCGAGCCAGTTCCAACCGGCAAATCGGCGAGGTTCAGCGTAGCTCATGGTGTCAGCCCCTTGGTTTCCGTCAATCAGGTCCAACACATAAGGCTTTCGGACGAGAATGGAATGGCCAGAACACCCTGCTCATATGAGTTCGCGTTAATTGACCAGATAGGTTTCCTCGGTTTTCCACATGCAATTGGTTAATTTCGCCCACTAGATGTGGATTAATCATGTTCTCCACAGATCATGATATTGTGTCTCTCGCCTCAATCTATACGATATGTGGGGAAGGCTAAGGTTAACAAAGTCTCAACGCTACTACATATTGATTAACAAAACTGACTTTCAGGAGGCGGATGATGAGTTGGACAGAAGAGCGGGTGGAACAGCTCAAGAAACTCTGGACCGAGGGCCATAGCGCCAGCCAGATTGCCAACCAGCTTGGCGGTGTCACACGCAATGCCGTCATCGGCAAAGTCCACCGGCTAGGCCTCTCAGGTCGCGCGACGCCGTCACGTCCGGTTAAGCGCCCACCACGTCTGGCAAGGCCAAAACCAGCGCCGCAGCGCGTCGAGCGTCCAGAGACAACGACACCAGAGGTCGCTGCACCACAACCGCAGCAGCCGACAACGCTGCCAGCTGTCGCAAAATCTACAGAACCGCTTGATCCGGTGAAACTGGCGAATGGCGACTTCGCAAGCGTTCTGAACATTCGCGAGTCCATGTGCAAATGGCCAATCGGCGATCCGATGGACAAGGATTTTGCATTCTGCGGTCGCGCAGCCTCCGGCGGCCCTTACTGCGCAGAACACGCAAAAGTCGCGTTCCAGCCGAAAAAATCGCGCACACGACGCGAAGACGGCCAACGCGCCGCTGGCTAACAAAAAATCGGGAAGACCAGATCCCAAACCAAAAACACCGCGCCAGAACGGCGCGGTGTTTTTTTTATGTAGTCCCCGACCGGAGGCGTGGAGAACATCCGGTCGGGGCATCACTCAAACCTGTCGCTCAGGGCCACGCAGAGCGCGCCCCTTGCATTTGGGGAAGGTCAGGCAGGTTTAAGCGACGTGTCGGTTTCGTCAGAAGTATCCGCAGGCGTTTCGCTGGCTTCTATGCCGGCAACAGCTTTGCGGATCGCCTCCAGTCGGGACATGGACTGATAGCCTTCCGGAAGGAAACGGTCAGCGTTCAGACCTGCCAGCTGCTGGTGCACAGTCTCGGTGACGTTACAAACAAAGAGCAGGCGCTCTTCATCATGGGCGTCTTCCGAAATCGCCTCGACAGCCCGCGCGGCTGATACGTCCACGCTATCAATACCGCCGAAATCGAGTATCACCGCCTCACGCCCATGCACGTTCTCTCGAACGCGGTGGGACAGGTCAGCCGCCGCACCAAAGCTGAGCGGACCGGAGAATTCGAACATTTGCAGGCGGCTGCCAGCTCGCTCGAACAATGTCTGCTCTTCTTCGTTCAACGCGACTGGTGCATTGCGATTGATCGCATCGAGCTGTTGCTGAGCAACCGAGCGAACAAAGGCGAGCGCCGCGAGGAACACACCAAGGCCCACGGCTGTGATGAGGTCCACAAATACAGTGACGACAAGCACAAGCGCCATGAGCACGAGGTCCCAACGTGGGCCTTTATGCGCGCGCTTGATGTAAGCGACGTCGATAATATCCCAGCCAACCTTGATCAGAATGCCTGCCAGAACAGCGTGCGGGATTGCCCGCGCAAGCGGAGCAAGTGCCACGACAACCGCGAGCAGCAGAATGGAATGCACCATGCCGGAAATACGGGTCTTACCGCCCGTCCGGATGTTCACCATGGTCCGCATGGTTGCACCCGCGCCCGGAATGGCACCGAACAGACCCGCAATAGAGTTACCAATGCCCTGACCGATCAGCTCGCGGTTAGACTCGTGACGTGTGCGTGTCGCATTGTCTGCAACAAGGCTCGTCAGAAGACTGTCAATCGCGCCGAGCAGAGCCAGAATAATCGCCGCTTCGACGACCAGGAAGGCCGCGGATCGGTCAATATTCGGAACGACGAGCGAAGGGAAGCCGACGACGAGGTCTTCACCAATGATCGGAACCTCGAGCAGCATCCCCGCAAGCGTGCCGATAACCAGCGCAGCCAGCGCGCCCGGAATGAACTTGCCAATAGCTTTTGGCCAGAAGAACACGATGCCCAGTGTCAGCAGGCCAAGACCAAGCGCCCCGAAATTCGGGTCCGCAATCGCCGCCGGAATAGCTTCCATCGCGGCGATCGTACCGCCGCCATCCGGTTCAGACCCGAACAGGCGGCTGGCCTGCAACAGGATGATGATGACGCCGATACCGGTCATGAAGCCCGAAATCACAGGGTAAGGCACCAGGCGGATATACTCACCAAACCGCATCACACCGAGCAGGATCTGGAAGATACCTGCCAGAATGACCGCGGCAAAGATAATGCCAGCCACTTCAGGGAATGGCGCGCCCGCCTGACGGCTTACTTCACCGGCGAGACCCGCAAAGACGACGACCATCGGGCCCGTCGGGCCGGTGACCTGTGTCTGCGTTCCGCCGAAAAATGCTGCGAAAAAGCCGGTAAAGATTGCGCCCCAAAGGCCCGCAATCGGGCCCGCGCCGGAAGCTTCACCAAACGCCAGCGCGAGCGGCAGAGCCACCACGCCAGCGGTGACCCCGCCATAGAGGTCGCCCTTTATGTGGGAGAAATCGAAGTAATTTTTCATGCCAGATCCTATTCCGCTGCGACGTGAGCGTGCTCAGGCAGGTGCTCGCGCACCATGTCAGCGTAATAGTCGGCCACCGGCTCGAAGCGCTGAGTCTCTTCATTCCATGCTGTGACGTCACCGGTTTTGATGTCATAGACCCAGCCGTGAAGCTTCACAGAGTTCGTTGAAAGACGCGCAGCCACGTAAGGGTGGGTTTTCAAGTGCTGCAGCTGAAGCAGAACATTTTCCTGAATGAGAAGATGCATACGCTCCTGCTCGGACATGCCCTCGCCCTTCTCTTTCACAACCTGCCAGGCCGCGCGCGCATAGCTCAGCCAGTCTTTGACGTGTGGCAGTTCGCTCAGCGCCTCAAGGTCTGTAACGCCCTTCATCGCGCCGCACTCTGTATGACCGCAAACGATGATGTGAGGGACTTTCAGCGCCGCGACCGCATATTCGATAGACGCCGTCATGCCGCCCGTATGCAGGGTATGCGGCGGCACGATGTTTCCGGCGTTGCGGCAAATGAAGAGCTCGCCCGGCTCTGTTGATGTCATGAGGTTCGGGCTGATACGGCTGTCAGAGCAGGTAATGAACAGGGCTTCCGGAGACTGACCGGAGCTCAGCTCTTCGAACAGAGCCTGACGTTTTGGATAGGACTCGCGTTGAAACTTCACAACGCCGGCAGCAATCTTAGGCATAGCTTCTCCTCTTCGCGCTGGTGCGCGGATTTATGATGTATTTTTCGGGAAGGAACGGATTCCGGGCGGGACGTATCAGCCTTGCAGGGGCAAGCGCGGATGCACTTCACCCGTTAAGGGCGACAGGTCTCGATGTACGGAATCTAAGAGGTCGTGATCAGACAGGATCACGCTGGGATGCAGGGTGGGCACGACGACAAGGCGCAGCCATGAGTTCCCCGTTTATCATGACGATAAACTTGGCACATTCACCACGTTTGACAGACGTACAAAAAGACAAGTGTCACCCCGTTCCCGATGAAATGAAGATAACAAAAAGCCCCGCACCTTCAATACATTGAGAAGAGGTGCGGGGCTTTTTCTGATAACATCAGGATAACATTTTCGTCAGACCTGCTGAGGTGCTGGCGCCGGACGCTGTTGCGGCGGTGGTCCCTGTTGAATCTGGAAGTTCATCAGCGTGCCAGTCACTGTTTTACGCAGTGAAGACAGGAGCTCTGAGAAGAGCGCAAACGCTTCAGATTTAAACTCGTTGAGCGGGTCACGCTGACCATAGCTGCGCAGGTGAATAACAGAACGAAGCTGATCCAGCTGCTGCAAGTGTTCGCGCCACTCCTTATCCAGAAGCTGGAGAAGAATTTGCTTCTCGAACCAGCGCATACGGTCCGGACCCATTTCAGCTGCACGTGCAAGGAAGGCTTCATCAGCCGCTGCTGACAGACGCTCGATGATTTCTTCGTTCGCCACACCTTCTTCGGACGCCCACTCGCGGATTGGCGGTGTGATGCCGAAGATTTTGTGCGTTTCCTCGATCAGGCCATCAATGTCCCACTGCTCGGCGTAGGTTTTAGGCGGCATCGCCTCATTGACGATGTCCTCAACCACATCACGGCGCATTTCCGTGATGGTGTCGCTCACGTCTTGAGCCGTCATGAATTCGATACGCTGTTCGAAGATCGCTTTACGCTGATCGTTCGTCACGTTGTCGTATTTCAGAAGGTTCTTACGGATTTCGAAGTTACGTTGCTCGACCTTTTTCTGGGAGGTTTCGAGCGCCTTGTTCATCCATGGGTGAACAATGGCTTCGTCTTCCTTGATACCGAGGCGACGCATAATGGTGTCGAGACGTTCGGCTGCGAAGATGCGCAGAAGATCGTCTTCGATAGACACGTAGAATTTAGAACGGCCCGGGTCACCCTGACGGCCTGTACGACCACGAAGCTGGTTGTCGATACGGCGGCTCTCGTGACGCTCTGTACCTAGAACGAACAGACCACCGGCATCCAGTGCCTCCTTCTTCGCTGCTGCAATCTCGTCTTTCAGACGGGTTTTCAGCTGCTCATGCCTACCATCTTCAATTTCCTGACGGATCTGCTCGAGCACTTTATGCTCAACGCGCTTTACCACCTGATCGCGCAGTTCCGGCGGAACATTACGCATAATCTGGTCACGGCTTGCTGCGAGCGCTGGTGTCTTTTCAATAATGCGGCCGACTTCTTCCTGAAGCTCGGTCTGGAACTCAGCCTGAAGCTGGTCCTGACGACCTGCCAGAAGCTCTGTCTCCATGCGCATTTCAAGGTTACCGCCAAGCTGGATGTCCGTACCACGGCCAGCCATGTTCGTTGCAACCGTAATCGCGCCCGGCATACCGGCCTGCGCAATGATCAGCGCCTCACGCTCGTGGTGACGGGCGTTCAGAACCTGGTGCGGAATTTTTGCCTGAGCGAGCAGTGTAGAGAGAAGCTCGGACTTCTCGATAGACGCTGTACCGAGCAGAACCGGCTGACCACGCTGATGGCAGTCACGCAGCTCTTCAATGATCGCTTTGTATTTCTCTTTAGCAGTCCGGTAGACGACATCATCGTCATCGATACGCTGGATCGGGCGGTTTGTTGGAACGTCGAAAACGCGCAGACCATACGTGTCCATGAACTCGTCGGCTTCTGTATCAGCCGTACCGGTCATGCCCGCGAGTTTCTTATAGAGGCGGAAATAGTTCTGGTAGGTAATAGACGCGAGCGTCTGGTTTTCCGGCTGGATCGCCACGCCTTCTTTGGCTTCGATCGCCTGATGCAGACCTTCTGAAAGGCGGCGGCCTTCCATCATACGGCCTGTGAACTCGTCAATCAGCATGACCTGCTTGTCTTTGACGATATAGTCCTTGTCGCGCGTGAACAGCTTATGCGCACGCAGCGCCTGGTTGGCATGGTGAACAATGGTGATGTTCTGCGGGTCATACATAGACCCTTCCATGAGGCCAGCCTGTGTCAGCAGGTCCTCAATGTGCTCGTTACCTTCCTCGGTGAAGACGATAGAGCGCTGTTTCTCGTCGAGGTCATAATCCTCGTCGACCAGCTGAGGGATGATCGCATCTACCTGACGGTAAAGATCAGAACGGTCATCTGTCGGGCCGGAAATGATCAGAGGCGTACGCGCTTCGTCGATCAGAATGGAGTCGACCTCGTCCACGATACAATAATTGTGACCGCGCTGAACCATATCGGTCAGGGCGTATTTCATATTGTCGCGAAGATAGTCGAAACCGAATTCGTTGTTCGTGCCGTATGTGATGTCGCAAGCATAAGCGTCACGACGCTGGCGATCATCAAGACCGTGAACGATCGTTCCAGTCTTCAGACCAAGGAAGCTATAAACCTGGTTCATCCACTCTGCGTCACGGCTGGCGAGGTAATCGTTCACCGTGATGACGTGAACGCCCTTGCCTTCGAGGGCATTCAGATAAGCGGGGAGCGTTGCGACGAGGGTTTTACCCTCACCTGTACGCATCTCTGCGATATTGCCCGAGTGGAGGACCATGCCACCAATGAGCTGTACGTCGAAATGTCGCATACCAAGGGCACGCTTCGACGCCTCACGCACAACGGCGAACGCTTCTTCCAGAATGTCGTCCAGCGTCGCGCCATTGGCCAGCTTTTGTTTGAATTCGGCGGTTTTACCCCGGAGCGCACTATCAGAGAGCGCTTCAATTACGGGCTCCATCGCATTGATCCGCTGAACGCGCGCCCGGTAAGGCTTAATCTGACGCTCGTTCGAGGATCCGAATAATTTCTTTGCAAGTTGAAGCATAAATCAAAACCAGTTCGTCGCACTTTCCGCTTGGATAGCACGCACATCTTTACATACTCTGCACACGAGCGGGGATTTGACCTCGACCCTGCGATGAGCATGACTTAAGTAGCCTATAAATTGGTGTCAATGTAGATGACCTGCAAGCAGGAAAGACAGACGCGCATGCAACGTACGATTTTCGCCGCTTTATTCGGCAGCCTGCTGCTCACAACTGCCGCATGTGAGCAAAACAGCTCCGACCCGGCAGGTGTCCCGATCCGTGTCAGCGCTGCCGTCGCCGCCGTTGTTAATGGTGAACCCATCTATGCCACCGATGTCGAGCTGGAAGCCGTTGCACAGGGCCGGGTTGATGTCGGCACACGTCTTGAAACCACCGATCCGGTTTTCGCCGATATTCTGAAACAATTGATCGACCAGAAACTGCTTGCGCAGGAAGCCCTCTCTCGCGGTCTTCATCTGGAAGAAAACGCCCAGCACCGTCTGCAGGCTGCCCGCGAACGTATTCTCGGTAACATCCTTATCGAGAACCTCGTTTCCGCTGAAGTCGACGATGCAGCCATTCTGGAAATGTACGAAGCGCAGACTGCCCTCCAGCAGCTTGGTGAGGAAGTCCTGATCCGTCACATTCTGGTGGAAACCGAAGAAGAAGCAGACGAACTTTATCAGGAGCTGCGCGGCGGGGCGGAATTTGCCGAGGTCGCGTTTACCCACTCCATCGACAGAAGCTCAAGCGCAGAAGGCGGCCTGCTCGGTTATTTCCTGCCCGAAGAATTTTCCGCGCCTTTCCCGTCTATCATCAACCGAACAGCGGTTGGCGCAATCTCGTCTCCGTTCGAGAGCGACCTTGGCTGGCACATCATAAAAATTGATGACCGCCGCACAGAAGCGCCGCCGACATTCGATGAAACCCGCCCGATGATTGTCGAGTTTCTGACCCTCAGCGAGATCAGCACTGTTCTGGAGCGCCTGCACAACCGCGCCAGCATCGAAACGGTTATCGAAGATCCGGAGATTAGTGTTCGAAACTTCAGCGATGCTCCGGAATCGCTCGATGACCTTATGGTCGAGGATGAAATGCCGTCTGGCCTTCCGCTGGCAGACGAATCTGAAACTACTGACGACACAGCTCCAACCACTGAGGCGACTGAGTGAAACTGACACGCTCTCCGCTGGCTCCGGAACGGTTTCCGGACCTGCCTGACATTGATGGCGTACACGCCGCGACCTTCTCGCTTGGCATGTACAAGTATCAGCGCGACGATCTGCTGATCGTCCACTTTCCGGAAATCGCCTCCTGCGGCGGGGCCTTCACCCGCTCGCTGACGCGGTCTTGTGACGTGGACTGGTGCCGTGAAGCGCTGGAAACATCCGGCGGCAAAGCCTCTGCCCTCATCGTCAATGCGGGCAACTCAAACGCCTTTACGTTTGAAAAGGGCGTTGCGAAGAATGAAGCGACGCTGGACGCGTATGAAGCTCTCACCGGCATGCCGCGCCATGAATGCTATATCGCGGCCACAGGCGTCATCGGCGAGCCAGTCCGCCCGGACCTGATCGCGCAGCACCTGCCAACACTCTGGCCAACCCTTCAACCGGGCAAGCCATGGCTGGAACTGGCAAAAGCCTTTTCCACGACCGACACCTTCCCGAAAGGTGCTGGCAAGCAGATCGAAGTGGCTGGCCGCACGATTTCCATCGCAGGCATCGCCAAAGGCTCCGGCATGATTGCGCCAAACATGGCAACCATGCTGGCCTACATCTTCACAGATGCGCCACTCACGCCGGAACAATGCCAGCAGATTACATCCCGCCACACAAATGCGAGCTTCAACTGCATTACCGTTGATGGCGACACCTCGACATCAGACACGGTCATGCTCTTCGCCACAGGCGCTGCGCCGATCAGTCAGGCCGCATCCGACGAAGCCTTCGAGCAGATTTCAGACGCGATCGGAGAGGTCTTTATGGACCTTGCGCACCAGATCGTTCGTGATGGTGAAGGCGCCTCCAAATTCATCGGCATCGAAGTTACCGGCGCGGTGAACGACAATTCCGCAAAAACGATTGCCTGCGCGGTCGCAAACTCACCACTCGTTAAGACGGCCCTTGCTGCAAGCGATGCGAACTGGGGCCGGATCGTTATGGCGGTCGGCAAATCGCTGGAACCTGTTAACAGGGATAAACTTGTTATCGAGATTGGCGGGGTGCGCGTTGCCCAGGGCGGCGGACGCGCGGAAAGCTATGACGAGGCGCGCGCAACAGCAGCTGTTTCCGGCGAAAACATAGAGATTACGGTGGATGTCGCCATGGGTGACGGACGCGCCAAAGTCTGGACCTGCGACCTCACTCACGGTTACGTAGAAATTAACGGCGCGTACCGAACTTGAAAAGATTAACGCAACCCCCCTTTACGATTTACTGTTAGAAAATGTCTGAGAGAAAAATTCTCTACGTCTCTGCGGCAGTGCTCATGCACCCGGATCAGACCCTACTTCTGGCTCAACGCCCGAAAGGAAAGTCTATGGCGGGGCTTTGGGAACTCCCTGGCGGCAAGATCGAGCCCGGCGAAACGCCGGAAATAGCGTTGATACGCGAACTAAGGGAGGAGTTGGCCGTGCAGACCCATGCAAGCGCAGTGCGCCCGCTTACTTTTGCCTCCCATGCTTATGACAATTTCCACCTTGTGATGCCTGTCTTCCTCATTCGCGAATGGGATGGAGAGCCGGTTGCACAGGAAGGTCAGACGCTTGAATTCGTCGCGCCAGCCGATCTGAAAACCTATCCTGCACCAGAGGCAGACATCCCGCTTTTCAGCTTCATTGAAGATTACGCCTCAAAAGGAGGTTTCGCATGAGCGCCCGACGCAAGATTACCTCCTTCAGCAAGGCTAAAGGCGGCGCGACGTCCATCGAGTACGGCCTGATCTGCGCGCTCATCGTGATCGGCCTGATTGCGGCGATTACTTCATGGGGCAATTCCGCGACCGACATGTATGAAGGTCTCGACGCAGACTGGGATGCAGCTCAGGGCGGTTGATCACCGCCCCGCTTTATCACCCGCTGGCAGCTCTTTTGCGCCTACCGCTTCAGCCATAGAGACTTTCGCAGAGCCAGGACGCTTCGGCTTTGGCTGCGAGGCATGCGGCGCCCAGCCCGTCACCCAGATCAGATCCACCGTCACGCGCAGGCGACCATCCGCGTCAGCAAACTCGCTCGCATAGATTTGCGCGGCCCGCATCAGCACATCGCGGCGCAGCGGACGCCCTACGCCTTGCGCTGGCGCATGCGTCTCTCCCAGCGCCTGAAGATCCCGCATCACGTCGAAAATCGTGTCATAGCGAATGGTGAGCCGATCTCGGTCGCTCACCGGAAGTGCGAGCCCTGCCCGTTGTAGAAGCGCGGACATATCAGCTGCATCCGCAAACGGAGAGACGCGCATTTCTGCCCCGCCAGTCAGTTCGCTCTCAGCGCGCAGAAGGGACTGGCGAAGCTCGGTAAAGCTTGCCCCGCCCGCCAGAACGCCAACGAAGAACCCGTCCGGTTTCATGGCGCGGTTGATCTGGATCAGCGAGCCCGGAAGATCATTCACCCAATGCAGCGCAAGCGGGCTCACCACCAGATCAAAGCTTTCATCCTTGAAAGGCAGCCATTCCTCATCCGCGACCACGCCGCCTTCACCGACGCGCCCTTTTGCAAAATCGGTCTCGATCAGGTCACCACAGAACGGGCCGAGTATCTCTTTCGTCTGCGTGCTATACCCGCCAAGGCAGAGCGCACGGTCGAATTTGCGCCCTGTTGAAGCCAGCCTGTCGGAAATATCTTCAAGCACACGCTTTTTCAGGAAGTCTGCCTGATGATAGCCTGCACTGGCACGCTCACGGCGGCGGCGCACTTGCGCGCGATTAAAGACTTCGGAGGTCGGGTTCTGCATCATGGCTGGAGATATGGACCGATCAGTGCCATCCGCCAAGGTGTTAGGCGTCGACCGCGAACGCCTTCGCAGTCTTTTCGGCTGGCTGAACCCCGGACAGTCTCTGGTCAGCGGGGATTCCCTTGCCGGTAATGCCCGCCTTTCGCCGGAAGAATTCGCGCAGCTGAACTTTATCTGCCCGCCATTCTGCGACAGCTGCGCCCTGCCCTTTGAGCGCGGCGAGGAGCACGGGCTTATCTGTGCGGCCTGTGCGGCGCATCCGCCCGTCTGGCATCAGGCACGCTCTGCGCTTGTCTATGATGATATCACCAGCCGGCTGGTCCTCTCTCTCAAACGCCGTGGCAACCGGAACGGACTGTCTGTCTTCGCAGAGTTCCTGACATCTGCCGCAGGCGATGTGCTCACCACCGCTGACCTTGTTATCCCTGTGCCGATCCATTCGCGCCGCCTTGCCATGCGCGGCTTCAATCAGGCCGGATGGCTGGCAGCCGCCCTGAAAGACAAGCTATCCCTGCCCTATGACGAGTTCTGCATCCGCCGTGTGAAGGCGACGCCCAGTCAGGGTCATCTCAATGCCCGCCAGCGCCGCGCCAATGTGGCAGGGGCTTTCCAGCTGACAAAACGCGGCACGGAACGCATTGCCGGAAAGCGCATTATTCTGCTGGATGATGTTTACACAACGGGCGCCACACTCACGGCCTGCGCACGCACACTTCAACGGGCGCGACCGTCCAATCTGGATGTCGTGACATTTGCCCGCGTTGTAGCGCCCGCAAATCCGACTATATAAGTCCGCGATCGGAGAATTATTGTTATGGCCAAGGTTGAAATCTATACGCGTCAGTTCTGCCCGTACTGCACACGCGCCCTCTCGCTGCTCGACAAAAAAGGCGTGAAGTACACGCATGTCGACGCTGGTATGGACCCGCAAAAGCGTCAGGAAATGATCCAGCGCGCAAATGGCGGTAGCACATACCCGCAAATCTTCATCAATGACGACCATATTGGCGGCTGCGATGAGATGTTTGCGCTGGAACGCGCAGGCAAGCTGGACCCGCTTCTGTCACAAGCTTAAACGACACCGCCATGGTTAAATACGCCCTTCAATGTCTGTCATGTCAGTCCCCGTTCGAAGCCTGGTTCTCAGGCTCGGATGCGTTTGACCAACAGAAGGAGAAGGGCCTCGTCACCTGCCCCGAATGCGGCAGCGCTGATGTGAAGAAGCAAATCATGGCGCCATCGGTGAGCGGCACCAGAAAGCGCGGCGACGCCGTGCCTGCTGCCGCTTCCACGCCTGACCAGAAAATGGCCGAGATGATGCGCGCCGTGCGCGACCACATCGCCTCCACGCACGAATATGTCGGCTCGGATTTTGCCAGGAAAGCCCGCGCCATGCATGAAGGCGAGGCAGAGGCCAAACCCGTCTGGGGCGAGACCACATTCGAAGAAGCCAAAGAGCTGATTGAGGACGGCGTCTCTGCTGTCCCTCTGCCCGAAGCCGCGACACCGGCCAAACCGGTCGATCAGAAAAAACTCAACTAAAACACGCCTTGGTGCGGAACCTTCATTCCGCCAGCGCATTTCTTCTCCATCAACTGATCCGCTCAGCACTGGAGAAAGACATGAAGAATTATCTGAAGATTGCCAGCATGTGCATTTTCGCCCTCGCCCTGACAGCGTGCAACACAATTGATGGTGCCGGTCAGGATGTCGAAGAAGCAGGCGAGACCATTCAGGACGCTGCTAACTAAACCCCTCTACGGAATTTCCCGTTCCTTCCAAACTGCACGCGCTTGTCATCCCCATGGCAGGCGCGTTTTTCTATTGCCAGCCGCCGCGCACGCGCCAATATATCCAGCGTATCTGTATCGGAGAGACGCATGAAAAACTGGATGAAGCTCGCAGCCCTCACACTCATCACGCTGACGATTGCAGCATGCAATACAGTTGAAGGCATTGGCCGTGATCTCGGCGAAGCTGGCGATACCATCGAAGACGCCGCGCGCAACAACCGTAACTAAGCGCTCGTGCCTGTGTCGTTAAAACCAACATTTCTCGCGCTCGGGCTGACGCTCGGCCTTGCCGCCTGCTCCAGCGCGCAGGAGCCGCCCCGCCCTGACGGTTTTGTCTCCATCACAGATGCCGTGCCCGGCATCGCGACGGAAATCCGCTATTTCACCGATGAGAATTTCGTCGGTCGCCCCATCAATGGCTATGAGGCCCCGCTTTGCATTCTCTCGGTTGAGGCGGCAGAGGCTGTGGCTTCGGTTCAGGAAGCGCTGTCTGGCTTCGGCCTCGGCCTGAAAGTCTTTGACTGCTATCGCCCGCAGCGTGCCGTCTCCGATTTTGCAGCCTGGGCCGCAGACCCTGAGGATATCGCGCGGCAGGCAGATTACTATCCGAATGTACCCAAGGATGAGCTGTTCGAACGCGGCTATATCGCCGAACGCTCCGGCCATTCACGCGGCAGCGCGATAGACCTCACACTCATCGATCTTTCCACCGGCGAAGAACTCGACATGGGCTCTTCCTATGACCTGTTCGATACACTCTCCCACCCGTCAGACCCGCGCCCGTCCGCCAAAGCGCGCGCCAATCGCATGCTGTTACAGCGCCTGATGGTAGAGGCAGGCTTTAATGCGCTTGAAGAAGAATGGTGGCACTTCTGGCTCGCCGATGAACCCTACCCGGACACGTATTTCGACTTCGTCGTGGAGTAGGTGTTTCGGGCGCACTTCAGCGACGCAGGGTTTCTGATTGCCAGCAAGGCTATCGGAACAATTCCCGGCCGGTCCAAACCCCATACAGAAATCGATTGAACCCAGTGCGGCTCGATGCAAGTTGACGGCATGATTCCTCACCTGGCGAATTTCCCACAGTAGAATGGTCAAAACATACCAGATGTAATTCGCCATTTGGCGGCTCAATCAGCAAATACTTTTGCGGAAAATATATCGTCAAAAAGCCAGGTTGCGGAATATAGTACTCGCGAGCGCGCTCCCAAGAATATAGAGCCTCGTCGATGTAGACGTAAAAATAGCGGTCTGACTCACAAAAGGTCTGAGCCGCCCCCAATACCGCCCAAAAAACTTCGAAATAGCCTCTCGCAGGCAAATTCAAAACTTCAACGCTACCGGCATCTACTGCGTCTGCCATCTCAGCTCGTCGTGGTCCGTCCACTGCGACTTCCCGCATCGACGAACAGTTGAATCGATACTTATCCAAATCACAGAACACACAAGCGGCATCAGAAAACGCCGCGGCTCGCACCACCCCGATCGTAAGTGTGACATTCTCCTGAAACCTTCTGATCAGGCACTCAGTATCTTCGCCACATCCGCCCCGCATTCTCTGAACAATGGCTCGCTCAGCTTGCGAGGTCCTCTCAGCGACGCCGCCTTCGTTCATGGAATAAAGCGACATCAACAAAATAAGGCTTTTCAAGAACATTTTGCGGCCCCTCAGGCCCGGTCACACTCAAATGCGGCGTCAAACTTCCGATTGAAACCATTCCATCGCCGGCGGCTGAAAGCAATACTGTCATCCCGGAATGCGGAACGCATATCCGGGACCCAGAAACACCATCACGCCATTTGCTAGGTCCCGGGTCTTCGCCCGGGAAGACAATAGTAGCGTGTTCTTTCTGGCGCACTTCGTCCCTCAGTACGCCCCACGGCAAAACTGAGTTTCGCGAGCTATCGAAACAGCTCCCGGCCGGTCCAAACCCCATACAGAAATCGATTGAGGCCAGTGCGGCTCGATGCCTGTTGACGGCACGTTTCTTCACCTGACAAACTTTGCTCAACAGCATGGTAATAACATACGAGATGTAATTCCCCATTTGGCAGCTCAATAAGAAAATACTTCTGTGGGAAGTATATCGTCAGAAACTCAGCTTGCTGGACATAGTACTCGTAGGCATCCCACCAAGAATATAGGGCCTCGTCGATATAGACGTAAAAATAGCGATCTGGCTGACAAAAGGTCTGAGCCGCGCCTACCACTGCCCACCAAGAGTCGAAAAGACCTCTCGCAGGCAAGTTCGAAACTTCAACGCCACCTGATTCTACTAAGTCTGCCAAATGAGCTCGTGGCGGTCCGTCCACTGCGGTTACCTGCCTCGATGAACACTCGAATCGATACTTATCCAGATCACAGAATACACAGGCAGCATCAGAAAGTGCCGATGCTCGTATCACCCCGATCGTAAGTATGACATTCTCCTGAAACCTTCTGATCAGGCATTCAGTATCTTCGCCACATCCGCCCCGCATCCTCTGAACAATGGCTCGCTCAGCCTGCGAGGTCCTCTCAGCGACGCCGCCTTCGTTCATGGAATAAAGCGACATCAACAGAATAAGGCTTTTCAAGAACATCTTGCGGCCCCTCACGCCCGGTCACACTCAAATGCGGCGTCAAACTTCAGATTGAAACCATTCCATCGCCGGCGGCTGAAAGCAATACTGCCATCCCGGAATGCGGAACGCATATCCGGGACCCAGAAACACCATCACGCCATTTGCTAGGTCCCGGGTCTTCGCCCGGGATGACAACGCTGTAGGTCGGGTCAAACGGAGTGGACCCGACAAATATTCAACACATGTCTCAGGAACGACGTGCACCAGAGAGACTCACTCTACTTCACGCAGGTCCCATTCGTCTAAAAGAGCCAATACATCATCTGTAATGGTCTCCCAATTCTGGATTTGCTGGATCGGCAAATTGATTTGAAGCAACAAAAATGGTCGCGCGAGGAAGTGCGCAGAGCAGCTTCCGGCGCGCAACTCCCCTCGCGCAAGAGCAATAGCACTCCGGTCGCAGGTGAGTCTGATTTCACCGTATTTTTCTGAATTCCAGAGAAAACGACGTCCCAATTGGCGGTCTGACTGGAACACATCATATTCATCTTCAATGAGTTCGCCTTCAAACGGCTCCGTTGGAAGAACTTCGTTCGGACCGACTTCTTCTCCTCGGCGAATACGAGCGGTGTATTCATCATCAACGCCTATCAACGTGACGAATATCCGGGCGTTAACCCATTCGTCCAAAACGTCATGCGGGAGATGAAGCTCGCCATCCTGCAAATAGAGGGCAAGATACAGGACACGGGATGTAAATTGTCCATCGCTTAAACGGGAACCAAATTCACGATGTAAACGACGATAGGCATCGCCAGGAACAGAAAGGCGATAAAGCTCCACATCTATGCCCCGCTCGTGGCGACGGTACTCCAATATCGTTGAATCTATGGTTAGCTCGTAAGGAAAATCGACGGGCGGCTCCTCCGGCACATTATCCGTGTCCGACTGAGAGCACGCGCCAAAAGCAAGCATCAGCGCGGCCATGAATGCCACCAACAACCCCGTAGGGCGTACTGAGGAACGAAGTGCGCCAGACACCCCCATCACCCGACCTTCCGGACCAGACGTTTCACCTCCATCATGAGGCGCTGGATATCCTGATCCGACGAGAGGCGGTGTTCGCCGTCTTTAATCAGGATGAACTCCACATCGGCCGAGGCGAGCGCATCCTGCACTTTCAGCGCGTGGGTCCATGGCACATCCGGGTCGACCTTGCCCTGAATGATGGTGACGGGCACGGAGAGGTCAATCGGGTCATCCAGAACCGACCATTGCGCGCCATCAACAATCAGCGACCGGGTGATCGGGTATGGCTCGCCATAAGGGGTCGGGCGCATCCACATCCCCTTTTCCATGATCTCCTTGCGGGCGCTTTCGGGCAGATCATGCCACATCAGCTTGGAGGTAAAATCCGGCGCAGGCGCGATCAGCACCATGCCGACAACGCGCTCTTTTCGGGCCTTGGCCGAGAGCAGAGACATCCACCCGCCCATAGACGAGCCAATCAGGATGAGCGGGCCGTCGGAAAGCTCATCAATCGCGGTGAGGCAATCCTCCCGCCAGCGCGAAATCGTGCCCTTGGCGAAGTCGCCCGAGCTTTCGCCATGGCCGAAATAGTCAAACGCCAGATATCCAAGCCCTTCAGCCTCAGCGAGCTCTTTTACGGCGATGGCTTTGGAGCCTGCCATGTCGGAGTTGAAGCCGGAGAGCCAGACAAGCGTTGGTGAGTTGGCAGAGCGCTCAATCTTCGTGTAGGCAAGTGTTTCACCATCGGCGCGTGTCAGTGTCGGCATATCAGGCCTCATTTCAGGTCGTGTCTTTAGGGTCTTCATATCTTGGTTAAGCCTGGCCTCACCGTCCTGCAAGTCATTCCCGAGCTTGATGCAGGCGGCGCAGAGCGAACAACGCTTGAGATTACGCAGGCGCTGGTGAAAGCAGGCTGCCGGTCTATCGTCGTCAGTCAGGGCGGGCGCATGGAAGCCGAACTCGCCGAGCTGGGCGGAGAGCTGATCAGGCTGCCGGTGAAATCGAAATCACCGGCAAAGCTCTGGGCGAACCGCAAAGCGCTGATTGATATTATCCGGCGTGAGAAGGTCGATATTGTCCATGCGAGGTCACGTGCCCCGGCGTGGAGCGCGCTCTGGGCCGCCAAGGCGACGGGCGCGCATCACGTGACGACCTATCATGGCGCATATGGCGGCACATCGGCGCCCAAGACGCTCTATAATTCGGTGATGGCACGCGGCGAAATTGTGATCGCCAACTCCTATTATATCGCAGACCATGTGAAGGCTGTGCACGGCGTGCCGGATGAGAAGCTCGTCGTCATCCAGCGCGGCGTGGACCTTGAAAGCTTTGATCCGGCTGTGATCGACAGCGCCAGAATATCTGCCCTTCGCGCCGAGCATGCGCCGGATGGCCAGCGCCTAGCCATTCTGCCCGGCCGGCTGACCGACTGGAAGGGCCAGAAAGTGCTGATCGAGGCGCTGTCACTCCTTCCGCGAGAGGCGCTTGTTGGCACACGGTTTGTGATGTTTGGCGATGCGCAGGGCCGAGACGAGTATGTTGCCGACCTCAAAAATGCGATTGGTAACTCAGATATTGACGAATTCGTTAGAATTTCAGGTCATTACACAGACATGCCTGCTCTTTATGCTGCGTCAGACATGGTGCTTGCGCCTTCCAAACGTCCAGAAGCCTTCGGCCGCGTCGCCGTTGAGGCTCAGGCTATGGGCAAGCCGGTGATTGCATCAGACCATGGCGGACAGCGCGAAACGGTGATTCCGGGCGAGACCGGCTGGCTCGTTCAGCCCGATGATGCCGCCTCCCTTTCCGAAGCCATCCGGCAATGGCTTGAAATGTCAGCAGAAGACCTGTCTGGTCTCTCTGCGGCGGCGCAAAACTGGGCGCGGAACAATTTTTCCACGGCGCTGCTTCAGGAAAAAACACTCGCTGTGTATGACAGGGTGATGCAAGAGGGGCCGAACTGATGGCGAAGGTCATCGAAAATCCGGGTGAGAGCGCGACGAAAGTGCTGATCATCAAGCTGAGTGCGCTTGGTGATTTCGTGCTGGCGATGGGCGCAATGCGCGCGATCCGCGATCACCACCCGTCTGCTCAGATCACCCTGCTCACCACTCCGCCTTTCGAACAGTTTGCCAAGGCCTGCCCGTATTTCGACCGTGTCGAGACGGATGGTCGCCCAAAGGATACCTCCAGCACGACACGCATGCTGCGCCGTCTTCGCGCCGAGAAGTATGACATTGTCTACGATCTGCAGAATTCCGGCCGCACCAGCAATTATTATCAGGCGCTGCGCCCGCGCCCGCCGCTCTGGTCGGGTGTTTCCAAGGGCTGTCAGTTCCCCCACAACACGCCTTATCGCAATGAGATGCACTCGATAGAGCGTCTGGCCGAGCAGATCTCGATTGCGGGTGTTGGTCCTGCTGGCGGGTATGAGTTCGGCGATGTGCCGATGGAAGACTTTGAATGGCTGGAGTCGACGCTGGGCAATCCGCCTCGTCTGCAGCCGGCTTATTTCTCACTGCGCGGGCCATATGCCCTGCTGATTCCAGGCTCGTCTGCGCACCGCGTCGCCAAGCGCTGGCCGGAAGAGAACTATCTCGAAATCGCTAAATGGCTGTCCGAAGCGGGCATTACGCCAGTCGTGATTGGCGGCAAGGCAGAGAGCGAGATCGGCAATATGGTGGCGCGCGGTGTGCCGGGGGCGAAATCGCTCTGCACACGGACCGACCTCTTCCAGGTAGCAGCGCTCGGGCGTCATGCAACGCTGGCAATCGGCAATGATACGGGTCCGATGCATATGGTCACTCTGGCGGGCTCTCCGGGGGTCGCTCTGTTCGCAACGAGCGAGTCGAGTCCTGACCTTGCACGCCCACGCGGCAGCAATGTGATCGTGGTAGAATCCGATATTCTGGAAAATGTGAGCCTGAACGACGTGAAACAGGCTATTTTAGGCCTTGACGTCCTGCCGAAAACTTGAATTTTCCGCCAGATCGGTCATATTCTTTCCAGCAGTAATAATAATAGGAGCATCTGCCATAGCACGTCGACCAATGCCGGCTAAGCCGCCGCAAAAATCCGGACCGCGTATCAATGAGGACATTCGAGTCTCACGCGTCCTTCTGATTGATGAAAACGGAGACAAACAAGGGGAAATGCCAATCGCTGCCGCGCTCGAAGCTGCGTCGGAAGCCGGTTTGGACCTTGTTGAAGTGTCGCCTAATCAGGAAGTTCCGGTTTGCAAGATTCTCGACTACGGCAAGCTCCGGTTTAACGAGCAAAAGAAAAAAGCTGAAGCTCGTAAGAAACAACGCACCGCAGACCTCAAAGAAATCAAGATGCGTCCGAATATCGACACGCACGATTACGAGGTCAAAACCAAAGCCATGAACCGCTTCTTTGAAAGCGGCGACAAAGTCAAAATCACGCTCCGCTTCCGCGGCCGTGAAATGGCCCACCAACACCTCGGCATGGAACTCATGAACAAGGTGAGGACGGACTTTGATGAGGTCGCGAAGGTCGAGCTCGAGCCAAAGCTCGAAGGTCGCCAGATGATCATGGTGATGGCACCGCGCTGATAAAGCGCACCATTTCAGACCAGAATTCCGGAAACGCGCGAAGAAATTCGCGCGTTTTTGCATTACAGGACTACTTTAAGTCGCATATACAAGCTGGGCACTTTTCAATTGATAGAAAGCCTCTGGGTGAAATGCTATCAATCTGCGCACGGAGGGTGTGATGCTCGAGGGACGTTTCTGGGACCTGATCGACGAAGGCGCGAGCTATGATGAAGTGGAAAATGCACTTCTCGAGCTGGCGACTCCCTACGGCGTTGAAGTTGTCTCCTGCCTGGAGTTACGCGCCCCGACAAATGACAGCTCCCCTTTTATCGGCCGCATGTTCGGCAAGCGGGATGGCGAATACCTCACACGGTATCGCAAACTGAACCTCGCCGAGCATGATGTTGTGGTTCAACACGTCCCCCGTACCGAAGCCGGCTTTTACTGGGGCGATGTAAAACACAAGGCCGTCACCCGCGAGCAGAAGGATGTGTTCTCCATCGCTGCCGAGCACAATATGAAGGACGGCCTGGTGTCGCCTTTTTATGGCATGAACGGCAGGATCGGTTTCACGGGTTTCTGGGGCGTCGAAATCTGCAAGGATCCGCGAACGCGTCGTCTCCTCGACGCAGCGGGACACGAGCTCTATCGATACGCCTATAGAAAAGCTGCCGAGGATGGCGAAGCTGCAGAGGTCCGCGACACGGTAGATCTGACAGACCGTCAGCTTGAGGTTCTTTACTGGGCCTCCAAAGGCAAAACGGACTGGGAGATGGCGCAGCTCCTGAAAATCGCAGAACCTACCGTGAACCGCCATGTCGAAATGGCCAAGAAGCGTATCGGCGTCCGGTCCCGAACTGAGGCAGTTCATTACGCGCTGATGCACAGGCTCATTCGTCCGTTCTGATCCGAATTATTACCACTTGTGTTTTAGGGTGCAGCACCTCACTTTCGTAAGCAGACAATTCGTCCGCTTGTGAGAGATACCCATGCCTATCGATCCGACCCTGCAGGCTTTTCTGAACTCTTTTAAACTGCCTGACCTGTTCAAACCGGATTTCACACTCACGGATTTTTCCAAAGCGGACTGGAAAGAAACGACTGATCGTCTGCGCCAGAGCTTTTATCGCAGCACTCGATCTGTCGAGAGCGATGCGCCCCAGCTTGCACAGACGGACAATATCATCGTCGACGGCGCTGAAGGCCCGCTAAAGGCCCGCGTCTACACGCCATTGGCGGCGGGGATCGGCCAGCAACCGGCCATTCTCTTCTTCCATGGCGGCGGATTTGTCGTCGGCGACCTCGACAGCCATGAAATGATTTGCATCCGGCTGGCGCATGCCTCGCGGTGCCGGGTCATCTCGATCGATTACCGGCTTGCACCGGAGCACAAATTCCCATGCGCACACGACGATGCCATCGCCGCGTATGACTGGCTGCTTCGCCGCGCCAAGGACTTCTCCATCGATCCGGACCGCGTCGCCGTTGCTGGTGATAGCGCGGGCGGAAACCTTGCCGCATTCGTCAGCCAGGAAATGGTCCGGCGCGGCGGAAACGAGCCAGCCTTCCAGCTCCTGCTCTATCCGCTCGTCCAATTCGTGGACATTAAATCGCGCGGCCTGACCTTTCAGGAAGGTTTCTTCATCTCGCCCGGCCTGTTTGACTTCTTCAAGACAAGCTATGTCGGCGAAGGTGAGGATGCCGACGCGATGGATATTCGAGTCTCTCCTCTATTCTCGCCGGAGGCCGATTTCAAAGGCCTGCCGCCTGCGCATGTCGTTCTGTGCGGCTGGGACCCGCTCAATGCGGAAGGTCGCGCCTATGCCGATAAATTGGCAGCCGCAGGTGTGCCTGTGACGGTGAAAGAACACCCTGGCATGGTCCACGGCTTCATGAATTTGACGGCTGTTTCTGTACCGGCCCGCGACGCTATCGCAAACGCTGGCGAGATTGTCGGCAACGCGCTCGGCTCGCTCTGATCCGGACATGAAAAAAGGCACTCCCGAAGGAGTGCCTGAGTCATATCTTAACATGGAGAATTTGGTTCACCCGCGCCTTTCGGAGCGGATGAACCGGATGTCGATCAATTAGAAGCGAGCACCGAAGCTTACTTTAACCGTACGACCGAACGGGTTGTGTGTGTACGGGTCGTAAGGAAGATCGAACTGTGCAGATGGAGCATCTTCGTCGAAGACGTTCACAACAGACAGGCCGAAGTTCAGGTTCTCGCCAACTTCTGTTGTGTAGAACAGATCAACAGTCGTCTGAGAATCGATCTCGGAGTCATCACGATTATTCAGCGGTGTAATGTCGCCGCGCTCATCGTCATAAGACGTGATGTGGCGGAGAACCGCACGAACATTGTTGTTACCCCATGGTGCGTCGAAGTTGTAGTTCGCGAACAGGTTCGCTTTCCACTGCGGCAGAGAGCGGAGGAAGTTCGAACGGTTGAACTGGCCAACCACATCGCCACCGGTGATCGTACGGTCTTCGACGAGGAAGTCACCAACTTCATAGTTGAAGATGTAAGTGGCTTCACCACCGAGTGTGAACTCACCACCGTTTGGCATACCGAACCATGTGTTCTCGACACGAAGGTCAATACCAGATGTTTCGATGTCCGGGCCGTTGATGATGTTCGTTTCGATACGAGAGATCGTAGACGCAGACGGTGCCGTCGGATCGTTGAACTGGATACGGTTCAGGATTCCGTCATCGTCTGTTGTCGCCGTAGACAGAGCCTGAACAGCTGCGTTCACGATCGGGTTGTGGTCTTCCACAATGATCGGATCAGTGAAATCGAAGCTATAAAGGTCGGCAGATGCGTAGAAACCACCTTCCTCGAAGATAGCACCGATATTGTAGCTGAATGCAGATTCAGGGTTCAGGTTCGCGTTACCGAATGTATCAACCGCTTTAAATGCGGATGTCGGCGCAATGAACTGAAGCGTCGTTGCACGGCCAGACAGCTGGTTCAGGGACGGACCACGGAAAGAGGTCTGAGCCGAACCACGGACTG
Organism: Hyphomonadaceae bacterium UBA1849; assembly: GCA_002338565.1. GTDB lineage: Bacteria > Pseudomonadota > Alphaproteobacteria > Caulobacterales > Hyphomonadaceae > Ponticaulis. Next base: position 390,989 of record DDIN01000008.1, read on the forward strand.
TGATCTGATCAGTTGCCTGCCAGCGCGCTGCGAATTTCGGGTCGAATGTCGAACCGACTTCGCCGCCGTAATCCTCGTAACGCATAGCGAGCTGAACATCGAGGTCTTCGAAGAGAGGAACCTGAAGTTCGCCGAACAGAGCGTAGATTGTCTGGCTCTCATCAAACTGGTTTGTACCCGCTAGGAATGAGAATGGACCATTGCCGGATGGGCCTGGAGTGATCGCAAGGTCAGTGATCGGAAATGGATCAACCTTGTAAGATTCACGACGGATCTGCATGCCTGCAGCCCAGCCAACCGCGCCGCCAGCAGCCTGAACACTGCTCGTTCCGGAAAGAACGGCATCGAATGTCAGAAGGCTTGTTTCTGCTTCGATACCATTACCGTCAATCAGCCAGTCAGCCAGCGTTGCGGAGTTCGCAACGGATGGATCATAGCCTGGATTCGCTGTGCCTGTGATTGCACCAGCCGGGATCGCGTTAGAGAACGGGTTGTAGTACTCACAAGCACCTGCGCCCGCAGTCAGGGAACCTGTGTAACCCGCTGCGAATGGTTGTGTGCCTGTTGCAGGGTCAAAACCGGTCACAGGGTCTGTACAAACACCAAAGCCTTGCAGAGCTGCGGTCAGGCCCACAATGTAGGCATCAGGGCTCGCACGTTCAGCTGTTGTCTGGGAGTAACCAAGACCAACATCCCAGGAGATGCCGTTCTCGAATTCGCCGGTCAAATCACCAGCAAGGCGTAGCGTGTCATAGTCACGATACCCTTCGCCAGACCCACTCGCTGTGCCCGGGTTACCACCCCAGCCGAATACACGACCGATGAAGAGTGCACCAATGCCAGCATCAAGCGGCGTGCCAGGGTTTGCTGCGATGTACGACTGATAGCCAGGGTGCGACGCTGGCACGAACTGGCTTGTCAGAACCTGAGGCGGGTAAGACGGAGACGTCTTCCAGCTTGGGACTTCTGTCGATGCGTAAAGCGCTTCAAGATGAAGATCGATACCGCTCGCGAGCGTTGTATTGAACTCGGAGAAGATGTTCAGACGCTCTTCTTCCTCAACGAGGTTGCCGAACTGAGTGAACTGGAATCGGCAATCACCGATTGTCGGGTGAAGCTGACCACCAACATCAAGACAGCCATTATCGACATGTGTGCCGATTGGCGTACCAGTTGCACCGATAACAACATAACGGCCCGGGTTAGACAGAGACGAATAACCTGCGACTTCGTTTTCAGTGATCAGCGGTGTGCCGATGGTGTCGAGGTTGGAAGCTTCTGAACGGAAGTCATAGCTGACTGTTGTAACCCAGCTCGAATTCTCGCCCTGCCAGCCATAAGACGCAGACAGGTTATACTCGCCGTCTGTGCCTTCGAACGTCTGGTAGCTGCCGTTAACAGCGAAACCATCAAGGCTGTCATTTGTGATGAAGTTCACAACGCCAGCAATCGCGTCAGAACCGTAAAGAGCGGCCGCGCCGTCTTTCAGAACTTCCACACGAGCAATTGCCGCAGATGGAATGTTGTTTGTGTCAACGAAGAGCTGTGCCTGCTCGCCGATACCAAACGGAGAATATGTCTGACGACGACCATTGATCAGCACGAGTGTACGTGCAGGACCAAGACCGCGCAGGTTGATGTTTGATGTACCTTCGATACCGTTAGAACCAAACTGGTTCGTTTGACCATCAACACCGGAGGATACCCCCAGGTTACGGATCAGCTCGTCGATGCGCGGATTACCTTCGAGCTGAAGGTCTTCAGCAGACAGTACATCTACAGGCAGCGCCGCATCTTCCGGCGTACCCGCAATGAAGGAACCCGTTACAACAACTGTTGTCTGACGTGCTTCTTCGTCCTGTGCAAAGGCTTGCGGGCTGCCGATAAGCAACGCTGCTGCAGATGCACCAAGCAAAAGTTTAGAAAAGTCTCGCATTTCTCTCCCTCGTAATTCTTGAGTATAAAACTCTGATATCGCCCACTTTTCGGGACGTTCGAGGATGAAGAGTATGCCGGGATTAAATCTTGGAAAGGCCGAATATGTTTTGCACCGCACAACTTGACTTGGAACTCAGTTCTAAAATATGAAACGCATTATTCTTCTTGAGAATAAGCAGAATAATTTTCAAGTATAATTGAATAAGCCGTGGGAAATACAGTTTAAAATGAAGTCAAATACTCCCTTTACTGCACTTGGAAATGATTTCGCAGATGCAGTAGAGCCTGCGAATTTTCCAGATCTGGTGTTGCGATATCGCAACAATCGCGTACTGAATAAGACTATTCTACATAGTCTTTCGCCCAAAAACTGGCTGAATCACTTCGGTAGATTTGCGCCTTTGCCGGAAAATCAGCCCAAACCGCTCGCCATACGGTATCACGGCCATCAGTTTCGTTCTTACAATCCGCAAATCGGTGACGGGCGTGGCTTCCTCTATGCGCAGCTGCATGATGAACATGATCAACTTTATGATTTAGGCACTAAAGGTAGCGGCCAGACGCCGCATTCACGCAGCGGAGACGGGCGTCTCACACTAAAAGGTGGTGTTCGTGAAGTACTTGCAACAGAAATGCTTGAAGCAAGTCATGTGCCTACATCAAAGACTTTGAGCCTCATCGAGACGGGCGAGGAGCTCTACAGAAACGATGAACCGAGCCCTGCCAGGTCCTCTGTTCTGGTACGCGTTCAAAAAACACATGTCCGGTTTGGGATATTCCAGCGCCTCGCCTTTTACAAAGATGCGGCGAATATGGAGACATTGCTGGACTACTGCAGGACCCACTTCTTTGCCGAGATCGACCCAGCCCCTGCAGCAGAGCTCGCGCCTTTGCTTCTGACCGAAATCACGAAGCGGACAGCGAACATGGTCGCAAGCTGGATGGCTGCCGGATTCGTGCACGGCGTCATGAATACCGACAATATGGTCGTGACGGGCGAGACCTTCGACTTCGGTCCTTATCGCTTCATGCCCGTTTCCGACCCGAAGTTCACGGCAGCCTATTTTGATGAATGGGGGCTCTATGCCTTTGGCCGCCAGCCGCAGGCCGCGATATGGAATCTGCAACAACTGGCTGGCGCGCTCACGCTGGTCGCGGAAGCTGAAGACCTGTCCGAAAGCCTTGGCGCCTTTGAGCTGGCCTACCAGACAGCGCTGCGGGACCACACCTTCTTCCAGCTGGGGCTTTTGCCTGAACATCTGGAGACCGATCTCAACTTCCTGACCGAGCTGTTCGGCTGGATGACGCAAAGCCAGGTGCCGTGGCATCAGTTCTTCTTTGACTGGTTCTGCGGGGAGAAGAGCGAAACGCGCGCAAATAACAGCCCATCAGCGGAGCTCTACACCCGCGAAGACTTTGGAACTGTGCGCGAATATCTGCGCCACTATAAAGATGATCGCCCGGAACGACTGGCACACCCTTACTTCCAGCGCCCTTCTCCGGAAACGCTTTTGATCGACGAAATCGAAACCCTCTGGTCTGCCATCGTTGATAATGATGACTGGTCTCTGTTCGAGGCCAAGCTGAACGGCATCGCAGAAAAAAGAAAAGCCCTGCTGGGATAGCAGGGCTCATCTTGAAGTCTTTGGCGTCCGGAAGGATCAGGCTTTCGCCTTCACCGTCGCAAACTGAGGCGCGATGGTGAAGTTACGCGCCAGTTTGAGCTTCTCCATAACAAGGAAGAACGTCCCGTTATAATCGAAGATACGGTTCCAGAAGCCTGTACGAGGCAGGTGCAGAATGGAAACCGGCTGATCATGGTGGTGATCATGGAAGGCTTCGCCGCCTGTCAGCAATGCCAGGAAATAGGTGAACCATTTCGGCATCTCCAGATGGCCGAACACGTTGATGCCCAGAACTGTTGCGTGGAACTGGATCGCGCGGCCGATTACGACAGATGCGTGGATCAGAAGCGTGATGATGAGATCACCGCCCGCCATCCAGACAATACCGTAAATGATCGCCGGAAGCAGGAAGTGCACGACGGCAGCCAACAGGTTGTAGTTCTTGTCACACACGCGAATGATCACGTTGTTCTTCAGCCAGAGCGGCATAGGACGCTTCAGGTCTTTCTCGTCGCGGAACAGAATCCAGCCAACCCATGCCCAACGCTTGCTTTCAAACGGATTGTGCGGATCGCCCGGCTGGTCTGCAAACCGGTGATGCTGTGAGTGGTAGTTGATCCAGTCTTTGATGGAGCCCTGCATCGCGATCAGCACGTTGATCATGACGATCAGCTGCGCCGGTGCTTTCAGCTCGCCTGCTTTGTGCTGCCAGACGCGGTGAAGACCTCCAATACCAATATTACAGATGAACACTGTCAGCGCGATCACGCCAACAACGATAGGCGCGTAATACCAATGGAGCTGAACGCTTTCCATCAGAAGGCCCGAAATGATTGCTGCTGTCATGCCAATGATGCCGAGTGCCGGATACAGAAAGGCTGAGAACAGGCTGCCGAAATCAAAATTCTTGAATGACTTCGGAATAGCGAGGGAGCGCGGCAAAATCTGTCGCTGTTGTGACATTATAAATATCTCTCTCTTCATCGAATTTGGTTGGAACTTCAGAAAATCAGACCTCCCCGATCCATAATTCTGAAAACCGTTCTCAGTGCCAAAATGCCGAAATTTGACGCATGTGTCATCTTTAATTTTCGGTCATGCGGCGATTTTTAGCGCTTCCAGACCATAGCTACGGCGCAAGTTCAACCGCCCCGCGCAGCTCATTCAAACGCACGTGAGCGCACCCCTTGAATCTTCACGCGAAAGCGCGAGCTTAGCCCAGCAGTTATACATTTCCTGATTATGGAACCCATCAATTAAGCAATTGTTCGATCTTGCAGCCCTCCTATGCGAGCCGACAGCTTTACTTCTGCGCTGAAGTTTCCTTTGGTCAGAGTAGAAAAACCGAAAGGATTAAACTTGGTTTCCGAGCTTCACTCTCACGCTGCGCGACTTGACGGTCTGGATCTGACCACACTAGCCGCTGCTCGTTCCGGCGAAACGCTGGATGCTTGTGGATGGCACATTGATCTGGCGCGCCAGAAGCTGGATGCCGAAGCAGATGCTGCACTTCTGGAGTTTGCAGCAGAACGCAAAATCTCTGACGACATTTCCCGCATGTTTAGCGGCGCGCATGTGAATGTGTCCGAAGACAGAGCTGTCATGCACTGGGCGCTGCGCGTCCCGCCGGAAAAGGCGACCGGACCGGCTGAGGACATTCAGGCGTCTCTTGAACCTGTCATGGCCTTTGCCGAAAAGGTCCGCGACGGCAAAGTCCTGCGGGGTATCGAGACCGTTCTGCATATCGGGATTGGCGGGTCCGACCTCGGCCCTCGCCTGCTCTATGACGCGTTCTCGCAGACCCATCTGGGCGCAATTGACGTGCGTTTTGCCTCCAACATCGATCCGATGGATCTGGAGCGCGCACTAGACGGAATCGATCCTGCCACGACGCTGGTCATCGGCATTTCCAAGTCCTTCTCTACAGAAGAGACCAAATACAATCTCGATCGCGCGCGTGACTGGCTAAAGAAAAGCCTCGGCGAGAAATGGTCATCACATCTGGCCATCGTCACAGCCAATCCGGATAAAGCCAATGAATGGCTCGGCATTCAGTCAGACCAGCTGTTCGGCATGGCAGACAGTATTGGTGGACGCTTCTCTTTATGGTCGGCCGGGTCTCTCAGCTGCGTCATCGCGTTTGGGTCCGACTGGTTCAAAGCGCTCTTGTCTGGCGCGCACGCCATGGACGAGCATTTCCGTACAGAAGACCTCAAGACGAATATTCCGGTGCGTCTTGCGCTGATTGACTATTGGAACATGACGCTGCGCGGCGTCGAGTCAGAGATGGTTCTGGCCTATTCCAACGCGCTGCGTCTTCTGCCGTCCTATCTGCAGCAATTGCTACTGGAATCGAACGGCAAGCAGGTGTCGCCTGACGGTACTGCAATCCCTGCCCGCTCCATCGTGGCCCATTGGGGCGGTGAAGGCTCTATCGGCCAGCACTCTTTCCACCAATGGCTTCACCAGGGCACGAGCAATCTGGCCGCAGAGTTCATTATCGCGACGATTAAAGGCTCTGAACCAAAGGGCACTGCATCGCTGATTGCACATGCACTTGCTCAGTCTGAAGTCCTGGCAAACGGCTATCGCGATGATGACATTGCTAAGGAAGAGCCGGGCCTGACACCGGAAATCGCAAAACAGAAGGTTCTGCCGGGCGGCAAGCCATCCATGATTTTTGCCTGCCGTGATTTCACGCCGGAAACCCTTGGCGCCCTGGTCGCCATGTATGAACACCGCGTCTTCGTGGGCGGCATGCTCTGGGGCGTAAACAGCTTCGACCAATGGGGTGTCGAGCGCGGTAAAAAGCAGGCCGGAGAAATCAGAGAAGCTTTGGTTGAAGGCAAGCCATGCGCTGATCCGATCACGCAGGGACTTGTCACTTACTTCAGCTGATCTCTACCGGCCAGTTATCGAGATACTAGGGTATGTCACGGATCAGAACTTCCGAAGACGCTGTGAAAGCATAGCTAACCTCCGGAAGTAGAGGGATGGTGGGCTGGTATGCGTAATTGATACTGATATCCGCATACGTCTCACCGTACTTCTCAATGAGCTGGACATTTGGCGTGAAGGTTCCCGCCAGTGTTGTCCCCAAATTGCTGGCTACGAGAGCCTGAATGTCGTTCGCCGTCGGATTGTCCATTGTATAGGCGATCCGCGCGACACGCTCGGTCGTATTCTGCGCCTGCTGCAGGCCAAAAAAGCCCACACCAATGTAGAATACCGTCAGCACGAAGCCGACAATGACCGGAAAGACAAACGCAAACTCCACGGCGGAGACACCGCGCTTGTCTCTTGAAAACTGGAATACTCGGGTCTTCAGAAGACCATAAGCTGAGGACATCATCTCAATCTCATGACGATCTGCTTTTCGAGGGTATATTCCTGCCCCAGAAAATCATTGGAAGTAGACGTGACATCGATTTCTGCGAGTACACGCGCCCGGCTCCGGTCCGGGCATGTCATCGAACAAAGGGGCGCCTCATCCGCCGCTTCAGCCGTGAAGCGAGTAAAGAAAGGCTGATCCGTCTGAACGTCTCCTCCGGAGTAATTCTGCGGACATCCGCAGAAAACATCGAGTTCTGTAATCGTAAGCGTCGCGCTGGACCGATAAGCGTCCGAAAGGACGAAGCGCGCCGTCTGCACAAATTGCCCAGGTGTAAATTCGTAGGTGCCATCGACCATTTCTCGGGTCGGCTGGAATCCACTCATTTCACCATCCAGAACCTTGTCGGCGAGATAGTATGCGGATGCCGTCACCGCAGCGTCGAGACGCTGGCGGTCAAGCAGTTTGAAGGAATACGTGATCGCCGACATCGCAATAGCGATGGCAATCGGAGATATCAGAGCAAACTCGGTTGCCGATATCCCGCTACGATCCTTGAAGAAAGCCTTCAGGCCTGTCCACATCGTAACTAACTAGCCGATAACAATACACCGGAGCGACCCAGAATTTCACGCACACCCAACGCCGAACACTGGGCGTTGGTAAAACTTGAATTGCCTGTCAGATTCACCTGGCGCGCAACAAGGTGAGTACACCCGCTATCGCTGCTTGAGCCTCCGACGAAATCTACTGTCTGATTTGGAAAATAAAGCGCCCCTTCAAGCCTCGTATCGGCCTGTCCATTAAGCTGTACATTCAGATCAGTTGGCTGGGTATGGCGGTCAGCGAACATAATGAGACCGGAATACTCGCCTGTTGTTTTAGCTGTCAGATCGACAAAACCGCCGTTCGGAAGAACGATGGTGCCTCCATTGACGAAGAAAATCGTGACGTTTTCACCGACGAGCGACGCATTGGCAGATCGCAGACGTAGCGTGACCCCATCGATTATAAAAGTGCCGCCAGATTCGAGCGTCAGGTCTCCATTGCTGCTAATGTCGGAGCAATACCGACCGGACGCCATTGTCATAGTCCTGCGTGGCCCATGCCCCGGCGTTTCACACGGCATCTGGTCAATACCAGAAGGAACGTCCAGATCATCATAAGGGTCAGACGCACGGCGCCAGCCGGTTTTCACCGCCGGGCAGCTATTGAGCGTGATATTCGCTTCGCCATAAACGCCGCCGGACACATAGGCGCACGAAGAGGTCAGCGCGCTGGACCCATTGAGTTCGAGACCATTTTCTGCGATGGAATTGGATTGCACTGCACAGTCAGGAATAGCGACATCAGCAGTACCCGTAACATTTAGTGCAGCCGGTTCAGTTGGATCGAGCGCCAAAATGCAAAGCGGCTCCGTCGGCTCAATAATGAGCGCCGTCGCCTCACGCGTCAGATCGACATCACCGCCCATGAGGAGAGATGAGAAGAAGTGGCTCTGTCGTTGGGTGACGCTTACCTGCACGCCTTCTTTGCCAGCATGATTTCCGGAAGCGACAGGTGTGTCGATTGTGATGGTCGCATCCGCGATGTCGAGGCCGTTCTCATGGAGCATGCCCATCGCGGCAAACTGCAGCGCGCCAACATCATCTGTAAGATAGGTTTCGTGCGCCGCCGCAACCGCCGCGGCATCTGCCGCCAGCTGGAGGCGCTGACCGCTCATCCGCCACATTCCGAAATCGGTTGCGAGGGCGAGCCCGCCGACAATCATAGGAAGAAGGAGTGCAAAAACGATCGCAGAGTTCCCGGCGTTGTCCGCCCGGAGCTCACGCAGACGCACTGCGCCTGTCATCGTTTTGGCCTCTGGTCTGCCCACTTTAGTGTCTCACCGTTTATCTGTTCTCGGTTGAGCAAGCAATTTGGCAGCGCGGATTTAAATCATTGCTTTCGAAGAAACATGAATTTTAACCTTCGATATAAACCCGCGTTAAACATAATTTCGCGGCAGAGGCATTCAGCCCGCCCCCAACGGCCGCTGTTGGATCATGTCATCTCATGACGCTATATCCGTCTTAAGCAGTACCATCGTCACAGGAACGCATTCGCGATATGAAAATCACTTATCTCGGCCTCGGCGCTATGGGCGCACGAATGGCAGAAAACCTTTTTAAAGCAGGCCATGAGCTGACGGTCTGGAACCGCACCCCCGCTGCCGCAGACCCGCTTACATCCATGGGCGCAGCCCGCGCAGATACACCGAAAGACGCTGTCAGTAGCGCAGAGATCGTTGTCTCCTGTGTGCGCGATGACGAGGCTTCAAAAGCGGTCTGGCTGGATGAAACACACGGCGCCATTCACGGCATGTCGGCGGACGCAATCGCCATTGAAAGCTCAACACTAACCATTCAATGGGTTAAAGCGCTCGGCGTCGCATTTGCTGATAAATCCCTGGCATTTCTGGATGCGCCAGTGCTCGGCTCGCGCCCGCAGGCAGAAGGCAAACAGCTCATTCACGTGGTTGGCGGCGAAGAACAGGTTTTCACAAAAGCGCGAGCTGTTCTCGCGGATATGGGCGGCGCGCAGCATCTGATGGGTCCTGTCGGAACAGGCGCTGCGATGAAGCTCATGGTCAATTCCATGATGGGCGTTCAAGTGACGGCCCTCGCAGAGCTTCTGGCCGCCACGGAGAAAGGCGGCATTTCGAAAGCCCGCGCGGCCGAAGTGTTCGGGTCGACGATTGTCTGCTCACCGCAAATGAAAATCGTCTCCGGCCTGATGGCGCAGGGCACGCACAGCCCGCTCTTCCCTGTCGAGCTGATCGAGAAGGATCTCGGCTATGCGGTGAAAGAAGCAGGCGGCGCAGGCGCCTTGCCCGTAACCGGTTCTGCGCGGGACGTTTTCACCAAAGCGCTGGAAGCCGGCGATGGCGACCTCAATTTGAGCGCCGTCGAAAAGCTTTACTAACGAACATTCAGTTCCCCGCTGACTGTGCTGGCGGGGTTTTTGCTTGCAAACTGAACTCCCACACGAAGCCGTGAACCAAACGTGACGGCTGCCCCACTTCCAATAAATAAATGACTGGTCTATTTTTAATTCATGGCACGCACACGAAACGATAAAACCTACACCGCATCCTATGACCGGCTCATCGAGACAGGCCTCACCCTGTTTCGCCGGAACGGCTTTGATGCCACGGGTATTGGCGAGATCCTCGAAACGAGCGGCCTGCCAAAGGGATCATTCTATCACTACTTCCGCTCCAAAGAGGCGTTCGGTCTCGCCGTGGCGGATGTCTATCACCAGAACCAGATGCGGTTTGCCCGCTCAATCCTCAGCCGCAAAGAAGCTCCGGAACTCGACCGGTTGCGCGAGTTTTTCAGCGAAGCCCATCTCATCTTCGAATCCATGAATTTTTCGGAAGGCTGCCTGATGTGCAATCTTTCGAACGAGCTCGGCAGCCAGAACGATGCCTTTCAGGCTGCGCTCTCCCGCTACTGGAAAGAGCTGTCCGCCGAGATCGAAACCTGCCTGACGCCAGAGGTTCTGAGCGAACTCGGCCTTACCCGCCTCACACCGACAGAAGCCGCAGACGCCCTTCTGAACGGTTGGAGCGGTGCGCTCACACGCATGAAAGCGGAGCGCACTGAAGCCCCCCTAACCCTCTTCAAGAAAACCATGTTGAAGGACTAACTCCCCCCATGACTTCCCAGGTCTCCTCCCCGAAAACTGTACTTATAACCGGCGCCAGCCGCGGCATTGGCCTTCTGACGGCCAAGTCTCTCCTCGCAGAATGCTATCATGTGTTTGCAGGCATGCGCGCACCTGACACCCGCAACCGGAAAGCCGCATCAGAGCTGCAAAAACTGGCGACTACCAATCGCGGCAAGCTCACAATTCTCGATCTTGATGTTGCAAGCGATGAGAGCGTCGAACGCGCCGTAGCAACTGCTCTATCTTATGGCCCGCTTGATGCGCTGGTAAACAATGCAGGCGTTATGCCGGTCGGCATCACCGAAGCTTTCACCATGACGCAGATCAAGGATCTGTTCGAAGTGAATGTGTATGGCGTTGCCCGCACCGCCCGCGCGGTTCTGCCAGCCATGCGCCAGAATGGTGCCGGCATCATCATCAATCTCAGTTCAGCGGCCGGGCGTCTTTCGCTTCCATTCTTCGGCATTTATTGCTCCAGCAAATGGGCGATGGAAAGCTATATCGAGACGTTGAACATCGAGCTGGAAGGCTCCGGCGTTGAGGCGGTGATCTTACAACCAAGCGCGCACCGTACCGACCTTGTCGCGACCTCACCTGCCCCGAATGAATCCGACAGGGCGACAGCTTATGGCGCGATGTCAGAAGGCGGGGACCGCATGCTTGGCATGTTCCAGTCTGCCTTCGACCAGAATGCCGAAATCAACGATGCGCAGAACGTAGCAGACGCCATTCAGCGCCTGATCGAACAGGACGGCCCGCGCCCTGTGCGCACTGTGGTTGGTGAGGATATGGGTGTTGATGGCATTAATAATGCCGTCGCACCGTTCCAGAACGGCCTTATCGACCAGTTGAAAACGGTCTACGCACCGGCTTAATTGTCAGCTTCTGCCTTCTGCGCTTTGTAAGCACGAAGCGCTGCAAAAATGTTCGGTTGATCCTGCATCCAGATCGGGATCAGCCGAACAGCTATGAACTCTTCGGTTATGGCGACTACGCCCATAAAAATGGTCGGCCAGAAGAACCAAAGAGGTTCATGACCAACTAACAGTTCAAATAGCACCGCATAATACGGAAGCGCCCAAAGTTTCGCTGACCAGAAGTGAAACGCTGCCCCGCGCCCGTATCGCATGAAATCATGCGCCGTGCTGATGCCTTTATAAATTCCTATGGCACCAATCGCCCAGAGAAGCGGCGCAAGCATCTCGAAGCGAAACACCAAAGCGAAGCCAGTGTAGGAAAGCACAAAGATCAGGTCAGCCCACCCGTCTGCACGTCGCAACAGCACGCTCACAACGTTCCATCGACGCGCAAGGATTCCATCATAAATATCGGAAAGCAAAGCCAGCGGTATGAGCAGTGCCGGGATCCACATGCTCCAGCCGAAAAATTGGAACAGCCACGGCGTCAGGCCGCACAATCCCCTGAACCAGACAAAGATCCAGGGGATTTTCGATTTCAGATCAGGAGACAAACTCACCCTTGAGCGCGTCTTCGATAAGGTCGGCTGTCGCATCGACGCCATAGATCGCGATGAAGCCACCAAAGCGCGGGCCTTGGGACTGTCCGAGGCAAACCTCGTAAATCGCCTTGAACCAGTCACGCAAATTCTCAAAGTTCTGAGACTTACCGGCCGTGAAGGTCAGCGTTTGCAGGTCTTCACCCGTTACCGGACCATCATAGCTGCGCAGGAGTGAAACCAGCTCTGTCAAAGCGGCACGTTCCTGATCAGTCGGCGCACGATAAACCTTCGCAGGCTTCACGAAGTCCTCATAGTAAGCGAGCGCATAGCCAACCAGATGGTCCAGGAATGGCGCGTTCTCCGGCGTTGCATCCGGCGCATACTTGGTAATGAAGCCCCAGATCAGCTCTTTGGAGTTCGCATTCGCAGCCGACACGAGGTTCAAGAGCAGCGCAAAGCTCACCGGCACGTTCAGCTGAGGCGGCTTACCACCATGAATGTGCCAGACAGGGTTTTCCAGCTGCTTGGCAGGCTCTTCTTCGTGATACTTCTCAACGAAGGTGAGATACTCGTCCACCGCCTTCGGGATCACATCGAAATAGAGCTTCTTCGCCGCGCGCGGCTTCTGCCACATGAAGAGCGCGAGGCTCTCTTGCGGGGCATATTTCAGCCATTGCTCGACCGAGATGCCATTGCCTTTCGACTTGGAGATTTTCTCGCCTTTGTCGTCGAGGAACAGCTCATAGACATATTGCTCTGGCGGGCGTTCACCGAGGATGCGGCAGATCTTGGAGTAGATCGGCGCGTTCGCCTGGTGGTCCTTGCCGAACATCTCAAAGTCGACGCCAAGCGCAGCCCAGCGCATGCCGAAGTCTGGCTTCCACTGCAGCTTTGCATTACCGCCCGTAACGGAGATGGTGACGTCTGACCCGTCTTCATCCTCGAATGTGATCTCGCCTTTGGCGGCATCGACATTTTTCATCGGTACGTAGAGCACACGGCCAGATTTCGGAGAGATGGGCAGGAATGGCGAATAAGTTGCGCGGCGCTCCTCACCGAAGGTTGGCAGCATTACACCCATGATCTCGTCATACTTTTCCGCAGCGCGCAGAAGCATCGGATCATAAGTGCCGTTCTTGTAGAGCTCGGTTGCGGACGCGAACTCGTACTCGAAGCCAAAGCTGTCGAGGAAGGCCCGCAGGCGTGCATTCATATGCGCACCATAGCTGTCATGCGTGCCAAACGGGTCTGGCACATCTGTCAGCGGCTTTTGCAGATATTCTTCAAGGCTCTCAGGGTTTGGAACCGTTGGCGGCACTTTGCGCATGCCGTCCATATCGTCTGACACACAGATCAGGCGCGTCGGGATTTTGCCCTCCGTCAGCGTTTCAAACGCGACGCGCACCATCGTCGTACGGACGACCTCACCAAACGTGCCGATATGCGGCAGACCGGACGGACCATAGCCTGTCTCGAACGTGACGGGACGGGTGAGCGGTTTGCCCTGTTTTTCCATCTGCTCGACGCGCTGTTTAAGCTTCTGCGCCAGCTCGAAAGGCCAGGCTTTAGCGTTCGCTGCGAGAGTGGAAATGTCGGTCATTTTATGGGTTTGCCTTTAGTGATTAAACCAAGCGCGGGAGTTAGGCCTGATGGGGCTTTGGGTCAAGGTTTTACGGGGAGTTGAAGCACTTGTCATGACAGCACTTGGCTTGTTCTGTCTCTGACCGTCCCCGCACATACCCCGCTGCATGATAGCACAGCCACATCTTAACGCTCACGCTGACTGCATTAACCAGTTTTGATACAGTGTAAAAAGCGGGCCGCTCGAAAGAAATTTACTTTCAACTCAGAACACTAAAACTATGCGGTGTATAAAATGCGCACGATTGAAATCCCGCTTTATTAACCTTTCCCGACCAGTAATGCCCGCCTCTTTGGAGGGGTAGGAAAACCAAGAATGATAAGCACTCTACTTGCAAGAAAACCAAAAGCTGACACCACAATCCAGCTGAGTGAACAGAGTCCGAAAGAGACGGTCACGTCCAGCGAACTCGTCAAATGTCTCGAACACTTCATCGATCACAATGCGACCGACATGGTTGGCATCTCGGCCCGCGAACGCGCGCTTCTGGAGAAGCTGTGCGAGCGCCTTAAAGCGTCGGATAACACAGCACTTCGCGGCGCGGTCAACGCATCCATGACGGCAAGCAAGGTTCAGGCCGGTCTCGCAAATGCCTTTTCCGACATTTCCGATGTCCGCCAGCACAGCCAGATCATGGCAGGCGCTATTCAGGAGCTCGACTCCTCGATTTCGCAAATATCCATCTCAGCGCAATCTATCGATCAGGGGCTTCAGCTATCTGCTGACGAGACGCGCCTGTCTGCCGAAGAAGTTGATCAGGCCACTGCGTCTGTTCGCAACACAACAGCGAGCCTTGAGCATATTGTCGGCAATATGCAGGAGCTGGAAAACGCGGCGACGCAAATCCGCGGCATGTCCAAAACGATTGAGGATATTGCAGGCCAGACCAATCTGCTCGCGCTCAACGCCACGATCGAGGCTGCCCGTGCAGGCGATGCCGGTCGCGGCTTTGCTGTTGTTGCCTCGGAAGTGAAATCCCTTTCCGACCAGACGGCCAAAACAACCGAACAGATCGCCGAGCGCATCCACAATCTGGAAAGCGCGATTGAGATGATCGTTGGCGCGGTGACAAGCGCGCAAACCTCTGCCCGCGACGCCGAAGAGATAACCAACTCTGCAAACCATCGCGTTCAGAACACGACGCAGAGCATTTTGAACAATGCCGACGCGGTTTCCGCCCTGGCCAATGTAATCAATGATCAGAAAGCCGCGACAGCGGAACTCGCCCGCGGCGTCGATCAGGTCGCTCAACAAAGCCAGAGCGCGCAAAGCAAGCTGCAGGCGACAACGAAAGTCGCGTCTGAATCGGAAAACCAGATCACGGCCCAGTTCGACGAGCTGGAAAAGCGTAAAGTGGCCAATTACGTGCTCTATCGCGCCAAGTCCGATCATATGATCTGGAAGAAACGCCTCGCCGCACTCCTTTCCGGTCTGTCCGAACTCAGTGAACACGAGCTGGCGGACCACCATTCCTGTCGCCTTGGCAAATGGTGGGATGGCGAGATTGGAAACGAGATTTCAAGCCTCGCATCCTTCAAGGCGATTGAAGCGCCGCACCGCGCGGTTCATGCGAGCGGCCGCTGTGCAGCAGAGCTCTACAATCGCGGCGACAAGGCGGGCGCTCAACAAGCCTATCTTGAAATGGAGCGGGCTTCAGAAGACGTGATCCAGCGTCTCGACGAGCTGATCTCCAAGCTTGAGGCACAAGCGTAGACGCAAACCGGACGCAAAGTACCTTAGGAAGCCACTTTTAGGCTCTAGGCCTGATCTCTCCGGGCGCAGGCAAATCGGGCACTGCCTGCTGGATACAATCTAGCAGGCACGCCATGTCGACAGGTTTGAGAAGACTGAATCGTGCACGTTTCAGTAGCTCGATTTTATCTCCTTCGAAATGACTGAGATTACTTGAAAGAACGATAACCGGCGGGGCGCGTCGGTCATCAATGGCCGTCAGTTTTTTGATCAGTCCAAAGCCGTCACAAATTGGCATCTGCAAATCTGTTATCACAAGATCGGGTTCATATTTGAGCGCTTTATCAAAGCCCTCTTCTCCATCGGAGGCTGCAATGCATTCAATGCCCCAAGCCTCCAGCATGGCACGAAGCGTAAGTCGGCAATATTCGCTGTCGTCTACAATTAGCACACGCAAAAGATGACGCGCGCCCGTTGGCGGGCTGACTGGCACACACATTCCAAGTGACCTGAGTTTGAGGAGTTAAGGCTCGCCTCTTAAGCGATATTTGGAAGTTTTTCTTGCTCTGATGCGACCATTACTTGATAAATTACGACAAATTATGCCGATAAACGTTAGGTAGCGGATTCTTGAGGGAACTTGTCAGAGCTGGCGCATGGAAAGGCCTGCCCGAACTCATATCAGACCTGGGCGGCCAACCCACCGAGGTATTGAGAGTCGCAGGGCTTTCGATGCGTGACCTAGACAATCCGAATGCCTATCTGCCTCTGAAGTCACTTATCGACACGCTGGAAATTGCGGCTGAAGAAACGGGCAGGCCGGATTTTGGGCTTCTTTCAGGCCTGCACACTTCTCAGAATGTCGGCGCACTCGCTTTGGCCGTTCTGAACGCGCCGACAGTGCGAGAAGGTATTCAACTCGCCACGCGATACATTCACATCCACAATCCGGGTATTCAGGCCGAACTTATCCGGATTGATGACAGAAATGAACGCTTGAGGCTAACCTTATCCAATCCGGAGCATGCGCAATTCGTGCAATTTAGCGAGCGGCTTGTGAGCGGCGCTTATCACCTGATCTCCGCTCTGGTCGGGCCGGGTTTTGCTGTCAGTCAGGTGTCGCTTTATACGCCGAGGTATTCTGCTCCGCATGTGTATGAATCGCTATTTGGACTGACACCAGATTTCGAATTTGAAACGGGCGGATTTGTGCTGACATCTGAACAGCTCGGGCGCCGGAAACCGGGCAATGATGCGCATATTATGCAGATCGCAGAAACTCATCTAATGACCCTCGCTCCCCCTACCGGCGCGAACCTGACCGAGCAGGTCTCAATGCTGATACGCGGTTTTCTTGCGGGCAACCAATGCACGAGCGAGAAAATCGCGCACTCGTTATCTACACATCCGCGTACGCTTCAAAGACGGCTACGGGAAGAAGGCACGTCTTTTGAAGCACTAAAAGACGGCATCAAGCGAAACCGCGCGGAGACACTACTCGCACAACCGGATCTGACCATTACAGATGTTGCCTTCATGTTAGGATATTCGGAGACCTCGACCTTCTCACGGAAAACGAGAGACTGGTTCGGACTGTCGCCCAGAGAGTTTCGTAAACAGCTGGGCGGTGACAACCGTCACTAGGCTTTCTCTGCCTCAACCTTCCAGATGGCAGCTTTGAACCGGACCATTCCGTCGGACACATACTCTGCCATCGCCTTCCCCATGGCCTGCATAGCCGCCTTGCGCGGCTCTGCCTCCAGTTCGGACACGATACGCCCGACCGGCCCCATCCGCTCCATCCAGAAGGAGAGCGCGGCTTCCGGAAATGCGCAGTCAATGTTGAGCGGTGAAATGCTGACATTCTGCCAGCCCGCCTTGGCCAGCATGTCACGCACATAATCGGCATCCGCCCAGCCGAACTGACCCGTCCGGCCCGGTGGCGGAAAGGCATCTTCCGGCAGCCAAGGGTCTGCGGCCTGTTTTGGCGCACGCATGAAAGGGTTGTCCTTCGGGCTGCGCCAGGCGAGCAGCGTCATCGCCGCACCAGCAGCGCTTGCGCGATGAATATTGGTGAAAGCGGCCACGGCGTCTTCAAAGAACATCACCCCGAAGCGCGAGACGATATGATCGAAACTGCAAGCCTCAAACGGATAATCCTGCGCATCGGCGCGAATAAAACTGACGGTTTTGCTGTCTTCAATCGCGCGCGCTTTGGCCCGCGAGAGCATAGGCTCGGAGATATCTACGCCGGTGACTTGCATACCCGGCATCTCCGCCAGAGCGAGACTAACCGCGCCCGTGCCGCAGCCAATATCGAGCACACGCTTTGCACCGCTCGCCTCCACTGCCGCTGTCAGTACGGGCACGCAGCCTGAAAACGCCTCATCCAGAAAAGGCTGGCCCTCAACCCATGTGAGGCCGGACTGGCCATTCCAGAACGCACTCTGCGGATTGGTTTCTTCTGACATGGCTCATCCTCCCGTTTTGAAGGGAGCTTAACTGCCACGCGCCAGCGCGGGCAAGACTTTATGCCGCTTCCACTGATCCCCTAAGCTGTGTCACACTCAGCGAAATGCGGAGGGGAACGCGATGAGTGCTGACAGCGAAAAGCCGGGCCATGTCTGGTGGAAAGTTCTGAGCAGACTGCTCGGTATTTTTGCAATCCTGTTGCTCGCCGCGATCGGGCTTTTCCTCCTCTCGCGTGTCCTTGGCGTCGATGAAGACGGTGTCCTGCCCGTCTCTCTCTTTGTGCTGCTCGGCATGCCGTACATTATCGGCGCGCTAGCTGCCTTTCTGATCGACCCGAACGCGAAACGCACTCAGGAGAAAAGCTATCTGGCTGTTCTGATCTTCATGGCATCTATTCTGGTGCTTGGTGGCCTTCTGTTTCAGGAGGGTGTGATCTGCCTACTCATGGCGGGCGTGATCTGGACACCCATGGCGCTGCTTGGCGCGATGACAACCAAACGCATGCAGAGAAAACACCGCCGCATGGGCGACGTCTCCGCGACCTTTGAGATGGGCCTTATCGCGACAATTCCAGCGATCCTTCTGGTGATGGATACGTCTGTGCCGCAATCGATCACGCCTTACACCGTGGAGCGCAGCGTCGTTCTGGAGGCCAGCGCGGACGAAATCTGGCCACTGCTTCTCTCACTGCCGGATATTCAGGAGAGCGAGGGCCGCTTCACCTTTGCGCAGAGCATTGCGCAAATCCCGCGTCCGCGTTCGGCCGTCGTCGCAGGTGATGGCGTGGGCTCTGTGCGCCATGCCCAATGGGGCGAAAACATCACCTTTGAGGAGCACATCATCGACTGGCAGGAAAACGAGGCTCTGAGCTGGGAGTTTGTGTTCCCGAACGATTCCATCAGCCGCTACACTGACCAGCATATCTCGCCGGAAGGGCGTCATCTGCGCATTCAGGAAGGCGGTTACCGGCTGGAGCCGCTTTCCGATGGCCGCACGCGCCTCACCCTCTACACCGACTATGAAGCGCAAACGCCGATGAACACCTATGCCGCAATCTGGGGCGAGATTTTCCTTGGTGGCATTCAAGCCAACATTCTGGAGATTATTGAGGGTCGTCTGGCTTAGTGGCGAGTTCGGCTTTCTTCGCCTCAGATTGGCGGATCAGCCGCCGGAACAACATCATGATGACGATATGGCCAACAACCGTCAGCACGGTCAGGCCAATGGCAATCGCCAGTATGGTCATCATGGTTGAGGACATGGCTGCACTAAGCGCTCCACGGTTCTAACGGTCAATGCGACAGACCTGCATCCTGTGCCCTATTTTAGCGCACGCATTGGGCGTTCTCATTCTCGCCTTCCATGCCGCTTGCCACCCAATAGCGATTATACTACTCGTTCTTGCGTCGGTTAATGGCAGCAGATCTCTGTTTGGGGATGGACAATCCGCGCCGGACCGACCGGATAGCTGTGTGTAGGGGGCGGCTTAGATGGTATTTTCATCAGTAGAGTTTCTGTTTCTCTTTCTGCCAGTTTTCCTGATATTTTACATTGCCTTACCGGCTCTGCGGAACATCACCCTGCTCGCTTTCAGCCTGCTGTTTTACTTTGTTGGCGAAGGCTATTTTCTCGCCGTCATGCTCGCCAGCATCGCGATCAACTATGTGAGCGGATTGTTCGTTGCGCCGGGCGTCAAAGGGCGCGGCCCAGCCCTTGCCATTGGTCTGACGCTCAATGTCATCATGCTGGTCTATTACAAATATATCGGCTTTCTGGCGCAGGATGTCTTCCAGCTGCCTAAGAATGACTGGACGACCGATGTGCACCTGCCAATCGGTATTTCCTTCTTCACCTTCCAGGGCATGTCTTATCTGATTGACGTCTATCGCGGGAATGCCCGCAAAGAGATGTCACCCTTCCGGCTGGCGGCTTACATTTCCATGTTTCCGCAGCTGATTGCCGGCCCGATTGTACGCTTTTCGACCGTCGCGAACGATTTGCGCCGCCGCGTCATCCGCCTGAAGCACGTTTATTATGGCCTTCTGTTTTTCGCTGTAGGACTCGCTGAAAAAGTCATTCTGGCCGATACGATGGCAAAGGTCGCAGACGCGATTTACGGACGCGCGCCGGACGAGCTGCAGGCTTCCACAGCCTTTCTGGGCGGCCTCACCTATTCCTTCCAGATCTTCTTTGATTTCTCGGGCTATTCGGCCATGGCGATCGGGCTTGGTCTGATCCTTGGCTTCAAGTTTCCGCGCAACTTCAACTTCCCTTACATCTCCCAGAGCATCACCGAGTTCTGGCGGCGCTGGCACTTGTCGCTGTCCACATGGTTCCGCGATTACTGCTACATTCCGCTTGGCGGAAACCGGCTCGGACCAAGCAAAACCTACCGCAACCTGTTCCTGATTTTCCTGCTGACCGGCGTATGGCACGGCGCGTCATGGAACTTCATTGTATGGGGTTTATGGCACGGCTTCTTCATTATCATCGAGCGTTTCGGCTTCTCGAAAGTGCTCGAAAAAATGTGGATCGGCCTGCGCGTCGCATACACGCTGATCATTGCGTATATCGGCTGGATTTTCTTCCGCGCCGAAGATCTGACACATGGCCTGCAAATGCTGGCCCGGCATTTTGCCTTTGGCGAAGGCGGTGCCAGCATCTGGGAGTTTCTCGATAACGAAACCCTGATCGTTCTGGCGATGAGCTTTGTTTTGTCGACACCGGTTGTGCTGTGGGCGAGCCGTGGCTTCATTGCACCGCCTGCCTATGGCGCGTGGATGAAGCGCAATCCGATGTGGAAATATGGTCTTGGTGTCGCGCTCGCTGCGATCCTGATCATCGTATCCAGCGTCAAAATCCTCGCTGGCACGTACAGCCCGTTCATTTACTTCCGGTTCTAGGAGACAGACATGAAGATTGAACGCGTCCGTTTCGAACCTCTCTCTCTCGCAGCCATTCTGGCTTTGGGCGTGCTGTTTGCGATTCCCCTCCTTGGCCTGTTTCAGGATGAAGACGACCTCGCACGCCGCCAGAACCGCGCACTGAATGAAGCGCCTGAATGGTCGACACTCGTCTCTGAACCTTCTCGTTTCTTTGCCGAAGGACGCGCCTGGCTCTCAGACCGCGCCCTGTTCAGCGTGGATGCCTCTGTGAACTACCGCAAATTCAAATATTACGCGCTCGGCGACTCGCCCGCAGCCAACGTGGCGCGCGAAGGTGATCTGGTTCTGCCTATCGCGACTGACGCGGCCAATATCGACTATGTGTCGGTAACGGGCAGTTGCCCAGCTGAACACTATTGGGATCAGATGACTCAGGCGCTCACCAATGGCTGGGCCGAGATCAACCGCGTCGCTGAACTGGAAGGGCTCTCTACATTCGGCGTGATCGTACCAAGCAAACCGGTGCTTTACGCCGACCGTTTGCCGCGCTCCATCCCTTCAGAGATTCGCGCCCAATGCGTCTATACGGCAGAAAACGAGTCGCCTGCCGTGCGCATTGCGAACTCTTTCCCGGATACCCTGACCTATCCGTTGGCAGACTTCATGGCCGAACGCGATGTTGACCATTTCTATCCGCTGGAAAACTTCCACGCTGATGGCATGGCTGCATCACGCGCGGCGCAAAGCCTGATCTATCTGAGCTCTCTGGAGCCGTTCCGCGAACCGGAATTCACTATCCGTGAAGGCAATGCCGACATGGAACCTGCGTTGGGATTTCCACGCCGCGTCAACTTCCAGAGACCAGACTATGCATCGGCCGCGGACCGCTCCAACATTCTTGATCGTGAAGTCCAGCAGGGTGCCCGTCTGCGCGGCAACCAGATTTCAGCTTTCTTCAATGCAAACGCCGCCGACCCACGCCGTGTTGCCATCATCGCAAACTCGTTCGGCGCACGCATCGCGCCAGACGTTGCCAGCCATTATGCAGAGACCGTTCAAATCAACACGAATGGCATGAACCGGCAGACACTGATCCGCATGTTCCGCTATCTGATGGATGGCAGTTTCGATCAGATATTGTTCGTGATGCACGAACCAGGATATTATAATCGGGTACGCCTGTTCGCAGATGCCATGCTTGAGGCGACCAGCCTTGAGCCAGACGAAAATGCTGGCGCCCGCGTTGCTGACGTATCATTTGGCCCGGTGTCATTCTCCGAGTTTGATGCACGGGGCTGGCTACCACCTGGCCGAAATACAGAGCTGCGCTGGAGCAAAGGCGGTCGCCCTGCCTTTATCGACATTCCACGCTCTCTCTTCGGTGAAGGCAATTCGATCCAGATGCGTGTCCGGTTGTTCGGCCCGGAGGTGTCTGACGAGCGCTGGGCAAGGATTCTGGTCTGCGGACAGGAAGACGCCGATATCACAGACCGGCTGAACTCATCCCTTGAGCCGCAGATTCTTGAGATCGAGTATGACGCAGAGTGCGGAAGCCGGATGACGATTGAGTTTCAATCGAGCGAGCAGCCATCAGGCGCTGACCTTGGCCTGACCCAGGATCGTCGTCAGCTTGGCATCCGCGTCGACGAAATTCAGCGCGTTTCCCGCCGTTAATCTGAATTCACTACAGTGACCGCATTCCAAAACACCCCTGAATTCAGGGGTGTATAAAATATTTTACATCTTTGTGTCTAATTTCTTTGACATGTAAAAAATATTGTACCATATATGTGTCAGATATTTTTGACACAAAAGGTAACTCACAATGACAATTTTTTTTCGCGTAGATGTAGCCGCATCACTGTTCGCGATACTCGCAGGTGCTCTGCATGTAGGCGCCTATTTCGGCTTCTGGTGGAGCGTGCCCGAGACAGGTATGGAGCTGTTCTGGCGGGTAGGCGTTTCGGTCGCGCTCATGATTGTGATGATCATCGTAATTTCGATCGTCACCAGCATCACGGACAAGACAGAAATGCCGACTGTGGACGAGCGGGAATCCCGCGTTCAGTTCAAGGCCATGCGCAACATGCTGTACGTTTATTCCGGCGGCCTCGCGATCATCTTCATGGAAGCTTTTGACGGTCTGACTGACCCGATGGCGCTCGCCCATGCTGTGATTGGCGTCTTCGTTGTCGGAGAACTCATCCGCCTGCCATCGCTCTGGTGGTATCTGCGCCAGCCCGCTTAACCCTTTTCCCTTATCAGGACTAAACTTATGACTTTTCACGAAAAATCCGCATGGGCGATGGGCGTACTCCTCACCCTTATCGGTGGCTGGTATCTCAAGACGATCTGGAACGTATCCATCGAACTTGGAGAAACCGCACCCCCACTTCTTGGGCTCGCAGCAATCGCCACCATTGCCCTCATCATTGGCGCGATCATCACCCACACGCTTATCGGCATTTCAGACCCTGAAGGATCTGACGGTAGTGAAGACGAACGCGACAAGCAGGTGCTGCGCCGGTCTGGCAATATCGCTGGCTATGTTCTCGGCTTCGGATGTTTTGCAGGTCTCTGGCACTATGTCTGGCAGCAGGACGGCAACCTTCTCTTCCACATCATTGTGGGCAGCCTGATTGCCTCTCAAATTGCCGAATACGTGCTGACAATCCTCTTCTATCGACGGGGTGTGTGACATGGCCAAACGACCACCTATCACCAATCGGGTCAAAGAGCTCCGCGAGGCGCACGACAATATGAGCCAGTCTGCTCTTGCAAAGGCCATAGGCGTCACACGTCAGACGGTCATCGCCATCGAACAGGGCCGCTATTCCCCTTCGCTTGAAAGCGCCTTTCGTATCGCACGAGAGTTCGGGGTTGGACTGGAAGATGTATTCGGCTGGGATGACGCCGCCGATCAGTCCTGAGCTGATTGAGACTTCTGTTTTCGAAACCGGGCCGCCTTGGCCCGGTTTCCGCATACGGCCATAGAGCACCAGCGCCGCGACCGGTTCTTCGTGGTATCACGGAAATAGAGCGTGCAAGTTGGTCCTTCGCATTGGCGCAGCTGCGCCAGATCAGTGTCAGAGAGATAGTCTGCAATACGGTCTGCCAGGAGCCTGACAAGCTGATCACCCGTTTGCGGCACACAAAGAGGCGCACGCGCGAACCCGATTCCGACTTTGGGAATGAATGGACGCCCAGCCAAAGGCACTTCAAGCCAGCGGTTCAGGAATGCCAGATCATCAGACGAAACAGTCTCTTCGTCAGAGCTTTCCAGAAGGTCGGTCACGCGCCTGAATTCTTCGCGCAGCATGCGTGCGTGCTCCGCAGCGCCGTCGAGATCATCGGATGGAATAGAGGAGACGATTTCTTCGCCGACCTGAGCCTCGAACATGCCTGCGCCAACCATCCAGCTCACCAGCGCTTCGCCATCTTCAAGCCAGTCCATTTCTGAGCCCGATGGCGCGCAAACAGAGTTCAGAAGGTCGAGCGCGGTGTGCTCTGCAATGTAAAAGGCCGGTATGGACGGCATTCAACTCTCCTTCAGTCGCGACATCTCACGCGGATACACATTCACGTGTAACCGGCATTTTGAGATTTTAACAGTTATCCCACTCTGATAACCGTCAAAAACCAAATATAATGGTTATGCGGAGAAAAGACATGCCAAAACTATTGCACATCATCAGCTCGCCTCGCGAAGACGCTTCAAAATCCGTTCAGATCGCCGAAGCTTATATTGAAAACCGCAAGCGCGCCGTGCCGACGCTCGAGGTCGACACGCTGAACCTCTGGTCACTTGATATGCCCGAATTCGACGGCGACAAAGCCGCTGCCAAAATGACCTTTTTCGGCGTCGGCGAAATGGATGAAACGCGTCAGTCGGCGTGGGATCAGGTTGTTGCGCTGACCGAGAAGTTCAAATCCTACGACCTGTTCGTCTTCTCGGTGCCTATGTGGAATGGCGGCGTGCCCTACAAGCTGAAACAGTTTCTGGACATCATCACCCAGCCGGGCCTGCTCTTCGGCTTTGACCCGATCAAAGGCTATTTCGGCCTGCTGGACGGCAAGAAAGCGACGCTGGTTCTGACATCGGGCGTCTTCGCGCCGGGTGCTGACGAAAAATATGGCAAAGATTTTCACGGCGAGTATATGCGCTGGTGGCTCGGCCTTGTCGGCATTCAGGAGGCAAGCATCCTGCGCTTTCAGCCATCACTTCTGACGGCCGATGCCGAAGCTGATCTCAAAGCCGTTCTCGGCGAGCTGGAACCGGCCTGACCTGCGCCCACGCGCCGCCGCTTATTTAACAACGAAACATGCTAGGGTCTCTGCAAATAGTGGAGGCCCTTCTCATGTCAGCTGGTTACCAGGCCGAATACAAAGCGAAACTCTGCGCACCTGCAGACGCCGTGCGGTTTGCCCGCTCAGGCTCAAACATCTCCATGGGCATGGCACTCGGGGAGCCGCCTGCCCTGCTGGCCGCCCTCAATGAGAAGATCGTGGCTGGAAACCTCACTGATATCCGCCTCTGGTATTTCCACTCAATGCCCGCCGCAGCGCAAACCCTGCTGCGCTATGACATGATGGACCATGTCCACCCGCACTGCATGTTCATGGGGCCGACAGAGCGCGCGCTCGCAGAACGCGGCGAGACCGAAGGACGAAAAGTTCTGAACTTTGTGCCTGTCGCCTTTTCCGATGCGCCGCGCCTTTTAAGCCAGCACGTGCA
This sequence comes from Hyphomonadaceae bacterium UBA1849, assembly GCA_002338565.1. Taxonomy (GTDB): domain Bacteria; phylum Pseudomonadota; class Alphaproteobacteria; order Caulobacterales; family Hyphomonadaceae; genus Ponticaulis. The sequence continues at coordinate 416,479 of DDIN01000008.1, forward strand.
GCTCGACACCTTCATCGTCACCGTCTCCCCAATGGACAAGCACGGCTATTTCTCCTTCGGCACCAATAATGACTATGCGAGCACGGCCGCGCGCTCAGCCCGCCACACCGTAGTTGAGGTGAACGAGCATATGCCGCGCGTGCTCGGGGACTCCATGATCCATGTCTCCGAAATTGATGCCATCATAGAAAACCATGAGCCGCTATTTGAAGCCCCTGCTCGTGAGGCCTCAGCTGAAGAACGCCAGATTGGTGAGCTGATTGCCGATCTCGTGCCAGATGGCGCCTGCCTGCAAATGGGTATTGGCGCCCTGCCAAATGAGGTTTGCGGCCTTCTGAAAGACCGAACCGACCTCGGCATTCATACAGAGCTCTTATCACCTGGCATGGTCGATCTGATTGATTGCGGCGCTGTCACCAACCGCCGGAAGAACACATTTCCGGGCCGCACGGTCTTTACCTTCGCGCTCGGGAATAAGCGCATGTATGATCTGCTGGACGACAATCCGTCGATCAACTCCCACCCGGTGAACATCGTCAATGACCCGCGCCATATCGCAAAGAATGACGGCGTGATCTCTATCAATGCGACACTGCAGGTGGACCTGTTTGGTGCATGCAACTCGGAAAACCTTGCCGGTCGGCAGTATTCAGGCTCTGGCGGCCAGCTCGATTTCGTCCGCGGCGCACGCGCCTCCAGGGGCGGGAAATCGATCATCGCCTGCACGTCGACCGCAAAACATGGCGCGGTGTCCCGCATCGTTCCGGAGCTCACAGGCCCCGTCACCACCCCACGGAATGATGTCGATACCGTCGTGACCGAATTCGGTGTAGCGCAGCTGATCGGTCTCTCCGGAGAAGAACGCGCCCGCGCCATGATTGCGCTCGCCCATCCCGATCACAGAGCAGAACTGGAAGCTTCAGCCCGTAAAGCGCAGATCATCTGAAAAATGCGACAATCTGGCCGACTCTTTTGATTGACATTCATTCGCAACTGGGGCTAGTTGCGACTCATGATCATTTGCGTTTGTCATAATCTGAACGGCCGGAAGGTCGACGATGCCATCGATAACGGCGCTAAATCTCCAAAAGAGATTCAGGCCCATCATGGCAATAAGTTCCAGTGTGGTCGCTGCAAACCTGAAATGTGTGCGCGCCTTCGCGAGAAGACCGCTGAAACCGCGATGGAAAATGGTCTAGTTGCGAATGCAATTGCCTAGCACTCTCAACCCATTGATTTTCTTAAAAAAATTGACCTGACAAGCCTTCCCGAGGCGGGTTTTGTTGTGGTATTCCTGAGTCCCAGAATAGGAGACTCATCATGAAGGGCGACCCGAAGGTCATCGAATTTCTCAACAAGGCTCTCAAAAACGAGCTGACGGCAATCAATCAGTATTTCCTCCATTCACGCATGCTGAGTGACTGGGGCGTGACCAAGCTCGGCAAGAAAGAGTACGAAGAATCTATCGAGGAGATGAATCACGCCGACTGGCTGATCGAGCGCATTCTCTTCCTTGGCGGCCTGCCAAATCTTCAGGATCTCGGAAAGCTCATGATCGGTGAAACGGTCGAGGAAATCCTCGAATGCGATCTGAAGCTCGAGCACAACGCGATTCCGCTTCTGCGTGATGCGATTGAACATTGCGAAAGCGTTCGCGACTATGTCTCCCGCGAGCTGTTCTGCAAAATCCTCGACAATGAAGAAGAACATGTCGACTTCATCGAGACCCAGTTCGACCTGATCAAGCGCACAGGCATTCAGAACTATATCCAGCTGAATTCAACTGCTGTGACAGACGGCGAATAAGTCTGGCCCGAAACTTGCTCCCCAATGCCCGATTGCCCTGATTTGCGACACCCACATCAGGGCAGCGGGCTGAAGTTTATGAGGAGTTCGGTGTGAAACGTCTGATTTTTGTCTCTGCGCTGTTATCACTAGCAGCATGTCAAACCGTTCCAGCGGGCATGACCGAAACGCCTGCGACGCCTCCTGTCATCGAGCAAGAACCGAGCACACCCGCCCCTGAGACTGCTGAAACGCCCGCAGCAGACACGCTGGCCCTGCTTCGCGCTCAGGCAGCGGAACTCCAGCTTGAAGCCGAAGCCCTCAACGCCGACCTCGCCGAACTCAACGATGCGCTCGCCGGAATGGCTGATGCCCGTAAAGAGCTTGTCGATGCAGCGGCCGGTACGGACAACGAAGCTGAACTGGAACAGGCTGAGACCGCGATCGAACAGATCGATACAAGCGTCGCTGCCATTCAGGTGGAAAAGCGCGCCGTCATCGCCGAAATCGAAGAAACAACGTCCCGCGCTGACACACTTCTTGCAGAAGCGGACGAGCTGGAAACCCGCCTGGCAGAAGCTGCAGCCAACGACGAGGAAGTTGTTACATTCGTTGTTATGGAAGACCAGATCCGGTCTGACGAAACGCCAGCGCCAACAGCAACACCAGCCTCCACCCAGCGCGATCGCCGCACGCTTCTGGACTATTCCGACTCAGCACTCATCTGGTCGCTTCTGTCGGACCAGCTGCGTAATGATGATGTCGCCATTATGGGCATCGTATCCGGCGCCCGGTCTTATTGCGGGCTGAACTGGCAGCAAGGTTTCGCGCAGTTTATCCAGATTGCGGCCCAAAACGGTTGGGATGTGAGCGCCATTGCCGAAGAACATGGTCGCTTTATGGGCGGCGCGCGCCGCTCGCTTCAGGAAGCTGACTATCAGTGTAATGCAAACGACCTGCAGACACTGGAAGCGATCTATCCATAAGCGTTAGCACACCAGAACACAGATACGCCGGCCTCAGCGCCGGCGTTTTTTGTCTAGATCAGGCCGGTTTGCGCGCGACCACCATATAATTGATGTCGGTATCGCCCGAGAGTGACCAGCTATCGCCAAGCGGATTATAGCTGACACCTTGCGCCGGTTCGCACTCAAGTCCTGCCGCCTCAAGCCAGTCTGTGATCTGCTCGGGCTTCAAAAATTTCTGATAGTCGTGCGTGCCGCGTGGCAGCCAGCCGAGAATGTATTCTGCACCAACAACTGCCAGCGCGAGCGCTTTGGCGGTTTTGTTCAGCGTCGCGACCACCGTCATCCCCCCCGGGCGCACAAGACCACAGCAATCTCTCAGATAGGTCTCAGGATCGGCGACATGCTCAATGACTTCCATATTGAGCACCACGTCAAACGGCGGCTCGTCCGATGCGAGCAGCGCTTCCGCCGTGCCAGCGCGAAAATCAATCTCCAAACCTTGCGATTTCGCATGCACGCTGGCCGTCTTTATGTTGTTCTCAGACGCATCCACCGCCGTCACCTGAGCGCCAAGTCTAGCCATTGGCTCGCTGATCAGACCACCGCCGCAGCCAATATCAAGAAGACGCAAGCCTTCAAGCGGACGAATAGCGCGCGGATCAAGTCCGAACTGGGAAACGATTGTCTCTCGCAAAAAAGTGAGGCGAACCGGATTAAATTTATGAAGCGGCCGAAAATTTCCCTTTGGATCCCACCATTCACTCGCTATGCGGGAGAATTTAGAGACTTCTTCCGGATCAATGCTGGGAGAAGACAGCCCTTCAGGAGCTTCATTCAAAGAATTCTTCGACATTTTTAATCTCCGCATTTGCGCCAAACCCGTTCACCTCCTACAAGGTGCGGGAAGTTCAGTCCAAGATAAAAGTAGCAGTATCGAATTACGCCGATGTCACCCATTGTCATGAAGTTTGGCGGCACGTCCGTCGCTGATCTCGAACGTATCAACCATGTCGCTGATCTGGTTGCAAAACAGGCCGAAACCAGCCCGGGCGGCGTTGCGGTTATTGTGTCTGCCATGGCTGGCCAGACAAACCATCTCGTGTCTCTGGCAACGGGGGCTGCAGGCGCAGGCGTTGTTGGCGAGAATTTCGACGACGAATATGATGTCATCGTATCTTCTGGCGAGCAGGTTACATCCGGCCTTCTGGCTCTGGCTCTGCGCAAGCGCGGCCTGAAAGCCCGCTCATGGCTCGGTTGGCAAATGCCAATGCTGACGAACGACATTCACGGCAAAGCGCGTATTCGCGATATTGACGGCGAAGCGTTCTCTCAGGCTGTCGGATCCGGCGAGATTGCTGTCGTTGCTGGTTTTCAGGGGCGCACCAAGGAAGATCGTATCACGACGCTTGGCCGTGGTGGCTCGGATACTTCGGCTGTTGCGGTTGCGGCTGCACTCCATGCCGAGCGCTGTGACATCTATACTGACGTGGACGGCGTCTACACGACTGACCCGCGCATCGTGCCCAAAGCACAGCGCATTGAGAAAATTTCCTACGAAGAAATGCTGGAAATGGCGTCTCTCGGCGCGAAGGTTCTTCAGACCCGCTCCGTTGAGATGGCTATGAACCACCGGGTTCCTATCCGTGTGCTTTCCAGCTTTGCCGAAGTCGGCGCAGATAATTCAGGTACACTCGTTTGTGATGAGGATGAGATAATGGAAAAACAGGTTGTCAGCGGCATCGCCTATAGCCGCGATGAAGCAAAGATCAGCCTGCTCGGCGTGTCCAACCACCCAGGTATTGCTGCCGATATCTTCTCACGTCTGGCTGAAGCCAACGTCAATGTGGACATGATCGTTCAGGCTGACGCGCGTGGCCCGGAACAGGCAAACATGGTCTTCACCTGCACAGAACGTGACTCCGAGCTGGCAATTTCTGTGCTGCAGGACGCAAAATCGAAGATTGGCTTCGAATCTATCGTTGTTGACCGTGATGTTGCCAAAGTTTCTGTCATTGGTGTCGGTATGCGTAGTCACACCGGGGTAGCGAAGACGATGTTTGACGCTCTGTCTGCCAAAGGCATCAACATTCAGGTCATTTCGACATCTGAAATCAAAATCTCGGTTCTGATCGACTCATCATACACCGAGCTCGCTGTTCGTGCCCTGCACACAGCATACGGGCTCGATGCCGAGAGCTGAGGACAAAACTTTAAGAGCTGATGGCCCCACCTGACCGGCCTTCTCGCCCGATAGGCGCTGTTGCCCCGCGCATTCTTATGACGCGGCTCAGGTCTCTTATGGCAGAAGGTCGTAGTCTCGATGGCCGTCTGGCGGGCGTTGTTGACCTCATTGCCCGCTCTTTTGTCGCCGATGTTTGCTCGATTTACCTCAGGCTGGAAAATGGCGACTTTGAACTCGTCGCCACTGAAGGTCTGAAACAGGAAGCGATCAAGCGCACGCGTCTGGCGCGCAATGAAGGCCTGATCGGTCTTGTTTCGCAGCAGGCCCGCCCACAAAACATTCAGGACGCGCCGCACCACCCGCGCTTCTCATATCGTCCCGAAACGGGCGAGGACCCGTTCACATCCTTCCTTGGTGTTCCAATTCTGCGCTTTGGCCGCGTTATCGGCGTGCTTGCCGTGCAGAACGTCGTACGCCGTGTGTATGACGAGGAAGATGTCGAAACCCTGCAAACAATCGCGATGGTTCTGGCAGAAGTCGTCACAACCGAATCCAAAAGCGGCTCTGAGGAGCTGGCAGACGTCGCCGTTCGTCCGAACCGCCCTCAGGAGCTGATCGGTCGCTCGCTGAGTGATGGTCTGGCAATGGGCGCCGTTCACCTACACGACCCTGTTGTCGCCCCAGCGCAATTCTTCGCCAAAGACATCGGGCACGAAGAAGAGCGTCTTAAAACCGCGCTCGAACAGCTGCGCAGCTTTGTCGATTCCATGATGGTCCAGCATGTCTCGCCGCTGGGCGGGGAAAGCCGGGACATTCTCGAAACCTACCGCATGCTGGCCTATGACCCATCTTGGGCCGCACGCCTTCTGGATGCTGTATCTTCGGGCCTGTCTGCTGAAGCTGCCGTCGACCGGGCCCGCCGTGAGCACCGCGCCCGCCTTGAAAGCGCAACGGACAGCTATCTGCGCGACCGGCTTCACGACCTTGAAGACCTCGACAACCGCCTGCTGCGTCTGCTTGCAGGCCATGAAGGCAGCGTGGCCAGCCCTGATCTCGATGGCAAAATTCTTGTCGCCCGACGCCTCGGACCGGCAGATCTTCTGGAATATCGAAACGCGGGTCTGCGCGCGATTGTTCTGGAAGACGAAAGCACGACCTCGCACGCCGTTATCGTAGCCCGGGCGCTCGGTCTGCCCCTCGTTGGCGGCGTCGATCGCATTATGGCAGTCGTCGAGAATGGCGATGACGCGATTGTCGATGGCGATACCGGCCATGTTCATATCCGCCCGGAATCAGACCTCGTTGCGGTGTATCGCGACCGGCTCCTTATGCGTAGCCAGCGTCTCGCTGAGTTTGCGGCTATTCGCGACCTGAAAGCGGTTACGCAGGACGGCGTCCACATCGAGCTGATGATGAATGCGGGACTGTCCATCGACGTCGATAATCTGGATGCATCCGGCGCTGAAGGCATTGGCTTGTTCCGGACCGAATTCCAGTTCCTCGTCTCTGAAACCCTGCCAACGCGCATGGAGCAGCAGGAATTCTACGGCCGCGTCTTCGAGACCGCTGGTGATCGCCCTGTCCTCTTCCGCACGCTGGACCTTGGAGGCGACAAGCTGATGCATGGCGCGCGGTCTACTGGCGAAGAAAACCCGGCGCTCGGCTGGCGCTCTTTGCGTCTCGCGCTCGACAAGAAGGGCCTGTTCCGCAGGCAGCTTCGCGCGCTCTGCCGCGCTGCTGACGGCAAAACGCTTTCGGTCATGTTCCCGCTTGTGACCACGCTGGACGAATACCGCGCAGCGAAGAACATGCTTGAGCAGGAATTCGACCGCGCCAAACGCCGTGGTGAGAGCTATCCGTCTGACCTGCAAGTCGGCGCGATGATCGAGACGCCCGCTTTCGCGCTCAGCTTCCATGAGCTGAAAGGCGAGATCGACTTTCTGTCCATCGGCACGAACGATCTGCACCAGTACTTCTTCGCAGTTGATCGCGATAACCGAATGCTGTCTGACCGCTATCCGATCCTTAACAAGACATTCCTGCTCTTCCTGAAGGATATCTGCGCGCGCGCAAACGCATGTAATGTTCCAGTATCCATTTGCGGCGAAGCGGCCGGAAATCCGTTAATGGCGTTAGTGTTCAGTTTACTTGGCTTCAGACGCCTATCTATGCCTGTTTCAGGGGTCGGTCCCGTTAAAAGAGCGATCCGCCGCGTAAACCTTTCGCAGATAGGGTTAAAATTTGAGGCAATATTAGAAAAACAAACCTCAGATATGGAAAAGGATTTGTTAAATCTATTGCAGGAGTATGTTCAGGTGTGAAATCCTACTTGAACACTCGATTTTTAACGTTTTAATCTAAAAAACGAGCGTACAGTAAAAACAAGCTCTGGAAGGCGGGCAGTTCCATGGCAAGGGCAGTAGAAAATAAAACCTCGGACAACGAGGCAGACGCGTTGGGAAAGTCGGAGAAAACGAACTCCGTGACAGCTAAAGCACCTCATCTACAACTCGTAGACGGGCCGGTTGACCCCAATGCACGAATTGGCGAGCGCATGCGTGCAGCGCGCCTCTCACTCGGACTCGAAGTTGACGATGTGTCTCGCAAACTCCGCCTGCGGCGCGACTACATCACAGCGATTGAAGCCATGCAGGTGAACCGCCTGCCAAAGGGCTTCGTCAATCCTTACATTCGTGACTATGCCCGTGCCATCGGCATGTGCCAGAACGAATGCGTCGAGCAGTTCAACTCTCAATGCGGCGCGCTTGCCCAGGCAGCGCCGGAACAGGTTGTCGTTCGCAAAGATAACAGCCACCGAAATGCGTTCATTCTGAAGGCGGGCCTCGCCGTTCTCGGCGTTGTCGTCGCCGGTGGTCTCGCATTCGCGGGCTATAAGTTCATCACCACGCCGGCTGAAACCGAAATGGTGGCGCCAGCGCCAACCATCGCAATCACCAGCCCGTATAATGACGGCTCCCGTCTGCCTGTGACCGCGTCTCCGGCGCTGAGCGCAGCGATGAATGCCTTCAATCTGGAAATTCGCGCAGACCGCCGCGCATGGATCGAGATCCGCGGCGCTGATGGCACTCTGTTCGTTGATCGTCAGCTGTCTCGCGGTGAAGTCTACAATCTGCGCGTAGGTGCAGGCTGGACCCTGACGACGCAGGATGCGGGTGCATTCTCATGGGTGGTAGACGGCGAAGTCGTCAGCCCTGTCGGCATTGCAGACCAGCCGCTCTACACCATGGATATCGACAATGCGGCAAGCGCGCTGCGCGACGAGATCGAGGAAAACGCCTACTAGGCCATCCATCACTCGCAAGAATTCAAAAACCCGGATCAGACGATCCGGGTTTTTCTGCTCAGGGCTTCATCCAGCGTTCGGCGAACTTCTGGAGCCGGGCCAGCCCCTCTTCGACGTCTGCGGTTGAACGACAATAAGATAGCCGGATCATTTGCGCGCCGCGTACGGGATCGAAATCGACCCCCGGCGTGACCGCGACACCTGCCTCGTTCAGAATTTGGGTCGCAAACTCAGCGCTGTCGTCAGTATAATCAGAGACGTCGACATAGAAATAGAACGCGCCATCTGGCGGAGCCGTTTTCGTAAACCCGCATTTAGGCAGGCCTTCTTTCATCAGCTCGCGGTTCTTCCGGTACACCTCGACATTGGCTTCCAGCTCGTCTTTGGCGTCAATCGCGGCCAGCGCAGCAACCTGGCTGACATGCGGCGCACAGATAAAGAAGTTCTGCGCCAGGCGTTCCACCTGACGGATATGATCTTCCGGCACGACCATCCAGCCAATGCGCCAGCCGGTCATGGAGAAGTATTTCGAGAACGAGTTGATGATGTAGGCATCATCGCTGACTTCGAGCGCCGTGACAGCTTTACGCTCATACTCGATGCCGTGATAAATCTCGTCTGAAATGAAGGATGCGCCGCGCGCCGCGCAGGCCTCCATCAGCGCAGACAGCGCAGGCTTATCGAGCATTGTGCCCGCAGGATTGGTTGGCGAAGCCACCAGCAGACCGTCCAGATCATCTGGCAGATCATCGGGCACAGGCTGATAGCGGTTCTCCGGCGCGCACTGGAACATGACCGTCTCCAGCCCCAGCGCCTGAATAATAGCCTTATAGGATGGATAGCCCGGCGCACCGATGCCGACACGCGCGCCGGTATCAAACAGCGAGGTAAAAGCCAGTGTAAAGCCGGTCGACGACCCTGTCGTTACAATTACGCGGTCCGGATTGAGGCTGACGCCGTACCAGTCATCATAAAGCGCAGCGATCTTCTTGCGCAGCGCTGGCAAGCCGAGCGCATTGGTATATCCGAGCGGGCCGGTCTCCATCGCTTTGGCGACGGCTTCGCGCGCGAGCTTGGGTGCTGGCGTTCCCGGCTGGCCGACTTCCATATGGATGATGTGCTTGCCCGCAGCTTCCGCCCGGCTGGCCGCTTCCATAACTTCCATGACCTGAAACGGCGCGACATCGCCGCGTTGAGATACCCGCATAATCTTCCTCACTGGAGTCTGGCGTCAGTTCGTCACTAGTCCGTGCCTCGGCGTACAGCAACAACTTAGAAGGAGAGAATGGCGAAGTGACATGTAACATCCTGCGTCATGTCATCATTCGCCCTTTACCTTGCCGCATTACATCGCCATTTAGAGGCGAGCGAACAAAGGTGACACCCATGCAGGCCCTTCGTCCATGGCGACATATCGAGCGACGTAAATCCCGCCAGATTATGGTGGGCAATGTGCCGGTTGGCGGCGATGCGCCAATCGCTGTTCAGACCATGACCAACACGCCGACAGAAGACGCTGACGCAACGCTGGCGCAGATCCGTGCCGCGGCCGAAGCAGGCGCAGACATTGTGCGCGTTTCCTGCCCGACCGAAGAGTCGACAGCGGCCATGCCGCGCATCTGCAGGGAAAGCCCCGTCCCGATCGTCGCCGACATTCACTTCCACTATAAGCGCGGCGTTGAAGCGGCCGATGCAGGCGCGGCCTGCCTGCGCATTAATCCGGGCAATATCGGCTCTGAAGCACGCGTGAAGGAAGTCATCGCGGCAGCCAAAGCCAATGGATGCTCCATCCGGATCGGCGTGAATGGCGGTAGCCTTGAAAAGCACTTGCTGGAAAAATACGGCGAGCCCTGCCCCGACGCCATGGTGGAAAGCGCGCTCGACCATGCCCGCATTCTGGAAGACCACGGCTTCGACCAGTATAAAATCTCGGTCAAAGCATCTGACATGTTCCTCACCGTTGCCGCCTATCAGCAGCTGGCAGAGGCGACCGATGCGCCGCTACACCTTGGCATTACCGAGGCAGGCGGGCTGCGTACGGGCACTGTCAAATCCTCCATCGGCATGGGCTCCCTTCTCTGGGCAGGCATTGGCGACACCATTCGCGTATCTCTGTCCGCAGATCCGGTTGAGGAAGTGAAAGTCGGCTTTGAGATGCTGAAAAGCCTCGGCCTGCGCACACGCGGCGTAAACATTGTCGCCTGCCCGAGCTGCGCGCGGCAGGGCTTTGACGTTATCAAGACGGTTGAGATTCTCGAACAGCGCCTTGCCCATATTTCAGAGCCGATCTCGCTCTCTATTATTGGCTGTGTTGTGAACGGGCCGGGCGAAGCGGCCCTTACCGATCTCGGCTTTACCGGCGGCGGCAAGGAAGCGGGCAAAATGTTCGTCTCCGGCAGGCCGGACCATAATGTCTCCAATGCGGATATGGTCGATCATATTGTCGATCTGGTCGAGAAACGCGCCGAGATCATGCGCGCGGAGACAGAAGCGGCGGAGTAGCGTTGATCCTACTCTGTTTGCAAGCGGACTCCGTCAATGCGTTTCACCAGCGATTTCAACAGTCGACGCGAGCGGCCAACAACCAAATGGGAACGACGATAAAGCTGCTCATTCAATGATCGCACCTCGACACGGCTTAACAAGCGCAACTCTTCATGCGATGCCCTATAGTTCGTGGTTGCGCAAACGGAAGGACCTAGCGAAATGGCGCATGCTGGCTGACCGCTTTCGCTAATTACCGTATCGGATAGGATAAATTCTCGTCCATCTTCTGGAATATAAAAAAGAACCGGTATCTCAGATAAAGCGTCGACGACTTCCTTTGTCTGCGTCGCGCGGGATAACTGAACGACATTCCGCATGTACTCTTCATCTTGGAAGCGCACTAACAGGTCTGCTCGAATTTGGTGTTCAGAGCGCTCAGGCATCTCACCTTTAACATCTCGCACAATCTCAGCAATTTGGGCTTCGCTCAAGTCTTCAATGTACGGTCGAGGATGCCGCTTGTGAGCGTTGTAATAAAGCGCCTGCCAAAAGAACCTGCGGGCCTTCTTGTCAAAAGCAGGCACTTCTCCCGCAGATATTGTCGAGATTATTTCTTCTGTGAACGACGCGATGCTTCCATCGAGTTTTGCGTAAAAATCTGTTTCAAGTGATCTGTTCAACGCGCCTGAGAAATCGATGAAGGAATACAAGTCCTTTTGGGAATTAATGTTCTTGGTATTCGTGCAAAAATATCTGATTTCACCAGGATCCCTGCGCATCACGACATTCACTTGTCCCGATTCAGTCGCCCATCTACCCATAATGGATTGAGGAATAAAATGATGGTTCTTTGGGTCTGACAAATTGGAACCTTAAAAATAACTGCAGATGGTTTGGCCTCAATTCCTAAATCTCTGACAGCATTGTCAAGAACCCCCTGTTGTCTTCCGTTCATGTTCGTTCATCTAGATTAAGATGAACAATTTCAGGCAGCATTCGGGGGCTGATATGAAACGAACATTTCTGGCACTGGCTGGCGCAGGCGCGCTCACACTCGCGGGCTGTACGACAGCGGACATGCAGATGCTCAACGCGGCACTGGAACAGACCGCTTACGAGATGCAGCAAACCAATCAGGGCTATTACAATAACGGGTACAATAATCCGTACACGAACGCCTATAACAACGCGAACCCGTATGCCCCGCGGATCAACAACACGATCGGCAATACATGGGTCGGCTATAACCAGTGCAACTATACCGGCACGCGTTATTCCTGCGACACGACTGGCGACGGCTATGCCGACATGTATGGCAATTCGCAGGACGGCACATATTCCTCATCGCATCTGCGCGTGAATGGCTATGGCGAGGCCTATACCCGTGGCTCTAACGGCCAGTGGGTGCGAAACCCAGCTTATGATGATCCGCCACCGAACACGCGTCCTGAACGCAATAACGGGCACCATAACGGCCATTACAATGGCGGGGATAACCCAAAGCAGTAGCCTCTATTCTGCGGGCTGCGCGATGGAGAGGGCACGGCTTTGCGCCTTTGGCTTCAGCCCGAATAAAGGCCTTAGCCAGCCGATACGGCGGATGACAAGCTCGTGCAGCAATGCGCAGCCCCCGAAGGTTGCCAGCACAACTAGCGGAAACTCCACCTCAACCGGCAGCCCCTGACGCGTCAGCCAGAAACCGGCCATTACGGTGAGCGTCTGGTGCAGAATATACCAGGGGAAGACAGCCTCAGTCATATAGCGAAGCGCTGGGCCGTCATGGCGCAGATACCGCTCTGCCAGACCAATTAGTGTCAGAATCATGATCCACGCATAAGCAAGGCGCGCAATGCGGGCGGGCCAGATGATCCAGTCATAATTGCCGCTTTCCGCCCAGGCTTCCCAGTTCGCCCAGACGATGGACAAGGTCACGCCGAGCGTCAGAACGGTGCCCGCCGCCCATGGCAGGCTGCGACGGACGGCGCCCCAGAAATGCTTATCCTTGGCGAGCGCAAACCCCATGAACAGCATGGTGAAGCTGTGCGCGTGATTGGCCCAATCTTCAGTGAGATTGTGGGTTGTCGGAAAATGCGGGTCCAGGAGTACGCGATAGAGAATGTGCGGCAGCACGGGGATGGCCAGTGCACTCAGAATGCCAAACCGCCCCGCGAACAGAAAGCGCGTCACCTTATCGCCTACACCCTGCATGAACCGGCTGATCAGGCCAGACGGTGGCAATAAGATCAGCGTGTAGACGAGCAGATAGACCACATACCAAAGATGGTTCCATGTCGGTGTGGTGATGGAGAACTCGCTCATCGGATCGATATATTCCGGCCAGAACGCCCAGAAGCTTCCCTCAAACTCACCGCTTTCAACCAGCTGCAGCCAGCTTTGGGGGGCGACGATCACAGCCATGCCAAACAGGATAGGAATGCCCAGCCGCCAGCTGCGCTCACGCATGCGCGCGCCAATCCCGCCCTTATCGGCCAGAAAGCGCAGCGCCACGCCGGAGATGAAGAAGAGGAGCGATAGCCGCCACGGATTGGTAAGCAGCATCAGCCATTCGGCATCCGGCATCCGGCCCTGCATGCACGCTTTTCACATGCCAGCCCCATGTCACATAAAACATGCCGGTGTGGTAAAAAATGAGGATCAGAAAGGCGATTACGCGCAACCAGTCGAGGTCGTATCGCCGTGTTGTCATGTCAGTCATCTGGAATGTCTCCCGTTTGGCGGGGAGAAAGACATGGCTGCCGCCCGTCGTCGCCCGCCCCGACGCAAAGACCGGCAGGACGGGACAAATCACGCCTGATGAGGACGAAATACGGCGCTGAGGGACGAGTGACGAACTTGCCCATTTATTCAAAGCGCGAATGTGTGTCAGAAAATACCATGGCCGAGAAACACACCCACCCTGAAGCGATTGCAGATGCCCATGCCGACCAGCGCGCATGGATATTCGTGCTGTTGTTTACAGCCGCCTCATGGTTCGTGCTGTCTGTGTCTCTCGCCGATGATGCTACGCGTGCAGGCCTTCAGCCGGGGCTGGAACCCTGGCTGCGCGAGAGCGCCTCTCATATTGCCAGCCTGATCGGCTTTCTGATCGTACCGTTCATGCTGAGCCGGTTTCCGGTTTCGCTTCAATCATGGAAGTCGTCCCTGCCCGCGCATATTCTGGCGAGCATTGTCTTCTCCATAATCCATACGCTGATCATGGTGGCGCTCCGCAAGATGAGCTATCCGCCGCTTGTCGGCTATGCGTATGAGTTCGGCCTCGCAGACCCGTCCATCTGGCTCTACGAATATCGCAAGGATGCTTATTCCTATGTGCTGGTCGTCACTTTCTTTGCCGTGAGCCGGACGATGGAACAGCGCAGACTGGAAGCGCAGGCCGCCCGCTCCGATGCCCGCAAGGAAGGTCGCTTGACGCTGAAAAGCGGTGGGCGCACGCTCTTCCTCAATGCAGATGATGTGATTTACGCGGCCGCCGCATCAAACTATGTTGAGATCACGACGCAGCATGGCACGCATCTCGCGCGGATGACATTATCCTCGCTGGAACGTCTGCTCGCAGAAACCGGGACCAACCATATCCGTGTCCACAGATCCTATATTGTGCACGGCGATCATATTCAGGAGATCATCCCAACACGCGACGGTAATGTAACGATCCAGCTCGATAATGGCGTCACCCTAACCGGCTCTCGCGGCTATCGCGACCGGCTGCCTGGCGAGGTGCAGCATGCGTGATCGACTGATTTTCATCGGCGATGTCCACGGGATGTCAGACCAGCTTAAAGACCTGCTCGACCGGCTTGCTCCGTCTACGGAGGATGAGCTTATTTTTGTCGGCGATCTTGTCGACAAAGGGCCAGACCCTATCGGCACAGTGCGCATTGTGAGCCAGCTCATACATCATTCCGATACCGAAACGACCCTTCTGCGCGGCAATCATGAGGACAAGCATTTACGCTATCGCCTTCGCCTGCAGGACAGTCCGAAAGTCGCGCGCAAAATGGGAGAGAGCTCTCCGGAACTCGTTCAGTTTATGTCCGATGCGACAGATGAGGACTGGGATACCTTGCTGAAAGCACGTCACTTCTGGCGGAACCATGATCGTAATCTGCTCGCTGTTCATGGCGGCATTCCGGGCGATATGTGGTCCTTCCCACATGACTGGGAAGAGGTGGAACGACTGGAACGTCATGACCAGCGCAGCGTGGAGAAGATCTATCGAACACGCTTTGTCGACCACTATTCCGGCGCCTTCATTGCGAGCGGTCATCAGACCACGGACGATCCCTTCTGGGCAGAACGCTATGATGGCCGGTTCGGCGATGTCATTTTCGGCCATGAGCCCTTCTTTGACGGGCCGCGCGAGTTTCCGCACGCCACCGGCATTGATACGGCTGCCGTCTATGGCGGGCAGCTGACAGCGCTCATCATTCATCCAGATGACAGGCGTGAATATGTAAGCGTGGACTGCCCAGCCTATCGAAAGCCGGGTGCGTAAGCTTTAGTCACGCACCATGAAGGCGTGGGCCATCTCATCAGTAACGGTCAGAAGGTCTGCAATATCAGACCATGTCTCGCGAATGCTTTCATCGCTCCACGCGCCGGTTTGCAGATCGAGCAGATTAAACCGGTTCTGGCCTTCAAAATTGATCACCAGATGCTCGCCAGAGGCGACCGCGCGAAACGGTTCACCATGAGCAAGCGCCAGAATACGCTCCACCACTGCCGGATTAAAGATGGTCCGCGCTTCGACCTGATCGGTGCTGCGCAGGCGGAAATGATCATTAAACGTGGCTGGCACGAGCTGCACATCGTTTAGCTCGCGCTCTGTCACCGGCTTTGACCATTGCGTGCCTCGTGATCGCAGCTGGGTAACGCCATGCAAGCGATATGGCGCATTCAGAACCAGAAGCAGGTGATATTTGTCCGGCGCATCATCAACGCTTTCAATCCATTCGAAGGCCGAAAAGCGAATGCCGTTCCGCTCGCCTTCAAAACCGTCCTCGAAGGCATGGCCGAGTGCGCTCTGGCGATAATAACGAGCTTTTTGTTCTTTGCTGCCGCCCAGCACAACGACATCCGGCACGAGCATGCCGCTGGCGACCGCAGCCTCAACCGCCTCGTCCAAGCCGCCATTTTCATCCAGCGTGTCGATCAGATCGCGCAAGCGACCGGACACAAAGTTCAGTTTAGATAGAATTTTCAAAGTCTGCGGCGCGCCGCCAGGAGACGCCACATAGGACAGATCAAGCCGTTCAGCCATGGCAGAGAGCGCCGAGGCGCGTGCGAGGAAATTGCCCTTAGCCGCGGTGAGGAACGTCACCAGCGTTTCGCGACGCAACCAGGCGACCAGAGCAAACGTGCCAAAGAACATCACCGGAAATAGGATGAACAGCGCGGCAACGCCAAAGAACGTGTCCGGCATTACGGTCATCAGAACAGCAAACGTAATGAAGAAGACGATGAAGCCCTTGGTGAAATCACCCTGCAATGTCTTCAGGGCCGCATTAGCCGCGTCGCCATCATTCTGGCGTGCGACCTCATAAAGCGGTCCGGCCACAGCGCGATCACTGAAGACCTTCAGACTTTTATCCTTCAGCCGGTCTGCCAGCTCGTCCCAGCTTGCCGTCATTTACGTCCCCTTTCGTCAGTGCCTCGACGTGATCCCCGTTTTCATTCTACCCTGCCTTCAAAAAAAGGGAGAGAAAATGACACCGCCGCGCATAAGACAACTCGTCATCGCTGCTAACTCGCTCGACACAGCTGAAAAACTGCAGGACATTCTGGGGCTTGGCAAGCCATACCCTGATCCGGGCGTGGGTGAGTTCGGCCTGAAGAATGCCGTGTTTGCGCTGGGCGACCAGTTTCTGGAAGTCATCGTACCCGTCACGCCGGATGCCCCTGCCCGCCGCTTCATCGACCGTTTTGGCGAAGGCGGCTATATGGCCATCTTCCAGACTCCCGATATTGAAGGCGTTCGCGCCCGCGGCGACGAAATGAAGCTCCGACGCGTCTGGAATTATGACAGTGACGAGATCGCAGCGAGCCATTTCCACCCTGCCGATGTCGGCGGCGCGATTGTGTCCGTCGATGAACCTCGCCCGCCGGAAAGCTGGCGCTGGGGCGGGCCGGACTGGGAGGAGAACTCCGTCCCGGGCGCGATCACGGGCATGCTGGCCCAGTCACCCAAGCCTGATGATATGGGGCTGAAATGGGCCACTATTCTTGGAACCGCCTATCTGGAAATCCGCCGCATAGAAACGCGGGACGGCCATGTGAATTTCAAGCAGTCAGAGACGCCGGGCATCCCTGAATTCCATGTTCATGTAGAAGATAAAAACGCGGCGCTGGAACGTGCACGCGCCCACGGCGTTTCTGTCACTGAAACAGGCTTTGATCTGGCAGGCGTAACATTTCGCGTGAGCTGAAATGACATCGCTTTCCTTTTGATGGAACGCTCTAGGTTAAAGCCTCTGGAAGGGAGAACACACTCATATGATTACGGTGCACCACCTGAAAAATTCGCGGTCCATGCGCATTATCTGGCTCATGGAAGAACTGGGGCTCGATTACGAGCTGAAGGTCTATGACCGTAATCCGGAAACCAATCTGGCGCCGGAAGACTATCGCGCGCTCCACCCGCTGGGCAAAGCACCTCTCGTCACAGTCGATGGCGTTACACTGGCAGAGACGGGTGCCATCGTGGAATACTTCCTCGACAAACACCCTGAGAGCGGCCTGCGCCCGGATCAGGGCACACCTGAACGTGTGCCTTACCAATACTGGATGCACGCAGCCGAAGGCAGCCTGATGCCTCTGCTCATCATGCAGCTCTTCTTCACGCGTATGGAAACCACACCCCCATTTCCAATCAAACAGATCGTAAAAGCGGTCACCGGCAAGGTACGCGACCTTTACCTTTCGCCATCATTGAAAGGCATCATGTCTTACATTGAGGCCGAGCTTGGAAAGTCGGAGTATTTCGCAGGCGACACGCTTTCCGGCGCTGACATTATGATGAGCTTTCCGCTCGAAGCCGGTATGGCGCGCGCCAATACGGGCATTGCCATGCCGAACACGATTGCCTGGCTGGAGCGCATTCACTCACGCCCTGCCTATAAGGCCGCAGTTCAGAAAGGCGGCGCGCAGGAGATTGTGCGTTAGTTTTCCCTAACCCGCTCCGTGGCATTTTTTGAATTTCTTACCGCTGGCGCAAGGGCAGGCATCATTCCGCCCGAGCGAGGCAAACATGCTGGCGGCAGGCTTGCTCGTGCCATCTGTGTAGACCCACTTCCCGTCCAGGCGACGGAAGCTGGACTTTTCATGATGGCAGGTCAGGTCACCCTCTAACAGAAACCAGGCAATAAACTCGACCATACCGGTCTCATCGCCCGCTTTGCCGCGCGCGGTAGAGAGAATATCGAGTCGGGTAAATTCGGCATCACGCGCCCATTTGCCTGCCTGTAGACGATCAAAATCATCCAACCTTTCAGGGTCGTGCGTGGCGACCAAGTAATCGATTTTC
This sequence comes from Hyphomonadaceae bacterium UBA1849, assembly GCA_002338565.1. Lineage (GTDB taxonomy): Bacteria > Pseudomonadota > Alphaproteobacteria > Caulobacterales > Hyphomonadaceae > Ponticaulis. The sequence continues at coordinate 434,748 of DDIN01000008.1, forward strand.
TGATTGGCATAGGCGCAATAGCGAGACCGCATCAACTCTTCAGCGGTCTCCGGAACGGCCAGCTCTGCATGGAAGCGGCCGCAACAGTCAGAATAGTCGCGGCCCGTGCCACATGGGCAAGTCATGATCGATTAGTTCATCCGGCCAATGGCGTAGAAACGCTCTTTGCGTTGCTGGCGCAGCTCTTTGGGGCTGAGGCCTTCAAGCGAAGTGAGGTTGCGATCAATCGCATCACATACAGAGCGGATCGTGTTTGCCGGATCGCGATGCGCCCCGCCGAGTGGCTCGGAGATCACTTCGTCGACAATCTTGTTCGACAGGAGCGGTTGAGCCGTGATTTTCATCGCTTCAGCCGCATCACGCGCACGTGCGGCATCGCGCCAGAGAATAGACGCACAGCCCTCAGGCGAGATCACCGAGTAGATAGAATGCTCAAGGATAAGCACCTTGTTCGCTGCCGCGATACCAATCGCACCGCCAGATCCGCCCTCACCCACAATCACGGACACCATCGGTGTTGGCAGTGTGAGGCAGCGCTCGGTCGAACGGGCAATGGCTTCAGCCTGTCCACGCTCTTCACCGGCTTTGCCCGGGTAAGCGCCAGCCGTGTCGACGAGTGTGACGACTGGCAGGTCGAACTGCTCAGCCATATCCATCAGGCGAACCGCTTTACGGTAGCCCTCCGGGTGCGCCATGCCGAAATTATGCTTGATACGGCCTTCTGTGGAGCGGCCTTTTTCATGGCCCATAACGACGACGCTACGACCACGGAATTTTGCCAGACCACCAACAATCGCTTCGTCTTCACCGAAGACGCGGTCACCGGCGAGCGGGACAAAGTCTTCAAATGCTTCAGCGATATAATTTTTGAAGTGCGGGCGTTCCGGATGGCGGGCAACTTGCGTTTTCCGCCACGGATCCAGATTTTTGTAGAGCTCGTGAAGCTGTTTGGATGACTTCTCACGCAGGCGGGAAATCTCATCCTGCAGCGACGGACCTTCACCGTTACCGGAAAGGTTTTCCAGTTCCGCAATCTTGCGGTCGAGGTCAGCCAGCGGCTTTTCAAAATCCAGATACGTATTCAACTCAACGCCCTTGATCTAAATTCCTGATCCGCCGCCAGACCAAATCACGTTGTCGGCGGCTCTAAATCACCATAAACGACAAAATGCGGATTGTCATAGCCGCGCTCTTTTTTTCCGTAAGTGAGGTCTATTCCTTCAAGCGTCAAGACACGGCCGCCTGCAGCGGAGATCACCGCATGCGCTGCGCCTGTATCCCACTCCATTGTGCGACCAAGACGCGGATAGAGATCCGCCTCGCCTGCTGCGATCATGCAGAATTTGAGAGATGACCCCATGGAGACCAGCTCGGCGACATTGAACTTGCCGAGGAACTCGTCTGTTTCCGGCGTGCGGTGGCTTTTAGACGCAACAGCGGTCACGCCTGCGTCCGGCAGTTTGCGGATTTTCAGAGGCTTACGATCAGCCGCAGCCGGCACATCACCGCCCGGTGCAACATCAGCTTCCCACGCCGTCGCCGGACCTTCAGCAACCCAGATATGATTGCGCGCCGGGGCATAGACGACGCCCATAATCGGACGGCCATGCAGGATAAGCGCGATGTTTACCGTGAAATCGGTGCCCTTTTTGATGAACTCTTTCGTGCCGTCGAGCGGGTCCACCAGATAGAACTGCTCTCCCACATCAGGGATGTTGCCCGCAGCGACTGATTCTTCGGCCAGCACAGGTACAGTTGGCGTCACCTCTTTGAGAACCTTCAGGATGAGGTCTTCGGCTTTCTGGTCAGCAATAGTGACAGGTGAATCATCGCTCTTGGTATCGGTGCTGATGCCGTCAGCGGCGTTGTAAACCTCCATGATCACAACGCCTGCATCGATAGCGGCTTTCACCAGCTTGTCTGAAAGCTCCGCACTCGGCGAAATAATGTCACCCATTTTCTGTCCCCTGAATAAACAACTAATCGGCACTAAGCGCGAATTGCCGAGTGCTGCAAGCCAACCAGATCATGAAACCTGATATTTCGCAGCCGCGAATAGTTATGCAGCGTTTCGTGCCAATGCTGACCGGATCACTCGCCTGCCCTTTAAAACTCACGGAATCGTGAGTAGAGGTTTTGAATGACTGAATTTCCGTCCCCGGTACTGTTCGCCGTTCCCTTTTTCATCGTCACAATTCTGGGTGAATGGTGGGCTGTGCGCACTGGACGCCTGAACGGCCATTACGGCACGAAGGACGCGTTTGCCTCCATCGCAATGGGCCTAGGCAACGTTGTGATCAACGCACTGACCAGCGCGATCGGCCTCGCCGTCTTCATGTATTTCAGCCAGTTCAGCACGTTCCATCTGCCACCGACCTGGTGGACACTGGCGCTGGCCTTTGTGCTGTACGACCTAGTCTATTACTGGAAGCACCGGTTCGCGCATCGCATGCGCTGGTTCTGGATGGAGCATGTCACTCACCATTCCAGCGAGGAATACAATCTGACAACGGCCGTTCGCCAGCCCTGGTTCGGCCCGCTATCGGGGCTGACCTTTCTTGGTATACCGCTCGTCCTGATCGGGTTTGACCCGCTTATGGTGTTCTTCGTGGCCGGTCTCAATCTGGTTTATCAGTACTGGATCCACACCCGTGTGATCGACCGAATGCCGGCATGGTTCGAGGCCGTTATGAATACGCCGAGCCATCACCGGGTGCATCACGCGACGAACCCGAAATATCTCGATATGAATTATGCAGGCGTCTTCATTATCTGGGACAAGATGTTCGGCACCTTCATCGAAGAAGACCCTGACGAAGAGCCCGACTACGGCATCGTCAAACCGATCAATTCTTATAACCCAATCCGGATTGCCTATCACGAAATGATCGCCCTGATCCGTGACTGCGCCTCTGACGGGTTTGCGCCGGTCTGCTGGTTCATGCGCATTATCAAACCGCCGGGATGGTCACCGGATGGACAGCATTCCTGCAGCGAGGATATCCGGCGCGAATGGCTGGCGCAGCAGGCAGCTGCAACCGAGCGCGGCGAAAAAGCGCCAGTCTACGTCCGCACCGGCTGATAGATGAACGCATTGTCCAGATCGGCAAAGGCCATCCCGTCACGGTCTTTGTCTGACAGGTGAAGTTCCTCACCGCCGACCAGCTGCCAGTCACACCCAAGACCGGCATCATCGAACCGGATAGAACGCTCCGTCTGCGGGCTGTAATGGGCATCGACCTTATAGATCACCCGCGTATTCGGCTCCATGGTTCGGAACCCATGCAGAAAGCCCTTCGGCACGAACAGCTGGGTATCGTCCTCATCTGACAGTTCTATCGTGACAGAGCCCAGATAGGTCGGTGAGCCGCGGCGGATATCAACAACACAATCCAGAATACGTCCATGCTCGACGCGCAAAAGCTTGGCCTGTGCATCTGGCGGCATTTGTGCGTGCAGACCGCGTATTGTGTTGATCTGCGCAGAGACCGAACGGTTCACCTGCACCACGCGAAAATCCACGCCAGTCCGACGCTGGAACTCGCGTTCGTTGAACATCTCTGAGAAGCTTCCGCGACCATCTTCAAAAACGCGGGGCGTCACAAGCATCAATCCTGGAAGGTCCAGATGTTCGATTTCCATGCAATGCTCCCGTTTGAATGCGTTCTGAAGACCCTATCTGCCCCATCTGAACAAAGTTTCAAACCCGCGCATTCTTGCCCGAATCCTCCGAACGCACTAAAAGCCATACATGAAGATTGATACTGTAATTGATGAACTGAACCGGCTGTATACGACAGCCTGCGAAAACCTTAGAACAGCCCTCACCGAATTCGCTGAGAATGGCACGATCCCGGATCGCGCCGCCCGCGCCAAAGGCCTGTTCTGCTACCCTGAACTTGTCGTAAAATATTACTCGGAAAGCGCGGTCCCGCAGATTTCCAGATCGTTCGGCAAGTTTTCCGATTTCGGCACCTACACGACGACGATCACACAGCCTGCTGTGTTCGAAACCTATCTGCGCGAGCAGCTCGAACCGATCCTGCGCGACTATAATGTCGAACTTGAAGTGCGCCCGTCCAAGCAGGAGATTCCGTACCCTTATGTCTGGGAAGCCTCTCAGGGTGAAGGGCTGGATATGTCGCTGGCAGCTGATATTGCGCGCTGGTTTCCGACCCCGCAGCTTGTCTCCATTGGCGACGAAATCGCAGACGGGGACTTCTTCGATGTCGACGATACCAAACCGCTCGCCCTGTTCGATGCGCCGCGCACCGACTTCTCGCTCCAGCGTCTGAAGCACTATACCGGAACGCCGTTCGAGCACTTTCAGAGCTATGTGCTGTTCACCAACTATCACCGCTATATTGATGCGTTTGCCGAATGGGCCGTCGAGCGCCTCAAGGAAGACGATAAATATGAAAGCCTGTCTGCTGCGGGCGGCGTAGAAGTCTTCGCCGACACAGAAAACGCGATGGAGAAAATCCAGAACGCACCGTGGCGCCGCTTCCAAATGCCAGCCTATCACCTGCGCCGCAAAGACGGTCAGGGCATCACTATGGTGAATATCGGTGTTGGCCCGTCCAATGCCAAAACGATTACAGACCACCTCGCCGTTCTGCGTCCGCAGTGCTGGATCATGGTCGGTCATTGCGGGGGCCTGCGCCACTCGCAACGTATTGGCGACTATGCCCTCGCCCACGCCTATCTGCGCGATGATCATGTGCTTGACGATATGCTGCCGCCGGATATTCCGGTTCCGCCGATTGCCGAAGTTCAGGTCGCGCTGCAACAGGCGACTGTCGATGTTACGGGCGAAAGCGGCGAAGGCCTGAAAAAGCGCCTTCGTACGGGTACCGTCGTCACAACAGACGACCGCAACTGGGAGCTTCGCTACACAGCCTCCGCCAAGCGCATCAACCTGTCTCGTGCAATCGCCATCGATATGGAAAGCGCAACGATTGCGGCCAATGGCTATCGCCTGCGCGTGCCTTATGGAACGCTGCTGGTTGTCTCGGACAAGCCGCTGCACGGCGAGATCAAGCTACCGGGTGCGGCGAACGCTTTCTACGCCCGCGCGATTGGCGAGCATATCCAGATCGGTATTCGCACGCTGGAACGCATGGCGGATGAAGGCGCAGAAAGCCTGCACTCTCGTAAGCTACGCTCCTTCGACGAACCGCCGTTCAGGTAGGGTTAGTCAAGTTTAGCCGATCGTATTGGGTCGTTTCTGGTGGCGTGAATGCGAAAGCAAATCTGGGATAAATTGGTACGAGATTATCTCAATCCGTTTTCTTCAGTGCACGTATTCAAGCGCAAAAAGCTGCTGAAGACCCATCAGAAATTATTCGATACCGTGGAGGCTAATCCGCTCACTGCCAAGCAGCGGTACGCTGTGTTGCTGAATGAGAAAAGGAACCTAGTGGTTGCCGGAGCGGGGACCGGAAAAACATCCGTTATTATCGCAAAGGTAGCCTATCTGATCAAATCCGGAGTTTGTAAGCCGGAGGACATATTGCTCCTAGCGTTCAATACTGACGCAGCGAAAGAACTGTCTGACCGATGTTCTAACAAGATTGGTATCGAAGTGCAGGCACAGACTTTCCATTCGCTTGGCCTCAAGGTCATCCGCAATAGCAGAGATACGGAGCCATCTGTCTCGAAGTTCGCCACGGACCCAAAGCTTATTCGCGATCTCTTCCAACATACCGCCAATAAAATGCTGAATTCGCGTCAAACTTGGAAGAGCGCCAAACACTTTATTGTTGGTCAGCTAAAACGATACCAAGCTGCAAAGTCGTTTAAGTCTAAGGACGATTATGATGCGTACCTAGAACGTACTGAACTTCGCGCGCTGTCTGGCGATCTGGTCAAGAGTTTTCAGGAACTTGATATCGCGAATTTCCTTTACACGATGGGTGTCCGTTTTAATTATGAACGGAGATATCCCGGCATCCGCGAGGCTTACCATCCTGACTTTTATCTCCCTGATTATGACATCTGGATTGAACACTTCGGGATTGATCGACATGGAAAAACAGCGCCGTTCATCGATGAAAACAAGTACCGTCGAGAAATGGAGTGGAAGAGGAACCTTCACAAACTACGTGAGACGAATCTTCTTGAGACCTATTCCTGGCAAAAAGACGAAGGCGTTCTAACGGTATTTCTCCGAGACCAACTCAAAAAAATGGGGGTCAAATTTCGCCCACGTTCTGATGCAGAACTGTACGCTTCAATGAAACGCCAAGGCTACAACTCATCGTTTCTATCCATTGTCGAACAGTTTCTAACCCATTTTAAGTCGAACGGCTTATCCATCAAAGATTTAAAGAAACGAGCGCGAGGGCTCTCTTCGAAAAGGTTTTCATCCTTCACAGATATTTTTCCTCATTTCTATGAAGCCTATGAAAATGCGCTCTCGGCACCTACGCCGCCCGAAATTGATTTCACCGACATGATTGCGCTGGCAACAGCCGATATCCAGAAACGTCGTTTCAAGCCCCATTGGAAATTCATCATCGTGGACGAATTTCAAGATATATCGATCGCTCGATACAAATTATTGCACTCAATTTTAAATCGGAATTCCAAGGCGAAGTTGTTTTGTGTTGGCGACGATTGGCAGTCCATTTACCGGTTCGCGGGCAGCGAGGTCGATATAATGGCCAGATTCGAAACGTATTTCGGATCTGCAGCCGTCACATTCCTAGACACCACATTTCGCTTCCCACAGAAAATTGCTGACACGAGCAGCCGATTTATACAGAGGAACAAATTCCAAATTCGCAAACGACTTAAAAGCTTCACGACCACGCCCGATGAACAGCTTTTTGTTCACTGGCGAGATACGAAGCAAATGGCGCTTGAAAGTTCCTCATTAGAGCGCGTCCAAGAGTTAGCAGATGATTGCAACCTCAGCGCCCCGTCCCTGTTAATCATCGCCCGATACCGACATCTACTTCCTAACGCGCGGCAAATCCAAGCATTACGCCAACGATGGAGAGGTAAAATCCTCGCCCCGCGCACTGTGCATTCTGCAAAAGGTTTAGAAGCAGACATCGTAATTGTTTTAGGCTTGGGTTCTGGCGCATATGGTTTTCCAACAGAAATCCAAGACGATCCCTTGCTCGACCTCGTTCACCCATCAGATAAGTCATTTCCTAACGCGGAGGAACGGCGGCTTTTCTATGTCGCACTCACCCGTTCAAAGCATCAAACCCATATCTTTGCAGACAAGACAAATGTCTCGATCTTTGCCCGTGAGCTGCGACAACCGGTTTATGACGTGCAACATGTTGAAGATTGATCAGTCAAATTTGGCCGTTGTGTCGGCCTCACCATCGACCCAATAGCCAGAGGCCTTAATCCAGCGACGATCGAGGCCTCTTTCTTCCGTCAGATAGGTTCGAAGGGCGCGCACCACGCCGCCTTCTGCCGCCAGCCAGACGAACACGCCCGCGCGGATATCCATCGGCTCAAGCTGGCTGATCAGGCTCGATGTATCAGTTGCGCCGACACCTAGCTCATCACGGCACACCCAGACATAATCAAGGTCTGCCGCGCTCTCTATTTGCTGCATGTCCTCTTTGGACGGGATGGTGATAACTGCGGTAATCCGCTCACCCGCTTCGGCCTCTTCCAGCCGGCGCGCCATGGCTGGAATGGCGGTTTCATCACCGACCATCACCCAGCGGTCAATGTTTCCAGACACACGTTTCGACCCGCGCGGCCCTGCAACAATGGCGGTCTCACCGACCTCTACATCCATCGCCCACTTTGTAGCAGGCCCTGCAAGATGAAGCGCAAAATCGATCTCGAGTTCACCGGCTGAGGCATCATAGCGGCGCGGCGTATAGCTTCGCATCACCATGTTTCCGGCCTCATCAGGCACGATCATTTTGATGTTATCGTCGGCGCCCGGCGCGTTGAACCCTACCAGTTCATCACCCTTCACGACGATGCGGAGCATGTTCGGGCTGACATGATATTTTTCGGACACAATCAGATTGCGCTTCACCGGTTCAAGACGCACGCGCTCTACGGTAGGTGTCGGACGGTCTTGAGAATCAATCAGCTGAGACATTGGGTTCCTTTCGAATGCGGTCATGGCCGGTCTTCAGGAACCAATATTAGTAATAGCAATTCGTTATTGCAAGTCATTCTCAACTAAAAAGTCGAAAATCCCACATCTGGTGCAACGCTGCGATCAGGAAAACCAGCCGAGATCGAGCCAGCGGGACGCAAGACGTGTCACCAGAATAAACGACCCGATAAGGCCCGAACTCGCGAGCAGAATAACGATACCATCGCGCGCCATCAGGCCGAGCCCGAATACCAGAATGGTCAGCCCCGGCAGAACCGGCCCGAACGGTACCAAGCCCAACGGAAATGTCACCAAAGCTGCGGTAACGCACATAAGCGCAACGACTTGCAAAAACGGTTTACGTGTAAGGAAAGACAGGCGCGGGCGCAGAATTCGGTCGAATACTTCAGCCCAGCCGCGCGCCCCTTTCGCACCAGCCAGAAGGTGTTCCCGATTAAATTTGAATTCGAGGATCCTCTTTGGCACCCAGGGACGCTCAAAGCCCAGAACGATCTGGCCGGTAATCAAAAGCGTCAGCAATGCCACCAGCCATGTTGCGCCCGGAATGATTGTGAGCGGGCTGACCGAGATAAACCCCAGCAGCATGATCAGCGGACCATATGAGCGCGGCCCCACAATCTTCATCAGACGGACGACAGACACCGTATCGCCCTCAGTCTCTTCGACAAGGCGATCAAACAAACGGCAAAGCGTGGAAGGATTTGTAGCGCTCATGAACCCACTTCGTTCAGATTTGAAAGGCTCTGTCCACCGGGCGAGCCTGAATGCCGTCAGGTTTGCTCTGCTTCGCCGAAGGTGTCAGCAACGCGCTTCAACATATCAGCGAGCTGGTTGATTTCAGCTTCGGTCAGCACCGCCTCAAGTCGGTCATTGATCTCGGCGAACGGGCCATTCACAGACTGGAGTGCGTCTCGGCCCGCGTCTGTCAGAGTGAGAAGCCATGTGCGCGCATCCGTCTTAGACCGCGCACGCGTCAGAAATCCATCCCGAACGAGCCGCGTCACCATCGCCGTCACGGCAGATTCATTGAGGCCAAGCTGGCTGGCGATCATACGCTGGTTACAACTCGCAAACCCCGCAACCACTGAAAGCGCCGCCGCCTGAGAGGTCGTCAGCGGCCCGGCTTCCTGCACCAGCCGGTCGGCCGTTTTCTGAACGCAGTGGCTTGCGGCCTGCAGTTTTTGATAAACGCGTGCGCGACGTGCTGAGGACATGAGTGCACTCCTGAAAAGGCTTCACTCATGAAGCAATAGCATGATTCCTTTACAGCTTATTTCCGCCCGAAATACCCCACTTTGTTTGTGAGATATTCCGCCTCAGTGGCACTCTGTAACATATTAGAGGCCCCTAAAATATGTTACTCAGATCGGTGAGGAGTTATTCTTATGGAATTCGACGCGCTGATCCTGTCGCGACTGCAATTTGCTTTTGTGGTCGCCTTCCACATCATGTTCCCTGCTTTCACCATCGGCCTTGCTGCCTTCCTGGCGGTCGCAGAGGGCTTGTGGCTGTTCACGAAGAAAGAGGTGTTCAAGCGCCTCTATCTGCACTGGGTGAAAATCTTCGCCCTCGCCTTCGGTATCGGCGTCGTATCCGGCGTTGTCATGTCCTACCAGTTCGGCACGAACTGGGCCGTCTTCTCAGACAAGGCAGGCAGCGTGATCGGCCCGCTTCTCGGCTATGAAGTCCTGACGGCCTTCTTCCTCGAAGCGACCTTCCTTGGTGTAATGCTGTTCGGCTGGAAGCGCGTTGGCCCGACACTCCACTTCGTCGCCACATGCGCCGTGGCTATCGGTACGTCTATCTCTGCCTTCTGGATCCTGTCCGCGAACAGCTGGATGCAGACACCTGTGGGCTTCGACATTGATCCTGAGACCGGCAACTTCTTTGCGACAGACTGGTGGGCGGTGATCTTCAACCCGAGCTTCCCGTCCCGCTATGTTCACATGATGCTAGCCGCATTCATTACGACTGCAGCCGTTGTTCTGGCTGCCGGCGCGTATCAGGTGATCCGTGGCCGCGTGACGGAGCCGACCCGCTGGCAAATCCGCATGGCGTCCGGCACGCTGCTTCTGCTCATGCCGCTGCAAATCTGGGCCGGTCACTGGTCTGGCGAAGTTGCCCACCATTACCAGCCCGCCAAAGTGGCTGCGATGGAAGGCTGGTGGGAAACCAGCGACGTTCAGGGCACCATCCTGTTTGCGATCCCGGATGCCGAGAACGAGCGCAATATTGCCGAGATCATGATCCCCGGCACCAGTCCTTATCTTTTCAATACTGATGAGCCGCTTCAGGGGCTGAACGCCTTCCCTGAAGATGAGCGGCCACCTGTCTTCCCTGTCTTCTGGTCCTTCCGCATCATGGTCGGCGCGGGCATGATCATGCTGTTCATGGGCGGCTGGGGCGTCGCGCTCTGGGCTATGAAGCGTATCGAGAAGCCCGGCCTCTTCCATTGGCTGGCAGTTCCAAGCGGTGTGCTAGGCTTTGTGGCGGTTATCACCGGCTGGATCGTCGCCGAAGTCGGTCGCCAGCCCTACACCGTCTATGGCTTCCTTCGCACCGAAGACAGTATCTCACCCGTCGAACCGGCAGCCGTTGCTACATCGCTGATTGTCTTCATGGTGGTCTATGCGATCATCTTCACCGCAGGCGTCATCTACATGGCCCGCATCGCAACACGCGGCTTTGACGACGACCCGACCGATCCACCCGTTCGCGAACACCGCGCCCCCGGCTCTGCGCTTGCATCCGTTACAGACAAGGCAGAGGAGGCCTGAGCCATGGATTACCCACTTATCTGGTCTTTTCTCATCGCCACGGCGGTCATGCTTTACGTCCTTCTGGACGGGTCCGACCTTGGCATTGGCATTCTGACGGCATTTGCGAAATCTGACGAAGAACGCAATCTGATGACGGCCACAATCGAGCCCGTCTGGGACGGTAATGAGACCTGGCTTATTCTGGGCGGCGGCGGCCTGTTTGCGGCCTTTCCGCTAGCCTACGCCATTCTGATGCCAGCCTTCTATATTCCGGTTCTTCTCATGCTCGCCGCGCTCATCTTCCGCGGCGTCGCGTTCGAGTTCCGCCACAAGGCCGTCCGTAAAACGACACGCCATTTCTGGAATGGCGCCTTTTCCTACGGGTCTCTGTTCGCAGCCTTTGCGCAGGGCCTGATCCTTGGCGGTTTCATTCAGGGCGTCAGCGTTGATGGGCGCAGCTTTGCGGGTGGCACATTCGACTGGCTTACACCTTTCACACTGCTCGTCGCAGTCTCCGTGGCCGGTGGTTATGTCCTTCTCGGCTCATCCTGGCTGGTTCTGAAAACGGAAGGCAGCCTGCAAAAATGGTCACGCGCCTGGGCACGCCGGTCTTCCCTGTTTGTCGCTCTGGCCATGGCAGCGATCAGCCTGGCAACGCTTTCCATCGATCCGCGTGTGACCGAACGCTGGGGCGTGACAATGCAGGCGATCGACTTTGGCAAATTCCTGCCGCTCGCGCCTATACCTCTGCTTGCTGGTCTCTTGCTTGTCGCGCTCTGGCGGGATCTCAGCATTCTTGGTGACAAAGCGCCTGACTGGCGTCCAATGGTGCTGTCTGCAGCGCTCTTTCTGACCGGCTATCTCGGCCTTGGCATTAGCCTGTTCCCGTATCTTGTGCCGTTCGAGCTCACAATTTGGGAAACCGCAGCACGGGATAATGCGTTACAACTTATGTTGGTCGGCGCATCGATCATGCTGCCGGTCATTCTGGCATATACAATCTACGTCTACTCCCTCTTCTGGGGAAAAGTAGACCCGGAAGAGAGTTATCATGACTAAGATCTTTGAGCCTGTTGGTCCCGAAGACAACACAGAAAGCAAACCCGCCCCTATCGCGCCGCGTATTGCGTGGTTCATGGGCATCGCCGTGACAAGCGGCGCGGTGGTTATCCTCGCCGCTTACATTCTGCGCGGACTTCTGGGGCTCTAAGCCCCGTCCACGCAGGCCGCGAGGTCTTTGCCATAGAGTTCAATGAAGCGGGAGAACTCATCCTCAAATGCCGCGATATACGCTTCGTGCATATTGAGGTTGAGCGTCGTCATACCCCGTGCAGCGACGTAAATCCCGCGATTGAGCATATGCAGATGGAAGAGGCGCTTAAACTCGCTCGCCCCTGTAACATCGAGGTCTGAAGGATGAGTGATATCCCCGTCATTCAGATGCAAATTCATGATCGAGCCGTGGCCGGTCGCCTGCACCGGCACACCAAGGCCCCGCGCAGCTTCGTTCAGCGTTTTACGCAGCTTATCGCCGCGCGCATTCAGGCGAACCGCCTCTTCTTCAGTGAAATAATCAGACAGGCCTATATACCCGCCAACCATGGATGCCACGTTGTTATTGAACGTTCCGCCGTGTGGAAGGTACGCATCATCTGAAGCCGGATCAAAGCGCGCCATCAGATCGCGCCGCCCTGCCAGCGCCCCCATAGAGAAACCACCCCCGATATATTTGCCGAGCGTAGTCAGATCGGCCTGAACACCCAGAACGCCTTGCAGACCAGCAGGACCGAGACGCGAGGTCATCACCTCGTCAAAAATCAGAACGATGGCGTGCTTATCCGCCATCTCTCGCAGCATTTGAAGAAACTCGGTCTTTGCCGGAATGCAGCCCGCTGCGCCAAGCATCGGTTCTACAAGTATCGCGCCAAGCTTGGACGCGTTTGCTTCAATCAGCGCGCGCGTGCCTTCAATATCGTTATACTCGGCGAGCGTTATATCAATCGAGATATTGAGCGCATCGCGCCCTTCCATGAGCACCAGAGAGCTGCCGTGATACGCGCCTGAAAACGCCAGAACGCCTGCGCGGGTTGTCGCATTGCGCGCCAGTCCAAGCGCGAGAAGATTGGCTTCGGTACCAGAATTACAAAAACGAACCTGCTCAAACCCGAAGCGCGAGCACAGCAGGCGCGCCAGCAAGTCTTCATGCCGCGTCGGACCGCTGAGCAGTGTGCCATGGCGTGCAACTGCATCCAGCACGCGGCGTGTCATGCCATCATCATGGCCGTAAACACCGGCCGAGTACTCGCCAACGAAATTCAGATAGCCGTGCCCATCTACATCATAGACGCGGCCCTTGCTGCCACGTTCGATCGTTAGCGGAAATGGCGAATAGTAGACGGTAGAGCGTGTCGTACCGCCCGGCATACAGCGCTTGGCGCGGCGGAACTGTTCCTCGCTGCCTGGATTGCGAGTGCAATATACCTGTTCTTCACGCTGGATCGAATGTTTCAGAACATCCAGCCCGTAAGTCATATCCACTTTGTGTTGCACTGCCATTTGCGAAACCACCCACTATTCGCGCGAGGGTTTCACATCGCCGGACTCACTCAGTTGCGGCAATCTCTGGGGGTGTCAGAGACAGTCACAAAACGCATATGCCTCATTTCTGGCAGGGTAAGGTTAAATCCGAAGCGCGTAATTATCAGTCAAAGGCATAACGTTCCAACGCGTCATAACTCATCTGGAATGATAGGGGCTCGCCGCGACGGTTAAATTCAATCCGGAAAAGACTTTCATAATCAGCCTCATCGAACCATGGGCCTTCGTCGCGCCCTGTCAGCATAGCCGCAAGAACCGGCGTCGTGTTCGAATGGCCGAGCACCAGTATTGTGCCAGACGAATTGCGAAGCGTGTCAGCGAATTCTTCCATTGCGTCGAGATCATAGATCTGGACTTCGAGGCCTTCTGCGTTTGCTGCTGGCGCGGCCGTTGCGCGAGTGCGACGCGTATCTGACGACCAGACGGCGTCCACGCCAAGTTCCTCCATTATCTCACCAAGGCGCGCGGCGCGCGCTTCGCCCTCCGCGGTGAGCAGCGGATCAGTGCCCGCCTCCTTTTCAGCATGGCGAACCAGAAAGATCGTTGGACCGCTTGCGAAAGCGTTTTGCAAACCGGGCGCAGTGCAGGCTGCCACGAGCATCAGGCTTGCAAGCAGAACCTGTAATCCCGCACGTTTCATCTTCGCGATCATGTAATTGTCCCGGCTTTTCTGTTAATCCTCATGCCCAAAATGAATAAGCATTATTCCATTATTAGGCAGATTCGGTTATCCTGACCTTCAAGCACCCATGTGCGGGCCTTCCCGCATGTGAGAATAGATAAAGCCTAAGGAGGATACAATGAGCGACGTGACACTGTCTGACGCACATACCGAACGCGAAACATCAGAACGGATAGATGACCCGATCACCGTGCAAGACTGGGCGACCGCAATTATCATGGTTGCAGGCGGATTTGCCGTCTGGGGATTACTGGGCTTGATGTTCTCCGGCGGCCTTCCGGGCGCTTGACCCCTGTAACATATAAGACTTAGTGCTTATTTGACATTTTGGTGAAACTCGCGCATAACGCTAAACATACACACCTCACACAAGAGGCGGAGGAAACAATGAATCAAACAGCGTCCCCTCCGGCATATGTACCCGTCAGTCGTGCGGACGAACGCAAAGCTGATGGAAAATGGAGCGTCCGCCGCACCCTGTTCTTTTGCCTTCTGGTGAACGGACTTTTCTGGGGCGGTCTCGCGTATGTTTTGATGCGCTTCTTTGCCTGAGCGAAAAATTTTATATACCCCAAATCAGAAACACCCGGCCTAATGGCCGGGTGTTTTTGTTTTGGACGTCTCTAAAAACAGCTCCCAGCGGCGAGCAATCGGCTAACACCTAAACCCGCCTCCAGGTTGCGCCGCCTGCGCCGTCCATAATCTCGATACCTTCGGCCTTCAGCTCGTCACGAATACGGTCAGCTTCAGCCCAATCCTTATTCTTACGGGCATCCAGACGCGCCTGAACGAGGCCATCAATGCGTGCATTGTCGTCGCCATCGCCGCCCTGCTCCCACTCCATCGGCGTTTTGGAGAGAAGGCCAAGCGCCTGACCGGCGTCGAACATCATATTACGGACGGTTTCCATCGCCTGCTCGTTCTTCTCGTCAGCCGCTTTATTCGCTTCGGACGCCAACGCGTTGAGCTCGGCAAGAGCCAGAGGCGTGTTGAGGTCATCCATCAGCTTGTCGCGCACGCCATGGCGGTCATCGGCCACCGGCTTGCCGTCACCCCAGACGCGGCGATACGCGCCATAGATCCGGTCGAGCGTCGTCTTGGACTGTTCCAGCAGATCACGCGTCCAGTCGAGCGGTGCGCGATAATGACCAGACAGCAGCGCATAGCGCAGCACTTCGCCCGGCCAGTCTTTCACCAGATCATGCACCAGTTTCACATTGCCCAATGACTTGGACATTTTCTCGCCTTCCATGTCGAGGAAGCCGTTATGCATCCAGTAATTGGCCAGCGTCTCACCATGCGCGCATTCTGACTGGGCAATCTCGTTTTCATGGTGCGGGAATTGAAGGTCGACGCCGCCGCCATGAATGTCGATCGTGTCACCAAGCTCTGCCTTGATCATGGCCGAGCATTCAATATGCCAGCCCGGACGGCCCTTGCCCCACGGGCTATCCCAGATCGCTTCTTCCGGCTCACCTTCTTTGGCAAACTTCCAGATGGCAAAGTCAGACGGGTTGCGCTTGCCTTCGTCTACGGCAACGCGTGCACCTGCTTCATTGTCTTCCTGACGACGACCGGAAAGCTTTCCATAGTCTTCCATCTGGTCGACCTGAAAATATAGGCCGTCCTTGGTGACATAGGCGTAGCCTTTGCGCTTCAGGCTTTCGCCAATGCGGATCATGCCGTCGATATGGTTGGTCGCCCAGGGCTCAATGTCCGGCGCGAGCACATTCAGGCTCGCCATGTCAGCATTGTAGATATCGGCATATTTGCGCGTGATATCTGCAATACTCTCACCGGTTTCCTGAGAGCTTTTGATGATCTTGTCTTCGACATCCGTGATGTTGCGTGCAAACACGACAGAGCTGCGCCCGTAAATGTCTTTCAACAGACGGCGCAAAACATCGAACACCACAGGCGGGCGCGCATTGCCGATATGGGCATAGTTATAAACCGTCGGCCCGCACACATAGACTGTGATGCGCTTAGGGTCCTGAGGCTCAAACACGCGTTTCTCACGCGCCATAGTGTCATAGATGCGAAGTGTCATGGTCGAGGCTTATAGCTTGGATTTGTGAAAACGGAATAAAGCGATTTGCCGCGCGGGTGATTTTCTGTGACATCGTTAAAGTCACCCAAATGAAGCACTCCCAGCCCCTGCAATCATGAGTAGCCTTATTCTAAAACCGACCTATTCAGTTTAAAGACTTCGTGCTTTCAGGAGAGTAAAATTGAAAATTGAAGACTTTCAGAGATCTCGTGGCGCGATACGGAGTTTCGGCATGGGGCCCAGCCCCCAGATTATCGAAGTATCGGAGAATACTCCCAAACCAAATGATTTTCGATTATACCATTACACTACATACAATAGCTTCTTTTCCATTCTGAATTCCAAGTGCCTTTGGGCCTCGTCACACCTCTCGATGAATGACAATCAAGAGATAATATATGCAGCAAATTGTATTTTCGATTATTTTTTAGAGGCCGAGAAACGTGATCCAGAGCTTTTCAATGCGAACTTTAAACGAGCTTGCTTAGAGGCCATTGTTCCGAATTTGGAACAGGACATCTTCTTGGTGAGCCTTAGTTATCATGCAGTTTCTCTCAGCCAATTTAGAGCCTACGCCCAACCTTTAGGTCTTTCATTCGGAATAAGCATCTATACGATTGTTCAACTAGATAGAGAACTTGGCTCAATTTCCGGAAAAGTCATTTACAATCAGCAACTACAAAAAACGATAATCGCGAAGTTTTTAACTCAGTTCGCACAAGAATTTCAGATTGCCAATAAGGCAAACCGCGACCCCAGCATTTTTAAAAATAGAATACTTCAAGAATTCAGAAAACTTGCGCCATTTTTGAAGCATCCGGCGTTCAGCGAAGAAGCTGAATTTCGCGTCGTCATTTTGCCTGAACACTGCGAAATTGAAACCAAATCCCGCCCTATTGGTTCAAACTCAGTAAACTATGTCGAATGGCCTTTTCTTGATCGAAGCGCTATAGGAAGAGCTCCTGAAATTCCGGATATTTTCGTGGGCCCGATCCTAGACATTGGCTATATGGTCCGCCAAGTAAAGGATATAGTTCGCGACTTTGGCATCAATAACCCAACGGTGATTTCTTGCGATATACCCTTCGAAGCGCGTCACAAGGACTTTGATGACATTATCGAAAACATTAAAGCACACTTAAATACCGTAAAGCCTCAAATTTTCGATGATCCCAAAAGAGTGCTACAACAAGAATTTCCTCCAGAAATCCCGAAAGATTTTGCCTACAGTATCGGTGCTTTTTTGTGCCTTTGGCTTTCTTCCAAGTCATTTCTTCTGCCGCATGTGCAAACAAAAATTGATGGCGCCAAAGGGCACGAGGAGGACATGGTACGAACATATAAAATCTGTGGCGGAATGCTCGCGGATCACATGATAACGCCCGACGGGCTTGAATTTTTGAGAAAAAATGTGACCTCCAAGTACAGTTTAATTGGTTGGCATTTCGCGCGCGCCTTCAAGATTGATCCTGTAAACCTTCCGCAATTCCTACCAGCTCCCACAGAAGAAAACTATGCAACTTTCTGTTCAATGATGGACAGACAACTCGAAGAGCACATCAGAAAACAGACATTTCTAAAGTCGCTGAAAACTCCATTCGGCTCGTGCTGCACTACCACAGAAAATAAGTAGCCCTTCGATCCTGCGACAACGCAAGACCCATTCCTTTGGACTATCTCATTCACTTCTGATTTTCGTCATCACCCCTTCGATTTTTATTGAATAACGGCAAACATTACATATATGCAATAATACCCCTATGGGTAGAAAGTCGTTATGAGATCGTGACGAACTGGTGAACTGTCTTGCCTTGCTGCACATGTTCACCAAGAGATGCCTGAAGCTCATGCTTCCTTGACGCTCATGAGGAAAAACCGTGTAGCCACATGCCAGTAAATCCCTACTGACATGCCTGCACACATGAGGAGAGGAAGACGAATGGATCTGTTAGCCCCACAGCTGGCACCTTTTACCATCGCACTCGGCATTCTCGCACTGATTGCGGTCGCCGAAGTGATATCGGTATTGATGGGCGCCGGTGTTTCGGGACTTCTTGATAGTGCCTTGCCTGACATAGACGCAGACATGGATATGGATGCGCCCGATCAGGGTTTGCCGGATATTGGCGGCGGAAACGTCATTGTCGCCATTCTGGCCTGGCTATCAGTCGGCAGGGTTCCGACGCTGATTATTCTGGCCGCGCTTCTCTTCGGTTTTGGTGTAATCGGCCTTGTGCTTCAGAACACGCTTTACGGCATACTCGGCTTTATGATGCCGCCATGGCTGGCCATTATTCCGGCCTTCGTGCTGGCGCTTCCCGTCACACGGTATATCGGCCTTGGCCTCGCCCGCATCATGCCGAAAGAAGAAACAAGCGCCGTATCTACGGAGACGTTTGTCGGCCGGCTTGCCACCATCATTCGCGGCATCGCCCGTGAAGGCCAACCCGCAGAAGCCAAGCTGAAAGATAGCGAAGGCCTCACCCACTACTTACTCGTCGCGCCTCTGGAATCAGGCACGGAGTTCGAGCCCGGACAGGAGGTGCTGATCGTTCAACAGAACGGCGCGACCTTCCTTGCCATCACGAACCCGCACCCGGCTGCGCACATCTGATTATAAATCCAGGAAAGGATGCAATACATGGAAAGCTGGACTTATTATGGCACCATCGCCGGTGCGGTTGTTCTGCTCTTTATCGTCACCGGCTTCGTGCTCGCCCGCCTCTTCCGGCGCGCGTCCAAGGAAGTCTCATTCGTCAGAACCGGCTTTGGCGGCCAGAAAGTCATCATGAATGGCGGCGCGCTGGTTTACCCGATCCTGCACGAGATCATTCCGGTCAATATGAACACGCTGCGCCTTGAAGTGCGTCGCCATCATGAACAGGCGCTCATCACCCGCGACCGTATGCGTGTCGATGTTCAGGCCGAGTTCTATGTCCGCGTCCAGCCGACGCTGGAAGCTGTGGCGAACGCAGCACAAACGCTCGGCCGCCGTACTATGCAGCCGGAACATCTGCGCGAGTTGATCGAAGGCAAGTTTGTTGACGCCCTTCGTGCGGTTGCCGCCGAAATGGCAATGGAAGAACTTCACGAACAGCGCGTCGCCTTCGTTCAGAAGGTACAGGCTGCAGTATCGGAAGACATTCTGAAGAACGGTCTGGAGCTGGAATCTGTGTCCCTCACCGGTCTCGACCAGACGTCCAAAGAATACTTCAACCCGGACAACGCGTTCGACGCTGAAGGTCTCACCAAGCTCACCATGGAAATTGAGGCGCGTCGTAAGAAGCGTAACGATATCGAGCAGGAGACCGAAGTCGAAATCCAGCTCAAGAACCTGGACGCTGAACAGCGTCGCCTGCAAATCTCGCGAGATAGCGAATACGCTAACCTTGAGCAGCAACGCGAAGTCGAAGTCCGCCGTGCCGGTCAGTCTGCGCAGATCGCGCAGGAACAGGCCGAGCGCCGTCGTGAAGCCGAACAGGCCACGATTGTTGCCGACCGTCAGGTGAAGGAATCTGCCATTGCTGCTGACCGCGTGGTTCAGGAGCAGGACATTCAGAAAGACCAGGCCGTTGAAGCCGCTCAGGTTGAGAAGGAAAAGCAGATCGAACTGGCCCGCCAGGACCGCGACATTGCGATTGCCGAGAAATCCCGCGCCAATTCCGAAGCTGATGCAGAAGCGGACCGCGCACGCGCAATCGCCGCAAAAGCTGCTGAGGAAGTTGTCACGTCCCGTGAGACTGAAATCGCAGAACGTGACAAGGCTATCGAACTGATCGAAGCGAAAAAGATCGCCGAGCAACAGGCTATTGCGATCAAGGTTGCGGCTGAAACCGAAAAGTCTGCTGCGGCTGACAAAGCTGAAGCTGTACGCGTTGAAGCCGATGCACACGCCGCTCGTCTGCGTATCGAAGCGCAGGGTGATGCGGACGCAGAAAAACTCCGCGCCGAAGCCCTTGAAGCGGTTTACCGTGTCGAAGCGGAAGGTAAGCGCGCAGTCAACGAAGCGGCTAACGTGCTCAGCCCTGAGCAGATTGCGATGCAGATCAAGCAGGCGCTCATCGAGTCGCTGCCTGCAATCATCGAACAGTCCGTCAAGCCGATGGAAGCGATCGACTCCATCAAAATCCTCAATGTTGAGGGTCTGAACGGTGTTGCTAATGGCGCTGGTGGCGGCGGAAGCGCCGAAGGTGGCAGCGTGGCAGATCAGGCGGTAAGTGCTGCCCTGAAGTACCGCGCACAAGCTCCGCTTCTGGATAGCCTGATGGCTGAGTTGGGCCTGAAAGGTGATGCTCTGAACCACCTCACCGGGGCGGTGAATGGTTCGGATAAACCGGCGAGCGACGCATAACTTTCCCGCCGATTTGAATGCAAAACCCCGAACAGACCGTTCGGGGTTTTCTTATTTAGAGATCACAGTAGCCCTCTGAATAACATCTACAAATCGACACTATCACCCGTTAGCCCAATTGAAGACCTCAAAAATACGGCACCGGCCCCAATGAACCGCACCCTCACCATCCTCGCCTGCCTTATCCCCGCCCTGGCCATTCTGGTGCTTTGGGGAACGGGTTATAGCAGCCGAGCATTGAACTGGTGGTCACTCTCCAAAAGCGAGATCATTGATGGTGCTCGAGCGTATCGTGACAGGTATGACAATCCGGTCGAACCGCGGCTAAGCAATGCATATGCCTGCCTCTATGCTGTATCTTGCGACGGCGAGCGGGCCCGTCTCGTTCCGGTCACCGATCCAGAAAACTGGGACTTTGAAGCCACCAGATCGACGATTTGGAACCGTCGCTTCTCCGACGTATGTCCCGGTCGAACCGCAAATTTCGGACTACACTGGATTGACGCATCGGGCGCAGACATTCCAGACCATCTGGAGAACGCCTATTGGTCCTTCCATAATGATCGCTTCGTGATGCGGCTTGGTCGTTTCAATTCTGGATCGTTCAGTGAGGAACCATGGCAGCGCTGCACGCCGGAAACAGCCATTCTATCTCCACTACACGAGCAATCATCCGCTGACTGAACCGGATTCTGCGTCTGGTTTCTCTGCAGCACTCACCACGTCTTCTTGTGGGGTCAGAATCCGGCAAAGCACCAGATCGCCCGTCACGTTCACCGCGGTGCGCGCCATGTCGAGAATACGGTCTACCCCCAGAACCAATGGCAGGCCTGCCAGCGGAATACCGAAGCTCGCCGCGGTCGCAGACAAGATGGCGATACTCGCCCCCGGCGCTGCGGGCGCACCGATGGAGGCGCCCGTCAGCGTGATCATCACAAGCGCCATATCCCCGAAGGACAAACTGGCCCCGCCAATATCGGCCAGAAACACAATCGCGACCGTCTGATAGAGCGCCGTGCCCGCCATATTGACAGTAGACGCCAGCGGGATGACAGCACCTGCGAGCGACGTAGGCGTCTTCAGCTTGTCGACCGCTGTTTTCATCGTCAGAGGCATCACCGCGGCAGAACTGGACGTCGAGAACGCCAGCAACTGAACCGGCCCAACGGCTTTCAGAAACGTGCCCGGCCCGATACGCCCGAACACGGCGGCGATCATCAGATAAAGCACAAGCAGAGCCAGCAGGCCTGCCAGAACGATGGCGCAATACACCGCGAGGTCCAGCAAGGTCTGTACGCCGCTCGCCATCATAGTCTCTGCCATCAGGCCGAACACAGCCAGCGGCGCAAAGCGCATGGCGACACGGATCACCGTCATGCTGATCTCAAGCATAGCCTGGGACAGCGCAACCAGCGGGCGGGTGAGTTCGCGGTTATCAGCAATCACGGCGGCGATACCCACGAAGAGCGAAAAGACCACAATTGCCAGCATGTCCTGCTCTAGCAGAGAGGCCGTTATATTCTGCGGGATCAGATTGGTGATCATGTCCGGAATATCGCGCGTCATATCCTGCAGTGCAGAACCTGGCTCCGGCGCATCAGGCGTCACAAAAGGAAGGCGAGGCGCGGCAGGCACTGCTGCCGTAACATCACCTGCCCCACCGGGCCTGATCAAACGGGCCAGAAAAAGGCCGATCGCCGACGCGGCGACCGTCGTGGACAGGATAAACAAAAGCAGTTTGCGGCCGATAGATTTCAGAGCATCACTACTGCCCGTGCCCGCAATACCGAGAATGATAGAGCTCGCCGCCAGCGGAATGATGACCATCCGGATCGCTGCGAGAAACAGCTTTCCTGGGAGAGCTACCCATTTGCCAATCAGCTCTGCAGTCTCGCGCGATATAAGCGCAAGATCAGGCCCCAGCATCAGCCCGAAGGAAATACCGAACACGAGCGACAGGATCACCTGCAACCACAAACGGCCACGGATCAGCGCATCCAGTCGATGGCTCAGGCGGCGGTAGGTAAAACGTGTTTGTGGCATGGTTATACGGCTCTGATGTGCAGGCTCTGCGAAGGCCGTAAAATACACTTTCGGCCCAAAAAGCGACAGCGGACCGATCGTCGCCAGTCAGACCGGATCAGACGTCAGCACATAGATAACTTCATTTTTTCCTGAAAAATCAATCGAAACAACTCAACCCACAAGAGAAAAAGTGTCATCAAAATACGTGCAACTAAACACATTAATATATTGCCAGAACTCTGTAAATAATCACTTTTCTATTTCTGTTCGATATTTTTGATTCTCCTATCTGGCGAAAATTCAATTTCTACGAGACGCTACCTTTGCTCGAAAGAGCACACAAAGAAGGGACGTTTCATTATGAGGAAAACGCTTAAAGGGGCCGCTCTGGCCGCTATCTCACTCACGTGTCTGGGTGCCGCTGACGCCGGCGACTATCAGTACATTGGTGACGTGATTTTAAACGGGTCGAGCTTTTGCCCCCGGAACACTTTGCCTGCCGAAGGTCAGACGCTGGACATCGCCTCTTACCAGGCGCTCTATTCACTGATCGGCGTCATGTATGGCGGGAATGGGATAAGCAGTTTCAACCTGCCTGATTTGCGAGGCCGCATTCCTATGGGCCGAGGCACGACATTGGGCGGTGGGCCAACATTCATCCAGGGTCAGACTGATGGAACAGAAACGCGCGCACTTAGCGGCGCCAATCTGTATACGCACAATCATGCGCTCCAGTCAGCGAATGAAGACACAGATACCGGCGACTCGACGAATGCAATGCTGGGCGATCTGAGCTCGTTACCGTCTGCCGCGCACTATTACCACGCGGGTCCGGTCGCACCGGACGAAATGCTCGACACAGATTCGATTTCAACGACGGGTCAGTCCCAACCGTTCGAAAACCGACAGCCAATCATCGCGATGCGCTGGTGCATTTACATTAATGGCGACTATCCACCGCGCAGCTAAACCAGCAATCCCGAAATTCCACGAGTAAGAGGAGACGAATATGCGTCGCTCACAAATTCTGAAATCCATGGGTTTTGCGGCATTCAGCGCAGCCCTGTCCGGAACCGCCAATGCGGGGCCTTCTACCTATATGGGTGAAATCATTGTTACGGCAGCATCGTATTGCCCATACAACACCGTCGAAGCGGTTGGTCAGCTGATGGCGATTGCCGACAATCCTGCGCTGTTTTCATTATACGGCACAACATATGGCGGAAATGGTACGACCAGCTTTGGCATGCCTGACCTGCGCGGACGAGCACCTGTCCATTATGGACAAGGCCCGGGGCTTACCTATTATCCTTGGGGTACAGAGACAGGTATTGAACACAACTACCTGACGGTCGCCAACATCCCACCACACAGTCACAATGTTCTGACCACGTCGCAACCGCCAAACACGAACGATCCGGACGATGCACATCTGGCAAGCGCAGCTTCGCCACTACGTGCGGTCACAGGCTCAAGCGTCGATCCGAGCTATGATTTTGCGTCAACGCAGATCGGTCCAAGCGGCAGCGTTTCGCCGGACCCTGTCAACAATGTGCAGCCAATTCTGGCGATGCGTTACTGCATCACGGTGAATGGCTCCTATCCGCCGCGCAGCTAAGCAGATCAAATAAGGAAAATAGACATGCTAAAGAAGCTTTCTATCGCAATAGCGTCTGCCGCTGCACTGCTCGGCACGACAGGAACCGCGAATGCTGGTTCAGATCCATATATCGGCGACGTGATCCTCACCTCGTACAATTTCTGTCCGCGCGACTTCATGGAAGCAAGTGGTCAGACACTGCAAATCGCACAGTATTCAGCACTCTACGCGTTAATCGGCACCACCTATGGCGGCGACGGACGGATCAATATGGCACTTCCGAACCTGAATGGACGAGTGCCGGTGCATTACGGACTGGGACTTGGGCTCCAGAACAATTATCCATGGGGCATGTATTACGGTTCGCACACCTCATACATTTCACAATCTAACTTTCCCGAGCACTCGCACACGCTGCAAGCCTCTCCGGACCAGCGGAACAGCGCCTCATTCGATGGCGCGCTTATGGCTCAATTCCCAAGCACTGCGCTGGCATACACGGATTTGGGAACAAATAATGGGCCGGACTTTGCCTCGGACGCCATTACGACCGAGGGCGCTGGAAATACGGACGTCTTTAACACCCAGCCATCTCTCACAATGATGTGGTGTATTGCGGTCGACGGAGCCTTCCCACCACGGTCTTAAAGCACACCTTTCGGTCGGCCCGTTCTTGAAGGACGGGCCGGTCGCTCATTGCGAAGCTTCAGTCGACCGCAGGCATGCCCGCAGCACTCATCTTCCGCAGATGGGCCTCCTGCATCACGCGCAATAGCTCGTCGATACGCAGAGGCTTGGAGATAAAATCATCCATGCCGCCCGCCAGCAGCCGCTCACGCTCACCCACCATCGCGTCCGCTGTCACAGCGACCACATAGATGTTGGCAAAGTGCTTACCGCTTTCACGAATGGCGCGGGTGGCCTCCACACCATTCAGGCGCGGCATATTCTTATCCATGAGAATGACATCGAAGGTGTTATTCTCGAGCCTTTTCAGACACTCTACGCCATCCGCCACCATCTCGAAGTCTACACCCAGAATTTTCAGATACTCGCCGAGCACAAGCTTGTTGACCTCATGGTCCTCCACGACGAGCGCGCGCAGCTCACCAAGCTCGGAGAGCATGACAGTATCGTCTTCTTCGTCTTCCGGCTGCTCTACACAGCGCAAAGGCAGGCAGGCGCAGAACACGCTGCCCTCCGGACCGGTTCTTTCCAGCGTAAGCTCGCCGCCCATTAGCTCGATCAACATACGTGAGATCGGCAGACCGAGGCCCGTGCCACCCTCAACATTATCCCCGCTCACATCACCCTGAACAAAGGCTTCAAAGATTCGTGGCACCGCTTCGGGGCTGATACCATTTCCGGTGTCAGTCACCCGCATTTTGAGAACCGCGCTATCATTGGTGCAATCGGTGAGTTCCGCCTCAAAGCGCACTTCACCCGCATCAGTATATTTCACTGCGTTGGAGACCAGATTGTGCACGACCTGCCGCAAGCGCAGCTCATCAAGCTCGGCACCGATGTTCAGCTCGTCCGGAAGGCTGACCACAAAACCAAGCCCACGCGCTTCTGCGACCTCAGCCCAGCCCTGAACATCTTTTTCCAGCGCCGAACGCAAATTGGCTGGTTGAAGCGTAATGGTCATCTTGCCCGCTTCGATTTTCGAAAGGTCGAGCAGGTCATTGAGGATCAGCAGCAGCGAGTCGCCGGATTCGCGCAGCGTCTCTGTCAGCTCCTTCTCCCGCCGGTTCAGATCAGACCGGATAAGAACATCTGTGAGCCCGATAATGCCATGCAATGGCGTGCGCAGTTCATGGCTCATCTTGGCCAGGAACTCGGACTGTGCTGCCTCTGCACGCGCAGCACGTTCGGCATTCTCTCGCATCTTGCGAAGCGCCATGAAGGTACGCCCCGTCAGCATCGCTGACAAAGTGGCGGAAAGTGTCATGAAGTAAAATGCGTTGGTTGCCCGGTTCAGGTCGCGATGTCGCTCGCCGGATGCCCATTGCACCGGAGAGTCCCACGTTACCCATGCCAGAAAGCAAATCACCAGCGTGCCAACGGCCCAGAAAATTATCGCCGCCCGTCGCCCCGAAATATATCCGCACAGGAGCGGGCCGACGATCAGCAGCGGCACGAGCGCGGAGTTGATACCCGCATCCTGAGGCAGAGCCGAGGCGATCATCCCCAGAAACAACATGGCCGAGAAGATGACGGCATAAACATCGTAATTCTTGTACCAGCGCAGCGCATGTACGGCGGTGGCTATACAAACCACAGTGATGGTGCAGATGGTGTGGTCATACGTCCATTCGCCATGATCTATAGAAATGACGGTCAGATTGATCAGCTGCATAACGACAAACATCAGCCCGACGAGCCAGATCGCACGATACCGGA
This sequence comes from Hyphomonadaceae bacterium UBA1849, assembly GCA_002338565.1. Classification (GTDB taxonomy): domain Bacteria; phylum Pseudomonadota; class Alphaproteobacteria; order Caulobacterales; family Hyphomonadaceae; genus Ponticaulis. Next base: position 461,320 of record DDIN01000008.1, read on the forward strand.
TCAGGTCTTCGGTTGGCGTCTCCGGATCAATCCGCAGAAGGCGCTCATATCGCTGGATTAAAGTCATGCTCCACCCCGAACGGAGATGACCTTTCCCGACGATCACCCCCTCAAACATGATCAGCCAGCCCGCAAGCCCTCGCGATCATTCTGCGCCTCCCTATAGCGAGAAGGGTCTAACAAAGACTAACCAGAGGGGAATTTCTTTCAAATTTCGCCGCTGCCGTTTGCAGGCCGGAAAACGCTTTGCGCGACACTGTCCGCAGGAGTGATCAGACATGAGTGGTTTAAAACGAGCTCGAAACAAAGCCTGGCTTAGCGCACTCGCCCTTTTGGGCGGCGCCGTTACGCTTGCAGCCTGCCCATCCCCCGGTGCTGACGAACTTGCCCGCATAGAGCGCATTCGCGGCGCTGGCGTCACGCCTTCTGCAGAGCCATTGCCGCTTGAACTGCAGACCATGCGCAATGTGATTCAGGAACGTGATGGTCTTTATTCACGCAATCACGTCATCACGACAGGAAACTGGATGGCAAGCTGCCAGTATTCCCGCAACGGGAATGGCGAACATGCCGCTTGCGACGTCGCGCCATTCTCCGGCGAAATCCTGTCAGGCCACCCTGTACCCGTTCCGAACATGGCCGTCACCGAGCATCGCTCCGGACGCGCGCCAACGATCACCCTCGTCATCCATAGCGCGCAGGCCGGCACAGGCTGGGCCTATGCATGTGGCAACCGCACCCGCCAGATCGGTGAAGGCCTTAACGGGCGCGCACTGCTGGACGAACGTGCTTCGCAGGTCTTCCTGAACGTGATGAAAACCCGCGACTGTGAGTTCAGCTTTGTACCCGAAGGCTCGCAGGACAGGGTCGTCATTCGCCATCTGGCACACGGCTTTGAAGAAGCGCACACATACGCCACACGTTATGTGACCAGCCCCGACTGACCTGCGGCGCCTGCCTGAAATATCTGTAATCCTAGGAACGTTCGCCCGCAAAGCTGCGTTGTGTCTGCATACCAATTAAGGAGGCAGATATGACGCCCATAACTAAAATGTTTGCCGCCTCAGCGCTCTCCCTTGGCCTGATCGGCACCTCAGCACCGGCCTTTGCCGACCCGCCACACTGTCCGCCAGGACATGAAATGCAGGGACGCTGTGAAAATGATCGCCAGGACTGGCGCGACCGCGATGATGAGCGCAGAGCTTATCAGGAAGGTTATGAAGACGGCCAACGCGACGCGATCCGTTACGGCGACCGCACATATAACGACTACCGTGTAATCCGTGACTATGACCGATACGGACTGACCCCTCCCCCGTCCGGCCATTACTATGCGCAGGTAGATAATAACGAGGTCGTCCTCGTTGCTGCAGCATCGCAGCTTATTATGGAGTTCCTGAACTAACTCTCAGGAACACCTGGGGGCGGTTCCGTTCCCCCGCTCCCATGGCGCCAGAGTTTATACCCGCTCTGGCGCTTTTTCTCGGCAGGTTTGCGCCTTGGCCGTCAGGTATTTCACTTCTTCTGCGGTGAGGCTCTCACGCGCAATTTCAAAGAAGCATTCCATTAAATCATCCAACTGCTTGCGTCGTTCCTCGCCAAGACGTGCCCGCAAGTGTTCTGTCATAGCGACAAGCTGCTCGCCCGCGGTCACATTGCGCGCCGCGAAGGGCAAGACACGCCACAGGCTTGCGCGCATCAGATTGTCAAACCCATCGACGGGCGCGAGCACGCGCGGCGCATCATTCTCATCCCGTCGTACCGAAGACAGATCCTCGCGCTCGCCCAGCAAAGTGAGCGCCGCACCCATCCAGTGCATGGCGGTGATAGCGGTATGAGGATCATTTACGCCGGGCGATAGCGCGCGCAATGCGATCTCGGAAAGCTCTTCAGCCAGAAAGCCGGCATCCTGCATCGGCGTACGCATGGCCCCGAGAGCTACAACGGCGCGAAGCTCGCTCTCGATGGCTTCACTATCCTCGTGCGCCTCCAGCCCGACAACACGCATGGCCGCGTCTCCGGATGTGATAAAGCCACCCGGCAGGCACAACAGCTCGATCATCAGATCATACTTGCTCGCGAGCGCGATAAGGCTCTCCCCGTCAATGATCCGGATATAGCCGGACTTTTTTACCCGTATGGCGCGCCCGTCAGATAGCTTCTCTTCCAATGCCCCCCGATCAGACGTCTTGCTGCCCTCGCCGAGTGGCGTGGGAAACCGCTCATCAAGCTGACTGCAAAGTTCGCCGCCAATGCCCGCCACAAGACGCGAGACGTGGATGGATTGCGGGACGTGGTGAATAAAATAGATCAGGACGCCAATCGAACAGATCGCCAATGCGATCGCGCCCAGTAGTGCGATGTGAGGCACAAACTCAGACGCCATTTCATCGCTGGCATCGGCTGGCGCGCTTTGCACAGCACGCAGAACCAGAAGGCAATACAGGAATGTGGCGGTGAAGGTTCCGAGCGTGATCTGGTTAGATCTGTCCCGCATGAAGGTTGTCAGAAGACGTGGACCGAACTGAAAGGCCGCGTTCGAAACGGAAACCAGTGTAATGGAAAACACGACCCCGCCGACAGTGACCATGGACCCGGCGACCGTGGACAAGACAGCCCGCGCGCCTTCCGGCTGGTTATCGAAAAGCCAGCCTAGCCACTCAGGTGCTGTATCGCCAATCGCGGTATCCACGCGGATTCCAACATAGGAAAGCGCGGCCGCGATGATCGCCATAACCAGCGGGATGAACCAGTAGCTCGACCGGATGTCATCCAGCGTGTTCAGAATATAACTTTTCAAGAGACCCTCTTCTTTCAGCGAAAGAAGCGTTCAAGAAAGGGTTTGGTTCCGCGGGTCTTAGAAACGGCAAATCGTCTCTGGCTCAGGCATATCGAGGCGCTCTGCCTGAACGCTATCATTCTGGTGGTTCATATATATCCGTGTATCGGCATAGCGCAGGGATTCAATCTGCCGCTCCGGCACGGAAAAGACATTGCACGATCTTGGGCGAGATTCTCCACAAAAGGGCTCAAGGGAGGCGCCTCGTTCCATGCCCGGAATGAACTGATAGAAATGGGCACGTCCGAATGGACGCTCGGTGCGGAGCACATACTGAATCCGCGTCGGAACGTAACGCCCCTCCGCGTCAGGTGCCCAATTGAGTATGTAACCGGTGTACCCATCATCCTGTCTGCGCGTGTAAGCAAAACTGAGCGTCGTAGGCGCACGCCCTCCGAGTTCGCAAAGTTTCGGCTCCTGCGCCAGAAAGTTCAGCTCTCTTGGGTCCGTCGAGGCATCGGGAACATATCCGGCCTGCTCCAATTGGTATGCAATGCGAGTATACTCCATGGACAGGCTGATATTCCCGTCACCAATCGCCTGGGTCAAAATCCGTTCGCGCGGAAAAACACCCGTCACAGCATCACTTTGCGCCCATGCCAGAAGTCCAGATGCGCTGAAGGCGGAAATGACGGCAAATATGCAAAATTTTCTGATCATAGCGTCCCCCCATTGTTGTCATTATGCGGGCTAATTGACGTTACGGCAAATGCGCGCCCCGGTGCGGCAAGCTGGAAAAAATGATTCAGAAATCACGTTTTTCTGAAATCCGTTTTCCTGAAACCAACGTAAACACGCTGGTAAAGGGCACGGATAAGCCCTATATCAAACCTCTACTGCCCTGAGGGTATTCACCCGGGCGGGCGTTAAGTCCGGCGCAAGCCGGCTCGACCCTCGTCCCTCAGACCAAGGATTTCCATGACCATGGACAAGATCACAACACCTGGCTCCTACGAGCGCACAGAACCACTTACACGTCCTTCCCGTGAAGAAGCGGAAGACGCGGTCCGGACACTGCTCGCATGGGCTGGCGATGACCCACGACGTGAAGGTCTTATTGATACACCAAAGCGTGTCGTCAAAGCCTATGAAGAATGGTTCTCCGGCTACACAGAAGATCCGGTTGCCTATCTTTCACGCACATTCGATGACGTTCAGGGCTATGATGACCTCGTCATGCTGCGCGAAATCGACGTAGAGAGCCATTGTGAGCACCACATGGCGCCATTCCTTGGCAAAGCTTACGTTGCGTACCAGCCAACAGATGCTGTTGTCGGCATTTCCAAGCTCGCACGTGTCGTCGAAATTTTCGCTAAGCGTCTCCAGACGCAGGAAACCATGACAGCGCAAATCTGTGATGCGATCACAGAAAGCCTCGCACCTGCAGGCTGCGCGGTTCTGATCGATGCGAAACACCAGTGCATGACAACGCGTGGCGTGCACCACCCCGACGTCTCTACGATCACAACCCAGTTCACTGGCGTGTTCAAAACAGACAAAGACAAGCGCGACCGCTTCCTGCGTCTTGCAGGCAAATAAGCCTTAGCGCATAAGGCGGCTATGAGTTTTCAACCGCCCCTTTCCGGAAAAGAACAGGACGAAACTGAAGAGTTTCGTCCTAAGTTTGATGCCCATGGCCTCATCGCCGCTGTCGCGCAGGACGCTGATACCGGCGATGTTCTCATGCTTGCCTGGATGAACGCCGAAGCGCTCACTGCAACATTGGAAACAGGCCGCGCAACCTATTGGTCACGCTCGCGCGGGAAGCTCTGGGTCAAAGGCGAAACCTCAGGACATTTTCAGGACGTCATCGAAGTCTACACAGACTGCGATCAGGACGCTGTTGTCATGAAAATCCGCCAGACAGACGCGGCCTGTCACACCGGACGCAAGTCCTGTTTCTACCGGCGCGTTGACGGAACGAACCGTCTCGTCAAGACGGATAGCTGAGCCAAATCCTCGCCAATCACGCGAAGCCTATGCCGGAACACTCCGTCTCGCGGGAATAACGCTTTGATTTTTCGATCTTTCTGCGCTCAGCCCTAGACGATCACCCAACGCTGGATGACACTCTTCACATCTTAAAATCGAAATGTGAGGCGTAACGTCATGGCAATCATGAAATCAGAGCAGGTGCTCGCGGAATCCACAAAGTCTTTCGAAGACGCGATCGAGAAAGCTGTTGCACGGTTTTCAAAAACCGTTCGCGGCCTCGCGTCTGCCAATGTGAACAACATGTCCACAGTCATCAAAGACGGCAAAATCAAGAATTACCGCGTCAATCTCCAGCTTACTTTCGAAGTTGAAGAGCCGACGCCACCAAAGAAGAAAAAGAAATAAGCCTTACACTCAGGCCATGGATGACGGCGCTCGTAAGGGCGCCGTTTCTACATGAAAGAGGCGTCCGCCTCGAACGAACACATCTCACCTGTCGCCGGATGAGTAAAAGACAGACCCGCGGCATGAAGGCAGAGCCGGTCTGCACCTGCCATGCTTTCAGGGCTGCCATACCAGCCATCCCCCAGAATGCCGTGCCCCAGCTCCGCCATATGGATTCGTAACTGATGGGTTCGGCCCGTCAGCGGTGTCAGCTCGACCAGCGTTTTTTCATCCAGCCGTTCGAGCACCCTCCAGCGCGTCTTCGAAGGTTTGCCGTCCTCATGCACCATATGCTTCGGGCGGTTCGGCCAGTCCTTCAGAATGGGCAGATCAACCTCGCCCTCGTCTTCCACTATGACGCCATGCACCAGCGCCACATAACGCTTTGAAATGGCTTTGGCCTCGAAGGCTTTTGACAAGGTACGGTGCACCTCCGCCCCACGGGCAAACACCATCAGGCCGGACGTATCCATATCGAGCCGATGCACGGTCAGCGCATCAGGATACACAGCCTGCAAACGGCTGATCATACTGTCTTTATGCTGGGGCAGTCTGCCTGGAACCGACAACAGCCCGGACGGTTTGTCGACCACGATCATCGCCTCATCCAGATGGATGACCGGAAGCGGGTCAGTTGCCGGAGGGCGATAATCGAGCGGGGCTTTCATGCCCCGCCCATATCAGAAATCAGTTCGCTTGCAATCAAACGACCGGACGCAGTGGCGTCACGCCGTCCGGGCCGAGCGTTGTTTCATAAGTCGCAACCTTCTCGGTCGTGAACTCACGCTCGAGAACGGTAGAGACTTTGTGATAGTCGGCCGTTGCCTTTTCAGGTGTCAGTTTCAGCATGGTGTAGCCATGTCCAAACGGGTCATACCAGACGACATCATCATTCGCGTCCGCCATGAGCTGGCCAAGGCGGTCAATCGGTGCGCTCGTGCCCATGCCCGGTGACGTGACAGACGTACAGCCAAATTCGACGCCAATGAGATCATCACCGTCATTGAGATCATTCGCCCATGCCGTGTGCGTGTCACCCGTAATGACCAGCATGTTCACGCCGGCATCCTTCGCCGCATCATAGAGGCGCTGGCGGGCCGCAGGGAAACCATCCCATGCATCAAGGTTGAATGACTGGCCGAGCGTGGAAAACGGCACAAGCATGTTCACATAGCCAGCCGGCAACATGCCGATCTCTTCCGGTGTCAGCGTCTCGGTCAAATTTGGCAGCTTAACATTCGCCATGATGACCTGATTGGCGAGCAGCTGCCATGTCTTGCCTCGCTCAACAGAAGACTTCATGCCATCTGCCAGCCAGCTTTCCTGAAGACCACCGAGCATTGTTCGGGACGGGTCATTCACGCGTGTGTTCACATCCTGAACCGTCGCCATAATCTCTTCCGGCGCCATATCGCCGCGCACTTCGGTGAACCATGAAATCTCGTCAGACCGACCTGTCAGGCGTGACTCGAGCATGAAGATAGACGCCAGATCACCCCAGTCTACGCTACGATAGATGGATTCTGCCGCGCGGCCTGGCTGAAGCTCGCGCACTGGCATCCATTCCATATAGGCCTGAACCGCAACCTGCTTACGGGCCGTCCAGTCGCCTTCGTTATTTTCCGGATTGTGGTTTTCAGCACCCGAACGATAGGAGTTGTTCGTGCTCTCATGGTCATCCCATGTGCAATACCATGGCGCGATCGCATGGGCGGCCTGCAGGTCCGGATCGGACTTATATTGCGCATGTCGGGTGCGGTAATCCTCAAGCGTAACGATCTCTGTCACAGGATCATGGCGACGACCGATCTGCTCGCCAACCTGACCGCCATAACCTTCCACGCCATACTCATAGATATAGTCGCCAAGGTGGATGACAGCGTCCACATCATCGCGCTGGGCGATGGCTTTGTAGACGTTGAAATAGCCGAACGGCCAGTTCGAGCAGGAGATCACCGCAAGGTTTGCCTGCTCTCCGCCGCTTGCCGGAAGCGTGCGTGTTTTGCCGACCGGCGAATAGACCATGCCTGCGTCCGTCTCGACGGCGAACCGGTAGTGGTACACCGCATCAGACGGCAAATTCTGGAAGTCCGCCTTCACCGTATAATCGCGGTTGATACCTGTGTTCACCGGAAGGAAGTCGACGCCCTCGCCCATCGTACCGTCTTCGAGCGCCTCAATTGCAGCGCGGTCCGTGCCGTAGAAGATCGTCACCCAGATCGGTTCATTGGTATCACGCTCGGGCGTGACCCGCGTCCAAAGAATGAAAGAATCGTGTGTCGCGTCACCGGAGGCTACACCGTGATCAAAGCTGACACCGACCGGGCTTTTCTCGCGGCTATATTCTGAAACAGAACGGCCTGACGCACATGCGCCGAGACTTAATCCACCGGCGGCGCCCGCCATCAGTCCAAATACCTTACGACGAGAAATATCCATGGCATGTCCTCCTGAGAGCCCGTTCCGCTTCGCTTAGCTCAGCTCTGCGACGCGGTTGTGACACTCAGGAGGAGACTGGTCCAGATTACGCAGGGGAAGGTTGTAGACCTCCGGACGGTTCAGGTCCATCATCATGGGCGTGATCATGATCCGGCTGCATCGCCTCATCATGGTCGTGCGTACAGTCATGCCCGCAGGTTTTACAATATTGATAGAAGACAAGCTTGTGCTCGCCGCACCCGCCGCAATCAGCTTTGATGCGCAGACCGCAATGCGGGCAGAAATCACTTCCCGAAGACATAGAAACCGACACGCTGCGATCACAACCCGGACACACACCTGAGCTCAGCTTCTTCAGCGCCAATTCATTCGGAATAGCTTTGCGACGTTCTGGTTCGGATCGTTTTTCGGCCGCCTTCTGGCGCTGGAGATAGGCCTTCATACCAAGAATGGTGAAATGGCCTACCGCAATGGCAATAATCACACCCACACCATAGCGCACATAACCGCCATAGCTTGGAAGGTAAGGCACCAGCTCTACAAAGAAGGCAAACGCCGAGAAGATCATAAAGCCCCTACAAAGCGGCCAGTAATTCCCTTTGCGATGCTTCACCACGAGGTATCCCGAAATCAGGAGCAGCGGCAGGGTCAACATAAGGCGGTAGAGAAATACGCGCGTCTCAACACCGGTGAAATACGCATCGTATTCAGGCTGCGCCTCAAGACGCAGGCGGCCCAGCCTCTGCTGAACATCCACACGTTCGCGGCGCAGCTGGCTCACATCGCGTTCGAGCGCGGCTTGTTCGATCTGAACATTGGCGAGGCGGTCGCGGACGACTTCAAGGTTCAGCGTGCGCGCGGCCACTTCCGGGTTCTGGTCGAAGGCTTCCGTAACCGTGCGGTTATCAAACCAGGCGTTCAGCGCATCCGTCGCTGACGCAAGCTCGGTTTCAGCAATTTCAACGCGGGTCTGATGATCTTCAACGGCAATGACGGCATCGTTTATAGCCGTATCGACCGTCGCCAGCTCAGCATCGAGCTCTGCCTTTTCCTCTCTGTCTATAAAGCTATCTATGGATCTCTGGTCGGTTATCGTCGGCAGATCACGGATTACCAGACTTCCGAGACCGATCAGGCACCCGGCGAAAACAATGGAAATCAGCCACATCACGACAGAGTAAATCTGCTGCGGTCTACGAGAATTTTCGGTCATAAACATCCCTCACACAAAATGTGAGCGATTGTTTACTTACAAATAAAGGCGAAAATGCGGCCACTATTCAATCCTGCCCGGCTTCGGCGCATGAGGCAGCCAGGGTATCCTCGCGCCCTACCAAGCCTCTGATTACACACAGTTTATCATCATTTCGACCAGACAAAAGCATAAAACCTTTCAGCGGCCAGTGCAGTTTTTTCGCCTTCAAATGGAACCAAACTGCCAGTTTCGGACGTTTACCTTCCAGACTTCAACATCATTAAAATGGAACCCCGCCCATGTCCGCCGCCCACGCAGAAACAGTCGTCGACTTCAACATCCAGCCGGATACCCGTCGCTTTTCGCAGGGCTCGGCATCACGCAATGCAATCATGGCTGCGGCCCGCGAAGAAATTCGTCGTTCAGGCTGGAGAGGCTTTGACCTTCAATCCGCCCTCAATCATGTGAAAGCCCCGACAGCGCAGATTGAGGAATACTGGCCGTCGACTGCCTGCCTGGTTGTTGACGCGGTTCTTGATGTTCTCGAAACGCCCGTTATCAGCGACCACCATCCGCTGAATGAACAACTGGCACGCTTGATCGACCCGGTCGTCGACATGGCGCGCTCCGGCAGCGATGCGATCCTCATGCGCAGCGCCCTTCTGGCCGCAGCCGATGAGGCAGACGCCAACAAGCTGTTCCGTGCGCACATCAATGACCATTTCAAGCGCCCTCTCAAACAGGTTCTTGCAACTGCCCGCGCAAAGAAAGAAATCCGCCAGCTCTATGATGTGGACATGGCGATGGAAATTCTCTTCGGCCCGCTCTGGCATCGCCTGATCGTGCTCCGTGCACCCTTCCCGGAGTCCACCAGCATGAATGCTGTAACGGGCCTGATGGACCACCTTCGCGGATAAACCTCCGCCTTGCGTCAAGCGAGTTCCCTTTTGTCGGAACTCGCGGTAAAGACGCCCCATGCCCAGCACACATAGTTTCACCGTAGAGGCCGACGCAGCCGGAACGCGTCTTGACCGTTGGCTCACAACCCAGCTTTCGGACCTGTCACGCTCGCGCCTGAAAGGGCTGATCGACGATGGTCAGGTCATTGCGGGGCATGACAAACCTATCGACCCGAAATTCAAGGTAAGTGAAGGCGAGACCTACACGCTCACCCTGCCAGATCCCGAACCTGCCACGCCGCAGCCGGAAGATATTCCGCTGGACGTTCTGTTCGAGGACGAGCACCTCATCGTCATCGCAAAGCCATCCGGCATGGTCGTGCATCCGGCACCCGGCGCATGGAGTGGGACGCTGGTTAACGCGCTTCTGCACCATTGCGGCGACAGCCTCTCTGGTATTGGCGGCGTTGCACGCCCCGGCATTGTGCATCGTCTGGATAAGGACACATCCGGCGTGATGGTCGTCGCAAAATCCGAAGTCGCCCATACCGGCCTTGTCGCCCGTTTTCAGGCGCATGACATGGACCGGCGCTATCTGGCCATCACACGCGGTGCGCCGCGTCCTCTGATCGGCCGTATCGAGACGCGCATCGACCGGTCCTCATCCGACCGAAAGAAGATGGAAGTCGTCCGCGAAAGCATTCGTGCTCCGTCTGCCGACTGGCATGAACCTGAAGGCGGCGATGGCTATGTCGAAAAGGGCAAGCACGCCATCACGAATTACACGACACTGGAAGGCTTCGGCCATCTGGACGAGAAGTCCGGCCTGCCTGCTGCGGCTATGGTTGAATGCCGCCTTGAAACCGGCCGCACACACCAGATCCGCGTACACATGGCACATATCAATACGCCGGTGATCGGCGATCCGGTCTATGGCAAGCACAAGGGCATCAAAGCCTTTGGCGAGGGTGAAGCCTTCATCGAGGCAACGACTGCCGCGCGCCAGTTCCGCCGTCAGGCGCTCCATGCCTATATTCTTGGTTTCGAACACCCCGTTACAGGCGAGGCGCTTCACTTTGAACAGCCACCACCTGATGACATGGCTGACCTCATCGCCAAACTGCGCGCGATGTAGGCCTAGGCATTCAGCTCCAGCCGCATCGGCTTGATCGTTATCTCGCCTGTGCTCTCATCCGCTTCGACTGATCCGGGATCAGCGCCGATGAACGTCTGACTGACTTTGCCAGCGCGCGTTTCTCGCGTGACTTCGATGAGCGGACCACGGCGCGCCGAAAGCGCTTCTTCGATCAGCTCCAGTATTTCCTTCATTCCTTCAGCGTCAGCGCCCAGTGTGAGAGGCGAAACCTCCGAATGCATGACACTGCCATTTTCCGCGCGGCGACCTTCATCCAATGGCATCCCGCCTGATACATAGATGACGGGCACTCCCTGACCATTAATCGTCACCTCGACGTGAAAGTCTATCTCACTACCTTCCTGCGCGACGACAGCAGGAGCAAACACCAAAGACACAATTGCAGCGGCCAGAACGCCTCGACGTGATAGAAAGCTCATCCATCCCTCCCGGTTTGCCCCAATCTAGCACATGAGAAGCCAAGATTGAAAAACGCGCATATTTCGGTCTGTACCCGAATACATCTTTTTTAGCTTTATCTCGGAACCAGGCCTGTCAGTCTGCGTTGTGGACCCAACAAGGGAAGACCAGACATGACGAACAAACTGCTGCTCACCGCAGCTACTGCACTTTTCATGACCGCCTGTTCACAGGCCGAAACCCCACAAACAGAACCAACACCTGAAACACCTCTGCCGACAGAAACATCCGGCGAGAGCCTGCCAAGCATGATGAATGCGCGCGGCACGCTGACCGGCGTTGATGGCGCAGAGATTGGCGGCGTAAACCTCATTGAAGGCCCGAACGGCGTTCTGCTGCGCGTGACTGTGCAGCCGGGTTCTCTTGAGCCGGGCTGGCATGGCCTGCACCTGCACCAGGTTGGCGATTGCTCTGACATTGGCACATTTACGAACTCTGGCGGCCATATCGGCAAAATTGAAGGCGGTCACGGCCTTCTCAATCCAGCTGGCCCGGAAGGCGGCGACATTCCGAACATCTGGGTCGCAGCGAACGGTTCGGCTGGCTATGAAGCCTTCACAACGCTCACAACCGGCGCAGAACTGCTGGATGATGATGGTGCCGCGCTGATCATTCATGCTGATGAGGACGATCATATGTCCCAGCCGATTGGCGGAGCCGGCCCGAGGGTCGCTTGCGCAGTCATCAACTGAACGAACAAAAAACGGGGCCAGACGGCCCCGTTTTTCATTTCAGCGCTCTACAGCCGTGATCAGGCGGCACTGTCTTTCTTAGCCATTGCGATAAGACGTTCCATCAGATTTCCGGAGAGGTTTTCATCAAACTTCACACCGGACTCTGTATCACTGGACCAGGCCGTCTGCGCTTCGACCATGCCCATATGGTCAGGAAGCGTCACATTGAATCGTCCACGGCTTGGCTGGTCCAGACGCGCGCCGCTTGCAGACAGATCCTTTATCACGGCCTGACGCGACGCGTTATTCTGCGTCACCGTAACCGGCCGATCCGTCTTCGTACGTGGAGCACCGCGATTATCCGCAGCCGCAACAGCGCGTTGGACGATTTGCGGAATCTCCTCATTGGCAGAACGTGAGGCTGACGTCATATCATCGACCTGACGGGCCATTGTGGTCGCATTATCGGCAGTTTCCTGCGTGATGCGCGTCAGATCGGCAACCTGACGCGCCACATCTTCAATCGCCGCGCGGTTACTATTCAGGAAGCCGGTAAAGGAGTCCGTCGAAGCCCGCTGTTCTTCAACGGCCGCCGCCACAGACGATGTCACACCGCCCAGCTGTTCGATGGAAGACGAGATACGGTTGATCGCATCAACAGCCGTACGGGTGCGCGACTGGATTTGTCCCACACGCTCGGTAATTTGCGTCGCGGATGTATTGGTCTGCGACGCCAGCTGCTTGATCTCGGAGGCAACGACCGCGAAGCCTTTGCCATGCTCGCCAGCACGCGCAGATTCAATCGTGGCATTGAGAGCGAGTAGGTTTGTCTGCTCGGCAAGCTCAGTGATCACGCGAACGAAGTCACCAATCTGCTGGGTTGCCTCGTCCAGCTCTTCAACCGTCTGGCGTGAATCGACGGCCAGCTGAACCGTATCACGCGCCATTTTATCACCGCGCATAATGCTTTCAGCCACTTCGGCAATGGCCGCATTGAGTTCGTCAGCGAGATCAGACGCGCGCTGAGTGCCATCAAGTGATTCAGATGTCGCCTGATTGGCCTTGCTTGCATTCGAAGACGCGTCGGACAGGCGTGAACGCATGCTATCGGCGTTGGATGCAAGGTCTTCAGCCGTCACCACGATTTTGGACACCGTCGCATGCGTCGCCTCTTTCACTTCATGCGCCATGCGGTCCAGCACCTCACGGCGCTCAATGAGCGCTTTTTGTTCGTTCTCAGAATTCTGCCGCATAAGCGCTTCGCGCTGACGTGACATCTCCATGAACTGACGTGCCGCGCGTGCCAGAACTCCGATCTCATCGCCGCGGTCTGTACCCGCAATCTTGAGATCGGTTGCGCCTTTAGACAGTTCGTCCAGCGAGTTGGTAATGCTCGCCATCGGCTTCACAATGCTGGACACCAGAACATAAGATACGACAATCGTCAGCAGGGTAAGCAGCACAGAACCTGCAACAACGGCCCAGACGACCATGGTCAGATGGTTCTGTTTTTCTGTCGCCACAGCCAGAATATGTTCGGATACCGCATCAGTGATATCCATCATCTGCTCAATGCGGCTCGTCGTCAGATCAAACCATTCATTGCTGGTGACATCCGGCAGCTGGCCATCATAGCCTGCGCGATGCAGGTTCTCGCGAATATCGGAAATTCGCTGGCTGGTCGCATTGCCTTCCAACTGGTCCAGCACTGAAGTCCAGTCGTCACTCATGGCAGAGCGATAATTGGAGAGCATTTGCTGTTGCTGGCTGTTCAACGCGATCAGCGCCTCATGCGCTGTATCATTGATCGCGCCGGAGGCGAGCACAGCGCTGCCGCGTGCGCGCTCGAGACCGGCCGCTTCTTTTGCATATGTCAGCTGAAGCAACCCCTGAAGCGCGCCTGCAAGGTCAGCATCGCCCACAAGCGTTGCCTCATCCGCGATAAGCGTAATCAGACGGTTGATGACTTCTGTATAGGGGCCAACGGCCTGAGGTACTGGCAGGTTTTCCCGGCGCACACGTTCGCGATGCGCATCCAGAGCCTGTAGAGAGGAGCGAGCATGCTGCACGTGCTCGCGCTGCAGATCAGTCGTCAGCTGTCCGGCAAAATCATCAGCAGCCGAGATAAAGTTAGAGCGAAACTGATCAGCCCGGCGCGATTGCGTTTCCAGCTGCGAACCTGCCTGCGCAGATTTACCTGACCCGATAAAGGCCGCCGTACGCCCTCGCTCGACCTGCAATTCATGCACGAGCTCACTGACAGACCGGGAGAAGCCTGTCAGCTGCACGGTATGGCGCATGCTTTCGACGGTTTTCCACTGACTATAACAAAAAATAAGTGCAAAAAATGTGAGGCCCAGGATCGGTAATGCGACCGCCAGACCCATTTTCCATTTAATAGGAAGGGATGATAATGTTCGTTGCAGCACCTGCGTCTCCCGCGAAGGTTGTGAATATCGCTAACAGATACCGCACTCTGGTTAACTTTATTCTACTGAAAGGAGAGAAATCTCACGAACACATCAGCTTAAAGTTACCAAATTTTGCGTTTCTTTTTTGGCCGAAACGGGTTCAATCGGCTTAAATTGTACCTACATAGCGTAGGTATGCTGCCGATGCTGACGGGGCATGCAGGGTTGATTGCTGCATCTCAGATGGGCGATTTTTTTGAAACCTGGAACGTTCGCAAACGTCACTTAGTGAGTAGGCGAGTCTTTCATGGGAGGTAATTACATGGCTGGAACTTCAGTCGCTCTGTCACCTGAACAGGGCCTTTCTCGGTATCTGACCGAAATCCGAAAATTTCCAATGCTCGCCAAAGAAGAAGAGTTCATGCTCGCCAAAAGCTGGCAGGAGCACGAAGACTCTGAAGCTGCGGAAAAAATGGTGACCTCTCACCTGCGCCTCGTCGCCAAGATCGCGATGGGCTATCGCGGCTATGGCCTGCCAATGGCTGAAGTGGTGTCAGAAGGCAATGTGGGCCTGATGCAGGCCGTCAAGAAATTCGATCCGGATAAGGGCTTCCGCCTCGCGACTTACGCGATGTGGTGGATTCGCGCCTCTATTCAGGAATACATTCTGCGTAGCTGGTCGCTGGTAAAACTCGGCACGACCGCCGCCCAGAAAAAACTCTTCTTCAACCTGCGCCGCATTAAAGGCGAGATCAACGCCATTGAAAGCGGTGATCTGCGTCCGGAACAGGTCACAGAAATCGCGACCCGCCTCAACGTCTCAGAAGACGAAGTCATTTCCATGAACGGGCGCATGTCTGCCTCTGATGCATCGCTCAATGCTCCGATTGGCGGCACGGAAGGCGATGGCGAGTGGCAGGACTGGCTGGAAGACGAAACCAATCCGGGGCAGGCCCGTGAGTTTGCGGACCGTCAGGAATTCGATGCGCGCATGACGCTTCTGGAACGCGCGATGGAAGATCTGAATGACCGCGAAAAGCACATCATCACGGAGCGCCGTCTGAAAGACGAGCCGGTGACACTGGAAGACCTTTCCAAGGTCTACAATGTCTCCCGTGAGCGTATCCGCCAGATCGAAGTGCGCGCGTTTGAAAAACTGCAAAAAGCTATGGTTCGGGCAGCAAAAGAAGAAGGCCTCCCGCTTAAGCCATAGTTTTTTTAGAATTTCGCTCCATTCTCTCCCTATAGGCGTGGGGACAACACGCTTTTCTCCGGGAGAGAACACATGACACAGTCAAACATTCGCGACTCACGGCATCTGCAATTTGGTTCAGATGCCGGAGTGGCCAAGATAAGCCGCGAAGCCATTGAAAAGGCCGGTTCGGACAAATGCCCGAACCTTATTCTTTCGCAGGCCGATCCCCGTATTGATGACGATAGCTATCTGAGCGGCATTGCCGACCAGCCCGTCAGCGAATAGTCGCCAGGCACAACAGCCAGAAAATGCGGAACCGTTTGCGGGTTCCTCCGTTGATTAAGCAACGGAGATATTCACATGCGCCCCCTCATGAACCTTGGCCTGGCAATGGCCCTTCTTACACTTTCCCCGATGGCTTTTGCCGAAGATCCGGCAACATCAGTCCAGCCGGAACCGGCTGACTATTTCGCCCCGCAAGCGCCTGAAGTCAGCATGACTTACGACCGCGGCGACGTCATCCCTGTAGAGTTTGGCGTACGCGACTGGCAGGATTATTACGCATATGGCCTGCCCTCTGCCCCGCGCAGTCAGGAATGGGTTCTCATCGATGATGATGCCTATCTGGTGCGCCCTGATAGCGGCCTCGTCGAGCTGGTTATTCGCGACATTGCAGGTGGCGCGGCCATCTCATAATCCGACAAATATTGCCCAATAGTCTGACGCGGCGCATAAGCCTCTCATGAGTTCAGCGCCTGTCAGAATTACTAGTCCTGAGGACCCACGCATAGCGGACTATACATCCGTGCGCGAGCGCGACCTCACAGGGCGCGATGGCAAATTTATCGTTGAAGGCAAGGTTACACTGGATGTGTTTCTGAGCCGGTCACGCTTCAAACCTGACAGCATATTTCTCGAAACCGGGCGCCTGCCTGTTCTCTCCCTTCTTCTCGAAAACCTGCCCGATAATATTCCGGTCTACACGGCGGACCAGCCCGTCATGGACCAGATTGTCGGCTTCCCGATCCACCGCGGCATTCTCGCCTGCGGACGCAAGGATGATGCAGCACCGCTTTCAGACTGGCTGAAAGCTCTCGACCACAGCACGCTCGTCGTCGCGATCGGTCTTTCAAATCACGACAATGCCGGCGCGCTGTTTAGAAATAGCGCGGCGCTCGGTGGTGACGCCATCATTCTGGATGATACGAGCTGCGATCCACTCTACCGGAAATCCATCCGTGTATCTGCCGGAACCGCACTCTGGCTGCCTTTTCATCATGGCGCGACGGCCGGGCAGATTTTCAATGCGCTGGACGCTTCCGGCTATACGCTCTGGACTCTTACGCCCGGTGTCGCGGCAACCTCGCTCTACGAGGCTGAACGGCCCGAAAAGCTTGCCATTGTTCTTGGGCCGGAAGGGCCGGGCCTGCCGGACGACCTGATCGCGCGCGGAAATGCGATCCGTATTCCCATGTCCAACGAGGTCGATAGTCTCAATGTTGCGACCAGCCTCGCCATAGTGCTCTCACAGCGGCTCTCAAAAACTGAGGCCTAGCCTGCATTTTCCACGCAGTTTGGAATTGACGAGCGTATAAGCTTTGTGATTTATGACCGCTTCCCGAAACACGGTAATTTTCCGTGCTTCGCCAGAGTGGGCGGTTAGCTCAGCGGGAGAGCACTACGTTGACATCGTAGGGGTCACAAGTTCGATCCTTGTACCGCCCACCATTTTCCCGGCATTTTCTACGAAAATGAAAATCGATCCAGTGGATCGATTTTAGGGAAAATTGTGTTTCCACGTTTTGATCACCCGCACTGGCTGCGCCAGCGCGATGAATCGCGCTCAAGGCTGCAGCCAAAAGCTGGCACCCATCAGCCGGTGGCACGAATTTAGGAATGAATAGTGTTGGCCCTGCCTCATGCCGCACAGCGGCCCGTCACCTAGAACCGAAACAAACCTGTCCTTCAGCAAGTTTGACCGCTAGCATCTACGGGATAACCAGCGGAGCAATTCATGCTCCCACATCCCGGGAAGGACATCTGAATGATTGACGGCGCTCTCCACCGGCAGCTTGAAATGCGTGACCTGACATTTTCCTGTTGGGAAATGGGCGAAGGCCCGACAGCGCTCCTGCTACACGGCTTTCCCGATACACCTGCAAGCTGGGCGAAAGTTATGCCTCATCTGGCAGCCTCCGGATTTCGTGCTGTTGCGCTGACCCTGCGCGGGCATGAGCCCTCCTCCCAACCGTCACCGCAAATCGAGATTTCAGATTTTCAGCTTGCGGAAACAGCCGCAGATGTCGTTGCAGCGATCAATTTGCTCGGCTCCGATCCGGTTCACCTTGTGGGGCATGACTGGGGATCGACGCTTGCCTACGCTGCCACCAGAATGGCGCCCGACAAGATAAAGTCTCTGGGCCTGCTTGCTGTACCACCGTCCGCACGTTTGGTTGAGACCATCATGACCAATGAGGCCCAGCGTGAAGCCTCTTCCTATATGCGCTTCTTTCAGCAGGTTGGACTCGCTGAAGATGAAATCCGCCGAGATGACTTTGCATATCTGGAAAACCTCTGGCGCACATGGTCACCCGAATGGGATATACCCGCGACAGACCTTTCAGTCATGAAAGAGACGTTTTCCAGGCCGAAGGTGCTGGAAGCCGCTTTATCATATTATCGCGCGATGAGCGGCGCCCCCGAGCCGAAGACCGCGCATCTGGTCGCCGCACCAATCAGTGTTCCGACCCTAGCCATGAATGGCGCAAGCGATGGCTGCATTCTGGCTGATGCGTTTCGTTCTGCCATCAGACCGGACGACTTTCCAAAAGGAGTCACCCATATCGAGGTTCAGGGAGCAGGGCACTTCTTGCAACTGGAAAAGCCGGCAGAGATCAGCGAACATCTGGCGTCCTTCTTCAAAGGCATCTGAACGCCCCGCCTTGCATCCTAAAACAGGGACACGCTATCCAGCTCAAGCGCCTGATATCCCGGGCGCTCGGCCATGAGAGCGAACATCTCGTCGCCGCGCTCGGTACGCTCAACCAGCATGCTGGACACCACCGCCATTGTAAGACCTGTCAGCGCCTCAATCCGGTAATCCCTGATCAGCGCGTCTTCGTCGGCTGCAACGCCTAGCTCACGAAGCTTTGCAAAATAAGCCTGCAAGAGAGCATCTTCATGGGCGCGCCGATCATCAGGTGAGGCAAAGCTCGTCCCAATGAAATAGGCAACGTCCTTCATCGGACAGCCTGCAACGAGGGTCTGCCAATCGAGAACAAACGGGCGCGCGCCATCGCGAAAGAGAAGGTTATCCAGACGGAAGTCACCATGCACCAGGCTGAAATGTTTGAGCGGGCGCGTATCAAACTGGTCGTAGCGGGCAACCAGACGGTCCCCCATCTCCAGAAGCGCACCATCAAGCCGCGTCGCATAGCGCTCGCGAAACGGCGTCCAGAACTGCAGAAACAGACCGGACCGCAACTGGACATCTTCAGGCGTCAGCGCGGTAGCAGTGTTCTGATTGATACTATCATCATCGAAGAATGCGGCATGCAGGCAGGCCAGTTCGATCACACCGGCACGCACCTCATCCACGCTCGCGCCAGCCAGCTGGTCTCCCTGACGGGCCGGCGAACAGTCCTCCAGAACCAGAAAGAATTCTGATTTTTCCTGATCGAAATGCGTTCCGTAACATTTCGGGCAGTTTATTTCTGATTGCTGGCGAAGCTCGCGATACCAGGCGACTTCCTTTTCATAGAGGCCATAATGAAAGCCTGTCGCACGGCTCTGCTCGTTCTCGCTCGGACATTTGACGACGATCGTCTCCGGCGCATCCCCCTTTGCCCAGTCGAGTTCACCGCGATAGCTGGCGGCCACCTGCCCCGTTCCCACTGGCGACCAGCTCACGCCGCGCATATCATTGCGCCCCTGCCCAAGGCAGCTGGAGAGCCAGCGCGCATCAATATCCGGCCCGCTCATCGCTCGCCCTCCGGCAAGACAGCAAGTCCGTCCAGCATGCCCGTACGGTCATGCCGCCCGACAAAGAATTGCTCGACAACTCCAATGCCGGAATGCGTTTCCCCGTCTATTGTCAGCTCTGTCTTTGCGAGCGCCTGAATGTGCAGACACAGGGGATCGAACGGCGTACAGGCTTCGGCTTCCATCACATCATAGGCGAAAGCGTCGTCACCCTGATCCTTGCCATGTCCCCATTGCGGATGCCCGTAACCAAGGCCTGTCATGTAGAAAGTTTTGAACGGGGTAAATTTGAGCTCGGCGCGCCCCGCCTCACTACTCATGTCTGCAATCAATGATGCGATACGGCGTGTGTTCGGTGACCATTCATAGCGATACTCGACCTCGTCATATTCACGAAGGGGTTCGCCAATGATCTGCGTACCAGCGCGCCGGTTCCACGGACGGCCATACTCGTCATCATTCGTGTGAGAAAACGCCACGGCATTTTCGAAGTTACAAGGCGTCCAGAGCCAGTAAAACTGGGTGAGGCTACCTTCTCTGGGCGGCTGGGAATCTGCATTCCCGACAGGGCGCACACCCCAGCTGCGGTCGCGTGTGCCAGATACTTCGGACGCGTCAAACCGTATGATCTCCCCATCTAGTCTGATCTCGCCCGACCAGCTGACGTTCTGCGTCAGGCGCGTATAATCCATGAAGGCGCGCGTGCCGATCCGGCGTGTAAAGCGCGGCTCCTCGATAGGCTCATGACGTGCATGGCAAATCAGATCGCAAACAATACCGCTGTCATTGTCGGTCAGCCGGATACGCGTTTCCTTTAGCGGATTCACGATCTCAATGCTAAGCGGCCCGACCGCAAGCACAGACCGGTCTGCATTCATCTTGCGGGATACGCGCACATTGTGCTGCTTGCCGTCCTTCAGAACGCAGAACGCCCCATCCATCACATCAAGCTGCGGATAGAGGCCGAAGGCCACGGCAAAGAACACCTCGCCGTCTGGCGTGTAGCCGTTGAAAAAGAAACGGTCGTAGAAATTCCGGTCGGTTCCGGCAAACGCCATAGGATCAGGCGTCTGGTGAAACGGATAATCGTCCGCACCTGTTATCATCTGTCTTCCTCCCAGCGGAGTGGGGTCCGGACAGACTGGGGCTTTAGCTTATTTATTTCCCAGCTTTGCTGCAGCTACAGGAACGTATTCACGTTTCAGGACTGCTCCGGACTTTCCGCTAACGGAAGGCTAAGCGGCGAAACACGTGCGCGCAATCCTGCCGCAACGTCAGCTGTTAAGCGCGGAAGACCTAGTCAGGCAGCTTCGCCTCATCAAACCAGAAGCGCGTCAGGGACGCGGCCAGCTCGTCATAGCCGGCATGGCTATCGGGCTTTTGCACATAGGCATTGGCATGCTTTTTATAGCTGCGCAGAACATCAACCGGCGAGTCCGAGTTGGAGCACATAATCACCGGCATTGCCGACGTTTTGTCGTTCTGGCGAATGCGTTCGAGCACTTCAATGCCATCCAGCCCCGGCATGGAAATATCGAGAACGACCATTCCCGGCTTCATTGTTTCCAATGCGTCGAGGCCAGCTTCACCATCATGCGCCCGCTGGACGCTTATTCCGGGACACGCCTTTCGCAAAGCCGACGTCAGAAGGAGAGCGTCCAGATCATTATCTTCGACCAGCAAAAGTGCGGGATCTGTCATCTTTCTTTCCTCCTAAGCTTCTATTCGGCTCTTGGTAACGCAACACAAAAACACGCTCCGGTAGTATTATCTGTATCAAGCCAGATTTTACCACCTAGACTTTCGACTATTTTTCGGCAAACGGCCAGCCCTACACCCTCGCCTTCGGATTTCTTTTCACTACCCGGTACGCGGCGGAATAATTCGAATATCCGCTCGGCATAACGTGGATCTATGCCATTTCCGTTATCTGTCACGCAGATGGTGAGGTCTTTGTCTGACTTATCATAGCTTTCGATACGGATGACAGGGTCGTCGCGGCCTGCATATTTGATCGCATTCAGAATGAGATTGCTAAACACCTGGATCAGAAGTGTCCGGTCAGCGAGCACCTTTCCGTCGACCAGAATATCTACTTGCGCCGAGGCATCCTGCATGTCCGCAGCGAGACGGTTGAGGCAGTCTTCGACGGCGCCGCTCACATCGACCGCTTCGATTTGGAGACCAGCCGCCCCCAGCTGCGCAAAGTCGCGCAGAGACTTAATCATATTCTGCGCCTGATCGGCATTGTTTCGCAGCTCACCCATTATGACGTCGGCTTCCGGCTCATCGACGACATAATCTGTCAGCATTTCAGAGAGGAGCCGTATGGTTCGCAGAGGCGCTTTCAGATCGTGCGAGACGAGGCTGGCAAAACGCTCAAGGTCCAGATTACGCTGTTTCAGCGCCTTATCTACCGCATCCAGACGGGCACGCGCACCGACAGATTCAGCAAGTGTACGAACAAGTTTAAGTTCCGAAGGTGTAGGCTCGCGCCTGCGCGCAACTTTGGAACAAAACACCAGAGCGCCGACCGTTTGCTCATCCGACATGAAAGAGGCAGCGATAAAGCTCAGAAACGGCAACTTGGCAGCGGCATCTGCATCCACGTGAGTATTGAGGTTGCGCACAGTCTTTACGGTACCGGGCTGGCATAATTCGAGCGCTACATCAGTCGGAAGAGGTCTTTTCACCTCAGGGGTACCCGCGGCGCCGACCTGAGCTTTCGCGCTATATCCCTGTTCATGAAACGAAAGCTGATAGGCCCGGCTTGCATTGAAAGCGCGTCGACCGATATCCAGTGCTCCCTGAATATAGGCCTCCAGATCAATCTCGGTGCCGGAGAGCGCGTTCAACTCAGCAAGTGCGTCCGAAACCCGAACAATCTCGGAGACTTCTACAAATGTGATCGTGATGTAATCGGGGCTCGGCTTCGAAATCGACACAACCACATGAATGTCCAGCTCGTCAGACTGGAAATCTGACTCAAAGACAATCGGCTCACCCGTACGCGCCACATCGCAATAATACGGAAAGGTGTGGTGGTCAGCGAGTTCGGGGAACACGCCCAGCATTCTGTTGCCGACTAGGTCCTCAGGGGAGATGCCGTGCGTTCGCTGTAACACGCGATTGGCGGTCAGATATTCAAAATCTATGACCTCGCCATCGTCTGAAAAAACAGGCTTGGCTGTAATAATACCGAGCAGGCTGGCATCCAGAGTTTCACGCTTCATTCGCGCAAAACCCAAGTCAGATGCACTCTTTGTGTCCAACGATCCGTCTACCGGTAAATCCTGACTTTCATTTGAGCTCATATCTTACTCTGTATAGAAAGCGCTACTTATGATAAATAAATAGAATCAGGGCAACCTTAACACATTGCAACCGCGCGGGGGGCGCATTTGTTGTGAGCAGAATAATGCTGATCGATGATCATTCAGCCATGGGCATGATCTTCAGAACAATGCTCGGCGCAATGGGCCAGGCTCCGGCAGATTTCGAGTTCTGTCAGGACGTAGATGATGCGGTCACCCGCATTGAGAATAATCCGCCATACGACGTCATATTCCTCGATAATATTGTGCCGCCCGCTTTCGAGTTTCGCGGATCTCTGAAGATGATGAAGGCGCTCGACAAGACCACAAACGTGGTTCTGTTAAGCGGTGAAATTCCGGATGATTTCGGCAGTGAGACAATCGACGCGCGCATCGCCGCCTGCATGGAGAAAGACTCACTTTCTCCCGCGAACCTGCACAAACTGCTAATGTCTTTCGAAGCGCCAATGGCATCATAGCCGGGTTCGGCCACTCACTTGATACGACTGCATAAACGAAAAACGGCCTCCGAAGAGGCCGTTTCTTTTTGCGATCAGAAGCGGGGGTTTTCTACATTCGGCCTCACGTAAGAGCCCTGAACATTCTCACGCACTTCGAGCGGCACGCCGATATCCAGATACACATTGTTATCTTCTGAATATTGCGGCCACTCGACGAGGCCCGGCACGCTCGGATCACCGTCACGCGCAAAAGACGCCCAGATTTCTGCGGACCGCTCGGCGAGCCACAGGTCTTGGGCATCATGCTCCGGCACGCGGGTCGTGCATCCGCCCGTGCCGGCAAGGAACTGGGTGGTTGCAGAGTGCAGACCGGTTGGCACAGCACCGAACACATAGGTCAGCTCCAGACCGTGAAAGGCCACACAGCCCTCTTCCTCACGCCAGCCCATTGGCAGCTGGGTGAAGTTATAAACGTAAGTCGGCGCACCGGCCGCGCTATGAAGGTTTGCCATGAGCGGCACAGAGGTTTGCAACGAACGCTCACCCTGATTGGCACCCACAATAAGCGGCACCTGAGCCTGATCGCCATTTGCAAACATGGTGCTGACCGGCTCTGGAATGACATAGCTATCAACGACAACATTGGCGCGGAAACCGACCTCATCAGCTGCGGCGATAATCTCCTGCCAGCTGAGTTCGCGCAGTTCGTCAGCGCTGGAAGCACCTAGCTCTTCCGCCAGGCGAACGCCTACGGCCTCGGCATCATCGAGCATTGTAATACGCTGTTCGGAGACAAGCGCAGAACCGGACTCAACAATTGCTGCATCAAACAGACCTGCTGACAGCGGCGTTGCCATTTGCGAGATCGTTTTCGTGCCGCCACCGGACTCGCCGAAAATCGTTACGTTGTCCGGATCACCGCCAAAGGCTTCGATATTCTCTTCCACCCACTGGAGGGAGGCGCGCAGATCAAGCGTGCCGTAATTACCCGAACCATAACGGGTTTCATCAGAAAGCTCGGGATGAGCCAGATAGCCGATCGGGCCGAGGCGGCTATTTACCGTGACCACGACAACGCCCTTATTCGGCAGCATTGGGTGGTTATAGGTCGTAGAGTTGCCAGTGCCCGTTGTCAGGCCGCCGCCATGGAAAAAGACCATGACCGGACGCGCTTCGTCAGAACGCTCTGCCGCTGTGACGACGTTCACATAGAGGCAGTCTTCGCTGATCGGACCACCAGCTCCCATGCTGCTTTCGCCTTGCGGACAACGGTTCGGCCACTCTGTTGCATCGCGCACACCATCCCAGGCTTCAGCAGGCTCTGGCGCGCGCCAGCGAAGCTCACCGACAGGCGGCTGGGCATACGGAATACCGCGATAAATATGCGCCGTGACGCCATTTTCGGTGACCGTCTCACCGCGCACGCTGCCAAGCGGTGTGTCGACTACCTCACCAATCGTTGTCGGTGCGCGCGGCGCGGACGTCGCGCAGGCCGACACCAGTAAGACAGCGCCAAGCGCTGGTAGAATGGATTTCATGTGTTCCTCCCTAAGAAACAGTCTATTTTGATTGTTTATGAGAGGAACCTATCACCAACCAGCAAAAAGGCCAGCCCTTTGCGGAGCTGGCCTTGTTGATATTTCCGTGAGATGCAGACTCGAATCTATCGGGTCAGATAGAGCTGCGAGATACGATCGGTGATTTGTCGGAAAGCTTCATCCAGACGGTCAGAATCCGGCACATCGATATAGTCTTCAGGCGTGCTGGCACATGCGCGCAACAAATCATCAGATCGCTGGTCTTCGAGAGACACGCGAATGGTGAAGATGCGAATGCCTTCATCCTTGGCGTTATCGCACGCCAGAAGAGTCCGCTCGTCCATTGTATCCATGATATCTGTCGTATCATACCTGCGAGGAAGCCCTTCCAGACGGCGGTTTTCCATATAACCATAAGCGGAAAAGTCCGACCCACCCGGATGGTTCTCACGCGCGACAACGACATTGTTACCATCAGACAGAATAATCATGACCTTCTGGACGCTATGCGAATAGCGGTCTCCTTCAGTGAAAGGCGCAGACGGCGAGAGTGCGTGATAGCCCCACACCGTACCTTGCGCGATGTTCGTAGAGCCTTGGGCGTTCAGGCTGCGGATGTTGTTGCGCACGGTCTGAAAATGCGTTGTCAGCGGCAGAATCGGCGACATCTCACAGCTAAAACCCGGACCAATTTCGGTATCGACATCGCTATAATAGTCATAGTCACGATGGATGGAGACGTCATCCCAGTTATCCGGGTTAAGAGGACTTCCCGCCCAGCCATCATTACATTCCTGCCCGCTGCCAAGGTTTACATCCTCGCCATCTTCGCACTCAACGACGATATTGCTCAAAACACTGTTCGAAATCCCGTCGACATAAGAAAGAATGCTGTCCGGCACACCGTACTTTACCGGATTAGAGATATTCAGAAGTTCCGAGCCAATTGAAGGCGCGTCATCCGCATAATTGTTTGGATATTCTTCAAACCAGCGATAGCGCGAATCCGTTTCATCGGGATGAAACAACGGAACGAAAAGAGTCTCCGGATCGCTCACACGCGGGCGCGTGTCTTCCACGTCATGCGGTGCCGGGCGCGCCATAACGCAGCCCTGCCATTCAAACCCCATATGTTCATAGAGGTCGAAACGGTTCAGCCCTTCGACCAGATTGTCCGCATGTACCGGGCTATTCGCCCTCGAATCGATCCAGTTCGCATCGATATTGTCCATGCCAACATTCACATAGGTGGCAAAGGGCACGAGGCCGATCTCGATATTGCCGCGTCCATTGTCCAGATCGCTCAGCATATCGACCATGTCGAGCGCAGCATCCTGCATGGACTCAAGCTTCGTCATGGACTGGCCAGACGGCGTCGCGCGCATGGAGCCTGTGGTATCAAGCACCATAACCAGCTCAACCGCTGTCAGGCCGATCCGCACAGATGCCGTACGCACGACGTCCAGATCATTAATGCCAATCAGGCCGAGGAACGCTGTATCCACGTGACCATTGACGGTCGCGGTCAGCTCATCGCCCACTTTGACAACCTGAAAATCGTCAATGTCGAGATTGAGATCCTGCATATGGTTCTCGAACCAGACCAGCGCTTCGCGCGTCAGCTGGGCGTCGGTCTTGTCCTGCGCATTACCGGCAATCGCGAGCAGCGCGGCATCAACCGCATCCTGCGCGAGCCCTTCACCACTACGCTGTCTGGAAAAGTCGATCGCTCCGCCCATCAGCACGACAAGCGGAATCAGGCATAGCGCGAAAATCATCGCGACATTGCCTCGACTGTCCTTCAGAAAATTCTTCATTCGCGAACTCTTCATCCTGTTGAGTTCACGTTTAACAGGAAAAGAAAATTACTTTGGAAACATATGCTTCCAAGGTTCAGATAGTCTGTTAAGGCGTTTTTAATCCTCCAACAGAGTTCCTTCGCATTTTACCCATACACGCTAAGCGTGCATCTAAGTCAGATCGCTCAAGACGTTAACGCGAAAACACCTTCCCTTGCGTCACCCTTCACTCTCTTAAAACGCGGAACCCCAAGGAGTTAGACCGGCTATTCGGCGAGAAAATGTCTTCAACATTGCCGCGCAGCTGAACCGGCCCCGTGACCCAGGAACCACCCATTGCAACCCTACGGTTGCACTCATCATCACGGCAATCACTGACCCATTCAGCAATGTTTCCATAGGTAGATGACAGAGTGTTGCCGCTCGCAGGGCTGGCGTAAGGCTCGCCATCATCGCAGTTCAGAAGCGGTGTCTGCAGCCCTTCAGCCCCGAGAGACTGATCTGCCATATTGGCGCTGCACGCCATCAGGCCCGGCGCAGGCGGCCCCGCCATTGCTGTCCATTCTTCGGCCGACAGCAAGCGATAGGTTTCACCGCTTTCGGCGCTCAGCCAGTCTGTATACTGGACCGCTTCATCGTAAGAGATACAGCTTGCCGGTGAGGCATCTGTCACCGGATAGCCGGGATCGGCATAGCTGGCACCGGAGGTATAGCCCCAAATGCTCTCGCTCTCGAGACGATGTGTGAAACAGCCTGTCGGCGCGCTGCGATTCGTAGCGTTCAGATAGCGGCGGAACTCTGCCACGCTGATTTCATGCGCAGAGACTGAAGCCTCAGCAAGACCTGGCGCGGACACCATGACCGGACAGGTTTCACAGTCAGTATCAACCTCGCCCGCTGCTTCTGTGTCTGTTTCTGCCAACTCTGTTTCGTCAGCCTCTGAGGTATCTTCTTCAGGCGGATCCGCATTCTGCGTAGTTGCGTCTGCTTCATCTGTGACGTCGGCATCGCCTTCAGTTTCGCCAGCGGCCTCATCTGAGTTTGCGTCTGCTTCGCCCTCAGGCGCGGTATCATTTTCTGCCTCGGAGACTTCTTCTTCAGAACCTGCCGCTTCGTCCGGCTCAACAACCGTGTCCGCTACTGGGGCAGCGTCCGGTGCCTCTGCTTCATCTACAGTATCCGGAACGGTTTCGGCGTCTGCGTCAGCTTCTGAGACAGCCTCAACTTCGTCAGTCGCTTCCGTTTCAGGCGGCGCCTCTGTGACTTCAGGTGAACTGTTGTCTTCCTCTGGCAGAGCCTCAGTTTCGGCTTCTGCAAGCACGGTCTCAGCGCCTGATGTATCCTCGTCAGCGCCTGCCTCGGCAGCCTGAATGCGGGCCAGCGCATCGTCGACATCTTCGACATGGCGGGCAAATGTCGGCGGGGTATCCCCATACATATCCTGCATTGCCAGATAAGCGTCTTCAGTATCGCGGGCGCGCGCCGTTACCCAGGCTTCACTCTCGAGCGTGATCCAGCGGGCACGCACCTGCGCCCGCAGCACAGGATTGTTCTCTACCGTTTCATAAAAAGCGAGGACCGCATCGGGGTCCCGTTGGTCCACTGCCAGCCACGCCGAAACGATTTCTGGCAGTTCCTCTTCCGGCTCAGCCTGCACTGGTTCGCTACGAACCTCTTCAGCCGGTGCCGTAGTTTCATCTTCTGAATCAGCGAGCGCAATTTGCTCATCAGCCGGCTCGCCAGCTTCGTCCGTGACCTCATTCTGCGCGAGCACTGTCGGCGCGTCATTCCCGCCATCGTTCAGCAGGAAGACAGGGATCGCGACCGCGACGATCAGGAAAATTGCCGCCAACGCGGCAATCAACCGGCCATTCGTCTCCCAGAACTCGCGCGGATTGGATGTTGAAAGTCCGGTCGCGCCGGTGCTCTCGCCCTTGGCAGGCATGGCAGAAAACTCCGCCGCTTTGATGAGCGACCAGATGCTGTCATGCCGCGCGTCAGCCGACAATGACAAGCCCTGTTCCAGCGCCTTAAAGAGCGCGGGATCATCATCGAGGAATGTATCCAGCATCAGCATATCGAGCGGATCATCCCTGCCCTCGGCAACAGCCTCAAGACGCTCCTGAGCGGAGACCGGAACGACGCCGGTGATCAGCTGATAGAAGCTCGCCGACAGGGAATAAACATCACACCATGGGCCAATACGGCCAGCCTCGGGGCTGATAAATTCCGGTGCCAGATACGGCGTATTGATCGGATCAGCGAGCGTCGCAGGCCCTTCGCCGGAGCAATATTCCAGACGATCCGGATGCGTGACGGCGAGTTCACCATTGTCCAGACGGCGGATCATATCCGGCGCTATCTGGCCATGCACGAGGCCCATCTCGCCCAGCTTTTGTAAACCCGGCTCAAGTTCATCCAGAAGGGAGCGCACAAAGCCAGGTGACAGCTTGCCGTCCCGCTCCTGCATTGTCTGCAATGTGTCGCCGCTCGGCCATGGCGTCACAAGGTAGACGGTGCCGTTCTCTTCAACTTTCTCAAAGCCTTTGACGATGCCCTTCTTACGGACATCCAGATAGCGGTTGATACGGTCGGCCTGATGCGACAATGCCCGCGCAAATTCCACCTTCAGCGCACGACGTGACGGCGTCACTTCATTGCGGCGTCGACGGCTCAGCGTGGCGGGGAAAAACTCGCGAATATAAACAAGCGGCTTGTGCGAAATACCATGATCTTCGGCGACATAAGTAACGCCAGAATCGTCCTGATACTGTTCAGCCTGAATGACATACCGTCCAACTCTGGTTCCGGGGCTGAGAGTTTTACGAGCCATTCCGCCTTACCTGCTGTCACGCTCAGTTGAGTGCCAGCGCGCCTGCAACTCCACCGGTATTGGTGGTGATTGTTTAATTAACTAATTGTTTACGAGAAACCGCCCCGTCAGAGCAAGTATACTCGCCATCAAGGCGAGTTCGTGGTGCAGTCGCAAAAGCCCCAACTGCACAGTGCGCCAATCTGGCACTTTCGCGCACCGTCTGCGGGATGTAAGTCTAAGCAAACCCGTTCAATTGATGTATCTCGCTATATTCGAGATCAACAGATTGTCATCTGACTACCAAGAAACGTGAAACGGGATATGTTCGGGGAAACGGCCCGCAAACAGATAGAAGGCTCTTAGATGCTTGCTGAAATTGGACAGATATTACTTCTGATATCACTGGCACTGTGCCTGTTACAGGGTGCGTCTGGCATTTGGGGCGCACACAAGCTGAATGGCAGAATGATGTCATTCGCCGACAGAGCGGCGCAGGCGCAGGCTCTGTTTCTGATCGCAGCTTTCGTTATTCTGATCCTGCTTTTCCTCGCTTCGGATTTCTCGGTCCGGCTTGTGGCTGCGCACTCACATACGGCGAAGCCATGGCTCTACAAACTCTCGGGCGCATGGGGAAACCATGAAGGCTCCATGCTGCTCTGGGTGATGATTGTCGCTCTGTTTGGCGGCGCGATGGCGATTTTCGGCCAATCGCTTCCTGCAACACTGCGCGCCCGAGCCATCGGCGTTCAGGGGCTGATCGGCCTCGGCTTTCTCGGCTTTCTGATCTTCACCTCAAACCCGTTCGAGCGCCTCTCTCCTATTCCGGCTGACGGCTCCGGTCTGAACCCGCTTCTGCAGGACCCTGGCCTCGCCTTCCACCCGCCATTCCTTTATCTCGGCTATGTCGGCTTCTCCGTCGCATTCTCGTTCGCCATCGCTGCCCTGATTGAGGGCCGTGTTGATGCGCTATGGGCCCGTTTTGTGCGCCCGTGGGTGCTGGCTGCGTGGTCCTTCCTGACACTCGGCATCGCGCTCGGCAGCTATTGGGCGTATTACGAGCTTGGCTGGG
>DDIN01000008.1:492166-811359 GCA_002338565.1 Hyphomonadaceae bacterium UBA1849
GGCTGGTGGTTCTGGGACCCGGTCGAGAACGTCTCTCTAATGCCATGGCTGGCCGGTACTGCTCTTCTCCACTCCACGCTCGTGGTCGAGAAGCGCAACACCTTCATGAACTGGACGCTTTTGCTCGCGATCGCGACCTTCTCGCTCAGCCTGGTAGGCACGTTCATCGTGCGGTCGGGCGTTCTGACGTCCGTCCACGCCTTTGCCGTTGACCCTGAGCGCGGTGTCTACCTGCTCGGTCTTCTGGCGATTGCGACCGGCGGCGCGCTTTTCCTCTATGCCACCCGCGCGGCGAAAATCGCCTCCACGACGACGTTTGATGCCGTCAGTCGCGAAGGCAGTCTGGTTCTGAACAACCTTCTCCTCTGCGCCGCGACAGCGACTGTCTTCATCGGCACATTCTATCCGCTCTTTATGGAAGCGGCGACCGGCGACAAACTCACCGTTGGCCCTCCTTTCTATGACAAGACGTTCGCGCCGATCATGGTCGGCCTGATCTTCTTCATGGCCTTTGGTCCGCTGCTCAAATGGCGGATTGATGACCCTAAGCGTATCGTAAAACCGCTCCTGATGATTGCGGGCGCAGCGCTGCTAATGACCGTTCTGACCGTTATGTTCGGCAAGACGGTATGGGGCGCGGCTGGCATGGCGCTCGGCGTCGGTCTGATCGCTGGCGCGCTCATCTCCTTTGGCGAAAAAGCCAAATTCGGCAAAGCGCCGCTCGCTAGTTCTCTCAAGCTTATGGGCCGCCTGCCCGCTGCCGCTTACGGCTTCCTTCTTGGCCATGTCGGCCTTGCTGTCACTGTGATTGGTATTACCGGCATGAGCGTCTGGGCACAGGAAGAGCAGTTCGTGCTCAATCCGGGCGAGACGGCGACCGTCTCCGGCTATGAGCTGATGCTGGTCGATGTCTCTGAATCCGAAGGCGCAAACTATGTGCGCCAGAGCGCGCAGGTGAACATCTTCCGGAATGATGTGGAAGTTGCCCGCCTGCATCCGGAACGCCGCTTCTATCCGGTCGAACAAAACATGACGACCGAAACCGCGCTTGATTACGGCGTATTCCGCATTCTCTACACCGCGATTGGCGAGATTACAGAAACCGGTCTTCAGGTCCGCTTCTATGTGCACCCGCTTGTCAGCTGGATCTGGATTGGCTGCATTATTATGGCCTTTGGCGGCTTTATCTCGCTGACAGATGCCCGCTTCCGTGTCAGCGCACCGCAACCGAAGGTGACGCATAATGCAGCGTCCTCTCTGGCGGAATAGGAACCCGACATGTCCTGGAAATCTTACCTGCCATTTGCACTCTTTGTGGGCCTGATCGCCGTCTTCGGGATTGGCCTGACGCTGAAGCCTCAGGAGCTTCCGTCCGAGTTCATCAACGAACCCGTGCCGCAGTTTGAAATCGCCAACCTGTTTGAAGACGAACCGAACGTAACGTCCGAGACTCTTTCCGGTGAGTTCACCTTGCTCAACGTCTTCGGCTCATGGTGCCGGACCTGCATTATCGAGCACCCGTATCTGGTGCAGCTGAAAGAAGAGACCGGCATTCGCATTATTGGCCTCGACTGGCGCGATACGCGTCCGGCAGCACTGGAATGGCTCGACCGCCTCGGCAACCCGTATGACATTATCGGCTTTGACGAGCACTCCGAGGTCGCCATCGGCCTTGGCGTGACCGGTGCGCCGGAAACCTTCCTCATCGATCCGGAAGGCATCATCCGCTACAAGCATGTCGGCGAAATGAACCCTCAGATCTGGAATGAGGTTTTCGTTCCGCTCATCGAGAATTACACGCCCCCGGCAGGTGCTGCATGATCCGTTCGGGTTTGCTCGCATCCGCCTTGATCCTCACGCCTGCTGCCGTGGCCGGTACAGAGGCGTCACTCTCTGATGCAGACGTGGCAGCGCGGGTCATGGCCGTTGCGCAATCGCTCAACAGTCCTCTCGTCGAAGGGCAAACGCTGGCAAGCTCGGGCACCGAATTTGCGGCATCTGCCATCGAACTCATCGAAGAACAAGTCCGTGCCGGACAGAGCGATGACGAGATCACAGCGTACTTCCGCCAGCGTTACGGCTCAACCATGGTAACGCCCGCGACCAGCCAGGAGGCCGACAAGTAATGCTACGCGCACTCTTTTTATCTTTCGCCCTCCTCTCTGCGCCTGCGGCCTTTGCACAAAATGCAGAGCTGGATGACGCTACAGTCGAACAGCGTACAGAGGACATTTCCCGCACCCTGCGCTGCGTCGTATGTCAGAACCAGTCCATCGCGGATTCCAATGCGACACTGGCCGAAGACATGCGCCGCCTCGTTGAAGTGCGCGTCCGTGCCGGCGACACCGATGATGAAGTGCGCGCCTATATGCAGACCAATTATGGCGACTTCGTTCTGATGAGCCCGCCGGTGAAACCGACAACCTATCTACTCTGGTTCAGCCCGTTGCTCATCGTTGGCGGCGGCCTCATCTGGTATGTCATGTCTGCGCGCAAGCGTGCCGCTGAAGCGACCGGAACCGAACTTGGCGATGACGACCTGTCGGCGGAAGAACAGGCCCGCCTGCAAAAGCTTATGGATGAAAACGCCTCCTCATGATGACACTTGTTATTCTGGCCGTCCTTCTGGTCCTCACACTTCTTGTTGTGATGTCGCCACTCATGCGTCCGTCCACGATCACAGCGCGCGCTTCGCTCAATCGCGAGCTTGAAGCCAGCAAGACCCAGCTTGAACAGATCAAAGCCGAAGTTGAGTCCGGTTTTCTGGATGAAGATGGCGCCAGACGTGCCCGCCGCGCTATGGAGCGCCGTATTCTGAAACTCGGCGAGCGCCTGGATGCTCTGGATACAGAGGGCGACGAACCTGCTCTCGCCAATTGGATCCGCTATTCTGTCCCGGCCGTGATCGTTCTCGTCGCCGGAGGCGGCTACGCTCTGGTTGGCCAGCCATTTTACGAGCGCAATGATAACCAGCCACCGGCCGAAGCAACCAATGCGCTGGTGGAGCTATTGCAGAATGGCACGCCGGAAGAAATCGAACGCGTTCTGTCGGCCCGCCTCGCAGAAGAGCCGAACCCGATCGCCTATATGGTGCTCGGCCGTGTACAGATCGAACAGGGCAAATTCGATGAGGGCCTTGCCTCTTACGATGCTGCGCTAGAACTGACGAACAATGATCCGCGCATCGTTGAAGAGCGCCAGATGGTTGTCGATTATATTGCTCAGGCCCGTGGACAGGCACCAAACTCGGCTGCGCCAGACATCTCTGATGAACAACGCCGCGCCATCACATCCATGAGCCAGGAAGACCAGCAGGCCCAGATCCGCTCCATGGTTGAAGGCCTCGCCATTCGCCTCGAAGATAACCCGGACGACCTCACCGGCTGGCTTCGTCTTATCCGTGCACGGACTGTTCTGGGCGAACCGGAAGCTGCCGCCGAAGCGCTCGCCTCTGCACGTGCGTTTTATGCTGGAAATGCCGAGGCAGAGGCACAGCTTGATACGCTCGCAGCAGAGCTTTCCCTCCCTTAATGACATTCTTGTAAGGAAACAGCTTACCGGCTTGTCACCGTAGCTTTGGGCGGTTTACGTTCCGCGCCACGGAAATCTGGCATTTTGATTTCGCATCTGGAGTAATTTATGAAACGTTTTGCACTGGCATCAGTTTGCCTTCTTGCAATGTCTGCACCGGCAATGGCTGTCGAAGGCATGTACACGCCGGACCAGCTCCCAGAGATCGCCGATGATCTGCGTGAAGCAGGTCTTGAGCTTGATCCAAACACGCTGACAGACCTGACCGCGTTCCCGATGGGCGCTGTTGTGTCCCTCGGCGGCTGTACAGCTTCTTTCGTATCCCCTGAAGGCCTGGTTGTATCCAACCACCACTGTGTGCGCGGCTCTATCCAGTACAACTCTACTGAAGAAAACAACTATCTGGCCGACGGCTTCCTCGCGGCGGACCGCGAAGGCGAAGTCCCTGCTGCGCCGGGTTCCCGCATCTATGTGACAACCGAACTGACTGACGTCACAGAGCGCGTCTACGCAGCCGTCAACGAAGACATGACTGGCACAGAACGCTATGACGCGATCGACGCAGCACGCAAAACAATTGTCGCAGAGTGTGAAGCCGAAGCCGGCTACCGCTGCAGCGTCCGTTCTTTCTTCGGCGGCCTCCAGTACAAGCTGATCAAGCAGATGGAAATCCGCGACGTTCGCCTCGTCTACGCGCCGGGCGACAATATCGGTAAGTATGGCGGCGATATCGATAACTGGATGTGGCCACGCCACACCGGCGATTTCGGTTTCTACCGTGCTTATGTCGGTCCAGACGGCCAGCCAGCTGATTATTCTGAAGAGAACGTGCCATACGAGCCAGAACACGTTCTGGAAGTCTCTTCTGCAGGTCTCGATGATGGCGACTTCGTCATGGTCGCAGGCTATCCGGGCAGCACATCGCGCTATGTCCGCCTGATCGACACAGCGCACACATTCGACTGGTACTATCCGACATGGATGGAAGTCAGCCAGGCGACTGTCGACACCATCATGGACGTTGCGCCGGAAGGCTCTGACGCCCGCATCCGTTACGAGTCCCGTCTTGCTGGCCTCAACAACTACATCAAAAACCGTGGCGGCCAGATTGAAGGCGCACGTCGTGTAGGTCTCGTTGAACTGCGCCGCGAGCGTGAAGCGGCTCTGGACGCATGGATCGCAGAAGATCCGTCCCGTGCACACTTCGGTGAAGCGATTGCTGCACTGGATGCGCTGTCAGCTGAATCCAACGCAAATGACGAGCGTGACTTCTGGTACAACTACGCGACCAGCCCGACACACCTCGGCACAGCTTACCGTCTCTATCGCCTTGCGAATGAGCGCGAGCTTCCGGATGCAGAGCGTCGCAGCGGTTATCAGGACCGCGACATGAACTTCTTCACGCAAAGCATGCAGCGCATCGACCGCCGCTATGACGCGACTGTCGACATGGCCATCTGGCAGCGCATGCTCGAATTCTACATGAATGCGGGTGAAGAAAACCGTGTGGCAGTTCTCGACGAAGCGCTCGGCCTTGGCGACACATACAATGCTGACGACGTCGCTGCGATTATCGCGCCTTATTATGAAGGCACGACTCTCGGCGACGCGGAAACGCGTATCGCACTGATGGACGCAAGCGTTGAAGATCTCGAAGCACTCGACGATCCATTCATGCAGCTGGCTATCGCGCTCTATGAGTTCGAAATGGAAATGGAAGCACGCGGCAATGAAACAGCTGGCCGTATGAATGCTCTGCGTCCTGCTTACATGGAAGCGATCATCGCATGGCAGCGCTCTCAAGGCGAAGTCACTTACCCCGATGCTAACTCCACTCTGCGCGTAACTTACGGTTCCGTACTGGGCGGCTCTCCACGTGACGGCATGGCTTACCTGCCATTCACCACGCTGGAAGGCATTCTGGAAAAAGACAGCGGCATCGCACCGTTTGATGCACCGCCAGAACAGCTCGAACTCATCGAGAACGGCACATACGGCCCGTACGAGCTTGAGAGCCTCGGCTCTGTTCCTGTCAACTATCTGACAGACCTCGACTCTACAGGTGGCAACTCCGGTTCGGCGACGCTGAACGCACAAGGCCAGCTCGTTGGTCTTCTGTTCGACGGTACAATCGAATCTGTGAACTCCGACTGGCACTTTGACCCGCGTACAACGCGTTCTATCCACGTGGATACACGCTACATGCTCTGGGTCATGGATTACGTGTCCGGCGCTGATTACCTGATCGAAGAAATGAACGTGGTCGGCGAGTAAGCTGACCCGCTCAATTGAGATACCTGAAACGCCGCTTCATTATGGAGCGGCGTTTTGCCTTGCATGACGGCGCGCCTTCATTAGATTCAGCTTATGTCCAATTCGAACGATGTCCTGATCGCGCTGCGCCAGATTACGCGCGCCATTGACCTGCACTCCAAAAAAATGGTGCGGGAAATCGGTCTTACCTCACCGCAGCTTCTTGTGATGAAAGAGATCGAACTTCTGGAACGCGCAAAGCCGTCCCTCATCGCCAAAGCGGTACACCTTTCCCAGGCGACCGTGACCTCAATCATCGACCGCCTTGTATCCGCAGGTCTGATCATTAGAGAACGAAGCAGTGAAGACAAACGCGTCGTCCACCTCACCCTGACCGATGCCGGCAAAGAGAAAATGGCGAACGCACCCGACCTCTTGCAGGCGGGCTTTATCGAGCGGTTTTCAAAGCTTGAAGAATGGGAAAGGCTGCAGCTGATCTCGTCGCTGCAGCGCATTGCCGGAATGATGAATGCCGAAGCGCTGGACGTTGCGCCAATTCTTGAAATCGGCGACCTCCAACACTCTGATACATTCTAGTCGAGAGAGACTTCGTCGACCTGCAGAACGTCGTCTACAGGCTGGTCCCAGTTGAGGTGACGTTCTTCCAGAAGGATAAGGTTCTTCTGGTTGATGATCACGTCACTGGCTTTATAGCCCAGCAGCTCTTTAGGCGTTTTATCCTGGTTAAGCGCCAGAATAAGCGCTTCCTGTGACCCGAAATTCGTCAGACCGCGCGCGACCTCAAGACCGTCCTCATCAAAGATGTGCAGAACATCACCCTTGCCGAAGTCACCCTGAATGGATGCAACATCCTGAGCGCGGACACCAATTTCGCCCGAGCGAATGTCGCGCGCAGGGTTATTCCGCACGGTGATAGACCCCGCCATGTTCAGACGGTCTGTAAGCCAGACGGCCCAGCTTGATGCCGGATCAGTCTCAGCAACACATTCAGTGTAACGTCGCTCACCGTTCAGCACCGCGAGGATCGGCTGATCGATCTCACCTTTCGCGATCAGAGTCGCGCAACCGGCGTTCTGCGCCATATTGGCAGCCTGCATCTTGGTCATCATACCACCGGAACCGAGCGAGCTCGTGGACTTGGTAACTTCCAGATACTCTGCGACGTCGTGAACTTTCTCCACGAACTGCGCGCCTTCCTCTTCCGGATTACGGTCGTAAAGGCCGTCAATACTGGTGAGGATGAGCAGTTTGGACGCCATAAGCATCTGGGCAACCTTCGCCGCAAGACGGTCATTGTCGCCGACGCGGATTTCCTCGGTCGTAACGGTATCGTTCTCGTTGACGATTGGCAGAATGCCGCGCTCGAGCAGGCGGGTAATCGTGTTGCGCGTATTCAGGAAGCGGCGTCGGTTTTCGAGATCCTCTGCCGTGATGAGCACTTGCGCAATGTCGAAGCCATACTCTGTGGCCACCTGCTTATAGACGTTCAGAAGGAACGGTTGACCGACGGCAGCCGCCGCCTGCTTGTCCTGTACGCCAGCTTCAGCTGGGTCTGCGCCAAGGAGCCCGAGGCCCAGCGCGACTGATCCGGAAGACGTCAGAACGACCTCTTTTCCTTCTTTTCGCAGCGCGGCAATGTCTCCAAGCAGCCCGTGAATGAATGCGTAGCTTGGGGTCAGGTGCTCTTCATTTACCAGAAGGCTCGATCCGACTTTTACGACGATGCGGTTTTCAGCAACCAATACTTTCTCCTCAAAGTTTCTTGCGGGACTATCTAGAGGGGGTCCCTTGTGGAAACAACCCCTCAGTCACCGCTATGTTCCCCATTCCTTTCTCTGAAATTTGTGCTAAGCCGCGATTAACGGCATTTCAGGCCCAATTATTTGGGAACTTTCTGCCCCTTGAATACTTAGAACACTAACTATATCTGCAAGATGCAAAACGGAAACACACATATGAATGACTTGTCTGGCTCGACCGGAACTCAATCGAAAAAAGCCCTCATGTTCGGCTGCGGAAATATGGGCCAGGCCCTCATCTCCGGCTGGAATGGAGTGGAAAACATCGAGTTCACTGTTGTTGACCCCGCCAAACCTGTCATTGCCGACGATGTGACGGTTTACGGCTCTGCTGAAGATGTAAAAGACAGCGATTTCGATCTGATCGTCATCGCAGTGAAGCCCCAGCTTATCGAAGACGTTATCAAGAATGCGCCGCACCTCATGCGTACAGACTGCCTCGTGCTGTCTATTGCTGCGGGCACATCAATGAACACGCTTCAGTCTTACCTTGGTGAACGGCCGATTGTCCGCATGATGCCGAACATGCCAGCTTCCGTGAAGCTCGGCCTGTCTGCACTGTACGGTAACGACAAGTGCAGTGACGCCGACAAGGCTGTTATCGATGCCATGGCGACAAATAACGGCAAGTTCATCTGGCTTGATGAAGAAGACAAGATCGACCGTTTCACCGCTATTGCGGGTTCCGGGCCGGGTTATGTCTTCGAAGTGCTTCGCCTCTTTGCAATGGCGGCGATGGATCTCGGCTTTGAGGAAGAAGATGCGCGCATGCTCGCCATCGGCACTGTGCTCGGCACGGCGGCCATGGCTGAACAAAGCGAAAAAACACTGGAAGATCTTCGCAAGTCCGTCACCAGCAAAAACGGCACAACACAAGCCGGTCTCGAACAGTTGATGCGCGAGGATACGCTCCGTCAGCTATTCGCAGACACCACGCAGGCTGCGTATAACAGGGCTGTAGAGCTCCGCTAAACCTGCTAAAACACACAGAATACCGATCAGGAAATTATTATGAGTACGCTCGACAAGAAAATCGAAGCCTATGTGGACGAACTGGGCGCCCGCGCTAAAGCTGCGGCGCAAGGTCTCCTCACGGCGACAACCGAACAGAAGAACGACGCTCTGCGTAAGTCTGCCGCAAATCTGCGCGCCGCGACACCAGAGCTGATCGCCGCGAACGAAAAAGACGTGGCTTACGCCAAAGAAGCCGGCAAGCCGGACTCCTTCATTGACCGCCTCATGCTGAATGAAGAGCGCATTGAGGGCATGGCTAAAGCGCTTGAAGATATTGCAGAACTGCCCGATCCTGTCGGCCGCCAGCTGGCGCAATTTGACCGCCCGAACGGTCTGCGCATTGAACGCGTTGCAGTGCCGCTCGGCGTAATCGGCATGATTTACGAATCCCGCCCGAATGTCGGCTCTGACGCCAGCGCGCTTTGCCTGAAGTCTGGCAACGCAGTTATTCTGCGTGGCGGTTCAGACAGCCAGCACTCAACTAAAGTGATTGTTGAATGCCTTGCCAAAGGCCTTAAAGAAGCAGGCCTGCCAGAGCACGCCGTTCAGACAATCGGCATTCCGGACCGTCAGGCTGTGACAGCGCTTCTGCGTTGCACCAAATATGTCGACCTCGTCATCCCACGCGGTGGCCGTGGCCTCGTTGAACTGGTACGCGATCAGGCTGCTGTGCCGACGCTTCTCCACCTTGACGGCAACTGCCATATCTACGTTCACGAGTCCGCTGATCTCGACAAAGCCAAAGACGTTGTTCGTAACGCCAAACTTCGCCGTCTGGGCGTTTGCGGCGCGACAGAGAGCCTTGTTCTGGATAAAGCTATTGCAGGCGACATTCTGCCGAAGCTTCTCGATAATATGCCGGAATGTGAATTCCGCGGAGATGCTGCGGCACAAGCCATCGATCCACGCGTCATTGCGGCAAGCGAAGAAGATTTCGATACCGAATTCCTCGACGCCATTCTGTCTGTGAAAGTGGTCGACGGCATTGATGAGGGCATTGCCCACGTCAAAGCCCACTCGTCTGCGCACACAGATTCCATCATGGCTGAAGACGAAGCCGCAGCGCGTCGCTTCCAGCAGGAAGTCGATAGCGCGATTGTCATGCACAACGCCTCCACGCAATTTGCAGATGGCGGCGAGTTCGGCATGGGCGCCGAAATCGGTATCGCGACAGGCAAGATGCATGCGCGCGGGCCGGTTGGCCTCGAACAGCTGACAAGCTTTAAATATCTGGTGCACGGCTCGGGCCAGACCCGCCCATAACCACCATTCCAAAAAAGGGCGCCGCAAGCGCCCTTTTTCCAATCCGACGATTATGAAGAACCATATGAGGGGCTGACCAAACGACATGACGATCAACATTTTCGAAATGGTATCGCTAGGCGCCTACTTCCTTTTGATGCTGGGCATTGGCCTCTACGCATACAAGGAATCAACGTCTGACCTGAACGAATACATGCTCGGTGGCCGTAAGCTTCACCCGGCTGTCGGCGCGCTCTCTGCGGGCGCATCTGACATGTCCGGCTGGATGCTAATGGGCCTGCCCGGCGCGGTTTATCTGGCAGGCGTGGGGCAAGCCTGGATCGCCGTGGGCCTGTTCATTGGCGCTTATCTGAACTATCGCTTCGTGGCACCGCGTTTGCGCATCTATACCGAGATCGCCAAAGACTCGATCACGCTACCGGATTTCTTCGAGAACCGCTTCCACGACAATTCCCATATTCTGCGCCTGATCTCGGCGTTGGTGATCATTGTCTTCTTCACGGTTTACACCTCTGCCGGCATTGTTTCCGGCGGCAAGCTGTTCGCTGAAAGCTTTGGCATGAACTACCAGATGGGTCTGTTTGTGACCGCTGGCGTGGTTCTGGCCTACACGGTTGTGGGCGGCTTCCTTGCGGTGTCCCTCACAGACTTTGTGCAGGGCTGCATCATGTTCCTTGCGCTCATTCTGGTGCCAATTGTCTGCTATATGCACTTTAACGGCA
Organism: Hyphomonadaceae bacterium UBA1849; assembly: GCA_002338565.1. Classification (GTDB taxonomy): domain Bacteria; phylum Pseudomonadota; class Alphaproteobacteria; order Caulobacterales; family Hyphomonadaceae; genus Ponticaulis. The sequence goes on from DDIN01000008.1 coordinate 502,770, forward strand.
GCACAGACGCCATCGCACAGACAGTCGCGACAGCGCCGCCATTCACCGACATTGACGGGTCTGACGGCCCGACGCGAGAAGGTTTCTTCAACTGGTTTGATGGCATGACAGGGCTTGGCTTCGCATCGCTTATGGCGTGGGGCCTCGGCTATTTCGGTCAGCCGCACATCATCGTCCGCTTCATGGCGATCCGCACTCTGAAGGACGTCGCAACAGCGCGTTATATCGGCATGAGCTGGATGCTCTTCACCGTGATCGGTGCGGTTCTGGTGGGTATTGTTGGCGTGGCTTACGTCAATGAAAACGGCCTTCAGGAAAACCTGCGCGATAACGAGACGATCTTTATCCTGCTCTCGCAGACTCTGTTCCACCCGCTCGTATCCGGCTTCCTGCTGGCAGCTATTCTGGCGGCGATCATGTCCACGATTTCTTCCCAGCTTCTGGTCTCATCCAGCTCGCTGACAGAGGACATCTACAAGACCTTCTTCAACAAGGATGCGCCGCAAGGCCTTCTGGTGACGATTGGCCGTCTGACGACGGTTGGTGTCTCAGTGGTCGCGATTGCGCTCGCATGGAACCCTGACAGCTCTATTCTGGGCCTTGTCTCCAACGCATGGGCAGGCTTTGGCTCTGCCTTTGGCCCGCTGGTCGTGCTGAGCCTCTTCTGGAAGGGCTATACGCGTAATGGCGCGCTGGCCTCCATGATTGTTGGTGCGGTGACCGTACTCGTCTGGCTCTATGTGCCAATTCTCGACGGCGCCCCGCTTGAAAGCCTCATCTATGCGATGATCCCGGGCGTTGCCTTCTCGGCCATTGCAGGCGTCGTGGTTTCCATGGTGTCCGGCAAGCCGAAAGAGGAAGTCCTCGCTGAATTTTCTGCCATGGAAGACACCATGGACGAAGTTCACGGCAAGGGCATTGGCTCGATCATCTGATCCGAGACGCAACACACTTTGTAAAAGCCCCGTCTCTCTGGCGGGGCTTTTTTATTTTACAGAGAACCGTTGCGCCACTTGCGCGTTGTCTCCCTGATATGCAAACCGCATCCGACTCCGATATCGACAATTCCGACCAGCATGACACCGGTTATCCGCCTCATGCGAGCATGGAAAACGAACTGAAAAGCGCGGGCAATCCGTTCAAACTACCGCCCAAAGCCTGGTGGAATGTTCTGAAACGCGTGGCGGTAAAATTCGGCCGCGATAACCTCGCTGTCGTCGCCGCGGGCTGTTCGTTCTTCACGCTGATGGCGCTTGTCCCGCTGATCACATCGGTGGTGCTGCTTTACGGGCTCCTCGCAGTCGCAACGCAGGCCGCCAACCATTTCGAGCTGCTCTTTGTGATCATTCCGGGCGATGGCGCGACCTTCCTGCGCGACCGGATGATGGAGATCACCCAGTCTTCTGAGCCTGCGCTCAGTCTGGGCCTCGCCGTTTCTGTTTTCATTGCCATCTGGTCGTCAGCCAATGCCATGCGCGCCGTGCTGAACGCGATGAATATTGTCTATGATGAAACAGAAGACCGGAGCTTTCTGAGCCTCAATCTTCGAATTATGGGCTTCACGCTTCTGGCGATTCTGGTGCTCGTTTTTGCCCAGCTTCTGATTTCCGTCGTGCCGGTTCTGCTCAACCTGTTCGGCTTTGGCGGCGCGTTTGAAGCGACGCTTACCATTCTGCGTTGGCCGCTTCTGGCCTTCACCTTCTTTGCTGCGCTGTTCATCCTGTACAGACGTGCTCCTTCGCGTAGCCTTGCGCGTTGGAACTGGGTTGTGCCGGGCTCTCTGTTCGCGACACTCGCATGGCTCGGCGCATCTGCGCTCTTCTCGCTCTACATCTCGAACTTTGCCAATTTCGACGCGGTTTATGGCTCGTTCGGCGCGATCATCGTGCTGCTCTTATGGCTGCACTGGACCTATCTCATCGTGCTGGTCGGCGCGGAACTAAATTCAGAGCTGGAGCGTGAAATCATCTGCGATACGACAACCGGCGAACCGGCACCGCTCGGTGAACGTAATGCCGTCGTTGCCGACACTGTCGCGATGCGACCTGACCTATAATTAGTCGAGAGATGCCATGAGCTGGCCGCACCAGTCAGGCTTGGGTGCAAGAGCACGCTGGCCGCGATGTGGCCATGGCTGGTAATGCCCTGCCTCCATGCCAATCTCGGCAAGGCTACGCCCGTTCACGGTCAGATCGACGACGAGACGACCATAACGGTCCTCGCCATAGGACTGCGCGATCTCAACATCCGCACTACGGGTAAGCGCGACGATGAATTCCTTAGCCTCATAGCCGATCTCTCGTTCGGCCTCACAACGTGCGCCGCCTCTTGCCCCGACACCTCCGGTTTCCGGAGAGTCCACATTTCCCAGACGAAACGGCTGGCCATCAATCCGGCCCGAATCGCCATCTGACCAATAGATATTTTCTGCCGCTTGGACGTTTCCAGAACGGTCCGTTGTCGCCGAAGCAGCAAAGGCGAGCACGCCCAAAAATATGGCCCAGTAAATCCATCGCATACGCCGCAAGCTGCGCTTGCGCGATTAATGAATGGTTAAAATCTGTTCGTTTGACTGTGGGGTAAATCTACTTCGTTTTCTCGCCAAGCCAGCCGGTTTGCAGAAGCGGTGCCGCTTCAATCTTGTCCGCGTCCATCATGCTGGACACCAATTCAAGTGATGCGACCACCATGGATTGCTGCCAGGCTGGCAACTCGTCGAAACGGCCTTCAAACTCGGCTTGAAGAAGATCCGGCGCATGTTCCAGCGCAGCACGGCCAGCGTCTTCCAGCTTGATCCAGACCCGTCTGCGGTCAGATTCAGAACGCCGCCGGCTGACCATGTTTCTTGCCACCAACCGGTCTACAAGATTGGTTATGGTCGCATTCTTCAACTGGGTCTGCTCACAGATCCAGCCAACTGAAACCTCAGGGTATTCCGTCAGCATTTGCAGCACTTTGAGCTGCGACGGCGTGAGGCCTTCAATCTCGGCCAGACGCTTGGAAGACTGTTCAATCTTCCTTTGTATCTGGCGGATGGCAATCAGTGCTTCAGCGGAGCGCTCGCTCATTGGCCTCACCCTCTCAAAAATCATGCAGCGCAGGACCGAGCGCTTCTTTTAATGGTTCCAGATGCGCCTCATACGGACGCCATTGCTCCATACCAGACCGGTTGATGGGCTGGCGCACCTGCTCGGAGCTAGCCGTTCTTACCGCACGATCGGTTTTGTGGAAATCGAGGCAGGCCTGCTCAAACGGCAAACCGCAATACTCCAGCATGCGGCGCACCTGACCTTCTGTATCATCCAGCACGTCTTCGTGCTGCACTTTCAGAATACGGCCTTCCGGCAGCACATCATGCCAGTGGTTCATCAGATCCACATAGCCACGATAGTAATGCCCGATTTCCTGCAGGCCGTAGGTGAACTCCTGCCCTTCAGCAAACAACTGCTTGAAGCCGGACCAGCAGCAATCAAGCGGATTGCGACGCGCATCAATTATCTTCGCGTTCGGCAGCATCAGATGGATAAGCCCGATATGCCGGAAATTGTTCGGCATTTTATCGGTAAAGAACGGCGCGCCCTGACGGTGCACGCGTGTAGTTTCAATATACTCCGCACCCAGACGTTCGAAGTCGCCGTCATCCATTTCATGCAGACAGCGCGGATAGCGCTCCCGGTCCGAAATCATGTTCCGGCCACGTAGGCGGTGCGCTGTCGCCAGAACATTCGGCAGCTCCAGCGTGCCATCCACCATGCTGTGAGAGGCGAGGATTTGCTCAAGCAGCGTAGAGCCAGCACGTGGCAGACCCAGAATGAAAATCGGGTCCGGTGCCTGATGACCAACACCTTCGCGCGCGGTGAACAAGGCCGGCGTGCAGTGCTTTTTCTGGGACTCGAATTCGATGTCCATCTGCTCGGACGTATAACGCGTCTGGCGTGTCTTCAGCACATTGCCTTCGCGATAAGCTTCGAAGGCCGCATCATAATCGCCCGCATCCTCATGCGCCTTACCCAGCGCAAAACAAATGTGAATACGCGACATGAAAGCGAGGTTCGGGTCGTCCAGCGCGGCCTCCATCTTCGCGATGTCCGCAGCGTCAAACTTGTAGGTTTTCAGATTGGCGAGCGCATACCAGCCGTCACCATGGAGCGGCGTCACATCGAGCGCACGCTGGTAGGAAGCCACCGCCTCCTCTGAGCGGCCAAATGTCTTCAGCGCATGCCCGCGTGAGGTAAGAGCCGCCACGTCTTCCGGATTAGCCTGCAAAACCCGGTCAAACAGGTCCAGAGCGCGATCAATCTCACCAGCATGCATGCATTCAATGGCGAGAAGAGACTGGAAGATCGGGCTCGATGGATCTTTGTCATACAGGAATTCAGCCTGTTTGTGCGCAGCTTCGTATTTCTGTCGCTTGCGGAGCACCTGAATATGGTCGATGCGCAGCTGCAGGTTTTCCGGCTCCAGCTCGATAGCGGTCTCCAGCAGGAAATCAGCGTCGGTCAGGACAGAGAGTCGTGAACCAATATCCGCGAGCAGGCGCATGCCTTCCGTGTCGCGAGGATGTTTCTGAAGATAGGCCCGCACAATTTCTTCTGCGCGAAGCACCCTGCCCTCATGAATATGATTGAGTACAGAAACCAGTTCACGGGGAAGACGCTTCATGCGTTCTGCCTGCGCAAAGGCTTCGTTGGCTCCGGCCTGATCTCCAGCACGTGAATTCAGCTCTGCGAGTTTATCCCAGCTGGCAATGAGTGCCGGGTTGCATCGAACGGCTCGCGCAAACGCTTCGCGTGCCTGAGCATCAACGCCCATTGCTAGACGTAAATGCCCTTCCTCCTGAAAGCCTCGCCCGAAATCCGGCGCGGCGCGTTTCAAACGTTCGATAAGATCAGAAGCTTTTGGAAAATCTTTGAGGTAACGCGCGCAAACAGCGCACATATAGAGCGTGTCCTGATGCTCCCCAGCCTCATCCAGCAACGCTTCGCCTTTATGCATAGCCTCGTCAAAGCGGCCAGCCTGCATAAGTGATTGAAGCTGTTTCAGTTGGTCCGGTGAAATCACAGTCATAAGATGCTTTTAAAGAGGCACGTCCTTAAGGCAACAGCGCCCTGAAACTCTCATTTCAGGGCGCCGCCTAATTAAATCAATCCATCAAGACGATCAGATCAGTTGTAATCGTATGAGAAACGAACACCGATCGTACGTGGACGCATTGGTGTGATGCGCTCACGGTCGTTGACGAAGTTGCCGGAGAGTTCTGCGTGCTCGTTTGTGAGGTTCGTCACGAACAGTTCTGCAGACCAGCTGTCAGCCGTCACACCCAGCGTGCCGCCGAGAGTTGTGTATCCATCGAGTTCCATTTTGTTGATCTCGATGATGTCGGTGACGCTGCTATCTGTGAAGATGAGCTGCGGCATAACGTGCGCAGTCAGCGTAGAGCCTGCAACAGTCTGCTCCAGATCCCACTCATAACGCGCACGGATATTGCCCTGATAACCCGGCGCGAACGCCAGTTCAGATCCGACCAGAACGTCATTCGTTGGTGTGAGAACTTCTGTGACCTCGGAGTCGAGGAATGAGAAGCCACCTGCAACGGTCAGACCGTTGATAGATGCCGGAGCCCATGTGAACTCGCCTTCAACACCAGAAAGCTCTGCATTCGCAGCGTTATCGGAGAAGAAGAGGTTCGTGATGGACGGATCGAAGATTGTTGTCTGCAGACCGGAAATGTCCACAAAGAACGCAGAACCGTTGAAACGGAGCGAACGGTTGAGCAGCTCGGTTTTCCAACCAATCTCGTAGTTTTTCACTTCGTCGGTATCAACCGCGTAAGGAACAGTGAAGCCACCTGGACCCGCTGCGCCGCCTGGACGGTTCAGGAGACCTGGGCGGAAGCCTTCAGAATATGTCGCATACAGAAGAACATCGTCTGTTGGTGTCCACTCACCGGTGAATTTGTAGATCACACCGTCTGTAGACGCTGTATCTGGTGCACCAAACGGGTTACCCGGCGCGAACTGCGCAGAGATGTTCGTACCAGCGAGCTGAGAGTCGCCAGTTGTCTGACCGAAGTTGAAGAATGAAGAGTTCGCAGACCCTTCCAGATCCACTTCAACGTCATACCAGCGAGCGCCAACAGTCACAGCGAACTGGTCTGTCAGGTCGAATGTCGCTTCACCGAAAATACCCATTTGCTCGTCCGTACGCAGAACGTCGTTACGGAAGATCACACCGTTAGGGAACGGACCCGGATCAGAGAAGTAACCCTGAGATTCATTGCCGACCTGACCAGGTGTCGCCGCACCATTCGTCAGTGGGAAGTTCGGAGAGAAGCCCTGTGTGCCGTCAAACGCTGTCGCGAAGACAGAACCCGGATAGGTGAAGTCGTTGAGCTCAGCGAGTTCCAGATCAGAATAGAACGCACCGAATGTCGCGCGGAAACGCTCGTCAGCTGGTGTGTTGAAGCGAACTTCGTGTGTCTGGATTTTTGTTTCTGTAGAAGATTCTACAAACAGGTTTGGTGCCTGACATGTACCGGATGGCAGGCCGCCCGGATAAGTAACTGAACCATCACAGATATAGTAAGGCAGGTACTGACCAACGAACAGATAGTCAGAATAATCTACGACCTGATCCGTTGTACGCTCTGTGTAAGCACCGGTGTAAACCGCTTCGAGCATGCCGAGGCGGCCCTGCAGTGTCCACGCTGTGTTGTGGTAGCTGTCATCCAGTTCGTCTTCTGTGAAGCGAGTAACTTCATAGTCGCCAAGATCTGGATCGTCGTAGAAGACGCCATCTGCTTCGAGCTGCTGCTGAGAGTGAGCGACCAGAAGGTTCCAGTCGTCATTGAACTCATAGTAACCGGACAGACGGAAGCCGTTATAAGTTGCGTCGTTATAGTCATCCTCGGCGATCGTAGCGTTGTCCGCATCGATGAAGGTTACGCCTGCAAGATAAGCGTCAGTTGCAGCAACCGTACCCTGAGCCTGGAAGCCCGCGCGGTTAGCACCGACAACGGTACCGTTTTCACGAACCGCTGTTGCTTCACGGAAACGCGCCGATTCGCGCGCATTGAGCGTGCCCGGAACGTTATCGATATAGCCGCCTGCATGATCTGTGTAGACAACACCGCGCAGTGCGAAATTGTCAGTCACAGGAATGTTGATCATCGCTTCAACGCTGTTCGACATCTCGCCACCTTCAGTGAAGGACGTAGACGCGTCAAAACCAGCTTCGAAGCCATCAAGGCTCGGCTTGTTTGTGATCAGACGAACTGTACCCGCCTGAGAACTCGCGCCGAAGAGCGTTCCCTGTGGACCAGACAGAACCTCAACACGTTGCATATCAGCCGCGTAAACGTCGAGGTTACGACCTGGCTGAGATACTGGCTGCTCGTCGAGATAAAGCGCAACGTTAGGCGCAAGACCTGCAACGCCCGCAGTTGTCAGGTTTGGCGTCGTAGACGCGAGGCCACGAATGTAGATCGTGTTCTGACCCGGGCCAGAACCACCAGCTGTTACGCCCGGCAGCTGCACGAGATAGTCATTAAAGTTGGAAACGCCGAGGCTTTCCAGCTCTTGCTCTCCCAGTGCTGTTACAGTCACTGGAATTGTCTGAGCGGATTCTTCACGTTTCGTCGCTGTAACCTGAACGGCTTGCAGGCGGCGGTCTTCTGGCTGTGCAGGTGCATCCTGCGCAAAAGCTCCGGCCGCGGTCGCACTTGCAAATGCAACAACAGAGACGCTTTGAAGAAGTCTTCTCATGATGTCCTCTTTCACTTTGTTTCGATCATTAAAAGGAATCCAGCCCAATCGAATCCCCCACGGGCCCCAGAGAGGCCCATTAAGCTTGGACGTTTGGTTAGTCGATTATTTCGACAATGGAAAGGTCAGCAGCCGCTCACGACTAAAAAGCCGCACTTTTTGGGGCTTTTAGGTCACACTTTTCTTCGATTTCCGTAGCGTTCGGCACTATATGGAAGGGTGGAAAGCAAGAAACGGAGAATCTTTTGTTTGACGATCTAGATATTTCCTGCATGACGGTGTGATGACTGATATCGAACAGACCGGCTCTGAAGAAGAGCTCATCGTCCCTCAGGATATTCTGGAATACGACACCGACTATGAAATCGGTCAGGACAATGTCGAGGTCATGGGCCTCGATATTCATAATCCGGTTTTCTTCCTGTCTGCGGGCATCGTACTTTTCTTCTCAGTCCTGACACTGATCTTCCCCGATGCTGCGTCCGATTTCCTACTCGGCGCGAAAGCAGGCACGCTGCAGAACTTCGACTGGCTGTTTGCGATTACGCCGCCAATCATTCTGATCTTCTGTGTTGGCCTCAGCATTTCACCGCTTGGTCGTATCCGCCTTGGCGGGCAGGACGCGACACCTGATTTCAGCATTCTCTCATGGATCGCCATGTTGTTTGCCGCTGGCGTGGGCGTCGGCTTCATGTTCTGGGGCGCGGCTGAACCGCTGGCCTATTATACAGACTGGTATGGCACCCCGCTGAATGTTGAGGGCGCGACGCCAGAGGCGAAAAGCCTGGCGTTCTCCTCCACGCTCTTCCACTGGGGCCTGTCGCCCTGGGCGATTTACGCTGTCGCCGGCCTCTGCCTTGGCTTCTTTGCCCATAATAAAGGGCTGCCGCTTAGCATTCGTTCGGCCTTCTATCCGATCCTCGGCGAACGTATCTGGGGCTGGCCGGGCCATATCATCGACCTGTTCGCAGTTGTCTCCACCATTTTCGGCCTCGCAACGACAATCGGCCTTGGTGGCACACAAGCCGCAAACGGCATCGCCTATATGTTCAATATTGAGCCAAGCATCTGGCTTCAGATCGGCCTGATTTGTTCCATGACCGGCCTCGCCGTGATTTCGGTGATCCGCGGCATGGATGGCGGGGTAAAACTCCTCTCCGACATCAATATGGGCGTGGCGTTCTGCCTGCTCGTATTCGTCATCATCGCTGGCCCGACTGTGTTGATCTTCACCGGACTCGGCGACCACCTTCTGGCCTACGTTACCGACACACCTGCACTCACCGAATGGCGTGGCCGTGAGGACCTCTCCTGGTTCCATGACTGGACCATCTTCTACTGGGCATGGTGGATTTCATGGTCACCATTTGTGGGCATGTTCATTGCGCGCATTTCCAAAGGCCGCACGGTTCGCGAGTATTTCACCGTGGTTCTGCTCGCCCCGTTCGCCATTTGCCTGATCTGGTTCACCGCCTTTGGCGAGACAGCGATCCTGCAATTTGATCAGGGCGTTGGCGATCTGGCGGAGGGCGTGAGCGATTCATCTATTGTCCTGTTCCAGATGCTCGATTCCTTGCCATTCGGCATGTTCACATCGATTGCGGCGATCACGCTTCTCATCGTCTTCATTGTGACATCAGCCGACTCCGGCGCACTCGTTGTCGACACGATTACCTCCGGCGGCAAGACGGATGCGCCCGTTTATCAGCGCATCTTCTGGGCCTGCTCGCTTGGTCTGACGGCGTCGGCACTCCTCTATGGCGGCGGCGAAAATGCACTCCAGTCTCTGCAGGCGGGCACGATCACTGCGGCTATTCCGTTCACGATCATTCTCCTCGTCAGTTGCGTGACGCTGTATCTGGGCATGGTGGACGAGCACAAAAAGTCCAAGGCATGGATCGAGGAAGAAACCGAAGAGCTCAACTTATAACTTTCTGATTGAAACACCCTTCTCCGGCGTTATTCTGGTTACATAACGTTCGGGGAGGACAATCCATGAGTAGAGTGAGATTTGCGCTGGCCGCATTGGCTGTCGGCGCATTGGCACCTGTCGCAAACGCACAGCTTAGCAATGATGCGCTCGGCGCGTTCAATACCGCCGTTCAGAGCGGTGACAATGGCGCTATAATCTCTGCCTCTACGGCGCTCATGGATAACGCCATTGCCAATCCATCAGACCCGAACGCAACGGTTGCCGCCTATGAAGCCGCGCTAAAACTCTGTGAGCGTCAGGCGTGCGAGTCAGCTCTTCGCGGCGCCGAGTTCACAACCCGCCAGCCCGACACGGGCGCGCACCCGCTTATGTCAGACCGCGAGCTGTTACGCGCCTATGCAGAGTTTGCGACGGATTCAGACGGTTCCAGCCGCCGCGGTCTGCGTGAAGCCCTCGAAGCCGTCCGCGATCGCGACCCGAGCTATCTCAGCATGCGTGCGGGCCATGCGCTCTATTCAGAGTTTGTCCGTCGCGGGGACTGGCGCGATGCATGGCGTATTGCGAGCTCCGAGGCCGACCACCTCTACCCTGTGCGCAGCGTCGTCTCCGAAGCCTATTATGGCGCGCGCCAGAATGCAGCGGTCTCGTTCTTCTATTCAGAACAAACCCGCGAATCTCACGAGCTGATCGCCCGCTGGAACGCCGAAACAGCACAAGCCGTCTCTCAGGTCGTAGATGCAGGTTATGCCGCGCCTGAATGGCTGGAGGCCAATTACTGGCAAAGTGAAGCCCTGCTTCGCCTCGCCGACTATTGGTTCTATTCCTATGACACGGATAACTCGCTCGCATCTATGCGCGCGCAGGGGCGACGCATCCAGCCCATGACAGATGCCCAGCGCGAGCGCGTTTATGCTGAATACCCTCTGGCCATTCCCGAAGAGTTATTCTTCTTCAGCATTCCTGAGGACCAGCTACCATTCTGCCGCGGCGAACTCATTCAGGAACCGGAGCTGGAGTATCCGAACAGCATCACCAATTTCTGGGCCGGTGTCGGCGTCGTCTATATCAAACTTCACTTTGAAGAAGATGGCAGCGTGAACGACGTAGAGCTACTTGCCTCCATTCCTGCTTCATCAGACTTTGAAGAAAACACATTGGAAACGGCACGCCAGTGGCATTATGAAGTTGCCGCAGACGAAGAGAGGGAGAACTGCAGGCTCTCCCTCTACCCTTATGATTACAATGTCGTCTTTTATATCGGACGGAACTGATCAGAAACGACCAGCAGGCCCCGGGAAGACAACCGGGGTCTCGCTACCGTCTGTGGCGACAGCCGACACGCCGAAATAATAGTTGTCGATCACGATATTCTCGAGCGTGTACTCGGTGACATCGCCCACGAAACGTGAGTAAGCCCACTGGGACTCGTCTGTCAGACGCCACCAGACACGATAGCCAGCCAGATTGTCTGAGTTCTCCGGCTTCTCCCATGTGAGTGTGGTGTTGGCCGTCACCGCACCTTCAATCTCAACATTTGCAGGGAATGGCGGCGCGCCTGCGATACCGGCCATAGTGATCGCGTTGAGCGCGGTCAGCTGGGCCGCATAGACCTCGTCAACGCCTTCCATCGTGTCACCATAGACAATGCCATCTTCTGTGCGCAGATCCTGGTGCTGGCGATCATAATGCTCGTGGACTTCCATGATGCGCACACCCGGAATGCCAACCTCGTTGAACGGACGGTGGTGACCACCGCGGCCAAACCGGTCCAGACGGTAAACCATCATCACGTCCATATTGGTCATATAGTCATCAGCCATACGATCGATATAGCGCGCAAGATTTCGTGACGGGCTGTCGACTTCACCGCCTGTGAAGCGACGGATACGCGCCTCTTCAGGGGTTTCAACAGCGCGCGTGCCTTCAGAGAATACTCGCACAGTCGAGTTATCGATGACGCCATCAATGCCGGAAATATTCGAGATCATATCATTGTTGAGAACGGCTTTGATCTCCCAGCCATTATCAAGCGCATGCTGAGCGACGATACGACCACCGATCAGCCCCTGCTCTTCACCGGCCAGCGCCGCATAAATGATTGAGCCGTCAAACTCGTACCGCGAAAGGATACGCGCCGCTTCCAGAGCGCCCGCAACGCCGGATGCGTTATCATTCGCGCCCGGAGAATCAGATGTGGAGTTCATCACGTCGGAGACGCGGCTATCGATATCACCTGACATCATCACGAAACGGTTCGGGTCGGTTGTCCCGCGCTGGATGGCCACAACACTGATCACATCAGCAGGGCCCGGCACACGTCGCTCGTTTTCGACGGTATCGCCGATATACATGACCTCCAGACAGCCACCGCATTCGGCAGAGATCGCTTCAAACTCTTCGAAAATCCAGCGACGCGCAGCGCCGATACCGCGCGTATCGCTTTCAGTTTCAGACAGGGTGTGACGTGTTCCGAAATCGACAAGCGTCTGGATATCGGCGCGAATACGCTCCGGAGATGGCGCATGCGCAATATCATACAGGTCCATAACTTCGCTTGGCGGCGCAACTGTCTGCGCAAACGCGTTTGGTGTGATGGCAATTGCGAGACTAAGCCCGACACCGGCGAACAGATTTTTCATGAACACATCCCTTTGACTGAGAAAACGGAAACTAGGTGCCCACCCTTTAAAAGCAATCATGTCAGACGCTTCACCGGATGAACACAGAAAGTTGGTTTTGACTTGAGCGCCATGTCCCATAATTTGTTCAATATAGCTTACCCAGCGGAACTAACACTGGCCCGACGCGTACGGGACCTGAGGAGACTCAACTCACATGGCTGTTTATCGCCCACCGCATATTCCATCCTCTGAGATCACGCCGAAGGATGTCTGGCTGAACCGACGATCTATTCTGAAGAGCGCCGCAGCCCTTGGCGCGACAACGCTCGCCGCACCTCTTGCAGCCTGCGGTCAGGAATCTGCGACCGGCACCAGCTACACAACCAATGAACCGGTCACGCCGTATCAGGACGTCACCGGCTATAATAATTTCTACGAATTCGGCCTTCAAAAGACGGATCCGGCCCGCCATTCCGGCGACTTCAACCCGCGCCCGTGGACAATCGAAGTCGACGGCCTCGTGAATAACCCACGCACCTTCGACATTGACGATCTGATCGCCAGCCAGACAATTGAAGAGCGCATTTACCGCATGCGCTGCGTTGAGGCATGGTCCATGGTCATTCCGTGGAACGGCTTCCCGCTTTCTGCTCTGCTAAATCAGGTCGAGCCGCTTTCCAGCGCGAAATATGTTGCGTTTGAAACAGTCGTGCGCCCTGAAGAAATGCCGGGCCAGCGCGGGTTCTTCCAGCCTCTGCCATGGCCATATCGTGAAGGCCTGCGCCTTGATGAAGCCATGCACCCGCTTACGATTTTGTCGACAGGCGTGTTTGGTGAAACCCTGCCGAACCAGAATGGTGCACCTGTCCGCCTCGTTGTGCCGTGGAAGTATGGCTTTAAGGGCATCAAATCCATCGTGAAGATCACCCTCACCGAGCAAGAACCTCCATCTACATGGAATGTCTCCGCGCCGAGCGAGTACGGCTTCTACGCCAATGTGAACCCGAACGTGCCGCACCCGCGCTGGAGCCAGGCCACCGAGCGTCGTATTGGCACAGGCGGCTTCTTCGGCGCCGACCGCCGTGAAACGCTCATGTTCAATGGCTATGCTGACGAAGTTGCCGACATGTACGCCGACATGGACCTGACGCGTTATTTCTGATGTCCGTTTCCAGCAGCGTTAATTCCGCCGTCCGCAAAATTCCGGTATGGCCGCTTTATATTCTCGGCCTCATACCAGCGGTGTGGGGCTTTTACCTCGGCGCGACCAACCAGCTTGGCACCGACCCTGTCAAAACCTTCGAGATATTTCTTGGTCTATGGGCGATCCGCTTTCTGCTGCTCACTCTGGCGATCACGCCGCTCCGTGATCTGGCGGGCGTGAACCTTATCAAATACCGGCGAGGGCTTGGCCTGCTGGTCTTCTGGTATGTGTTATTCCATTTCCTTGTATGGCTGATCCTCGATCAGCAGCTCATGATGGCGCAGGCGATTGAAGACATCACCAAACGGCCTTTCATCATGCTGGGCATGGCAGCGCTTATCCTGCTCATACCGCTCGCGCTGACGAGCTTTAACTTCGCCATCCGCAAGCTGCGCAAGAACTGGAACAAGCTGCATAAGCTGATCTATGTGATCAGCATTCTGGCGGCGATCCACCTCTTCATGGCGACCAAGGTTCTGGACACAGAGCAGTACGTCTATCTGGCGCTGTTTGTGGTGCTGCTCGGGTATCGCATTGCCCGCGAGCCGATCCTGCAGGCAAAACGCGCAGCGTGAGGAAGGTTGCTAAACTTAACGATCATCTTAGGTGCGATAGTTGGCAACAGAAGCCCAGCATATACAACCTAAAGCCGACCGCCCCCTTCAATTAAACCGAGAAACAAAGTACTCCTCAGCGAAAGAATTCGCGGAGGAACACTTGAAAGAATCTAGAAGTGGTTGGGATCAGAAAGCGATCTCGAATGTGGTAAAAGCGCATTATGGAGACTTCAAGGGTCTTTACCAATCCCATGGTTGGGAATGGGTCGGCAGCTTGGCGATGAGTGACGCAGCGACTAAGATTGTCGGGCAGTACGGATCGGTAAAGCAGTTTGAAGAAACGCACGAACTCATGCCGCCGAACGAATGCATTTTAAAAGATCCACCGAATGTTTGGCTCACCAACTTGTGGGGGTTCAACCCCGAGCAGTGGGGTTTTCTTGGTTTTTCAAACGAACGTCAGAGACAAAGTTTTATTAATCGAAGTTCACCGGGCGTATTGGTAGTGGTATATGGACATCAATCAAAGGCACCAAAACATCAACGCGGTAAAATCATCGGTTTGCAACAGTTGAGTCACCGGCTTGGCTCCGCAGAAGAATTCATGTCCCCAGCTGCTTGGTCAATCAAAGAGGGCAGTGAAGAATCTGCTGGAAAATGGGACTTTGCCGTAAGAGCCACCCGAGCTTGGCACGTTACTCGGGAAAGCTATTTATCAGTTCAAGATTTTGCAGATGAAACGTTCTCGAATGCGAACGCCCAAACAATCGGCTCACAAGGGATGCCCCTTAAACCTCACGAAGCCAAGCGAATTTTAGATCTCGATATTTTTGAAACTTCAGTTTCTCAAGAAATTCCTGTAGCCGATACGCCCGTCTCAAAAGCAAAAACTTACTTCACCCCTAGCAAACCGGGACCAGTATCTCAGAACCCCTACCGAAAAGAAGCAGAAGGCCCCAAAGAGCTTTATATCCTCCGGTTATCGGGCCCCGTAAAAATCTTCCACGAGCAACTAAAACATGACGAAAGAATCTACAAAGTTGGCTTTTCAGTTAGCCCACACACAAGAGCGAGATCTTTAAACGCGACTCTTCCCGGAGCTAACTTTGAATGGCAAATTTTCAAGACTAGCCGAACAGCGCAACTCGAGCTTTGTCCGAATTCAAAATTCGCGTTAGCGGGCGAAGACGCAATGAAGAAATATCTCCATGCAAATGGAAAATCTTTGGGGGGCGAGTTTTTCGTAGCAACCTCTTCGGTGGTAGCTAAAGCATGGGACAAAGGCAAAGAAGCGAGCGAACGGCAGATCACCGGCGCGGCAACTTCTAGGTGACATCAAAACGTGCAGCCTTGAGCGCAATCCATCGCGAAGCAATAGCGAAGCGGGGATCAGACATAATTCATCGCGATTATTGATCCACTGGATCAATAATTTTTGCATAGCAAAAATGCAATGAATGGTGCCCCCGGCCGGACTCGAACCGGCACTCCCGAAGAAAACGGATTTTGAATCCGTCGCGTCTACCAATTCCGCCACAGGGGCACGGAAAATGCGAACCCGCTAGATGACAAGAAGCGGCGAGCACGTCAATCGAAACTGAAGGGAAGTTTTGCAGGCCAGCTAAAATGCCAGCCTGACGGGTTATCTAGCCGTCGACTTTCCAGCCGCGTGCCGTACGGCGGGCTTCCAGTACACCGTCCTCAGACGAGGTGTAAGCGCGCGCACGTTCAGCCTGTGGCTTGGAGTGAGATGCAAAGCGCATGAACATCGCTACGCAAGCGATGATGAGGCCGACAATCGCTGTCGCAATCGCAACAACACCTGCCGCCATGAGAACCAGAGCGCCGACCCCGAATGTTGCGATAACGGCAAATAGTCGTTTCACAGACCCGAAAAAGGATCCGCCGCCGCCCAGCCCGTTAGTCGTCATATTCGCATTGATCATATTCATCTCCTTATAGGAGTGTGGGGACGATTGAGCGGTTCGTCAATCCGCTCTTATCAGCATGCCACGCTCGGCACGGATTTTTGCATATGCACCAGTGATGGTTGCCGCTTTTTCATTCGCGCGTGCTTCAAACTCATGTGGCGCGCCATTCATCACCAGCCTGTCCGGGTGATTATCGGCCATCAGCTTGCGGTAAGCGACGCGGATATCATCAAAGTTTGCCGAATGGCTCACGCCCAGAATTTCATACGGATCATCAGGGTCTGCGCCCATATGGCTCGCCTTGATGCGGCGGAAATCATCTTCGGAGAAGCCGAAAATGGATGACACCTTTTGCAGGTAGATCATCTCGTCCAGCGTCACCACGCCGTCAGCGCCGGCGATGTAGAACAAGCCGTCCAGCACGCCCTCTAACAGGCATGGCCGGTCACCATATTTGCGGGCAATTTTGGACGCATAGCCCTCATATCCGCGCACCGTCTGGCGAGCGAGATTGAACACCCTGCGAACAGATGCCGCATCTTCGGGCGCCGCGCGAAAGACCTTTGAGAAAACCTGAACCTCATCATCGGTGACTTCGCCGTCAGCCTTGGCGAGTTTCGCGCCCAGACCAACGACAGCCGCCGTAAAACCTACATCCTGAGGGTCCGGACCGCATGAAGACTTGTCCGCCAGCGCGGGCAGGTCGTCCTCATGGTGAGGATCAAACAAGCGCTGAGCGCGCTCCAAAAGGCGATTCCAGATGGTCATCCTGCGAGTCTTATACCCTAAAATTCTAATTTTGTCAGATCACGCTCTGTTGAGTTTTGCTTAAACCTTCGTAATTCTGAAATCCCCGTTACACCGCGCATCGAAAAGAAAAAACCGTGATCGAAACGATAGTCATTCTAAGCGTCTGCGCGGGGCTTTTCGTCCTTCTGCAATGGCCGAAAATCGCGCGGTTACGCTTCTGGAAGGCGAGCATCACACCGCTAGCCTCCATCATTGGCAGCGGGTTCCTCGTCATCGGGCCAATTCTGGATCACGCATTCGGCTCTTATGCCATTCTGGGCATGATCGCGCTCTGCGTTCTGGCGTATCTGTTCGGCAGCGCCATCCGCCAGAATATCCGCTACCGGTCAGAGAACAGCTTTGACCGTCTCTTCCAGCCCCTGGATAAGGCCGCCTCATGGGCGCTGTCCTTCGCCTACATTGTTTCGGTCGCCTACTATCTGAACCTGTTCGGCTCGTTTGCCGTCCATATGACGAACGCCGACACGCAGACGAATGCGCGCATTCTGACGACAATCATGCTCCTCATCGTACTCTTCGTTGGCTGCACGAAAGGCTTTTCCGCGCTGGAGAAAATGGAGCAGATGTCCGTCACGGTGAAGCTTGCCATTATAGGCGGGCTACTGATCGGGCTCGGGTTCGATTTTACCGGAAAGGCAGCTGAGGGCGCGCTGATCTTCATCGATCCGAGCGTCTCTCCCATCGGCGCGGTAACGCTGCTCTTCGGCCTGATCGTCACCGTGCAGGGTTTTGAGATTTCCCGCTATATGGGTGAGGAATATCCGGCCAAAATGCGCATTTCCTCCATGCGGTTTGCGCAGCTCCTCTCCTCGGCAATCTACATTGTTTACATTCTCCTGATGGCCTTCCTCTTCCATCCGGAAGACATACCGCTGGAGGAATCCGCCATTATCGACATGATGGCGCTGGTCGCGCCCATACTGCCGATATTGCTGGTCGCCGCCGCCCTCGCCGCACAGTTTTCTGCCGCGATTGCAGACACAGGCGGATGCGGCGGTCTGGTCCATGAACTGACAGACGAGAAAGTACCGACGCGCCATAGCTATGTGCTGGTTGCAGGCCTGGGCATTGGACTCACCTGGTTTGCAGATGTGTTCGAGATCATCTCTTATGCCTCGCGTGCCTTCGCGCTCTATTACGCGCTGCAATCTGCGCAGGCCGCGCTCTCTGCATGGCGGCTCGAAAAAGCCTATCTGCGCACGGGCTTCTTTGCTGCGCTCTCACTTCTCGGCTTTGCGATCACCCTGTTCGGGCAGGCCATCGAATAGCCCGATCAGTCACGCCCGCGTGACCTCTCTTACAATTTCGTAATGCACTCATCCAGTTCCAGACCGGTGTCGTAACCACAGTATCCATCGCAAAAAACGCGGTGGCCGAGCACCGGATCGATCCTCACTCGCTCGCCTAACAGACGACACATGGAGTGACACATTATGAAATCCCTGATCGCCTCAACCGCACTGGTTGCGACTCTTTCCATGCCCGCTTTTGCAGATTGCGCAAATGCGACGGCAACCCGTTCAGCTCAGACTGAAATCGAAACAACTTATGCCGGCCACCATTCTGAAATGCAGGCTGATATCGTCGGCACAGCGCAGGATGCAGGCTTTACGACACTGCTCGCAGCGGCTGAAGCAGCTGGCCTGGTTGATGCCCTTCGTGGTGACGGCCCGTTGACAGTTTTCGCACCAACAGACGAAGCGTTCGCAGCGCTCGGTGAAGACACAATCGCCACCCTGCTTGAGCCGGAAAACAAAGACCAGCTCGCAGCAATCCTCTCCTACCACGTGATCGCAGGCCGCGTAGAAGCCGCTGATCTGGTAGGCACAACAACAGAAGCTGAGACCCTGAACGGTACGGTCTCAATCGACGGAACAGACGGCGTCATGGTGAACTCGGCGACTGTCATTCAGGCTGATGTGGAAGCCTCTAACGGCATTATCCACGTCATCGATACGGTCCTCATACCGTAATCCCCTCCTCCTCCTCTCATCCCCCCACTTGCTAAAATCCCTGAGAGGATGTCTTCACCCCGGCTTCGGCCGGGGTCTTTTTTTTGAGGGAATCTTACTGGTTCTGAGAGGCCTTCAGTTCGGCGATTTCAGCTTTCAGCTCGGCGATGACGCTGAGGATTTCATCGCCCTTTTTGAGCATTTTCTCTTCGGTATCCTCAATCTCGTCCTCGATTTGCTCGATCGCTTCTTCAGTACGCTCATCCTGTTCAGCCTGAAGGGCTTCAACGATCAGCGCGATAAAGAGGTTCAGAACCGCAAAGCTCGCAAGGAAGATAAAGCTCAGGAAGAAAATCCACGCATAAGGATGGCCATCATCCATCACCTTCTGGACGACTTCATTCCGCCAGCCATCCATGGTCATCACCTGAAACAGGGTGAAGGCAGACGCCGGAATGTCGCGGAAAAGCGCGTGGACATCAGGATCGTCTGTGCGTCCATACAGCGAGGTCGCCATCACCGCGCTCGCATAGATCAGCACCGCCAGAACCGCGATAATTGCGCCCATGCCCGGAAGCGCCTTGAACAGCGCCTCGACGATCCGCTTCATCATCGGCACGACATGTAGAAGGCGCAGAACCCGCAGCACGCGCAGAGACCGCATAACCTGGAACGGGCCGGAACCCGGCAGGATGGAAACACCCACCACGAAGAAATCGAAAATGTTCCAGCCGGACCGGAAGAAATCCAGCCTGTGCGCATAGAGCTTCAACAGAAGCTCGATCACGAACACGCCGACAACGAAAATATCGAAGAATTTGATGCCCAGATGCAGAAGCGGCGGCAACGTCTCAACCGTTTCCAGCCCCAGCGTAATCGCATTCAGCACGATCAGCGTGGTGATCGCATTTTTAAAATAGCTGTTCTCGATGATCTCCATCGCGCGACGGCGCGACGGGCTAATCGTTTCGGTCACTTCCATCTGTCTTCCCGTCTCCCCAGATCGGCGCAGAAATTTCTGATAACCATAACTTAAAGTCTTCTACTGCTTTTGGGTATCGTCAAATCTGGCCATATACCCATCTTTGTGGGAACGTGCATCGGGGCCGGGCAAATCCAGCAGAGAGGCAGAATGTCGTCGTCATCACCATTCCAGACAGAACAGATGACTCTGGCGGAGCTCTTCAACGGGAAACGTGTCTTTTCGTTTCCTGCGTTCCAGCGTCCGTATCGCTGGACGATGGAAGAAGCGATCACGCTGATTGATGACGTAGCCGCCGCCGCAAACCGTAAGGATGCGGGCTATTTCCTCGGCAATCTGGTCATGACAGAGGCCAATGGCCGCGACTGTATGGTGATTGACGGCCGCCAGCGCCTGACCACGCTTTTCATGCTGCTCTGCATTCTGCGCGACCTTGAGAAAGACGCAAACCGCAAGCGCGGCCTGCACCGCCTCGTGCGCGACGAACGCGACAATGAGAACTTTCTGGAATCCAGCTGGCGCCTGCGCTTTGCGCCCGCAGAACAGACCCTGATTGAGAACCGCATTTCAGCATGGCAGGCGCTCAATAATCCGTCTCAGGGCGGACGCATTATTCCCGAACGCTACCTCACCATGTTTGAGGTCGCTGACGGCATGCGTGAACTGCTCACCCAGCCGATCAATGATACCGGTCTGCCGCGCCTGAATGAATTTACCGATTACCTTCTCAATAATTGCGAAGTGATCGTGCTGACGGCGTCTTCTGCCACGTCGGGCCTGCGCCTCTTCCAGGTGCTGAACAATCGCGGCCTGCAGCTTTCCGAGGCTGACCTCACCAAACCCGATCTTCTCAAAGCCCTGCCAATCGAGCGTCAGGCAGATGCTGCGATCATCTGGGACGGCCTTGAAGATCGTCTGGGGTCGGACAATCTCGATACGCTCCTACGTGCCATGGTGTTTGCAACCTCCGGAGAATGGGTCCCGCAAGGGCGCACATTCGGGCCGAGCCTGAAAGCCGCAATGATCGGTCGCGGTCCGGAACAATTCCACTTTGAAGATCTGCAAACCTATGGCGACGCCTTTGCAGACATTCACTGGGGCGACATTCCGTTCGACGAACCGGAAGAAAACCCGAACCATCTCATCCGTGCCCTGTATTTTCTCGGCCGGTCCGCAAATGAGTGGAAAGAATTCATTCCGGTCGCGATGGAAATCCTTGTCCAGTTCGACGGAAATTACGGCGAGATTTACCGCCATATCCGCGCGCTCGATCGGCTCTTCTTCGTCTGGTTCATCAACGAGACCTCTGAAGGTCCGCGCCGCCGCACCTGTTCTGATGCCATCGCGCAGCTGCGCAACGGTCAGGACGTTTTTTCCAGCGGCAATGCCTTCGATGTGCCACAGATCGAACTTGAAAAAGCGATTGAGGCGCTCTCCAAACCGTTTCCGAAACTCTATCAGCGCGGCGCCCTGCTCCGCCGGATCGAGCTTGGCCTTTGCGAGCGTGACGGACAGCCCGCTCCGCCGTATCTGGAGCTTGCAACATCCGAGCATGTTCTGCCGAAGAACCCGCGTCAGGGCAGCCAGTGGCAGATCGATTTCACACGCGCAGAACACCGCGAATGCCTCGACCTTCTGGGCAATGGCGTGCCGATTTCACGCGACCTCGACAAGCGTGTCGCCAATCGGGACTACAATGCCAAACGGTCCATCTATAAAGAATCAGGCGCAGACCTTTATTTCCGCAGTGTAGCCGATGTGTGCAGCTTTAAGCAGTGGACACCGGCAGAAATCCGCGCGCGCACAGCCAAGATTGCCGACATGATCGCCACGGGCTGGCGCACCATACCGACAGAACCGATCCCGGACGAATTCGACTTTGACGATGAGGACAGCACGGACGCCGAGCTGTTCGAAGACGCCGAGGTTGACGAAGAAGGCATTGGCGACGTGATCGCGCGCGAAATCGACGCCAAGGTCAATTCGCAGAACGGGTCAGACTGACCCGCCTTCTGAATAGCCAAGCTCCGTAAGCGTTTTCAGCTCTGGCTGCGGCACGATGCAGGGCGCAAGATCACGCTCCCACCAGCCGACATCATGCCAGCTGCCATTCTTGAAACCGATATTCCGGTAGGTCGCAAAATGGTGAAAGCCAACCGCCTCATGTAGCGCCGCACTACCTGCGTTCGGCAGGGTCACGACACCATAGGCTTTGGTGAAGCCCTGACGGGTCAGAATATCAATCAGCACGTTATAGAGCTTGCGGCCAAGCCCTTTGCCGCGTGCAGCCGGTTCCAGATAGACCGTGACTTCGACCGCCCATTGATACGCTTTACGCTCGCGATAAGGCGACCCATAGGCATAGCCCACAACCTCGCCCTCATCTTCGGCGACAATCCATGGATGGGTCGGCCAGAGCTTTTCAATCCGGCCTGCCATAATGTCAGCCGCCGGCGGCTCCATCTCGAAAGATACCGCGCTGCCATCTACAAAGGGCGCGTAAATTTCGGCAATCTTTGGCGCGTCAGACGCAAGGGCGAAACGGATAATCATTTAAAGCCCCACTCCACCGCGCACGTCAGTCTCTGCAACGCGCTCCATGCCTGCAATCATCGGGCGCGCCTTGCCAATCGCTTCCTGAACCTGCGCCAGTTGGAGGCTCGCCATATGGCTTTCAGCCCGGTCCCAGACCTCTGTGACCCAGATGGTCGTGTCATCAACCGGATCAGCGGCGACCACATAAGACAAACAGCCCGGCATGTCTTTTAGCCCACCGAGCAATATCTCGATCAGTGCATCGCGCTTGCCATCAGCGGCAATGAATTTTCCAACCAGTCCATACATGAAAGGGCCTTCCCGAACGGAGAGACCCAATCACATTTCCCCCTACACGCAAATCGAAATTTAGAGCGGACGGCGCACTGTAAACGCGCCGCGAATATCGCCCACTTCAAAGCCGGTCGCTTGGTCATCAGCGTAGACCGCATCAATCGCCGCCTGCACCTCTGGCGAAATATCCGTGCCATGGCAGGTCGCGCAGAAGTCACCGAGGAAGATCGGCTTCATCCAGCGAAAGACATGGCTGCCCTCTTCGTCCACGACTTCAGAGTACTGCATCGCCATCTGGTTCACGCCTGATGCGCGCGCCTCTTCAAAGACCGCGAACTGCTCTGTTTCCCAGGCATCCGGCGCATTGGCAGGGTTACGCACACGAAGCGATGTGCGGCCGATTTCGAGGCCCGTTTCAGCCGACACCTCAGCCGAGATCACCAGCGCATCTTCAGAACAGGCCGTAATGGCTTCCTCAATGCCGCCCTCTTGCATGGCTGACATCAATCGCGCCTGCAGGCGTTCCTGTAACATGCCCGCCGCGCTTTGCGCTGCACTGATATCTTCATAGGCCGGTTCCGGCATTTCGACCGAGCTGCCACAAGCGCCCAGTATGAGCGCGGACGCGAGCCCTGCAAGGATAGGATATTTCATTATCTGTCTTTCCTCCCATTTATGATAGCAGGCTATCACAAACCTCTCGCGCATCAGACGATACTAAAGCGCACGACCAGATTAGTCAGATATACATACTTTTTATAGGGCTTTTAGTGTCGCACGCAAAAAAGCCGCCCTGCTGTTGATGGCAGAGCGGCGAGAATGCGTCAGCGCTGGAAAGTGGGTATCAGGTTGACGGCTGTAGATTGTGCTGGACGAGGCCGCGTGCTTTCAGCACCTCGGTGATCTCATCAAGGATGGCCGGATCATCAATCGTCGCCGGCATTTTCCATGGCTCCCCGTCTGCAATCTTGCGGATGGTTGCGCGCAGAATTTTGCCCGAACGGGTCTTCGGCAGGCGCTGCACAACGAGGATATGCTTGAGCGCAGCCACCGCGCCAATCTCCTCGCGCACCCGCTTTACGCAGGCCTTCTCAATGTCTTCAGGTGCTTCGGTGACACCGGATTTGAGCACGATCAGCCCGAGCGGAATCTGGCCTTTTAACTGGTCAGCAATGCCCAGAACCGCGCACTCGGCGACCGCCTGATGGCCGGACAACACCTCTTCCATACCGCCGGTAGAAAGGCGGTGACCGGCAACATTGATGATGTCATCCGTGCGCGCCATGATGTGGAGATAGCCATCCTCATCAATCATGCCAGCATCGGATGTCTCGTAATAGCCCGGGAAGTGATTGAGATAGCTGTTTCTGAACCGGTCATCATTGCCCCAGAGCGTCGGCAGGCAGCCCGGCGGCAGAGGCAGTTTAATACAGACAGCGCCAAGCGTTGATGGCGCGCCAACTTCATGACCGCCTTCATCCAGAATATGGATTTCATATCCCGGCATAGGTACGGTTGAGGAGCCATACTTCACCGGCAGGGTTTCAATACCGCGCGGATTGGCCGTGATCGGCCAGCCGGTCTCTGTCTGCCACCAATTGTCGATCACCGGCACGTCGAGCTTGCGCTCGGCCCATTGGATCGTGTCGGGATCGGCGCGTTCACCCGCAAGGAAGAGCGTGCGCAGGGAAGATGTGTCGTAGTTTTCCAGGAGCTCCGCATTCGGATCTTCCTTTTTGATAGCACGGAAGGCCGTTGGCGCCGTGAAGAGCGCAGTGACTTTATGGTCCTGGATCACACGCCAGAACACGCCCGCATCCGGCGTGCCGACAGGCTTGCCTTCGAACATGATGGTCGCGCAGCCCTGAAGGAGCGGTGCATACACAATGTAGGAGTGGCCCACCACCCAACCAACATCAGACGCCGCCCAGAAAGTATCACCCGGCTTCACCGCATAGACATTTTCCATCGACCATTTCAGCGCCACCATATGGCCGCCCGTGTCGCGGACTACGCCCTTTGGCTCACCCGTCGTGCCCGAGGTGTAGAGAATATAGAGCGGATCTGTTGCCGCCATCGGCTCTAGCGCAGCCGTCACGCCGTCAGCTTTAGCCTCGGCCACTAATGCCGCCCAGTCATGATCGCGCGCGCCGAGTTCAGCCGTCACGTCTTCGCGCTGGAGAATGATGCAGGCATCCGGCTTGTGGACGGACTGTTCGATCGCCGCGTCGAGCATTGGCTTGTAAGGGATGACACGGTTCGGCTCGATACCGCAGCTTGCAGACACCATCATTTTGGGCTTGGCATCGTTGATACGGGTCGCCAGCTCGTGCGGCGCGAACCCGCCAAACACGACAGAATGGATCGCGCCAATGCGTGCGCAGGCCAGCATGGCAATCGCCGCTTCAGGCACCATCGGCATATAGACGATCACACGGTCGCCCTTCGCAACGCCCTTGGCTTTCAGAATGCCCGCGAAAGTCGCGACCTCGTCGGTCAGCTCAGCGAAGGTATAGCTCTTCTTCCTGCCGGTGATCGGGCTGTCATAAATGAGCGCTGTGTCTTCGCCGCGGCCTGCCTCAACATGCCGGTCGAGACAGTTATAGGCCGTGTTGCACACACCATCGGGAAACCACCGACCATACACGCCCGCATCACCATCAAAGGCGGCCGTTGGTGCGCTGACCCAGTCGATCTCTTTGGCCGCTTCCATCCAAAATGCGCCAGGATCGGATTTCCAGTCATTATAGACGTCTGCATATTTAGCCATGTTACGTCTCCCCGTGAGTTTTCATTTTGAGGGGAGTTTAGCAGAGGAGAAAACCCTAAATCGAGTGCGCCTTAAGTCGAACTTTTGCGAACAAACCGGCAATATAGGTGAAACATATGTGAGTTTTCGTGTGCTCGGCCTTGTTGTTTCTGTCGAAACCGGCCTGCGCCTGCGCGGTCGCTTGTGGGAGTTTGCAGCTCTGCACCGCTCCTTGCGACCCTCAGGGCTGGGCCCTACACAAGCAAAGGCCGGGCACCGAGAGAGAATTCTTACTTACAATGCCTCGCAGCTCAATGGTTCATCAGCCACCGCCGCGAACATGCCAGTAATCCGCCAGCCTTTTTCGTCCGCCCATGTAAGCTCATAACCCGATGCGCGCATATCATCGCCCATAACCTCGCCGGACGTCAGATACCGTGTGAAGCGCATACCGGCGCGCGCCGTTTCGCCCTCAACATCACACACCAGAACCTCGTGAATGATAGAGCGGTCATAGCCATCGGCTTCCAGCTGGGTGAAGACCATTTCCAGCCGCGAGGTCTCTTCTTCCACGCTGCCGGTCATCTGCCAGAAGTCACGACCCAGCGCTTCAGTATCATGCGCATTCCAGGCTTCGGTATAGGCCCACATAAAGCTTTCCGCGCTTTCCAGCGTCGGCGCTTCTGCGCTGGCACAGCCCGCCACCAGAGCGGCGCTCACCGCCAAAATCAAACTGCGCATCCCATTCCCCTCTTCAATGCGCGGCACTAGTGCATAATTTGCCATTCTGCGCTATATGCCCCGCCAACACCCACTTTGCACGGGCCCTTGAACCCGCTGGAGAGAGACAATGAATATCGAAGACCTTGTCGCGCCATCGCCGATGGTGAACGGCCTCAATTCCCTTGGTATTGCCAAACCCCCATCCGAAACGCGCGTCGTCGCCGCCATGTCCGGCGGTGTGGACTCATCCGTTGTCGCCGCCCTTCTGAAGGCGCAGGGCTATGATGTCGTCGGCATCACGCTCCAGCTGTATGACCACGGCGTCGCCATCCAGAAAAAAGGGGCGTGCTGCGCCGGGCAAGACATTCACGACGCCCGCAATGTCGCCGACCAGATCGGCATTCCACATTACGTGCTGGATTATGAGTCCCGCTTCAAAGAGCAGGTGATGGAGGATTTTGCCGACACCTACCTCTCCGGCTCCACGCCTATTCCCTGCATTCGCTGTAACCAGACGGTCAAATTCAAAGACCTTCTGGCGACTGCGCACGACCTTGGCGCTGACGCGATGGCGACGGGCCACTATATCCGCCGCGAGCAGGGCCATAACGGCCATGGCGAGCTTCACCGCGCCCATGATGACAGCCGCGACCAGTCTTACTTCCTCTTTGCGACCACACAGGAACAGCTCGACTTTCTGCGCTTCCCGCTGGGCGGCCTGCCGAAGACAGCCGTTCGCGAACTGGCAGAGTATTTCGGGCTGCCCGTCGCGCAAAAGCCCGACAGTCAGGATATCTGCTTCGTACCGGATGGCTCTTACGCAAAAGTGGTCGAACGCCTGCGACCGGGCTCCGGTCGTGGCGGCGAGATTGTGCATCTGGATGGCCGCGTTCTGGGCCAGCATGAAGGCGTCATCCACTACACAATCGGCCAGCGCCGCGGCCTTGGCGTCGCAACGGGCGAGCCGCTTTTCGTGGTGAAGATTGATGCCCCGAACCGGCGCGTCATCGTCGGCCCGCGCGAAGCCCTGCTCACGGCAGGCCTTGCCATGGAAGAGCTGAATTGGCTCGGCGAAGGCACGCTGGAAGAGGCCTGCGAGCGTCAGGCCCGCGCACTCATCCGTGTACGGTCTACCCGCCCGCCAAAGCCTGGTCATCTCGGCTGGCATAACGGACAACCGGCTGTGTTCTTTGATGATCCGGAAGAAGGCGTGGCACGCGGTCAGGCCTCAGTGCTCTATTCAGCGGACGATGAAACCCGCGTTCTGGGCGGCGGCTTTATCTCCGCCACTATTCCTGCTGATGAGCGCATGGTGGCTTAATTAATCCAACGACCTAAATGAAACTTTAGGATATTTCGTTCATTTCGATTGTTGCGAATATTTCGTTTGATGCTACTTTCCAGTTCAGCTGGAGGGAGTTCCGATAATCGGGCCAGCTAAAAAAGAAAGGAAAAAGGATATGACCACGTCCGCATCAGCGGTCGCTTTTGGTGATTCCATACCGACCGAACAAACAATAAGGGGCGCCAAAGAACTTAGGGACAATTTAGTTCGAATACCGTTGGAAAACGGGAAACGTACCCTCTTTGTGACTAAATCAGGAGATGATGAACCCAAGGAAATCGTTCTAAGTGAGCGATTATCAAATCTGCTCGTCAACATGCTTGACCATTTGGCCAGCGGAGATGGTGTTACCTTTGTTCCTATTCACAAGCACCTAACCACACAACAGGCCGCCGACATACTAAACGTTTCGCGGCCATATCTTATAAAACTCCTCGACCAAGGAGAAATGGAGTTTGAAACTGTAGGACGACATCGTCGTATACTGGCTAAAAATCTTTTTGATTATAAAAACAAACGAGCAGCTACTCGCAGCGCCGCACTATCCGAACTAATGGGAGCTGACGAGACAGATGCATTCGATGAAGACGGGATAGAAATCCCCTTCGACAAGCTGTCCGAATAAGTAAGAGTTGTAATGTTCGCAAATCGCTTCACTGTCGTAATTGATACTTGTTCACTTTGGAGCGTTTTGCGGCGCGACTTACTGCTGACTCTTGCAGAAGAGGAATTCTTCCGTCCGCGGTGGAACAGCACCATTCTCGCAGACCTAGAGCGGACCCTCAAAGCCAAGAGACCCAACGTCGATTCCGCCCGCCAAGTTCAATTTATCAGGAGCGCGTTTCCGGAAGCAGAGGTCTCCAACTACGAACTATATCTACCGTCCGTCCAAAACCTTCCGGACCCTGACGACACACACGTAATCGCGACCGCGATTGCTTGCAAAGCGTCTTTGATTGTCACAGAAAATTTGAAAGACTTTCCAGACAAGATTCTTGGTCCACTGGAAATCGAAGCTAAATGCGCAGACGAATTTATTGCGGATACGCTGGACTTGGCCCCCGAAAGAGCGATCAAGATATTGCATTCAATCACTACGAAAAAGCGTAATCCACCTACGACTGTCGATGAGCAAATTCAAAAATGGGAAATTAACGGTTTAACCGAAACCGCAGCATTTTTTAGGCCTCGAAAAGACGTTTTCTTCCTCAACTGCTGACATTCAACACAACTTTCGCTCTAGTTTACTCCAACGCCTCACGCACCACCCTAAACTAGCGGCATGCATCAAGCGCCCGCCTCTCTTCCGGATAAGAACTCGCCCAGCGTGATGGCAGGGCGGCTCCGCCGTAATTTTGGCGGCGTTGAGGCCTATGCCGACGGGTATCTGGAATTTGAAAGCGAGACGCCGCGCCCAACTGACAAGCCGCGCCATATGCAGCGCCGCTATTACGACACGCTGCTCACCCATATCCGACGCGCGGAATACCAGCTCAGATGCTTCATCCTCTGGCTGGCAGCTATTCTGATCGAGAAAGCGCAGGCCAATCCCGAGCTCTACCGGTCCCTTTTCTCAAAACCACAAGCAAGTGCGCAGGCGCAGCGTGCCGTAGGTTTCGGCGACGATCTGCACGCGAGCAATTCAAACCAACACAGCCTTGAGCGCGGTCTATGCAATCCGAACGGATTGCGAGACCAAACCCTAAAAGAGCCCACCGGCCTTGCATGGCAGCAGGAGCTGGAACTGCGCCGCCTGACAGCTGAAACACCGCCTATGGGCGGCTTTACCGTGACCACGCCGGTCTTTGAGGGCGGTAAGCGCCATTCCACCCATGCCCGCATCAAAGCCTTCCGACCCGACCCGCTATCAATTGTCGATGCGTCCTATCTGATCGCCCGTATGGCCCGTTTGCCGCGCATACTCGCTCGCGCTGACCAGATGGCCGAACGGCTAGCCAGGCGCGCAGCCCTGAGCGCGTTCTATCGCGAAAGCGCAGCTGACGCGGAGAACAACAAGAACTCAGCCTTGAGCGCGTTCTATCGCGAAGGCAGAGCCGAAGCGGAGATCGGATCACATCAACCACTCTTCGTCCCCAAAAGGAGAGACGGGCTTTTAACCGTCTCGGTGGCAGAGGCCCGCGCAAGGCCGCCAAACCCCCTATGGTTCCAGCCGTTTCAGAACTGGCTTCCACCCGAAGATTTATGGGCTTCATCGGAAGATGAAGGCGAACGCGCAGACCTTAACTGGCTCCACCATGTGGCAGTCGGCGCGCTGACGCGTGTGGGTTTTGCGCCGGGCGATCATCCGGCTTCTCGCCTGCCAGATCTTTCCCGTTTTGAGCCGCCTTCACCGCCTCAGATACGCTTCACCTGAAAACCATTGCTATATATGGCCGGTTCACCTGATGATGGGCCTGAGGAATCAAAGGTCAGGGGATACGCGTGCAAACCGGAAAAATGGATGTTCTGAGAGTCGTTAAAGACGTCTGGACCCTGCCCCTCTACCGGCCTGGCCTTGTCGCGATCGTCACTATATTCGGCTTCGTTCTGCCGGATTTGATTGCAGCAGTCATTCTTCGGGGGCTGTTCGCCATGCCACATCCGCTAATGGTCTCCGTCATGTCCTCGCTTGTTGCCCTTGTCGTGGTATCTGTCAGCCTGATTGCCAAGCGCTATGCCGTGTTCGAGCTTAGCGCGAATGCCGTGCAAAAAGGCGATATCTTCTCAACCGCATTCCTTATTGCTGCATGGCCAGCATTTGCCGTGCAGTTTATTGCCGGTTTAAATGGGCCAGGATTGCTTTTGTCGCTTGTCGGCTCTTTCTTCCTTATCCTGATCGTTCCTGTGATCTGCGTGGAAGAACTTTACGGTTTTGAAGCCGCAAAGCGCAGCGCGCAAATGGTTTGGCAGAACATTGTGGGCATACTGCTCTGCCTGTTCAGCCATCTCATTTTGATGCTGGTTGTCTTTTTCCTGATGGAGCTTGCCGGAACCCTCGGCATATCAAGCGCCATCACCGGAGGCATCTTCACCATCGCTCTTTCGCTTGTGACCGCAATGGCCACGATTATTCTACCCGTACGCGTCTATGATGAAATCCGGTCGTTAGAGAGATAGTACTACTTCGCCAGTTTCGCTCACCAGCCAGACCGCCTCCAGTAGACAATCCCATCGTGCTAGCGCACTCTTTAAGTTCTCTGTCGAGGTCCAAATGTTTTCATTGCGCCGAAAATCCCGCCGCACGACTGCAGCGCCATTTTCACTGCCCACCATTTTGCTGTACGCAACGATACTGACAGGTGGGATGCTGGCTATCCAATGGCTGGATTTCGGCTTGTACACCCTGGACGGCGGCAAAGACTGGCAGATCGGGATTGCCGCTTTTATCTTTCTTTGCCTCGGCATCTGGCTGGGGGCCCGTCTCTTCTCTCGCGATGCGACGGAGCCTGTTGAAGCGGGTAACCCGAGAGCCCGTGCAGCACTCGGTATTTCCGATCGTGAATATGAAGTGCTTCAGGAACTCGCCAAAGGGCTATCCAACAAGGAAATCGCGTCTGAACTACGCGTATCTCCAAATACGATAAAAACTCACATCGCCCGTCTGCTTGAAAAGCTGGAAGCAAACCGCCGCACAGAAGCCGTTGCCAGAGCGCGGGAGCTTGAGATTCTCGACTAACTATTTGAATTTATCTGCATTTCACGAAAATCACCCCTTTGGGTGATCGCCAGAAGTCGATGATTGCGTCAGCAAAAACCTGTGTTCAGATAAAGAAAAGGAGAACGCATGTTGAAACGAATTTTGCTGTCCGGTCTGATTTCAGGCCTGTTGACGGGCCTCTTCATGTATTTCACGGCAGCCCGGACCACCGCTGAGCAGATGTTGTCTACAAGCATGATGCAGATGATGGCGATGGGCTACACCGCTATGTTGGTCGCTTTCATCTTCATCTTCGTCGCCATGAAACGCCATCGCGATATCGCTCAGGGTGGGGTGATCAAATTCCTACCCGCATTTGGTATGGGGCTCGCCATTACTCTGGTTGCCGGCATCTTCTATGCCATCGCTTGGGAGATCAGTCTTTTGCTGACCGACTATCAGTTCATCAATGCCTATGAAACGGTATTGTTGAACGCGGTCGAGAACAGCGGCAAAACCGGAGGAGAGCTTGAGACATATCGTCAATCCGTCGAAGCTTCTCTGGATACTTATCGCAATCCAGTGACACGATTACCAATCACATTCACTGAAATCGCGCCCGTTGGTGTTCTCGTTTCACTCGTGAGTGCGTTATTGCTGCGCAATTCACGCTTCTGGCCCAGACGACCTGTCGTCTGAAAACGCCTGGACCTAAAAAAAAGCCCGCGCAGCGAACTGCGCGGGTGTGAAGATCACAGAGCGAAACCTGTGTTTAGTGGCGCTTTAGCTCAGCGCGGCCGACCACCATGTGGTGAACCTCATCCGGACCGTCGGCAAAGCGCAGGTGACGAATATCAGTGTAAAGCTCGGCAAGCGGGGTCCACTGGGAAATACCCGTCGCACCGTGAATCTGGATCGCATCATCGATGATCTTGCAGGCTTTTTCCGGCACCATCGCCTTCACCATGGAGACCCAGATGCGGGCTTCTTTATTGCCCATTACATCCATCGCCTTGGCGGCTTTCAGAACCATGAGGCGCATGGCTTCAATCTCGATCCGGTTGCGGGATACTGTCTCAAGGTTCTTACCGAGCTTGATCAGCGGCTGGCCAAACGCCTCGCGGGACAGGCCTCGCTCGACCATCATATCAAGCGCGCGTTCTGCCTTACCGATTGTGCGCATGCAGTGGTGGATACGGCCCGGGCCAAGGCGGAGCTGCGAAATCTCAAAGCCGCGGCCTTCGCCCAGCAGCATATTTTCTTTCGGTACACGGACGTCTTTAAAGCGCAGATGCATATGGCCGCGCGGGGCATGATCCTCACCGAAGACATGCATCGGGCCGACAATCTCTACGCCCGGATGCGGCAGTGGCACGAGGATTTGAGACTGTTGTTTGTGCGGCTCAGCGTCAGGGCTGGTTTTGACCATGACGATCATAATGCGGCAACGCGGATCGCCCGCGCCGGAGATGTAGTATTTCTCGCCATTGATGACCCAGTCA
Source organism: Hyphomonadaceae bacterium UBA1849 (assembly GCA_002338565.1). Lineage (GTDB taxonomy): Bacteria > Pseudomonadota > Alphaproteobacteria > Caulobacterales > Hyphomonadaceae > Ponticaulis. The sequence continues at coordinate 535,308 of DDIN01000008.1, forward strand.
TCCCCGTCGAGCACAGCCGTCGTCGAGATGTTCTTGGCATCCGAGGAAGCAACATTCGGCTCGGTCATCGCAAAGGCAGAGCGGATCTCACCATTCAGAAGGGGCTTCAGCCATTTTTCTTTCTGCTCCGGCGTGCCGACATGCTGCAGCACTTCCATATTGCCAGTGTCCGGCGCGTTACAGTTCAGCGATTCAGATGCAAGCGGCACTTTGCCAAGTTCAGCGGCGATATAGGCATAATCGAGGTTGGTCATGCCGTGGCCGATAGGGGAATCCGGCAGGAAGAAGTTCCAGAGACCAGCCTCTTTAGCTTTGTTCTTGGCGCCTTCGAGAAGTTCCAGCTGGCGCGGGTGGAAGCTCCAGCGGTCTTCGAGCGTGCGGCCGAGTTCTTCATACTCTTCCTGGATCGGCTTCACGTTCTCTTCGATGTGTTTCTTCACGGCCTCAAACAGCGGAACGGATGCTTCCGACATTTCGAGGTCATTCATCTTCAGGCTTGGGTCAACAAAGCTGCTCATAGATATCTCCGTATTTTGACGGAGAATTTAGCCGCTCACAGGCCATAACTGGTAATGCGGGTTTTGAATGCAGCCCATTCGTTTGACGAATGGGTGCCACAAGCATTTATAAAGATTATTTTATGACCGCTCTGATCTGCTCTCTCAGCCAGATCAGGCCCGGATCGGCCTCTGTAGCCTCGTGCCAGTACATGTAAGCTTCTGCTGACGGTAGGCTGAGAGGGAGTTCATGGAGCTCGTTCCCTTGAAGCCCCTGAAACGTCTCTGCATAGCGCCGTGACAGTGTGAGTATCATATCGGTCCGGGAGACAATCTGCCAGGCCGACATCGCATTCTGGCAGCGTACAGCAATTTTTCGTTCGCGGCCAATCCTTGATAGCGCGGCATCCTCATGCCCGAGGCCAACCGAACGCGGCGAGGCAAACACATGCTCAAGCTTCAGATAGGTATCGAGCGTCAGCGTCTCGCCAATAGCCGGATGACCTTTACGGGCGGCGACAACGAAACTGTCATGGCGCAGCAATTCCCGCTTCAGGCCGGCCCGCTCTTTATGAGCGACATCAATCGCCAGATCGAGATCGCCATTCGCCAGAAGGTTGGTGAGATCCTGCCGCGCAAAGTGCGCACTCGTCAGGCGGACCTGAGGTGCTGCCTCACGCATATGGGTCACGAGAGATGCAAAGTTCGGCGCCTCACCTGACAGGCGCATGCCGACCCGAAACAACCTGTTGGAGGTCGCCGGATCAAAATGCATGGCGCTCGCCAGCGCGAAGCCGAAATTACGAAGTGCCTCACGGATCGGGCCGATAATATCCCGCGCCATAGCAGTCGGGACGAGGTTATTCCCTTCACGGATAAACAGCTCGTCATTAAAGGCTTCACGTAAGCGAGCAAGAGAATGGCTCACCGCAGGCTGGGAGAGGTTTAAATGCCGCGCAGCACGCGACACACCGCCTTCAGAGTAAATCGCCTCGAAGGTTTCAAGCAAGTTCAGATCAAACTGGGCAATGCGACGCAAATGGAAAACCCCCGACAGTTACAACCTACACTACCGCGTGCAGGCGGCCGCGTCAGCCCATTCTGGTCAAAGCATCATTCATTGTGTTGACGAGGGTCTCGACGACAATCGGTTTGGCGACATGACCGTTAAAGCCTGCCTCGATATATTCATCCACCTGATGCTTCATGGCATTCGCGGTGAGCGCCAGAGCCGGCACGGCCTGACGCCTGCGTTCGGCATCGATCCGTCGAATCTCCTGAAGTGCTTCCACGCCGGTAAGTTCCGGCATCTGAATGTCCAGAAGGAGGAGGTCAAACTCACCCCCTTCATAAGCTTCAACAGCCTGACGCCCGTCTTCAACAAAGCAGACATCGACGCTCATGGTTGCGAGCATGAGCTGCAGAACACGCCGGTTATGAGCATGATCTTCGGCGACCAGAATACGCGGACGATGGCCATGGGTCGGCTCCACATCACCTGACGTATCCTCAATGTCGATCTCGCTCGCCGTTTCGCAATCATCAGCCAGCGGCAGCTCGCAGAAAAAGGAGAACTCCGCACCCTCGCCCTTTTTGCTGCGCACACCGAGAGAACCATTCATCATGGCGGCAATCCGGTGCGAAATAGAGAGGCCCAGGCCAGACCCGCCATGACGACGGCTGAGTGAATCATCGACCTGCACAAACGGTTCGAAGATACGCGCCTGATCATCATCGCTCAGGCCAGAGCCAGTATCGGCCACCGCAAAGGACAATCCGCAAACGCCCTTATCATCGAGGACATCGGCTTTAACGCTGAGAGTCACGACGCCGTCTTCTGTGAACTTGATCGCATTTGAGAGAAGATTGCCAACGATCTGACGCAGCCGGAGGACATCCCCCTCAAGGCAGAGCTGCCTCTCCTCATCCCAGTCGAGGCGGAATTCAAGGCCTTTAGCATGCGCGCTGAGCTCGGAGGTAATCACCAGATTACGCACCAGATCATGCACCCAGAAGGCCTGATGATCGAGTTCCAGATGACCTGCCTCGATTTTGGAAAGGTCCAGAATGTCATCAATGACACCGATCAGCGCATCACCTGATGACCGGATTACCGATACCATTTCCTTCTGATTGCCATCGAGAGGTGTCCGCCCGAGCATTTCGGCCATGCCCAGAACGCCATTCATCGGTGTCCGGATTTCATGGCTCATATTCGCGAGGAAAATCGACTTGGTACGGCTTGCTTCGGAGGCGGCCGCGAGCGCCTGTTTCAGCTGAATCTGTTTTTGAACATCCGCCACCGCGACGATGAGCATATAATAGATGAGCCCACCGATCGCGACGATAAACAACACACGTTCCGCGATTGTGATTTCAAACGGCATTGGCATGACAGCCAGCGCAAACAAACCCGTCATGGGCGGAATGGCGGCAACAATCGCGCCTTTAATCCAGTCCGAATACTTGAAGGTGACGTGCGCTGTAACGCCGACAATCATCAGAAGTCCGGATGCCATCATAATGATGTCACCTGTGCTCCAGAGATAGACACCGCCACCAGCCCAGGTGCCACCACCGAAAAGAGACACGAAGAACTGACCATAGAGATAGCCATCGCCCGGGTTCTTGTCGCGCTTCTTGAGATGCTCGAGAACAACCTCGCCAAACTCGGCCGGGATAACGAGCGCCAGCCAGACCATCGCGAAGGTTTCCTGTCCGCACGCAGCCCAGAGGCAGGCGAGAACCGCTTCGATACCAATGCGGAAAACAAGATCCTTCACCAGAACGGCGCCGAGCGCCTCTGATGCACGATGGTCTTCTTCCGTCATACGGAAGAACCACGTAAATTTTTCTTTGAGCTTACTGCCCGTCATACACAACCCGGCCCGGCCATCAGAACTTGCGTAAGTTTTCACAGAACTGGGTTAATTGTCGATGACTACATTGAAAGTCTTCGCGTTAAACCGACAGCGCGAGGATCTGGCTGATCTGCGAGAGACTTCTTCCCGATTCTTTCCGCCAGATATTCAGAGCAGCCTGAACACTTGCAAGGTCCCGCTTCGCAGTAGGTGCTTTTGCGACGATACCAGCGCCAATCAAAGCCTTCACGACATCATTGGACAGAACGACAGATTCTACGCCCATGCGCCGCAGAAATATCTGACCTGTTTTCGCACCGAGCCGGTTTGTCCGTTTCTGCATTGAGGAAAGATTCTCAAAGAAATCTTCCGGCTGCCAGCTGGCAAAAAACGCTCCCACGCTTCCGTGCTCGGTTATAATATCCCGAAAATAGAGCGCATTCTTCCCGACACTGAGAAGCTTACCGGCATTTCGGACAATGCCTTCCGTCTTGAGAAGGCGGTCGAGGTCTTCTTCGCCCATCATGGACCAGCGATGTACATCGAAACCTTCAAATGCGGCCTCAAAGTTCGGCCATTTCTTATCAATGAGAGACCATGAAAACCCGGCCTGAAAGATAACCTTCGTCGCTTCAGAGAGGAACCGGTCGGCAGGTATGGCTTCGATTTCTGCGGCACTCTCCGCAAGGCTTAGCCTGTCTTCCAGCGCCTCGCGTCCATGCTTTTCGACGGCGCACGCTTCGATTTCAGAAAACTGCATGTCCAATTCCCCCGATATGCGGAGAAACATATCCGATTGCGTTCAACGCGTCTCTGCACAAAACTGTTAGCCCTATAGAGGTGTATTCATGTCCATTCCGGTCACGAGAGAAATCGTCAGCCAGAAAACCGAAGACAAGATCAGGAACCGCGTGCGCACGGTGACTGAGTTTCAGCGCCCTGATGGGAATGCCCGTATCGTGACCGAAGACGACCTTGACGCGATGTATGAGTTCTTCGCGTCGCCTGCCGTCTCAGACCCGATCTACACGGTCGAAAAACCCGTCACGAGGGACAGCGTGCTGCGCCATATCCAGCGCAAGGCAGAAGCTCAAGCAAAGGGCGAAGGGTTTATGCTGGCCAGTTTTGATGAGACTGGCAGCGTCACTGGATATTTTGATTTCACCATCTGGCCGAACTGGTCAGCCGCAGAGTTTGGCGGCGCCACTCATCCAGACCAGCAGTCCAGCGGCCGTGGCCGTGACGGCCTTTTCCGCAGCATAGATTTCGTGTTCGAAACGCTAGGCGTTCATCGGCTCTGCTTCACCGCAGCGCAAGATAATATCCGCTCAATCAAGCTGATCGATGCCATGGGTATGACGCGTATGGGTGAGGTCACGAGCAAGGGCCCGAACGGGCAAACGCGTCAGTCACTTGTCTGGGAAATGACCGCCGATGACTGGAAACACATCCGTATGCGGATGTAAGGCTCAGGCGAGCACGTCCTGCCAGTTTTCGTTCCGGTCAATCTGCTGTTTCACAAACCAGCAGGTCGGGACGATAGACTTCCCCTCGGAGCGCGCATCTTCTACGGCGCGCGCAACGAGTTTCTTGCCAATACCGCGTCCGCCAAGCTCCCGCGGCACCAGAGTATGGTCAGTAATACGCTTGTCGCCTTCAACATCCTGAAAGGTCAGCACAGCCTTATGGCCGTCCACCATCAGAACATATTGCTCGCCGGAGCCACGCGGCTCTCGTTTGATATCTGTGTCACTCATGAGAGAGAAATGGGTGGCTCTGACATGAGCTCCAAGATCAGACCGGCATGCCCAGCTCCGCATAGACCTCCGGAATCTGCTTCTTGAGCGGGAAGAAGCCTTTCGTGGCGTGCGGCCAGAACAAGCGGTCCCAATCACGCACAATCTCTACAAGCTGGATATTGTGCTCGCAAAGCGCATCTTTCAGCGCATTCAGCTTGGGCCGCACCCAGCCAACCGGTGCATAACCCGTCGCGACGGTTTCCAATTTTGCCTCACGCGCCCATTCGACAGTCGATGGAATAAAATCGTCCGCACTCAGCTTTCGTGCCGGTAACGCCATGCGCTCCGTGGCCCGGCGTAAAACATCGTCCAGTGCGCCTTGCGCAAATCGCTTTGCCTGCTCCCCCGCACCAGATGTAGACCGCGCATCCGGGAAGACGCAACCGGCGACCGCGACAAGGTCTTCAATACCAGAGGCCAGCGAGGCGAGATGCATATCCTCTTCGGTCACCAGGAGGCCGGTTCGGCCTTCAGCTTTGTCTGTCGGCAGGTCCGGCCAGCGCGGAGACGGATTTTCAAATCCTTCAAGCGGCGGCGCGTCCTGCGCGAGGCCAGAAGGCGAAAACCGTCCATCGGTGTACTTTTCAATATTATCCTTACGGGCCAGATAGGTCTTGCCGCGCGTATGCAGCCCGCCAACCCAGCGCCAGGACAGTGTGTTGGATGCCGGGTCGCCATCCATCAGATGTTTCAGGAAGAAATCCGCGCCGAGCTCCCATGGAAGTTTCAGGGTGAATATCCAGATGGAGGCGAACCACATGCGGGCATGGTTATGCAGATAACCCGTCTCCACCAGTTCGCGCGCCCAGTTATCGAAGCCGGCAATCCCGGTTCGCCCGCTGACGGCTTCGTCATAGGCTTTGCGCAGACCAGCATTGCCCGCCAAAGCGGAGAGGTGTTCATCCCGCCGCTCGAGATACGCCTGCCAGACGGATGGCCTGTGCTCCATCCACCCGTTAAAATAGGACCGCCAGCAAATCTCCTGATGAAACTTTTCAGCTGAGGCATAAGAGAACCCGTCTAATGCGTTCCGCGCGACCTCTTCTTCGAGCACGAGCCGCATTCTGATCCATGGCGACAAGGCAGAGACGTTCGTGCGTTCACCGGGGCCAAGATCGGCATTTCGGTTTTGCGCATAATGGCGGCCCATGCGCGGCGCAAAATGCTCAAGCTGCTCAAGCCCTGCATTGCGGGTGGGGCGAAACGAAACGGTGTGGGTATCAGTGAAGAGTTCTGTCATGCCGATGAATTAGGCCGCCCGTCGCATGCGGCCAGAGGCAGCATGACGTTTTGGTCAGGGACGTTTACGCACCATCGCGTCGAGGCGCTGCACACACCAGACCAGCCCGTTCCAGAGATGGGTCACCACATCACGTAAAACGGTCCAACCCACATAGAGAAGCGGGTAAAACATCGCGACGCCCGTCAATTCGCGCATATCCCCATCATTTAGCCAGAGATCAAACCCCGCCCAGATGGCCACCATGAGGATAAAGACAACGGTGTAAAATCCGGAAAGCACATGCCGGTAGGCCTGCACAAAGCGGCGCAAACGCAAAACTCCAGCTATCGGCGCCATCCACATGAGCAGAAACCCTAAATGCAAAACAGGCGGCCCATTATAGAGCCGCCTGTTTGATTGTCTTGTCCGAAAAACCGTTCGCAGCGAACCCGCGCTCGGTCAGATTATTTCAGATTGAAGAGGTTCTCAGCCGTCAGGCCTTCGCCAGACGTACGCTCTGTGTCTTCTTCCTCAGGCGCTTCATTCTCGATCGGAGCAAGGCCCTGATCGTTCGTGATACCAGCTTCTTCGTCCATCTTACGACGCTTCTCGGATGCCTTGGAGATCAGCTCGTCGAGCTCGATCTGCGTGCAAAGGCCAAGCGTTACAGGGTCAACCGGCTTGATGTTCGCTGAGTCCCAGTGAGTACGGTCGCGAACAGCGTTGATTGTCGCTTTGGTCGTGCCGATGATTTTAGAAATCTGCGCGTCGGACACTTCCTTGTGGTGGTAGAGGAACCACGCAATCGCGTTCGGGCGATCACCACGACGAGAGATCGGCGTGTAGCGGGCGCCTTTGCGCTTTTGCTGGGTTACGATCTTGTCGACTTTATGCTCGATCGTTTTCAGGCTGTAGTTAGAGTCAGCCTCACCCTTGCGGATTTCTTCGCGGGTCAGCTCGCCGCGCGCCACAGGGTCAACACCGCGCATCGACTGCGCAACATCGCCGTCTGCAATGCCCTGAACTTCAAGGTGGTGCAGCTCGCAAAAGTCACCAATCTGCTTGAAAGTGAGCGTCGTGTTATCAATGAGCCATACAGCCGTCGCTTTCGGCATCAGGATATTGGCCATGTGAATACTCCTTAAAACACGTACGCCCGGCACACTGGCCGGGCGACGGGGTTTTCCTATAGGGAAATTGTCGTTGCGATCATTATAGTGATTATTCGCGCCGAATGCAAAGAAAACACGCAAGCAAAGCGCAGACTAAGTCGTCTTCACCACGATTTTCCCGATATGTTCAGATGATTTCATCAGTTCATGTGCCGCTTCGATCTCTTCCATCGGGAAGACCTTATAGACAACCGGATTGATCTTATCCTCGGCGATCATGTGCCAGAACTGGTTTTCCATTCCGTCGCGCACCTGCCGTTTTTCTTCCGGTGTACGGGCACGCAGGGTGGAGCCGGTGATCGTCAGACGCTTCAGCATGACAGGCAGAAGGTTCACATCCACTTGCGAGCCGTTCATGTAAGCAATGTTTACGAGGCGACCGAGCTTGTTGAGGCTTGCGATATTCTTCGCAACATAGTCGCCGCCGACCATATCGAGGATCACATCAACGCCGCCTTCTTCTTTGACGACCGCTGCAAAATCTTCCTCGCGATAATTGATCGCGCGATGCGCGCCGAAGGTTTCTGCCGCCGCGCATTTAGCCGCAGACCCCGCCGTAGTGAGAACTTTACAGCCATGCTGGCGCGCCATCTGGATCGCGGACACGCCAATGCCGCTTGTACCGCCATGCACGAGGAAAGTTTCGCCCGGCTGCAGCGCGCAGACATCAAACACATTGGTCCAGACCGTCATCATGGTCTCGGTCAGGCTCGCGCCCTGCTCAAAGGTGAGGCCCTCCGGCAGTGGTAGGCAAGACCCGGAATCCGCCACAGCATAGCTGGCATAGCCACCGCCCGGCAGAAGCGCGCAGACCTTGTCACCAACAGACCAGCGGTCTGCTGCGGGGCCAACTGCCTCAACCACACCGCAGGCTTCCAGCCCCATCAGTGGGGATGCGCCCGGAGGTGACGGGTATCGACCAATCCGCTGAAGCAGATCGCCGCGATTTACCCCGAACGCTTCAATCCGGATCAACACTTCGGCGCCCTGCGGCTCAGGCCGGGGCAGCTCGACAATTTTCAGTGACTGATCATCTTGGACTTCAACAGCGCGCATTGTTAGGGTCATATTTTCTTCCCATGTAACCTTACAGAATTTCAGAGGAGAGTGGCGCAATGAGTGACCAGGAACAAGCACCCGATCCGAAACTTCTTCGCGACCTGGAAGATATGTCCGTGGAAGACCTGCAGGAACGTATCGCTCAGCTAAAAATCGAAATCGCTGAGTGCGAAGCGGAAATTGTGAAAAAAGGGAATGCCAAATCCGCCGCTGACGCCATGTTTCGCTTTGGCGATAAGAGCTGACCGGCTTGGCAACGCACGTCGCCTTTTTGCGCGCGGTTAATGTCGGCGGCACCGGTAAGCTGCCCATGGAAACACTACGCGGCATGTGCGCCGAAGCGGGGTTTGAAAATCCGCGCACCTATATAGCCAGCGGCAATCTGGTGTTCGAAAGTGAGAAAACCGGAGAGGACGCCTGCGCCATACTGGAACAGAAACTGGAAAGCTATGCCGGAAAGCCGGTTGGCGTGATCATGCGAAGCCCGGCAGATGTAAAAGCAATTTGCGAGAATTGCCCGTTCCCGGACGCGCCCGGCAATAAGGTCATCGCCCTTTTGCTGCCCAATGCCGCCACGCCCGCCGATACGGCCAATGTGAAACACCAGCAAGATGAGCAGATCATCGCCTCAAACCGCGAGATTTACGTGCATTACGCCAGTGGTCAGGGCAAATCGCGCCTGAAACTTGAAGCGCAGGATCGCGGAACGGCACGGAATATGAATACGTTATCGAAAGTGTATTCATTAGCGACAACGCCTTGAGATGACCACAATATCGGTTAACCCTTTAATCGATCAGAAAGGTCATAATGGCGCGACGCGTAAAGACGAGCGATTCGACGGGACGAGACCATGACGAAAGATTCCTCTACGAAACCACAGCCAGTAACGCCCGGCGTTCGCGAGCGTATGCTGAAGTTTGCTTCGTCTGAGATGTTCCGGAAGCTCTTTGCAGACGGCATGGGTCTCGTTGAAGAAACCGCCAGCTATCTGGATGGCGAAGGCCGTGACGCCTCCCGCCAGCTCTCTCGTGAAGCGTCTCTCTCCTACGCAACCGTTTCAATGGAAATGACGACGCGCCTTATGCAGGCTGCCAGCTGGCTGGTTGTTCAGCGCGCTGTGCAGGAAGGCGACATGACAGTCGAGGAAGCGTCCGAAGCCCGCTTCCGCCTGGAAGACTCGTCCATCAATGCCTTCACAGCCCGTCAGAACCCTGAACTGCCAGCCGAGCTTCTGGAACTGGTCGACCGTGCCAAGGATCTGTTCGACCGTCTGCACCGTCTGGACGAAATGATCTTTGATGAACCTGAAGAGCCAGCCGTCAACGCGGTCACAAGCCAGCTTCAGGCTCTGCAGGACGCCGCCAATTCAGGTGTGTTTGACCCGCTATCGGTCTGGCGCAAATAAACGCGCCTCGTTAGTCACTTGATGACAGCGTAACCGTTTCAAACCAGAATTGCTTGAGCGTCTCGACAGCCTTCATGAAGTCTCCGAGGCGCGCCGGTTTGACGATATAACCGCTCGCATAATTCTCGTAGGATTCGCGGATATCCTCACGCGCGTCGGATGTCGTCAGCATCACAACCGGAATATGGCGTAGTTGCGTTGTGGCTTTAATTTCTTTCAGAACATCCTTGCCGTTTTTGCGCGGCATATTGATGTCCATGAGAATGAGCACAGGGTCCGACACCTTCGGTTCTGTCGTTCCTGCCAGCATTTCCAGTGCCGTCACGCCGTCTTCAGCGACGATAATTTCTGCATTAATATCAGCCTGAGCAAAAACGCGCCGTGTCAGAAGAACGTCCGCAGGGTTATCTTCGACAAGTAGTATCTTTTTCATACGAAAAACAATCTGCTATGTCCCCTCACCCGAAATCATACCTGTCGTTGCAGGAAATGTAAAACAGAAGACGCTGCCATTGTCCGGTGCAGCCTCTATCCAGATTTCACCTTCCCAGTTCTCGACAATCCGGCGGCATATGGCCAGGCCAATCCCCGTGCCCGAATAGGTGTCCCGAGTATGGAGACGTTTAAACATTTCAAAAATAACTGAATAATATTCCGGATCAATACCAATACCATTATCCTGAACCCGGAACTGCCAGAAATCATTGTGCAGCGCCGCCGAAACATGGACTTCCGGCTGGCGTTCAGGAGGGCAATATTTAAGTGCGTTGGATATCAAATTCTGGAGCAAACGGTAGAAGCGTACACGGTCCCCCCGCAGCACCGGCAGCTCATCCATTGTGACCTGTCCGCCGGTTTCTTTTAGCCTATCACGGAGCTCCTCACGCAGCTGCTTCAGCACTTTGCCAGCATCGAACTCTTCTGCGCCGCCGGCATCAGCTTCCAGACGGGAATACTCCAGCACATCATTCACGACGGCTCTCAGGCGCGATGCCGATGACATCAGAATCTCAAGATAATTCTGGCCTTCGGCATCCAGTTTGTCGGCATAATCGAGCGACAAAAGCTCTGCGAAGGCCTCAATGCTTCGCAGAGGCTCCTTCAGGTCATGGGACGCCATAAAAGCGAAGCGCCCCAGCTCTTCATTCTGCAAAAGGATTTTTGCTTCAGCCTGTTTACGCTCGGTGATGTCACGCACAATCCCGCTATACAAAACCCGTCCATCGACTTTGACCTGGGCAACCGCCAGATTCAGCGGAAAGGTTGAACTGTCCTTGCGCAGCCCGCGCACTTCGCGGCCCTTGCCGATAATGCTCGCCTCACCGCCTTCATGATAGCGCTCAAGATATCCATCATGCTCTTCGCGATAGGGCTGTGGCATAAGACAGGAGACATTATTTCCCATCACCTCGGACGCCTCATAGCCAAAAATCGCTTCACACGCTTTATTGAAAGAGAGAATACGGCCGCGCTCATCGATGGTGATCAGCCCGTCCACCGTAGTGTCCAGAATGGCCTGAAGCACGGGTGCAGCTTCATCTGGTGCTCGATCTATCGGGTTATCGACCATACGGCTCTAAATCTCAAACTCGGCGTCTAAATATCAATCAAATATCCCCAAGTGTGAACAGGGTTTTGCGAACCACGCAAGGCTTGTAGCGCAAACAAAAAACCCGCCGGAATATCCAGCGGGCTTTTAAAATCTCGTCGGTAGACGGTTCGCTTATTTGACGAAGCCTTTGAACTTGTCTTTGAAGCGAGACACACGGCCACCACGGTCCATCAGGTTAGACGTGTTGCCTGTCCATGCCGGGTGTGTTTTCGGGTCGATATCAAGCTGGAGCTTGTCACCCTCTTTGCCGTAAGTAGAGCGCGTCTGATATTCAGTACCGTCCGTCATCACGACAGTGATCGTGTGGTAATCTGGGTGGCCTTCGCTTTTCATCGGTCGAATTCCGTCGTCTTAGAAACTGGTGTTATGGAAACTCAAGGGGCGGCTTCTACTGGAAAGGCGCCGGTCTGGCAAGGGGTTTGGGGCGAGATTCCTGACTCTTCTCATCCCGCTTGAGAGCCGTGCCGTTTCAGAGTAGTCAAAACCGGTTGACTGGCCCCGTAGCTCAGCAGGATAGAGCAACGGATTCCTAATCCGTAGGTCACAGGTTCGAATCCTGTCGGGGTCACCATTATCCGCCTGAACCGTCTGGCGGCGCGGCTAAAGCCGCAACACCGCTTTGGCGACGATATTGCGCTGGATTTCGTTCGAGCCGCCATAGATGGACGCGGCACGGTCGTTCAGATAACGCGGCATGGCAACCGCAAGCTCGTCCGGACCGACAGGCGCGGTGTTCGGCGTTGGCAGCCAGCTGTCAGGCTCGTAGACGCCCGCAAAGATACCCGCCATTTCAATGCCGATTTCATCAACCTGCTGCATGAGCTCTGTACGCTGCGCCTTCAGGATAGATGCCGCAGGCCCCGGCGATGCGCCAGCACTCAGCGAGGCGACGATCCGGTGCTCGGTCATGAGCAGCGCTTCGACCTTGATCGACACCTGCTCAAGCTTTTTGGCAAGGATCGGATCATCAATGCCTTTCATAATGCGATACCGGCGCAGGCGTTCGAGCGCAGCTTTCACGCCGGCTGATGTGCCGCCACCACGTTCAAACTCGAGAAGATATTTTGCGACTGTCCAGCCGTCGTTTTCTTCACCCAGACGCCCGGATACCGGCACACGCACATCGTCGAAGAAGACCTGATTAAATTCGTGCTCGCCTGTCATCGTCCGGATCGGATCAACCTTGATACCCGGCGTCTTCATATCCAGAAGCAGGAAGGTGATGCCTGTCTGCGGCTTGCCTTCGGTCCGTGTACGGACAAGGCAGAACATTTTGTTGGCGTGGTGAGCGTGGGTGGTCCAGATTTTTGTACCGTTCAGCACATAATCATCGCCATCGCGTTCAGCTTTCAGCTGAAGTGAGGCAAGGTCGGACCCTGACCCTGGCTCGGAATACCCCTGACACCAATAATCCTCGCCATTGAGAAGACGCGGCAGATAATGGGCTTTCTGCTCCGGCGTACCGTATCCTATGATACATGGCCCGACCATGGACAGCCCCATTGGAGAGAGCGATGGCGCACCAGCCGCAGCAAACTCTGCCGCAAAAATCGCCTTTTGCGTCTCGGTGAAACCGGGTCCGCCATATTCTTTTGGCCAGTGCGGCGCGACCCAGCCGCGCTCATTCAGCTTCGCCTGCCATGCCAGCGTGTATTCAGGCTCGATAAAGACGCTCGTCGCCTTGCGTCCTGCCGCTGCAAGTTCCGGCGTCAGATTGTCATGAAGAAAGGCGCGGACTTCGTCTCTGAACGCCTGATCGGCAGCCGTGAATTCGAGGTTCATGTTGTTCCCAGTTCTATTTTATCGCCAGCTAAAAGCGTCACGTGCTCACAATCAAGAACTAACGCAGCGTCAGTTGGCAGGAGAATTTTAAACAGAACACAAAAATGACGGGCCCCCTTCAGGGCCCGCCACAGATTTCTGGATTTGTCAGAACCGATTTAGTTCAGAGATTTGCTGATTGAGACGCGGAAGCCGTGCGCATCGAAGACATCAGAACCCACACCATCAAGATAGGTGTTGAAATTCATCTGGATGCCGTTCTCTGCAAGCCAGCTAAAGCCGCCTTCGAGACGCATGCGGAAGTCTTCATCGAACACACCCACAACCTCGTCACCAAAGTTGTAAATGCCTTCAGCCTCGATGAAGGCCGACCATGTCTCACCCGTCACACGCTGATGCGTTGTGATGAGTTTTGGCGCAAAGCTCAGCTCGTTGAGATTGAGGTCGCTTTCAGGGATCAATACACCAAACGCATCGCGGTAGGCTTCCTGCGTTTCGTTGAAGGTCCGGTATTCGATTGTCGGACGCAGCGTCAGGTGAGTGTTGAACGCATAGTCACCGCTGAGGCTACCTGCGAACAACATACGCGTTGTGTCGAAATCATCCGTATATGTGCCAAGCGGCGTGACGGAGTTATCTGCCTGTCCCCATGCGATGCGAGCATCAGCATAGAGGTTATTGGCAAGACGTGCCGTCACATACGGACCGACCATGAAGCCGTTACCATCCGCGGCAACAGAAGTACGGTCATTCTCGCTCTCGAAGTTGTCGAACTGCGCCAGAACACCGACCAGTACGCGGTCTGTGACGAGATAGTCCGCACCGACATAGAAGAGCGAGAAATCGCCTTCAGAGCCGGAATTGTCGAACCTGGCATAGTTGACCTCAGCCCAGACATCAAAGCTGCCTGCGCCCATATTCGCATCCGCGCCCGCAATAGCAGACAGGCTGACATCCATAGAGCCGCCAGCATCATTCAGAGACATGCTGACCGGTGCAGTCCGGCCTGAAACAAGGTTCAGACCTGCTAGCTGCACACCCTCTGCCTGAACTGTACGGCCGGCAACACGGTCCATACGTCGGCCCGCATCCGGACCATTGCTCAGAAGAAGCGCGCCGCGCTGTGCCTGCATTTGCTGAATAGCATCCTGCGCCGCACCGCGGCTGTTCACAGACGCAAACGTACAGATAACATCCTCGCCCGCAGCAAGATTGATGGTCGCCTGACGCGCACCGATATTCGCAGTGGAGTCGCCATCATCACAAGTTAGCGCCGTGAGCGCGAAACCTGCATCACGTGGGTCTGCCATCGTCACGGTATACTGGCCTGCAATCACACGATCTGCCGACAGGCTCGCCTGACCTGCAGAGGTCGTGACCGTTGCATTAAGGCCCGGAAGATCAGACGTGAAGCTGAAGCTTGTATCACCGCCTGTCGCCTCACTGATAATGGTGATGGAGCCGACCGGGCGCACATCAACAGTTACCAGAGACGCAGGGCTGTCTTCTGTGCCGTCATTCACGGTGAGGCGGAATGTCAGCGTGGACTCAGTTGCCACGAATGGCGCGGTGAAGCTCGGGCTGACGGCATTAACGTCAGACAGAGTCACAGCCGGACCGGACACCTGCTGCCAAGTGTAAGTCAGCGCATCACCATCAGGGTCTGACGAAGCAGAACCGTTCAGCGTGACGAGTTCACCGGAATTGATGCCAGTGATATTCGCGCCAGCATTCGCTGTCGGTGCACGGTTATCCTGGAAGGTGATCACCTTCTCGTCTGCCGGGCTGTCAACAGCGCCGTCATTCACCACCAGAGCGACAGTAACCTGCTCATCGACATTGTCAGAGTTTGAGCCTGTATAAGTCAGCGTTGGCTGGGCAAGCGTCGGATCATTGATCGTCGCGCTGCCGCTGACGACAGACCAAGCGTAAGTCAGCGTATCGCCGTCCGGGTCAGAGCTTGCGCTTCCATCAAGCGTTACCGTGTCGCCATTGTCATAGCCATTCACAGTCACGTCCGCGCCCGCATCAGCCGTTGGTGCGAGGTTTGTGTTGATAGTGACAGACACCTCGTCTTCGGCAGAAGAGAGATTACCGTCAGAGACAACCAGACCGAAGACCAGCGTATCTGCTGGCGCACCTTCCGGCTGACCAAGGCCAGACGCACTCTGCATACGGTTATCTGATGGCGGATACACAAAGCTCGGGGTTGCAGAAGACGCATTCTGGAGCGCTACAACAGGGCCGGAAATCTGGCGCCAAGTGTAAGTCAGCTGCGCAGCTTCAGGGTCAGAAGATGCGGAACCATCAAGCGTCACGACCGTACCCGGAGCTACATTTGCCAGCGTCTGATCTGCACCCGCATCAGCGGTTGGTGTCTGATCAACCGTCAGCGTAACCGTAACGGTCTGCGTGATGGTGTTCACGCCATCAGAAATGGTCACGGTAAAGGTGAATGTACCGCCCGTTGTCGGAACCGGGAAGCTTGGGTTTGCCGCATTCGGATCATTCAGACTGACATTCGGGCCGCCCGTTTGCGTCCAGATATAGTCGAGGTCCTGGCCATCAACATCTGTGACCGTGCCCGCATCCAGCGTGTAGTTGGAGCCCGGAAGGACTGGCGCAGATGGTGCAATCACGACTGGGCCTGAAACGCTTGGCGGCGTGTTCACTGTCCAGTCGACAGCGACCTGAGACGTATCTGTGCCGCCGCGGCCATCGCTGACGCTGAGCTCATACACCGCGCGACCAGCCGAGTTCGGCTGACGGACAATCTGCTCGATACTGCCCGCAAATGTTGCGCCCGCCAGGAAGGTTGTTACAGGTCCGCTGATCTGCGTAATCGAACTTGTAAGCGTATCGCCGTCAGAGTCAGAGAACGTTCCGGTCAGATCGACCGTTGCGCTCCGCTGCGCAGGATCGAAAAAGACTTCACTTGCGCTTGCTGCAAAGCTGTCGACCGTTGGCGCCGTGTTCGTAGCGTTGATGACTGTGTAAGTTTCGTTCGCACCCGTAGGTGTCACATCCACAATCGGGTTGGACGCGAGGTCAGCAATATTCGTGCCCTGATTAAGCTCCAGTCCAATGACAGCATTCGTAACATTGGTCAGGTCACCGCCCGATACACTGACATAGTATTCATTCGGGGAAACAACCGCGTAAGAACGGGTATAAGAAGAAATGCCCGTAATACGGAAGTCCGAAGCGTCGACATTCTGGACATCCTCATCAAAGGTTACCAGCCATTCCAGCTGATCAGCATCCGTCGTTTCATTCGTAGGCCTGTGGCGTTCAATACTCGCAATACGCGGCGGCGTTGTATCACCTGCTGCCGCACTCCAGGTGATCTGCACCGTATCCTGAGCAACACCGCCATTCTGGTCGTTGATCGTCAGATTCCAGACTTGAACACCGGCGAACGCAGGCGGGGCGATTTGCCAGACAGGGTTACGAGACCCGCTGACGGTAATCTGGGAAGACGGGCCGGAGACACGTCGCCAGTAATAGGTGAAGTTGTCGCCATCAGCGTCATAGGAGCCACGACCATCCAGCTGGCCAAACGTGTCTGTGCCCAGCGTATAGGTCACATCAGCGCCGGCATCAGCCACAGGCGGCGTGTTTGGCTGTCCACCAATGTTGATCATTCCGCCAATGGTGGCACATGCGCCGCCCGTCGTGATCATTGCAGCCGTGTCGAGCTCGACCGTCGCGGCCAAACCACCGGCAAAGTCGCCCGGGCTAGCAGCGCCAATGTCCCGAAGGCCGAAGTAAATCGGCTGATCGTAATTATACGTCGTTGGCAGGCTGACCGTGACCTGCCCCATGGACTGATAATTGCCCACCCGAACACGGTAATTGCTGTCCGCAGCAACCGGCGTCACATCTGACAGGTAAATGCCGCGCTCGATATGGTCATCGCCGCTTACGTCGTCATACTCGCCGTAGAGCGCGTATTCACCATTGCGAAGCGTCACATGACACGCACCGGCATTGGTCGTGTAGATCAGAGAGCCAGGCTGCGGTGAACGGGTTACGTCCATAGCTGCCGCTTCGCCCGCGATCAGAACGGATGCCGTCGTCAGAAGGGCCGTAGCGAGCTTTGCCGACGCCCCCGGCCTCGCATTTTTAGCCTGAGTTTTTCTGGTTATTTTGGATTTCATTTTAGTCCCCAGTTTGTTGTCTGCCTGAACTCAAAAGGGGAGAGCCCGGCAGTGTGCGGGGTCCTAAAGCGTTGGTGATTTGAGGGGCATCCCGCAAATGTGGGGGTGTGCGATATCGTCGTAAGGCTCTATACGAACTGAAAATTTTCCGGGATTCAGAATGCGCTCGACGGGCACAATTGCGTTTTCAGTACTGATACTGCTGGTCGGCGGGGCAGCAGGCTTCGGCGTATCACGCCTTGTGCCTGACACCGCATCTGACGCTCCGCAAACTCCCGCTGTCAGTCAGACAAGCGCAGGCGATCTGAACGGCATGCGTATGCTGGAGGACCTTCAATGCGTTCGCGGAGAGTATAAGCGGATTGTGGTGCGCGGCGAAGAAGACGGCTTTTCGTCATCCGGTGATGAAGCGATCACCCGTAGCCCATTGCACGACTTTATGGAAAACCGTTTCGGGCGTCGGGGCGCCGTTGGCATTGACCGGAGTTATGATGACGGCCGGCTGGATCAGGTTCTGCTGGATTCGCTCGTCCTGCCATCAAACGTGGCCAATGGCGTGATTGCACTTGGCATCCGCGAACGATCCCTTCCGCGCAATGACACGATCACAATTGGTGACCTTTTCACCAAGACCCAGCTGGGCCATGCACATGTGGAAACCTTCTCGCGCATCGGCGTTGAAGACACATCCCCATGGCAGCAGGACGGCAATCTCATCTTTGCCCGCCTGCGTGACCTGACCTTTGCAGAGGGCGTCAATCAGGAAGGTCAAGCTGTTCCGGCAGACTACTCCAACCTGCTCGACTGGATACGCGGCGCACAGAACTGGCGCTCTATTGAGTATGCCATCAGCGAAGACACGATGGTCGATTTTGTCGGCGTTGCCGTCTGTCTGGAGCCAGATACATCTTCAGGCACAACCTTCCTTGCAACGCCTATTCCGAACACGGACGAAATCGTTCGCCTCGGCTGCAGCGACCCGCAAGGCAATAGCCTCTGCAACCCTTATGTCGGCGATACCCAATGTTCAACCGAGCTCCCGCTCGCCTGCCTGCATGAGGAATTCCGGTCTGCACCGGAGGGGCTGGTCGCAGAAAACCTGCAGGGCGCATGGACAGGCGCATCCATCAGCTTCACCGAGCCTGTTGCCGGTGACCTCATTGATACCCAGTCGGACGGGCACGCGCTTTGTCAGGCAAGCTTCGGCGCAGACTGGCGCATGGTGAACATTCATGATGGGCTGATGATTGATGAAATCCTCGGCATGGGCTCGTTAGCCGCGCCTACGTCCGTCTGGGTCGACTCACAAAACCAGCGCTATGGAAATTGCTGGAAGCTCGATGACGCCGGAGGCGCACGATAGCCATGACAGCATCTGTGATCTCTGTCGGCATTCTGGAAGACGATGACATTCTGCGTGATTACATCGTGTCGATCATCGAAGCCGAAACCGCGTTGCAGCTCCGGTTCGCCGCGACGACAGTCGCCGAAGCGATGCAGGCGCTTGATGAGGGCCTTGTGCCCGATGTCTGCCTTGTCGATCTGCAACTGCCTGACGGGTCCGGCACTGAACTGGTTGAACGCCTCACAAAAGAAGGCCGCAGCAAGGCACTTATCCTGACCATTCTGGGGGACCGCCATAGCGTTCAGGCCGCGCTTGAATCCGGCGCTAACGGTTATCTCTTGAAGGACTCAGAGCCGGAAATGATCATCCGCCACATCCGGGAAACGGCCTGTGGCGCAGCGCCGATGAGCGCGCAGGTTACGCCGCATTTATTGTCCATGATCCGCAATAAAGACGTCAAACCACCGGCGCCGGCGGACACGAAAGCCGGCGAACCGGGGCAGGATACGCCGCTTACTCAAAGAGAGACCGAGTTACTCACACTCTTTGCCAAGGGTCTGTCGCAGATCGAAGCAGCGGAGCTGATGGATATTTCCCCGAACACTGTGCGCCATTATTCGAAAGCCATTCACCGCAAGCTGAATGTGAAATCCAAATCGGAAGCCGTTTTCGAGGCCATTCAGATGGGCTGGATCATTATCTGATCATCGGCCTGTTCCAATGGCACCCGGATAATCACGCGCGTGCCGTCTCCACAACCACTCGGTTCAAAGCTGACAGACCCATTGAGCATCTCTGCACGGCGGCGAAGATTGCGAATGCCTTTGCCCGGCGTGTCCAGACGCTCTGCTGGAATACCTACCCCGTCATCTTCGATATGGATCACAAGCTCGCCTTGTGCCTGTCGTTCTTCAATCCGTACAGAGACATATTGCGCCTTGGCGTGTCGGATCGCGTTCGTCAGCGACTCCTGAATCATGCGATAGAGATTGAGCGTAGAACCTGAGCCGCGAATATCGCCATTGATAACTTCCGGCTGTCTCCAGTCGAAAGTCAGCCCCGCCGAAACCAGCTGCGCCTCTGCCCGCACATGAAAGGCGCTGAGCACGGCAACCAGATCATCACCCATATGGTCAATAGAATCGACGATCAGCCGCAAATCGTTCAGCGACGACTGTATCTCTTCCAGCATGCGGCTTTTGTTCAACCGTCCGCTGCGCACCTGCACCAGAAGCGATAATAGCTGCCCGCCAAGCCCATCATGAATGTCACGGGTAAAGCGCTGGCGTTCCTCCATGATCGCCCGATTACGCATTTCAAAGGCGATAAGCCGGCTCTTTTCATCGAGCTCGAGCGCCTGCTCCTGTACTTTACGCGTCAGCGCATCCACTTCGGATCGGTGGGCCCACCATTGAAGCAAGACATTTCCGCCGCTCTCGATCAGAATGAACAGGCTGAGGCCGAGCCAGAACAATGCCTTCACCGTCATCACAGGCAGAAAAGACAGCGGCAGGACGGCATTGATAACCAGAACTCCGCCGGCACAAACGGTCAGAATGAGCAGGCCAAGTCCGGCCAGCCTGCCGCAGTAAAATCTCGGCCCGACGCGACAACGATAGGCGTAAATGCCCGTCAGCAACGCGATGACAAAAACTAATCCCAGTGCTGCAAGACCGGCCCATGATGGCCCAATGAGAGTGGCGCCCCAGCCGGCAAGATAAACCTCGGCAAACAAAAGCGCGCCCATGAGCGCAAAACCTCCATTGGCCTTCATTCGCTTTGGCACTGTGACGGCGGCCAGCAGCGCCACAGAAAGTACGATACCGGCCATCAGAATACCGACCCGCATGAGCGCGTTCAGCCAGCCATTATAGCGCTCGACGCTGCCCGCGAGTGTCTCAAAATCGCCCGTGTAAATCTGCCGGATGTCACTGCGAAACGGGTCCAGATCAGACACGATCTCGATCCGGTTTGTGCCCGGCACCAACAGGTTCTGCGGCACAGGCGCAACGCGCCAATACCCGCCAAGCCCGGGAAACGGCGTGGAAATGGCAAACGCACCCCAGACCTCTACACCATTGACCAGCAGATAGGTCGGCCCACCCGCGCCAAGATAGGCAATTCCGAGATTTTCGTGTTCCAGCAGCTCCGCCTGTCGGGCCCGCCAGATATAGCGATACCGCCCCTCAGACTGCAGACCAGCGCGGCTAGTCAGGCTGTGGGCCTCGGAAAAGTCTGACACGCGTCGGTTCATATAAGCGGAGGTGTCAGCGATAACCGAAACGTCTGAACGCGGGACGCGGTCCCCTCTGGGTGAGAGCACGGCAGTCCAGAGCGCGACGCCTAAAATGCCCAGCAAAATCAATACACCGGACAGACCTTCCCATGAACGAAGTGATCGCAGATTGAACGCCATATCTTCACACCGGAAACGCTAAACAACAAAGAGCGTTGATGCCCGTGCGAACGCCAGCAAGTCAATTCCCGCAAATAGGGGGCTGTCAGGAAATATTCCGCATTTTTAGAGAAAAGGCGTTAAGAGGACCCGAGTCCTGAAACTGATTTCAATAAAATAACAATAAATCAGTTACTTACAAGCCCCGAATCCGTCCGGTACAAATGCAATTGGTACAACTTTTGTACCTGAGCTTGTTCGTATCTCAGTTATCCTCCAAGCGACGGAGATAGCCAGCACGCACATCGATCAACTCCGGTAGTGGCGTAGGATCAATCTTGGCTCCATGAAAGTTCCGGTATGTTGTATCTTTCACATTCTTCGAGACGACCACCGAGGCATCCTCGAACCACAGCAAGCCTGCATCGAACAATTTATGAAGATCAGCGCGAAGACAGATTCCATTCTCTGGATCGTCGCGGTGTAAGGTGCTTTCGTTATACGGGATAATGTGCGCGGCCTCTAAGGTCTGGACGACACTCGCCCCACTGATTGCGCACTGGTGGTTATAGCGTGCCAACACACCGTCCCTAAACTTCTTCTGTCCAACCCTCGCGACGACGGTGTTGAGCCGCTCCTCGATGGCCCTCTCCGCCTCTACTCTATTCAGTAGATGACGGACGTTAGCTCGCTTCATATTTGTCTGTTGAATGCCCATCGCGTCGAACCACTCAGCGCGTGCCTCCGGATCAAGATAGAGCGTTCGACGGCGTGAATCACTATGGATCCTTTGGGCAACCCGTGTTTCGTCAAAGGGTGGCGACTGAAGCTGTTTGAAGTGGACCTTCGGTTTACACAAGGCCACGTCCCTTAACTGCAACAGCATGTCTTTGGCTTCCTGTGCAGAGCTCACCTGAGCGAGGGTGCCGGTGGCCGTCAGCCCTTCTCCCGAAGGGGCCTCCTCTTCGTGGACCCACACCAGAACTTCGTCACCCTCACGCGGGATCACTGAGCTCTTTGTGCTACCTTCTGGCAAAGTGACGTCTGCGGGCACGTCGAACCATCCGTGCTCCCATTGCTCGGCTTTGGTCGGACGCCCCATCCCATCAGGGCACTTCAAGGAGTTTATCTTAACCAAAAATGTTTCTGGCACAGCACCCTCGAATTCCAACGTTCGCCAGCCCGCTTTGACTAATCGGGTTTCTCATACATCGCCCGAATGTCTTCAGCACGCCAGACCGTCACGCCATAGCCAAGCTTGATTGACTTCGGAAAACGTCCATCCTTCACACCCTGCCACCACGTCGACTTTGAGACCGGTATAGGCCCCTCGGGGGCTAGGATCTGTTTGATGCGGACGAAGCCGGTCTTTGGAAATTCACTCATGACGAACGACCATGTTTGATCCAGTGCCACTGGGGCCACACTAATGAATTCAAGCCCACGGTCAAAAGTAAAAAGGGCCACCCGTAGGTGACCCTTACATTTCGTGGACCTTCACAAGGAAGTCCTTGTTACCGGAAGGCCTGACTTTTCCAGAGTGCTAGAAATGTTCTTAAAAGATACATACGGGAGCGCTCAAGTAAACCGGAAATAGTGTACTGGTTAAAAAAAAACACCATGAACGCCCTAGCGCCGCATCTCCACCTCATACCAAACCAAAAGTGACGCTCCACCTGTTTCTTATAGCTTTCTTATTGTGCATCTAGCTTCTCACAGCTTGACGAACCGCCATAAATCGTCACCCTTTTTCAGTGGCACACAACAACGACAAAACAAAATTCTTCGGGGACAACCCAAAAATTCTATCAGTAGTATATTATTTTACGTACGGCTTGGGGAGCTAACATTGCAACACGCTTATCGCCTAGGGATCGACTTAGGAACAAACTCAATCGGCTGGGCGGCGGTTAAATTGAATGACAGGCTTGAACCAGGCCCAATGCTCGACATGGGCGTTCGCATTTTTTCAGATGCTCGCAACCCGAAAGACAAGTCTTCGAATGCTGCTCAGAGAAGAGAGCCACGTAGTCTGCGGCGCAATCGCGACAGACGCCTCCAACGCAAGCAGCGCTTTATGAATGCACTTGTCGCTCAAGGACTAATGCCAGTCGAGCGGGAAGGCCGCAAACGCTTGGAAGCGGTAGACCCATGGATTCTCCGCGCAAAAGCTCTGCACCAACAACTTACGCCATTCGAAATTGGAAGAGCGCTGTTCCACCTCCAACAACGCAGAGGTTTCAAATCGAATCGCAAAACTGACGCAGGCGATTCTGAGGCGGGAAAGGTCTATTCTGGAATAGCAGCCAGCAAAGAGAGACTTCGCGCATCGGGTAAGGACAGCCTCGGCGACTACTTCGGCTCACTCAGATTGGCCCAAGAAGAAGCTAACTCAAAGTTGGATCAAGGGCAGCGCCTACCCATGCCGCAGTCACGTGTCAGAACGACAGGGCAAGGCAGCAACGCAGCGTACGATTATTATCCACAGCGCGAAATGATCTTGGATGAATTTGATCTCATTTGGGAGAGCCAAAAGCACTACCATCCGGATTTGTTATCGCCGTCCGCCCATGAAAAGCTGAGAGGAATTCTTGCTTGGCAGAGACCACTGAAAGCGCAGCCCAAGGGAAAATGTACGTTATTACCGGGGTGCCCAAGGGCGGCGAAAGCGATGGCCTCCAGCCAATTCGTTCGGATTGCACAAGAGGTGAACAATCTCACGGTAGGAGTAGTGGGCGAGAGCAAGCGCCCGCTATCTCCAGAGGAACGCTCCATCGTCGCAGAGGCACTCTTGAAGCCTACTGCGAAATCAGCTCGCAAGTCATTCGACCAGATCCGAAAGCTGCTCAAACTTCCGGCTTCTGTAAAGTTCAACCTCGAAAGCGAGAAACGCACATTCCTCGAAGGCGATGTCACCGCTGCCCGGATGATGCAAACAACTGCATGGGGGCAAGACTGGTTCGAGCTATCCATCGAGAAGCAGGACTTAATCGTCGAAAACCTGCTTGAGACAGAAGACGAAACGCAGCTTGTGGGGTGGCTGGAAAGTGAGTTTAACCTATCCGGTGAAACGGCATTAAACGTCAGCCGCGTTCGGTTACCTGACGGATACGGCAAACTCTCAACCAAAGCCAATACGCGCCTCGCACCGGAATTGAGCAAGGGCTTATTGTACGATCAGGCAGTCAACGCAGCCGGTATGGGAGACCACTCTCAGCGCGGCGACGGCGTGGTTCACGAAGATCACCTGCCCTATTATGGCGAGGTGTTGAACCGACATACAGCGCTGGAGAAAGCAAATCCAAAGAACGACGAAGAGCGTTTCGGACGGGTCGCCAATCCAACAGTGCACGTGGCGCTCAACGAGCTTCGCAAAGTGGTGAACGATCTTATTCGTCGCTATGGCCCGCCCACCCAAGTCGTGCTGGAAATGGCACGCGAGTTACCCATGTCCGACCGAGGCCTGAATGATCTGGAGCGCGATCAGCGGCTAAACCAGCATGCTAACGAACAGAGGCGCGAACAGTTAGCCAGTCTGAGCGTCAGCGACACTCACGAGAACCGGCTGAAGCTCAGACTGTTCGAAGAACTTGATCCGCTTCGCAAGGCTTGTGTGTTCACGGGACAGCCTATTTCGCTGTCTACACTGTTTTCCGACGAAATCGAGATCGAGCATCTGCTCCCTTTCTCTCGAACGCTCGATGACAGCTTTGCAAACAAAGTTTTATCCCTTCGGCAGGCCAACCGGGAGAAAGGCAATCGAACACCCTTCGAAGCATTCAACTCGTCCGCTGGCTACGACTGGGAGGCGATCACCCAACGCGCCGAAGTTCTGCCTTCGAATAAACGTTGGCGGTTCAACCCAGATGCGATGGAAAAGTTTGAAGCAGACAGCGACTTCCTACCCAGAATGCTCAACGATACGCGGTACATTACCAGCCTAGGCAAGTCTTACATTGAAGGGCTATTCGGAGGTCAGGGCTCACCGGGCCAGACGAACAGCGTTTGGGTTGTTAACGGTCGACTGACAGCTGATCTGCGCCATTTCAGCGGATTCAACGGGATACTCAGTGACAGCAACCGAAAGGACCGCTCAGACCATCGTCACCACGCCATTGATGCACTAGTGGTCGCGTTGACAGATAGATCGATGATCAAACGCGTCGCCGACCTCGCCAAGCTGGATGACAAACCGCGGTATAGCGAAGTCATGAATGAGCTGGCCGAGCCCCTCAAAAGATACTTCAAGCCTGTCTCAGACTGGCGGGATAAAATGACTGTGTCGCACAAACCGGACCACGGGTTCCAGGCTGGCATGCACAATGACACAGCTTTCGGCCTCACCGGAGAGACGGACAGCAAAGGACAACCCATACTGGTGACACGAAAACCGCTATCCTCATTCGCGAACCCAAAGGACTTGTTATCGATCAGAGACCCGGATCTGAGAGACGAGCTTTACGCGGCATCTGAAGGTTTGAGCGGCGCGGACTTCGTCAACGCCGTAGTCACCACGGGGCTCCAGATGCACCCGCAGGTTAAAAGCGCACGTGTCATCACGCCAATGAAATCAACGTCTTTTGTGACTATTTCAAATGGCAAGGATGGAGTGAAAGCCTATAAGGGCGACAGCAACTACTGCTACGACATCTGGGTTGACCAAAAGGGCAAATGGACCGGCAACGTGGTTACTACATTCGAAGCTTACCAGCGGGCACAAACAGATCCTGATTGGTGGCGCAGGCCCACACTAGAGAACGGCACAAAGCTTATTATGCGCCTTCGAAAGGGCGACATGCTCGAACTGGATGGACCTTCCGGTCGCCGCAAAGTGATCGTCTTCAAGTTCACAACGGGCAAAATCGACATGGCCGAGCACTATCAAGCCAATGCATCCGCGAGGGTTCGCGCCAACCACTTAGAAGCAATAAGGATGGCTCCAAGCGCGCTTCAAAGGGCATCCGCCGTCGTTTTGCATGTTTCACCAAGTGGCAGAGTAAAAAAGGCCTACTGAAAATGGCACAGTGATTGCTTGCTATCCAGAAGGTGATTCAGGAGCAAGTAATCCAGATGTTGAACCGCATTGTCGAAATCGCGAGCGACGGGATCCACGCTTCCCTCAATCGCGGTTTTTTGCAACTCCGCAGGAGTAAGGAAATTGTCGGTCAAGTTCCGCTTCCGGACATCGGGGGACTTGTTATTCGCGGCTATGGTGCCAGCATTTCCCTCAATCTTGTTAGTCGATTGTCGGAACTTAAAATCCCGATCGTGTTGTGCGGAACAGATCAGTCCCCGTCTGCGGTCGTCTGGCCGCTAGCAGGCCATCACGCCGCAAGTGAATTAATCGAAGCTCAAGCCCAGCTCAGCTTGCCGCGCAAAAAGCGGCTATGGCAGTCCATCGTGAAGGCCAAGATTGAGGCACAGGCCAGAACCCTGCTTTGGTTCGGAAAAGACGCAAACGACCTTCTGGCAATGAAAGAGCGTGTGCAATCAGGTGATCCAGAGAATTTGGAGGCTCAGGCAGCAAAGCGTTACTGGAAGCGGCTCATGGAAGAAATTGAGCCACACTTCAGCAGATCACGTGGCGAAGGCTTTACGAATGCTGCGCTGAATTACGGCTACACTGTCCTCAGGGCGGGCATGGCACGATCAATTCTGGCATCCGGCCTGCACCCAGGCTTCTCGGTTCATCATAAAAGCTCTGGGGACAGCTTGAGGCTGGCAGATGATTTGATGGAACCCTACAGGCCGCTAGTTGATCTAGTTGTCTACCAAATTTCCTCTGATGAGAACGAAGCGAATTTAACGCCCGATCACAAGCAGAGACTGGTGAAAGTTCTGTCCATGGATCTGATCACAAGCGTCGGCATTACGCCATTGCAAACAAGCATGGATCGGTTGGCTCAGAATTACCGCAGCGTGTGCCTAGGCCAATCTCGCACACTTACGTTTGCCCAAGGACCATCAAGCTCAGAATGGGAGGCGAGGTGACTGGGTTAACTTACCTGTCTTCGTATCAGCTCATGTGGATGATGGTGTTGTTTGATCTTCCGGTGCAGACACCGAAGGAAAAGAAAGCGTATGTGGATTTTCGTAATTTCCTATTGGATATGTCTTTCTCTATGGCACAATACTCCGTGTATGTTCGACATACTTCAGGAAGGGACCAGATTGCGCCTATCGTCCGAAAAATTGAAGCCGCCGTTCCTGATGAAGGACGGGTCGACATACTGCAATTTACTGACCGTCAGTATGCTGACATCGTCTCTCTCAGGGGGCGAAGGGGAAAACAAACGCCTCAAAACCCCAGTCAATTGGCATTGTTTTAGATGCGCCGGGGCCGATTTTATCAAGAAAATATCCCAAAATTTCAATCAAAACAGGCGCCTGCATTCAGGTTGGTTCTAGCACTCTGGAAAAGTCAGGCCAACCGGAACAGCGCCTAGACGGTCTCATTGAGAATTCGCGTTCTAGCACTCTGGAAAAGTCAGGCCAACCGGAACGGCAAGCATTCGGTATCAGTCTTTTAAACCGTTCTAGCACTCTGGAAAAGTCAGGCCAACCGGAACCGATACTTGCCGCCAACGTCAACACCGCCCGTTCTAGCACTCTGGAAAAGTCAGGCCAACCGGAACGGCAAGCATTCGGTATCAGTCTTTTAAACCGTTCTAGCACTCTGGAAAAGTCAGGCCAACCGGAACATGATCGGCGAGCACAAGCTAATACCGCCTGTTCTAGCACTCTGGAAAAGTCAGGCCAACCGGAACTGAATATCCTCGACCGAGGCGACTGTAGTCGTTCTAGCACTCTGGAAAAGTCAGGCCAACCGGAACGAAACCACCGCAGCTTCAGATACCGAATGAGTTCTAGCACTCTGGAAAAGTCAGGCCAACCGGAACTAAATACCTCAATACGCCGTCAGGGCGCGTGTTCTAGCACTCTGGAAAAGTCAGGCCAACCGGAACCCGGTTTGGACAACAGAAGATAGACGGGCGGTTCTAGCACTCTGGAAAAGTCAGGCCAACCGGAACGTTGGGCTTGGTTAGGGCTTCGGCTGTGAAGTTCTAGCACTCTGGAAAAGTCAGGCATAATTTTACCAAAAAATCTGAGAGCCTATCTGATGGGGGACTCTCTGTGGAATCCCCCCGTACCCCCCTCGTTATCTTTGACACCGACCTGAAAGAAGAAAGCTAATCGCTAAACTACCAGATGATCGGTTAGGCGGTTAACAAGGCCCCTGCCTTTTGGGGTCAGTCCAACTCGGATCATGCGTAGATCGTTGGGATCGGGTGTTCTGGTAAGTAGCCCTACGGATTTGCGAGAATTTTCCGAAGGCGCTTCGCCAGATTTACGGTTTCCGAGTCGGCGGTCGCTCATTGAAAGAACTATCCGGCTCATGGAAGGTCTGTAGATACCTATGCTATCCGCTATTTCGCCCACGGAAGGTTCTTCGCCATGCGTGCTTATGTGCTTGGCCACGCTAAAAAGCGCAGCAGCGTAGCTAGCCGGAAAATCGGGTTCAATCATTCGAAGCTCATTGATAATGCGAGTTAGAGATAGAATCGCCTTCTGGTCCATAGATCTGCTCGTTACTAATGACAATGCGCTCTGCGGCTTACTCCTCACCTGCGAGCAGGTCCGCATTAAACATATTGAAAACAACACACTAAATAGCAGTCAAGTTAAAATCGAAATCGCTAAAACCTACACCCTACCATCAGTTGCCATTAGATGATTCACAAGACCAAGTCCTAGTGACGCCTTATGCAGCATACGGATTAAAGCATCATAAGAGTGGGTATTGACTTTTGAAGCCCCAAGCATCACTAACTCAAGACTCTATTGAAGCTTGGAGTTGGACATGATCATTGGCTATGCACGAACATCAACGGCAGACCAAAGCGCGGGAATGGAAGCTCAGCAAAGGGATCTGGAAGGGGCTGGAGCGGAACGCATCTTTGCCGAACAGATTTCTTCAGTCGCGAACAGACCAGCCCTAGAGCAAGCTCTGGACTTCATCAGGGATGGGGACACGATCATCGTGACCAAGCTAGATCGCCTTGCGCGATCCATCCGTGATCTGATGGAAATCGTTGAGCGGATCCAGACAAAGGGCGCTAAGCTTCGTATCTTGGGTA
This sequence comes from Hyphomonadaceae bacterium UBA1849, assembly GCA_002338565.1. Taxonomy (GTDB): domain Bacteria; phylum Pseudomonadota; class Alphaproteobacteria; order Caulobacterales; family Hyphomonadaceae; genus Ponticaulis. Next base: position 564,758 of record DDIN01000008.1, read on the forward strand.
TGGATCTGGATACGGGATCGGCGACAGGAAAGCTGATGCTCGGCATACTCGGCTCGGTGGCTGAGTTCGAACGCGAGATTATGCTCGAGAGACAACGCGAAGGGATTGCCAAGGCCAAGGCTGAGGGAAAGTACAAGGGACGCGCTCCGACCGCTCAGAAGAAAGCTGAGAGCGTCCTGAGGCTACTTAAAGAAGGGCTCACGGAAGTCGAAGTCGCGGAACAACTGGACATAAGCCGTTCCAGTGTCCAGCGGATCAAACGACAGAACAAACCTGAGACCGTCTAACACTCATACTGCCTGAGCCTCCCTGTTCTTGTCAGCTACTGAGGGACGTCAATTCCGCACACTGAGGAATGCCTCTTCAACCAGCTTGCAGGCTTCCTCGATGTCCTCTCCGAAGATTCTCAGGACACGCCCACGGCTCTGAGGGTACTTGTGTAGTTCGGTGACATGCTTCTGCGTCGTCGTCGACCCGCGTGCAACTGGAACATCTCGCTCCCATCGCTTGTGTGTTCCTGAAGCCAACCTGTGAACCAGCTTCGCAGCTTGAACACGGCGAAACTCTACGCTCTCTTCGGGAGCGGGATCCGCCTCAATAGCGAGACCAATCACGAGCCACGCCTCTATGACCTTCAGAGGGCTCACAGAAGACTCTCTGAGCCTCGCCCACGCCTTTCTCGCTCTTTCTGATGGTGACATACCAGCCAGACGAAACGCCTCTGTATGAGTCCCTGAGCGGCTGTAGAGCCCTTCTATGCGCTGCACCCCATTCTTTACCAACACATGATCTGAGTTTCGCTTTAGCCAAGCTCTCACGACCTTTCGGTGGGGCTTTAGCTGCGTGGCGGTGTAGGACTTCTTGTAAGGGCTTCCGTGCCTACTGTACTGGTCAGCATGTCGTCTGCAGAAGCGCCTATCAAGTCCATTCTCTGAGCCCGCTCTAGCTGGATGAGGACACCCAATCACACGACAGTATCGATACATGTGATCTTCGGTCTTTGCCCGTTTAGCGACGTCCTTGCCTTTGCTCATCGATCTACCTCAGGCCAGTCCTGGGTGATCACCGGAAGCACACCAAGGCGGTCTTTAAAGGCCCCTTCGAAGATGCTCATCCCGGCATCAGCCTTAGACACCGGAACGATCAAAGCATCATGCAGAGGTAAGGCGGTTATCCCTGCCTCATAGCAGCGCTCAGTAGCATTGATGATAATCTCACTCTCATCGAACATGAAGCGAGCCCCCTGAGGCTCCTCAGCCAGAAGATACTTAGCGATAGGCTCGTTGTGCCGACACATGGCCTCATAGACCCTTCGGTGTTTGTCTGGTCCTTTGACATGATGAGAAACGGAATTGGGAAGCCGTGCACCCTTCTTCGGCACGTCCCACAAGAACTTCATCATAGCGATCTTGAGCTCATCGCGAGGCACGTAAGAGAACTCCAGTGGCACGTATGGATCGTGTGGGATCACTAGACCTTCATGAGCGTAGGCAATGGACGGCATCGCAGACTTGAGATCCAGCTCAGCGATAGGCTCACCGTCTAACAGTAAACCTGAACGGCGACGGACCTTCTCAACAGATAACCAGAAAGCTGGGCCCGTAAGCCTTCCACCACACACCAAACTTCCGTCAAGGAAGTACCTCCTCACAGAACGTCTATGGGTGTCTATGGATGGGTGTTCGGTTGACACCTGATCAATCCTCGCCGCCGCGAAACACTCATTCAGACGCCTCACCTGTTCTTTCAATCGCTGAGTTTCTGATGTGTCGGGTACCTTAAGAATTTCACGGCTGCCGTCACTTTCTCTCTTTGCCCCTCTCAGCTCGACCAGATCTTCGGCGTGGCTTGAATGACGACCTACGTCATCGATAGTAACACCCAACTCCTTCATTCTAAGGAGGAGCTTATCACCCGCCTTTAGTGTGGATCTCTTCGCCTCACCGTAGTTTTTCCCTAACTCGACTTTTAGCCAGCCAGTAGCCTGCAAGTCTTTGAGACGATCAGGGACACCTCGGTTGATGGCTGGAGCTTTCTTACCTGTGAGAGCCTCATTGGACAGGGCTATAGACAGGTCCAGAGCGTGGGCATCTGCAAGTGTGTGTGCCACCACGTCACAGATCAAAGCTTCGACCGTAGACTTCTCCCTATTGGTCTTCCTCAACGCGTTAGCGCTTCGACGTCGCCTCTCATCAAACTGATCTTGCAAGGCTTCCTCACAGATCGCCTTAGCCTTCTCTGTAAGAGCATTGGCATAAGGATCCCATGATCGATGTCGTCGGTCTTGGTTAGTCATAGAGTCGTCTTTGAGTGATGATTGGAGAGGGGGATAGCGACGGCGGCTACCCCCTACTTAGGGGACACATAGAGGACTGATAGCGAGACTATGAGTGCCTCTTAGTGAAGGACTATGAGTGAGGTGATTACCACTGTGGTGGTGGTATCACTCTGCCTGCAGGACACCTCAGAGGCTACCTATAGAAATCATACAGTAAGACTAAGAGTAGCAACCATGAGATATCCTATAGCCAACCTGTACCCATCACTAAGAGTATTACTGAGAGGGGGCCTAGAGTCCCACGGGACAGTTAAGGCGTGACTAGCCAATCCGGAGCTCCTCTTCTGTGTACTCGATTGCGTCGACATTCCCGAGATTAGGCAGAGCCGCCTCGAGTGCGGCTAGCGCCCGGTCCAAAGGCAATTCAGATGAGCCATAGTCGTCTTTCTTTGCGTGTCCTAAGAAGCGCTCACGCGTAAACTCATTGACGGTCTCCGTGAGATCCAGAGCCGCAGCCATCGTGTGTCTGAATGAATATGTCACAAGAGCTTCGGTTTTCAGAATGCCCGCAGCCCGAATGCATTTATTCACACGTGCCGAGAGATTGTTGTTTTTCCGCTCGCTGCCTTCACGTGGAGCCAGAATCGGAAACAAGAAGCCCTCTCCAACTCTTTCGACGCTCCTTTTAGCTGCCTCCAGAGCGCCGCCAACCAACGGCACTCTTCGCGTTGACTGCTCGTTCTTCAAACGAACATTCTCAGTCCACCTAACGTAAACATACGGGATAGGGCCTGACAGGACGACATCCTGCACCCGCAGCCCCGCAATCTCCCCGGGACGACAACCAGTAAACATAAGGAGATGAATGACATCGACGGTTTCTTCAGACACACGAGATGTCTCAAGATAGCGCTCAATTGCTCGAAGGTGACTTGTAAGAAACGGTTTCCGTCCGATTGGCTTCTTCGCCGCTTTAGGCACTTTCAATCTCGCAAAGGGATTATCGCCCTCAATCATGCCATGATCAAGCAACACATTGAACGTCGCCTTCAGCGTTCCTATCCGCTTTGACACGGTAGACCCAGATTGACCACGCACACTCGCAAGATGCTGCGCCCAACGATTGGCGTCTAAACGCGTAAGGTCTGTGATCGGAACGTCTTCAAAGAATTCTATAGCCTGATCTTTGGCTGACTTTTCAGATTGCGTGGCGACGCCGCTGCGTTGGTGTTCGACATAGTAGTCAATTGCTCGGCTGATAGTCATTTTCAGCTGAGGCATTTTGCCTTTGTTGAGGACCTCGATCTTGAACTTTTGCTCAGCCGTCAGCTGCTTAGGATGCCCGAACTCATCCACACCGAACTGTTTAGAAGCCTCTTCAATGATTGCGTCTAATTCGAAGTCGGCTACAGTTTCCTCAACCTCAATTGCGCCCAGAGACGTGCCTTCGGCCATAAAACTGACAGCTACCTGACTTAGGTTATTGCGTTCTCTAGCATACCATTCAGCGACAGCCGCATGAGCCTGCTCTTCAGTCATCTGCTCAAGTCGACCAGAGCGAACAGAGTTTACTCGCTCATCAAAAATGGAGTTGAGCTCAGCCGCTTTAATCGCGGCCTGCTGCTGCGTGAGACCACTGGAAAATGTTTGCTTTAATTCTCTGGGAAGTTCCGCAAAGGCAGCACGAACATCGTCGGGCCATTTCCGTCTGAACCTGTATTTGCCGTCTTTTCCGAGCTTAACGTTCTTGATCATGATGCCCATGAAGATAGCCTTTTGTACCTGAGTTTGTACCCAGAACTCGGCTCTTTAGGCATTTTTCCACATGAAATCAGCGCACTAGGCGGGTTCAGTTGGTGCGGTTAAGAGGACTCGAACCTCCACGGGTCGCCCCACACGGACCTGAACCGTGCGCGTCTACCAATTCCGCCATAACCGCACGCTGAATTGGAAGCGCGGTGTATATCGATCTGTCGAATTCCCGTCAACACAGAACCGCGGCTCAGCGTGAAAAAAGAGTATCGCCCTACTCCTGCCAATTTGAGCAGCTCCCAAGCAGATACCGTTTTCCAAACACCCGTGCAGGCTCTACAATATCACAGCACACTCAAATGGAGCCATGCTATGGCCGATACGCTGACCGAGACGAACGACCCGATTGCGAGAATGCGCGCGATCCGGCGAGATATTCATGCCCACCCCGAGCTCGCCTTTCAGGAAAACCGGACCTCCGATCTGGTGGCAGAAGCGCTGACCCGTGCAGGGATAGAGGTCCATCGGGGGCTTGCCGAAACCGGCGTTGTTGGCACGCTGAAAAATGGCGGCGGGCCAGTGATCGGTCTTCGCGCGGATATGGACGCGCTCCCAATTGAAGAACAATCCGGCGCGGCGCACTGCTCCACCCATCACGGCGTTATGCACGCCTGCGGACATGACGGGCACACAGCCATGCTGATCGGCGCCGCTGAGGCGCTCGCGGCATCACGTAATTTCAAGGGCACCATACATTTCATCTTCCAGCCGGCTGAAGAAAATTTCGGCGGCGGCAAGCGCATGGTGGAGGAAGGCCTGTTCAAGCTATTCCCGTGCGACGCTGTATTTGCGCTTCACAACTGGCCAGGCTTGCCTGCCGGGCGGATCGCCGTTCAGCCAGGCCCGATGATGGCGTCATATGATAGCTTCACCTTCACGCTGAAGGGCGTGGGCGGGCACGCTGCCATGCCGGAGACGACGAAGGACCCGGTCACCACGGCAGCCGAACTCGTCCTCGCGCTACAGACGATTGTCAGCCGCAAGATCAGCCCGCACGACCCCGCAGTTCTGACGATCACCCAAATGCATGGCGGGCACACATTCAACGTTATCCCTGAAGAGATGAAGGTGATGGGCACAGTGCGCTGCTTCTCCGGCGAGGTGCGCGACTTTATTCGCGCCGAGATGCTGCATGTCGCAGAAGCTGTGTGCGGCGCCCACGGTGTCAGCGTCAGCCTTGCGTATGAGGAAGGCTATCCGAGCACCATCAATACGCCAGCCGAGGCCGACTATGCCCGACGAGTCGCAAGTGAGCTGGTCGGCGCGGACCATGTCGACACCGGCTTCCGGCCGAGCATGGCATCAGAAGATTTCTCGCTCATGCTGCAGGAAGTCCCCGGCGCCTACATCTGGCTGGGTGCAGGGCTTGAAACCAAACCGCTACACCACCCTGAATACGATTTTAACGATGATACGCTGGAAACAGGCCGCGACCTTCTCATCCGGCTGGCGACGAATTTTCCAGACGGCATTTAGAAGCGAACTTGAAGCGGCTCTTCCCGGTTATCCCGGGAAGGTCTGCACACCAATCTTGTACAAGCGGTCGCCATCAATAATCAGGCAGGCCGAGCTTTCCTGCCCCTGAACGTGACACCAGACCGGCGCATCCATGCTTTGAAAACGCAGATACTCGCCGCGATCCACCCACTCTTCCGGATAAAACGGGAACTCACCACCCGGGAAGTCTGCACCCTCCGGCCATTCAGGAAGCTCTGAACTTGTGAATGCGCCACCGCCAAACCGAACGCCGATCAGCTCATCCAGAAAATCTGCCATGCTGCGCTCGTCAGTCACTTCATAGAAACCGAAGAGATACCGCGCTGGTGTCGCGTGCGAATACAAAGGCGCGCCATCACCATCGCGCACAATGATCAGTGCCACGCTATTGGCGCAGTCGTCGCCTATCGCGACGGCCTCAGCGATATTGTCGCCGAATGAAACTGATTCTGACGATGTTGTTGCGCACCCGTCCGCGAAAGCTGCGCCACTGCTTAGCGCAAGGAACCCGAATGCGGCTATTGCTGTCTTGATCATAGATTTCCCCCTCTTTTCATCAGCTTAGAAGAAACCCACTAAAAAGATCAATCGTATCAGCTGCGATTTGACGGCCCTGCGACCGAAACCGTGAAAATCAAAACGCCCCACCCCGCGATGAAGAAAACGGGATGGGGCGTCCTGCAGAACAGACGTCGAGGGACGTCTGGGGAGGAGCTGGTTGTCTAGCTTTGTGGGCCGTCAGGAATGGTGGAAGCATCCCCTACAGTGATCTCTTCATCAAACACGGCCACCGCGCCGGATTCCGGCGTGTAAGCTGGCCACTCAAACCCGTTATTACAGGTAATCGTGGTGGATGACGGATTCATATGCATGAAATTGGTCCAGCAGGAATTCACAATGTCGGCATAGGCCTCGTCTTCTACAGTGGTGCGACCAGCGCCCCAGCTTGAGGTTTTAAGCGAGTCGAATGTGTACATCAGTTCGGCAGAGTGGATCGGGCCGTTGCCCCAGGCGGCCTCGCGGAATTCAGGCATATAGCGGAAGTGGTAGAGGAAGGCTGGCGCGCCCTCATCACCCGTTTCTGCGGCAAGCTGGGTCGCTCGGGAGAAACCGCCTTCGCCCATGTTTGAACCGACCAGAACCGGCACATCAGCCTCGCGCCCGGCATCCATCGCTGCGCGCGGTGAGACCGTATTGAACGTGCCATCAATTGCGCCAGAGATACCGCGGCGCAGCGCCGGATTGTAAGTCAGCGACTGAGCCGAGATGCTGCGCAGCATGTCAGCTGTCGCATCCGCAGGTACATCCAAGGTCGCCATGCCTTCCACGCCGAGCTGCTCAGCGGCAGTGAGTTCCCGGCCCGGAGACACGAATGCGCCGGACTGGACAATCGCCTTATCGAACAGGCCTTCAGCCGACGGAATGGAGAGAAGGTTGATCACCATAACGCCGCCAGCCGACTGACCGGCAATAGTGACATTGTCTGGGTCGCCACCGAAGGAGGAAATATTCTCCTGAATCCATTCAAGCGCTGCAACAGCATCCATCATCGCGAAGTCGCCCGTCGGGCCACCTTCTGCCGTCAACGCGGGATGAGCGAAATAGCCAAGCGGACCAAGTCGATAGTTGATGGATACGGTGATTACCCCGTTCGCAGCATTGGCCTCACCATGATAAGAGCCAAGATGGCCCGCGCCCAGAAAGGCTGCACCACCATGCATCCAGAGCATGACAGGCGCATTCTCCGCATTCTCTGGCGCGTAAACTTCCATATAGAGGCAATCTTCGGATTTTACGCCAACGACACCGCCGCCATTTGGCAGGCTCGGGTCAGCGATCGCAGGCTGCACACAAGGCGCCTGAAACTCGATGACGGTGCGGTCACCCGTCCAAGGCTCTACTGGCTGGGGCGCGTGCCAGCGAAGGTCACCTACAGGCGGCTGAGCATAAGGAATGCCGCGAAACGCGTGATAATCGCCCATATCTTCGCCGACGAGGCGACCATTTGGCGTTTCAACAATAGCGGTGTCGATCAGGTCAGTCGGGGTGTAACCAACGGCAGGCACATGCCCATGCATCTCGCCGTCTTCATGATGGCCAGCATGTGCAGCCATGCCAAAGCTCAATGCAGCCGCAGAGGCTGCAAGCATTTTCCAGTACATAATTCCTCCCTCATATGCCTCTGCCGCTATCGTGTGCGGCAGGCAGAGTTATGAGGGTGAGCATGACCTATTTAGTGATATTGTCAATTTAAGATAGCCGGGTATCACGAAAATTGTGAATACGTTTAGCGCCCGAAATATCGGCCCGGGCGGTGGTTAATTCCGACCATCAGGTTCAGCACGACAGCGCCAACAACCGAATAGACCAGATTGGTCAGCGGCAGCACAAATGCTGAGGCAACAAGAATGACGGCATCAATAGACAAGAGCACCCAGCCGGCGCGCATAATGCCCTTCTCCTGAAGGAAGTGCGCCAGAATGCTGACGCCGCCAATGCCTGCGCCATGCCTGAACAGTGCAATCATGCCCATGCCGATCATCGCGCCGCCAAGAATGGCCGCGAAAAGCGGGCTTAATGTTTCAACTGCGATCCAGCCAGTCACCAGGTTCGGAAAGATTGAAACCAAAGTCACCGCGACCACGGTCTTCAGCGTGAACTCCCACCCCATACGAAGGATCGCCAGAAGATAGAATGGCAGGTTCAGCAGGAAGAAGAATGCACCGAAGCTAAGCGGCGCAATGTAGGAGAGGATCAGCGACATGCCCGCAACGCCGCCCGTCAGAAGCATGGCTTCGGAATACACAGTGACGCCCATGCCGATGAACAGGGCGCCTAGCAGGATAGCAAATACGTCTTCATACCATTTGTGTTTCAAGGTGTTTTCATCCTCGACCTGCAGGTTTGAAGGGGCAGAAATATCACTCATTTTGGTCTTCGCAGTTGAATTTAGCGCGGCATTAGCACCAAAGAGAATAGTATTCCAATGTTTTATTTCAATCTGGAAGAATGGTCCTTCTATGCGGCATATTTGCAGGAAATTCGCCCAGAAAAAAGGCAGAGCCAAAGCCCTGCCTATCTTAACTCTCGTGACTGAGCGCCGGTTCCTACAGAACGCTTTCCTGATCACGTTCGCGGCGGCGACGCAGACGGCGTAACCGGTTCCAGAAGCGGCGACGTTCCGGCGTCGGCAGTGGCTCCAGATTGGTAATGAAGGTCTCTGCGCAGGCCCGCCATGAATAGCCTTCGGCATATTTGCGGCAGTCTTCGCGCTTCATCTCCAGACAGCCAAGAGCTGCTTCACGCAGGTCATCCGACACAACGCCCGCGTTAGAGCCCGGAATCAGGTCTTTCGGCCCTGGCGCGTTGTATCCCGCCACCGGCGTACCGGCCGCCATGGCCTCAAGGATAACCAGACCGAATGTATCCGTCAGGCTTGGGAAAACGAAAACGTCTGAATGAGCAAAGCAGGCTGCCAGCTCGTCACCAAACTTCGCGCCGAGGAATTTCACTTCCGGATACTTCTTTTGAAGCTCTTCACGCTGCGGACCATCGCCGACAACGACTTTTGTGCCCGGCAGATCGAGCTCAACAAACGCCTCGATATTCTTCTCAACCGCCACACGGCCAACATTGAGATAGATCGGGCGCTCCATGCCTTCGAACGGGTCCGGCATGTTTTCGCGTTTATCCGGATGGAAAAGATCTGTGTCCACGCCGCGCGACCAGGCAACAACATTGCCGAAGCCGTGCTCTTCAAGCTCTTCGCGCATGGATGGCGTTGCGACCATCACATGGCCGGAATAGCGGTGGAACCAGCGCATAAAGCCATAGCCCCAGCTGAGCGGCACCGGGAAACGCGCGGACACATATTCTGGAAAGCGCGTGTGGTAGCTGGTTGTGAATGGGAACTTCATTTTGAGGCACATGGATCGCGCCGCCATACCCAGCGTGCCTTCTGTCGCGATGTGTACCGCAGCCGGCTCAAACTCGTTAAAGCGCTCAATGATCGCCTTCTTGGCGCCAAGCGCGAGCTGAATCTCATTGTATGTCGGAAGCGGGATGGTTTTGAAACCGTCAGCTGGTGAGACAACCTCGAACTCGTGCCCCATCGCTTCGCATTCTTCGATCACACGGTTGAGGGTTCGAACAACGCCGTTCACCTGAGGTGCCCAAGCGTCTGTGACGAGCATAATTTTCATCAGAACTCTCCCGAAAAAACCGGCGATCAGAAACAGGAGATAAGCTGTTCCAAATCAGGAAGGCAAAAGCAAGGCAGCGTTTCGCACGAAGCAGCCCCAAGCGCAAATATCTGAACAATGTTTATGCGTTTGCGTTCACACAGTCAGCGCAGAAATCCGCTTTCGTGTTTTGCCGCGAGTAAGACCGCAAACCCTTGAAGTCACGGTCCTTCGGGGCAAGATTAGTACTGAATTAGTGCAAGGAGAGAAAAGTATGACCAAAGCCTCTGATGTTTGGAATCAGATCGATGAGTTCAAGCACGCACGTGAGGAAGAGGTCGTAGCTGATCTTCTTGATCGCCCTCCAGTGAGCGAAGGCCAGCGCAAAGAGGCAGTGCGTATAGGTCAGGAAATTGTCCAGATCGCCCGCACCAACGCCAAGCGCAAAGGTATTATGGAATCCTTCCTGGAAGAGTTCGGCCTTTCCAATCAGGAAGGCATCGCGCTGATGTGTCTGGCTGAAGCGCTGCTGCGCATCCCCGACGCCGAAACCCGTGATGACCTGATCGCCGAGAAGATGCGATCCGGTGACTGGTCTTCTCATTTGAACCAATCCGAGAGCTGGCTCGTGAACGCCTCCACCTGGGGCCTCATGCTGACAGGTCGCGTGATCGGCCCATCTGCCGATGCTGTACGCAGCCCGGCCAAGTTCGTTCAGGGCCTTGTTCGTGAAAGCGGCGAGCCTGTCATCCGGACCGCGATGATGCAGGCCATGCGGATTATGGGCGAACAATTCGTGCTGGGTCGCAATGTGTCTGCTGCCATCAAGCGCGGTAAAAAAATGATCCGCGAAGACGATGCAGCAACCTTCTCTTTCGACATGCTCGGCGAAGGCGCACGCACAGCGGCTGATGCTGACCGATATATGGAGTCCTACAAATCCTCCATTCGTGCGATTGATGACGCGACAGAAGGCCATCCGCCGGAACTTGAAAACGGCGTCTCCGTCAAACTGTCTGCACTCCACCCGCGTTACGAGGCTGTGAAGACCGATCGCGTGATGGAAGAGCTTTATCCGCGCGTTCTGGAACTCTGCGAAATGGCGCACAAGCGCGGCATTCACCTCTGTCTTGATGCCGAAGAAGCTGACCGCCTCGTCATTCAGATGCAGATCATTGACCGCCTTGCCCGCGAACCATCGCTTGAGGGCTGGCGCGGCCTCGGCCTCGCCGTACAAGCTTATCAAAAGCGCGCAGGTCTGGTGATCGAACGTCTGCACAAGCTCGCCGAAGAAACTGATCGTCGCATCATGGTGCGCCTCGTGAAAGGCGCCTACTGGGACACTGAAATCAAGCACGCCCAGAATGAAGGCATTGAAGACTTCCCGGTCTTCACGACCAAGGATGCAACCGACCTTCACTATCTGCACTGCGCACGCCTTCTCATGAAGGCCTCGCCAAAGCTGTATCCGCAGATCGCGACGCACAATGCGCACACGCTCGCAGCCGTCCGCCTGATGGCCGAAGAACTGAACGTCGAAAATTACGAGTTCCAGCGCCTGCACGGCATGGGCGAAGCGCTCTACAAAGCCGCGGGCGAAGCCAACCGCGTACGCGTTTACGCGCCCGTCGGCGCACACAAAGACCTTCTGCCATATCTGGTCCGCCGCCTTCTGGAGAACGGCGCCAACTCATCATTCGTGAACACCTTCCTCGATGAAGACGTGCCCGTAGACGACGTTGTCTATGACGGCATTGCACTTATCGAGGCAGGCAATCGCCGCCACCCGCGTATTGCGCGCCCGCCTGCCCTGTTCGGTGCAGACCGCCGCAACTCCAAAGGTCTCGACCTGTCGGAGAAGTCATCGCGCGACACGATTGCCGAATCTATTGCAAAGCTGGATAAATCCATGCCGCGCAAAGGCGGCCCTATCGTGGACGGCAAATCCAGCACAGATGGCAAGCATGATGTGCTCTGCCCGCATGATCTTTCGCGCGTGATCGGTAAGATGAAATGGGCCGGACCAAAGGATATCGAGAAAGCGTTTGAAGCCACGAAAAAAGCTCAGCCTGTCTGGGATGAGAAAGGCGGCGTTGCCCGCGCGGACATTCTGCGCGAAATGGGCAACAAGCTTGAAGAGAATATGGACTTCTTCATCGCACTCATGTCTCGCGAAGGCGGCAAAACGCTGGCCGACGGCGTGGCCGAAGTGCGAGAAGCCGTCGATTTCTGCCGCTATTACGCGCACGAGGCCGAAACCCACTTCAACCAGCCAACGCGCCTGCCGGGACCAACGGGTGAGACAAACCATCTGAGCCTTCATGGCCGCGGCACGTTTGTCTGCATCTCGCCATGGAACTTCCCGCTGGCGATCTTCACCGGCCAAGTTGCAGCGGCGCTTGCGGCGGGTAATGCCGTCATTGCCAAGCCCGCCGAGCAAACCTCTTTCACCGCGTTTGAGGCCGTGAAGCTGTTCCTTGAGGCAGGGGTTCCAAAAGGCGTGCTTCACCTGCTTCCGGGTGATGGCGAAACCATTGGCGCGCCGCTGACCAAGCATAAAGATCTTGGCGGCGTCTGCTTCACAGGTTCCACCGAAGTTGCCCGTCTGATCAATAAGACACTCGCAGACCGCGAAGGCCCAATCCTTCCGCTGATCGCCGAAACCGGCGGCATGAACGCCATGTTCGTCGACACGACCGCCCTGCGCGAACAGGTCATTGATGACATTGTCAGCTCTGCATTCGGTTCTGCCGGCCAGCGCTGCTCTGCACTGCGCATCGCTTACCTGCCAGACGACACCGCCGACATGCTCATTGACGGCATTAAAGGCGCCATGGATGAGCTTCAGCTTGGCGACCCTGCCCTGCCTTCAACCGATATTGGTCCTGTGATCGACAAGGACGCTGAAACGACACTGGTCAATTATCTGAACGGGCTCGGCAAGAATGCAAAAATCCTGAAACGTGTCGCACCGGAAGACCTGCCGGAGAAGCAAACCTTCTTCTTCCCGACACTGATCGAGATGAAGAATATTGAAAGCATGGAGCGCGAGGTCTTCGGCCCTGTACTTCATGTCGTGCGATATGACCCGGATCGTCTCAACAAGGTCGCGCCGCAACTCGAAGCGAAAGACTATGGTCTGACGCTCGGCATCCACTCGCGCCTTGAAAGCTTCTCGCGGGAAGTGCGCGATGCGGTGAAAGTCGGCAACACATATGTGAACCGGTCCATGACCGGCGCAGTCGTCGGCGTCCAGCCGTTCGGCGGCGAAGGTCTGTCAGGTACCGGGCCGAAAGCAGGTGGCCCACATTACTTGCAACGTTTTGCTGTTGAAAGAACAGTTACAGTAAATACCGCAGCTCAAGGCGGCGACCCCGACCTGCTAAACCTGACCTGATACGTCAGAAACTAAACATGTTTTTCGCAATCACCCGAAATCTCGGGTGATTGCAACTTAAGATTTTCGCTCCTGCCGTTAAGTATTCAATTCAAACTCATCTGCCGTCGATTAATAGATTTTCCAGTATTTCGTGCGAGTACTTTCGAAGGGAGATCAGGATCAACTGGTTGGTGAGGGCAGAATGAACAGTTTTAGCGCAGCCAAGCGCGACATAAGCTATGGCGCAAAAACACACACATCCATCGAAGTAAAGCAATCTGACGTCAGCGAGCGCGGCATTGATGCCAGCCTTGAAGACCTCAAAAATTCCGTGTTCGGATTTTCACGTCAGAACCGCGAAATTGCAGACCGCACAAAGCTGCTGGCGCTGAATGCGACGATTGAAGCAGCACGTGTCGGCGAAGCCGGCAAAGGCTTTGAAGTTGTCGCGGGCGAAGTCAAGAATCTGGCTGATCAGGCCAAACAGGCTGCCGAGCGTTTCGAGCAAGTCGTCGTGCCGCCACTCGAGCACACGGTTGAGGTCGCCAAGCAACTCGGCGATCAACGTATGAAAGATATCGCGCTGTCTACCGTTCAGCTGATCGTTCGCAACCTGTTTGAACGCACCGCAGACGTGCGCTGGTGGGCGACTGATACAGCATTCTGGGAGGCTCTGGCCCACCCTGAGAACCGCGAGGCTCAGTCATTTGCGCAGAAGCGCCTTGGCGTCATCCACCGCTATTACACCGTCTATAAAGACCTCGTTCTCGTCGACACTAGCGGCAAGCTGTTCGCCTGCGCGAACTCTCAGGCCCGCAACTTTGTGGGCCGGAGTGCAGCCGACGAGCCGTGGTATCAGCAGGCCATGAGCACAAACTCCGGTGACGATTATGTCGTCAGCCGCGTCTATCACTCAGACGATTATAACTCCCGTATTCTGACTTACGCGACCGCTGTTCGCGAAGGCGGAGAGCGCACAGGTAAAATTCTCGGCGTTCTGGGTGTACATTTTGACTGGTCGGCGCAGGGGCACTCGGTTGTTGCCGAAGAACCGCCATTCACACCGGTAGAATGGAAGACAACACGCGTTCTTCTTCTGAATGACGATCATTACTGCATTGCCGCGTCAGACGGTCAGGGCATTGCTCAGAAATTCGATCTGCAAATGGGCGGAGACAATATGGGCAGCTATACCAGCGGCGAAAAGCATATCTATTTCGCCCGCACCACCGGCTATGAAGGCTATGACGGTATGGGCTGGATCGGCGTCGTCATCCGCAGCTAATTTTTACTGAGAGATCACACCAGAGCCCTGTTCGTTTTGCGACGAGCGGGGTTCTTTTTTGCGCTAGTCGACCTTTTCAAGCTCTTTCGGCACTGAGACTTTGCGGCGCTTTTCTTTCGCCTTCGGTTTTGGCAGGAGACGAAAGCGAGACTGGCACCAGGCAAAGCCGACACCAACATCTAACAAGGCATCAGAGCGCCCGCACGGGCAGGCAAATAGCCAGAGATCGTAGACGGTGTAGGTTTCACCCGCGATCAGTGGCACAGGCTCGCCCGTCACATGGTTCGGGGCTGCATTGACGCAAAGTACAAGATCACCGCGGCCAACATCATAACTCATAGCGGCGATTTATATCACAAGTCGGACGATCAGGCGAAATGCTTGGAGAGCTTCAGCCCCTGCCCCTGATAGTTGGAGCCCTCAGTACCGTATGGCGCGCGCGGCAGCGCTGACATAGGCTCAAACACCAGACGCCCGACCGGCTGGCCATGCTCGAGGATAAACGGCACGTCGCGGCCCCTCACTTCCAGCACAGCGCGGCCTGAAACGCCGTCACAGCCAAAGCCAGGATCAAAAAAGCCTGCATAATGAGCGCGAAATTCTCCGAGGTCCGGCGCAATCGGAGCCATCTCTGCGGCGCGATCAACCGGAATGGTTACAAACTCTTTCGAGGCGAGAATGTAGAATTCATCCGGATCAAGAATAAGCCGGCCATTGCGGGCAAATACCGGCTCCCAATAATCATCAATCCGGTGGCCACCCACTCTGGAGAGATCCAGCACGCGGGCATGACGACGGGCGCGATAGCCGATCAGACCATCCTGCAGCGGTTCCAGATGAATTGAAAAATCGAGTGAATTGGTCGGCGTGTGCTCACCGGACCGAAACCGCATCTGAAGCAGCCGGTCACCGGGACGCGCCAGAACCGAATATGTCCGTGGACTGACTTCTGCGTAAAGCGGGCCATCATAGCCTTCCGGAATCCCGTCAAAGCGGGAAACGCCGTCTGCGATCAGGCGCACAAACACATCGATACGGCCTGTCGAGCTTTTCGGGTTGGCTGTCGCCGTCACGCCTTCAGGCAGAGACACATACTCCTGCAGCGGTACGAGATAGACACAGCCCGTCTCCAGAACTGCGCCATTGCTCAGATCGACCGTGTGCATGACGATGTCATCTGTCAGGCACTCTTCGACTGTCCGCCCGTTCGGTAGGAAGCTAGCGCGCAGGCGATAGGCTTTCGTGCCAAGGCGCAGATCAATGCTCGCTGGCTGAACTTGCAGCGGCGCGAACGGGGCGTCCGAGCGCACCATCCCGTTTGCAATGGCTGCTTCAATCTGATGATCTGCTAGAATGCCGTCTGGAAAACTCACTGTCAGGTCCGACTCGTTTATTATATACCTCAACCAACCTTCACCTTGACGACCGCCAAGGCAAGTCTCTATGCCCGCGCCTTGGAAATTGAAAAGGCTTTACGCTCATGACCTCCGGTAACACGCCTAAATACCGCCCGGCGACAAATCTCGTCCATGGCGGCATAGAACGTACCCAATGGGGCGAGACATCAGAAGCGCTGATTCTCACCTCTGGTTATATGTATGATTCTGCTGAACAGGCGCAGGCCCGAATGGCCGGAGAGATTCCGGGCTATGTCTATTCGCGTTACAACAACCCGACCGTCGCCATGCTGGAAGAGCGTCTGCGCCTGATGGAAGGCGCTGAGGCCTGCCGCACTATGGCGTCCGGCATGGGCGCAATGTCGTCTCTTCTGTTCGCGCCTGTTCAGGCAGGTGACCGCGTTGTTGGCGCAAATGCGCTGTTCGGCTCGTGTCGCTGGCTGATCGCAAACCAGCTTCCAAAATTCGGTGTCGAGACAGAATTCGTCGACGGCATGGATATGGAAGCCTGGGAGCGCGCCCTCTCCAAGCCAACAAAGCTCGTGCTGGTGGAAAGCCCGGCCAACCCGCTGAACGACGCGGTCGACATCGCAGCTGTTGCAGAGCTCGCGCACAAGGCTGGCGCACAGCTCATCGTGGACAATGTGTTTGCGACCTCCATGCTGCAAAGCCCGTTCGAGCTTGGCGCTGACTGGGTCTTCTATTCCGGCACCAAACATATGGATGGCGGCGGCCGTGTTCTGGCGGGCGCTATTCTGGGCCCACAAAAGGATATGGAAGAGATTATCGACCCGTATATCCGTCACACAGGTCCATCGCTTTCGCCGTTCAACGCGTGGGTTGTTCTCAAAGGTCTTGAGAGCATGCCGCTGCGCGTTGCGAAACAGTCTGAAAATGCAGCAATCGTGGCTGATCGCATCGCAGACCATAAGGCTCTGCGCGCAATCCGTTATCCGGGCCGCAAGGATCACCCGCATTACGACGTGCATGCAAAACAGATGAAATCTGGCGGCACAATGATGGCAATTTCACTGGCTGGCGGTCAGGAGGCGGCGTTCCGCTTCCTCAACGCACTTGAACTTGTTGGCATTTCCAACAATCTCGGCGACGCGAAATCTCTGGCTTGCCACCCGTCCACCACAACACACCGCGCCGTTCCTGTCGAAGAGCAAGCGAGCATGGGCCTTGATGCCTCATGGATTCGTATTTCGATCGGGCTTGAAGATGTCGAAGATCTGACGGAAGATTTCATCCGGGCACTGGATTCGGCACTAGGGGAGTAAGCCATGAACTTTGAGGATGACGCGGTCTTCCCTTATGAGGCGGAGACCTGGGGTGTCATGGTGCGCGTCTTCCCGGAATACGTGGACGACGAATCCAGCCCTGAGCACAATGAATATCTCTGGCGTTACACGGTTCAGATCGAAAACAATGTCGATCATACCATCCAGCTTGTGAACCGGCATTGGGAAATCACCGATGCACGCGGCCGCCGTCAGGTGGTCGATGGCGAAGGCGTTGTCGGTGAAAAGCCTGTGCTCGCGCCAGGTGAGAGCTTTGTCTATGTGTCCGGCTGCCCGCTAAACGAACCGTCTGGCGTTATGGTTGGACGCTATGGAATGCGCCGCGAAGATGGTATCGAGTTTGATGTGACCATTCCGGCCTTCTCGCTCGACAGCCCTCACGAGACTGCCCGCCGCAATTAAAGGCGCCTTCGCAGCATGCAGCTACAGCCAATCCTCTCTGCTCTGGGAAAGCTCCTAATGCTCACAGGCGGGGCGATGGTGCCATGCGCCATTGTGGACGTTTTTTCCGGCATTGAGACATGGGGTGTGTTTGGTCTCGCCGCATTCGTGCTTTTTGGTATTGGCGCCATTATCGCGATCGCCTCAGGCAGCGAAAAACCGAGGACCGGCCCGCGCGAGGCCTTCCTCTTAACCGCGCTTGTCTGGGTCGTGCTGCCGCTTGCGGCGGCCTTCCCGTTTCTCGCGCTCGGCTTCAGCTTCACCGATGCCGTTTTCGAGACCGTATCCGGCCTGACCACGACCGGCGCGACCATCATGACCGGGCTCGACAATGAACAGCGAGGGCTTTTGCTCTGGCGGTCCATTCTGCAATGGATTGGCGGGGTTGGCATTATCGTGACAGCAATTGCCATCATGCCGATGCTGCGAGTTGGTGGTATGCAGCTGTTTCAGGCCGAATCCTCAGATGTCTCGGGCCGCTTCCTGCCACACGTCGCCGAAATCGCGAGCCAGATTGTCTGGCTGTATATCGGCCTCACCGTGCTGTGCGGTATTTGCTATGTCTTCGCCGGCATGGGCACGTTCGATGCGGTAAACCATGCCATGACGACCATGGCCGCGGGCGGGTTTTCAACCTCTGACTCCTCCATGGGCAAGTTTGCAGATTCACGCATTATCGAGGTCTGTATCGTCTTCATGTTCGTGGCGGGCCTGCCATTCGGAACCATGGTTCTGATGATGCATGGGCGTGTCAGAAACCTCTGGAAGGACCCGCAGCCACGCTTCTATCTGATGATCGTCGTGGTGGCCGTCGCCATACTTTATATCTGCGTCCGCTTCCATCCGCAGACGGCCTTCATCCGGTATGACGAGCATCTGTTCCGGGATACGGTCTTCAGCGTTATCTCAGTCCTTACTGGCACAGGATACGCCTCCACCGATTATGGCCAATGGGGCAGCCTGCCAGAGATTGTGTTCTTCACCCTGATGTTCCTTGGCGGCTGCGCAGGATCTGCGGCGTGTGGCATGAACGTGTTCCGCGTCGAAATCCTCTTGCGCACCATCTGGACCTATACGCGCCAGATGCTCAGCCCGAACCGGATTATGGTGGTGCGTTATGCGGGCCAGCCTGTGCGCGACGACGTGCTTCTGTCGGTGATGATTTTCATCTTCCTCTATCTGTTCGTCTTCTCGGTTTCGACCGTTCTCTTGTCCCTCACCGGCCTTGATACGATCTCATCCCTGTCAGCGGCTGCGACGTCTATCTCAAACGTTGGCCCAGGTCTTGGCCCTATCTTCGGGCCATCGGGCACATTCCAGGACCTTGAGCCGTTCGCGAAATGGGTCTGCTCGATCAATATGATATTCGGACGCCTCGAACTTCTGACGATCTTCGTCGTTCTGACCCCGCGCTTCTGGCAATACTAAGGGCCACCCCCTTCACCTCACCGCCGTTTTGAGGCATGTGACTGCGCAAACATACCAATCAACAGAAGGTTCGCCTCATGAGCACCCTTTCCCTTGAAAAATACGGCATCTCCATTGGCGAAGGTCACCCGCTTGTCGTGATGGCAGGGCTGAACGTTCTGGAAAATGAAGAGCTGGCGATGACGGTCGGCGCGCACCTTAAAGCCGTGTGCGAGAAGCTCGGCCTGCCTTACATTTTCAAGGCAAGCTGGGACAAAGCGAACCGCTCTTCCATCACATCCTATCGCGGCCCGGGTCTTCAGGACGGTCTTGAAATCCTTTCCAAGGTGAAGGCTGAACTCGGCACACCAGTTGTCACTGACTATCACGAGATGGGTCAGGCAGAGACGGTCTGCGAAGTCGCCGAAGTTCTGCAGGTTCCTGCTTTCCTTTGCCGCCAGACCGACCTCGTCGTTGAGGGCGCGCAGGCGGTAGAAGCCGCAGGCGGCTGGCTGCATGTGAAGAAAGCCCAGTTCCTTGCGCCATGGGATTGCAAAAACATCATCACCAAAGTTGGCGAAGTCACGAAGAATAACCCGACGCTTCTGTGTGAACGCGGCGCAAGCTTCGGTTACAACAACCTCGTCGTCGACATGCTCGGCATTCCGGCGATGAAGGCGCTCGGCGTACCTGTTACGATTGATGCGACCCATGCTGTTCAGCTTCCGGGCGCAGACCCGCGCACAGCGGGCGGGTCTACAGGCGGCCGGCGCGAGGGCGTTCCAATCATTGCTAAATCAGCGGTCGCTGCTGGCGCGGATGGTGTCTTCCTTGAGTTCCACACCGACCCAGACAAAGCGCTTTGCGATGGCCCGAGCTGCCTGCCGCTTGATGCTGCAGAAGGTCTGCTCTCCCAGCTGAAAGCCATCCACGAACTGGTTCGCAGCTAGCGCAATTGTTCTGCTGCGCTGTCAAACGGGCGGTCAACCGAACCACAATCAGAGTGACGTCTTTCCCGTGAAGCCTAATCTCTTCGACACATTGTTCTCATGCGCCATTTCAGTACTCGGCGTGGGCGTTGGTGTTTTCGTTGGGTATCTCGGGGTATCCATGGCAGCGTCCACGAAGGCGGATGCGTCTGGCTGGGTGCTTCCGATTATTTTCCTTACTGCGTCAGTTGGCACAATTATCTGGTTCGCAAAGGATATTTTGAAGACAACCTCAAACCTGAAAAGCACTGAATCGCCTGCGTCTGATCCGACGCTGGTCTGGGCGGAGGACCTCAAAACGCTCCAATCTCAGATCCGGCAACTTGAACTCGCCGGAATAAGTATGGCGCCGGGCCGCAGCGTCGACGAACTCATCGGCCATCTCGATCGTCGCCGTTATCTTGAAGATCCGTATGGCGAATTGCTTGCAGTTTATGCTGAAGGCATTTCAGATCAGGGTTGGAATTTTGACTTTGAAGCCCTTTCAGGCCCGGGTGATTATGCAGCGGCGCTACAGCCAATTGTAGACATTGTTAGACAGCCAGACCTTGTTACAGACCTCTCCGACGATTTTGATATCCGCAAACAAACCTGCACGGTGAGCTATACAATCAACGGCCAGTCCAGAGAACTTACGGCGCGGGTTAATAACGACTGGGTCGATGAAAACCTGATGTCAGATTTTCTGGCCGATCTGGAAACACATGCGGCGGGAGATGGTCATTTTTGTTTCCTGGAAACCGGCGGTGACTATACGCTATTTTTTGTGTCCAACGGTGTCGTAGAAGCGGTGAATAAATTGCGTCCGGGCGCGATCACGCCCTGATCGAGCGCTAACTGAATGTCGCGGTCCGTCACGAATTGCTCTCGTCTTTTTCGTTCGATGATCCGCATGCGCCGCAGGCTCGTAATAAAGGAATAAACAGGAGGCCCTATGCGCTTTTCCTTTCTGATCCTGCTGGCAGCTTTGATTGCCGGACTACCTGTGAGAGCCGATACGATGACCTGCACGACGCTCGTGGAGCACACAGAAGCGGACACGCAAAATCCGTGGCAAATCGTGAATGATAATGTCATGGGTGGGCGATCATCTGGCGGCTCTGCACTTCAGGACGGCGCTCTGGTTTTCGTCGGCAGCACGAACACAAATGGTGGTGGGTTCAGCTCACTCAGGCTGGATGTACCGCGCGGCGCAATGGCGGGGGCGCAGGAACTGCGCGTCCACATGAAACGCGATGCCCGCGCCTACTCCATCACCTTGCGCACGAATGCGCGGTCATTTGGACGCCGCATAGCCTTTCGAGGTCCGATTGAAGGCGCACCAGAAGGCGAATGGGGCACGGGCGTTCTGAACCTTTCCAATCTGGAAGCCTCCATCTGGGGACGCAAACTGCCCAATGCGGTATTCGATGCGAGCGAAGTCGTGGAGATCGGGCTGATCATTTATGACGGCGAAGATGGCCCCTTCGAAATGCAGCTCTCACGCATTGAGGCGTGCAGCTAGGCAACGATAGGTTGCCGTCATCAAGTCAGTTCGCCTTCAACGGCCTTTGTCCAGCCGATATAAACGCTATCGCCCGCTTCGATGACCGGGCGTTTGATCAGCGTTGGATTGGCAATCAGCAGGCCGGAGACTTCGTCTGTTTCAGCTTTTGCTTTGTCATCGTCGGAAAGACCGCGCCATGTTGTGGAGCGGTTATTGACGAGCGCCTTGGCACCAGCCGCATCCAGCCAGCCCGGCACCTTGGCGGCTAGATCAGCCTCAGCGCGGATATCGACAAAGCTCACCTGTTTGCCCGCAGCTTCAAGGCTTTTCAGCGCCTTCTTGCAGGTATCGCAGTTTTTCAGACCGTAAAGCGTCAGAGACATCGTGCCCTCGTAAAATCAGCGCTCATACGAGCGGTTTCAAATTGCTGCGTCTAGTTCGCGTGATTCACATTCGCAGAACAACTCTGCCTGCCTCATGAGTTCACATTTCAGCGAATAGCCGAAGTGCCGCGGCAAGGAGCAATCGACAAGCTGCGCCGACCTGTTAATCTACTTCTCGATACTTACAAAATACTCGGGGAGAAAAGCATGATCGGCTTTCTGGACACGATCAAACGTGAATGGATTTACATCACGAATGTCCGAAAAGCGCTGAAGCGCGCGGCTATGTATCAGCCGGACGATCCGGTTGGTCTGGCAGATGTACTCGAAGAAAAGTTCGATAAGCACAAAGACAATGTCGCAATCCGTTTCGAGGATAAAATCTACACCTATCGCGAACTTGAAGAACGCGCGAACCAGTACGCTCACTGGGCAATAGGTCAGGGCTTCAAGGCCGGTGATACCGTCGCCCTCTTCATGGACAACAAGCCTGACTGTATCGCCTTCTGGGTGGGTATGGCGAAAGTCGGCATCGTCACAGCCCTTATCAATAACCAGCTTCAGGGCGCAGGCCTTGCCCATTGTGTTTCCATTTCCAACGCCCGCGCCATTGTTATGGGCCCGGAACAGGAAGAGCTGTACGCCAGCGCAAAAGAGCAGCTGGGCGAGGATATCGTCCCGTGGAGCCTTGATTGCACCCTTGCAGGTGTCTCATCGATTGATCCGCTGCTGGCCGACCTGCCCGTTACACGTCCGGATCGTTCACACCGTGCTGAAATTCGTGGCCGCGACACATGCCTCTATGTCTACACATCGGGCACAACGGGCCTGCCAAAGGCGGCGAAACTCACTCAGGTCCGCGTGCTCGGCATGCTCGGCGCATTTGTGGATTCTGTCGGCATTACAGAGCGCGACCGCATTTATGTGACCCTGCCGCTTTACCACGCGACGGGCGGGCTTTGCGGCGTCGGTCAGGCGCTGACAACCGGCGCGACGCTCATTCTCGCACGCAAATTCTCCGCGTCGAACTTCTGGGATGATGCGGTCAAGCATAAGGCGACATCCTTTGCCTATATTGGCGAGCTGTGCCGTTATCTGGTGAAGACAGATCCGCATCCCTTGGAACGTCAGCACACCATCCGCAAAGGCTTCGGCAATGGCCTGCGCGCAGAGGTCTGGGAGAAGTTCGTCGAGCGGTTCAACATTCCGCATCTGGTTGAGTTTTATGGATCGACCGAAGGCAATGTGAGCTTCTCAAACTTCGACGGAAAGATCGGCGCGGTCGGCCGCCTGCCGGGCTATATGCGCGACAAGATCAAAACCCGCATTGTGAAATTCGACATTGCCGAAGAAAAACCGATCCGCGGCGAAGACGGCTTCTGCATCGAAACCGATATCGACGAAGCCGGCGAAGCGATTGGTGAGATCGCCGATGCGCCGCGTCAGCGTTTTGACGGCTATCACGACCCGAAACAGACCGAGAAGAAAATCCTGCGGGACGTATTCGTGCCAGGCGATATGTGGTTCCGCACAGGCGACCTGATGAAGCGCGACGAGCATGATTACATCTATTTCGTCGACCGGATTGGCGACACTTTCCGCTGGAAGGGGGAGAACGTCTCCACCAACGAAGTCGGTGAAGCGCTTTCCAGCTTTGATGATCTGGAGCTTCCAAACGTTTATGGCGTTGCGATGCCGGAAACCGATGGTCGCGCTGGCATGGCAGGCGTGAACCTGAAGCCGGGACGCAGCTTTGACGGCAAGGCACTGGCGGCGCATGTTGACCAGCAACTGCCTGTCTATGCCCGCCCGATTTTCATCCGTATCCAGCCGGAGCCGGAGACCACCGGCACGCTGAAATATCGCAAGGTGGACCTCGTCAAACAGGGCTATGACATCAGCCAGATCGATGATCCGGTTTATGTACGTCTGCCGGGGTCTGACACGTATGAGCCGCTCACTGCCGAAATCGTGGACGACATCAATTCCGGCAAAGTGCGCTTCTGATTTTCAGAGGCACCGAATACAAAAAAAGGGCAGGCTTAACGGCCTGCCCTTTTCAATTCGATTGATAACAATCTAGTCGATCAGACCGAGTGATTGCGCCAGCGCGAAGAAGATTTCGTTCTGCTCCATCACACCGCCGACGCGCTCAGAACCTGCGCCGGTTGCGAAGATGGCAACATCCTCGCCACCATGGGTTTCAGATCCCATCGGGTAGGTAGATTGCTGCTGGTAATCAGGCGCTTCGACATCAACATCGGTCAGGTCACCCCGCTCGCATGCGCCATTATCTGCCGCTGTACAAACCGCGCCCGGGCCGTTCGCGTAACCGAGTGTCGTGTAAGGACGACCATCTGATGCACGCAGCAGCGCACCAACCTCACTGCGGGCCAGACCAAGGATCGGGTTGCCGCGCGCAGCATAACCGGCAATCGTCATTGTGTGGCTGTGGTCCGCCGTAACGAGGATCATGGTTTCAGACGCGTCTGTCATCTCAACTGCGGTGCGGATTGCATCATCGAACGCGACCGCATCGACAAGCGCGCGGTGTGCGTTGCCACCATGGTGAGCATGGTCGATACGGCCGCCCTCAATCATCAGCACGAAGCCGTCTTCATCGCGGGAGAGGCGCGTGATCGCAGCCTCAGTCAACTCAGAAAGCGACGGCTCGCCCGCCGTATCATTCGGACGGTCCTGTTCGAACTGCATGTGCGATGGTTCGAACAGTCCAAGCACGCGAACGTCTGAATCAAAATCGATCGCGTCAAACCCCGCCTGATCATAAATGAAGGTGTGATCGTCAGACTTAGCGGACCATTCAGCTACGAGGTCACGACCATCGCCGCGGCGGCCTGTACGACCTTCATACTCAGGGTCAGCCTGCTCGTTCGTCATGAAATTGCTGCGGCCACCGCCCATAGCGAGCTCAAGCCCGTCTCCGGCAGGAAAATCGATCAGTTGTGAAGCAATATCGCGGCAACCAAGCTCTGCCTGCGCGCCAACCGCGCCATCAAATTCCCAGTCGCGCGATGGCGAGTGCGAATAGGTCGCTGCCGGTGTCGCGTGAGTAATGCGCGCCGTTGAAACAACACCCGTTGAGAAATCCTGCGCTTCAGCCATGCTGAATAGCGACTCAACCTCATGACCGAGAGACGCTGCGCAATTACCCGCCTGCACATTCCGGTCAAAGCCGAGTGTACCGGAATCGGTCTTAACGCCAGACATCATCGCAACGGCTGTTGCGGCGCTGTCTGCCGTCTGGAAGTTGTCAGAATAGGTTTTGGAAAGCGCCACATTCGGGAAGGTTTCCATGGTCAGCTGATAGCTCTCACCGTCCAGACCTTGGGACTGACCAGCATAAATGCGCGCGGCCGTGATGGTGGAAATGCCCATACCATCACCGACAAAAATGATGACATTGCGCGCCTGACCGGCGCCGCGCGCTTCGGCTCGTGCGCCTACGCGTGCCTGCGCCGTTGTATAATAGCTGTCTTCAGCCTGAACCGGCGTCACAATTGTGCGCCCGTAAGATGGCGCTGCGGATGCCGGAGCCTCAACGGCCGTTTGCGTCGCGCATCCAGCCAACATTGTCGCTGACAAAAGTGCCGCGGAAAAGAGAGATGATTTCATGTGTATTCCCACCTGAGTGACCTTTGGGCTGAGCATACCCACTTACACGCCAGTGCAACAGTTTTGTGAGACGTAAAAAGAATTATCGACGCGCCGGGCGTCTTTGCGCGACGAGCAACGCGACCAGAATCAGACCGCCGCCGATAAACTGCATCACTGACAGTGCCTCACCGAAGACCGGCCAGCTGATAAGAGCGGACGCCACCGGCTGCACAATCACCATAATGCCGGCAATGGCAGGCGGCACACGCCCCAGCCCGGCGATAATGCACCCCTGCCCCAGCACCTGCGAACAGACGGCAATCGCGAGCGGCCATTTCAGCTGTCCCAGCGTTTCAGGCACGACCGGCTCACGAAACACGAGGCATAGAATGAACGCCACGCACGCCATAGTCGCTGTCGCCCAGAACAATACATCGAGCGCGGATAACGTATCGCGGGCCAGCTTCCCGCAAAGGAAGTACCCTGAAAGAAAGCAGGCAGCGAATAGCGCCAGCATATCTCCGCGAATGTCGCTCGCACCGCCAGAAGCCGATTTACCGGCTGACAGAAACCACACACCGCTCAGCGCAAGCGCCACGGCAAGCGCCCAGAAAATACTCGGACGGTCCTTCAGGAACACCCAGGCCAGAACGCCAACAAACAGGCTGCCCATATTCACAATGAAGGTCGCGTTCGCCACAGATGTCATGGTGAGCGACAAATGCCAGACGCCAATATCCAGACCAAAGAATACGCCAGTCAGAATGGCAAACAGGTTCGGTTTAGCTGGCAGCCTGCCTCTGACTACGAACACCATCAGAATGACGGGCAAAGACAGGAAGAACCGCCAGAAGCCGGTTGCCTGCGGCCCCACGCCATCGCCAACCGACAGGCGCAGACCAATCGCCGCGAACCCGACAAGCACGCCTCCCGTCAACAGAAGCACGGTTCCGATGAGCACGCTGCGGGCATCGCCATACGCAGCCGTTTGAGTTGTCATTGAAGGGTCCAGTCACGAAAGATCTGCTCGGGCCTTACACCCTCTTCGCGCAGACTCTCAAGCGTTCGGGACCGATCAGACTTTGAAAATTTCTTCCCGTCTGTATCGAGAATGAGACCATGGTGACGATAGACCGGTGTCGGCCAGTCAAACAGGCGCTGTAGCAGCACATGGATATGGGTCGAAAAATAGAGGTCGCGCCCGCGCACCACATGGCTGATACCCTGAAGCGCGTCATCATGGGTCACCGCCAGATGATAGCTGGTCGGCGTATCCTTGCGGGCAAGCACCGCATCACCCAGCCATTCAGGATGTGCCTTTATCTCACCTGCCATAACGCCCGATCCTTCTTCGACGAAAGACAGATCATCAAACGCGGCGCCCAGATAGTCACGACAGGCTGAAAGCGATAACCGCCAGGCGAAACTGTCGCCGCGCCCGACCCGCATTTCTTCCTCATCGGCAGGCATAGGGGTGACAGGCCCGGGATAGGGACGCTCGCCAGCGGGACTTTCGCCAATGCCTCTTTCATCGAGGTCGGCATTTAAGGCCTTACGCGTCAGAAAGCTGCGATAAACCAGCCCTTTTTCGCGCAGCTCCTCCAGCGCGCGCGTGTAATCATCGAAATGATCCGATTGGCGCCTGACTGACTCTGGCCAGTCAAAGCCAAGCCAGGTGAGGTCGTCATAAATACCGGCCTCAAATTCAGGTTTGCATCGTGTCTGGTCAATATCTTCAATCCGCAGAAGGCATTTGCCGCCCTGATCACCTGCGAATCGGAAGGCTTCACGCGCGGCGATCGCATGCCCGATATGCAGCCTGCCCGTCGGGCTAGGCGCAAAGCGCGTTATAGGAAATTCGGCTTCTTTGATGGGTTCGGGCATAAATCACAGAGAAAATCGGCGTGCGGCCAACCGTAGCTGAAAAAAATTTTTGCGCACCTGCCCCACTTCAGAAAGTTCAAATAGAACTGATTATATGAGATTTTTTGGGTGCATATTGTTGCAGGATCAGGATATTAAACCCCTGTAATAATTGTGGTTATAGGGGCAAAAGAGGTCAGTCAACACCTGCCTCTCACATTAACACAGCTGGCTAAATCTGTTCAGAATAGGTTCAGGACAACATTACTATCTTGTCATGAACACTGAGGTTTTCGCTTTGCTTTGCCACAACTGTTGCCTAGTCTGGACTCGGAAGCATCCGTTCAGATTGCCGACGCCTTGGAGGGGACCGCGTGACTGACAGAGTAGTAGACTTCCAGTGGTTTTTGAAACGAGGGACGAAAACTATGTACCGCAAACTAGCAATTGCTGCTGCAGCAGCACTCTTCACCACTGGCGCAGCAGTTGCCCAGGACTATTCTCTGAACCCGAACTTCGGTTCTGCTTCTCTGTCGTCCGGCTTCTCGCCTGATCCATACAACGTCAACATCACAGCGGGCGGCAGCATTGATGCGTCTCGCCTTGGCTGCGCGGGCAATATTTCAAACGCACCGGATTTCCGCCTCCAGTATCAGGCTGGCGGCGTTCTGCCTCTCATCATCTCCGTTGCATCCAGCGAAGACACAACGCTGGTCATCAACATGCCAGACGGTTCGTGGATGTGTGACGATGATGGCGGTAACGGCCTGAACCCGTCTGTATATCTGTCTAACCCGTCTTCCGGTCAGTATGACATCTGGGTTGGCACATTCGGTGGCGGCTATGCGAACTCTATGCTCTCCATCTCCGAGCTGAGCAGCAACTAAGCTCGGCACAAGAATTTCGATTAGAGCCGGTCAGTTCTTCTGACCGGCTTTTTTCTATTCCGTGCACGCGCCCCACGCATTTGAGGGATTGATGCAGCGGCAACAAACTTTTTGCAGTTCGACATCTAGCAAATTTCTGAAATGTTTTTAGGGTCGCGTTTCCTGTCTTCTGAGGGGACGAAAGCGAGCCGATGCTCGCCACAATATATGTCAGGGGGTCTGACCATGCTTCGTAAACTTATCCTTGCTGCATCTGCTGCAGCATTTATCGCTACACCTGCAATCGCGCAGGACTACTCACTTGAGCCAAACTTCGGCACATTTTCACTCTCAGCGGGCTTCGCTCCTGATCCTTCCGAGCTGGCAATTGTCGCTGGCGGCACTGTCGACGCATCAAGCGTTGGCTGCGCAGGCATGATCTCTCAGGCTCCTGATGCGCGCCTGATGTGGACTGGCGGCCAGTTCTCTCTAGGTGCTGTTTCTGACGCTGACACAACAATCGTTGTGAACACACCAGACGGCAGCTGGGTTTGCGCTGATGATACAAACGGCTTTAACCCTGAAGTCACTGTATCTGGTTCTGGCCAGTACGACATCTGGGTTGGCGTTTTTGGCGGCGGCACAGCTGCTGCAACGCTCTACGCGACTGAATTCTAGGATCTGTTCTCAGATCTGAAGAAAGCCGGCCCTGCAGAGGACCGGCTTTTTTGTATCTGTTGAAAACACCTTGCGTCGTGGCTGTGGGTCTGTCCTGATTATTCCGCATCACATAGGGCGCACTAATGTATCCAACCCGCGAACAACTGAGGAGGGCGTGCGAGGCGTTATGTGCCCGCGATGAGACCCTTGCGCGTGCCTATGCAACAATCGGCGTTCCGGAATGGCGCATCCAGCCTGCAAACTATGAGGCGCTGGTACGAACAGTTGTCTACCAACTGATCTCGACAAAAGCTGCGGATGCGATCTGGGCGCGCGTCTGTAACTGGGCAGCAGGCGACCTCTCACCCCAGCGTGTGATGGATGCCACTGAGGATGAATTACGCGGCTGCGGCCTGTCCCGCCCGAAAGTCCGACATCTGACGACCATTGCCGAAGCCATTCAAACGCAAAGCCTCGACATAGCGCAATTGCAAGACATGCCAGACGCTGAAGCGCGGAAACATCTGACTGCCGTAAAGGGAATTGGTCCGTGGACGGCAGAACTGTTCTTAATGTGCTCGCTTGGCCGGATTGATGCCTTTCCGGAGGGCGATGTTGGCTTAATGGAATCGTTGCGCCTTCTAAGCCAGGCTGAAGACCGCCTTACCGCGAAAGCTTTTCTGACCCATGCCGAGAGCTGGCGCCCTTATCGCGGTGTCGCGGCCCATCTTTTGTGGGGCTATATCAACCATTTAAGAGGCAATGCACGCTGAATCTGCAGGCATATTTGCGCCCGTGGATATAAACTGCGTTTGTCATAAAGCTGTAGTGGTGAATCAGTTAATCATCTCACTGGAAAGATCAGCAGAGTCGCTATACTTCTGATCTTATCGGCAACGATGCGAGGTGAGTATGACGGCTTCTGTCTCAAATACCCCTGCCAACGCGTGGCCCGCACTTGTTCTCAATGCGGACTACCGGCCGCTTTCCTATTATCCGCTTTCAATCTGGCCCTGGCAGGACGTCGTCAAAGCCGTCTTTCTGGAGCGTGTGGATGTAGTGGCCCAGTATGATCACGTGGTGCGGTCCCCGTCTTTCCAGATGCAGCTTCCGAGCGTCATCTGCTTGCGGGAATTCATAAAACAGGACAGGTCTCCGGCGTTTACGCGCTTCAATGTGTTCCTGAGAGACGGTTTTTCCTGCGTCTATTGCGGATCGGGCGATGATCTCACATTCGATCACCTCATTCCGCGGTCTCGCGGCGGCACAACCTGCTGGAACAATATCGTCACGGCCTGCAGCCCGTGTAATCTGAAAAAGGCCAACCGGCTGCCAGATGACATTGGCATGCATCCAAACCGAAAGCCGGAATGCCCATCCAACTACCAGCTACAGGATCAGGGGCGACGTTTTCCGCCGAACCACTTACACGAAACCTGGATGGACTATCTCTACTGGGATGTGGAGCTGACGAACTAGCGCTCACGAAAAAGGCCGCATCGTTGCGGCCTTCAACTTATTCCGCGCTTACATCCACGGATTGTATTTATAAACGGTCCTGCGCCCGCCGCGCAGCTCCGGCTCGGGCTCTGGTTCCGGCCCTGGTGGTTTTTCCATCACCGGGTCGGCTTCAACAGGTGCCACTTCAGCCTCAATGACCGAGCAATCATCCTGAGGCTCTACAACGACCTCTTCGACCGCGTCCACAAACTCCACGGCATCTTCGACCGGAGACGGTGCCGCTTCGGGCGGTTTGTCCGCCACAGCCATAATTGTGCGTGACAGAAACGCCGTTGGCGGCAACTGCATGGCTGGCATAGACGCCGCAGCGGCAGCTTCTTCCGCCAGATATGCTTCGATTTCGCTGACCTCGACCGTCATGACGTTCGGCATTGTGTATTCGAGTGGCGCGACCTTTGTCGCATCGATTGTGATACTGAGGCCCTCCATGGCCGGTCCGGCATGAAGCACCGCTTTGGGCGGCTCGACTTCTGGCTGCGGCGGCACAGGTGTCTCCGCCGGAGCAAGCGGAACAGAGCTCTTCTCCGAGGCAATCCACTCATCGCTCTCAGCCGCATCATCCTCGCCAATGGCTTCAACCGCAGACGCACCAACTGTGCCGAATGCGCCGATCGCCCCGAAGGTCGCAGATGTCAGAATGTCCGGGCGCGGAAGCTGGGCGGCTGGCGCATTGTCGAACGCTTCATCCGGCATGGGTTCTGACGCAGTCGCTTCACTTAAAAGCTCAGGCTGGTCATCAACTGCCGGAAGCGGCTCACGAGCTGCAGGTGCGAATCCGAAATCCTGATCATCATCTGCATCGACGTAATCTTCGACCGTTTCGCCACTGGCTTCAGCAGCCGCATCCGGCACGCTCCATGGCGATCCGCTATCATAATCTTCTTTGTTTTGCGTTTCCGGCTCATCGTCGATGACCAGCTCATCCGAACCGCCCTCAACCCCAGTGCCGACAGCCGCGAGGCCGGTCGCACCAACAGAAAGCCCGGACAGAGCCTCACGACGTGATAACTCGATCACAGGGTCTGCAACGGGTGGAACATCCAATGCGTCATCGCCTTCAGCCGCCGCGCCAACATCATCCAGCTCGAGAACCTCTTCCTCATCGGCCACCTCTTCAGGCGGTACACCGTTGACCTTCGCGGCGAGCATTGCCACGCGCGACGCCATTTCCGGCTGGTCTGGAAACGTAACCTCCGGACGAGGCGTAGCCGGAACCACTTTATCTTTCGATTTTCGGTCCGGTTTCTTCTCTTTGTCCAGCTCAAGCGCTGACACAATGCGGTCAATCACATCGGTCGCGCCGGTAATCTGACGACGCGCAGTAGAGACGAGATTATCAACGCGCAGCGTATACTGCATGCCGTTGGAATCAGTTGTATTGGCGAGGATAGATTCGCTGACAGTCTCCAGCACGCGGCCACCCGCATCCAGCAGCACGACGCGGCTTGGGGCCTGACCGATGGTCACGCGATAGCCTTCAGTATCGTAAATGCATGTCCCATCCTCACCTTCCAGCCAGGTGATCTTCGATGCCTCAGTCATCTCGATCAGCTTATCGATCAGACGCTTGGTCGATGGATGCAACATTACAAACCCGCTCCACTGGTACTCCCAGTAGATTAAATCACCTTAACCCGGCCCCCGGAAGAGGCCGGACCATGGAAAACAGGAAACTGACTGAAATTTTTACACCGTCAGGTGAGGTCTGCCTCCCGCTCTATCGCAAGGTAGAGACCCGGCTTCAGCCCGCTTCAATCACCTCACGCACTTCGCTGAGGAAGGTTTCAACCGGTTCATCACCCGCCGTAGAAAGCCCCGAGCGGAAGCCGCGGATCGTGCCCTCAGGGTCTACCAGGAAGTACATTGGCACCCATGGCAGATCGAAAGCATCAATTGCGCTGGCATCGCTATCAACCGCCGAATGGCCGCCATAACCGGTCTCTTCGGTATAGGCTTCAAGGCTCTCCCACCGGCCAAACGCATCATTGATACGGTTCGGATTTGGCGGCGAATGGATAGAAAGCATGCCGAGCCCTGCTTCGTCCTGAACCGCCGCATAGAGCGCATCAACATGGCGCGCATCGACGATACAATCAGGACACCAGAGCCCCCAGAAATCGACAATCATCCACTGCCCACGAATATCCTGATCAGTGATCTCTGCACCATCCGGCATGGTAACAGAGAAAGCCGGAAGCGTTTCACCCAGCAGGCCATACTGGAACGGGCGGCCTGCGTCATCGCGCGGCACATCACCGTCTTCAATCTCGGCGCCCTCAGGCGGCGGCAAATTCTCTGTGATGAAGCCGGTCGCCTCAGGCCCCTGACCGCATGCCGCAAGCAGAAGCGCCAGGCCGCCAAATGCAGCGTTCCGCAATGTCATGATATTCATATGATTAGCTCCATCACCCTTTTCCCGAGGGCCATATTCGCCCCGAATTGATTAAGCTTTCACTGCAGCTTAACGGCTCTTTATCTTGACCAGACGCATAAGGACCGATACGGCCCCTTCTGATAACGTTACACGAACGAAATTTATATCCATGTCCAGACAAAGCCCACTCATCACCGTCATGGTGAAAGCCGCCCGTGCAGCAGGCCGCGGCCTCGCCCGCGATTTTGGCGAAGTAGAAAACCTTCAGGTCTCCAGAAAAGGTCCGGGCGATTTCGTCACCAATGCGGATCACCGCGCTGAAGAGGTCATTTACAACGAATTGTCACGCGCACGTCCGGGCTATGGCTTTGTGATGGAAGAGCGCGGCGTTGTTGAAGGCACTGACAAAACCAACCGCTTCATCGTCGACCCGCTCGACGGCACACTGAACTTCATGCACGGCATTCCGCATTTTGCAGTCTCCATTGCTCTGGAGCGCGAAGGCGAGCTTTACGCCGGTATCGTATACAACGTGATCAGCGGCGACATTTACTGGGCCGAGCGCGGTCACGGTGCATGGCTTGAAAACTGGCGCCTGAAAGTGGCGACCCGTATCAAACTCGCAAACGCTGTTGTCGCAACCGGCACACCATTTGTCGGTCACTCCCCTGAACGCCACCAGCTGTTCTGGGCTGAGCTTTCCCACCTTACGCAGGAAACCTCTGGCATTCGCCGTTTCGGTTCCGCGGCGCTCGACCTTGCTTACGTGGCCGCTGGCCGCTTTGACGGCTTCTGGGAACGTAACCTCAATTCATGGGATATCGCGGCCGGTATCGTACTCGTGCGCGAAGCAGGCGGCGTCGTTCAGGACATTGATGGCGGAGAGCTTCTCAAGACCGGCAACATCCTTGCTGCGAATGCGAGCCTGTCCCCGAAAATCCTCTCACGTCTTAAAGCTGCGAAAAAGCGCATCGAAGACGAGTAAGGCACGCGCTGTCCTCTCCTATTCACCGGCAATTGCGACAGGCCCCGCAAAACGGGCCTGCGCACGCATAAGCGCGTCGGGATCATTTAGCAGCGCCATACATTCTTTATCACTCAGCCCGCTCATCAGCGCCTGCAGATTATCTGCCCGCGCAATCTTGGCTTCAGCGACGGCGAGCGGTACATGCACCTCTCCTGCCCCAAGCGGCCAGACAAGGTCGACCATACAGGCATGTCGCCGGGCCAGATCAGGCGCAATCACAACATCGCTGGCATCATGCTTTGAAAGCGCCGCATAGCCTGCACGACGGCCCAACGCCTGCGAGAAGGCTGCCGGTGGATCGAAATCTTCACGCGTTGCCAGCAGGCGGGCCCACATGCCATCAGCCTTCAGCGTTTTGCCGCTCCAGTAGGAAAGCGGAATGGCGAAAATCATGCCGAGCGAGGCTGGCAGCAGCCATGCTGCGAAGACCGGCGAGATAGCAAGAGCCGCACCCGTCAGCACAACACCCAACAACGTTGTCAGCGCATGTCTCCGCGCAACGTCTGCAAAGCGATAACCGTCCGAGCCCCTTTGCTGCGGGACCCAACCTGAGTCCTGCCCGCGAAGAATGGCAATGACCGAAGCGGTCTGCGCTGCCATCAGCAGAGGCGCGACGAGCGCAGAGATAATCGTCTCGACGAGCGCACCCGGGATCACCATCCATGACCGCTTGCCACGCTCATTATGGATGACGCTGACAAGCACGCCGAACACTTTGGGTAGAAGCAGGATAGCGAGAGTTGCAAAGAACACGCTGAGAGCCAGCGCAGGGTCAATGACCGGCCAGCTTGGCGTCAGTGACGGATCGCCCGAAAAATACTCCGGCCTCAGAAAACGGTTCTGCAGCGACAATGCCATACCGACCAGAATGAGCGTCAGCCAGAGAGGCGACGCCAGATAGGACATGATACCGATCGCAAAATGCAGGCGGTTTGTGAACCTTAACCCGCGCGCACGCGCCAGAACGGCTGTGTGCTGCAGATTGCCCTGACACCAGCGCCTGTCGCGGATGGACAGGTCGATCAGCGTTTGCGGACCTTCTTCATACGACCCGCCGAGATCGGGCGCGATACAGACCTTCCAGCCCGCACGGCGCAGGAGCGCAGCCTCTACAAAATCATGGCTCAGAATATGCCCGCCAAAAGGCGCCCTCCCGGGCATGACCGGAAGACCCGCAGCATCGGCAAAGGCTTTCGTCCGGATAATCGCGTTATGGCCCCAATAATTGCCCTCATTCTGCGACCAGAACGAAATACCGCGCCCGAGCACTGGCCCGTAAACCGCGCCCGCAAATTGCTGGGCTCGCGCAAACAGGCTCTTCCCGCCTATCAGTTTCGGAATGGTCTGAATGAGGCCGACCTCAGGCTGCGCTTCCATCCGGCGGGCGAGCTCGATCAGCGTATCGGCACTCATATAACTGTCGGCATCAAAGATCAGCATGTGGTCATAGCGCCCGCCCCAGCGAGAGACGAAATCGTCAATATTGCCCGCCTTGCGCGCCAGATTGATAGTGCGTCGGCGATAAAAAACCCTGCAGCCTTCAGGCAACGCCGCGCGCAGCTTCTGAAAGCCTTCTTCCTCTTCCAGAGCGATATCAGGCTTCACCGTATCGCTGAGGATGAAGCACTCAAACCGGTCCGGCGCAGCCGAGGCGAGCGCGGCGGCCGTCGCCTCTACTGTAGCAAACACATCTGTGACGGACTCATTGTAAATAGGGAACAGGATCGCTGTTTGCGTCGTCAGCGGCGCATCAGACGCTACCGGTTTTGAGCGTGGCTTGAAAAGGCTGGTCAGAAACCCCGCGACAGAGCTTGCGAATGCAAACCCGATCCAGCCGATATTGATCGAGAAGATGGCCAGCAACGCCCACTCAAGCTGGGTCAGGCCCGAAACGCTCAACACATCGAACATCAACCAGATGAGCCAGACCGTGATCGCTACGCCGCCGCCGATAACGGCCGCTTTGCGCCAAAGCCTGGAACGGGCACCTGATACCGGCGCGCAGGCATAACCTGTCAGCCCCTGCTCTGGCATATGCAGAGGGCATTCTGGCGGACGAATATCGGTCAGGCTCATGACGGGCTCCATCGATAAAGCCACGTCTCCGATGCCGGATGCTCGACCTGTTGCAACAAAGCGCGCAGTTCAACGGCGCCACTTGCTGGCGGTTGAAGCTCAAAGCTCAGACGCATAATGCCGTTACGTTCATCCGGCGTCGCATTGACGTTGTGGATCGTGCCGGCAGAAGCAGAGACGACCGGCTCGAGGCTCTCCATCGCCTCAACGTCGTCCATATCGTAATCGACTATAAAGAGGCGTCGCGCGTCATTTCCTTCAACGGCACCGGTGCGCGTCGAGCGCACACTTGCGAGCGGCGAGTGATAAGGCGGGTCCATGCCCCAGCTAAGCGTATAGCTGAATTCCATGCTCTCGCCGGGCAGGAGTGGCTCATCAAGCCGCCAGTAATTGATGACATTGTCATTGTATTCGTTCGGCGTCGGTATCTCGACCAGCACAAGCTCGCCAGCCACCCAGCCTGCGCCCGGCGTGACCCAGACACTTGGACGGTTTTCATAACGCGCCTCGATGTCCTGATAGTCATGGAAATCACGGGTGCGCTGTATCAGGCCAAAGCCTGACGGCACTTCATCAGTAAAGCTGGAGATTTGCAGCGTCGCCGGGTTGTTCAACGGTCGCCAGATCCATTCGCCATTTCTCAGATAGGCCAGCAAACCTTCAGAATCATGCACGCGCGGACGAAAATCCGTGGTCACGGTTTCAGGGTCCTGCGGTCCGAATTCGAACATGGAGGTCAGCGGCGCAATACCGATCTGACGCGTTTCCTCGCGCGCATAAATCACCGCATTGATATCCATGCGCGTCTGAACGCCGGGACGCACATGAAATTCATAGACGCCGGTCACGCTCGGGCCATCCATCAATGCGTAGAAGACAAACTCCTGATCTCCCGCCGCAGGCCGACGCATCCAAAACTCACGGAAGTCTGGAAATTCCTCGCCTTCGGCAGCCGCAGTGTTCACGGCGATGCCACGCGCCGATGCGCCGTAGAAATTGCCTGCGCCCAGCGCGCGAAAAAAGCTCGCCCCTTTCACGCTCAGCACCTCGTCATAACGGCCCGACTGGTTGATCGGCGCAAGCAGACGGAAACCAGCCAGACCAAGCTGTGCTTGCTGGTCTTCTGTCAGTTCAAGATCATGGAAATTAAAGTCGGCAGAATTATATACATCCTCGGTCACCGAGCCTTCCGACACGACATTAACGTCAA
The DNA here is from genome assembly GCA_002338565.1 of Hyphomonadaceae bacterium UBA1849. GTDB lineage: Bacteria > Pseudomonadota > Alphaproteobacteria > Caulobacterales > Hyphomonadaceae > Ponticaulis. The sequence continues at coordinate 601,809 of DDIN01000008.1, forward strand.
TGCCAGACCGGAAGAGCGAACCGCGCGTATCCAGCATCACACGAAACGCCTGCGTATCTTCTGTGAACCTTGCCGCGTCGCGGCGAAACTCGATCCGGCGATAGTCGTTATAATTGAGGTCTCGCACAAAGGCCGGGGCCTGTGGCGGCGCTTCATAGTCTTCAGCTGCCAAAGCGCGCGCTCGTGCACGCACCTCATTAAATATGTCGATATCTCCCCGTGCAGGCATGATCGTCGTCACCGCTGCCGGGTCATCAACGCTTTGCGCGGGCTCGGATATGGATGACGGGCGCTCGTCTGGCGCAGGACGAATAAAGCTCGGTGAGGCGACTGGCGCCGGATTGTCATGAGCTTCGCGGGTTATCCGCAAGGTCTCGGTACGCGCTTCACCTGCGACCTGATCCTCTTCAGCTTCCGATCTGTCGGGCTGACCGCAGCCTGCAAGCATGCCGGCGACCGCAACGGCCGCTGCGTAGTTTCGAAATGTAGTCATCGGACGATCCGCCTATTCAGCCCGCAGCTTTGCGCGGGCACCTCTTCAGACAATCAAGTGACGGCAATGCGCGGACTGTGCGCCGGTTCCAGGAGCAGACGCGAAAACCACACGATTGCCACAAACCCGCGCGTTCTGCGCCATACCTCGCCTTTGAAGACCGACTCTTGGGCAGAATTGAGGAGGAAAGACGACGCATACCCGATATGCCCCGCCTTATTCGAAAACAGGTCGGGCCGGTTGGGCACACCATATATTGTGCCCCAACTGACTGAGAGGCCAAATCAGGTGAATCGTCAGTCACCACAGATTTTGGCCCGGACACTATATCTAGTGTCTGGGCGCCGAGGTGATTTGCCTATCCAGTCAATTGAGTCGTGTTGAAATTCGATATCTGGGTGAAAAATACACCCCCCGAACGATTAATTTTGAGGCGTGACTGACAGGTCAATACAAAGTTTTTCAGACTTCCCTGTGGATATTATCAGAAATCTGAATCAGGCCCCGCAAACCCCCATGATCACTGAAAATCTGAGTCACAAAACGGTCCGCAGACCGACTGTTTTTCCTGTGTGCAACTCTAGTTCTTAACAGGCGTTAACCTTTTTTGCACGGAAAAGCCAAAACGCGCGGCCTGCACCTGTTGACCAACGGTTAACCTTAGAACCACTATATATTGGGTTGAGCGGGGTTACATGCGCCACATATGGCGCTATCCAGTCCAACTCACCATATACCATTAGGGTTTTAGTCAGCAGGGAATCCTCATGTCGGGCACGATTACAGCGAAGTCAGAACAGTCTACATCAGCATCAGAGCTGCGCCGGGGTAAACCGCGCGCGAACTCGGATCTGCGCATTGTTGAAGGCATCACGATTGATCCTTCACGTGACGCGAATTTGACTGAATTTGGTAAGAAAACCCTCGAGGATCGTTACCTCCTGCCGGGCGAAAGCTTTCAGGGCATGTTTGCGCGCGTTTCGACAGCTTACGCTGATGATGCTGACCACGCACAGCGCATTTATGACTATATCTCGAAGCTCTGGTTCATGCCTGCGACGCCAGTCCTTTCTAACGGTGGCGCGGACCGCGGTCTGCCAATCTCCTGCTTCCTGAACACTGTCGATGACTCTCTCGATGGCATTGTTGAGACATGGAATGAGAATGTCTGGCTCGCATCCAATGGCGGCGGCATCGGCACATATTGGGGCAGCGTACGTTCTATCGGCGAGAAAGTCGGTCAGAACGGTCAGACCTCCGGCATTATCCCATTCATCCGCGTGATGGACTCCCTGACATTGGCAATCAGCCAGGGCTCTCTGCGTCGCGGTTCTGCGGCGTGCTATCTGGACATCCACCACCCGGAAATTGAGGAATTCCTCGAAATCCGTAAGGCATCCGGCGACTTCAACCGTAAAGCGCTCAACCTGCACCACGGCCTGAACATCACCGACGCCTTCATGGAAGCTGTCCGTGACGATGGCGAGTTCGAGCTTCTCTCTCCGAAGTCCGGCGAGGCCATCAAGACTGTGAACGCACGTAAGCTCTGGCAGAAAATTCTCGAGCTGCGCATCCAGACGGGCGAGCCATACCTGCTCTTCACCGACACAGTGAACAACTCCATGCCTGCGCACCAGCGCAAGCTCGGCCTCTCTGTAAAGCAGTCCAACCTCTGCTCAGAAATCGTTCTGCCAACCGGTACAGACCATCTCGGCAATGAGCGTACAGCTGTTTGCTGCCTGTCCTCTCTGAACGCTGAGAAATTCCTCGAATGGAAGTCTGATCCTCAGTTCATCGAAGACATTTTCCGTTTCCTCGACAACGTTCTGGAAGACTTCATCCAGCGCGCTCCGAACGAAATGGCGCGCGCCGTCTATGCGGCACAGCGTGAGCGTTCTGTCGGCCTCGGCCTGATGGGCTTCCACTCCTTCCTGCAAACCATGCGTATTCCTCTGGAAAGCGCTGGCGCGAAGGTCTGGAACAACACAATGTTCAAACACATCCGCAAGGGTGCAGATGCAGCGTCTGTTAAGCTCGCTAAAGAACGCGGGGCATGCCCTGACGCAGCAGAGAACGGCGTCATGGCGCGCTTCTCTCACAAGCTGGCGATTGCGCCGACCGCGTCTATCTCCATCATTTGCGGCGGCACATCTGCAGGCATCGAGCCAATTCCGGCAAACGTCTACACACACAAGACGCTGTCAGGCTCCTTCACTGTGAAGAACGCAGCTCTGGAAGCGCTTCTGGAAGAAAAAGGCCAGAACACACCAGACGTCTGGGCAAGCATGCTCGAGCATGAAGGTTCTGTTCAGCACCTTGAGTGCCTGACAGAGGACGAGAAAGCGATCTTCAAGACAGCTTTCGAACTCGACCAGCGCTGGATCATCGAACTGGCGGCAGACCGTACACCATTCATCTGTCAGGCGCAGTCTCTGAACCTCTTCCTGCCGGGCGACATCAACAAGTGGGACCTCCACATGCTGCACTGGACGGCGTGGGAAAAAGGCCTGAAGTCGCTCTACTATTGCCGCTCCAAGTCTGTTCAGCGCGCAAGCTTTGCGGGTTCAGAAGGCAAGAAAGAAGGCGAGCTTCAGATTCAGGAGCCAACCGATTACGAAGAATGCCTCGCCTGCCAGTAAGGCCGACGCATCAGAGTTTCAGGAAAAGCGGGCTACGGCCCGCTTTTTTTATGCGCGGTCTTTCATTCCGCCCGCAGGTTCCCGTGAAGACGGGAACCCATGCTTAATTCTGACCGCGTGCTGCAATCGAACATCTAAGCCTGGATACCCGCCTGCGCGGGTATCTGCGGTGTTGCCCAATCTGCGCTCATCCCTACGCAGGCAGGGATCTGGTGCAACATGGCAGGTCCAGATTCCCGCCTTCGCGGGAATGAGCGAAACACTACGAGCAACGCGAAGGGCAGCCGGGGTGAGCTAATGGCGGACCACGAAGACGAGCAAACAGAAACATGCACCTGTATCGCCGCAAGGGATTCCCTGCCGCGCATAAGTTTTAGAGTGAAAGATTGAAGTCAAATAGCGAGTGAACAGATATCAGCCGCGCGGTCTGGCGGCGGCCACGGCTTCTGCAGTGTCAAGATATGACAGGATTCAGGGAATGCAGGTTCCACCGCCTCATCGAACACAAGGGGTGCTCGAACGTCAGGCTCAAGATACACCAGCGCGCAGACGATGACGCGGGCCAGATGGTTCGCCAGTGTTTCTGCGCGTTCAAAGTTTTCGAGTGTCGTCTGCAGCCGGTCGCACAGCTCAGCCATTGAGTTGAGGTCACTGCCTTGAGCCAGTTCTATGTGAGCATTTGGCTCATGAGAGCTAACATGACAGCCCTGAGCGCGCTCTATTCGTACCGAAGGTACGCGAGAGCAAACTAAATTGTCGGCTCCACCTTCGGCTTGAGCCGACCTACACGTTTGTCGTTCACCCATCGGCCTACGCATCGCACTCGCCGCGGAAGTGAAACCCGCCCGCTCCAGCTGCGTAGACGCCAGCATGCGCACATAGGCATGCACCATCGCGTCGGTTGAGATCACCATCTGCGCGAAGTCACGCGGCGCGCGCGTTTCGCCGGACGCGTGAAGCCGCATGCACCAGGCATACAGCCGCGCAAGGTTCAGCCCGATCAGCTGACCAATGGTCAGCGAGGTATAATCAGAGGCAGATGATGGCGCAGGGGTCATGCGCCAAGTTTAGGGTGATGTGCGGTGCGGTGGGATTAGATTTCGGATTTTGCAGGGTTTTCACTCATCCCTGCGCGGGCAGGGATCTGGTAAAGTCTGAATGGTCCAGTTTCCCGCCTTCGCGGGAATGAGCGACACTGCAACGAGCAACGCGAAGGCGAAGACCGGCAATCGGGCAAGAAAAACCAGGTCCCGTCTCTGCAGAGCACCGCTACGCGCTGCACCGCGCACGGGATGACAATAAATAGCCCAGGAATCCAGAGGCCGTGTGCGCCGATGGTTTCTAGTGCATTGCTACGCAGAATGCACCCTACCCAATGCTAAACATCGAATTGCTAGGTGCCGGGTAAGGTGTTTACTGCATCGGTCGCGGTGTTCACTACTAAATCTTGGATGCAGACAAGTCCACGTGAAATATCTGCCGAAAAACTCTCTATTCCAAAAAATTTCGCTATGTCTCCCTTAGTCAGTTTGTGCCGAACAGATTTCCAATCACTTTCGAAAAAAACAACAACATGAGGACACAAACTATCTTCGTATTTTGAGTTCGTAATCACGAAAGGAAAAAAGGCATAGACTAGGAAAGTCTCATTTTCGCTTTTAACCTCAATCCAACAGTCCTCAGGATAATCATTCACGATTTCCCCGTTACTTCTCGATGAGAAAAGTGCCTCTGCGCACTGAATTGCCCTCTCTGGGCTCCAATTTGCCCCATTCTTATAGGCTTCAGATAAAGCTTGCGATAAAGACAACAAAAACCATTTCTCCCTGTCTAGTTTCCTGGGCTACCATGAATTACGTTGTTGCTGTCCCTATAGACATTAACAACGTTTGTTAGCTGATCATTGCTCCCCAATCGGCCGACATTTTCATGCATTGTCACCTTAGCCTTTGTACCATTAGAATACAGCCAGAGCCCTTGTTCATCGGCAATTTCTGCAGCCCTCAATACCGTGCGATAGGAATCAACGCCCGGCAAAAACACGCTCGCTCCTGCTTTCGCACTAGTTTGCGAAACTCCGTTCCGCCGTAGGGTGCATTGCTACGCAGAATTCACCCTACCCGATGCAACGCATCGGATTGTTAAACATCAGGAAGATTCAGTTCGCCCTCGGAAGAAATCTCGGTCAGAAACCGCGCAATGATACCTGGGATGCGCATCGTGCAATAAAACTGCAGTATCCGAACGTGAAGTTTCTCTTCGTCTGAAAATCCATTTAGCGTCAGCGTTAATGGATGTATGGATAGAGGTTGAAGATCCATTGTAAAGGATTTGAGAGCGTAACCCAGACGGTTTCCTTCTGTGGGATAAAACATAATTGTCGTATGCAGACGCATTTCCGATAGATAATCGATATCGTGTTGGATCAAGGCCCCGGAACGGCCCGATGCGTGAACCACCTCAAACATTCTCGTTGTCGAGCGTGTAATGGTAAGGTCTGAGAAGGCAAAGATCGGCATCAGTTCAGAAAACGCTTTCGTTCCCTTTTTTATACTTTTATCCTTTTTCGCGACGCGACTTCGATGGAGCCGTTCAGATTTTTTTTTCAGGAACAATCCAACATCGATCTTGAACCTTTCGGTTATCGTTTTCCCCTGAGCAGCTAAAAGGCCTGCCACCGCTTTTTCGTAAGCTCTGTGGCCAAGCGCAAAAAATACAGGAAGCCGCTCTATCTCCTCATTGGCGGTTAAGGCCTCCTGCATATAGCTCTCCGGCACTGGAACGTCGTGCTGGCGCATCATACTCATCGCCCGCGATAAATTCTGAGAACGCTTTTTTATTCGAACATTCTCATCGCCATGGCGATCGCCGATAGTTTCAAACAATAGCGGCCAGGCGTCGTCGAAGAAGGTCATTCCTTCACGGCGCAGGTCGTCCAGAACAAACGCTTCCAGCTCTTCGAAATATTTAGGCGTATATGGGGATAAGCTGGTCATCAATTGTATCGCTCCGTGACGCACAGAATGTACTAAGGTACGTCATGTATCAATTTGCGATTGCGTGAAAAGTTGCTTGGTCCCGGCTCTTCGCTTCGCTGCGGCCGGGATGAAAATGAACGTGAAACAAAGTGGCCTAAACCGCCTCCCGAGTACTGTCCGTCAGACAGGCCAGAAACGCCAGAAGCGAATAGGCAAACAGCCCCATGACGGAAAAAACAAACGGCGTTGGCGGCACCTCGACCGGGATATGATTATAGGCCTGAAGCGCCACCATAAAGGCCAGAAGAGCAAAGGGTGCCCACACGCCCGCTTTGGTCTTCGGCTTGGTGCAAAACATGTAGATTGCAAAACCGGCAAGGAGCAGCCCGCCTTCAACCAGCTGGCTCCACACCAGCGAATTCCAGAGCGCGAAGCCAACCATCGGCCCGCCCGGATAGAGCAGAAGATCGGGCGCATGGACGATGAGGTCCAAAAGCCAGTGAGAGAAGACCACCGCGCCGAAAATCAGCCCCGCTGAGAGCTTTCTCTCCCCTTTCCAGAACAGGCCATAAAGCGCCCCTGCCCCGATCGCCCAGATCATGCTACCCGGCAGGGAGTGGGTGTAGGGCATGTAATAGAGGTCCAGCATGGAGGCTTCCATGAAGTGCGGAATAACCCGCACTTTCTCGACACCCAGCATGACAAGGATCGCCCAGCCGAAATCCACCAGCTGCGCGGCGATAAACACATGCCAGAGCGGTATGACAGGCTTCAGCTTGCGCGCCGCAAATGCCGTCGAATAATGGCCAATGAACATCTCTTCCCCCGATCTTTTCGCTGAAGAGTGCCTCAGGCTCGTTCATCACACCAGATGTGTTTTTCTCCGGATGCACATGACCTGAGGCGGACAGACACCCGATTTGCACACTCAATTTTGAGCTTATCGCAAATTCTGCTACAATTTATACGGTCTTTAGCGGGGGAGACAGCTGATGTTCCGGAAAGCAGTTCTAAGCAGCGTGTTGCTTCTGGCCGCCTGCGGGGGCGGCCCTGATCCATTGGAGCCGCAAACCTGTCAGGAACGTGTCGACGGTGTCTTTGCGCTGCTGCGATATGATAATGGCGCGGTCACATCCTACGAGTTTTCAGTGCGAACCGAATATGATGTTCCCGACATCAACATGCCTGAGGGCCTGAGGCTCGCCTTCGCAGACAATACCAAATTCGCCCTGACCGTCGATTTTACTGGTTCGAACCTCGACTTTTCCGATGCCGAGCCCATCAAGATCAGCATGGAAGCGCCTCCGATATATGGGCTGTATGCGCCGGGCGCTTTCTCCTTCCATCATGATGGCCATGATGCATACGCGCCATTCCTCGTAATGGACGCCGTAGACCAGAATAACAGCGCGGCCGAAGTCTATATGATCACCAAAGTCGCCACCACGTTCGAGCGCGCACCCGACCTCGACATGTATATTGATGGCGGCGCGACTGTTGCTACGCAGGCTCAGATGGCGCCCTTCACCGGATGGCTCCTCAACGGGGCACCGGCAGAGATTGCAACAGATTTCTCAGCGAACTCACCGGGCTTTTCCAACGATGTCATCGCGTCATTCATTATGCCGGCGCCCGAACAGCACGCCGTGCGGACACATCTGAGAGCGGCCTATCAGGCAGCTGCCGAAGAGTATGATCGCGGACGGTGTTTCCCTGTGCGCTGAAATTTTTGCGAATGGCTTGCAAAACGACAGTCGGAATGCTAGCGATCTCTACGCGGGTATCGTCACACGCGGAAATAAATGGCCTTCATGCAAATGCACTCTGTCACCGCTGCGTTAAGGATCGGGCTCGCCCTGATGTTTGCCGCTGTGATGATCGCAGCGCCGATTGCAGAAGCGAACCATACTGAGGCCGTGCCCGAAATTGTCTGCGAACAGACCGGCCATGACAGTTCCGAACAAAGCACACCCGCAAACGAGCATGACCACGAGCATCACCGGCACAATTGCGGCAGCTGCCATGTTCATATTCTGGCACGGGACAATGTTCAGCCTTTCACGGAGCCGTACAGCCCGTCTACGCGATATCAATTGACTGCAGAGGCGCTCGTAAACGGCGCAGCGCCATCTCTGTTCCGGCCTCCGCGCGCCTGAAACTGATGCCATCACCGCGCTGATACAAGGCGCACTGATTCCAGTTTCACTTCAGGTAAAATCTTATGCCTAAACATCTTCGCAGCACTGCTGCGGGTTTAACGCTGTGCGCGCTTCTGGCCGCACCAGCCTACGCTCAGGCCGTACACCCGGAACACGGCGAACATCATGACGAAGAAGCGACCATGAATACGGTTGTCGTCACCACCACGCGCTCTGGCCGTGTCGCGCAGGACCAGTCCACGCGTATCGAAACCATCAATCTTGAGGAAATCGAGGAAAAGGCGATTATGCGGCCGGGCAATATCGCGACCCTTGTCAACGAAACAGGCGGCATTCGCGTACAGGTGACCTCACCTGCGCTCGGTGCGGCGAATGTGCGCGTGCAAGGGCTTTATGGTCGCTATACCCAGCTTCTTGCAGACGGCTTGCCACTCTATGGCGGTCAGGCCTCATCGCTGGGGCTACTGCAAATCCCGCCAACCGATCTTCGACGCGTTGATGTGATCAAGGGCGCAGCCTCGTCGCTGTATGGCGGTTCTGCGCTGGGCGGAGTGATCAACCTGCTCTCGCGCCTGCCCGGCGACGCGCCTGAAGGTGAAGTTCTGCTCAACGCGACCTCTCGCAGCGGACAGGATCTGACCGGCTATTTCGCGACGCCCGTCACGGACGAGCTTGGTACGTCACTCACGCTTGGTCTGCACCGTCAGGATAAAGTCGACTTTGATGATGACGGCTGGATCGATATGCCCGGCTATGAGCGTGTGACCGCTCGTCCACGCCTGTTCTGGGAGAATGGCGAGGGCACAAACATCTATGCCACGCTCGGCCTGATGGCAGAAGACCGCGATGGCGGGACGCTGGACGGACGGGTAGCACCTGACGGACAGTCTTTCATCCAGTCACAGGAGACAACGCGGATTGATGGCGGCCTCATCGCCAACACAGAGCTTACCGATACCGTCTCAGCTCACCTGAGAACGTCGGCCATGGTCCAGAACCATGAGCACCAGTTTGGTGACGCGACAGATGAGGACCGCCATGAAAGCTATCTTCTGGAAGCCTCTCTTTCCGGCGACCTTAACCGGCTCGATTGGGTGCTCGGCATCGCTTACCAATCTGACCGTTTCCAGTCCGACACCTATCCTGCGTTCGATTACACCTATGACGTGCCGGGCATTTTCGGCGAGGTGGATTACGATCTGAACACAGACCTCACTCTGTCGCTTAGCGGGCGGCTGGATGACCACAGCACATATGGCACGCAGTTCAGTCCACGCCTCTCGGTGCTATATCGCCCTGGCAACTGGACGTTCCGCGGCTCTGTGGCAGAGGGCTATTTTGCCCCGACCCCGTTTGTGGAAGAGATAGAGGCAGCTGGTCTATCGCGTCTATCACCGCTAAGCGGGCTACGCGAAGAAACGGCCCAGACGGCCGCTTTCGATGTTGGATACCGTTCGCGGGCTCTATAGAAGCCAATGCGACCTTCTTCGCCTCTAATGTAGACGGCGTGACAGAACTTGAACCCTTCTCTAGCCAGGCGGGTGGTCCGCTTGATCGGGTAGAACTCGTCAATTCGGACGGCACGTCGCAAATACGCGGTACCGAGCTCCTGCTCCGCTATATGTGGGAAGATTTCAAAATTACCGGCAGCTATCTCTTCGTCGATTCCAGCGAGCCGGACGGGCTGGGCGGGATACAAGATATAGCCCTCACGCCGCGCCACTCGGCCGGCATGGTTGCCATGTGGGAGCGGCACGGCGAATTCCGGCTGGGCCTTGAAATGTATTACACTGGCGAGCAACGCGTGGAAGACAGCCCTTACAGACTTCAAAGCGATAGCTTTCTGGATGTCGGACTACTCGGCGAAATCACCGTTGGCCCGGCAAGCTGGTTCATCAATGCGGAGAATATTCTGGATGTCCGCCAGACCCGTGAGGAGCCGATCCTGCTACCTGCGCGTGCGCCATCAGGACGCTGGACGACGGATATATGGTCGCGCAATGACGGCTTCATCATCAATGGTGGTGTTCGACTGAGGTTCTGACGCCGCTTAGAAACTAATCAGCTCGCAGCCAGAACTTATCCACAGACAGAGGTTAACAGTGGAAAACATCTGGCTGCGACACACCATCTCTTGCGTGATTTTATCAAGAGGCGCACTATATCTTGTAGTTAACGCGACTCGTGGAGCACATCATGGCAGACGGCCTCATCACCGGCAAACCGGGACTCCTAATTCCTTCAAAGGCTTACAAGCCTTTCCGATATCCTTGGGCCTATGATTTCTGGAAGAAACAGCAGCAGGTTCACTGGATGCCGGAAGAGGTTCCGCTGGGTGAAGACTGTAAAGACTGGGCGGTCAAGCTGAACGATAAGGAGCGCAACCTCCTGACGCAGATTTTCCGTTTCTTCACGCAGTCCGACGTGGAAGTCGGTGCGAACTATATGGAAAACTACATGCCTCTGTTCAAACCGACAGAGGTGTCCATGATGCTGTCATGCTTCTCCAATATGGAGACGATCCACATCGCAGCCTATGCGCTTCTCCTTGAAACCATCGGCATGCCGGATTCTGAATTCTCCGCCTTCATGGAGTATGAGGAAATGGCCGCCAAGCATGACTATCTGGGTCAGTTTGGTTGTGAGACCTATGAAGACATCGCCACATCCATGGCCGTCTTCGGCGGCTTCACTGAGGGTCTGCAACTGTTTGCGTCATTCGCGATGCTGATGAACTTCCCGCGCTTCAACAAAATGAAGGGCATGGGACAGATCGTGACCTGGTCTGTGCGCGATGAGTCACTTCACTGCGAAGGCATGATCAAGCTCTTCCACACCTTCTGTGACGAGACCGGCATCATGAACGACACGCTCGCAGAGCGTATCACCGAAGCCTGCCGCACAGTGGTTATGCTGGAAGACAAATTCATCGAGCTGGCCTTTGAGGCCGGTGAAGTTGAAGGCATGACGCCTCACGATATTCAGCAATATATCCGCTATATCGCTGACTGGCGTCTCGGACAGCTCAAGCTGAAGCCGATCTTCGGCGTCGACAAACACCCTATTCCTTGGCTGACGGAAATCCTCAACGGCGTTGAGCACGCAAACTTCTTCGAAGCGCGTGCAACCGAGTATTCCAAAGGCGCGACGCAAGGCGACTGGCATGGCGATGCAGGCGTCTGGTCCCGCTTCGACAAGTCAAAGCTGCCGGCTGCCGAATAAGGCTTGTGGCTATAAAAACCAGATTATCGCCCGGCCCTTATGGGTCGGGCGTTTCTGTTTGTGAAATCGTCAACACGTTTGCCCGATCATCCGGCGACAGCGGTATGAGCCCCACTTCGACCAGATAGCCACCCTCACCCATCGCAACATCCGAGAACAGTTCGTCCAGAAACGGACGAAGCGCGGGCATTTCCTCGATATGGCTACGCTTTACATAGAGGAAGAGAGAGCGCGACACGGCATAGTCGCCGCTCATAATGGAGACCTCGTCGGGCAGTGTGCCATTGACCGAGGCCGGTTTTACGCGGTCGCTGCTTTGCTCAAGATACGAATAGCCGGCAACGCCCAGCGCAGACGGGCTGCGGATCAGCGCCTGCACGATCTGTGTGTCGTTTTCACCGGAATCGAGCCAGTGCCCGTCCGTACGGATGGTATGCGCCACGGCGTCATAGGTTTCCGCATCACTCTCGCGCAGATCGACAATCTCCGGCAGACGCAGCGCGCCGCGCTCCATGACGATCTCTGTAAAGGCATCGCGCGTGCCTGATGTCGGCGGAGGGCCGTACACCTCGATCCGCATATCCGGCAGTTCGGGGTTGATCTCAGACCAGAACTGGTAAGGGTTCGCGGCAAGGCCGCGCCGGGTTGGAACGGTTTTAGCCAGCGCCAGAAAGATCTCGCGATCCGTGAGCGCAATTTCTGGCCCGTTGAGCGCGTTAATCAGCACGATACCATCACTGCCAAGCGGCAGCTCCAGAAAGTCTGACACGCCATTGCTCGCGCAGTATTCGTTCTCGCTTTCTGTCATGCGGCGAGACGCTGTCGCGATGGAAATCGTATCCGGGCCATCACCTTCACAGAACAGGCGAATGCCACCGCCCGTACCGGTCGTTTCGACGATCGGTACGCGGTATTCACTGGTGGCGCCAAAATACTCTGCAGCACGCGTCACGAACGGCGCTACGGTCGAGCTGCCTGCAATGACGATACGCTCGTCTGTGCGACCAGCATCCTCGCCGGTACCGGCAGACGGTTCGCACGCAGAAAGGCAGAGCATCAAACCCAGCCCAACTGCAAAACTTGCCTTGCCCGTGAAAAATTTCATAATCTTACTCAAAGCCCGCACAACTCGCAGAGTGCCCGTCACGCCGGAACATTCGGCCCGACAGAAACGTTCCTTCTACACAATAACTGGCTGAAGCGGCGTGAAATATTCGTGTCAGGTGAATTTTACGGTTTACTCAGGGGTCATGAATCATTATGTGCACCGTTCCGGCGGACATCGGATCCATGTTCCTTTCCCTGCGAAAGCAATATAGGTCGACGGCCGCACTAACGCCGGTTTGGGTTTAAAACTTAAACACGGGGGTATTTGTGTCATGACTTCCTACGACACACCCTGGGACCTGGTCCGGCATGAGGATACCGACCGGCCCATTGCTTGCAATCGCCCGCATCTGCTTCGTCAGGCGGCGCAATGGTTCTCCACGAACTTCAAAGGCCAGGCACTCTACGCAGTGAAAGCCAACCCTTCTGCATGGGTGCTCAAAGAGCTCTATGCGAATGGTATCACGCATTTCGACGCTGCATCCATGCGCGAGGTCGAAGCGGTCGCTCGTCTCTGCCCGAACGCAGAGATTGCGTTCATGCACCCGGTCAAATCCCGCAAAGCCATTACAAGCGCGTATTTCGATTACGGCGTCCGCACCTTCTCTTTCGACTGTATGGAAGAAGCAGAGAAAATCTTCGCCGCGACTGGCGAAGCTGAAGATCTCTCGCTTGTCCTGCGCGTCGGCGTCTCAAACCAGGGCGCGGAAATGCCGATCGACGGCAAGTTCGGCGCGAACGCGACTGACACGCCAGACATTCTGCGCGCAGTTCGTCCGTATGTTGAGCGTCTCGGCATGAGCTTCCACCCTGGTAGCCAGTGCATGGACCCATACGCATGGTCAGTTCATTGCGAGCACCTGTCCCGCCTCATTCTTGAAGCAGATGTTGCTGTCGACATTATCGATGTCGGTGGTGGCTTCCCTGTTGCCTATCCGGGCAAAGAGCCGCCTCCAATGCACCTCTTCACGGATGCGATCCACGAAGCCTTCGCAGCTATGCCTGTCGCAAAAGAAGCAGAGCTCTGGTGTGAGCCGGGCCGCGCGCTTGTCGCAGAGAGCAGCTCCATTCTGACTGAAGTCACACTGGTTCGCGGCAACTCTGTCTACATTAATGACGGCGCATTCGGCACGCTCTACGACGCAGCTCACTGTGACTGGACCTACCCGACACGCCTGATCCGCAACGGCTCCAAACCGTCAAAACGCCTCAAAGCGTTCCGTTTGTTTGGACCGACTTGCGACTCATCTGACGTTGTTCAGGGCCCGATCTTCCTACCGGAGGATATCGAAGAAGGCGACGTGATCGAAATCGGAATGCTGGGCGCTTATGGCGTGACAATGCAGACCCGTTTCAACGGCTATGGCGAAGCGCGCGATCTGATCGCAAACGACACACCGTGGCAGTCTGTTTTCTCGAAAAAACAAGCACTTGCGGACGCTGACTGGTACTCTACGTCAAAAGAGTGAACACTGTTCACAAATAATTCATTACGCCGCTAAAGCCGCTTCATCTACCCTCTCCTGAGGTCACATACAGGAGAGGGAACTATGATCGGTTATCAAATGGTGGGTACGAATGATGTCCACAAAGCCGTTGAATTCTACAACCAACTCATGCCGGTCCTCGGCGCAAAACCTGCCATGAAATTTGGTGAACACGGCCAAGGCTATGCCTTTGCTACAGGCCAGCTGTTTGCCGTAAACACGCCGGGCAATAACGAACCTGCGACCATCGGCAATGGCCAGATGACGGCGTTCAAAGTCGACTCACCGGACATCGTCGCCGCTGCTCACGCGAAAGCGCTAGAGCTTGGCGGCACCTGCGAAGGCGAGCCGGGCCCACGCGGTGAGTTTGGCGACTTCAGCTATTTCCGCGATCTGGACGGTAACAAACTTGCTGTCTTCTACATGAAGGGCTGATCAGCCTAGAGCCAGTCGGTCGGGTTTATCGTCTTGAAGTCGGCGAACCCGAACCGGCCGGACGCCGCCAGCAGACGCTCCATGGATGGCGAAGCCCCCGTGGTATAAAGCGCGCCGCGCTCGACCTGACCCGCTTCGGCTTTTTTAGCGTTTTCCGGCAGCAGGCTCAGCACCCGCCTTGCGATTGCCTCACCTGAGTCGACCAGTTTAACGCCCGCAGGCACGAGCGCCGATAAACGCTCACGAAGCAGCGGGAAATGCGTGCAGGCCAGCACGATAATATCGATCTCGTCTCCGCCGGGCTGCAGAATTAACTGGTCCAGAACGCTTTTGAGTTCCGCATCAGAGACCGGCTCACCGGCGGCAAAACGCTCTGCTATCTCAACAAGCGCAACGCTTCCATGCGTGAGGACTCGTTTCTCACGTGCGAATTCGTGGATGAGTGCATCCGTATAGGCGCGCTTTAGAGTGCCCGGCGTCGCGAGCACACCGATTGTGCCGGTTTGCGTTTTCAAAGCGGCTGGCTTGATCGCCGGAACAGTCCCGACCACGGGAATATCGATAACCGCGCGAACCACCTGTAGCGCGAGCGTGCTGGCCGTATTGCAGGCAATCACAAAGATATCCGGCGCCGCGGCATCAATTAGTCCGCGCGCGATGGCGGGAATACGACGCGTCAGCTCTGCATCGGATTTGTTTCCATAGGGAAAGAAGCCCGTATCTGCCGCATAAGATACGCGCCCTGAAAAGCCCAGTTTTTCAAGTTCAGATACAACAGTCAGGCCACCCATACCTGAATCGAACACTAGACAATGGGGCGTTTTCATTTCGCACTCGCAAACTTCATTTAGACAGAATTATTGTGCAGTGCACAATAATATGTTATACCTAACGTAGATAACTGAGAGGTGATACAAATCATGTTGTTTCCGACATTTGTACGCGATGCAAACAAAACCGCGACGACACTCATGCAGGCGGCTTTTGATAACATGCGCGCCACTCAAGAAACCATGGAACGCCAGCGCGAACTCGCGACGAAAATGGAAATGCCATGGAAGGTTAGCTGGAGCAAAGGCCCTATGCCAATGCCGAATGTGAGCTACACCGCGTCATCTGCAGACAGCACGCGCAAAGCCTTCCACCTGATGGCTGATGCCAACATGAAAGCCTGGGAAAACGCTGCTGTGGCCTATGCCGCGCTGCCAGGCTGGATGAAAATGCCTTACAAAATGCCGGGCGAGTTCTGGTCCAAATGGTTTGACCAATGGCAGGACGGCAAGTTTGACGCCATGTCACCGACCAGCATGGACACCGTTATGGAGACGATGACCGCTGCGGCGAAGAAATGCGCTGATCAGGTCGAGCTTGTTATGGCGCCTCCTCACGCGCCTGCAGAAGATACGGTTGAAGACACTGCCGAGGCGGCCGTCGAAGAAGTCGTGGAAGCGTTCAAAGACGTTGAGGAAGCAGCCGAGGAGATCGTCGAAGACACGGCCGAAACCGTTTCCGACATGCCAATGCTTCTGGAAGCTGCCGAAGGCGAAGCTGACGACCTCACCCAGATCAAAGGTATCGGCCCGAAACTCAGCGCTGTTCTGAACGATAAAGGTATTCATCATTTCAGCCAGATTGCAGGCTGGACGCCCGAGAACATTGCATGGCTGGACGAGAAGCTGTCTTTCAAAGGCCGTGTTCAGCGTGAAGGCTGGGTTGAGCAGGCTCAGAACCTTCTCAAACTCTCTGCATAGTCAGACAATCAGACCCGAAAATGAAAAGCTCTCGACCTCAGGTCCGGGAGCTTTTTTAATGCTCTATTTGAGAAGGTCGCCATAGAGCTCCGGTCGCCGGTCACGGAAGAAGCCCCAGGCAGAGCGGTCGCGTTGAAGAAATTCAAGATCGAGCTCCGCCATGAGTACAACTTCTTCTACCTTGCCCGCTTCGATAATCATCTCGCCTGCCTGATCCGTGATGAAGGAGCTTCCATAGAAGAGCTGGCCTTCTTCAACGCCAATGCGGTTTGCCGCCGCGACCGGCATGCAGTTTGAAACCGCGTGGCCTAGCATGGCGCGCTGCCAGCGTTTGGCCGTATCGAGCGCCGGATTATGCGGTTCAGACCCGATCGCTGTTGGATAAAGCAGGATCTCAGCGCCCTTGAGCGCCATGATACGGGCGGCTTCCGGAAACCATTGATCCCAGCAGACGCCCACGCCGAGTTTAGCGTATTTTGTATCCCAGACTTTGAAACCGGTATCGCCAGGGCGGAAGTAAAACTTCTCCTGATAGCCCGGACCATCCGGAATATGGCTCTTGCGATAAATGCCCATTTTCTCGCCGCCGGCATCAATCATCACCAGCGTATTGTATGTATGCGGACCATCGCGTTCAAATACCGATAGCGGCAGTACGACATCGAGCTCTTTCGCCAGCGCCTGATAATGCGCAACGGCCGGATGGGTGATGATTGGACGCGCCAGATCAAAACGCTCTTCTTCCTGCGTCTTGCAGAAATACGGCCCTTCAATGAGCTCTGGTGTCAGAATAATCTGCGCGCCCTGACCGGACGCTTCACGAATATGCCCGGTCAATGTTTCCAGATTGGTCTCCAGCGAGCCACTAAGCTCACACTGGACGACACCAAGCTTTACAACCGACATTATTTAACCCTTTGAAACAGCAGGAATTTGCTGAGAAATGCAGTGAAACGCGCCGCCACCTGTCAAAATCGCCTGCGCAGACGAGGCAATCACCTCGCGGCCGGGGAAGAATGGCTTCAGCGCCTCAACGGCGTCATAGCCGCGATCATTATATACCGGCACAATAACAGCCTGATTGGTGATCACAAAATTCATATGGCTGGCAGGCATCACACACCCCTCATCATCAAGCACACGGCCCGGAGA
Source organism: Hyphomonadaceae bacterium UBA1849 (assembly GCA_002338565.1). Classification (GTDB taxonomy): domain Bacteria; phylum Pseudomonadota; class Alphaproteobacteria; order Caulobacterales; family Hyphomonadaceae; genus Ponticaulis. The sequence goes on from DDIN01000008.1 coordinate 619,232, forward strand.
CGGAATGGTTGTAACGGTGAGCGCTTCGCCGCCCGCGCCGCGCCAGTTACGCAGATCGGCCTCAACGGCTTTGAGGCGCTCCGTATGCGGATCATCTGGTTGCGGCGCCTGACAGAGCGCATGGCCCGGCGCCACAAAACGCGCAATATTGTCGACATGGCTGTCTGTGTGGTCGTTCAGAAGACCATCTATTAGCCAGATGATATGCTCAACGCCGAACGCATCTTTGAGGCGCGCTTCGGCGATCTCTCGCGTCCACCCTTTATTGCGGTTCACGTTAAGCAGGCAGTCTTCCGTCGTCAGAAGGTGGCCCGCACCGTCAAAATCAACGCTGCCGCCTTCGAGAATGAAATCAAAGCGCTTCATATCATCAGCCAACCGGCCAGACAGCGCCTCGGAAAGCTCTGCATCTCCCTGATAGACGTATTTGCCGCCCCAGCCATTGAAGCGGAAGCTGCGCGCGTGGAGCTTTTCGCCATCACGGGAAAAGATCGGCGCGGTATCCCTCACCCAGGTATCACCGCAGGGTAGATTGATGATCTCAGCGCCCGGAACCATTTTGCGAGCAGCGGCTTCGGCGACCTGCCCGTCAACAACGAGCACAACTTTAGTCGCCTCGTCTGCAAGGCTCTCCCCCGCATTGATGAGATGCTTTGCCAGAGAGGCAACTTCCTCACGGGCGGCCTCAAAAGGCTCTTCCCACGGTGCTGGATGAGATGGCCAGCCGATCAGGAGACGCTCTTGTGGGGCCCATTCAGGCGGGAGTTTCGGGAGAGTTTCAGTCATTTCGCGCACATATCACTAAACGCTACAAGCGCAAGCGAAATTACATGTTCACTGTGTGCTCGGTGCTGTTGTTTCGCCGGCTCAACGCACCGGCGCCTTCGCCTTGCTCGTGGGAGCGGAGATTGCGGCGTTGTCTCATTTGTTCTCGCGAACTCTCGTTGGCAAAATTTGCGCTCACGTCGCGCCGCGGCTCCGCGAGGGCGGACATAAGCCCGTCGGCCAGTCGGCCTCTGCGAAAAAGCAGCCTTGAGCGCGCTCTATGCGAAACGGAGTTGCGCGAGAGCTAAACAAAAAAGAGCGGCCGAAGCCGCTCTTTCTCAATTCTTATCCGAAACGGGTTCTTAGAACTCGTAACGTGCACCAAGCTGAACCTGCCAGAGAGACTGGTTCAGATCTTCGATGTTGTTGATGTTGCTTGCCAGACCGAGGTTTGTGTCATCTGCAGTGCCAAATACTCCGTCTGCACCAATGCCAGTACCGTATACAAACTGGCCGTTATCGATAGCACCAACAACCACGTCGCGCTCGTACTCGTAACGTGTACGGGAGATACGGCCCCAGTCGTCGTTCAGCAGGTTACCGAGGTTCTCTACGTCAACGAAGAAGAACGAACGGTGACCGTCGAGAACGCCAGGGAATTCCTGCTCGAGGCGAAGGTCAATGATTGTAGACCAGCGAGAGTTGTCGCCGTTACGCTCTGTGATGCCACCAGCGTACTGAGCGAGCTCAGAGCTGTTGATGTAATCGAAGAACGCTTGTTGAGTGGCAGCATCACCGCCGAAAGACGCTGAAGAGAACAGCGGATCGGATGGGCCTGATGGGACGTACAGAAGGTGACCAGCGTCATCAACTGCGCTCTCGATCGCACAGCGACCGCCACCCTGGAACACACAGTTATTGTTCTCAGCGAAGGTGTAAGAGTATGGCTGACCAGAACGGCGCGTCGCGAACATAGAGACAGTCGTCGGGAAGTTCTCAACGAACTCACGCTCATAGCTCAGACGCAGTTTGAACAGGTGCTCAGTCTGGAAGTTAGATGTGCCGGCTGTTGGTACGAGGTAGTCGTAACGAGCAGAGTCAGAGAAGTTTGACGTTGCAGTTGACGACGTACCACCACCGATATCTTCGACATCCTGGTGCGTGTAGCTCGCGAAGAGATCGAAACCGTTCTCGAACTCTTTGTCTACAGACACAGCCCAGAGAAGGCTTTCACCAATGTCCGCGCTGTTCACGACGATGTCGTAACGAGAGCAGTCATAAGTATTGCGGCCGTCAGGAGCAGTACCGTCTACAGTACAGCCTGGAACTGTCCAGTAAGGTGCGTTCTCATAATCGTTGTAGAGAAGGTCCAGAGACACGGTCCAGTCTTCAGATGTGCCGAAGTCCAGATTGTACGCAAAGCCGATGTTCGCTTTAAGCGTTGACGGGATTTCGAAATCTGGGTGAAGCGCGTTCACCTGGCCGTCTGGCGCACCAGATGATAGGGCAGCAAGGTATTCAGGCTGGATGTATTGGCCAGTTGCAGCATCAGGAGATGTTGGCAGGTATGGAGTTACACCCGGGAAGTCGCCGCTTTCAACACCATCGGAGATAACGCCATCGTTGGAGTAGCTGTTAGACACCCAAACAGTTGGCGCACCGCCAGAGAAGCGACCGATACCACCGCGAACGGTCAGGTTATCCATTGCATCCCAAGTGAAGCCGAAGCGTGGCATAAGCACGTCCAGACCGTCGAGGTCTGTTGTGTTTGTGTAGCCATAGCGAGACTGGAAGTTAGCGTTTTCGCGGATAGAACCTTCAGATTCGTACCAATCGTAACGCAGACCACCGAGAAGTGTCAGCGTTGGAGAAACGTTCCACTCATCCTGAATGTACAGAGAGTTTACGTTATAGCCCCAGACAGCACGGAGATCGTTTTCGTCGTTTGTAATCGCGTTGTTGTATGTGACTTCGAACGGAGTGTTGTTCTGGAAATCAGCGATCGTCGCGAAACCGTAAGTACCCTCAGAGTTCTGAGCGAACAGGTTGTTTACGTCGACTTCTTCACGCTCGAAACCAAACTGGAAAGCGTGGTCACCATAGATGTACGTCGCGAGCGCTTTGTACTGGGTGAATTCCTGGTCAAGAGAGTTACCGTGGCGGAAACGGTCTGGACCAAATGCGATTACAGAAGAACCGGAAGCACCAAGACCACCAATGGAGATTTGTGGGAACTCAGCACCGAGGAGTGAATCCTGACCGGTAGCCTGTGTTGTTGTCGCGTATTTGAACTCTGTAGAGAAGTTCGGTGTCCAGTCAGAATAAACGTGAGCAATCCAGGATTCGATCACTTCTGAACGGTTGTACCATGAAGACGGGAATGCAACGTCAGCGAACTGAACGAAGTTGTTACCGTTCTGCTCTGCGATAGAAGCACCATCAGTGTTGATGTATGTCAGGCGTGCGCGGTGCTGATCAGTGATGTTCCAGTCCAGGTTGACGAGGATTTTGTCGTCTTCAACCGGTGGAACACCAGAGAATGAACCCGTGTCAAGACCGTAGACAGACTGAGCAATCTGAGAAATTTGCTGAGCTTCAGCTGCTGTCACGTCGACTTCGTTCAGTGCACCAGAACCTTGCGGGCCTGTGCGGAATGCAGCAGACTCTTCAAAGTGTTCATAAGCGACGAAGAAGAAGAGTTTGTCTTCGATGATTGGGCCACCAAGTGTGAAGGCATAGCCTTCTTCATCGAATGTGCGGTTTACAGTACGATCACCGATCTGATCGCCAGCCATGCTGTCGTCAGTCGTGAAGTAGCTCAGGGAACCGTGGAATTCGTTGGTACCAGACTGGGTAACAGCGTTGATTGTACCACCGGTGAAGCCGTTGAACTGTGTGTCATACGGCGCAGTTTCAACCTGTAGAGACGCAATAGCGTCGTAAGGGATTGGCGAACGCTGTGTCGGGTAACCGTTTGCGTTCAGACCAAAGCGGTCGTTCAGCGCAATACCGTCAATTGTCAGGGAGTTGAAACGGTTGTTTGCACCCGCGATGGAGAGCTCTTTACCGCCGCCAGACTGGACGTTGATAGACGCGAAAGGGTCGAGCTGAGCTGCGTCAGCGATGTCGCGGTCGATAGAAACAACGCGGCCAAGTTCTTCAAGACCGAGGTTTGTAGAAATACCTGTGTCGAGGTAGCCAGCAGCAATCGCAGGCGCTGTTACTGTGACAGCATCGAGTGTACGCTCTTCAGAAACAGGAAGGCTCAGGTCGAGTGTTTCGTCGATGTTCAGGTAGATGTCAGTAACTTCCGTTGTACGGATGTTAGCGCCTGAGATCGTGACCGTGTAAGGACCACCAACGCGCAGGTTACGCGCAGAGTAGATACCGTCAGTGCTTGTCAGCGCTGAAGATGTTGTACCTGTTGGTTCGTGAACGACGATAACCGCCGCGCCAGAAACTGGTGCGCCAGCTTCGGTCGTGATCGTACCACGGATCGTAGATGTGGTGACCTGCGCGTACGCAGGAACGGCTGATGCAGCTGCCAGAGCAGCAAGTGCAACACCGCCTTTGAACATTTTCCAGTTAAACATGTGATTCCCCTGTTAATCACGCAAAGCAGTCCGCGTGACACGTTTGGCGGCCTCTAAAGGCGACTGGTGACGCTTAAATGACGCGATTGCAAAGCTTTTGTGACAAACGTGTGCGCTGCAGCATAACTTTCCCAATTGCGTCTTTATGGTCACACCCCCATGCCGCTAAATCTGTCTAACGGGAAAAATAAAAGCCGGGCAAGACTGCCCGGCTTCATAGTTAACGACATGTTAACTTTTAATCAGCGCTGCTGATTTTTGGTCACACTCTGCGCGTGTATTTTCAGTCCGTTAGACGGTGAGACCGCGGCGGTGCTCTGTCAGACCAACCCGTGACGGGTTGAAGGCCTCTTTCAGCGCTTCGATCGTACGGTGTGGCTGTGCGGCACCGCACATGAACACATCAACCGCAGCGAAGTTACGCTCTGGCCAGGTATGGATGGAGATATGGCTCTCGGACAGGACGATCACGCCGGACACACCATTGTTTGGTGTAAAGACGTGGAAGTCTGAGCTGAGAATTGTAGCGCCAGCACGAACGGCAGCGTCACAAAGTGAATTTTCGATATGAGCTGGGTCGTCAATTCGGGACACATCCCACAGATCGATGATCAGGTGGGTACCAGCAAACTCGACACCATCGCGTTTGATGAAAAAGTCGAGACGCTCTTCTTCGCCTGCCGCATCAGATCGCTGTTCCGATGCGGCCAGCTCCTGTTCGACGTTATCTTCTAGATCCGGCTCTACCGGGACTCCATATGCCATAACCATAAACCTTGTATTATCGGGCCCACACGGCCCCGGTGTGATGGAGCGGCGGAAATAATCATTTTAGGCTTGCCATGCAAGCTTGATTTTCACAGTGTCCCGCAAAAAATTACCCATGTCACGGGTAGCGGAGAAAAGCGTGTTTTCTGCATACAAGTCAGCGCAAACTGACTGGAAAAAATTCTTCATTATATTCAGCGTTTTACTGCTGCTCGTCCGCATGATTGTGCTGATGTTTTCAACGCTAAATCTGAGTGTTGATGAAGCACAATACTGGCGCTGGTCGACTGAGTTTGACTGGGGTTATTATTCCAAACCACCGATGATCGCATGGATTATCGGCCTCTCAACGAGCATTTTCGGGCATGATGAATGGGCAATCCGCCTGCTTGCCCCCTTCCTCCACGCGACAACCGGCACATTCCTGTTTCTGGCGGGGCGCCGCCTCTGGTCAGAGAAGGAAGGCTTTTTCGCCGCCGCCATTTATCTCACCATGCCGGGTGTCTGGCTGTCGTCTACCATCATTTCGACAGATGCAGCGCTCCTCATGTTCTGGAGCGCAGGCCTTTATGCGCTGACACGCCTGCGCGACCAACAGAACCTGACGAACGCAGCCCTGCTCGGCATCGCAATCGGCCTCGGGTTTCTCTCTAAATACGCGATGGTCTATTTCCTGATCGGTCTGGCGCTTGCGCTCCTCTTCGATCAGACGAGCCGCCGCGCTCTTCTTTCGCCGGGCGGCGCCGCAACAGCACTGGCTGCAGGTCTTATCCTCACCCCTCACGCCCTCTGGAGCCTTGGCAATGGCTTCAAAACTATCGGCCATACCGCGGATAACGCCAACTGGGGCGGGGACATGTTCAATCCGGACGAGTTCTTTACCTTCTTCTTTGACCAGTTTGGCGTGTTCGGCCCGGTGAGCTTTGGCCTGCTTGTGACCTTCGTCATCCTGTTTGCCCTGTCTCGAACGCAGATGCACAGCGACACGCGCGCGAGACTGCTTCTCGGTTTTGTGCTGCCGCCTTTGCTAATCATTCTGGTTCAGGCTTTTCTCAGCCGCGCGCACGCAAACTGGGCCGCAACGACGTATCCGGCAGCCGCCATTCTGATCGGCGCATGGGCCGTTCACGGGGGCGGACGCCTTCGCGCCATTCTTATGACGGGGATCGGCTTCAACCTGCTGCTCGGCATTGTTTATATGGGCGCGCTGATCGCACCACCTGCCGTGGTCAATGAGGCCGGTCTTGCAAATGGCTTCAAACGGGTTCGCGCATGGCCGGAAACCATCGAACGCGTGAACGCCATCGCCACAGAAATGGGTGCGACCTCCATCATCGTGGACGAACGCGAAATCTGGCACGGCCTAGACTATTATGGCCGCGACGGTGTGATCGATTTTCCACTGCGATCCTGGCAGATTGCCGGTGTTCCGCAGAGCTTCTCCGAAGAGACGCCAATTTCAGATTCAGATGCCGAAAACGCTCTGGTTCTGAATTTCCGTCCATCGCATCTGGAACGCTTGCGCGGAGACTTCGATACGTTCGAAGAAACAGGCGAGCTGGTGATTGATCTGGGCGGTGGGAAAGAGCGTCGCTTCACCCTCTTCCGCGCATCCGGATTTGAGCCGGCGCCACGTGATGGAAACGAATAGCAGCGCGCCGGTTTCATTGCAGGCATGTTTCCCTTAGGGTCGCGACTGACGCTTTCAAAAAGGGGATCCTCATGAAGCTTTTGTCGACCGGCCTCGCCGCAGTTTTCCTCCTCGGCGGTGCTTCTGCTCACGCAGAAGAAATCGCGCTTAATCCGGGCCAATGGTCTTTCACGCAGGAAGGTGCGGTTACGGTAATGGGCAACACAATGCCTATGCCACCGGAGAACAATCTGGAATGCATTACGGAAGAAGACGCGGCCTTTAACCCGGATGAGTTTCGTCAGGATGGCTGTGACATCACCGCGATTTCCGAAACATCCACCCGCCATGAATACGCAATGGTCTGCGAATCTCCGGAAATGAGCATGTCCGGCGATCTGGTCATTGAACTTGGCGATGGCGGTAACAGCGCATCAATCACATCGAACATGTCAGGTCAGGGCGCAGGCATGGGTGAGATGACAGCGGTTCTGCTCATCTCAGCCGAGCGCGTTGGTGAGTGCGCGCAATAACGGCTCGCCGATAAGCTGATAAGAAAAAGACGAGGCCTGCGCCTCGTCTTTTTTGTTTAGTTCTCTGCGTGATCAAGCGGCGGCGTGTTCGCCCAGACCTGATCAATTCGCTGGTCACGTCCGCAGCGCGCGCGATAGAACTCATAGCGCTGGCGGTTCTCGATATAATAATTCTGGTGATAGTCCTCAGCCGGCCAGAAGGTTTCCTGATCGATGATCTCGGTCACGATTGGCGCAGGCAGCGTGTCGCCCTCAACCAGCTCTGCCAGCGAAGCTTCCGCAATCTCGCGTTCCTGAGGTGTCTCTAGAAAAGATAGCTGTACGATAGCTTGGGCCGGTATCGCAGAACTGACCGTTGGGATTGGTCGGATCAATTGTGCGCCAATAATAGTCCACCAGCTCGTCGAATGTGACGACGCTTGGATCATAGATCACGCGCACAGCCTCATAATGGCCGGTATTGCCACGCGTCACTTGCTCATAGCTTGGGTTGGCCACACTGCCGCCGGTGTAACCAGAAATCGTCTCAAGTACGCCGTCGACCTTATCGAAATCGGCTTCAGTGCACCAGAAACATCCACCCGCGAAAACCGCATCTGCCTGAGAGACAGCCGCTGGCGTGTCGCTGTTCTGATCAGCGCCTGCCTGAGTGAAAACTGTGATGGTTGTGGCCGCCAGACCGGCAGCAATCGCAACCGCGAAATTCTTTGGGATACGCATACTCATTCCCATTTGCCCGATAACCGCAGGTCTAATTTTTCGCGCCTGCGTGTTTTTGTGGATCGTATTAGGGGTCTAAGGCGTTCGATTTCCACCCTGCTCATGCAGATGTGACTGTAAGAACTCACAAGCGTGACGAAAAAGTCGCAACTTCTTAACGTGGCTGTACTCGGATTGCGACGCGGGATTCCCGCCCTTCAGGGTCGACGGCAGAGACATTGTAGAAGCCTGGCCCGCGCGGCACCCAATATGGCGCACCCGCAGCATCCAGTGAGATGGGCTCACCATCCACGAACCAGCGAAGGTCTCCGCTGCCACGGCCAGACAAAACGAAACCGGGGTTCGGGTGGTCATCTCGCTTTTGCACAAGGACCACATTTTCCGGCGGGAAGAGGATGAGCGGCGGATCATCATCCCGCCCGAAACGCGCCATCGCATGCTGAGGCGTAAAGCTCTCTTCTGCCATCAGCCGATCTTGCGCATTGCCCTGCGTATCAAGCTCGGCCGAGACGCGGTCGAACACGTTGAACAGGATTGGCAGGGCTGCCCGACGCCCCGTAGCGCCGGGCCTTGGCGCACCATCTGCGCGCCCGACCCAGACGATCACCGTATGACCGCGCGCAATACCCGCCGCCCATGCATCGCGGAATCCGTAAGATGTTCCGGTCTTGAAGGCGATCTCCGGCGCATCCTGCGTCAGGTTTGACGGCATGCGGCCTTCAGGTGTCGGAGCAGACTGCAGGATATCAATCAGCTCTGCTGCTGAACTCGCACTCATGAAACGGCGTGCTGACGAGCCTTCAGCTTCAAGAGCTTCAGCCTCGGTCCAGACGAGTGGCCGCATCAGGCCGCCATCGCCAAGCCCCGAATAGAGAAGCGCCAGATCCTGAACGGTCATACCGACACCGCCAAGCGCAAGCGCGAGGCCCGGGTCGCGAGACGCCGACCCGTAAACACGCAGAGGCACACCGGCGAGCTCCAGCGAGGTTGCAAAACGCTCAGGCCCGATACGGTCCAGCGCCAGAACCGCTGGTACGTTGAGCGAGTGCTGAAGCGCATCGCTTACCCGCACTTGTCCACGGAAGGACCGGTCGAAATTCTCAGGCCGATAGGTGTTGAACCGCGCAGGCAGGTCCTCGATGAAGGTATCCGGCATGGCAAGTCCGTCATCAAAGGCGAGCCCATAGATAAAGGGCTTCAGTGTAGACCCAGGTGAGCGCGGCGAATTCGTCAGATCAATCCAGCCACCCGGACGCTCCCGCGAGGCAGACCCAACCATTGCGCGCACAGCGCGTGTCTCATTCTCAACGACAATCGCCGATATCTGCACCTCATCGGTGAGTTCACCCGCGACCTCTTCCAGATAGTCCTCAAGCGCATACTGAAGACCTGCATCAATCGTAGAGCGCACATCAGCGACGGGCATGCCGTGACGGGCATCAGGCGCCAGCCGTGCCAGTTCACGCTGCCGAATGAGCGCACTCGCATGCCAGCCATTTGAAGGGAAAGCATTCCTTGCAGGAAGCGGCAATTCCGCCGCCTCATCCGCGCGCTGGTCCGAAATGAGATCAAGATCAGCCATGCGAGACAGCAACAGGCTGCGGGCCGCACGCGCCGTGTCAGGGCGCAGGTCAGGCCGGCGCACTTCCGGCGATTGCGGCAGTGCCAGCAAGAGCGCGATCTGATCATCGGTCAGCCTGTCCGGCTCGCGGCCATAATAGGCCCAGCTTGCAGCGCGCAGCCCTTCCAGATTGCCACCATAGGGCGTCATCGTCAGATAAAGCTCTAGAATTTCATCCTTGGTGAGGCGGCGCTCCAGCTGGAAGGCGCGAAACATTTCGATCAGCTTGGAGCCAAGATTGCGTGGGCGCGGCTCCAACAGACGCGCGGTCTGCATGGTTATGGTGGATGCGCCGGACACAATGCGCCCACGACCGATGGCCTGCCCGCTCGCGCGGATGACAGCCAGAAAATCGACGCCCCAATGGGAATAAAACCGCTCATCCTCAACCGCGATCAGCGCCTCAATGAAAAGCGGGTCGGTGTTTTCCAGATTGGCCCTGATCCTCCAGCGGCCCTCCTCTGTCGGAAACGCCCGAAGCGGAATGCCATTCACATCCGTCACAATGAGCGAGCCAGACCGTGCACGCTCAATCGGCGGCGGAAAGGCAAGGTCCAGCGCAGCCAGCGTGACCAGAAGGCCAGCCAGAACCGCACCGGATTTCAGCCAGAAGCCCCGGCGCAAAAAGCGCCGGGTTATGGATGACAGATCAGCCTTCATCACCTGAAATCGTCACAGTCTGCGAACCAGAGCGTGCGAACACGTCTGCGCGGTACATGTCTTCGGTGACGGCGCCCGGCAGTGCAAACTCGCCCGGCGTGACTGCACGCACGACATAAGCCAGCGTGACCGGCTCATTGCGCACATCAATCGCGGCAACGAAACGGTCATCGCGCGCTTCGGAGACGTTCGGCGTCGCGATATTGCCAACCCAGAAGAATGCGCCCTGCGCTTCCAGCCCGTCCTCATATTTGAGGATAGCTTCGATCTCGAAACCGGCAGGCAGAAGATCTTCAACGATCATCGGGTTTGTGCGGCGCTGTTCTGGCGACAGGATCAGGCGCACCACCATACGGTCACCGCGCTGGACATTATCAAGATCCACACGATTGCCTTGAAGCGTCATAATCTCTTTCGAGATGCGGAACTGCGACGACGATGCAGGCGGTGCCTCTACCGGCGCGCCGCGCACATAAGTCGTCTGCCAGATCGGCGCTTCACCATTATTGGTGAAGCTTGCTTCTCCAGCTGCAGCAACACTCTCCAGCACATAGCGCGCATTCGCGCCGTCTATTTCTGTTGCAATCTGCGGCTCAGGCTCGCCCGCCGTCATCGCATCCAGCGCCAGAAGCAGGAAGGATTTCTCCTGCGTGGAGAGATAATCGCCATCGCTGACATCTGCGCCGAGGCGTTCAGACAACTCTTCCAGAACATCTGTCATCTGAACTTCAGCAGCGAGCGCAATGACACCGGCAAGGTCGCGAAGTGCAGTCTGGTAATAATCACCGTTATTGGAATAACCGAGGGCGTTCACCGCGGCCTCAAAGGCGGACGTTGCACGCGCACGATCACCGAGCATGGCGAGCGCAGCACCGAGCTGTGCACGCGCCAGCGGCGATTCAATCTGAGAGAGCTCGCGGTCATGCATATAGCGGACGCGGGAAATATCTGCCTCACCGGCTTTCGCCAGAACGTATAGCGCAAATGGTGCGGACCGGCGCATCAGGCGCGCTTCAGTATCGTTATGCCAGCGGCTTTCCCAGACATCCGTGTCATAGCCGTAAATGCGCCAAGCTTCGCCCTGAGAGACGGTCGCCAGCGCACCGAGCGCACGCTCGAGTGAGACACGCGGCACGTTATAGCCTTCTTCGCTCGCGCGCAGCAGGAAGTCTGTTGCGTAGGCACCCAGCCATGGTGAGGAATGACGGTCGCCTTCACGCCAGAGGCCGATTGAGCCATCAGGGCTTTGACGGTTCAATAGCGTATTGATGGCGTCCTGAACCTGAGCGCGGGCACGAGCGCGAACGTCCGGATCATCGCTATTGGCGAGGACGGCCAGCTCTTCTGAATAGAGAAGCGGCAGCGCACGCGACGTAATCTGCTCAGTACAACCATACGGATAACGCGACAGCGAGGCATAAAGCGAACCGGCGTCAATCGGCAAAGCCGAGAATGAGACAACCGTCTCTTCAGAGCCCGGCACATAGCCGGAGATCAGTCCCTGCGGGATTGAATAGCTTTCACCGGCGGCCAGAAGCGTCCGTTCGATCCGCGTTTCCGGCAGGAAGGCCGACCGCGTCTGAATCGGATACTCATGCGCGACAGAGAAGTCCTCAGGCCCGGTCACCGCGATGGAAAGCTCTGAAATGCCTTCAGCTTCTGAACGCAGATCAACCGGCTGGTCGACACGTTGGCCCTCGGTGAGCTCGACTGTGAAGCTCTCGGTCAGGAAGTCCACCGGACCATCTGATTGCAACAAGGCTTCGAATGAACCGGCTTCCAGTTCAACATTGTCGATGCTGGCGGTCGCAACGGCGCTATCGCCTGGCGCAAGGAAGCGCGGCAGAGACAGCTCAACCGGCACTTCATCACGTACGGTAAGTGCCTGATCGCCAGAGCCGACACCATTAGCAGACCATGCTACGGCCATCAGGCGTAGCTCGCCGTTGAAATCAGGAATATCAAAATTGACTTCGGCGCGGCCATCGCGGCCGACATCCACCATGCCAGACCAGAGCGCGACCGTGCGTGTTGGCACGACGGACAATCCCTCGCCGCCGAGCTGGTCACCACCGGAGCGGATTTCGCCCGGCGCGGCCATATTCGGATCAAGCAAGCGGCCATAATCGTCATAAATGTCGACGCCTAGCGCCATTTTGCCGAAATACCAGCTGGCGGGGTCCGGCGTCTGGAAATTGGTGAGCGCCAGAATACCTTCATCAACGGCAGCAAGCGTCATGAAGATCGGCTCGCGCGGACCATCAGAGACGTTCACGCCAATAGTTTGTTCGGTACGCGGACGCACAAGCTCCGGCACGTCAAAGCTTACTTCGAATGTCCGGTCAGTCGTATCGACCGGCACGAAAGACACACCAACTGCACGGCGCGGCACAGGGCGCTCCGTCAGCTCGCGTTCGGAGAACACCGTCACCATGACGTAGGCGCCCTCACCCCATTCCGGTGTAACCGGCAGAGAGATTTCAGCGCCGCGCTCTGTGACTGTCATATAGCTGACGGAAAGAACATGATCGGTTGCGACGACAATCTGCGCTTCACCAGCATATGGCGGCAGAAGAGTCAGCTCTGCGCGTTCGCCTTCGGTCGGCAGGTCATCAGATACTGAGAGACGCACACGGTCTGGCGCTTCCACGCCTTCGGTTGCGCGGCCACCCCAGCCAACCCAGAACTGGTAGCTGGTTTCTTCGTCTGTGTTCTGGTCGCTCACGATCAGGCGGTAATCGCCATACTCTTCAAGCGGCTCAAAATCGACCGTACCGATTTCACCGGCATCAAGGTCTAGTGTACCCTCATTGATCTCACGCACAACGCGGGATCGGCGCCAGCGCCAGCGCTCGCCCTCGCGGTACCAGTCATAAGTGTAATAGACCTGAATAAGACGCCAGTTCACATCAGCAGACATGGCCTCGCCCTCAGGGCTGATTGAGGCAATGTTGAAAGCGAAGGCTTCATTGCGCGATGGGCTGTAGTCGAAATCAGGACGTATGCCGAGATAAGCTGCCTTCGGGCGATACGGGATGATCACGCTGTCAGAGACGGCGCGGCCACCCGGCTCGAGCACGGAAACGACTGTACGCAGACGCAGCGGCTGATCAGCGTTTACGCCAGCACCATCCGGATTGAGTGCAAGCGATACATTGCCTGCGCCATCAGTCATCTGCTCGGGAAATTCGATAATTTCCTGACGGAAGACATCGTCATGAGCGCCGAAACGGAAGCCTTCAAACGCGTCGAACGGAGATGGATCGGTTTCAAGGCGAGCTTCGGCCTGCACGACCAGACCCGCGCCCGGCGCGCCATAAAGAAAGTCTGCGCTGACCTCGACATCACGCGCCTGACCGCGGCGGAGCGGCGTATCGGTGTCGGCTTCAACATCCACACGGATACGCTGCGGAACGAAGTCCTCTACCGAAACACGGGTCGAGCCGACCTCGCCAATACCATCAACCTCGACGACCACGCGCCACTGGCCACGTGAGGCCGAGCGCGGCAGGTCATAATCAAAGGTCACACCGCCAAGTTCGGTTTCGGTGAAGGCCTCTCGTGTCGCTTCCATACCGTTCGGACGATAGACAACGAACCGGCCCTGTCGGTCTGTCACTGCGCGGCCAGCGTCATCACGCAGCATCGCGGTCGCGTGGATCATCTCACCCGGACGATAAATGCCGCGCTCTGTGTAGACGAAACCATCCACCGGATAGTTCGGCGTGCGACCGCCAATACCTTCGGACGACAGATCAATCGGCGCGCGATCAAGATCGAGCATCGCAAAATCGCCGGACGGGCCAAACGCGACGACCATGCGCGGACGCAGATTGCCAGTGCCGTTCAGAAGCGCCTGATCGAAATATACAGCGCGCGCACCGTCAGTTGTTTCTTCTGCGAGGATTTCATTGTTCACCGCGATGAGCTGCAGGCTGACATTGCCGACCTGACGGGCGGTCTGCAGAGAGCGTACGACAACATCAAGGCCAGTCTCCCCCCAATAGCTTGTCAGAGCGAGGTCGGTGGTAATGATCCAGCGGCGGGCCTGTGCAGGCGGGCCTTCGCGGCCGAGGTTTTCGCGCGTGTCGGTCAGCGTGACAAAATATGCACCGGCTTCCAGCTCGCCAATGGCTTCAGCCAGCGGGAAGACACTGGTGACAGCCTCGTTCTGGCGCGCTTCAATATCCATCGTGCCAGACCAGATTGGCGTTTCCACATCGTCCGGATTTTCATCGCCATAGAGATAGCCATAGCCGCCCTGAGAGCGGGTATAGCCTTCCATCACACGCTTGAAGGCGAGCGCGCGGTCATTAATGCGGGTTACCTCAATGCGGACTTCATCCACATTCACCGTTTCGATCGGCAGGCCATCAGCATCAATGCGCGGCAGGATCACGCCCGAACCGGAAAAGCCGACATAAGGCGGGCGGTCTGTGAAATCGACCGTGAGGGTTTCGCTCTCTTCCAGAACGCGGCCATCCATCGCAGGCAGGCCTTCGCGCAGTTCCAGCTCGCGCGTGTCGGAGAATGTGAGGCCGCCAATGCAGAGGTCCTGACCATTGGCAGAGAAAGACAATGAGGTGCGCGGGGTCACCTGAACATAGGTGGAGTAGTCAATTTCAGGGTTGAGCGGCGCAGAAAACGAGAGGCATGCGAGGGGGGCCGCGCCGCTTGTATCTGTCCGGTAGCGCAAATAGCCGAACGTCTCTTCATTAGCGTCTGCGGCAGCCTGACGAAGGCGCTCGCGCTCTTCAATCCGGCGGATGGTCTGGGCGGCGCGCCCTTCGGACTGGGCAGGCGTCGCGCCAGATTGTTGGCCTGAAGTGGAAGCGAGTGTTTGCGTCTGCTGCGTTCGGGTATTATGTCCCGACATGCTGTTCTGGATCACTCCGAATGTCAGAATGGCCACAACCGCAACAATAAAGCCTTGTAGATACCGCATGATCTCCCCTCCTCCAGCGCCCGTTTACCATGAAACATCGGCGCCGTTTTGTCATCACAGAACAACGAAATGACGGTATTAGGTTCAAACTTCGACGAAATATGGCCGTCTGGTACATCCCCTGAAGTGGTGATCGTCGGCGCTGGCGCTGCAGGCCTGTTCGCAGGCATTGAGGCTGCCCGAACTGGCAAGCGCGTGCTGATTGTTGATCATGCAAAGAAGCCTGCCGAGAAGATCCGTATTTCTGGCGGCGGGCGCTGCAATTTCACCAATCTGGAAACCAAAGCCTCGCGCTTCATTTCGCAAAACCCGCATTTCGCGAAATCCGCGCTGGCCCGTTTCGGCCCGTGGGATTTCATCGAGCGGATGTCGGCGCACAAGCTGACCTGGCATGAGAAAACACTCGGCCAGCTATTCTGCGACCAGAAATCCGGCGCCATCATCCAGTTCCTGCTGGACGATCTAGAAGCTGCAGGCGGCCGCATACTAATGGAATGCGAAATCAGCGAAATTACAAAGCCGGATGCGTGTTTCACCGTCACGACCAATAAAGGTACGTTTCGTCCTGCTGCACTGATCATTGCATCTGGCGGGCTGTCGATCCCAAAAATCGGCGCGTCCAGCTTTGGCTATGATGTGGCAAAGCAGTTCGGCCATTCCATCGTAGAGACACGTCCGGGTCTGGTGCCCTTCACCTTTTCCGGTGCACTGCATGACCGGTTTGCCGCGATCTCTGGTGTTGCCGCACCCGTCACGGTGACAACACAAGACAAAACCCGCTTCTCGGAAGCCATGCTGTTCACCCATCGCGGGCTGTCCGGCCCTGCCATCCTTCAGGCCTCCAGCTACTGGCATACCGGCGAAGCAATCACGCTTGAATATCTGCCC
Organism: Hyphomonadaceae bacterium UBA1849; assembly: GCA_002338565.1. GTDB lineage: Bacteria > Pseudomonadota > Alphaproteobacteria > Caulobacterales > Hyphomonadaceae > Ponticaulis. The sequence continues at coordinate 635,355 of DDIN01000008.1, forward strand.
GCTGATCGGGTCCGGTCTGAACTGACCCACGCCCGCAACACTGATCCGAAGAAACGCGTGACGGACTGGATGGTCGAGTATCTTCCCGGTCGTCTGACGGCAGACATTTTTGGCGAAACGGGTCTCAGAAACCAGATCGGAACTCTGTCCAATGCCGATATCGACCGGCTGGCCGAGCGTCTGTCCGCGCACACAATTTCGCCGACTGCCACCGAAGGCTATCGCACTGCCGAGGTGACCGTTGGCGGTGTGAACACAGACGAGCTGTCATCCAAGACGATGGAGTCGAAACTCTGTGAGGGCCTTTATTTCATCGGTGAGGTTGTCGATGTGACCGGCTGGCTTGGCGGATATAACTTCCAATGGGCGTGGGCGTCCGCCCACGCAGCAGGCGAGGCCGTCTGATCAGGCGGTCTGAGTTTCTTTTGAGCGGCGGGAGCGCTTCTCCCAGCCGCCGCGAATGGCTTTACGGCATGGCTCTTCGATCAACTTATGGATCGGATAGGCAATCGCCACGACGACCAGCGTGAAGCCGAGCGATGTCCACGCATTCACAACGAACGGAATGCCAAGAATATCGAGCGCGTTCTTCATGATCATGAAGGTCGGTACGTGCAGGATAAAGATCGCATAAGACCAGCCACCCAGCGCGCACATTGTCGGATGCGCAAGGAAAGTGCCTTTGCCTTCTGCATCAATCCGCGCCAGCGACATGATCATCAGCGCGCCGCCAGCTGCAACAAACGCAGTCCCCACATGGTTCATTGCTGCCAACAGCGCGCTGCCCGCACCGGCAAGGGCGTAAAGCCCCGCGCGGAAACCGGATACTTTAAAATCTTCGAAGGCCACACGAGCGCCAACACCCGCCAGCATGACGACTGCGCCGCGCAGCGCGCCCCACGCCATGGTAGAAGAGCTGAGCTCACGATGCAGAAGCATCTGGTGCACCTGATCGACGAGATAAACATTCAAAAGGCAGAGCCCGAAGAAGAGCGTACGATGCGCCTTCATCTTTGTTGCAAGCCAGATGTAGAGCGGGAATGCCAGATAGCCTGCAAACTCTGCGCTGATCGCCCAGGCAGGGAAATTCCATGCGGCCCCGCCCGGCACGCCAAAAGATTGCATCATGAAGAGGTTCGCGAACAAGCCTTCCAGCGGATAGCCTTCAGCGATGTCTGCGCGCCCCATCACCATGCCGAGCACGAGAAAGCCGAGCATGATACCAAGCGCCAGAATGTGCAGCGGGTAAATCCGCGCGATACGGGCGACCATGAAATCACCAAAGGCAAAAGGCCGGTTACGGTTGTTCCAGTAGATATGGGTAAGCACGAAGCCTGAGAGGACGAAGAAAACGTCCACCCGCGCGACACCGAGTTCCAGATATGGCAGGGCGCCAAAGCCGTCATGGTCATACATATGGCCGACGTGAAAATAGGCGATCCAGATCGCCAGAATGAAGCGAAGACCGGTGAGCGAGTCAAAACGTTGGCGTGAAATGTCCATCTGGAGGCTCCATGAGATTCACATCTCAAAGAGCAAGCTTCGTTCCAGTTTCGCCGCAGAGGGGAATTCTGGCTATAGATTCACCCCAATTATTTGTTTCCTTTGATTTTATTGCACCGTGCATGGGCGAGCTGCAGGTTTTCAGGCGTATCGGGTCCACCTTTTGAGCGCGGTTTTATATGGTCAAAAGTCGGACGAAGCTTCTTCCAGAGCGTGGAATGTGCCGTTTCGAACCGGTTTTGCGGCATGTGCTCGCCGCAAAGCGCGCACTTTCCCGCCTGCGCCTCCCAAAGGCTGCGGAACAACTCATTCTCTTTTGGCTTGAAGGGCTGGGACACCACTTTCGTCCTGTTCTGTTCATCGCTCATCCCTGCGAAGGCAGGGATCTGGCAGATAATCGGGCAGCTCACAAAAGCGTTTCAGCGAGATCCACCCTATGCGGATTACTCTGATCAATGAGCCGGTCTTTCCACGCCCGTTTCCACTTCTTCATCTGCCGCTCGCGAATGAAGGCGCTTTCCCGACTTGGATGACCTTCAAACCAGACCAGTTTCTCGCAATTATAACGGTCAGAGAAGCCTTTGATCAGGTGCTCTCTGTGCTCATATGCGCGGCGATTAAGGTCATCCGTCATACCAATATAGAGCACGGTATCGCGCTCATTGCTCATGATATAAACGCAGTAAACTGTTTCACTGTTCATAAGCGCACTTTCGCTCCAGATTCCTGCCTACGCAGGAATGAGCGAAAGTTTGTTAGATTTTTCGGATAGCAACAATAGCTGAGATTAAAGCCCGCGGCGCAGTTTCGCAGCCGTGACCGTATTCACCAGAAGGCCAGCAATCGTCATCGGGCCGACACTGCCCGGAACGGGCGTGATCTGGCCGGCAACATTCTTGCAGGCTGCAAAATCAACATCGCCCACGACGCGGGTTTTGCCCTCGCCCTTTTCAGGGGCCGGAATGCGGTTAATGCCGACATCAATCACGCATGCGCCCGGCTTCACCCATTCGGCAGGCACCATTTTCGGGCGACCAACCGCAGCGACCAGAATGTCAGCCTGACGGCAGACCTCACCCAGGTCCTTGGTGCGCGAGTGAGCGATTGTCACCGTGCAGTTCTGCTCGAGGAATAAAAGCGCAGCCGGTTTGCCAACCAGAATGGAACGGCCAATCACGACGACGTTCTTACCTGACAGATCATCGCCCAGCGCAGATTTCGCGAGGATGACACAGCCAGCAGGCGTGCACGGGCGAATGCCCTTTTTGCCAAGCGACAGACGCCCCGCAGACGCTTCTGTCAGACCGTCTACGTCTTTGTTCGGGGAGATGCGCTCAATCGCGCTGGCTTCATCGAGATGCTTTGGCAGAGGCAACTGAAGCAGAATGCCGTCCACGCTGTCATCATTATTCAGCGTTTCCAGAAGCGCTTCGACCTGATCCTGCGTCGCGTCAGCCGGAAGGCGGTGCGTGAAGGAATTCATGCCCGCTTCTTCGGTCATTTTGCCTTTATTGCGGACGTAGATCTGGCTTGCCGGATCTTCACCGACGAGCACAACCGCGAGGCCCGGCGTAAAGCCATGCTCGGATTTCAGGGCGGCGACTTCTTTGGCGACATCCTCACGAATGCCTGCGGCAATGGCTTTTCCGTCAATCAGCGCGCCCATGTGAAATCCTGTTAGTTGAGAGCTGGATTAAGCAGCAGCTGCGCCGCCACGAGGTCGATAAATCCGAGTCCAAGCAGGAGGACAAGTGGAGAAAGATCGATTCCGTTGAACGATGGCAGGAAACGGCGAATTGGCGCGAGCGCAGGCTCGACCAGCGCAGACCCAAATCGCAGGATAAACTGAACCAGCTGGTTATAGCTGTTCACCACTTCGAACTGAATCAGAATGCGTGTGATCAGATAGATAAAGATCACGATCTGATAGAAGAAGATCACATTGTGGATCAGCCAGTAAATCGGATAGCCCATGCTTCCAGTCCTTCATAATTTCGCTTCACCTATATTGAAGCGGTGAATAAACGCAATGCCACCTGATACCGCATCAGTCTGAACACTTTCTTCCTGCATGAACACAGCGTTTAAGTCCGGTTCAGACAGACTTTGCTTTATTGGCCCTGCCCGAACGAAGCTGGCTTGCGACGCATTTAACTGCGTCCTCACACACAACGCTCGTCAGCGGAATGTCTGGCGGCTCTGGCAGCTTTGCGCGTTTTCAGATAGGAAGCCCGTGAAAGCTTGCCAGAGCTTCAGACCAGAACACCCAGACATTCAGGATTTTTCGCCTTGGACATGCTCCCGGAAACCGCGCTCAACGACGATATGCCGACCCGCACCATCCGCTCCACCGTTACGAAGCTGGATGTCGAGCGGAGCTTTCGTGCAGCCTTTGCCAATGCGCCCGATGGTGTCACCTTCAAGAAGACGCGCAAACGTCTTGTGCGTCAGGCGCTGGAAACCATCCAGACTTACGGGCTTGATACATCCAAGTCTTCCACCGAGCCTGCGCGTTGGCTGATCTGTCTGTCGGGCGGCAAGGATAGCTATGCGCTCCTCTCTATCCTGCTGGAGCTGAAATATCTCGGCGCTATTCAGGCCGAGCTTCTGGCGTGCAACCTCGATCAGGTGCAGCCGGGCTTTCCAAAAGAAATCCTGCCGAATTATCTGGATGGTCTGGAAGTGCCTTACCGGATCGAGACCGAAGACACCTACTCTATCGTGACGGACAAACTGCCGGCGCAAAAGACATACTGCGCGCTCTGCTCACGTCTGCGCCGCGGCATTCTTTACCGGATTGCGCGCGAAGAAAAATGCGATGCCATCGTGCTGGGTCACCACCTCGATGACGCGCTGGAAACCTTCTTCATGAACCTGTTCCATGGCGGACGCCTTGCTGCCATGCCGCCAAAACTTCTCAATGATGAGGGCGATGTGATGGTCCTGCGCCCACTCATCCGGTCTGAAGAAGCTGATATTGAAAAGTTCGCCGCGGGTATGAATTACCCGATCATTCCGTGCACACTGTGCGGCTCTCAGGACGGGCTTCAGCGCATGCTGATGAAGGATATGCTGACCAATTGGGAAAAGAATAATCCGGGCCGGAAAGCGAAAATGGCGCATGCTTTATCTCATGCGCGACCATCGCATTTGCACGATGCGTCAATCTTCGGCTTTAACGAACTCTTACCAGCCGTTGATAAATCTTAACGCGCGGTTTCGATAACACCTTAACGCCGTCATGGTAGGCGTTAAGGCATGAAACTGAAACTATCCCATCTTCTGCTCGCCGCAGCCATGCTTGCTCCATCTGCAATGATGAGCGCACATGCGGCTGGCGCCGGCGGCGACCCGGCTGACCGTGCGGGCGCGCGCATCACCGGTTCTCAGGATTATATTGCCGTGACGGGCGTTCATGCGCCGATTGCAGGCGTGGACGGCTTCCGGTCTCTGATGGCGCTGGATGCGGGTATTGAAATTCATGACGACCGCGAACGTCGCCGTGCAGAAGCCCAGATGCCCCGTATTCGGGATGCGCTTCGCCGCGCCGTACACGGCTATTTGTCTATGAGCTATGAAGTCGGCACTGTGCCCGACCTTGATATGATCGGCCGCCGTTTACAGACGGCCGTTGATCAGGTGCTCGGCGAAGGTGTCGCCGAAGTCACGATTGCAGCGGCGATCATTCACCGCAACAGCTAGGATGATTAGTGGTCGCAGCTCATATTGCCTGCGACCTCGGCTGCCAGATCCTGATAGCGCTCATCAACCGGTTCGAACCGGCCATCAGCCTCATCCCAGGCTGAAACACGACCTGTCTTAATGTCATAAACCCAGCCATGCAGGGTGAGCGTGCCATTCGCCAGCTTGCGCATCACGCTCGGGTGTGTCCGCAAATGCTGAAGCTGCAGCTTCACATTCTCTTCCAGAAGCAGGTTGAGCTTTTCGTCTTCGGACTTACCCGCAGACATTTCTTCCACGACATCCATCGCGCCTTGAGAAAAGCCGAGCCACTCTTTGACGTGTGGCAGATGCTGGACGCTATCGGGGTTCATAATACCCTTCATCGCACCACATTCAGAATGACCGCAGACAACAATGTGCGGCACATCCAGAACACGCATTGCAAATTCCAGCGTGGCTGTCATGGCGCCGGTCTGGCTGGTGTGTGGCGGTACGATATTGCCCGCATTGCGGAGAATGAATAGCTCACCAGGGTCAGTCTGAGTGATCATTGCGGTTTCAACACGCGCATCAGAGCAGGCAATGAAAACGGCCTCCGGAGACTGCCCTTTGGCAAGGCGCTCAAACAGCTCCTGCTTGCTCGGGTAAACCTCATTCTGGAATTTGATCACGCCTTTCAGAAAACCGGTCACTTCACTCTCCATCTAAAGACATCAAACTGAGGGAGCGCTTAGCACTCCCTCACGCAATTTACATCGCTGAAATGCCGCCATCGACTTTCAGTTCCGCGCCGGTGACAAATTTAGATTCGTCAGAGGCAAGATAAAGGACCGCATAGGCCACATCGTCAGGATCGCCGACCTTTCCGAGCGGCACCTGGCGGGCCAGCTTGGCGAGCGCCTCGTCGGCGCCAAACATTTCCTTCGTACGATCGAGAATTGGCGTGTCGATAAAGGTCGGGTGGACAGAGTTACAACGGATGCCGTTCTTCTTTTTCGCGCAGTGCAGCGCGACAGATTTGGAGATCATCCACGCGCCAGCTTTGGCCGTGTTGTAAGCGACATAATTGCCGGACGCGATGAGGCCCGCAATCGAGGAAATGTTCACGATAGAGCCCGGCGAATATTCTTCCATGGCAGGGATGGCATATTTACAGCCGAGGAAGATGGAATCGACGTCGACATCCATCACCTTTTTGAACTGGGCATAAGGCAGGTCTTCAACCGTGCCACCCGCGCCAATACCGGCATTGTTCACGAGGATTGAGAGACCGTCCATCTCTTCGACGGCAGCAGTAACGACATCCTGCCAGCGCTCTTCGTCGGTTACGTCATGCTGCATGGACCATGCGCTACCCGGATACATTTCATTGATGTGCGCACAGGTGTCTGCTGCACCATCGCCATTGAGGTCGGTCAGCATAACTTTTGCGCCCTCTTTGGCCAGCATGGTGGCAATCGCTGCGCCAAGCCCCTGCGCTGCGCCTGTAACAATCGCTTTTTTACCGGAAACACGACCCATGACTTTCTCCCTCTGTCAGTTTGCGCGGACAGTGGAACGTGGGCGTTCATTTGGCAATGGGTTTTGGAGCGCAGGGCGCCTAGTTGTCCTGCAGCAGATAGACCCAGGTACCATCCTCGCGGATGGCCAGACGAAAGCCCGGATAGCTCTCGCCATTGCGGATACGCTCCAGCCCGTCCTCGCCGATCAGATTGAGGATACGCGCACGCTCTGAAAAGGTGAGCCGGTCATGCTGTAATTCTTCATTCGTCCGGCCCGCAAAGTCCGGCCAGATAAAGTATTTCTCCGCACCGAAATCCTTCACCGCATATGGCTCATCCAGAATTTGCAGTGTCGCCTCTACAGGGTCGATACCGGCGCGGCGAAGCAGATACCAGTGCTCATAATGGCTGAGATCGCCATAGTTGGACCGAAAGCCCTGAAACTGATCGGCATAGCGCGCAAGCTGGCGCACAGAATCACGTCCGAGAACATCAAGCAGCGCATTGCGCTGGGCCAGAACCGCTTCTGGAAGCTCTTCCGTTTCACTGCTGAAGACGGGCGGCGGCGCTGGCGCGTCACCGACCTCGCTCGCAGGGGCACGCCGCGCGTCGATCTCGTCAGAGAGATCACATCCGCCCAGCACAAAAAGCACAGGCAGACAGCTTGCTAGAATGGCATGCCGGAAACGCGTCATCAGAACTCCAGTCCGGTCGCCTCCGAGAGATCGCTGAGTAGCTGGGCTTCATTGAGCACCTTGATGGTGGTCATGCCCATGGCTCGCGCAGGCTTGAGGTTGATACCTAAATCATCGAGATACACGCACGCTGCGGGCTCAACATTCAGAGCCTCACACATCAATTCATATATTTTCGGATCAGGCTTACGCAAGCCAACCTTGGAGCTTTCGATCACATGATCGAAGTTCGCAAAGATTTCAGCCACGGCTTTGATCTTCTCAGGATCAGACGTCATGGACGGACTTTTGCCAATCGGCGCATTGTTGGTAATGCAGGCGACGGCGAAGTGTTTCTTGCAGGTTTTAAGCGCCTCAAACACGGCTGGACGTAGACGGCCAGACAGCAATCCCAGAACATCTTTACCCGGAATGGAGTAGCCCAGCGCTTTGGCCTCTTCAGCAAATTTCTTATCGAACTCGTCAGGCGTGAGCTCGGAACGCTCCAGCAGCGCCCAGGCATTTGTGTCCGGATTGATGGAATTGATCTTCCGGATAATGTCCTTTGGCAGCCCCTTTTCGGCCTCGTAATGGTTGAACGCCTCGAACGGAGATGAGGAGAACACGCCTCCAAAATCCCAGATCACTGCCTTAACGTTAGAATTCACCATGTCCGAACCTGCCTCCCGTCGGGTTTGTTGTTATGGCCACCTTATTGGACAGCCTCGCGGTCAAAACAAGGCATATCCGTGGGCGCGGCACCCCTCAAAGAAAAAACCCCGGAGCATGAACTCCGGGGTTTTCGCTAAATCAGCTGACACGCCTTAAGCGTCCGGCGTATCCTTGCGGTCGAAATACGCTTTTGTCATCGCCGCGACGAGCGGTGACATCACCAGAAGCGCAATGAGGTTTGGCGCGGCCATCAGGCCGGTCAACGTATCTGCCAGCAGCCAGAACAGGCTGACGACGTCAGTCACCGCACCGCCTTCTTCAAGCATCAGAACGAACGCACCGCCGAAGACGACAACGATCCAGCTGATCTTGAATGCGAAAATGCTTTTCACACCGAACAGATATTCGCAGCAGCGTTCGCCATAATAGCTCCAGCCGAGAATTGTGGTGAAGCCGAAGACAGCCAGACCAATCGCAACAATGTGGCTACCAATGCCCGGCAGCGCCTGTTCGAAGGCCATAACCGTCAGCGGCGCGCCCGTTTCACAGCCTTCAGGCAGCATAACGAGGTCCGGACGGATGAACGGTTCACACATCTCAGGGATCATACCCGATGTCAGAATGACAAACGCGGTGATCGAGCACACGACAATTGTATCAATGAACGTACCGAGCATTGCGACGATGCCCTGGTTTACCGGGTCATTATTACGCGCTGCGGCGTGCGCAATCGGGGCAGAGCCCTGACCGGCTTCGTTCGAGAAGATGCCGCGCGCAACACCCTTTTGCATCGCCAGCAGCAGAAGACCGACAGTGATACCTGTAGACGCTTCACGGAAGCCGAATGCGTTCGTGATGATACGCATGAAAGCGTTCGGAACTTCAGGCGCGTTGATCGCAACAACGATGATACCAGCCACGAGATAACCAATCGCCATCGCCGGAACCAGCTTCTCAGCCACAGCCGCGATACGTGAGATACCGCCGAGGATCACAGCTGCAGCAGCACCTGCGAGAACGAGACCTGACACCCATGGTGCAACGCCATAGTTTGCGTTCAGTGCGTCAGCAATCGAGTTTGCCTGAATAGACGCGCCTGTCCCCCACGCGGCCAGAATGCCGAAAATCGCAAACAGGCTGGCAAGCCACGCCCATTTCGATCCCATACCGTTCTTGATGTAATACATAGGGCCACCCACATGGCGGCCCTCTTCATCAACTTCGCGGAATTTTACAGCCAGTACGCCTTCGCAGAATTTCGACGCCATACCCACAAGCGCCGTCATCCACATCCAGAAGACCGCACCCGGGCCACCAATGGCAATGGCAACCGCCACACCAGCGATATTACCCGTACCGATTGTGGAAGAGAGCGCCGTCATCAGCGCGCCGAACGGCGAAACGTCGCCTTCATCCTTATTGTGGTCTTTGCTGAACAGCTGGCCGAAAGCGTATGGAATTTTGAGGATCGGCATAAAGCCGAGGCGAACAGTGAGATAAAGACCGGTACCGAGAAGGAGAAGAAGTACCGGCGGATAATCAATCGCACCAATGAGGGAGTCAGCAGATCCCCAGACGAGACCGTTAACGGTCTCAAGAATTTGAACGAAGCCGTCCATGATGTGCCCTTTAATCTTTTTACGGATCGGGCTGCCCCAATGCGCCCCGATCTCTAGATTTGAACGGCGCAGCCTAAGCTGTGATTTTCATCTGTCCAGCGACAAGCACGCGTATTTGATCGAACGCTCAATATCTGGACAGTCTGGAGGCGTCACCCGGCCTAGCCGATTTCGAACTCCTCATAATCGGCAACAACATCATCAGCGCGTTTCATCGGCCCTGTGTAGTGAGGATTCTTGAAGCGGCGCCTGTCTGGCCCGAAATAGTCCAGCGTACGGATGAAATCACGTCGTTTAAACGTCACGGCATCAATGCGGCGCGCCAAATCAACCGGCTTGAACGGCTTCACCAGAAACTCGTCAATTCCGGCGTTAATCGCCTCGATAATACGTGTCTTTTCTGAGTATGAAGAGATTACAATCACCGGCACGTAGCTGATTGAGCGATCTGGCTGCGCCCGCACCCAGCGTACAAATTCGAGCCCCGACGTTTTTCCCATGCGCTGATCGGCGATGACGAGATCAAAACGGTGGTCACGATACAGGCCCGTAGCCTCTTCAATCGTATCTGCCCCGTAGATTTTCTTGATTCCGAACGCTTCCAACGTCACGCTGATCAGACGACGCATCTGACGATTGTCATCCAATACCAGCGTTCTGATAGTCTCTGTTTTCAACTCTACCCCCAGGTATCCGGCCAGCAACGCGATGAGGACTCCCAACCCTCATCTTATTTCAGCCATCACCCAGATTACGCCCGTTTTAGTGAACAAACTTATACCGGATTTTTTGGGTTTTGCGCCTTTCGAGACAACAGTGTTAAGAATCATAAAAATATTTGGGAAGGTCATTAATATGTTGAAGCGGATCGGGCAGTTCATAGGACTGCTGGTGTTACTCGCCCTTGTTCTGGTCGCTATTGTGGTTGTCAGAACGCTCACCTTCGGCACCAGCAATGACGCCTCCCGAATTGAGCTTCCGTCTGTTCCGGAATTCAGCTCCAGCGAGATTGCCACACACCTTTCCGACATTCTCCAGCTACCGACAATCACCCTCACTGCGGGCGATCCGCGCCCGGGACAGGAAGGCCCATGGGTCGAGCTGCGCGACTATCTTCAGACGACCTATCCGGCTTTCAATGCTGTTGCAGAACGCCACCTCGTGGCAGACCACACAATTCTTTATGGCTGGCAGGGGTCTGACACCTCGCGCGACCCGATCCTTCTGATGGCGCACCAGGACGTTGTGCCGATCAACCTTGGCACGGAAGATCAGTGGGATGCGCCGCCATTTGCCGGCATCGTGCAGGATGGCTATGTCTATGGCCGCGGCACGGTCGATAACAAAACCTCGCTCATCACGATTATGGAAGCTGCCGAAGCGCTTGCCGCATCCGGCTATCAGCCCACACGCTCCATCTGGATCATGTTTGGCCATGACGAGGAAGTCTCAGGCTCAGGCGCGCAAGCTGGCGTCGACTTCTTTCAGGAACGCGACATCCGTATGGAGATGGTGCTCGATGAAGGCTATTTCATCGTTGATCCGTTTCCGCTGACCGGCGCGTCGACCGGCGTGATCGGCATTGCAGAGAAAGGCTATGTCACCATCCGGCTGACATCTACCGCGCAGGGTGGCCACTCCTCCACACCGCCGCGCAATTCAGCAAACGTCCAGCTCTCCCGCGCGCTAGTGGCGCTGGATGAGCAGCAAATGCCGGCAGACTTCTCCCGCCCGCCAATGTCGGAAATGATTTCATCAGTTGCCGCAGACATGCCGTTCATGACGCGGATGGCCTTTGCCAATCAGTGGCTGTTCCGCCCGATGATCGAGGAACAGTTTGCCGCTGATGGCGCGTCCAACGCGATGATCCGCACGACGACAGCGCCGACGATGATTTCCGGCTCCATCAAGGAAAATGTCCTCCCGCAGAACTCTTATGCGCTGGTCAATTTCCGTATTCACCCGAATGACAGCGTAGAAACCGTGCTGGCGCATGTCCGTGATGTGATCTCTGACATTGATGGCGTCACAGCTGACGTCGACCAGTCTGGCGGCATTGGCTCTGAGGCCTCACCCGTCTCCCCGACTGAAAACCGCGCCTATCAGGTGCTGGCGTCCGTTGCGAGTGATGCAGGCGGCGGCGTTCCGGCCGTTCCAGCGCTCGTTTTGGGCGCGACGGATTCCCGCTGGACCACAGAAATTTCAGACAACATCTACCGATTTGCGCCGGGCGTGTTACCTATCGGCGATCTTCAGGGGTTCCACGGAACCAATGAGCGCATTTCAGTTGATAATCTCGAACGCATGGCCCGCGGTTACGCGCAAATCATGGTCGCCATGTCGAGCGAATAACAGGTAGCGATATGGCAGACGCGGCAGCAAAAACCGGACAGACACCAGAAGGCTGGCTGACCGATAGCTGGTATTTCATTTCCACATCAAAGGATCTGAAAGCGGGCGAACAACGCCGTGAAATCCTGCTTGGCCAGCCAATCATGGTTGGCCGTACCAAGGCGGGCGAAGCCTTCGCCATGCGCGATATCTGCCCGCACCGCCTCGTGCCGCTCTCTGCCGGCCAACAGGTCGACACCGATGGCGAGCCAACGGTTCAGTGCCCGTATCATGGCTGGCGCTTCGGCACCGATGGTGTCTGCAAACATATGCCATCGCTTGTTGATGGTGACCCGTACGACCCCAGCAAGGTGAAGGTACGCTCCTACCCGATCCACGAAGCCAAAGGCATGGTGTTCGTCTATATTTCGGACAATCCACGCTCGACCGAACCACCTGTCGTGCCGCCGCCTGATTTCGGTGACATTCCAGATAAGCCTCGCTTTGTAGTCTCCGAAATCTTTAACGCCCATATGGATGACGCCGTTGTCGGCCTGATGGACCCCGCCCACGTGCCGTTCGTACATAACCAATGGTGGTGGCGTCCGCCTTCCACCGGCTTCAGGGTCAAAGAAAAGCAATTCGTGCCGAAGACGCGCGGTTGGGCGATTGAACGCCACCAGCCATCGGGCAACTCGCTGGCGTATAAGGCGCTCTTCGGCGGCAAGGTCTCAACCGAGATCGCCTTTCAGATTCCAGGCTTCCGCTGGGAAATTGTTGAAAATGACAAGGCGACGCTGTTCACGCTGACCTGCCTGACGCCAATCGAAGAGAAACAGACCCGCATTACGCAGGTCACTTACTGGGCCAACGCGCCGCTTCTCTCCGTCATGAAGCCGATCCTTATTCCGGCCGCGCGCATGTTCCTCAATCAGGACGGCGACATGGTGAACCTTCAGAATGAGGGCATGAAATACCAGAAGAACATGATGTGGATTGATGACATCGATGTTCAGGCAAAATGGTATCAGGTGCTTAAACGCGCCTGGGTGAAGGCCCGCACTGAAAACGCCGAATTTGAAAACCCGATCGAGCCGCGTGTTCTGAGGTGGCGCAGCTAAGCCAGACAGAAAAAAGGCGCCGCATATGCGACGCCCTTTTCACTCTACGCTCAACCTGACTTACAGGTCGATGTCTGTGCGCGTACCTGTCTCGAGGTCCACGCCGGTCTCGCTTGAGCCGATCTGGTCATCGATTTCGCCCTCGGACTCATCAACGCCATCTACAAGGTCGTTGTCAGACAGCGGATATTCGGACACTAGGTCTTCATCAAACGCTGGCAGATCAAGAAACTCTGCTGCGGTCATTTCCAGACGGATTTCGGACTCGTCTTCGTCACCCTGTGCGACGACTACGGTGTACTCGCTTTCAGTGACGAGGATCTCTTCGCCGCCGACTTCGAGGATGCCGCCCGTTTCCACCACGATGTCGCTGACAGCGCCATCATCGTTAAAGGATACGCGCTCGACTTCTCCGACTGGCTGACCTTCTTCATCAAATACTGGCTTATTGACCCAAGCGTTGTCATCAGTGAACCCCGTCAGTGTGACGTCGGCTGCGACGGCGACGTCTGTTTCAGTTTCTGTGTATGTTTCCTCACCTGCAAAAGCCGCTGGTGTAATCATTGCGGCAGCAAGTGCCGTAGATGCGATAAGCGTTTTCATAGGATGTCCTCCTGTTTTGCTTTGGCCCATTGCGGACCGATGCAGGGAAAACGGCCAACCCCATCCCGCTGTTCCGCGGCGGGGTGCAATCTTAAATATTTCTAATTTTGGGAACCAATCATACGCGCGGGCACATGGCGTGCGCGTCGCAATAATGACGCAGAATGGCAAAAAAATCCGCGTCGCTGCGTCGCAGCATATGGTCAGAGCGGTATGAGCGCGCTAATTAAACCCATCTCTGGAGGAAATATAAGATGAACATGCCCGCAACGACGGCTGAAACTGCTTCAGCCAGCATTATTATGCCCGACCTCATCGCCTGCATGGATGAGGCCGTATCCAGCGTAGACCTCTATGTTGCAGATGCGAAAACGGCGCTGAACGAACTTGTCTCCAAAGATGGCAAGATCGACCGCAAACTCATGGACGTCCATCAACATGCCGCTCACGGCTTTGGCTGGGTCGCGACCTATGGCGAAACGCTGCGCGAAGTCGCTGCATGGGCGCGCCGTCTGGACGACGAAGGCAAGTTTGGCGAAATCGAAGCGCTACTTACCCAAATCCTGTTTCACGAATATTGCGCCCAGCTGATTGGCGGCATCCCGATGAACCAGGGCGAAACAATCCGCCCGTCCGACATTGGCGTGACAGCTGACGGTATGAAGCACCTTTCGTCTGCGGCGGTCCAGCGCTTCCTCAATGAGGGTAAATCTTCCGAGATCATGGCTGCCGCAGCCAAACACCTGCCAGATGCGCTCGGCCGTGCGACCGTCGAAAATACCGGCCTTGATGAAACGCTGGACATGATCCGTGACCAGTTCCGCCGTTTCTCGGATGACCGCATCGTGCCTTACGCGCACGAATGGCACCTCAAAAACGAATACATCCCGATGGATGTCGTCAACGACATGGCAGAGCTCGGCGTATTCGGCCTGACCATTCCCGAAGAATTTGGCGGCCTCGACATGGGCAAGACGGCTATGTGTGTCGTTTCCGAGGAACTTTCCCGTGCATATATCGGCACAGGCTCTCTCGGCACGCGCTCTGAGATCGCTGGCGAGCTGATCCTCATTGGCGGCACGGACGAGCAGAAAGAAAAGTATCTGCCGAAAATCGCGTCTGGCGAAATCCTGCCAACAGCGGTCTTCACTGAGCCGAACACGGGCTCTGACCTCGGCTCCCTTAAAACGCGCGCAGTCAAAGACGGCGACACCTATAAAATCACCGGCAACAAGACATGGATCACCCACCCTGTCCGTGCCGACCTGATGACGGTGCTTACCCGTACAGACCCTGCGACGAACAATTTCTCCGGCCTCTCAATGTTCCTCTGCGAGAAGCCACGCGGCGATGATGCCACCCCGTTCCCGGCTGAGGGCATGACAGGCGGCGAGATCGAGGTGCTCGGCTATCGCGGCATGAAAGAGTATGAAATCGGCTTTGACGCGTTCGAAGTTCCGGCCTCAAACCTCCTCGGCGAAGTCGAAGGCATGGGCTTCAAACACCTGATGGCAACATTCGAAGGCGCACGTATCCAGACAGCGGCCCGCGCAATTGGTGTGGCTCAGTCCTCATTCGAAACCGGTCTTCAGTATGCGCTCGACCGCGTACAGTTCGGTCGCCCGATCTTCGAATTCCCACGCGTCGCCAACAAGCTTGTCATCATGGCTGCAGAGCTGATTGCTGTACGTCAGCTGACATACTTCTCTGCCCGCCAGAAAGACGCTGGCAAGCGCTGTGACCTTGAAGCGGGTATGGCGAAACTTCTGGGTGCCCGCGCGGCATGGGCTGCAGCAGATAACGCGCTGCAAATCCATGGCGGCAACGGTTTCGCACTGGAGTATCCGGTAAGCCGTCTTCTGCAGGATGCCCGCATCCTCAATATCTTCGAAGGTGCCGGCGAAATTCAGGCGATGGTCATCGCCCGCCGCGTACTCGACACGAAGAACTAATCCTGTAGTCATGAGCCCGGTCTCAAAAAAATGAGCCGGGCCCATGACAAACTGGAAACTTCCATGGCATGCGCAATGCCTGTGCGGTCAGGTGACAATGACCATATCCGAGCCACCTATGGCGAGCTTTGCTTGCCATTGTCGTGATTGTCAGAAGCTGACAGGTGGCGCCTATTCACTCACCCTAATGCTTCCCGCGCACGGCTTTAGCGCCGAAGGCGAGACCGATATTGGCGGTCTGCATCGTGACGGTCTGCGTCATCATTTCTGCACACATTGCAAGAACTGGCTTTACACGGACGGATTCGTAGAAGGCCTCGTCAATTTCCGGCCAACTCTGCTGGATGATGCCAGCTGGGTTATCCCGTTTGCTGAAACCTTCACCTGCGAGAAACTTCCCGCCGCGCAAACGGGCGCGACCATGTCGTTTGACCGCTTTCCTGACGAAAGTGATTTTCCGGCAATACTGGAAGGCTTTATCAAGAGCGGTATTCACCCACGTTGAGAGGCATATGAATGGCCACGTCCCAATCCACCGTCGATTATATACTCGACCAGCTCTCTTCTGCTGGCGAAGTGTCCGCGCGAAAAATGTTTGGCGAGTTCGGCCTCTATTGTGACGGCAAGTTTGTCGCCTCGGTCTGCGACGACACCCTCTTCATTAAGCCAACCAAGCAGGGCTACGCCTTTGCCCCTGAGCAAGAGATGGCGCCGCCCTATGATGGCGCAAAAGACCAGTTCATGATTTCAGGTGATCAGCTGGAAGATGCTGACTGGGTGTCAGAACTTCTGCGCATCACAACGGCAGCTTTACCTGCACCAAAGCCGAAAAAGAAAAAGCAGCCAGAGGGCTAAAATCCTCTTTCAGGATATGCTCTGTTCGCAGGGAAACGACCGGAGAAACCTGCCATGCTGTCTATCCAGAAAATGGTTCCTTTGATTAGTGCTGCGCTTTGCCTGGCGTGCCTGCCCGCACGAGCGGACACTCATCAGCCCGAAACCAGTATCGTCCGAACCAATCTTGCCGAAAGCAATTGCGAGATAGCCGACAGCGTAAACGCTGCGGGTGCACTGGTCTTCACGTGCACAGGTGAGGGCGGCTGGACGCTATTTCTGCACGACTATCTGAATCAGATGACGCTCAGCCTTGAAAACGAAGCTGGCGCAAACTCAGGTGAAATGAGGTTTGACCAGAGAGGCAGCGATGGCGAGCTCGGACAGCGTATTGAATGGGTTTATGCGGGTGAAACATTGCTGGGTCTGACAGTTGGGTATTCGGAAACGCCGCTCGCCGGTGAAGCCAACGGCGCCTACAATGTCTACTCCATCGCAATAAAGCCGGACCAGACCCCCTCAGCCTGTGTAATGTCGCGTGTGGAATTCGGCCGCGTTCGCGGTGTCACCAGCGCCGCCCGGCAGGTCATCACCAGCATGGCTGACGGCTGGGACTGCGCTGAAGATCAGCGAATTGACTTCTCACCTGAAACGATCAATGGACAACCATATAGTCAGGCCGTCCGCGAATCTGCGCGCGCGAGATCTGGCAACTAGATAAGGAAGTTCCTCATGCCTCAGTTTGATATGCGCGTCGTCCCGGAATCTGCCGTTGCAGGTATGGATGTGATCGAGCACACAAAGGGCGCACCGGTCAAAGAAGGCGACAGCAACGAGACCTATCGCTGCGGCGCGTGCAAGACGAAGCTGTTTGTGAATGTCTCACACCATGATGCGCACGGCCTCATCGTGAAGTGCGGAAAGTGCGGAAAGATCAACGTCGATCCGCACCACTAATCACATCAGAAAATAGACGAGCGCCATGCCGGCAAAGATACCGATGCCGAGCAGGAAGATTTCCAGCTCGTGGCGCTCGATAAACTTCTCCCCGCGCTCACCAAGCGCCATAACGATACCAGCTTCTGTGAAATAGCGGATGGCGCGTGACAGGGTCACCGCCAGAAGGAAAAATGCAAAGCTATAGCTCGCTGCACCAGCGGCCGCAGCGCCCAGCTGGAACGGTATTGGCGTAATCCCCACCATGAAGAGCGGCCAGAAACCATCTGCCTGAAGCTCGTTGGTGAGGTTCTGATAAGTCCCCGTCGCCTCGAACATGGCAAAGGCCGGCTGCAAGAGCGCCTCATCTGCCCACATGCCAAGGAAATACATCATCACACCAGCGATGACGTTACCGATGAGCAGCGCTGCAGCGACCTTCCATGCGCCGCGACCGCGGCTTGCCATCGCGGGCAGAAATAGCGGCTCCATCGCAAACAGGATGATGGAGTTCTCAAGAAATCCGATAAACGCACACCAGGGCAGCGCCCATTTACTGTCCAGAAATTCCGAAACGCGCTCACGCAGCCGATTGGGCCGCGCCGGGTTTCGTTTGAAGAAGGGCAGCGAAATATCAGATAACGAAGTCATGAGAGACTAATGCGCGGCAGACACGCCAGTTTCATCACCGGCAACGTTTTCCTCAGCGCAAGGTGATGGCTGAATGTTACCCCGTGACAATTCACGCCTGTTCTTTTAGGTCCGTTGGGTCCATATCAGAGGCGTAAGAAACGGAGTTCTCATGGAACAGGCACTGACAATTGCCATGTATTGCGCAATGGCGCTTCTGGTCGTCATTCTGATTTTCGGCATCGTCAATCTGGCGCGCACCGACCCTGAACAGGCCTCGCGCTCTAACAAGCTGATGCGTCTTCGCGTCATCGTTCAGGCCGTCGCGATTGCGCTTCTGGTCGGCGTCGGCATCGTTTCCGGAATGATCAGCTTTTAGTTTCCTGGTTTTTGCTCAGGTGCAATTGCTTCACCTCCGGTTCAGCGCACCTTGCGCCTTCGCTTTGCTCGTAGTTTAGCGCCCTTCACAAACGACTGTGCAGGCGCAGCTGCGCTGAGACAAAGTCGAAGTAACGCAGCGAGCAAATTAACAGGACAGTCTTGAACGCGCTTCATCGCGAAAGCGAAGCGAAGCGAAGCGGGAAGCAAACAAAATGGTAAAACTCGACAAGATCTACACCCGCACGGGCGATAAGGGCACAACTCGGCTGGCAACGGGTGAGCCGGTTCCAAAGTGGTGCGCGCGCGTAGAAGCCTATGGCGCCGTTGATGAAGTCAATTCTGCGCTCGGCCTCGCGGCCCTCCATGCGACTAGCGACGACTGGCTGAAAGACGCCATTCTCCGTGTGCAGAATGACCTGTTCGATCTGGGCGCCGACCTTGCGACGCCCGACCGCGGCAATGACCTTGGCTGGGAGCCACTGCGCATCGTTCAGAAACAGGTGGAGCGCCTTGAAACCGAGATTGACGAGATGAACGCCGATATCCCTCCGCTGGATAGCTTTATCCTGCCGGGTGGATCACCGCTTGCCTCTCATCTGCACGTGGCCCGCACGACCGCTCGCCGCGCCGAGCGTCATGTCGCCGAAGCTTATAATGACGAGACCGAGATCATCTCCGATGAAGCTCTGGCCTTTATCAACCGTCTTTCAGACTGGTTATTTGTGGCTGGCCGCCGCGCCAATGAAAATGGCGCAGCCGACGTCCAATGGGTACCGGGCAAGAACCGGTAGATCAGGTCGAAGCGACACCGTCTGACAATGCCTTTATTGCCACCCTGTCTTCACCTGAAAGAAACGGATTGTATCGGCAATTCCGCTCGATAGCGGCCCAGCCTTTTGCGCAGGCCCAGTCATATGCGATCAGTCCTTTGCTGACCCGTTCTTCCTGATCGGCGAAGTTCTTAAAAATGAGCGCCCTGCCCGGCCTGAAGTATGAGAACCAGACCCATGGCCTTATGCATAAGCTTCGCATGAAAGGCCAATCGAACAGCTCCAGAGCGTCATCTACGGCGGGACCGACGACACGCTGCTGTTCCCAACGAAAGAAACTTTCATAAAAGCGGCGGTCATCTTCGGGGCGAGGCTCGCTTACTTCTGCCGCCTGAGAAAATCGCCGGCAGAACTGCGCCGTCAACTCATCGTCAAACCCCAGTTCGCGGCAACCTGCCTCACCAAACACCCGATAGAGGTAGAAGCTGGTGAAGGTTTCGATCATCACCTGTCGGTTTATCTCTTTGATGGCATCAATATAGTCCGAATAAACGCGCATCTTATGCTGCCGTGATGTCTTTGCTCCGACATCGCCAAGTGCAAAAACATTTGCGGCGAGCCGCGCAGCCAATAGATACCAGCGCGCCCACAATGCGCCGTGCGACGCGATGAGCGCAAAGTGGAACCGCGCGTTGGAGTCTCGGTAAATCTGATGATAAACGCGTGCCCGAACACCAAGATCATCCAGCCCAGCGGCGAGTTCATCGCCATCGCGCCGGATGATGGAATGCAACTGCGTGACGGATACTCCATCGCGCGCGGCTCTATCGTATTTCGCCTGGAACATGGAAGAACTTCAGGTCGCAACGGGCTTTCACCCAGGATGTGACAAGCCTAGAAATATCAACCAGACGGTCAACGATACATTCCGTCACGCCACGAACGAAAAAGCGGCGAACTTTCGTCCGCCGCTTTTCGTAATTTCAAACTTGAACCGCGCGCCTAAAAACGGCCAATCACGGCAAGGCGCGCATTGAGCGGCGCCCCGACGGACACCTGATGGGTGCTGTGCGCGTTCGGGAAGTAGAGCTCGTCTGTTGCGTTCTCGACATTCAGCTGCACGCGCAGAGTTTCTGACACATCGTAAAAGGCTGCCGCATCGATACGGGTATAGCTCGGGAGAACCGCGTTATTGCCGTTATCGATAAAGCTCTCATCCTGATAGGTCGCACCAAGGCCGAAGCCGAACGCCTCTGTCAGCTGATATGTACTCCAGACGGAGAACATATGCTCTGGCAGCTCGCGCGGGCGCAGGCCTGTCGGGCCGGACCGGTTCACGATTACACCGTCGAGGTTTGAATAACCTGCCGTGATGAACCAGTCATCTGTCAGATAGCCCTGAAGCTGGGCTTCAAAACCGGTGATTTCAGAATCGATCACATCCAATGTAGACGGGTCATTATCCGCCACCTGCGGAGAGCTTTGCTCGATTTCGAAGATCGCAGCAGTCAGGCTTAGACCAGAGGCGAAATCCCATTTCACACCCGCTTCGAGGTTGGTGAATGTGTCCGGATCGAGCGCATTGTTTGCGCCATTAATGTTGGCAAACTGCTCACCGGAACGCGGCAGGAAGGTCTCTGAATAGCTGCCATAGAAGGAGATGTTTTCCTGCGGCTTCAGAACGACGCCGAGGCGCGGAGAAATCTCTTCATCCGTGCGTGACCGTGTGTCGTTTGCGACAACGTTCAGAACTTCGATCTCGAAGCGGTCAAAGCGCGCGCCGACGATAACATCCAGCCAGTCTGCAATCTCGATCTCGTCCTGCACATAGGCAGAGAAGACATCGACGCTGGCATGCGTGTCGTCATTCAGGTCCACAGTGAAGTCGTTCGTTGTTGTCAGGCCATTCGCATTCGTGCCGACGCCATTAATGAGGTCGATCGGGCGTTGAACGAAGAAGTCTTCCTGATCGTCCGCCGACTGATCAAAGAAGCTGTTATAGCGATCATTATTGTTCGTCGTGTCGATATATTCTGCACCCGCGACGACTGTGTGGCCCAGCGGACCGGTCTGGAACTGGCCAATCAGATTACCCGACAGGATCAGGTTTTCACGCTGCGTAGTATCCAGATAGCCATCCAGCGTGACGATGTTCGTCACCGGGTCATAACCCGCTGCATAGAAGTTCTGATACATCTTGTCATAGTCGCCATAGAAGGCGCTCACATTGGCTTTCAGGTTTTCAGAGAAGGCATGGCTGACGGCTGCGCGCAGGATATGCGCTTCCAGCGTGGTCGTGTTGATGTCGCGGTCGCCAAAGACAATGTCCTCAAATGCTTCGACCGGACGCCCGTCGGCGCCTGTCGGGATGCCGCGGTCAATGAAGCGTTCTTGATCGATATATTCGTATGAGACATCCAGCGTCGTCTGCGGAGAGAGCTGGAAACGCGCCGTCGGGTTCACCGCGAAGATGTCACCCTCAAAAAAGTCACGATGGCCTTCCAGGCTTTCATACATGGCATTGATGCGGAACGCCGATGTATCATTCGGGGAGATATTGTAATCGATCTGGCCGTTATAGCCGCCGAAGGAATTCAGGCCGAGCTGATAGCCGGTGAAGGCTTCGCCAATCTGACCCTTTTTGGTCACACGGTTCAGAATACCGCCCGTACCGCCGCGCCCGAAGAGCAGCGCGTTCGGGCCGCGCAGCACTTCCACCTGCTCCAGGTTATAGAGCGGACGATAATATTGAACGTCATCGCGAACGCCATCGAGAAAGAAGTCCGCCGTCGAGCGCACGCCGCGGAAGACAACAGAGTCGCGGTGGCCTTCGCCCTGGGACGTAGAAACACCCGGCGTATACTCAACAATCTGGCCAATAGAGCTGAAGCCCTGCTCTGCGATCTGGTCCGCCGTCACAATGGACAGGCTCTGCGGCACGTCGATAATCGGCGTCGGCGTCTTTAGCGCGTTCACCTGATCTGTGTAGAGGTAATTGCCCGTCACCTCGACCGTGTTTTGCACCAGCGTATCGTCAGCGTCATCCGCCATGGCCGTGAAGCCGGAAAGCGCCATGGACAGCATGGTCGCGCCGAGAAGTCGATTGCCCAATCGTGTCATGAAATATTGCCCTCCCCTTTTGAGGGCTCCCTTTATGAGAATGATTTTCAGGCTCATTCGCAGACCTAAACACGATTATCAAGAGCAAATGCGAGTTACTCTCAGTAACAACTTGTCACACGTGAATGAGGGACTATCTCAGTCTCACCCGCCAGAATGGCGGCACAGATTGACGTGTTGAATGGTCAGAGGAGAAATCTTTCGCACCTGCACACCAAATTATGCGCAGGCGGAATAAAGTTTCTCTGATCGGGCATTTCGTCGCTTACGCTTGCGTAAGCTTGACGAGGTCGCTCCTAGCATTTAGCACCTGCAGCGAACGGATTACGGCCCGTCCGGAATCCGTAAAGATAATAAGCAGGAAAACCTATTCCTGCGGTGATCACGGAGAACGCCATGAAGGTCCTGGTACCCGTCAAACGGGTAATTGACTACAACGTGAAAGCGCGCGTGAAACCTGACCAGTCAGGTGTTGACCTCGCGAACGTCAAAATGTCCATGAACCCATTCGACGAAATTTCCGTCGAAGAAGCGGTTCGCCTGAAAGAAGCTGGTACAGCAACCGAAGTTGTTGTCGTTTCTATCGGTCCTCAGCAGTGCCAAGAAACACTCCGCACAGCCCTCGCTATGGGCGCTGACCGTGGCATCCTGATCAAGACAGACGACAAGGTTGAGCCACTGGCTGTTGCCAAGCTTCTGAAAGCTGTTGTCGCTGAAGAGTCTCCCGAGCTGGTTATCCTCGGCAAGCAGGCGATTGACGACGACTCCAACCAGACCGGTCAGATGCTCGCAGCTCTGCTCGACTGGCCACAGGGTACATTCGCGAACGAAGTTAAAATTGACGGCGGCAAAGCCAACGTCACACGTGAGATCGACGGCGGCCTGCAGACTGTTGCACTCGACCTGCCAGCGATCGTCACGACTGACCTTCGCCTGAACGAGCCACGCTATGCGTCTCTGCCAAACATCATGAAAGCGAAGAAGAAGCCGATCGACATGAAAGAGATCGGTGACTACGGCGTTGATGTTGCCCCACGTCTCACAACTGTCAAAGTGACCGAGCCACCGGTTCGCGAAGCTGGCGAAATCGTTGAAGACGTTCCGACCCTCGTTTCCAAACTGAAAGCGAAAGGCGCACTCTAATGGCTGTTCTCGTACTTGCAGATCATGACAATGCGTCTCTTGGTGACGCGACTCACAAAACTGTAACGGCTGCGACCAAATTCGGTGGCGACGTTGACGTTCTCGTAGCTGGTAAAGGCTGCGGTGCGGTTGCTGAAGCAGCAGCGAAAATCTCTGGCGTTCGTAAAGTCCTCGTGGCTGAGAGCGACGCGCTTGAGAACGCTCTGGCTGAAGCGGTTGAAGCTCTGGTTGTTCCACTCATGGACGGCTATGACGCATTCTTCGCACCAGCAACGACAACCGGCAAAAACGTAGCGCCTCGCATCGCTGCGAAGCTCGACGTCATGCAGCTGTCTGACATTATCGGTGTTGAAAGCGCTGACACATTCGTTCGCCCGATCTATGCGGGTAACGCAATCGAGACTGTCTCTACATCTGACGCGAAGAAAATCGTCACCGTTCGCGGTACGGCATTCGACGCAGCTGAAGAAGGCGGTTCTGCAGCGGTTGAAACTGTCGACGCAGCAGCTGGCAACGGCAAGTCTGCATTCGTGTCTCAGGAAATCGTTCAGAGCGATCGTCCAGAGCTCACATCTGCGAAGATCATCGTTTCCGGTGGCCGTGCGCTTGGGTCTGAAGAAGACTTCAACAAGTACATGACGCCGCTCGCTGACAAGCTGGGTGCAGGCATCGGCGCGTCCCGCGCGGCTGTCGACGCTGGCTATGCGCCGAACGATTATCAGGTTGGTCAGACAGGTAAGATTGTTGCGCCTGAGCTTTACATCGCAATCGGTATTTCCGGCGCGATCCAGCACCTTGCTGGTATGAAAGACTCCAAGATCATCGTCGCAATCAACAAAGACGAAGAAGCACCTATCTTCCAGGTTGCTGATTACGGTCTGGTTGCTGACCTGTTCACAGCCGTTCCAGAGCTCACAGACGCTCTGTAAGGGCGCCAGCCCTGAGCACGCTCCATGCAAATCACAGGTTCGCGGGAGCAAAGTGAACAAACATCCAAATCAGAAAAGCCCGGGCACTGCCCGGGCTTTTTTGTTTTCCGTCGCCTCTACGTCTCGGGCGGCGCGCCACAATCATTCCTAGCCTGATCGCCCTGTTTGAACAGCAGAACAAAAGTCCGAAACAGAAAATAAAAGCCCGCGATGGGAATGACGCAATAGAGAAGAATGATCGCACTCTCGCCAACATCATGCAGCCGGCGAAAGAGCAGCGCATACAAAGGGCAGATAAGAACAATACTGAGCGCTAAGCCAATCAGGGACACAAACATGCCAAGGTCGGAAATGCCGGCCGCTTCGTTCTGCCCCAGAACAATCCTGTCGAAAATCGAGAACGCCGCAAACAAAGCGAACCCCAAAACGTAAACAGCGAATTGAGGCACGAAAGCCTGTTTCGATGTAAGTACCGAAAAATTGAAATAATTAAGCCGGAAATCCCAGAACATACCGGTTAGCATCATCAACCGCCCCTAATCTTCGTCAGTTTTCTCACCGAACAAGTCCCGTATGACGGATTAGTTTGTATGCCAATGCCCGCAGGTTCCCGCGAAGGCGGGAAACCATGCTTAGATGTAAAGACGAGCACCCAGCCAAAGGCCTTAGCGTGGATGCCCTTCTACAAGGGCATCTTCGGAGCGTTTTGAAACAACGCCCTCAGGAGTCGTCTTTCTCACCGAACCAGATTTCGCGGCGCATCTCCTTCAAACGGTCTCTGCCTGAAAGCGCACCGAAAATCAGTAGTCCCATCAATAAAACGATGCCCCCGACAACGTACCAGTCATAGCCCGCCGGAACAGGTGGCCCCGAGAATCTGTAGGCGGTACCTACGGCGATGGACGTGACGATGAGCAAGCCATACCGTACAAATACATTCTTCGGGGTCGGGTCCTTCATGCCTGCCCTACTCTGCCCGATACACGCCAATGAGAATTTTCGGCGGGGTATCGCCCGAAACGCGGAGCGTGCCGACAAACACAGCCTCATTCAGCCAGCCATAACGCCCTTCCGGCGCGATAAAGCGCGGCGTTGTCATGGTGTAGCGGGTGCGGTCGTCACTGGCGGGATAGCTCACCCCTTCATTGATGACGCGGATGAAGACGCCATCTTCGGTCTGCAGCGTATAATCCGCCACGATTTCCAGCCCGCCATCTGCGCGCTGGAGCTGCCAGTCCGACCCGCCAGGCAGAACCGTTGCAGCAAAGTCCGGCCCGCTGAACGTGCCGCCAGTGATCGGGATCTCACGGCGCACGCCATTCGGGCTTTCGCCCATCTGGCGCGGCATGCCGATATCGACAACGCCCTCCATCACAAGGCTAAGGGTGGGGGCTGAAACAGGCGGGGCATCCTCTGCCATGGCCATCTCCGTGATCGGGGTAAAACTGAAGGCGAGCACCAGAAGGCCGGTTTTAAGCGGGGTCATGGCGCCTCACACGTGAAGCTGGTGGCGTCGTCTTCCGGACCTTCGCCATCATAAGTGACGGTATAAGGGGGCTCACAGATCGGGCGTGTGAAGCCCTCTTCCGGATGGGTCGCCTCGATCAGCGCAGGTGCGACACCGGACTGATCCCAGTTTTCAATGGCGGATATCCAGTCGATAGCCGAGGCCCCGTCACCGCCGGAACAATGCCCCATGCCAGGCACAGAGAAGAAGCGGACATGCTCGCTCGCGACATCCTCGCCCAGCGTTTCAACGACGCTCTGATAATAATTCAGCGTGTTATCGTGCGGAATAATGCCGTCCGCCATGCCATGATATAGCAGAAGAAGCCCGCCATTCTCCACGAAGGCAGAAAGGTCCGGGTCCATTGCGGTTGTCCGCCCCTGATCATGCTCGACCAGCATCGCCAGATGCGTGTCGATATCCATTGTGGCCGGGTCCCAGTCCGGGTCTTCAAGGACGACATTCTGCATATAGCTTGTGCCGATGCGGAAGAATGGCGTCACATAAGCGGCCCATTCGGACTCGCTGCCATAGCCCGGCCCCGGCATAGCGACCGTACCATCGCTGGTGATGATGCCCGCATAGAGGCTGCGCGCAGCCTCCACCGCAGACGGAGAGAGGCAGCTGGCCGGCTCATCACCTTCGGCGCAGGCAAGGCTCGCCGGATCGAACGGACATTCTGCGAGGTTGGAGATAATACCGTCGGACAGACCATCCAGCCCGTCACATTCGGCAATCGCGGCGTCTTTCAATAGTCCCAGCTGGGAGACCGGAAGACGGTCATCACTCAGATTATTCAGGAAGTGGATGGAAGAGAGCTGCAAAGGCGGCCAGTTATTCGCCGGTGCGCCCGCAATGATCGCGTCATAATCGTCCGGATAGCGCTGGGCTTCGACAAGCCCCTGTCGCCCGCCAGTAGAGCAGCCGAACCAGTATGAGGCATCCGGCGCTGCGCCGTAAAACGCCTCGGTAATATCCTTGCCCTTCAGGGTCGTCTCGCGGACGGCGCGGTATTGGTAATCTGTCAGGCGTTCTTCTTCGCCCATCGCCCATGAGAAGTCGCCCATCGCGCCTCTATGGCCTGTGTCTGTATTCACCACGGCATAGCCGCGCGTCAGCGGCGCTGTCATGGAGGAATAGACGACAGCGCCTGCCGCGCCGCCATTGCCAACCTGCATGAAACGGCCATTCCAGCTGTCATCCAGCGGGAGCCAGGCCTCGAAATAAATGTCTGACGCTTCAGTTGGCCGGATAGAGCCCGTCACGCGGCAGAACTCCGGCAGGGCAGATGTATCAACCGGGCGCGCACCCGGGGCGGATGGAAGCTCCAGTGCGCCAGCCTCAACAAGGCCGGAAGAGACAATCACAGTGTCCTCTAGCGCCAGCTCTGCCAAAGCCGAACAGCTGTCTCCTGTAGAAACCGTTTCAACGGCAGCTGGCTCATCATGTGTTGCCGGCTCTGTTGTCTCTGAACACGCCGCCAGCGCGGCCATAGCGATACCGCCAGCCAGACCAGCACGTAGTCGTCCATATGTCATTTGTAGGTGTCTCCCCGCTTTTTGACACTGTCGGCAAAACACAACCAGTGCGCAACCCGTTTTACCAAAGGCGTCTTTTGGCACGGCGCGTCAAAACTTCGTCGCGAGCGGTCAAGAATTGGCGCGCCGCCTACAGCATGAATAGCGCACTTCCAAACCAACAATGCACTCACTGGAGTGGCTTGCGATGAAACCCCCGATATGGCGCGCAATCATGGGCGCCTCTGCGCTTATCCTGTTCGCTATGGCGAGCTTTCTATTCTTCAACCCGATGGCCATTCACGCCTTCACCGACATGCCGCCGGAAGCCAGTGCCTGCCCACTGGCAGACGCACGCGCGCCTGCAGGGCTTCTCTTGCTCTCTGCGAGCATGCTGGCGTCCGGCGCGGCGTCGCCCGGTTTTACGAGCACGGCGATCTGGCTGAACGTCCAGCTCTTCGCCGCGTACGGGCTTGCGAGGATTAGCGACATCACGGTGGCCACGGCGCCATCGAATTCATCACCAAACCGGACCGCCATAGACCTCGCCATCAGCCTCGTCGATGCAGCGATCGTCATGGTGACACGCGACCAACCTTCTTTTCTGTGAGGACTGACCATGCCTGATCAAATGGAACTTGCTGCCCTGTTCGCTCTCGGCTTTTTCACGCTTCTTGTTGCGGGCGTGTTTCAGGCCTTTTCCGACTTTGTCATGGCGGGGCTGAAGCAGGCCTGCCCGTCCGCCGGCGCAGAGGTGATGCAGCATATCAACCGGACAGTGATCCGGTCTGTGTTTGTCGTCAGCCTGCTCGCCATTGCGCCTCTGTCAGCTGCGCTGGCGCTCTATGCGGCGTTCAATATGGAGGGGAGCTCCCGCGCCCTGACGATCAGCGCAGCGGTGATTTATATTCCCGCAGTCTTTCTCGTTACTGCTGCGGCGAACGTACCGCGCAATGAGCGCCTCGATAAGATGGCCGCTTACAGCAATGAAGGCCGCGACTATTGGGCCGTCTATATTCGTGAGTGGACTGGGTGGAACCATGTGCGCACGCTTGGCTCCGCCGCGACCGGCGCGGTTTACATGCTGGCAGCGATTACGCTCTAACCGAGCGGCTTCAGCTCGCGAATGGTTTCGATCAGCAGTCTCAGCCCGTTAGGCACCTGCCTGCGGCTGGAATAATAGATGTGAAAGCCTTCACCAGGTGAGGCCCAGTCTTCCAGAATGAGGCGCAGGCGGCCATCGTCCAGCGCCTTTTTCATCACGGGCAAGGTCGCGTAGATGACTCCCAGACCAGCGCATCCGAAATTCAGAAGCGCATTGGTATGGTCAACCGTAATCTGGCCCGGCGTTGTAACAGAAAACTCCTGCGCGCCTGTGCCAAATTCCCAATCATAAATCTTGTCATTGCCTAGACGGATACGAATACATCGATGGCGCCGCAATTCTGTCGGATGTTCGGGAATACCGTTCTTTTCAAGATATTCCGGCGAGGCCGCCGCAGACCAAATAATCTCCGGTGACAGTTTCTGAGCCACCATGTCTTCCGGCACGGTTCCGCCATACCGGATTCCGGCGTCAAAGCCTTCATCAACCACATCGATCAGTCGGTTGGTGATCGAGATATCTACCTCAACCTCGGGATAGCGCTCGATAAACGCTGGCATGACGGGCTCGACAAGCAGCGTAAACGCATCTTCGGGCATATTGATACGCACCCGACCGGCTGGTGCATCGCGATACCTGTTAAGGCGTTCACGGGCTTCGGTAATGTCGTGAAACGGGCTTTCAATGCTGGCGCGAAGTTCCTCACCCGCAGCCGTCAGGGTAACACTTCGCGTTGTTCTGTTCAGCAATCTGACGCCAAGGCGCTCTTCAAGACCACGTATCGCGTGACTAAGTGCAGAAGGCGTTACATCCAGCTCGGAAGACGCGCGCCGGAAGCTTCCCCAGCGCGCAATAGCCATGAAATAGACGAAGTCGGCAATGTCTGCGCGGCTGATATCCATCACACCCTCAAAAGCTGACATTATACAGCGTGTGAACCTCTGAATGGTTCCATATTTATTGATGAATATTACTCATTAGTTCGTTGGTCAAACGGCATCTATTCCTATAGCGGATAACCAATATCTTTACTCCCAGAAGCGTCGCCTATCGCAGACGCACAACCGCGCCGACACGGTGCAACGGAGAGTAATATGATGAAGACCGCAGGACTGGTTCTCACCGTAGCCGCACTCACTGCCGGATGCGCTCATGCAGGACAAGATACATTGGAAATCATGCGCAAAGCCGACCAGCAAACGGTCGAAGGCCCTGAAGAATATTTTACAGGACGAGCTACAATCACAGGCAATTTCACACGCGACGAGCCATCACGCATCTCAGGCGCGATTGTGACATTCGAGCCGGGCGCCCGCACAGCATGGCACTCACACCCGCTCGGCCAGACACTGATCGTCACGGACGGTGTAGGCTGGACGCAGGTTGAAGGTGAAGAGCGCGTCGAGTTTTACGAAGGCGACATCATGCTTTGCCCGAAAGACAAGCCACACTGGCACGGCGCGACGCCTGACTCTTCCATGACACACATCGCCATTCAGGAAGTGCAGGACGGTACGCCGGTGCACTGGATGCACCACGTCACAGACGAAGAGTATTACGGCACATCATCTGACGACTAATCCCCGCCTTGGCAGCAGGGCCCGGTACGCTCCCCCCCCAACGGCGGGGCTCTGTCTGTCTTCCGCGATCTCACAGGAGACCTGCCGGAATGACCAAAGAAACTAAAGACACAACCCAAAAAGAGCACGGCCAGCAGAACCGCCGCGCCTTTTTACAGAATTCAACACTTGCGAGCACAGGCCTGTTTCTGGCCGGCACATCACCTGCCCTCGCATCGACGACATCAGGAGAGACTATGACAATCCAATCACGCGGTTACGCTGCTGTTGATGAATCCGGAACATTGGTTCCATGGACATTCGAACGCCGCTCTGTCGGCGAGAACGACATTCAGATCGACATCAAATATGCCAGCATCTGCCACTCTGACATTCACCAGATGAAGGGCCACTGGGGCGAGCAGCAATATCCGCAAGTGCCAGGTCACGAGATTGTGGGCGTTGTCAGCGCTGTCGGCTCTAACGTCACCAAATTCAAAGTCGGTGACCGTGCCGGCGTAGGCTGCATGGTTGATGGCTGCACAGGCGATGACTGCGCACATGGCGGCGAGCAATACAGCCCGGGCACAATCTTCACCTATGGCTACCCATACGACAAATCACCAACCGGTATTTCCCAGGGTGGCTACTCGAACAATATCGTCGTTCGCGACCATTATGCCGTCCACATTCCAGAGACGATCAGCTTTGAAGAGGCGGCACCTTTGCTGTGCGCAGGCGTCACGACCTATTCACCGCTTCTGAAATTCGAGCTTGGACCGGGCGTAAAAGTTGGCGTTGCAGGCATTGGCGGCCTTGGCCACCTTGCTGCGAAGCTGGCGGTATCAAAGGGTGCGGACGTTTATGCGTTCACGACAACCGCCGAAAAGCGCGAAGACATTCTGGGCTGGGGCGCGAAAGAAGTGATCGTGGTAGATAGCGATGACGCGTTTCAGGACTATGCCGGTCAACTCGACTGCATGATCAACACGATCCCGTATCAGTACGATGTTGCAGCCTATGCGTCAGTCGTAAAACCGGGCGGTTTTTTCACGCAGGTCGGTATGCCGATCAACTCCGAAGTCACGGTGAACGCGCTGAACCTCGCAGCCAGCCGCGTGAACTTTAACGCATCACTCATCGGCAACATGCAGGAAACGCAGGAAGTCGTGGACTATTGCGCGGAGAACGGCGTTGCGCCGCAAATCCAGATCATCCCGGCAACAGGCATCAATCAGGCGTGGGAAGACGTGGTGAACAAGAACGCCCGTTATCGCTACGTGATTGACGCGGCAACGTTCTAAACGCGGATGCATATGCGCATTTCAATTGCCGACGAAGACTTGTGGGTGGAGCTGGATGACAGCTCCGCCGCAAAAGATTTCGCTTCGCTCCTGCCCATGACGCTGACGCTCGATGATTATGCGAGCACAGAAAAGGTCAGCGATCTGCCACGTCGCCTGAATACGGAAGGCGCGCCGCGCGGCTATCAGCCAAGCGCAGGCGACATCACTTATTACGCCCCATGGGGCAATCTGGCGATTTTTTACAAGGACTTCGGCTATTCGAACGGGCTGGTCCGGCTTGGCCATATTGCCGGTCCACTCACAGCCTTCACTCGGAACAAATCAGTGCGCGCAGACTTCTCACTCTGACGCGCCATCAGCTCTTAATACCGGCTCGACAGAAGCCGGACGAAAGGAAAACCCTCATGATTACGACAGACACATACACACTGAACAACGGCGTCGAGATTCCAAAACTAGCGCTCGGCACATGGATGATCGAAGACGAAAACGCTGCTGATACCGTCAAAGCAGCCGTAGATCTGGGCTATCGCCATATCGACACTGCGCAGGCTTATGGCAATGAAGCAGGCGTTGGTGAGGGTGTCAGCACATGCGGCATCGCACGCGGCGATCTCTTCGTTCAGACGAAGCTCGAAGCGGGCGTAAAGTCCTATGATGAAGCTGTCGCGTCTATCGATAGTTCACTCAAAACCCTTGGCCTTGATTACATCGACCTGATGATCATCCACAGCCCGCAGCCATGGGATGCCTTCAACGGTGAAGACCGTTTCTTTGAAGGCAATCTCGCAGCATGGAAAGCGCTGGAAGAAGCCTATGAAGCGGGCAAAATCCGCGCGATTGGCGTGTCCAACTTCGAACAACAGGACCTTCAAAACCTGATCGACAACGGAAAAGTAAAACCGATGGTCAACCAGATCCTCGCTCACGTCAGCAACACCCCGTTTGATCTGATCGAATTCTGCCAGAAAGAAGACATTGTCGTCGAAGCCTACTCACCGATCGGACACGGCAAGATTCTGGATAATGAGACCATCAAATCCATCGCAGACAAATACAGCGTGAGCGTCCCTCAACTTTGCATTCGCTATGTGCTTCAGCTCGGCCTCGTCGCTCTGCCAAAGACCGGAAATCCGGACCATATGAAGAGCAATGCCGATGTGGACTTTGAGATTTCAGACGCAGACATGGACGCGCTGAAAAACATCGAACCGATCAAAGACTATGGTGATGCCAGCATGTTCCCGGTTTACGCCAAAAAGGCGTAAATCTGTTGGCACACATCATGGAGATCCCGGGCTTCGGCCCGGGATTTTTATAGGGAGTTTACTCGCTTAAAGCGGCTTCAACCTCGCCAAGTGTGTTCTTCCCGAAATACATTTCATCACCCACAAAGAAGGTCGGAATGCCAAACGCGCCGCGGCTGACAGCCGCCTCCGTATTGGCGATCAGACCCGCCTTCACATCAGGCTCCTGCGTTGCCGCGAGAATAGCTGCGCCATCAAGACCGGCATCAGTCATCACCGAAACGAAGACCTCAGGATCATCCATCTTCTGGCCGTCTTCCCACATGGCTTTGAGCCCAGCCTCGACATAAGCATCCAGAAAACCTTCACGCTCGGCATAGATCGCGCCGCGCATAAGCGTCAGCGTGTTCACCGGAAAATGCGGATTCATTTTGAAAGCTGTCAGGCCGTGCTTTTTGATGAAGCGGCGCGTTTCTAGGTTTTCATACTCGAGCTTTCCCTTCACGCCGCCGAACGCCATCATTGGTGACTGGTTGTTAGTCGCCTTGAAGATGCCGCCAAGAAGAGACGGGATAAGCTTCATCTTCGCGCCGGTACGCTCAAGAATGGCTGGCAGCACTTTGTAGGACAGATACGCATTCGGGCTTCCGAAATCGAAAATGAAATCGACAGTCTTGGTCATACTCTCCCCCCTACCAGGTCTCTTTCCAAGGACGCAGATCAAGCTCATGCGTCCAGGCTGTTCTTGGCTGTTTGTGCAACATCACATAATTCGCCGCGATATGATCCGGATTCAGAATGGCATCGTCTTCGCGCTTCTGGTCCACGTCCGGCACATTCTCGCGGATGAAGTTGGAATCGATGGCGCCATCTACAATCACATGGGCGACATGAATGTTCTGAGGTCCAAGCTCGCGCGCCATGGATTGCGCGAGCGCCCTAAGGCCATGCTTGGCGGCTGCGAAGGCAGAAAAGCCGTTCGCACCGCGCACACTGGCTGTCGCGCCCGTGAAGAGGATCGTGCCGCGACCCCGCGTCTTCATGCGCGCCGCTGCTTCGCGGCCCATCAGGAAGCCGGAGAGACATGCCATCTCCCAGACCTTCCGGAAGACCCGCTCTGTCGTATCCGTAATAGAGAAGCGGACGTTTGCGCCGATGTTAAACACCGCCACTTCAATAGGCCCAATCTCATTCTCGATACGTTCGAACAGCGCGATCATGGCCTCTTCGTCGCGCGCATCGCACGGGCAAGCTTCAGCTTTGCCGCCCTCATCGCGGATGGATTGGGCCAGCTTCCCAAGCGCATCAGCATGACGCGGGCGCCGGACGAGGCAGGCGGTCAAGCCGTCATGTGCAAAAGCCTTAGCGATTGCTGCGCCCGTATCATCACCGGCGCCAATTACGAGACATACACCGTTTTTGTCCGCCATTCGCTCCTCCTATTTTTATAAATCCAGTATCCCCGCAATTCACCGGATTTGCACGCTTTGCCCGGGAACAGCGCTTAATATAAATTTGTTTTATACGTATAACTCAAACAATCAATTATACTTTTAGATCGTTTTGGGTTACCGTTTCTTCAGTTCAACAAGCTGCGCGTCTATCCGATAGCGCGGACGACTCAGAAGGAGAGGAAAGAATGGACCCGAACAATTCATCTCGCGGCAAATGCCCAGTTATGCACGGTGGAATGACAAGTTCCGAAACAACCGTAACAAGCTGGTGGCCGAAGACGCTGAACCTCGACATTCTTCACCAACACGATAGCAAGACAAACCCGCTCGGCGACGACTTCAACTACGCTGAAGAAGTTCAGAAGATCGATTTTGACGAGCTGAAAAAAGACATGCTCGAACTGATGCATGACAGCAAGGAATGGTGGCCAGCCGACTGGGGCACATATGCCGGTCTGTTCGGACGCCTGGCATGGCACGCAGCCGGTTCCTACCGTCTCGCAGACGGTCGCGGCGGCGGCGGCACAGGCAATATCCGTTTTGCACCGCTGAACTCCTGGCCGGACAACGCCAACCTCGACAAGGCGCGTCGTCTCCTTTGGCCGATCAAGAAGAAGTACGGCAACAAGCTCTCATGGGCTGACCTGATAGTCCTCTCCGGCACAATCGGCTATGAAAGCACGGGCCTGAAGACATACGGCTTCGCATTCGGCCGTGAAGACATCTACCACCCTGAGAAAGACACGTATTGGGGTTCAGAGCGTGAATGGCTGACCGCAAACGAAGAGCGCTATCCTGAAGACGAAGACCGTTCGTCACTGGAGAACCCGCTGGCGGCTGTTGTCATGGGCCTCATCTATGTGAACCCGGAAGGCGTGAACGGCAAACCTGATCCGGCGCGCACAGCGAAAGACGTCCGCGAAACATTCAAACGCATGGCGATGAATGACGAGGAAACAGCTGCGCTGACAGCCGGTGGCCACACAATTGGTAAGGCACACGGTAACGGCGCGGCCGAAAATCTCAGCCCGGAGCCTGAAGGCGGCGAGCTGGAATCCATGGGTATGGGCTGGCTGAACACCAAAGGCCGCGGCGTTGGTCGCGATACGCTGACAGGTGGCCCGGAAGGTGCTTGGACGCAGAACCCGACAAAGTGGGATGGCGGCTATTTTGAAATGCTGCTCGACTATGAGTGGGAGCTGACGAAATCACCGGCTGGCGCACAACAATGGAAGCCTGTGAACATCTCAGAAGACCACATGCCGGCAGATGTTGAGGACCCATCCATCAAAACCATGCCGCTCATGACTGACGCGGACATGGCGATGAAGGTCGACCCGATCTATCGCGAGATCATGGAGAAATTCCGTAACGATCACGAGTACTTCTCCGACTGTTTCGCACGCGCTTGGTTCAAGCTGACTCACCGCGATATGGGTCCGAAAGTCCGTTATCTCGGCCCGTGGGTACCATCTGAAGACCTGATCTGGCAGGACCCGGTTCCGGCAGGCTCTACCGGCTATGATGTAGATGCCGTGAAAGCAAAGATTGCAGCAAGCGGTCTGACGGTTTGCGAAATGGTCTCTACAGCATGGGATTCAGCGCGCACTTATCGTGGGTCTGACATGCGCGGCGGCGCAAGCGGCGCGCGTATTCGCCTTGAGCCACAAAAGCATTGGGCAGGCAATGAACCGGATCGTCTGGCAAAAGTCCTAGGCATACTTGAAGCGATTGCCGAACAGACCGGCGCCAGCATTGCAGACACAATCGTGCTGGCAGGTAATGTCGGCGTCGAGCAAGCTGCGAAAGCCGCTGGTGTAGACGTCACCGTTCCGTTCACACCGGGCCGCGGTGATGCGACTGACGACATGACAGACGCTGAATCCTTCGAGCCGCTTGAGCCTCTGGCTGACGGCTACCGTAACTGGCTGAAGCAGGACTATGCTGTAACACCGGAAGAAATGATGCTGGATCGCACTCAGCTTCTCGGTCTCACAGCGCCTGAAATGACAGTTCTGGTTGGCGGCATGCGCGTCATCGGCACTAACCATGGCGGCACAAAGCATGGTGTCTTCACTGACCGTGTCGGCGCGCTGACAAACGACTTCTTCGTCAACCTGACGGATATGGGCAATACATGGGAGCCAGTCGGCGAAAATCTCTATGAGATCCGCGACCGCAAAACAGGCGCAACCAAGTTCACCGCAACACGCGTTGACCTGGTGTTCGGCTCCAACTCCATCCTCCGCTCCTATGCCGAGGTCTATGCTCAAGACGACTCAAAAGAGAAGCTCGTTCACGACTTCGTCGCGGCATGGACAAAGGTCATGGAAGCAGACCGGTTCGACACACGACGCTAACCCTTTCTCGGTGTAGTGTGTCAGAGCGCCGGCCCTATGGGTCGGCGCTTTTTCTTTAGGGAAGCAAATCTCTACAAACCGTCTACTTGACTCACCTCACGTCATCTCTGATCTGAGGCACATAAAACAAGATGATGTGAGGAAACTATACGATGAAACCTTATTTTGAACTGCAGGAAAACAAGGTCATCGCTTCCGAGCATTGCGCCGGCCCGTGGGACCCGAGCATGCAGCATGGCGGCGCGGTTTCAGCCCTCATCGCGCATCTGGCAGGCACGCTTCCATCCGAAGTGCCTATGCAGGTGTCACGCCTCACAATTGATCTGAAGCGCCCCGTACCAATGGGCGAACTTGGCTATAAGATCGACATCAACCGTCAGGGCCGCAACATTCAGGCGGCTGATATTTCCCTCACGCATGGCGACAAAGAAGTCTGCCGCGCTTCGGTTCTGCGCATCCGCGAAACAGAGTTTGGCGACCTGCCTGAAGCAGTGAACCCACCGCCTGCACCGTATGAGCGTGATGGCGAGAATATGCCGCTGAACCGGTTTGCCGGCTTTAACGAGCACATCAGTATTCAGGAAGCGACAAGCCATCCTCCGCATATGAAGCGCGCTGCATGGTTCCACATTCCGCGCCCGTATTTCGGCCATACCGAGACAACAGCCCTGATGCGTGCAGCCTCTACCGGCGACTATTGCAACGGGTTTGGCGGCGGTCTCGACTTCACCAAATGGACCTTTATCAACGCTGACCTCACACTGCACTTTGCGCGCAAACCTGTCGGCGAGTGGATCATGCTGACGGCCAGCGCATGGATGTCAGATAATGGTTCCGGCCTTGGCTATGGCGAACTTGCTGACGAGAAGGGCTTTTTCGGCCGCGCTGTGCAATCTCTGGTGATCGGCAAGCGCTAGTCGGCGAGCGCCTCTTCCAAGAGAGCAGCCTGAACGCTCCAGGCGTCTGTGCCTGGCGCAATCAGCTCGACATGCCCCGTATCAGCAACTTCAACGAAGCGAGCTGAGCCACCGGCAGCGATGACTTGCGTCGTAAAGCCCTCACCCAGAACAAATGGCGCGATCCGGTCATACTGACCATTCACGCTGATCTGTTCACTTGGGGCAGGCTGTAAACGGCTGGATGATGTATCCGCGTAAACATCGGGCCGCTCAGGCGTCGCCTCGCCAGTAAGCTGGCTCTCAATTGCAGCAAGACAAGTATCCAGCGTGACGGAGCTGGAGGCCTCAAGGTCTGCAAGCCCGCCTGAATTTACAACGCTGCGAAACTCGAACGTCTGCCCCTCTCCATAGACGGCGCTCTCTGTCGGCAATTGGCCGCGCGCAGCAAGCCAAGTCACAAGGTGCCCGCCTGCCGAATGACCGATGCCTGCAACACGGCTTGTATCGAGGCCGACTTCTCCCCCACGTTCAAACAGCGCTTCAGTCGCCGCTGTTACATCGAGATAAGTACCCGGATATCCGCCGCCCTCTTCATCCACGCCGCGATATTCAATGTTCCAGACCGCGAGTCCGCGTTGGCGCAGATCTTCTGCCGCATAATTCATGAGCGTCCGGTCGGCGATTGCCTTTTGCCAGCACCCACCATGCACCATGAGCACCACCGGATGCGGCCCCTCACCGTCCGGCTGCCAGAGGTCGACAACCTGCTGATGCAGTGGGCCATAAGACAGGCTCATTTGTGGTTCCGGACGGTCACGTGAAAGCAGGTCTGGCCATGTCATCAACTCGGGCGGGGACGTTTCCACAGGGCTCACCTCATTTGCGCTACAGACCGCAAAAGACACACAGGTGAAAAAAGCCATGACACTCGTTCGAAATTGCATTTAACCCGCCTATCTCTCAGACTGCGATCTTTAAAAAACGTGACGCCAGTAACGCCCGAGGCCCGATAAATGTCCACCACCGGTTTTCCGAAAAGCCTTGAAGACGCTCACGCTTTTGACGCAGCAGATCCACTGGCGGCGCATCGCAACGCCTTCTCCATGCCGGAAGGCGTCACCTATCTGGTAGGTCATTCACTCGGCGCGGCGCCGGTTAAAGCATTGAAGCAAGCCAACACAACAGCTGGCACAGACTGGGCCTGTGATATTGTGGGCTCATGGAACACCGCGGACTGGATTAACCTGCCCCAGACGACAGGGGCGAAGATTGCCCCGCTCCTCGGTGTGGCGAGCGATGAGGTGATTGTCTGCGACAGCGTTTCGCTCAACCTCTTCAAGCTTGCCTCAGCCCTTCTGGAGACCGGCAGGCATAAGCGCCGCCTCATCGTAGAACGCGAGGAGTTTCCGACCGACCAGTACATGATGGCAAAGCTTGCGGGCCTCATCGGCGCTGAGCATGTGCACACGGACGCTGGCGGCGGACTGCCCGCACTCAAAGACGGCGGTATTCTGGTCAAAAGCCTTGTTGATTTTCGCACGGGGCACATTGCTGATCTCAGCGCGCATGAAGAGGCGGCACGGGCATCGGGCGGCGCGATCATCTGGGATCTGAGCCATGCGACGGGCGTGCTAGACTTGCGGCTGGCTGATTGGGGCGCGAGCTATGCCGTTGGCTGCACCTATAAGTACCTGAATGGCGGCCCCGGCGCGCCGGGCTTCATCTATGTATCGCGCGATAAACAAAACGAGCTTTCAACGCCTCTACCCGGCTGGCTCGGCCACGCAAACGCCTTCGCTTTTGAAGACGAGTATACACCGGCAGATGGATTAAAACGCTTCATCTCAGGAACGCCGCCAATCCTCTCCCTCGCCACGCTGAATGCGGCTCTTGATGCCTTTGATGGCGTCAACCAAGCCCATCTACAGGCCAAGGCGAATAGGCTTGGCGATATGTGTCTGCACGTTTTCGAGGAACTCGGCCTTGCCTCAACTTCACCGCCTGAGGGTAGCCCGCGCGGCGGTCATGTGAGTGTCTGCCACCCGGAAGGCTATGCCATTTCACGAGCGCTCGCCGATCAGGGCATTAAGACAGATTATCGCCCGCCAGATACGATCCGCTTTGGCCTGTCACCGCTCTATCTGAGCTATAGCGAAGTCTGGTCCGCGCTCGACACATTCAGGGACATTCTCGCCCGCGAAACCTGGCGCGACCCCAAATATCAGGTCCGCGCCATTGTCACTTAAGTCCTACTATTCCTGACACTTCTTTGCGCGACGCGAACGCCGTTTCAAATCCATCTGCAAACCCAAAATCGCCATAAACCCAAGCAGAAGCACCATGATGATCGAAGCTGCCAGATTAGGCATATGACGGCCAAACCCGCGCAAGAAATTCAACTTGTGAAGAAGTGAAAAACTCAGCCGCTCCAGCTTCGTCTCGTCAGGTGAAACATCGGCCAGAACTCCTGTCGCCGTGTCGACAAATATGGTCCCATTCACGGGGCTGGCGATATCAAACTGCCAGACCGGAAGACGCTTGTTCCTGAAGTCATATTCCGGGCCGAAGCGTGTAACGAGTGCTGTCTGCAAAAATTGCTCGCGCGAAATTCCGGTAAAGGACTCAGCCATACGAGTCGCGATTTCACGATCGCCATGCTGAACGGCCTCTCCCGTCATAGCGTCCAGATAAACGGCGGGTCCTGTGCGCTCTACACCATCAAACCGAGCATTTCGAATTTCAGCAGCACTAGTTGGCCCCCCGCTGCGATCAGCTGCGATCCCCAGACGATAGAGCGACGATCCGTTGCTATCACGGATGATGGAAACACTACTGACATTCAGGCCGGAACTGATTTCAGCCCATTGATCGCTGATATCAAAATCGGTCGCGGCAAGGTCAATCGGGTCTGACAAGCGCAATGCGAGCGCGGGCGATGTGCTGGCAACCGTGATGAGATGGTAGAAGCCGCTTGCCGAATAAGTCAGAATGGGTAAAGCGAGCGCATATCCCGCTATTCTATGCCATCCCCGCACACCCGGCGCTTTCACTTTGCGCCGGATCAGCACCAACATGAATACACCGGTCACCCCAAGGGCAAATAGCGTGATGAGCAAAAGACCAATCAGGATAACGCGCGCCCAGTCTGCCTCTTTTGGAAACCAACTCCACGTATGCAGCCACTGAAAGGCCGTTTGCATCGTATTCTTGAAGCTATTCCCCATACCTGCAACCGCGTTGGTTTCAGTATAGATATAAATTGACTTATTATCAGCCCGATCAAAGGTTACCTTATACACGGGAAGCAGCCGGTTCACCTGCGGATAGGCCGGCGAGAACTCGGTAACATGTTCAACAGATCGGATGGCACCTGTCTCCCCTGTATAATATCTGGCGAGATAAATGGCATGAGCTTCATCATAATTCTCACGCTCTGAGCCTGTATCAAGCTCGAAATATCTGCGGGGAGCGATTGGATCTTCCGTGACTTGCAGAAGGTTCTCACCATCACTGGCGATGACGCGTATTGCGCGCGCGTCATTTATGCCTGCAGCCCGGATGGTCTCCGGGATAGATACCGAGCCCGTCAGATCGACGGGCTCCGATGGAGGGTAAAACACGGCCTGCTGAGGCCCCCAGGTGGTCATGATTGGGTGCAGCAGACCAGATGATGCCCATATCAGCAGCGCCATGCCGCCAATAAGAGCAAGGACACGGTGGAAACGGATCGATAACTGACGCATTTCAGATCTCCTTCATCCAGCCACTAAAAGCGCGCCGAGACGCCGATATAGGCCGCACGCCCCTGCCCGGGCGTAAAAGCTCTGGTGTTCTCCTGAGACTGGTTGCCCGTCGCAGCTATGTTCGAGATATAAACCTCATCCGTCAGATTCTCGACGGACGCGAACAGCTGCAGGTCATCCGTCAGGTCTAGCCCGCCCGTCAGACCATAAATTGTGTAGCCCGGCGCCTGCACAGTGTTGGCGTAGTCAACAAAAGGACCATCAGGTACATGGCGCAAATTGGCAGTCAAATAGAAGCGGTCGCCCTGAAGGCGCAGGTCAGAGATTAAAATCTGCTCTGGCACCCCAGCTAGCGTATTACCATCCACATTCAATATAGCGCCATTCAGGCCGGTCGCATTGCTGTCAAAATAGAAGTCATTCAGCGTGAATGTGTTCCGCCAGATCAGCTGCATCCCGGCATCCGACAGACTTTGCGTGGTCAGATCGGTATCCACGCCGAGTTCAAGCCCCTGATGCACAGTATCGTCTGCATTAAAGGTGGCTGATGTTGCCCCGTTTGTTCCTGGATAAGCGAGAGACACAAATTCATCTTCGATAGTGCTGCGATATATTGCTGCGTCCCACGCGAAACGCCCGGCTTCACCTCGGGTGCCGAACTCTATTGTCCATGCCGACTGCGCCTCCAATGGTGTAAAAGGAAGCACACCGCCCGCCGTCAGGTCCGAAATACCTGCAGGCTCATAGCTCTGATTGATATTGAAGAATAGCTGAGCGGTGTCGGAAACATCCCACAACACTCCGAAACGGGGGCTGAGATTCGAGCGTGTGAGTTCGCCATCAACGGCATTCAGCACAGCCTCGCTCTCCCTGTTCGCCTCAACATATTGAGCCCCCAGGACAACTGTGACGTCTTCCCGAACCGCCAGTTCAGCTTGCGCATAAGAGGTGAAATTATACGCCGTCTGATCGCTGTCAGATGTGAGCGCACCGCGTCTGCCCGAATTGTTGGCGTATCGAAGCGCTTCGTTCTCCGACACAGCATATTCCGCGCCGACAATCCAATCGGCAGCGAAGCCGAGTAACGTGGTCTCGCCGGTCATGCGTACGGATGCACCAATTTCATCCTCGGACTGTGCAATGATGCCCGCGAACCGTGTGATCGCATGATCAAGCTTTCGATTGGCGACCCAGATACCGGTTTCCAGCGTAAAACCGTCAAACGGGATCACCGTCCGGTTTGCAAGACGATAAACGTCGAGATTGCGATCCCAGTCATCAGCCTCCGGGCCGGGGTCGAGAACAGTAACAGGGCCGCCCGGAAAGAAAGGTCCGATAGTGACAGGCAAACCCGCCGATTCAGGGTCAGAGAGAGCGATATTCAGAGGCAGACTGCCAGCCAGCTCAAAATTGTCGCTAAGGGCGGTCAGATAAAATCGGGTTTCAGCGCCAGAATCAAACCCGTACCCCAGATTGGCATGTCCGTAGATACTATCGATTGCGCTGTGATCGCGGAAGCCATCTGACTGAAGCGCAGTGACGCCTGTGTAGAAATCCCAATCGCCAATCACTTCAGAGTAACTTGCGCTGGCCCGATACGTATTGAAGCTTCCGCCTTCCAGACGCAGTGTCGCGCGCTCGTCACGTGTCAAAGCCGTGGGAGTCACAATGTTGATTGCACCACCAAGAGACGCTGCGCCATATCGAAGGCCATTCGCGCCCTTATAGACCTCAATATAGTCAACAGTAAGCGGATCGACTTCCTGAAACTCGGTGATCCCACTCGCTCTTGAGATCGGTACGCCGTCTCGACGAACAGTAATACCGCGACGCTCGAACGTCGCGTTCAGGCCTGATCCACGAATAGACAGCCTTGATTCGCGTTGCGCCGACGTGTCGGCATAGACGCCGGGCGTGAGGACGAGTGCATCACCAATGCTCTGAGTGAACTCGTCCAGAAAGACATCAGCTTCAACAAGCCCGACAGCACCGGGAATTGTCTGCAGTTTCTCACGGGCCGCACTCGCGCCCACCG
Organism: Hyphomonadaceae bacterium UBA1849; assembly: GCA_002338565.1. Taxonomy (GTDB): domain Bacteria; phylum Pseudomonadota; class Alphaproteobacteria; order Caulobacterales; family Hyphomonadaceae; genus Ponticaulis. Next base: position 678,492 of record DDIN01000008.1, read on the forward strand.
CTATCAGAGAGAATTCTTGTCCAGTGACCTCAACGGTTTCCAGCTCCAGACGCTCGGATCGTTGTCCAACACCTTGCGCATGAGCAAGGTTTAAAATTGCAGCAGGCAGGGTCAGCGCGACGACACTTGCAGCGCGTTTCAGATACATCTTCATTTTAGGTATTCCACACATACGGGCCACGCAAAACGTGTCCGGTCATCAAAAAAATCGGTTCAGAAAATCAGATGATGTGTGGAGGGCCGCGCGCCGGAAGTTTTGGACCGGCTACCCTGAGTATGGGTGGCCCTCTTGCAGAATGAGATGTGTTTGCCGCATTCCGCAGCATGACATCTGTTTCCAGAGCGTAATTTACCGTGATGACTGCGAGACTGGAAAGCGCAAACGGACATTCGTCGCCTGGCATCAGATCGGGGGCACTGTCGTGCTGCACATCCGCCCCATCATCAGGAGCAGGCGTGAGCGTTACATAGCCCCCACCGCACATTTCAATCCGGACGCCACCATCTGCTTCGTCAGCAGAAAACATCCATCCAGAGGGTACGGACGCGCGAAAGGCGATGGCAACCAGCACCACCGTCATCACAAGCTTCAGAAAGTTTGTCTTCGCTCCGCGCATCCAAGCTCGGTAGATAGCTGACTATCTTTTGTCAACTCAACTCATACTGGCCCTACCCCGCGATACTCACCTTCACGGCTTTGAAGGCTGGCGTCTTGCTGCGCGGGTCAACATCTGTGTTCACCAGCACATTGGCTTCCGGATAGTACGCGAGCAAATCACCTTCCGGCACATCGAACGGATAGAGCTCGACCGCCTCCATCCGACCTGCATCAGACACGAGGTCAACCTTGTCGCCAGCCGTCTTGCCGAGCTTTGCGATGTCAGCAGCGTTCATCATGACAAGCCAGCGATGCGGCGTGCCGCGATAGCTGTCTTTCTCTTCGTAAATGATGGAATTGAACTGACCTTCTGACCGGAGGGTCGCAAGCGTGAAAGGCCGCGCCTCGGCGCGCGGCGGCAATTCATTGGCCTGAAATTTTGCGCGGCCGTTAGGCGTCTTGAAGTGCGGCGAGTGAACCAGCCGCCCTTTGATATGGAACTCGCGCTTTGCGACTTGGATATCTTTCAGACCGTCCAGTTCGGGCAGCACATCACCAATCGCGTCACGCACGGATGCGTGACGACCAAAGGCTTTAAAATCGAACGGCAGGTCTTTCAGGATCAACGCGCCGAGGTCTGACAGGATCACACTTTCAGGGCGCACATGCTCGAAGCGTTTAATGCCGCCATCTGACAAGCGTACATAGTTGAACATGCTTTCCTGCGTCGTCGGCTCCCATTCCTCATCGCGGGCGGTGACTGGAAGAATGAGTACGTCGCCGTCTTCGTCTATGCCTTCAAAATGGCCCTGATTGAGTGTCGTTGTCAGGAAGAGTTTGAACCCGATTTTTGAAAGCGCTTCACGCGCAAACTGCGAGTTAGGGTTCGCCGCAAACAGGTTTCCGCCCATGATGAGCGCCGCATCTACGTCGCCAGCATGCGCCGCCTGCATACAGGACATGGTGTCCATACCAGCCGCTTCAGGCAGCTTCACGCCAAACCGCGCCTCAATGCGACGAACCACATCCTCGGCCAGCACAGGCTTCACGCCAATCGTACCAATACCCTGCACGTTAGAATGCCCGCGAAGAGGAAGCAGGCCTGCGCCCGGACGTCCAATCATACCGCGAAGCAGCGCAAGCGCCGCAATCTCTTCAATATTCTGCACGCCATGCAGGTGATGGGTCATGCCCATACCCCACGCAAAGACGGCATTCTCGCTCGCCATATAGACGTCAGCGATGGCTTCGATCTCGTCTCGCGACACGCCGCAGCGGGAGAGTATCTCATCCCAGTCGAGGGCTTCGATTGCGGCTTTATAAACCTCGAAGCCGTCTGTGTGCTGCGCGATGAAAGCCTCGTCCAGCGCGCCTCTTTCAAGCACGGCTTTCGCAATGCCCTTCATGAGCGCCATGTCCTCGCCGATTTTCGGCTGGACATAGTGAGAGGCAATCTCTGAACCACCTTTCAGAAGCGATTTCGGGCTTTTCGGCAGCGCAAACTTCTGCAGGCCCGGCTCTTTGGCCGGGTTAATCACCACGACTTTGCCGCCGCGGGCGCGACAGGCCGCAAGCTGGTGAATAAAGCGCGGATGGTTGGAAGACGGGTTGGCGCCGATCACGAAGATCAGATCGCAGCGCGTCAGGTCTTCCAGTTCGACCGTACTTGTGCCCGTGCCAATCGCAGAGCCGAGCGCAACGCCCGTCGCCTGATGACAGTAGTATGAGCAGTTATTGACGTTGTTCGTACCATATAGGCGCGCCAGAAGCTGAAGGATAAACCCTGCCTCGTTAGAGGAGCGACCCGACGAATAGAAAAAGGTCCGGTCTGGCGCAGCGGCAAGAAACTTCTCTGCCGCAAATGCCATAGCATCATCCCAGCTTACACGCTGGTATCGGTCCTCGCCCTTGCGCTTCAGAACCGGAAAGCCAAGCCGACCAAGACGCTCTGTTTCGCGCGGTGTGAGGTCCAGAAAATCAGCGAACGGGTGATCAAACACCTCGACCGGAATTTCATCCTGAATATCGGTCGATTGAGCCTGAACGGATTTGTTGCAGACAGCCGGAAACTCGCCCAGCTCGTTCGTCATCCCACCGAGCTGGCCGCCCATTCCGAGCGCGCAGGCTTTGCAGGTATTGTGCGCCGTTAGCGCCTTCGCCGCTTTGGCAACGCCAATCCGGTTTACCGTCGCCAGCGTGTAGAGAATTTTCTTAGCGCCGCCTCCGGCCTGTGCAACGGGCATCGCGCCTCACCTTTTCAGAACTCACCTGAGGATATTGTAGCGAAGGCATACACGGCAAGCCGCTTTACAGGCGCAATATTATCCCGTTCCATGAAACCTCAGTTGGGGGACATTATGCTTCGAGATCACATTGCCCGGCAAACCGATCAGGACCCGCATTTTCACTGGCGCGGTGAGAACGTCACGCGGATCGAGAACCTGTCAGACATCGTGTTCGCGCTCGCCTTTGGCATGCTGGTATCGGCAAGCACTCCGCCCACGACATATGGCGAGCTACTGACGCATTTATGGCTGATCCTGCCTGTAATCGCGGGCTTCAGCATTCTCGTGCTCATCTGGAATGCACACTATATGTTTTTCCGCCGCTACGGGCTGACGGATGCGACGGTCGTCCTGCTGAATGCAGCGCTGTTGCTGCTGGTTCTGTTTATCGCCTATCCGCTGCGCTTCATTTTCGATGGCCTGTTCGGCTATCTGCTCGGCGCATTCGCGGGCGACTGGTCACGCATGGCCGAAACGGGCATGGGCTTCAGCGAGTCGAGCCATATCATCGCAATATTCTCGATCGGATATGCTACGGTATTTCTCGTGATAGCGCTAATGTATGGCCACGCGCTGAAGCGAAAGGACACTCTGGGTCTGAACGCCACCGAACTCGCTTTGACGCGGCGGTCTGTCTGGCATTACTGGATTGATGTGCCACTGGGATTGTTGGTGGCCATTTTCGCCGTATTTACGCCGCTGGGGCCCTTCTCCGCCTGTCTCTTGAGTCTTTCAGGCGCAAGTGCATTCTGGCTTCGCTTGCGGTTTCCGTTACCAAAACCAGATGATGGAGATCAGGTGTCTGTAGAGACTTCGTCCCAAGGCTGATCCATATAACCGATCAGCCAGTTCAGCGCATAGTGACGCTCGAACACGACATCCCAGACCATACCGGCTGGTGGCGCTTCACCTTCAATCTGCGCCTGACGCAGGGCCCAGTGCATGCGGTAGATCAGATCAGCCTGATCCATAATCTCTTCCTGAGAACGCAGCTCTGCGCGGCGACGAAGGCCGAATGAACCGTTTGAAAGTAGCGTGTCTGCAATCGCATCAATATCGCAAACCTCGCCCGGATGGCCGAGCTCTTCGCGCAGGCCGACAGCCCACAGCAGAACTTCGACGTTCTCGAATGCCCAGCTGTATTTGGCGCGCTCGTCACGTGTCGGCGCTTCATTCTGCAGGAAAGCCATTTCCTCAGGCGTGAAAACGTCAGCGACATCGAAATTGTAAATCATGCTGTCGGTGAGACCACGATCCATTTCGCTGGCATGAACCGCGACAATGGCGAGCGCCAGAAGACGGTCGATGACGGCATCACTGTCGCGGCGGACTGTCTCGTCAGCAATGCTGCGCGCTGGCAGATTGTCGTTTACCGGAATGCCATTCGCGCGCAGCCAGTCATTAGACCGCTCGCGGCGTGCAACGGCTTCGCGGTCAGCGTTATTCGCGAGCGCGGCAATTGTCTGGGTGCGTGGCTGCTCTGGTCCGGCGAGTGTATGGGTCTGCGCCTGCGCAGCGGGAACCAGACCGGCACACATGAAAGCCAGTCCTGCAATCCATGACAGTTTCGACATCGGGCACGTCTCGCGCTGATCGCCCCCAAAGGAGCCGGACAAAAAGAATCGCGCCGATGAAGCTCACCGGCGCGTTTGCAGTATCTGGGTTTCGGGGGAATTCAAGCGCGCACAATCAGCACTGTGCCATCGACCTGATCCACTGTGACTTCCATGTCACCACTTATGACAGAACCGTCACAAACACGGGCCATCCAGGTGGTATCACCGACCTTGACCCGGCCTTCGCCGCTGATGAAATCAGCCGTTGCGATGGCTTTCTTTCCGATCAGCGACGCACTGCGTTCGTTCAGATGCGGACGATCTGAGTTTGGTTTCCGCAGATCGGCGAAAGCCGTCCGCCCCAGAATGACCAATCCGATACCGGCAATGGCAAACACCACGAGGTGAGACTGCCATCCATTCAGCCCCTCCGGCGCGAACAAGCTGAATAGCGCTGTCAGGAACGCCGCACCGGATAACCAAAGAAGGTCGTAGGTGCCGAACATCATCTCAAGGCCGATCAGGACGAGGGCCAGCCCCAGCCAGTGCCAGGGGGTGATCACCTCAAAAAGAGAGAAGATGATCTCCATTATTTAGGGTCTCCCCACGGACCTTTCGGACCATTTGGAAGTGCGCCGCCATTACCGAGCGCCTTAATGCCCTCAAGCGTACCGAGGATGGATGAGAACTCAGCCGGAATGATAACAGTCTTCTGGTTCGGAGAGCTTGCAAGCTTCTCGAAGGCTTCGACATAGCGCTGGCCAAGGAAATAGTTGATGGCATTCACGTCACCGCCGGCAATCGCCTCGGAAACGAAGGCTGTCGCTTTAGCTTCCGCCTCACCTTCACGCTCACGCGCTTCGGCGTCGCGGAATGCGGCCTCACGGCGACCTTCAGCTTCCAGAATGGCAGACTGTTTTTCACCTTCAGCGCGCAGGATCTGGGATTGCTTCTTACCTTCAGCTTCCAGAATTTCCGCGCGCTTCATGCGCTCCGCCTTCATCTGACGCGCCATGGCTTCAGTAATGTCAGCAGGTGGTGAGAGGTCGGCGATCTCTATACGCGTAACTTTTACGCCCCACGGATTGGTCGCAGCATCAATGACCGACAAAAGGCGCGCGTTGATATCGTCACGATTGGATAGAACTTCATCAAGATCCATAGAGCCAACGACCGTACGGATATTTGTCAGAGACAGGTTTTCGATCGCGCGCGTGAGATCATTCACCTCATACGCAGCCGCCACAGCGTCCACGACCTGAATGAAGACAACGGCGTCACAGGAGACCATCGCGTTGTCGCGCGTAATTACTTCCTGCTGCGGCACGTCGAGTACCGTCTCCATCATGTTCATTTTCTTACCGATGCCGTCCATGACAGGGATAATCACGTGCATGCCCGGTCCGAGCGTCTTCGTATATTTTCCGAAGCGTTCAACCGTCCAGTTATAGCCCTGGGGTACAAATTTGACGGCGGTCCGGACGGCAATCAGGCCGACCACAATCGCAATCAGAATGAAAACAAGATTTTCCATAAGCATTCCCCTTATTGTGTTGATTATGTACAGAATGTAATGTTGGGATTTATGTTTTTCAATAAACCTTGGTTGTTTTTCGTGCAAATTCGGGCAAATTCCGCCCAAAACACCTCAACTCCACCCATTCTGACAGAAATTATCCATTGCCCGTATTCCGGCGCTTCAGCCTCGTTCGAACCGCGCACAACGCTCCGGTTCAGGTGAAAGCTATACCGCGCTGATGACACTTTCGCGGCAGCCGCGAATTACTGCAAGTTGTGAATTTACTCTACATTTCCCCCTTGCTCTCTGCCCCAGTTCCGTCCCAAATCATGGAAGGGAAACAACTGGCGGGAGATTTGCGTGAGCGCAGAGGACACCATTATTGGGATTGATCTGGGAACGACCAATTCCCTGGTGAGCGTCTTTACCGAAGATGGTCCTGTTCTGATCAAGAACGCGCTTGGAAGCTTCATGACGCCCTCAGCTGTCGGCTATTCCGATGACGGCACACTTCTGATCGGTCAGGCCGCGAAGGACCGGTTGGTTACGCATCCAAATCTCACAACAGCCCGCTTCAAGCGGTATATGGGTACCAACCATGAAGCGATGCTTGGTAAGAAAAAGTATCGCGCCGAGGAGCTTTCAGCGCTCATCCTGCGATCTCTGAAAGACGACGCCGAAGCGCATCTCGGCCATGCGGTCACGCGCGCCATCATTTCAGTTCCGGCCTATTTCAATGATGTTCAGCGTAAGGCAACAAAGGCCGCGGCCGAAATGGCGGGATTGAAAGTCGAGCGCCTGATTAACGAGCCGACAGCGGCGGCGCTCGCCTATGGCCTTCAGAACCGGGATGCCGAAACAACCTTCCTTGTCGTAGACCTCGGCGGCGGCACGTTTGACGTCTCTATTCTGGAGATGTTTTCAGGCGTTATGGAAGTGCGCGCGTCCTCCGGTGATGCCTTTCTGGGCGGCGAGGACTTCACCGACACGATGATGGCGCATCTGGCTGAAAAAGCAGACCTCACACTCGACAAACTGTCCGCAGAAGAAACGTCACGTCTTCGCGCCGTTGTAGATACGCTGAAGCACCGTCTGACCGAAGGTCATGAAGCAAGCGCCAGCTTTGTTCTGAAAGGCAAAGATGTCCCGCTGACCATCAGCCGCACGACGTTTGACGAGATCACAGAGCCACTGACCAAGCGTATTCGCCTGCCAATCCAGCGCGCCATTTCAGATGCTGGTCTCAAGGCTGAAAATATCGACCGTATTCTTCTTGTCGGCGGCGCAACGCGTATGGACTGCGTGCGCGGTCTGATCACGCGTCTCTTCAAGCGCTTTCCGGAGCACGACATTAATCCGGACCATGTCGTAGCCCTCGGCGCAGGCGTTCAGGCTGGCCTCGCCTCCCGTCATGAAGCGCTGGACGATATGGTGATGACGGACGTTGCGCCGTTCACGCTCGGCTATGAAACCTCAACCGAGATCAGCCCGAACGTCTTCGAGCACGGTCATTTCTCACCGCTGATCGAGCGCAACACCGTCGTTCCGGTGAGCCGCTCTCACGTCACCTACCCGCTGCAAAAGGGCCAGACGGAAATCCTCTTCCGGATTTATCAGGGCGAAGCACCGTTCGTAAAAGACAATGTCAAAATCGGCAGCCTGTCAGTGTCCATCCCGCGCAACACGAAAGACTATGAAGCCGTCGATGTCCGCTTCACCTATGACGCCTCCGGTATTCTGGAAGTTCTGGCCAAGGTCATCTCCACCGGCAAGGAAACCCGTCTCGTTATTGAAGGTAATCCGGGCTCGCTCAGTCAGGCTGAGATAGACGCCCGCCTGAAAGCGCTGGAGGGGCTGAAAATCCATCCGCGCGACCAGCAGGAAAACACGGCATTCATGGCCCGCCTCTCAGCGCTTTATGAAAGCCTGCTTGGCGGCGAGCGGGAAATGGTGCGCGAAATCATTCGTGAATTCGAAGGTGCGCTTCACTCTCAGGATGCGCGCGTAATTGCAGATTGCCGCCAGCGCCTTGAAGAACCGGTCGTTCGACTGGAAAACAAAGATGTCTTTTGAAGATCCGTTTCGCTATTTCGAGCTAAGCCAGAGAGACGCGACCGCCGCGGATGTAAAACGCGCTTATGCGAAGCGGTTGAAAGTGACACGGCCGGACGATGATCCGGCCGAGTTTATGCGCCTGCGCAAGAACTTCGAGAGCGCGCTCAACTCGATCAAATGGCGTGATGAGGACCGCGCCAACGGTTATGACGACGCATATGAGGACGAGGAAGAGGACAACAACGCAGACAATTCACTCGCTGATACTCCGCCCCTGCCTCCGGTAAGCGCAGAGCCCGAATTTACGCAAACACCTGACGTGGCGCCCGAGACTGTATCGCCGCCTCCCGCAGGGGCTGAATGGTCCGAGGATGATGCAGACCCGTTCGGACCAGACACGCCAGCACCGGCAGAACCGGCCACACAGCCCTGGGGCTTCACACCGGATGACCAGACACTGGTGAAGAACGCCGTGGAGCAGATCCGCACTCTGATGGACGATGCAGAGCGGCGCCAGAAATGGAGCGCCTGGCTTGCTATTCTGGATAATGAACACCTTGAAGGCATCGACACCTTCCAGATGCTGTCCTACCGGCTTCGAAACCTTGTCTGTCAGGAAACGAGCCCTGAAGAAGGCCGCACCGTGGCGAGGGTTTCAGACCGCATCAGCCCTACCATTCTGCTTCATCTCGATGACCGGTTCGGCTGGTCCAAACAGACCGGCACTGACTGGGTCACGCGAAATGAAAACCTCTGGATCAGCCGCCTTGTTGAAACAGCCGCCATTGCCACCGGACGACAGAGCATTACGCCGTGGGAAAAAGCTCAACGCGAACTCAAAGCTCAGACGGAGGGCGGAAAGCCTTCGCGTTTCTCAAAGAAAACGGAGCGTATGGTCGCGATTGCATGGATCGTTGCCCGCATTGCCCTCATCCTCGTGCTGATCAATTTCATAGGATACCTGCTGCGGGAATAATGGCCTTTCAACACGCGACAGACAGAACACGTCTTCCCAAAAAGTATCGAACCCGCAGGAAAAAAGTATCACCGCCAGAGCAAACAAGTGTTGCAGCGCAGCACGTCCGTGATAGCGTCGCGAAAAAATAGAATACCAAATATGCAGGGTAAAAGCTGGTCATGACTGAACTTCGCAAGATCGGTGTCGTAGGCGCCGGTCAGATGGGTAACGGCATTGCGCATGTGTGTGCGCTGTCAGGATACAACGTCGCTATCAACGATATTGCCGACGAATCCCTCAAAAAAGCCGATGCCACGATCCGAAAGAACATGGCCCGTCAGGTCAGCCGCGAAGTTATCTCTCAGGAAGAGATGGACATTGCTATGGGCCGGATCACCTTCTCAACCAGCATGTCGTCACTGTCAGACGTCGATCTAGCAATCGAAGCGGCGACCGAAAAAGAAGCGATCAAGGTCCAGATATTTGAATCGCTGGTGCAAGCCGTTCCGAAAACGGCCTGGCTGGCATCCAACACATCTTCGATTTCGATCACGCGTCTGGCGTCTACGACCGACCGTCCGGAACGCTTTATCGGCCTGCACTTCATGAACCCGGTTCCTGTCATGCAGCTGATCGAGGTTATTCGCGGCCTGGCGACGGATCAGGAAACCTACGAAATGGCACTCGGTTTTGCCGAACGCCTGCACAAGACCGTTGCAAACGCAGAAGATTTCCCGGCCTTCATCGTAAACCGCGTTCTGATGCCTATGATCAACGAAGCCGTCTACACGCTTTATGAAGGCGTTGGCACGGTTGAAGGCATCGACACAGCTATGAAACTCGGCGCGAACCACCCGATGGGTCCGCTGCAACTGGCTGACTTCATTGGCCTCGATACTTGTCTGTCTATCATGCAGGTCCTGCATGACGGTCTCGCGGATACCAAATACCGCCCATGCCCTCTGCTCGTAAAATATGTCGAAGCAGGATGGCTTGGCCGTAAAACCGGTCGTGGCTTCTACGATTATCGCGGCGATGAGCCGATCCCGACCCGCTAGGCTCAGGTCTTCAAGCCGACAAAACCCAAAAGCGTCGCGATTAAGTCACGGCGCTTTTTTGTTTTCGTCTGGAGGCGCAACAAAAAATTGAGTGTACAGGGAAACTTTGCGACCATATCCCGTCCCAAGTGATTCCCGTTCGGATCCACCTGCGCTAAGACAGGGGCCACAAAGGTAGACCAAATGAGTGACGACCAACAGCGCGTAAGTCTGGACATGCTCGAGACACGCCTGCGCGAAGCAGAAAGAGAGCTCGTGGCCGCTATTCAGAAGCGCGCCCGTGCTGGTGCGCATATGCGTACGGCTCTGCGCGGTCAGGGCGATGCACTGGCGATGGCTGTCATGACGTGTCTGGAACGCCTGAAGCGTCAGTCCGCCAAGCTGGATCTGGCCGAACTCATGCTGCGCTGGCACGTGGAATTCCCGCTCGATATGTATGATGCAGGCCTGCAGAATGTGATCGTCTCCGGCGCGGAACAACACCGCATTATGGAACAGGCGCGCAATATGTTCGGCTATGCTGCGCTGCTGCAGTACAATAAAGACCAGCGCGAATGCCTGACCATGTGCATGGATAAAGAAGGCACAATCGGCTTTATGGGCTGGGTTATGGGCCCGGGCGCTGGCCAGTGGTGGCCAATGCTGAACGAGACCCGCTATCACGATATGCGCATTGTCGGTTCATGGCCGTCTTTCAGCGATGATACGCCTCAGGCAGCCCTTATCGCCAAAGGGCCGCTCGCTGAACTGTCTGACCACCGCACGCTTCTGATCGCGCATGATGACCACCATCGCCTGCAGAAGATTTTTGCCGAAGTCGAGCTCGAAGTGACCGAGATTTCACGTGCCAGAACGCTGGTTCTGTTCGAGATTGGATTCCCTGTCTCAGAGAGCGATCCACGTCTGGTAGCCGCGCGAAATGCAGGACTTGAGGGCCTTCGCGTTGTCGGCAGCCTGCCGGCGCCGAACGTCAAGGAAAGCGTCGCAGCCTGATCAGCCTTTCTCTTTCCGGACAAACACGGCTTCAATACGGGCGCAGATTGGTCTAGAGACGCTTCAACACGTTTTTCAGACTGAATGGTGACGCTCAATGGCTCCTAAGCCGCTCGCAAATGTGCTCGATATCACGCCTTACGTTCCTGGCCTCGCTGCAGAGTCCGGCTACAAGCTCTCATCCAACGAAAACCCGCTCGGATATTCTCCACTGGTTCGTGACGCTCTGGTGCAGAGTCTCGATCATATGGAGCTTTATCCGGATGGCGGGGCGAACAAGCTGCGCGCTGCGATTGCCGACCGTTACGGCCTGAATGCTGACCGTATTATCTGCGGTGCGGGTTCGGATGAAATCTTCCAGATGCTCGGCCACGCTTACTTGCAGCCGGGTGATGAAATCATCCAGACCCAGTTCGGCTTCCTTGTGTACCAGCTGGTTGCCAAGCAATGCGGCGCGACAACGATTTCCGTTCCGGACATCGACATGACGGCAAATATTGATGGCATTATCGAAGCGGTCACCGAGCGCACGAAGATTGTCTTCCTCGCCAACCCGAACAACCCGACAGGTACTTATGTCAGCTTTGACGAGGTTAAGCGCCTGCATGAAGCCCTGCCGAGCGACGTGCTTCTGGTGCTGGATGCCGCTTACGCCGAATACGTGAAGAAGAATGATTACGGTTCCGGCATGGAACTGGCGGGCAGCGCGGACAATGTTCTGATGACGCGCACATTCTCCAAAATTCACGGCCTCGCCGCGCTTCGTCTTGGCTGGGCATACGGCGCAGCCTCCATCATCGATGCGCTGAACCGCGTACGCGGACCGTTCAATGTGGGCAGCCTTTCGCAGATTGCAGGCGTTGCCGCGCTTGAAGATAAAGCCTTTGAAGAGAAGTCGGCAGAGTTCAACCAGCGCGAACTCGCGCGTGTTTCCGAAGCCATTGGCTCAACCGGACTCACAGTTTACCCGAGCGTTGCAAACTTCGTGCTCGTCGAGTTCTTCCCGGAAGGCCAGTACACAGCAGCGAACGCAAATGCAGTGCTGCGTGAGAATGGCCTGATCGTGCGCGACGTGACCTCTTACGGCCTGCCAAATTGCCTGCGCATGTCCATCGGCGTCAAAGAGGCAAATGACCAGCTGATCTCCGTCCTCACCACCTTCATGTCTGGGCGGTAAATGCCGGTTATTGATCGACTTGCCATTGTCGGGATCGGCCTCATTGGCTCATCCATAGCGCGCGCTGCTATCGCTCATGATGCGGCAGGCTCTGTGACGCTGTATGATGCGTCAACGAGCGTGCGGACACGCGCCGGCGAGATTGATCTTGGCGAGATCGCAGACACGCTGGAAGACTGCGTGAAGGATGCAGACCTCGTGATCCTGTGTACGCCCGTTGGCGTGATGGGCCATATTGCAGAAGATATGGCGCCGCGCCTGAAACCGGGCGCAATCGTCTCTGACGTTGGCTCGGTGAAGTCCGCCGTTCTGGCCGCCGTCGCGCCGCATATCCCGGCAGGCGTATCCTTTATTCCGGGCCACCCGATTTCCGGTACCGAGAAATCCGGACCGGATGCCGGCTTTGCAACTCTGTTTGAAGGCCGCTGGTGCATCATCACACCGCCGGATGACCATAAAGATGCCGCAAGCCTCGATACCCTCACCCACTTCTGGGAAGCTCTGGGGTCTACAGTCGAAATTATGAGCGTGTCACGTCATGACCGCGTTCTGGCGATTACGTCTCACCTGCCCCACCTCATAGCGTTCAATATCGTCGGCACGGCCAATGACCTTGAAAGCGTGACCGAAGGCGAAGTCGTGAAATTCTCCGCTGGTGGCTTCCGTGACTTTACGCGTATCGCGGCCTCTGACCCGATCATGTGGCGCGATGTTTTCCTCTACAATAAGGAAGCTGTTCTGGAGATGCTGGGCCGCTTCAACGAAGACCTCGCAGCCCTTCAGCGTGCCATTCGCTGGGGCGAAGGCGAACAGCTGGAGAAATTCTTTGAACGCTCCCGCGGCATTCGCAAATCCATCGTTGATGCCGGTCAGGATACCGATGCAGACGACTTCGGCCGAAGCCACTCACCAAAAGGCTGATCCCAGCACAACCCATCGCATACCCCGGATGAAAATCCGGGGCAGCAGACGGTCAGTTTTAAAAGCCTAGTGACGGAAGTGGCGCATGCCGGTGAAGACCATAGCAAGGCCTGCTTCATCAGCTGCGTCGATCACGTCCTGATCCTTGATAGAACCACCCGGCTGGATCACGCAGGTCGCGCCCGCTTCAGCGGTCTGCAGCAGACCATCAGGGAATGGGAAGAACGCATCAGACGCTGCAACGCAGCCTTTTGTGCGCGGCACTGACCAGCCCGCGATTTCCGCTGCATCTTCAGCTTTACGCGTCGCAATACGTGCTGAGTCCAGACGGTTCATCTGGCCTGCACCGACGCCTGCGGTAGAGCCGTCTTTTGCATAAACGATTGTGTTGGATTTGACGTGTTTTGCGACACGCCACGCGAAGAACAAATCCGCCCATTCCGCTTCAGTCGGCTGTTTCTTCGTGACGACTTTCATGTCGCCGCGCGCCACGAAACCACGGTCCTGATCCTGAACCAGAAGACCGCCTGCAACCGCTTTCACGAAGACGCCTGGAGCCTTCGGGTCTGCAAGACCGTCAGTCAGAAGAAGGCGGAGGTTTTTCTTCTTTCGAAAAATCTCTTTGGCTTCTTCGTCTGCACCCGGCGCGATGACGACTTCGGTGAAGATTTCAGTGATCTTTGCTGCCGTTTCGCCAGTCAGCGGACGGTTCAGCGCAACAATACCGCCAAAGGCAGATGTGCGGTCGCAGTCATACGCTTTGATGTAAGCGTCGAGCGGTGTCTCGCCCAGCGCAACACCGCACGGGTTTGCGTGCTTGATGATCGCAACGGCGGCCTGCTCATCGCTTGGAAACTCGCTGACCAGTTCAAACGCGGCGTCCGTATCGTTGATATTGTTGTAGGAGAGCGCCTTGCCCTGAACGAGCTCCGCTGTCGCTACGCCGGTACGGATTTCAGGGGTTTTGTAGAAAGCTGCTTTCTGGTGCGGGTTCTCACCATAGCGCATGACAGAAATACGCTTGCCGCCGAAGGCGCGCCATTCAGGGCTCTCTTCACCGAGCTGATCGAAATACCAGTTCGAAATCGCCGCATCGTAAGCGCCAGTGCGCGCATATGTTTTCGCGCAGAGCTTTTTACGTGTCGCGAGCGTTGTCGCGCCGTTATTGGCTTCCATATCCGCAATTACTGCGTCCACGTCATCGCCATCTGTGCAAACAGATACGAAAGCATAGTTTTTAGCCGCTGCGCGCAGCATAGCCGGGCCACCAATGTCGATGTTCTCGATGCAGGTGTGGAAGTCGGCGCCTTTGGCGACTGTCTCTTCAAACGGGTAGAGGTTCACATAGAGAAGATCGATGCCTTCAATGCCATGCGCCTTAGCCTGCTCAACGTGTTCCGGATTGTCACGCAGATGCAGAAGACCGCCATGAACGACAGGATGCAGCGTCTTCACGCGGCCATCCATCATTTCCGGAAAGTTTGTGACTTCAGAAACGTCTTTCACCGGAATGCCAGCATCCGCAATGGCTTTCTTCGTGCCGCCGGTGGAGAGGAGTTCTACGCCAAGCTCGCTGAGCTTCTTAGCACGGTCAATCAGGCCGGTTTTATCGGAGACGGAAATGAGCGCGCGTTTAATTGGAAGATCAGACATTTGTGAATGAGCTTTCTTGGCTGAAGTCGTGAATTGCGCGTGGCATAGGAGGTTTCCGGACGAAAATCCAGTCGCCAGAAACGCCAATTTACGCAAGGAGACATGATTGCAACAACGCCCCTGAATTGCGCGCACTAGTTTTTCACGTTGCACGCTAGAACGAAACTGAGGCAAGCTGTCTTCAAAGTTGGGGGAACCGTAATGAAACCAGTCCTATACAGCCTGTCAGCCGCTGCTATCGCGCTTCTCGTCTCAGCGTGTGCGTCGCAACCAGCCTCGCAGAGTTCGACTGCCAGCGAAGACGAGCTGATGCAGACACTTTTACAAGGTCGATCCAATGCCGATCAGTCGGCCCTGGATTCTCGTATTCAGCAAGCCGGCACCTATCCGCTTGGAACCCGCCAGAATCCGGTGCGAACCGACATGCCGCGCGGCCAACACGCCTATCTACGCCGTTTAAGGTGCTCTGATGGAAGCGCACCAACCTATCAACGCGCAGGCAGCGGCGGCGCCGGCGCATACGGCTCAATCATCGATATCTATGAACTGAACTGCGAGGGTGGCAGCCCGTCAGAAGCGACCGTCATCATGGATATGTATCACCGCGGATACGTCGAAACAGAGGCGGTGCCAGGCTTCACCATCGTCAATCCGTAACCTCTGGTCTCCGGATAACTAAACGACCTTCACGAAGGCCCATTGAACGATATTGGCCGGATTGCTGGCGTCACCATTCGGATCGGCATCGCCTGAGAGGACAAGCTGCCAGCTTTTCTCGACCTTGCCACGCGCCAGATAGACGGTTCGCTCAATCGATTTGCGCTCATGCTTGGTCTTGAAAACCCAGGCCGCACCGCTCGGCAGAATGATACGGATATGGTGCCCGTCCGGCTCTTCCGGCCGCAGGGTCACAGACGGATGCATATGGAAGCGGATATCGTATGGAATCGCTTCTGTGTCTTCTGTCAGACCCGCCGACAGAGGCCGGAACAGCGTGTCCTCACCTGTCAGGCGGCGACCATCTCCATCCATGTACAGGCGGCGACGATAGACAAGACCATGGGTGTCCTTCCAGCCGCTATGCTGGCTATCAATCCAGATCGTGTCTTTCTCTTCCATGCGCTTGGCAGACACACCGGTCGGGCCGACGGGCGCCTGAAGCCCCATGGACCTCACGGGCACAAATTGAGAAGCATCAAATCCGGTAACGGCGAGCGTCGAATGCCCGCTTGTGCGACGTGTTGCGCCGCTCCAGACGGGCGGAACATCAACATGACTGCCGCAATTGGTGATGATGCGCTCGCCCTGATCTTCAAGTTCCAACGCCAGACAGCCAGCATGCGCGCCGGTGCCGAACTCACCCGGCGGCGCGTGACCGGCATCGAGCGTCATGCGCGTGCCTTCGGCTTCCAGCTTGTGAATGCCTGTCTTGGTCGCGAACGAGAAAGCACGTGTATCTGAATAGGGATAAAGAGCGTTTTTAATGTCTTCGCGATTGCCCTCACTACTGCCATTCATAATCGGCAAGCCGCCATCAGACAGGCGCAGGAATTTCAGCATGCCCGCGATACGCGGCATCATCTTGGCGACGAAAGTCAGTGTCGGACGCCCTGTCCGCAGATAGAGATCATCTATCGTCTGCAGATCAAGAAGCACGTTGAGAACCATCTCCGGATTGCGGCTGATATGACCGCCATCAGCGAGAATCTGATCGTTCAGTGTAAATTCGAGCTGCGCTTCAAGCGATGCAATACGGCGCTCGCCCTCATCTGCGGCAAACGCCATAGCGAGCTGGGTAAAGAGGGATTTCAGAACCGCGATCGGCTCTGGATACTCACCCGTCGAATGCTGAAGGTGGCGCATCTGACGCATAAGCGAGTTCATCACTTCGCTGTCAGCCCCGTGATTCTCCAGAAGGATCGGTCCTGCAACCAGCCAGTTCCAGACACGCTCTGTCGTCACCGGCAGACGCCAGACAAAGCCGTTCCACTTGCCGAAGTCTGCAACCCAGTCCGTCAGCAGTTCTCTGGCGCGGCGATGCCCTTTCGGCCCCACAGCCATCAAATGGCGCATCCATTCAAAGCGATGGAGACGGTCTGCGAAATGGCGGGACGGGTTTGGAACACTCCACGGGGAGGCATTCGGCGCGAGTTTCAGCTCGCTCTGCCCGATATGCCAGACGCCCGCAAGAATGTCCTCGCCAATCGCCGGATCACCATAACGAAGACTCTGTGGATAGAGGCTGAGTTTGTGGGGCGCAGGCCCCGAAAGCTTCATCTTGTAAACCGATGTCGCGCGCGCATCCTCACCCAGGCGGCCGAGGAAATGACGCCATTCAGACAAATCGCGTTCGGCAGATGAGCTATCAACCACTCCGATCAGGCTCCGGGTCTTAGCGCGGCAATATTCGTCGCATAAGCATCCGGGCCGCCTTTGAAGACGGCTGAGCCCGCAACAAGCGCATTCGCACCGGCTGAGATCACCGCCTGAGCATTATCCGGTTTCACACCGCCGTCGACTTCCAGAATGATATCACGGCCTGTGGCTTCAATCATTTTACGAAGGGCTTCGATTTTACGCAGCTGGCTGTCGATAAAGCTTTGCCCGCCAAAGCCCGGGTTCACAGACATGACGAGGATCATGTCGATGTCATCCATGACATAATCGAGCACTTCGACAGGTGTTGCCGGGTTCATCGCAACGCCCGGCTTCATGCCATGCGACCGAATAGCCTGCAGCGTGCGGTGGAGGTGAGGCCCCGCTTCCGGGTGGACCGTCAGAATATCTGCCCCTGCATCGGCAAAATCAGCGATAAACTGATCAACCGGCGCAATCATCAAATGCACGTCGAAAGGCTTTTTCGAGTGCGGACGCAGAGACTTGATGACAGGTGGGCCGAAGGTGAGGTTCGGCACGAAATGGCCATCCATCACATCGACGTGGATCATGTCAGCGCCAGCTTCATCAATGGCGCGCACTTCTTCTCCCAGCTTCGAAAAATCAGCAGAGAGAATAGAGGGGGAAATAAGGACTGAGCTCATTCCCCCTGAATACCAAGGTGCGTTCTTCATCACAAGGCGAAGAACGCGCCTCAGAGATGGTTTTTAGTATGGTTTCGGTGTGACGCGGACAGCGTCTTCGCCGAAGGAAACATAGACCGGTGTACCGACCGCAATCGCTGGCTCAACGCCCTGAACGATTTCCTGGATCTGGCCGTTGCCAAAATCGATGGTGTAGGCGTAGCCAGGGCGTGTATTCGCCGCTTCGCCGACTTCGTTACCAATGACGCCGCCAAGAACCGCACCGGCAACCGCGCCAGCTGCGCGTTCGTCATCGCCGCCGCCAACGTTAGAGCCGGCAATACCACCGAGGATCGCGCCAGTTGCCGCGCCCAGATAGTTGCGGTCCGGACGGATCGTGACCGGCTGAACGCCGATGACAACGCCTTCGCGGATCGTGGCCGTTACGCCAACGCCAGACGCCGTACGCTCTGAACCGCTATAGCTGTTTGCACAGCCGCCAAGAGCCACAAGACACCCGATACCGGTTGCGATAGCGAGTGAACGATAAGATTTACTCAGAATGGGCATAACATCAGCTCCACATAAAATTCCCGTGCCTCAATTCTGAGACTCGTTGCATGAACTGTATATGAACTGATCGTGGCGCAAAAATGTTAGTTGATGAAATTTCCGAGAGGTTTCCTGAAATTTCAGCTCTAACGACGCTCCAGCCTTGCAATGTAGAACACGTCACACCCGTCAGGAATGTCTGTGGCCTCCGGAAGCGTCAGCACATCGCCCTTTTCTGTGATGGCGTTTGCAAAATCCGGCACATCATCACCCGTGACCGGTGCGCGAGACCAGTCTTCATGCTCGGCCAGAAACGCCTCGACGATTTCAACGCCCTCACGCGGCAATGGCGTGCACACGCAATAGACCATGCGACCGCCCGGTTTGACGAGGTTTGCCGCCGCCTCAATCAGGCGGGCCTGAATTTGCGGGAAACGCGCAAGATCGTCTTCGGACTTAATCCACGGGCCTTCAGGGTGACGACGCAGCGTTCCGAGCGCCGAGCATGGCGCATCAAGAAGCACGGCATCAAATGGCGCAGGCGCGTCCCATTTGGTGGCGTCCGCTGCGATACATTTTGCCGTGAGGCGCGTACGCTTTAAATTCTGTTCAACAAGACGCATACGCTTGGCCGCGCGATCAACGGCCGTGGTCTCAGCCCCGCTTGCCGCGATCTGCATCGTCTTACCGCCAGGGGCCGCGCACATATCCAGCACAGCTTCGCCCTTTTGCGGTGACAAGACGTGAACAGGCAGAGTGGCGGCCACATCCTGCACCCACCAGGCGCCCGCTTCATAGCCCATCAGATTCTCAACGATGCCTTCAGCAAGACGAAGCGACGTCGGCCCGACAGGCTCTCCGCCCATGCGCTCTGCATAGAGTTTGCGATCTTTCGGCACGGTGAGATCAAGCGGAGGCTGATAGCGTTCAGCGCGCGCCATTTGCGCTGCGCCTTCTTCGCCGAGCGCCTTCACCATCATGTTCTGAAAATCGGCCGGCCAGACACTCATCGGGTCTTCGTCGTACACATCGAGATCATCTTCGCGCAGCTTGCGCAGTACCGCATTGATGAGCCCGCCCGCTTTACGCGCGCCCTCGACGCCCCGTGCCGCTTCAACCGTTTCAGAGACAGCCGCATGCGGCGGCGTTTTCAGCGCCATAATCTGAGCCGCGCCTACGCGAAGAACATTTCGTACGTCAGGGTCGAGCTGTTCGAAATTGCGCCCCGTCACTTTGGACGCAAGCACCATATCCATCTGTCCGAGCTGGCGGAGCGCCGCAGACACAATCGCACGGGCAAAACCGCGGTCCGGACCTTCAAGCGCAGAAAACCGCTGATCCTGGGAGAGGGCTTCGTCCAGGGTCTGGCGGTGATCAAGAATACGGGTGAGCAGCGAAACGGCTGCAATACGAGGGCAATGCTTTTTCATCGCGGCCCACTAGCACACAGCATCAAGCCTGTCAGGCCGCCTTTGCAAAGGAAAGACGCTTCAGTTCGGCCACGCGATGCGCCATTGGTGATTTTTCCGGATGAGACGACGCGTAGATCGCGTCGCGCGGGTTTACAGTCGCCAGACGGGCAATCATCGGCACGCCCTCAATCGCAGACAGATTGGACGAGCGCACGCCATGCTCCAGCTTTTGAAGGGCAGAGGTCATGATCGCGCTGTCTTTGCAAAGCTGGGCAGCGAAAGCATCAGCGCGGCAATCCGGGCGCAATACCTTCTTACTGAGGCGGGTGAGCTGGCTCTCCGCATCGCCGAACAAGCGACCCATGCTGACAAAACGCAAAAGGCCACGCAGGCCCAGTTTCGTGGCAATGATGGACATGCCGAGCGACATTGCAGTGGTCACACGCTCGCCTGCCTTGATGTGTCCAAGCTCGTGCGCCGTAACAGCGGCAATCTCGAGACGCGTCAGCGTTTTGAAGAGGCCGGTCGTGACGATGACCCGTCCGCTTGAGCCAGAAGCGCCAATTGAGAATGCCATAGGCAAGGGCGTATCAATGATGGAGAAACGCGTGCGTGACATGCCCGCAGACATGCAAAGCCGGTTTGTGTCACCCACAAACAGTCTGTGCATCATATTTCCAGCTGAGGCTTCTGTGAGCGTATGAGCTTTAAGATGTTTCAGAACAAATTCGGGCGCTGCATTGTACCAGATCAGCACAACAAGCACAGCCAGAACTGCCAAAAGCCCCGCGATTACGGGTCCGCCGATCAGCCAGCCAAGGCATGCGGAGAGAAAAGCGGCGAAAAGGTTGACCTTGAGAAGTGCCAAGGCGTCCTCCTTCATTTATGTTTTGACGGGTTTTGTTCAGATTTCGACCTAGAATGTACAGCCAATGCTTAACAAACCCTGTGCAATTCTTTAGTGAGCGATAAAAATTCGTCACATCTTCTCAAGGCGTAAATTCCATGACTGACACACCTGATCTCCCAGAAGGCGCCGCAAAAGACAAAGAGCTCCCGCCTGACGCGATTCGCGCGTTAGAAGAGGCCGCCGAGCGTCGTCGCGCCGCCGAAAAAGCCGCCCAAGAGGCTGAAACAGAGAAAGAATTCAATGGCCCACGCGGTCTCGAGCCGACCCGAAATGGCGACTGGGAACGTAAGGGAATCGCTTACGATTTCTAGTGTTCGGGGAAGCAACTGGTAAATAAAGTCCAGTTGGCCCATGGCTTGCACATGACTGTCGAAACTGCATTTCGGCTATGTCAGGGAGCTGAGGCCATGCCAAAACTGAACACTTTCCTCGCTGCGACGCTTTTCGCGTCCACATTCGCAGCAACAGCTTATGCCGGTGAACCCGGCTATACAGGCTCACGCACCCATCCGGGCCATGCGTCTTCTCAATATGGTGCCCAGACTGGCCATGTCCTTTACGGCAGCGCGCAAGCGCCGACCTATCGGACATACGGTTCAGTTCAGACATCTGCGTCCAGCCACGCACAGGCGTCTGCATCAGCATCTGCCTATGGCTCTTCGTCCAGCGCTTATTCAAGTGCGAGCGCTAGCTCCCACAGTTCTTACAGCTCTGCCGGCTCATCTTATGGTGCGGGCTATGGCTACACCGGCGCCACTCATGGTGGCCCGAACTATGTGATGAACACCGCTGGCCCTGTCGACATTTACAGCGATGAAATCATCTGCACCCTGCATGGCGAAGAACTTCCTTGTGACGCAATCCCTGGCCTTGCCGAAGCGCTGCGTGCGCAGGGCATGAGCTCTATTGCCGATGCGCTTCCAGCATATCGCGGCGGTCCTGCCGTCGACTATATGTATGATGGCAGCTATGCGTCTGGTTATGGTCAGACAAGCTACGCCCACAGCGGCGCGAGCTATCAGGGCTCTTCCTATGCAAGGGCTTCCAGCTCGTCTTACGCGGCAGGATACGGGCAGACATATACCCCATCCCACCAGTCTGGATCTTACCATCACGGACAACAGGAAGTCTGGGTCACACCTTGCGGCCAGGTCATCACGACAGTTTCCGGTCATATTCCTCCGTGCAACGCACCGGTTTATTACGAGCCGGCACCAGCACCTGCGCCAGTGGCTGTACGGCTGACTGACGGTACGGTCTTTGCGATGTTCGGCGGCGTCGGGTCCGGCGTTCACGGTGAATATTATGGCGGTGGCGGCACCTATATCGAGGGCGGCGCAACCTATTCAGGCGTACTGAACCACGCAGCTTCGAACTACACATTCCGTCGTCGCACGCGTGAGCATAACCCACCGAGCAATCCACCTCATAACCCGCCTTGCGGCGGTGGCGGCGGTGGCTGCGGCGGTGGCGGCCATGGCGGTGGCCATAATGGTGGCGGTCATAACGGTGGCCATAATGGCGGCGGTTACCATGGCGGCGGTCACAATGGTGGCAACTATCATAACGGCGGACGTGGCCGTGGTGGTCGCGGCGGTGGCCACAATGGCGGCAACCATGGCGGTGGCGGCGGTAGCTGCGGCGGCGGTTGCTAACCCCGACACAAGTTTCAGTAGATTAGAGTATTGTACGCAAAAACCCCGGGCACACGTCCGGGGTTTTTCGCATCTGATTTCAGGGCGACGGACAAAAGAAAACCCCCACAGCCGAAGCTGTGGGGGTAAATTCTGTAGTTATCCGAAACCGGACTTAAGCTTCGATCGCCTGTGCGTCGCGCTCGCCTGTACGGATACGCATAGCGCTTTCCAGGCCAGTGACGAAGATTTTGCCGTCGCCGATTTTGCCTGTGTTCGCTGTTTCAGAGATTGCAGAAACGATTTTGTCTACAGCTTCAGCCGCACACGCGATTTCTACTTTCACTTTTGGCAGCAGACGGACTTCATATTCCGTGCCGCGGTAAACTTCGGTTTTGCCTTGCTGACGGCCGTAACCGCGTACTTCAGTAACCGTCAGACCGGTTACGCCCAGCTCTGTGAGGGCATCAAGAACAGCATCGAGTTTCGATGGTTTAAAGACTGCAGTTACAAATTTCATGGCGTCGTCTCCTTGCGCTGTGTTAGGTGTGTAACATATGCAGATTGCTCACGCAACTGCTTTTTTGTGATCATTGCGGGCCTCATATTTGATGGCGCCACAACCCGCACCTTGGAAGGAGTCGAGGGATCGATCCTGACCCGTTTTACTCCCTCAACAAGGTTAACCCCCCCAATATTCGGGAGAAATAGCTCACCCACCCGTTCCCAGCCTTCACTGGCAGAAGTGAACATTTTCCAGTCAACAGGTGGTGTATACAATGCACGTGTCCAGGCCGATGGCTCGATAAGCGCGTCACGTAAGAGGCGCTTTGTCTGGCGGCGTGAAAACGGTCGTCCGTGTCCAAACGGCGTATTATCTGAAAGTGACCAGGCACCGGAACGGTTCGGCACGACAACCAGAATATGCGCTTCGGGTGCTGCCACCCGCCAGATTTCGCGCAGGAAGCGGGTGTAGTTGCCTGTTTCCTCCAGAGCGTGAACGATCAGAATGCGATCGAACACAGCGTCGGGAAAGGGCAACTCTCTTTCAGCAGCGACAACGCTCGCCGATCCGCGATCTGTGGGCGTCCAGGCATGTCCGCCCTGACTTGCGGGCATCAGGCTGACAAGCCGGCGCGGCTCACCTTCAAGTGATTGGAGATATGGCGCAGCATAGCCGACACCCAAAACATCCAGACCGGACAGATTACCCCAAAGGCCGTTTACGCGCTCAACAATGGCACGAAGCGCACAGGCACCCAGCGGCGTCTCGTAAAAATTAAGGAGTTCAGTTACGTCCAGTCTCATCTCGTCTCACACGCCCAACGCTGTTAGGGTCTATCATACAAAGATATCCAAAGGGGAAAGTTCCGCCATGTCAGCATTAGAAATTCATCAGTTTCCATGTCTGTCAGACAATTATGGCTATCTGGTGCACGATCCGATCTCCGGCGAGACGGCTGTCATCGATACACCGGACGCTGATCGCATTCTCTCAGAAGCCAAGTCCAAAGGCTGGACCATCACCCAGATCTGGAACACGCACTGGCACCCGGATCACACCGGCGGAAACCTGAAAATCAAAGAGGAAACCGGCTGCGTGATTATCGGACCGGCAGGCGAGGAAGAGAAAATCCCGGGTCTTGATCGCGCGGTTACCGAGGGCTCGCTCGTCAATCTTGGTACCCATGCGGCTCGCGTTCTGGACCTTCCCGGCCACACGCTCGGCCATTGCGCCTACTCTATGGAAGATGACGGTCTGGCATTCGTCGGCGACACGCTTTTTGCGCTCGGCTGCGGGCGTTTGTTTGAAGGCTCCGCAGAGCAGATGTGGAACAGCCTGTCCAAGCTGAAAGCCCTGCCAGAAGATACGGCGATTTACTGCGCGCATGAGTACACTGCAGCCAACGCCAAATTCGCCGTCACGATCGAACCGGAAAACAAAGACCTTTCCGCCTATAGCGAACGCGTCACAGAGCATCGTAGCCAGAATAAGCCGACTGTTCCCACAACAATCTCTGCTGAACTCGCTGCCAATCCTTTCCTGCGTGCTGATGTTCCCGAATTGCAGGACGCTATGGGCCATTCAGGAGACGCGGTTGCGACCTTTGCTGAAATCCGCAAACGCAAGGACAGTTTCTGATATGTTTGCACGGTCCGGCGACCTCGGCGTACGCGAAATTATCCGCATGCTGAATATGCAGAAACATCCCGAAGGCGGCTGGTATGCTGAAACCTTTCGCAGCGACACAGAAGCTGGCGAAAGAGCTGCTGGAACAGCGATTTACTATCTGCTGGAAGCCGAAGACCATTCTCACTGGCACCGCGTGGATGCCGATGAAACGTGGCACTGGTATGCCGGAGGCCCGCTATCTCTCACCTGGTCGTCAGATGGCACGAAGGAGAACGCTGGTACGATGACACTTGGCCCCGATCTCAGGGCGGGCCAGAGACCACAGCACACCATTCCGCGTCATTACTGGCAGACGGCCGTATCTCTTGGCGCGTGGACGCTGGTTGGCTGCACCGTTGCGCCGGGCTTTGAATTTGCAGGTTTCGAAATGGCCCCGGACGACTGGGTTTTGAGCTGAAAAACCAACCAACGCGCCGTGTTATTCATATTTAAAGGATAGTCGTTGTTAATGCTGCTCAGGTGATGAGTAAGGGGTTCCGGGCTTCGGCCTGAGAATCAAAAAAATGATAACGATGAGTCTCGAGAGGCGCTTCACGCAATTCCTGATAGCGTCGACAGTGCTTGCCATTCTTGCAACCGCATTTGCCGCTGCCGTCAGCGTCAACTGGCATGTGCGCCATCAACAGAGCAGCGCTCTGGCGGACTACATGTCCGAACGCGGCCTCAGAGAAGATGCGTTCTTCAACACCATTGCCGACTCCCAGAACGCCGCAATGCAAACCTTCAACGAGTATGTTGAAGGCCTGACCGACGCAGAAATCCAGACCGGGCTCGACACCTATTTCCCGCTACAGGAAAATGGTGCCCGCCGAGGTACCGATGAACTGTTCGAAGGTGTGTTTATTCCGGGCTATGGCCGTGTTTACGGCATCGCAGCGCTCGGCAGTTCCACACATGAATGGACGCCGGCGCGTGAGCGCACCTTCTATTCGGCCTTCCTGACAATCGCCCGCCACGGCGTTGGCATGAACGATACACATGAGAGCCTCTGGTTCATGTCGCCACTGGACGATCTCATTATTTTTGCGCCTAACCGTCCGGACCGACTGGAATTTTACCGCCATGAAGCGCCCCACGATTTCAGCGCAACAAGCATCGGCATTGGTGATGTATCGCAGCCTGAGGTTAATCCCGAAGGTCTCACACGCTGCACACCTCTCATGAGCGCAGCTTACGACCAGACCGGCGAAACCCTCGTCACAGGTTGCCAGACCCCGCTTCGCCAGTTCGGCGGCGGACAGGTTGGTATTTTCGGCACGACAATGTTCGTCAACGAGGTGTTCCAGGCCGCATTTGATGCTCTGCCGAATATGGACTCCGATATTTACTTCATTTCGTCGGAAGGTCAGCTCATCGCGCATCACGACATTGACGAGACCACGAGTGTGCGTCCCGCGCTGATGCATGCCATGGAAGACCTGATCGACCCTGAAGAGCTTCTGGAAACGTTCCGGGACACCCGATCAGGAAGCGACGTATTCTTCCGTAACCCCGAGCATTTTGCGTCCGAAGCCATCGCTTTCTATCATCTGGAAATTCCGGACTGGTATCTGGTTATTTCGATACCGGAACAAACGCTGCTTTATGCATCGCTCAACCAGCTCGTCCCGATCTTCATCATGTCGCTCACGGTTGGTGCCTGTGTCATTATCGGCATGACGATCTTTGTACGCCGCGTCGCACTGAAACCGCTTGGCATTTTAACGCGATCACTTCACGCGCCGGCGGGCGCAACCGGCGACATGGATCATCAGATTGATGAACTTACAGAACGCAGGGACGAGATTGGTCAGCTTGCAAGCACGCTCGCCGATTTCCGAAATCGCACTGAAGCCTACACGTCCAAACTGGAAGACACGGTTGCTCAACGCACCGAGAAGCTACACCGCCTGAGCCAGGCCAAGTCGACCTTCCTCGCGACCATGAGCCATGAACTCCGCACGCCGATGAATGGCATTCTGGGCGTTTCAGGCGCACTCAATCGCACAGACCTCACGACCGAACAGTCTGAGATGGTGGAGCTCATCCAGCAGTCTACGCAAATGCTGGAGCGGCAGCTGTCGGACGTTCTGGATGTATCAAAAGTCGAAGCCGGCAAGCTTGAGCTTATCAGGAACCCTACCAATCTCGCATCCTGCGTGACGGAACTATGTGATTTCCATCGCCACACAGCCAGGGAACGCGGGCTGGACCTCAATCTCAATTTTGATGTCTCAGCACATGGCTATTTCCTGGCTGATGAAGTCCGCATCCGGCAGGTGCTGAACAATCTCATCACCAACGCGATCAAGTTTACCAGCGAAGGCTCAGTCACAATAGATGTCAGCGGCGGCGAGTATCTTGATGTCACGCGGCAGGTGGTCAGCTTCAAAGTCACTGACACTGGCGTTGGCATGAACGCAGAAAGCCTTGCGCAGATCTTCGAACCATATGCACAACCGACGAAAAACGTTGCCGAACCAAACCGCGGCACGGGTCTCGGCCTGACCATCTCGAAATCGCTCGTAGAGCTGATGAAAGGCGAAATCATGGCGCGGTCCCGCCCGGGACATGGCAGCGTGTTTGCGTTCGAAATTCCGCTGGTTCGTTGTCAGACACAAAACCCTTCGCTGACGCCTGTATCGGAAGAGGCTGAGGCACTCGCCGACCATTTGTCATCCACGCGCGTCCTGCTCGCTGAAGATCACCCGGTCAACCAGCGTGTCGTACAACTCATCCTTAAACCGCTGGGTGTCGACGTTGAGATTGTCGAGAACGGCCAGGACGCTGTCGAAGCCTATAAGAATGGCAGTTATGATGTCATCCTGATGGATATGCGCATGCCGGTGATGGATGGCCTGGTAGCCACCCGCCAGATTCGTGAAATCGAAAGCAATGAGAATCGGGGCCACACCCCAATTCTGGTACTCAGCGCGAATGCCATGCCCGAACACTGCGACCAGTCCATGATGGCCGGGGCAGATATGCATGTCGGCAAGCCGTTAACACCGGAGCGCCTGATTGATGCCGTCCGCGAAGGCCTGGAATTGAAAGCCGAAGGAAGCGATGCCAGCGAGCGTTCAAACTCCCAGCGCGCCTGAAACCGTAAACATTCATTAACGGGACATTAACTGAAACCGGTCATTTCGTTAAAGTGGCGGAATCTGAAAAGATTCGGCGACTTGTTCGAGACGGAGCGGCCTTATGGCGTTTAGTGCAGATCAGATACCAGTCATGGTGGCTGTCGGAGCTTCAGCTCTGGCGCTGTCTTCCATGCTTTGGTCGCTACGCGTTACAGACGGCCATCGCGGCGCAGCACGCAAATTCCGCCAGCGCGCAGATACCTCCGAAGAACAACTCATTCGCGCTGAAAGCATTTTCGACGCCCATCCGGGTATCATCCTCGTCTGGGAAGATGACGCACTGGACG
Source organism: Hyphomonadaceae bacterium UBA1849 (assembly GCA_002338565.1). Classification (GTDB taxonomy): domain Bacteria; phylum Pseudomonadota; class Alphaproteobacteria; order Caulobacterales; family Hyphomonadaceae; genus Ponticaulis. The sequence goes on from DDIN01000008.1 coordinate 706,396, forward strand.
GTGACGAAGTTGGCTCCCCTGTCGTTTACGGATCGCCCGTGGCACTCGCCGGCCTCCTGCGATTTACAGATGACTCGCTTTCCCATGATCCGGCTATCCGGATTGTCGAAGGCCTTGCTGATCTGGAAGCGCGTGACGCATCCGGCAAAGACACAACGCTTCGCCAGCGCCTACGTGAACTTCGCCTTTCTGGGTCACCATTCTCGCTGACGCTGATTGGCCCGTCAGGGCGTTTTCTGGAAGCTGATGGCCGCACCGCCGGTGCACGTGCCGTCATGTGGCTGACGGACTCAACGATTAAAGGCCTTGAAGAAAGCTCTGCCCGCTTCCGCATTGAAGAAGCCCGTCAGGTCGTTGCACGCGATCCGACAGCCTTTCTCGACATGCTCTCCAAAGCCCCCTTCCCGGCCTGGCGTCTGTCCGGCACGGGTCGTCTGCAATGGGCGAACAGTGCATATCTCACCGCCGTTGAAGCGCGCAACCTCGACTCCGCGCTCGAGAAGCAAATCCATCTCGACTCGCAGGTAAGTGATCAGGTCAAATCCACGCTGGAAAGCAATTCGGAAATTTCCGAGACACGTCAGATTTCAGTGAATGGCGAGCGCCGCTCCATGCGGGTTCTGACCTTCCCGCTCTCTGGCGGTGCTGGCGCGATGGCGTTCGACGTCACCGACGAAGTCGATGCGCAGGAAACGCTGACCCGTCACGTCCGCGCGCACGACGAAACGCTGAACCATATCGATGAAGGTGTGGCGATTTTCGGCGGCGACCGCCGCCTCGTCTATTTCAACCGCGCTTTCTCCAAAATGTGGGACCTGAAAGACAGCTTCCTTATCGAAAAGCCGAACCATGGACAGGTTCTGGACGAGCTCCGCGCTGGTCGCAAACTGCCAGCGCGCGCCAATTTCGGTGAATGGCGCGCAGAAGAGCTGGCCCATTACCAGATGAAATCCTCAACAGCCGAGGATATCTGGCGTCTGCCGGATGGCCGTACGCTGAAAGTCACCCGCCAGCACCACCCGCTGGGCGGTCTTCTTATTCTGTTCAAAGACATGACGGACGAGCTGGCCCTTGAGAGCAAATACAAAATGCTCATCAAAACGCAGACAGCGACGCTCAACAATCTGCACGAAGCTGTCACCGTGTTCGGCCCGGATGGCCGCCTGCGCCTGCACAATGAAGCCTTCATGCGCCTGTGGGAGCTGGATGCTAAGGATCTTGAGGGCGAGGTGGATTACAACCACCTTTCAGGGCTGTGCACCAAGCTGTTCCACGATCAGGACACATGGGCCAATATCAAAGGCCATATCACCAACCCGTCTTCCGAAGCGCGCCGCGAAACAACCGGCGAGATGAAACGCTCCGACGGCAGTGTGGTGACCTATCTCACTCAGCCTCTGCCAGATGGCGCGACGCTAGTTGCATTTGTCGACATGACCGCTGCTCGCCGTGTGGAAGAAGCGCTCCGCGAGCGCGCCGAAGCCTTTGAAGCCGCTGACAAGCTACGCACAGAGTTCGTGCGCAATGTCAGCTATCAGCTCCGCTCACCACTGACGACCATCCTCGGCTACACGCAGTTCCTTGAGAGCGGTCAGGTTGGCGAGCTGAACGAACAGCAATCAGGCTTTGTGGATTCCATCCTCACCGCCTCTAACAACCTCTCCAAGCTGATCGACGACATTCTCGATCTGGCCATGATTGAGGCCCGCCGTCTCGACCTCGACATCTCGTCCGTCGACCTGAAAGAGGTCGTGAACGACAGCATCAACATGATGGTGTCAAACGCCGAGGACACAGAGGTTGAAGTCGTCTGCGAACTGCAGCCTGACATTGGCACGATGATGGCCGACGAGCGCCGCCTGCGTCAGATCCTGTTCAATCTGATGACCAATGCGATGCGCTTCACGGACTCTGGCGGCAAGATCACCATCGAAGCTCACAAACAGGACGATATGGTCTGGCTTTCTGTCTCCGATACAGGTGCAGGCATTGAATACGACCAGCAAGCCTCCGTGTTTGACAGCTTTGCATCCGGCGACCGCCGCGGCGCAGGCCTCGGCCTTGCACTCGTCCGCTCTTTCGTAGAGCTGCATGGCGGTCAGGTCATGATGCAATCAGCCCCTGGCGAAGGCACACGCGTCATCTGCATGATGCCAGCCGATGCTTCCGGCGCAGTTCCACAAGGCGATGACGACGAAATTCGCTCAGCTGCGTAGCTTCGCTGACACCTACCAATCAAAGCCGCTCTGACAGGGCGGCTTTTTTATTGCGCTTGCGGAACCGTCAGAGAGGGCGCAAGTTTCTTTCCCATGACATCTGCATCCCTGTTTCGCCTCGGGCTTCTCACACTCTTTCTGAGCCTCCTCAGCCCGCTGACGCTGCAGGCGCAAGATGCCTCCCAAACAGATGCGCCCATTTCACTCGAAGAAGGCGTGCCGGATGATGCAGCTATCCTCGAACGGATTGACGATATCTTTGCCCAACTTGAATCGCTTCAAGGCATCGAAGCCAGCGTTCAGTCAGGCGTGGTGACGCTTTCAGGCACAACAACGAATGCTGATGCGATAGACCTGGCTGAAACGCTCTCAGCCCGCGTTGAGGGCGTTGTCGCGGTCCAGAACCAGATCACCCGTGATGCCTCAGTCACCAATCGCGTCACCCCAGCCATGGACGCCGCGCGTGGGCAGATTGAAGCCTTCATCCGCTATATCCCGCTCTACGCGCTAGCGCTTGGTGTATTCGCGCTCGTGCTTATGGGCGGCTGGCTGCTGTCGCGCGCGCAATTCATCTGGCGCACCATATCGCCAAACCGCTTTGTGGCCGATCTGATTTCGACCTTCGTGTTCACACTCGCCTTCATCATCGCCATGATTTCGGCGCTAAGCCTGATTGGCGCAACGGCGTTTCTCGGCACGCTTCTCGGCGCCGCTGGCGTGGTGGGCCTCGCCATCGGTTTTGCTGTCAAAGATACGATCGAGAACTTCACTGCATCGGTCATGCTGTCTATTCGTCAGCCCTTCCAGCCGAATGATCACGTCGTCATCAATGGCGAAGAAGGCCGTGTGATCCGCCTGACATCACGCGCGACAATCCTGATGACACTGGATGGCAATCATCTTCGCATTCCGAACGCCAATGTCTTCAAAGGCGTCATTCTGAATTATTCGCGCAATCCGGATCGCCGGTTCAGCTTCATGCTTGGCATTGACCCAGAACAGGACGAGATGGAAGCCGCTTCGCTTGGGCAGGCAACACTCGAAAAGCTGGATTTTGTACTCGCAGATCCTCCCGCGGTCGGCCTGATCAAAGAGCTGGGCGCCTCAACGACGGATCTATCCTTCAATGGATGGGTCGATCAACGCGATACCGATTTCAACAAAGCGCGTTCGGCTGCGATCTCTGCGGTCAAAACTGCGCTCGAAGCAGCGGGCTTCAGCCTGCCAGACCCGAGCTATCGTATCTCCATTAAAGGCGGCGCAGCCCTTCCGACCCAGCCTGTTTCAGCGGTCGTTGAAGAAGTGGACACGCCGGAGGAAACACCTGCGCCGGAAAAGGCCCCGGATGTACCAGACACCTCGCCCGATACATCGCTTCAGGAACGCGTCGACGCAGAGCGCCGTGCCAAAGGTGAGGATGATCTTTTGGGCAATGGCGGCGCAAGCGAGCTCTGATCTTTCGTCCAGCTTGACGCCCTCGCATCCCGTCCGCATTAGCAATATTCAGGACAAGAAGACGGGGCAAAACAATGACGGGCCAGTTAGAGATTCGACCAGTACGCGCAGAAGACAAACCCGTCTGGGAGAAACTGTGGACGGATTATCTGATCTTCTACAAATCCGAGCTGCCGCAATCGGTTTACGACGCGACATTTGCCCGCCTTCTAACCGACGAGCTTTATGACCCGCATGGTCTGATCGCCTGGCAGGGCGACACGGCAGTCGGCCTCACCCACTTCATGCGCCAACGCCATTGCTGGCGGCCTGGAGACGTCATTTACCTGCAGGACCTCTATGTAAATCCGGAGGTGCGCGGCACTGGTGCAGGCCGTGCGCTTATTCAAGCCGTTTATGACGCGGGCGACGCGATGGGATGCCCGACTGTCTACTGGATGACCGAGAACGACAACCACACGGCCATGAAGCTTTATGATCGCATGGCCAAACAGACAAAGTTCATCAAATACCAGCGCTGATCTGCTACTTCGCACTTGCCTCTGCTGCGTAATCGCCGGACAGTTTAGAAAACTCGGGTGGGAGAGAAGACTCATGTTGAAGGTGTTGAAGTGGATCGGGATCATCATCCTGATCGTGCTGGTTGCTGTTATCGCCGCCATTTCCATTGGTCTTTTCGTGACACGCCCTTCGCCCCCGCCTGAGAATTCAGAGAGCGCTGCGCGATTAGCTGACGGGCCATATGAGATCGCAACCAATGAATACATCTGGGTTGATTCAACCCGGTCTACCCCGCCCAACGGAGAGTTCGAAGGCGCGCCTGATCGCACACTGCCGACGCGCATCTGGTATCCGGAAGATACAGATGGCCCTGCCCCGCTTGTTATATACAGCCACGGCTTCCGGTCCGATAATGTAGGCGGCGCCTATATCGCAGAGTTTCTGGCAAGCCATGGCTATGTCGTCGCCGCACCGCGTTTCCCGCTTTCTAATGGCGCCGCACCGGGCGGATCGACGATTTCAGATGTGCCGAGCCAACCGGGCGATGTGAGTTTTGTCATAGACCAGATGCTCGCCCTGTCAGGCGACGAGAAACCCTTCAGCGTGACGCTGGACGCTGACCGCATTGGCGCCGTCGGTCTCTCGCTGGGCGGGCTGACAACCACGCTCACAACATTCCATCCGGAATGGCGTGACCCGCGGATCAAGGCCGCTGTCTCCATGGCCGGACCGGCAGACGTTTTCGGCCCGGACTTTTTCACCACCACCGATGCCGCGTATCTGGTGATTTCCGGCACTGAGGATGCGATTGTTCCTCACCGCGTGAATGCAGCGCCAATGCCGGACAAACTCTCATCTGGCGGACTGCTGGAGATTCAAGGCGGCACACATGCAGGCTTCGCAGACCTCATGTCGGGTATTCCACGCCTCTTTGGAAATCCGGATGAGCTGGTTTGCTCGGTCGCGGAGTTCGGTACGGGCAGCCACCCGTTCGATGGCATGTTTGGCGGACCGGAAATGGGCCTGATCTCACCGGACGAATATGTGCCGGCTTGCTCGTTCGAACTGGGCGAAGCCATCAGCGCCGGTCGCCAGCAAATGATCGCGAGGCTCGCCGTTCACGCGCTTCTGGAGTCGGTCTTCGCAGACACCGCGGAGACACGCAGCGAGAATGAGGTCTTCGTCACCGAGACTCTTGAAAACGACTTCCCCGAGCTGACCTATCTACGAGCGAGGCGCTAGGTATCTGAAAAAGCTTTAATGCTACTTCAGACCGTCGGCGATTTTTAGAATCTCTGCCTCAACGCAGGCCATTGCCGTTTCTATTTCGGCAATGATCTGGGCTCGCGAGAAAATGCCAATTTCGTAAAAATGGTCACCCTCAGGTCTCTCAATGCGAGTCAGTTTCCGGCGCTGGCCCTCGAAGCAAAGCCCGAAAGTTCCGATCCTGACGAGATCACCCGTAATATTGGCCAAGCCCTCAGAATAGCCACCAAGCTGAATCACGAAGTATTCTTCTGTTGCGAACATCCTCTGGTACGCTTTCAGATCATACCAATGCCAGACAATTGAGCCGGGATATCCTCCAAGCGGCAGGCCATCAAAATCAAAATCCATCGCAATCTGCTGACCGCCGCGCGCATCCCAAGGTATCGGATTGTTTCGAATGACATTCTCTTCGAAATCCGGCGACGGCTTACCGGTCGACGAAGCGATGGCCGGATCAAAACGAATGGTCAGTCGTTTTTCTATCCCTTCGCTCATAGCTTCATCCTCGTTATAGCGCGCGGTAGACCCGCATGATCTCCGCGCGTACGCGCGTAATAGATGCCTCGAACTCGTCAATAACGAGCTTTTTCGGGAACACGCCAATCTCTCCGAGACGAATACCCTGATCTGTATAGCGCAGCTGGACAGACTTTCCGACAATCTCATCTGATGGCGCGACAACGCTCAAAGTAATCTTCTCGCCGCGCACCTTTGCTAGCCCGACAGCATCCCCGCCAAACCGGATAAGATGCTCTCCATCATGGCGGAGCTTTTTCAGCTCACCGTCAAGGCTTTGAAGATGTTCGATAACTGTATCTGCAGAATGCGCGAGCTCTACGCCATCGGCCACAAACGTCATGAAGCAGACATCCTGATTACACGCTTCGCGTAATTCCGCCCGCTTCAGGATTTCAGACCTGTAGCCTCGCGCCAATGATAATGGCGCATCCATTTCCGGTGAAAAGCTGATCGCAAACCGCTGCGATGGATTCTCTGCAACGGGTTCGGGTACTGGCTCCGGCGCAGATGCTTGCGCCTTAGCGACCTCAACAGGTGCCGCCGCCTTCACCGATTGGGTATTCATCGGATAGCGCATCGCAACATCCGCCCGCTCGTACTTGGCGGCATACTTTTCCATGATGATGGCATCATGGCGAAACCCAAATTTTTCATAGAGATGGATCGCGGCTTCGCATTTCTTACTCGTGAGCAGGTGCAGCTTCTGAACACCCATCTCACGCGCCCGATTGATCAGCGCGACCAGCAGGAACTCACCCGCCTTCTCTCCCCGCTTTGTCGACGACACGCCCATTTTAGTGAATTCGAACGCACCATCTTCGCCAACCGGCTGCAATGCGCCAGCGCCAATGATATCGCCGCTCGAGTTTCGGACGAACAGAATGTCACCGCCCTTATCAATGATATGGCTCTGCGGGTCTTTCAGCACTTCAATGTCGGACGGCTCGAGCACAAACATATCCTCGATCCATTCGGCATTCAGTCGATAGAAGTCGGGCGCGAGTTCCTCTGAATACGGCACGATCTCCAGCCCATTCTCGGGCTGAATGCGCTCCGTCAGCGGGCGTTCTTCAAGGCGGCGTTCAATCTCAGTCAACTGGTCGATGACATCACCAGATACATTACGCGTTATATTCTTGGCTGCACATTCGATCTGTAGCCAGGCCGTGGACTTCAGATGCGCTACAAGGCAGATTCCATCTTCTGTGAGAGCAACATTGCGGACACGCTGATCGTCATCGTCTGCGGTTAGCCGAACGAGGCCTTTGTCTGCCATACCCGCCACAGTCCGCGTGATTGCAGGCTGCGAGATACCGATAAGCTCTACAAGCTGGCCAATTGTTGCATCGCCATGCAGATCCAGCGCCGCCAGCACCGTATTAAATGCAGGCAGGAGCTTACCGTGTCCATTGGCTTCGAAGATTTTCGTCGCATCAGCCTGCATACGCTCGGCCAGCCGCTTCATACGGCTACCAAGAAACAGATAATTCTTTTGCGATAGGACATCCAGCATAACGCATTCCCATATCATGTTATATAATGCGTTATCTTTATGAATCCGGCAGCGCAAGCAAAATTTATACGCCTTGTGATTTCAGTTTAGATGATGCCCTCGGCTTCAAGCCGTTCAAGTTCGCGTTCGTCCCGCCCGAGAAGCCCGCAATAAATCGCCTCATTGAATGCACCAGGCTCCGGCGCAGACCAGCGAACATTGCCGGGTGTGTCCGAGAATTTCGGGAAGACATTCTGCATCGGGATGTCACCGAAATACGGGTGAGCGACCCTGGTAATCGCCTCTCGCGCCGCATAGTGCGCATCCGCGAGCATTTCAGGACCGCGATAGATTGGCCCGCAAGGCACACCATGTTCCTCGCACGCATCCATAACCTCTTGCGAGGTCAGCTTCACGCTCCAGCGTGAAATATGCTGATCAAGTTCCTGTTGATACTCGCCGCGCGCATAGTGATCCTTATAGCGTGGATCGTCTGCCAGCTCCGGCTCGCCCATGGCTGCCGCAAGACGGCGCCAGACCGTGTCCTGATTGGCCCCGATGATAACCATGCCATCCGATGTCGGGTAGATGTTGGACGGCGCGACGCCCGGTAGATAGCTGCCTGTACGTTCACGCACATAACCGGCAACGCCCGCCTCCGGCACAAGGCTCTCCATCATAGCGAGGCAGGCCTCGTAGATTGCAGAATCAACGATCTGCCCCTGCCCTGTGACATGGCGATAATGCAGTGCGGCAAGCGCACCCAGCGCGCCGAAGGTCGCCGCCAGGCTATCGCCCAGCGAAATGCCCGCACGACTTGGCATGCGATCGGGCTCACCCATCACATAGCGAAGTCCACCAAAGGCTTCACCGACACTCGCATAGCCTGCTTTTTTAGAATGCGGTCCTGTTTGTCCGTATCCGGACACTCTCACCATGATCAGCGCAGGATTGATCTCTGACAGCACATCATAACCGAGCCCCCATTTCTCCATCGTGCCGGGCCGGAAGTTCTCGACGAGAATATCGGATTTTGCGACCAGCTCTTTCAGCATGGCCTGCCCTTTGGCTTCGCGAAGGTTCAGCGTGACCGTCTTCTTGTTGCGGCCCACTACAGGAAACCAGAGCGACTTGCCATCCGGCTTGGCCTGCCCCCAGTCACGCAGAGGGTCTGGCTGGCCCGGCGGCTCCACCTTGATAACCTCAGCGCCAAGATCACCCAGCAATTGCCCGCAGAACGGCCCTGCCAGCAGAACACCGAGTTCGATTACGCGCAGACCTTTTAGCGGGCCGGTGGCTTCGGTCACAGAGACGGTTTGTTCAGTCATGCACGGCACTTTAGCGCCGCGATTTACCCTGACAATGAGATTGTCGTGACCGCGATAGCGAACTAGTTTGACCCAAACAGAAATTCCGCCAGGCGGATGGGAGGATTATTTTGCGTCACCTGATTTCAGCCTTTGCACTTGGATTGGCGATCAGCGCTGCACCTATGGCAGCGCACGCACAGACCAACGCAGTCGCGACAGAACCAGCTTCATGGGAAGACGTGACCTACGCAAATCCTGAAGGGCTTGAGCTGCTCGCACGGATTTATCGCCCGCAAAGTGCGGAAGGCCCACTGCCTGTGGTGATTTCAGTGCATGGCGGTGCGTGGGGCGCGTATGATCGCACATCAGGTCGGGTCTATGATCAGGCACTTGCCGATGCCGGCTATCTGGTGGTGGCCATCGATTTTCGCCAGTCACCCGACTATCAACACCCTGCCGGATCCGCCGATGTGACGGCCGCCGTTCGCTGGGTACGCCTCAATGCAGAAGCGCTTGGCGCCGAAGCTGACGAGATCGGGCTGATCGGGTCATCCTCTGGCGGTCACCTCGCCCTGCTGGCTGCGGTTCGCCCGAATAACGAAGCCCATCTCGGCACACCGATTGCGGGTACAGATGACGGCTTCTCAGCACATGACGGAATTGATGCGAGCGTCGATTATGTCGTAGCCATGTGGCCGGTCTCATCGCCAATTACACGCTATCGCTATGCCCAACGTGCGGGTATCGACCAGCTCGTTACGCTAACGGAACGATATTTTGCCGATGAAGATGCCATGTGGGACGCCTCAATCCCGCGCATTGTTCAGGCAGGTGAGGCAGAGGATTTGCCACCCATCCTCGTCATTCAGCCGGGAATGGATTCAAACATCCCGCAGGATATGACGTTTGATCTTTTGCAGGCCTGGCAGGCGCGCAGCGGCAAGGTCGACTACGCCTTCTATCCCGGTGCGCCGCATGCCTTCGGACATTACCCGTCGGAGAATACCGAAGACATGCTGGCTGCGATCACCAGTTTTATAGACCGTCAGCTTACTGACTAATCAACCGAGACGGTCGGCATGCCATTTCAAATGCTCGGCCATAAAGGTCGAGATGAAATAGTATGAGTGGTCATACCCATCCTGCATCCGGATCTCGGCAGCCTGCCCCGCTGCCGAGCAGGCTTCCGCAAGAAGATGGGTTTTCAGCTGACTTTCAAGGAAGTTGTCGCCCGTGCCCTGATCGACCAGCAGGCCGGTTTCAACACGCGCGCCATCTTCAATAAGTGCCACAGCATCATATTCACGCCATTTGGCTTTATCAGCACCGATATAGCCGGTCAGCGCCTTCTCACCCCAGGGACATTGCAGAGGCGAAACGATTGGCGCAAAGGCTGACACCGACTTGTAAACAGACGGATTTCTAAGGCCAATCGTCAGTGCGCCATGCCCGCCCATTGAGTGGCCGGTAATGCCCTGACGTTCCATATCTGCGGGAAAGTTCGCCGCGATAATCGAAGGCAGTTCGCTTTCAATATAGTCACGCATTTTATAATGCTCAGCAAACGGAGCTTCTGTTGCGTTTACATAGAAGCCAGCGCCCAGTCCGAAGTCATATGCGCCTTCAGCGTCATCTGGCACGCCTTCGCCACGCGGTGATGTATCCGGCGCCACGAAGATGAGGCCGAGCTCCGCACAGGCCGCGCGAAACTCGCCCTTTTCCGTGACGTTCGCATGCGTGCAGGTCAGCCCGGACAGATACCAGACCACCGGCAGTTTCGCGCCTGGCGCATGGGGCGGCACATAAACCGAGAAGGTCATGTCCGTGCCCGTTGCGCTGGAGCGATGTTTGTATACGCCCTGCGTACCGCCAAAGGCTTTATTGGTGGAGACTGTTTCAATCGTCATATCATCCTGTCCTTTATTCTGTTTCGAGTGGCGCGCCGCCCATTGCAGGGCCCAGCTCGGCCCGCAAACGTTCGACGAGTTTCTGTACTTTGGGCATAAGATGTCTGCGCTGCGGATAGACCGCCCAGACAGGCTCTGCTGGTGGCAGGCTTTTCTTCAAAAGCGGCACAAGCTCGCCCGAGGCGATGCCTTCGCTCAGATAGAAGTCTGGAAGCTGGCAAATGCCGAGCCCGGCCTTCACCGCCTCAACCACCGCAGATCCGGAATTACATTTGAAACGCCCTTTCGGGCGAAACATGACCGGCTCACCGTCGACCTCGAATTTCCAGGTCTCCGACGAGCCCATAACACACTCATGGCCCGCAAGATCTTCCACCGTTTTCGGCTTTTTATGCTGCGCCAGATAGGTATGAGACGCACAGACCTGCCAGTTGCGACGGGCAATCAGCGTCTGAATATACCGTGGGTCATCCATAACGCCCGTACGTATGGCCATATCGAAACCGTCTGCGACCAGATCACGGCGCTGGTTCGAAAGATCCACGGTTACGGAAAGGCGCGGATAGTCCTGCATCAGTGAACGGACGATTGGCGCAACGAAGCGCTCACCCAGTGACACAGCACATGTGACGCGCAGTTCCCCAACCGGCTCACGATCACCACCGATTAGCGCAAAAGCCTCATCGCGGTCCTGAACCAGTTGCTCGCAATGCTGAAAGAGAGACCGGCCCGTATCCGTCAGCGACACCTGACGCGTTGTACGGAAAAACAAGGTAGACTGAAGGCGCTCTTCAAGGCGCATCACCGCCCGGCTCACATGTGAAGAGGAGAGGCCCAGAACCTCGGCCGCGCGCTTGAAACTGCCCTGCTGGGCCACGGCGACAAACTCTTCAATACCATCCCACTGACTCAAACTATCCCGTCCTTGCAATTATGCATATTTAATTTAGCTCTTTATTTCATCTGGAGCATTGATTAAACGGTTACCAGCAAAATTACGGAGTGCAAACATGAAAACCCGCGCTGCAGTCGCCTTTGAAGCGAAAAAGCCACTCGAAATTGTTGAGCTGGATCTGGAAGGTCCAAAAGCCGGTGAAGTTCTGGTTGAAATTATGGCAACCGGCATCTGTCACACAGACGCCTATACGCTGGACGGACTTGATTCGGAAGGTATTTTCCCGAGCGTTCTGGGTCATGAGGGCGCAGGCATTGTTCGTGAAGTTGGCGCGGGCGTCACAAGCGTGAAGCCGGGCGACCACGTTATTCCGCTCTACACGCCAGAATGCCGCCAGTGTAAATCCTGCCTCTCCGGCAAAACGAATCTGTGTACGGCCATTCGCGCGACGCAAGGCAAAGGCCTGATGCCGGACGGCACGTCCCGCTTCTCATACAAAGGTCAGACTATTTACCACTATATGGGCTGCTCGACCTTCTCCAACTTCACAGTCCTGCCGGAAATCGCGGTTGCGAAAATCCGCGAAGACGCGCCTTTCGACAAAGCCTGCTATGTCGGCTGCGGCGTGACAACGGGCGTTGGCGCGGTGACCAACACGGCCAAAGTTCAGGTCGGCGATAATGTTGTCGTCTTCGGCCTTGGCGGCATTGGTCTTAACGTCATTCAGGGCGCAAAAATGGCTGGCGCAGACAAGATTGTCGGCGTTGACCTCAACAATGAGAAAAAGGAATGGGGCGAAAAGTTCGGTATGACGCACTTCGTCAATCCGAAAGACGTCTCTGACGTTGTCGCTCACATCGTTGAACTGACCGATGGCGGCGCGGACTATTCCTTCGATTGCACCGGCAATACAGACGTGATGCGTCAGGCTCTGGAATGCTGCCACCGCGGCTGGGGCACGAGCGTGATCATTGGCGTTGCAGAGGCGGGCAAGGAAATCGCGACGCGTCCATTCCAGCTGGTAACGGGCCGTAACTGGCGCGGCACGGCGTTTGGCGGCGCGAAAGGCCGTACAGACGTTCCGAAAATCGTAGACTGGTACATGCAGGGTAAGATCCAGATCGACCCGATGATCACACACGTCATGCCGCTTGAGAAAATCAACGACGCCTTCGATCTGATGCATGAAGGCAAGTCGATCCGCTCTGTTGTGACATTCTAAGTCACGCGCCACCGGATTAGTTTAAAGAAAGCCGCATGCTGAAGGGTGTGCGGCTTTTTTTGCGGGGGACACTATGAATCTTCTTCTACGCTTTTGCCTCGAGCTTGCAGCCCTTGCCGGTATCGGTATGGCTGCGTTTCAGGCAGGCGATGGGGTGGTTGGCTACACGTATGCGATTGCCGCTGTACTCCTCGCGGCAGCGGCATGGGGCGTTTTCAATGTTCCGGATGACCCGAGCCGATCCGGCAAAGCGCCTGTGCGCGTCTCCGGCCGGGTTCGATTGGCTTTAGAACTAGCGATCCTGCTTGGCGGATCGTTAGCATTTTATCTAGCCGGTCACGCGTGGATTGCGCTCACACATGTAGCCCTGATCGCGCTGCACTACGCCCTTTCGGGTGACCGGCTTCGCTGGCTCTTAAAGCAGAGCTAAGCCTTCATACCCCAAGCCAGCGCAAGGAAGCCAATACCTGTTACCAGAGGTGGCAGCATAACGTTCGGCATTGGCGCAAGGCCAAGCACGATCATCACAATGCCCAGCACACCAACAGTGTACATAACCGCTTTCTTCTTTTTGCTTTCGATCAGTTGCATGAGATCGCTCCGTTAAGTCTGGTTTCGATCTATCAACGCCTTCCGCCGCAAAGGGTTCACCGGAAACAATGCCCCTTCACCTCGCGGCATGGCTGGACAATCCTACTCCACTCGCGAATATCAGCGTTGGAACAAGCCTGTATGGGCCTGTCAATATAGGGAGACACCATGTTCAGCCATATGATGGTCGGGTCCAATGACCTCGACAAAGCCAAGGTATTTTACGACGCACTCTTTGAGTCCCAGGGCGGCAAGCCCGGCATTCTCGATCCGAAAGGCCGTCTGGTCTATGCGCACAATGGTGCGGTTTTCCTCGTCACCAAGCCAATCGACGGCAATCCAGCCACAATCGGCAACGGGTCCACAGTCGGCTTCGCTATGGAGACAACCGACGCTGCAGACGCATGGCACGCGGCCGGCGAAAAAGCGGGCGGCACACCGATTGAAGACCCACCAGGCTGGCGCGAAGGCGGCGGCATGAAGCTTTACCTCGCCTATCTGCGCGACCCTGACGGCAACAAGCTCTGCGCGCTCTGCCGCGGTTAAACGGTTTCGGGCGGTTCGGAACCCTGCACAGCTTCCTGCATTAGTCATTCATGGAAAACTCTGCAGAATTTGAACCGCTCGCCCTCATCTGGGGCACTATTCTTTCGCTATATCAGGGCCTGATGTCCCGCCTGCCGCAGATCGGCCTCGCGCTGATTACGCTCATCGCCATTCTGTTGGCCGCGACAATCATCCGCAAAGTCATCACCACGATTATGAAACGGGCGCGCACGCGAAGCGCCCTCATACGGCTTGCGGGCAATCTGATTGTTATCGCATCGTGGATCATCGCGATTGCCGTTGCTGTAACGATTGTGTTCCCATCCATTACGCCAGCTAATCTGATTGCTGGTCTGGGCCTCACGACTGTCGCGATCGGTTTTGCGTTCAAAGATATTTTTGAAAACTTCCTCGCTGGCGTCATCATTCTGGCGCGCAAGAAAATGCGTATTGGCGATGTGATTGAAGTCGACGACGTATTCGGACGCGTGGAAGACATCCAGATCCGTGAGACTCATGTCCGCGACACATCTGGCGAGCTGATCATCGTACCAAATGCGCACCTCTTCAAAAACCCTGTCGAAGTACAGACCGACCAGCCGCTACGCCGTCAGGACCTTGTCGTTGGCGTCGATTATGACGCTGACATGCGTCAGGTGCGCGATACGCTCCAGAAAGCACTGGATGGCTGTGAAACGGTCGACCGCACGAAGGATACCGAGGTGAAGTGTGTCGGCTTTGGTGGTTCGAGCATTGATTTCAAACTGCTCTGGTGGGCAGACAGCCAGCCTGCCAAACAGCGCAACACTTATGATGAAGTCGCATTCGCTGTGAAAGACGCGCTTGATGAAGCGGGCGTCACCATCCCGTTCCCGCAGTCCACGCTATCTTTCCGCGAGGAGGCATGGCCGGTACGCATCGCGAACCGCGAAGGCCGCGACCAACCGGCAGACTAATAAATTAGAGAGAAGACCTGGTGGCGGCTCAGGCCGCCATCACGCGTTCCACTTCGTCGACAAGCTCGCGAAGATGGAATGGCTTGGAGAGGATTTTCGCGCCTGCTGGCGTGTTTGCCTTATTAGACAGCGCCACAGCGGCAAAACCCGTAATGAACACAATCTTCATAGCCGGGTCGAGTTCCGCGCCGCGACGCGCCAGCTCGATACCGTCAATGCCAGGCATCTGGATATCGGTGAGAAGCAGATCGAAGACTTCACGCTCAAGCGCGGTCAGCGCGGTGTCGCCATCCTCAAACGCCTGCACTTCATGACCGGCACGGCGCAGCGCCGCAGTCAGAAAGCTGCGCAGGGAGTCATCATCTTCAGCAAGTAGGATTTTTGTCATTACGAGACCTGTATTCCACCGAACCCTTTTGGAGTATCCTCAACCATTGTAAACTGACGGTGAACGTCTGTCGAAGACTGCAGGATATTTTCAGGTTAAACCCTAAACGAAATGACGCAAGTGAATACATTTCAGCTCAACTCATCCAAAGATGAGGCGCAAAAGGCAGCGTTCCAGCTGTCAGCGCCTCAGGATGATTGTGCGGCTATGTTCGCATCCCCGCATAGCGGACGGCACTATCCTGACGATTTCCAGTCTCTCCTGCGCGTACCGCTGATGGATCTGCGCCGTGTAGAAGACGCTTATATCGACCAGATGATCTCTCCGGTGTCCGAGCTGGGCATCGGCACGCTGAGCGCAGTTTTTGCCCGCTCTTATGTGGACCTCAACCGGTCTGAGACGGAACTCGACTCGCGCATGTTTTCGGATGGTGCACCAACACCTGCCGGTGAAAGAAGCCCGCGCGTTGAGGCCGGGCTTGGCTGCATTCCGCGCATTGCGGCCTCAGGTCAGGATATTCACGTTCGAAAGCTCAGCCGGGATGAAGCTGAAACGCGCCTGCAGGAAGCCTATCGCCCCTATCACCGCGCGCTCATCAACTGGCTGAACCTTATCAAGCGGCGCTGCGGCCGTTCCGTGCTGATCGACTGCCACTCCATGCCATCACTTGTTGCGGGACGGCGTATCCGCACAGACATTATTATCGGCACGCGCCATGGCGCATCCTGCGATGAAGGGCTGGCGCGCACAGTGGAGAACCATTTCCTCGCGCTCGGATATAAAGTCGCGCGGAACATGCCCTACGCAGGCGGATACTGCACGCAGCATCATGGGCGCCCTTTGGAAGACCGCCATGCGCTGCAGATTGAGATCAACCGCCGCCTATATATGGATGAAGACACGGTGCGCCTGAAACCCGGCTTTTATAAGCTGCAATCGGATATGAGGGCCCTCGGGCTGTCCGTTATAAACTGGGCAGAGCGCACGCGCGTTGCGCCGGCCTGAGCCAGTTTCGCAATTTTGCACCCGCGAAAACCAAAAAAAAACCGCGCTGGTTAGAGCGCGGTTGTAAAGTCATAGGGAGGAAACGCCCCAAATCAGGGCGACAACGTCAAACGTTGTGAGATTAAAATACGCTGCACCGCAAAAAATGCAAGCCCCTTATCTGCGACAATTTCGCATATACGGCAATTTTTCGTGAGATTTTTGTCACAGAATGACCAATCGGACATGTTTTTATTGTGCAGCGCACAAAAACTGAATCCCTACTCGCCTGTCAGTCGGCATGCGGCTTGCTCATTCCCCTCTGAACCGTCCCCAAACGGGACGATTGTTTCGGAGAGACACATGGCTACTGATATTGATCTACACGTCGGCAAACGACTTCGCTGGCGCCGCCGCCTGCTCGGACTCACCCAGCAGGAACTTGCTTCACAAGTTGGCGTACGCTTCCAGCAAATCCAGAAATACGAGTGTGGCGCGAACCGCATCACATCCGGCCGTATCTATGAGCTCGCAAAAGCGCTCAACGTAAAAGTTCAGTACTTCTTTGATGGCCTCGAAGCCTATGAGAATGACGTGACACCAGCCAATGACGCAGAAAAGCTCGAAGGCGACATTCTTTCCCAGAAAGAAACGCTCGAACTCGTCCGCGCATACTACCGCCTGGAAGAGCGTCCACGCCGCCGCCTTCTCGAACTTGCAAAGTCTCTGGAGTCCACCTCTTCAGACGTTGCTTGATTGAACAGCCATGTTGAGGCAGTGGAAGGTGTATGAACACGCCTTCTACTGCTTCCTCCGCGCTGTCAGCTGACATGCAATCGCGCCTTGCGCTGGCTCACAAGCTGGCCGATGCGGCGCGTGACGTAACGCTTGCCCTGTTCCGCCAGCACGGCGAAACGGACAATAAGCTTGGCGAAGGCGATTTCGATCCTGTCACGAAGGCAGATCGGGACGCAGAAGCCGCTATGCGGGACATTCTGACCCGCGAAGCCCCCGATGACGCCATTAACGGTGAAGAATTCGGCGTGACCGAAGGCACATCCGGCTGGACCTGGTATCTGGATCCGGTCGATGGCACACGCGCCTTTATTGCAGGCCTGCCGACATGGACGACGCTGATCGGCCTTGTCAGAGACGGCTCCCCTGAAATCGGCATTATCGACCAGCCCTATCTGGGTGAGCGCTATACCGGCTGGACAAGCGGCGCTGAAATCAATGTGCGCGGCACAGTCACCCCGCTCAGAGTTTCAGATGAAACCCGCCTCACCAATGCCATCCTCTCAACGACCGACCCGTTCATTCTGACACCGTCAGAACGCGGCGCATTTGAACATCTGCGCCAGACGGCACGCCTCACCCGCTATGGTCTTGATGCCTATGCCTATGCGCGGCTTTCTGCAGGTGACATCCAGCTGGTGACCGAAACAGCCCTTCAACCGCACGATATTGCCGCCCTTATTCCGGTTGTGCGCGGCGCGGGCGGCCTCGCCTGCGACTGGACAGGTGCGCCAGCCATGCTCGGCCCGCAGCTTGCCTGCGCAGCCACGCAGGAGATTATGGATCAGGCCGTCATCTCTCTGCGCCGTTCCGCAGGTAGTAAATCCCGCATCGGGATTGACTAGATCCTACTCGCAGAACCAGCAGGTCTCGTAAGCGTCCATCCCAATCGGGCCGCCCGGCGGCAGGCCGCGCGCGTCTACAACCGCAGGCGCAGCCTCACGCGGCCGGGTTTCAAACGCCTCAATCTGTTCGGCCAGCCAGTCGCCATGAGCCGTATCGAGACCGGACACATCGCTCTTCAGCTCACCCAGCGCAGCAGACGCCGCAGCCTCGACCGCAGATGACGTCTCGGCATCCACCAGATCCATCAGCGCAAAGGCATAACGGGCGCGCACGGTTTCTGCGATGCCCGCCAGACGCGGCTCACGCGGCTGGGCCATGACCTGAACGCGAATGGCATCGAACAGCTCAACCGCGCTCATCTGGTAACGGTCCCGGCGGGCAAACTCGATCAGGCGCGCAACGCGTTGAGGATGCAGCAGCACATCGAACGTCATCTGCGCGGAGGTATCCGCCGCAGAGGTGAGATCGAATGCCGGATAGGCGCTGCGCGTGAACAATTCCCGTGTTGGCGCGGCCGCCAGATAAGCATCAATGCTTGGCGTGAGAAGGTTCAGAACATCATCAGACAGATCCAGAAACTCTGGCGTGATGGTCTCAAGGATCGCGTCGACCGCGTCACGCTGGTCGGCGGCTGGCACCATTTGCGCTGCCGGCTGGCCATCCCCGCGCAAGCTGTAATTAAACGTCATCCCGCCAATCAGCTTACCAGCTGCGGCCGTCTGATAACGATGGAAGAGATAGATCGGCACAATCACGGCATTGAGATCAGAGACAGGTCGCCCCTCAGCCACACGGTCTACGCCGAAATTTTCAAGCGCAATGGCGCGCACGCTCATGGCCTGCGCCAGACCCCAAAGCGGGTCCGGCCCGTTATCCCAGATATTTCCGAGCGGATGGCCGGTGCCGATACCGCGCGCATGGCCGTCATCAACGAAGACGAGCCCATCTGCGACCGCCTCACGGACAAGCGCTTCACGCGCGTCATCGGTCAGCTCGCCATAAAGCCAGGTCGCCGCGAACGCATCCCACGCACCAACGCCGACACCGTAAGCGTTCGAGAAATCAAGCTCACCGCCGCTCACGCGAATGTCCGGCGCGGGATAGTCCATCACCGAGCCTTTATCATACGTGCTGGCCGCAAAGTTGTGCGCAAAGCCGAGTGAATGACCAATCTCATGCGCAGACAGCTGACGGATACGCGCAAGCGCCAGCTCTACCGGATCATCCGGCGCGCCGGTGCCTACATTCTGCGTGCCTGCAAGGCCTTCAAAAATCATTCGGTCCTGACGCACACGAAGCGAGCCGAGAATGACATGACCTTTCAGCATTTCGCCAGTGCGTGGGTCTGCAATACCGCCGCCATAGGACCAGCCGCGTGTCTGGCGGTGCACCCATTGAACCACGTTATAGCGGATATCGAGCGGGTGCGCGTCCTCCGGCAGAAGCTCTACGCGGTAGCCATCAGGCAAACCTGCCGCAGCGAACGCGTCGCCCCACCAGAGGGCACCATCCACCAGAGCAGAGCGGATCGGCTCCGGCGCGCCCGGGTCGATATAGAACACAATTGGGTTGATGGTTTCACCGTTTTCATCGCGCTGCAGGCGATAGCGGCGCGCATAACGTGTCTCGATCGGGTCTGTCAGCGAGGCTGAATAGTCATAATGGGTCATTGTGACAGCACCCGTGCGCGGGTCAGCTTCAAGCGGTGTGTAACCCTCTTCCGGCAGGCGCACGAAGGAATGGTGCTGGATCAGGGTCACATCTGTGCCATTCGCCGCCGTCGTGGAAACCTCGCGGCCGGGGTCAGCGCTGCGAAGCGTCAGATAGGCATCGATCTCGATATTGTCGGGGAAGGCAAATGCGTTCGCCGTGTCCACAAGCGAACGGTCCCCAGCTAGCGTAAACCGCCCCTGCCCCGCATCTGCCAGATACTGAACCAGTCCAAGCGTGTCTGCGGTGAGAAAATCCGTCATATCGACGACGAGACCTTCCTCGTCATCCAGAATTTCCATGCTGGCAATGAAGGATGTCGCAAAGCTTTCGCGTACAGCGCGGGCTTCGAGAGGATTATCCGCACTGGCGCGGTAATTGAGGTTCTCAATCTCCAGAATGAGCCGGTCACCAATGCGGCGGAAGGCCATAATCTCACCATCGCGCCACCAGCCACGGTCCAGCCCGACCGGGTTAGACCCGAGGCCGCCTGTCAGCCCTGCGGTATGGATCATGCGCAGGACGACGCCATCCTCGCCCGCCTCTGGCAGCTGCGCGTAAATCTTATTGCCTTCGGTATCGACCTGCAGCGTGAAAAAGCCGTCCCGCTCTTCAAACCGTGCTTCGGAGAAATCCGGCGCTTCGGCCATAGCAGGCATGAAACTACAGAACATAGCGGCGCAGGCGGCTATAAATTTCAGACGCATAGTCACTCCCCAGACAATCGTGCCGGAAGTTAGACAGAGGCCACTCACCCTGTCGAGAGATGGGCGTGCTCATACGCCAATTAGCGGAGGCCCGCCCATCACATGGATTTTTAGTGCACACTCCTGATCAGATGATAAGCTTTCAAATCTAGCTGGAGGGATATCCATGAAACTTACTACTCTGCTGACCGCCGCGAGCGCGCTGGCCGTTGCCGCTTGCGCGACATCCGAACCGCCACCGCCGCCGATTGACTATCAGGCTGTCTACACGGCTGCGCTGACATCGCAGGGTCGCCTTGAAGCCGACCTTGAGCGCGACGCTATTCGCAAGCCGGTTGAAACGCTGTCCTTCATGGAGCTCAAAATCGGTGACACTGTCGTCGAAATAGAAGCAGGCGGCGGATATTTCACGCCATTCCTTGCGAGCGTGGTCGGCCCTGAGGGTCAGGTTTACATGCAAAACCCAGCAGCCTTTGCCAGCTTCTGGGAAGGCGACCTGCCACCGCGCTTCACCTCGCTGCCAGCCAATGTCACCTATCTGGAATCTGACTTTGACGCGATGCGCGACGTGCCGTCGGGCTCTGTAGACGTCGTCACCTGGTTTCAAGGGCCGCATGAACTCTGGTACACGCCGGATAACGCGCCTGACGGGCTGGGCGATCCGTCCGGTTCATTTGCGGAAATCTACCGTATTCTGGCCCCAAGTGGCCGGCTCTATGTGATTGATCATGTCGCGCCTGCTGGTGCACCGCCATCCACCGGCGGCGATACTCACCGTATCGACCCGAACATTATCTATGAGATGGCGACGGCCGCCGGTCTGCGCCTCGGCGAAAGCTCCGACCTGTTCGCAAATCCGCTGGATAACGGCACGACAAACGTGTTCGCGCCAAACATTCGCGGCAATACCGACCAGTTCTTCGTCGAGTATGTGAAATAGGGTGCACAGCCCCCGGTGGACACGTCCCCCGGGGGTCCATCCAGCTAGTCATGCGCATCAGGCGCTGACCAGATGTCATCCGTCACATTATCGACGATAACTGGCGACGTGAAATATTGAACCTGCGGCATGGCACCCAGTCGTTCCGCAAGACCTTCACGCCAGGCTGGCGTGTAAAGCGCCTCGGCTGCCGAGCGGCTCTCCCAGAGATAGACACCGCCGCCCACTGGCCCCGCCTCATCGAACAGATAATATTTCCGGATCAGTCCCGGCATTTCGGCGAATGTATCTACCGAGCCCATGAACAGGTCTCGTGCCTGCAGCTCTGTCATCCCGTCAGGCAGGGTAAACGTCACGATTGCGGTCGTTGGCGTTTCAGTCTCATGCCCGTCCGCAAAAGCAGCGCTCGCAGCCAGAACGCTCGCGCCTGCGATCATCGCGGTTTTCAGTAATCTCATTGTGTTCCCTCCGTATGGCGGACATTTCCGCTCAGACGAGAGTGTCACCTGAAATCAGGGCAAATGTAAAACCACAAAAAAAGGGCGCACGAGCCATGCCCGTACGCCCTTCTGTTTTTGAAGCGGGTCCGACTTACTTCTTCAGAAGGTCGCGGATTTCCTCAAGCAGCACCTGCTCACGCGGTGGTGGCGGTGGCGCTTCCGGCTCTGCTGGCGCTTCTTCTTCTTTTTTCTTCAGTGAGTTCATCGCTTTGATGATGAAGAACAGACACGCTGCAACAATGATGAAGGAAATCACATTGTTGATGAACATGCCGTAATTGATAGAAACCGCCTCGGTCACGACTTCTTCGCCGTTCATCACGGCCTCTTTCAGAACGACTTTCAGGTTCGCGAAATCAACGCCACCGAGCGCGAGCCCGATTGGCGGCATGATAACGTCGTTGACCAGAGACTTCACGATTGTAGAAAACGCGCCGCCGAGAATGAAGCCGACAGCCATGTCGACAACATTGCCCTTCATCGCGAATTCTTTGAATTCTTTCATAACGCCCATTTTAATGCCCCATATGCATATGCCCCTTTGGCATAGCGCTATGTGAAATCATGGTTACCGGTACGTCAACAAAATTTGGCAGAGCTGACAGCGTTGAATCCAAACAAAAAAGGCGGCCCCGAAGGACCGCCCTTTCAAATTCTCGCTGATGCGATGCGAAAGATCTACTCTTCGCCGCCCTCAGTGTTTTCAGCTGCTGCTGCCGCTGCTTCTTCAGCCGCTTTAGCTTTAGCCGCTGCTGCGCGTGCTTCAGCTGCTGCTGCTTTACGCTCAGCTTTAGCTGCTTCGTTCTTACGCTTACGCTCGGTTTTGCCGAGGATGTTTTCACGAACTTCGATGCCGTGGCCGGATGTACGCTCAGCGATACGAGCAGATTTACCGCGACGGTCACGCAGGTAGTAAAGCTTCGCACGGCGAACTTTACCCTTACGCTTCACTTCGATGCTTTCAATGTTCGGGGAGTAAAGCGGGAATACACGCTCAACGCCTTCACCGAAAGAAATCTTACGGACTGTGAAGCTCTCGTTCAGGCCACCGCCGGAACGTGCAATGCAAACGCCTTCGTAACGCTGAACGCGCTCACGCTCGCCCTCTTTAATGCGTACGTTTACTGTCAGCGTGTCACCCGGAGAAAAGTGCGGGATCTCTTTGTCGCCAGCAACGCGGGCAATCTCTTCTGCTTCAAGCTCTGCGATGATGTTCGTCATCTTCTTTACTCCGGCCTTTCAAACCAGGCTTCTCAGCCTTGCTCTTTACGTTCCATATGTGCCTTCCAGAGATCTGGTCGGCGAACTCTTGTCAGCTCTTCGGCTTTTTCGCGTCGCCATTTATCAACAGCGCCATGATTACCCGACAGCAATACGTCCGGAATTGCCCGATCCTCCCACACGCGCGGTCGCGTATAGTGAGGATATTCGAGCAAGCCGGACTCGAAACTTTCCTCTTCGAGCGAGAGATCATTTCCCGCGACACCCGGAAGAAGCCTGACAACCGCCTCAAGAAGGACCATGGCTGCCACTTCACCGCCAGCGAGGATGTAATCCCCGATACTGACTTCCTCAATGCCGCGCGCTTCGATCACGCGCTCATCCAGGCCTTCAAAGCGTCCGCAAATCAGTATAACTCCCGGGGACTGAGATAACTCTCGCACCCGGGCCTGAGTAAGCGTTTTACCTCTCGGGCTCAGATAAATGAGCGGCCGGTCTTCTCGATCAACCGCATCAATTGTTGCCGCCACCACATCAGGTCGCAGTACCATACCAGCACCGCCCCCGGCAGGGGTGTCGTCAACGGAACGGTGCTTATGATCAGAAAATGCGCGAATGTCCAGTGTTTCTAGCGACCAAATGTCATTTTCCAGCGCCCGACCGATAATAGACGTGCCGAGTATGCCTGGAAAGGCCTCCGGAAAGAGGGTGAGTATGGAGGTTTTATAAGTCATGCTCGAACGCTATTCCTCGTTTCACTCGGGCGTTCTGCGCCTTCGCGGTGCTCGTGCAGAGGCTCCAACAGCCCGACCGGGCTGGGCGCAGGCGGGGTGAGCCGAATGGCGAACCTCTTAGCCGAGCACACATAAAGAAACAACCATCACAAGCGACTGCGCAGGCGCAAGTGACCTGAACAATCCCACCCCACCAGTTCCACCCCTAACCTCTGGCCATGCTTACCGGGCCGATCAGATATGCGAGCGAAACGCTCTTCGCGCTGAAACAGCGCATCGGCCATTATATTCAGCTGGCAGCCTGTTTCACCGACGACTGGGGCATTTTTGATGAGGACGGTACGCCGCGCCTGTTTCGCTATGATGTCAGACGACTGACCAGCATGGTTGTACGGGCCGAACACTTTCTGCGGTGCGCGATCATTCTGACGGTCTTTGAACGCCTGCGACATGGCGGAATTACCCCGCGCCCATTTGGCCTGAATGGCGCTCCGGTGCGAAGCAGCCGAACACCTGAAACACCACTTCATCCGTTTGCGGCACTGCGTGGCATACAAAAGCGCGATCCCGCGCCGCCCGGATTCTCCGTCTCCATGCCGAGCGAAGCGGGACCAGCCGCAAGCACACCATCCCTGAAAGGAACACGAACATCACACCGGCGCGCAAGAAATGACGACATACTTGCCTGCGATATACTTATGGCGCGCATAGAGAGGCTCAAAACCATCAGAGCTGAAATCGATGACCGCGCAGACAAGCTTGCCGCGATCTGGGCCGGGATGATCTCGTCCCGCAAGACGCCGTCACGCGCCACGTCGGAAATCACAAGGCCTGCGAACTTGTTCCTTCCACTGAAAGACTGGCGCCCGCCGCCCGAAACAACGCAAGGCGCACCACCTGATGAGACGGAAGATCTGATCACCCTTCACTGGGCCGCTTATAACGCCGCAGAGGGCATTGCCGCCCTGTGCGGTCGCATGCGCTGAAATTCGCCAAACTTGCCAAGATCGCAATCTGGCACTTTACTCCCTTCTCTTTTGGGAGGGACGATATGGAGATCAAACGCAAAACGCTGCCCGCGCAGACCTATCTGTATGTCGAGCGCGCACCAAAGTTTTCTCCGGACGAGATTTCAAACGCGATGGCGACCGGCTTTAGCGAGGTCTACACATTCCTCGGTCAGAACAATATCGCGCCCGCAAGCATGCCGATGTCTCTTTATGCAGACATGCCAACGGGCGACACCATGCCCTTTCGCGCCGGTTTCCTCATACATTCAGAAGATGCGTCGAAAGCCACGGGCAATATCAAGGTCGGGGTGATCCCGGTGTGTGATGTGATGATGGCGACCCATGTCGGCTCCTACGCCAATCTGAACCAGACCCATAAAGACATCTGGGATGCGACTGAAAAAGAAGGCCTCACCAAGACGATGCCTGTCTGGGAAATCTATGTAGACGACCCGACAACTGTTGATCCGGAAACCTGCCGCACAGAGGTTTATCACGCGGTGAAGTAGCCGCTCCTAAAACCGGAAATGACGCGCAATGTCGTCTGGAAGCTTGCCCTTCGCGGCGAGCTGACAGGCCCGCGCGACCATCATGACAGTAAACATGTCCCTGATCTCGCCTGCCTCGATCATCTCCATCAACTGGCGAACAGGAATACGGCGCACTGTAAGCTCTTCGGTCTCATCCGGCGTTCCGGACTTCGCCGACAAACCATGCGCAATAAAGGCGTGGCCGATTTCATCTGTAATACAGTTGGAGACCTGAAGATTTTCAAATAACGGAATGAAGTCTGACGCCGCCAGATTACACTCCTCGGATAGCTCACGCTGCGCCGTGTCTACTGGCGGTTCACCGCGCGGCCCGCCACCCTGTGGCAGTTCCCAGGAATAGGCATCGAAGACAAAGCGCGTCTGGCCAACAATCCATGTGGAGCCATCCTCATCAATCGGGAAAATTCCGATTGCCAGATTTTTGAAATGCACACTGCCGTAAATGCCATCAGCTCCGGTCGGGGCGATAACCTCGCTATGATCCACCCGAATCCACGGATTTTCGTATTCAGTATCCCGGCGCGTTATCGTCCAGCGTTTGAAGTCGTCCATGCAGGTCTCCTGACTTAAAGCGGAGTAGATCACGTCTTTCCGGCGGTGCAAGGCGACATAGTTTGACACTCAACTGTTGTCTTCACGGATATGTGAACGCTAGACAGCGGTTCCGACGCAGTCACCTCGCAGGCACATTCATGACGCACACTCTCGATCCGGACGACTGGCAGGCCTTTCGTGCCAGAGCCCGCGACATGCTGGAAACCGTGCTCGATGAGATGGAGTCCTATCGTGAAGGGCCGGTCTGGCGGCATCCAGATGAGCTGGAGCTGCCTCAGATATCCGGCGAAGACGGCAGCACTGCCGATACCGCTCTGAAGTCACTTCTGCCCTATGGGGTGGGCAATACGCACCCGCGCTTTTTCGGATGGGTGCATGGTGCAGGCACGCCATCAGGCTTGCTGGCGGATATGGTCGCCTCGACGCTGAACGCAAACTGCGGCGGTCGCAATCACGCAGCGATCCGTGTTGAGCGGGCCGTTGTTGACTGGTGCCTGAAGCTTTTTGGTTTGCCAGACACCGGCTCCGGCCTCATCACCACCGGCACCAGCATGGCAACGCTGATCGGGCTGAAAACGGCGCGCGATGTCGCGACTGATTTTACGATCGGTATTGAGGGCGTTCGTAACGGGCCGGAACTCGTCGGCTATGCGTCACAAGGCGTGCATGCCTGTTTTGAGCGTGCCTTCGATATGCTGGGGCTCGGCAAAGCCAGCCTTCGCAAACTACCGCAGGACGAGATGGGGCGCATTCGCACTGATGCGCTTGAAGCGGCTATCGCAGAAGACCGCGCGGCCGGCCGACAACCATTCGTCGTCTGCGCGACTGCGGGCACGGTCAATCGCGGCGCTATTGATGACCTCCGCGCGGTTGGTGAAATCGCAAAGCGCGAGGGCCTCTGGTATCATATTGATGCGGCCTTTGCCGCCGCGCTTCAGCTTAGCGATATCCATCGTGAAAAGCTGGACGGCATAGAGCTCGCCGATTCCATCGGCTTTGATTTTCATAAGTGGATGCAGGTGAATTACGACGCCGGCTGCGTCCTCATCCGCGACCGCGAACATCAGTTGCGCGCATTTTCAGACCGCCCTGATTACCTGGCAGATGCCGACCGGGGTATTGGTTCAGACCTGCCATGGCCGGTCGATCTTGGCCCGGAGCTTTCCCGAGGCTTTCGCGCACTGAAAGTCTGGACCCAGCTCATCGAACATGGGCCGGAAAAACTGGGTCAGGTTGTCGATGCGAATATCGAGCAGGCCGGATATCTGGCCCGCAAAGTCGAAGCCGCATCAGAGCTGGACCTGCTTAGCTATATGGGGCTCAACATTTGCTGTTTCCGCTATGTGGCAGAGGGGCTGGGCGAAGCAGCTCTGGATGCACTGAACCAGGAACTCGTCATCCGGCTGCAGGAAGACGGCCTTGCTGCGCCGTCCACCACCCGCATTAACGGGCATCTCGCTATACGGGTGAATATTACCAACCACCGGACACAGTTTTCAGATCTCGACCTGCTGGTCAGCGCCGTCATCGAAACCGGTAAAAAGCTAAGCTGAAAAAAAAGAGCGCCAGCAGGAACTAGCGCTCTCTTCGTTTGATTTTGCGTCCGCCTAGTAGCGGTAGTGTTCCGGCTTGAACGGGCCTTCAGGCTTCACGCCGATATAAGACGCCTGGACAGGGTTCAGCTGGGTCAGCTCCACGCCAAGCTTATCGAGGTGAAGTGCAGCCACTTTCTCGTCGAGTGTTTTCGGCAGAGTGTAGACCTTGTTCTCGTACTGGTCGCCTTTGGTCCAGAGCTCGATCTGCGCAAGCGTCTGGTTAGTGAACGACGCGGACATAACGAAAGACGGGTGACCGGTTGCGTTGCCAAGGTTCACGAGACGGCCTTCTGAGAGAAGGATGATGCGCTTGCCATCAGGGAATTCGATCATGTCGACCTGTGGCTTGATGTTCGTCCATTTATAGTTCCGCAGAGCTTCAACCTGAATCTCATTGTCGAAGTGACCGATATTACAGACGATCGCCATATCTTTCATCTCACGCATATGGTCGATCGTGATGATGTCACGGTTACCTGTACAGGTGACGAAAATGTCAGCGCGGGGAAGTGACCCTTCCAGCGTTTTTACTTCAAAACCGTCCATTGCGGCCTGAAGCGCACAAATTGGGTCAGCTTCTGAAACGATGATACGTGCACCCGCACCGGCAAGAGACGCAGCAGAGCCTTTGCCCACATCGCCATAGCCAGCAACGAATGCGACTTTGCCCGCCATCATAACGTCCGTGCCGCGGCGGATCGCGTCTACAAGGCTCTCTTTACAGCCGTATTTGTTATCAAACTTGGACTTGGTGACGCTATCATTCACGTTGATCGCAGGGAAAGGCAGCATGCCTTTTTCAACGAGTTGGTAGAGACGGTTCACGCCTGTCGTTGTTTCCTCTGTCACGCCCTGAATGGCGTCGCGTTGTTTCGTGAAGAAGCCCGGGCTTGCCGCGAGACGCTTTTTGATCTGCGCGAAGAGAACTTCCTCTTCTTCAGAGCCCGGATTGGAGAGAACGTCTTCACCCGCCTCAGCGCGCGCGCCGAGCAGAATATACATTGTCGCATCGCCGCCATCGTCGAGGATCATGTTGGCAAGCTCGCCATTCGGCCAGAAGAAGATTTTGTCCGCAAAATCCCAATACTCTTCGAGGGTTTCACCTTTGTGCGCGAAAACAGGCGTGCCATTAGCCGCGATCGCCGCAGCAGCGTGGTCCTGCGTTGAATAGATATTGCAGCTTGCCCAGCGCACTTCTGCGCCCAGCGCCTCAAGCGTCTGGATGAGAACAGCCGTCTGGATCGTCATGTGCAGAGATCCGGCAATGCGCGCGCCTTTAAGAGGCTGGCTCGTGCCGAACTCTTCGCGCGCAGCCATCAGGCCCGGCATTTCTGTTTCAGCAATTTCGATCTCCTTGCGACCGAAGTCAGCGAGGGAAATATCGGCAACCTGATAATCGTTGGACATGGGTTTAGCCTTTCAAAGGGGAAAATTTCTGGGTCGCATATACCAGAGACGACCATAATCACCAAACCATATAAATATTCCTTTATATGTTTTTTGAAGATGACAATTCAGTCAGCCACGGACAAAATGCTTTGCGCGGGAGAAATGTGAGCATAGTCTCACCCCGAACCAGACGGAGACGATGAGTGAAAGCTTCAGCGAACAGCGCGTTCAAAGCCATGATCACGGCGGCAGGAGCCGGTCTCTGCCTGTCTATTATCGGGACGTCATTTGCCCAGGAGCGACTGCCTGTGCGCGGCGGAAACGGCCTGAACGAAGACCGCGCCGGCGCGACATTCCTGAAATCCGGCGCGATGATTTTCATTGCCTTCGACCGCAATCTCGACCTCGAAATCACGCATGACGAGATTGAAGCAGGCGCACGCCTTGCATTTCGCAATGCCGATCAGGACGAAAATGAAGTTCTGACACCTATCGAACAGCGTAACTGGGCAGCCCGCTTTGCTGGCGAAAACGATGTGATTGCCAATCCGCGCCTGTTTCCGGCCGCGACACCCAATCAGGTAACCGAAGACGAATTTGTTCAGGGCATGCTCACCCTGTCACAGCGTTTTGAGAATGATGAAGGCCGCATCATGTTTGAAACCCTGACTCTCGGGCCAGGTCGCGAACGCGGTGATCGTGAAAATGGCGGTGCAGAACGTCTGCTACGTCCGAACATTGCAGACCGTAGCGGCGCGAACCGCTAAGCCTTCAGCCTAGCACTCTTCGCCAAAGCGGTTGTTGACGAGATCAATGAGAGCCTGAACGGCGGCTTCGGCGTCTTCCCCCGAAGCAGAAATTTCAATCTCATAGCCCTTACCCGCGCCGAGCGAGAGTAGCTCTATGATGGACTTGCCATCGGCTTCCATACCGGCGCGTGAGACCTGAATGTTTGAAGTAAATTCCTGCGCTGTTCGCGAGAATGCCGCCGAGGCCCGTGCATGCAGGCCCTTCTGGTTACATATCTCAACAACGCGCGTACAGGACATTTCAAACTCTACTGGGATCGGACTAACACCTTCGATGCGATGGAAATATATTTGCGGGCAGCTTCCTGAGCCGCCTCAGCCGCTTCCTGCATGGACATACGTTCGCGAACTTCGGCCAGCTTGATCAGCATTGGCAGGTTCACACCTGCAATCACCTCAATCTTGCCCTGCCCCATAACGGAAATTGCAAGATTGGACGGCGTGCCGCCGAACATGTCTGTCAGAAGAATAACGCCGTCGCCATCATCACAGGCTTCGGCTGTTTCCAGAATCTGAGTGCGACGTGCATCCATATCGTCATCTGGCTCGATTGAAATCGACCGGAACCGACGCTGCTCACCCACGACGTGCTCTGTTGCTGCAACAAGCTCACGTGCGAGTTTTCCGTGACTGACCACCACGACACCGATCATGGGAAACCTTTCAACCGACCAAACTACAAGAGTGAGGTCAGACAATTCCACTTGGCAAGGGGGTTTTTGCAATTGCAGCATCGTTAATCAGAAAAACCGGCATATCGGGCGACCAGTTTTTTCAACATGTGTCGAAATTGCGACATGGGATGGTCGTGTCAGCTCTGAAGCTGAGCCGGCAGTACAACGACGAAGCGAGCGCCCAGCACATTGCCCTCTGCATCCTCACGGTTTTCGGCCGTCACTGTGCCGCGATGGCTTTCTACGATCTGCGCCACGATGGACAGGCCCAGCCCTGAATTCAGACCGAATTTCGTACCCGCAGGCCGGTCCGTATAAAATCGTTCGAAAATCTTCTCGAGCTTGCCGTCCGGAATACCCGGGCCTTCATCCTCAACAGTGATTTCGACAGAGGCGCGTCCGCGTACCGCCATTGTGCGACCGCGAACAATGACCTGCCCGTCTTCCGGTGAAAACGACCGCGCATTCTCAATGAGATTTCTAAAGACCTGCCCAAGCGCACCATCTCGTCCGAGGACAATCAGATCGCCACTATCTTCATCGCGCTCGAAGCGCACGCGTGGGTCGCCTTCATTACGGATCGCATCATAGGTTTCTGTGAGATCGGTCAGAAGCTGGCCAAGATCGACCGAAGCGTTCGGGAGACGTGCCGTTTCCGCCTCAAGGCGCGTCGCGTTGGAGATATCAGTAATGAGGCGATCAAGGCGGCGCACATCTGACGCAATCACTTTACGCAGTTTTTCCCGCGCTTCCGGATCCGTCACACGTTCGGATGTTTCAACAGCGCTACGGATAGAGGTGAGAGGATTTTTCAGTTCGTGTGCAACGTCGGCAGCAAACGCCTCGTTGGCTACGATCCGGTCAAACAGCGCAGCCGTCATCCCTTCGAGAGAGTCCGCCAGCTCGCCAATCTCGTCCTTACGGCTGGTAAGCGCTGGCAGCTCGATTTTTTCTGCAGCGCCAGACCCGACACGGTCGGCGGCAAGCGCGAGCCGTCTGAGCGGGCGCGCAATCATGATGGCGAGCAGGGCAGAGGAAAGAAGCGACACGATGATCGCAACGGCAATAAAGGGCAGAAGCGCAGCGCGTTCACGGCGTACAATTGTATCCACATCACTGGCTTCGATTGTCAGAACCCCGACGACTGCTGACACGTGCTGGATAGGCAGAGACACAGACACAACACGCTGCCCGTCATCGGTAATGCGCTCGCCTGATACACGTTCACCAGACAAAGCCTCATTCAGCTCGTCATCAAAAGTGCCCGGCTGCAAGAGAGATTCACGCGCGCTCGATTGAAGCCAGCGCCCGATACTATCCATGAAACCGGATACACCGCCGACAAAACTCTCAAACATATTGGGCTCGTCGAGCGCACCGAGCGCGAATTCATCCACCCGGTCGGAAAGCAGGTTATAATCGCCGACCATCTCGCTATCGGCATTGTATATGCGGGCCTGAATAGTAGCCGGTAGCTCCAAGCGTTTCAGAATGCGTCTTGCATTTACCTCAATCAGTTCCGGCTCCGGGTCGCCCACCGTTGCGCCCTCGGCCAGAACCGAGACGATCAGGTCACCCTGTGTATTGAGGCTGTCTATCCGCGCCTGCACGAGACCCACACGCATCTCGTTCAGCACGAGCGCGCCGATGATCAGAACGAGCAGACCCGCGAGATTGGAGGCAAAGATCAGCCTCGCAATCCGCGAGTTTACAAAAGTCCGCGATTTTCGCTGAGCCGACAGGCTAGCTCTCCTTATAGCGGTATCCGACGCCGTAAAGCGTTTCGATCGCGTCGAACTCGCCGTCTACTTCACGGAATTTCTTCCGCAGGCGTTTGATATGGCTGTCGATTGTACGGTCATCGACATAGATCTGGTCGTCATACGCCGCATCCATGAGCTGGTCGCGGTTTTTAACGAAACCCGGACGTTGCGCGAGCGCCAGAAGGATGAGGAACTCAGTTACCGTAAGGCGAACCGGCTCACCATCCCATGAACAGACATGGCGGTTCGGGTCCAGCACGAGGCGGCCACGTACGATCGGCTTCTGATCGCCCTCAACCTCAACCGCGCCGCGCGAGCGACGAAGAACAGCTTTCACACGCTCAGAGAGGAGACGGTTGGAGCAAGGCTTACGCACGAAATCGTCAGCGCCGATGTTGAAACCGATTACCTCGTCGATTTCCTCATCTTTCGATGTCAGAAAAATAACCGGAATGTCCGAAGTCTGGCGCAGACGGCGCAGAACTTCCATGCCGTCCATCTTTGGCATTTTAACATCCAGAACAACCAGATCTGGCGGTGTCTCGGTGAGAGCCGTCAACGCCGTCTGCCCGTCATGATATGTACGGACCTTATACCCTTCTGCCTCAAAAAACATTTTGAGGGATTCAACGATGTTCTCGTCATCGTCCACTAATGCCAGCGTAGCCATCCCAGCTCCTTCTCTATGCCGTCCCAGGCGCTCGTCGTTCTTTAACAAGACCATAACGGGGAAACTACAACCTTTAAAGGCGACTTTCATGTGACCTTAAGCGGACAGGAGTATGATAATCCCTTAAAAAGCAGGTGGGTTATGGGCGGTCGCGAAACACATTTCGAACTTTTTCTGAGAAAATCGCCTAAAGCGAGCTGGGCATTGGTCGATGCGATTCCGAATCGCCAGAAAGCCATTGAGCGCGCAAACGCATTTCTGAAGAGCCATCCGCAAGGTGGCGTGAAGGTTATGAAGGAAGAGCGCAAAGGCGCAAATGGTGATTATATCGCCATTCTTGTTGCCGCGCTGGGCGATTGCGAAGAGCCGCGCAAGCGGCCATCTCGCACCTTTATTCCGCAACAGACATCGTCATGTGTCTCTGCAGGTGACCTTCGCAAAGTCTCGGCACGCAAAACCTATCTGGAAGTCATTCCGCGCTTTCTTGAACGCCACCGCGTATTACCGGGCGAATTGATCTACCGGACGGACCTTCTTGAAATTCTTGAAAGTTCCGGCTCTGAAATCACACAAGCCATTCAGCGTGTCGCGATTGCGCGGGCCGGTGAAGAAAGCCTGCATGCGATTGCGCGCCAACTACACGAGCTGGTAAATCAGGGCGTCAACAGCATCTTCAAAGAGAAGAAGGCCGGACGCTTTGTGAAATACGAAGGCACGCTCGAAGACGTCGTGAAGAAATGCCGTCAAAAGCCAAACCTCCTGACAGCGTTTAAGTCAGCTTTGGCAGACCGGCTCATGCGTGAGACAAGCTGGCCCAAAAAGCTGACCGGGCTTGTCGAAATCTGGAAAGAGGCTGAAACGCTTGAGGAAGCTGACCGGAAGTTCGTCAACGAAGTCCTGACAGATTATTTCTCCGAGTGGATCGATACCCCGGGTGCGGTGAGCGCCATTCTGGGCGAAACGCAAAACACTGGCGAAGTTGTCGACCGCCTGATCGGCGTACTTGAGCCACGCCCTGACAGACGCAATACGCGCGATCCGCTCCATGACCTGCCTCATGCTCAGGCACTGGCCGAAGCCGTGCAATTGGGACTTTTGCCGACGGCATCACAGACAATCGTATCGCGAATTTTTGAGCATATCGGCTCAAACCACCGCCTTTATGACAAATGCCTTCTGACCGAATTCAACATGCTGAAGGATTTTGGTGACCGGCTCGTCAAAATCATGAAGTCCAATCGCCACGCAGAAATGTATGACTCCTTCTGCGCACGCTCCAAGCGTCTGATGTCGACGGACACTGTGGACGGCTATCTGGAGCGGTTTGAAATTCTGGATCGCCCGATGCAGCTCCTCAAACTGCAGGACAATCTGGTTGGCTATGACGCCCGTACCAAAATGATTACCCTGCTACGTGGTATGATCGGTCAGCCGCGCTTTGAAGAAGCGGTGATGAACAATGACGGACGGCATGTGCAGGTTCTGATGACCCTTCGCGCCACACAAGCCGCGCTATTGAATTCCGACCTGCCTGAAGCAGAGCGCATTCATGGCGCTCAGGATCTCGACACGCTCAGCGTCCGCCTGATTTCGAACGCCAAGCTGTTCCCGTCAATCGCCCGCAAAGCGGGCTCGCCGGCACTGGCGGCCGTTGCGCTATTCCGGCTTGCAGCAGAAGCCCTTCCGAAGGGACAGAGCGCGACACTGGCCTCTATGGCGGCAACTAAAATGTTGAAAGAACAGGACGCACGCGAAGCGCTGAAGACAAACCCTGACCTCAGCCGAATGCTACGCGATCTGTCTCAGGCAGCCCGCGCCGCGACGGAACTGCCTAAAGCCGCCGAAGGCTGATCAGCCAACCAGCGCCCGGAACAGTTCCAGAGCTTCATCCGATGCCCAGTCCGTGTCGCCCTCAAAACGGGCGACTTCCCGGCCATTCCGGTCGTAAATAACTGTGCTCGGAAACCCGCCAATGTAAGAGTCGAACATGACGCCGCGCTCGGCATCGCCATAAAAGTCGAGTGCGCCGTCCGTTAGCTCATCAAGGCGTTCTCGCGCCATCGGATAGTCACCGACGCGATCGAAAGACAGAGGCATCACAAGAAGATCGCTCTCGTCGAATTCGTTCTGCAGGGCGGCAAGCGTCGGCATTTCCAGAACGCATGGGGCGCAGGTCGTACCCCAGAAGTTCACGACCAGAATACGCCCTGTATAGTCCGCCAGCGTCGCTGTAGATCCGTCAGGCGCCTGAAACTCGGCCTCCGAAATCGGTTCGCCTGCGCGTTGGAATTGGAGGCGGGACATCTCCCCGACCGCGTAAGACTGGATGCCTTCGCGCGTGACATTCGGTGATGCAGCGGAAAACCAGGCATAGACAAATGCGCCAAGCCCGATCAAAAGCATTAGCGGAATTCCTATACGTGTGAGTTTTGTCATTACAGGCCTCATTCGTTGCAACGTAAGAGATAGTAATTATGGCCAAAAAGCCAGCCTCCGGTCAGGAAATGTGGGGCGGACGTTTCGCCGCCAAGCCCGATGAAGTGATGGAAGCGATCAATGCGAGCATTGATGTCGACAAGCGCATGGCCGCTGAAGACATTCAGGGCTCGCGTGCCCATGTGCGCATGCTGGCTGATAGCAACATCGTCTCTGACGCCGACCGCGACGCGATCCTTGGAGGCCTTGATCAGGTTGAACAGGAAATTGCCGGTGGCGACTTCCCGTTCCGCAAAGACCTTGAAGATATTCATATGAATATTGAGGCGCGCCTGAAGGAAATTATCGGTGAGCCAGCGGGACGCCTTCACACGGCGCGTTCGCGTAATGATCAGGTCGCAACGGATTTTCGCCTCTGGACACGTCAGGCGCTGCAAACCCGCGCAGATCAGACGCGCGGTCTGATGGAAGCCCTGCTGGAGCAGGCTGACCTCCACGCTGATACCGTTATGCCGGGCTTCACCCACCTTCAGACCGCGCAACCTGTTACCTTTGGTCACCATCTTATGGCTTATGTCGAAATGTTCTCACGTGACCGGTCCCGTTTTCTGGATTGTCAGGACCGGATGAATGAAAGCCCGCTTGGCGCAGCGGCGCTTGCCGGCACGGGCTTCGCGATCGACCGCCAGAAAACAGCCGCTGACCTCGGCTTTAAAGCGCCAATGGCGAACTCTCTCGACGCCGTATCTGCGCGCGACTTTGCGGTTGAAGCTGTCTCCGCCTGCTCGATCTGCGCGATGCATCTCTCCCGCCTTGCAGAAGAGATTGTTATCTGGGCGTCTGCACAGTTCCACTTCGTGCGCTTGTCTGATGCCTGGTCTACTGGCTCATCCATCATGCCGCAAAAGCGTAATCCGGACGCCGCCGAGCTCGTACGCGCGAAAACAGGCCGTATTTATGGTACGCTTCAGGCGCTACTGACGGTCCTGAAAGGCCTGCCGCTCGCCTATTCCAAGGATATGCAGGAAGATAAGGAACTCACTTTCCTTGCTTTTGACGCGCTGGACCTATGTCTGGCCTCAATGACCGGCATGGTTTCCAGCTGGACCGTAGACAAACCAGCCATGCGGGCTGCGGCGGCGCACGGCTTCTCCACGGCGACAGACCTTGCAGACTATTTGGTCCGCGAGCTTGGCCTTCCATTCCGTGAGGCACACCATGTAACCGGCGCGACCGTAAAACTGGCTGAAGACAATGGTTGTGACCTGGCAGAGCTTTCGATTGATGACCTCAAATCAATTGAGCCACGCCTTACTGATGCCGTATATTCGGTTCTGACTGTTGAGGCATCAGTCAATTCGCGCCAGAGTTATGGCGGAACATCGCCGGTTCGTGTGCGCGAACAGGTCAGCCGCTGGAAGGAGCTTCTCTCATGAAACGCATCGCCCTGATCCCTGCTTTTATTGCTCTTGCGGGCCTGTCTGCCTGCGGCCTGCGCGGCGATCTGGAACGTCCGGAGCCGCTTTGGGGCGAACCGGAACCGGCACCTCAGGAAGAAGCAAGCGCCGAGCCGGAACTGCGTCCGCGCAATGAAGAGCCACAACGCCTTGCTGGCACCTCATATGTCGACCCTGAAACCGGCCGCACGATCTGGGTTGAAAACGAAGGCGGCGGCTATGCACCGCTCCCGTCACCAACGACCACCATTCAGGAAGAAGAGCTTCCGCCTCTAGCAGAATAGCTGATCCCAAATGCACCATTTTGAATACCGCGACAGTGTTCTGCACTGTGAAGACATTTGCGTGTCTGACATCGCAGAACGCTTTGGCACACCAGTTTACATTTACTCGTCCGCAACGCTGACCCGTCACTACAACGTGCTGGCTGATGCGTTCAAAGACCAGCCATGCCTCATAGCCTATGCGATGAAAGCCAATAGCAATCAGGCTGTTCTGGCGACACTCGCCGCGCTCGGTTCAGGCGCTGACGTTGTGTCGGGCGGCGAGATGAAACGCGCAATGGCCGCAGGTATTCCGGCAAACAGGATCGTGTTCTCCGGTGTTGCCAAATCCCGCACAGATATTCTCGATGCGCTTGAAGCAGGCATCCATCAGTTTAACGTGGAATCCCTGCCGGAACTTCACCGCATTTCGGAGCTCGCAAGCGCGAATGGCTACACGGCCGATATCGCGTTTCGGATCAATCCACACGTCGAAGCGGGTGGTCACGCCAACATCTCGACGGGCGGCGCCGAACACAAATTCGGCATTGCATGGCATGAAGGCAAAGACTTTTACGCGCTGGCCCAGTCACTCCCGGGCATTAATGTTTGCGGCGTAGACGTTCATATTGGCAGCCAGATCACAAATCTCGCTCCGCTGCGTGCCGCGTTTGAAAAAGTGGTCGGCCTTGTCCGCGACCTTCGTGAAGCTGGCGTTCCCATCACACGCATGGATCTTGGCGGCGGTCTCGGTATTCCGTATCGCGAGGGCGACGAACCGGCTACACCAGCAGAATATGCGGCGATGGTTCGCGAAGTGCTTGGCGATCTCGATGTAGAAGTCATTCTTGAGCCGGGCCGGATGATTGCGGGCAATGCAGGCATTTTTGTCTCCCGCGTCGAATATATCAAAGAACGCGATGGCCGACGTTTCGCCATTCTGGACGCAGGCATGAACGATTTGATGCGTCCTGCGCTCTATCAGGCTGTTCACGAGATGAAACCAGTTGTTCGCTCTGAAGAGCGCGCTACACTGGACTATGACATTGTCGGGCCCATTTGTGAGAGTACAGACCGTTTCGCAAAGAACTATCCGGCGCAGGAAATGAAAGAGGGAGACCTCGTCGCCTTCATGTCTGCCGGCGCTTACGGAGCTGTAATGTCAAATCAGTACAACACACGCCCAATGTGTGCTGAAGTGCTGGTGAACGGGGACAATGTCGCGCTGATCCGCACCCCACCGACATTTGAAGAGATGATAGCGAGTGAAACTGTACCGGAGTGGCTGAAAACCTGATCCCAACCATTCTCCGCCGCAAGATCGAGCGGACACGGGCACGCCTCGCACGGGTAAGGCTTTTCGAGGCTTTTGCTCTGCCGGGCGCGCTTTTGTTTGCGGCATTGGCTCTGGTTTTCACCGGCGCGTTTGAACGCTTCGCGCCGCCTGCGCAAGCCCTGCTCTACCTCGCCTTCTTTCCATTTTTCATCATTGCGCTCGTTCGGGGCTTTAGAAAATACAAGACACCCGACCTCTCTGAAGGTAGCGCCCGGCTTGATGCATCGCATCCTGATAGCCCTGCCGAGGCCTATTATGACCAACCGTCGCGCATCAGTGCAGAATCCCGCCCGTATTGGGTGAAACACAAGGCTCGTCTTGCCCGTATTATCGCAGAGATGGAGCCTCCGGCCCTCAGCGAAGAATGGCGCAAATCCGACCCGCTCTATCTGCGGATCATCACACCACTCGCGCTCATCGCGATTATCGCAGCGAATGCCAATACGGCGATGGGGCGACTTTCATCTGCCATGGATACTGATGTCGGCGCGCTTTTCGGCGCAGACAGCATGACCGTCACAGCATGGGTGACACCGCCAGACTATACTGGCGCGGCTCCGATCTTTCTCAACTCCGTTGATCGCGATGTCGAGGTACCAGAAGGCTCACGCCTGACCCTTCGCGCGCAAGGCGGCGGACGACCTTCCCTTCACAGAAGCGCCCTTGGCGAAGCTTCCCTTTCAGGTGAGCGTCCATCGCTGGAACGTGCGTCCGATGGCACTTGGGAAACGCAGGTTGAGCTTAACGCCTCTCAATCCGTCAGGCTGGATTATTGGGGCGAACGCGCAGGCTGGAATTTTTCCGCGACGCCGGACCAGCCACCGACTGTTCGGTTTGCATCAGAGCCGACGATTGGCGACAATGATGAATTGAGCTTTGAGTGGGGCGCAGAAGATGAATACGGCGTAGTGGAGCTGCAGCTCATAATCAGGCCAACAGATGCATCCGACCTCGATACCAGCGAATCCGAGACGGCTCCGGTTGAAATCCCGTCTTCCAATTTCCGCGCCGGCAATGACCAGGCAGATATAGATCTCACCCGCCATAAATGGGCAGGTGCCGAAGTTGAGCTCACGCTCGCAGCGACCGATGCCATTGGCCAGACCGGCTATAGCGAGCCGGTGATCATGGAGTTGCCAGAAAAGCTTTTCCTTGAACCGCTTGCACGCGCCAGTCAGGAAATCCGCCTCGTCGTGCTGCGTGAGGACGAGAAATACACGACGCCTATCGAAGATATGCTGCCAGTATTGGAAGGCGAAGACTTAGGGCTGGGTGATCGCCTTGAACATGCACCTGACGGATTGCAACACGCCGCTCTGATGCTCGACGCCGTAACCTATCGCCCTGAGAGCTATTTCTCCGATCTGACCGTCTATTTCGCACTGCGCCGCGCGCACCAGCTGCTCCGCTATGCCAATGAAACATCCGATGCAGAGCCTCTGGATGATCTTCTCTGGGCAGCCGCTTTGCGCGCCGAGTATGGCACAGTGGCCGATGCTGAGCGCCGCCTTAACGCGGCGCGCGCAGCACTGGAGCGCGCGCTTCGCGACGGGGCGTCCGAAGATGAAATTCGCCGCCTGATGGAAGCTTTCCGCGAGGCTGCTGAGGATTATATCGCAGCGCGCATGGCCGAAGCGATCATGAACGGCAATCCGGAAGGCGGCGCAAGCGGCCCGCCAGGGCAGGAAATGCTCGGCGGCAATGATCTGGCAGATATGCTGGACGCACTTCAGGACCTTACAGAAACCGGCGCGACAGATGCCGCCCGACAGCTCCTGTCTGACGTCACTAACCTGCTCAACAATCTGAACTTTCAGGGTGGCGGCTCAGGCTCCGGTGACATGTTTGGCGAAGGCTCGGAAGGCGAAGCCAATGATGACCCGCCACCGGAAAACGAACAGCGCCTCGAGCGCACGCTGGAACGCCTTGCCGAAATCCTTGAGGAACAGCGCCGTCTGAACGACGAAACCCTGCAAGAG
Source organism: Hyphomonadaceae bacterium UBA1849 (assembly GCA_002338565.1). Classification (GTDB taxonomy): domain Bacteria; phylum Pseudomonadota; class Alphaproteobacteria; order Caulobacterales; family Hyphomonadaceae; genus Ponticaulis. Next base: position 746,587 of record DDIN01000008.1, read on the forward strand.
CAGTTCGGCTCCGATCCTCAGAACGGTCAGAGCGGTAACCAGCAAGGTAATACAGACGGGCAGTCTGGCATTGGCGAAGACGGTGACACAACCTCCGGCAGCGCGGAAACGCAGGACGGCACAGGCCAGGGCGGAGACGGCGATACTGAAAGCGGCGGCGGGCAGCAGTTCGGCAGCACTGAGGGCGACCTCTCTGATCGTCAGGAAGACATTGCAAGCCAGCTGCGTGCATTCAGGGATATGGAAGACACCAACGATAGCCTTGGGACGACAGATGGCGGCGACAACAACCTCGATATCGCACGTCAGGCGCTCGAACTGGCTGAGGACGCTCTGCGTAATGGCGACCTTCGCGGGGCGCAGCGCTATCAGGACCGCGCAATTCGCGAAATGCGTGATGCAGCCGGTCAATTGTCAGAAAGCCTTGATGACATGCGCCGCGAACGCCTTGGCGATCAGGGACAGGGCGGCGAACGTGATCCACTTGGCCGCGCGGGCAGCACGGGCCAGCAAAATAACGGCTTCGGCATAGACATTCCTGATGAGGTCGAACGCCAGCGTGCCCGCGACATTCTGGATGAACTGCGTGAACGCCTGAACCGCTCAACCGATCCGGAAGAGCGTGAATATCTGGAACGCCTGCTCGACAGGTTTTAGGCGTTAGCCGCCCTGCGGGACAGCGCCAAGATAGGGCAGGCCGCGATAAAGACCGGCGTCATCCATTCCGTAACCGACAAGGTAACGGTCTGGCGCGTCATAAGCCCAGGCATCCAGCCCTTCGCCCGTTGCCAGTTGCTTGCGGGCAAACACACAGGTCATGACTTCTCGTGCGCCCTGAGCGATCAAATGGTGGCGCGCAAAATCCAGCGTCCGGCCGGTATCATAGACGTCATCGATGATGAGAACGCCGCGCCCTTTGACGCTGCGCTGCAGATCGGCGCGCACTTTTACGCGGCCCGAGCTTTCGCGTTCATCGCGATAGCTTTCCAGCCAGATAGCATCCAGCTGTGGGTGCACGTCGTGCCTGGTCAGGTGGCGCATCAAATCGGTCGTAAACGGAGAGGCCCCCAGTAGAATGGTTACAGCCGTCCAGTCATCGCTCTGCATACGCGGCGCGAGTTCAGCGGCGAGTTTTCCAATACGCGATTGAAGCTCGGTTTCGTCCAGCAGGACGTCAAATTCGGGACAGGTCAAAGCTCTGCTCAGTGATGTTCGTCATGCCCGTTAGAGGCAGGTTCATGATGATCATCTGCTGGTGCTTCGTGATGGTCAACCGCTGCAGGCGCGTCATGGTGCGCATCCGCGCCGTGATCGTCCGTCGCGTGTCCTGTATCGTGAGACGCAGGCGCATGGCTCTCTGGCTCATGAGGCGGTTGTGACGGAACGCCGGCAGCCAGACGGACATTCTCAGTCGGTGGCACGAACGTCACTTCAAGGTCATACGCCGCAAGAGACGGAGAATCGAGACGCGACGAAAACGATACTTCTCCGCCCGGCCCAACGCTCAGCGCTTCGGGCGTGACGAGAATGCTCTCGACTTCAAAACCGGCATCATCGCGCAGATCCACCCGCACATTGGGAACGGCTTGTGGGCGGTCTGATACATTCAGAATTGTACCGCTAACGGTGAGCACAGGCAGAGTGCCTTCAAGGCGGCGGTCTGCTGCCACATCAGCAAATTCCAGCCCGAACGGGTTCACTTCCAGACCAGCCATTGCATAGGCGCTGGAGGCTTCCGGGAACATGCGCACGACGTCATCGCGCTTTACAACTGCGCCGATACCAAGCGCAAAGAAGACAGCCGCTGTTCCGCCCCATGCGGTAAGTGCCGCAAGCCGGGAACCGCTTGCCTTGCGAGAGAGTTCTTTTTCACGAAACGCCAGATGCGGCGCAACGGACGGAGCTGCCGGAGAATGCTCCTGACGCTGGCGCTCAACCTTCTCACGCGAAAGGGATGCCGCCTCAAGCTTTTCTTCAAGGGAGAGTTCCGGCTGGGCAAACCATGAATGTGCGCATGCCGCACAGCGAACTGTACGACCATTCGCACCGATTGCCTTATCATCGGCAAAATATTGTGCGCTACAGGATGGACATGTGAGGATCACTGCAGTTCTCTCCACTCCGTTAGGCACGATTCTGTGCCTGGAATTCGCCCTTCAGCAGTCCCGAAAGGACTGAAACGAGACATGAATTACGAGCCCGATATTTCTCTTGATGAGCCCACCATCCGAGTTGATGGTGTTAACCATGGGTATATCTCTGGCGAGAATGTGTTAGGCGACCTTAATATCGAGTTAAACTCCGGCTCTTTTACGTTTCTCACCGGCCCGTCCGGATCGGGAAAAACTACGCTTTTACAGCTGCTTTACGCGGCCCAGAAACCCCGTAACGGCAAGGTTTCGCTGTTTGGTGTGGACACAAGCAATGCCACGCGGAAAACGTTAACCCGCCTGCGGCGACGAATCGGCGTCGTCTATCAGGACTTCCGCCTGTTGAACCATCTGACCGCCTATGAAAACGCTGCGCTTCCTCTGCGCGTTACAGGCAAACACGAGCGTGAATATCGCGACGATGTTATCGACCTTCTGAACTGGGTCGGGCTTGGCGATCGGATCACCGCAAAACCGACAACGCTCTCTGGCGGCGAACAGCAGCGTGTCGCGATTGCCCGCGCCCTCGTCAACAAACCTGACCTTCTCATAGCTGACGAACCGACAGGAAACGTTGATCCTGAAATGGGTGAGCGGCTGATGCGACTGATCCTTGAACTGAACCGGCGTCTTTCCACCACGGTCCTGATTGCGACCCACGATATTACGCTGGTCGACCGGCTCGGCGCGCCTGTTGTGAGGCTGGAGAACGGGCTTCTGGTGCATCAACGCGGCGATGTCGGCGCAGGAGGCGGCCATCATGTATGATACCAAACGTTCGCCTCTTCTTCCGCGCGAGGACGCCCGTGAAGCAGCGCTCTTCTTTGTTGTCGCGGCCCTTTGTTTCCTCGCAGCACTGACCGGTCTTGCCACACGGGCCGCTTACGGCGCCGCAGAAAGCTGGGCTGGTCAGATTCAGGGAGAAATCACAGTTCGCCTTCTCGAAGGCAGCGCCGAAGACGCCGATGATCTGGCCACGCTGCTGGAAGGCCTCTCCGGCGTAAGACGCGCCACGCCGGAAGACCGAGAAGTCACCGAAAGCCTGCTCGAGCCATGGCTTGGAACAAATCTGCCGGATGACTTGCCAATTTCACGCTATCTCGCGGTAAGCACGTCGCCTGACGCCGGCGATCTTACCCGTCAGATCAGCGAAGCCGCCGAAGGCGCAGGCTTTCAGATTGAGGTCGAAAGCCACCAGCAATGGGCCAACGATGTCGAGCGGAGCCTCGGTATTTTGCGCATGGTGGGCATAGTCGCGCTGGTCCTGCTTCTGACGATTGTCCTCTCGGTCATCGCTTTTGCGACGCATGCTGCGCTCCTCGCGCGGCGCGAAGTTGTCATTGTGCTCCATACCTGCGGGGCATCTGACCGGTTTATCTCCCGTCTATTCGAACACCGCTTCTTTGGTCTTGGCCTCAGGGCGGGCGGCCTAGGCGCACTATTTGCCCTGCTCGGCGCCATGCTTTTATTCTTTGCCGCAAAGCAGTCCGGTGATCGCAGCTGGCTGCTCCCTCAAATGTCGCCGGATATCGGCACCTTTATCGTGTTAGTTATGACGCCTTTGATCGCCGCGCTGGTTGCTATGATAGCAGCCCGCATTACCGTGACGCGGGCGCTCAACGAGCTTTATTAAAAGGTCTGCCTGACGTGTTTCGCAAACTGATCCTGTTTATGATTGCATTCACAGCAGTGATCGCCTTTGCCGACTTTCATCGTTTTGTGAACCGCGTCGCAGCACTGGAAACCGAGACACCGCCGAGCGCCGATGCCATTGTGGCGCTGACGGGCGGATCAGGCCTTCGCATTGAGGCAGCGATTGATCTTCTGGAAAGCGGGGCCGGTCACAGGCTGCTCGTAAGCGGTGTAAATGAGAGCGTCGACATTGATACGCTTATCCGTTCTGCGGGCGGCTCGCAGGCGCTTTATGATTGTTGCATTGATATTGGTCGTCAGGCCCGGTCGACCGAAGGCAATGCTCTGGAGACAGCAGACTGGCTTGCCGGACACGACTACAACTCGCTCATAATTGTCACATCAGATTATCATATGCCCAGAACGCTTCTCTGGTTCACAGAAGGGTTTGAAGAAGTCGAGCTTATCCCTTATCCCATCCAGTCTAACCTCCAGCCACGAAGCTGGTGGCGTTCCTGGCGCTCATTTCGCGGGCTGGTGCTGGAATGGTTGAAGTATCGGGTCACCGCGATAATGAAGGCATTTTTCTGATGGCTGCACTTCGCTCCGTCCTGTTTGTAATCTGGCTATATGGATCGCTGGTATTCATCGGCCTTTTGTTTCTCCCGACTATGCTGCTGCCACGTCGGGCGGCAACGATCGGCATTCGCTGCTGGGCGCGCGCGGCTGTCTGGGGCATGCGGGTGATTTGCAATGCGAAAACTGAAGTGCGCGGCCTTGAGAATATCGGGGAAGAGCCCTTTCTCGTGGCCTCAAAGCACCAGAGCACGCTCGATACCGTATTGCCATTCCTGTACCTGAAAGACCCGTGCATAATCCTGAAGCGAGAGCTTCTCTGGTATCCGCTCTTCGGGTTCTATGCCCTGAAAACCGGCCAGATCGCAATTGACCGATCTGGCGCGATGAAGACGCTTAAAGAGATGACACGCAAGGCAAAGCTGGCGCGTGATGACGGACGTTCACTTCTCATTTTCCCTGAAGGCACGCGCACGAAGCCGGGTATTGATGCAGAGTACAAACCCGGCATCGCGCTCCTATATAAAGAGCTGGAAATTGAATGCCTTCCGGTCGCGCTGAACACAGGCACATGCTGGCCGGCCAAAGGTATTATGCGATATCCGGGCACGATGGTGGTGGAATTCCTGCCACGTATTGAGCCGGGGCTGTCACGGAAGGCTTTCATGAAGACGCTGCACGACCGCATCGAAACCCGCTCGCTCGCTCTGGCAGAAGACGCTGGTGTGAGTGTTTCAACGACAGAGGCCGCGGAGGCAGCTAACGCATGAGTGAGACCCGCAAAAAAGGATTTTTCACCCTTCCCATTCTTCTCGGCGTGCTGGCACTTGGTTGCCTCGCCATCTGGACTGTCTACTGGTTTTATGGCGCGGGCGTGGTGCGTCAGGGCGCACGAGAATGGATTGAAGACCAACAGGCAATGGGCCGCTCGGTTGAATACTCCGCGCTGAATGTCACCGGCTATCCATACCGCTTTGTGCTTCAGGCTGATGATCCCGTGATTGATGCACCGGACATGCAGGCGCGCTGGGAAGGGGAAAAGCTTCAGCTTGTGGCCATGGCCTGGAATTTCAATCACGTCATTGCCCGCGCACCCGGGCAAAATGACTTTGATCTTCCCGACGGACAGACGTTCAGTTTTGCTGCGGATGACAGCTCTGCGGCGAGTTTCGTCTGGGAAGACGGAAATCTGCGCCGTGTGGGCCTCGAACTTCCCACGCTGGACGCAGTGCTGAACGAGAACGAACGCTATACACTCACGAACGGATCAATCGGCCTTCGCCCAATGCCGGACGAACCACGTAATCTACAGCTGGCTGTTTCATTCAATAATCTGTCGCTACCGGACGCACCGGAGGGCGCAGAATGGCTCGGCCGCGAGGTTAGTGAACTGGTGATCTGGGGTGAGATCGAAAACTTCTTCAGCGTTATTGAGGACGGTCTGACAGTTACAGAGTGGAAGCTGGACGAAAACCGCATTGAGCTTGTCCGCGGCGACCTTGATATGGGACCTCTGGACCTTTCCATGCGCGCGAACGTGAAGCTCGACCGGAATAATGATCCGGACGGCACAGTGAGCCTGTTTCTGGAACGTTCAGAAGATCTGATCTCTGCCCTGCGTGAAGCGGGCAGTATCGATCCACAAGGCGAAGCCATTATCAACGCAGTTGCTCAGGCGAGTTCAAACGGCACACCGCTGACCGTGCAAGTCAAAGAGCGCAGCATACGTCTCTTCGGGCAAACACTCGCAGAATACTAACCGTCAGAATGGCAGTTTGACCTCAGGCAGTTTCACCTGAGCTTTGAATTTTTCGAACGACATCACGTTCTCGATGCGGCGATCCAGAAATTCACGCCACGCCGGCTCGTTGCCCTCTGCGCCACGCCATGCCGCTAGTGTAGAGCCAAGCACGGCCGATAGCGTTGTCCGCTTGGAGTAATATGTGAACCCGTCAGACGTGTCGCCAATGCCGCGCCAGATCGTATCAGCGACACCCCAGAGAAGTTCGGGCATGGACAACGGGCCAGTCGGGCGGGCCAGAGACCAGTCCAGCGCCTTCACACTTGCCGCATGATGACGTGACAGCGCTTCAAACCAGACCGCCACACCTTGAGTGACTTTATCGCGGATACGCATCTCATCGAGGGGTAGTGCTGCAAGCTCATCCTTGATTTCTGCCTTCAGCGTATCGAAATATAGAAGGATGAGAGACGCCGCCCCGCTTGGAAAAGCATAGGCAACATCGTCTGGTGAAACCTCGTTTTCAGCACATGCAGCGAGGTAAGTTTCCTCGGTCCAGCCGGAAACGAGCGCTATTTCAAGCGCCGAAGCCAGAATTTTTTGTCGCAATAGCGCAGTTGGTGCATCTTCGGGTGTAGGCATACGCGTTCCCTTGTGTTATTAGCGCGGCTTCCGATTTATATTGTCCGTTAAGTCGGGCAAAAAAGATAGCGTGCGGCCTTGTCGCACAATTTTGAAAATGGAGAGAGACCCATCGTACAGATCGTTGTGCGCGACAATAATGTCGACCAGGCTCTAAAAGCGCTGAAAAAGAAAATGCAGCGTGAAGGCCTGTTCCGTGAAATGAAACGTCGTAACCATTTCGAAAAGCCTTCCGAGAAAAAAGCTCGTGAGCGTGCAGAAGCTGTTCGCCGCGCGCGCAAGCTCGCTCGCAAACGCGCTCAGCGCGAAGGCCTGCTGGGTAAGTAAGCTTTCCTTTTCAGGATTATTCAAAAACCCCTCCACGTGCGCGTGTGAGGGGTTTTTGTGTTTCCAGATTCTGAGACAGACTGAAGCCTGATTCTAAGCCTGAGCCTTCTTTCCGAATAGCCCCATGAACCAGGCTCGCGCCTCATTCATGCCTGCGCCATGCACGGCGCCAGCACGATAGACCTTCGTAGCCGCCCAGATGATCAGCGCCGTGAAAACACCCATCCAGACGATTTGCGCGATAAGCTCCCAGAGCGGCGGCTCGGTCGGCACCCGCACAATCACGAGGAACGGTGTCAGCAATGGCACCCACGTCGCCGCGTGAAGGATCGGGCTTTCGGGATTAGAAATAGATACAGGCAGGAGCAGAAGCGGGATCATCATCACGATGATTACCGGCGACAGAAGCGACTGCGCTTCCTGAATGGTATCGCAAAGCGACCCCAGCGCGAGGAAGATCGACCCGAACATCAGATATCCGAGCAGGAAGCTGATCAGTGTCGGCACCAGAAGGTTCGGGCTGACAACCTGACGAAGCCCCTCTGCGATATCAGGCGGAATATTGTCTCCCGCAGCGATCAACATCCCTGTACCGATCAACGCCCAGATGGAAATGAGCGTCAGAGACAACATCAACACACCAACCAGCTTTCCCGTTAGCAGCTGAGGCAGGGAGACTGACGTCAGAAGCGAGTCGAATATCTTGTTCGAGCGCTCCTCAATCGTTCCGGTCAGAAGATAGTTCACCACGGAGAAGATCAGAAGCCAGAGCAGGAATGAGAAGCCGATAGAGATGAAGAACGGCGCCTGATCTGCGAACGAAACTTCACCGGATTGATCAACCGCGGTCGGGCTACGCACCAGAAGCAATGGCGTATTTTCGCGAACGCGGTCCAGAATTTCTAAAGGCACATTCTCGGCTTCGAACGTGCGGATACGCGCCAGACGTTCCAGCACCAGATTTGCGCGGTTCACCAGCGTGTCGTTTACGACATCCTCGCTCCAGTAAACAATGTCGTCACCGTCGAGAACGAAGACCGCGTACAGCGGCCTCGGACCTATCGGGCCATCGATTTCCAGCTCGCCGGAGAGGTATGGCCTTAACTCCTCAAGGGTCCGGGCGGGCGGCGGAACACGGATGTAGTCATCATCTGACAGCGCCATAGACCCCATAGGCACGACGCTTTCCAGAGCTTCTGCGGTGCTGCGCCCCTCTGCCAGCTGACGTTCGAACTCTGCCAATGCAGCATCCGGATCGAATGTTGGGTCAAAGTTTGCCTGCTGGCTGATCAGGTCCCGCGCAATATCTTCATCGCGTTCGCCCATATATCCGTCGAGCTCGCGGGCAAAACTATCGCCGCTTTCGATAACGGAGTAATAGCGAACCGGCTGTGAGCTCTCGATAAGAGATGGCAGAAACATGCCGAGCGAAAGCGCAACGGGCGTGATCAACAGACCGACCCAGAACCCCCAGGCGGTGATATAGGCAAGGTATTCGCGGCGCGCGACGAGAAATGCTCTACCCATGACGCAGCGCTCCGTATTTTTCATCCGCTTCGGATACCAGCGAGACAAACACGTCCCGCAAACGTGGCTCTGCCGGCTCAAAGCCTTCAATAGCTATGCCCCGGTCGATGGCCCGCTTGAGCACATCCTGACTGGTTGCGCCCTGAGGGAGGGATATCTCCCACCAGATGCGGTCATCCTCGCCCTCAACGGGCGGCAGTGCCCGCGTATCAAATGGTGTATCGACGAAATCAGTTGACAGATCACGGTCCGCGACAGTGGCGAGGCGCACCTGATGGGCCTGCGTCGCAAAGGCTTCTTTCAGCGTACCGTCGAACATTTTGCGTCCACACGCGATCAGCACCAGACGGTCACAAAGACGTTCGGCGTGCTCCATCACATGGGTGGAAAAGAGGATCGTCGTCCCTTTGGCGTTCTGGTCTGCAATCAGGCGCTCAAGGTCTGCCTGATTGACAGGGTCGAGACCGGAAAAGGGTTCATCCAGTATCAGAAACTCAGGGCTGTGCACAAAGGTGGACAGGATCTGAACCTTCTGCGCCATGCCCTTGGATAACCGCGAGATACGGGTTTTACGAAACTCGCCCAGACCGAAACTTTCCAGCAGCTCATCTGCACGTGATAAGGCATCCGATCGCTTCATCCCCTTCAGCTGACCAAAATAGGCAATCACATTGCGGGCGGACATTTTCTTATAGAGGCCGCGCTCTTCGGGCAGAAAACCGACGCGGCGGAGATTGGACAGCGTCGGCGGCCCGCCAAATAATTCGGCCGCACCTTCGTCCGGCGACATAATACCAAGTGCCATGCGCAGACTGGTAGACTTGCCAGCACCGTTCGGCCCCAGAAAGCCGATCACTTCACCCGCACCGAGCTGAAAACTCACATCTTTTACGGCGTCAAAATCGCCAAAGCGTTTTGTAACGCCTTCAAATCTAAGTGGAGGTGCAGCCATGTCCGGTCCCAATTTCAACGCTGTTGACCGACAGGATGGGCTAGTTGGTCTATCAAAGGAATTAAAAAATTCGCTTGCCCCGAGAATATTTCAAGCGCAGCATGAAAGGGTGAGAAAGACACTACCTTCTCGCCGGGGATGCAATTCGGGGGAGCCCAGAGCGTCGGACGCTCAGTCTTCAAAGAGCGGTTACACCTGGCAAACACCACCGACGGATAAATCACCGCCGTCGCGTGCAAGCATCCTTTTTAAAGTGGAGTTAGCCCTCGCCCGCTTGGAAAGCGGCGAATACGGCTATTGCGTCATCTGTAATGACGCCATCTCGATTGAGGAGCTTGATAAAGACCCCTCAATCGTCAGCTGCGGGGCATGCCGCCCCACATAACGCTCTAGAGTACGGCTTTAGCCAGTGTGATGATGATCTGCAGGAAGACGCCAAAAACGCAGAGACCAACCACAGTCACGATCCAGGCGCTGCCCATGCTCATGACCAGACCGCCAACGATGCCCGCAATTGCAAGAATGCCCATCGCAACGAGCCAGTTCATGCCCATTGTGATCGTGAAGACTGCGTAAGCGAGGACGAGAACGATGAGGAAGCTGGACCACGTAAACGCAGCCATGAAACCTTTCCAGGTATTCTCCTGAGCAGTGATATCCATTTCACCGCGAACATAATCGCTCATGCGAAAGCCCTTTCAGTCAAAAGCTCGTGAATTTTTTATTCGGATAGATTGAAGCAGCCATTTCGGCAAGACCTGTCACAGGAAAACCTGCCAATTTGCCGCGATTTAGATGCCGATTGTCCGGTTTGGCTCTGAATGGTCCCAATCCGCCAGCAATGCTCTCAGCGCTGCGATGAAGGCGAGCGGCTGGTCGAGCAAGACGTGGTGGCGCGCATGCGGGATGGACACAAACGGAACCTTCCGGTCCAGAATCTGCTCCATATAGTCTTTCACCTCATCCGGCATGAGCTCTGACTCCTCGCCGCGGAAGAGCGCAATACGGCAGGCCGTTTCCTTCAACAGGGTTGAAGCCGGTTTGCCGAATTCAAATCGCTGCCAGATATCCGGATCAAAACGCCAGGCCCAGCCTTTACCGCGCTCATTGTCGACCTGTTTGAGGCTCCAGCGCGCGATATAGTCCATGATGTAATGATTATCGCAGGGCTGAACCGGCGCCAGGCGAAAACGACCAAGCGCCGTATTGAGATCAGGATAGACGCGGTTGCCCCGCGCCTGCCGCGGACGCGTCGAGATATCGCGTTCCGGCGGATTGACCGGACTATCAACGATGACTGTTCCTGTGAGCCTGTCACCATATTTGGCACCGGTCAGGATGGTTACAAACCCGCCGAAGGAGTGCGCGACGATAGTCGGCTTGATCTCATGGTCGAACATGCCCGTCGCTTCGCAGACAGCGATCTGCTCCTCAGCGAAGGTCTCCATGTCATAAGTATCACGCCAGTCCGACTCCCCCATTCCGGAGAATGTCATGGCAACAACGTTATAGTGCTGAGCAAAATACGGCGCGATGAAATCATACCAGTGCGCATGCGCCCCGTTACCGTGCACCAGAAGAAGCCCCGGCTTTTTCGGGCTGGACCAGCTCTGATAATGAATGCGCGCGCCATTTACCCGCACAAAGCGCGTGTCATAACCTGTTGCGATAGCGCGGGTGAACCATTCAGGAGAAGGCGGTATATCGCCCATATACTGAGAGAGTGGCCCCGGTTCAGCCGGAGTATGTTTTTCTATTTCATCACTCATCAAATCACTCGTGCGCCCCGCATCGGGCTAAGCAAATTCCGAATTTCTTATACTAAAGGCAATTGCTTTGGTTGCTATAGGGTAAATTCGCTATCTCGCGATAATCAAGTCAGAGGGTACTCTGCCTCCGACACATAGCGCGACGGCCCCTTGCCAGACCAGCTCGAATAGAGGTGAAACCGGTCGGCCCAGAAGGGTCCGAGTTTCAGCAATGCATGCTTGTCGGCGAAGGCTGCCGCCTCCTGCAAAGGCGTCCCCTTACAATAAGCCAGCGTTACGTGAGGGCGGAATTTTCGCTTATCCAGTGAGAGACCTACACGCTTTGCGGCGCGGTCACAGCGTTCGGCAAGACGCATCAGCCCTTCATCGGCCTCAACACCCGCCCAAAGCGCCGTCGGTTCAGATGATCCGGACCAGCCTGCCCCGCTCAGCGTGAGCTGCATTTGCTTTGCCTCGATCAGGGACAGCTCATGGTCGAGATCTTCAGCCGTGTTGCGGTCGACTTCACCCATGAAACGCAGCGTGATGTGATAGTTCTCTATTGGCCGCCAGCTCGCACCGGTCACCTTTTTCGAGATCGCCTGAAGCTCTTCTCCGATTTCGCGTGGAATTTCGATGCCCGCAAAGAGACGATACATTTCAACGATCCTCCCTGCTCAGAACTCGTTTTCAGGTTTCTGCATCCTTACGATAAACATGATGACCGGGATGAACACCACGAATTCGAAATAATAGGCGACAAGCACCGCCAGACTGAAAAAGTCCGGTTCCAGATCAGCCTTATTGTAGCCCGCATATCCAAGCGCCAATATGGGAAACAGCAGCCATATCAGAATATTGACGCCCACCAGTTTCAGCCGATTTGCCGGCGCAAAAACGAACGATAGCGGTAGCAATAGTGTCAGATAGGTCAGCCCCACCGCGATTTCATCGCGCGCTTCACCGAAGAACTCCAACCGGAATGACGTCCAGATCGCAATCACCGGATAGGCATACCAGGGCGGATAAACATGCACCGGCGCGGCCAGCGGATTGGCCTCGGTATAACTCATCGGCCCACCATAATATGGGCCTCCAATCACCCCCTGAAGCCAGACGAAAAACTGCGCCAGCCAGTCCGGCTCCACCCCCAGACGCGAGGCACCACGCAGAAAACTTTCGGATACGACGAGCCACACCGCGATAAAGATCACGACAAACACACGTATCCATAGAGTCGAACGGCTCATTTATCCCCCGATATCCACGCACCTGCGACGGTCGGTTCACTTGCGGAATGGCGCGATATCGCGGACCTTTAGGCAAATGATTCGACGCTCCAGAAAGGTGATCCCATGAGTGCACCACTCGGCTCCAAAGCCAACCCTTCCAAGTTTGAAGTGTATAAAGACCTTCCAGATGACGAGCCGTATTTCGTAATCCGCGCGCGCGACCCGCTGTCGTCTGCTCTGGTAGAACTTCACGCCTATATTGGCGCGGGCCAGTCCGGTTCAGCGCACAATAAGCTCGCTGAAATCATGGCAATGACAGCGTCGAAGCCACCGCGCCCGTCAGACAGTCCGAAATATCGTGAGACCTTCCAGATCTCACTCGCTATGGAAAAATGGCGCGAAGGCTAGTTTTTCATTTCGAAAAACAAAAATATATTGCCGATTATCAATAAATATGTTTTCTCCTGATCAGATTATTGATTCAGGAGAAAACGGTCGTGATTACCTCAGCCTTTCGCTCATTGGCCATTTGCACAGGCCTTGCCGCTTCACTTTGCGCAAGCGCCAGCGCAACCGACGCTTCACAACCGGATGTCATCTCTTTCGGGACTAACGCTGAAGTTATGGCCGACAATCTGAGCCCGCTTTGCTCAGCCCAGACCTTCAGGGAACTTGATCCACCGCCCGTGCCAGGAATCACATCGCGTAGCCAGATCGATTGTGAAGGATTTGACTATTTTGGTGCCCCACGTCTCGCTGAGTTCGTGTTTCTGAATGACGAACTGGCGATGGTGTGGGTCCTTGTCGAAAGTGACGATATTCCAAATCTGGAAGCTAGTATGACGGCGCTGCACGGTGAAGCGGACGTCCAATCGACGGATGTAGACCTGCACACGAATGCAAATGCAGGCGTTCGCCGCGATGTGCCGGAAGCGCTCTTTTACGCTGAGACGATCGAGCCGCTTATCCGCATGCAGGCGGGCGGCTGAGCGTTTAGCTCGCCGCTTTATCTTCCGGCGTTACGCGCAGATCATGCTCGCGCACTTTGCGATAGAGCGTAGACCGGCCAATCCCGAGCTTGCGGGATACCTCAGACATATGACCGGCGTAGAAGTCGATCGCATACTGGATCAGGTCACGCTCGACCTCTTCCAGCGGGCGAAGCTCGCCGGTTGTGTCTGTGATGCGAACCGGATGATCAAAGGCTTCGCTGAAAGCTTCCACCGTTGCACTTGTTGGTGCGGACGCAGATACAGATGGGCCTTCGGCAGCGAGCTGGTCGAGGTCTGGTAGTTCACCGACAAGACCGCTTAACTGCGGGAAGTCCTGAGGCTCAAGCTCGTCACCTTCACAAAGCACCACAGCCCGGAAGATCATATTCTCAAGCTGGCGGACGTTGCCCGGCCAGTCATAAGCATTGAGCAGCGCCAGTGTTGCCGCGCTCGCGCCCGTGACTTTTGTGCCTTCAGACGCGTTGAAGCGACGAATAAAGTGGGCAGTCAGCGCCGCAATATCTTCTTTGCGCTCGCGAAGCGACGGCATGTCGACCGGGAATACGTTCAGACGATAGTAAAGGTCTTCACGGAAGCGGCCTTCAGCAACCAGCTGGGAAAGATCTTTGTTGGTCGCAGAGATAATCCGCACATCAACTTTCGTGGGGCGACGTGAGCCGACTGCGTCGACCTCACCTTCCTGCAACGCACGAAGCAGCTTTACCTGCATATCGAGCGGAAGCTCGCCGACCTCATCGAGGAAGAGCGTACCACCATCAGCTTCAACGAACTTACCAGGCGATTTGGACACAGCGCCTGTAAACGCGCCTTTCTCGTGACCGAACAGAATGCTCTCGACGAGATTTTCAGGTATCGCGCCGCAGTTCACCGTCACAAACGGACGACCTGCGCGCTCGGATGCACCCTGAATGCAGCGTGCGATAACTTCCTTACCGACACCGCTTTCACCGAGAATGAGGATTGGAATATTCGACGAAGCAGCGCGCTGACCGAGACGAACCACCTGACGCATAGGCGGCGCTGCGGCGATCATGTCATCAAAGGACAATTCTCCGCTAGCAGTTTTCTTGAGGCGCTTCACCTCGCCGCGCAGTTCCGTCATCTGGAGCGCGTTCCGGATAGAAACAACAACACGTTCCGGAGAGGCTGGCTTAACAAAGAAGTCGATAGCGCCGGCGCGCATGGCCTGAACCACGGTATCGATAGAGCCGGATGCGGTCAGAACCATAACAGGGAGTTCGGGGCGAACTTCCTGCAGGCGTTCGAGAACCTCCATACCGGACAGACCTGGCATCACCAGATCCAGCAGCATGACGTCTACGCCATCAGAAGTATTACGCGCCATTTCGAGGCCGCTTTCACCATCTGGTGCGACGCGGCAAGCAAACCCTGCGCGTTCTACTGCCGCCTGAAGCAAACGACGTTGTGTCGGATCGTCATCTACGACGAGAACCGTCTTAGCCATATTACATCACCCTCGTCCCGCCTTATGGCGTGTCACAGGGTGCCAAGATGGCACACTGGTTTAAAATTAGCCTTAATGCAGACCACGCAATTTTGTGCCGGACGCGCATTTCTGGCCGTCCCGACAAAACCCGCCACTGAAATGATTATGTCGGGACAAACAGGCCTTCAGGATTAGGATTCTCTATATATAAGGGCAGACGGCAATTTCAGGCCAACCTGAACTATCTTGCAAAATATTTATTGAATTACGATAATTTCACTTGCGACTCATGTTGTTTTTCGATATAAACGTGTTTGTAGGGAGCAGTGATCCAGAACAATCCGGCGCAGGGCCGGACTTTAGGAAGGACACTGGAAATGAAAAACGTACTTATCGCAGCAGCATCAGTCATGGGCATTGGACTGGCGGCACCAGCTGCACTCGCACAGGAAGAATTTGCGATCGAATTTTCTTATGATCGCGCTGAACTGATCACGGAAGAAGGTGCACAAGCACTGTACGACCGCCTTCAGGATGAAATCGAAGACGCATGTGAAGTCTCAACCGGCTCACGCGACATGGAAAGCCTCCGCTTCGAGCGTGCTTGTATTGAAGAGACCACACGCAATGCGGTCCAAACTCTGAACTCGCATCACATGAATGCAGTTTACGAGACTCAGACAGGTGAAGCTGTTGGCTAACATCGGAAATTTCGCCCAACTCCAAAGCCGCCATCTTACGAGATGGCGGTGCTTTTTTATGTGAGTTTGAGACCGAGGATTTCATACGGTGACGGGCAGATTGCAGCCCAGCTATCGGCTTCAGACTTTTTGCAAACGCCCGGAAAATCGCCGCTCTTACCTTTCAAATCGAGCATGACCTGAAAATGCACATGCGGTGACCAGCCGCCATTGATTTCAGGCCCGCCAAGTTCCCCCAGGACCTCGCCCGCCGTAATCAGATCGCCCTCTTCGAGCCCAAACATGGATTCTTCGGAGAGGTGGCCATAAAGCGTCCAGAAAATCAGTCCGTCCGGCATTTCGTGCTGAAGAATGATGGTCGGGCCGTAATCGAGCTCACCTGCATTCACCTGCGCGCTATGCAGAAAACCTTCAATTGGCGCATAGACCGGTGTTCCGGCCGGCGCGAACACATCAACACCCAAATGCACCGTTCGCGGCTCACCATCGCCGGTGAACACATCGCTGTCATAGAGGGAGCGGTCTTCCATATATCCGCCGGCCCAGAGCTCGCCGCCCTCAGGTGACCAGTCTTTCGGAACGTCTTTCCAGCCGCGCGCTTCAAGCCCAGCTTTATCCAGCCGAAGGTGTTTTACGTCGCCATGCAGCCCTTCCATCATTTCGGCAGGTGCCGGACGGTCAGACTTCAACCAGCTTTGAAAACGGTCCTGCGTGGTCATAAGAGCTCCAATCGGTAAAAATCATGATGCGAACGCCAAAGCGTCACATTGGCAGATGTAAGTCATAGACTATCTCTTTCATCAAGGAGACTGACCAAAGTGACTGAAGATCCCGAACGCAACAGATTTTCCGCCCGTATTGGCCGGAGCATGAAGGTCGGCACCAACCTCTCAGGCGCCGCGCTGAAATTCGGCGCGAGCCAGGTGTTTGGCGGATCAGACGATAAGATCGCTGCGGCGCTCGCTTCTGCACTCGGAAACACCAAGGGCCCGCTTATGAAAGTGGCTCAAATGCTCTCCACCATTCCGGATTTCCTGCCGCCGGAATACGCCAAAGAACTCTCCCAGCTTCAGGCGCACGCACCGGCCATGGGCTGGCCCTTCGTGAAGCGCCGTATGCGCGCAGAGCTTGGGCCAGACTGGCAATCCAAATTTGCCGAGTTCGGCAAAGAAGCTGCGCATGCCGCATCGCTCGGTCAGGTACATGAAGCCATGACGCATGACGGTCGCAAGATTGCCTGCAAGCTTCAATATCCGGACATGGCCAGCGCCGTTGAAAGCGATGTGGGCCAGCTCAAGAACATGATGGGCCTGTTCCGCCGAATGGATGGCTCAATTGATGCGTCCGAGATCGTTGACGAGATTTCCTCCCGCCTGCGTGAAGAGCTTGATTATGAGCGTGAGCGTAAAGCCATGAAGCTTTATGAGCTGATGCTGGCGGACAAGGATTTTGTCTCTGTGCCGGACCCGGTGGACGAGCTTTCAACGTCCCGCCTGCTCACCATGAGCTGGGTCAGCGGTAAACCGCTTCAGGATTTTGAAGACGCACCGCAAGAGGTACGAAACCGGATTGCCGAAATGCTGTTCTGGACCTGGTGGGGCCCGATGAACGGCTATGGCGTCATCCATGGCGACCCGCATCTGGGCAATTACCAGATCACAGGCGAAGGCACAGGGATCAACCTGCTCGACTTCGGCTGTATCCGTATCTTCCCGGCAAGCTTTGTTGAAGGCGTTGTTCGCTTGCGTGAAGCCATCCGCGCCGATGATTTTAACGGCTGTATGGAAGCCTATGACATTTGGGGCTTTAAGAACCTGAACCGTGAGCTCGGTGAGGTCCTGAACGTCTGGGCAAACTTCATTTACGGGCCAATTCTCGATGACCGCGTGCGCCCGATCGCCGATGGCGTGAAGCCCGGTGAATATGGCCGTAAGGAAGCGTTTGAGGTCCGCCGACTGTTAAAAGAACGCGGGCCTGTCACCATACCTGCAGAGTTTGTCTTCATGGACCGAGCCGCTATTGGCCTTGGCGCAGCGTATCTGAGACTGGGTGCAGAGCTGAACTATTATCAGCTCTTCGAAGAGAGCATTCAGGGCTTTGATGCCAATGCGCTTGCCGCTCGTCAGGCAGAGGCTCTGGCAGAAGTCGGTTTGAGCTAGTCCTCATTCCCCACCGGGATCGCTTGTCGAAGCGTATATTCGAAAGCAGGTGAGCCATTGGCGCACCTGCCGGGTGATGTCTGTTCACACAGTGCGCGTCGCCCGAGTACCAGGATCTGGTCCTGACCGGGCTCAAAGGTGAACCCCTCAATCTCACCCGTGAAGACTTTCCCATCCAGTGCGGGACACAGCTCTGCCCCTCCCGCCTCACATGGAACTGTACTCAGATAGGCTGCGGCAGGTTCAGGCGTTTCACCCGTGAAGGGGAGCTCATAGCGGGTGTATAGTTCGCCACCAATCTCACACCGGATTCCCGAACCCTGAGACATTGCGTTTGCTGCCCTGTCGCTTCGGTACTCCCCGCCGACAATCTCGCAATTTTCTTCAAAGCTATTGCCTGTTGAAGTCTCTTTCGTTCGGTCCGCAAACAGACCTGCGATGATCACAAGGCACACAAAACCAACTGAAAGGGGATGACGCTTCAAAAAACGAAGGAGGCGTCTGCGAAGCGGAGGCCAGATCGGCGCTCGTGGCTTTTTTACCTTCACTTCCGTGACGAGTTCATAGTCCTCAGGCTCGTAATATGGATCTTTCAGATCATGCCCGAAAGCCTCTTTGAACTCGACATAGGCATTGCGGAACATGCTGTCGGACGGAAACTCCGACGACGCATGCCATAAGGACCGAAACACGACGCGGCGACCGATTTCACCTTCGATAAATTTCCAATACCGCTTCCACTGAAGCGTACCACCGCCGGTGTAGACCGCCTCTAGAGCGGCGAACTCGAAGACATCTACCCCGCCCTCTTCTTCAGGCGAAATGCGTTCGGCGTGGATTTCAGTTTCTACCGAACGAGCCTCATCATCTGAGAGCTTTCTTATCTTTTCCCGCTCGCCCTGAAAGCGCAGGCGCAAAAGCTCACCATTCTCCGCCACCGCAGCAAAATCGGAACCTTCATCATCCCCGTAATAGGACAGAACACGCGTCTGAAAGGTCCGGCTCAGCGCGATAGCCTCTGAAATCATCTCCGGCCAATATTGAAACTCGCCGATGCGGTCGAAGCTTTCTGCGACAAACGCCTCAATAATCTCTGGCACTGGATCGTCAGCACCCCGAAACAGGCTGTCATAATGTGCGCCGAATACAGGGTTTGGCGCCCCGCGCTCAGCCTCACTATCGACGAAATAAAGGCCGCTAGACTGCGACCTGAAAATACAGCAGGTCTGACGCGCATCCCGCACCAGAACGTCATAGTCCGGAAGATCACGGAGCACAGTTAGTCTTTGTCTGATCACAGCCGAATTATCCTGAAACACAGTCTCACAGTGAGCGTAAGGGCGCTCACCTTCGGTGCGAGACTACGTCAAATAGCTGCTATTTCAATATTTTACAGAACGGTCAGCCCCGCCGCTATTTCATTTTGAGACCGTAACGTTTTGCCATAAAGCCGTCGACAACGCGCTTGGGAAGCAATCTCGGCAAAATCCAGTTGGTCAGCTTGTCTGGGACAGGTGCGTAGCGCGCTTTCGGCTTTTTCGTCGTCAGCGCCGTTTCGACGACGTCCGCGACTTTTTCCGGCGGCAGACCGTCCTTTCCGCCCTGAAGCATGACATCTGCAAAAATACTGAGCGCGAGCCCCCAGCGCGAGCTCTCATAGCGCGCATCTCTGTTAGCATCTTCCGCCTTACCCCAGATCGGCGTCTTCACAGATCCCGGGCCTATAGCGATTGCGTCGATGTCATAGATGATCAGTTCACGGCGCAGAGAGTCAGTGAAGCTTTCAACCGCATGCTTGGTGGCACAATAAGCGCCTAGGAACGGCGCGGAGACTTCACCGCCTACGCTGGTGATATTGACGATACGACCTTTAGGCCCTGTACGGGTCTCATCGGTGCCCAGCAGTGGCAACATGGCTTTGGTCACGGCCATCAAACCGAATGCGTTCACGTCAAAATGGGCTCGGATTTCATCCATTGGCTGAAGCGCAAGCGGACCCATTTTCGCGATACCCGCATTATTCACCACACCATTGAGCGTTCGGCCGGAGAGTGCTTCACGCAGAATAGCTTCCACGGAGGTAATACTGTCATTGCTGGTCACATCGAGACGAACCGCACGGATACTCTCATGCGCTGCTTGCAGCTTTCGTGCGTCATCATCTCCGCGCACGCCGGCGAAGACCTTCCAACCTGCACCGGCGAGACCTTCTGCGATTGAGAATCCAATGCCGGACGACGCTCCGGTGACTAAGACTGTCGGCTCTTCAGATTGATTTTGCATGCAGTATCTACGCGGCGGGTCCCTGTATGGTTCATTCTCAAGCGCAGTTCTCTGTCACTAAAGCGTGATGGGCCAGAAAATCAGCCTTCTCTTTCTGACTTTCCACCCTCAATGACACGAAACGGAGATACTTTCGGCGGAGTACGCTTCGTTCTGTCTTTTGCGCCAGTGGCCTTTGCGGGCGAAGATTCGGACTTCCTGCCGAGATCGACCGCTTTAATTACGGAAAGCTCCGGCTTTTTTGGTATGACAGGTTCAGCAGGCGGTGGCTCCACGTCGTCATTGAGATCACGAACATTGGGCGTGAAGGTTTTGCCACTCTTCTTCGCTTTCAGCGGTTTTCGTTGTTTGAAACTGCTGCCGCCTTTTCCGCGGCTCTTTTTATCAAGCTGACGAAGAATTTCGTTCTGAGCCCGGGACAACGCCTCATCGGAGGCGCCCAGATTGGGATCATTGAAAGCTGACCCGTATTTATTGAGGCGCTCGTCAATGCCCTCAACAAACTCCTGCTCCCATTCGGAAAGCTCAATACCCTCAGCTTCTGCGCGTTCAGCAGCCTTGCGCAGCTTTCGCAGCGCTTTGCGTGTTTTTTTTTCGTCAGTATCGCGCGGCACGGAGCATCACCCTTTCAGCGCTGACGAATTTAGCGGCTTTAAGGAAACATTCCAGAGGGCAGTGCTGCATAGATAATCTATGCGCAACAGCATACGACCAATGCCCAATTATAGACTTGAGGAATAATAGTCGTCCTGTACTATGCCCTTAATCCGGCGTTCAAGTCCGGTGTTCTTTTAGGGAGTTTCCGGGATCAACCTCTGTAAGGACACTCTGTTATGAAAAAAGCATTCGCTTGGGCTTCACTCTTCACCCTCATCGCTGGCGGCGCATATGCGCAGGACTCTATCGACGTAAAAGTCGCTGTCGAGCCTCAGTCTGCCGCTGAAATCGTAGAAGCGCACCAACTCGTTCTTGATGCTGCACGCACGATCTGCGCTGAAACCGATTTTGAATTTTCAGCTGTTCGGAGCCGCGCTGCTGCAGAGCGCGCATGCGTCCGTCGCTCTTACGAAGCTGCTGTTGAGCAAGGCCGTGAAATGAACCTTGCTGCATTCACCAACGAAGCTGCACTTGTTGGCACTGAATTCGAATAAGCTGCATTATGTTGCAACTTAAACAAAAATGGCGCGAGTGATCGCGCCATTTTTTATTGCCTGAAAATCAGATCTCGCCGAGCGCAAGCAGATAGGTTTCCAGAACCATTTCCTGCTCTTCACGTTCCTGGCGGTCCGTCTTGCGGATTTTAATGATCTGGCGAAGCGCCTTCACATCAAAACCAAAAGCCTTGGCTTCCGCATAAACGTCTTTAATCTGCTGAGCGACTTCCGTCTTCTCTTCTTCCAGACGCTCGATACGGGCGACCGTCTGGCGAAGCTTTTCCTTGGTCGCTTCATTCAGCGATTGCATGGATACGTTGGAATACTCTTCGTCTGACATGACTTACCCCGTTACGTTCAGAAAATCCGATGTCTGCACCGATTCGCCTCGTGCGAGTCGAGCGATTGTCTCTGCTATAAGCGCTGCTTTCGCGTGGTGAGGCATATGCCCTTCATCATCCAGCGGGACAAGTACAACATGGTCTGGCGCGTCGCGTCTTAGCCGCGCAGCGTGAAGGCTTGGCTTGATGACCGTGTCATACGTTCCCGAGAATAGAACCACGGGCACATTAAGCTCACGCGGATATCGCGCCTCCTGCACGCTTAGCTCATCGCGCAGATTAATCAGGTCATGCGCGTTCGCACGGAAATTCGGTGGCCGAAACAGGAGATCCACACCGAGATTTTCAGCATAGCCTTCGGGTACTGGCGCAGGCGAAAACAGGCTTTCAAGGCTGGAGCGCGCAATATCTGGCCCGACGAGCGGCGCAAACTGAGAGAAGGCATGACCGATAGCCGGAATGGATGCGATCTTATTGTACCAGGTGACACCGCCACTGCCCCAGTCATGCGTCACGGGCGCAGAGAGGACGACCCCTCGCGTCAGTTCAGGATAATCCAGCGCGAACCGAAGCGCGACAGCGCCGCCAAATGAGTGCCCCACGACAACCACAGGCTCGCCGCCACCCGCCTGAACAGCGGCGGCCATAGCCCGCGCCTGTTCACCTAGTTCGTAAGCGTCTCCAAACCGCCCTGAATAACCATGCCCCGGCCGGTCGACCATGATGAGCTCAACAGGCACATCTTCCAGATGCGGGGCCAGCGTAAAGCTGAACTCGCGCAAATTGCCGCTCGCTCCATGGATCATCAGAACAGGCTGACCTTCACCGTGACGCACGACATGTAGTTCTTCGCCTTCAAACGAGACGAACTCTCCGGCGGGCGGATAACGGGCTTCAACGCGGGACGTGTACATGGGCGATGTGATGCAGGCTGAAAGTGACAGGAGCGCCATAAGCGCGAGAGAAAATCGAAAAGCGGTCATAACCTCAGATAGCGCGGCCAAACACTAATGGTTCCAGACGCCTGACCTGCGCACGCGCGCGTTCATGGTTTGGATGGATCGCAAGCACTTCACGATACGCTTCAACAGCTTCACGGTTCTGGCCAAGCTGTTCGAACACATTACCGAGCATCAGCCACGCATTGAAATGGCGCGGCTCGTGGGTGAGCGCTTCATTCAGGTCGAGGATTGCCTGATCATAGGCTTCATCGACAATGAAGAGCATTGCACGCTGAAACCAGGCCTCGGCAAAATCAGGCTCGACAGCAATCGCCCGATCCAGAAACTCGCGGGAGAGGTCAAAGTCCTGCATTGTCTGAGCGACCATCGCCCGTTCAAGAAGAATATCGGCCGTTGCGGACCCGGACTCGCGAAGCGCTGCCGACACATCTGCTTCAAGCTGTTCGGCGGCCGGGCCTTCGGGCGCTCGTCTCAATGCTTCGAACATCTCATCAGAGGGGCCACCTGAGGCGGCCACCAGAACAAGTCCGGCAAAAGCTGAGACTAAGGTTGATAACATGAAACGCGTTCTATCCCCGTTACGGCTTTATCTAACATTGTAGAGCCCACCGCGCCGGTCAATAGACCATGTGGAATGGCGGGAGCCTTTCGCCGTTTCGCGCACACGTTTCGTACAGAATGCCAGACATGCGAAAGGTGACGAAGCTTTGGGCTTCGTCACCTGCAATTTCCGGAGCATGTGGTTTCAAAGCAGTGGTCGTGTCCACAATGCTCAGCCAGTCAAACAAGCGCCCGTAGGGCAGCTGGTTAGCCTTGCTTAGCCTTGAAACGTGGATCAGTTTTGTTGATCACGTAAACGCGACCACGGCGACGCACCACTTTGCAATCCCGGTGACGCTCTTTAAGGGCTTTGAGGGAAGACTTAACTTTCATGGTTTCTCTGCCGTCGGTTGGTAAAACGAAGCGCGGGAACTACAGGCTTGCCGCGACAGAGTCAACTGGGGAGTTGCCCTGAAATGCTGCGAAACAGGGTTTGGCAAAGAATACAATTACAGTTATCCATTTCGCGGGGGATATTTTAGGGATTACGACCGATGACGAGCCTTATGCTGC
Source organism: Hyphomonadaceae bacterium UBA1849 (assembly GCA_002338565.1). GTDB lineage: Bacteria > Pseudomonadota > Alphaproteobacteria > Caulobacterales > Hyphomonadaceae > Ponticaulis. The sequence continues at coordinate 770,287 of DDIN01000008.1, forward strand.
GCACTTTCCTGCTGTCCGCAACCGTCGCACTTGCTGCCTGCGAAAGCTCACCTCAATCGGCTGATATCTCTGGCCCGAGCTCTGCAACACCCGTCTCACCAAGCGTGTCATCCTCGATTGGCGCGTTCGCCAGCTCTGGTCACGCAGGCCTTGATGCCTGGCGCGACGAATTCGCCGTGCGCGCCCGAAATGCAGGACACCAGATTGAAACAATCCGGTCCATTTTAGAGGGCATTGAGCCGATGAGCGTGTTTCTGGAGCGTAGCTCAGAAGCCGTGGATCAGGCCGAATTTTCAAAGCCAATCTGGGAATATGTAGATGACACGGTCAGCCAACGACGCCTGACAAACGGCCGTGAACGCCTCGCTGCCGATTCCAGCCTGTTCGGCGCACTTGAGACGACTTATGGCGTCCAGCGCGAATACCTCGTCGCTATTTGGGGCATGGAAACCAGCTATGGTGGCTATATTGGCGATTTCGATGCGCCATCGGCACTCGCCTCCATGGCCGCAGAAGGCCGTCGCCGCAGCTTTGCGGAACGCGAACTTCTCGCCCTGATGACCATTCTGGAAAATGGTGACGCCTATCGCCACGAACTGATTGCGGGTTGGGCCGGCGCCATGGGGCAGACCCAGTTCATGCCGACAACTTACGTCGCCCATGCCGTCGACTGGACAGGTGATGGCACAAAAGACGTATGGCGGGCACGCGCAGACGCGCTTGCATCTGCGGGTAATTATCTCAGTGCTTCAGGCTGGCGCCCGGGCGAACCGTCTCTGGTTGAAGTCGTTCTACCTCAGAATTTCGATTACGCGCTGGCAAACGGTGTAGATCGCCCAACCCAGTTCTGGCAGCAAATCGGAATCGTTCCAGCAAACCGTCTGAACCTCGACCCGGCTGGCGTCGGCGAGGCAGAACTCTGGCTTCCTGCTGGCGCAACCGGCCCGGCCTTCCTGCTCTACCCAAACTTCGACGTGATCAAGACATATAACCGCGCGGACTCTTACGCGCTGTCTGTCAGCCTGATTGCCGAAGGCGTGAGCGGACGCGGCGCACCAGCTGGCGCATGGCCACGCGGTATTGATCGCCTCAGTATTTCTGAAATCGAGCAGCTTCAGGATGCGCTGAACCGCCTTGGATATAATGCAGGCCCTGCAGATGGCATTGCCGGACGCGGCACGCGCGGAGCGCTGCAGCGCTTCCAGATTGATCGCGGCATGATGGCGGACGGCTTCCCGACACGCACTGCGCTCGCCGCAGTGCTTGCCGCGAGCTAGACGTCAGGCGTTTCTGCTTCGTCGTCATCTGCATAGGAGGCTGTCGCGCGGAAATAGGCGAACAGCCCCATAAAGCTCAGAACGACTGCCGAAAAGATAAACGGGAAGGCCGGGTGTATGTTTTCATACGCCCACAGCCCGAATATGGGTGAGGCGACAAACCCCATTCCATTTGCTGCTGTCACCAGGCCTGCCACATTGCCCTGCAGTGTCGTGCCGACGGCAAGCGATGCACCGGACGTAAAGCCCGGCCGTGAAAAGCCCTGCCCGATCCCATAGAGAATTTGCGCGAGGCCAAAGATTTCCAGCGTCGGAATGGAAATGGTCAGAAACGCTGACATGATCAAAAGCACAGACCCAGAAATCATCAGCGCTTTGGGTGAGAGCTTTAAGCGCGGAATCAGCGCCAGCTGCGCCGTCAGCGTGGCAAGTGCCCCCAGCGTCATCACGATACTCAGCTCGCCAGCCCCCGGATTTTCATTCGTCGGCGAGGCATCTGGCAGAAGCCCTGCCTCATACAGACGGTCCAGCATAAAATACGGGAAGGTCTGCAGCATCACACCGGACACCAGCGAGAGGCCGATGCCGTAAATCAGGAATGGCCGGACGCCCGGCTCACGCCAGAGGCCTTTACCTTCATTGGTCTCCACCTCTTCGATCTGCGGCGGGCGATTTTCCGGCAGACGGAACCAGATTAGAAGGCCGATCACACTGGCGATAATGGCGATTACATAGACTGGCGCCAGAAGGTGGACCTGCTTAATCAGAACACCGGCAAGGCTTGGCCCGATCGCCGTCCCAAAGGTAAAGCCCGAGGTCAGCGAGGCGATTTCTTCAGTCCGCTTCTTAGAAGACGTCCGGTCAGCCACATAAGCCTGCGCGGCCGGGTTGGTGCCCGATCCGAAGATACCGAAAAGCGACCTGCCCGAGATAAGAAGTACGAAGATGAGCGGCCAGAAGGTGATAAAGCCGCCAAGGCTGAGCGCACCTACCGTTCCAAACAAAATCATAGACAGCGCAAAACCCGCCATCCCCAGCGCCGCGACGGGCCTGCGCCCCCACCGGTTGGACTTCTTCCCCCAATACGGGCTGGTCACGACCCAGAGAAACGCTGAGAGCGAAAAGATCGCGCCCGCCGTCCAGGCCGGCAACTCAAGACGCCGCACAAGCAGAGGCAATACCGAGGTGATGAGCATAGTGTTGCCCGCGCCAACAGCCATTAGCGCAAAGAAGAGCAGGCGGAATGCGCCGCGTCTTTCTGGGGGTGTCGGGGAAGCTGCCTCGGTTGTCATGGCCATCTTTTGCGCCTCGCTTTTGCGACGGTCAACAACTGTCTTTACGTCGTACGGCTCATGAAATTCGATTGACGGACTTATCGTTAATTCGCTCCCCGCAGAAACCGTGCGTTAAGCCTAATGGGCTATGACATTACCCAATATAACAACAGAAAAGTTGGGTTCGATGTTTCAGATCATTGGAATCGTGGTCGTTTTCGGCATGGTGTTCGGGGGCTTCATGCTCGCCGGCGGACACTTTGACGTTATCATCAAAGCTGCGCCGTTCGAGATGATGATGATTGGCGGCTCTGCCGTTGGTGCGCTTCTGATCGGCAACTCTTTCAAAACCGTGCTCGGTGTTCTGGGCGGTTTTGGTAAGGCGATGGCCGGGCCGAAATGGAAACCCAAAGACTATACCGACTTGTTATCGGTCCTATTTGTCTTAACGAAGACGATGAAGACCAAAGGGGTCGTCGCCATTGAGGCGCATATCGAGAACCCGAAAGAATCCCGCATTTTCCAGGAATATCCGAAGATTATGAAGGACCATTTCGCGCTCGATCTGATCTGCGACACGCTCCGCATGATGACCATGAACATGGAAGATCCACACCAGGTGGAAGACGCCATCGAGAAACAGATCGAAAAGCACCACCATGAGGCTCACGCACCAGCACACGCCCTTCAGGGCATGGCTGACGCGCTTCCGGCGCTTGGTATTGTTGCCGCGGTTCTGGGTATCATCAAAACCATGGGCGCGATCAACCAGCCGCCTGAATATCTGGGTAAGCTGATCGGTTCGGCGCTGGTGGGTACATTCCTCGGCGTGTTCCTCGCTTACGGTCTGGTTGGACCATTCGCATCGCGCATGGGCGAAGTGATCGACGAAGAAGGCAAGTTCTATCAGATCATCAAAGACGTTCTGGTGGCGCACCTGCACGGCAACGCAGCGCAGATTTCTGTCGAGATCGGTCGCGGCAATATTCCGAGCACCGCGCAGCCGACTTTCGCGCAGCTTGAAGAAGCCCTCAACAACGTTCCTGAAGCGGCTTAATTTTCCGAAACGAAATCAGATGCGCTTTAGCTGTCACCCGACATAAGGCGCATCCAGTCACGGTGCTCCAGCCCGTAAATCATATCCATCAGCTCGAACTGCAAACCTGTCGGGCGTGAGATATTTGAATTCCACATCGCTGCAATGCCTGTCTGACGCTCCGGATCGAACATGATCAGAGCGCGATAGCCCCGAACCGCGCCGCGGTGCCCGACCACTGTGCGGCCTTCATAATCGTAAATGCGCCAGCCAAGACCATAATCAGCATCCCGAATGCGATCATAACGGCGGCCCATGCCCCGCGCTTCGCGAAGGGTTTCAACAATCGGTGTGTGCGCCTCGGTCAGGGCCTCCTGAGAAAAGACCGTTGGACGAAGCCCCATCTGCGCCTGAAGATAGCGCGCCATATCATCTGCTGAAGAGCTGATACCGCCCGCTGCCGCGACACGGAAGTAAGGCGGGGTGATGCGATCCGCGACCATACGGCCACCGCGATAATTGTACGGGCGCGCATAGTTTCCACCAGCGACAAAACCGTCATAAGTGGAAGCCGCATTGCGCATACCGAGCGGACGGAAGACGCGCTCAGACACAATCGTGTCAAAGTCATCGCCCGTCGTGTCGTAGAAAACTTCCTCAATCGTATCGAACGCGACATTCTGATAGCCATGGCACTGACCGACAGGACAGATCAGATCAAGATCACCCAGCATACCGCGAATGGCAGACGGCTCACGGCCGCTTTCAAGAATGTTGTCATACGCGTTGGAAACAAGGCCAAGGCGGTGAGACAGAACATCACGCAGCGTAGCGGTGTTTTCACCAAAACCGGGAAGGCGCAAAGTTGTCTGATATTCGGACACTGTATCATCCAGAGACAGAATCCCCTGGTGATCGAGCTCGGCTGCAATCGTGCCTGCAAGTCCTTTGGAAACAGATGCCCAACGGAAACGCGTGTCGGTGTTCACAGGGCTACCGCCCTCTTCTGTGAGGCCATAACCACGCACAAACCGGATATCGCCATTTTCGACAACAGCGACAGCCAGACCCATCATGTCATCGCGCTGCATAAGCAGGCGGATTCGCGCATCCAGATAGCCGTAATCAATCGATTCCGCCTGCGCCGTCGCGCCGAGGCAGAGCGCCATGAACAGACCCGAAAACCACCGCATAGCCAATTTCATTCAAGATCTCTCCGGAGGGACAGTGCCGCTCAGACCGCGAATGCGCCGAACAGGACTCGCTTATTAGTTGGATAGAGCATGCAAACTTCAGACCGTCTGCTAAAGAAAATCCTAATGGGACGTCAACTTAACAATACAGCTCAGCGGGCGGGGGCATAAAAATGCCGGTAAAGCCAGCAGGCCGGGAAGAACTTCATGCATTCTTCCAATTCGATGACATCATCGAACGCCCGGGCTTTGCCATCTTGCTCTTTCTACTCCAGCTCGCTGCAATGGGCTATGGCTTTGCGTGGGCACTCGATTGGGACCGTCCTGGCCGGGAAGCCATTTTCGGGCTGGTCTATATGGATGCCGCGCTCGTCGCGCTGGCGATTATGGCCGCTTCCGCGTGTATCATCTTCCTGCTGCTCAGCCTTTTCAAATTGCTCACCCGCATAAGGCGCAACCAGAACAGACAAGCACTGGCGGCAAAGGCGCGTAGCGCTCTGCGGGAGGATTATAAACGCGCGCTACGCGCCATCTTAAAAGCATCCGGTTTGCGCCCGTCAGATATGTTGCCCGTCAGGACCGCAGGCCCACCTCAGCTGGAGCGCCTGCTCTTTGATGAGGACGATCTCGAAACGTTTCTGGGCCCCGTCAGGCATCAATCATTTCGGGCTGTTACGCCTTACGGACGCGACGTCGCCTACGGCCCTGCTGCACAACACAAACTCGCCGAAAGCACCTATTTTGAAGGCCTGTATACGCCGTTTTACCTTGTCTGCCTTTTTATCACAGATACGCACTATGTTGTAGGTGAAGCCGTTTGCAATAGCCTGGCTGGAACGCTGCAAAGCCGCGTAAAACGTATCCCCAAACAGGACATCGCATCCTCAGATTTTCGTACCGCTCACCGGACTTTACCCCTTCCAGGCCGCATACTGGGCGACTGGCTGGCAAACCGGCGCTTCGACACCGCCGAGAGCCGGCGCGTTGCAACCCGTCTGCAAAAGCAGGAGCAGGCCAATAGGAAATCCGGGCACTACAGATATGCCAAAGCGGCCCCAGCGTACGGGATCTCTCAGAAAATCCGGTTCCTGGAGATTTCACTGAATGATGGTCGCACACTGCAGCTTCCGACACAGATTGATCAGGCGATCATTCTGAACGAGCCAACAGGCTATTTTCGGGAGTTTGATGACGCGTCACCGCACACCTTCGCCACCGGCTGGGGCGATATCGCATTCAAGACACGTGAGTTCAGTCCCTACACCAGCGGTTATCTGGATGATCCGCCTGAAGGTGCGCAAGTCTCTGGCGAGCGCGCACTCTGGTCGACCGGGCGGCAGGTAACCCACCGCGCCTTTCTGGCATTTCCGAATTTGTTCGTGACACTGCTCACGGCGCTTATTCTGGCTGCGGGCATTCTCTGGCTTATGAACAGCCTCACGAATGATACGAGCCAGAGCCAAAGCTCCAGTGATGAATCCGGCTACCGGATGGACACACCCCAAGGGATTGTGCCGGTACAGCCGGTTAAGGATCAACGCGCTTAAAGTTGCGCGCGTTGATCAGGCGCGTGGACGGTCCTCGTCGCTGGTTGGAAGTTCCCACCCACGGATGAGCGATTCTGCGATCTGCGCCGCATCAACCGCTGCACGTGTTGTAGACCAGCGCTCCATGATCGGAATCTGGTTGCGTAGGGCTTCACGTACATTCGGATCGCGCGTGACGATACCAGCCAGCGGCGGGCGGAAACCAAGGAAGGTCTGGCAGGCTTTGGCAATCGCCTCATACGTCTGGCGGCCACGTTGACGGTTGTCAGCCTGGTTGATCACGATGATCGGCTGAACAGATGGCGCATAGCCCTTCATGACCTTGATAAAGGCATACGCGTCCGTCATGGATGCCGGATCGTCAGTCACCACGACGAGTGTGCGGTCAGCCGAGCGGGCAAGACGCATTACGTTGGTTTCAAGGCCCGCGGCAAGGTCGACGAGTACGTGATCATACTGAAGCGCGAGCGCTGTCAGACCCGCTGCGAGGCGGGCAACCTCTTCCTGAGGAAGCGCGGCCATGGCACCTGATCCTGAACGGCCCGGAAGCACATCGAAACCACCTTCGGCAACGCCGCCCGAGACCGGCGTTACAGCGTGTTCAAGCTCTACCCAGCCTGCAATGACGGCCGCAAGGTCTGTTTCCGGAGCAATACCAAGGTGAACGTCTACGTTCGCAAGCCCCAGGTCACCATCTACCAGAAGCGTTCGTCGCCCGGCTTTGGCCAGGGCGCCTGCCAGCGCGGTAGACAGGAAGGTCTTCCCTACCCCGCCCTTACCGGACGCAACAGCGATGATTGATGCCGGCTGAACGCGAGATTGCGGTCCTGCCGTTTCTTTTTGTCTACGAAAGCCGAAACTCATTACGCGGCTCCTTTCAGGGATTCTGCACCTGGCGCATGCTCGAGGAGTATGCGGGCGAGACGATTAGATGTGGCAGGGATTAAGCCCCCGCCGATAAATGGGGTCAGTGAGAGATGCGAGATATTAAGTCTGGCGTTCGCGATAGCGTACAAAACGCTTCCGCGGCGCTTTACAACATCGAGTTTGGTAATGATGCAACGTCGAATACCGAGTTCTGCAAAGGCTTTTATATTATCTTCCAGATCCAGCGGATGGCCTTCTGCAGAAATAACTAGAACCGGCTCCGCATCGACGAGGGTAATAAGGTCGCGAAGTCGATCCAGATCCTCTGAATCTGTCGGGTTGATCGGGGGGGTATCAATGACCATACCGCGGCCAAGCGCGCGAATCCGGTCATAACTTTTAAGCAGCTGGTCAGGCGTAAGCGACGTTGGCACCTTGCCGACATCGCGCTGCAGGTAAGCTGCAAGCTGGGACGAACCGGACGTCGCATCAAAGTCGGCGACAATCGGAACGGCTTCGCAGTTGGCAGCCTGTGACCGGCGGATAAACTTTGCAGCCGTAGACGTTTTACCTGAACCCGGCGGACCTACCAGCATTATTGGACGCTCAAGGCCTGGCGTGATGGGCGAATAGCCGACCATACCTTCCAGCGCATAAACGAAACCGTTTGAGAGATCGGTATTTGCATCAACGAGGCGTGCGCCCGTTGTTGCCAGAACGTCAGAGAACCCGTCCGGCGCACCATGCCATGAGAGAATATCTTTCAGCTGCTCGCGATAGCGGTTGAGCTGCAGAACCGGCGAAGGTCTTGGCTCCGCCTTTAATTCAAATTTCGGCGCAACCCGTTGTGTGGCCCGCTCCACCCCGGCGCGGACCTCATAACCTGTTTCGGCCTCCCATTCGGACAGGATAACTGCATCCTGACCCATATCGGCGAAAGCGAGAGCTACCGCTTCCTCCCTGGTGGCCGCCGAGTAAAGCTTCATCTTCATGGCCGCTACTCCCCCTAAACCGTCCCGGCAGCGCGCAAGCGCGCTTTGGGATGAATTTCATTCTGAGACAGGACTGGTGTCTTCGGACGGAAGCGATCGATCAGCGACTGTACAAACGGTCGGATCGCAGCACTCGTCAGAAGCACAGGCGTCATGCCTTGCTGGCTGGCCTTGTCAAAGGCCTGTCGGACCTCACCGGCAAACGCGTGAAGACGGGACGGTTCAAGCGCAAGCTGGCGCTCTGATCCCTGCCCGACAATGGCGTTTGCGAAGGTCTGTTCCCACCCCGGAGACATTGTGATGACCGGAAGCTGTCCGGTTTCATCGGAATTCACATGGCAAAGCTGTCGGCCCAGACGTGACCGCACATGCTCTGTAATAAAGGTCATATCCTTATTGGCAGATGCTGCTTCGGCAATTCCCTCCAGAATTGTCGGCAGATCACGGATAGACACAAATTCGCGCAGCAGGTTCTGAAGAACGCGCTGAATGCCTGAAGTGCTGAGCTGGTTTGGTACGATATCTGCGACCAAGGCTTTCTGCTCCTGCGGCAGGTCATCCAGAAGGGATTTGACCGCGGCGAATGAGAGCAATTCAGCCATATTTTCCTTAACAATTTCGGTAAAATGCGTCGTAAGTACAGTTGCCGGATCAACAACCGTATAGCCGTTAATCGCAGCATCTTCCTTGCGCGCTTCGTCTACCCAGATCGCAGGAAGCCCGAAAACAGGCTCTGTGACGCGCTCACCAGAGATCGGTGAGGCATTACCCATCGCGTCCATGGCGAGGTGATGATTGAGCTTCAGACGGCCATCACCGGCCACAATTTCCTTAACGCAGATATGATAGGATTCAGACGGCAGTTCCAGATTGTCGACAATGCGCACAGACGGCGCAACAAAGCCAAATTCAGCCGCAATCTGGCGACGGACGGCCTTGACCTGATCTGTCAGCTTACGGCCTTTGGTCTCATTGATGAGCGCCACCAGACCGAAGCCGAGTTCGATCTTGAGGTCATCAACGGCAAGAGAATCAGAGATTGGCGCTTCTTTTGGTTCAGCGGCTTTCTCGGTCTTGATCGCCTCTGCGATCTTGTCCTGTTCGGCAGCTTCCTTGTTCTGTTTATCTACACGGTAACCCATATAGCCAAGCGAACCAGCAAGCGCGAAAAACGGAATGATTGGCATGCCAGGCAGGACACCCGCAAAAAAGGCTGCGCCAGCGACCATATAAAGTCCGAGCGGATTGCTCATCAGCTGCGTGCCGAACGCCTTATCGGCAGGACCATCAAGACCGGCTTTAGAAACGAGAAGACCCGCGGCGATCGAGATAATCAGAGCTGGAATCTGGCTGACCAGACCGTCGCCGATTGTCAGACGGGTATAGGTATCGGCAGCAGTGTCGAAGGCTAGGCCTTCCTGCGCCACACCGATAATGATGCCGCCAATTATGTTGATGGCTGTAATCAAAAGGCCTGCGACCGCGTCACCACGGACAAATTTCGAGGCACCATCCATGGCACCGAAGAAATTGCTTTCACCTTCAACGGTTTTACGGCGCTCGCGAGCCTCTTCTTCATTGATCAGGCCTGCAGACAGGTCAGCATCAATCGCCATCTGTTTGCCCGGCATGGCATCAAGCGTGAAGCGGGCTGCGACTTCGGCGATACGGCCAGAACCTTTGGAGATCACGACGAAGTTCACAATCACCAGAATGATGAAGATAATAACGCCGATGACGTAATTACCGCCCATCACGAACGAGCCGAACGCCTTGATGACATCACCGGCCGCATCAGGTCCCTGAGCGCCGTTGGAGAGGATAAGCCGTGTTGAGGCCATATTCAGGCCAAGTCGCAGGAGCGTCGCGATCAACAGAACTGCCGGAAAGGCACTGAACTCAAGCGGCTTCTTGATAAGAAGCGCTGTCATCAGAACCAGAACAGAGAAGGTAATGGAAACGGCCAGCATCATGTCGAGCAGAATGCTCGGCATAGGCATGATCAGCATGATGATCAGGGCAAGAACCCCGACCCCCATGGCCACCTCGCTCTTGAGGCCGGACGTCAGAAAGGCCTGGACGTCAAATCCACCAATACGCAAACCACCGCCGGCTGCGTTGCCTTCTGAAAGACCCTGAGATGACGTCGTATCAGCCAAACCCGTTACCTACTCTCATGACGCCTAGATTGCTTCGCGAACTTCGCCCGGTTGCGGGACGTCTACGCCCGCTTCCGAATAGGCTTTCAGCTTATTGCGAAGCGTGCGGATCGAAATGCCCAGGATGTTCGCGGCGTGTGTACGGTTACCAAGGCAATGGCTGAGCGTATCAAGGATCAGATCCTGTTCGACATCAGCAACAGTACGACCAACCAGAGATGTGTTGAGCGCTGACGCTGACTGCGTCGCCGCATCGACGACCGGATTACCAGTCGGCATTGGGTGGCTGGACGCTGCCACCGGCTCAAGACCATCTGGCGAGCGGATTGCTTCAGCATCAATGACATCGCCCACGGAGAGAAGCACAGCGCGGTGCATCGCGTTTTCAAGTTCACGAACATTGCCTGGCCAGTCATGCGCCTGAACGCATTCGCGCGCTTCGTCTGAAAGCTGTTTGCCCGAAAGGCCATTGGCCGCCGCGTATTTCTCGACGAAGTAATTTGCCAGCTCAACCGCATCGAGTTTGCGCTCACGCAGCGGCGGAATACGAAGGTTCACAACGTTGAGGCGATAAAGAAGGTCTTCGCGGAAGATGCCTTCCTTCACAGCGTCTGCAAGGTTCCGGTTGGACGTCGCAAGAATACGGATATTGACCTTGATCGGCTTAGAGCCACCAACGCGATCAATCTCGCGTTCCTGAATAGCGCGCAGGAGTTTTGCCTGAAGGCGCGCATCCATTTCGGAAATCTCGTCCAGCAGAAGCGTGCCGCCATCGGCCTCTTCAAACTTACCGATACGGCGTGTGACAGCACCCGTAAACGCACCCTTCTCGTGACCGAAAAGTTCTGATTCCAGAAGGTTTTCAGGAATAGCCGCACAGTTCACCGAGATGAACGGCTTGGAGGCCCGGCGTGACTGCTTGTGCACATAGCGCGCCATGACTTCTTTACCGACACCGCTCTCACCGGTGATGAGTACGCTGGCTTCACTCCCTGCAATCTGGTCAGCAAGCTGAATAACGCGCTGCATCGCCGGATCGGATACGATCATCGGACGTTCGTCATCGGCAACCGCTTCAAGTACGGCGGCGATCATGTCCGGATCTGGCGGCAGCGGAATGAATTCGCGCGCACCGGCACGGATCGCATTCGCAGCGCCCGTCGCGTCGGCCTCAACGCCGCAAGCCACGACTGGAACCGCAATCCGTTCTGCATCCAGCGCAGATGTCAGGCTGGACAGGTCCAGATTGTAGTCCGCCATGATCAGGTCTGCACCGCGACCGGCCCGCAGAGCCGAAAGCGCCTGCTCGATCTGGTCGAAATGGGTGACTTTCGCCCCGCGATCGAACGCGATCTTCGAAGCGACCGAAAGCTGACCTCCCAGATTTCCGATCATCATCACGCGCATGGGCGGGCTCCTTCAATAGACACTTTTACAGGGGGGTAAGAGGCGAGACGGGCCATTAGTTCACACCCTCCCCATCCTTGATGATTTCCGTCATTGTCACACCGAGGCGGTCATCAACGAGGACGATCTCACCACGGGCAACGAGCCGGTTATTGACGTAAATATCGATGGCTTCACCAACGCGGCGATCAAGCTCGAGAAGCGAGCCCGGCGCGAGGCGCAGGAGCTCTGACACTTCCATCTGAGTGCGACCGAGTACGGCCTGAATATTGACCGGAACGTCAAAGACGGGCTCCAGATCGGCAGCAGCCTTCTCTTCCGAACGCTGAGACGGCGTGGAAGCCGGGGCTCCGGTGTTTTCAAGTTCCGGCAGGTTTAAAGCGTCGTCGTTACTCAAGATACACTCTCTTCAATCATGCCACGGTGGCGAACAGGTCGCCCTGTGGCTCAAGGGGTTGTGTCAGATGGCTGCGAACGATTTGCTCCAGCTTCTCTGCGAGCATTTCCGGGTCCTGGCTCACCGCGCCGGACGCCCATTCAAGCGTCCATGCACCCGGAGCTGCCATAGGATCTGCAACAAGTCTGATATCTGTGCCCGGAGGCGTTCTGGCCTCGACAACCGGCGCGACAAGCGCCTCCAGATCAGGCGAAATTTTCAACGTCACGACTGCGTTCATCGGCAGATCGGAAACGGCTTCAGCGAGCGCGGCCTGCACGGCTTCCTGCGGAAAGGCTGCAATGGCTTCAGCGGCGAGTTTACGCCCCATCATAAGCGCGAGTTCAGCGGCCTGTTTGCGCAAGTCATCGGCAATCGACATAGCGAACGGCAAGGTCGGGCTGACATGTTGAACCAGCGCCTGAACAGAAGCCTCCACCTGACGGTGCATCTGCGCCTCGGAAGACGCCATGGCTTCCTGACGTGCGGCCTCGACGGCTGCGTCCATTTCAGCCTGAGTGTAGCGCTTGAAACGGCCGCCCTCCTGCAGGACTGTGCCATCAGCGCCGAACTCGGTGTCAAAAGAGAATGCGTCAGCGTTAGTAGATGAGCTCATCATCGCCTCCACCTTCTGACAGCATGATCTCGCCGCGGGCTGCGAGGTCTTTCGCCGTGAATACCATTTCGGTTTGCGCCTGATCGACATCCTTCAGACGTACAGGGCCGAGGGCCTGCATGTCGTCCTTGAGCAGCTTCGCAGCGCGTTCAGACATGTTGGACAGGAACAGATCGCGAAGATCGTCGGATGCACCTTTGAGCGCCAGCGCAAGCTTGTCTTTCTCGACGCCGCGCAGAAGCGTCTGAATACCACCCGGATCGAGTTTTGAGAGGTCTTCGAAGACAAACATAAGCGCGCGGATCTTGTCCGAGCTCTCGCGATTGCGTTCCTCGAGACTGTTCAGGAAGCGGCCCTCGGTCTGACGGTCAAAGCTGTTGAAGATTTCCGCCATCAACTCGTGGCTGTCTCGTTTCGATGTGCGTGCGAGGTTGGACATGAACTCCGAGCGCAGCGTATTCTCGATTTTATCGAGGATTTCACGCTGAACAGGTTCCATACGCAGCATACGCTGAACGCACTCGATTGCGAATTCTTCCGGCAGCGCCGCAAGCACGCGCGCTGCATGGTCCGCCTTAACTTTGGAGAGAACCACCGCAACGGTCTGCGGGTACTCGTTCTTTAGATAGTTCGCGAGAACGACCTCGTTCACATTGCCGAGCTTGTCCCACATGGTTCGACCCGCAGGACCGCGAATCTCTTCCATCAGAGCGTCCACCTTTTCAGGCGGCAGGAAGTTCATGAGCAGCTTTTGCGTCTGCTCGTAAGACCCCATGATATTGCCCTGATTGGTCATCTTGGAGACGAAGTCAGAGATCAGGCTCTCAACGAGTTCGGCTTCTACAACACCAAGACCGGACATGGCGTGTGAGATCTCACGAATCTCGTCTTCGCCCAGCTTTTCCCAGACCGGCGCCATGTTTTCACCGAGCGCCATCAGAATAACGGCAGACTTTTCAGCGCCCGTCATCCCCTGAATCCGGTTACGAATTTTCAGGCTGATACCCGCATTCGCCGGAGTATTGCCGGCGATGTTGGCTGTGACGAGTTCTGCAAGGGCTTCTGTTTCCTTCGACATCAGAAGGCCCTCTGATCAGATTCGTTCAGCCAGGTCCGGAGAATCGAAACCGACTCATCCGGATGCTGGTCGATCATCTCAGCAATCTTCTTCATAGAAGATGCCTTCACCTGACCGCTGACATTCGCAACATCAATCGAATGCTCAAGTTCGCTGGCAGATGCACGGCCCGCGTCAGACGGTGCCGGAAGCGCGCCTGCTGAATAGCCTTCAGCTGTAATGCGCTCACCACCTGATGAACGGGTTGCCGGGGAAGACGGGCCGCTCAAAAGGCCCGAAATCAGTGGACGCAGAACAAAGAACACAACGGCCAGACCGCCAATGAACAGCGCGATGAGTTCAACCGCGCGCATAATGTCATTCTTGGTGAAATCGAGGAATCCACCAGAGCTTGCCGCGGTACCAAGTGTGAGGTCCGGCTGAGCAAACTGGATGTTCACAACTTCAACAACGTCGCCGCGCGTCTGATTATAGCCAACAGCAGAGCGAACAAGGGCAGCAATCTGCGCCATATCAGCCTCGGAGCGCGGTGCGAAGTTCACAATCTCTGCGCCATCTTCACCGGCAGTAACCGTCCGCATATTGTCGATTGCCACAGCGATAGACAGACGATTGATCGCGCCGCCTTCGACGACTTCGGTCTGCGTCGTACGCGAGATCTCGTAGTTGATCGTTTCTTCGGTGCGGGATGTAGACCGGTCTTCAGTCGGGCCATCTGCACCTGCATCTTCAGCATCCGGCAGGTTTTGCTCGACCGTTGTTGCTTCCTGACGGCCACGAATACGGTCGGCAGATGATTCTTCTACAGTCTGGGTAGACCGAACAACGCGTCCTTCCGGATCAAACAACTCAGATGAACGTGTCACACGATTAAAGTCGACATCTGCGCTGATTTGAACACGCGCAGCGCCCGCGCCCACAACCGGTTCGAGTTGATCCAGCACTTTCTGACGGAGCTCTTCTTCAATCATGGCGCGGCGTTCGTCTGCCGTCATGCCACCAATCGAACCATTTGCGTCGCTGGCTGCGGCCGCAAGAAGTCGGCCCTGACCATCAAGAAGCGTCACATGATCGGGCTCAAGGCTTGGAACCGCACCCGCTGCAAGATTTCGAATCGCCCGAATCTGCGCCGCGTCCAGAGACCGGCCGACAATATCCACGACGATAGAGGCAGTTGTTGCCGAGGCGTCGCGCTCAAACAGGCGTCGTTCTGGCAGAACCAGGTGAACCCGCGCAGAGCGGACATTATCCAGATTGGTAATCGTGCGGGCAAGCTCGCCCTCAAGCGCACGGACCCGATTTACGTTCTGAACGAATGTCGTCGCGCCGAGCGCGTCCTGCTGGTCAAAAATTTCATAGCCGACAGATCCGCGAGACGGCAGACCTTCGCTGGACAGCATCATGCGCGCGTCCATGACCTGATCGCGGGCTACGAAGATGGAAGACCCATCGCCGCGCATATCATATCGGATGTTGGACTGATCGAGGCGCTCTGCGATCTGGGACGCTTCCGCGAGTTCCAGACCGGAATAGAGTAGTGCCTGTTGCGCTGAACCTGTCCGCAGGAACAACGAAGACATAACACCGCCGACAATAGCAAGGACGATAAGACCCGCAATGATTCGGGTCTGCCCTATGCCGGCGATGGAAAATCCGGATTTTTTTGATTCTGTCTCAGCCATAAATGCCTAGCCAAACCCGTTTTTTACGAAGTGCTAGGCAGGAATTTCCCACCTCACCGTAAAGGAGGGCTTAACAAAGTCGTTAAGACAGAATGTTTTTTATCAGCCGCGGTACTGTTGTACGCGTGTAACTCGCAGTCCTTTCGACCCATGACGGTCATAAAGCTTCTGCCAGCCGGAAAATTCTTCCTCGCTGAGATTGTAACGCTCGCACGCTTCCTTGAGCGTCAGAAGCCCGCCACGTACGGCGGCAACAACTTCCGCCTTGCGGCGAGTTACCCAACGACGGATCGTGGGTTCTGGAAGATCCTTAAGTGTGATCTGCTTTCCGTCTGGTCCCGGAACTGATGTGATCACCTGCGATTCATGCACCATCATCAAAGCCCTTCTTTTTGTGGCTCGGTTTGTCGATGGTCTGGTTATACAGGCAGAGTTTTAAGGTCAGACTTGAGCGCGCGTTTGGAATTAATGGAAACTTCCGGTAAATTTCACGCGCCTATAAACCATAAACCGGGAGCCTAAGCCCCCGGTTTTAAAGCGTTTTTTATTCTGCGACTAACTCGCAGATTTAAGACTTACTATCGCTTGATACGAATAAGCTCGTCCAGCATCTCATCGGCAGTTGTAACAATTTTAGAACTTGCCGAGTAAGCCCGCTGCGTCACGATGAGCGTTGTAAACTCTTCGGCGAGATCCACAGTTGATGCTTCAAGCGCACGAGACTGAACTGCGCCAGAGCCGCCTTCGTTTGCAGCCTTCATATTCAGCTGACCCGAATCAGGAGCCGCAGAAAATGCGCCGCCCGGCTCAAGGTTGAGGCCAGACATATTCGGGAAGGTCGCCAGCGGAAGCTGATAAATAGAGCGGGACAGGCCGTTTGTGAAAAGCGCGTTCACATAACCGTCCTTATCCACCTCAACCGAAGACAGGACGCCATATGCACGGCCATCTACTGTTGATTCGACCAGCTCGTTCGGCGTGTCGTATTGCGTAAGGCCACCAGCGGTTAGCGCGCCGCCAATATCAAGGTTAAGCGTTTGCGCTGCGAGACCGGAAGCTGTCGCCCAGCCGATTTGCGGGTCCGTCGCCGTCGCATTGGACGCCAGAATATCGATCGTGCTCGGCAAGGTCGAGTTTGCGAGATCCAATTGACCATCAGACGTAAACGCGACAACGCCGCTCGCCAGAAGACCGTCAGGGCGACCTGTCGCCTGAAGATCTGATGCAGGAACTACGTGAACTTCGGCAAACCACTCATTCGCAGTCGGGGATTTCATGAACGACATAGCCAGCGCGCGGATGCCGCCGAGCGAATCATAAATCTGAACCGTGCTCTGGAAGTCCGGCGTGAAGTCACCTGACGCCATGCTCACATTCGGGTTGGTCGCAAGGTCATACGTGCCCGCTGCAGGATTGATTGTCTGAGACGCCTCGAGGTTCGCTGAGAAAGATATATTCTCTGTCGCCTGAGCCGCACCACCAATATTGGACACGCGAACCGGTTCAAGAACGGAAAGGTCGGTCGGGCCTGTCGGGATCGGGTTTGTTTCATCAACCGGCCAGCCATAGAGGTAATAGCCGGACGTGTTCGCCAGATAGCCTTCGCTGTCAGGCTCGAACTGGCCTGCGCGTGTAAAGAAATACCCGTCAGATGTGGTTGCGTTAGCCGCTTTCTGACGCGTGACAAACATGCCGTCACCAGCGATAGCGAGGTGGGTAGAGAAAGAGCTGCTTTCCAGCGCGCCCTGCTCTTCAACCATTGTACGGTTCGAAGCTATAACGCCGCCCGCATTATAGCTGGAGAATTGATCCTGTTGCAGAAGCAGGGCGGTAAAATCGGATCGCTGGCGCTTGAAGCCAACCGTGTTTGCGTTCGCAATATTGTCAGATGTTACAGCGAGTGCTGATGCGTTTGCACGCAGGCCGGATGTGCCAGCCAGAAGAGCTGTGTTGATACTCATAACTGAGTTACTCCTTGAAAGATCCCATCATCACATTGTTCATGTGTCGACCCTTCGTGGTCCGTTTCGCATTAGCGTGGCCGGTCATTTTAACCCGCCTTATTATTCAAATTCGGGCTTAGCTGGCGGCTGCCAGTCTGAGTACCTGATCGAAATAGAAAGCGCCGGCGGTCGTTGAGATCGCCGTCTGGTCGGTCGTCAGGTCAATGCCTGAGACCTGAGCCCGGACACGGGCCGGCACATTCACGGCCTCCCCGGTGGAATCCGTGGCCTGAATAATCATCTGGTAGAACCCATCCTCACGGTCAGAGCCACTCGTGGTTTCACCATCCCACTCAAAGCTTGCTGTGCCTTCGGTCGTGCTCAGCTCCTGAGAGTAAATTACGTTGCCGCGCTGATCCTGAATGGAAACCTTGGCGCCTTTGACGCCTTCCGGCATGTCATAACGCCACTCAATTCCATCAGCGCCCAATTCGCCAACGAGTGAATCGATCTCGACAATCTGCCCCAGATAACCGGACAGACCTGCAACCGTGGAATTGTTCGTCAGCTGGATCAGCTGCGCCATATTCTGGTTCGTCTGGATTTGCTGTTCTACGCCCGAAAACTGAACGAGCTGATTTGTGAATTCACTTGAATCCACCGGCTCCAGCGGGTCCTGATTCTGAAGCTGCGCTGTCAGAAGATTGAGGAAGGTATCAAAGTTTGCAGACAGAGACGCGGACGCGCTCGATGCCTGGTTTTGAATTCCGCTGACTGTTGAAACCACATCAACCATCTAAGTTGGCTCCTAGGCTTTCACATCGAGACGCTGTCTCGACCATGCCTGAATCTGAGGTGTCACAGTCCGCGCTTCTGCCGGTTGCTGCTCTGTGTCGGATGCTGCCTGCTGCAGCTCCGCCTGGTCTTCACTATCACCGGAGTGAGTGAACGATTTCTTACTATTGTTCTGATCAAGTTCTACCTGAACGCCGTTATCCCCAAGATCGAAACCGGCCTGGGTAAGTGCGTTCTCGAGAGATCGCAGACCGCGGGTCAACGCGTCAGCTGCAACGGCATCTTTTGCTGCCAGCACAGCCTGCACCCGGCCATCACGATCGACCTCAATGCGCACATCCACCTTGCCAAGTTCTGCCGGATCAAGACGGATTTCAAAGCGTGATGTCTTGCCATCAAACTTTTGCAGCAATTTCTGGCTGACCTGCGCCAGAACCGCCGCTTGTGTCGCCGCTGAACCGCGAAGATGAGCAGGCAGCGCCGCATCGGCGCGCGCGGCGCTGCGCTGCGCCTCGGTCATCTGCATATCGCCAGCATCAGCTTCGGCGAGGTCCATTTCCTGTACAAACTCTTCGGGCAGAAGTTCAGACGCAGCCAGCTCCTTAGAAGATGAAACTGCCTGAGCAGCTGCCTGCGTCTGTGGTCCTGACTGGCCTTGCTGGCCATTTCCCTGCCCTGAAGATGATTGAGAACCAGTCTGCGATGAGGCGCCGTCCTGGATTCCTGCTGATGATGTTGCTGCGCCTCCGCTCGGCGCAGAACCAGATGCCGCTTTACCGTCTGCCGTTTGAGAGACGGAAGCCGTTGCCGCCGCAAATGAATTGCTTTCAGGTAGTGCTTGCTTCAATGCCGTTTCGGCGCCCTGTGACGTCAAACCGTTCAAAGGAATCGACGTGTTGGCGGGAGCAGCTGATTTCAGAGTTTCACCCACGGCCTGGCCCTGACCAGAAATTTCAACCGGCACACGTCCGGTTGCTATGGCAGGTCGAGCGCCATTTCCGTTCTGCGTCAGCGCATCAAGTGCTGATCCACCCGCTTTATTAGGCGCTGTGGCTGTGGCTGTGGCGTCAGCGGAATTTCCAGCGTCTCCTGCAAGCTGGTTTGCAGCCTGACTGTCAATTTGAGGCCGCGCCCAACCGCTAGCAAAAGCCGTGTCTTTATATATGGGGTTACTCAGCGCTGTATCGGTTCTGATTTTGGAACCATCGGCATTGACCGCCAATTCGGACGGCTGCGGAGGCGCCACTCCGGTGAGAGGCCCGGAGGATTGTGAAGGAATCGCCTGCGCTGCAGATGCCGCAAATAAAGCCTGAACTTCGGGAGACACGAAGCTATCGGTATAGGACGTACCAACAGCCTTCTGTGAGCCATTGCTTTGCTCGAGCAGCATCGCAAATTCACCGGCATCGCCATCGAAAGCGCGCGACGGATCATCGGTAACAGTTTTCGCAACAGAAAGGCCAAATGGCACAATATTCATTTACATCTCCACAGCGCGCATCGCGCCGAAGAGATTAAAAGCAATCGGCTGGCCAGATTTATTGACCGATTTTAACGATTTTAATCACAATAAAAACAGAGCACTATGTGGATTAGCCAAAATTGCCTCCCCATTTACATCAATCACGGCAACATTTTTTGCCGGGTAGAACGGTAAAAACTGCCCTCTGCCCCGGTAAGCATTCCTTCCAAATAGTTGATTTCACGCAGGAATATTTTTTGCACCTTGTAAAGGATTGCGAAATGTCCGCTCCATAAAATCTACCCCTGTATGAGTACGTGCGCGCGCAGGCGAAGAGCGCCTTAGCGAAAGAGCAGACTTGAATTCAGCGGGTGATCCGATGAGCGTAAACAGTATAATGAATACAGGGCTGAGCGCACTTCTGGCGAACCAATCAGCGCTGCGCGTCACCTCTAACAATATCGCCAACGTCAATACTGAAGGCTATGTGCGTCAGGATGCTCGCACAGCTCAGACCGTCCTTAACGGTCAGGGCACTGGCGTCGAGCTTATCGTTCAGCGCGCAGCAGACAGATTTCTCGCCGCGGCGCATCTCGCAGGTATTTCCAATGCCGGGCAGTATCAAGCAACAGCAGGGCTTCTTGATCGCGCACAGGCAGGTTTCGGCGACCCGACGAGTTCAACATCCATGTTTGCGGCAGTCGACAATCTCATGTCTGATGCCGCCGCACTCGCGAGCGATGCCTCTTCCTCGCTTCGTAAAACTGATTTTGTGTCATCCGTGAATGCGACCTTCCAGGACATTCAGGCGACATTCGAAACAATTGATGGTCTGCGCGACGAAGCGCACCAGAAGCTGACGGTCGCGGTTTCAGACACCAACCAGGTTCTGAGCCAGATTTCCCTTCTGAACGCCGAAATCCAGAAGTTCAAAATGGCAGGTGCCGATGCGACCGGCGCAGAAACCCAGCAAAGCCAGCTCATGGACCAGCTGGCTGGCTATATCGACTTCAAAGTGACCCAGCGCGAGCTGGGCGGTGTGGAACTGCGCACAACTTCAGGACTTCTGCTTGTCGACCACCGTGCGGCAGAGCTAGCCGTTAATCAGAGCACTGATGGTGCACGTTATCCCGGTGTCTCTATTTCGCCTGCAGGGTCCGATGCCGAGCTCGATGTAACGCGCCAGATTCAATCCGGCGAAATTCGCGGCTTGCTGACAGCCCGTGATTCAGATCTGCCTGATCTTGCCTACTCTCTGGGTGAATATGCCTCCGCGCTCGCAGACCAGCTCAATCAGGCACACAATGAGGGCACAGCCGTTCCTGCACCGACCAGCCTGACCGGTAGAGAGACGGGCCTGCTTGGAACAGACGCATTGAACTTTACTGGCGCAGCGACATTCGCCGTCGTCGATTCGTCGGGACGCACGATTGAGTCTGTTCAGGTCGATTTTGGTGCCGGAACACTGACAACATCCGCTGGTGGCGTAACCGCAATGGGCGGCACAGTGGCCGGGTTTGCCTCTGCCCTGAACTCTGCTTTCGGCGGGTCCGCGACGGTCAGCTTTACAGACGGCGTGATGAGCCTGAGCGCCACCGGCACAAATGGCGTAGCCGTTGCACAGGACCCGACCAACCCATCCGATCGCGGTGGCCGCGGTGTATCTGCCTTCTTCGGACTCAATGATGTCGTGACGACCTCACGTCCGGTATTTTATCAGACCGGTCTCAGTGGCACCGATACTCATGGTGTCACGAGCGGCGACATCACTTTCGGCATCCGGAACGGAAATGGCGACCTGATTCAGTCGATTACCTACACGCCGGGCGGCGCGACCTTTGATGACATTATCAATGATCTGAATGGCGCTGGTGTTCTGGGAAGCTTCGCAACAGCATCGCTCGATGCAAATGGCACCCTGACCATTTCGCCGAACACCGCAGGAAGCGTAGCGGTTATCGACGTGATTTCGGACACGACACTTCGCGGCACAACCGGAACCTCACTCAGCGCCATTTTCGGCCTTGGCGTAGAAGGCCCTGCCGAACGTGCACGCGGCTTATCACTCAAAGACGAGCTCAGCCTCAGCCCAAGCCTTCTGGCGACATCAAAGTTCGACACCACCGCAACGGCAGTTGGATCGGTTGGTGTTGCGGCTGGCAGCAATGACGGCGCACTCGCGCTTCAGGGCGCACTCGGTAGCGCTGTAAATCTACGCACTATGCAGGGCACAGAATATCTCAATCTGTCGCTCACCGATGCGGCGGCTCAAATTGCGTCCGACGCAGGCTCCAAGGCGACAACGCTTTTGAACAGAGCCGAGGCCTCAGAAGCGCTTAGAGAAGAAGCCAAGCTTCGCCGCGCATCTGCAGAGGGCGTCAATCTGGACGAAGAAATGGTCAATATGACCGTCTTCCAACAAAGCTATTCGGCAGCTTCGCGCCTCATTCAGGCGTCGAAAGACATGTACGATACGCTGTTAAACATGGTGTAGGACCTGAATTCGCATGACACGCATCGCCTCCAGCATGATCAATTCAAACGCGCTGACCGATTTGCAGCGCGCACAGCGCGAACTGTTTGACGCGCAGCGCAAGACCGCCACCCAGCGTGAAGCCGAAGACCTGAAAGGCTATGGTTCGGATGCCCGCACTGTTGTCAGCCTCGACCGTATGCGCGCGCAGGCCGAAGCCTATAAAGCGTCAGCCGAAGAACTGACGACACGCCTTGATCTGCAGGACGCACATATCGGCCGCGCCGCTGACGTGGTCGGCACGCTTCGCGAAAAGCTCACTAACGCGCTGGCTCTTGGCGACCTTTCATCGGTCGGCAGCGATATTTCTGCCGCGTTTTCTGACCTGAAGTCCTCTTTTAACGCGACACTGAACGGCAAATACATGTTCGGGGGTAATCTTCCGACCGAAGCACCGATTGTAGCCGATTCCATCAGCGATCTGGCCAATAATCCGCTCGCAGATGCCGTGAATTCAGATGCGAGCGCCGTTCAGGTGCGTATCGACAAATCTCGCCTCGTAGACGAAGCGCCACTCGCACATGAAATTTCGCAAGAGTCTCTGACCATTCTGCGTGACCTTCAGATATTCGCTGAAAGCGTGGACGGTCCATTCACCGAGAACCCGACGCAAGCCCAGCAAGATGCAATCAAATCAGCTCTGTCACAGATGAAATCTGTTTATGAGGGCTTGATTGAGGCGCAAGGTAAAAACGGCCGCGTGCTCAATGAGACTGATGCGGCGATTGAACGTCACACGTCAGAACGTGACCTTCTGGAATCTCTGTCCGCTAACATTACCGATGTAGATCTCGCGGAAGTCGCGGTACAGCTCAATCAGGCACAGCTGCAATATCAGGCGACAGCTTCGGTGTTTAACACCATTCAGGACCTGTCTCTGGTCAACCTGCTACGATAGTTCGGGTCAGCCGATCACGTTGAAGCGTTTGCGGTCGAAAAAGGCCAGGACGCTTTTTAGCTCATGGCCGCGTTTCAAAATCACGCCTTCAGCAGAGACAATTGAATAAGCCCCCTGGCGTCTTGCCAATGCGGGCTGTTTTTCTACCCGATATATCGGCATTTCGGCGGCACGCTTGAAAATGGAAAAGACGGCGCGGTCTTTATGCATGTTGAGCGCGTAATCCCGCCACTCGCCGGCCGCGACCATCCTGCCATACACGCCCATTATCTGATCGAGTTCGAGCCGATGAAAGAAAACCGGCTCGTGAGTTTTCGCGTTATTCGTACGAGTTTGAACGTTCATTCAGACACCATGCGCTTCCATACTCACTAGACCAGAGTGAGGGTCTGTTTGTGAAGAAGATTTAATCAAAAACACAAACTTGCCGCAAATCACCCCCTTCTTTGCCTATCACGATACCCAATATTGAAAGTGTCGGGCGCTGGCAGGTGTTCGCTCCAGACCCATCAGCCCCCCAGCCCCCTGGGCGTTCGCTAATGCCGGTACCCGACACCCGTTCACACGGGACACATGATGAAACTCCCCAATCAAAACGCGTTGCCTCTGGTAACGCGTTTTTTGGTAACCAAATCTGTGGCATGTTCCCCGTGGATGGGAGTGGCAGTGTGGACACGATTGTAACGGCATCGAAACTAACTAAACGCTATCGCGCTCATACCGCGCTGGATGGCGTCAGCTTCGAATTGCATAAGGGCGAAATTGTTGGCCTTCTGGGCCTCAATGGTGCTGGCAAATCCACAACGCTTTCACTTCTCACCGGACGGCTTCTGCCTGATGAGGGAAGCGTCAGCATTCTCGGACACGATCTCTCAACCAATCTACGCGCCGCGCAGGCCTGCTTCGGCTTTCTGCCAGAAGGCGCGCCGCTTTTTGAAGACCTGACAGTTGAAGCCCACCTCAAAACACTCGCCGGGCTCCGGATTGGTATTTCCGAAGATGATGTCTCAAGCGCGATAAAACGCTTTAGTCTAGAAAACGTCCGCACCAAGACGATTGAGACTTTGTCCAAAGGCTATAAGCGCCGGACCGCGCTCGCTGGCGCATTTCTCGGCAACCCGAAAATCCTGTTTCTGGACGAGCCTACAGATGGTCTCGACCCGTTCCAGAAAGACAGCGTGCTGGACAGCCTTGCAAGTCACAGGGACGAGCAAACCCTTCTGATCTCCACCCATAGCCTTGAAGACGTTGGCGCGATCTGTGACCGGATAATCGTTCTGAGTGCAGGCAAAAAAGTATTCGATGACCGCACCATTGCGCTTGCAGCGCGCGCGCCAGACGGCACTCTGAAAACAGCCTTTGCGGACCTTCTTCAAGACGCGGAGGCACAATCGTGAGCGCTTTCAAGTCTGTCTGCAAACGCGAACTTCGTGCCTTCTTCGCAAGTCCGCTCGCTTACGTATTCATCGGCGTGTATCTGCTGCTTTCCGGTCTCGCCACCTGGAATATTGCCCGCTTTTTTGATACCGCCCGGGTCGATCTGGACCCGCTCTTCCAGTTCCAGCCCTGGTTTCTGGCGATCCTAGCGCCCGCCATCGGCATGCGGCTCTGGAGCGAAGACCTTAAGAGCCGTTCGTCAGATATCTATTTCACGGCGCCCGTCCCGCTGATTAAAATCCATCTTGCTAAAGCCGTGGCAGGCCTCACCGTGCTCATCGCAGCTCTGTCAGCAACGCTCCCCTATTGGGTTGTCGTCAGCTATCTGGGCGCGCCGGATCATGGGCTGATCGCGCTCAATTATCTGCATCTGATACTGATCAGCGCGCTCTTTCTGATAATCTCAATGACCTTCTCTGCCGTAACACGGCAGCAAGTCGTCGCGCTTGTGCTCGGTGTAACCGTAAACCTCATCCTGCTGGTCGCAGGACTGAACATTGTCACCGATATTGCCGGAAACCTGCCCGCACGCCTTTTGACGGGCTGGCTTGATAGTTTCGGGCTATTCTCGCTGCTGACAAATGCCCAGCGCGGCGTTCTAAGGCTTTCAGATCCACTCATTTATCTCAGCCTGATGGCGCTGTTCTGCATTGCGGGCGTTACGCTTCTCGATGCACGCCGCAGACCGGGTCATCCAGTCTGGCGAAGCTGGACTGGCGCAACACTTGCCGTTCTATTTCTGGGCTTTCCTGCAATGCGGGCAACACTCGATCTCACCATCGGGCAAGTCCGGATTGATGTCACAGGTTATCAGCTGAATACGCTCTCTCCCGGCGCACGCGCGCTTGCGGCATCCGTAGAAGAACCGATTGATCTCACACTCTTCTACAGTGAAGACATTGGATCTGAGTACCCGAACATCCGCGCGCACGCAGACAGGGTAGAGGCACTTCTGAACGCTTTCGCAGTCGCTTCTAATGGAAACATCCGTATACAGACAATCAATCCCGCCCCCTTCTCTTCCGGCGAAGACCTGGCGATCACACAAGGTATCTCTGCCGTTCCGACCGAGGGTGTAGACCCGCTCTATTTCGGTTTGAGCGGACGAAATCTGGTCGATGATCAGAAAGCCATTCCATTCCTTGCGCCAGAACAAGACCATCGTCTTGAGTTCGAAGTCGCGCGCATGATTTCCCAGCTGAATAGCGTGACGCGATCGCGTCTTGGCATTCTGTCAGACATTCCGGCGCTCGACGGCGCGATTACCGGTAGTCAGAGATCAGCAATCCAGCGCGCGATAGAAGATCAGTATCAGGTGAGCTGGTTGACGGGCGATATGTACTCTCTGCCAGACGGTCTTGAAGCGATTATCATAGCCCAACCGGAGCACCTCAGCACTTACACGCTCTATCTTCTCGATCAGTATCTCCTGTCGGGCGGCAATCTAATTGTCATGGCAGACCCTGAGCCGGTCATGCATCAAACCCGCCAGATCGCAGAGCCTTTGCGTGACTGGATGACAGGCTGGGGGCTAACGCTCACGAGCGATATTGTCGCCGATGAAAGTCTCGGCCTGCCCGTGACGGTGCAATCAGCCTCCGGAAGCCGTACCGTCAGCCAACCAATATTTCCCGCGCCTAATCCGTCTCTCTTTGATCTGGAAGATTTTCTGACCGCCAATCTCCGGCAACCGATAAACTTCGGGGCCGCGGGATATCTGGTTTTTGATGACAGTGATGCGATCAGCCTTACGCCGCTCGTCTCCACCAGCGAAACACCTGCTCTCATCTCTGCAGACGCACGCAGCAATGTGTCTCTTACGCCGACGACTGCCAGAAATGTCATGTCACCGCATGAAGGGGCCATCACGCTTGCCGCGCGACTGAGTGGCTCATTCCCGTCATTCTTTACCGCCGCTCCACAGCCGGACTTGCCGGATGACCCTGTACTGGCGCGTCTCGCCGCAAGCGAAGTGAATTCAAACACCGGTTTTATAAGTCAGGGACAACAGGCGAATATCCTGTTTATTCCGGATACGGATATTCTTTTCGATGCCTTCTATATAAATCCTCAGGACGGCACGACGATTGCCGACAACCGCGCCTTCCTGATGACTGCGATTGATCAGTTCGCCGGAAATCCTGAACTCGCCCGGCTGCGCGCCCGCCCACCTGCAATTCGCCCTATGACGCGGGTAACCGAACTTCGTAACGAAGCTGAAACCCTATACCTCGCCGAACAGACATCCATTGAAGACCGGCTTTTCGAGCTCGAAGCTGAAATCGAATCTACGGACGAAACGTCCAATGTCCGCCTACAGACGGAATACCTTGAAGCCCGCGAAGCGCTACGCGATCTTCAGCGTCAGTTCCGACAAAGAATTGACGGTCTGGAAGCATGGCTTCGCGGGTGGACAATCTGGTTTCCTGCATTGCTCGCATTCCTGCTCAGCGCGACCATCAGGCTTTGGGTCAGGAGGTTTTCACGATGACATTTATCGAGCAAATGCCTGCGAAAACTCGTTTCGTTGTCGTAACGTTCTTCATTCTGGCGCTTTGTCTGTTTCTGCTGGTGCACAGCATCCTCACCGCAGCGCCACAGCTTAGTTCTGTTGACGCGCGCCCGCTTTATTCACGCGACGCGACTTCCAGCGCGCAGGAGATTGAGATCACCACTTCTGAAGAGGTTTATACGCTCGCCAGATCAGGCGATGCGTGGACTCTACGCGAGAAAGCCGGCTTCCCTGCCCGACAGGACAGCGTCGCTGAACTGTTGAACGCGCTTCAGGTCCTCGCGCCCGCAGCCCGTTCTACGGCGCTACCAGAGCGTCATGCCGGCATCGGCGTGACAGACCCGGACCAAGGCGGATTTGGCGCAGCCATCAGAATTGATGCGCAGGACGACATCTTCATTTTCGGGCGAAAAGGCGCTGCTCAATACGGTCGCCTCCGCGGCGAAGATCAGGCCTGGCGCCTGAACCAAGTTCTGCCCCCGCTTTACAACCCGCTGCGCTGGATGTCGCTCGGAGACGACACGCTTCCGCGCCCGCAAGATGACGTGACCGCCATGAGCATTCAGGGTGGCGGTCAAACGGCAGCCATTCTGCGAGATGGTGAAAACTGGGTCACCGATCAGGGCGAGGCCGTATCAGATGCGACCATAGACGCCGCAATTTTCACATCGAGGATGCTCGAATTTGAAGATGTCCGCCGCGAAGGCCTGACACGGGCCTATTACACCATCTATTTCAACTATGCCGATGACCGCATGCAGGCGATAGAGCTCCTGCAGGACAATGATGCCGTCTGGGTCCGCTTCCGCTTTGAGGGATTTGGCGAAGAGATGCAGCTATACGCGGGACGGGAGTTCCGTATCGACGAGCTATCGGCGCTCGATCTCGCGCCGGAACTTTAGCCCGTCGCCAACGGGACCATGCCGAAATCGAGGATTTCGTAGGAGTCCTGTTCCTGCAGAATAACTACACAGGCTTCGTGCTCGCATGCGAAAGTGAAGCTGGCGCCGGACGTGCCATCCCAGGTACCGATTTTTTCCAGCCCGGTTGCAATATTCATATGCGGCAGGTCAGTGCCGGAATTGCCACCACGGTCAGGGCTGAGAACTGTAATGCCCGGACGATAGCCGACGAGCCAGATATCTGAAGGCGCAACAGGCTGAGGCGTTGAAATTTCAACACGTGAATCCGTCACATGCACACGCGTTCCCGGATCAACCTCATGATCCACATGATGGATACGTTCGACAATATTGGATTCGGATACGCCCGAATTTTGCGTGCAGCCATCAACAACAACCTGCGGCGTGTACGGACCGCGAAGGTCAAAGGCTTCTGCATAATTACGCTGACGAACAAGAAACTCTGGCTCGGCGTATGGCTCTTCGACGCCCATATATTCCCAGTAAGGTACGGACCATACGATAGGGAAAATATGCTGATCTTCTTCTGTCAGCCCGATCAGAATTTCGTTCGCAGTCGGGCACGCGACGCAGCTCTGGCTTGAGAACAGCTCAACCAGTATCGGACGTGACGTCACAGAGTCGGCCTGTGCAGACAGGCCATTCAGGCACATCACACCGGCGCTCAATAAAAACAGGGATCTGAAATCAGTTTTTCTCATGGGACCAATTTAGCTAAGCTGACGCACACTTACCAATCAACTGGCTGTGACCAATAGGACAAATAGCAGTTCCCATGAAAAAAGCCCCGCGGCACATGGCTACGGGGCCTTTTCTTATATTTTGGGCAGGTTTTAGCCTGCTTCGCTTGCCAGATTGCGCAGCACATAGTGCAGAATGCCGCCATGGTTGAAGTAATCCAGCTCGTTTTGGGTATCGATACGAAGCTTCGCCAGAACGATATCATGCTCGCCATTCGGGAACTCGATCAGAACCTCAACATCCTGACGCGGCTTCAGATCAGCAATGCCCTTGATCGTGACGATCTCATCGCCCTTCATGCCAAGGTCTTTCCAGCCTTTGCCTTCCGGCAGCTGAAGCGGCACCACACCCATACCAATCAGGTTGGAGCGGTGAATACGCTCAAAGCTGTCTGCAAGAACGGCCCGAACACCGAGAAGGTTTGTGCCTTTCGCTGCCCAGTCACGTGATGAGCCTGTACCGTATTGCTCACCGGCAAACACAACGAGCTCTTTACCGGCATCTTTGTACTTCATCGCCGCATCATAGATCGACATAACGTCGCCCTGAGGCCAGAGCTTGGTGACGCCGCCTTCTGTGCCCGGAACCATCTGGTTCTTGATGCGGATATTGGCGAACGTACCGCGCATCATGACTTCATGATTACCGCGTCGTGAGCCGTAGGAGTTAAACTCGGAGACCGGCACACCATTATCTGCCAGCCAGCGGCCAGCAGGACTATCTGCTTTGATATTGCCGGCAGGTGAGATGTGGTCTGTCGTGATGGATTCAGCGAACAAGCCGAGAATACTGGCTTTCTCGATGTCGTTGATTGCATCCGGCTCCATCGTCATCCCTGCAAAGTAAGGTGGGTTTGCGACGTAGGTGGATTCAGGCCAGCCATAAGTCTCGCCGCCTTTCACTTCAATTTTTTGCCAGTGCTCGTCACCTTTGAAGACGTCGCCATAACGCGTGTCGAACATTTCAGGTGTCACGCATTCACGAACAACAGCCGTAATCTCTTCATTCGAAGGCCAGAGGTCAGAGAGGTATACCGGCTCGTTCTCATCATCATATCCGATCGGATCCTGAGTGAGATTGATGTTCATGGAGCCTGCCAGCGCGTAAGCCACAACCAATGGCGGGCTTGCCAGATAGTTCGCACGAACATCAGGGTTCACACGGCCTTCAAAGTTCCGGTTACCGGAGAGAACTGACGTTGCGACGAGGTCAGCCTCGCTGATCGCTTTGGAGATTTTCTCCGGCAACGGACCGGAGTTACCGATACAGGTCGTACAACCATAGCCGACAAGGTCGAAGCCGAGCTTGTCGAGGTCATCCTGCAGACCGGCTTTCGCCAGATAATCTGTCACAACCTGAGAGCCTGGTGCGAGGGACGTCTTCACCCATGGCTTCACAGAGAGGCCCCGCTCAACCGCTTTCTTGGCGACAAGGCCAGCTGCGATCATGACAGACGGGTTTGACGTATTCGTACAGGATGTGATCGCTGCAATCACTACATCGCCATGACCGATGGAATACTCTTCGCCATCGACTTTGGCGCGCTTGGTCGCTTCATCGAGCTTGTTGAACTCGGTGCCAAGTGTTGTCGCAAAAGCGTCGGCAGCGTCGTCCAGAATGATACGGTCTTGCGGGCGTTTCGGGCCAGCAATGCTCGGACGAACAGTAGAAATGTCGAGCTCGAGCGTATCGGTGTAGACAGGGTCTGCCATATCTGCGCGCCACATACCCTGCGCTTTCGCATAGGCTTTGACGAGTTCGATCTGTTCTTCGGAGCGGCCGGTTGTTTTCAGATAGTCGAGCGTTTCATCATCAACAGGGAAGAAGCCACATGTCGCGCCATATTCCGGCGCCATGTTCGAGATCGTAGCCTCATCTTCGAGAGACAGATTGGCAAGGCCCGGACCGTAGAATTCAACGAACTTACCAACCACGCCTTTCTCACGAAGCATGTCGACGACAACCAGAACGAGGTCAGTCGCTGTAACGCCCTCGGCAAGTTTGCCGGTGAGTTTGAAACCGATGACCTCAGGGATCAGCATGGAGACCGGCTGGCCGAGCATGGCCGCTTCAGCTTCGATGCCGCCAACACCCCAACCGAGAACAGACAGGCCATTCACCATTGTCGTGTGAGAGTCTGTTCCCACACAGGTATCCGGATAGGCGACCGTTTCGCCGTCCTCGTCTTTGGTCCAGACCGTGCGGGCCAGATACTCAAGGTTGACCTGGTGACAAATGCCTGTGCCCGGAGGCACAGCGCGGAAGTTTTCAAAGGCGGTCTGGCCCCATTTCAGGAACTCATAACGTTCAGCGTTACGTTCGTACTCACGCGCCACGTTCTTTTCGAACGAGTCTGCATGGCCAAAATAGTCCACCATGACCGAGTGGTCGATGACGAGATCAACAGGCACTTGCGGGTTAATGGCTTTCGGATCAGCGCCGAGCGCCTTGGCGGCATCGCGCATGGCAGCCAGGTCAACGACGGCAGGAACGCCGGTGAAATCCTGCATGAGGACGCGCGCTGGACGATAAGCAATTTCGTGCTGAGCAGAGCCCTTATCGGTCAGCCATGCCGCAAAGGCTTTGATATCGTCGGCGGTGACTGTGATGCCATCCTCGAACCTTAGCATGTTCTCAAGAAGCACTTTGAGAGAGGCCGGGAGACTGGTTACATCACCAAGGCCATTCGCCGCAGCTGCTTCGAGACTGAAATAGGTATAAGTCTTGTCGCCTACGGTAAGTGTTTTCTTGGACTTGAAGCTGTCGAGAGATGCCATGGGCTTTTCTTCCTTCCTGCGTATATGCAAACTGGCTACACGTGGTCAGTGTGGAGGTCCGTTGAACGATTATTTATCGCCACAGCACGCCACCTGCAATTCGTCTGTCGCCATGTTTGGAAGCTAGTTTGTCTGAAGACCCGTTAAATTCCGAATTTGCCTTGCAAATCAGCAACCTTACAGCCGTCAGAGGGTATAGCTTACTGTTCTCTGGTCTGGACTTCATCTTATCTAGTGGCTGCTTTGCTGCTCTTAAAGGGCCGAACGGGACAGGTAAGACAACGCTTTTGCGAATTATTGCGGGCTTTATCGAACCTGAAACAGGGAACGTATCCCGCGCTGAAGAGTTCCGCGATCAGGGCCCATTTTTTCTCGGCCATGAACACGGGCTTCGTGCCAGCGAAACGCCGCTCTCACATTTGAAGGATTGGGCGGACATGCACTTCGCCCCTCGGGACCGGATTAGCGCCGCTATTGAGCGTGTCGGACTTACCATTCGCCAGAACGTTCCCGCCTATTCTCTCTCTGCCGGACAAAAGAAACGCGTTGCGCTCGCGCGCGCGCTCGTCGCCCCGCGCAAGCTATGGCTTCTGGATGAGCCCGCTTCTGCGCTCGATGTGCACGGTCAGGCGCTATTATGCGATCTGATGCGAGAACATCTCGGCTCCGGCGGTTCAATACTCGCCGCGCTGCACGACCCGCTGGAACTCCAGCCAGACACCATTCTGGATCTCGGGGAGTACGCAAAATGAGAGGTGTACTCGCTATTTTCCGCCGCGAGCTGGTGCTTGCATGGGCGGGCGGCTCAGGTTTGTTCCTGCCGGCAGCCTTCTTTGCCGGAACGATTTTCCTTGCGCCGCTAGGCGTTGGCACAGAGCCCCGTCTTCTATCGGCACTCGGTCCGGGCCTGATCTTCGTGGCGCTTTGTCTTGCCTCGCTGACGACCCTTGAGCGTATTTTTCAGGCCGACCTTGAGACGGGCGCTCTGGACCATCAACGTCTCGCAGGCCTCTCCATGGAACTGGTGACACTCGTAAAGGTCGCCGCACACTGGCTGGTGTCCGGTTTGCCGATCGCGCTGCTCACGCCAATTGCTGCCGTTATGATGCGCGCAGAGACAGTCAGCGCGGCCACCATCCTGCCTGTCCTGCTAGGAAGCATAACCATTTTCCTATGGGGCGGCGTTGGCGCCTCTCTGACAGCAGGTCTTCGCCGCAGCGGACCACTCGTTGCGCTTCTCGTCTTGCCGCTCTTCGTTCCGGTTGTGATCTTCGGCGCAGAGGAGCTCAACCATCTCCTCACTGGCGAGACGTTCGGCGCTGGCCTGAGCCTTCTTGCCGCAAACAGCCTTGCCGCACTTGCCATCTCACCATTTGCAATGTCACTTGCACTGAAACTGGAATAGAGACACGCGCATGTTTTCGACTTTCGCAAATCCGCACCGCTTTATGGCGTTGTCAAAATGGCTTCTGCCTGTGTTTGCAGGGCTTGGCATTGTCATGCTTGCGTCCGGCTGGGTCTGGGCGATTTTCTTCGTGCCGGAAGAACAGTATCAGGGCGCGACCGCGCGGATCATGTATATTCACGTGCCCGCCGCGATGGTCTCCATGGCCGCCTATGCGACTATGGCTGTCGGCAGCCTTCTCTATCTGACACTCAAACACACGCTGGCTGATGTCGCCGCGAAAAGCGCAGCCCCGACGGCTGCCGCGCTATCCTTCATCTGCCTCATCACTGGCGCGCTCTGGGGCCGTCCAACCTGGGGCACTTATTGGGTATGGGATGCCCGCCTGACCAGCATGCTGTTCCAGCTCTTCCTCATTCTTGGCTATATGGCGCTGCGTTCAGCGTTCCAGCGCGAACAAGACGCGGCCCGCGCTGGCGCTATTCTCTGCCTCGTTGGCGCGGTGAACCTGCCAATCATCAAATTCTCGGTCGACTGGTGGAACACGCTCCATCAACCAGCAGGTTTCATCACCATGAGCGGATCAAGCCTTGCGGGCGAGTTCTTCTGGCCGCTGCTGTATAACCTCTTCGCGGTGATGTTCGTGTTCGGCGCTCTTCTCATGGCGGCCATGCGCGCCGACATTCAGAACCGTCAGTATGAAGCCAAGCTCGCACGTCTCAACAGGAGCGGATCATGAACGAAGCACTTACCGGTCAGGTCAATTCCGGCGATGTCTTCATCTGGGCGAGCTATGTGGTCTCCGCAATCACGCTGGGCGGGGTCGCGCTCTGGACCATTATCCGCATGATGAGCGCAAAGAAAAAGCTCGCCATGCTGGAGCAGGCGAGTGCTTCTGAAAAAGACAAAAGCTGAAGGGCTATTTGCCCTTTTTGTCCTTCTTCTTTTTCTTCTTCTCTTTCTTCTTTTTCTCTTCGGTCTTGGCGTCGTTCGTCTTCTTCTTCGCCTTCACATCGACCGGAGAATCCAGCTCCTCAAAGTCTGCCCAGTCCACATTGGCGAGCAGTCCCAGAATACCGACAAAAGCACGACGGCGATTGCGCGGGATCATGTTGAGAATGGCATCATCTGCACGCTGAACAATCGGCAAAACCGTATTCAGTGCTGCGGTTCCGTCCGGTGCCATATGTACCGACTTGGCACGCGCATCGAGCTTGGCCTGACGACGCTCCAGCAGGCCACGCTTCTCCATACGCGCGACCATGTCCGCCAGGGTAGAACGGTCAATTCCGGTCGTTTTGACAAGGTCAGACTGAGAGCAGCCTTCGTTTTCATTTACAGCAGCAAGTACCGCAAACTGACGAAGTGTAATGTCTGCGTCACTCATCCCATCAAACTGCTCGGACGCAAATTGCTGCGCGCGGTGAAGCAGGTGACTTGCCGACTTATCAAGGCTGAATGGTTTGTCCTGATCGATATTTTCCACGGCGTGCACCCCCGATTTGTTACATGTTGACAGCGTGGCTTCACTGATAAGCATAATACGCAATTGTTTCAGTCACGTGAAACTTGATCGTGTGCGGATGATTTTCCCGAAATCGGGCATTATTCGACCAGAAAAAGATAAAGGGGGAAGCATGTCACGAGAGCCAGCAGATTTTAAAATCGGAATTCCGGAAGGTGATGATCGCGAGCGCCGCATGTGCCAGCGCTGTGATTTCATCGATTATGTGAATCCGAAAATTGTCGTTGGCTCGGTTGTGACGTGGGAAGATAAAATACTCATATGCAAACGCGCTATCGAACCGCGGCTCGGTTTCTGGACCCTGCCTGCAGGCTTTATGGAAAATGGCGAGAGCATTGAAGAGGGCGCAGCCCGTGAAGCACGCGAGGAGGCCTGCGCCGATATCGAGATTGAACGCCTGCTGGCCGTGTATTCCATCCCGCGCATCTCGCAGGTCCAGATCATGTTCAAAGCAAAGCTTCGCTCGCCAGACATTGCTGCAGGGCCGGAAAGTCAGGATGTAAAGCTGGTTACCTGGGACGAAATTCCGTGGAAAGAGATGGCGTTTCCGTCTGCCGTTTGGGCACTCAAACAATGGCACAGCCTCAACGGTGAAACGGTCCATCCGCCTTTTGGAAATCCGGAAGGCACGGAGCATATGACGCGCGGATAGCGTTTAGCTGTCCGCCTCGTCTTTCTTGTCCGGCGACCAGTATTTCATGACATAAGGCAGGTTCAGAAGCATGAAGCCGATCACAATCGGGAAGTTTACAAGCTTCATCCACGCCCAGACACCTTCCTGATCACGCGAGCCAAGCTCAATACCGAACAGCGTGTAAGGTTCTGATGGCACCAGAGTCAGGCCAAGGAAGGTCAGCGGTGTTTCCGGTGCCGGGCAGAAATAGCGCCAGATGCACTCATTGAGCACGGCCAGAAAGATAAAGAACAAACCCCAACGGAATGCGAGCGTGTTCCACGCATTGTCCGGCAACTCGAAAGCATGCTCGAGCATCAGCTTCCAGAGGTTCTTACCCGCCGCAAGACCGCCAAGGATCACCGCCGCAAACAGAAGGTTGATAATCGTCGGCTTGATGTAAGCAAACGCTTCCTGCTGAAGCGCGATTGTCAGCACACCGAAAAAGCCGACCACACTGCCCGAAAGGATCAGCATTGGAGGGACTTTTTCTTTCCGCGACAGCTTCAGGCCAATCACAATCGCCGTAGAGAGCATGAGCGCGCCGGTCGCCCAGAAGATCGCTTTATCGCCGGAAAACATGCCTTCCTGATCGGGAACGCGTCCCATCAGCGTGTACGTCAGGATGAAGGCGATAGTCGGTCCGAGCTCTGCCCAAAGGCTTGTCGGGCTTTTGCTCTGTTGCTTGTCAGCAGGATCTTGTGCGTCAGTCATGGCTCTGTTTACGCACTATTCCGCCAAAGAGTTCAATCACATTCGCGCGGGCAGCAGGAAATTATGCAGAGATGAAAGCTGTCGCGGACAGAACCAGCCACATACAACCCATCACGGCGGCGCCGCTTGCATAGATTGGCACCCAGCCGCGATAGCGCTCTTTGGCTGCGGTCTGGAAATGATTCAGAACCTGCTTTTCATCATCACCAAACTGGCTGACTACAAACCGACGCGGCATAACAGCTGCTACGGCCAGCGCCAGAAACGCAATCCAGAACATTCCATCGGAAAGCGAGAGCAAATCGACAAGGCTCTTCAGACCCCAGCCGATCAGAAACACCAGCGGATAGCCCCAGGCGGTCAGCTTGAGCGCAAGTTTCTGACGAGAGATTTGCTTTGTATTCCGGTACTCAGCAATAGAACGGCTAATCGATAGCCAGAGAAGAGCCAGACCGGAAAATAAAACAATGTTGAGAACAGAAGGCGGCGCAAACAACACCAGAACCGCACTAGCCAAGAGACAGAAGGATTCCACCCAAACAAGATGGGATGGAAACATATCACTCGCCTTCGGAGTGCCTTGTGGTTCGAGCGTGCCTGCGTGTTCCATCTTCTAAACAATCGCCCTTGCTATGAAGAAGAGTCCTGCAAGCAATATTAAGGCAGCGGCAATGAAGGCGAGGTTAAGCGGATTTATCAACTGTTCTAAAATCTGTTTACGTTGTTGACTTGGTCGGGGTGACAAATAGCAGTTTCACGCCGCGCTCGATGCAGAAAGCTTTCCGCGGACCTTAAATATGATCTTGAGCGCCATACCGCGCGCGCCAGCTGCATCAAGCGATGCCACGCAGAGCGCATAAGCTGCAGCGCCAAAGCCAGCCTTCAGCATGAGTTCGACCAGATCCCATTCAAGGTCCGGCATTAGACGAACCACGCCCGCCATAGCTGCGCAGGAGACGAGCACTTTGACCAAATCCAGCAAAGGCACCGGCAAAACTACATGGCGTCGACCGAACAGGCCGAGCAGCACCATGCCGAGGAAGTAGCACCCCACCGTGGCATACACTGCACCCATCAGGCCGATGCGTGGCAGCAGAATAATATTCAGAATGACATTTGCGATCGCCGGGACCGTCATGATCATGGCCCGCTCTGCGGTCTTATGCGCGAGCTGGAAGCTTTCAGAAAAATAGTGGATCAGCGTGCCATTGAAGAGGCCAGCAATCGCAATCCATGGAATGATATGTCTGGCCTGTTCGCGAAGCTCCCCGCCAATCATCACATTGGCGAGCGGTGTCGCCGTCAGCGCAATGCCGGCAGCCGCAGGAATGGCGATCAACATGATAGATTGCGCCATGGTGCGCGCTTCGCGCTCTGCGGCTTGCCGTCCCTCGGTTTCAAACGCTTCCATCACCAGAGGAGACGCAGCCATACCGGCCCAGGCGCACAGCATAAGAACGGTTTTATCCGCCACGCCGTAACCGGCAGCGTAAGCGCCGACGGCCGCCTCATCGAGAAAGAACGCAATCAGGAAACGGTCTGAAGCAGAGAGAATAAGGTCCAGCACCAAAGCGGCGGAAATCGGCACGCCATAGCGAAGATAACGTTTCGCATTTTCCGGCACGAGGCGCCCGCCCCGTGAATTCTTCCAGAGCCAAAAGCCTTCCGTCACGCCCGCGACAGCAAATGACACGGTCAGACCGATGAGCGGGGCCGCTGCGCCAAACCCACCCATGAGCGCAAGGCCAACACCGACGATGAAACCGCCAAGCGTGCGGCCAATCTCAACCGCCGAAAAGCGGCGAATACGTTGACTGGCACGATGTGTCTGCAGCGCCAAATTTGCCAGAACCGATACAGGCAGAAGAATGATCAGCCAGGGCAGTATCGCCTGAAACTCTGGCGCGTTTGCGACCATGAACCAGACAATGGAGAGCACCAGAAACGCCGGAACAAGAGAGACGAGGCAAAGCGTAAGCGCCGTTCGATAGTGCGCGGACAGTGTTCCATTTGCTTCGGCCTCACCGTTAAACCGGTAACCGGCAGCCTCCACCCATGTGAGAGTAAAGGTGTGCATGAGGTGCATGGTGGACAGCGCAAGCGCGTAGCGGCCGTATTCTTCAGGCCCAAGAAGGCGCGTAAACACAAAAACCCCGCCGAACGCAACAAGCGCCGATACGAGGTTCACAGGCAGATAGCCGAACAGGTGTTTGATCAGTTTTGGCAAATTGCGCGCCTCTCCTGACGCGCAGTCTTAAGCCAAAGCCATAAAAACCGGATTAACCGTGTTGTTCAGATTCGTTGCGATCGTAGATTTCGCGGGCCGCCTCAACAGCCGTCATATTCGACTGTCCCCAGTCGGAAATTTGCAGGATCGGCTCAGACAGAGAACGGCCAAGCTCCGTAAGGCCATACTCCACGCGCGGCGGCACTTCCTGATAATCACGACGGAAGATAAGACCGTCACGCTCCAACGCACGAAGGGTCTGGGTCAGCATTTTCTGGCTGACCCCGTTCAGCGCGCGCATCAGCTCACCATTTCGCATGACATCGCGCTGGCGAAGGGAATGAAACACCAGAAGCTTCCATTTATCGGCCAGCATTTCCATCACCTGACGGGAAGGGCAGGCGTGAACTTCCATGATTTCCAGTGGTGTCTGTTCAGGAGCTTTCAGCATTTGCGGCCTCTCTCGAAAAAATCTTCATAGTTACCATTAGGTATGTACTAGATAAAAATATACCACCCATTAGGTCTTCCGGGCAACTCACTTTTTCTGGGAGACAGTCATGACAAAAGTAGCAATCGTTTATCACTCCGGTTACGGACACACCGCAAAGCTGGCCGAAGCAGTCGCTGAAGGCGTAACGCGCGGCGGCGCAGAAGTTTCCCTTCTGAAAGCTGACGACCTGACGAAGCCTGATGAAGGCCCGTGGGATAAGCTGAACGAAGCTGACGCGATCATCTTTGGCGCGCCAACTTATATGGGCTCTGCGTCCGCAACGTTTAAACAGTTCCAGGATGCAACATCCAAAGTCTGGATGTCTGGCGGCTGGACGGACAAGCTGGCGGCTGGCTTCACAAACTCCGGTTCGGTTTCCGGTGACAAGCTTGCAACGCTGCAGCAATTCGCCATCCTGGCCGCTCAGCACAACATGTTGTGGGTGAATCCGGCTATTCCGTCAGGCTTCAACATGAAAGAACACACATGGGATGAAGCGGAAAATCGCGGCGGGTTCTTCATGGGTGTTGGCGCGCACTCTCCGATCGACACATCACCGGAAGAAGCGCCTGTCGCATCCGAGCTGGAAACAGGTCGCAAACTCGGTGAACGCGTCGCGAAAGCGGCTACACGCTGGGTGAAAGGCGCTTAGCCGATCTGCATAAGGGCAAGGCCGGCCACGAGCACGACCGAGGCGATAATCCGTCTCGGTCCTATGCCCTCTTTCAGGATCAGCCAGCCCATTAGCGCCCCGAATACGACGGCGGTCTCCCGGATTGCCGTCACACGGGCCGCTTCAATCATATCTAGCGCGAACAGTGCTGCACCATAGGACACAACAGAGAGCGCTCCGCCCGCTATCCCGTTTTTCAGGACCGGCTTCAATGCCGGAACGAACCGTTCCTTGCGTGCAATCACAGCCACAACGACCGTTCCGATCCAGTCGAGCATGAAGAGCCAGACCACAAATGTCAGGGGTTCTTCGGCAATGCGTACGCCGCGCGCATCGGCGACGTTATACGCCATCACGCCAAGCGCGGTCATGCCCGCCCAGAATAGCGCAGACCAGCTGACCGGCTTTCCATCTGAACTCACCTTGCCGCGCAGAAATCCGAAAGCGATCACCGCGACCGTCGCGATAAGCAGACCCAGTAAGGCAAGCGGCGATAGGGTTTCATTCAGGAAAAAGAACGCGCCAATCGCAACCAGCAGAGGCGCGAGCCCGCGCATGACTGGAAACACAAGCGACAGATCCCCGCGATGCAAAGCGCGGATCATGCTCATCTGATAAAAGAAATGGGTCGGGATAGAAATAGCAATCGCCGCCCACAATTCAGGTGTCGGCGCAGGTACAAAAAAGGCTACCGGAGAGACGATAATCGCGCAGGCTGAAGACAGCACCGCGCGTGTAACCAGAATGTCGTTGGTTGCTTTTACGACGAGGTTTGCAAACGCCAGCGTCAGGGCTGAAACCAGCCCTAACCCGATGGCGATGACGTCAGGCGTCACCCCTCAAGGCCCACAAGCGCCCGAGAGAAGCTACGCGCCGAGAACGGCTGAAGGTCTTCAGCGCTTTCGCCGATGCCGACAAAGTGAATTGGTAGATTGTAGGCTTCCGCGATGGCGACAAGCACACCGCCTTTCGCCGTTCCATCAAGCTTAGTCATAACGAGGCCGGTGACATGCGCCGTCTGAGTAAAGGCTTCCACCTGAGACATCGCGTTCTGACCAACCGTCGCGTCCAACACCAGGAAGACATCATGCGGCGCACTCGGGTCCAGTTTCCGAACCACACGCAGGATTTTTGAAAGCTCTTCCATCAGCTCTTTGCGATTTTGCAGACGCCCTGCGGTATCGACCAGAACGAGGTCCAGATTTTCGGCTTTGGCTTTTTCAACGGCCTCATAAACAAGGCCAGCCGCATCAGCGCCCGGCGCTTTTGCCATAACAGGAATACCAGCGCGCTCGCCCCAGACGGTCAGCTGCTCAATTGCAGCCGCGCGGAAGGTGTCACCCGCAACCAGAAGGGCCTTAGCGCCCTGCGCTTTCAGCTTGGAGGCAATCTTGCCAATCGTTGTGGTCTTGCCCGACCCGTTTACGCCGACGAACAGAACGATGCGCGGCGTCGGACCATCTGCAAAATCGACGTGAACTTCGCGCGGAGACAGAATGTCTTCAATCTCGTCAGCCAGTGCGCCGCGAATTTCTTCGTCGGTTATTTCTTTATCGAAACGATCTTTCGCAAGGTTCGTCGTAATGCGCGAAGCCACCTTCGCGCCCATGTCCGACGTGATCAGAATATCTTCGAGATCTTCCAGCGTTTCATTGTCCAGGCGTTTCTTTGTGAAGACGCCTGTCAGACCTTCAGTCAGCTTGTTGGATGACCGCGAGAGCCCGGATGTCAGGCGCTTGAAAAAGCCTGTTTTAACTTCTGGCTCTGGCTCTGGCTCT
>DDIN01000008.1:811566-1483279 GCA_002338565.1 Hyphomonadaceae bacterium UBA1849
CTCTTCGCGACTGCGGTACATGAGCGGCGACCACGCGTGCCGCACGAACGAGAACTGGCGCGAGAAGTAGATGTGGTCGATGAGCGCGTACCTGCATCGGGGTGACAGTCAAGAGTCGCGGATGGGCTTGCGTGAGACTCTGGCTCTGGCTCTGGCTCTGGCTCTGGCGGAGCAGCCTGAATGGGTGCGGAGAAGGCCTCAACGCCTTCTTCCTCAATCTTCTCGATTTCTTCTTCAATGGCCTCGGCGCGGTCTTCGTGTCCGGTCGCTTCCTGAAACATTGCAGCATCTTCAAGCTGCGCCTTCAGGGCCTCGGTTTCGGGGTCCCGCGCAGTTGCGGCATCGAGCGCCGCCTGTTCGGCTGCATCTTCGAGCTTTTTCTTCTTCTTTTTGCCGAACCAGAGGATCACTGAATTACTCCTGTTAACCGGCCATCTGTGTGCCCTGTAATGCGGATATCTGCAAACTCGCCATGAGGCAGCGCATCAGGAAGGCCGGTCACTGGCGTAAAGTCTGCCAGACGCCCCTGCCCGCCAGCCTCTACAAGCACGCGTCGGACTTCACCAACGTGCTTCTTCAAATGACGTTCCAAAGCCGCATTTGCAGCCTCGCGCAGACGGGCCGCACGTTCCTTTACGATCTTACGCTCCAGCTGAGGCATTTTCGCTGCTGGCGTACCTTCGCGTGAGCTGTACGGAAACACGTGCACGAATGAGAGATCGCATGCCTCAATCAGGCTGACCGAATTTTCAAACATCTCTTCGGTTTCTGTAGGGAAACCGGCAATCAAATCCGCACCGAACGCAATGTCCGGTCGCGCGGCTTTCAGCTTCGATGTCAGCTCGATGGCGTCCTCTCGTGAATGGCGGCGTTTCATCCGCTTCAAAATCATCGGGTCGCCATGCTGAAGCGAGATGTGAAGATAAGGCGCAAAACGCGGTTCGCTGACGGCGAGCTCAAACAAGGCGTCGTCCATCTCGATCGCATCGATGGATGAAAGCCGCAAAAGCGGCAGGTCCGGGACAAGCTTCAAAATACGGGCCACCAGATTTCCAAGCGGCGGCGTATTCGGCAGATCGCCGCCCCAGCTCGTCAGGTCCACACCCGTCAAAACGACCTCTTTGTGTCCGCGTGCGACGAGGCGCTTCACCTGATCGACCACTTCACCAGCAGGCACGGATCGCGAATTTCCCCGACCATATGGGATGATGCAGAACGTGCAGCGATGATCACAGCCATTCTGGACATGCACGAAGGCCCGCGCGCGTCCATCCAAGCCATCGACAAGATGGCCAGCCGTCTCGCGCACCGTCATAATGTCATCAACGGAGACTTTCTCGGGCGCGTCCATCAAATGCGTAGAGGTGAAGGTTTCAGCCTTCATCTTCTCATGATTACCGATCACACGTGTAACTTCAGGCATTTCAGCAAATTGCGTCGGATCAATCTGCGCGGCGCAGCCCGTTACAATGATCGGTGCATCCGGATTATCCCGGCGAGCACGGCGAATGGATTGGCGCGCCTGACGAACAGCCTCTGCCGTGACCGCGCAGGTATTGATAATGACCGCATCAGAAAGGCCCGCAGCCTCGGCGTGATCACGCATGACTTCGCTCTCATAGCTGTTCAGCCGACAGCCATGCGTAATGATCTGGAGTTTGTCTGAAGTCGGGGTGCGGTCCGTCATGGAGGGTAGATGACGCCGAAGCGGCTTATGATCAAGTCAGTTTAACTGAAATCAGCTTGCGATCTGAAGCTCGCCTTCCAGTTCGACGGGGCCAGTCATTAGCACATGATTGTCGGATTCGCGCCATTCAATGTGAAGCTCGCCGCCATCAAGGATCATTTTGACCTTGCGTTCTGTGCGCCCCAGACGCGCCGCAGCAACAGCCGCAGCGCATGCGCCCGTGCCACATGCGAGGGTCAGGCCGGCGCCGCGTTCCCATACGCGAAGGCGTATCGTCTGGCGGTCAATCACCTGCGCAAAGCCAACATTCACGCCTTCCGGAAAGAGCGGATGCCACTCTGCCAGCGGACCAACAGCCGGAATGTCATAAGCATTCACATCGTCCACGAAAAACACAGCATGCGGATTGCCCATATTCACACATGACGGACGCGACAGGACTGGATTATCCATCGGGCCGATTTTGATATCGACGAAACGGGTATCCATTTTTTCGGCCAGCGGGATCTCTTCCCACTCAAGACGCGGCTCACCCATGTCGACCGTGATCATGTCATCACCAGCCGTACGCGCTTTCAGAAGGCCCGCGTCTGTCTCGATCAGAATTTCTTCCTGCCCCGTTTCACGCTGGACGAGCCATCCGACGCAGCGCGTGGCGTTGCCGCAAGCTGAAACCTCCGAACCGTCTGCATTCCAGATACGCATAAACACGTCGCCATTCGGCGTGGATTCCATACCGATGATCTGATCAAACGCCTGCTTCCCATTTGGATGGGCGATCTGGCGAATCTCGTCTGCCGTTTTACGCCATGGGCGCGCGCGCCCGTCGAAAACGACGAAGCGATTACCGCAACCATTCATATGAAAAATGTGCATGACGTACCGATCCGAAAACTCAAAAATCTGGCTATTAGCATAACGATAAGAGACGCGAAGGTCACTCGGCTTTTAAAGCCGCAAATCTTAAATAGGCGCCACCACTCGAAAACGCGATGAGCGATGTAAAAAATCCGTCACACTGATCCCCTAAGACGACAGCTCTGATCGGGGGTCATAATGGGTCTTTTCGAGCGTCTTTTATCAGTATGGGTTGGTCTCGCTATTGTTTGCGGGATCGTGCTCGGCTTGCTTGTTCCGGGCGTCTTCGAGTTTCTCGCAAGTCTCGAATACGCCAAGGTAAATTTCCCGGTTGCCGTTCTCATCTGGGCAATGGTCTTCCCGATGATGGTGGATGTCGATTTCACCAGTCTGCGCCAGATCGGCTCAAAGCCTCGGGGCATTATGATTACGCTGGTGGTGAACTGGCTGATCAAACCGTTCTCAATGGCCGCTCTGGGCGTCTTGTTCTTCCGTTACGTGTTTGCAGACTTCATTCCGACAGATGATGCGGAAAGCTATATTGCCGGTCTCATTCTACTGGGTGCTGCGCCATGTACCGCCATGGTGTTTGTCTGGTCTCAACTCACAAAGGGTGACGCGACCTACACGCTGGTTCAGGTAAGCCTGAACGATGCCATCATGGTGTTTGCTTTTGCCCCTATCGTCGCGTTTTTGCTGGGTGTCACCGACATCACCATTCCTTGGGAGACCTTACTCCTGTCTGTCGCGCTTTACGTCATTCTGCCTCTGGGCGCGGGCATCGTCACACGCCAGACCCTGAAAGCCTCAGGCGGCGAACCGGCCGTTAAGACCTTTCTTGCTCGAGTGAAACCGTTTTCCGCGATCGGTCTTCTCGGAACAATCGTGCTGCTATTCGGCTTTCAGGGGCAGGTCATTGTTTCAAGCCCGATGCTGATTGCGCTGATTGCCGTTCCTA
Organism: Hyphomonadaceae bacterium UBA1849; assembly: GCA_002338565.1. Classification (GTDB taxonomy): domain Bacteria; phylum Pseudomonadota; class Alphaproteobacteria; order Caulobacterales; family Hyphomonadaceae; genus Ponticaulis. The sequence continues at coordinate 815,070 of DDIN01000008.1, forward strand.
TACTGCTTCAATCTTACGGCATTTTCGCCCTCGCTTACGGGGCTGCCTATGTGCTGAAAGTCCCGCACAAAATCGCTGCGCCATGCGCCATGATCGGAACGTCGAACTTCTTTGAACTGGCGGTCGCCGTAGCCATCAGCCTGTACGGGTTGAACTCAGGTGCAGCCCTGGCGACTGTTGTCGGTGTTCTGGTCGAAGTACCGGTTATGCTGTCGCTCGTGGCTTTTGCGAACCGTACGCGGACCGCCTTTAAGGCCGACTAAGCCCGCTAGTCTTCCGCACCCGGCACTGTCGCGTGAATATCCTGTAGCGCGGTGCGCGCTTCGTCGGTGCTCATACTTTTCAGATCAAGCGCCACGAGCTGTTCCACGCGCATACGCAGGGACCGGTGGGCTGTTTCAAACGCCACAAGCGCGCCATCCCCTTCGATAGCAGCCGGATCAGGCACGCCCCAATGAACCTGCAACGGGTGGCCCGGCCAGATCGGACAGACTTCGCCTGCCGCGTTTCCGCAAACTGTAATCACAAGGCTCATTTCCGGCGCATCATCGCGCGCATAAACATCCCATGACTTCGAAGACAGGCCTGATGTGTCATGTCCGTTCATGGCCAGAACCTGAAGCGCAACGGGGTGCGGCTCGCCCTTCGGCATGCTTCCCGCAGAATACGCAGCAAACCCGGCATCAACGCCCAGCTCTCGGATAAGCGTTTCAGCGATCAGGCTGCGCGCCGAATTGCCGGTGCAAAGAACAAGCACATTATAAGCATCTGACATGACCTGTTTTCCCCTCTGAAACTGGATCGCAAGAACCTTCTACCGGTTTTTGTAATACTTATGTGAAACCTGAGCGAGGTCGTTTCCGATTTTACTGCCCGGCACCGCATCATCAGGGCAAGACTTTTCATAAAGTTTTCCAACTCTACTTGATCTCACGCGTCTTCGCGCGAAAAGTGCGCAAGATTTCGGAGGATACACATTGGCCCAGAAACTTTTTACCTCGCTTGCTGCCGCAGCGCTTCTCGCTGTTACAGCCTGCTCTGAAGGAGACCCCGTGGCACCTGAAAGCGACACAGCCGACACTGAAACCAGCGTAAATGTGGAGGTCGATCCTAACGGTGAAGACCCGAATATCTGGCTGGAAGAGGTTGAAGGCGAACGTGCACTCGATTGGGTTCGCGCGCAGAATGACCGCACACTTGGTCATCTTCAGGCGACCGACCTGTATAACGAGCTGCAGGCTGAAGCCGAGGCGATCGTAAACGCGAGCGAGCGTATTCCTTACGGCTCCGTTCGCGACGGCATGGTCTATAATTTCTGGCAGGACGCGGACAATGTACGTGGCTTGTGGCGTCGTACCTCACTTGAGAGCTACGCAACCGAAGAGCCGGAATGGGAAACCATCATTAACTTTGATGAACTCGCGGCCGAAGAAGATGCAAACTGGGTCTATAAAGGCGCAAGCTGCCATAATGACGGCGAGAGCGAGCGCTGGACCTGCATGGTCTCTTTGTCCGATGGCGGCAAAGATGCTGCAGAAATGCGTGAATTCGACCTCACGACCCTGACCTGGGTGGAAGACGGCTTCTATATCCCTGAAGCCAAAGCCGGCACAGCCTGGGTAGACTATGACACCATGCTGATCGCGACTGACTGGGGCGGCGACGGTTCGACACTCACTGAATCAGGCTATCCGACCGAAGTGCGTCGCTGGACACGCGGCACGCCTCTGGAAGAAGCCGAAACAATTTTCACCGGTGACCGCACTGACGTTGGCATCTGGCCATTCACGCTGGAACTCGCCGATGGCACCCAGCTGGAAGGCGTAACCGAAGCAGATACCTTCTTCACATCAAAGTATTTCGTGTTCCCGAATGGCGGCACAGAAGCACTTGAACTGCCGCTTCCTGCGAAGTCATCGATTGTCGGCTCACAATGGGACCTCGTCTTTGTGACGCTTCAGGAAGACTGGACCGTCGAGCATGAAGGCGAAGAACTGAACTTCTCGTCCGGTAGCCTCGTCGCGATCAATGCAGCGATGCTGGAAGATGGTGAGCTGGGTTATGTCTGGGAAGTATTCGCACCGAACGAGCGCCAGTCCATTGAATCCGTAGCGCTTGCGAATGAAGCGCTTCTAATCGCTATCAACGACAATGTCAGCGGCCAGATCCTGACGGCTATTCCGGACCGTTTGACAGGCGAGTGGACAACCAGCCCACTGGACCTGCCAGAGAATGGTGCGCTCGGCATTGTGTTTGCCAACCAGCATGAGGACACCGTCTTCATCAATTATGAGGGCTTCCTCACGCCAGACACACTCATGTCTTACAATGCGGCTGATGGCGAGATCACAGAGCTGAAAAGCCTGCCGGGCCGGTTCGATACAGAAGGCCTCGTGGTCGAGCAGTTCGAAGCGGAATCCACGGACGGTACGATGATCCCTTACTTCATCGTGCACCGTGAAGACATTCCTCTTGATGGCACGACGCCTACGCTGCTTTACGGCTATGGTGGTTTCCAGATCTCCATGACGCCAAGCTATTCAGCGCTTCGCGGTAAGCTCTGGCTGGAACGCGGCGGCGCTTATGTTCTTGCGAACATTCGCGGCGGCGGCGAATTTGGTCCTGCATGGCACCAGGCGGGTCTCAAGACCGAACGCCAGATCGTCTATGATGATTTTATTGCAGTTGCCGAAGACCTCATTGATCGCGGCGTAACGACGTCCGACCATCTGGGCATTCAGGGTGGTTCGAATGGCGGCCTGCTCATGGGCGTGATGCTGACCCAGCGTCCGGACCTGTGGGACGCTGTCGTCGTTCAGGTGCCACTGCTCGACATGCTGCGTTATCACCTGCTGCTGGCGGGCGCATCATGGGTCGACGAATATGGTTCGCCGGACATTCCTGAAGAGCGTGAATGGCTGGAACAAGTGTCGCCATACCACAACTTCGATCAGGATGCGGATTACCCGACGCCGTTCTTCATGACCTCAACCAAGGACGACCGCGTCCATCCGGGTCACGCGCGCAAAATGGCGTATTTGTTCGATCAGGCCGGCATGCCGTTCTACTATTATGAGAATATTGATGGCGGTCACTCGGCAGCAGCCAACCTTCAGGAAGCAGCGCGCCGCGTTGCGCTTGAAGTGACGTATCTTTCAGAGCGTCTGATGGACTAAACGGTGATTTCATCGTGAATTTTAAAACAGCCCCTGACTGCTCAGGGGCTGTTTTTGTTTTTTTTGCAGATAGCTCTTCTGGCGAAACACGAGCATCTCCGGTAAGAGACACCCAATAGACCAATCGGGACAGACACTATGAAAAAGGCTTCGCTTCTGATCGCACTTGGCTGCGCCGCTCTCCTCGCTGGCTGCGCAAAGACAGACGAACAGGTGATCATGACATCATGCCTGGAAGCAGATGAGTCTCTCAATGAGGCCTATTGCGCCTGCACCTATGACAAAATGGAAGCCAGCCTGTCAGACGAGGTTCTCGCCAATATCGCAAATGCTATCCGCGACGGCGCAGCTGACCCGATCGATGCGATCTCGACCCTTCCCCCGCAACAACAAATGTCGGTTCTGCCTGTAACGCTTCAGCTTTTGGAATGCGCGCAGGAGCTGGAATAAATCCAGCCCCCACGAGATAGCATTAGAATCGCACGATCAGGCCTTCGTCAGGCGCAAACTTACCGTCGCACATGGCCTGATAATGTTCGCTGAGTCCCTCAAGGCCATTAGCCTCTCTGACCTTCATCCAGCTTTTGCTGGCGACCATGGACTTCATCAGGAAGTCATTTGATTTTTCGGTAAAGCCTTCGGCGCCCCAATCGCCAATCCGTTTCTGAATGTGGCCGGGGGCAAAGAAGAATTCGCTGCGTTCTTTAATGATATTCTCATTGGCCGCGCCCTCTTCCCAATGGGTGAGACCGACATTCAGGCAATGCTTCATATTCGCACCAAGGCTCGCATGAAGCGCGCCCAGAACATCCCCGTTTCCTGACATATCGACGATGACGGTCGGCTTGCTCGTATCAATTGATGGCAGGTCATCATAAGTGGCCGTCTGGTCGTAATATCCGAGCGACTTTACAAAACCGGCATTCCGGCCGGACGTCAGACCAATCGACGCTGGTGCATCAGCGTCTTCATTCAGCGCAAAGCCCAGACCGATACTCGTCTTGCTGGACGCGCTGACAACGATCACCTGCTCAGCGCCATACCAGTCATTGTCCTTCATACAGTCCCAGAGACAGAAGGACGTGACGTGTAGCGGGAAGAGAAGCGCGCGCGCCTCGTCAAAGGCTCCGTTATAGCCCGGCTCTGCATTGACCCGGCGATAGACATTATAGCCTTGCGGAAGTGCCGAGCGGTGCTCTGCACCATCGATGAACTGTCCGGTGCGCACTCCCACAGGTGACAGCACAAGCTCTTCGGCGGGCGGGAAATATCCGTAAAGCCGCTCGCCGACCGGCACGTCCGCATGCTTGCTCTCTACAATATCGGCAAAACCCCAAACGGGCAGCAAGCCCTGACCTTCCGCGCCATGCGCCGGAAAGAACTGCCAATAGCCAATCTGATCACCGGCCACCCCATAGGTGATATTGTTCGCAGTGAAGGAGAACAGGTCTACCTTCGCACGCACCTCACCGTTTTTGAGCGGCGCGCTATCGACATCTACGATTTTCGTTTTGTGCAGATCGGTTTTCTGAACCTGAAATTCCTGCATGATCTCTCCCCGAAGCATTTATGTTGTTTGTGCTGGCGCCTATTTGGCGTGTCTGAGCCCCGTGACGCAAGCGAAGGCTGGTCCGGTCACGCGAAATGTTATTGCCGCAAAAAAATTTCAACCGCGTCACGCATCGCGGAACGAGCTATGCGTTTCGTCATCAAAGAGTCGCACTTTTCCCTCTTGCAGGAGGCCACACATCCCATTAAGAGGCCAAAAAGGATGCAGACCCAATGCAGATTCGCTCCGCTTTCACTTTCGATGACGTACTTCTAGAGCCCGGCCCTTCCGAGGTTATGCCCGCTCAGACGGACGTTCGCACTCGCCTGACCAACACAATCGCGATCAATATTCCGCTCGCATCTTCTGCGATGGATACAGTGACTGAAGCCAAGCTTGCCATCGCAATGGCGCAAAGCGGCGGCATCGGCGTGCTCCACCGAAATCTCACCATGAAAGAACAGGCCAAGCAGGTCCGTCAGGTGAAGAAGTTTGAAAGCGGCGTTGTAATCAACCCGGCGACCGTGACCCCGCAGACAACGCTGCGCGATCTTCGAAAACTGAAAGAAAGCACGGGCTTTTCTGGTTATCCGGTTATCGAAGCTGACGAGCCGGGCAAGCCGGGCAAAGTTGTTGGCATCATCACAAACCGTGACGTGCGCTTTGCAGAAAACCTCGACCAGCCGGTATCTGCGCTGATGACCAAAGAGGTTGTGACCTGCCGCGAAGGTATCACCGAGGCTGAAGCCAGCCGTCTGCTTCACGAACACAAGATCGAGCGCCTTGTTGTTGTGGACAGCGACAATCGCTGTGTTGGTCTGCTCACCGTCAAAGATATGGAAAAGGCAGTCGCCAACCCGAATGCAGCGAAAGACGCGCAAGGCCGTCTGCTTGTTGCCGCAGCCTCTACCGTTGGTGACGCAGGCTTTGAGCGATCCGAGCGCCTGCTTGATGCTGGCGTGGACGTGCTTGTCATCGATACGGCGCACGGTCACTCGCAATCAGTTCTCGATGCGGTTGCCCGCGTGAAGAGCCTTTCCAGCACAGTTCAGATTATCGCCGGCAATGTCGCAACGTTTGACGGCACGCGCGCACTGATCGACGCGGGTGCAGATGCGATCAAAGTCGGCATCGGCCCCGGCTCTATCTGTACAACACGTATTGTTGCAGGTGTTGGTGTACCTCAGCTGACGGCTGTTTCCGAAGCGGCGCACGCGGCGAAAGACTCCGGCACTCCGATCATCGCAGACGGCGGCATCAAATTCTCCGGCGACTTTGCAAAAGCGATCGCAGCTGGTGCTTCAACTGCCATGATGGGCTCTGCCTTTGCAGGCACAGAAGAAGCACCGGGCGAAGTCTTCCTCTATCAGGGCCGTTCATACAAAGCGTACCGTGGCATGGGGTCACTTGGCGCGATGGCACGTGGTTCTGCTGACCGCTACTTCCAGAAAGAGGTCTCTCAGGAGAAACTCGTTCCGGAAGGTATTGAAGGTCAGGTCCCGTTCAAAGGTCCGATCAGCCCGATCATCCACCAGTTTGTGGGCGGTCTTCGCGCCGCGATGGGCTATGTCGGTGCTAAGACTATTCCGGAAATGCACGAGAAGGCCCGGTTCGTTCAGATCACAGGCGCAGGTCTTCGTGAGTCCCACGTCCATGACGTGACCATGACCCGCGAAGCGCCGAACTATTCGATCCCGCGTAGCTAGATTACGAACTGAGATTGTTTTTGCTCTTCAGATAAAAATAGAGCTGGCGATCATGCCGGCTCGTGGCCGAGAGCCGACCTTCACGCACCCAGGGTTTCCATTGCGCAGGTCGCGCTCCCACCACCTCGTCACCCATAACCGTGACGCGCTGGATAATTCGCTCACCTTCGAAGTCATTCAGCACGAAATGCTGGGTGCAGCGATTGTCCCAGATGCCAATCGTTCCGGGCGTCCACTTATACCTCACTGTAAATCTCGGATGCTTCACCCAGTTGGTGAGATGACGTAGCAGAGCATCGCTTTCTTCGGCATTCAGTTCGACGATCCGCCGAGTAAAATGCTCGTTCACATAGAGCGCTTTTTGGCCCGTGTCTGGATGTACGCGCACAACCGGGTGAACAGCCATCTGCTCCGGGCGATTATGCGGCAGAGCGTCGTGCAATGCTGTCAGTCCTTCCAGCATATCCTTCATCGGCTCCGACAAACCGTCATAGGCCTCATAAAGACTGGTCCACATGGTATCGCCGCCAACATCCGGGCAGGTCACCATATGCAGGATCGACATAATCGAGGGCTGTTCCTGAAAGGTGAGATCGGTATGCCACTCATCCGCAACACCGCCACGGCTCGCTTTGAGTTGGAAGATTTCTGGCGGAAGACGGCTATCTGCCTCCAGATTAGGGTGCCCCTCCAGTTTGCCAAAATGGCGTCCAAATGCGACGTGCGCGTCTGGCGAAGGCGACTGGTCAGGCAGAAATATAACCTGATGCTCGTTCAGTAAGGCGCGAATACCCTCAATAAGTTCTGGTGTCGGCGCGGTTACATCAACACCCGTCACCTCCGCACCCAATGCGCCCGAAAGCCGGCGCACCTTCCAGTTTGATGAAATGCTCACCTCATCTCCTCCCAGATTTTTATATTTTAGGGAGAGCGTATCAGCGTTTCGGGAATACGCCAGTCTCGGTCAGCGTGTGGCGGGCGAGCGCCACATAGGCTCCATCACCGGTGAATTTTCGCCAATACAGAAAGGCGACGTCATGGTTTCAAATCCATGCGCCCGGTAAAATCCGGAATTCACAGGATTGGAATTTTCCAGATAAACTGGAAGGCCATCGCGATCCGCCGCGTCGAGAACAGGACGCAGCAACGCTTTGCCCAATCCCTTACCCCGTGCAGACTTTCGCGTGCCAATCGCGAATAAATAAAGGTGGGGCACTTCAGGATGATGAGCCTCCATGACAGCGCCGGCTCCCATAGCGCGCTTCATCGCGCCTTTCGTCCCCCAACGCACCTGCCCTGCGATCAACCTCCACAATCCAAACGCGGTCAGATCTGATGTCACGCCTGCGGGCAGCCACATTGCTGCGGCTTCATCTGCGATCAGATGACAGAATCCGTGTCGTGTATAAACGTCGTCAGCCATGATCCGGAAAAGTGATGTGATGGCGCGTGGATTGCCGAATAACCAGCGATTGATTGGATCGTCGCGAAAAGCCTCACCCAGAATATCGCCCAGCTGCTTCCAGTCGTTACGACGCGCCACGCGCGCCCCATCTCGCAAGTCGATTTGCATTCTTCCCCCCCTAATTTATCCGGGCAAGTGAGCATGGCCGAACTTGTTTTACAATGTGAGCGCCCAAGCGTCGGCCTACTTGCCGCCACGTCACCCTTTTCCCAGTCTTGCCGCCCCTGCGTCAGTTCCTATACCTAGCGTGCAAAACAGTCTGGGAGAGAAATGATGAGCGCTACAAAAGAATATGACGTCGTGGTTTACGGCGCCACCGGCTTTACCGGAAAGCTGGTCGCCGAATATATGGCAAAGCAATACCCTGCAGGCTCCGGCGTCAGCTGGGCTTTGGCAGGCCGTTCCGAAGACAAGCTGAAAGCCGTTCGTGACGAAATGGGCATTCCGGCTGACATCACCCTGATCGTGGCAGATGCCTCATCAGAAGAAAGCCTTGCCAGCATGGTCGCTCGCACTGAATGTGTGCTGACAACTGTGGGCCCGTACACGCATTATGGTGAAGCCCTCGTCGCAGCCTGCGCTAAAGCTGGCACCGACTATGTCGACCTTTCCGGCGAAGTGCTCTGGATGAAAGATATGATCGAACGCCACTCGGCGGCTGCAAAAGCCTCCGGCGCACGCATCGTCCATTCCTGCGGCTTTGACTCCATCCCGTTCGATCTTGGTGTGCAATTCCTGCAGGAAGAAGCCCAATCCCGTTTCGGCAAACCATGCCAGCGTGTGCGCGGCCGTATGCGCGCTATGCAGGGCACATTCTCTGGTGGAACAGCCGCATCAGGCGCAGCGACAATGGCAGCGGTTCAGGCCAATCCGGCATTGCTGAATGACCTGATCAACCCGTTCTCTCTTTCTGAGGGTTTTGCCGGCCCGGCACAGCCTCCAGGCAATAAAGTCCTCGAAGAAGATGGTATCTGGGTTGCCCCGTTCGTCATGGCGACAATCAACACCAAGAATGTCCACCGCTCCAACAAGCTACTCGGCCACGCTTATGGCGAAGACTTCGTCTATGACGAGATGATGATGACTGGTCCGGGCGAAAAAGGTAAAGCCATGGCCGACGCGGTTGCCGGTATGGAAATCGGTGGCAAGGACGCGCCGAAGCCGGGTGAAGGCCCGTCCAAAGAAGAACGTGAGAACGGCTTTTACGACTTTCTCGCCATTGGCACGACGACCGATGATCAGGAACTCCGGATTGCCGTGAAGGGCGATAAAGATCCGGGCTATGGATCAACCTCAAAAATGCTCAGCGAGTCTGCTGTCTGCATCGTCAAGGATTGCCCGGATCTCGAAGGCGGCATCTACACGCCAGCAGCCGCAATGGGCGCCAAGCTGCGTAAACGCCTCATCGAAAATGCAGGCCTGACCTTCGAAGTCGAGAGCTAGCATCCACCTGCTTCCAATCAGAGCCAGCTGTCTTTACGGGCAGCTGGTTTTTTTTATTGGGTGTATCAGGCCCGGCCGAGAATAACGGCGCTTTCAGCCTCCTCTAACAGCTTGTCGCCGCCCGGGCTGGTGATCGCCATTCTGACGCCTTCAAAGCTTTCAATCTCCAACCGGCAGACATTCCGCATCAAACCCCATTCACCCCGATACATCCGGATACGATCATGAGGCAGGAAGATTGGCGGATGTAGCAATGAGGCGGGCCAGAAAGTCGACAGATGCACGCCGTCTTCGCCGCGGGTCACCGTTATGAAGGCCTTGTGGCTGAAATAGCGTGCATTACCCAAATAGAAATACACGCTGTCGAGATGGGTTCGCGGTCCGGATATACGCAATGGCCCCGGATAGGCATAGGCGATTTCACGCCACATTTCCGAGTGACGGCTATAGATCAAAGCGAGAAGGCCGCCAGCAAAGCAGACGCCAAACAGCATACCGAAAAAATGGCTGATCATGTCCCACATGCCATCAGTTTAGCTTAGCAGCCTTAACTGATGTCTTCGGGAACAGATAAAATTGAAAGGGCCACTCCTTACGGAGCAGCCCTCTCTGATCCGGCATAAATGGGGGGGGCTTAGCCGGATCGTCGACACCTACCAGCTAGCAGAGAAGCCTACACGGCCACCGGTTTCACCGCGATCCATGCCCGCAGCCACACCAGCGTTAAACTGCCAGTGCTCGTTCATACGGTATGCACCTGCCGCAGAGAGCGCGGTCTCGTCGCCATAGAAGCCGAAACCGCCGGACAGACCGAATGTACGACCTGCCGGAATGTAAGGCATGTCGAGTGCCATAGCCGCTGCGATACCAGCTTGGTTGTCCTGAATGAGCTCGCTATTGCGGGCAATCAGGTCAGAGTTGATTGAGATCATGTTGGTGTTCATCGCAATCGCGCCGGCGTTCGCAGACAGGGAGCTGGAGAACGTATAGTCAGCCGCGAGGTTACCATTTTGGTCTGTGGTCACGAGACCGATAGGACCAGATTGCGCAGATGTGCTTGCGGTAGAGCTGAGGCCCGCCATCTGATAGGTGGAGTCCGCGCCGCCCACGACGACCGAGTTATCCTGTGTCGCAACAGCGCCGTTACCAATGGCGACTGAGTTCACGCCCGTTGCAGAGGCCTGATTACCCATCGCAATCGAGCCTGCACCGCTTGCCACAGCCGCTTCACCTACAGCCACAGCACGTACGCCGGATGCATTCGCGAGGTGACCGAGAGCCGTAGCACGTTCAGCACCCGCGCTGGACTGCCAGCCATAAGCCGTTGCACCCGGACCGGAAGCGAAGGACTCACCGCCAACAGCTGTTGTGGAATTGCCGGTCGCTACAGACGTGTCGCCAACTGCGAGCGCATCAATGCCGTTCGCAATGCTTTCATTACCAATAGCAGTCGAGAAATCCGTCTGCGCATCAGCGTTCTCACCGATTGCAGTGGAGCGGATACCTTGCGCCGTTGCAAGGTGACCGAGCGCCGTTGCTCGTTCCGCCGTCGCTGCTGAACGCCAGCCAAATGCTGTCGCACCTGGCCCCATAGCCAGAGCCTGTCCGCCAACAACCGTTGTTGAAGGTCCGGACGCTACAGTCTGAATGCCCGTTGCGCCGTCACGATTACCGCCGATCGCGATGGAGTCGCCACCGCTCGCTTCAGCTGTATTACCGATCGCAATCGAGTTTGAACCGCTTGCGACAGAGTCCTCACCACCTGCAAAGCTTTGATCGCCCGATGCTGTGCTCTGGTGACCTACGGCTGTACCCATTGCACCGGTCGCTGCAGCCTGCCAACCGATTGCGGTCGCACCAGGAGTTGTCGCGATGGATTCGCCGCCAATAGCTGTCGTAGAATTACCGTTGGCAAAAGCTGTATCGCCAATTGCGAGCGCATCAATGCCGTTCGCAATGCTCTCATTACCGATGGCCGTAGAAAAATCGGTTTGCGCATCAGCGTTTTCGCCGATGGCTGTAGAACGGATGCCCTGCGCCGTTGCGAGGTGACCGAGCGCCGTTGCCCGTTCCGCGCTTGCAGATGCACGCCAGCCAAGCGCTGTTGCGCCAGGGCCAGTCGCTGTCGACTCGCCGCCAATCACTGTCGTTGACGGCCCTGTCGCGGTTGAATCCGTACCAACAACTGTCGCGTCCGCACCTGTTGCAGTCGCATCGTCGCCGATCGCCACAGCGCCGTCGCCATCTGCAGATGCACCATCGCCAATCGCTACAGCCGCATCAGCCGACGCATTGGCACCGACGCCATCTACAACCTGAGCATAAGCGCCCGGTGCCGCCGCCAATAAAAAGAATGCGCCAGCCAGGGCCGTTTTTCCGCTCAACACGGTTTTGAGAGTATGCGTCATAGGTGTCCTCCTTGGTGAAATCACGCGAAGCTGAAGCGCTTCTAAAGAGAGTTACGAAGGAAGCCGGAGATTCTGTGCAAAAAAAGATATCGGTATTATTTTAAACAAATTCAGAGTATTATAGCGCTAACCTGAAAAACCCTATTCTTTTAGTGAGTCTTTCTTGGACAGTGTCCGGGAACAATCTAGTTGGAGTCGCGTACTACTTATCTCAGAAGGGTGGGCACATCATGGACAATTCGAATTTAGCCGCCCTGTTAAGCAGCTGCGCCGATGGCGACCGAACAGCATTTTCGCGTCTCTACCGTGAGACGTATGCGAGGCTTTTCTCACTCACACGCAGAATTATCCGGGACGAAGACGTCGCCAGAGACGTTCTCCAGAATGCCTACGTGACGATTTGGAAGAAGGCCCAGCAATTCGATACGCTGAAAGGTCGCCCTATGACCTGGATGCTGGTGATCGTTCGCAACGCGTCCATCGACGAATGGCGGCGCCTTCGCAGGCACTATGCAGAAGAAGTTATCGAAGACACGTTGAGCGATAGCAATCCGCTTCCTGATGAGCGCGCAGAGCGCTCCATCATGCGAGGGCTTCTCGAGGCCGAACTCAGCCGTCTGCCAGAGCAAATGTCTAACGTGATCCGGCGCTATTTTCTCAATAACCAGACCGTAGCGGAAATTTCCGAAGAGCTGTCGATTTCTATGAATACAATCCGCTCATGGTTGCGTCGTGGACTGGAGCGCCTGCGCCACGCTTTGCCATTTGATACGGCTCAGGCCGCCGCGTTTATCAACTGATCTACCCGTCGGGCGCGTCCGCTGCGTCAATTGACCTGAAAATATCATCCAGCAGGTTTTTATCAGGAGCCTGACTGGCTTCTTCCTCAGATAACGGATCCAGCCAGGATTTCACGGCTGCAACTTTCCCGGCAAAGTTTTGATCGCTCCCTAACAACTGATCGAACTCCGCGCGCTCTTCAGGCGTGCAGTCATCCTGCAACACGCGGATTATCAGTTCATCGAAGCTTTTGCGGGTCACACCATCATCCTGGTTCGTCCATTCAAGACACATCTCGTTAGGACTGATACGGTGTATACCTGAGCACCCGTCCGCACGATAACAACCCAAAACAACGAAAATCATAAAATATTTGTCGAAAGACAGGCAATTGAGCACTTATTCCGGATAGGGCTTTCATGAATATTGTCATGGCGCTATGAGGTGGCCAAAGCGCGAGAAAGCCGTCCAGACGGCATGCGTATCAATATCCGGGAATGACACAATGAAAAATGGCGGGCGGATCGAAGCCGCAATTCAGGTTCTTGATGACGTTATGAACCGGCACCAGCCGGTTAAGTCTGCCATGCGCGACTGGGGCAAGCGTGCGCGTTACGCTGGCGCGAAAGACCGCGCCTGGGTCTCAGGCCTCGTGCTTGATGCACTACGCCACCGCAACTCACTTGCCTATGCTATGCAATCTGAAGCCCCGCGCGTGCTGGTGCTCGGCGCGCTACGCCATGTCTGGGATTGGGACATGAAGGATATTGAGAGCGCTTTGAAAGACGAACACGCCCCTTCGCCTCTTACCGGCGAAGAGCGTGAAGGAATTCTACTTGCGCCAGACCCGTCTGCGCCGCTGCATGTGCGCGGTGATTTTCCTGAATGGCTCACGCCTCATCTGACGCGCGTTTTTGGCGAAGACACCGTGATTGAAACGCAGGAAATGTCTGTCCGCGCACCGGTCGACCTTCGCATCAACACGCTTAAGGCTGATCCGGAAAAAGCAGGCAAAGCGGTCAAAACCGCGGGCGGCAAGCCATCAGACCTTCTGGTGAACGGCTATCACATTCCAGCACTTGACCCATCCCAACGTGAGACCAGCCTTCAATCTATTCCTGCTTATTCAAAGGGCTGGGTGGAAGTTCAGGATGCGGGCTCTCAGATCGCCGCAGCAGCAGGTAATGCCAAACCGGGTGACAATGTTCTCGACTTTTGTGCGGGTGGCGGCGGCAAAACACTTGCTCTGGCGGCGATGATGAAGGGTAAGGGTCAGGTCTTTGCCTATGATATTGACGGGCGGCGTCTCTCAGCGCTTATCCCGCGCCTCAAACGCTCCGGCGCTCACAATGTGCAGCTTTGCCATCCAAAAGAGCCTGAAGCTCTGGAAGCGCTCACCGGCAAAATGGATCTCGTGTTTGTGGATGCCCCATGCACAGGCACCGGCACATGGCGCCGCAAACCGGACACGAAATGGCGCCTGAAAGAATCTGCGCTCGCAAAGCGTAATGAAGAGCAGGCCATGATCCTTGATAAGGCGTCTGAGTTTGTGAAACCGGGCGGGCGTCTGCTCTATGCGACTTGCTCATTCCTTGCGGAAGAAGACGAAGATCAGGTCACTGCCTTCCTTGAACGCAATGACGCATTCCGTCAGCTTGATGCGGTGCAAAGCGTGATCGAGTCCGGTCAGCTCACAGATGCTGGCATTGATATCGTGCGTCGCAACCAAATTCCAGGCGGTGCGGTACGCCTTACGCCGCGCAAAGCAGGTACTGATGGCTTCTTCTTTGCGGTTCTTGAAAAGAAAGCCTGAGCGGAAACCCGCTCAGACGATCAGCGACAGAGACGAAGCTCTCGATATCTATTTATCGCTCTTTCCAGCCTTGCTTCACAAGACTAGGCTGACGCAATGTCAACTCACGCCTTGCCAGACGACCGCACCTATTTTCCCTCTAGAGCCAAATGGGCTGGCGTCTTCATTATCGCCGCTTTGCTGCTGATCGCGGGGCTGGCTTTACCCATGCCCGTAGTTCTGAAGCTCCTGATAGGCACTGTTTTCGGTCTGGCGATGCTAGGAAGTGCGCTACAGATTTTTCTGCAGATCAGCTGGCTCAAACTGAAACCGGACCGACTGGAGTATAGCCACCTCGGCCATAAACAGTCCTTTTCTTGGCTGGATGTGTCAGACTTCAAAACCGAAGCCATGACGGTCGGCTTCATCACTGTTGGTGACCGTATCCTCTTTTCATTTCATCCGCCGGGCGATCCGTCTGCAGGCCGGACGCAAACCTATCTTCCCGAAATGTATGGCCAAAAGCCTAAAGAGCTGGAAGACATGCTCAATGCGTTTCGCGCGCGGGCGCTTGAGACACTAAAAGCGACAAGATAGCTAAAACACGGCTCAACCGAGCTCGGTTTTCAGAAAATCGATCATGACGCGGGTTTTCAAGGGCAAGAATGACCGGCTGGGATAAATCAGCCAGGCAGCCGTTTCGAAATTGGTCGCCGTCACCTGATGCTGAGGGAATAGGTCGACCAGTTCACCCGCACCGACCTCCTCATCGGTCATCCAGTCAGCCAATAGCGCAGGTCCCATCCCCTGAAGGGCCGCAGACTTTAGCGCAAGAGCACTTGAGAAACTGAAATGCCCGTCAATGGGCACTTCTTCCAGCCGACCTTCGCTGGTCTGGAACTTCCAGGTGTTCCGAAACGCTGCGAGCGTGAACAGAAGACAATCATGACCAGCAAGATCCGCCGGCAGAGACGGTTTACCGGCCCGCTGCAGATAATCGGGGCTCGCGCACACACGATATCGCGTCGTCATCAAACGCGTTGCAATGAGATCACCTTCCAGATGTGCACTGAGCCGCACTGCCAGATCCATGCGCTCTGCAATCAGATCAACATTGGCATCGGTCATATGCAGCTCGACCTGCAATTCGGGATAACGCGCTTTGAAGGCCCCGAGCAGAGGCACAATCTTTGTCTGACCAAACGCCACAGACGAGGTTAAACGCAGCCGCCCCCGCGGCTGCCCGTCTTGCATCTGAACGGCATCTTCGGCACGGGCGAGCTCTTCAAGTAAAGGCTCAACGCGCCGCCAATAGGCTTCACCTTCTTCCGTCAATGACAGACTACGCGTTGTGCGCTGGAACAGGCGCACGCCGAGCCGCTCTTCCAGTGATGCAATCTGCCGGGACACTGAGGACGGATCGACCCCCTCTCCACGCGCGACCGCGGCAAAGCTGCCCAGCTTCACCGTCTCAACAAATAGCTGAAGCTGCTTCACATCCATTCATGCATTAAACGCATGATACTGCTGCATTTCAACTAATTTATTGCGCTAAGCGCCATGGCTAATGCTGTCCCTCCAAGAAATCAGGAAGGACAAGTCACATGGCTAACTTACTCCGCATTGATGCCAGCGCTCGCATTGAAGAGTCCCATTCGCGCGCTCTGGGCGACTATTTCGAAACGGCCTGGGAAGCAGCTAACCCGATCACGCGGCGCTTTCTATCCAAAACGCCAAAGAACGAGATTGTCCGCCGCGATCTCGCAGCACGCCCGATTAGCCACATCGCAAACTCGACAATTGCGGGCTTCTACACGCCGCCAGACGGCTTCACGCCAGACCTCTACGCCGCGACAGCAATGTCAGATGAACTCATTGCCGAGCTGCAAGCAACAGACACGCTTGTCATCACGACACCGCTCTACAATTTCTCGGTCCCTTCCAGCCTGAAAGCCTGGATCGACCAGATTATGCGCATCGGGCACACCTTCTCATTTGATGGCGAGAACTTTGGCGGCCTGCTGCAGGTGAAAGACGTCGTTATCATCTGCGCTTATGGCGCGAGCGGCTATCTCGACGCCAACGCGATGAAATCCGCGAACTTCCTGCAGCCATATCTGGAATTTCTGTTCGGTTTCATGGGCGCTGAATCCATCCGGTTCATCTCCGCCGAAGGCATGACAGGTGATGCAGCCCATGTGGAAACAACGCTGACACAAGCCCGTGCAGACATTGACAAACTCTTTGCCGCTTAAGGATTTCAAATGACAAAAATTGCTTTTCTTGGCCTCGGTGCCATGGGCCAGCGTATGGCCGCTCGTCTGCTCTCTGCAGGACATGATCTGACCGTCTGGAACCGCAGCCCGGACGTTGCGGCAGCTCTCGTCTCACACGGCGCAAAGCTTGCCAAAGACCCTGCCGATGCCGTGAAAGACGCCGAAATCGTCTTCTCTATGGTGCGTGATGACGCGGCTTCTTCTGATGTCTGGCTATCACCCGAAACCGGCGCCCTGAACGCCCTGCCTGAACATGCGATCGCCGTAGAATGTTCAACCGTATCTCACGGGCATATCAAAAACCTCAGCGACGCATTTGACGCCGCCGGCCGCAAGCTGGTCGACGCACCATTGGCAGGGTCGCGCCCCCAGGCAGAACAAGGCCAGCTTATATTCCTCGTGGGCGGAGAAACGGCCCATGTCGAAGCTCTGGGCCCGCTCTTCTCCATTATGGGAAGCGCTACGCATCATGTCGGCGGCACCGGAGCTGGCTCTATTGTCAAACTGATGGTGAACGGCCTGTTTGGTGTGCAGCTGGCGGTCGCAGCCGAGCTGCTCGGCTTTGCCAAAGCATCAGGCATTGATGTGGCTTGCGCAAGTGAAGCCATTGGCTCGACACCCGTTTGCAGTCCTGCCGTCAAACTCGCGATGGGCGCAATGCAGGCAGGCGGCTTCGCGCCCATGTTCCCGATTGATCTTGTCGAAAAGGATTTTGGTCTTCTCGCGCAGGATGGTGAAACGCTGGGCGCGTCACTTCCGCTCTCAGCAGCGACCCGGAGCGTTTACGCAAAGGCTAAGGAACAAGGTTTCGCCGGCGACAATATCACCGGCGTGGCCCAGCTCTATCTGTAAGCTGACAATCTGAACAAAATCGAGGGCCGGAGGTGACTTCCGGCCCTTCACAGATTGAACTTAGGCTCGATTCCTGTCTATGAGCATCTCAGGAAAAGTGGGAACCGGTTTTCCGCTGAGAATGCGACCATAGAAAGTGCGCGCCATGACGGCACATGAACATCTTCTCATCATCGATTTTGGCTCTCAGGTCACTCAGCTGATCGCGCGACGCGTACGCGAAAGCGGCGTCTATTGTGAGATCCATCCCTATAACAAAGTGGATGCAGCTTTCCTTGAAAGCTATGCACCGAAGGCGATCATCCTCTCGGGCGGTCCATCAAGCGTGTACTGGGAAGATGCCCCACTGCCAGACCCGAAAGTCTTCGAACTTGGCATCCCTGTTTTCGGCATCTGTTACGGCCAGCAAGCCATGGTCCACATGCTGGGCGGAAAGATTGAAGGTGGCACGAGCCGCGAATTTGGCCGCGCCTTTATCGAAAAAGTTTCGGACGACCCGCTGTTTGAGAGCATGTTCGCAAATGGCGACAAGGAAGAAGTCTGGATGAGCCATGGCGACCACGTCGCCGAAATGGCGCCGGGCTTTGGCGTGGTTGCGCGCTCGCCGGGTGCACCGTTCGCAGTCATCTCTGATCCGGAACGCGGCTATTATGGCTCACAATTCCACCCGGAAGTCGTCCACACCGTTCATGGCCGCCAGCTTCTGAAGAACTTCACCCACAATGTGGCAGGCTTCAAAGGCGATTGGTCTATGGCGGCCTACCGCGCCGAAGCGATTGAAAAGATCCGCGCGCAGGTTGGCGATAAGAAAGTGATTTGCGGCCTCTCCGGCGGCGTGGATTCTTCCGTTGCAGCCGTGCTGATCCACGAAGCAATTGGCGATCAGCTCACCTGTGTGTACGTCGATCACGGCCTGATGCGCCTTGGCGAGTCCGAGCAGGTGGTGAACCTCTTCCGTGACCATTACAACATCCCGCTCGTGGATGTAGACGCATCCGATCTCTTCCTCGGCAAGCTGGAAGGCGTCTCCGACCCAGAGAAGAAGCGCAAAATTATCGGCGGTCTTTTCATCGACGTGTTCGAAGAAGAAGCGAAGAAAGTCGGCGGCGCTGACTTCCTCGCACAGGGCACGCTCTATCCGGACGTTATCGAGAGCGTTTCCGCACTCGGCGGCCCATCGGTCACAATCAAATCCCACCACAATGTTGGCGGTCTGCCAGAGCGCATGAATATGCAGCTGGTCGAGCCTCTGCGTGAGCTGTTCAAAGACGAAGTGCGCGCGCTTGGCCGCGAGCTCGGCCTGCCGGAAGCCTTTATCGGTCGCCATCCCTTCCCGGGCCCTGGCCTCGCGATTCGTATTCCGGGCGAAATCACTCGTGAGAAAGCCGACACGCTGCGCAAAGCCGACGCAATCTACATTGAAGAGATCAAAAGCGCCGGCCTTTATGATGAAATCTGGCAGGCCTTCTCTGTGCTCCTCCCGGTAAACACCGTCGGTGTGATGGGTGATTTGCGTACTTATGAAGCAGTTCTCGCCCTTCGTGCCGTCACATCAACAGATGGCATGACAGCGGATTATTATCCGTACCCGCATGATTTCCTCGGCAAGGTGGCAACCCGCATCATCAATGAGGTCAAAGGCGTGAACCGCGTGGTCTACGACATTACGTCGAAACCACCTGGCACGATTGAGTGGGAATGATTCCGCGTCTCTCGCGGACTATCGCGAACGATCAATAAATTCAACAAATACAATAGCTTGATACCGATTTTCGTTCGGTGTCTATCGCCTTCTATCGCGGGCCAACGGAACATTCTGACGGTATCGCCTGACGGTATACAAATTGCCTCTTCCTGCCTAAAGTCAAAATACCGTCAGCCCATTTTGGCGGCCTGACGGTATTTTATCGGCATAACGCATTGAAAAATAAGTTTTTTGTTGTGGAAAATTGGCCATTTCGGCCTGACGGTAAAATTGGTGGGAAGGAGGCGCAACATGCTGACCGATATTGCAATCAAGTCTTTGAAATCAAAGGATAAACCCTACAAGGTCGCAGACCGGGACGGTCTCTATGTGTCCGTCGCGCCGACGGGCACCAAGACCTTCCGCTACGATTACCGTGTGAACGGGCGCCGGGAGACGCTGACCATCGGGCGTTATGGCAAGTACGGGATCACGCTGGCGGCTGCGCGCGAGAAGCTGATCGATGCGAAGAAGCTCGTGGATGAGGGTGTCTCACCCGCCAAGGAAAAGAAGCGGGCCAAGGCCAAAGCGAAATCCGAAGGGACGTTCGGGGAGCTTGCTCAGCGCTGGCTCGCTGAGAGCGAGATGTCGGACTCGACCCGCGACATGCGTCGTCACATTGTCGATCGTGACCTGATCCCGGCGCTGGGCAATTACACCTTGCGCGAAGTGACGAGCGAGGACGTCCGTCAGCTCTGCGACAAGATCAAGAAGCGGGGCGCGCCTTCAACGGCGCTGCACGCCCGCGAGTTCATCAAGCTCATCTACGCCTTCGCCAATTTGCACGGCATCCGTGTCGAGAATCCCGCCGAGGAGGTCGATCCCCGGTCGATCGCGCGTGTCCGGCCCCGCGACCGCTCGCTCACGCCGCTGGAGATCCGGGTCCTCTATCGCGTGCTCGAAGAGATCACCGCCAATCCGACGCTGAAGCTCGGCGTGAAATTCATCCTGCTGACGATGAAGCGCAAGACCGAGGTCGCCCATGCGACATGGGATGAAGTCAGTTTCCAGGATGCGGTCTGGACCATCCCGAAGAAGCGGATGAAGACCGGCCTCGACCACAATGTCTATCTGTCGAACCAGGCGCTCGATATTCTGGTGGCGCTTAAAACCTGCGCAGGCGGATCGAAATACGTCTTCCCGTCGCGCTATGACACGTTTCGCCCGATATCGAATGCGACCTTCAACCGGATCACCGACAGCGCCCACAAGCTGGCAAGCGAGATGGAGCTTCCGCTGGAGCCTTTCACCGTCCACGACCTGCGGCGCACGGGCTCGACGCTCCTGAATGAGCTTGGTTTCAATCGCGACTGGATCGAAAAAAGCCTCGCGCACGAAGACCGGCGCTCTTCGCGTGGGGTCTACAACAAGGCCGAATATGCAGACCAGCGCCGCCACATGATGCAGGAATGGGCCGACATGATCGATGCCTGGGCTGCGGGTGAAAGCCGCAAGCCGAACATCATCCCGGAGAGCATGGCGGTCTACGCCGCTGATCCGAGGGTGGGGTGATCGTCACTTCCGGTTCGGGCGCAGAAGGAGTCTTTACGACCGGCATGAAGCGTAGGCCAAAGCTGACGTTTGCGATTGCGGCGCGAAGCAGCGCTGATGGCGCCAAACGGCCAATCGTGGATCCCAGGTCAGATTGGATGAATGTCGTGGACAATCCCATGTTGCAACACATCGGTCTAAGTAGGAAGGTGTAACTATGGGGGGCACCGTGGACATCAAAGACATTTTCCCGCCGCCTGGTCACGTGCAGCGCTTGAGGTGCTCTGACTGCGACGGTTGGCTCGATCTCGCTTATGCTGACTTCGACGAAACTGTGTCAGGGGCGCGGATAGCCATCAAAGGGCTGCCCGTACTTCGGTGTTCTACGTGCGAGAAGGACTATCTTCCGGACCGATCGCGCATCTCGATCATCCGGCTGCACGAGCAGTGCGTGTCCAAGGTATCCGCCGGTGTCACCGTAACGCGTAGGAAGCTTGAAGACCGCTACCCCTTCACGGACGTGCCGTTCCAGTATGATGCGGACGACTACGAATACCTGCCTGGCCTTCGCGGGCAGGGGGACGGTTTTCTCACACTTGTGTTCTTCAAGAGAGGGGTCTTGCTGAAATACGACACGGCGTCGGGCTATCGCCTGACGTTTGCGTCTCGGACGTACGGCACGATCACCACGGACGAAGACAACCAGATAAGCTTTGGCATCAACCGAAATGGCCGCGTCGTGATGTGGCTCGGCGACATCGCGACATTGCCCGTGCCGGAACAGTATTACCTGCTGTCTGAAAACGTGGAATCGGATCACTCCATCGGCAGCGAATTCTACGATGGACAGATCGACTGCATATTTTCCGATCCAACACCGGAAAACGACCTACTCGCGGCAAGGACGGACTTCCTCGAAGCTGCCAGGATGCATTTTGGAGCGACGCTCGCCCACCTTGAAGCCGAAGTGGTGGCGATCGCCCTCGACTTTGCGAGGCCGCTCACAGACAGCGTGAAGAACCAACAGCATGCGGCGGACGCGCTCAACAAGATCCACGTCGAATCTCTGGATACACAGGCCATCGGGAAGTTGCTGAGCGCGGCCGGAGGCGATCCCAAAGGCCTTGGCGGCCTGAAGCGCCTGCAGACACTACTTGAAACGCTTCCCGGCAGTTCCGCAATTTCGAATCTCATGCTGCCGCTCTTCGTGACCTACGATCTCCGGGTGGCAAACCTGCATCTCACATCTACGGGGACGGCGTCGGACAAGATGGACGATATCACGAGCCGCCTTGGTCTCCCGGCCGCCGCGCCGTTCTTTGATGTCTACGACGCGCTGGTGAAGCAGCTTGCGGCGGCTTATCGCGGGTTGCAGGAGCTCCTCACCCCGTAGCTGCAAGAGGCGGTGGCTGATCTTTCGCGGCCTCTAGTCCAAGACGGGGCCAAGCGATGCACTGTGCCTTCGTCAGCTGCTTGTTCAACTCATCCTGCGGTGGGCGGCTCGGAAGATGCTTTGGCGGTGTCGCAGTCAATACGACTTAACGATTGGATGTCTGCTAACGGGCGCGCTGCCTACGAAACGCAGCATTGTCCGCAATGAGGGATATTTGAGACAGTTCACCGCATTCGATAATCCGGATGCGGTCCGCAGCCTTCGCGACCCTTGCGCCTTTGGGCGTCGATCCACTCCAGCACTTCGGCGAGGGGCCAGACGACGCATCGGGGTGTCAGGTAGAACCGCTGCGGAAATTCGCCCTTCTGTTCGAGTTCGTAGATCGTCGTATCGGAGAGCGGCACAAGCTTGCGAAGCTCCGGCCGCCTGACGGTTCGGCGCCTGAAGATGTCGGCGGGCGTGATCCGTTCAGGATCGGTTGAAGTGACCGGAGCAGGGGCCTTTGGCGGCGGGTTCAGGTCCCGCGCGAAATCCCTAAGCCCTGTGCGCCCGCCCTCCTTTACGCGATGCAACATGACGCACTCCGATTACACCGTCTTCGCCCGGTTCCACACCATCACGCCGGTGCCGTCTTTCTCGTTCTCGAAGAAGGCCGCGCGCATGGGGCTGGCAAAGCTCGGGTCGTCGAGTTTGACGGCGAGGTAGGGCGTTTCGCCATCCTTGCTTTCCTGACGCCAGGCAGCGCCGAGTTCGGCCCCGCCGGCATAGAGGCGGAAGTCGGGGGCACCGTCTGAGGCCTTGTCACTGTTGGGAACAAGCTGGGCTTTGACATTGATGGTCATGGTGCGGATGGTGCCGGTATAGCTGCCTTCCTTCAGGGTGAATGTTCCGATCTGTGCCATGGGTTTAGGTCTCCGTGCTGGCGGTTGAATGAAGGGCGCGTCGCGCCCGCTTGAACCCGGCGTCGGACGCCAGGAAGCTCTCGATCATGGCCGGGATCAGCGCTTCGGGCTTTTCCTCCGCGCCGTAGGTCTGGCGGTAGATTTCGGCATAGTCGCTGAGCGCGCTGGCGAGCTCGGGATCGACCGAGAGGCTCATGCGCACCGGGGTGCGGTCGGGTAATTGTCCGAGACGAAGGGTCATCGTGTGGCTCCTTGGGGATGGGGTCTGAGAATGAGATCGCGGGTGACGACCACGCGCACCGGCCAGCCGGGGCGCACGCGGATGGTTGGCTGGATGCCAAGATTGCGCTCGACGACGCGTTGACCGGCCTGGTTGACGGTGTCGGTCGTGCCGCGGCGGATGGCGCGTTCCAGGTCGCCGTCTCCGTCTGCGCCAAGTTCGGCGCCGACGCCGAGAATGGTCGCGAGGCCTGCCGCGAGGAACACGCGGTCCCAGTGGTGATCGGTGCGGTCGGACAACCCCGCAAAGCCCTGCGCGTCAGCACCCGGCGCCGAGATCACGATGGAGGACCCGTCCGGGAAGATGATCCGGTCCCAGGTCACGAGCGCGCGGTCCTGACCGAACGAGACTTCCGACTGATACCGCCCGATAAGGCGCGAGCCCTGCGGGATGAGAAGGTATTGCCCGGTCACGGTGTCATAGACCGGTTGGGTGACCTGCGCGACGATCGTGCCGGGCAGGTCCGAATTGATCCCGGTCACGAGGCTTGCCGGGATCAGCGTGCCCGCCATGACCTGGTAGGGCGAAGCCGGGTCTTCGATGCTGTGAGGGTTGTAGATGTCGCTGTCCGCGCCTTCCCTGGCGAAGGCCAGTTTACGGGACTGGAGATTGGTATCGGCGGGCTGGCCGAACGCTGACGGCGCGCCCTGCGGCAGGGCGGCGAGCGCCAGCAGCTCAGAGCCAAGATCAAGCGCGGGGTCGCGATAAGCGAAGCGGGTGTCGGTGGTGCTTGCGGTACCGCTCTGAGAGTCGAGCCGGAAGAAGACCGGCGCGCGGGCCGCTTCATCGGCAAGCGCGGCCTCGCGCATGCGCCTTGCGCGTTCGGCCTCGTCGGCCGGGTTCGGGCGGAAATCGTCCTCGAAGCGGGTCACATATTCGGGTTCGATGCCAAGCTCGCGTTCAGCCCGCAGCATGGTCGCGCCGAGATCGCCGGAGAGTGGCGGGCCAAGGCGCGCGATGCGGTCTTCCACCGGGGCAATCTCGCTATAGCTTGCCGGGAGGGTGGAGAGGCCTTCGGGCTTGCGTGTGTTCGTGGTGTTGTAGAGCTCGCGCCTTGCATCCGGATCGACGGCGGTTGGTGGCTTCAATGCAATTCTCATGGCGGCGAACAGGCCAAGCACGCCGAGGCCTGCGCCGACCATCAGGACCTTGCGGTTGATCCGCGTAACCGGCTTCGGGCTGGAGCGGATCTTCAGCCGTTCGGCATGCTCGTCGAAGGGAATGGGCTCGGACATGGGCATCAGTTCCCGAACAGGCCAGCCAGAGGCGAACGGCGCTCATTGCGGGAGATGCGGACGACCATCTGGTTTCGTTCGCCGAGCCGCAGTTCCGCCGCACGGAACAGGCGGTCCACGACATAATAATTGCCGCGCACCCGGTAGTTGACGAGTTCCGCGTCACCGTCCGCACCCAGAACAAAGAGCGGCGGCATGTCTGTGGTGGCGATGTCTTCGGGCATCTGGATGAACACCTGACGGCCATCATCGAAGACGCGCACAGGTTTCCAGTCGGGGCTGTCGCCGGAGAGCCGATAATCGAAGTTCAGGCCTTCCAGCGTCAGGCCGCGCTCAATGCTGCCAGCGTCTCTTGCAATGGCGCGTTCATTGCGGGCGGTGAGGCCTGCCAGTTCATCAGCCGGATAGCGCCAGGAGAGCGCGGCCATATAGCCGCCCTCCGTGCTCTCCAGCTCCAGATGATAGGTCCGCCGGTCGGTGGCGATCATCAGATTGGTGCGGATGCCGGAGCTGATCGGTTTGACCAGCACATGGGCGCGGGCCGTCGCGCCCGAACCGGACACCGTGTCCCCCACCACCCAGCGCACCGTGTCACCGGCCGAAACCGAGACGAGTTCCTCGCCCGGCTGCAGGGCGATGTCCGACACCTGGCCGGGGCTGGCATAGAGGCGGTAAAGCGCGCCTTCGGTATAGGGATAGACCTGGATCGCGTTCACATAGCCGTCGACCGAAGGTTCGATCAGGGCGCTGGTGCGACCTTGTCTTATCGCTTCTGCCGGTGAAACCGACGGCGTGCTGACGGTCCTTGTATAGGTCCGTGTCACGCTGCCATCGGGATTGGTGGTGACGCGGGTGCCGATGGGCATCATCTGGCCGGGCAGCGGAAGTGCCACGGCGGTTTCGACAATCTCGACAGGGTAGTCAGCGCGGTCCTCGACAGGCGTCGCGGCGACGAAGGCGCTGGCATCGATGGGGTCGAGTTCCGTCGTGGCGCAGGCTGACAATAGCGCCATGGCAGAAGCGGCGGTGAGGATACGAAGCATGGGGATCATTCTCCTGTAACGAGGTCCTGACCCCAGTTCAGGGCATGGACATAAAGGCCGAGCGGATTGGCGCGCAGGGTCTGCGCATCCGTCGGCGGTTGGGTGATGAGGGTGAAGTTGCCGGTGAACCTTTGGGCGCGAACCAGCGCGCCATTCTCATAGGTCTTCTCGATCCAGCGGGCCTGGAAACTGTCGTCCGAGACGCGCACGACGCTGACGACATCCACCGTGCGGGATTTTCTGCCGACATCGGCGAAGGGATCATTGGTCGAGGCGTATTCATTGAGCGTGGTGGCGGCGCGGTCAGTGACGAAGTCATAGGCGCGCAGCCAGTTTTCGCGCACGACGACCGGATCGACGCTGAGGCCGCGCACGTGCTCGATGAAGTTGGCGAGGTGATGCGCGATCTGCGCATCGGTCGGGGTGTAGCGCTCCGTCGCTGGCGAAACGGCGCGGGCCGCGCCGGTCTCATCGACTTCCACGACATAAGGCGTGACGGTCGATTGCATGCTCCGCCAGACCAGCGCGCCGGAGGTGACGAAGCAGAGCCCGAGACAGCCGAGCGCCATGAGCCGCCAGTTCTTTGCCTGCACGCGGGCGGAGCCGATACGGTCGTCCCAGACCTGTCCGGCCTTCTGGTAAGGCGTTTCAGGGAACGGGCTTGGCCCATAGCTGGAGGAAGATCGCCTGAAAGCCATCGTCTAATCGTCCTTGTCTTTGAGGGTTGGGTTCGCGCCCGAAGCGCCGCGATCGCCGTCGCGGATCGAATGGGCGGCCATTTGGCCTGCCTGTCCCATGCGCTGGCTGGTCTGCATGCGGCGGGCCCAGCCGGGGCTCTGGGATGAGGATGATCCGGAGGCAGAGCTTTGCATGGATGCGGTCTCAGACCCGCCGGTTGCGCGCCAGGCGCCCTGACTGCCGCGTTGGTAGGCCTCGCGCATGGACTGGGCAGGACGGCTTGCAGCGCGGCGCATGGCGTCCCCGCCTGCGCGCGCGACACCGGCAAGGCCGGCGGCGACGCCCGCTGCGCCGGATGCGCCGGAGGCGACAGAGCCCAGCGTATAGGAGGTGCGCGCCGCTCCTGCCATGCTGGCGCCGGCCTTGACGGCGCTTGAAGCACCGCCCGCGACCGCGCCGACAGCGGCGCGGCCGCCCATGCCCGCTACATAGGTCCCGGCAGCGACGCCCGCTGTAGCACCCACTGCTGAGCCTGCGCCGAGCTGCGGAGCGCCGGTGATCAGCCCGCTCGCAATGCCGGGCGCAAAGATGCCCATCCAGAAGAAGACAATCGCAGCCAGCACCGTGCCCATGACCTGCGCCAGCGTCACATCATCGCCGGTGCGGAACGCATCGGTCACCGACGAGAAGAGCGTCGAGCCAATGCCGATAATAACGGCGAGCACCATGAGCTTGATGCCCGAGGTGATGACATTGCCGAGGACACGTTCGGCGAGGAACGTCGTCTTGTTCCAGAGCGCGAAGGGCACGAGCACGAACCCGGCCAGGGTCGTCAGCTTGAACTCCAGGATCGTGATGAAGAGCTGCACGGCGAGCACAAAGAACGCGACCATGATGATCGCCCAGGCCACGAACATGACCGCGATCATGATGAAGTTATGAAAAAACGAAATCGGCCCCAGCATGTCGCTGATCTCTTCGAGCAGCGGCTGACCGGCATCGAGACCGACACTGGCAATGAAGCCGGGGCGCAGGAGATCATCGGCAGTCATCGTCCCGCCGCCAGCGGTCACGCCAAGCTCGGCGAAACTGTCAAAGACGATACCGGCGAGGAGAGAGAAGTTGCCGATGATGAAGGCGAAGAAGCCGACATAGAGCACCTTCTTCAGGAGCCCGGCGATGACGTCCGTGTTCTGGCTTAGCGCCCAGAACAGGCCCGCCAGCGTGATGTCGATGGCGATGAGCGTGGTCGACAAATAAGCGACATCGCCCGCCAGCAGGCCGAACCCGCTGTCAATGTAAGCTATGAAGGTCGCAAGGAAGGTGTCGATCACGTCCATGGCGCGCTATTCTCCGAGGAAGGCCCGGGTGCGTGCGCGACCACGTTCGGCTTCGGCGAGTTGGCGCGCCCGCTCCAGCGCCTCGGCGCGGTAATGGGCCGCCATCATGGCTTCCATTTGCATGAGCTGCTCGGTCTGCAGGGCTTCGATCTGGTTGCCGGCCTGGGCGACCTGGAGATTGCCGACGGCGGACTGGCTGTCCGCGATCAGCCGGTCGAGGCTGTCACTGTCAGCCCGCGCTGTGGAGACGACCTGCGCCGTGACGGTCAGGCTGTCCCTGTAAGCTGTGCGCGATTGCCGCCAGCGGGCGCGGGCCTCTTCGACGAGCACGGCCTGACGCGGCGGCTCGGCGCCATAGTCTTCCGGGTACACCTCTTCATACTCGCGCTCGATTTCCTCGACGCGGTAGCCGATGCCTTCGGCCTCGCGCATCAGCTCCTCGATGCGGCGCATACGGCGCAGGATGTCGTCAGCGATAGAATCCGGCAGTGCTTCCAGATCGCGCGCCATGTTTTCCAGCATTTCGATTTCATGGGTGAGCTGCTGGATCTGCTGGTTGACCTCCTGAAGCGAGCGGATGGCCTGGTAGATGTTCTGGATGTGATTGGCCGGGTCATACACCGTCCATTGGGCCGAAGCGGGCGGCGCGATGAGGATGGAGAGCGGCGCGGCGCAGATCAAAGCGGAGGCAAGTATGCGTTTCATCGGGGGCTCCTATTCGGCGGCGAGGATGTGGGAGGGATTGAAGGGCGCGTGCGCCTCAGGCTCCGGCGCATGGCCGGGCCAGCGGGTGAGAAGCTCGGCTGCCCAGGGCAGGCCCTTTTCGATCAGCCAGCAGGCGGAAAAGCCGTCGCCTTCCGTCTCGGCCCAGATGCGATCCATGCGGGCCTGGTCTTCGGGCGATGACGCGCCGCAGACGGACAATGCAATCGGCCCGAGGCCAAGATCGAAGACACGGGCCCCGAGGGGCGACTGGTAGTAATAGTCGCGCTTCGGTGTGGCCCTGCTGATCAGTTCGATCTGGCGCGCGTTGAGGCCGAACCGCTGATAGGTCTCGCGGGATTGTGGTTCCTGCGCGCGCTCGTTCGGCAGGAAGATGCGCGTGGGGCAGGATTCGACGAGGGCTGGCGCGATGGTGCTGTTCGCAATGTCGGCAAGGCTTTGCGTCGCGAACACGACGGACACGTTCTTCTTGCGAAGGGTCTTCAGCCATTCACGGATGCGCGCGGCAAACATGGGATCATCGAGGAAGAGCCAGGCTTCATCGAGGATGAGCAGTGTTGGCCTGCCATCAAACCGCGCTTCCAGCCGGTGGAAGAGATAGGTGATCACAGGCGCCACGGCGCCTTTCGCATGCATCAGCTCTTCCATCTCGAAGCAGACTGTGTCGGCGAGCGCGAGGCTTTCATGGTCGGCATCGAGGAGCCGTCCGTGCGGACCTTCCAGCGTGAACGGATGCAGCGCGGATTTGAGCGTGTCGTCCTGCAGCATCAGGCTGAGGCCTGTCAGCGTGCGTTCGGGTTCAGGCGCTGAGCTGAGAGACTGGATCGCTTCCCAGAGCTTTGCCTTGAGGTCCGGCGTCATCGCGACGCCTTCATTGGTGCAAAGACCCGCGAGCCAGTCGGCGGCAAAGCTTGCGCCATGTTCGGTGTCGATATCTTTCAGCGGCTGGAGACTTGGCGCGCGGGCACCGCCGAGATCGATATGTGCACCGCCCATGCAGAGCGTCGCGGCGCGGGCCGAGCGGCCCTTGTCGAACAGGAAGACCTGCGCCCCCTCATAGCGCTTCCATTGCAGGGCTAAGAGCGAGAGCAGAACAGACTTGCCCGCGCCGGTCGGGCCGACGACCAGCGTATGGCCGACATCGCCAATATGCAGGTTCAGGCGGAACGGTGTCGTGCCATCGGTCTGCGCCTGAATGAGCGCCGGGGCGTTGTGGTGACGATTGGTGTCTTCGCCCGCCCAGACGGCCGAGAGCGGCACCATATGGGCAAGGTTCAGCGTGTGCAGAATGGGCTGGCGGACATTGGCATAAGGATGACCGGGCAATGAGCCGAGCCAGGCATCGACCGCGTTCAGTGTTTCCCTGATCGCGGTGAAACCGCGGCCATTCACGATGCGCTCGGCAATTCGGATATGTTCGTCCACCGTGCGGCGGTCGGGGTCAGCAACGGTGATGGTGGTCGTGACATAGCCGTAGGAAACGAGATCACTGCCCAGTTCCTGCAGCGCCGCATCGGCGTCAGCGGCCTTATTGTCAGCGTCATTGTCGACGAGCGCCGCCTGCTCATTGAACATGGTCTCACGCAGCACCGCGCCGATGGATTTGCGCTTGGCGAACCAGTGGCGGCGTTTCTTGCCGAGGACTTTCTCGGCTTCGGCCTTGTCCATCGCGATGAACCGGGTCGCCCAACGATAGGCAAAGCCTTGACGGTTCAGCTCGTCGAGAATGCCCGGCAGGGTCGTGGCCGGAAAGCCGAGAATGGTCAGCGTGCGCAAATGCGCCTCACCAATCATCGGTTCGAGCCCGCCCGCGAAGGGCTCATCGGCGAGAATGGCGTCGAGGAAGACCGGCAGTTCCGGCGTCACGACCGGGTGGCGCTTGGTTGAGATCGTCGAGTGCAGATAAGTCAGCGTCTCGTCGTCAGAGAGCTTCGCAATCTCGGCGAGGCAGGTGGCCAACAGATCAAAGACGCGGTCAGCGTGCTGCTGGAAGGTCTCAAGCCTATGCCGCCAGGTCGCGGCGTCTTCCGTTTCGACACGCTGGATCAGGGCCTTCTCGGCGCGGCCGGTGGCATCGGCGGGCGGCAGCCAGAGCAGGGTCAGATAATACGAACTCTCAAACCGGGTTCCGGCTTCTTCCGCCTGTAATGACCGTTCCTGATCGGTGAGCCAGGTCAGCGCATCGGGAAACTCCGCCTCCGGATAGTCATGCACTTCATGGCGCTGGGCTTCGAAGAAGAGGGCCCAGCCCGAGCCGAACCGGCGCAGCACATTATTGACCCGCGCCATGACGGAGACGAGTTCTTCTTCCGTCGAACTTTCGAGGTCAGGGCCGCGATAGCGGAACGTCGTCTGGAAGCTGCCATCCTTGTTGAGGACAACGCCCGGCGCCACGATGCAGGCCCAGGGCAGATAGTCGGCCAGAAGCGTCGGCGCGTCGGCATATTCTCTGAGGTTCAGCATGTCAGATGCTCCTTGTGGCGCGTCGAGCGGCCTGCGACGGCCATGAAATCCGGATCAGACCGCGCCATGAATACCGCTGCCGAATGCCCCACCGCCCAGAGCACAAGGCCCGGTATCCAGAGCTGGAGGCCGAGGCCGACAGCAGCCGCGAGGGTCCCGATGGCGATGGCGGCGGTTCTTGGCGCGCCCGCCATCAGGATTGGCTCGGTCAGGGACCGGTGGAGCGGGATTTCATAGCCGTCGGCAGACATCAGATGAGCGCTCCGCCGCCGAACGAGAAGAAGGTCAGGAAGAAGCTTGTCGCGGCAAACGCGATCGAAAGCCCGAACACGATCTGGATCAGCTTGCGCATGCCGCCCGAGGTCTCACCAAAGGCCAGCGTCAGGCCGGTAATCGTGATGATGATCACCGCGACGATGCGCGCGACCGGTCCCTCGATCGAGGTCAGGATCTGATCGAGCGGGCCTTCCCAGGGCATGCCGGAGCCTGCCGCATGGGCGGGACCGGCGATCATCAGGCCGAGGCCGATACAGGCCGCGACCTGCACCGTTCGGTTTACGGTCTGGAGGTGGGTGTAGAGGGTCATTGGGTTTCTCCATGTTGGACGAGGGACAGGGAACGGGAGACGAGCGGGGCGGTCTGATACCCCTCGCCGTCAAAACCTGTGACTCGCAGCGCCTCTTCGACGCGGCGCTGGCCGCCCGCGCGGCTCATGAACACGACCACGTCAATCGCCTCTGCGATGAGGTCGAAGGGCGCGCGCGGTGTGGCTTCCAGGGTGAGCTGTTCAAGCCGGGTTAGCGCGCCGTGTGCGGAGTTGGCATGAAGCGTCGTGATCCCGCCCGGATGGCCGGTGTTCCAGGCCTTGAGGAGGTCGAGCGCTTCAGGCCCCCGGACCTCGCCGACAATGATCCGGTCGGGTCGTAGCCTTAAGGTCGAGCGGACAAGGTCCTGCAGGCTGGTGCTGCCGCGATGGGTGCGCAGCTGCACCACATTGGGCGCGGCGCAGCGCAGCTCGCGCGTGTCTTCCAGGATGACAATGCGGTCGTTTTGGAGTGAGGGTTCTGCCAGCAAGGCATTGGTGAACGTCGTCTTGCCGGACGATGTGCCGCCCGCGATGAGGATGTTGGCCTTGCTGGCGATAGCGTCTCTGAGCGCCTGTGCCAGCGCCGGAGCCAAGGCGCCCTGGGTGACATAGTCGCCGAGTTCGAACGGCGTCGTCGCGGGCTTGCGGATCGAAAAGCATGGGCTGGTCGAGACAGGTGGGAGAAGCCCTTCAAACCGCTCGCCGCTGCCGGGGAGTTCGGCCGAGACGATCGGGGACTTGGCGTGAGCGGCCTCTTCCACCCCGGAGGCGACCAGGCGGATAACGCGCTCGCGGTCGCAAGGGGCAAGTGTGTGCTGCGAAATGATGACGCCCACGCCAGCCTTCTCGATCCAGACCGAGCCGTCCGGATTGGCCATCACCTCGATCGTGTCCGGCGCTTCCAGCGCCTCACGCACCACCGGGCAGAAGGCCGTGCGCAGCATGGTGCTGCGCCGGGTTTCTGTTTCGGTATGGTGCGCATGAAGGGACATATCCCAGGGCTCCGACTGTTCATTTCAACAAAGCCAAGGATCGCAGACGGATGAATTCTACGGGAGTGTGAATGGCGGCAAATGGAGGCCGAACGCGGCGCAAGGCGGCGCGTTCCGGCATATTGCGGTAAAGGATGACAAATGCGCTTTTCTGTAGAGTTTGCGGCAGTTTTTCGTGTCACAAGCGAAACGAAAAAGGGTCGTTGTTTAGACGCAAAGCAATTAGAACACTGTTTTCAGACATCTTAATTGAGGTCGTCAGAGAGAAGCGCCAAACAAGCGTTGGCACACTTCTTGCCGGAATTCTCGTAAGAAGGGAGTTCAACCATGAAAACATTCACACTCGAAACAGACGCATTCACCGCAAAGTATGATTATTTGTGGCGGCTCTCGGAGGATCGCTGGGCCTGGGAATATGCCCGTCGCAGCAATAAGGTTCGCCGCTACGCGGAAAGCCGCACGCCGGACGACATTTCCGAGATGCAGGCGCCCTGCGCCAGCATCCGCCTCCTGAAATCCCGCGTGCCTCAGACCATGGCCGAACGGCTCGGCTTTGCCTTTATGCCCGATCCTGCAAAGAACGGATTCGAGGCCGATGTCGTCTGGACCCGGCTTGCCTATCCCGATCAGGTCGAGGTCAATTGCAGCTCGCTTCGCCCCGGCCAGACCTGCGATATCTGGGAGCGCACCGTACCGATCTGCAACATCACCCACATCACCGATTCCATCGGTCGCGAATTCCTGCTGATCCGCGGCAAGGGCTGCGTCGTCCAGGTGCGCTGCACAGGTCTCTCCCTTCTCGGGATGGAGCCAGTGAGGATGAACCTCACCATTTCTGATCTTGATGCCTTCGAGCGCAAGGTGAAGGCCCAGAAAGCCGCGCTTGCGCTGATCGGCGATGGGCCGGACCTGACAGAGCCGCGCTGGACCAAACGAACGGCGATGCTGCGCAATGGCCTCATCGCGCTGGACTGTCTGGAAGCCGGCCTCAATCGCCGCGAAATCGCAGAAGTGATCTTTGGCAAGGACCGCGTGGCCGAGGACTGGAATGGACCGTCGCTGAAACACAGCATGCGTTACCTCATCCTGAAAGCCGAAGCGCTGCGCGATGGCGGCTATCTCGTCGAACTCCTCGGGTCGCAGTTCGGGATCACGAAGACCGCCGCCTGATCAGGGCGTTCAGCGGCACGGAGTCTTTTGCGGCCTGCCCGCGCCTTTGGCGCGGGGCTGTTCGCCCGGCTGTAGGGGCCGTTGAGAGGCATCGGGGCGGTCCGGGGTGATCGCCGACCTTCGCCCGGCGCTCGCCCCGGAGCCGCAGGAGCCATCCTACGCCGACCGGCCCGGCGAGGCTCAATGAGGGTCCGGTTGTTCGTCTAAAGAACGTGGTGCTGGGCCTCGCCGGCTGACCGCGCGCCCGCGCTTCCCACTGGCTGGCGCCAGAGGGGTCGCGGACGCTGATGGTTCAGGTCATCAGGCTGCGTCGCCTTTGACCTCACGAAGCGCCCGGTTGAAAAAGAAGCGGATCAGCTTGTCCCGGGCTGCCGGATCGGTGAGCACGATATCGCGCATGTCATTGTCACGCTGGAACATGCGGATCGCGCCCTGAAAGAACGCTTGCGAGAAAGCGGAATAGACTACATCAGGTGCATTGTTCCGAAGCATGTCTGTCATGTCGTCGTCGAGCGTGGCCTGATAGGTCGGCTCATAACGAATAAAGTCATTCTCGGTGAATTCCGTACCATGACGGTCGTTGAAAGCCTTCACGATTTCCGAGAGCTCGCGCTGTTCATCTTCGGTATAGGGCTTGGCACCAAACTCGCTGATCGCCTTTAGCGCTTCCTTGTCCCCCGGCGAGAGGGAAGCGCTGCCCTGTTCCTTCTGCACGACCTTGAAGGCCTGCAGGCGGAGCATGTCCTGTGTGATTTCTATGTCGGGCGGCACTTCACGGTTCGGCAATAAACGCGAAAGCCAGGACGCATAGCTGTAGAGCTTTTCGAGCGAGGTATCCTCGAGCCGGATAACCTGCGCAACGAAGCCGTAGAAGCGCATATAGCTTTTCAGAAGCTGACGGAATTCTTCCTGGCGGCCTTCATCCTCATCGGCTTCGAAGCGCTGCACCGCTTCTCGGACAAGGCCCTCAAGACGCGCCCGGTCGCTGCCGCTGAGTGCGCCTGAATAGAATGTCTCTGCGAAGCGGTCGATCTCACCGCGATCGAGATAGCCGAATTTGAAAAGGCGGCCTTCGAGTTCGTAGACCTGATTGGGGTCCGACATCGCCTCAAGCGAGGTCGCTTCATAAAAAGGCCGGAACGCGGTCTGGATATCCTCCATCGTGTTCTGGAAATCGAGAATATAGGTGTTCTCCTTGCCAGCTTTCGTCCTGTTGAGGCGCGATAGTGTCTGTACCGCCTGCAATCCGGCAAGTTTGCGATCAATATACATGGCGCAGAGCTTTGGCTGGTCGAACCCAGTCTGGTACTTTTCCGCGACGATCAGGATTTGGTACGTGTCAGGATAAGGCGTGCCGTCCGGCTTGAACCCGTCAAACCGTCCCGGTAGCTCTGTTTCACTAAATCCGTTCAGGTCGGCTTCGGTATAGGTTTCGCCCTCATGGGTGAGTTCGCCGGAGAAGGCGACAAGCGCGCGAAGGTCGCCATAGTTCTCAGCATCGAGATAGGCCTTGATCCCGAAATAATAGCGCAGTGCATGCTCGCGGCTTTGGGTGACAATCATGGCCTTTGCCTGACCGCCAAGTTCGCCCATCACATGGCGGCGGAAATGTTCGACAATGATTTCGACCTTCTGGCCGATCGCGGTCGGATGCAGGGATGCAAACCGCGCCACTTTCCGCTGCCCGCGCCGGCCGCTCAGTTCCGGATCGTCTTCAATCGTCTTCTCGAGTTGGTAATAGGCCTTGTACGTCATGTAGTTCTGGAGGACGTCCAGAATGAAGCCTTCCTCGATGGCCTGACGCATCGAATACTCATGGAAAGCGACCGGCAACCCGTCCGAACCTTTGACGCCGAATCGCTCAAGCGTCACGTTTCGCGGCGTCGCGGTGAAGGCGAAGAAGCTGAGATTGGCCTGCGGTCCGCGGGACTTCTGATAGTCGAGGATCAGATCCTCGATATCTTCGCTTGAGGTTTCATCGCGGGTCAGCGCATCCGTCATCGCCTGGGCCGATTTGCCGGACTGGCTGGAATGGGCTTCGTCGATGATGACGGCGAAGGTGCGCGCGCCCTGACCGGAGATCGCCTTGAGATGATCGGTTGAGAATTTCTGGATCGTCGTAACGATGATCCGTGCCCCCTTGGCGATCGCCTCTTTCAGCTGCTTCGAGGTCCCGTCGATGGTTTTGACAAGGCCCTTGGTTTGTTCGAACTGGGCGACAGTTTCCTGAAGCTGGCGGTCGAGAACAACGCGGTCGGTCACGATGATCGCTGTGTTGAACACCGGGGTGTTCGACCCGTCATGCAGATTGATGGCCTGATGGGCCAGCCAGCCAATCGTATTCGATTTGCCCGAACCCGCCGAGTGCTGGATCAGATAGTTCCGGCCAGGACCATTTGCGCCCGCATGGGAGATCAACCGGCGCACCGCGTCCAGTTGCTGGAAGCGCGGGAAGATCATCACAACGTCTTTGCCTGTCTTTTCGACATGCATAAACTGGCCGACAATCTCGAGAAGGACGCGCCGCGAGAAGATCGCCTCGCCCCAATCGCCGGGGCGGTAGAGATAGGCAACCCGGAATTCGTCCGCGACATCGGGATTGCCTGCGCCCCGTTCGCGCCCGCGATTGAATGGCAGGAATCGCGTCTTGCCATTGGCGAGCCGCGTCGTCATCGAGACATTGTCCTCATCCATCGCGAAGTGCACGAGTGCGCCGCGCTGGAAGGTGAGGAGAGGTTCGCCTGCGGGCGAGCGGTCTTTCCGGTACTGCTTCTCGGCATGCCGGAAGGTCGAACCGGTCAGGAGGTTTTTGGCCTCTATCGTCGCGACGGGCAGGCCATTCAGAAACAGGACCACATCGATCCGGCTTTCATGACGGCTGCTATAGGCAACCTCATCCATGACGCTGAGGATATTGGCCTGATATTCCTCCACACGTTTGGGCTCTAGCGTGCTCGCAGGCCGGAAGTAGCAAAGCGAGAACTTGATGCCGGGCACGATCTTGAGGCCCTGGCGCAGCACATCGAGCAGGTCGCGCTCCTTGAGCGCCCTGGTCAGTTGGGTGAACAGCGTGTCTTCGGCCGAGTCCGAGTAATGCGCGGTGAGTTTCTCCCATTCTTCGGGCTGGCTCTCGCTCAGAAACCGAACCACCAGGTCGCGGTCCATCGCCAGCGCGCGGTCATAGTCGGTCTTGGCATCGCGGCGCAGGTAACCTTCGCCGCTGACCAGCTGATCAATGAGATGGTCCTGCAGGACCTTTTCGCGGTGGGCGCTGTCGGGTGTGTACGTGGTCATGAGTTCAGCACCTTGTTGAACCAGAGCACGCTGGCTTCACCCTCTTTGAGCGTGACCTCATCGACGGTGCGACTGTGACGGATGGTGTTGCGAAGATCTGCCAGTTGGGAGAATTTCTGGCTCAATGCTTCCTTTGTTTTGAACCTGTCAGCAAACCGTTCCCACAGCGCTTTGGAGAGGATCGTGTCCTGCACTTCGCGGAGATCGAAGTGTTCGAGCACGCCTTCTGCCCTGTCGAACCGGTCTGCGCTGAGCGCCGCATTCTTGCGGAGCGCCCTCTGGATTCGCTCTTGCGCATTACCGAGAAGGTGCGGCGGGAGCAGCGACGGATCGTTTTCGATGGCTTCAACAATCACTCTTCGCAGCGCGAGTTCAATCTGCTCGATCGAGGCATCAAGCGCTCTTAGGTTTGCTGGAAGGTCCAGCCGCTCCTTGATGAGCAGGTTCTCGATGCCGTCCAGAAGCGTCCGGTGACGTTCGGCGATGAAATCCTCATAGTCTTCAGGTGTGAAGGGATCACGCAGAAGAATGTCCAACGCGGTCTTGCTGATGAAATGAGATTCAAGAATGGCGACCACTGCCGCTTCGCCATTCTCATCGATCAGGTCTGGAAGATATTCATTCGGCAGCTTTTCGCGGATCACATTACGATTGGTGTCGCTGGTGAGGGGCGAGCGGTTGAGAATGGAATTGATTGCTGGGCCGACCTTGTTCTCGCGTCCCCACCAGGCCGGAACGATATGATGGTCATCGAGATCGCCATAGGGGGGGACATCGCCGCTCATCCAGTCCCGAGCGCCTGCTAGAACGAACAGGTTGAAGATGGCGCTGTAAATCGAGGAGCCGCGCTTCACTTCGCTGCGCATATCGATGGACCGGTACGACAGCGCAAATTCGTCGATCAGGTCCGGCTTGGCGTCCTCATGGGCCATCCATTCGCGCATGGCACCGAAATCGCGCGCAGCGGTCGACTCCACTGAACTCGAATAGCGGTTCAGAAAGACCGAGGCCCAGTACCAAAGCCGGACCTTGCGGCGCGCCGACAACTGCCGCTTGGCGGGCTGCGCGCTGACAAGTGTGTTGATAGCTGCGAACGCTGGAACGATCGACGCATATGGAATATAGGCTTGGCCCACTGCGCCATATTCCTGGGGATGACGAAGCAGCGCAATCACCCGTTCCAGCGCATCAACCGCCTGGTTCCAGAGCGTGACGAATTCTGAACTGTCCGCGACGAGAATGTCTTGCCTGCGTGTGCCGTCCGGCAATCGAACCGGCTTCTCGACGCCGGGCTGCAGGAAGTAGAGATATTTCGGCGAGCAATAGCTTTGCCGCAGGATCGACATCACCTGAAGGATGTAGACATTCATTTTCGGCGTTTCGACAAAGCCAAGCCGGTCGCGCGCCTCGCGGTACATGTGCTTGAGCTGGATGTCCTTTGGCTTCATCAGCGCATTCAGCAGGTCGAACACGTCGAGCTGAACGCCTTTGCTGTTGATCTGTGTGAAGATGTCACAGACCTTCTCGACACCGATCTCCTTATCGAGCTCAATGTAGGAAATTTGATACTCGTCCAGAATGTCGGAGACTTCATCTTCGAACGGCGTGGCATTCTCGACATGCGCCATTGCGAGCGCTCGTTCTTCATCTTTCGCAGCGTTCTCAGCGCGCGCCTGCCAGAACTTCTTGTATTCTTCGGTCCAACGGAACAGGGCTTTACTCCGACCACCGAGAACCGACAAAGGGAACATGTGCCGCTCGAAAAGTGCGGGCTCATTCTCCATCATTGACTGGGTCTTTTTCGACAGCCACTCATAGCTAAAAGCATCATCGGTTTCGCCGGCCATGAACTTGTCGACATGGATGAAGTAGATCGCACGCTTGGCGCGGTTCGGCAGGGGCATGTCTGGCGCTAAGAAAGCATAGTGCATCGCCGTTAGGCGCTGCTGGCCATCAAGGACGATGTATTCGGGCGAGCCGCCGCCCGCGTAGCCATAGAGACCTTCGCAGGCGAGCAGCTTGATGTTCTGGTCTTTCGCCTTCCAGAGCAGAAGGCTGCCGATATAATAGTCCGAGAAGATCGACCGCATCAGGTCGCGAATGTCCCAGGGCGCCCATTCGAATTCACGCTGGAAGTCCGGGATCACGAACCGGCCTTCGCGCATGCGGCCAATCAGCGTGTTGAGGCTGACATGGTCTGGTTTCTGAGCGTCTTTCATGCGCGCATCTCCGCTTCGATGGCGTCGAGGCGCCGGTCTGTGTCTCCCTTGCGGGTGTGTTCGGAAACATCGATCTGGCCAGTCACCGCGGCGGTGATCAGAGAGGCGCGGTATTCGCGCAGGCGGTCGATCGATTCTAGAGTTTTGCCTTGAACCGCTCTGAGCTGGGTCGTTTCGCTTTCGATGCGAGATACAATTGCGAGTTGTTCTTCTCTGGCCGGCACTGGCAGGAATACGGGAGCAAATCTAACAAACCTGAACCGTGGTGCTCTCTCACGAACGGACGGACAAAGAACGAATATGTAGTTTCGGCGGGCCATGCACCTTAGGGCGTAGGCGTAGTATTCTGGAACGACTCCCTCGTTACGCGGTCTGCAAACAGCATACTCACCCGTGGACTTACCATCGTCTTCCGAGACACCGATAGCTCCAGCAAAAGCATCCATAGTGTGGATGACGAGATCGCCTTTGCAGATGTGCTGATAGCCGACTTCCAATTCGGCAAATGTGTATCCTTCAGTCCGGCGTCGAGAACGCAAGCAAACCTGACCATCGCGGAACGCCGTGATGACCTCATCTTCTACTTCGACAGGACGCTTCATTTCTTTGAACAAAAATTTTGCGCGAACGAGTTGCCAGTCAGTCGGTATCTCTGAAAGCCATGGACTATCGACCGATGTTCGTGCGCGGTGCGGGTCTTCCGCCCCAGTGGCCAAGAGATCAGCGATATCTGTAATTTTCTGTTTCAGAGCCGCAACCAGCGCCTGCTTCTTCTCCACCAATTGGTCGATGCGGGCGGTTTCGCGGTCGAGGAAGTCGGCGATGGCGCGCTGGGTCTCGTGGTCGGGAAGTGGAATTTTTACCGCACGGAGCTTGCTCCGAGCGAGTTCGATAAATGTTGTGCCTTGTCCTGAAGCCTCAAGCTCTGGTCTTGCAGCGTTCAATGCCCAGAATGCGTATTCCGAAATTATGGGGCCTCGCGGTTCAAGGCCTCTGCAACCTTGATTGAAACACAGCGGTTGAGTCGCGATGGCCATATGGCCGATCGGCGCTCTGATGCTGAGAATAATTGCACCGGGACGAACCATTTGTGTCCCGCAGCTTGCGTAACCGCTTGTGGAAATGTTGCGCTGACCGCTTTCGATATAGCGACTCCCCAGTTTACCTAGATCCGCTGGGGTTACCCAAGCCACGTCACCGTCCCAGTATTCCTCGTTACCGGACGACGGCGTGGCGCCGTTTTTAATGTCAAATACTGCGCCAATCGGAACATATTGAAAGGTCATGCCGCTACCCTCCAGGCTGGCATCTGCTGCCAGTTTGCGGGGAAGCCCATGGCAGCGGTATCTGCGAGCGGGGTTTCCTCGATCAGCGTGATGAGCTTTCGCCGCCAGTCTGAGCCGGGCGCGATGATGCCGATGAGATAACCAATGATGGCGAGCGTATTGTACAGGCGGCGGCTAGAAGCTGGGTTCATCGCGAGCTTCAGCGCTGCGGGTGACTGGGGCAGCTTCATCGTCACCGTGAACTGCTTGTTCCACAGGCGGCCATGATGGGCGCAGATGTTGCGGACATGGGCGAGATGGTGGGCGAGCGACACGAGCACTTTCTCGTCCAGCCCATAGGGCTTCGCGATGGTCTGACGGTCCGCACGGAGTTTCAGATTGCCGAGCCATTTTGACAATTGTCCGAGCGACATGACCTCCGCCGCCATCCAGATGGGCGGCAATTCCGGATCGTCATATTTCGCGCGATAGTGTTCGATGAAGGTATCGCGGGAGCGCTCGATTTCGTTGATTAGGCTTGCGAGCGCCTTCGCGTAATGATCCTGGCGTCCATACAGGGTGCCATCGATATAGCCATGCGGCCCGTACTTGGTGGCGAGGTGATGCGCCCAGGCGCCGCGCAGCGAGACCTCGATCCGCTCTACGGCGTCCATGACATGCAGGCGCAGCTGGCGGTCGAAAACATAGAGGGCGACGGCGTCGTCAAAGCTCGCGCCATTTCTGAACGCATGGTCGCCATCGGCCTCGGCGGCGGTTTCAAAGGGCAGCCAATAGGCCCGCAGCCTGTAATAGCTGATATGGCGCAGATAGTGCTCTGCCCGCGCGCGGTCCGGCACAGCCATGCCGCGTCGCTCGATCAGCGCGATCTGGTCAGCGATGGAAAGGGCGGGTTTGGTGAACTTCATGCACGCCCCGCTTTCAATGAAAACAAGGCGCTAAAACGAAGAAACCCGCCAGGGTGCGCAGTGCGAAGCCGAAACTTCGTCCGAGGCGTGGCGGGTCTTATTACGTCGATATATGGCCCAGCCCGGTTAACATGGCAATAAGCTCGAGCATCAAAATTCTGCGACCTCATGCCACCACCTCCTTCAGGAGTGCGGCGATGTCGGCCTCGAGGGTCTTCAGCTCAGCGTCGATCTCCTCGAGCGGGCGCGGCGGGGTATAGGTGTAGAAATATCGGTTGAAATTGATCTCATAGCCGACCCGGCCAACCTGTTTGTCACTGTCGTCGGTATAGCTCTGATCGACCCAGGCGTCGGGCGCGAAGGGTTTGACCTCGCGCGCGAAATAATCCCGCCAGTCTTCTTTGAGCGGCACAAGCTCATGGTCGCGCAGCTGCGTGTCCGGCTCCGGATTACCGTCCTTGTCGCGGCAGATTTCGGCCGTCTCATCCCGCGCGCCAAGCGCCTCGACTATGGCCTTCATCACCGGCGAGCCGACTTTGATGCCCTTGGCTTTCAGCGCCTTGTTCAGCGCTTTGAGGAAGACAGCGCGGTCGGTGAAACTCTGACCGGAAAAGGCGCTGGCGATGGTGCTGCGGATGGCGTCCTGCTCGGCAGCGTCCAGCTTCTCGAACGCTTTCTGGCCGCTGAGGGCATTGAGCGTTTCTTCGGTCACATCGAATCGCAGGCGCAGGGGCCGCTCGACGCGGATTTCGCGATAGCCGAAATCGCTGGTGTCGAAGATCTTGGCGACGTCGCCTTCGCCGCTCTCGCCATTGAGGAAATCGGCATAGAGCCGGACAATCTGGTCGCGCGCCGTTTCGGGGATTTCCCGTCGCTTGGAGCCAAGCGACTTGCGCATGCCGGTCCAGAAGCGTTCGCCCGACGCGTCGATCAGCTGGACCTTGCCCTCGCGCGCCTTCGGCTTGCGATTGGTCAGGAGCCATACATAGGTCTGGATGCCGGTATTGTAGAAAAGGTCTGTCGGCAGGGCGACAATCGCCTCGACCCAGTCATTCTCCAGCATCCAGCGGCGGATTTCGCTTTCCCCCGAGCCGGCGCCGCCCGTGAAGAGCGGCGATCCATTCATGACGATGCCGATGCGCGAGCCGTCCTCGTCGTCACGCATCTTGGAAATCATGTGTTGCAGGAAGAGGAGCTGGCCGTCGGAAATACGCGGCGTGCCCGCGCCGAACCGCCCGGCATGGCCCTGATTGGCGGCTTCCGCCTTGATCGGGTCCTGATACTTCTTCCAGTCCACGCCATAGGGCGGATTGGACAGCATGTAGTGGAACTTGCGGTTCCCGTGCGCATCATCGGTAAGCGTATTGCCGAAGGCGATCTGTTCGGGGTTGTGGCCCGTGACCAGCATATCGGACTTGCAGATGCCGAAGGATTCGCCGTTGAGCTCCTGCCCGAATAGCTCGACGCGGATCGAATCGTTGAACCGCTTCAAGGCTTCCTCGGCGAGGGCCAGCATGCCGCCCGTGCCGCAGGCCGGGTCGTAAATCTGCCTGATGATGCCGCGCCGGGTGAGCTTGGTGTCGTCATTGGCGATCAGAAGTTCGACAATCAGCCGGATCACCTCGCGCGGCGTGAAATGCTCCCCCGCCGTCTCATTGGAGATTTCCGAGAAGCGCCGGATCAGTTCCTCGAACAGATAGCCCATCTCGATATTGGTGACGGCGGATGGGTGCAGGTCGATCTCACAGAACCGCTCGAACACTTGCCAGAGAATCTTGCCGTCATTCAGCCGTTTGAGCTGTTCGGTGAACAGGAACTTCTCAAGGAAGATGTCACGCACATTGGGCGAGAAACAGCGGATATAGTCGATGAGGTTGGCATGCAGCTGCCGGGCGTCCTGCCCGCGCAGCTTGTCGAAGGTGAGCTCTGACGTGTTGTAGACCTTGATCCCGTCGCCGGCCGCTCCAAACAGGATCATGTCCTGCGTCTCTTCATCGACGCCTTTGGGCAGCGATTTGTGAGCGGCGAGCACCGCCGTCTTGGTCGGCTCCAGGATGCAGTCCAGTCGCCGCATGACCACGAAGGGCAGGATCACCTTGCCATATTCCGATTGCTTGAAATCCCCACGCAGGATTTCAGCGATCGACCAGACGAACCCGCTGAGCGATTTGATGTCGGGTGTTGCACTGGCCGTCATGTATCCTTGTCCCCCTTGGCGCGCTTGCGCGCATCTTCGTCAATCCAGGCATCGATCTCACCCTTGCGGAACCGCCAGGAGCCGCCGACCTTGAAGCCTGGTATCTTGCGCTCGGAGGCCAGCCGGTAGGCGGTTTTCTCCGTAATGCGCAGATATTCCGCCACTTCCTTGATGGTCAGAATGTCGGTTTCCATGACCGCCCCTTGAGCCGAAATCAGCCTGTTTGAGAAAATTAGGCAGAATCGGGAAATAGCACAACCGGGAAACGGCGT
The DNA here is from genome assembly GCA_002338565.1 of Hyphomonadaceae bacterium UBA1849. Taxonomy (GTDB): domain Bacteria; phylum Pseudomonadota; class Alphaproteobacteria; order Caulobacterales; family Hyphomonadaceae; genus Ponticaulis. The sequence continues at coordinate 858,730 of DDIN01000008.1, forward strand.
TGGGGTGTCGCTCGCGTTCAGCGTGCTCACATGGCCACCCCAGCCTCCCTCCGCCTCAATATCTGTTCCCATCAGTCAGGTGGGCGGACGGTGCGTCTGCCAGAGCGCGGTCGTCGCGCAAGGGGGCGGGACTTTGTCATCTCTCATCGTCTTTTGGCGTCATACCTACAGCTTCCCCTTGCGCGCCGCCCTGATGCGCTCCGGCTGAGCACCTCCTCGCCGCCCACCCGACTGTCGGGAAAAGAACGAGGGCGGGGAAGGAGACTGACATGACTGACCAACTCGCAAACGCTGCACCTCTTGCAGCCAGCGCTGCACCCGCGCGACCCGATAGCCCGCGCATCTACGTGGCATGCCTTGCAGCCTACAATTCCGGCTGCCTGCATGGCCGATGGATCGAGGCGACCACCCCTGACGAGATTTGGGAACAGGTTCGCGCCATGCTGGCGGACTCACCGGAGCCCGACGCCGAAGAATGGGCGATCCACGATTATGAAGGCTTCGAGGGCGCGAACCTTTCCGAATACGCCTCATTCGAAACCGTGTGCGCGCTTGCCGATTTCATCGAGGAACATGGCGAGCTTGGCGCGAAACTCATGAGTCATTTCGGCGACGATCTCGCCGAGGCGCGCGCCGCCTTCGAGGACTATGCGGGCAAGTATCGCAGCGCGGCGGACTTTGCCGAACAGCTGCACGAGGACACGGGAACCGAGATTCCCGAAAGCCTTCGCTACTATATCGACTGGCAGGCCCTTGCCCGCGACATGGCGCTGAATGGCGAGATCATGGTGTTCCAGACGGGCTTCGATGAAGTCCACATTTTCTGGTCACGATAGCGGAGGGCTTGGACATGACTCCCGAAACCACCCGCTATCGCTTCACTTTGGAAGAACTGCAGCAGGCTGACGACTGGTCAGAAGGCTTCTGCTTGGCCTGCCGCGCCCCGCGCGAGTGCTGCGAACCCGATGCGAGCGCTTATCCATGCGACGAATGCGGCGAACATGCCGTCTACGGCCCGCACTGGATCGCGATTGCCGGACTCTTCACGGAGGGCGCACGATGACCTTCACGCAACGCTTCCAGAACTTTGTCTGCGAGGGCGACAGCATCTCTTGCGAGGTCGCAGGCTTCGAGATCACCGCGCGGATTGTGCGCGATGATTGTCCCGATGCGCCCGACGAGCGCCAGGACGGATTCTGGCCATCACTCTACAAGGACGCACCGGGATTTATCGGTCCCGGTCCGAACCATCGCCAGCGCTTCGCCGAGGCGCAGGCCCGCGCCGAAGCCGTCATGGAAGCATGGCGCACGGATGAATGGTTCTATTGCGGGATCGTTCTGTCCGTGGCGCTGGAGGGTGTCACGCTGGACGCCCATGCCGCCAGCCTTTGGGGCATCGAAGCGAACTATCCGGGTAGCGACAATGCCTATCTCACCAAGGTCGCGCAGGAGCTTCTGCCCGAAGCCTTGGACGCAGGGCGCGCCGCCGCCCGCCGCCTTTGCGCGGCGCTGGAAACCAGCGGGGTGCGCGCGTGACGGCGCGCCCCCAATCCACAAACCCCTCAATCGAAAAGGAGCCAGATCATGGCCCAGCCCATTCTCAAAACTATCCCCCTGTCCGAGCTTCGGATTTCCAAACTCAACATGCGCCACAGCCGCAAGAAGCCGGACGTCTCCGACATCCTGCCGTCGATCCGCGAGAGTGGAGTCCGGCAAACGCTCTTGGTGCGCAAGGAAGGCGATCACTATGGCGTCGTCGCCGGACGGCGGCGCTATTTTGCCCTCAAGGAGATCGAGAAGGAGACGGGTGAAACCCCGCAAGTCCCCTGCGCGATCATGACCGAGGAAGACGCCGCGAGCGCCATTGCCGCGTCCGTCATCGAGAATGTCGGACGCTTGCCAGCGTCGGAAATGGAGCAGTACACCGCCTTTAAGCGCCTGCACGATGAGGGGCGCAGCGTGGACGAGATCGCTGGCTTCTTTGGCGTCACCGAGCTTCTGGTGCGCCGCGTTCTGGCGCTGGCTTCACTCGCTGAACCGATCCGAAAACTCTACGCCGAGGACGAGATCGACCGCGAGACGATCCGCGCCCTGACACTCGCCACGCCAGACCAGCAGGCCGAATGGTTGCGGCTTTACGAGAGCGAGGACGAACGCGCGCCTCGTGGCCGGAACTGTAAGGCATGGATCACGGGCGGGGCGATCATCACGACCGACAAGGCGCTGTTCGACATTGCAGACTATGAGGGCCAGATCACCGCCGACCTGTTCGGCGAGCATGGCGTGTTTGCCGATCCCGACGCCTTCTGGAAGGCGCAGTCAGCCGCTGTGGCGCACCGCGTCGAGACTTACATTGCAGACGGCTGGAAGGATGTCATTTGCCTTGAGCGCGGGGCCTTCTTCCATCGCTGGGATCACCAGACGCGCACCAAACGCCAGGGCGGCAAGGTCTATGTCGAGCTACGCCATGACGGCACAGTGACCTTCCATGAGGGCTTCATTTCACAGGCCGAGGCGCGGCGACAGGAGACGGCAAAGACAGGCAAGGACGATGCGCCTGCCGCGCCCGTCAAACCCGAAATGTCCGGCCCGCTGGCGGAATACATTCTCCTGCATCGTCATGGCGCAGCGACGGCAAGCCTTGCGGGCCAGCCTGCCATCGCGCTGCGCCTGATGGTGGCCCACGCCATGACCGGCAGCGCGCTCTGGCAAGTCCGCGCCCATGAATGCACAAGCCGCAAGGAGGACACGCGCGCGAGCCTTGAGGCATCAAAAGCCGCTGCCGAGATAGAGGAAAAGCGCGCCCGCATCGCTTCCCTGTTTGAGGCGCGGGGCGTGTCGGCCGAGGCGCGGCGCAATGGCGACGCCTACCGGCTCTGCGAAATCTTCGCCGCCTTGCTCGCCATGTCGGACGAGAAAGTCATGGAGGTTCTGGCCTTCACCATGGCGCAGACGCTGGAAGCAGGTGGGCCGGTTGTCGAGGCCGTGCTGCATGTCTGCGAGACGGACCTATCCGCCTACTGGAAACCAGACGCAGCCTTCTTCGACTTGTTGCGCGACAAGCGCGCGATCAATGCCATGGTCGCTGACATCGGCTCGAAGTCACTCGCGGAGAGTTGCGCCAGCGACACTGCAAAGGTCCAGAAAGCAATCATCGGCAACCGGATCATGGGTCATGGATGCGAGCCCAATCCCGACTGGCGGCCCGCATGGATGCAGGTGCCGCCCGCCCGCCTTGTCGAGGGGGCAGGTTCACCGCCCGCAGACGCATGGGCACGGGTCGCGGGGCTGTTCGAGCGCGGCGAAGACATTGATGGAGCCGCGACGCAAGCCTTCGATCGGCCACACGCCGCCTGACGGTTCAGTCTCCTCGTCAGGCGGATGACGGAGCCGCCCGGTGACAGTCGCCGGGCGGTTTTACGCGCACTGATTGATGCTGCCTAGGCACAGGCAGAGGGTTCATTGATTGAACCGCGCCGAAAAAAATCGCTCGTCTTTGGGTCTCGCTTGGCTTTCCGAAATGGCGGCCAGCTTCGGTTCATCCGTTTCCAACTGATGCGCTCCGAACCCGACCTCTGAACGCCCATTACCCGCCGCAGCAATCACCCATCTGGATCGGCGGGCATTTCACATCGCCGAAGGAACAATAGACGCAGCAGTCTCCTGGAAGCGGTTTCAGCAGCGCCCCGCATCCCTTACAGTCATAGAAATACTGGCAGGCGTCAGTGGGCATAAGGTCCTTGGACCGATGTCCGCATTGGGGACAGGTCAGCGTCGAAGAGGGCTCAAAGCCATCGCTCATCTGAGGTTCAGCCATCGCAGCAACGCTCCTTCATAAGACGGCAATATCCATGCGCCCACGAGCAGCAGGACAGCCACCGAGACACTGATCCAGAACCGCGTCTTCGGACGCCGACCGCCGCGCAAGGCGAAAACAATGGCACCTGCAAGCAGGAGCATTGCAACGATCATGAAGGCGTTCTTGTAGCGGGCGAAGAAGCCAAGATTGGCGACAAGCGCGCTGCTGACGCCAAGGTTTACAAGCAGGATTGGCAGCACGCAGCACGAGGCCCCAAGGAAGGCGAAAAAGCCGCCGAGGACGCCGCCGCCCGCCAGCCAGCCATTGGCGCGGGACGCCTTGGTCACAGTCACATCGTTGTCAGTTTCAGCGGTCATCTTTATGGCCTACAATCTGTAGCCGCTACAGAAGCAAGAGGCAATTTCATGACCGGGTTCAGAATCGGGCGATTGAGCGAGGAAACGGGCGTCCATATCGAGACGATCCGCTACTATGAAAAGATCGGTCTTGTTCCGAAACCTCCCCGCAGCGATGGCGGTAGGCGGCTCTATGACGGTGGTGCAATCCAGCGCCTGCGCTTCATCCGGCGGGCGCGCGACCTTGGCTTTCCTCTCGATGATGTGCGTTCGTTGATGGGCCTTGCGACCGAACCTGGATGCTGCGCGGACGCTTTTGAGATTGCAGAACGTCACCGATCGGATGTGCGAAACCGCATCGCCGATCTGCGTCGTCTGGAACGGCGTCTGGCGGAGCTGACAAAGGCCTGCCAAAGCGATGGCGATCTCGAATGCGGACTTATCGATGCGCTCTCACGGAGCTGAGAATGGCATTGGCCGAGCCAGTTTCCGTGCCGGTCGATGTTCGCTGATACAATGACGACTGGCAGGTAGCGCAGTTCCTTCCGTTTCCACCTGATGCGCTCCGAACCCCTTGTTCCCGTCTCATGCCGTGTGACCTGGACGACGCCTGTCGGGCCTTGAAACCGGCCCATGCGAAGAATTTTCCCCGCCGCTTTGCGGCTCCTCGCCGATCAAAATTCTTCTCCGGGCCGGTGCTCCACTGCGTTTCGCCCGCGAGCGGTTCAGGCCCGCCCTGCGCCGTCCTTTCGGTCCGGCGTCGACGGGGACAAGGGGTCTCCGGGACACGATCAGAAACGAAAGGAACTATCACCATGGCCAACGCACTCGGATATGTCAGCGAAACCAAAACCGGCTTCGAAGGCGCTCTTGCAATGATGAACCTCACCGCTGCCATCCGCATCGAGAAGAACGCGGAGAAAGCCGCCGACGGACAGCCCGACTACCGCATCTTCGCCGGAGAAACCTCGACCGAAATCGGCGGCGGATGGCTTCGCAAAGCCAAGGCATCAGGGCGCGAATATGTCTCGATCACCCTCGCAGACCCGCAGATCGGCCCGCGCAAGATCTACGCGAACCTCGCCCCTGTGAAAGGCAAGAAAGGCCGCCACGTGATCCTCTGGAACCCGCGGGACTAGGGGGCAGATCCATCGCAAGCGAGCCGCTCCGGAGATCAGCTCCGGGGCGGTTTTTGCGTGTAGAAACAATGGTAAACAGGCAGGTGAAAAATTGCGCATGCGCTTTTTGCGGCTACAAATGGCGGCGTCTGGCGGCATCCTTTTCGTGGACTTTACAGCCACGAGAAGGAGCCTGACATCATGGCCAAAGATAACCGGAAACCGCCACAGCGTGAGGAGCTGCCCGAGCTTCTGACCGCTATCGAGGCGGCAGAATTTCTGAACCTGTCGCCCATCACCCTCAGCCATTACCGCTATCAGGGACGCGGGCCGATCTACCGCAAGCATGGCTGGCGCGTCTACTACACGAGAGCTGATCTGGTGGACTGGTCTAACCGCCAGAGATGGGCCTCGACCGGCGAGCCACTGCGGTCATGAGACGGCGGAAACGTGTGATCGGCGTTGGCCTTCTGGGCATCGGGCTCGCCCTGTTCGGCGCAGTTTTTACGCCTCAGGATCGGCTGATCTGGAACCGGACCGGCAGCGCGCCGCAAGGGCTGTACTGGCTGAGCGACGAGCCATTCACCCTTGGCCGATGGGTCGTCGTCTCAGCCAGAAGCGATGACGCGCAGTGGGCTCAGACCCAAGGATTTGTCGGGCGGGATTGGCCTTTATTGAAGCAGATTGCAGGGCTGCCCGGCGATGAAATCTGCCGTTGGGACACGCAGCTTCTGATCAATGGAAAAGTCGGGGGAGAGGCGCGATTGCGAGACTCTTCGGGGCGGGATTTGCCGTCCTGGGAGGGCTGTATGGTGCTTGGGCAAGACCAGCTCTTCCTGATGAATGCGCACCCGGACTCCCTCGATGGACGCTATTTCGGACCCGTTGAAATCCATGATCTCGTTGGCGTGGCGCGTCTGATCCTTGCTTGGCGGTGATCAGAGATGGCGGCGTATTCCGGCATATGGCGGCAATTTGCGGCGAAAGGTGGCATGGGATGGGCCAGCGAACCCGAACGGGCAAGATTGAAGCTCATGCACCAGGGGGTGCACAAGCCATTGTCTGCACATCTCTTTTTTGGCGTCTCATGCCGGAAAGTGTGGCGCCCGGTTTTCATGGGTTTTGTTGAATTCATTGAGGTTTTTTGGCGCCTGTGGGCGGAGACGCGCCATGGTCGATGACACGGACTTCACCCCCCGGCTCGGCAAGCTGCGCGATGTCGGTGCGGGGTCTTCAAAGCGGTTTCGCGCGCGGGTTCTGAAGGTGGCCAAGGGCCTTCATCGAAAGCCGACGCGGCCCGGCTTTACCGGGGCGCGGATCGGACGCGGGAGCGCAGCGGGAATCCATGCCTTGTCACGCGCCGGACACATTGAGCGCTTCCGGATGCGGCGGGTCGTCGTCAAAGTGCACATTGCGCGCGCCCGAACCGGTATCGGAGTGGCGGCTTATGGAAGGCACCTTGACTACATCCAGCGCGACGGGGTGGACCGCGAGGGAAGGGGCGGCGAGCTTTATGGGCGCGAAGGTGAGCGCGTGGACGGGCGGGACTTCGCAGATCGCAGCCAGGATGACCGTCACCAGTTTCGCATCATTGTCTCGCCGGAAGATGCGGGCGAGATGGGTGATCTGAAAGAGACGACGCGGCGGCTGATGAACGAGATGGAACGCGACCTTGGCACGCGGCTCGACTGGGTCGCCGTCGATCACCACAATACAGGCCATCCGCACACGCATATTGTCATTCGTGGCAAGGACGCGATGGGACAGGACCTTGTCATCGCGCGCGACTATCTGATGAAGGGCCTCCGCGCGCGGGCCGAAGAACGCCTCACCCAGGAACTGGGGCCGCGCCGTGATGTCGAGATCGCGAAAGCCCGGCAGCGTGAAGTGACCATGGATCGGTTCACCGGGCTCGACCGGGAGCTTGCATCACTAGCGGTGAATGACCGGGTTGAACTGCCTCCGGCCTCCGGGGCTCAGGCGAGGTTCACGCGGAGCCTGCAGCGCCAGAGGCTGGCGCATCTGGAAGGGCTGCATCTGGCGGCACCCTCCGGGACTGATGTCTGGCAGCTCAAGCCGAACTGGCAGCGCGCCCTGACGGCCATGGGGCGGCGCGGCGACATCATCCGCGCGCTGGCGGCCGGTGTCGAACATGGCCCGCATCTGACAAAGGTGCACTTCTTCGATGAGCGCCTCGATGATGCGCCGCCTCTTCGCGGGACCGTCATCCAGAACGGACCAGAGGATGAACTCACCGACAAAAGATTCCTGCTCCTTCAGGACTTCGAGGGCACGCCCTGGTATGTGCCGGCCGGAGATGATCCTGTGCCGCCCAGGGGCGCGGTTGTGGAGGTCTCCCGCAAGCAGGGGTCTCCCTCGCGTTCAGACCGGGTCATTACGCAGATCGCTGAGCGCAACGGCGGGTTTTATTCCGACGCGCTGCATGCCGAGGCTGATCCGTCAGCATCGAGCGCCTACCGGCTCGCGCACAAGCGCAGGCTGGAAGCGCTTCGCCGCGCCGGGATTGTGACGCGTGGCATGGACGGCGTCTGGCAAATCGGCGAGCGCTACCTTGAGCAGGCTGCGGAATATGAGGCGGCGCGGGGCGGCGGCATTCGTGTTCGGGTGCGCTCCTGGATGGCCATGGAGGCGCAGATCGAAGCGCGCGCGGAGACCTGGCTCGATCAGGTCAGTCCTACAGAGATCGGTGAAGGCGAAAAGCGGCTGCATGAGGCGCGCCTTTTGCGGCTTGGGTTTCTGCGCCGCGAGGGCTTGCTGGTGGATGAGCAGGACCGGCTCAGCGAAGAGGTTCGCCGTCGCATGCGGCTTGAAGAGCTGCGGCGAGCGGCAGCGGGCGAGACGAACCAGTCTGGTCGGAAGTATGCAGCGCTGGAAACGGGCGAGCGGTTCGAGGGCGTGTTCGAAAGGACAGCTGACCTTGCACAGGGCCGAATGGCGATCATCGGCAATGAGAAAGCCTTCGCCATGGTGCCGTGGCGGCCTGACCTAGAGCGTCAGCGCGGACGCTCGCTGGTGATTGAGGCGCGGGAACACGGGATCAGCTGGACACTGCCCGGTGGGCGGCAGCGGGGGCTGGGGCGTTGACAGTCCTTGCGACTGGTCAGTTTCGCCGAAGCAGACCAGAAGACGAGCATGGACATTCGCGCGACCTTTCTGATCTATCTTTTCGCGGCGGTGGCCGAGATTGCCGGGTGTTTTGCTTTCTGGGCCTGGCTGCGGCTTGGCAAGTCGGTGCTCTGGGTTGTTCCGGGCCTTCTGAGCCTGGCAATATTCGCCTGGCTTCTGACGCTCGTGGACATCGCTGCTGCCGGGCGCGCCTATGCCGCTTATGGCGGGGTCTACATCCTGAGTTCGCTGATCTGGCTGTGGTCTGTCGAAGGTGTGCGCCCCGACCGCTGGGATGCGATCGGGGCGATGATCTGTCTTGCAGGTGCGGCGGTGATCCTGTTTGCGCCGCGCGCGGCAAGTTGAGGCGTCAAGCGTCGGATAGGTGTTCGTGCCGGGCCTCGATCAGGGAGTGATGCCCCTCCGGTTTTGGCGCAAACCAGCGATGCAGGGCGGGCACCACCAGGAGCGTCAGCACGGTGGATGAGATGAGACCGCCGGTGACCACCGTCGCCAGTGGCCGCTGGACCTCTGCACCGACGCCCGTTGCAAAGAGCAATGGGGCAAGCCCCAAAGCCGTCGTCAGCGCGGTCATCAGGACGGGAAGGGCCCGAAGGCCTGCTGCCTCGATGGCAAGCTCATCGCGGCCCCGTCCGGCTCTTGCGAAGTCATCCATGAAGCTGACCAGCACCATGCCGTTGCCGAGCGCGATTCCGAACAGGGCGATGAAGCCCACCGTCGCGGGTACCGAAACCGGCAGGCCCGCGACCCAGAGCGCGAGCGCCCCGCCTGTCAGCGCCAGCGGAATGTTCAGAAGGATCAGAACCGCTGACATCAGGCGCCCAAACGTGAGGAGCAGGATGAGGAAGACGATGCCGAGCGTGATCGGGATGACCACGGCGAAGCGGGCATTGGCCTGCTGCTGCAGTTCATACTGCCCGCCCCATTCGACCCGGTATCCGGGTGGCAGGTCGAGCCCTGCCTCCACCGCAGCCTGTGCATCGGCGACATAGCTGCCAATGTCACGATCGCGAACATTGAGCTGCACAGTGATAAACCGCTCGCCATTCTCGCGCGTGATCTGCCGGGGACCAACGATTTCGCTAATGTCCGCGACACTTTCCAGCGGAATGCGCGCACCACTTGAGGATTCAAGAATGATGCGTCCGATGGCGGCGGGCGTGTTGCGATCGGCCTCATCGAAGCGCACGACGACCGGGAATTGCCGGACGCCCTCGAAGACCACACCGGCCTCTGCCCCGCCGACGCCCGAGCGCAGTGCGTCCAGCGCCTCTTCGACGCTGAGCCCGTATCGCCCTAGCGCTGCACGGTCGAGCGAGACGACGAGTTGCGGCGCGCCGGTGATCTGGTCGGCCTGGACGTCGCTGGCGCCGGGCACCTCCTGCAGGATGGCCTGAAGCGCCTGCGAGCCTTCGAGCAGGACCTGCGTGTCCGGCCCGAAAATCTTCACCGCAAGCTGCGCCTTCGTCCCGGTCAGGAGTTCATCGACCGACATGGCGATGGGCTGCCCGATATTGACGCGAATGCCCGGAAAGCTGGCGAGATTGTCCGATATCGCCTCCCGCAGCTCTTCCGGACTGAGTCCCGCCCGCCATTCGCTGCGCGGTTTGAGCGCCACGAAGGCCTCGATGCTGTTGACCGGATCGGCATGCGCGCCGACCTCGCCGCGCCCGATCCGGCTGACGATGGAGTCGATTTCGGGGAAGGTGTCGAGGAGCCGCCTTTCGACGCGGGTGGATGTCGCACTGGCTTCTGTCAGCGAGATTGACGGGGCCATGGTGACCCGCAGGAGAATATCGCCTTCCTCAAGGGCCGGGGTGAACTCCGAGCCGAGCCGTGTCGCAGCAAACCCGCCAGCGACAAGGAGCAGTGCGGCGAGGGCGAGGGCTGCGCTCCGCCTGTAGACGAAGAAGGCTGCCAGCGGGCGCACCATCCGCGTGATCCGGCTGTCCTTGTCTGTATCGCCGTTTGAGCGAGGCGGCTTCATCAGGCCGAGCGCCATGGCCGGGGCGATGAGCATGGCGTAGATCAGCGACCCGGTCATGGCGAGTGCGGCGGAGGCCGCCAGCGGGCGGAATGTCTTGCCTTCGGTCCCCTGCAACGAGAAGAGCGGCAGGAACACGATGATGACGACGGCGACCGCGGCCACCAGTGGCGCGATCACTTCCGCGCTGGAGCGGGCAACGGTTGTGCGATTGTCCTCGCCTGCACCGCGTTCACGAAACCCGCGCGCGACATTCTCAGCGATCACGATGGCCCCGTCGACCATCATGCCGATGGCGATCGCGACGCCGCCAAGCGTCATCAGGTTGGCCCCGATGCCAAGCGCATTCATGGCGATGAAGGCAAACCCGACGGAGAACGGGATCGACATCACCACGACGAGGCTCGGACGCCAGCCGCCAAGGAACAGAAACACGACGATGGCCACCAGCAGGCCGCCCTGCCAGAGCGCCGTCGTGACCGTCGCAGCGGCTTCCTCCACCAGCGTGCCCTGATCATAATAGGGGACCACGCGCACGCCATCGGGCAATGAGGCATTGATCTCTTCGAAGCGGGCCTTGGCGTTGGCGATGACGTCGGAGGTATTGCTGCCATAGAGTTTGAGCACCAGTCCGGCGACAGTTTCGCCTTCGCCATTGGCGGTCGCCATGCCCTGACGGACCGCCCCGCCGATCACGACCTGGCCGAGATCGCCGACGCGGATCGTGCGCCCGTCAACGGTCTTGACCGGGGTTTCCTCAAGATCGGCGATTGTTGTGGCAAGCCCGACGCCGCGCACGGTGTATTGCTCGGCGCCGATCTCGATATATTGGGCGCCAGCGGTGCGGTTGGCGCTTTCGAGGGCGGCGATCACGTCGCTGACCTGAAGGTCCTGCGCCAGCAGGGCGTCAGGATCGAGCTGCACCTGATATTGTTTTTCAAAGCCGCCGAGCGCGAGCACTTCAGTGACGCCTTCGACCGACTGGAGCGGATATTTGATCATCCAGTCGGCGATCTCGCGCAGTTCGATCAGCGAGCGCGTGCCCGTCTCATCGACGAGGCGGAAATACATGATGATGCCAAGGCCAGTGGAGATTGGGCCCATTTTCGGCGTGCCGAAACCTGCCGGGATCGCGTCGGCGGCTTCGCCGAGACGCTCGCCGACCACCTGACGGGCGAAATAAACATCCGTGCCGTCCTCGAAATAGATATTGACCACGGAGAGCCCGAAATTGGAGGTCGAGCGCATCTCCCTGACCTTTGGCAGGCCGGACATGGCGGTCTCGATGGGGAAGGTGACATAACGCTCGACCTCCTCAGGAGAGAGGCCCTCGGTTTCGGTGAAAACCTGAACGAGCGCGGGGGACGGATCGGGGAAGGCATCGACCGGAAGGCTGCGGAAGGCAAACAGGCCACCGAGCGTCATGGCGATGACGGCAATCGCCGCCAGCAGGCGTCCGCCTGCAATTCTGTGCATGAAATTGAGCATGATGATCGGATCCTTAGTGTGCGTGGCCGTCGCCGAACGCGTCTTTTTCAAGCTGCGCTTTCAGCGTGAAAGCGCCTTCGGAGACGAAACGTTCGCCCTCGCTCAGCCCTCGACGAATTTCAGTGAGCCCGTCGCGGGACGATCCCGTCTCGACGGGGCGCGGGGCGAACCCGCCCTCGACCGGCACGAACACCGACGCGCGTCCCTCGACTTCGACGACGGCATTGGCGGGCACGTGAAGAATGCGGCCGCCTTCGCCAATCGCGATCTCGGCGGTGACGAACTGGCCAGGCCTGAGGCGGCCATCCGGATTGTCGATGATGACCCGCGCCGTGCCGGTGCGGGTTGTCTCATTGATGACCGGCAGGATGAGGCCGATTTCACCGCGTGCGGCTTCCCCGCCATCACGGGTGCGCAGGATGACCGGCTGGCCCGGCGCAATTTTGTCTGCATCGGCCTTGTAGATCGCGATATCTGCCCAGAGCCTCGAATCGTCCACGATGACAAAAAGGGCTTCGCCGCCGCCTTGGACGCTGGACCCCAGCGAGACGCTGCGGGAAATCACCGTGCCATCGATCGGCGCGAGGATCGCCGCATTCGCGAGGGCGCCGTCGGGCGCATCCGTGAGGCCATTCAGCACGGCGTCGCTGACCCCGACGGCATGGAGCTTGTTTTCCACCGCCTCACGGGCAACGCGCGCGCTTACCAGCGCGGCGCGTGCGGCATCGAGGTCTGCTTCCGAGGTGATCTGGTCGGCAAAGAGGCGTTCCTCGCGCGCGAGACTGGACGCCGCCAGATTTTCAGCAGATTTTGCGGTCAGGAAGTCCGCCTTCAATTCGGCGAGTTCCCGGCTCGACAGTAGCGCGAGACGCTCGCCGCGCCGGACCGTGTCGCCTTCGCCCTTGTCGAGGCGCGAGACAAGACCGCTGACCGGGGCAGCGACCCGCGCCACGCGGTCCGCATCGAAGCGAAGCTCGGCTGGCAGAGACAGCGTTTCGGCAAGAGTGCCGATTTCAGCAGTCGCGACCACAATGCCGGCTTCAGCAGCGGCAGCGGCGTCAAGTTTCACAACATCGCCGCCGTCCTCATCGCCATGGTCGTCGTGATCGTCATGGCCGTCCTCGCCTTCGCCATGCTCATCGCCATCGGCGTGATCGCCGTCCTGTTCATCTTCGCTATGGTCGTCATGGTCGTCGTGATCTTCATGGGCTTCAGCGCCGCCAACCTGGCGCGTGGACGGACTGTCAGTTGCGCCGCATCCGGCGAGGACCATGGCGAGAACAAGCGCCAGCCCGGTCAGTTTTGTGTGGGTCATTGGTTGTCTCCGTCGAATGGGGCCGCGCCGATCAGGCTGCGGAGGATGAGGTCTGCGACGCGCGCTTCACGGCGCGCGGCGATGACGGCGCGCCGGGTCTCGATGAGAACCGCGCGGGCCTGAAGTGTGGTGGTGAGGTCGAACCGGCCGATGGCATAGCCCTGCAGGGCGGCGGCATAGGCGGCCTCGGCTTCCGGAAGGGCCTCATCGGTGAGGATCGATAGTCTCGAATTTGACGCCCGGACGCTGGCGGTCGCGGCGAGCTGTTCGGCGCGCAGGCGCGCATCGACCGCACGGGCGGAAACCACAGCGGCCTCGCCGCGAAGGCCCGTGGCGCGGGCGGCGTCGCGGCCGCGATCGAAGATGGGCAAGGGCACGCTGACACCGACGACAAAGGCGCTGTCGCCTGTCTCTTCGAAGCGCCGGAATCCGCCCGAAAGCGTGACATCCGGAATCGCTTCTGCGCGGGCGCGGGCCAGCTCGGCTTCGCGCGCCTGCACCGCCGCTTCGGCAGCGGCGAGGCGTGGATGACTGCCGGTTTCGCCTGCTGCCAGCGATGGCGCGATCTCAAACGCGGTCGGCAGGCCAAAGGTGGGTTCTGCTTCGCCCCACAGGCTGGCAAGCGCATAGGCGCGCGTTTCAACCTCGCCAGCAGCAAAGGCTGCCTCAGCGCGCAGGCTGGCGGCATCGGCTCGCGCGCGGGCGAGTTCCGGCGGCGCCGCAGCGCCTGCATCGACACGCTTTGCGACCGTCTCTGCGAGTGTGGTCGCAAGCTCTGCGGCCTCTGTGGCCAGCGCCGCCGTCTCAATGGCGGCGACAAGATCGGCATAGGCAAGTGCGGCCTCGCGTTCAGCTTCGCGCAGGATCACGCCGCATTCAGCTGTGCCGAGGGCCGCGCGGGCGCGGGCGGCGCGCTCTGACAGGGCCCGCTGGTTGCCGAGGCGAAAGGTCTGTTCGACGGCGAAGGTCGATTCGGTGCGGTCGAACCCGGACAGCGCACCATTTCCGGAGAAATTCTCAAGCTCGACGCTGAGGGACGGGTTGAGTGGGCGTCCGGCCTGATCGGCCTCGGCGCTGAGCGCGCGGGCTTCAAGACCGGCGGCGCGTATATCCGGCGAGGCGCGCCGGATTTCGGTGATCACGGCGTCAAGGCTTGCCGGTATCTCGGGCGAAAGGGTGCCGGGTTCGGTTGAACCACCCGGCGTGCAGGGACTTGCAGACGCGCTGCCTGCCGCAAGGAGTGCGGCCAGGGCAAGCGCCGGGACGGCAAGTGCGCCCCGATACAGAAATGACATTAGGGGAGTGTCCTCGTGCTGATATCTCGAAACGCATGCAGGACGCTATGAGAGCGACCAGGCATGACGGCGGTTGAGATTTCAGGCGCGGGGAGGACGGAGCAGTTCGTGAGGCGCCGCGTTCAGCGTCGCGGCGTCCGGCAGGATGCGGTATCGCTTGTTCTCCGAAGTGAGCGAAAGAGGCTCGGCTTCGCCCGAACGCCAGACATGATGATGGCAACTGCCACAATGGTGGGCCGTGTGATCATGGGCAGGTCCCTGCTTGTCATCCGCCGGCGGGGCTGCTTCGCTCTGGTGATCTGTCAGGCAAACTTCAGTTGTCTCAGCAGCATGGGCCGTCTCCGCCAGCGGCGCAGAGAGGAAGGCCATCGCAAGGAGCGCAGCCAGCACGAGGCGCAGAGAGGAAAAGACAGATTCGAAGCTCATACCGGGTTCTTAACAGATAATGATTGCCAAAACATGAGGCAAATTCGCATTCTCGGACGCATCTAATCATACAGTCGCTGGAGGGTCAAGCGCCTGTCGCTCAATTTACAGCGCCAGGTCACGCGGACCATGATCGTCGCTTGCACACTGATCGTGATCTGCCAGGCTGGCCAGAACCGCGCAGGTCGCAATGACCCCGCCTTCACAGGACCGAACCATTCGTTCGAGTTCGGATTGGAGGGCGCGTAACCGCGCGATGCGCTCACGGACATTGGCGAGCTGGCGACGGGCGGCGGCGTCAATGGCGGCGCAATCGGCCTCAGGTGTCGTCTGCAGGGCGATCAGATCACGGATGCTGTCCACGGCAAAACCGAGATCGCGGGCGTGACGGATGAAGGACAGGCGTTCGACTGCGTCGCTTCCGTAAAGGCGCTGGCCGCTTTCGCTGCGGTCGGGCGTGCCCATCAGCCCAATGGATTCATAGTACCGGATCGTCGTCACTTTTACCCCGGCCGCTTTGGAGATCCTGCCAATCGTCATCGGTTTGCCGCGCATGAAAATTCCCTCTTGTCTCTACAGTCGCTTTAGACTGTAGGGCATGCGTCTTGTCAAATTCTGAAGAAAGATCGCCGCATGTCTGCCTTACCCAATGACCCCGCCCAGTGGCTCGTCGCCGCAATGATCGCGAACGCCGTTCTGGCCCTGCCCATGGCTCTGCTTGTGCGGCGCGACTTTGTCCGCCTTGGCCGGGTGTCCTGGCCAATGGCGATCTGGACCGGTGCCGCCATGCACGGCCACGCCCTAGCGAGTTTTGCGCTCGCCTTTGTTGACCGTGGCGGGCTCTATACGCCCGGACCGTTGTCACTGACGGGGGGCACCGGCGTTTTCCTTCTGGGGGCTTTTGTCATCTATCTCGGTCGTCGCGCCTATGGCGATCAGGCCCGGGTCTATGGGCTGAAGGAAGATGTGCTGATCGAACACGGCATTTATCGCCGGTCGCGCAATCCCCAGTATCTCGGTTACGGGCTGATGTTTCTGGGCGCTGCGCTTGCGGGCGGATCAGGCCTTGCGCTGGTCTTCACGCTCGTCTTTGCGGGGCTTGTCCATCTCTATATCCGCTATGTGGAAGAGCCGCACCTGACCCGCATCTTCGGTGGGGCCTATACCGAGTATTGCCAGCGCGTAGGGCGATATTTTCGCGTGTAATGCGACATGGCCTGCGAGGCGGACGCTCTGAATTGAGGAGACTGTAGTGCGCATTCTGATGCCGCCATTTGCCGCCATTCACACTGGGCAGGGCGGTGCGTGTGCGGAACACTGAAGGGGTTTTCACTTTGGGAGCCCCTTGTCCATGTCGCCGTCCAAGATTCTCATCGGTCAGTTTCTCATTGTCCTGACCATCATCGTGGCGACGATGTGGGGTGCGACGCAATGGGTGGCGCATGCGTTTGGCTACCAGCCTGCGCTTGGGCGGCCATGGTTTATCTGGGGTGAGGTGCCGGTCTACAGGCCGTGGCGGCTGTTCCAGTGGTGGTATGCCTATGAGGCCTATGCGCCGGATGTGTTTGCGCGAGGCGGCGCGATCGCTGCCAGTGGCGGACTGCTCGGCATTCTGGCGGCGGTTGTCGGATCGGTTTGGCGCTCGCGCTGGGAAAAGCGCGTCACGACCTATGGCTCGGCACGCTGGGCTGAGAAGCGTGATCTTGTGCGCGCGAAACTGCTGGGCGGCGATGGCGTGTTTCTGGGGCGCTGGAAGGGCCAATATCTGCGCCATGACGGGCCGGAACATGTGCTCGCCTTTGCGCCGACCCGGTCCGGCAAGGGGGTGGGGCTGGTTGTGCCGACCTTGTTGTCCTGGACCGGCAGCGCCGTGGTGCATGACATCAAGGGCGAAAACTGGGACCTGACATCGGGGTGGCGCTCAGGCTTCGGAACCTGCCTGCGCTTTGATCCGACCGATGCCCGTTCGCCGCGCTTCAATCCGCTGATGGAAGTGCGCAAGGGCGCGGGCGAGGTCCGCGATGTGCAGAACATCGCCGACATTCTGGTTGATCCGGAAGGCTCGCTGGAACGCCGCAATCATTGGGAAAAGACAGGGCATGCGCTGCTGGTCGGTGTAATCCTGCATGTCCTTTATGCGGACGAAGACAAGACGCTGGCCGGATGCGCGCGTTTCCTGTCCGACCCGTCGCGGACCTTCGAGAAGACGCTGCAGGTCATGCTGAAGACAAAGCATGTGCGCGAAGGCGATGGGACGCGCACGGTGCATCCTGTGGTCGCCCAGGCGGCGCGGGAACTGTTGAACAAATCGGAGAATGAGCGCTCTGGCGTCCTGTCCACGGCGCTCAGCTTCCTGTCGCTTTACCGCGACCCGGTCGTGGCGGCGGTGACCTCGGCGAGCGACTGGCGGATCAGCGATCTGGTCGAGGGGGAGCGGCCCGTTTCGCTCTACCTCGTTGTGCCGCCGTCGGACCTGTCGCGGACCAAGCCTCTGGTGCGGCTCATACTTAATCAGATCGGACGCAGACTGACCGAATCATTGCCCGATCCGGGACGTCGCAAACTGCTCCTGATGCTGGACGAGTTTCCGGCGCTCGGACGGCTCGACTTCTTCGAGAGCGCGCTCGCTTTCATGGCGGGCTATGGCGTGCGGGCCTATCTCATCGCCCAGTCGCTGAACCAGATCGAGAAGGCTTATGGGCCGAACAATGCGATCCTCGACAATTGCCATGTCCGCATCGCCTTTGCGACCAATGATGAGCGCACCGCCAAGCGGATATCCGAGGCGCTGGGCGCCAAGACGGAGCTCCGGTCGCAGAAGAATTATACGGGCCACCGCCTCGCGCCCTGGCTCTCGCACATGATGGTCTCCCGGCAGGAAACCCAGCGCGCATTGATGACGCCCGGCGAGGTCATGCAGATGGCGCCCACCGACGAAGTGGTCATGGTATCGGGCACGCCGCCCATTCTGGCGAAGAAGCTGCGCTATTTCGAGGATCGCAATTTTACAGGGCGGGTTCTGCCTGCGGCTTCGGTCGCGGCGATTGCGTCGCACATCGTGACTGTATGGACTGAGATGATTGAGGGCAGACCAGCCACGGTCGTCCCCGTCCGGAATGCCGCTGATGAGGGCGGGCGCGATATCGCCCCGGTGCTCGATCCGCCGGAACGGGTGGCGACACCGGAGCACGATCAGACGCCCGAACCGGAACTCGACGACACCGGAGACGCACCCGGCGATCAGGCGCTTGAGACGATCCGGCGCGCTGCCGCGCTCGACCTTGCCGATGACGATACCTTGCCGGAGTTCTGAGATGCCCAAACCACGCGTGAACCTGCGACTGCCCCACAAGCTGCATGCCGAGCTCGAACGGCGCACATCCATGCCGGGCGTGACCAAGGCCAAAGTCGTGGAAGACGCGCTTAACCGTTATTTCGACCCGGAAGCTAATTTGGTGCTGGAGGAACGGCTTCTTCGCCGCATGGATGCCTTCGACCGGCGGCAGGGCGAGATTGAGCGGGACACAGCGCTCTGCCTCGAAACGCTCGCCCATTTTGTCTTCTACTGGCTGACGCGCACCGAACCGATCCCGGAAGGTGAGCGCGACGCCGCCCACGCCCTTGGCCAGAGGCGCTTCGATCATTTCATCCAGCAGGTGGCGAAGAAGCTCGGCAATGCGCGCAGTGTGGCCGCAAGGCTGGACGGAATTGATGCGTCAACCGGTGACGTCGGCGGTCCTGATTCTGATTGATACCGGCAGGCTCGTGGGGGCAGCCTGCTGCGATGCCTGGATCGGCTGACCAGAACGCGCATCAGATTTTCGATGATTCTAAACGGGCCCTCAGGGATCCATCATGCCGTCAAGACAGTCCGCGCCCTCTTCGGCCGTATTGCAGATAGCCATGATCCGGTACGAGCCATCACGGCCCTGCTTGACCATGAAGGCGACTTCGTCACCCTCGGCGAACCCCGAGAGATCGACCTCGCCCATGATGTCAAAGCCCATCGTCATGGCACCCATCTGGATGTCGCCTGCGAATTCGCCGTGCTCAATGGTCAGAAAATCGCCCTGGCTGCCGACCGATCGGATGGTGCCGGTGGCACGACCGATGCCATCGCCCATGGCGTGATCGGCTTGGTCCATGGCGCCCTCTTCGACCATCTCCGTTGGCATTTCGGCCGCACGTTCTGAGCCAGGCGGTGTCTCGTCGGCATTGCCGCACGCGGCCACGCTGAGGGCGAACAGGCTTGCTGTGATCGGGATAAGAGATTTCATTGTGTGTCTCCTTCGAGGCTAGGTTTGAGTGAAATTGAGCTGTCTTCATTGTTTTCGGCGCGCGCGGAAAGCTGGAACCCTGTGCGGATATAATAGATTGCCGGGATGACGATCAGGGTGAGGAGAAGGGTGGACGCCATGCCGCCGATCATTGGCAGGGCGATCCGCCTCATGACATCTGAGCCGAGGCCATCGGTCAGGAAGATCGGCGCGAGGCCCGCAAAGATTGTCAGTACGGTCATGAGTTTCGGACGCACGCGCATGGCGGCGCCCCGGCTGATGGCGGCAAAGAGTTCAGTGCGGGTTTGCGGCTGCGCCTTGCGCACTTCGCTGTCGATATAGAGCAGCATGATGACGGCGGTCTCAACGGCGATCCCGCCGAGCGCGATGAAGCCGACGGCCACGGCGACGGAGAGATTGTATCCCGCGAGCCATACCGCCCAGAGCCCGCCGATCAGCCCGAAGGGCAGACTCGCCATGATGATCAGCGTCCGATCCAGCCGCCCGAAATGCAGCATCAGCAAAAGGAATATCAGAGCGACCGCTGCCGGGATGGCGATGGCGAGCCGGGCGTTGGCCTCTTCCAGCTGTTCATATTGCCCCGCAAATTCCACCGCATAGCCAGCCGGCAGGTCGACCGCCTCAGCCACAGCGGCGCGCGCTTCAGCAACATAGCCGCCCATGTCGCGGCCTTCGATATCGACGAAGACCCAGCCTGTCAGCCGGGCATTTTCGGAGCGGATCATGGGCGGGCCCTCGGCATAGGCAATCGTCGCCAGTTCGCCGAGCGGGATGTGTGCGCCGGCGGGCGTTGGCACGAGGATCTGTTCGAAGTCTTCCGGGCTTTCGCGGAACGGCCGGTCATAGCGCGCGATGATGTCATAGCGCTCGCGGCCCTCAACCGATTGCGCCAGCGGCATGCCGCCAAGCGCGGTTTGTACGACGCCCTGGAACACGCCCATGTCGATATTGCGCCGGGCAAGCTCGGCGCGGTCGGGCGTGATGTCGAGATAGCGCCCGCCGAGAACCCGGTCGGCAAAAGCCGAGCGGGTGCCGGGAATGCCTGTTACCACCGCCTCGATGTCGCGGGCCAGCGCCTCGATTTCTGTCAGGTCGTCGCCGGTCACCTTGATCCCGAGGGGCGTGCGGATGCCGGTCGAGACCATGTCCATGCGGATCTTGATCGGATATCCCCAGCTATTCACAAGGCCGGGCATATTGAGGCGCTGGTCAAGCTCGGCAGTGATGTCGTCTACCGTTATGCCGGACCGCCACTGGTCCTTCGGCTTCAGGGCGATCCAGCTTTCGATCATGGTGAGCGGCGCGGGGTCTGTCGCGGTGTCGGCGCGGCCGGCCTTACCGAAGACGCGCTCGACTTCGGGCACGGTCATGATGACGCGATTGGTCTGGCCGAGAATTTCCCGCATCTTCGTGGCCGATGCGCCCGGCAGGGTTGTTGGCATGTACAAAAGTTCGCCCTCATAGAGCGCCGGCATGAATTCAGAACCGATACGCTTTATGGGCACGATCACGCTGGCCGTGAGTGCGACGGCTATGGCTACCGTCACCCACTTGAACCGTAAGGCAAGATGCAGGACGGGCTTGTACGCCCAGACGAAAAACGCATTGAGCGGATTGGCCTCTTCGCGCCGGAATTTGCCGCGCATCAGATAGAGCATCAGTACGGGAACGAGTGTCACCGACAGGATGGCGGCGAAGGCCATGGCGTAGGTCTTGGTGAAGGCGAGCGGCGAGAAGAGGCGATAGCTTTCCCCCGTCAGCGCAAAGACCGGCAGGAAGGAGACGGTGATGATGAGGAGCGAGAAGAAGATGCCGGGGCCGACTTCCTGAGCCGCTTCGATCAGGGCGGCACGGCGCTCTGCCGGGCCGGGTTTGCCTTCCAATTCCGACAGTTTCCGGCTGGCGTTTTCGACAAGCACGATGGAGGCATCCACCATCGCGCCGATGGCGATGGCGATGCCGCCCAGCGACATGATGTTCGCGGTCACCCCCTGAAACGACATGATGAGGAACGCACCCAGCACCCCCAGGGGAAGCGTGATGATCGCCACCAGAGACGAGCGCACATGCAGGAGGAAAATCAGGATGACGAGCGCAACTGCAATGCCTTCCTCGATCAGTTTGTCTTTCAAGTACTCGACCGAGCCTTCGATCAGGGGCGCGCGGTCATAGACCGTGACGATCTCGACGCCTTGGGGTAGGCCACGCTGCAGCTCAGCAAGCTTGTCCCTGACCCGCTCAATCACGTTCAGCGCATTCTCGCCGTCTCGCATGATAACGATACCGGCGACGGTCTCACCCTCGCCATTGAGTTCGACAATGCCGCGCCGCAGCGCCGGGCCTTCAATGATGCGCGCGACATCGCCGAGCAGAACCGGCGTTCCATCCTGCGCATACAGAACGATTTGTTCGAGATCGCCGCGCTCATCGACGTAACCCGACGAGCGGATGACGAATTCCGTTTCGGCCTGTTCGATGACGCGCCCGCCCACTTCGCTGGAGGCTGCGCGCACGGCTGCGCGAATGCGGGCAATGGAAATGCCATAGCTGCGCAGGCGGTTCGGATCGAGCAGCACCTGATACTCGCGCACGAATCCGCCGACCGAGGCGACTTCGGCAACGCCCTCGACGCCTGAGAGTTCCAGTTTCAGGAACCAGTCCTGGAGCGAGCGAAGCTCGGCGAGATCGGTGTTGCCGCTCCTGTCGACCAGCGCGTATTGATAGACCCAGCCGACGCCGGTCGCGTCCGGCCCGATCTGCGGAACGGCGCCTTCGGGGAGTTCCGAGCCCAGGCGGGACAGAGCTTCCAGAACGCGCGAGCGCGCCCAGTAGAGGTCGACATCATCTTCAAAAATGACGTAGACGAAGCTCGTGCCGAACATGGACGATCCGCGGACATCCTTTGTCTTCGGAAGGCCGAGCAGATTGGTCGAGAGCGGATAGGTGACGAGGTCCTCGACGATTTGCGGGCTTTGGCCGGGAAAATCGGTGCGGATGATAACTTGTGTATCGGTCAGGTCCGGCACGGCGTCGAGCGGCGTGTTCTGCACGGCGAGCCAACCGGACACGGCGAGCGCCGCGGCGAGCACGAGCACGATCAGCTGATTGGCGACCGACCAGCCGATGAGACCGGCTACCCAGGATTTGGCCGGGTCGCGGCCTGAGAGGTCGCCCCGCGCACTCATGGCTGCATCTCCACCATATCGGCCATCGGATCGGGCCAGACGATGCGTTCAGCTTCTGCCTCGCCATAGGGATTGCGCGGCGTGTCACCCTCCTGAAGCCATAACCGGCCCGTGCCGGTCTCCTGAAAGAGGGAGAGCCCGGCATCGCGATAATGGACCGGCGCGCCTTCGAGCAGCCAGGGTTCCAGCGCCTGCAAAAGGCGGGCGAGTTCGCCGGCGAGCGCCTCGCCCTCTCGGGCTGTTTTCGCTGTACGGAGCGCGGCTTCGGCCTCTTCAATGATTGGCACGAGCTTCGTGTCAGCGAACTGTGTGCGCAGGCTATCGCCGAGCGCCAGCGCCGGATCGACAAAGTATGGATCGATGCGGTAGCCGTCCGTCAGCGCTTCATGAAAATAGAGCGCCATGTCGGTGAAGTGGTCGATCTGTGCGAGCGTCGCCGCATCCACCGGCAGCTCCGACAGCGGCGTCTCCGGCCCGGCGGTTATGGTGGAGGGGGACTGAAGCCTAGAGAGGCCCTCACGCAAATTCACCTCGCTGTCCAGAAGGAACTGGCCGCTGGCGACCACCTCTTCGCCCTCGGTCAGTCCCTCGATGATCTGTGTGCGTCCATTGGCGCTGACGCCGGTGCGCACCGCGCGGCCTGCAAATCGTCCCTCGCCCAGCGCGACGATGACATGCGCGCCGCGGCTGTCGCGCAGGATCGCTTCGGTCGGCACAGAGAGGAATTCACCGCTGCTGAGCTGCATGGAAATATCGGCATAGGCACCGGGGCGCAGATAGCCGCTCGCATTGTCCACCTCGATCCGCATGCGCGCGGTGCGGGTCTGCGGGTCGATTGTCGGGTAGATATAGTCGATGACGCCTTCGCCTGGCGCTTCCGGCGCACTCGGGAACTTGAGTTGCACCGGCAGTCCGGTGTCGAGGCGCGGCAGGTCGCTCTCCGGGACTGAGGCCATCACCCAGACACCCGCATAGGATTGCAGGCGAAGGATAGGCGTGCCCGGCCTCACATAATCGCCCTCACGGACTTCGAGCGCCGCGACTGTACCGCCGGCTTCGGCATAGACCGGGATGCGTTCGACCACTTCGCGGGTCTCGACAAGACGGTCGACCGCCCGCTCCGGCATGCCAAGCGAGCGCAGGCGCTGGCGCACGGCTGCAATCCGCGCCTCATTGCCAATGGTGAGCGAGGCGATGAGGTCCTTCTGGGTCGCGATCAGGTCAGGACTGTAGACCCGGTAGAGGAGCGCGCCGGGGCGAACGGTGTCGCCTTCAGCGCGCACGGTCAGGTCTTCGATCCAGCCTTCGAGCCGCGCGACCGAGACGTTCTCAAGGCGCTCGTTGGATTCGACTGTGCCAAACGCGCGCAGGTTTCCGCCAAACGCCGTGACTTCGGCCGGCGCCGTGCGCACGCCCATGGTCTGGATCATTTCCGGGGACACGACGACACCGGGTTCGGCGACATCATTTGCGTAGACCGGGATATAGTCCATCCCCATGGAGTCTTTCTTGGGGACCGGTGAGGTGTCCGGCTGGCCCATCGGGTGCTTGTAATAGAGGATGTCGCCGCGCCCGGAATTTCCGGCGCTCCCGCTCACCGGCACGAGGTCCATGCCGCAGATCGGGCACGACCCGTCTGCATCCGTCGATATGTAATGCGGGTGCATCGGACAGGTGTATTGCGCGGTCTCTTCGGCCGATGACGACGGCCCGGAGGATCCGCCTTCTCGGGCGCGGGTCGAAGGGTTGTCACACGCGACGAGCACGCTCGCGGCGACGGTCAGAAGAAGGAGTGTGTGTTTCATTGGGTCACCAGGAGCGCGTTCATGCGGGCGATGGCTTCGGCTTCGAGCGCGCGCTCGGAGACGATCTCGGCCCGGAGTTTCAGGACGGCGATTTCGCTGTCGATGATGGGAGCGTAACTGCCCGCCCCTGACTCGTATCTCGTCAGCAGGGCCTGCGATTGTTCTTCCCGCGCGGCGATCTGCCGGGTTAGCGCGTCCATAGCCGCAAGGGATCGCTGTCTCGCCGCGTCGAAGACTTCATACTCCGACCTGGCGGCAAGCGCAGCAGCCAGGCGACGCGACTGCGCAGCAGACCGATCGGCCTGCGCGCCCCGAAGGCGCGGCGCCTGGCTTTGTCCTGCCCAGAGCGGCACAGAGAACCTCACCTGCGCCGAGACCCAGTCATCGCCCTCGAAGTTCGAGAAGGCGCCGCCGCGCCCAGCCTCGCGCTGCTGGTAGGTTAACTCAACGCCCCAGTCAGGACGCCATCCGGCCCGGGCTTCGTCAACGCGCGCCTCTGCATTGCCAATGGCCGCATCAGCGACGCGCACGGCGTGGAACTGGTCAGCGCTGCCTGACCAGATCACAGGCGCGACTGGCGGCAGCGCCATGGAAGACGGGGGGACTTCGCCGACCAGATCGCGCAGACGCGCATTGATGCGCGCCAGCCGCGCCGATATGTCCGCGCGGTCACGGTCGAGGCGCGCCAACGCAACATCGACTTCTGCAAGTCTCGACAGGGCGGTGTCGGCAGACCCGATTTCGGCTTCGAGTACTGTCTTCAGTTCAGCGTATTTTGCCTCCTGCGCATCCAGCAGGGCCGCGTGATGTTCCAGATGATGCCGGTGATGCAGGAGGAGGATCAGCTCGCCCCGCAGCGCGGCGTACTGTTGGGCGCGCATGGCATCGCGTGTCGCTGCGTTCGCAAGGGCGCCCTCCGACCGGGCCCGGCGTTCGGCATAGCTGGGAATGTCCTGCCGGATTCCGACGGACTTGTTGGTCGGCAGGAATGTATCGAAGGCCGGATCGAATAGCGGAAAATTGTTGATCCCGACAGAGACAACCGGGTCAGGAAGGGCAGTTGCGGCGCGGCTGCGTTCGCGTTCGGCGTCGGCTTCGCTCCCGAGCGCGGTAAGGCTGGGATGATCGGCAAGCCGGGTTTCCAGCTCGCTGAAGGACTGAGCATGGGCATGCTGCCCGGTGAGGGCGGTGAACAGGGCTGCAACAAGCAGGCCTGACCGGATAGGGGGAAACATGAGAAAGACACCTCGTTGACATGAAACAGCAAGCGGAACCCACGCGCGGCGTGGGCCTTGCCGATCAGATCAACAGGCGCTGTTTCAGGGTAATCGGGGTCGAGAGCGGCAGCTTCGGCGCGCCCGGCGGTCCGGTCTTGAAGATGACAGGACGATGCGCAAAGCCCGGGAATTGCGCCGCAAGCACAGCGTAGGAAATTTCTGCAGAGGACGAAAACATGAGCGTGCTGTCATCTGCTGCCTGCGCCTGCATGAGCGGGCTGTCACAATCATTACAGCCGGGGCAGTCGCCGGTATCCTTCGCCGCGTCCGCATGATCAGCGGGCGACATCTGCATGCCGGAATCATGGCACGGCGGATCCGAAACGAGTGCGGCATCCTGCGCGACGGCGTCATGCCCGACAAGGCAACAGGCCATGACGGGCTGCGCCGCCACGAGGGCGACGGCCAGTATGGCAAGAAGACGAGACAAGATGCGCATCTTTCCTCATTAAGGCTAATTCGTTTACAAAACAACTAACTAACGGGCACGTCACGCGATTGTCAGACAAGACCTGTTTGGCGAGCAGAGCTGACATCAAGACACCTGACAATACGCTGTCAAAGTCCAACCTCAGCTGTCCCCCGTCAGCGACCATGAGACAGATCGGGAAAATTGCTTAAGGAGGATTTCTGGCACATCGTAGCCCGCCAAGGGGACGAAGATGAGACAGAAATCCGGGCCGGAGGGATCGGCCGAAAAACATGTGAAGGAAATCCGCCGCAAGACCCGGCGTAAATTCTCCGCCGAAGAGAAGATCCGCATCGTACTGGAAGGCCTGCGCGGCGAGTATTCGATTGCCGAACTGTGTCGGCGTGAGGGGATCGCTCAGGGGCTGTACTACACCTGGTCGAAGGAGTTTCTCGAAGCTGGCAAGAAGCGCTTGTCGGGCGACACGGAGCGGCAGGCGACATCCGGCGAGGTGAGTGGCCTGAAGCGTGAGATGCGCGATCTGAAGGAGGTCGTTGCCGACCTGACGCTGGAAAACCGCATCCTCAAAAAAAGCGTGATCGGGGATGGGGAGGATATCGAATGAGATACCCCGCGTCCGAGAAGCTGGAGATCATCCGGCTGGTGGAGCAATCGCATCAGCCCGTGAAAAGAACGCTGGAACAGATCGGCGTGTCACGTCCGACCTTCTATCGCTGGTATGACCTTTACCGGCGGTTCGGTGAAGCCGGGCTTGAGGATCGGCGCGGCGGCTCTGGCCGGGTCTGGAACCGCATCCCGAATGAGGTGCGTCAGCAGGTGCTGGAAATGGCGCTCGACCGGCCGGACCTTTCTCCCCGCGAACTGGCCGTGACGTTCACGGACGAGAAGCGCTACTTCGTCTCGGAAGCCAGTGTTTACAGGCTTTTGAGGGCGCACGACCTGATTACCAGCCCGGCCTTCATCGTGATGAAAGCGGCCGATGAGTTCAGGGAGAAAACCACCGCGCCCAACCAGCTCTGGCAGACCGACTTCACCTATCTGAAAGTGATCGGCTGGGGATGGTTCTACCTCTCCACCGTGTTGGACGACTTCTCCCGTTACATCATCGCCTGGAAGCTCTGCTCGGGCATGGCGGCGAGCGATGTGCAGGACACGCTGAACCTGGCGCTTGAAGCTTCCGGACTCGATGAAGTGAATGTGGTTCATCGCCCGAGACTACTCTCAGACAACGGACCGTCTTACATCTCTGGCGATCTGGCTGAGTATCTTGCCGACAAAGGCATGCAGCATACGCGCGGCGCGCCGTATCATCCCCAGACGCAAGGAAAGATCGAGCGCTGGCATCAGACGCTGAAGAACCGCATCCTGTTGGAAAACTACTTCCTGCCCGGAGACCTTGAAGCGCAGATCGATGCGTTCGTCGGTTACTACAACCATCAGCGCTATCACGAGAGCCTGAACAATCTCACTCCGGCAGATGTCTATACGGGCCGCGGCCAGACCATCCTGCTCGAACGTGAGAAAATCAAAAGGAGGACGATGAAACTACGGCGCTTGCAGCACGCCCAATCCGCTGCTTAACTCAAACCAGATGCGCCAGACCCTCCTTAAGTCAGGCAGCCTGAAGTCTCAAATTACCTGACGACGGACAGTGCGTGAAAGTGATATTTTTTCACAAGTATATGAGACAATCGAAAGGACAATGAAAAATGAATTCTAATGACATGATGATGCGAGACGAATGGTTCATGATGCCATTTGGCGGCTTGATTGGAATATTGGTTTTTATATTCCTTATTCTGGGGATCGCCGCGTTCGCGAAATACTTGTTTTTCAATCGGAAACGATAGGCCAGATGACACAGGGAACACAGCGTAGAACCGTAAGTCCATCAAAAAGGACTAAATTGTGCTGACTCGAAGAGACACGTTATGGGGTATGGGCGGGCTCTCATTGTCCTTAGCAGCGTGTGGGCAAGCAGGCTATCCCCAAAGTCCGCATAACTCTGATAGGAACCTTCTCAAAATACCTCAGTTGCTTTCCGGAACAAAGAATGGCGCTTACACAGAATATAATCTGAAAATCCAAAATGGAACTTCAACATTTTTTGAAGGCCGTTCGACGTCCACTATCGGCGTAAATCAGGCCTATCTCGGTCCAACGCTTCAAATGGATGTCGGATCTATTGTAAAAATCAATGTCAACAACACGCTGCAAGAAGATACTACACTTCACTGGCATGGTTTCCACGTGCCGGCCAAATATGATGGCACACCACACCAGACGATAACACCGGGTGAGACCTGGACCGCGCAGTTTGAAGTACGCCAAAAGCCCGCCCTTTTCTGGTACCACTCTCACGCCCACAAACAAGCCGGTCCGCAAGTGTATCGCGGCCTTGCGGGTCCCATTATCGTAAAAGATCCCAATCGACTTGAACCTGACTTACCTAATACCTACGGCGTCGATGACGTGCCGTTGATCGTTCAGGACAGACTGTTCGGGAATAATGGCGAGCTAGTGTATTTAAGATCTATGCATGACATCATGATGGGAATGCAGGGCGACACCTTGCTCGTCAATGGTGTGGTTGACCCTGTTTTTGAGAGCAAGACTGAGCTTTTGCGCCTACGATTGCTTAACGGCTCGAATGCTCGCATTTATGACTTTAAGTTCGCGGACCGACAAACCTTTTTGATGATTGGATCCGACGGGGGGCATTTAGAGACCGCTTTAGAAATGTCGCAGTTAAGGCTTTCGCCGGGAGAGCGTGCAGAGATCCTCGTTGATATGCGCTATGGTCAGCCACGGCAGTTGATAGCTGCATCCACAACGAATGGAATGGGTATGATGGATGGCGCTATGATGGGCGACCGATGGTGGCGTGGTAATAATCGCAGGGATACAGACACATCAGCTTTCAACGTCTTACTTATCGTCCCCAACGCAAACCTAGACTCCTCTCCGCCAGTACCCACAACCTTCAAGAAACACGCCGCTATCGATCCAGGAAGTGCCGTAAAAATGCGTCAATTTGTGCTCCGAATGGGGATGGGTATGCGGGCAGAAAATGGGTTTACGATAAATGGCCGTTCTATGGATATGGGCCGTATTGACGAGCGCGTGAAGTTGAATACGACGGAAATTTGGGAAGTCCAAAACGCTTCTTGGATGCCTCATCCGTTTCACGTACATGATGTCCAATTCAGAATTTTGGACCGCAATGGTAGGCCCCCTGCTCAGCACGAAACCGGCTTAAAGGATACTGTACTGCTAGCGCCGCGCGAGCGCGTGCGGTTGCTGTTGTCATTTAAAGATTATGCAGACCCGGATACACCTTACATGTACCATTGTCATATACTCGAACATGAAGATGCCGGGATGATGGGGCAGTTCGTCGTCGAAACATAATCCATACAATACCTAACAGACCGAGTGGTTATCCCGATCTCCTATCCTGTTTGATTGGAAGCTTCATATGAGCGCTCACCCAACCTATTCAACCGATAGTATCTTGATTTGCAACTATCTGTTTCTCTGAAGGTCTCATAACTTTCAACATCACTATTGCTAAACCAAGAACAATGGCGATGTCAGCGAGATTGAAGGTTGGCCAGTGAAATCCTAAAACATGAATATCAATGAAATCTGTAACAACGCCGTCAATCAGACGGTCAATGGCGTTGCCCAGAGCGCCGCCGATGATCAATCCGGCCCAGATTGCATCATGCTTATACGTGGCGCGCCACAACCGCATCGCCAAATAAGCAGACACGATGAACGCGATGAAAGCCAGTGCCCATGGCGCCCACTCGCTGTTTGAACTTAGCAGACCGAAGCTGACGCCGCGATTATACCCCAGTCTCAAATCTACAAACGGGAGCAGCTCAACCAAGCCGCCGGACTCGGTCAAATAGGGTATCATAGTGGCTTTTGTGGATAGGTCGGCGATCAGGATCACTACCGCGATAGAGGTTCCCAGCCAACGAACGTGCTGCGTCATTCTGGGTTTGCCTCACTCGCCAACGGGTCTGTCTTGCGGGACGTGACGACACTTAGATCGCGACGCGCATCGCGCAAAATGTTCCACGCCGAATGAAGAAACAAAGCCGCAATCAGGAAGGCCACGATGAGGTCGGGCCAGCGAGTAGACGTCAAGGCAACCAGACCTGCGGCGATGATAACAGCCACATTGCCGATCGCATCATTGCGTGAAAAAAGCCACACAGCGCGCATATTGGCGTCACCGTCGCGATAAGGCAGCAAAGGCAGGACAGCGATGAGATTCACGATCAAGGCAACTAACGCGAAAAGTCCCATTAAGCCGGCTTCAACAGGTGTGTCCGTGAGGGTCTTGAGAACGGTAGAGGCGAGCACCCAAAGCCCGAGCAGGCCGAGAAAGATGCCTTGAATGAATGCAGACCGCGCCCGCCAGGCCAGCGACCAACCGATCGCAAGTAGCCCGAGAAATGTGATCGACCCGTCGCCTAAAAAATCGAGGGCATCTGCTTTCAGCGCCTGAGAATTGGCCATGAAGCCCCCGAAAAGCTCTATGACGCCGTAGCCCACATTCAAGGCAACAACGATCCATAGGGCTCGGCGATAACCGGGTGAACGGATCTGTTCTTCATCAACTCCGCAGCAATCATCATCCGCCATAGCCTATCCTCTCCTCCTAACATTTGAGCGAAAACAGCTTCATGGAACGGCGTTACGACCGTCAAACTTGTCTGTTTCATTCATTGATTTAGTTCGTTACACCCTATAGCTACTATAGGTTCAAGGGGAAAAATGAAATGCCAGACCAAAACCGTTCAATTGGGCAGTTATCAAAACTCTCCGGGGTAAAAATCACGACAATACGGTATTATGAGTCTATCGGACTGCTCCCTGAACCGGGACGCACATCAGGTGGACAGCGAGTTTATGACGAAGCGTCGTCCAATAGGCTGCTCTTTATTCGGCAATGCCGTGATCTCGGCTTTCCAATCGAAGCCATTAGGGAACTCATTGACCTTCAATTGACTCCTAATGCAGATTGCCTGGAAGTAGACCGAGTTGCCCGTCACCATCTTGGAGAAGTGGACAAGCGTCTGAAGCAATTGCGCGCCCTTAAAAAGGAATTGAAAGATATGATTGTGTCCTGTGCCGGAGGCGAAGTAGCGACGTGCACGATAATGGAGAGCATCACCAAAGCAACACGTTGATCGCTCAATGGGTTAAAGTAGGAATGTAATATGGACCAATCAGCGAGACACCTGACGGTAGGATTATAGCCGTTCCCGGAGCGCCTCGTAAGGTGTTTTTCCTCCAAAGGCTCCATGTGGTCTGGCGAAGTTATAGAAGCGCTCCCATTCGTCGAGCTTGGCTTCCAGATCGACATCGTCTTTGTACGACAACAACTGGTAGAACTCCTGCTGGTCTGATCGATGTGAGCGCTCCACTTTGCCGTTGAGCTGAGGGCTGCTCGGCTTGATGTAAACGTGGCGGATACCCTTGTCCTCGACATGCCAATGGAACTTGGCCTGGAACTCATGACCATTGTCGGTGCGTATCTGTTGGATGCGGAATGGAAACTTCTCGACGATGTGATCCACGAAATCGATGGCGCTCGCCTGAGTGTGGCGCTTGTAAACTTTCAAGGCGCGCACCCGCGTGGCGTCGTCAATCGCTGTGTACTGGTAACGCTTGACCTTCTGGCCCTGTTTTCCTCTGAAGATCAGGAACTTGACATCCATCTGGATATGATGGCCCGGCACCTGCTTGTTGTAGCGCTGGGTGTGCACCTTTCTCAATCGGGTCCCCCGAGGCAGGCGGTTCAGTCCATGACGCTTGAGGGTGCGATAGACTCCTGCGTCGGATACTTTGATGGCGTGATAGCGCTCAAGGTACCAGACGATCCGGATCGGTCCGAGATGATACGTTCGTCGAAGATGAAGGATCTTGTCTTCGACCTCAGGTGGCATCTTGTTGGGATGATTATGTGGCACAGAACGGGCGACAAGCAGGCCGGCATCACCCTTGTCTGCATAGGCTTTGCGCCATCGATAAAAGCTCGCACGCCCGATCCCGAAATACCGACATGTCTTGCTCACATCACCGTTTCTGTCGGCATGCTGCAAAACCCGAAGTTTGCGTTGAATCTCTCGCTGATCGCTGTTCATTGAAACCACCTTCCTTCCCCAGCGGGGATATTAAAGAAGGTGTCTCGCTGAATTGTACATATCTACAGTCGTTACCCTGTTTGGCGAACAAGCCTGACGATGAATTTGCGATGACGTTCCTGCTCCAGCCCGTGAAGAATGATGAGCCTGCACTTGCCGGTGCGCCCATGATTGGCGCAGCGCAAAAGCTTCTGGCCTATCTGGCCGAACATGATGCGATCGGCCTGACGAAGGGTAAGGCGTTTCAACGCAAGTTCGTGCACTGGGCGGCTGCCGAGTTCGACTGGCCAGGCTGGGAAGAGGACAAGCTGTTCCTCGTCGACAAGGTGCTGAATGAGTACGATTTCCCGCCGCTCGAAGCCCTGCATTTCGTTTTGCTGAAACTGAAGCTGATCCGGCATTACAAGCTGACCTGTCGGCTCACCAAGGCGGGCAGGGAGGTTGCTGGCAAGTCCGGCGATCTCTTCAACCTGATGGCGCCGTTCTGGCTGTTCGAAATCGATCATGCCGCCTCGTCCCGGATGCCCGAGCCGAGGCTTGGCAACTGGGATGTGTTTCTCGGTGTACTGAATACGGAGGCGGCGAACGGCGTGACATGCGGCGCGCTTCGGGAAATCCTCTATGGTCCACCGGACGCCGGACAGCCCTATGACCGCACGCCGGGAATGATCTGGTCACAGGTGCTTCAGCCGCTGTGCTGGATGGGCTTACTGGCCGAGACAATGTCAGACGATCGACAACATTTCGCTGAACGCGTCTACACGACGACCAGTCTTTGGTCGGAGGCCTTTCTGTTCCCGCTTGATGGTCAGGTCGGTTTGGTGACGCTGCATTGAATGCGTGCTTCGACCGGAGACCGACTAAGGCCTGCTCGACGAGGGGCGGGTGGAGTGTAACCTTCGTAACCCTCAAGGGTGCTTTAGCGGGCCACGAAGAGGACACTGAGGAATCTTTACACCGACGCTGAGCCATCGACTTCAGTTTATGTCGAGGGCTGCTCTCAGATAGGTCCAGATATCGGCCAAGACCGTGCCTAGCGGGACGCCTTTGAGTTCCGTACCTTCAGCGTAGGTCAGCCATTGCCTGGCCTTCGCCGCATCTTCAGCGAATGCAACGGAGAGACCTTGGGGCGCCTCCGTCGGGACAGGTGTGTTTCGGCGTTCGAACGTGGCCGCGATGGCTGCACGCAGGTCTGCCGGATCAATTTCGGTCGCCTTCGGGATGGCCCAGAGATCGTAGAAGTCTTTCATGCGGCCGTTGATGAGACCGAGCGCGACGACCGCCTGGAACTTCTCGGCGATCACCGTGGCAGGTGAATAGGCGCGTATGCGTGCGGCTTCGAAATCGAGGATCGATCCGTATTCGATCTCATAGTGTGGATCGGGCAGGGCGTCACCGAAGCCAAGATCAATGGTGATCGGAATTTCTGTCTTGCCGAGATGGGCCACCGTTCGCAGTCGTTTGCCGCCATAGACCTGATCTTCGCGTATGTCTGTCGTGGTGATGGTGTCGATGCTGAACTCAAGACCGTCGCCGGCGTCGAGTGCCAAGATTTCCGCAAAAATGGTGGTCAGCGCTGCATCGCCGGTTTCGCCGAACGCGAGGAAATCAATGTCGCGTGTGAAGCGGCCGGGATCGGTGGTCCAGAGGGTGACCAGCATTCCGCCCTTCAGGACAAACTTGTCACGGTGCGGAGATTTGGAGAGGCGAAAGATCAGCCGTTCCAGGCCAAACGCCACAAGCAGCGTCTGGAAGTCGCGGCCCTCTGACCGGGCAAGGTTCAGGAGGCGCTGGCGAACCGAAGTTGCGATGTTCGTTGGTGACTTAGCCATTCGAGGTCAGCGCCTCCAGATAGGGGCGCATGATCCTGGCGGCGCCATAGTCCGCAGCGGCCTGCATCAGGACGGCCGGCGTGGCCTTGCGTTGATCGAGGGCCGCCTTGAGCGCCTCGATCGCAACCGACCGATCGACCAGTTTCGGATTGCGGAAAGCATCTGCAATCGATTTTGGCACGGAATAGATGCGCACCTGCGTTCCGCCGATCCTGTGTGTCTCGATGCCGTCCGAAAAATAGGGCTCGCGGAACCTGACGACGCGCACGGGCGGATAGGCGATCGACGGCTCCCAGTCCTTCGCGCCAATCGCAAACCAGACCTTGCGGGGGAGTTGGTCTGTTAGACCATGAAAGGCCAGTGCGGAGAGAAGGCAGATGACCGACCGCGGTGCCCGCTTGGCGACTTCCGCCAGATTGGTGTTGAGGTCTGCTTCCGCATCGGCTGCCTGATAGAGGCCGCGACCAATCCGGACCACGTTGCCGGCTTCCACCGCCCTTGAGATCGCGGTGGCGCTGACGCCGATCTCCCGCAGCTCGAAAGCGCGGGCGATGTCGTGATCGCGGAGATAGGCGAGGAGCCTGTCCTGCTGGGTGACGGGGTGTGAAGAGGCGTGTTTCATATTCTCGGACAAGATGCATTTCTGTCCGAGGTTATGTAACACATTGATTGGCATTCGTCGAGCCGGTGATAAGAGCAGTCCGGCCATGATGCGATCGCAAGCTGGAGCCGACACCGTAATTCGGCTAAGGTCAGGCTGTGCACTGGAATCGTGGCAACTGCAACGACGCGTCATGCGTGCATCATTCAATTTGCCTACGGAACGATATTGCCGGAATCGGCGACGGTAGTTTTCCACAGGTTTTTTTGCAAAGCGTTGATTCAAAACTATAATTTCAGTTCTTTCATCATCGAGTGGGAATAGCAGTCCTGAACGGCCTCGCAGGTCACTGAAACTGCGAGGCCATGTTACAAAACTGCAGTTTTTTTGTCGTCGAACTGAAACCAAACCGACGCAAAAGCATCACGTAGCTCTGGTACGCGCCCCTTAACTTTTGAGAGGGGTGAATTCCATGAAGTTCAAACTTGGGAAGCTGGCCGCTGTAAGCGTTGTCAGCCTTGGTTTTGCGCAAATCGCAGCTGCAGATATTCTGCAAGGCACAGTAACAGACGGCTCTGGCGAAGGTGCGCTTGAAGGCGCGCTGGTCACAATCGAAGAGCTGGACCGGACCACAAGCACAGGCCGCTTCGGCGACTTCCGTTTCTCCGGCATTCCGGCTGGTGAATATGACGTGACCGTTTCCTATATCGGCGCCGATCCTGTCACTCAGTCTATCGCAGTTTCTGGCGAGTCCACTCTGGACTTCCGCCTTGGCGCGGATATCCGCTATCTTGATAACGTGCTCGTCGTCGGCTCAGCGGCAGCACAAGCTGGCGCGATCAACCAACAGCGCGCGTCCAACGCAATCATCAGCGTCATCGACTCTGACGGCCTCGGCAACTTCCCGGATACAACAGTCGCGGACTCTCTGGCACGTGTGCCGGGCCTTTCGATTGAAACCGACCAGGGCGAAGGCCGCTATGTTTCGATCCGCGGCATCAACACAGACCTGATCTCTGCCTCTATTAACGGCGTGCGTACACCTTCGCCGGAAGACCGCCGCGGCGTACTTCTGGATGGCGTTCCATCCGACCTGCTGGATGGCATTGAAGTTCAGAAATCCCTGACACCGAACGTGGATGCAGACAGCCTTGGCGGCGTTATCAACCTGCAGACCATTTCAGCGTTCGACCGTGGCGGTCGTTTCTTCCGCGCGAAATTCGAAGGTGCCTATAACGAAATTACCGAAGAGATTTCACCAAAAGCGACACTGACCTATTCAGATGTGTTCGGCGACCGACTGGGCGTTGCGCTGTCTGTAAACTATCAGGATCTGCGCATCGAAACGCACAATAACGAAGCCGACGAGTGGGACTTCATCAACGGCCTCGCATACATGAATGATGGCTATGAGCATCGCTGGTACGGCCTCAACCGTGAGCGCCTCGGCCTTGTTGCCAACTTCGACTGGCGCATGTCTGACAATACAGACCTCTATCTGCGTACGCTCTTCAACAACTATGAAGACGACGAAGTCCGCAACGTTCTTCAGTTCCGTGACCTCGATGATCTGATCGATGAAGATGCTAATGGTGATGACATCATCGCTGCCGGCTCATCGCTGACCGATACGTCTGCGACATTCCCGCTGAACGAAACACAAGCCGAAGTCCGCGTCCGCCGCGAAGTACGTACAATCCAGACGATTGCGCTTGGCGGTGAGACGACATGGGATGGTTGGGAAACCGACTATGAAGTGTCCTACGCCTACGCTGAGGAAGATGACAGCGACAACCACGACGTAAAATTCCGCTTTGAAGACATTCAGGATAACTTCCCTGGCAATGTAACCATCGATTATTCCAACCCGGAAATCATCCGCTTCAGCGAAGGGGCAGTGCTCGACGCGGTCTACGACCCGTCAAACTACTTCCTCGATGAATTCGAGCGAGAATTTACTGCCAACGAAGACACTGAATACGCAGCGCAGTTCAATATCTCTCGCGACAGTGTATTCGGCGAAATGCCAGTAACCTGGCAGGCTGGCCTGAAAATTCGCGACCGTGAAAAAATCCGTGATGTAAACGTTCTGATCTATGAAGACGACAGCATTAACCTCGCAGGCTTTGTAAATAACGACCTTATTTCAGGCTGGCGCCTTGGCAATGCACAGCCGGCATGGCCGGACCCGGGCCTGACACGCTCTCTGCGTGGGTCTTTCGGCGCAGGTGACCTCGACGAAGAAGGCAGCTTCTTCGACTCAAATGGCGAAGACTACAAAATCGACGAGCAAATCCTTGCCGGATACGGCATGGGTACGTTTGACATCGGCGCGCTTACGCTTGTTGCAGGTGTTCGCGTCGAGCAATCAAATGTTGATCTGGAAGGCCGGGTTGTCCTTGAGGACGAGCTCACGGCAACAACAACACGTTACAGCAATGACTACACAAACGTCCTGCCAAGCGTGAACGCCCGTTATGACTTCAGCGACCGTCTTATCGGCCGCGCGGCATATTATGCTGCGGTTGTTCGCCCTGCCTTTGGCGAAATGGCACCGTTCTTCTTCATCAATGATGACCGCGATGAAGCCGAAATCGGTAACCCGAACCTTGATCCACTGGAAGCGGACAACTTTGATCTGAGCATCGAGTTCTATCCAACGACGCTGTCCGTTCTCTCAGCCGGTATCTTCTATAAGGATATCTCCAACGCGATCTTCCCGGCGACGTTCGACACAGCAGATGTTCCGTCCAATGTGGACCTGTCCGGCATTCCGGCGGAGCTGCTGAACGGCATCGATACAGACGGCGGCGAGATTGAAGAGATTTCGACCTTCATCAATGTCGAATCCAGCGAAATCTACGGCATCGAGTTCAACTATGTTCAGAACCTCGGCGATTTGAATTCTGCTCTGGATGGCTTCCTTCTTTCAGGCAATCTGACCCTGACAGAAAGCCAGGCAACACTTCCGGATGGCCGAGAAGTGCCATTCCTGAAGCAGTCCGATACCATCTGGAACGTGGCCATCGGCTATGACAATGGCCCTTGGGATCTTCGCGTCTCTGCAAACTATCGCGGCGACTATCTGGATGAGCTGGAAGACGAAAACCTCGACCGGATGACGAATGATCGTCTGCTCATTGAAGCGTCGGCCAAGTATCGGGTGAACGACAACCTCCAGATTTATCTCGAAGGTAAGAACCTCACAGACGAGCCTGAGCACTACTACTTCGGTGATGAGAGCCGTCTGTCGCAGTATGACGAGTTTGGAACAACCGTCGTATTCGGCGCCCGCCTGACTTACTAATCGAACGCTATTTCTGAATAATGGGCCGGTACGACATTTCGTATCCGGCCCGTTCCTCTTTACGACAGGACAATTTCCATGAAGTTCTCCACGCTCGCGCTCTCTACAACTTCAGCGCTTCTGCTCGCAGCCTGTGCAACGGACGACGTATGGGTTGATGACGGTATTCCCGCAACGCCCGTAGCTGCCAGCTTTGAAACAGCCCCGATGATCGGCTTTGGCGATCGCGCCGATGACCCCGCGCTTTGGGTAAACCCGGCCAACGTCAGCAACAGCCTGATCCTCGGTACCAATAAGGATGAAGGCCTTCACGTTTACGACCTTTCTGGCGCGGAAACCCAGTTTCTCGATGTCGGCGCCGTCAACAATGTGGATGTACGCGCAAATATCGCCGTTGCATCAAATGATGAGACACGTTCGATCAGCTGGTTCAGCATTGATGCTGAAACAGCCAGTGTGACCCATCTGGGCGACACACCAACCCAGAAAGACGAGCCATATGGCATTTGCGCCGGTCTCGTCGGCTCCACCTATTACGCCATGCCGACCTATAAGGACGGCAAGGCACAAATCTGGGCGCAGGATATGAGCAGCCTGCCGACACTTGCCCCGGAACTCATTGCTGAAATTCAGGTTGGCCAGTTCGGTCAACTCCAGTTGGAAGGCTGCGTGTTTGACGAAACCAACAGCCAGATCTTCGTCGGCGAAGAAGAACACGGCGTCTGGAAGCTCGACCTCAACGATCTTTCCATCGCACCCGTCACAATCGACACGATTGCCGCCGCGAACGGTCTCGTCGCTGACGTTGAGGGCATGGACATCTGGGAAGGCGAGAACGGCGAAGGCTATCTGGTCGTGTCCGCGCAGGCTGCAAACCGGTTCGTTGTGTACGACCTTCAGGCGCCTCACGCGCCACGCGGCATTTTCACGGTCACCGCGAATGCTGATGGTAGTGTCGACGCTGTCACCCATACCGATGGCCTTGATGTGAACTCAACGCCTTTGCCGGGATATCCACGCGGCGTGCTGATCGTACAGGATGACGCAAACCCAACATCAGAAGTCGACCAGAACTTCAAAGTCGTCGACTGGACGGCGATCGAAGCAGCGCTTGGTCTGTCACTGAACTAAGCCCCGCCAATTCATATCGACGACTTCCGGGGCTTCCTCAGACTAAGTGCAAGCATGGTTTGAGGCAGCGCCCCAACAGGTCTCTTCCCTGAACATGAAACTTCGTTGTAAGATTCTGGTTGCGTAGCTTAGCCAACGAGAGTTTTGTCCATGGAAGATCGCCAGCCTCTCATCGACTGGATGGATGCGCTAGAATTCTATGCGCGCGACTGGGATGAAACCTTCGGCAGCCGCTCTGCCTATTTCACACAGGAATTCTGGTACATGCTGGTCGGCTGTGTGCGCGCACACTGGGCGGGCCATCCACTCACGGTCAGCCAGCTCGCGCACGCCATGAAATCAGGCTCCAATCGTACTCGCGAAGAACGGATCAAGAAAGCGGTGGATGACGGCTATCTGGAAAAAGCCAGAGACGCCAAAGACGGACGCGCAACAGTGGTTATTCCGACACCTGAACTTGAGAGCCTCGTAACCGGTCATTTGCAGCGCACGCTAGAACAGGTGATGTCGAAATTTCCGAAAACGGGCGCCTGAAAATATACGCAGAATCTGCGGGTATATTTTCCGAAAACAAAACACTTTTAAAATCAGCCCACTGCTTCACCCTGCTCCAAAATATAAATTTGGAGGAAGCAAAGTTGGCTCTCAACAAAACCATCCGCTCGCTCGGGCTCGCTGGCGCGTCTGTCTGCGCCCTCTCATTCTTCCTGCCAGCTGGTGCGCAGGTCGAAGACCGTTCTGAAGAGCAGGAAAGCGTTCGCTCGCTGAATACGGTCGTCGTGACAGCACGCCGCCGCGAAGAATCCCTGAAAGATGTACCCGGCTCAGTCACCGCAATTGGCGGCGATGCTCTGGCGGCGTTCAACGCAACCGAGATCGGCGATGTACAGTCCAGTATTCCAAACGTTGTGCTGCATGAGGGGGATGCGCAAAACACGGTTGCCTACATTCGGGGGGTCGGACAGTTAGACAGTCTGGCCTTTGCGGACCCGGGTGTAGGCATCTATCTGGACGATGTGTATCTCGGCCGTGCGCAAGGCTCTTTTCTCGATGTTTTTGATGTCGAGCGTATTGAAGTTCTGCGTGGCCCGCAGGGCACGCTGTACGGACGCAACACAATAGGCGGCGCGATCAAGTTCGTCTCTCGTGAGCCAACGACTGATCCTGAACTCCGCGCGTCTGCGAGCATCGGCTCCCATAAGCAAACCGATCTCAGCGTGGGCGTATCAG
Organism: Hyphomonadaceae bacterium UBA1849; assembly: GCA_002338565.1. Lineage (GTDB taxonomy): Bacteria > Pseudomonadota > Alphaproteobacteria > Caulobacterales > Hyphomonadaceae > Ponticaulis. Next base: position 898,918 of record DDIN01000008.1, read on the forward strand.
GTCCGATTGCCGGTGATCGCCTTCTGGGCAAGGCAGCCATCGCCTATCTTCACCGGGACGGCTACGCCGACAACTCTGTTGACGGCGAAAGCGATGGTGACCGCAACACACTGGCATGGCGTGGCTCCCTGCTTGCCAACTTCACGGATGATTTTGAGTTTCTGCTCACAGTCGATGGATCAAGCGACACGCCGGATACATCCAGAACGCCCGTCCGCGAAACATCGGTCTTCGGCCTGTTTCCTCCCAATGAAGACCCGTTTGAAATCGATGCGAATTTCAATGGCCTGAACGATCTGAGCGTTTACGGCATTTCCGGGCGGGCCACCTGGAGTTTCGCAGATGACTGGCAACTGCGCTCCACCACCGCCTATCGGGAAATGGAGTATGACGCGAATCTGGATCTCGATGCGACGGGCGCCTCTCTGTTCGGCGTCTTCGTTTTCGAAGACCAGAACCAGTTCAGCCAGGAACTGCAGCTAACCTATGACGCGGATAGCTGGTCGCTTGTGTCGGGACTCTACTATTTCAAGGAAGAAGACGTAACCGAGTCCGGTATTTTCGGACCTGATATCGCGTTCGTTTCCAATTCTCTGAACCATCAGACCACCACGGCGTATGCCGCCTATGCGGATGCGAGTTTTGATCTCTCTGATCGCCTCAGCATCAGCGCGGGTATTCGCTTCACCGAAGAGGAAAAAGACTTTGCGCGCATCCAGGAATTTTTCGATGCGACCACACCAATAGTACCTGTCTTAGGGCAAGGCGCTCGCGTGACCGATATCGATGTGTCAGAGACCTTCTCCAACACGTCTCCAAAATTCTCAATCAGCTATGATCTCACAGACGATGTAACGACCTATGCGTCCTACTCGCGCGGCTTCAAAAGCGGTGGCTTTGACGGACGCTCTAACTCCGGTCTAGAGGCTCAGCCATTCGACGCGGAAACTCTGACCGCGTGGGAAGCAGGCCTGAAGGGCGACTTCCTTGAGAACACCATCTCGCTGAGCGCGGCTGTGTTCCTCAACCAGTATGAAGACCTGCAAGTCTCCAGCTTTACCCAGCAAAACGGTGCGTTCGCTGCGATCTTCACAAATGCCGCAGAAGCCTCAATTGCAGGTTTCGAAGTTGAAGGCAGCTGGCAGGCAAGCAGCGCGCTGCGTTTTGACTACGCGCTTGGCTATCTGGATGCCGATTATGACACCTTTATCGGGCAGAATGGTCAGGATGTGTCAGATCAGCTAACGCCAGCCAATGCACCTGACTGGACAGGCCGTCTGGCTGCTGAATACATCACGCAGCTTTCGAGCTCTGTTGATCTTATCCTTTCGGGTGCAGCCTCTTATCGCGGCGATGTTTACCCGACCGTCAGCTCAAGCGAAGTGCTCCGTCAAAGCTCTTACACTCTGTATGATGCATCCGCCCGCCTTGAATTCGAGAACGGAAAATATGCGTTGACCCTGTCGGGCCGAAACCTGTCTGACGAAGAGTACCGCACGCAAGGCTTCGACCTGTCCGATAGTCTTGGATACCAGCTCGGCTATTATGGTGCGCCGCGCACATTCACCCTGACGGCTTCAGTCGTTTACTAAGGGGGTTTGATTGTGCCTTCTCCTGACCCGTCGACAAAAGCTGTCCTGAAAGACCTTTCAGACGTGAAGGAACTCAATGTTCCGGGCTTTGAACTTTCAGATATCCGTGCGGCCTATGACAAAGTGTTCGCCGCATGGTGCGCACCTGCCTTGCAGCCAACGAATGAAACCTGGGTCGCCGTAGAGGCATTGGGGGAGGCTCGCCGCTGCCTGATTGTAGAACCGGTAGAGCCTGATGCGGATCGGCCGAGCCTTATCTTCATTCATGGCGGCGGCTGGTCGCTCGGGACCGCTCTGGCCTATGCACCGCTGGCACGCTGGCTCTCTGGCGAACTGAATATGCGCGTGCTCGTACCAGACTTTCCGCAAGCACCTGAAGAAGAAGCACCCGCAGCTCTGAAAGCTCTGTCCGGCCTCCTTGTCTGGGCGACTGACCGCTTCAAAAGCAAGCTGGTGCTTATGGGTGATTCTGCGGGCGGAAACCTTACGGCGGTATTGTCCAATCAACCTCCGGAGGGTGTCGAAATAGGTGCGCAGGTCCTGCTTTATCCGGTGATCGATCTTCGGCCTGACGCGAGCTACCGGTCACGAAAAGCCTATGGCAAAGGTAAGCATTTTCTGACCGAGCCCGCGATTATCGGCGCTGCTATGCAGTATTGTGGCGCCACACAAAATCCCGCGTCACCACTGATGACACCGCTTTTAGAGACCGATTTCTCCCGAACACCACCAAGCTGGCACGTTTTGCCCGAACTCGATCCTCTACGTGATGAAGGCCAAAAATACGCCGATCTACTCAAATCGAAAGGCGTGAAATCGGAAGTGATCATTGCAAAACGCACAATTCATGGCTGCGCCTCGTTTACAGGTCGTATTCCAGAGGCCGACCGTTGTATGAAACGGGTCTGCGAGACGCTGAACCAGCATTTCAGCTGAAGTCATCCCCATTTCGCGGGTTTGGACTTGAACTGATCTCTCATTAAGGCGATGGAGCGTTCAGAAGGAGCCTTCATCATGACTCGCATCGTAATCTCCAGCGACCACGCTGATATCGAGCTGCGCAAAACCATCGCCGCTCACGTCGCGTCTAAAGGGTTTGAAGTCGAAGATATCGGCCCGATGACGTCTGAAAGCACGCATTACCCGAAGCATGGCGAAGAAGCAGCGCGCAAGGTCGCATCCGGCGAGGCTGATCTTGGCATTCTCGTTTGCGGGACAGGCCAGGGTATTATGATGGCTGCCAACAAGGTGAAGGGCATTCGCTGCGGTGTCTGCTCGGACACATTCTCAGCGCGCATGATCCGCCAGCACAACAACGCCAACATGCTCTCAATGGGCGCACGCGTAATCGGTGAAGGCCTCGCGCTGGACATTGTGGACGCCTTCCTTGAAGCTGAGTTCGAACGCGGTCGCCACGGTACACGCGTCGACATGATCACAGAGATTGAAAGCTAGGCTTCATCTGAAAATCAAAACAAAAAAGGGGAAGCGCGAAGCTTCCCCTTTTGCTTTGTCGATGGCAGTGCCGATTAGCCGAGAAGGCCTTTCAGGTAAGCGCTGATCTCTTCATTCTGAGAGTTTGCGAAGAAATACTCGGAGAATTTCTCGCCAGAGATCGCAGACTTTAGAAGCTCCTGATCAACGTCTTTCAGAACAGACAGCATGTCCTTGCAGCTTGCGCCTTTCAGGTCAGCCAGAACGTTGCGGTTCTTCGCCATGATCGCTGCGCGCTCTTTCGGGTAACCCTCGCCCGGCTTGCCTTCGAACAGCTTGCGATAGCAGTCTTCGAGGTTCAGCTCAGCCGCCCAGCCAAAGCCTTTGGCGTAAGGCATAGACATCGCATTACCTGCATTGATCTGTGAGAAGAGGAACGCGTCTGTCGGGTCGATGACCAGACCACAGAACACGCCCGGCATAGAGTTCGCTGCGAGCATGGAGCCCATGCCTGTACCACAACCGGTAACGACGAAATCAGCCGCTTTAGAGTTCAGAAGAATACCTGTCAGAAGGCCGATCATCGGATATGTGATCTGCGCTGCGTCTTCGGCTGTGTACATGCCGTAATTGAAGACTTCATGGCCCATAGGCTCGACAACATTTGTCAGCGCTGTGTGGATGATCTCGTTTTTAGCCGCCTGGCTGTTCTCATTGATCAGAGCGATTTTCATCTGTCTTCCCTTAGTTTCATTGGCGGAGCACATCGGTCAGGTCAGATGCTCCGGATTATCTGTTTCATCGGCGCGGCGTAGATCGGTTCAACCAAACTATTATGACACCGGTGTCAATTCGCGCCGACAACAACATTTCTGACGCCGGATTTCAAGTGAAGTTTGAGATATTTCCTTAGGTCGGGTGATCAATTTCCACGTGATGAATTGGCAATATGCCATAAATTCACTGGCTCGAACTGGCTAAATGCAGAGATAAAACTCTATAAAACACACAAAAATACTTCTCGAGGAAAGAAACCCTGATGTCTGAATTCGTCGACCGTCGAAATCTTGATTTCGTCCTGTTTGAAATGCTGGACCTTGATACGCTGCTGACAACGCCGCGCTATGAAGAGCATGATCGTGAGTCCGTCACAGCTATGCTGGATGTTGTCGAAGGTATCGCCGAAACAAATTTCCTGCCGTTCGCGGCCAAACTGGACGCAAACGAGCCGAAATTTGTAGACGGCAAAGTCGAGATCATTCCCGAAGTCGGCGAAGCGCTTTCCGCGCTCGGCGAAGCAGGGCTTTTCGCAGCCGGTTTCGACGAAGCGGTTGGCGGACTTCAGCTGCCATGGGTCGTCACGACAAACATCAATGGCATTTTCACCGCGGCAAATCTCTCTGTCGCAAACTATGCTTTCCTCACGGTTGGCGCAGCCAACATGTTGAATACCTTCGGCACAGACGAGCAAAAAGATGCGTATCTGCCGAACATGCTGGCAGGCAGATGGTTCGGCACAATGTGCCTCTCCGAGCCACAAGCTGGCTCGTCACTTGCTGACATCAAAACCAAAGCGGTGCGCAAGGATGACGGGACGTTCTCTCTCTCCGGCAGCAAGATGTGGATTTCCGGCGGCGATCACGATCTGTCCGACAACATCATCCATATGGTGCTGGCACGCATTGAAGGCGCACCGGTTGGCACACGCGGCATCTCGCTCTTCATTGTGCCGCGCTACCGCCTCAACGAAGCTGGCGAACGCGGCGAATGGAATAATATAGCGCTTGCAGGCCTCAACCACAAAATGGGCCAGCGCGGCACCACAAACTGCCTTCTGAACTTTGGTGAAAGCGGCGAGACGGTCGGCTATCTTCTAGGCGAAGAGAATAAAGGCCTCGCTTGCATGTTCCACATGATGAATGAGGCACGCGTCGGCGTAGGTCAGGCGTCCGTTATGTCCGCACTTGCGGGATATCTGCACGCGGTAGGCTATGCGCGCGAGCGACCTCAAGGTCGCCCGGCTGGCGTTAAAGACCAGAGCACGCCGCAAGTGCCGATCATCGAGCATACAGATGTGCGACGCATGCTGATGGCGCAAAAGGCAGCCGTTGAGGGCGGCCTTTCGCTTACGTCTTATTGCTCGCTATTGGTCGATAAGCAGAAGACGGCAGACACTGCAGAAGAGCGCGCCGAGTATGACGATCTTCTGGGCCTTCTGACGCCGGTCGCAAAAAGCTGGCCGTCCGAACACTGCCTCGAAGCCAATAAATGGGCGATCCAGATCCTCGGCGGATATGGCTATACACGTGATTATCCGGTTGAGCGCCATTATCGCGATAACCGCCTCAACCATATTCACGAAGGCACATTTGGCATTCAGGGACGTGACCTGCTCGGCCGCAAACTGCGTGCCGGTGTTTCCGCGCTTACCCCGCTGCGCAACCAGATTGCCTCAACTATTGAGACAGCACGCGCGCAGGGCCTGAATGCAGAGTGCGATCAGCTGGAAAAGGCACTCGCGTCAGCCGAAAAAGCCATCGAAGCGGTTCGCGGTTGTGACGAGGAAAATCTCAGCCTCGCAAACGCAACGCTTTTCCTCGATGCGTTCGGTACGGTTGTCGTCGCCTGGCTATGGCTCTGGCAGGCAAGCGTCGCCAAACAGGCGTCACCTGATGCAGGCTCAAGCGAAGAGACGTTCTACAATGGCAAGATTGCCGCTGCGCAGTACTTCTTCCGCTACGAGCTTTCCAAAGTGGTCAACACGTTTGAACTCGTCGCGAGCCTCGATGACACGTGCGAACTGGCGAGCGCGGATTTCTTCGGCGTCAACTAAGGCCTTCCGCGATCAGGTCGAAGACCAGCCTTATCCGGTTACTTGTGTGAAGCTCTCTGTGCGTCACCAGCCAGATGGGTATCTCCATAGGCGGAAAAGCTGGCCAGACCTGTTCAATTTCCGGGAAATAGGCCGCATCGTCTGGCATTAGCAGCCCCACGCCAAGACCGCGTCTGGCCAGTTCCAGACTAACCGGCCCGCTATCCGAGACGACCGGAAAATTAGCTGTCGTGAGTTTCAGTCCGTGTCCGTTAAGAGCTGGCATGAGCGTTTCTGCATTCAGAAACCCCAGAAAATCGAGCTTGTTCAGATCATCCAGCGTTTTCGGGCGGCCGACACGATCAAGATAGGCTTTTGACGCCATCAGCGTGGCTGTCGTTGTACGGATCAGTTTGGCAATCAGCTCAGGCTGGGTCGGGCGGGCGTACCGGATAGAAATATCCGCTTCGCGCTGGATAAGGTCTGTCAGCTCGTTCGCTGTTGTCACCTCAACCTGAATATCGGGCGCTGTCCGCCTGATCTTGGCGAGCACTTTGGGCAAATGATAGCAGGCCATATTGTGCGTGGAAGCAATACGCACTGTACCCGCAATCGTCTGTGACTGACCGGAAGCGGAAAGCGAAACCCGCATCGCTGCGTCATGCATGGCGCGAACATGATGCTGAAGTTCCAACCCGGCCACTGTGAGCGTCATCACACGCGTACCGCGCTCGAACAATGTCACGCCAAGCTTCTCTTCAAGCGCGCTGACCTGACGGCTGAGCGTAGGCTGGGTCACATTCAGTGCCCTTGCAGCTGCTGAGAGCGATCCCTCTTCAGCCGTCGCCAGGAAAGCGCGCGCCTGATTCCAATCAAAGTCTGCAGCATCCCAATTCATACATTTACGTATAGCAGATCAAAAAATTTCAGCAATTTTCGTATATCAAATGTCGCATTAAGTTCACCTCATCGAACAACACCGAATTGAGGTGACAGATATGACGACAGCAGCACTGAAAGACGCCCGCTTCTGGGACAACATCGCAGACCAGTATTCCCGCAAGCCAATCGCGGATGAAGAAGCTTATGAAATCAAGCTCTCAATCACCCGGGAATATCTGGCACCGAACGCGCGGATTTTCGAATTCGGCTGCGGCACCGGCTCCACAGCCCTGCGTCATGCACCCTTTGTCGGACACGTTGATGCAACCGACATCTCGCCGGAGATGATCGCCATCGCACAACAGAAAGCGAGAACAGAAAATGTTTCCAATGTTGATTTCCACACTGGCGATATCGCCGAAATGGATGTCGAAGGTGAAAGCTATGATGCCGTTCTTGGCCTCTCCATCCTTCATCTTCTGAAAGACCGGGAAGCGGTGATCCGCAAGGTGCGTCACATGCTGAAACCGGGCGGCGTCTTCGTCACCAGCACGGCATGTCTGGGCGACAATCAGAGCTATCTCTCACCGATCCTTTCCCTCATGCGGTGGATTGGAAAGGCGCCCTATGTCTCGGTCTTCACGCAGGACGACCTCATCAGCCAGCACAATGCGGCAGGTTTTCAGATCGTCCATCAATGGCATCCGAAGAAAGACGCTGCGCTCTTCCTGATTGCCCGCAAAATGGAAGACTAATCCAGTTTGGCAGAAAGTGAGGGGTGTTTGTCCTAACGGTTATTGCCGGAATGACGAATAATCAGATCATCAGGAAAACGGACCGCACCGGTCAGACACGAATTCAGGACATGTCAGAAAATGACAAACGCAGGACAACAACGCCAGAAAGACGCAGCCCCCCGACGCGTCGTGATGATCGTCTACCCCGACGCTCACATCCTTGACGTTGTCGGCCCACTGGAAGTTCTGACCGGTGCAAAGCTCTTTCTGCCGGAAAACATCAAACCCTATGACGTTCACGTCGTCGCGGAAAAAGCAGGCTCAATCCGGACAACAAGCGGCCTCACCATCGAAGCCGATCAGAGCTTTGCGGACGCCGCCATGGACACGGCACCAATCGATACGCTTATGATCGCAGGCGGGCATGGGACAGTTGAGGCGCTTGAGCACAAGGAATTGCTTAACTTCGTGCGCCAGGCTGCGGGCCGTGCGGACCGGATTGTGTCCATCTGCACCGGCGCAATGATCCTTGCAGAAATCGGCCTCTTGAACGGGCGACGCGCAACCACGCACTGGTGGTGGTGCCCGATCCTGAAATCGAAATATCCTGAGGTCGAGGTAGAGCCGGATGCGATTTATGTGCGTGACGGAAACATCTGGACATCTGCGGGTGTAACCACAGGTATGGATCTCGCTTTATCGCTGGTCGAAGCGGACTGGGGCCACGACGTCGCCCTGCAGGTCGCACGCTACAATGTGATGTATATGATGCGGCCGGGCGGGCAGTCCCAGTTCAGCGCACATCTTGTGGCGCAGAAGGCCGAAGATCCGGTGATCAATGAAACGCTGAGCTATATTCTGGCCAATCTGACAGACCCGCTCACCGTCACAGCGCTGGCTGCGCGCGCCGCCATGTCTGAGCGCACATTTGCCCGTAAGTTCAAAGACGAGACCGGCGTGACACCCGCCCATTATGTGGAAGCAGCGCGTGTACAATCTGCACGGGTCGAGCTTGAGCAGTCAGATACGGGCGTCGAGCAAATTGCGCTTCATGCGGGCTTCCAGAACGCCGAGCGTATGCGCCGCGTCTTTCAGCGTCATGTCGGTGTATCTGCCGCCGATTACCGGCAGCGATTCCGACCGGTAGGCGCACAGATATTCGCGCCGGATGTGGATAGCTCATGATCAGCTAGACGCCGCTCCAGCGCTGTAAACCTCAAAATTTTCGAACAAAAACAACACTCCAACAGGAGTGATCAGGAGAGTAGTATGTTTAATCCCAAAGCCTCGAACACAGTTCCCTTTATCATTTCGCTCGCATCCGGCGTAGCGGCCATGAGCTTGATGGCTCCGTCTGCACAGGCGCAGGCTGCACCTTCCGATACCGTCGACGAAATCGCGCTGTTGCCGCGCATTGCTTATGAGCAATTTGCCGGTCATCGCCGCACTTTCGCGCCAGGCGCATACACAAATGAGGACGATACATTCTCTGCGTGGATGGCCATTACCTCAGCCGATGCCGAACTGGACATGCCCGTTCAAACTGGCCGCGCACACACATCACAGGACGGTGCCATTCTTGGCGGCGAGACGCGGTTTATGTCCGACTTCGTGCTAGGCGGCGTCCTCTCCGTCGGCGAAACAACCGCCGAATTCACGTCGGGGGGACGCCATGCTCTGGAAGGCGGGTCGTTGTCTGTCTACGGCGCATATGACAGCGAAATGCTCGGCCGGTTGAGCCTCACCGTCACCCGCGGTGGTCATCAGCTTGATAACATTTCACGTGCGTCCGCGACGCTGACGGATGTCGCCAACGGTACGACAGACACATCTTTCTGGGATGTCGCCTTCTCTGCGCGCTCTACCGACGAATTCGCCATGTTCGAAATCGAGCACGGCATCACTTTCGCGGCGGGTCGTGTTGAAGCGGACGGTTTCTCCGAAACATCCCCGACCGGTACCTCTTTCGCATTCGAAGACCAGGCCTTCAATTACCGGCTCGTCTCTCTCGATGCGACAGCGCGCGGCCCGGAGTGGACCCTGACTAACGCAGTAACCCTTCGCCCTGTCGCGGATATCGACTGGACCTACCAGTTCGGTGACGATGATTACGGCCTTCAATACCGCACCGTTGGAGCGACAGGCCCGTTCACGACCGTTCGCGCGAATGCACCAGCAGATCACACAGTGGGGCTCGGTTTCGGTGCCGAGCTGACTTTCAACGACACCTGGATGCTGACCGCCCGCTATGCGCACCAATGGGCTGATGACGTTCACGACAGTGACGCTGCCACGCTGACACTGCGCGCTGTTTTCTAATCTACACACTCAAAGGAATAACCTGATGCAAAAACCTCTTATTCTTCTCAGCCTGCTTGGCAGCCTTGCTGTTACCGCATGCGCAAATACTGGCGCATCTTATGAACCAATCGTCGATGGCCCTGTCGGCGAGGCCTACGCGGCGGATCTGGCAAGCTGCCAGCAACTGGCGACCGAGCATGCCTATCTCAACGCAAACACACGGACTGATGCCCTGATCGGCGCAGGTATCGGTGCAATTGCGGGCGTCGCAGACGATGAAGTCAGCGACACTGAAGGTGCGGTGGCAGGCGCAGTGGTAGGCGCCATTGCAGGTGCCGGTGCTGGCGCTGCAGAGGTGCATGAAGAACGCAGGCAAATCGTAATCGAATGTCTGCAGGGGCGCGGCCACCGCGTGGTTGGCTAAACGGAGCATTCAGGGTCGGCCCATCCGGCTGGCCCTGATAGAGTACGGAGACGGGCAAATGACAGCTTCCCAACCTACTGTTCTGATCGCTGGGGCGACCGGCTATCTCGGCAGGCACCTTATTCAGGCCTATGGCGATGCAGGCTACCGCGCTCGCGCACTTGCCCGTTCGCCAGAAAAGCTCAGCCAGGCCGGTCTGTTCATTGATGATGTCTTTGCCGCCGAAGCGACGAAGCCGGAAACGCTGAAAGGCTGCTGCGATGGTGTGGACCTTGTGGTGTCCGCACTCGGTATCACCACGCAGAAAGACGGTCTCACCTATGATGAGGTCGACTATCAGGCGAACAGGAACATTCTGGATGAAGCCATTCGGGCGGGCGTCGGCAGGTTTGCCTACATCCATGTTCTGCATGCCGATCATATGCAGGACATCGCCATGGTTCGCGCAAAGTCCAAATTTGCTGCCGAACTGGAAGCAGCGCCTGTCGCTTCGACCATTCTATGCCCGAGCGGGTTTTATTCCGATCTGGTGGAGTTCGTAGAAATGGCAAAACGCGGCCGTGTTTATCTGGTTGGGGACGGAAAGAGCCGGATGGCACCGATCCACGGCGCAGATATGGCTGCCGTTTGCGTAGAGGCGACACGTCAGGGTCTTTCGCGCCTGAATGTTGGCGGCCCGGACACCTACACCCAGAACGAGATCGCGGACCTCGCCTTCAGAGCGCTCAACCGGCCACGCCATATCAGCCATGTATCGCCGAAGCTTGCCAGTTCCGTAGTCAATCTGATGCGGGTCATTGGCATGAGGTCAGTCGCTGAACCGGCCTCTTTCTTCCTCCGTGCATCGCAGATCAACATGACAGCGCCAGCTTACGGCACAGTCTCACTGGATGACCAGTTTCGCGAACACGCATCGATTATCAATTAACTGTGAGGCAATTTGCGGTGATGTAGATGCATCACTAGGTGTCGAGCGTCACAATCGCGCTCAAGGGACGGGCATATAAATGAAACACTCTATCTGGATCAGCGCGGTAGGCGTCTCATTGGCCGCCGGACTTTTGGCCGGTTGCGTCGCCCCACAGGTGTCGCAAGCGACGCTGACCGGAGATGTACTGATCCGCAATGTAGAGACGGTGTCATTCGAAGGGCCCGAACCGGTCACGCTGCAAGACCAGTTCATTCTGATCGAAGATGGCCTCATCACCCATGTGAGCTACAACGCAGAAGGACTAACAGCCGCTATCGTTATCGACGGCTCGGGCCAGACACTTATTCCCGGCCTCACAGACATGCATGTCCATGTCTGGGATGAAGCAGAGCTTCGCGCTTATCTTGCGCACGGCGTCACGACTGTTCGCAACATGTCCGGCATGCCGTTTCACTTGCAAATGGCAGAGCGGATTGAAACCGGAGAACTGGCAGGTCCACGTCTTATAACGACCGGCCCTATCCTCAACAGCGCCGGCCCGAACCAGCAGATCAATCATCAAATCGTGGAAACGGCCGAAGAAGCGCGCACCGCCGTGCGCTGGCAATATGAGCAGGGTTTCCGGCACTTGAAGCTCTATTCCAACCTGTCATTCGACGCCTATCAGGCCATACGCGAGGAGGCCGAAGCGCTCGGCATGACCGTCGCCGGCCATACGCCGGAAGGTCATCGCTATACAGGTGTTCCGCTCGATCGTGATTTCGACATCACATTCGATAGCCTGCTTGATGACCGGTTCCTGACCATAGAACACACCGAGTCCATCGTCTGGCACGGACTTCGGGGCTTTCATGACGCGAACGCTGCCCAACACCTCGCAGACGACATTGCGGCATCCGGTATTCCGGTGACGCCCACCCTGCTCGCGCACCACAATCTCTATCGTGTTGCGAGCGAAGGCGATGCTGTCCTGACCCGTGCCGGAACCGAATGGCTGAACCCGTTCGTACAGGCCATGGAGGCTGATGTTCACGCCCGCTGGCTGTCTGAACGCCCGGAACCGGTCCTGCGGAACGATCTGTTCTATCAACAAATGACAGGCTATCTGCACGATGCTGGCGTGACTTTGGTCGCGGGCAGCGACGCCGGGATATTCACAAACATTCCGGGCGCCTCTTTGTTGGAAGAGCTGGAGCTTCTGACGCAAAGCAGCCTCTCACCATATGAGGCGATCCAGACCGCAACGGTCAATACGGCGAATGTCCTGCAGGAACCGGATCGCGCCTGCCTGTACGGCGGCTGCATCGCTGATCTCGTCCTTTACGCCTGCAACCCGGTCGAAGACCTCGCCTGCATCCGGTCACCCCAGACCGTGATTACCGCGGGACAGGTTTTTGATCGCGCCGCACTCGACACCCTTCTGGAGACAGCCGCGCAAACCGACGCGGCCCGTTCCGAAACAAACCTCATGTCCGGCCTTGCCGAACAAACCCTTCAATAATTCCACCATCAGGACCTTACCCCACCATGTCTTCCCTGAAGAAACTTCTCGTCCCGATCATCACCGCCGGTGCCTGGTCGCTCCTTTCCAATATCAGCCCCGCCTCGGCTCAATCCCAAATGGATTATGTGTTGCAAGGCAAAAGCGAAACGACATTCGTCTTCGAAGCTGGCTTCGGTCAGGACCGCTCCACCTGGGGTCCACTGCTTGAAGCACTCAGCGACGATTACGCGACCCTGACCTATGCACGCGCGGGTCTTGGGTCATCGCCTGCGCCAGATCACCCGCTTACAATCGAAGAACATAATAGCGATCTTGAAACTCTGCTCTCTGATCTCAGCATCACGTCCAACATTGTTCTGGTTGGTCATTCCTATGGCGGCCTGTTGGTGACCGAATTCGCACGCGATCATCTCGATCAGGTTTCAGCGCTCATCCTGATTGATCCGTCCGTTATGGAGCAGCGTTCCATGGCCAAAGAAGTCGATGCCGCCCGCATCGCTGCTGATGATGAAATGCTTCTGAGCATGATCCCGCCTCAAATGGGCCGCGAGTATCAGACACTCGTCGATCAGATGGATGAAGCCTCCGCGACCGTGGCGCCTCTGCCCGCGGACCTGCCTGTGCTGAACTTCACATCCACGGCCACTTATGAAGAGCCATTCGTCTTCGAAGAGACCGACGCGGGACGCGTACTCTGGCTGCAAGGTCATTCGGATCTGATCGCGCAAAGCCGCAGTGCACGCCATCTCCGCATGCCGGATGTAGGGCATAATATCCAGCTGGATGCCCCCGAAACTGTGGCGCATGAAATTTCAGATTTCATTGACAGCCTGAACTAAAACATTTCGGACTGGCTGGTTTCACCGGCCAGTCCCTGCCTTTCATACGGTCTATCGGCGAATTCTGCCCCTGCTTTGGCATTCCAAGCTTGCAACCATTGTCTTATCGGTTAGGACAATCCCACAAAAACTAGTCGGATCGTGGGGGTCTGTGAGGAAATGTCTGTGAACTTCAATAGTCAGCTTGAAAATATGGATGGCGTTTATTCAGCGCTGTTCGCCGCCGCAGAGAAAATCTATGGCGTCCTGAAAAAGGGTGAAGGCCTGAAGTTCGCGACCTCTTCAAACGAGTCCGGCGATGACCAGATCGAACTGGACGTCATCGCGGACGAAGCTTTCTTCGAAACACTCAGCAAAGACCCTTTCGTTCGCTATGTCGTGTCCGAAGAGCGCCCTGACATGGTCAAAACGTCTGACGGCCCATACAGCGTCGCGCTGGACCCGCTGGACGGCTCTAAATCTGCACTGATAGGCATTCCATCCGGCGCCATTTTCGGTGTCTGGAAAAACGCTGACGACGCCAAAGACTTCCACGGCGGCAACATTCTTTCCGGCGGCTTTTTCGTATTCGGCATGAATCTGGAAGTTTACTTCGCAGATGGCGACAAGGCCTATAAAGGCCAGTTCGACGATGCCTCTGGTGAATGGACACTTCTGCCAATCGAAGGCGGCATGCCTTCTGCTGACATTCTGGCAATCAACGGTCAGATGCAGAAAGTCTGGCCAACATGGCTGCAGAATTACGTCTCTGACAATCTGCAAGCGACTGGCGGCAAGAAGCCATACAATATGCGCTGGTTTGCTTCCATGGTCTCCGACATGAAGCGCATGGTGCTGCAGGGGGGCCTGTTTGCGTATCCGGGCGCTGACTTCAAAGGCTATGAAACAGGCAAGCTGCGCCTCGTCTATGAAGCCATTCCAATGGCATTTCTGATCCACGCACTTGGCGGGTCGTCCACGAATGGCGAGATGTCTCTCCTGAAAATGCCAGTCGACAAGCTTCACCAGAAAGTGCCGGTCTTCATTGGCGACAAGGCGAAAATCGAATCTCTGGAAAGCTACGCCGCTAAAGGCTGATAACCCGGCCTCACACTATCAAACGAAAATTCAGCGCCCTTCTTTTTAGGATTTAAGAGAAGGGCTTGCGGCCTTATACGCAAAAGGGGCATATCCTCCCTCGATATCGCCCGTTTTGCAGTATATATCTTCGCGCACGGCATTGCCCGCCTGCGAGGAGGAAAGGCCCCATGACCGACCATCTTAAAACCATCGAACAACGCCTTCTCTGGCTGTCTGCATGGATCGTGCACAATGCGAACCATCTGCGCGCCAAGGAAGACGGCGATGTGAAGGTTGGTGGCCACCAGGCAAGCTGCGCGAGCATGGTCTCCATCATGACGGCGCTCTATTATCATACGCTGCGCCCTGAAGACCGTGTCGCGGTAAAGCCGCATGCCTCTCCCGTCTTTCATGCCATGCAGTACATTATGGGCAACCAGACGCTTGAAAAGCTGCAGAACTTTCGCGGCTGGGGCGGCACGCAATCTTATCCAAGCCGCACTAAAGACATTGACGATGTCGACTTCTCAACGGGCTCCGTCGGCCTTGGCGTCGCGGCGACTGCCTTCTCTTCTCTGGTGCAGGATTATCTCGCCGCAAAGTCATGGGCCAAAGATCGCCCGCTTGGCCGCATGGTCGCGCTCGTCGGCGATGCCGAGCTTGATGAGGGCAATGTCTATGAATGCCTTCAGGAAGGCTGGAAGCATGACCTTCGTAACACATGGTGGGTGATCGACTATAACCGCCAGAGCCTTGATGGTGTTGTGCGCGAAGGTTTGTGGGAAAAAATCGAGGCCATCTTCACCGCTTTCGGCTGGCGCACCGTCGTTCTGCGCCACGGCGTATTGCAGCGCGCAGCGTTTGAAGAGCCGGGCGGCGACATTCTGAAGAAATGGATTCAGGACTGCCCGAATCCTGATTATTCCGCCCTCACCTTTCAAGGCGGCGCAGCATGGCGCAAACGCCTGATGGACGATATCGGCGATCAGGGCGACGCCTCAGACCTCTTGAACAGGCGCTCGGATGAAGAGCTGAACACGCTGATGAACAATCTTGGCGGCCAGTGTCTCTCCACGCTGACCGAAGCGTTTGACGCCATTCGAGACGACAAACCAACCGTCTTCCTCGCCTATACAATTAAGGGCTGGCAGACCCCGCTCGCAGGTCACAAAGACAACCATGCCGGCCTGATGAACAAGGCCCAGATGGCCGAGTTTCAGGCGCATATGGGCGTTGCCGAAGGCGAGGAATGGGAGCCGCTGGCAACCGTTGAAGACAAAACTGGCGTTGAAGCTTTTCTCAAAGACGTACCGTTCTTTTCAGAAGGCACACGTCGCTTTACCGCGCCTAAGGTTGAAAGCGCCGGCCCGGTTTTCCTCGACGACCGCGTTCTCTCCACGCAAGCCGGTTTCGGTAAAATCCTCGATGGCATTGCCAAGCGCGATGACCAGCTGACCGAGCGCATTGTCACCACGTCGCCAGACGTCACCGTCTCGACCAATCTCGGCCCGTGGGTGAACCGCCGCAATCTGTTTGCGCGCAATGAGGTCAGCGATACCTTCCGCGAGCAATCTATCCCATCGACGCAAAAATGGCAGTTCTCCCCTGAAGGCCAGCATTTCGAACTGGGCATTGCTGAGATGAACCTCATGCTGATGCTTGGCTCGCTTGGCCTTTCACATAGCCATTTCGGTGAGCGCCTCATTCCGATTGGTACGGTCTATGACCCGTTCATCAATCGCGGCCTCGATGCGCTAAACTATGCCTGCTATCAGGATGCCCGATTTATCATTGTCGGCACGCCATCAGGCATCACATTGGCACCGGAAGGCGGCGCGCACCAGTCAATCGGCACCCAGCTTGTCGGCATGAGTCAGGATGGCCTCGTCTCGTTCGAACCTGCCTATCTGGATGAGCTGTCCATCATCATGGACTGGTCGTTCGATTACCTTCAGCGCTCAGGCGAGAATGATCCGGACGAGCGCACTTGGCTGCGCGATGAAACCGGCGGCTCGGTCTATCTGCGCCTTTCCACACGTCCGATTGAGCAGCTTGGCCTGTCCAGCCGGGATGATGAGGAGTTCCGGCGCGGCGTCGTTGATGGCGCTTACTGGCTGCGCGAGCCGGGTCCGAATTGCGAGCTTGTGATTGCCTATCAGGGCGTTGTTGGCCCCGAAGCCATTGAGGCCGCAGGTCGCATCGGTAATGACCGCCGTGACATTGGCGTCCTGGCCGTCACCTCTGCTGACCGTTTAAACTCAGGCTGGACGGCTGCGCGACGTGCGCGCGCACGTGGCCATAAGGATGCAGTCAGCCAGATCGAACGCCTGATGGGTGACGTCTCACGCGACGCAACTCTGATTACCGTCACGGACGGACATCCAGCGACACTTGCATGGATCGGCTCCGTCGCAGGTCACATGACAGCGCCGCTCGGCGTTGAGCATTTTGGCCAGACGGGCACGATCTCTGATCTCTATAAACATTTCCAGATTGATGCCGACGCGATTGTAAACGCAGCGAACTATCTGTCCGCAGGGCGCCGTATCCACCTGCGATAAGTCATTTTCTGCAGCTGGCGCCTTGATGATGTCCTGATTTCACGGAATGCTCTGCAAAGTCGGAGCACTCCGTGGGGCATCACATGAAAAATCTGGTCAAAAGCAAACTCTTCGCCACTGCGTTTCTAGCAGTTGGAGTTGTTGGCGGCGCGCACGCTCAGGACTGTCCATTCCCCTACACGGATCAAGATTACAATCTGTCAGCCTATAATGAGGTGCTGTCCTTTGAGTGGTTCAGAGAAAACGAAGGCCAGACCGTTTTCATCAATAGCGTATTCGATTTTTCAGAGAGCGTTGCAGAGAACTATGACGTTCTGGCCGGATACCCGCTCTATGACTCATCCGATGTCTTCGTCGTGCCGCTTTCGGAGATTACATTTCCGTTTCCGACCGTCGATTGGGAGTCCGGTCAAATTGCGCCCAATTATATCCGTTTCGTAGGCCCTGAAGACGGTGACATTGATGCCTATTCGATGGGAATCCTTTACCTCAATGTGAGCGGCTTCTACACGGTCAACATCGGGTCGTCAGACAATGAAACAACGCTTCTGACGCTTGAGGAAGTCGACATAGAGACCAACACCGCCGCAACCTGTCGCCAGCAATTTGATGTGCCTGCGCCTGACGCGGGCTAGTTCGCCTGTTCCTGTTGAAATGATCAACTTCCATCGTGAATCAAAGTGCCCCCATCCACAGTGATGGTTTGCCCGGTCGTGAACGCGCCGCCTGGTCCTGCCAACCAAAGCGCAGCGGCTGCAATTTCCTCAGGCTGACCAACACGGCGAAGCGGCGTGGCTTGCATCCGGCGAGCCATGAACTCGGCATTTTGCATGAGCCCACGCGCAAAGGGCGTCTCAATCAGGCCCGGAGCAATAGCATTTGCTCGAATATTCTCCGGCCCATGGGCAACCGCAATATTGCGCGCAAGCTGGGCGAGCGCAGCCTTGGTCATGGAATAGGTCGCAATGGCTTTGTTACCGCGAAGCGCCGACAGAGAGGACATGAAAATGAAGGACCCACCGCCCTGCGCGGCCATATCCGGGATGAGCGCAGCAGACGCCCAGTTGGCGGCATGCAAGTTAACATCGAACGCTGCCAGATACGCGTCTTCGTCGAGATCCATAAGGCCTGAGATCGGGCCTTCGATACCCGCATTCGATATGAAAATGTCCGTCCCGCCCATGATCCGTTTCGCGTCAGCGACCATGTGCTCAGACGCATCACGCGTGCCCAATCTCAGGTGGATCGAATGCACCGAAAGGTCGTGCGCAGTCTCGTTCAAGTCATCTTCGCGGTCGCCAACGATTGTGACCTCCGCACCGGCACAGACAAATGCCGCAGCGATGGCGCGACCAATACCTGTCGCACCACCCGTGATCAAAGCGCGTTTTCCAGTCAGTCCGAATAGCTGCTCAAGACTCATGCCCACCCCCATAACGATATTTTACTTCAGTCCAGCTTATACAGCGCCCGGGCATGCACAATACAAAACAGAGCGGCCCTTGGGTTCTCAGTTTTGCCCGCGTCACGCATGGACATGGTCGCTGAATTCCATTCAACCTCCAGAAAGACAGATTGACGCTTCAGGGGCCCGGATATGAAACATCTCCTACTTCCATCTCTCATGCTGGCGCTGGCAGCTTGCACAACAACTGGCCCCGCCGCTGATGAATTTGAGTATTCGGCCGGAACAGCATGGGTCGCGTTTGACGATGGCTGGGATACAGAAGCAGAAGCCGTTTACGCTGAGGCCACGTCTTTCGTGCAGGACTACGCCGCCGCAAACCCGGATACAGGCTGGGCCGTGGTTCTCGACCTCGACGAAACCGTCATGAACAATGTCGAATATCAGCTGCGCCGGGAGCGCCTCGGTCTCGGCTACACGCCTGAGAGCTGGTATGAGTGGACACAAGAAGAAGACGCAACACTTGTGCCGGGCGTCGAAGCCTTCCTCAATACGGTGAACACGCTTGGCGGACATGTTGCCTTCGTCACCAACCGGTCCGACCGTGAACAGCTCGCGACCGAGAATAATCTGGCGGACCTTGGCCTTGTTCGCGGTGATGATTTCCAGATTCTCATGACCCGTGCGCGCCCAAATGGCGTCAGCGCAAAAGACGAACGCTATGCGCTGGTAACGCCTATGCTTGCTGCACAAGGCTATCCGGATGTCGAAGTGATCGCATATCTCGGTGATAATATCGGCGACAAACCGGAAACCGAAGGTGAGTGGACATTCTTCTGCATTGATCAGGGCGCAATGTATGGCGACCCGTGCGCAGCAGTTCCGGGCCCCGGCCAGTGAAAGCAGTCAGCGCAGGCCACCGGAGATCCGGCAAGCTGCGCTGATGGCTAGGGGAGGAAATGTAAGATAGGCCCGGAGGCCAGTTGGGCAATTAGCCTCCGGGGCATGAATGTCTGCGCGTGCGTCCCTTCACCTGCAAAGCATCCAGAACGCAAATTGCCACGCCGCCCGAAGACCCACCATCCCCTGAATGGGGGATAGCCGCAAAACAGGAGAATCGCCGTCTCACCTGAAAAGGGGAGGTATTTTCTTAAATTACGACGTATGCTGGCCCTCTATTGAGTTGTGTGTGGGGCGCAATGGCCAGTTCAAGAACCTATATTCCGCCGTTTTCGCATCTGATTGCGCTTGTCGTTATCGGCGCACTCGCCTTTTTCGGATTTCTGATTTTCGGGCTTCAACCGTCTGATGGCTGGACGTGGGATGTCTCTCAATGGCGCCCACTCACAATGATCAGCGGATATATGTGGTCAGAACTTCTGACCGGCCTCATCGCATATATGATCTCGGCATGGGTGTGGTCACTTAAGCCCACAAATCTGTCTGCCTGCCTGTTTGCAGCCAGCGGGTTGATGACGCTTATCTTCTGCTTTGCGGCGACGGCAAGTCAGGTCGCGATCCCAATTTCTGAGAGCACATTCTGGTTTTTTGCCTATCTGAACATGGCAGGCGCATCAGGGTTCGGCATTGTGATGATCTGCCTGTTCCTGATCTATCCCTCCCGACTACCGGCCTGGCGTTCTCTCACCGGCGCGACAGTGCTCGGCTTTGGTGGCTGGACACTCGCGAGCATGTTCGGGCCTTTGAGGGACTATTCGAACGTTCAGTTGATCACGCTGTGCGAAATGATCCTGATCATTGTCGCTGTGATCTGGCAGGTCTGGGCGGCAAGACATGACCCGCGACAGCGGGCGATTGCGGTCTGGCTTGGTGTTGCCACTATTCTTGGCTCGGGCGGGTTCATCTTCACGATTGCCGCGCCGAGCGCCATCGGTCTGCCGGCGCTTATCCCCGCGCCCTACGCTTTTGCGTTTTTCCTGCTGATCTATTTTGGCCTAGCCGTCGGCTTGATGCGTTATCGCCTGTTTGACCTTGGCGTCTGGGCTTACCGTCTGGGCTTTTATGTCTCTGCAGCCGTTCTGATGATCGTGATCGACATCACGCTGGTGAGCTTTCTCTCTTTTGATTCTGCCGAAGCGATTGGCCTATCTCTGCTCATCACGGCGCTTGTTTACCTGCCACTTCGCGATTTCATCTGGCGTAAGTTCGTCGCGGGACAGTCACAGACCGATATGCAGGTCTTCTCCCGCGTTTTGGACGCCGCGCTTGAAGCGAACAGCAAGCGCCGGGCGGAGAATTGGCAAACCCTTTTGAAGAACCATTTCCACGCACTGGAAGTCACGCCGGTTGAGACAAAAGCGCATGATGTCGAGATCGGCTCGGAAGGCTTGTCGCTCTACATTCCACCGGTCCGAGATGCCACCGCCCTGCAAATTGACTATCCGCAAAACGGACGCGCGCTCTTCTCACCAGATGATGTTGCCTTCGCGCGCCATATTGTTCAGCTCATGCAATATGCTGGCGAAAGCCGTGATGCGTATGACCGCGGTGTAGCAGAAGAACGCACACGCATTGCCCGCGATATTCATGACAATATCGGCGCGCAACTCATGCGGGCGCTCCATTCAGACCGTTCTGATCGCAAAGACACGATGATCCGGGAAACGCTGGCTGACCTGCGCGATGTCATCAACAATGCTCAAAGTCAGGCCCTGCCTCTGGATGATGTCCTGGCAGACCTGCGCGCAGAAACCGCTGACAGGCTGGAGCCTCATAATATCACGCTCGACTGGACACTGGATGCAACGGCGGACGACACGCTTATGCCGGGCAAAGTCCACGCGCTCCGCTCCTTCATTCGCGAGGCCGCAAGCAATGTCATCAAACACTCGAACGCAGATGCCCTCACGGTGAAGATCGAGGTTCAACCGGAAGAGCTTCACCTCATCATCACCGATAACGGCACCGGCTTCGACATTGAAACCGTCACGCTCGGACAAGGGCTTGGAAACATGAAAGCCCGTGTCGAAGGACTTGGCGGCCAGTTTTCTATGCGCACGCACTCACCAGGCGTCAGCCTCATTGCCATTCTTCCAAGGGAGACCGTCACATCATGAAGAAAGCCCTCATCGTCGAAGACGTCACCGAGACCCGACAATGGCTGCGCGAAGTCACCGAAAACTGTTTTGAAGGATGCGACGTCTACGAGACAAAAAATGTCCGCGAAGCCCTGTTCTCAATCAAAGGCCATGATTTTGATCTCGCGCTGGTTGACCTCGGCCTGCCGGACGGGTCGGGCATCGATGTTGTGCAGAAACTTGCTGCCTGCGAGCATGATGTGATGATTATCGTCGCCACCGTCATGGGGGATGATGCCTCGGTGGTCGGCGCGATTTCGGCAGGTGCGAACGGCTATCTTCTCAAGGATTCGCCGCCTGACGTATTCGAGCGCCAGCTTCGCCAGATCGAACAGGGCATTCCAGCGCTTTCACCGTCCATTGCGCGGCGCATTCTCGACCATTTCCGCACGACCGCCGAACCGGAACAACCAGACGCCAATCTCACCCCACGCGAACGCGATGTGCTCGGGCTAATCGGGCGCGGACTGCGCAACGCGGATGCCGCCAAAGCGCTCGGTCTCACAGAGAGCACCATCGCGAGCCACATCAAGTCGATCTATATGAAGCTTGGCATTTCATCGCGCGCCGAGGCAGCCCTCCAAGCAGCCCGCCTCGGCCTCACGAAATAGGTCTATTCCAGCGGCTCGGCGAAGCCGGACGCGACATAACGCGAAACGTCTTCGATTTCTTCCGCCGTCAGGATGGCATTCATCGCCGGCATTTCGATACCGCCTTCAACCACGCGCTGACGGATCGCGGCGACATCATTCAAGCCGGTAATCGCTGGCGGACCGCCTGGAATGCCACCGCCATTATCACCGTGGCATACCGCGCAATAATCACCGAACACCGCGCCGCCTGCAAGAAGCGTTTCTGACTCGAAAACCGGATGAAGCACGGTTCTGTCCGCCGTTTCTGTATCGACCTCACCCGGAATGAAAGCTGGTGTTTCTCCCTCATCCAGCAGACGCAAAGCAACGAACTCGGACGGATGCTCAGCCGAAGCAACGGCCGTGACGATATACTGATGACCTTCATGCTGATACGTCATCGGGCCACCGCTGACGCGCTCAGGCATTTCGATTTCAGCAACAACATCGCCAGTGTCTTTGTCATACGCTCTGAAGATCGGACCACCCGGATCACCGGAGAGGTTTCCTGATTCAGCCAGAAACAGAAGCTCGGCCGTAACGAGTGGCACAGGCCGCGCGCCGAACTGGCCCATATTGTCAAAATCGAGGTCCAGACCCTCAAGGGCCGGATGGTTTCTGATCCAGTCCGGCGCACCGCCAATGGATCGCGACCAGTCGTGCAGGCCGGTATTCATGTTGGTCGCCGTCACCGTCGCATAAGGCGGTTTGGTAATCGGAAGCCCCTGCGGCCCCGGCACACGGCCTGTTGGCATGCGCTGATAATCCCAGTTGGTCAGGCTTTCATCTGCGGTTCCAAGCGAGGCAACGAAGGCGCCCGTCCGGACCGGTACGAACATCTGACCTGTTTCAGGATCAAACGCCGCGCCATTCCAGTTAGCGCCGCCGCCATAGTTCGGTTCAACCCATGTGCCTTGCGTGCCGCCTTCAATGATCGGGGTTGGCGGCGTGTAGATCGGCCCGCGCACATAGCGCTCTGCGATCTCCAGCGCTTCGGCGCGTAGCTCCGGCGTAAAATCGATCAGATTATCTTCGTCATAGCCGTGCGGCACATAATATTCCGGCAAAGTCGGAAATGGCTGGGTCGGCGATGTGCGCTCACCCGGTACGTCAGACTGCGGAACAGCGCGCTCTTCAATCGGCCAGACCGGCTCACCCGTCACCCGATTGAACACAAAGCTCATACCCTGCTTGGTGAGCTGAGTGACGGCGGGAATGATCTCGCCATTGAGTTCAATATCATGCAGAATTGGCGCCGCAGGCGGATCATAATCCCAGATCCCGTGATGCACGATCTGGAAGTGCCAGACACGTTCGCCCGTGCGTCCATCAAGGCAGACAATCGACTGGCTGAACAGGTTATCGCCCAGCCTGTGCCCGCCGTAAAAGTCATGGCTCGGCGCTTCAATCGGCAGATAGATCAGCTCGCGCTCTGTATCGACACTGATCATGGACCAGACGCCGGTATTGCCGGTGTAGCGCCAGCTTTCATTTTCCCATGTTTCATGTCCGAATTCACCAGGCTGCGGGATTGTATGGAACGTCCATAGGAGCTCGCCGGTGCGCACATCAAATCCGCGAATATGGCCGGGCGTTGCCTCCATATTCTGAGGCGTAATATCTGCAACCATCTGGGCGACAACGACATCGCCAACAATAGCGGCAGGAGATGATGAGCCGACGAATGGCGCTTCTTCTCCATCAGGACGTAGGTTGTCCCGCAGATAGATCATGCCATTCTCGCCAAAGTCCGGATCGACCTCACCCGTCTCAGGATTGATCGAGATCAGACGGCCGTCCCGCGTATTATGGAAGAGGCGGGCTTCAGTGCCGTCAGTCCAGTAAGAAACAGCCCGGCTGGTGATGGCTTCACCGCGGCCACGGATCACGCGCGGCTCCGGCGTAAACATCCAGAGCTCTTCGCCTGTCGCCGGATCCAGCGCGACGACCTGATTTACCCCCACAGGCGCATAGAGCACGCCGTCCACATAGATGGGCGTCGCCTTCATATTCGTGTCGGGCCGCGTTTCCCATGGCGGCGCATCCCAGCGCCATGCCACCTGCAGATCGCCGACATTCTCAGCATTGATCTGATCAAGCGGGGAATAGCGCGTGTAATCCGGGTCACCGCCCCATGTCAGCCATTCACCATTATAGACCGTGTTATCTATTGATGCAGATGTAGCGCTCGTTTCGAGATCAGGCGCCGCGCAGCTGGCCAGCGCCAAGACTGATACTGACAGACATAAGACCCGCATGATCAGTTCACCGCACGCAGGGCCGGATATCCCGGCTCGATTTGTGTGCCGAGCGTGTTCATCACGCTTGAGAACATGGAATAGCCGCCGACGAGATAGATCATCTCGACGATCTGCTGGTCGGAGTAGTTGGCTTTCAGGCCAGCATAGACCTCATCAGTGATGAAGGCTTCACGGCGAAGGTCATTTGCTGCGGCGATGAGCAGGCTTTCTGTTTCAGACCAGCCTGAACCAGTCGCTTCACTGCCGAGCGCCAGAATCTCTGCCTCGCTTAAACCTGCCCGTTCACCACGGCTCACATGGTGGGCCCATTCATACGCACCGCCATTCAATGCGGTAGTCCGAAGGATCAGAATTTCACGCTCGCGCGGGGTGAGGTCCGTCTGACCGAGCAGGAAGCGGGCAAACCCGCCCTGCGCTGAAAAATACTCCGGGAACTGCGCGAGCGCGCCATAATAATTCGGCAGACTTTCGGCCTCGCGAAGACGTTCCGGCACGAGCGCCACCATCTCCGGTGACATCTCGCTCACAGACAACGCCTCGATACGAACCGGATAGTCTCCGCTACCCGCAACCATATCAGCGAGCGGCGGCATTGGCAGCCCGGTCGGGAGCCTGAACTCCAATTCCGGATCGAGCTGAATACCAAGCGAATTCAACGCCATGGAGACGAGCTGGTATTGAAGCGCGGTATACATCAGACCAACCGTTTGCGGCTCTGTGTAATGGGATGTCAGCACCCGCCAGGTCGCATCAGATACGTGCCCATCATAGCGAAGCTCGTCCGCCATATTCAGCACGGCGCGGTCAAGTTCAGACCAGCCGCCCGCCTCAACTCCAATCGCGATGTCGCGGATTTCATCCGGCGTCATACCAACATTGTCATGAGCGATACGCGCATGTTGAGCCCACTCATACTCGGCCTGACAGAGCCATCCCATACGCAGCATGGCCATTTCGCGGTGGCGCAGATCAACGGCTGTGTTGTTCAGAAGCATACGACCTAGAGGAGACCAGTTGTCATACAGGTCCACATGGTGAGCGAGCGTTTTGTAAATGTTGAAATCAGCACGCGCTGCCAGCATTTCTACCTGCTGCTGAGTCAGATTGTTCGGGTCAACGGGCGGAAGGCGCGGCTCTGTGACCCTGGGCGAAAAGCCATCGGCCTCGACTGACGCGTTTTGCGAAACAGGTGTGTGCGTGCAGGCCGAAAGACCAAGACTACCGAATGCGAGCGCAAGCGGCACCAGAATAGATTTCTGCAATTTGTCCCTCCCGAGGAATCTTATTGGGAAGAACAATACAACCAAACTGCCAACCGCACAATTGGCAGTAGTCAGCTATCTCAAAATAGTGAACCGGCGATCAAGGCAGGTCGCTCGACAGACGTCGCAGTACTTTCTGTGCGAGACGCGCGCAAAAATAACTGACCACGAACACGATCGGCAGAATAAACCAGAGCCGCGAGAGGTCCGCTCCGAAAAAGCTGACAATCAGCAGAAGCAGGATCACGCCAACAAATATCCAGTAAGGACGTTCAGCGCCGCGAGGCAGGCTTTGGGCCAGAACACCCGCACAAATGCCCGTCGCGAGAAAGCCAATCATTGCAATTATGGAAGCGCTTTCGAGCACGACACCCAAAATGAGCGAGACGGCAGCAGCAGTGAGAATAATCGGTAGTTTCATCCGCTCAGCTCCTCACACAAACGTCACGAATTTACTGAACGGCATTTCCCGCAAACGCTGACGCGTTGCAGCGTAGATGGCGTTCGCGAGTGCTGGAGCAGCAGGTGGAACAGGCGGCTCGCCGATGCCAGTCACCGCTGGTCCGTTTTCAAGCACCCTCACCTCGATGTCCGGACATTGATAGAGCTTCATGCCTTCAAAAGCGTAGAAGTTTTCCTGCTCTATTCGGCCATTTGCGAAGGTGATCTCACAATTCATCGCATGGCCAAGCCCGAAGATAACCCCGCCCTTCATCATGTTATCAAAGTTCACCGGATCAACGACGCGCCCGACATCCGCCGCGACATAGACTTTATCGATGCGAATGCCGTTTCCGGTGTCGGTCACCTCAACAACTTCAGCGACTGGCGTTCCGAAGGAGCGAGCAAAAGCCACGCCGCGGCCACGACCGCGCTCCATTGGCGCGCCCCAGTTCGACATGTCGCCAACCGCCTCCAGTACGCCGCGTGCTGTCGCATCATTCAGCAGTCTGAGACGTTCTTCGAGCGGGTCCGCACCCGCCGCATGGATAAGCTCGTCCAGAAAGCTTTCATGGAAGAAAGCATTGGTGGATGCCCCCACTGAACGCCAGGAACTGAGCGGTGCCAATTGAGGCGCTTTGTAACCGGTCACGCGATAGTTCGGGATCGAATAGGGCTGGTCGCCTGCGCCCGTCACGATAATCGGGTCGGTCTCGCCAAGGGAGAGCCCCTGACGCCCCATCTGAGATTCCGAAACAGACGGCATCGCAATTGAAAGATCAAACGCATGGACCCGACCGTTGCGCGCAGTACCACGCACCCGCGCCATAGCGATCTGGCGCAGATAATCATGAGCCATATCTTCTTCGCGCGAATAGGTCATTTTCACCGGACGGCCCGGCACTTCCATGGCGAGGCGTACAGCGTGAAGCACATAGTCATCTTCAAGACGATGTCCGAAACTGCCACCCATCATCTGCACATGAACGTGAATGTCTTCAGGTTTCAGACCGGTGAGTTCGGCGACATTCGCCTGAATGAAACGCGGCACCTGCGTGCCCGTCCAGATATCGATACGGGCCTCGCCGACCTGAACGACAGCGCTGACTGGCTCAAGCGGCGCATGCGCCAGATAGGGCGCGCGGTATTCAAGCTCGATTGTTTCGTCTGAGAGAACGGCCTCGACATTTCCTGCATCCAGCGGACGGCTATTGAGATTTTCCGCCGTGAAAGAACGCGAAAGCGTTGCCCAATGCGCGTCCATTTCAGCCGGAAATGGCGGGTCCCCCCATTCGACCTCCACCGCATTTGCCGCCTGAAAGGCCCGCCAGGTGTTATCCGCGATCACGCCGACGCCGCCGGGCAGTTCAACGATTTTCTCTACGCCGCGCATGCCCTCAGCCGTGCTGGCGTCATAGCTCGCCATGCCGCCGCCATTTGCGGGATTGCGCCGCACCGTCGCGTGCAACATGTCATCAAAGCGCAGGTCAATGCCGTAGGTTTGTGTGCCGGTAGATTTGGCAACGATATCAACCCGTTGCATGGGCTTGCCGATAAGGCGCCAACTGGACGGATCACGCAGGCCAACATTCTCTGGCAGACGCATTTTCGCTGCCGTTGGAGCAAGACGCGCATAACTGATGCGTTCGCCATTCGGCAGAATGACCTCACCGCGCTCGGTTCGCATTTGCAAGGCATCATGCCCGCTTTCCTGCGCCGCCGCAGCTTTCAATGTTTCACGCGCAATTGCGCCGGCCG
Organism: Hyphomonadaceae bacterium UBA1849; assembly: GCA_002338565.1. Lineage (GTDB taxonomy): Bacteria > Pseudomonadota > Alphaproteobacteria > Caulobacterales > Hyphomonadaceae > Ponticaulis. The sequence goes on from DDIN01000008.1 coordinate 926,851, forward strand.
CACGAAGTTTGGTAAAGCCATCTGCCACCGTGGTCGACCCCCCCGTGATCTGCATGCCAATAAACTTCATCGCAGCATCGGCGACCGCTCGGGCGGCGTTCGCTACATTGGACTGATCTGCCGGCGAAAACGGCAACGCTTCATTGGCGAGCGCCGTATTGTAATAGACCGCGCTTGGCGGGCCCGGATCAACGCTCACCTGATCGAGATCAACATCCAGCTCTTCTGCAATCAGAGCCGCCTGCACTGAATAGGCGCCCTGCCCTTTGTCCGCACGCGGCGTGATCAGGGTCACACCTGCAGCGGTGATCATGACATAAGGCGTCAGCGCGGCTTCACCTTCGGTCAGATCATCAAGCAGCGGATTATCCTGCGGGCTTTTATAGGCGTAAATGCCGAACGCTACCCCGCCCGCGACAGCCATGGAGCCAACGAGCAAAGTGCGGCGCGTGATCTTGGAGACAATACCCATTGGCTATTCTCCCTGAAGGCTGGTCGCAGCCCGTTTGATCGCCGCGCGAATTTTCGGATACGTCCCGCAGCGACAGAGATTGGCCGACATGGCATCATCAATCTCGGCATCGCTCGGATTGCTGATCTCCTGCAGGAAGGCGGCCGCCGTCATGATCTGTCCGGACTGGCAATAGCCGCACTGGGCGACTTGTTCTTCGACCCATGCGGCTTGCACGGCGTGGAGCGCATCAGGATTGCCAATGCCCTCAATTGTCGTGATTTGCGCACCTTCGGCAGCAGACGCCGGATAGGAACATGACCGCACCACCATGCGATCAACCCAAACGGTGCACGCGCCGCAAAAGGCGACGCCGCATCCATATTTCGGGCCGGTAATGCCAAGCTCATCGCGCAGCACCCAGAGAAGCGGCATATCCGGCTCGACATCCACCTCGTATGCGGTTCCGTTTACATTCAGTTGCATAGACCGTTCCCGATGCCAGCGCATTAACCACTTTAGATGCTAGGCTATCCGGTGAGATTGCTCAATCTTTCTTGCTGGCACCCACTGGGGAGAGCGTGGATAACCGCCGGGCAATCAGGCTCTCATTCTCGTGTCTTGGCATTTAATGTGGCGAGCTATACTCAGGACACGACCTGACACTCCTCAGCTGTGGACCGCATTCATTGTCATTTTTCCTGATCATCGGATTTGCGATCGTCGCGCTGATATACTCAAGCGTCGGGTTTGGCGGTGGGTCCACCTACACCGCCATGCTGGTCTTCTCCGGCCTTGAGATTTACTTCGTCCCGATCATTTCCCTGTTCTGCAATCTGACGGTCACCTCGTCTGGCGTGTGGAAGTCGTGGAAATCCGGCCTTTATCAAGGCTCGGGCGTTTTACCCATTCTTGCCGTCTCTGTACCAGCGGCCTTCCTTGGCGGGCTGACACCTGTATCGCGCGAAATGCTGGTCCTTCTTCTTGGATTTGCGCTTCTGATCGCTGGCCTGCAGCTTGGTTGGACAACGCTTTCTGTGCGCAATCCGGATGCGACGGTCAAGCGCAAGCTCCCGGGCTTTGCCGCGCCGCTCATCGGCATGGGCGTCGGGTATCTTTCTGGCGTCGTCGGCATTGGCGGCGGCATTTTTCTTGCGCCTGTACTTCACTTCGTAGACTGGTCCAGCCCGCGTAAGATTGCAGCAATCGCCAGCGCTTATATCGCCGCCAACTCAGCCGCTGGCCTGATCGGCAAGATCATTTCCAACCCGATGGTGATTGATCGCGGCATTTTCTATGACTTCTGGCCGCTGATACCTGCCGTCATCATCGGCAGCTTCATCGGGCACAAATTCATGCTCGGCGTATTTCCTGAGCGGCTTGTCAAAGGCATCACCGCCATCCTAATTCTGGTGGTCGCCGCACGCCTTTTATACCAGTCCTTCGCCTGAGCCTTTCTCATGTATGAAAACGAAAATCCGGTCTTCGATAATGTGGATGCATATCTGGAAGAACGGCTGACGCCGCCCGATGAGACGCTCGAGTTGACGCTCAAACGGCAGGATGAGGCCGGCCTTCCGCCAATGGCTGTGTCTCCGCTTCAGGGTGCATTTCTCAACATTCTGGCAAAGTCTATTGGCGCAAAGCGCATTCTGGAGCTTGGCACGTTTGCAGGTTACTCAACCATCTGGCTGGCACGCGCCCTGCCGGAAGGCGGCAAGGTGATCACGCTGGAACTTCAGGATGTGAATGCCGATCTCTCCCAGCGCAACTTTGATGATGCTGGCCTTGCAGACCTGATCGAAATCCGGCGCGGCCCCGCAGAAAAGTCCCTCAACATCCTCATCAATGACGGCGTTAAGCCGTTCGACTTCATCTTCCTCGACGCTGACAAGATCCGCTACCCGACTTATCTCGACCAGATACTCATGCTGTCACGCCCCGGCACGTTGATCATTGCTGACAATGTCATCCGCAATGGACGCATTCTCGATGATAGCGGCAAAGACCCGTCCATTCGCGGCGTCAGAACCTTTCTCGATATGCTGAAAGACCACCCGCAACTCGACTGTACGGCGCTGCAAACCATGGGCTGTAAAGGCTATGACGGCTTTGCGATGATGTACGTCAGATAGCATAAACGTGTTCAAGCTTCCCTTGACACCAGCTCTGTTCTCGCTGCCCAATTGGCCTAAGTCCAAAGGACAAGGGAGGTTTTCATGTGCAACGACAGAACCGCTGAACAGAATATTGAATGGCTGAAGAGGAAAGGTCTTCTCAGCCGTCGTGACTTTGCAAAGCTCGGCCTTGGGGCCGCTTTCATCGCCGCTTTACCAGCCGTGGCAGACGCTCTTAATGTGATGGAACAGGACGTCACCATCACCACGCCTGATGGCGAAGCAGACTGCTATTTCGTCCATCCGGCAGAAGGCTCACATGCCGCCGTCATCATCTGGCCGGACATTATGGGCCTTCGCCCTGCCTTCCGCATGATGGGCAAGCGCCTCGCAGAATCCGGCTATTCGGTACTGGTTGTGAACCCGTATTATCGTACGGCGACCGCTCCGGTGATCCAGCCAGGTGAAAGCTTCTCCGATCCGGAAGTCCGCCCACGCCTGATCCAGCATTATCGCTCGCTTTCGGCAGAAACGAATGTCACCGACGCACGTGCTTTCGCGGCATGGCTCGATGCGCAGGATGCTGTGGCGACGTCGCGCCCGATCGGGACGATGGGCTATTGCATGGGCGGCCCGATGACCTTCCGCACTGCTGCAGCTCTGCCTAGCCGGATCGGTGCAGGCGCCAGCTTCCATGGCGGCGGCCTCGTCACAGATGAAGACGGCAGCCCGCATAATCTCGTTCCGGAGATGAACGCAGCTTTCCTGATCGCCATCGCTGATAATGACGACCAACAGGATCCGGAAGCCAAAACGGTTCTGGCCAACACTTTCGATGAAAACATGCTGTTTGCAGAAGTCGAGGTCTATGAGGACGCCATGCACGGTTGGTGCCCGCCGGACTCGCAGGTCTATAACGAAGAACAGGCCGAACGGGCATGGAGCCGCCTGCTCATGCTGTTCGACCGCCATCTTGCATAATGGATCAGATCAGCCCCGGTTCAGGCCGGGGCTTTTTCTTTGGCGCCCATGACCTCTGAAATGATCTCGACAGAGCGGAAGCGCTTGGCCGGATCATACATGTCAGAGACGATCATCAGCTCGTCCGCCTGTGTACGCTCGATAAAGGCATCAAGGCCTTTCTTCACCGTCTCCGGCCCACCAATAATCGTACATTCCAGCATACCCGCCGCCTGCGCCTTCTCGGCTGGCGTCCAGTATGTGTCGATATCGTCAATCGGTGGCATCAGATAGCGGCGCGCGCCGCGTACCAGATTGGCAAATGACATTTGCTGGGATGTCGCAAGGCGTTTCGCCTCTTCATCAGTTTCAGCCGCAATCACGTTCACGCCCACCAGCGCATAAGGCGTCTCAAGCGCTTCGGACGGCTGGAACCGCTCACGATAGAGCTTGAGCGCCACATCCAGTGCTTGCGGCGCAAAATGGGAGGCAAAGCCATATGGCAGACCCAGCTGGGCGGCGAGTTGCGCCCCGAACAGGCTGGAGCCCAGAATCCAGAGCGGCACTTTCGTACCGACACCCGGCGAGGCGACAATCTTCTGGCCCTCTTCAGCCTCATCGAGCCAGCCCTGCAGCTCGATCACATCCTGTGGGAAGCGTTCGGCTTTCATCGGGTCCACACGCAGAGCCCGCATGGTCATCTGATCGGTCCCCGGCGCGCGGCCAAGGCCGAGATCAATGCGTCCGTTGTAAAGCGTCGCCAACGTACCGAACTGCTCGGCGATCACATAAGGCGTATGGTTGGGCAGCATGACACCGCCAGCACCAACGCGAATACGCGAGGTTGCGCTGGCGATGTGTGAGATCACAACCGGTGTCGCCGCCGTGCTGACCCCGCGCATATTGTGGTGTTCGGCAACCCAGAACCGCTCATATCCGCAGCGTTCGGCATGCACAGCCAGATCACGCGCCAGATCGAGTGCTCCGCGCGTATCACTGCCTTCGCGAACGCGGCCGAGTTCCAGAATGGATAGTTTTACCATGAACAATCTCCTGACGGATTATATGGCCCGTCAGAATTCAGTTTAAACCGGACTATTCAATCACCGGCCGGTAATCATCATTCACCGGACGTGGACGATAGGCGCGAAGTACGAATTTACGCGTTTTTTCATCAGAGAAATCGCAATCCTCCGGCAGTCGGCCAAGGCCACGCGCATCCAGATCGCGGTTCAGCACCTCAACCACTTTCGGAATTGTGAGGTCATGCTCTTTGTTGAGATAGCGCTGATATTCGCGCTCATTCTCGAAGGCAAACGCCTTCCAGAGAATGGATATACGGGTCTCGGCTTCGGTAAACTCCCAGCGGTTTTCACCATCAACAATCGCCCATCCCTTATCATGGGAATGCGCGTGCAGCTGGGCGTCGCGGGAAATTGTGCCCGGCTCCATATGGTTCGCCGTCGGGCCAATCGCGCCAACACGGTGCCACATATATTCGTTGTCAGAGACATAGCCGACATTCCAGACAGGCGCCTCAACGCTTTGGCGCTCCCCGTCCGGACCATCCGGCCAGTAATCGAAATCGCCGCCGCGACCGCGATAGAACCATGAAATTGTGGAGGCCTGCGGCACGGCCCAGTCATGGAAAAGCCCAGAATAGGCCATCGCAACCAATAGATCGAACGGCATACGGTCGCCGCCGCGAAACTTCGGCAAATCAAGATGAGGCGGACCGGCTGCCATTGGCGTATTGATGTTATTCATCAGCGCCTGCGGCACGATAACCTTCGCATCGAAGCTCTTTTTCGCGCCTTCGATAAAGTTCTCAGAGCGGAAGATGAATTCAGACCGCGGCTCGACGACCTTTCCGCCATAAGCCCACATTACGCGAAACCATGGAACATCCTTACCGGTCTGCGCGCGCTTATGCACCTTGGCCGCAAGGCTATACGGCGCCGACACTCGGCACAGATCGAGCACTTTTTCAGGATTAGAAAAAGCCGGGTCCAAACGGACCGGTTTAGCCAGCATTTCTGCCGGACGCAGAACCATGTCCTGACTACCATCAGCCATGTGTTCCTCTCCATTTATTATAGTTTTCTACACTATAGCCGATAGCTCTCGGGGAATCGAGCATAAGGTTAAGAGGCGACCTCAGGCCGCCTCTCACCGGAATAAATCTACGCTTCCGGAAGGAAGTCCGGCACAGAGAAGTACCGTTCGCCCGTGTCATAGTTGAAGCCGATCACGCGCGCATCTGCTGGCAGTTCTTCAAGCTTTTTAGCGATCGCGGCCAGCGTCGCGCCGGATGAAATACCAACCAGCATGCCTTCAAGACGTGCCGCATCACGGGCGTAGCGTTTTGCATCTTCCGGATCGACCTGGATCGCGCCTGTCAGAAGCGATGTATCGAGGTTTTTCGGGATGAAGCCTGCACCGATACCCTGAATAGGGTGTGGGCCCGGATCGCCGCCCGAAATGACCGGCGAGGCAGTTGGTTCAACCGCGAAGATTTGCAGGTTCGGCCAGACTTTCTTCAGCTCGCGTGCACAGCCGGTGATGTGACCACCCGTACCCACGCCTGTGATCAGAACATCAGGAGGCGTCACTTTGAAGTCGACAATAATCTCCTGCGCCGTCGCCTGAACGTGCGCGTCGATATTGGCAGGGTTTTCAAACTGCTGCGGCATCCACGAGCCCGGCGTCGCTGCAATCAGCTCTTCTGCTTTCGCAATGGCGCCCTTCATGCCTTTTTCTTTTGGCGTCAGGACGAATTCGGCGCCGTAAGCCAGCATGAGACGGCGACGCTCGATCGACATGCTCTCCGGCATAACGAGGATAAGACGATAACCTTTCACCGCTGCGACCAGCGCAAGGCCAACGCCTGTATTGCCGCTAGTCGGTTCGATGATCACACCGCCCGGCTTCAGTTTTCCGGACTGTTCAGCCTCCTCAACCATAGAGAGGGCGATACGGTCTTTAATCGAGCCGCCCGGGTTAGAGCGCTCCGATTTGATCCAGACCTCACGGTCACCGAACAGCCGGTTCATACGAACATGCGGTGTGCCGCCAATTGTTTCGAGTAGTGAGTTCACTTTCATAGGGGTTTCCTCCCGCGTCAGTCTTACCTGTACTAGTGCGGATCGGAGCGCAGAGTTTCAAGTCCGCAATTTGTTAGATTTTCTAACGGGTCGTAAATTCTGCTTGATCAGACCCATGCAAAATCAGCCGCGCTTCCAGTACATAATGCCGTCAGAAGCCTCGTCAGCAGGTACAGCAGAGCCCTTCGTTCCGACGGGCTCTTCCCTGCCTGAAATCAGAAATTCGATACCCGCTGCATCCGATGCCGGAATTTTCGCAAGGAAGCGCTTTTTACCGTCGAGCGTGCGCCCGACCACAACGCCAAAACGGACGCTGCCATCGCGTTTATAGTGGACGGTATAGGTCTCGATCTCACCTTCACCCTCATAGGCTTCGACGAATTCCGGAACCTCACCGCGGCGGGCTTCTGCTCCTGCCTGCACGTCGAACTCCTGCGGATAGCGTTCGGCGAGAGCCCGGTCGCGGCCCACAACAATCGTATGGTTGTAAGTCGCATAGCCGCCATTCGCGAACAGAAGGCCATAGCGGCCCTGCGCGCGCAGTTCATGCACCATCTCGACGACAGCATGGCTCATATAATTGGCAATCGGTCCGCCGCCGAAGGTCAGGCCGCCGAATACGGTCATCGGGCGCTCAACGGGCCAGCCAATGACGCGGCGCGCCAGCTTCGGCACGCATGGAAAGCAGGAATAGAGCTCGGCGGCGTCCAGATCACTTACACTCAGACCATTGAATTCCAGCGCTTTATTGAGCGTTTCCGACATGCTGACGGAATCTGCATATGTGTCACGAGCGAGAATATTCCCCACTTCCTCAGCGTGCGCACCAAGGCCGACATAGACGAGCTTGTCTTCCGGCACGCCGTGCGCCAGCGCGGCTTCAAGGCTCGTCACAATGAAGGCCGCACCCTGATTCACCGAGGAGTTAGCAACCATCAGCTTTGTATAAGGAAAGGAGATCGGACGGTTATTCTCATCGGCCGTTGTAATCTCTTCAGGCGTTTTCGGGCTGTGTATCCAGGCGCCCTCAGTCTCATTGGCGACCTCTGAGAAATTCGACCAGATCATGCCGCTCTCGGCCTGCGCCTCTTCAAGGCTCTGGCCCCATTTTGCGCGGCAGGCATTCTCATAAAGCGGGTAAACATCCGTAGGTGTCGTGAGCAGGAAGAGATCAGAATAGCGCTTCTTGCGGACACTCGCGCTCGCGCGCAGCGGGTCGGATGTTTTTCCGGCAGCTTCCAGCTTTTTGCGCGCGCCTGCCGTGCGAAGCGCCTCGCCGCCTGTAATGGCAACGCTGGTCGCTTCGCCTTTGGCGATCATGTTAGCCGCTTCATTGAGAAGCCGTATCGGACCATCACCCATCGGATAGGGCGTCTGACGACACGTCGCATCCACCGCGCCAACAGCTGACGCAACTTGTGGCGAACAATCACCAAGCTTCGGGAATGAAATCTGATCAACCGTCAGAATGGCAGACAGACCTTCCAGCCAGCCCGCGCCAGCATCTGTGTCCGCGCGCCTCAGCGCTTCAATCATCAGGCCGAGCGAATCCATTCCTTCATGAGGCACTTCAGGGCGGTCATTGATCTGCCCGACGCCGACAATTACCGGAATTCTGGACTCTGGCACGCTCATATCGCTCTCTCCCTGATGCTTTCCAAGAAACTAGAGGCAGGAGCGATCGCGCCGCAATCCTTCACGTTGCGGCAGCGGGAGAAGTTTTTCAGAGCGCCTTGCGCATATGGATGATGGTGTTGGTCAACCCGTTGGCGCTGGTGCGCACCTCGGTATGGAAAGCTTCATAGCCCCGCGCTTCATAAAGCGGCAGGCCCGGCACGGTGGAGCCGAGCTCGATCGCCTTAAAGCCGGCGTCGCGGGCCGCGCCTTCACCGAGATCTAGCAGCAACGTCCCAAGCCCTTTACGGATCCAGTCCGGATGCGTGTACATCGCCCGAATACGAGCTGCGTCCGTTTCAGGGTCAGAGAGGCTGTCATCACGGCCAGTCGTCGCATCACCGCCAAACAGGGTTTTACGCTTGCCCCAGCCCCCGCAGGCAACAAGCACGGTTTTACCGTCCACCTCGGTTTCGATCATGAAATAGGTCTGGTCGGCGATAAGCGAGCGGTCGACACCCATAGATTCGCGCGCCGCAATGATCTCTTCATCGCTCAGAAATTCGCGCATATTCACAGTAATCGCGGCGCCCATCAGGTCCATGATCGCAGGAATATCGCTTTCCTGCGCCAGACGATGAGTAAAGACGTGTTTTGCGCCGGACATGACCGCTCCTGAACCTATTCGCCGGCGGACTCACCCTCTCCGGTCTGCAAGTGCTCAGGCAAATAGCTTTCATCCGGCTCTGCAAGAAGTTCTTTTTCAGCCATTCGAATAACGGGGATCACTGCCTTGGTAAAAGGCAGAAAATAAGCCGTACGATTATCAGGTGCGACGACTTCCAGAAGGTCATCAGCGCCAAAATTCTGGACCGACTTCACCTTACCCAGCGCGCGCCCGTCCGTATGGGTAACGGTCAGGCCGAGAAGATCATCATAATAGAATTCATCGTCCTCAGGCTCTGGCAGCATGTCGCGGTGGACGTAGAGCTTCTCGCCCTTGAGCGCTTCCCACTCCTCGCGGGTTTTCGTCTCTTCGGCATCAACCACGAAATGGTTCTTGGTTGGACGCGCCGATTTCGCTGTCAGCATGACAGAGCCCGTCTCGTTCAGAAGCGGACCGTACGCGAACACATCTTCAGGATAGAGCGTGAAACTGCGCACACGCACTTCGCCGCGCACACCATGCGCGCCGCCAATCGCACCTACACAAACAAGAGACTTATCGACTGCCATAGCATTCCAAACAAAATCTGCGGCGCCCGATAAAGAGCGCCGCAGACGGATTACTCATACACCCTGCGGACTGGCAAGAGGGATAGCCTTAGTTGTCACGCATCACCCGACGCAGACCCGGAGGCAGATTGTCTGTGTTCCGGTTATTCGTCCGCGGTGGTGGCGGAGGCGGCGGAGGTGGTGGTGGCGGTGACGCCTGTGGACGCGGTGCAGGAGGCGGCGGCGGAGGCGGAGACTGAACGCGCGGCGGACGCTGCGGCTGAGAAACCGGCTGGTTACTGCGACGGTTATTGTTCACCTCATTGCGACGACCTTCATTCCGGTTGCCGCGGTTCGCGCGTGGCTCGGCACCGGCATTTGGATTGCCCTCAACGCGGCCACCACGATTTCCACGGTTGACACGGTCACCATCACGGTTGCGATTGTTCGCCCGATCACCATTGCGTCCGTCGCGGTTACGGTTCCAACGTCCGTTCTGATCGCCACGGTCATTGCGTACCCGATCTACAGGCAGATCGCGGCGATTATTGCGGTCGCGGTTGATCCGGTCATTGCCGTTCCGGCCACCTACCAACACATCTGTGTTCGGCGGCGTGTTCCGGTTCGTGCGGTCACGGTTTCCATCGCGGTTGCGATCACGGTCACGGTTGGTATTCGGAATGGTTCCACCGGTCTGACCGGTACGGTTACCCTGATAACGGTCGTTTCCGTTACGATTGGTATTGCCGGAATAGCGATTGTTGCGATCGCGGTTTCGATCACCCGTATTATGGTCCCGGTTACGGTCACGTGCGCCGTCCCGATCACGGTCCCGGTTACGGTCTCTCGCACCATCCCGGTCTCGATCACGATTACGGTCGCGGGCGTTATCGTCACCGCCCCGACGCCCGCCGCCAACGTTTCCATTGTTCCGGCCACCGCCACCATTCACGCGGCGAATGGACGAGATATTGTCATTCAGGCGATATCCACCGAGCGCGTTCGTATCGACCGTTACAACCTGGCACCGGCCCTGAAAGTTCGGATGCTCACACACTTCCCATGTGCCCGAACGGATCCGGATTGAGCTTGCAGCATCATTGAGGCCAATCGTGCCGAGGTTACCAATACTGCCGTTCACAGGAATGCTGCGGCCACCATAATTGGCGTGTTCGAACAGGATCGCATCAGCGTTTCCGTAGTTTCCGCCACGGTTTCCACCGCGACGTCCGCCGCGATCTCCGTTTCCATGATTCCGGCCACCATTATAGCCGCCATCGCGACCACCATGGTTTCCACGTCCGCCACCATAGCGGCCATTATTGTTGCCTGAGCCGCGCCCGACGCGTCGAATGGATGAGATATTATCATTCAGACGAATACTATTGAGGCGTCCCTGGCTGTTGTCGATGATCCGACACGTGCCCTGGAAGTTCGCATCGGTACAGACTTCCCATGTACCACGACGGACCTCAATCGAGCTTACTTCATCATTGAAGTAGAGATTGCTAAGGCTCCACGCGCTCCGGTTCAGGCCATAGGCTGAGCCACGGAAGTTGGAGTCGCGATAAAGCACGATGTCGGCGTTACGCGGGCCACGATAGCCGGTCCAACTCGCCTGATTATAGTCATACCGCGGGTAGTACGGGTTATACTGGCCATACCGGCCAAATTCGCCGTAAGCACCCGTGTAAGTGCCAGCGCCATAGCCATAATCATAGGCGTAATAACCCCAGGTATCATACGGGCTGAGCTCGGAGAGATTGCCGAACAGGTCCGCCTCGTAAAAAACGAGATCACCCGCCCAATTCACACCGAAAACCGTGCCGTGCGGATACGGGTTCTGAGGGTCGATTGGATAAGCCGACGTAATTTCGTCGCCCATGCCAAATCGGTCGAGATCAGCAATCGGCTGACGTGCAACCAGACACGGACCTTCGTAATAGGAATCCTTACACAGGAGCCAACCTGGTCCCTGAAAATCAATGCTCGCGGCGCGGTCGTTGAAGCGCAGATCAACAAGCGTATCGATCGGTCCGTTAATCGCGCGCGCTTCACCATTGAAATTCGCGCCATCAAACAAAACGAGTTCGCCATGGTTAGCATGAGCCGTCGCTGCAAAACCGAGCGCCGCCGCTGCTCCACCTAAAAGCTTCAGAACGGATTTTGTATTTTTCATAGCCTGTTCCTCAAGTTAGCCCCGTACATGTTGATAACTTAGCTGAACGAGCCTGAACGCTCGGCAACAGATGTTTAACCAAGCCAAAAATGCAAAAACCCCCGCCGAAGCGAGGGTTCAGGGCCTGCAATCACAGTCGGATCAGCCAATACGGCGGATCGATGAGATATTGTCGTTCATCCGGATGTCGTTCAGCGCATCAGAAGATCGCGTCACGACTGCACAGCGACCACGGAAAACAGAGTCGACGCAGATTTCCCATGCACCGCGGTTCACCTGAATAGATGAAATACGGTCATTAAGGCCTGTATCGGCAAAATCAGGCAGGTCACCATTCACTGCCAGTGCGCGACCGGAAAAATAGCTATCTTCAAACAGAACGATGTCAGCGCGGCTGGCAGGGCCATCATTAAAGCCCCAACGGTTATCGCCATAGCGGTCGTTTCCGTGACCACGATTTCCATAACGCCCGTCATTACCGCGATGGTTGAAGCCAAAACGGCCGCTCACCGGACGGATGGACGAGATATTATCGTTGAGCTGCAAATAGTTGAGACGATCCACATTGCCCTGGATCACTTCGCACCGGCCTCGAAAGTTCGCGTCTGTGCAGACTTCCCAGGCGCCGCGACGGATCGCGATAGAGCTTGTGCGGTCGTTAAACCGTGCCTCATCGAGAAAAGGTACAGCGCCGGTAATCTCGACCGCCTGACCTTCAAAGTTTGAATGTTCAAAAAGCACGACATCGCCCGTCGCAGGGCCGCGGCGTTGGTCGTATCGATCAGCACTCGCAGGTGCCGCAGCCATCAGGGCGCAGGCAGAACCCGCTAAAAGTGTCGTCAGAATTGTTTTCAGTTTCACGTGTCTCTCCATGTTTGAAGGTCCCGATAAAACAAGGTTACCGGAACCTATCTGAATGAGAGACAACTGCGTCTTGCAGGTTTTGTTCAGAAAGCGCGTCAGTTCACGCGGCGGATGGACGAGATATTATCATTCATCCGAATGCCGTTAAGGCGCGGCATATCCGCAGAAATTGTCTCGCAGCGACCGCGATAATTGCCGTCCGAACAGATGTCCCAGGTGCCACGGCGGACCTGAATGGAGCTGATTTCATCATTCATGCCCGTATTACCGAGTCCTGAAATATCGTTCTCCACCGGATATGGGCGACCTTCAAAGTTTGAATGCTGGTACACAACCACATCAGCTCTCGCGAGCGCCTCACGCAGGAGGCGGGCCTCTTCTTCGCGGCGTAGACGCTCCTCTTCCTCGCGCTGTGCAAGCGTTCCAACTGGCACCTCACGAATGGAAGAAATGCGATTGTCCAGTTGGATCGCATAAAGACGGGTTTCGTCCGCCGTCAGAATAACGCATTCGCCACGGAAATTTGAATCCTCGCAGAACTCCCACTCACCTCGGATGATCTCGACGGAGCTGATCCGGTTGTCGAACTCATAATCCCAGAGACGTGAGATGTCGCGGTTCGTCCCGAGCGCCTCCCCGTTATAATCCGTTTCATCATAGACGATCAGCGCCGGATTACGTGGGCCAGTATAAGGTGGCTGTTCCGGCGGCGGATAACCTGAATTATCGTTATTGCCGTAGGAGCCGCCCTGATTATAGGCGGACCCATTATTGTTATAGCCGCTGCCGTAATTGCCCGAACCGGATGAGCCATTGCCCACAGTACCCGTCGCTTCGAACGGAATGACCGTGTTGTTGTTCTCGCGGCGGAAAAAGGTGAAACCACCTGCAGGATTACGGGCAAAAATAGAACCGTGCTTCAGCGCCAGATCATATGGCGCTGGCATAATGGAGGAAATCGTGTCCGCCATCCCGAACTCGCCGAGCGACTGCACATCCTGACTGATATAGAGGCAAGGACCGGCATAATAAGCATCGCGGCAGGCAATCCAGTTACCGCCACGAACGCGAATGGAACGCGTGTCATCGCCAAGCTGAGAGAACCCCATTTGAGCAGTTTCCTGCCTTATGCTGGCCGTCTGCCCGCCGAAATAATCCAGGCTGAACAGTTGAAGCTCGCCAGAGCCATACTGTGCCTGCGCGGGCAGAATAAGCCCCGCAGCAATCAATGCGGACTTAAAAAGCGTCTTGAAACCAGTCATGTTATGCGTCCCCTCGACCTCGATATAATGAAATTATACGAGCAAAGCTGAATGCCTGACAACTTTACGGCTGGACGCATAAAAAAAGCCCCCCGCCAAAGGCGGAGGGCTCGATATCAGATGCAGCGTAAAGCTTACTCTTCAGCAGCAGCTTCTTCTTCAGCTGGCGCAGCTTCAGCTTCTGCAGCCGCTTCAGCCGCAGCAGCAGCTTTGTCAGCTTTCTCTTGAGCGCGCTCTTTAGCTTTTGTGCCTGGCTCACCCTTGTTCGGGTTGCTGGCCGCTGTCCATGTGTAAACCGGCTTGCCGTCAACTTCGATCTGGCTCAGGAAGCGAGCAACACGATCAGTTGGCTTGGCACCTTTCGCAATCCACTCGGCAGCTTTCTCAGCGTCGATGTTTACACGGTTCTCGGAATCTTTTGGAAGACGCGGGTCATAGTTACCGATTTTCTCAATGAAACGGCCGTCACGTGGTGAACGGGAGTCAGCGATAACAACGCGGTAGAACGGGCGTTTTTTAGAGCCGCCGCGAGCGAGGCGAATTTTGAGAGCCATGGTGTATCTCCTTAAGTATCTTATGGCGCTTCATTCCAGGCCAGTCACATTGAAAGGCCCAATGATAGAGAGGTTTAGTCCGTACCCTCTGACCGGATTTTGTCATGGTGACGGATCACTTCCGCCACAATGAAGTTGAGGAACTGCTCTGCGAAAGCCGGATCGAGACCTGCGTCATCGGCCAGCTTGCGCAAGCGGTAAATCTGTTCGGCTTCGCGCTGCTTATCAGACGGCGGAAGCGCGTTCTCGGCTTTCAGCACACCGACCTGTTTGGTCAGCTTGAATCGTTCAGCCAGCGTATGCAGCAGCACGGCATCGAGGTTATCAATGCTGGCGCGCAAGCGCAGAAGTTCGTCCATTGGTGAGGTCATTCAGCGCCCTCCGCTTTGGCCTTTGCAAAACGTCCTGAATCCAGGATCAGCGCTAATACAGTCACTGCATAGACAAATGCAACTGCCAACGGGATGAAAAGGAAGCGCTGTTCCGGGAAAAGGAAATAGAGCGCAAGCACCAGAACCGCGCGAATGATGGAATGGGCGCAGAAAATTGGGGTGCGCCCATAGCTCCAGCCAATTACAGGCCAGTGGATCGACAGGCCAATCGCCAGAATAACAAGCGCGATATCTGCACTGCCTTCAGCGACCGCGACGACGACCATGGGCCAGAACAAAAGCATGGAAATAAAAGCTGGCACGAGCACGCTTGTTGCGACGCCCTTGTCTTTCATGAAGTCATTCTTGAACACTGCTGCGAACAGAAGCGCCATCGGGAAGATCGCGCCACTTGCGACGAAGCTGTAAAAGAGCTGCTGCGATGGTGCGAACATTTGCGACATGGCCGCAATCACAAGCCAGTAAACGGTTCCGGACATCGGAATCGGGAATCCACCGCGCAGGCGTCCATAAGCAGCCTGACGCTCTTTAAGGTGCGCGGCTTTCAGATCTTCGAGCGTGGTCATTTAGCACCTTGCTTAGGATCAAGGACCAGCGTCGCAAGGACCCAGCCAAATCCAAAAAACATCAATTCGTTTTTGTGGTCGCTAATGAACGCAAGATCCACGAAAACAGCTAATAGACCAACAGCAATAAAAATGGCCCCAATCGCGCGGACAATACGAAATCTGTCCGCCGAAAGAATAAAAGTCTCTGACTTATCGCTCATTTCTTCTTCGCTCCCGGAAGACCTGGCAGACCGCCCGGAAGTGTGCCGCCACCAAGACCCGGAAGGCCACCCGGCGCGCCCGGACCGCCAAGGCTCGGCATGCCGCCGCCCATACCGCCATTGCGCGCAGCCATTTTAGAAAGGTCACCCTGAGACACGCCCATGCCGCCCATGGCGCCCATCAGGCCTTTCATGCCGCCCTTGCCCATTTTCTTCATCATGTCGGACATCTGCTTGTGCATTTTCAGCACTTTGTTGACGTCTGACACCTCTACGCCCGCACCCGCAGCGATACGCTTGCGGCGAGACGCATTGAGAAGCGCAGGCTTGGCGCGTTCTTTCTTCGTCATGGAAGAGATAATCGCTTCCTGACGTTTAATGACACTGTCATCCATATCAGCGCCCGCGAGCGCCTGTTTGGCTTTTTTCGCACCCGGAAGCATGCCGGCGATACCGCCAAGGCCGCCCATGCGCTGAAGCTGGCGAAGTTGTTCAGCCAGATCATCAAGATCGAACTGACCTTTCGCCATTTTCTTAGCGAGACGTTCGGCCTTTTCGGCGTCCATCTGCTCGCCGGCCTTTTCAACCAGCGAAACAATGTCACCGCGACCGAGAATACGGCCTGCAACGCGTTTGGCCGCGAAAACTTCAAGGCCATCCAGCTTCTCGCCGACACCGAGGAATTTGATTGGCAGGCCAGTGACTGCGCGCATGGAAAGCGCTGCACCGCCGCGGCCGTCACCATCCATACGTGTGAGAACAAGACCGGTCAGCGGCAGACGCTCATGGAAGCGCTTGGCTGTCTCAACGGCGTCCTGACCTGTCAGCGCGTCAGCAACGAGGAGTGTTTCCTGCGGCTTGGCGATTTTAGCGACATCATCCGCCTCGTTCATCATCTGCTCGTCGAGGGTCGTACGACCCGCGGTATCGAGGATGACAACGTCAAAGCCCTGAAGCTTGGCAGACTGAAGCGCGCGCTTGGTAATATCGACCGGAAGCTGGCCTTCAACGATTGGCAGCGAAGACACGCCAACCTGCTCGGCCAGAATTGCAAGCTGCTGCATCGCTGCCGGACGACGCACGTCGAGCGAGGCGAGAAGTACCTTCTTGCGCTCTTTTTCTTTGAGGCGCTTGGCAAGCTTACCGGTTGTAGTCGTCTTACCGGAACCCTGCAGTCCGGCCATCATGATAACAGCTGGCGGAGAGTCGATTTTCAGCTTGGCCGCGGTGCCGTCTTCATCTTCACCGCCCAGCATCTCAATGAGTGCATCGTGGACGATCTTGATGACCATCTGGCCCGGCGTGACCGATTTGATCACCGCTTCGCCAACGGCTTCTTCGCGAACCTTGGCAATAAAATCTTTTACAACTGGCAGCGCGACGTCGGCTTCAAGAAGAGCGACGCGGATTTCACGCATTGCATTGCTGACATCTTTCTCTGACAGCGCGCCGCGACCCGTCAGGCCGTCAAACACACCCGTCAATCGATCTGTCAAAGCATCAAACATGCGACTTCCTCTTAGCTGTTCCCGTGATCCCTCACATATGGGTGCAGCACTTAAAGCAAAAAGCCCCGCCGGGCGAGACTTCGCTGGGCGGGGTGCACACCCGCAAGATCGGGAATGCGCGAAAACCAGTAATTTGCGCTGGCTTTAGTGTAAAATCACATCTGAGTCAAAAATTCTGTGGCCAGGATCAGGAACCAACCCCACCGACGGAAGTTAACAATCGGTGAAGGGAATTCTCATGACCAAGTCACTCGTTACATCCGCACTCGCCGCCGTATCTATCGCCTGCCTCGCACCGCTTGCGAGCGCCCAGTCTGCTGGCGCGTATGCTGACACATGGCTGACCCGCGATGATGGCAGCATGATTGAGGAAATGTCCGGCGTTGTCTGCCCGACGTCAGTTGACGACTTCACCCGCGTCGAAACTGCCGCTTACAGCGAAGGCGGTTTCTGTGCCTATGAAGCTGGCACTGAGGCCACTGATTTTACCGTACAGTTCTACGCTGCCGGTCCACATGACACCGAAGAAGAGCTGGTACGCACGCTTGCCCATTTCGAAGACAATGGCGCTATCGCCAGCATGACTTACAGCGTCGGCTGTGAAGCCAATATGGCATCCGTGGCAACGGGCGGCTCGTCCATAGAATCGCTTACGGCGAGCTTCCGCGACTATAAGGTTGAGGATGATCTGCGCTGCCTCGTTCTGGAAGCAGATGATAGCTCCGTCTGGGTAATCAGCCTGCAACGTGCTGGCGACTACTTCATCTCGACGGTGAGCGCTGCGCCAAATGGTGACCAGAGCGAAATCGCACACATGGTCGATGCGTCATCGCATTTCCATGCCGCACAATTTGCTGGCCCGGCGGTCTAATTCACTCTCTGGAATTCGCCAGAGAACCTCAGCTGGACTTCATCGCCGACAAGGCCTGCATACTGACCAAGCCCGAAATCACTCCGGTTGAAGCTACCTTCTGCATTAAAGCCGACGGTATATTTGCCCGTGAGCGCAACGAAAGCACCGCCATTAAAGATCAGCCTGATCTCTACAGGCTGCGTTTGCCCGTTCAGTGTCAGATCGCCTGACAAAACACCCGTTCGTTCGTCCACGCGGGTAATCTCACGCGCCCTGAACACAGCTTGCGGGTGTTCTTCCGCGTTGAACCAGCCATCACCGCGCAGCGTCTCTGAAAAGGCTTCGGTCGACACAAACAGCGAGTTCACATCAATCACCATCTCGAAGTCGGACGCTCCGGTCAGGCTATCATCAACCGAGAAATTCGCATCAAACGTATCAAAGCGGCCATACAGAAGTGAAAGCCCCATATGGTTGATCGCAAAATAGAGATGCGCATGCTGCGGATCGAGCTCATATGAACCGGGACGTAGCGCGTCAGGGCCGTTGCGAACCTCCGACAGCGCCAGTGATGACAGTTCGGGAAAATCTGGCAGTGACGCGCAGGCCGAAACCAGCGCTGCACCGCCAAGAGCAAAATATCGAACCTGTTTCCAATGCCACATGCCGATCTCCCTATCTGTTATATAACATAGTTCGATCCGGCATTGGACTAGTCGGCCCCTAAGCGCCTTCAGTGATGTTCATAATGGCGTCCATCGGGCCCGGCGCATCCTCTTTCCAGGAATGCGGTGGCCCCACGGTGATGCCACCATCCACCGTGATGCTTTCACCGGTAATGAAGCCAGAGGCATCGGAGGCAAGGAAGGCCACCATTTCAGCAATATCGCGCGCCTGCCCTGCCCGACCGGCAGGTTGAATGCCCGCAGCGGTTTGCGAAATCAGCGCCGCCAGCTGATCAGCCTGTTCACGCGGAAGGCCCAGCGTTGCACCGAAAATCGACGTCGCAATCAGGCCCGGACGGATCGCGTTCACACGGATTTTGTATTTTCCGAGCTCGGCAGCTGCCATTTTAGAGAAATGCGCGACGCCCGCCTTGGCGACCGAATAAGTCAGCGGCGCATAGCCAGCCGAAATCGCAGAGACAGAAGATGTGTTGATGATAGAGCCACCCCCGCGCTTTTTCATCAGCGGGATCGCATATTGCGTGCCCATGAAGACCGACTTCAAAAGCAGATTCATGATCTTGTCGTAGTCGTCGAAATCGAGCTCTTCAATGCCCTCGCGCGGCCCGCCAATACCGGCATTGTTGAAGAGGATATCAAGCCCGCCAAACTCGTCTTCAGCTGTCTGGATCAGCGCTTTCAGCTGGTCTGCATCAGTTACGTCGCAATGACGGTAGGCGACTTTGTCTTCGCCAAACCGGGCGATGAGTGACGCGCCCTTTTCATCCTGCAGATCACCGGCAACAACCTTTGCGCCATACTCGATTAGGCATTCGACAGTGCCGAGCCCAATACCACTCGCGCCGCCGGTCACAACGGCGACTTTACCCTCAAGACTTAGGGTCATGTTTCTCTCCCTTTGATGGCCGGTCATCTTTTGCGGACCGGTCCGGATGTAAAAAGCCCGGTGAGCGTATCACCGGGCTTGAAGTTTGCTAGGTCAGAACGACGACTTTACCTGTCGCCTTACGATCTGACAGATGCTTGATCGCATCACCCGCCTGATCGAGCGGGAAGGTTTTTGAGACGTGCGGCTTGATCTTGCCCTCCTTGTAGAAGTCGAACAGCTCTTTCACATCGGTCTCATACTGATCAGGGAACTGGCGTACCCATGCACCCCAGAACACGCCGCGAATGTCGCAGGATTTCAGAAGCGTGAGGTTCAGTGGAATCTTCGGGATACCCGCCGGGAACCCGATAACAAGGTAGCGGCCTTCCCAGTTCAGCGCGCGAAGCGTTGGTTCTGCATAATCGCCGCCAACCGCGTCATAGACGATGTCTACGCCGCCGCCGGAGATTTCCTTGATCTGGTTGGAAAGCTCTTTCTGCTGACCACGGTCCAGCTCGCCAGTCGGGTAGATCAGACCAACATCAGCGCCTTTAGACAGACAGAAATCGACCTTTTCCTGCGTTGAACACGCCGCAATGACTTTGAGGCCCATAGCTTTGCCGAGTTCGATCGCCGCAACGCCGACACCGCCGGCCGCGCCCAGAATGAACAGCGTTTCGCCCGGCTTTGGATCGCCGCGGCGCTTCAGGCCGTAATAGGATGTGCCGTAAGTAAGGATAAAAGCAGACGCTTCATCAAATGGCATTTCGTCAGGGATCGGAATGCAGCGGTTTGCGTCGATTTCCAGCTCCTCACGGAAGCCGCCCCAGCCGCATGACCCGATCACGCGCTGACCTTCTTTCAGGGACGTCACCTCTGCGCCGACCTTCGTCACAATGCCAGAGACTTCACCGCCTGGAGAAAACGGACGTTCCGGTTTGAACTGGTAGCGGTCTTCAATGATCAGAGAGTCAGGGAAGTTCACGCCAATGGCTTTGACTTCAAGTACAACCTGTTTTGGACCCGGCTCCGGAGAGTCCAGATCAACGATTTCAAGTGTTTCAGGTCCACCGGGTTGTGTAGAAACCACAGCCTTCATTTTTTATTCTCCGCATGACACAAAAATGTTGTATTTCTTATGGCGCGGACGGTAGCTGACTGCCTTTCATCTGTGAAGTCGTCGCAAGATGCATAATTGTAATAGAGTCTATTATGTCTGACCCGGTCTGGGCCATTGCAATCCACGGAGGCTCCGGCCCCAGCTATAAAGACGACTACTCTGATGTGTCTTCGTCGATGAAGAAGATTCTCGAAGCCGCAAGGCGCGATCTTCGCAGAGGCGCAAGCGCACTGGATGTTGTGCAGGAAGCCGTGCACGAGCTCGAAGATTCAGGGCTTCACATTGCCGGTCGCGGCTCCAGCCCGAACATTAAAGGCAAATGGGAACAAGACGCTGCCATTATGGATGGCTCGAACCGTCGCGCAGGCGCCGTAGCGGCCATTCAGGGATATAAAAACCCGGTCGATTGCGCACGCGCTGTGATGAAACACTCCCACCACATCCTGCTTTCAGGCAAAGGCGCGGAAAAATTCCTGAAAAAGCGCGACCTGAAAACCATTGGCAATCCGCACGGCTATTATCGCCCGATTATCAGCGATGCCTCCTATGATGACGGCACGCACGGTACGGTTGGCGCAGTTGCACTGGATTCAGAAGGCCGTCTTGCTTCGGCCACCTCGACAGGCGGCCTGACCAACAAGCCGCCGGGACGTATCAGCGACTCAGCACAGATCGGATCCGGCACATGGGCTGACGAGCGCGTCGCGGTATCCTGTACTGGTCAGGGCGAGTATTTCATGCGCGTCAACGCAGCCTCGGATGTGTCTGCCCGCATCCGCTATACGCGGTCTGATCTGGAAAATGCGACGGCCTGCGTGCTGGAAGAAATCTCACTTCTGGGTGGACAAGGCGGCCTGATTGCGATTGATCGGCTCGGTCGTGTCGCGATGCCCTTCAACACCAGCATTATGAAGCGTGGATTTGCGACCTGGCGTGACGAGTTTGACGTAAAGGTATTCTGATCGTGCGTGGCTATTTTGCAATCGGGGCGGAAGGTATTTCCAAGCCCATGAATCTTGGCGCGATCATGCGCACAGCACATGCCTTTGGTGCTAATTTCGCGTTTTCGGTCAACGCCGCAGATAAAATCCGTACCGTCTATAAAGCGGACACGTCGAAAAGCTTCGAACATGTGCCGTATTATCAATGGGACACAATCGACGATATGGCGCTGCCGCGTGGCTGTACGCTGGTCGGTGTCGAGCTCACTGACGATGCCGTTGATCTGCCGAGCTTTCGCCACCCGACGGCGGCCGCATATGTGCTGGGCCGCGAACGTGGCAGCCTGACCCCTGAAATGATCGAGAAGTGCGCCTTCACGGTAAAAATCCCGACCAAATTCTGTGTGAACGTATCCGTTGCCGCGGCGCTGGTCATGTATGACCGCATGATTTCCATGGGGCGCCATGCCGAACGCCCGATCAAACCGGGCGGGCCAATGTCCAAGCGCGAGCTTGATGCGCTCCAGCGCGGACGCCGCGTTTAAGCCTCAGGGCAGGTTTAGCTGCCAGCTCACGCCAAACTTGTCCTGAATCCAGGCGAACATCCGACTGAAATCATAATCATCCAGCGGCATGAGCGGTTCACCTTCCGCGCACAGGCGGTCGTGCACGGCGACAAGCTCTTCTTCGGTTTCGAAGTTGATGAAGATCGACATGGACGGCGTGAAGGTGAACTGGTGCACGTTCGGGCTATCAGTGAGCATAATATTATGATCACCGATCACGATGCGCGTTGGCAGCAGCTTACCCGCCAACTCACCGGATTCTTCGGGATACCGATTCACCTCTGAAACTTCCATGTCAGGAAAAACCTGACGATAGAAATTCAGCGCCGCTTCCGCGTCGCCGGTGAACATCAGATAAGTGGAAACGTGCATGTCAGACCCCGGCAGTAAAAACTTACTGCCCGGTTCTAACCGAAGATTTTCTGAAGCACACCCATAAAGCCGGAGAATTTCAGGCCACCATCTCGCACGATGAGCGCGATACATACGCCATCCTCGTCCGCGACAGGACGGTGCTCGCGGCCTTCGCCGGACACAGCCAGATCGCCAGGGCCATAAGATCCCGCCTCATCGCTGAAGCCACCAGACACAACGAGAGTATACTCAAAGCCGGAGTGTGTGTGCTTTGGTGCGCCATGACCCGGCTCGAAGCGGATCAGCTCTGTTGTTACATCAGGGCTGACTTCAAGCGGCATGACACGGATACCCGGTCCACCAAACTTCCAGCCGGAATGCACTGACGTTTCCAGAACAATATCCTGAAGCGGATCTGGAAGGCTGACGAGCTCATTGATCATCGTCGCAGCAGAGCGCGCCGCCTGACGTGATGTCTCATTGCTGAGGCCTAACTCGTCGATTTTCGCGAGCGCACGGTCCACCGCCTGAAACGACATTGGCGCCGGTGCTTCGCGTTCAAGAAATTCGCCTGCAATCACATCTTCCAGCTCTGGCTGGATTGTCTGATTTTCTGTCAACGCTTTGCGCGTATCGATCAGAAGGCGCAAAGCCGGATCAAGAGTTCCAGCGGCATAGGCGCTGTAGAATTCCTGTCCCAGATCTGTTTCTTCCACGTCTCTTCTCCAAAAGTCTTTTATCCGACGCTGGCCGGAAAGCCCGTAGTTTTCAGCCGTGTTCAGCTGTTTTTTCTAAAGTTCCCTACTCAATGTGGAACGAAGTCTCTCAAAGGCGAGTCGGATTCGTGATTTTACTGTACCCAATGGCAGTTGCTTGCGTTCAGCGATCTCCGAATGGGACAAACCTTCGTAGAAAGACGCCCTCACAAGTTCCACCTGTTCTTCCGGAAGCGTCTTTAGCGCCTCGCGAACATTCTCTTCGATTTCGAGGAGTTGATAGCTCTCTTCGGGCTCGGGCAATTCAGCCGGCGACAGCATAGGTTCGTCGGGCTGGGCATCCAGGTGCCGCTGACGACGGAAGGCATCAATATGCCGGTTGCGGGCAATGCGGAAAATCCATGTCGTCGGCGAAGCCTGCTTTGGATCGTACTGTTCGGCCTTGCGCCAGACAGTGACCATCACCTCTTGCACGATTTCTTCGGCCTGCATGTCATCTGCGCCCAGACGCATGAGGAAGCTCTTCAGACGCGGAGCATAATAATCGAACAGAAGTCGGAAGGCGCCTTTGGATTTGCTCTCGGCAATATCGCGCAACGCAAGCGCAAAGGCTTCGCGCTCGCTCTTACCCAATCCTGGCTTGTTCGGAACCGGATCGAGCAAGACATACCTCCCAGAAACTTACTAAACCGCGTACACGACCTTAACAGAAAGATCGTCACTGCACAGATAGGTTGGAACCTTGTCGCGTACAGATCATATTAACGACTACGTCACAAGTTTACGCTAGTCATTAAGGACTAAAGAGGGAATGATTTCAGAATGAAGCGGTTTGTCGCAGCTTTCACCCTGCTCGCATCAACAGTACTGCCAGCGCAGGCCTTTGAATATGTAGGCGCTTTTCGCGACTGGACCGTCTATCAGGACATTGTGAATGGCGAGTCCGTTTGCTTTGCCGCAACGCGCGCCGAAGACCTTGCGCCGCGCAATGTAGAGCATGGCGACGTCGTTTTCTTCGTCACCTATTTCCGAAATTCCCAGCTGCCTCAGGCCAGCCTGCGTGCGAATTTCAATTTCCGTGAAGACCTGCCTGCGACAGCTGAAGTCGGCGGTCGTTCGTGGATGATGTACACGGCCCGCAACGAGATCTTCGCGAACAATTCCGACGAACGCGCCATTGAGGACGCGATCAAACGCGGCTCGGAGCTTCGTCTTGAAGCCGTATCCGAACGCGACACTGAAGTGGCCTACCATTTCTCTCTGGCCGGTTCATCCGGCGCAATCGACCGCGCCCGGTCTCTGTGTAGCTGATCACTCATAGCTGATCTGTGAACTCGGGATTTGGCCGGTCCGGCCTTTTATGATATCAGGCCGGTCTTCCGGAGATTGATACATTGACCCAGAGCCTCGACATTTCACACGCGGCAAACGCCGACCGTGCTTCCTGCGTTAAAGAAAACCTCGCAGGGATTGGTTTTGACGCGCTTAAAAAGACGCTTGAAGACCGCGGCATTGAGCCGAAAAAGGTCAATATGCGCGCGCGCCAGCTCTGGCGCTGGGTGTATCATTACGGTGTCCGCGATTTCTCCGGCATGACCGATATTGCCAAAGCGCAGCGCGCAGAGTTCGAAGACTGGTTCGAGCTGAAACGCCCCGAAATCACAGAGGCGCTGGTTTCTGTTGATGGCACGCGCAAATGGCTCATCGAATATGGCCCGAACACTGAGGCCGAGACCGTCTTCATTCCGGATGTGGGCCGGGCCGGTGCGCTTTGCGTCTCCTCTCAGGTCGGCTGCACGCTGAATTGTTCTTTCTGCCATACTGGTACTCAGAAGCTCGTTCGTAACCTGACAGCGGCAGAGATCGTCCGCCAGGTCATGGTTGCACGTGACGCGCTGGAAGAATGGCCAACCTCGAACGAGAACCGCAAGCTGACCAACATTGTCTTCATGGGCATGGGCGAGCCGCTTTATAACCTCGACAATGTCGCTGAAGCGATCGACACGATCAGCCATAATGAAGGTATTTCATTCGGTCGCCGCCGTATCACGGTCTCTACAGCCGGTGTCGCGCCGCTTATTCCGGAGCTTGGCCGCCGCACAAACGCGATGCTCGCCATTTCGCTCCACGCGACGAATGACGATCTGCGCAACGAGCTGGTGCCGATCAACAAGAAATACCCGCTGAAAGAGCTGTTCGAGGCGATCCGCGAATATCCGGACCTCGGCAACTCCAAAAAGGTGACATTCGAATACGTCATGCTCAAGGGCGTGAACGATTCCGTCGCCGAGGCGAAAGACCTTCTGCGCCTGCTTCGCGGCACACCGGCAAAGATCAACCTCATCCCGTTCAACCCATGGCCGGGCTCTCAGTATGAGTGCTCTGACTGGGAGACGATTGAGAACTTCGCCGAAGTTCTGAACCGTGCCGGCTATTCATCGCCAATCCGCACGCCGCGTGGCCGCGATATTCTCGCCGCCTGTGGTCAGCTGCGCTCTGAGAGCGTGAAGCAGAAAGCCTCAGACCGTCGCAAGGCTGAGCTGGCAGCAAAAGCTGCTGCTGAAGGCGCACCTGCGGAGTAGTCATCATGCCTGAGATCGCGACACCAAATCTTCCGAGCGCAGACTTTGACCGCACGGAAGCGTTTTACGGCGCGCTCGGTTTCAAACGTTCTTATCGCGATAAAGGCTGGATGATCCTCAAGCGCGGCGCGCTGGTCGTCGAATTTTTTCCAATGGATATCGATCCCAAAGAGAGCTGGTTCAGCGTCTGTTTTCGCACGACCGAACTCGACACACTGTTCGCAGAATTTTTGTCTGCGCCGCTCAGCCTCGAAGATCGCACCGGACTTCGACTCAGCGAGATCAAAACCGAACCACACGGGATCCGACTTTTCTATATGAGCGATCCAGACGGCAGCCTCATCCGCTGTATCGATGAAGCGTATCAGCCTTAAAATACCGCGACCCTCTCTAAAAATTCCTTCTCAGCGAATTCGCCGAATCGTCCTTGCCCCGAAAGGCCTCAGGCCAATCGGGTGTGCAGGATTTCAAGGGATTCTGTCGCTTTATAGTGCAGGGAAATAAGTGTGCTGCGCGCGCTGTCATCGGCGCGCTCCATCACATCAGGCGGCGGATACCAATGCTGCAGACACCGGAAGAAGCCCGGGTAAGTAGGGATGTGTGATCCTGTCATCCCGGAATGCGGCCCGCATATCCGGGATCCAGAGAAAACGATCTGACCGGTTTCTGGGTCCCGGATCGATTTCATCGTCCGGGATGACAATGGCGACGATATGCGCGGGGCGGTCAGTTCCTCTTCGCTCAGCACGAAAGCGCCGGAGAGGATGTGCGCCGCAAGACGGGTGGCATGCGCCTCTGCATTGGCGATGGCATCCGGCAAGCGTTTCAGCCGCCGCATAAGGCGCGAACAATCAACCATTTGCCAGTCATAGGGCTCAAACGGCCGTGGGCTGCGCTTACCCCTGCGCGGCGCTGACGCGCGCGGAGAGAACGCAGTAAAACTGCCCTTGGCGGGGCGTTTTTCCTGATGCTCGGCAAAGATGGAATAAGGGCGTTTACGCGGCGGCTCGCGCTCTGGCCGGTCAAGATAGGCTTCTACCTCTTTGCGCCCGTTTCCTGTGCCAAGAAGCTCGCCAGCCAGAACCAGAATAAAACAGCGCAGCGCATATTCCGCGAGCGCAATGAACTGGCGAAGCCCCCGCGCATAAATGTGCTCCATCTGCGTCCACGGCTCGTTATAGGTTTCGGGTGGATTGGGATGCAGATGTGCATCCAGATGCGCAGCAGCGCGGGTGTGAAGCGCTTTGATATCCTCTGCAAATGCCGCTGGCCCCGGTGGGTCAGCCGCAGGCGCGGTCACGCGATGCAAGGTGTAGGCCTCTTCTGTCATAAGGCTGATTATGGGATCGGGGAGCTAGGGTTGGATAAGGTTTTCGACCGGCAGGTTCCCGTGGAGACGGGAACCCATGCTTAGATGGTAAGGAATGTGCCGGTGGTAAGTGAAATTCTAAATTTCAAGTTCTCAAGAAGAGCGACGCAAACTTTGTTTTAATTAAATAAATTCTCTTTGAAAGGAACCAGATTAAACGTCCAGTTTTGACGAACCAATTCAGATACGATTCTGTCATATGTTTGCTTATCAGGAAGCTTGATTGGCGCCTTTCCATCAATGTTGAAGTTATGTTGATAGGACAAGAGCTCGTTCATTATTTCGACGTTGGCCACCAGCGGTTGGCTTTCAAGACTAATTGGCTCACTACCGAGCGCCAATTCAATCATCAAGTTTTCTCGGTTAGCTACAAAATCCATTGTCGAAAATGATTGTTTCAAAGCTTGAGCCATATGCCGCCGGAAAAAATCGAGATCCTCAAATGAAGCATTGCCATCATAACAGATAAAAACTTCACGGTTTTTTGGTCTTACTTCAAATATTTTCAACTCGATGTCCTGCGCATTAGCTGCGATAAGAAATTTTCTTGGCAGGACATTTTGCATCCAAGAAGTCAAAGCGGAGTCTAACCCGAGCTTTGCAATACCACCCGCGGAGGCGGCTATAGATCTTGTCCAATGATAGAAATCGAAGTTCATGGAAATATCTGCTAATGCGAGGTCGTCCACACGCCCCTCAAATTCATCATCGAAAACTTTAGCATACAGATCTGAAAGAGAACCGATAATTGGCAAACCTTCACAAATAAGCACTCGAGGCGCTGGATCATCAATTGCGAAGCGCCATGCAAGCGGATCAGCAACTAGTTTATTCGGGAATAAATCTGTTTGAGCGAAGGCATCAATCGTTTCATGAGCGAAATTAGACCCTTTCACGCGCATGACATACCAGTTGTTCGGGTTAGCACCAGCCCCGAAAAAAGGTATTGCGAAACTCGAATCCCAACCTTGAAGATAGCCGCATAGATACAAGGCTTCTGAATTTTGATTATTGGGCATCAAGAAGCCCCGATAAGATTGTATCCCGCAAGTCGTAGAGCTTTTCATTGGGGATGGAGTTAGGTTCCCAAGCATACACTTCTACTTGCACATCCAACTCGTTCAATATCGCAATTATCTCGGTGTTATCTTTGCCCATGTCAGATAGCATCTGCGACGGCACAATGATCCGACTTAGATTTTTCTCTAATAACACATTGTGCTCTGTAGCTATTTCGATCGATGACGCGCGCTTATCGGGCTTATTGCTACCTTCTGATGCCATCCCAGCTATTGCAATGAAGCTTTGAACCACACTCTCAAAAGCTGGAATCTCATTCGCCTTTAGAACGACATTGCCTTTCAAATAGTTTTCCACATTTCCGAATGCCCACGCTACATGCTTGTACGCTGCTTCCAGATTGGGACTAAGCTCATAATCCTCGAGCAAGCTGTATTCATCACTTTGATCATCGAAAAGACCCGCGGATGCTCCACCTGTGTCAAAAGGGTAAACATGATAGACTCGCGCGACTGTTTCTGGATTAAAAATTAGCACTACAGGGAAGTAAGAGAGAAATTCGCGCTTTTCATCGCCGTGCTTAAATCGATAATCCGGTCTAGCTAAAAAAAAGTACAATAGCTCTTTTTCGAAAACGTCACATTTGGATACTTCGAGCTGTCGAGCCGCCAGAATATCCCTAGCAGCCCCAACAGTAGTAACGTGCATTAATGGCAGTTTACAGGTTAAATCTTCGTCCGAAGCCTGAGCAGACAACACCCCTTTACTATAGCCCGCTTTGCGCCGCCTCATCCACTCGCCTTCGATAACTCATCAGCATGAGTTGATAAACTAGGCATGTAGAAATCCAGATTGCAACCCGCTCACTTAAAGCGCTTACCGTTCTCATCCCAGATGCGGACAATACCCGACTGTGAAGCGATGGCCATGAGCGTGCCATCTTCGGCAAACAGACGCGCCTCGCCATGCACAAAGCCGTCATGAATGCCCTGAATATGCAGGTCTGCGCACACCCATTCGGTTGGCACGATCTTGCGGATACGAATGGTGTTATCGAGCGAGTTTGCGCCCGCCTGCAGGCCCAGCGCATTGCCTGTTGCGCCCGGCACAAAATCCGCGATCACCGCCAGCATGGTGGCATCAATTGGCGTGTTCGGGTCCATCGGGCGGGACCACAGCACAGCGCGGCCATCTTCTGACAAGCCGCCCTCATTACGCTTCTTGCCATAACGGCCATGGGCCACACGGGTATGCAGACGCTGCTGCAGATCATCCGGCTCGTCATCCACTTTCGGACGGAAACGCGGCAGCGCCTCACAATCCATAGGCGGGGCCACATCCGGCATCTCCAGCCATTGGTGATCCAGCTCTTTGCCACGCGAGCCGACAGCGGCGTTCACGGTGTAAATTTCGCGGTCGCCCACATGGCCGAGTACACGCGCCTGCGTGATATTCTTGCCTTCCGTCGCGGCGCGCACATCCACATTCACCGTCTCGCCAGGTTGGGCGAAGGAGAGATACTGCGCCGTCGCCCAGATCAGCGGTCGCTCATGGGTGAGCTCCAGCGCGCGGATCGCAGAGGCAAGGCCCACACCGCCAAACAGGAATTTGTGCTTTGGCGGGCCAACCGAAATACCCATGGAGACATCAAGCGTCCATTTGTTCGGGTCATCAGTCGGGTCGAGATCAAAGAAACGGGTCGTATCAGATGCAGTCGTCATAGGGTGGAGATAGTCAGCTAAACCCGCACCGCGCAAGCCTCTCCTTAGGGAATTGCCGGTCGATTAGGCCGCTAGTCGCGAAGACGCGTCGTCACGCCCTCACCGCAGCGCAGAATACCGCCAATCGTCCAGCCGCCTTCCTGTTCTGTGACGGCAATTTCAAGCTGGTTCTCGCCAGCGGAGAGATAGAGCGGGACGGTATCGTTAAAGCCCGCCGTACCGAGGAAGCGGTAATCCCGCGTCAGGAAAACATCCGAACCGGAATAGAGAAGCGCGCCATTCAGGAACACGCTGGCCTTATCGGAGAATGCCAGATCGAGCAGCACCATTTGCGCTTCGGGCGACGCCACCGTGACGGACGCAAAGATGGTGTTTGCCTCAGGTGAGAGCGGCGCAAGCTGGTTCATATCCACAAGCCCTCTATGGCCTGCAGACAGCGCGTCTCCATAAACAACACCCTCGGGGCTGATCGCCGCCTCAGCGGAGACCGGCGCGCTGAATGACCAGTCTGCGATGAGGCCCTCTGACGAGACCGGCTCTTGCGGCGGTGCCACGAGCGCGGAAATGTCTTCAACCTCGGGCGAGAAGCTCAGATTGCGGAAGCGACGCTCACCCCGCAAGGACCAGACGCCAATCTGCCCGGACGCAGGGTCGCGGATGAGGTCGCTGACCGCAGCGACGACCTCGCCATTCACGCGCAAAATGGCCTGATCGTCGGACACGATCAGTTCTCCGCTCACCCAGTCCCCCATGGCGACATTCGTCACGCCTGCGAAACCGTCGCCCTGATAGATCTGATAAGCCTGATGCCCGTTATAGCGCGGGTGATACTGCCAGGCGTCCGGATTGCCCTGCTGATGGTGGCGCAGATAGAGGATTTCACCGTTTTGCGCGTCGGGCGCGCGGAACAGAAATCCGGTAAAGGCCCGCCCCGGCGACATCCAGAGATCAAATGTCGTGGTGCCGTTTTTGTGATCTGGAAGGTCGAGCCATGTGATGCCGTTCTCGGTTATGATCAGCTCTTCATGCGCATGGCCATCCGCGATTGCCGGCGCGGTCAGGGCAATACAAGAGGCGCAGATAATGCAGGCCAGTCGATTCAGCATGTCGGTCTCTCCTTCGTTAGAGAGGCTCGCTCGCATGTCGGGCGCTACGCGGATTGAAGATATCGGCCAAACCTCGGTTCGCCTGCCGTTTTGCGACCCGCTGGGCGAATATCGCTGGAATGACACGCCCGAAGACCTGCCGCGCGGCGTGGAAAGCCTCTGGATATATGGCGGGGCGGGCCGAACCCTGTCGCGCCAGACACTGACCGGCCACTGGAAAACCTGTCTGGCGGTATTTCGTCGGTTTGGCGCTGACGGCAGCGTGGAAGAGATATCGCTTCGCGTGCTCGGGCCTGTGACGCAGCCGGTCTCTCAGGATACGCCACATGGGCTGGAGATTATCGCCGCACGGCTTTTCCCCGAATATGCGATCCCTCTGCTTGGCCTCAGACCGTCAGAGATTTCAGACCTGACTCCGGACTGGCCGAACCATCTCATCCTCGCAGGCGATCATTTGCGTGGGCTGGCTGAAAGCGGCGCAGCGGCAGAGACGATTGCAGAGGCATTGCTGCACCTCATCTCCCGTCAGATCGAGACGATTGCACCAGTAGCGAGCAACATGTTTGCGGCGCTGCAGGCTATTCGTGAGCATGACGGGCAATTGGACATCAACGCGCTGACAGAATTTGCAAATATGTCAGCGCGAACGCTGAGACGGGTCAGCACGGAACGGATAGGCCTCTCGCCCAAAGCCTATGCGCGCTATGTCCGCCATCAGAGACTGGTTCAAACGGCGATGCGCTATGAAACGCCGGATTGGGCGGGCCTCGCTTACGATTTCGGGTTTTCAGATCAGGCGCATATGGCGCGCGATGTGAAAGCCATGTCCGGTCTTACACCTGCCGCCCTGCACAGGCAGCGGACTGGCGTCTAACGAAAACAAAAAAGCCCCACCTGATCCGGCGAGGCTTCTGTTGTACATTCCTGCTACATTAAAACCCGTAGGCTTCTTTGTATTCAGGGTCTTTCTGGGCGACGAGTTTCGCCAGATCGACGATGACTTTCGCCTGTTTCCAGGTCGCATCGTCCTGCATTTTACCGTCGAGCATCACAACGCCTGTGCCATCCGGCATAGCTTCGAGGATGCGCGCCGCAAACTTCACTTCGTCTGGGTCTGGTGAGAAGACCTTTTTCGCAATGTCGATCTGGTTCGGGTGAAGCGACCATGCACCATCGCAACCAAGCAGGAAGGCATTGCGGAATTGCTGTTCGCAGGCTTCGAGGTCGGAGATATCGCCGAACGGGCCGTACATCGCCTTGATGCCGGCAGACGCGCAGGCATCAACCATACGCGCAATCGTGTAGTGCCAAGGGTCCTGCTGCGCATTCATGCGTTCGCGGCCTTCGACCGGATCTTCAATCACACGGTAGAACGGGTGACCGCCGCCAACGCGCGTCGTCTTCATCTTACGGGACGCAGCAAGGTCCGCCGGGCCGAGGCAAATGCCGTGCATACGCGGCGACGCGAGCGCGATCTGCTCAACGTTTTTCACGCCTTCGGCTGTTTCCAGAATCGCGTGGATGCCGATCGGCTTTTTAATGCCGTGCTTGGCTTCAAGCTGCGCCAGAAGCTGGTCAACGAAGTGAATATCCCACGGGCCTTCAACCTTCGGGATCATCAGAACGTCCAGCGCATCGCCGACTTCGGCCAGAAGCGTGGTCACATCTTCCAGAAACCAAGGGGAGTTCAGGCAATTTACGCGGGACCAGAAGCCTGTATTGGAGGCTTTGAAATCAACTGTTTTGCCCATTTCGACAGCGCCAGCGCGCGCAGCGTCTTTTGCGTCTGCCGGAATAGCATCCTCAAGGTTTGCGAGGATCACATCGACCTTCTTCGCCATATCCGGAACCTTGGCGCGCACTTTATCAAGATGCGGCGGCACAAAGTGGATCATGCGCTCGACATTCACCGGCTGCTCACGAAGCGGCGCAGGCGCACCAATGGCGAGTGACTTGTAGAAGAGCTGTGGCGGTTTCGTCGCTGACATACTGTGTTCCCCGAGGCTTGAAGTTGTTTTGTATTTGAGGGGGAAACTATGTCTGCTGCACTGCAATGTGAAGGGAAAATTTCCAGATCGCCCGAAACGCCGCGCCTTTACGGGTTATTTTTTGCGGGAAGACTGCGCCAGCGGGTGCGCTGCAGCAAGCATGTCGGCCAGATCTTCTGTCAGAAGATGGGTATAAATCTGGGTGGTAGAGATGTCGGCATGGCCGAGCAGAACCTGCACGGTTCGAAGGTCCGCCCCGCCCTGCAGCATATGGGTCGCGAACGCGTGGCGCAGCGTATGCGGTGAGATATCAGCCGCGTTGAGGCCCGCTTTCAAAGACCGGTCGCGGATAATGTTCTGCAGTGTGCGCCGCGAGATGTGCCCGTCCACGCCGCCAGACGGGAAAACAAAGCGCTCTGCCGCTTCCCGGTTCTTTTTAGGCAGATGCGCATGACGCTCGATCAGCCAGTCGTCCAGCGCACGCTGCGCGGGACCGCCCACAGGGCAAAGCCGCTCTTTCTGGCCCTTGCCCAGCACCCGAATATAGCCGTCACGCACGGTATGAAGGGCGGCCATGGGCAGTGCGCAGACTTCTGAGGCGCGCAGGCCTGCCGAATAGACAAGTTCCAGAATGCAAAGATCGCGGACATTTTTGCTCTCCTCGCCTTCACAGGCGGCCAGCAAAGCTGCCACGTCATCGCGGGAGAGAACCTTTGGGACATGCCGCGTTGCATCCGGAGACGACAAGCCTTGCGCAGGGTTGGTATCGCGCAGCCCATCTTCCACTTCAAACCGGTAAAACTGGCGAAGCGCAGAAATGCGCCGCGCAATGGTTGCCGCCGAGAAGCCTTCATCAGACAGCGCCCTTTGATAGGCCGTCAGTTCTTCACGGTCGGCGCTCGCAAGGTCTGTTCCCTGCGTAGAGAGAAAGGCGGCCGCATCTTTCAGATCGCGCCGATAGGCCGCCAGCGTATTTTCCGAGGCGGCCCGTTCGACCGCCTGCATTTCAAGATAGGCATCAATCCGGGAGCGATCGTCCGGTGTCACATCAGTTCCTGATCTGGTGGAAGCCGAGCGCCTCAACCGCGAGCGCACGCGCTTCGGTCGTGTAGCCGGTTGCACGCAATAGCTCGATCACGTCCACAATGTCTTCCGGCGCATAAGTGTCCGGACGACGGCCAAGGGCACTGACGAGACGCAGAAGCCCCTCACCCGTTGCACCACCGCGAAGACCGGATGTGAGGAGGATTTGCGTCTGGATATCCAGCTGGTCGCCTTCTGAGAGCGTATCGCCTGCCGTGCCCGACAGGAAATCACGCGCCTCATGGGACAGCACGCCGTCCACCATCAGGAGCGAATAGAGAAGCTCTGCTGCCGCAGCCGTCTGGCCATCACCGCTTGCTGCTTGCGCAAGCTGGGTCGAAGCAAGACGCGCAGACGCCGGAGACCGGTCGGTTCCGGAAAGAACACGAAGACCATCCACCCAGGCTTTCAGGAAAAGATCGGGCTCAGGACCGCCTTCAATTTCCGAGACACGCTGGAAGCGGGTCGCCTGACGCTGATCACCGGCAGCAAAAGCTGCAATAGCGAAGTATTCGCCGTTCTGACCGAGCGCATCAAGGTCGCGAAGACGCGTCATGACCGGCAGAAGCAGTCGAGCGTTCTCGGTAAAGTAAACCGTATTCGACCCCGATTGGGCGAGCGCACGTCGGATTGCAACAACCAGATCAGCCTCTTCTGCGCCGCGATCAGCAGCCATTTGCAGGGCTTCATCCAGCGCATTTACAGGCGCATTGATATCAGGCGTGTCGGTCTCTTCGGTTTCGGCTGGCGCTTCACCCGTGACAGGCATTGGCGGTGCCGGAACCGGCTCCAGACGATACGCAGAAGACCGCTCCTGCGTGGTCATCAGGCCTGCAAACGTCGCGACATCCGCCATCTGGATACGAAGTTCGCGGGAAATGTCGTTACGGCCGGAAATTTCGCGTGCAAAGCCGGGGTTCAGCCCCTGAAAGCTTTCATCGCGGACAGGAAAATTGCCCGCAAGTGACAATGCCGTTGTCAGGCCGGACGCAAAACTCGCGGCAGGCAGGCGTTCAATATCGCGCTCTGTTGGTTCGGCTGGCATGGTTTGCATCGCGCCGATTGCCGTGGTGATCCAAGGGTCAGGCGTTCCAAGCTCTGCAGCAAGCTCGAGCGCCAGATTGGCGGACGAATAATTGCCTTCCAGCGCAAAACAGCCAGCACGTGCCGCATAGAGATAAGCGTTGGCTTCAGTGGACGCGCGAACGTTTGAGCAGGCAGACGCGAGGTTACCGCGCAGGAATTGCATTTCGATGCGCGCTTCTCGCGCTGACAAAATACCGTCTGCGTTTGGCAGCTGACGCGCAATCTCTTCATAGGCCTCAAGTTCGCCAAGGCTCCAGATCAGGCGCATACGCTGGGCAAGAAGCTGTTCTGCACCGGCCCCTTCAGGCGCGCGTGACGGCGATAAGAGCACGCGGCGCAGGAAGGTATTCATAGTTGGCGTCAGGCCGCGCGGGTTGAGACGCGCAAAAAGCGGCAGAAGATCTTCGGTCGTGCTGCCTTCCCACATAGTGAGTGGCAGAGCGCCGTCAGCACGGGAGATCGTACCGACACCCCACGGGTCGATGTCGCCGAGTCCCGTGCTCTCAAGAAAACCCTGCGCCGAGGCCGTCACCGGCACAGCGCTTACCGCCAGCACAGCGGCAATGGCCGTCAGGCTCTGTTTAAACATCGAGTTCCACCTCAATACGCTGCTCGCCAGTCGACGGTGGATTTTTCACCGCACTGCCAGCCAGCCAGAAGATAGCGCCGCCAATCAGGACAACCGCCAGAACGAGAATGATCAGGAAAGCTCGCATTTCAAACCTTTATCGCCTTGCATCATATTTGCTGCACCTCACCTTTATGTATAATCGCGAGTTTTGTGGAGGCGCAAAATCAGATGCGCATAAGTGAAGTGCCTACTGATACTGAAGAATCTGCCCAGAAAGTGGCAAACGGCAAAACAATTGCACTCATCGGTCTGATGGGTGCGGGTAAGTCGTCCGTCGGTCGACGCCTCGCCGATACGCTGGACCTCCCCTTTTATGACAGCGATGAGCAGATCGAGCTGGCTGCAGGCCTGTCTGTCACTGATATTTTCTCAGTACATGGCGAAACCGAGTTTCGCCGCGGCGAGCAGCGCGTGATTGAGCGCCTATTAGAAGGCCCGCAGCATATTCTGGCCACCGGTGGTGGTGCTTTCATGAACCCGGATATTCGCGCGGCATTGAAACAGCATGCCGTCACAATCTGGCTGCGCGCCGACCTTGAAACGCTCTGGAAGCGTGTCAGCCGGAAAGACGGACGCCCGCTTCTGAAGACCGAAAACCCGAAACAGCGTCTCGCTGATCTGCTGGAAACGCGAAACCCTGTCTATGCAGAGGCCGATATCGTGATAGACAGCCGCGAAGGACCGCATTCAACAGCAGTCAATGCGATCCTGAAAGCGCTTGAGGATTATACCAAAGCTGATGTCTGAAACTCTGGTTCGTGTCGATCTGGCAGATCGCTCCTATGATATTGTGATTGGTGGCGAGGTATTATCCTCCATCTCCAAACGCCTTTCCGGCATCATGAAAAAGGGTGCGCGGCGCGTTTTCGTTCTGACGGACGAAAATGTCTGGGACAACCATGGCGACGCACTGAAATCTCACCTTGCGACCGGCGGCATTGAAGCGATTGCCAATATATTGCCTGCTGGTGAGGCGACAAAATCTTTTGCCAATCTCCAGTCGGTTCTCGAATGGATGATCAGCCATGAGGCGGAGCGCAATGACGTGCTGATCGCCTTTGGCGGCGGCGTGATCGGCGATCTGGCCGGTCTTGCAGCAGGCCTGATGAAGCGCGGCATGCCATTTGTGCAGGTGCCGACAACGCTTCTTTCGCAGGTAGACAGCTCGGTTGGCGGCAAAACCGCGATCAATTCCAGCTTTGGTAAGAACCTGATCGGCCTGTTCAACCAGCCCGCTCTGGTTCTGGCCGATATCTCGCTTCTGAAAACCTTGCCACCACGCGAATGGCATGCAGGATATGCCGAAGTCATCAAATACGGCCTGATCGACCGCCCGGACTTCTTCGAGCATCTGGAAATTGCCACACCGGACATTTTGTCTGGCGACGTAAACGCGCTGGCAAATGCCGTGAAAGTCTCCTGCGAATCCAAAGCTGATGTTGTATCGGCGGATGAAACCGAGCGCGGCCGACGGGCGCTGTTAA
Organism: Hyphomonadaceae bacterium UBA1849; assembly: GCA_002338565.1. Lineage (GTDB taxonomy): Bacteria > Pseudomonadota > Alphaproteobacteria > Caulobacterales > Hyphomonadaceae > Ponticaulis. The sequence goes on from DDIN01000008.1 coordinate 964,014, forward strand.
ACCTTGGTCACACATTCGGGCACGCGATTGAAAAAGCGCGCGGATTTGACGGAAGCGTTCTGCATGGCGAAGCTGTCGCGACAGGCATGTGTATGGCATACCGCTATTCCCGCGAACTGGGCATCTGCCCGGGACAGGATGTTGTGCGCGCCGAACGCCTTATCGAGACATCCGGCCTCGCGCCGACCCTCAGCGCCCTCAATACGGGCAGCTTCGAGGCTGAAGAGCTTCTGGAACACATGTTCCAGGATAAAAAAGTAGAATCGGGATCACTAACTTTGATCCTTGCGGAAGGGATTGGTAAGTCCTTTGTGCAAAAAGGAGCAGAAATTGCGCCGCTCCGCGCGTTCTTGGAGGCTGAGACGAAACTCTGATGACCACACTGTGGCCATTCGCTGCCGTTATTTTCCTGCTGTGTCTTTCGGGCTTTTTCTCTGGCTCTGAGACCGCACTCACCGCTGCGTCGCGTGCACGCATGCATGGCCTTGAGAAAGATGGCGACCCTCGTGCTGCGCGGGTGAACCGCCTGCTCGCCAATCGCGAAAGCCTGATTGGCGCCATTCTTCTGGGCAATAACCTCGTCAACATTCTGGCATCCGCCATTGCGACGGCTCTCTTCCTTGAGATGTTCGGCGATGCCGGCGTTCCAATCGCCACCGCCGTAATGACGGTGCTCGTACTCGTTTTCGCAGAGGTTCTGCCGAAAACTTACGCGATCTCGAACTCGGACAATATGGCAATGGGCGTATCCGGCCCGGTGACCTTCCTCGTGAAGTCGCTCGGATGGATCGTTGCTGTCATTCAGGCAATTGTCGGCGTGACGTTGCGCATTTTCGGCATTCGTACCGATGAAGGCATGGTCTCCGCCGAAGAAGAAATTCGCGGCGCGATCGATCTGCACCACTCCGAAGGCGGCGTGGAGACAGCGGACCGTCATATGCTTGTCGGTGCGCTGGACCTGAAAGACCTCGTCGTTGGCGATCTGATGATCCACCGTAAGAGCATCAATATGATTGATGCCGATGCGCCGGTGCGCGAGATCGTGATGGAAGCGCTTTCCAGTCAGCACACGCGTATCCCGCTCTATCGCGGCAATCCGGATGAAGTTGTCGGCATTCTGCACGCAAAGGACCTGCTTCGCGCCGTTGCGCCTATGCATGGCGACCTGTCTGGGCTCGATATTGCAGGCATTATGCGTGAACCGTGGTTCGTACCGGAAACGCTGACCGTTCAGGAACAGCTCGATGCCTTCCTGAAAAAGCGTAACCACTTCGCCCTTGTGGTCGATGAATATGGCGCGCTCGAAGGTCTGATCACGCTGGAAGACATTCTGGAAGAGATTGTCGGCGATATCCGCGACGAGCACGATATTCCGGTTCAGGGTGTTCGCCAGCAACCGGATGGCTCGGTCAATGTCGATGGTGTTGTTACCATCCGCGATATCAACCGGGCTCTTGGCTGGAATCTGCCAGACGAGGAAGCCGTCACGATTGCCGGCCTCGTCATCCATGAAGCGCAGACCATTCCGGAACCTGGCCAGCGTTTCTCCTTCCATGGCTATCAGTTCGATATCCTGCGCAAATCCCGTAACCAGATTACGGCCTTGCGCGTGAAGCAGGACGAAAGCGTTTAAATTCCGAGGGAATCAGCGAGCTTGTAGCCTTCGTTGGTTATTTCAAAAATTTCCCTCTTGTAGCCACGGTCTCGAATGAAATCATTTCGTTCGAGTTGTTCCATAGCAGCTTCCCATCTTGCTATTTCGCGTCGATCATTCGAGGATACAAAAGAGCGACCGCCAGACTGTATATCTTGCCCACCTAAATGTCGTAGGCAGGTCAAAACTCCGTTTCGGTCTTTTGCCACTTCTGCCAACATTTCCTTAGCATCGTCGCTAATCTGAACACCAATCTGCGACGGTAGCAGCTCAGGAAGTGCGAACGTTTCCTCAACAGACTGAATCTGAGAACTCAAATACTCATTCTTAGTTATAATAAGTTGCAAATGTTTCCGGAACGCATCTCTAAACTCGGTCGAGTTTTCATACGCATGGTACAAACCGTTGTCTTGGCACCATTTCTTAAATTTCTTTAGAGCTTCATATTGCGACGACTCAACGCTATCTAAAGCTACGGGTTCACTAGAAAAATAGACCATCGTAGGCTTCTTTTGACTAAAATGAGTTTTTATTTCTTCAACCGTGCCGCTAACCTCTACTCCCGTCGAAGACCCTAATCGCGTCCAGAATACACCGACCAGCAGATCACAGTCGGCTAAAACAGTCCTGTTGATGTGTTCTTGGGCACGGCCAGCTAAATCGGGGTATGCGTGAGAATCCCACCCAACCGGAAGCAAAACAGTCTTCGCGGTTTCAGAATTCAAATCGTTCCAATCGTGTAAAATCTCTCGGACATGATTCCGCTCAACTTTAACGTCACTGGGCGTCGCGATCATTACTTTTAATGCAGTTGCTGAAAAAGCCATGTCTAGTTCCTACCAGTTTAAGTGATCGAGCTTGAAAGTGAAATACGAATCAAAAGCACACCAAAGGTAGCAGGATAGCATTGTAAACATACAAAGAAACTTCGTGCTTCCGCTAAATAATTACGGCCCTGCGCGTGAAGCAGGACGAAAGCGTTTAACCCGCAAAATTAAAAAGCCCCGGCAGCAACCAGGGCTTTCTTTGTTATGGGCTTCTTCCCTTAGGGAACTGTTAGAAGCGCGCCGTGAGGGTTGCCTGGAAGGTGCGCGGATTGAGCGGCCGATAGAAGGCCGATCCTGCGAAGATGAAAGCTGTCGGCACTTCTTCATCGAAGATATTATTCACGTTAAGACGTAGGCTGATATTGTCCGGCATGCCGAAATCGTTCGGGCCGCCAATATCTACATAGCCGTCAAACACGGTGAATGAATCGACCGGCGCCGTTTCTGAGAATGTCGAGAAGCGCTCGCCAGTAAACTTACCGGTCACGTTCGCAACCAGCCATTCGGTCGGCTCGTAGGTCACACCGCCGGTGATGATCCAGTTCGGGCTGTCCGCAAGCTCAAGACCATTGGCATCCTCAGTGCTGTTATAGGTGAGGTTGCCGTTGAAATAGAGCATGTCTCTGAAATAGTCCGGCTGGTAAACGCCCGACAATTCAACACCATAAGCCGTCACTTCGCCGCCATTGATGTAGAACGCTTCAGGCTGGCCGGTAGCCGGGTTGATCACGCTCGCTGCGAGAAGCTGGTTATCGAACGAGGTGTAGTAGGCCGTCGCCGCACCAAAGAACTGCGAGCGATTGGTACGAATACCAATTTCAAAGTTCTCTGCTGTTTCACCTTCAGGGGCCGGAAGCGGTGTCGACGTTGCGTTGTCGAAAATATCGTCTGCACCGCGTGGCAGAGCGAAGTTCTGAGACCATGAACCGAAGACCTGGTCCGTTGCGTTCAGGTCGTAAACCGCGCCGATCATCGGCAGGAAGTTTTCTTCATACTCGGCGGCAATTGATTGCGGCCCGTAGCCCGGAAGACTTCCACCCGGCGCGGTCGCATCACGGATCGCGTAGTCATTGAAGTCACGATAGCCGTTGAGTGTGTAGTCGACCGACAGGCTCTTAATGCCGACTTCCACATTCAGGCGGTCATCAAGGAAGCTCATGACGTCAGAGATATAAAGCTGCGTTGTTTCACGTGTCGTGGTGTAGTTCCGGCGGAAGTAAGCGACCTCGTCAAACAGCACGGCGCCATTCTGACTGCCGCCGACTTTGTTCAGGCGAAGCTGCGTCCGGTTATAGGTTTCGTCCTCAATCCAGAAACCGGCGGAAATCGTATGGTTCGCAATGCGCCATTCACCACCTGCAAGGAAGCCTTCACGTTCGCCGCCAACGGTGGAGAGACCGTACTGGACACCCCGCGGGAATACGACATTAAGGCCCACATTGCTCTGATCGTTATAGCGACCCAACGTGTTGGAGAAGCCATCCGGCGACACGCCAAAACCGTCTTTGTCTTCCAGATAATAGGTCGCGAAGACATCGATGCTGTCAGTCAGATCGGTTTCGAATGTCAGGTGGTAGAGAGAGTCCTGCCGGATATTGATCCTGTCCTCGAAGTAAGAGGTGCAGGTTGACCCGATAAAGGTTGGTGAGAAGTCATTGCTGTCAGCAACGCCGTCTCCGTTATAGTCGAACGGATAGATCAGATCGCCATTCGCATCTGTGTAAGGCTGAATACAGCCATCGGGAATGGTGGCAGAATATCCGAAGTAATAGTCATTTTCGAACGTGCTGGCCGGCCCCGACGGAGAGTCGTAATCGAAGAACTCGTTGGCGACATATCCGAACGTCAGGGATGTTGTGTCATCCCATTCATAGACCGCCTTGCCCTCAAGGTGTTCGCGGTCAATGGAGCCCGCGCCACGCCAGAGGCCTGAGTCCGTTTTTGATCGCGAGAAATACGCCGAGAAGCCGTTAATATCGCCCGTATCGAGACGGATAAAACTACGCTCCAGATCATCATCACCGATCGTGTAGGAAATCATTCCACCAAGTTCATCGGCCGGATCCGTTGTATTGTAGGACACAATGGGACCAAGCGATGAATAGCTTGGAAGCGAGACATCGCCTGCACCAGGCGACGCCACCACGGACCCCAGATTCTCATTGTCCACATAACGGAAAATCGGGCTGCCGCCGAAGGCGTCGGAACGCCCCATCGGCACACCGTCCAGCACAAAGCCAATCTGCTGCAGGTTAAAAGAGCGGACAGTGACCGAGTTGCCGAACTCGTACAGCCCGAGCGCGCCATCCGTCTGAACGTTAAAACCCGGAAGAGACTCCAGCATTTTCAGACCCGAAATACCGGACGGCGCCGACAAAAGTTCTTCGCGGGTTACAGCAACAGTATTCGTTGCCTCACCAAGGCCAATAGCCTCATCGTTTTGAGAAATCCGGCGCCCTTCGACTGTCACAGTCGTCAGTCGGTTTTCTTCATCGCCAGCATCCTGCGCATAGCCTGCAAATCCCGTCAGACCGAATACAGTCGTCAGCGCTATTGCCCGAAGTGATTTCTTTAAGTGTTTCGCTCTTGTCATCTGTTTCACCCCTCTGTCTGTCACAAAAGTTCAGAAAAGGGTGAAGCGAATATTACAACTCTACAATAGAATAATGCTTATTTCCAAATGTTGAGCTATTTGTTTAAACACACTGACCGAAGACTACGCATATTCACAGAATTCATGACCTCCAGAAGCATTTCACGCGAATGTGATTTCCACTATTATTTGCACACTTTATCGCCAAACCTCTGATTTGCGCCGATTATTTCACCAATCCAGATTTTGGCCGTCTCAATAATCAAGCAGACCTGATCATCAAACAGGCGCGCCTGAAGTCAGTGCCCACCGCCGCCTGATTTGCTGGACGCCGCATCAAAGTTCAGAATAGGTTCGGAAAACTCCGGAGGTATGGACCAGATGATGACACCCTTCAAAAGCACGACAGCAGGCCTTGTGTCTGTACTCGCCCTCGCGGCTTGCCAGACAGCGACAAGCCAGGAACCAGCCGCAGAGCCAGATTTCATGGAACAGCATCAGGGACTGATTATCCTTGATACCCACCTTGATACGCCTGCTAACCTCGTCCAGCCGGGCTTTGATATCATGGAGCGCCATGATGCGGCGCTGGATTACTCTCAGGTAGACTGGCCGCGTATGGAAGAAGGCGGGCTCGACGGTGGCTGGTGGGTGCTCTACACGCCGCAAGGCCCGCTGGATGAGCGCTCTTACCAGCTGACGCGCGATGTCGCGATTATGCGCGCCGTTGCCGTACGTGAAATGGTTGCGGCAAACCCTGACGAATTCGAGATGGCTGACACAGCCGCAGACGCGCGACGCATTGCCAATGAAGGCAAGAAAGTCGTGATGATGAGCATTGAGAACAGCTATCCGCTGGGCACAGACGTCTCCCTGCTTGAGACATTCTATAATCTCGGCGTTCGCATGGTTGGTCCGGTTCACTTCCGGAACAACCAGTTTGCCGATTCCGGCACAGACATCCAGCAGGCCTATGGCGGGCTTTCTCCACTGGGTGAAGAGCTCGTCCGCGAAGCCAACCGTCTCGGCATGGTGCTCGACGGGTCCCACGCCGCTGATGACGTGTTTGATGACCTGATCGAGCTGTCCGGCGCGCCAATTATCCTGTCGCACTCCGGCACCAGCGCGATCTATATGCACCCGCGCAACATTGATGATGAGCGACTTCGCACGCTGGCAGAACATGGCGGTGTTATTCAGATCAACGCGCTTGGCAGCTATCTGAAACAATTCCCTGAAAATCCGGAACGTGATGCAGCCATGCGTGCCATGCGCGCCGAGTTCTCAACCTCTCCTGCAGACATGACGGAAGAGGAATATGAAGTTTACATCGCGCGTCGGAACGAGGTCGACGCCCAGTTCCCGCCAGAGCGCGCGGACTTTGAAGACTTCATGGAGCAGCTCCTCCACGCGCTTCGCGTCATCGGGCCTGAACATGTCGGCATTGGCCCGGACTGGGATGGCGGCGGCGGCGTGATTGGCCTGGAAGATGTCTCTGATTATCCGGCCATCACGCAACGCCTTCTGGACGAAGGCTATAGCTGGGAAAATATCGGAAATATTATGGGCGGCAACTCGCTTCGCGTTCTGGAAGCTGCTGAAGCGCATGCGGCCGAACTGGCGGCCGCAGCGACAACCGAATAACGCCTAAGCGGCTTTCGTTTTCATACGTAATGCATGAAGCCCTGTGTCGAATTCCTCGCGCAGGGCTTCATTTATCATGCGCTGAGCTTCAACGCGGCTCTTGCCAGCGAAGGCCTCAGACACAATTTCCACATAGAAATGGGATTCGCCCTCATCCCCTGCGCCGGCATGACCAGCATGCGTATGGGATTCATCGACCACCTTCAGATCAGAAGGGTTAAAATCGGCACGAAGGCGCACCTCTATTCGATTTTGTCTGCTTGTCAATTCTTGCCTCTTTTCGCGTATCGGAGCATTATCGCTTTATGACATCTGCGTATGAATACCGCCCAAAGTTCAAAGACATCTCTATCGGCGCTTCCAAGAAACGTCGAGGAAAGTCTGGTACTGCTGAATCCGAGCCGGAAACAGAAGCTGTTACCTGCGAACATAAGGGCTGCGATGCAGCCGGCGATTTCAAATCGCCCAAGCATGGCGGTGGCCACCATAATTTCTGTCAGCGTCACGCGGCAGAATATAATAAAAAGTGGAACTTCTTTGACGGCATGACCGAGTCGCAAGCAAAAGCCTTCTCGGAGAAGGCTGCCTACGGTCACCGTAAAACGTGGAAATTCGGCACTGGCCCGAATGGTGCGCAAACTAAGCTGCGTTCCGGTGACCCGCGCATGTGGGCGGCCAGCCATGGCGTTGATGAAAACGCGCTGAAGGCCTCTCGCAAGCAGACAGGCCGCACGCGCCTTCAGGTCCGCGCACTTGCAGATCTCGATCTGCCGGAAACAGCAGGTCCGACGGAAATCCGCGAGCGCTATTCCGAATATGTCAAAAAATTCCACCCGGATGCCAATGGCGGCGACCGCTCGTCCGAGCATAAGCTTGCACGCGTGATCAAAGCCTTCAAAACCCTGAAAGCTGCTGGCCTGACTGGCAGCGACTAAGGGTTTTATCCCTTCCCGCATTCGTCTGGTGAGACATAGCGCCCATTTTCCTCGCTGAGGAATGGACTTTCCGACTTTGCGGGCTAGAACTGCTTTCAGAAAATCTGAGGAAACTGCTGCATGTCTGTGATCACTGACGCTCCTGAACTGGAAACACTCACACCTGACCTGAAGGTCAGCGTGCGCGACGTGTTCGGCATTGATTCAGACCTTGTGGTCGACGCCTTCTCCACCAAAACGGAGTATGTGCCGGAAGAGGACCCGAATTACCGGTTCGACCCGCAAACCACGATGGCGATCCTTGCTGGCTTCCAGCACAATCGCCGCGTCATGGTTCAGGGCTATCACGGTACGGGTAAATCCACGCACATTGAGCAGGTTGCTGCGCGCCTGAACTGGCCGCTTATCCGCGTGAACCTCGACAGCCACGTTTCCCGTATCGACCTTGTCGGTAAGGACGCAATCGTTCTGAAAGACGGACAGCAGGTCACTGAATTCCGCGAAGGCATTCTGCCATGGGCGCTTCAACGCCCTGTCGCAATCGTGTTCGACGAGTATGATGCAGGCCGTCCGGACGTTATGTTCGTTATCCAGCGTATTCTTGAGGCTTCAGGCCGACTGACACTGCTCGACCAGAACCGCGTCATCGCGCCGAACCCGTTCTTCCGCCTGTTTGCGACGACGAACACAGTGGGCCTTGGCGACACCACCGGCCTTTATCACGGCACACAACAGCTCAACCAGGGTCAGATGGACCGCTGGTCTATCGTGACCACGCTCAATTATCTTGATCACGACGCTGAAGTTGAGATTGTCAGCTCCAAACTGCCAAACTTCAGCAAGGAAGACCTCGACAAGATGGTTCGCCTTGCAGACCTCACACGTAACGCCTTCATGAATGGTGATCTGTCGACCGTCATGAGCCCGCGTACTGTGATCACATGGGCTGAAAACGCTGAAATCTTTGGCGATATCGGTCAGGCCTTCCGCGTGAGCTTCCTAAATAAGTGTGACGAGCTTGAGCGCCCGACTGTCGCTGAATTCTATCAGCGCTGCTTTGATCAGGAACTGCCGGAAAGCGCAGTCATGATTCAGGTCGCTTAGGCCGATCTATCAGAAGAACCATAATTCCAGCGTACCGGCGAATAAAAAAACCTCGCCGGGCGACGCTACGTCACGGATTGTCGCTCTAAAATCTGCGTGTTTCACTTCCTGAAAATATATGGGAGGCACGCTATGAGTGATGCAGGAAAAGAACCGCAGACGCTATTTTCAGTCGATGATGCAGGCATTGCGACGCTCACGCTGAACAACCCGAAAACGCTAAACGCCCTCAGCCCTCAAATGCTGGAAGAGCTGAACGCGCATCTGAATGATGCGGCGCTCAACCCGGATATTCGCGTACTGATCCTCACCGGTGCAGGCAGAGGCTTTTGTTCTGGCGCAGACCTGTCACCAAAACCGGGGGCGCGCACGCCCGCAACACCTGCCGAGCGCGGCGAGTTTACCCGTCAGAATATGCATAATGGCTTCAATCTTGTCGCCAAGCGCCTGATGAACCTGCCCTTCCCGACCGTAGCCCGCGTGAATGGCGTGGCTGCAGGTGCAGGCTATGGCCTCGCGCTGGCAGCAGACCTCACCATTGCAGCAGAAAGCGCCAAATTCATTCTCGTCTTCACCAACCAGCTGGGGCTCGTGCCGGATGTTGGCGCAAGCTGGCACGCCCCGCGCGCTATGGGCCGGGCTAAAGCCATGGCTGCGGCCTTTTTCGGCGACAAGATGAGCGCCCAAGATGCCGAGAAAGAAGGCCTCATCTGGAAATGCGTTGCAGATGATGCGCTCGATACGGAGGTCTCGGCCGTCGCCACCCGTCTCGCGAACGGGCCGACCAAAGCCTATCCTGAAGTACGTCGCCTGTTTGACGCGGCCTCCACGCAGGACATTCACGCCCAGCTCGACATGGAAGCTGAAGTCCAGCCAAAGCTTGCTGCGACTGAAGACTATGTCGAAGGCATTCGCGCCTTCCTTGAAAAGCGCAAACCGGAATTCAAAGGCCGCTAACCGACCACCTGCTCATCCTCTTTGGACTTTCTGAGATACCAGTTCCCCTTATGCAGGAAGGGCTTCTCAACAAAGTTCCAGAGAAGGATTGCAGCAATCATCGTCCCAATGGTGGAGACAACATAGCCAAGCGCCATGGATGTCTGAAACACGCCCAAAGCAATAACCGTCTGCGTGACAGGGAAGTGCGCGCCATACATGCCGTACGAAAAGTCGCCGAAGCGGGCTGCGTTAAGCTCAGGTCCCGGTGACAAGGCAATCGCAGCAATCAGGCATGCCAGCGTCAGCGCGCGGATCGGCTCGAGCGCGGGCAGATAGGATGCGGCCAAGCCAACAACGCCAATGAGCGCAACGATTGCCCAGCGTTTGCGCGCAATATCTCTGAACTCCCAGAGCAGCATACCGGCAACGAAATAGCTCATCTGCCCAGGAAGCTGACGGCTCAGCTGGACAATAATGCCAGATCCATTCGCCATGCCGTATTGTTCCAGCCCGATCCGCCAGATTTCAGAGGCGATGTAGATCAGACCGAGCAGAACAAACCTGAACTTTCCGAGACGGTTCAGCATCCAGACGAGGATCGGCAATACCATGTAGAACATGACCTCGATCTTCACTGTCCAGAGCGCGCCATTTACGGCCGTAAAACGCTGGCCTTCAAACACGCCCGGCAGGTCCGGCTGCAGGAAATTCAGGAAGACGAGATTGTAGCCGATATATTTCGCCGTCGTCGCAAGGTCTTCACGTGCCTCTGGCACCAGAATGAGCGCGGCAATCGCGCAGGTCATCACGATCACAAAATACGCCGGATAAAGACGCCGTGTGCGTTTGGCAGCGTAGCTGGCGACAGACGAGCTACGCTCCAACGACCCCAGAACCAGCGCGCCGGAAATCACGAAGAAGCCCTGAATCGCGACGCGGCCAAGCGTCTCAAGGAAGAAATACTCCATCTCTGGCGAGATGCCGAAGCCGGGCAGAACGATCGCATGGCAGCCGAAAACAATCGCAGCAAAAACAAACCTTAAAAGGTCATATCGATTGGTCTGACGCACTGTGTTCCCCCAAAAAAGCCGCAGCTGATTCCTGCCTTACGCTTCAATTCACTATAAAACGTGGAATCTGGCCAGCACGGCGTTCAATCAAAGCTTCGCAAGCCGGACCAAGGGGTCTATATCTCCCCTATGGCACGCGATAAAATCAAACCGGACGAGCTCTTCAAAGAAGCGCTGGGCATCACCACTAAGGCGATGAGCGCGACTGATGAAGTCGAGGTGAACTTCACGCCTGATGGCACGTCGACAAGCGGTAAGAAAATCCTGATCAAGACGCCCCCGCGATCCATTGATCCGGAAGTTGCCGCACGTATTCGCGGTGAAGCCGACGCCGAAGCGCTGCGCCTCGCGCACCATGATGAAGACGCGCATATGCGCAATGCGCCGAAAACCACTGAAGCGCGCTCCCTCTTCGAGGCGGCAGAGCGTGCGCGTGTGGAATCGATTGGCGCAGCCCATATGGCAGGCGTTGCCCGAAATCTTGATGCCAAGCTCGTCGATCGCTGCGAACGCGCCGGTTATACACGCCTCACCAGCCGTGAAATGGCACCTATGTCTGATGCGGTTGAGTTTCTGCTCCGCGAAAAGCTGACGGGCCGTGAGCTTCCGCCAAATGCCAAAGCGATTGCTGACCTTTACCGCGCGGATGTCGAATCCGTCGCAGGAAGCAATTTCGAAGCACTGACCGATGCCCTCGGCGATCAGGATGCGTTTGCGAAAATCGTCAAACAAATGATCCGCGATCTCACCGCGGCAGACATGACGGACGGCGAAGAATTCGACTCTGAAGACGAAGAGAGCACCGAAGAAGAAGACTCCACCACTCAACAGGGTGAGGATGACGGTGATCAGTCTGAAGAGAGCATGGGCACGTCTATGGAATCTGTGGATTCCACAGAAGCCGATATGGATTCTGAAGAAGACGCCAATGTCACGCTGGAATCCGAAGTTGATGCCGAATCCGGTGACGAGCCGGAAGACGTAGACGATGGCACCCAGCCAATGCGTCCGAACTTCCAGCAATCAGACGGCCGCGATGAGGCCCGCTATAAGGTCTTCACGACCGAGCATGACGAGACCGTTCACGCTGACACGCTGTGTGATCCGGAAGAGCTGACTCGTCTGCGGGCTTATCTCGATCAGCAGCTTTCCGGCCTTCAGGGCGCGGTATCTCGCCTCGCAAACAAGCTTCAGCGCCGCCTGATGGCGCAGCAGAACCGCAGCTGGACGTTCGATCTGGAAGAAGGCGTGCTGGATACGGCCCGCCTCACCCGCGTGATCACCGACCCGACATCGCCTTTGTCTTTCAAACAGGAAGACGATTCCAATTTCCGCGACACCGTGGTGACGCTGTTGATGGATAATTCAGGCTCCATGCGCGGTCGCCCGATCATGGTTGCCGCGCTTTGCGCCGACATCCTTGCCCGCACGCTGGAACGCTGCGGCGTGAAAGTCGAAATTCTTGGCTTCACGACACGTGCATGGAAAGGCGGCCTCTCCCGCGAGGACTGGGTGAACGCTGGCAAACCACCGGGCCCGGGTCGTCTCAATGATCTACGCCACATCGTCTATAAGGCTGCTGACGTGCCGCTTCGCCGTGCACGACGCAATCTTGGCCTGATGATGCGCGAAGGCCTGCTGAAAGAGAATATCGACGGCGAGGCGCTGATCTGGGCGCATGAACGTCTGCTCGGTCGTCCGGAACAACGCCGTATCATGATGGTGATCTCGGACGGTGCGCCCGTGGATGATTCCACGCTTTCAGTGAATGTCGGCAATTATCTTGAGCGCCATCTGCGTGAAGTGATCGACCACATTGAAAACAAGTCTGACGTTGAACTGATCGCCATCGGTATCGGACACGATGTGACCCGCTATTATAAGCGCGCTGTGACCATCGTAGATGCGGAACAGCTTGGCGGCGCCATGACAGAGCAGCTTGCCTCACTCTTCGATGAAGATGGTGGCCGCGCCAATCAGGATCAGGCGCCGAAGGCACCTAAGAACAAGCCTGGAACCGGTCTTCGCTCGGCAGATTTGCGTGAGGTTTCCCGTAGTGCGCGCGGCTAACCGGCTTCTTATCTCTGGCGCAGCGATTATTGCTGCGGGCTGCGTATCGAGCGATACGCCGCAGCAACCTGATGCGCTCGGCCCACTCACGCTCATGAGCGATGTCAGCGCAGTTTCCTGCCCTGATGGTGTGCCTTTTGTACTGCCGGAACGGATCGGACTAACAGCGACGACGCATAGCTGGACCGATGATCCAGCCGAAGATGTGTCGAGCTATTATGCGCCGCTCGCGCCTGTCGCCCTTTATGAGCTGCATAGCGATGATCCGCGCTTTGGCGGCCTTTCCGGCATGGACTTTCTGGATGACGACACGCTGATCATTGTCAGTGATGACGGATCGCTCATCTGGATTGATGTGACCGGTGATACGCTCCAGCCCGCTGATCATGCCTATATGACCAGCCTTCGCGGCGCGGACGGTCAGCCGCTGGACGGTAAAACCTACGCAGACTCTGAAGGCGTCGCCTGGAATGGCGAAACGCTCTTCATCAGCTTTGAGCGCGGCCACCGTGTGCTCGGCTATGATATTGAAGGCTGCGGCGCGAATGCGCGCGGCGCTCTGGTCACTGATTTCTGGTCAGGTGATTTTGGCGAGATCGGCACGGTCGACGAAAATCAGGGCATGGAAGCTCTGGCTATTCGAGATACGGGTGAGCTGGTCATTGGTGTTGAGGCCCGTCAGCTCGATGGCGCCCCGATTGGCGTCTTCAACAGCAATGAAGGCAGCGTGTCCCAACGCCTTGCCGCGCCTGAACTCACGCTTCTGGTCGGCGCAGATTATGTGGGCGGAAACACGGACCGGCTCTATTCGCTTTTCCGGTCTTATGACCCGATCCGCGGCAACCGCATCGCGATTGGCGTGAGCACCGTCACAGAGGACGGCACCATCGGTGAGATGGAACGCCTCGCCATGATCGGCTCAGACGTCACGGTCGATAATTTCGAAGGTATTGCGGTTCAGCCGGTATCGCCGACAACGGACCGCATTGTCATTGTTTCAGATGACAATTTCTCGGCCCGCCAGAAAACGCTTCTAATGGTGCTGGATTACACCCACTCAGAATAGCGCAGCAGCGGCCTATTCAGCCGCCTGCCAGACAATCTCGCCGCCCACAATAGTCATGACCGGTTCAGTCGCCAGAATCTCTTCGTCCTCAATCGTCATCAGATCCTGATTGAAGACAGAGAAGTCTGCCAGATTGCCGATTTCAATCGTGCCGAGCTCATCTTCCTGGAACGCAGCAAAAGCCGCATTCTGCGTGAAGATACGCAGCGCATCAAAACGGGAGAGCGCCTGCTCGCGGTGCCAGCCATCCGTGGCAAAGCCTTCAAGGTCCCGGCGAACCGTTGCGGCATAAAACTCAATAATCGGATCGCCCACTTCGACAGGCGCGTCAGAGCCACCCGCAATGACAACGCCCTTATCCATCAGATCCTGCCAGGCATAGGCATCACCAAGGCGCGCCATGCCGAGGCGTGACGGCGCAAAGTGAAGGTCACCAATGGCGTGAGAGGGCTGCATGCTGGCGACCGTGCCAAGCTCTGCAAAGCGGAGCTGGTCTTCGTCCTGAACGATCTGGGCGTGTTCTACGCGCCAGCGATGCTCAGGCACCTCTTCACCGAACACGTCTTCCATCCAGATGAGGGCGCGGTGATTGGCGAGGTCGCCAATGGCATGGATTGCGAGCTGCACGTCGCTATCAACGGCGCGCTGGAAAAATTCGACCGTTTCGTCTTCCTCACGCAGGGCGAGGCCAACCGTATCGGGCGCGTCCGAATAAGGTTGGAATAACAGCGCACCACGGGAGCCGAGCGCGCCATCCATATAGATTTTCACCGCGCGCGTCGTCATGCGATCACCGGTTGGCGAGCGGTTCGCAGCCGCCTCGAACTGTTCCGGCACAACGGCGTTATAAGTGCGAAGTGGCACTGTACCGTCGATTGCGAGCTCGGTCAGGGCTTCCAGCTCCAGACCACCGACAGACATATTGTGCAGGCCTGTCCAGCCGCGAGAGGCGTAAACATCATATCCGGTGGAGACAAAGCGCGACATGTCTTCAATGGTCGGCGCAGCGAAGAGGCCCCAGACGAGGTCCATCGCGTTATCAATCAACATGCCGGACGGCTCGCCAGCGTCTGTATAGAGAATTTCGCCCCCTGCAGGCGCTTCGGTGGCCGGCGTGATATCCGCAGCATTCAGCGCAGCTGTATTAGCGACAGCGGCATGACCATCCGCACGGGTGAGCACGACAGGAATGTCGGCGATCACCTCATCGATATCAGACGCCATAGGAAAACGACCTTCCGGCCAGTGGGTCTCAATCCATCCACGACCGTAAATTCGGTCTACGCCCGGGTTTGCTTCACGATAGGCTGTCAGCGCCGCCTGAAGCTCACCAACAGACCTGACCTGATCAAGGTTCAGCGTGAGCTCGCGCTCGCCGACACCTGACAGGTGCACGTGAGAGTCGGTAAAGCCCGGGAACATAACCGCATCATCTGGCAGGCGAACAATGTTGGCGCCGGTTGATGCCGAGGTGATCGCGCCGTCCATAGGGCCGGTGTAAACGATCAGGCCATCGCCCACAGCAACCGCCTCAACCGTCTCGCCAGCTTCCACGCCGGTATAGATGGTGCCGCCGGTATAGATCACGTCAGCGCGGATCGGCACTTCGCGATTACAGGCAGCCAGAAGGACCAGGCTGGTAGACAGAAGGATGGCGCGGCGCATATCAGACCCCTTTTACTGATGCTCAGGGACAGGATTGCGCACAAAAAAAGCGCCCCGCAAGGCGCTCTTTCCAAATTAACGGGTCAAAGACCGGTTATGCAGCAGCTTCAGCCTGCTTTTTTTCGATATCAGACAGAATTTTCAAAGCTGGTTCGTTCAGCGCTGATTTTTTTGTCTTCTGCAGGTAGCCGTCGAGGCCGCCGTGCTTATCGACTGTACGCAGCGTAGATGCAGCGATACGCATTTTGAAATCGCGACCGAGAATGTCTGAGCGCAGTGTTACGCGCACCAGGTTCGGCAGGAACCGACGCTTGGTCTTGATTTGAGAGTGGCTAACCCGGTTACCAACCATTGGGGATTTGCCTGAAAGTTCACATTCGCGCGACATGGCAGCGCCTCTTGATCATCGTGTAAGAAAACTGGAAGCGGGGCTTTACGCATTTAAGTTGGAAAGGTCAACACCGATTCGGCAACCAACTGCGAATCTCACGCGTTGGAGTGGGATATACGCCCCGAAATATGGAGATTTTGTGATAAGGCTGTTCATATTCGCGACGAGATGGTTGTGTTAGATCGGTTTGCTCGGGGTGGGCGTAGAGTTTTTTTGCGAAGGTAATTGCAAACATGAAAGCGAAACTTTTAGCGGGATTTGCGCTCGCAGCGTCAGCACTGGCTGTGCCTCCGGTCATCGGACAGGAAGACGCCGAGCTGGTTTCCTTCGGCCCTGATACAAACCCGATCCTGACGGATGTGCGCGATGGCAATCCGCGACGGTTTATCTATGAGCTTGAAGCCTCCGCCTATCTGCTCTTCATTCCGATCACGGCGCGCGCAAGCTTCGATGTGATGCTGAATGGCGACACATATAATATGACATCCCGCGTTCGCACGACGGGCGTGGCAGATATCTTCGTCGATTATGACATGCATCTGGCAGCGAGTGGCTATGTCAGAGACAATGGTCTCTACACCTACAACTACATCTCGCAGAACTATGACGGTAAAAAAGACCGCCGCGTTGAGATGACCTATCATCCGGACTCGTTCGATATGGTCGCGACACCTGCCTTTGGTGATCTCGGCTTCCCACCCGCAACCACAGAACAGGCTCTGGCGGCGCTCGACCCGATTACGGCGCTGATCAACGTGTCCTTCCAGCCGCGTGACCCGGAAGAGCCTTGTGGCGGACCGATCACGACGTTTGATGGCCGTCAGCTGACCGAGCTCAGCCTGGAATATATCCGCGAGACAAATATCCGCACGCACGCATGGCGCGGTCGCGGCATTGAGTGTCACGTCACGCTGAACCGCATTGCCGGTTATAATGAGGGTGAGACGGGCTCTAACCTGTCTGGCATTGATGGTCCGATGAAGATATTCTTCGCCGAAGCGATTGAGGGCATGATGATCCCTGTCCGCATTGAAGTGGACTCTGAAGACATTGGCCGCATCACCCTTCAGACGCGCCGTCTTGAGCTGCAGGATGTTGAAGTCGAAGAGGCGAATGCTGGCCCGACTAACGGCTAATCGGCCATCTCAATAAAAAAGCCGCCCCGGATCGGGCGGCTTTTTCGTATCAGCCAATGCGCGCGCCCTGCCCGCCATCAACGGACAGGCAGACGCCATTAATGAACCGGCTTTCATCAGATGCGAGGAATAGCGCAGCAAAAGCTGTGTCCCAGCCATTGCCCATATGGCCCATAGGTACGCGCGCGGCCCGCTGAGCGCGTAGCTCATCTTCAGGCGTGCCGGTTCGCTTTGAAATGCCCGAAATCGCCATAGGCGTGTCCATCAGACCCGGCAGAATGGCATTACAGCGCACATTATGCTTCGCGACAGATAACGCCGTTGCGGTCGTCATACGGTTCATTGCCGCTTTAGACACCTCATAAGACAGCATTTGATGGCCTGCGAGCGAGGCAAGTGAGGATATATTGATGATCGAGCCGGTCTGGCGCTCTTTCATGAGCGGGATCACGGCTTTCGTTGTGAGGAATGCACCGCGCAGGTTCACATCCATGATCTTATCGAAAGCATCAGGGTCTAAATGCTCGACGGGCGCATCACCGCCACCTACCCCGACATTATTGACCAGAATGTCTATTTGCCCCCAAGCGTCACGCGCTGTCGCCACCAAGCGGGCGACGTCTTCAGGCTTCTTGATGTCGGCCTGACAGGCAATGGCGCGCTGACCTTCATTCAGCACGGTATTCACCGTGTCCCGTGCCCGATCTTCATCACGGTCGACACACAGAACTTTCGCGCCCGCCATACCAAAAAGAAGCGCCATGGCTTTGCCATTGCCAATCGTAGACCCGGGGGTCTGGCCCGCCCCGCACACAATGGCGACCTTACCTTTCAGACGGTCTGTCACCGGCGCACGTCCATGGTCGGGGCTGATCATTTGGTCAGATCCTTATCCAGTAAGAGATCCTTATCCAGCTGCACGCCGAACGTATTCAGCATCATGCAGACCTGCGTGTACTGGCCGACTGTAAAAACGAGATTCATCTTCTGGGTTTCAGTCAGAACGCCGAGCTTTGCCCATGTTGCTTCAGTAATGAAGGAATCTGATGTGAGCTCGTCCGTCGCTTTCAGAAGGGCTGCATCGAGCGCGCCCCAACCTGGCGCATCCGGCCCGGCTTTGATGCGCTCAACCTCGTCAGGCGTCAGGCCGCAATTCAGGCCAATGCGCTCATGCTGAGCCCATTCATAGCCCGCTTTCCAGTTAAATCCGGTCCGCAGGATGACCAGCTCACGCTCGCGCGGGGGTAAATCATTGTGATCGGAGAGAATGTATCCGCCCCAGAGCCGGAAGCGTTTGAACCCTTTCGGCGCACGGGCAAGCGTTCTGAAAATATTGAAGACGGCGCCGGTATCAAACCGGTCTTTCAGGGTTTCGCGCGTTTCCGCGTCCATTTCCTCGTCACGCAGCGGCAAAATTCGCGGAGCCTTTAGGCGCATCGTCGTCCTCCCTCAATTTTATGTAGAAGTGAGGTTAGACTTGGAATTGCCAGCTGACCAGCGCGCAATCTCAACTTGGCGAGAGTTCACTACTCCCATATTGACTTATCAGATGCTTTCATCGCTAAGGTTCGTAGCATGTCGCGGAACCGGCAGGGTTGTTTTCCGCCACGTTACCCCGCGACAAACGGGCCGCCAGCGCCTATATGGAAAGCTGTAAAAAATTCGAGGGAGAAACCAAATGCAGGATTACCTGAAATTCTATATCAACGGCGAGTGGGTCGACCCTGTTGAACCGCGCGCGATTGAGGTCGAAAATCCGGCCACCGAAGAGCCGTTTGCACGCATCTCTCTCGGCTCTAAAGCCGACGTAGATAAAGCTGTTGCTGCTGCAAAAGCTGCATTTGAAACCTTCTCCCAGACATCTGTGGAATACCGCGCTGACCTGCTCGACAAGATCTCAGCTGGCTACAAGGCCCGCATGGCTGAAATCGGTCAGGCGATTGAGAACGAAATGGGCGCGCCAACATGGCTGGCTCAGGCTGTCCAGGCGCCCACAGGTCTCGGCCACTTCGCAACGGCTGCCAAAGTTCTCCGCTCTTACGAGTTCGAAGAAATGAAAGGCACGACGATGGTTCGCAAGGAGCCTATCGGCGTTTGCGGTTTCATCACGCCGTGGAACTGGCCTGCTAACCAGATTGCCTGCAAAGTCGCGCCAGCGATCGCGACCGGCTGTACAATGGTTCTGAAGCCTTCCGAGATCGCGCCAATCGATGCGATGATCCTCGCAGAGGTTATGCATGAGGCAGGCGTTCCTGCGGGCGTGTTCAACGTTGTAAACGGTGACGGCCCTGGCGTTGGTCAGGCTATGTCCTCTCACCCTGACGTCGACATGATGTCTTTCACCGGTTCAACACGCGCTGGCGTGCTCGTATCTCAGGCGGCGGCGCCAACTGTGAAACGTGTTGCGCTTGAGCTTGGTGGTAAGTCTCCGAACATCATCCTGCCTGATGCTGATCTGGAATCAGCTGTCAAAGGCGGCGTGATCGGCATGATGAATAACACAGGACAATCCTGCAACGCGCCATCGCGTATGCTCGTCCATAAAGACCAGCATGATAAGGCTGCTGAAATCGCAAAAGTTGTCGCTGAGTCGATTCAGGTCGGCACAGGCGAGAAAAAGTCTCTCGGCCCGATTTCCAATGCGAACCAGTACAACAAGGTTCAGGATCTCATCCAGAAGGGTATCGACGAAGGCGCGACACTTGTGGCTGGCGGCGTCGGTCGTCCGGAAGGACTCAACCGCGGCTATTATGTGCGTCCGACTGTGTTTGCGAATGTCTCCAATGACATGACCATCGCTCAGGAAGAGATTTTCGGACCTGTTCTCACAATCATTCCTTATTCTGACGAAGACGAAGCCGTCCGCATTGCGAATGACACAGTTTACGGCCTGTCCGGCTATGTAAGCGCGGGCAGCGTTGAGAAAGCCACTGAAGTGGCCAAAAAGCTTCGCACCGGCATGGTTCACCTCAACGGGGCCGGCCCTGACCTTATGGCGCCATTTGGCGGCTATAAGCAGTCCGGTATTGGCCGCGAATGGGGCCCTGTCGCGTTCGAGGAGTTCCTCGAGCTGAAAGCTATGATGGGCGCTGGCGCTTAAGCTTTTTCAAGCGATTACAAAGATCAGGCCGTACCTTCGGGTGCGGCCTGTTTTTTATGCCTCACATTAAATTCACGCAGCTTTACTGCTTTCAGGCGTTTCAAAATCGGGCCTATGGCTTACATTAAGACTAAGAACGCAGGAGAGACCCAGTGAATCTGAAACTCACTCTTGCAGGTATTGCGGGCGCGCTCGCGCTTGGTGCCTGTGCCACAGAAACCGGTTATGTGCCGGCATCCGAAAGTCCGTACGGGTTTTCTGAATCCCGAATTGAGAGCAATCGCTTTCAGGTTACGTTTTCAGGCAATGCCCTGACCGACCTTGAGACGGTCGAGCGCTATCTGCTCTACCGTGCAGCTGAGCTCACAAATCAGAACGGCTATGATTATTTCATCATGGTGAACCGCCAGACGGATGAAGATTCATCCTACCGCGGGACTGGCTTCGACCAGCGCTTTGCAATGCAGTATTACCACCCGATGTGGGGCTGGCGGTATCGCAATGATCCGTTCTTCAACAATTTCGACATGCGCGAAGTCAACCGCTATCAGGCGATTTCCGAAATTGTCATGGGTAACGGCCCGAAACCGGGCGACGTGAACGCATATAATGCCGAGGACGTTCTGATGAACCTTGCCCCGCAGATTGTTCGAAATCCCGATCTCTAAGCAGCGCGATTATCAAAGATACAAAAAAGCCGGGGCAAAACCCCGGCTTTTTCAATGGTCTGACATAGTGACAAAAACTGTTAGCGCATACCCATGCGGATAGAACCGTCGAGGCGAACGTCTTCGCCGTTGAAGTAAGCGTTGCGGATCATCTCAAGCGCAAGCGATGCATACTCTTCCGGATTACCAAGACGTGCAGGGTTAGGAACAGACGCAGCCAGAGCCTGTTTCACATTCTCCGGCGCACCGTTCATGAGCGGCGTGTTGAAGATACCTGGCAGAATGGTGTTCACACGGATCAGCTCGCGGGAAAGGTCGCGCGCGATAGGAAGCGTCATGCCGACAACGCCGCCCTTGGACGCTGAATACGCTGCCTGACCCATCTGGCCGTCCTCAGCCGCAACAGACGCTGTATTCACAATTGCGCCGCGCTCACCATTGATCGGATCAAGCGTCATCATGCCAGCTGCAGATTTTGCAAGGCAGCGGAATGTGCCGACAAGGTTGATCTGGATAATGAGGTCAAACGCTTTCAGTGGAAAGTGCTTGATCTCGCCGGTCTGCTTGTCACGGGACGCGGTTTTGAACGCATTGCCCGTACCCGCGCAGTTCACAAGGATACGCTCCTGACCGATTTCGCTGCGCACTTTGGCAAAGCCAGCGTCGACATCTTCTTCTGATGTCACATTCACTTTTGCAAACGAGCCGCCAAGCTCTTTCGCCAGTGCTTCGCCGCGTTCTTCGTTGAGGTCGAAAATACCGACTTTAACGCCCTGAGCCGCCAGTGCGCGTGCTGTTGCTTCACCGAGACCAGACGCGCCGCCTGTTACAACCGCTGAAATACCTGATTTGAGTTCCATGATCGCTCTTCCCATATAAGATTTTGAACGGAGACTGGACGAAAGAATTAGCTATGCCAATCACTGACGTAAGGTCACTTCTTGGAATTATTCGCGGAGAGAAGCCCGAAAACCTGCCTGTGGCTGTAGAGCAGACCCAACGCATCTCCAGAACGCGGCTTGTGCCGAAGCTTTTAAGGTTTGCGGGCAAAATTCCATTTGCAAATGATATCGCCGCCGCCTGGTTTTGTGCGCGCGATCCGCAAACTGATATGCATGTCAAAGCCGTATTGTTTGCCGCTGTCGCCTATTTTGTCATTCCTGCAGATCTCATTCCCGACTTCATTGCAGGTATCGGCTTTGGCGATGACGCGACGGTTATCGCAACGGCGTTCAGCGTGGTTGGCAGCAATGTAAAACCGGCGCACAGACGAGCTGCACGCCGGCTATTAAGATTGCCCGAACCGGAAACCGCTCAGTCGGAGGGTGAGGCCACCAACTCTCTGTAAGCGCGCCAGCTGGCAAGGCCGATCACCGGGAAGACGATAATCAGGCCCAGAAAGGCCGTGGCAATGCCAAGCGCTGTCAAAGCCGCAATGATAGCGGCCCATAAAAGCATTGGCGCAGGATTTTTCGCGACAGTGCGCACACTGGTGACGGTGGCAATGAAAACATCCGATTTCTGATCGAGTAGCATTGGCGCCGACACAACCACCAGGCTGAAGGCGATCACACCAATCAAAGCCCCGACCACTGTACCCGTCATCGCCATGGCATGACCTTCAGGCGTCGCGACCATAAAGGTAAGAAACTCTGGCACAGTCTCATGAAGCGTGAAGGTGGACAGCGCATAGATGAGCTGTGCCATGCGCGTCCAGAAAAAGTACACCACCAGCAGCGCAAGCCCGAGATAAGCCAGATTGCGCGCCGAAGCAGTTTTCACGAACAGCATTTCGTTCAGGCTCGCCGTCTTTCCCTGCTCGAGCTGACGGCCGGCTTCATACAGGCCCATGGCGATCATCGGCGCGATAAAGATAAAGCCGCCGGCAAATACCATCAGCCAGCTTGCCTGACCGGAAAACAGAATACCGAGCGCGAAGATGGCACTAATCGCCGCGAGGCCAATTCCATAGACCAGTGCCGGGCCCATAACTTTCTGGAAATCCGATAAGCCTCCTGCGAGCCAGCCAAGCGGTGCCGAAAATCTGATTTCATTCACATCAGGTAATTTATGCCCAGTGGCCATTTGAGCCTCCATGACTTCCCCCTTATTAGTCTTATTTGAATTAAGGATAATTCACTTACGGGGAATAATAAAGCCGCATTCAAACAACCACAGTTTGCCAGAAACGTTAGCAAAGACCGCCTGTCCGTTAATAAACTTCCTTGTAAATTTTATGCTTTCTGGCGCGCCGCTTGCATAATTGTCCACGGTTGATGGAAATTTTTTGTCAGATGGATGAGCAGTGGGGGCACACATGATCCAGGAAACGCGCGAAACACAAATACTGGATGCGGCTGAGGCGCTTTTAACGCGCTATGGTCTGCGCCGGGTCACGATGGACGATGTGGCCGAAGCTGTCGGGCTGTCCCGCCCGGCTGTTTATCAATATTTCAGCTCAAAAAGTGCGCTCATCACTGCGGCTTTGACCCGGTTTCATACGCGTGTTCAGGAACAGGTCGAAACGGCGCTCGCATATGACGGTCCACTGTCCGAGCAGCTAAAGCGCGCCATCATGGCACGCGACGGTCTCTATCTGGAACAACGCCTCTCTTCGGGCCAGACCCCATGGTATCTGAACACTAGCAATTCAGACATCGCCAAAGCGTTTGAGGCCGCGCAAGAGAACTATCAGGTCATGCTACGTCGGCACATGTTCAGGGGCGGCGTATCGGCTCAATCTGCGAAGGTTGCAGCGCGCATAATCATCTCATCTTCGGCTGGCCTGATGTCTATGGTGTCCAACCAGACCGAATTCAGCAACGATCTCGATGAGTTTATTGCGCTTATACTCAATAAGGTGACACCGCGCGGTCAGTCCGAAGCGACAGTCGCTGATGGCTTGGGTGATGACGCCGCCTCGCGGATGGTGATGTAGAGCGTTGAGGCAACAATGATTGCCGCGCCGAGCCAGATAAGCGGGCCCGGAAACTCCTGAAAGATCAGCCAGTCGACAACGGCAGTCATCGGCAAGCGAAGATAATCGATCGTCGACAGAAATGACGCGTCACCCTTGCTCATGCCGGTGATGTAACAGCTCTGCGCGAGAAGCCCGGCAAGCGCCATCAGGCCGATCAGCACGACATCTGCAAGATTATGCGGGTTCTCCCACTGCATGATCGCCACCGGTAGCGTAAGAATAGCTGACAGCAGATTGGCATAGGTCAGCAGGACCAGCGGTGAGTGAAATCGCGATAACGTCTTCACCAGAATAATCGCGCCGCCAAAGCAGAGCGCAGAGCCAAGCGCCAGAATGGAACCTATCTCCATATCCGCGGTCGGCCGCACCATTATGAGAACGCCGACAAAGCCGATCGCCGTCGCCATCCAGCGACGCGGGCCGACCTGCTCTTTCAGAAGAAAATAGGCAAGAATTACAATGAATAGCGATCGGGAGAACGAGATCGCATTGAACTGGGACAGCGGGATGCCGAACTCCTGCGAGTAGGCGTAGAACGCCAGCAGAAAACCCGCCGTCCCAAACAGGCTCCTGATAACAATGAGCCCTGCATGCTTTGTCTTAAATTTTGAGAGCGGCATGCGCATTAAAAGCGGCGCGACCCATACCAGAGCGATCACTGACCGGTAAAAGGCCAGAAGGCCCGGCTCATAACTTCCACTCAATAATTTCCCGAGCGCGACATGGGCAGTAAAGAGAATGCCCGAGAGAAACATCCAGAGCGCAGCTTCATACTGGCTTGATGTACGTCGCAGGAAAGTGAATGGTGATGAGAACATGATCGTCTTTACCCCATCTGAACTAGAGCAGATAGATGCTCTGTGGCGCGCCTGCCCGATAGACCATGTCTGGACCGGCTGGGCGTTTCCGGGCAACTGCGATGATGAGGTCTGGATTTTCCGAAACAAAGCGAACTGGCGGCGCTTTACGCTCTGCAAATCCCGCACGGCTTATTACATTTATGATGAAAAGCGCCGGATCGTTGCCAAAGCCCCGTCTCTTGAAGACCTGCTTCTCAATGTAGATGCCGTGCCGGGCATCAACGATCCGCTTCCACTCGACTAATCGCACATCGAATATTTGCCGGTGACGCTGTTTTGCGCCCTGAAACGCAAAAAACACCAAAAGGCGTCTCGGTATGAGACGCCTCCAGGTGGAATAGAAAAGTCTGTTTGGACCTGTCTTAGTAGCCGGTTGAGCAGACGCAGCCACCACCAACATTCAGGACAACCTGATTAGCACGGATTGTTTCGTACTGAGTTGGTGCAGTTACTGTTTCTGTTACCGGGTTGTAGCGGACAACTTCGATTGGCTGGACGCGTGTTGTGACGATCGGCTGAACGATCTCACGGCGTGTTACAGCGTTGAAGTAGGTTTCGCGGTAATCTTCGCGGCGGATCTCGTTAACCTGCGGGATGTAGTTCACGCGGGTTTGTGGGATCTGAGCTTCGATCACACGGCCTGGCAGGTACTCAGTTTCGTACACTGTTGGTGCAGTTACTGTTTCTGAACGGCCACGGATAACCTGACGCTCTACCGGCTGAACAACTGTAACTTCAACTGGTTGAACGATGTTACGTGTTACGCGGTCAACATAAACGTCGCTGACTTCGAGAACTGTGCGGTCCTGGTACTGAGGAATAACGTTTTCCTGAACCTCTGGACGTGGGCCATATTCTGTACGGCCTTGCAGGTACTGTTCACGGTACTCAACTGGCGCTGTGACAGTTTCAGTTTGTGGGCGAAGGATACGACGCTCTACCGGCTGAACGATTGTGCGCTCAACTGGCTGGATGATGTCACGCTGAGTGACAACGTCGATCACTTCGTCAGAATATTCTTCAACAACAGTCTCAGTCACATCAACAGTCGTGAACTCGTCTACTGTTGGGTTTGGTGCCGGAATGACACGAACTGGCGCTGTGCGGGTCTGGTACTGAGTTGGTGCAGTTTCTTCAACAACAACCGGACGGTCGATGCGGCGCTGAACTGGAACAACTGTTGTACGAACGACAGGCTGGATGACGTCGCGGCGTGCGACTGCATCTTCGTAACGCTCAGTGATTTCTTCGCGTGTTTCGAATGTTTCCTGCGGGATCACCTGCTCTGTGATTGCTGGAACAGTGTCTTCGTCGACGATCACCGGAAGAACTTCTTCTTCATACTGGACCGGCGCAGTTTCGGTGACCGTACGGCCATCGATAACCTGACGGGTAACAGGCTGGATGAGTGTGCGCTCAACCGGCTGGATGATTTCGCGTGATGTTACGGCGTCGATGAAGGTCTCAGTTTCCTGAACCTGTGTACGCTCTGTCACGACTTCGTTGACATTCTCACAGCAGAGCTCGCTGGAAACAGCGATTTCGCTTTCAGCGCCCATATACTGGATGTCTACGTCGTTCGGGTTGATCTGAGCGCTGGCCTGACCGGACCGTGCGAGAAGATCAAGAATTTCTTGTTCGGTAAGAACGCGGGCTTCGCCACTCAGTGCGTCATAATCTACGCCGCCAACGCCACCATCGTTTCCGGCCCAAGCCGGGATAGCGGTCATAGCAAGCATGCCTGCGATCATCAGACCATTTGCTAGTTTCATTTCTATTCCCCTTTGACCCTCGTCAGGCCATGCCATCACTAAATTTGCTCAACTGTGCCAAACTGGCCCAGACGAAACCCCCGTTGCAGGTCTCGTGCCCCTTTACGTTTTTATTTTTAGAACAGCCCTCGCCCTCATCCAAAAGCTTTCCCCCAATTGGAGAGTTTTGACTGGAGTATTATACCTCAGCTTTCCTTCAGATTAACGAAATTTTAGCCAAGAATGAAAGCATAGAGAGAAAAAAACTCTAGTTTTTTGAGTCATCTGCATGGAATTCAAGCCGTTCCTGCAGCCTGGCGCGCACAGATGGCCACTCATCCTTCAGAATCGAAAAACACGCGATATCACGGCGTGTTCCGTCCAACATCCGCACATAAGACCGGAAAATCCCCTCTTCCCGCGCCCCCAATTTACGGATTGCGGCGCGTGATGCGGTGTTCGCAATGTCGGTTTTGAACTCAACGCGCAGTGCACCCCAGTCAAACGCACGTCCCAGAAGGAGAAGTTTCGCCGATGGGTTGATCGCTGTTCCGCGTGAAGATGGTAAATACCAGGTGTGTCCGATCTCCAATCGGCGGTGATGGCGCGATATCGACAGAAAAGCCGTCACGCCCACAAGTTCATTTGTGGCACGGCCAATGACCGCAAATGGCACAAAATGGTCTTCGTGCGCCTCTGCCAGATATGTATCGAAATAGGTTTCCAGACGGGTTCCGGACGGCCGATAGGGCATCCAGCTCCACAGTGCGTCTTCGGTCGCCGGGCGTAGAAGACCGTCCTTATGGTCTGCGGTCAGCCGTTCGAGGCGGACCACATCATTTTCCATACTGTTGGAAAGTTTTGTCATTGCCCGCCCCCCATTTGGGAGGAAAAACACGAGAGGACGGGCAATGTCCAGAAATGATTAAGCCGCGTTAACGTCTGCTTCCACGCTGTTGCGGATCAGGAAGTCAAAGGCAGAGAGGGAAGCTTTAGAGCCTTCGCCCATCGCAATGACGATCTGTTTATAAGGTGTCGTGGTGCAGTCACCGGCCGCCATGACACCCGGGATATTCGTTTCGCCGCGTGCATTCACCTCGATCTCACCGCGAGGAGAGAGCTCAACGACGCCTTTCAGCCATTCGGTGTTTGGCACAAGGCCAATCTGAACGAAGATGCCTTCCAGATCGATCTGGTGATCGGTGTTTTTGACCCGGTCTTTATAAGTAAGAGCCGTAACCTTTGTACCGTCGCCCAGAACTTCTGTTGTCTGCGCATTCGTAATGACTTTCACATTCGGCAGAGAGAAGAGCTTACGCTGCAGAACCGCATCGGCGCGAAGTTCGCTCATGAATTCGATCAGAGTGACTTCAGCAACGACGCCAGCGAGGTCGATTGCGGCCTCAACGCCGGAGTTACCGCCGCCAATGACTGCCACGCGCTTACCCTTGAAGAGTGGGCCATCACAGTGCGGGCAGTAGGCCACACCTTTATTCTTGTACTCGTCCTCGCCTGGAACGCCCATCTGGCGCCAGCGCGCACCTGTTGAAAGCACGATGGTGCGGGATTTCACCGACGCGCCGTTCTCAAGCTTCACCTCGATCAGGCCGCCCGGTTCGGACGCCGGCACAAGCTCTGTCGCTTTCTGAAGGTTCATGATGTCGACATCATAATCCTTCACGTGCTGCTCAAGAGCCGCTGCGAGTTTCGGGCCTTCTGTGTGTGGTACGGAGATGAAGTTCTCAATACCCATAGTATCAAGCACCTGACCGCCGAAACGTTCAGCAACGACACCCGTGCGGATACCTTTACGGGCCGCATAGACCGCAGATGCTGCACCAGCCGGGCCACCGCCAACAACCAGAACATCGAAGGCAGACTTTTCGGCAATCTTCTCAGCTTCGCGAGCCGCAGCGCCGGTATCGATTTTGCCGAGAATTTCTTCAAGGCTCATACGGCCCTGCGCAAATTCCTCGCCATTCAGAAGAACGGTCGGCACCGCCATAACTTTGCGGGCTTCAACTTCTTCTTTGAACAGCGCACCATCGATAGATGTGTGCGTAATATCCGGGTTCAGAACGCTCATCAGGTTCAGAGCCTGAACGACGTCCGGGCAGTTCTGACATGACAGAGAAAAATACGTCTCAAAATGCAGTGGCTGCGCAGGCTTGAGCGCTTTCACCTGATCAATCACGTCCTGTTCGACGCGCGGCGGGTGACCGCCAACCTGAAGAAGCGCGAGAACGAGAGATGTAAACTCGTGGCCCATTGGCAGGCCAGCGAAAGTCACAGCGACGCTCGGATCATCCTTGCGGACGATCTCGAAAGACGGCGTGCGCTTGTCACCGGACGGCGTGCCATCGGTAAGCGTCACTTTATCTGAAGCGTCTGCAATGTCTGCGAGCAGACCCTTCATCTCGGAAGATTTTGGCTGCGCATCTGTATAGGCGATCAGTTCAATCGGGGTACGCAGGTTTTCCAGATAGGTTTTCAGCTGCGTCTTCATTCCAGCATCAAGCATGATGGGTCTCCATGTGATGGGTCGGGGACGACCGGACAGGCCATCCAAAAGAAAATCTCAGGCCATTGGCCGAAGATCAGGTCCCTGCAATGAGGGGCCTGATGTCAGGCCAATGGCGACTGGCACACCGGGAAGGGGTGGGGGGACGCTGTGCCAGTGCCATTGGTATCGACGGCTTAGATTTTGCCGACGAGGTCCAGTGAAGGAGCAAGCGTTGTTTCGCCTTCTTCCCACTTAGCTGGGCAAACTTCGCCCGGGTTGTTGCGAACGTACTGAGCAGCTTTTGTCTTACGCAGAAGCTCAGTTGCGTTACGGCCAACGCCTTCAGACGTGATTTCCATGAACTGGATGATGCCATCCGGGTCGACGAGGAATGTCGCACGGTCAGCAAGGCCAACGCCTGGGCGCATTACGTCGAAGTTGTTTGTGATTGTGCCGGACTGGTCACCAACCATGTAATAGTTGATTTTGCCGATCGCTGGCGATGTGTCGTGCCATGCTTTGTGCGAGAAGTGTGTGTCTGTAGAAACAGAGAAGATCTCGACACCGAGGTTCTGGAACTCGCCGTAAAGGTTTGCGAGGTCTTCGAGCTCGGTCGGGCATACGAATGTGAAGTCAGCTGGGTAGAAGAAGAAGATCGCCCATTTGCCACGCACGTCAGCGTCTGAAATGTCGACGAACTGACCTTCTTTGAATGCGGTCGCGTTGAATGGTTTAATCTCTGTATTGATGAGAGCCATGAAGTGATCCTTTCTCGGTTGGCTGGATACAGGTTGCTATATGGTCGAGCTTGCTGCATCACACAAATTTATAATATTTATACTTGCGATAGGTTGTCTTTATCGCAGATGCCGTGGGGACAGTGCCCGAGTAACGAACTCGGGATAGTCTGGAATTATTCTCGGTATATCGCGGCGCAGCGAAAGGATATTCTGCATATCGCCAAATATTGGAAATATCCGACCATTCAAAATATTTTGAAATACATTCGACTTCGCGGCGCTGCAGCATTCTTGATTATTTCTACAGATGCCATAAATTTTTTCTATGATTCTTCCATCGCTCAGACAGCTCCAGTTTCTCGATGCGCTCGCAAGAGAGCGCTCCTTCTCGCGTGCCGCCGAAAGCATGCATGTCACCCAACCGACGCTCTCAACCGCTATCCGCGAACTTGAGGGTATTCTGGGGGTACAGCTTGTGGAGCGCGAAGCACGTGGCGCGACACTGACCGCCACCGGAGCCGAAGTCGTTGACCGGGCACGCAGTCTGCTCTCAGACGCAGAAGACCTTGTGATTGCGGCCAAAGGGGCAGGGGAGCCGCTTTACGGTACGTTCCGTCTAGGCGCGATCCCGACAATCGCGCCCTTCATGCTGCCACGCGTGATGAAACACTTAAAATCCAAGTTTGATCATCTGACGCTCTATCTGCGCGAAGAACAGACTGCGCGTCTGCTGGATGATCTGCGCGCACGACGTCTCGATGCCGCGCTGATCGCTCTGCCGTATGATGCAACAGGCATCGATTCAATTCCTGTTTTCGATGACGAATTCCTGCTGGCTGCACCAAAGGGCCATCCCCTTGGAAAGGACGGCGCACTGCAGCCGGAAGACCTGGCACCGCATGATGTGCTGCTTCTGGAAGATGGCCACTGCCTGCGGGGCCATGCGCTTTCTGTCTGTCAGATGCCCACTGTACGCGATGGCGGGGAAGTGAGCGCAACCAGCCTGCATACTCTCATCCAGATGGTAGATGGCGGGCTCGGCGTCTCACTTATTCCGAAGATTGCCGCCGATGCCGGCATTGGAAACGGGCTTGATGTGAATATCCGTCCATTCTCACCGCCAGCAATCGGCCGGTCCATCGGTGTGGCATGGCGGGCAGGTTCTTCGCGAGAGTCCGATGCGCGCATTGTTGCTGAGGAAATCCGCTCGCTGTTTACGCCGGCCTATCCTGCGTCAGCAGCCTGACAAGCTTAGGCAGACGCCAGGCAAGCCAGAGCGCGCCGACAATATTTCCTAATAAGAACAGGGCAATAATGATTGGCGCTGACAGTTTTACGTTTTCTGTCAACGCGATAGGCACAGCAAGGAGCGCAAAGCCGATATAGAGATCTGCAAGGCTGACCTTGCCCCATGCAAGGCCACCGACAATGCCAAACTCATTCAGGAAATGGCCATTCATACCCGCCCATACACACATCAGGGTGAGGGCAATACCAAGCCCGGCAATCGCGATTCTCAGCAGTGTCATTCGAGGTATCCTTAAACCGTTACGACTGTGTACGCTTCAACGCGCTGATCGGTTCAGGCCTTGAAGCGCTCATCAAAGAAAGCTAGCGGTTTTAGCCTGTTTGAACCGAAAGACTGGCCGTGGCGGACGCATTCCAACTTCCCATCGATGATGTGCTGGATGAGATTTCCACCGCCCTGAAAACCGGCAACCGGCTCGTGCTCGCTGCGCCGCCCGGCGCCGGTAAAACGACAAAAGTTCCGCTACATCTTCTTGGCTCTGACTGGCTCGGCGACAAGAAAATCATCATGCTTGAGCCACGCAGGATCGCCGCGCGGCGCGCCGCTGAACGTATGGCCAGCATGCTGGGTGAAAGGGTGGGCGATACTGTGGGTGTGCGATCCCGACTTGATACGAGAATTGGCCCGAAGACAAAGATTGAAGTCGTCACCGAGGGTGTGTTCACCAATCTCGTGACGCGCGATGCTGAACTGGGTGACTATGGCGCGGTTCTGTTCGACGAATTTCACGAACGCTCTCTGGACGCAGATCTGGGGCTCGCACTCACCTGTGAAACACAAGACTATTTGAATGACGCGCTGAGAATGGTCGTCATGTCGGCAACGCTGGATACCAAAGGTATTGCTGATTTTCTGCGCGCACCCGTAATTGAATCAGACGGCAAAGCGTTCCCGGTCGACACGCGATATATTGGCCGTACGCAGGACCGGATTGAAGATCAGATGGAGAAGGCCATTCGCAAGGCATTGGCCGCGGAAACAGGGTCCATTCTGGCTTTCCTGCCCGGAGCAGGCGAAATCAACCGCGTTGCAGAACGCCTGAACGACCTTTCAGACACGATCCATGTCTGCCGACTCTACGGCGCGCTTTCCCCGAAAGAGCAGGATGAGGCGATCCGACCATCGCCATCGGGTACTCGCAAAGTGGTGCTGTCTACTGATATCGCGGAAAGCTCTCTTACGATTGAAGGCGTGAGGGTGGTTGTAGACTGTGGGCTCGCGCGCGTTCCGGTCTATTCTCCCAACAGTCTCGGTGCGACGCTAAGCACAGTGAAAGCCTCACTTGCCAATGTGGACCAGAGACGGGGTCGGGCAGGACGGACAGAGCCGGGCGTCTGTTACCGGCTATGGCATGAGGAAGAGAACCGGGGCCTTCCCAAAGCACCAACGCCAGAAATCATCAACTCGGATCTGTCCAGCGCATTGCTCCGACTAATCGAGTGGGGTGATCATGACATGCTTGATCTGAACCTGCCTGACTTACCGCCTTCAGGGCATTTCTCGGCGGCGCTCGATATGCTGGTCTCTCTTGGATACATCGAAGCGGATAATCCGAACCAGTTCACAGAAAAGGGCGCAAAAGCTGCGCGAATGCCGCTGCACCCGCGCCTGTCTGCGTTGATTATCGCTGCGGAGACGGATGGCGAAAAGGCGCTCGCAGCGCAAATCGCGGCCCTATTGTCAG
This sequence comes from Hyphomonadaceae bacterium UBA1849, assembly GCA_002338565.1. Lineage (GTDB taxonomy): Bacteria > Pseudomonadota > Alphaproteobacteria > Caulobacterales > Hyphomonadaceae > Ponticaulis. Next base: position 996,703 of record DDIN01000008.1, read on the forward strand.
AACAGGGTGTCGGCGGCAATTCGGACGATCTTTCGACCCGATTATCATCCTTTCAAAGAGACGGATCAAAGCGCGCCACATCCCTGAAAAACCAGGCTAAGCGCTGGGCAGGAACAAAGGCAGCTCCATCTGGAGATGCGGCGGCTTTAGTCGCGCGAGCATGGCCAGATCGGATCGCGCGACATCGTAAATCCGATGCAAAGCGCTATCAGCTGGCATCCGGAGGCGGAGCAAGACTTCCAGAAAACTGCACACATGAAGGAAGTGGCTGGCTGGTCATTTGCGAAACTGGGGGGCAGGCCAGCAATGAAGCGATTATCCGGCTGGCCGGGCGATTGGATGAGCGCCTGGTTCGCAACATTCTGACCGAGACAGAGCGTGACTTTGCAGACTACGACCCGAGGTCTGGCAAGGTAAAAGCACGGCGACAGAAAACGCTCGGCGAGATAGTTCTGTCCGAAACGCCTCTCGCAAAACCAGACAGTAAAGTAATTGCCGAAGCCGTAGTTCGCGCCGTGAAAGACAATGGTCTGGAGATTCTACCGGGCTATGAGGCTCTGAAAGAACAATTGTCGCGACTGGCATTTTTCTACTCTGCATTTCCGGAAAAAGCCCCACATTCCGGGCGCACGGTTGCTGAGCTGGAATCCGGAAAACGGGAGACTGCGGCGGGATGGCTGAGCCCCCATATCTGGGAGAAAGGACTTGCCGGCATAGAGGCCGGACCGCTGCGCCGTCTGCTTGAAGACAACATGGACTGGGAATTGCGCCAGCAATTACAAGCCGCGCTTCCGGCAAGATGGCAGGCTCCGTCAGGGCGAAACGTTGCTATTGATTATGCGGACGAAAAAGCACCGCTCGTCTCGGTCCGGGTTCAGGAGCTGTATGGGCTAACTACGCATCCGACGATTTGTGACGGGCGCGTGCCGATGACTTTGAGCCTTCTGTCTCCTGCACAGCGGCCTGTCGCCATCACAAAGGATTTACCGGGGTTCTGGGCGGGCAGCTATTCCGACATGCGCAAGGATATGAAAGGCAGATATCCGAAGCATAACTGGCCGGAAGATCCGGCGAATGCCACGCCACCGCCGCCGCGCAACCGAAAATAACGGCTTGAGTCTGCGCACGGACCGCGTCAGCCTATCGGGATTGGGAGACAAAAATGGAAAAACGGAAACTTGGTCGTACAGACCTGATGGTCAGCGCGTGCTGCCTTGGCACTATGACATACGGCGAACAGAATACTGAAGCCGAAGGTCACGAACAAATGGACTACGCGGTCGAACGCGGCGTGAATTTCTTCGACACCGCCGAGCTTTATGCCATTCCGCCAAAGCCGGAAACGCAGGGTTCGACAGAGCGCATTGTCGGCAGCTGGATGAAGGCGCGTGGCAATCGCGACAAAGTCATTCTCGCTACCAAAATTGTCGGCCGGTCTGACAACACCTGGTATCGCGATGACGTCGACATGTGCCGCATCAACAAGGCGCAAATTGACGAAGCGGTTGAGAAAAGCCTGAAGCGTTTACAAACCGACTATATAGATCTCTACCAGCTGCACTGGCCCGACCGCGTCGCGCCGATTTTCGGCGGCAAACTGAAAGCCAAGCACTACGACATCTCATACGAGCCGTTTGAAGACATTCTCGAAGCGCTCGATGCCCATGTGAAGAAGGGCAATATCCGCCATATTGGTCTATCCAACGAAACGCCATTCGGCGTGATGCGCTTTATTGCCGAAAGCGAAAAGCGCGGCCTGCCGCGCGTTCAGTCTATCCAGAACGCCTATAATCTGGTGAACCGCACCTTTGAAGAAGGTCTGGAAGAGGTCTGCATGCATGAGGATGTCGGGCTTCTGTCATACTCGCCATTGGGGCAGGGCTATCTGACCGGCAAGTACAGGGACGGCGCACTCCCGGAAGGATCACGCAAAGCCTTGTTCCAGCGCCTTAGCCGTTATGAGAAGCCACATGCCGAAGAGGCGATCAACTCCTACGTCGATCTGGCGGCGGAGAAAGGCATTGATCCGGGCCAGCTTGCGATAAGGTTCTGTGACACAAGGCCTTTCATGGCCTCAACGATTATCGGCGCCACGACGATGGAACAATTGAAGACGTGTATCGATGCGTTTGATCTTGATTGGACCGACGATCTGGAAACCAGCGTGAACGAACTGCACGCACGCCAGCCGAACCCGTGTCCATAAATCGCAGCCTGCCTACTTGCCGACTTTCCAATGCTGGATAAGGTGGTGATTGGGCAATCGCTCAACTTGGTACGGGCTAGACGGGGAGTGATCCAAATGGCCGATATTGCACCTTACGTGGACAACGTAAAAAAGTATGCGAAAGCATATAACGAAACTGCACTGCAGAAGATTGTGAACCATCTTGGTATCGCACTTCGCAACCGCGACTCGTCTCTGGTTTCCTGCTCTGATCCTTCCGAGCTGGAACGTGTGCGCGAAAAGTGGCTGAAGAAGAAGTTTGAACTGACTGATTCCGACGCTGATCTGGACGCTGCAATTCAGGAAGTCTGCACAGCGATGAAAGACGAGAAGGGCAATAAGTCCCGCGTCACATTCTACTACATTCTCGCAGAGAAATACGGCAAGATCGACATGCTCGCAGGCTAATCCTGCATCGCATGATCAAAGAAAACCCCCGCAAGCGCGGGGGTTTTTTTATTGTTCAGATTTGTGCTTTCGCCAGATCGCAAAGATACGCGGCCCGTCAACAAGATACCGCTTCCACATGCGCTTCGGCTCGCTCAGCAGGCGATGAAGCCATTCAAGACGCGCATTACGCATCCAGAGCGGTGCGCGCTCGACCCGGCCCGCCAGAAACTCAAGGCTGGCACCGCAACACAGGGCCACACCTTTACCGCGACCAAGACGCAGCGCCTCACGGGCGACCATCTCCTGTTGCGGGGACCCGACGCACAGAAAGGCGAAACGTTCGTTTTCGCTGACAAGAAACTCTGCGGCCTTACGGACTTCATCAGGCTTATTGCGAAGACCCATAGGTGGATTGTGCCAGGCGACATTCGCAATGCCATAGTCACGCGCTAAAGAATCAATAATCCCTTCATCGCCGCCAATCACAACGATCTTTTCATCGGACTTTACGTGATCACGGATGAGAGCTTCAACAATATCCGCGCCCGGCGCAGCAGGAAGCTCCTTACTTTCAAACTTCGCGAACAGCTCAAGGATGCGGCTATCACAGACCAGCATGCCTGCGTCTGTATAAAGTGGACGAAGATCAGGCTCCGCATCGAGGCGAACCATATGATCGACATTTGGTGTGACCAGATAGGTGAAGTCGCAACCGCGATCCGCGCGGCGCACAAGCTCAATGACCGTGCTTTCGGTATCCAAAGGATCAAAGGTAAGACCCATAAACTCTATCCGTTCAGGGTCGACAGCAAAATCAGCGGCAGATGCAGAAGTCAGTTCCATACTGACGTCATGGCAGAAAACAAGGAAATTAGCGTTTCGGGTAGTCAGAGAATTTACATAAAATTCCGAGAGTTTTCCTCCGCGTCACATGCCGCGAATAGGCTGGCGGTCCAGCGGTTCATCTACCTCGCCGCGCTTCTTTTTGTTGTCCATGCCGTGCTTACGAAGAAGGCCGCGGAACTGGTGATAGGTGAGGCCAAGATAATCGGCGGCTTTGCCTTGATGACCTTCGCTCGATTTGAGCGCTGCCTCGACCAGACGCACCTCGTACAGCCGTATTTCTGTTTCAAAATCGAGGCCGTCCTCTACGGGCGGCACATCCAGGCGAAGGTCGTGAACCGGGCCTGATTGAACCGGTTTGGCAGCCGCCTGCCTGGCTTGCGGGCGAAAGGGCGATGAAAACGGATCAATGGCGTCTTCTGAAAACTCTATATAGCTTTCCGGATCCATATGAAGCGAACGGTGCGTGATGCGCTCGGCGACGTTTTTAAGCTCCCTGACATTGCCTGGCCAGTCATGCGCTTCCAGCTGCAGAATCGCCGACGGAGAGAAGCCGGTGAAAGGAAGCCCCATCTCGCGAGCCATCTGGCTACCGAAATGGTCAGCGAGAAGCGAGATGTCCTCGATCCGAACCCGTAAAGGGGGAAGAGTGATCACGTCGAAGGCCAGTCGGTCCAGAAGGTCGGCGCGAAACTTACCGGTCTCCACCGCCGCTGGAAGGTCGATATTCGTCGCTGCCGTCACCCTGACATCGCACTTGAGCACATGCTCGCCGCCAAGGCGTTGAAACTCGCCATACTCCACGACGCGCAACAGCTTTTCCTGCACACGATCGGATGCCGTGGCGATCTCATCCAGAAAGATCGTGCCGCCATCTGCCTGTTCGAACCGCCCAATCCGTCTTGAACTGGCCCCTGTAAACGCGCCCTGCTCATGCCCGAACAGTTCTGAATCCAGCAACTCATCGGAAAGCGCCGCGCAATTCACTTTAATAAAGGGCCCGTTCCAGCGCTTCGACAGGAAGTGAACGCGCTCGCCAATCAGCTCCTTACCCGTACCTCGCTCCCCAATGATGAGGATCGATCGGTCCAGCGGGGCAATGAAAGACGCTTTCTCCAGCGCCTCCAGCCATTCAGGGCTTTCGCCAATTGGTGAAACAGGCTCAATCATTCGTCAATAATACCATAATTATCGGCAAGATTGCTAATTAATTATCGTCTATATCACTAAATTTATGCGGTGAAACGTGCTGGAGAATTTTTTAGTTCAATAAATTCAGCGCATTATAACATTAATTCAAAACTGGCACGCCCTTTGCAGGTTGTAGGGCAGCTCAGCGGCTAAGGGGGCCGCAAGAAAAGGAAGAGAGACATGAGAGACTATGAAGCAAACAGCCAATCCCGACGGGATGACACGCTGCAAGATCGCTTCAGCCGTTTCACAGGCTGGTTGTCACGTCGTCCGATGGAAAGCTGGGGCTTCTTCATCGCCGGTGTGATCGTCGCACGCATTCTCTTCTAAACGTAATTTATCAAGGAGACCGACTATGGGACTGTTTTCCCGCTTCGGAGACATCGTAAACTCAAACATCAACGCCATGCTCGACAAGGCGGAAGATCCTGAAAAAATCGCGCGTCTGATGATCCAGGAAATGGAAGACACGCTGATCGAGGTTCGCACTGGTGCTGCCCGCGCAATGGCAGACAAGAAAGAAATGGAACGCGAAATCGCGCATTTCGAAACGGTTGCCGCTGAATGGGACGCCAAAGCAGAACTCGCTATTGATAAAGGTCGTGAAGATCTGGCTCGCGGCGCGCTGCAGGCAAAACAGAAAGCAACTTCAGAGATTGCCGCACGCAAGGAAGGTCTTGCTGCTGCAGAGGAAGCTTTCGCAAAGCGCTCTTCCGATCTCGAAAAGCTTCAGGCCAAGCTTGATGAAGCGAAAGCCAAGCATCGCGCACTTATGATGCGTCGTGAAGCTGCCGAGCATCGCATCCGCGCCCGTTCGCGCACATATGACTCCCGCGTTGATGACGCCCTGGCACGTTACTCTGCCGTAGAGCGTAAAGTCGACGAGATGGAAGCCTATGCTGACACGATCAAAGGCTATGAGCCTTCGCTCGAGCAGGAATTCGCCGACCTCGCACAATCTGACGAAGTCGAAAAAGAGCTCGCTGAACTAAAGCGCCGCAAAGGTGTTCAGACAACTGCGACGCCTGAGACAACTAAAAAAGACTCTGAGGAGTAATCATTATGGCAATGCCGTTTCTTGTCCTCACCGGGATCATGACAGTGCTGACAGCACCTGGTCTCATCGCAAACTATCTGAAGGACCGCCGTGAGCGGACTGCAGTAACCACCGAAAAGGGCGAACTCAATGCCTGAGGAATTTATCGCAATCGCCATCGTCGGCATGCTCTTCATAGGTTTCCCGGCCGTGCTGTTTCATTACATCACGATCTGGCGGAAGCAGAAGACGCTCCAGCCGGACGATGAGCGGATGCTGGAAGACCTTTGGCGATCAGCACGCGCTATGGAGCGCCGCATTGAGAGCCTTGAAGCCATCATCGAGGGTGAAGTTGAGCGGACTAGCAGCCGCTCTGACAATCTCCGCGATGACATTTACAGGAAGAACTAATGCCACATCGCAGACAACATGATGACGACTACGGAAAGTGGAGAAACACTTTCCACCGTGGTCCTGAACGTGATGAGCCATACGACTATAACGGGTCACCTAACCCGAAACGCCTCTACCGGTCTGTTCGCGACAAGGTCATTGGCGGTGTGTGCGGCGGCATTGCTGACCGGTTCGGCTGGGAACCATCCCTGGTCCGTATCGCCGCTGTGCTTTCCTTTTTCCTGTTTGCAGGGCCGCTGATCATCATCGCCTACATGGTGATGTGGGTCATCCTGCCTACACCACCAAGGAATGCACCATCACTCAGCCCGGATGAGGAAACATTCTGGCGCGGAGTTTCGGATCGACCAACGATCACATTCTCCAATCTACGCTACAAATTCATGGATCTCGAAGATCGCCTTCAATCTATGGAACGCGCAGTTACTTCGGACGAGTGGCGTCTTCGCCGCCAGTTCCGTGACCTCGAAAAAGGTCAGTAACCTAAATCACCACCGTTTGTATCGAAGGGGCAAACAATGTTTACGGGAAGATCATCAAACGGAACAATGACGGGCATGTTCATAATGGGCGCCGCCATCGTTCTCACCGCCGCAGCCGTACTCTCAGGACGTTTCCATGTTCAGGCTGCCGGACTGGACGTGACAATGGGCACACATATAGACCGCGGCTTCGTGGTCCAGATTGACGGGCTCGATTGCCCGGGTGCTGATTGCCCAGCGTTCGCGTTCGACTGGTCGCTCGCAACACGCGGCTAGTCAGTTATCTGCCCCTTCCGGATCGCCCGGACCAGGAAACGAACAGGAGAAACCATCTCCTGCTCTGACCGGGCGAGAGGAAGCGGCCGCCCCAGCGCCTGAGACACTATCAGGTCAGCTAGAAGGGGCGCAAATGTGAAACCGCGGGCACCAAGCCCCGCCATCACATAAACCTTACCGTCAGAAACAGCTCCCCCCTTAACGGGTGCGCCATGCTGAAACGGCGCGAGATTTAAGAGCGTTTCAGACCGGTCAAACCAACATCCCGCAATTGGAAAGCGATCCGGCGTCGTCGCTCGGACTGACGCGCGCGAGACGAGCTGTGTCTCGACCAGATTGTCCGCCCAGTCAGGCTCAAGCGACCCAAGCGCTTCGATGTTATGAGCGCGGGCCTCATCCGTTACCGCAGGCGCAGCACCCTCAAAGGCCTCAAACGTCGCGCCAAACAGCAGGTCACCATCTTTCCTGAGCGCATAGCTGCCTGATGCAATTGCCTGTGCCTCATTGTCATCGGATAGAGATTCAGCGAGCTCCACCTGCCCGGCTTTTCCGGCAATCCATTCAGCCATTTCCGGCAGCAGGCTTGAAATCAGGTGTCCTGCCGAAATGACAGTCAGCGTTTTTTCGTCAGATTTGCCAGAGATCGCCTCAAGCGTTTCAACAGACTGATACCAGCGACAATCAATACCGGGGTGATCGAGCAATGCTGCCACTAGCTTTGCCGGCTCCACCAAAGCGGCGCCATGGTGGATCAGAGATACTCGCTCTTCATCACTGAATGACAGGCGTCCGTCATTAAGCGGGGGATCTTCGGCGAGCTTTGAAAAGCGTTTAACTTCCGCGTCGCTCTGAGGAACCTGCGTTACACTGACCTCATGCGCAAATTCTGGCGCATATCGCGCATAAAAGGATAGCGCGTAGACATAGCTCTGAATGAGAAAACGGGCCTGAGGCGTGTCCGCCGCATCAAGTCTCGGCATGACGAGACCATATGGATTACCGCTGGCACCAGAGGCAGGCCCTTCAGCCCTATCGATCACTGATACAGGTAAACCGGCCTCAGCAAACTGGCGCGCAACCGACGCGCCGCCAATTCCCGCACCCACGACAATGACGCGCTCAAACTCCCGCCTCGGCACATCACGCAAGAATATATCCGGCTGGGGATCGCTCGGAGGGTCATCCGGATAAATTGCCTCAAGGCGTTCGCGTTTCCGGCCAAATCCCGGCTGTTTAGACACCTCAAAGCCGGCAGCGGCCAATCCGCGTCGCACATGGCCCGCCACCGTATACGTGCCAACGAGGCATCCGGGTTTTGCGTGGTCGCCGAGACCCTTGAGAATATCTTCAGACCACATGGCTTCATTCTTGGCCGGAGCAAACCCGTCCAGAAACCAGGCGTCCGCTTTGAAATCGACTGAGGTGAACCAGTCAGCGGCATCACCGATATAGATGCTGAGGCTAATCCGCCATTGCGGAAATACGATGCGCTGCAGGCCCATAGTCTGTTCAGGCCAGCTCGCAAGCAATTGATCAGCGTAGGTCTTAAGTTCCGGCCAGCGCGCCAGCGATCTACGCGCATCGTCGGCTGCCATCGGATGCTTCTCAACCGTCAGAAAGTCGAGCCAGCCATCGCTGCGCCGCTCCGAACCAAGCCAGAGATCGACCAGCGCGAGGAAGTTCAGCCCGGTTCCAAATCCCAATTCTGCAATAGTGAAGCTTTTATGGTCGCGCCAACGCTCGGGAAGCCCACAAGCGCGAAAGAAAACCGCGCGGGTCTCCTCCAACCCATCGCTACGCGAGAAATATACATCATCAAACGCGGTCGCGACGGGGGTTCCGTCGTCTTTCCAGTCAAGGTTCGGGCGTGAAGGCAGGCGTGTCATGCCGCCCCTTTATCAGAGAAATCTGAAAACCGGGAGATGAGGTTTAAGGACGAAGCGACGCAAGAACAGCCTGAGCCGATTTCATAGCCAGAACATGTGGAAGCGGCCCGCGCATAAGGATCAACCGATGCCACACGGCGCCAAACAATGTCTCACACACCGCATCGGGGTCATAATCCCTTCGGATATGGCCCTTGGATGCCGCCTGAGCCAGCACGCTCTTCATCGGCTTACGAATAGTGTTGTTGAACCAGGTGCGGAAAATCTCACCGGCAGCAGGATCGTCGGAGGCAGCCAGCAGCGCGCTACGCAGCAGGTGAGCGCCATCGCCAACACGTGCAAGTTCTGAGAAGGGCTCGATAAAGGCCGCAAGCTGCACGTCGACCGGCTGGTCCGGTTTAATCAGCGGCTCTTCAATCATGCTGATTGCAGCATCGATTGCGATAGCCGCCACGGAAGGCCACCAGCGATACACTGTTTGTTTGGATGCTTTGGCGCGGCGAGACAGCCGGTCGGGACTGAAAGCGCGCCAGCCATGCTCAATCAGCTCTTCACGCGCAGCAGACAAAATGGCCTGACGAGAGGCTTCGCTACGCTTCGGCCCTTCGCGCCGAACGGAAGTCGTTTCAGTAGGTCCGTCAGATTTCATATTGCGCCCTGCCCCGTATGGCCTGCCCCAAGCCAACCTGCACAATATATCATACAAACAGCTGCTTAACTGAGTCTGTTCAGCAGCAGATTCTCGTTTCAGGGGATTAGCGTGGCAAAATTGCACTCATTCAAGGCAGCTATAGATACGGACTGACCAGAGCCCAGACGACCGAACCTGCCATAAGGGTGGCGGCGCACACATAGAAGACGCGCGCAAATTTCGGTTCAGAGAACTTATGTGACAACAGACGTGCGCCGCTGCCGTAAATGCTTAGGCCAAACAGCTCAGTCGCCGTAACTGTCAAAACCATAATGATCACTTGCGGAATGATCGGGGCATCAACATTGAAGAAAGCTGGCAGAAGACCGCCGAAAAAGACCAGCGCATTTGGATTGGCCAGCTGTAGCCCGAAGCCACGCAGGAACAGGCCGGTAATACGGCCCGTCTTGATGAAGTTCTGGCCTTTCGGCTTAAACACATCAGTTACTTCATCTTCGAAGTTTGTATCGACGGGCTGTGTTGCCGTCGACCAGGCAAGCCAAAGTACAAAGCCCAGCCCGACAAGCTTGAGAACGAAAAATCCGGTTGGAAATTGTTCGGCCAGCGCACCAGCGCCAGAGGCTGCGAGCGTAATCCATACGACATTCGCAGCGCAAATACCCAGCCCGCTCACCAGAGACAGCCAGAAGCCGTAACGAAGCGAAGCTGCGATAACAAGCATTACGGCCGGACCAGGTGTTAACCCGCCGGCCGCAAACAATACAATCATGGATGCCCAGAGGCCGAATTCCATGTCAGCCCCTCAGGTATCAGAGCTTATTTGGTTTCCGCGTAACGCGCGATGGATTGTGCGATCAGCTCTTCGGCTTTCTCACGGCCGTCCCAGCAATCAACCTTCACCCATTTGTTTGGCTCAAGGTCTTTATAGTGCTCGAAGAAGTGCGTGATGCGCTCGAGAATGACGTCTGGCAGGTCTTCTTTTTCGTGAACTTTTTCGTAGAGACGCGTCAGTTTCGTGTGCGGAACTGCGAGAATTTTCTCGTCCGGACCGCCATCGTCTTCCATCAGAAGAACGCCGATCGGGCGCACGCGCAGAACGGAACCTGGAACCAGAGCGCGGCTGCCATAGCACATGACATCGATCGGATCGCCATCAAGGCTCAGCGTGTGCGGTACGAAACCGTAGTTACACGGGTAACGCATAGACGTGTAGAGATAGCGGTCGACGAACATCGCACCGGAATCCTTGTCGATCTCGTATTTGATCGGCTCACCACCCAGCGGAACCTCAATCACCACGTTTACGTCTTTTGGTGGGTTTTCCCCGCTGGAAATCTTGGAAAGATCCATAATGCGTCCCTCTTTTACGCGTCTGTCTATATGGCTTCCCTCTAGCCGCGCAGCAGGTCGTGTGCAAGCGCAACAAAAGGCGTAGAGGGAAGTTTATTCAGGCTTTGTCTAAATTCTGCGCCAGTAAATGCACCCTAGCTCGTTAACGCGCCCGATACACCGGACTTAAAGCCGCGCCTTTGGCAAAGATAATTTGAAGATGATAGCGAGCGCGCGCAGTGTAAATGCCGCCGCGAAACCTGCGGCAAACGCAATGCTCTCATTCACATTGAAGTAGATCAGAGCAGCAAACACCGCCGCTCCGAGAAGCCCCGCCGTCGCGTAGATGTCTTCCTTCAGCAGCAGCGGATCACGGTTCGCAACGACATCGCGGATGAGGCCGCCAGCCGACGCCGTCATCACACCCATAATCAGAATGATCAGATAATCATGGCCGAGGTCAGCGGCTTTAGCCGCGCCCGTCACCGCAAACAGCGCCAGACCTACAGCATCCGCCCATCGGAGCGGTTTGAAGCCTTCCAGCGCATTGGCGAAGAAAAACGCTGCCAGTCCGCCCGCCATAGCAAGCCAGAGCGATAGCGTATCTTCAAGCCAGAATACCGGCGCGTCGAGGATGAGATCACGCAGGGTTCCACCCCCGACAGCGGGCAAAAATGCCAGCGTGATCACACCGAAAAGGTCCATATCCTTACGGACCGCGGCTATGCCTCCTGATACAGCGAATACAAATACGCCGATCCGGTCCGCAAAGGTGAGGATCAGATCCGGAGACATATCCATAGCGCCGTCTAGCGACGGTTACGCGCTGCAAGTGTACGCAGACGAAGTGCGTTCAGGCGGATAAAGCCCTCAGCGTCTTTCTGATCGTACGCACCGCCATCGTCTTCGAATGTAACGAGCAGATCGTCGTACAGAGAGTATGGTGAGCGACGACCGGACACGATGACATTGCCCTTGTAGAGAACGAGGCGAACTTCACCGGCCACTTTCTCCTGGCTTTTATCGATCAGCGCCTGAAGCATTTCACGCTCTGGCGCGAACCAGAAACCATTATAGATGAGCTCTGCATAGCGCGGCATCAGCTCGTCTTTCAAATGGCCTGCATTGCGGTCGAGCGTGATGGATTCCATTGCGCGGTGTGCCTGCAGCAGGATTGTGCCGCCCGGTGTCTCGTAAATGCCGCGAGATTTCATGCCCACGAAACGGTTCTCAACCAGATCGATGCGACCAATACCATTGTCATGGCCAAGCTTGTTCAGCGCAGTCAGCATTTCAGCTGGGGATAGCTCTTTGCCGTTAAGCGTAATTGCGTCGCCTTTTTCAAACCCGATGACAATTTCAGTCGGTTCGTCAGGCGCATCCATTGGCGACAGAGATCGCTGGTGGACGTATTCCGGCGCTGCTTCCCACGGGTCTTCCAGAACTTTACCTTCAGACGACGAGTGAAGCAGGTTCGCATCAACTGAGAACGGCGCTTCGCCGCGCTTGTCTTTAGCGATCGGGATCTGGTGCTGTTCAGCAAATTCCAGAAGCGCTTCACGGCTTTTGAAAGCCCATTCACGCCAAGGTGCTACAACACGGATATCCGGGTTAAGTGCATAAGCTGAAAGCTCGAAACGAACCTGGTCATTACCTTTACCGGTCGCGCCGTGTGCAATTGCGTCGGCGCCCGTTTCTTCTGCGATCTCAACGAGACGCTTTGTGATCAGCGGACGCGCAATAGATGTACCCAGCAGATATGTGCCTTCATAGACAGCGTTCGCGCGGAACATCGGGAAGACGAAATCGCGAACAAACTCTTCGCGTACATCTTCGATATAAATGTTCTGGTCTTTAATGCCGAGAAGCTGGGCTTTGTCTCGTGCCGGACCGAGCTCTTCACCCTGACCAAGGTCTGCTGTGAAGGTTACGACCTCACAACCGAACTCTGTCTGAAGCCATTTCAGAATGATCGACGTATCGAGACCACCGGAATAGGCGAGGACGACTTTTTTCGGGACGGTGCGGTTAGACATTATTTCCTACTTCTAAGTTGGATTATGGCAATCACGCCAAAATTTTGCGCGCACAATATCCATCGGCCACAATCACGCAAGTAAATTGCCCCTTTAGCGGCCATTTAGCGCCATATTTTTCGCTGAACGTGTTCGCCACCGCAGTCTACGCGGAATGGAGGGCCGAATGAACATCCTGAAATACCTTTTTGGCGCGACTTTAGCCGTCAGTACAGCGGCGCAGGCGCACGCCACACCCGCTTCAGATGAGAGTGTTCAGCTAAACTCCTACATTCTGCTCGACCGAACGGGCTCGATGAACTCCATCTGGGACGAGGCGCTCGGCTCGGTGAATGCCTATGTTGATAGCGTCGTTACGCCGGATGACGGCCCGGATGTCGCCAATGACATCACCTTCTCCGTATTCGATGCGCAGGACGGCCTCCAATTCGATACGCTCCGGCGTAATGTGACCGGTGAAGACTGGCAGGTGATTACATCTGACGAAGTGCAACCGCGCGGCATGACACCTCTGTTTGATGCCATCGGCCGGATGGTCGCCCTCGCCGAAGAGGATAACCCCGACAAAGCAGTCATCGTCATCATGACGGACGGGCACGAGAATGCCAGCCGCGAATTCAGCCGAGATAATATTCGCGAAGTGCTGGACCGCGTTGAGAAGCGCGGCTGGGCCGTTGTGTTTCTCGGGGCCGAGTTCGCAAGCTTTGGAGACGCCGATGCGGCAGGTGTGGCCCGTACCAACCAGATGGCCGTTTCAAGTGAACGGCTGGGCGCGACTATGGAAAATCTCGCGCAACATAATCGCGCTTACGCGCAAGGGCGCTCTGACAGCGTGGAATTCGATGAAGAAGACCGCGCGCTGGCGCAGGAGGACGACGTCATTCAGCGTCGGGGGACGCAGTGACGGGCTGAAAGTGGTCCGGCCCGAACTGGGACGCGACGTCGGGAAACGGGCGGAGCCTTACGGGCTTCGCCCGTTTCTGTTTCAGCAAGGATGAAACCCTCTCCACCTGACCAGTTTGCAGATGACAAATGACAAGGTGCACCGCATGTTCAGGCGGGGACACGGAATTTGAACATGCTGGATCGTCTGAAAGAGGTATATCACGGCTCGTTTGCCGAAGATGTCATGGTCGCTTTTGGTGAAAATGACATTCCAACGCGCGCGGCAGCTCTGTCATTCTATTCAATCCTGTCGGTCTTCCCGTTCGTCGCCCTGCTCGTCTGGATGAGCACGTTCGCGGGTAGCACCTATTCTGCAAAAGACATGGTTCTGCAGTTTTCGACCTTCCTGCCGCATGACTTTGTCGAGCTGATTTATGATGAGGTGAACCACCGGCTTGAACTGTCAGGCGCTGAGTCCGCATGGCTCGCGGCGTTTCATCTGTTTCTGGTGATGCTGAGCGCGGGCGCAGCCCTTCGCTCCATGATGTTCAGCTTTCGTGAAATTTCGCGCGCGGATGCCGTGATTGGCGTATTCGCAATCGCCTGGCGGTCGATTGCGTTTGTGATACCCGTCCTGTTCTTCGTCTTTATTGCATCCTTCCTCGTCGCAGTGATCAGCTATGTCGTGATCATGCTGACAGGGATTATCCAGTCCGGCTGGCTGGTCACGCCCCTGCTCTGGCTATTGGTGACGGTGGTGCTTATCGGGTTTTTGAACGGTGTTTACGCGTCCGGTCTCATCGGGCGTCAGAATTTACCAATTCACGGGTGGCTGGGCGCAAGCGTCGCGGCAGCCATGATCTCTGTGGTGACCATTGGCCTGTCGCTTTACTTCCAGATCAACCCGGTAAACCGCGAATGGTACGGATCTCCGGGCTTTCTGATCAATGTGCTTTTATGGTTCTATGCCTGCGCGGCGTGTCTGTTACTCGGCGCGCAAATCAATGCGGTTTTGCACTGCAGACAGGCTGGACCTACCTGCGTCGACCACCAAGAATCCCTCGAACCAGATAACGCGTAACTTCATTCGCAAGCGTTCGAAGCCCTGATTTCAATGCAGCCTCGCCCGGCGACTGGCGTGTAGAACGGCGACGACGCGAAGAGGATCGTTCTTTCTCTTTCCGCTCGCGCTCTTTTTCTTTTTCCAGGCGTTTGGCTTCACGTTCAGCGGCCTCTGCTGCCTCTTCCTCACGCTCGAGCAGAACTTCATAAGCAGACTCGCGGTCGATGGCCTCGTCATACTGGGCGCCGACAGGGCTGGCCGATCTTACGACCTCACGCTCAACATCAGTCGCTGGTCCAAGGCGCGAAGATGGTGGACGAATAAGCGTCCGCGCCACCACAGTAGGAACACCTTTTCGATCCAGCGTGGATACAAGCGCCTCACCCACTCCAAGGTCTGTAATGACCTCTTCGGTATCGAATTGATCATTCTCGCGGAAACTCTCAGCGGCAGCTTTCACAGCCTTGCGTTCAGCAGGCGTATAGGCGCGCAAGGCATGCTGCACGCGGTTACCCAGCTGGGCCAGAACGCTGTCAGGGATATCGCGCGGATTCTGGGTGACGAAAAACACGCCAACGCCTTTAGAGCGGATCAGCTTTACCACCTGCTCGATCTTGCTCAGCAGCGCTTTCGGTGCGCTATCGAACAGCAAATGCGCTTCATCAAAGAAGAAAACGAGCTTTGGTTTATCAGGATCGCCAACTTCCGGAAGCTCTTCAAACAGCTCTGACAGCAGCCAGAGTAGGAATGTGCAGTAAAGACGCGGGCTGTTGATCAGCTTTGTGGAGTCCAGAAGGTTCACATAGCCTTTGCCATTCAGATCGGTACGTAGAAGATCAGACAGTTTCAACGCCGGCTCACCAAAGAACTTATCAGCGCCTTCCCGCTCCAGAACCAGAAGACGTCGCTGAATTGCACCAATACTGGCTGGCGAGACATTTCCATATTCGCGGCCAATCTCAGCACGTATTTCAGAGAGGTGGATCAACAGCTTGCGTAGGTCTTTCAGATCAAGCAGCAGAAGGTTGTTGTCGTCCGCGTATTCAAACGCGATCGTCAGAACGCCTTCCTGGGTCTCGTTCAGCTCCATCAGGCGGGACAGCAGAACAGGTCCCATCTCTGAGATCGTCGTGCGAACCGGGTGGCCCTGCTCGCCATACACGTCCCAGAACACAGTCGGCGCGCTGTAATAGTCATAAGGCTCAAGGCCGATCGTGCCCGCTCGCTTATGCAGCGCTTCATGCAGCTTGTGTGTCTCGCTGCCTGCTTGGGAGATGCCGGAAAGATCGCCCTTAACATCGGCGCAGAAGACAGGAACCCCCGCATCGGAGAAGCCTTGTGCCAGAATTTGCAGGGTTACCGTTTTGCCCGTGCCGGTCGCGCCCGCAATCAGTCCATGTCGATTTGCGCGGTTGAGGAGAAGCGTCTGCGCTTCGTTCTGCGTTTCACCGCCACCACCAATGAAGATTGAATCGCTCATACCTGCCCTCCTCCGGATTGCGAAGTGTTAGCCTGAGCTGCGTCGATTGCAAATCGGCTTATACGTCACACACCTTTGATTGCCTTAATATAAACAAGTTTAGGCGCTGACATCTATCGTCACACCGGTTTCGCCTGCGCTGAATATTTCAGTTTTGAGCGAAATTAACTGTAAATGCTCGCTTAGAGAGGGAAGCAGACAGCAAAATCCAAATAGTTGGCTCAAACTAAAGTTGTTTTCCCCAGTAAAATCACATGCTTACTCAAATTGATCGTGAGAGCCTGCTAAATTCACTTGGCAAACCTTAATTTGAATTCCATATAGGGCTTTGCGTCTGTGACAGTCATGTTACAGAATACAGAATGGGCCTCCGCGTGCGTCCCCCACCCAGCCTGCGGATTGAGGTCCTAAGGGCCCGTCAGACACGTCCCCGTCTGACGGGTCCGCACCTCACAAAGTCTTCACAAAAATTTCCAAGAAATTAAGCAGACTCTGCCTACATAATGGGTCTGTTTTGAAATTCTTTTTCGTAGAAGCACGTAATAATGATTGCGCAATCCAAATCGACAAACATTTCCCTTGCTGAGCTGGTGGATCAAGCAAATGGCCTGGACTGGGGAGGTCCGACGCCAACATCAGAACCGCTGATCACTCAGTTTCTGACACAGAGCCATTCCGCTCTGGACGGCGACCTGCTCGCACGCATTTCTCCCGACCTTCTCGCTACCCTTCTGAAAGACTTCTGGCTGTGGGGTGAAACCCGCGAAGACAAAACCAGCCTCGTCCGTACGCGCCTGATCGATCCGACCGACAATCGCGATGACTGTTTCACAGTTCTCGAAGTAATTGGTGAGGATATGCCTTTCCTCGTCGGCTCCATTCTGGGCGCCTGCCGCGACGCCAACCTGCACGCTGATATGGTGATCCACCCTATTCTGGAGCATGGCCGCGATAGCAATGGCAAACGCGTATTGTCGCCGGGTGAAACGCGCGATTCCTACATCCAGATTTATATGGAAGAGATTGACGCAGACTCTGCGGATAAGCTCGTCAACGAAATCCAGAAAACACTCGGCGAAGTGCGAAGCTGCGTAGCTGATTTTGCAACCATGCAGACCCGCATGAGAGATGCTGCAGGTACAGTGGGCATGAACGCCCATATGGACAGCCAGCGCACCAAAGAAGCCGAAGACTTCCTTCGCTGGCTCGCCAATGACCATTTCACTTTCCTTGGGAGCCGTCGCTATACATTTGCCCGAAATGAAGACGGTGCCCTGGCGGCAGAAGAGCCGGAAATCATTCCAGGCTCCAGCCTCGGCATTCTGCGCGATGAGACACGCTATATCCTCAAGCGTGGTAGCGAACCGACCATTGTCACCGACCAGATTTCAGACTTCCTGAATGAAGCCGACCCGCTGATCATCGCTAAAGCAACGCTGAAGTCACGGGTGCACCGCCGTGTTCGCGCCGACTATATCGGCGTAAAACAGTATGACGATAAAGGTCAGGTTGTTGGCGAAATCCGATTTGTCGGCCTGTTCACGGCTGATGCCTACAATTCCATGACCAAGGACGTGCCGCTGATCCGTGAAAAGGTCCGCCGGGTCCTGATCGCAGCGGGTAAACGACCAAACAGCCATGACTCAAATGCGCTGCGGCACATCCTCGAGACTTATCCTCGCGACGAGTTGTTTCAGATTTCTGATGAAGAACTACTGGAGCACGCCAATTCCATTCTGCAGCTGCAGAACCGTATGGAAACACGCATCTTCATCCGGAAAGACCGCTTTGACCGCTATATGTCAGCGCTGGTCTATATTCCGAAAGAAGCGTTCCATTCAGAGCTTCGCCGCAAGATCGGCCGTGCAATCGAGCGCGCATTCGACGCAAAACAAACGGCATTCTATCCGCAATATGGTGAAGCCCCGCTCGCGCGCATTCACTTCCTGATGGATCTCAATCAGGGCCATAAAGAGCCTGATCTCGACAAGCTCCACGCTGAAATTACTCGCCTTGCGCAAAGCTGGAATGACGAATTGCGCACACTTGCGCGTTCTCAACGCCACCGCATTCCAAAAAAGCTCGACTTCCAATCCATCGCGGGTGCCTTTCCTGCTGGCTACAAAGAAGCCTTCACGCCTTCAGAGGCGATGGATGACATGGAATACATTGCCTCCCTGAACGAAGATTATGTGGTCACCAGCCGCGTATCCCGCGATCTCGATGACGCGGAAAATGTTCTGCGGACCAAGATTTATACACGCACCAATCCGGTGCAGCTCTCAGCCTGCGTGCCCGTCTTCGAGAATATGGGCCTCTATGTGATCACCGAGATCGGCTATCCGGTCGAGCTAGGCTCCGAAGATGATGACGTCTTCTGGGTTCATGATTTTAAAATGCGCGCGGCTGATGGCTGCCCTATCGCGCTTGATGATGTGAAAGATCATTTCGAGGCTGCGTTTGAAGCGGTCTGGACCAGCCAGACGGAAAATGACGGCTTTAACCGTCTTGTTCTGGCGATTGGCGCAAGCTGGCGTGAAGCAGCGCTCTTCCGTACGCTTTGCCGCTATCGCAAACAGACCGGTATGGATCTGGCACAGTCCACTCAGATCAATGCGCTGGCTAACAATCCGCAAATTGCGTCGCTTCTGCTAGAAGCTTTCAAAGTGAAGTTTTCGCCGTCCTTAGAGCTTTCCATGGACGAACGGAGCGAAAAACTCTCTGAAATCATTCAACAAATTGGTACTGAACTGGAAGAGGTTCAAAGCCTTGATGAAGACCGCGTCCTTCAGCGCCTGACTGAACTTGTCAGTGCCGTGAAGCGCACATCCTTCTATCAGCTTGGTGAGAACAATCAGCCGCACAGCTATATCGCGATCAAAATTGCCAGCCGCGAACTGGAGCATATTCCAGAGCCAAAGCCATTCCGAGAGATTTTCATGTGCGCGCCGCATGTTGAAGGTGTCCATTTGCGCTTTGGCGCCGTCGCGCGCGGCGGCCTTCGCTGGTCGGATAGACGCGATGACTTCAGAACTGAAGTATTGGGCCTTGTGAAGGCCCAGCAGGTTAAAAACTCGGTCATTGTACCTGTCGGTTCAAAAGGTGGTTTCTACCCGAAACAGCTCCCGAAAGACGGTGGACGCGAAGCCTTCATAAATGAAGGAATTCGCTCTTATAAGACCTTCATCCGCTCGCTTCTCTCGCTCACAGACAATCTTGTAGACGGTGATGTGCAGCAGCCGAAGAACACCGTGATCTGGGATGAACCTGATCCGTACCTTGTTGTGGCCGCAGACAAAGGCACGGCGACATTCTCTGATATTGCGAATGAAATCAGTGAGTCATACGGCTTCTGGCTCGGCGATGCCTTCGCGTCGGGTGGCTCCGCTGGCTACGACCATAAGAAAATGGGCATCACCGCGCGTGGTGCCTGGGTTGCTGTACAACGTCACTTCCGCGAACTGGATATGGATATTCAGTCCGAAGAATTTTCAGTCATCGGCGTCGGCGATATGTCGGGCGACGTATTCGGCAATGGCATGCTGCTGTCGAAAACGATCCAGCTGAAAGCCGCGTTCAACCATATGCATATCTTCGTGGACCCAAACCCGGAAGACGCAGAACGGAACTGGGAAGAGCGCAAACGTATCTTCGAACTGCCGCGGTCCAGCTGGGAGGATTATGACACCTCCATCATTTCCGAAGGCGGTGGCGTATTCTCACGGTCTGCCAAACGCATCGAGCTGACACCGCAGATCAAAGAGTTCATTGGGTCTGATAAAGACGTCATGACGCCGAATGAGCTGATCACCGCTATTTTAAAGGCGGAGGCTGAGCTTCTCTGGTTCGGCGGTATCGGAACTTATGTCAAAAGCCATTCGGAAACGGATTTACAGGTTGGCGACCGCGCCAATGATGCCATCCGCGTCAGCGCTGACGAACTCAACGTCCGCGTTGTGGGTGAAGGCGCGAACCTTGGCGTCACACAGGCCGGCCGTATTGAGTTTGCCCGTAATGGTGGCCGTATCAATACAGACGCGGTAGACAACTCCGCGGGCGTCGACAGTTCAGACCATGAAGTGAACATCAAAATCCTTCTACGTAACGCCATCGATTCCGGCGCACTCAAGTCTGAGGATCGCAACGATCTTCTTGCATCGATGACAGACGAAGTGGCCCAGAAAGTTCTCGTTCATAACTATGATCAGACAGGCGCCCTAAGTGTGGCGCTGGCTTCGGCAGCGGACGATCTTGATTCCCATGAACGCATGATGGAACGCCTAGAGTCGGCTGGCCTTTTGAACCGCTCTGTTGAAGGCCTTCCAAAGCCTGAGGATGTGCGTGCACTTCATGAAACACATCAGGGTCTCACACGGCCTGAACTCTCGGTTCTTCTGGCCTACGCTAAAATCACGCTCTTCGACGAGCTCGTGGCAAGCAATGTTCCTGATGATCCTTATCTAACCGAACAATTCCGCAATTACTTCCCGGATCCACTCCGTGAGTTTGATGACGCCATGCAGGATCACAGGCTGAAACGCGAGATCATCGCGACCCAGCTTGCCAATGACGTCATAAATCTGGGGGGCATTACATTCGTTCACCGGGTGAAAGAACGTGCAGGCGTCGAGACCGAAGAGATTGTTCGCGCCTTTACCGCGGCTCTGGCAATCTTCTCGCTGAAACCTCTGCTGAAGCGTATCGACCAGCTCGATAACCTCGTGCCGACCGATGTTCAGATCCGTCTGCGCGTCGATCTGATCAACGCGATGCGCCGTCTTGTATTCTGGCTTGCACGAACCCGATCGCTGGATGGCAAGATCGAAACGCTCGTAAGCACCTATAAAGACGGCGTCACAGAGCTCATTACCGCAGGCAAAGACACACTTTCGCCTTACGAATGTGATCTTTTGAATAGCAGAGACGCAGAGTATCGCGATCTCGGCGCGCCAAGTGAGGTCTCGGATAAGGTAGCTACGGTGCTATCGATGACGACGGCTACAGACATTGTTGACCTGGCGCACCGAACAAACCGCGATGTGAAGCAAATGGCTACACTGTTCAACGCGATCGGCACGGCCTTCGGTTACGATAGATTAAGGCATACCGCTTTAAATCTTGATCTGGATCAACACTGGGATCGACTGGCGGTTCGCGGCCTTGTTGAATCTCTCTTGAGCCAACAAATAGTACTCGCTGAGCGTATTTCAGCAAATTCAGAGCTTTCGGAATGGAGCAATTTTGACTCCGCAAAAAGCAGAGTTGATGAATTTGTTTCTATCCATGCAGATATTCATGATAGACTTCAGATTAACCTTGCTGAACTCGATCAGTCTGGTGCATGGACATTCGCGAAACTTGTTCTCTATCAGAACGCAATGCGTAGCTTTATAGAAGAAACAGAAGTGAAGGCTTAGTAGTGGTTCAGGCGCTTAACATAAATCTTCGGTTTCGAGATGGCACGGTCGATGATGCGGAACGCATCGCAGACCTTGGCCGCCAGACGTTTGCCGAACATTTTGGAAGCCAGTTCAAGCGCTCTGATCTCGATCTTTATATGGATCGCTATTTCTCCGTCGAGAAAGTTCGCAAAGATCTTCAGGTTCCGGATTTCGATTATCGTATAGCGGCTGCAGGAAACACACTTGTCGGTTATGCGAAGATTGGTCCGGCAACCCTGCCACTGGCTGAACCTGATCCAACCCGCCTACAACTGCACCGCCTTTATGTTCGTGGCGCACGTCAGGGCGTTGGTGTGGGCGGTATTCTTCTCAGCTGGGCAATTGAGCGCGCAAAAGAACGCGGGGCAGATGAAATATGTCTCGGCGTATCCTCAAATAATAAGCGCGCGATCAAAGTTTATGAGAGCCGAGGCTTCAGCGCGTGCGGCACTCATGAAATTGATGTCGGCTCGGCCCGTGATGAAGAGCTCATGATGACGCTCCCTCTACAGGCCGAGGCTAAATCCAAGCTAAGTGCTTGATTTTGTAAAAATTAATTACGGCTGAGACGGCGACAAATATCGTCGAGCTGTTCCAGATCGCGGTATTTGATCTTGATCTCTCCGCCATTCGCTTTGGCTTTGATATCGACCATCAGTCCCAGGGCGCGTGAGAGATCAGCTTCGAGCGCTTCGGTATCGACATCTTTTTCATCGATAGCTTTCGAGCCACCCTTACCGTTCATATCGCCAGCAGCCATCTTACGAACGAGCGCTTCTGTCTCACGCACGGACAGTTTTCGGGCCATAACCTGTTCGACAACAGCATCTGGGTCATCAGACGCAAGCGCAGCGCGCGCATGGCCCGCGGTGATATCCCCTGCCCGCAAATGATCGCGGACTGATTCAGGCAGATTTAGGAGACGAAGCATGTTCGCGACGTGCGCACGGCTCTTACCCACCGATTCTGCGACAGTTTCTTGGGTTTTACCGAAGCGAGACATCAAAGCCTGATAGCCTTCGGCTTCCTCCATCGCATTGAGGTCTTCACGTTGAACGTTCTCGATCAGACCGATCTCCAGCAGCTGGAGATCATTCGTTTTCAGAATGCGCGCAGGAATCTCTTCAAGTTCAGCGGCTTTGGACGCCCGAAAACGACGCTCACCGGCGATGATCTGAAACTTGTAATCCTGATGATCGACTTCGCGCACGAGAATTGGTGTCAGCACACCATGCGCTTTAACCGAAGCGGTCAGTTCTGCGAGCTTCTTTTCGTCAAATTTCTTACGTGGCTGCTGCGGGTTTGCGCGAACCTGCGCCATGCGCAACATTTGAATTTCTTTTACGGAATCGGACGCACCCTCAGGTGCTTCAAAGGTGTCGTATTCACCGATGAGAGCCGATAACCCCTTGCCAAGTCTACTGTTTTTGCGCTCTTCGCTCATTTCAGGCTGCCACTAATGCTCGTTCACGGTGAAGCAATTCAGACGCAAGGCGGATATAGGCCTCACTGCCCGAACACTTGTAATCATACAGGAGTGCCGGCTTACCATAGCCCGGCGCTTCGGAGAGTTTCACGTTACGCGGAATAACTGTGTCGTAGATATAGACCTTACCGCCGAGCTTTTCACGTGCTTCCTGTTCCACTTCGCCAGAAAGTTTGTTTCGCTTGTCGAACATGGTCAGGATAATGCCCTGAATGTCGAGATCGGGATTGAGGCCACTTTTAACGATCTGAACGGTGCGCAGCAATTGCGACAGGCCTTCCATCGCATAGAACTCGCACTGAAGCGGCACTAGCAAAGAGTCGCTTGCCGTCATAGCGTTGATCGTCAG
Source organism: Hyphomonadaceae bacterium UBA1849 (assembly GCA_002338565.1). Classification (GTDB taxonomy): domain Bacteria; phylum Pseudomonadota; class Alphaproteobacteria; order Caulobacterales; family Hyphomonadaceae; genus Ponticaulis. Next base: position 1,020,169 of record DDIN01000008.1, read on the forward strand.
GGATGAGAGAGATGGCGGGCAATCGATCAAGATGATGTCATAGCCGTCAGCCCCTGCCCGCTCACGATAGCTACGAAGCGCGTCACGGAGGCGGAAAGACCGCTTCGGATCATGTGCCAGCGCTGTCTCTACGCCAGCTAGGTTTTCGTCACCTGGTACCAGCTCAAGACCCGGCACAAGCGTTTTAACCGCAGCATCTTCCAGAGGAACCTTGTCAACCACCACGTCATACGACGTGATTTTACGGTCGCGCACGCCGACACCAAGGCCGGTGGATGCGTTACCCTGAGCATCAAAATCGACGATCAGAACCTTGCGGCCAACAGCCGCCAGAGCGGTGCCAAGGTTGATCGAAGTCGTTGTCTTACCAACTCCACCCTTCTGGTTAACAACAGCCAAGATGCGGGATTTAGACACGGCGGACCTCCGATACAGAAAGAATGACGCCGTCGGAATCGCTCACGCTCGGCGTAACGTCAGATTTAAAAGTCCAATAAGACTGGGCTTCGGTCAATTCGGTTTTCCAGTTTTTCCCCTTGAGAAACACCCCTGTTGCCGAGTTTTTGAGCCATTTCTCGGAATATTGGATCAATCCGGTCAGATCGGTCACAGCGCGTGCTGTCACAAAATCCACTGTTTCACGTGAAACATCTTCAACGCGCGAGTTCTCGATGGTGGCGGACAAATCCAGTTCACGGATTACGGTTCTCAAAAAGGCGCATCGCTTAGAGAGAGACTCCACCAGGACGATCTCGTGCGCCGCTGGATCGGCGCAACATGCCATGACAATGCCAGGCAATCCTGCCCCGGTTCCAATATCAAGAATAACCCGCCCCTCACGAACTAACGGCCAAACCTGTATGCAGTCGACAAAGTGGCGATCCCATAATTCGCCGCGCTCTCTCGGCCCAATCAGGTTGTGCGTCTTGCTCCAGAGCAGCAGGAGATCGTGATATCGGCAGAGCTTTTCATATGTTTCACGTGAAACATCGAAGCCAATGCTGTCGAGAAATTTTTCGTAGGTCATCAGCTTCCCGACGCCTGCTGAGCGACGTCAGCCGCTTTGTCCCGCTTTCGCATATGACTGAGAATGGCCAGAATGGCGCTCGGCGTCATGCCTTCAATGCGCTGAGCCTGAGCGATCGTTTCCGGCCGAATATGGTTAAGCTTCTCACGAATTTCATTAGAGAGAGAGCCAACCTCTTCGTAGACGATATTCGCCGGAATGCTTCGCTTCTCATCCTTGCGGAGAGACGCGATATCAGACGCCTGCCGTTCAAGGTAGCTCGCATAGCGGGCTTCGATCCCTGCTTGCTCGAGTATCTTGGGCTCAATCGATTCAAGCTCGGGCCATTTCGCTGAGAGCATATACAGCGTCACGCCTTGGTAGGTCAGGAGCTCGAAGGCCGTGCGGCGGCGCCCGTCCAGCTTGATCTCAATGCCTATGGCCTGCGCCTCATTTGGCGTCAGTGCGAGAGACGACAGCATGTCCTGCGCAGCATCCAGCTTCGCCCGTTTATCACTGAAGGCATTCCAGCGCGCGTCCTTCACACAGCCGATTCCACGGCCGCGTTCAGTCAATCTTTGATCGGCGTTGTCTGCACGAAGGTGGAGACGATATTCCGCACGCGATGTGAACATACGATAGGGCTCAGTAACGCCCCGCGTGGTCAAATCATCGATCATCACACCGATATAAGCCTCAGCTCTATCGAATACGATTGGCTCCGCCCCCGGCTCGGCAGATTGGCGTGCAGCGTTAAGGCCAGCCATTAGCCCCTGTGCCGCTGCTTCTTCATAGCCTGTCGTGCCGTTTATCTGACCCGCCAGATAAAGCCCCGGAAGCGCTTTCACCTCGAGAGTACGTGTGAGTGCGCGCGGGTCGACATAATCATATTCGATGGCATAGCCCGGCTGGATGATGCGAACATTCTCTAGGCCTGGAATGGTTCGGATAAAGGCATCCTGCACATCAGCTGGTAGAGATGAAGAAATTCCGTTCGGATAAACCGTATCATCGTCTAGTCCTTCTGGTTCAAGAAAGACCTGGTGGCGATCACGGTCTGCAAACTTATGGACTTTGTCTTCAATGCTCGGGCAATAACGCGGTCCCCGCCCCTCGATCGCGCCGGAATACACGGCCGATTTAGAAAGGTTCTCTTGAATGACTTTATGGGTCTCTGCGTTGGTCCAGGTGATACCGCACGCGATCTGAGGTACATCGACCTTCTCAGTCAGGAAGGAAAATGCGACCGGCTCTTCGTCGGCGCTCTGCATTTCCAACTTATCCCACTCAATGGTTTTCCCATCGAGACGCGCTGGTGTTCCAGTTTTCAGGCGGCCCAGTGGAAGCTCCAGCGCCATAAGCCGTTTAGAGAGCTCCATGCTCGGGGCTTCACCGACACGACCCGCAGGAATCCGTTCTTCGCCGCGGTGGATCAAACCACGCAGGAATGTGCCTGTCGTCAGAACAACCGCTTTGGAATGTAGCTTTTGGCCTGATTCACAGACTACACCGCCGACGCGTCCATTATCTACGATCAGATCATCTACACCGTCTTCAATGACGGTGAGGTTCTCAGTGCCCTCGATCTCGCGCTGCATGGCTTCGCGATAGAGCTTCCGGTCCGCCTGTGACCGAGGGCCCTGCACCGCTGGTCCTTTAGATCGATTAAGGAGACGATACTGAATACCCGCCTGATCCGCCACGCGCGCCATGATGCCGTCAAGCGCATCAACCTCACGAACAAGGTGACCTTTGCCCAGTCCACCAATAGCAGGATTACAGGACATCTCACCGATCTTATCGGCCTTATAGGTTACCAGAGCCGTGCGTGCGCCCATACGCGCAGACGCCGCTGCGGCCTCCGTTCCGGCATGTCCGCCACCAACAATAATGACATCAAACTCGGTCACGAGCCTGTCTCCCATTAATATGTTTCACGTGAAACACTATTTCCCGACGCAAAATCCGGAGAACACTTCGCCAAGAATGTCTTCAACATCTACATGGCCCAGGATCTGATCGAGTGAAGTTCTCGCGATTGATAACTCAAAAGCAGCGAGATCAACATCCCCAATTTCCATAAGAAGTCCTTTTGCCCGCTTTAAAGCGGCGAGACTTTCATTGAGGCTATCAATATGCCTCAGCCGGACAACCGTTGGCGTTTCATCAAAGCTTGTAAGACCGACAACCTTCTGGATCAATATTGACTCTAAAGTGTCCATGCCCTGCCCCGTCGCCACAGCAAGAGACAGATCAACGTCGTTCGGGACAAGCTCACCGTCCGCGCGATCAGACTGGCTGATAACCCAGATATCGTTTGGTCCGAGTTCCGCCGGACGATCACCGACGTCATCATCAGCGCGCGATAGATAAACTCGGATATCAGCATCTTCAGCCCATCGGCGGGCCCGCTTTACGCCTTCAGCCTCAATCGGATCTTCGGTCAGGCGAAGACCAGCCGTATCAGCAACCGTCACCGGCACACCGTTCAGAACGATGTGCGTCTCCAAAACATCACGCGTTGTACCCGGTATATCAGAAACGATTGCCGCATCTCGTTTAGCGAGCGCATTTATCAGTGTAGATTTTCCGGCGTTCGGCTTCCCAAGAATTGCTATGCGGAGTCCATCGCGAATGCGGGATGCAGACTTTGCATCTGTCAGCGCCGCGTTAAATTCCGAAACCAGCTCATCAATCAAGCCAACGACTGGCGCATGCGCGTCTTCACCTACATCGCCTTCGTCTGAAAAATCGATAGATGCTGCTAGGAATGCCGAGGCCTCAAGAATGATTTTTCGCCAGGTCTCAATACGCTCGGACGCATCTCCTCCAACAAAACGCGCAGCCTGTTTCATTTGCGCAATGCTATTGGCCTCGATCAGATCAGCAATGCCCTCAGCCTGGAGGAGATCGAGCTTACCATTTTCAACTGCCCGGCGGGAAAACTCTCCCGGCTCTGCAAGGCGAACCTTCTTCAGACGGGTCGCTTCAATGAGAATAGCTTCGATGATTGCCGGACTGCCATGACAGTGAATCTCTGCGCAATCTTCGCCGGTAAAACTGTTCGGCGCTGAAAATCGTAGAATGAGCGCTTCATCAAAGCGAACGCCATCACGATCATGAAGCCAGCGCGTCGCAGCTTTGCGCGGCGCTGGCAATCTGAAGTGCGTAAGCTGTTTAAGGATTTTGTCGGATTTCGGCCCGGATATCCGAACGACCGCAATTCCGGATCGGCCCTGGCCGGAAGATAGAGCGATGATGGTGTCAGTTTCCTGATGTGTCATCGCTCTAACCTGATCATTGTTTCACGTGAAACAATCCCTGACGGGCGTTTAGTTATTCATGCTTGAGAAGAACTCGTCATTATCTTTTGTCTGACGAAGTTTATCGAGCAGGAAGTCGATCGCGTCTGCGGTACCCATTGGGTTAAGAATACGGCGCAGAACATAAACCTTTGTAAGGTGTTCTTTCGGCGTAATGAGTTCCTCTTTACGCGTACCGGATTTGAGAATGTCGATCGCAGGGAAGACACGCTTATCAGCAACCTTACGGTCGAGAACGACCTCAGAGTTACCCGTACCTTTGAATTCCTCGAAGATGACCTCGTCCATACGAGAACCTGTTTCGATCAGAGCTGTCGCGATAATAGTCAGAGATCCACCCTGCTCCAGATTACGCGCGGCACCGAAGAAACGTTTCGGACGCTGAAGCGCGTTAGCATCAACACCACCCGTCAAAACCTTACCAGAGGAAGGAACAGTCGTGTTGTACGCACGACCGAGACGCGTGATCGAGTCGAGCAAAATAACAACGTCGCGGCCATGTTCTGCCAGACGCTTTGCTTTCTCGATTACCATTTCAGCGACCTGAACGTGGCGCTGCGCCGGCTCGTCGAAGGTAGAAGATACAACCTCACCTTTTACAGAGCGCCTCATGTCTGTCACTTCTTCCGGACGTTCGTCGATCAGAAGTACGATGAGATAACATTCCGGATGGTTCGCTTCGATGCTCGCCGCAATGTTCTGAAGCAGAACTGTTTTACCGGTACGCGGCGGCGCAACGATAAGCGCACGCTGGCCTTTACCGATTGGCGCAACAATATCGATCACACGACCAGAACGATCCTTTTTTGTCGGATCTTTCGGCGACATAACCAGACGCTCTTCTGGATAGAGCGGCGTCAGGTTGTCGAAGTGGATCTTATGCTTGGCTTTTTCAAAGTCTTCGAAGTTGATTGTCGTCGCTTTGACCAGCGCAAAATAACGTTCGCCGTCACGCGGTGAGCGAATTTCACCTTCAACCGTGTCACCCGTACGCAGACCAAATTTCTTGATCAGCTGCGGGCTAACATAAATATCGTCCGGCCCTGGAAGATAGTTGGATTCCGGTGACCGGAGAAAACCGAAGCCATCGGAAAGAACTTCCATAACGCCGGCGCCGACAATCTCGGTACCGTTATCGGCATATTCTTTCAGGATAGCGAAGAGGAGCTCCTGCGTACGCAGGGACGACGCGTTCTCGATCTCGAGCTTTTCAGCGACTTCGAGAAGTTCTGTCGGATTTTTGAGTTTTAGATCGCGAAGAGCGACCCGTTGCTGTTCAGCAATTTGTTCTGTCATGGACTCACACCAAAGGTTGCAGCGCAAATGCGCCAGCAATGTCGGGGATACAAGGTGAAGATTATCACACGCCTACGAATGAGGCTTGTGACTAAAAGACATCAAACCGACTAAACGTCAAGGTCAGAATGGCTGAACGACAACCGCAATGACCGCAACAATCATTAGAACAAACGGTACTTCATTGATCATTCGAAGTGTTTTTGGCTTAGGCGCTTTTTCCGTGCCAATTTTTTTGTTCATACCAACGAACACACCATGCATGGCCGAGATGCCAACAACCATAAGAAGCTTCAGATGAAACCAGCCGAATGTCAGAATAATCTGGCCCTGCATGAACGCCATGGTCAGGCCAAGCACCCATACGACAATCATAGACGGGGTCAGAATGATGGCTTTCAGGCGGGAAATCGCCTTCTGCATCGTCAGATCGGTTTCACCGCCCGGCGTCGCTTCCAGACGATACACCATCAGGCGCGGCAGCATTAAAAGCCCCGCCATCCAGGCGATCGCAAAAATAATGTGAAACGCTCTGACCCAATCGTACATCATTGATCTGTCTTATCCCATCGCCTGAATATGCTTCATGAGCATTTCCACGTGTTCCGGTTTTGCATCTGGCGTAATGCCATGCCCGAGATTGAACACATGAGGACGTCCATCAGCGCGATAAGCTTCTATGATCTGATCAGCCCGATCAAGCATTTGTTTTCCACCGGCAATCACAGACAGTGGATCAAGGTGTCCCTGCACCGGGAAACCCTTCGGTAGTGAAGTATTCACGAAACTTGGAACCTGTCCGGTATCAAGCCCGACGGAATTTACACCGGTTTGAGCGACATAATCAGCGAGTTTAGCGCCGGCGCCGCGAGGGAAGCCGATAATTGGTACGGTCACACCGGCACTACGCAGGTTTTCCACGAGCTTGCGGGTTGGTTCAATGACTAGCCAGTCAAAAACGTGATCTGGAAGATTTTCAGCCCAGCTATCGAACAGCATAAGCGCATCAGCGCCCGCATCGACCTGAGTTTTCAGATATTCTGTTGTAACAACAACGAGGTAGTCCAGAACCGCCTTCAGATCATCCGGCCGTGTGTATGCCCAGAGCTTGGGATTTTTCTTGTCTGTGCCGCCCCGGCCTTCGATTGCATAGACCGCCACTGTCCAGGGTGAGCCGGCAAACCCGATAAGCGGGAATCCTTTCGGTAGTGCCGCTTTCAGACGCTCTACTGTCTCCATAACCGGAGAAACGCGCTGCATGACCTTGGAGAGCGAAACGGCTTCCAGATCACTCGCCCTATCAAGAGGGTTCAGAATCGGCCCCTCACCCGCCTCAAAACGCAAACCACGGTCCATTGCATCGAGGACGAGCAAAATATCTGCGAAAAGAATGGCTGCATCGAACGGATAGCGTCTCAAAGGTTGCAGAGTCGCTTCCACTGACAGAGATGGTGTGTAGCAAAAATCCAGAAAGTCTTTCGCAGTTGCACGTATCTCCCGGTACTCAGGTAGATATCGGCCCGCCTGTCTCATCAACCATACCGGAGGCCTATGCGATCTTTCGCCCTTCAAGGTTTTAATGAAAAGGGAGTTTTCCGCACCAGCCATGACCCAATCCTTATATAAGATTCAATTATTTACTATTTCTTAACCAGTGTGGTTGGTTAACAATCTATTAACTTTCCACATGTCCGGCGGTTTTCATCCGGCTAATCACAGTTCATCCACAGACTGCAATCCTTTTAGAAAATGAAATTTGCCGTTTGTAACAGGCTTCAAGACGTCGCATCGACAAATTCATCCACAGAAGTCGGATAAAAAGCGAACAAAATCGAGGAAAAAGCCAGCCTGTGAATTGTGCTGTGGACTAAATATGGGAAAAGATTCGTTCCACATATTTTCCACAGGGGCTGTGGAGTTTCAGGGGTAAATTGTGTCGCAGAGTGATCTGAAATCGAAACTACATATCTATTTCAACGTTCACCTGGTCTCGGACTCGACCGGTGAAACTCTGAATGCGGTAATGCGTGCGGCATGCGCACAGTTTGAAAACGTCATGCCACTCGAGCACAATTATTATCTCGTCCGGTCTGAAAAGCAGCTCGATCGCGTCTTGAAAGAAATTGACGGTGCACCGGGCGTTGTGTGGTTCACGATTACGGATGAATCGCTTCGTACAAAACTCGAAAATCATTGCCGCTCTCAGGGACATCCGACTTTACCAGTTCTCGATGCGTCCGTGAATATGCTGAGCCGCCACCTTGGACTCAGAACGTCTGATAAAACGGCAGCTCAATATGCGCTGAATGACGAGTATTTCGAGCGTATGGAAGCGATCAATTATACGCTTGCGCATGATGATGGCGCTGGTCCTGACGGTTTGAAAAATGCTGATGTAATTCTGGTGGGTATTAGCCGGACGTCGAAAACGCCGACCTGTGTGTATCTGGCAAACCGCGGGATTAAGGCGGCGAACGTTCCGCTCGTTCCTGGTATTCCTCCGCCCCGTCAGCTTTTAGAGCTCGACGGTAAAATGCCAATGGTAATCGGGCTCAAGATTTCGCCAGAGCGACTGGTTCAGATCCGCCAGCAGCGTCTTCTCTCGCTCAACGAGGAATCGACGACCAGTTATGCTGACGACGACGCGGTAAAACACGAAGCGACCGAAGCGAACCGTCTCTTCCTGCGTCAGAAATGGAAAACCATTGACGTGTCGCGCCGCTCTGTTGAAGAAACGGCTGCAGCGATCCTCAATCTTCTGCGCCGCGAAAGCTAAATCATGTCCGATGAGATCATTCTTGCCTCCGGAAGTAAAATCCGGGCGACTATTCTTAAAAATGCAGGTGTAAAATTCCGCGTGCAAACGTCACGCGTTGATGAAGATGCATTCAAGGATTCTATGCGCGCTGAAGGCATGTCGCCAATGGATCAGGCCGACTATCTCGCGCAGATGAAATCTGAAAAAGTGTCCTCACAAACTGGCGGTCTCGTTCTGGGCGCCGATCAGATGCTGTCACTCGAAGGACGCGGCTTTGATAAGCCTAAATCCCGCGAAGAAGCATTTGAGCGTCTGAAAGAGTTTTCCGGCAAAACCCATCACTTGGAGTGTGCAGCGGTCATTTCAGAGAATGGCGAGGCCGTCTGGCGCTATATTGCGCGTCCGAAACTCACCATGCGCAGGCTCTCAGACGAGTTCATCAATTCATATCTCGATCAAATCGGTGATGCCGCGTTTGAAAGCGTGGGCGCTTATCAGCTTGAAGGGCTTGGCGTTCAGCTGTTTTCGTCGATTGAGGGCGATTATTTTTCGATCCTGGGCCTGCCGCTTCTGCAGATCCTCGACTATCTGCGCGAACGTAGCGTGATTGCACGATGAAACTTTTTGGCGTTGTCGGAAATCCGGTAAAGCACTCCATCTCTCCGAAGCTTCACCAGTTCTGGTATGATAAGTTGGAGCTAGATGCGCGCTACGTGGCGCTCGAAATGGCGGCTGATTCCCCTGTCGATGATTTGCGTGGGCTCGCGCGATCCGGCTTTTCCGGTCTGAACATCACCCTGCCCTATAAAACCGAAGCACTGGCTTGCGCCGCTGAAGTCTCCTCTAATGCGCGGAAAATCGGTGCCGCTAACACACTGACGCGAAATGATAGCGTGTCAGGTAAAGCGCTTTGGAAGGCACATAATACTGATATTACGGGGTTTTTGTGGTCGCTTGATCAATTTGGCCCGACTGAAACCGAAGAAGCCGTGCTGATTGGCGCTGGCGGTGCAGCGCGCGCTGTCGCAGCTGGCCTCAACGAACGTGGATATCGGCTGATCATTCTGAACCGCACTGTCGAGCGAGCCGAAGAAATGGTCGAAGACCTCAAACTGACCCGCGCACGCGTCTTCCCGCTTGAGGCTCTTTCCGATTTTGCCGCTGAAAGCCAGCTTGTTGTAAACACAATCAGCCTTGGGCATACAGGCGGGTCATTGGACCTGCCGAAAAATGAAGGCGCGGCGTTTGTCGATATCAGCTATGGTGCGGCGGTCGAAGCGACGCTCGAAAATGCCAGACAAGCCGGATGGCGCGTTCTCGACGGGTTGCCGATGCTGGTCGGTCAGGCCGCTGACGCGTTCAAACTCTGGTTTGATATTGATCCGGACCGGCTCGCAGCGCTGAAAGCCTGCCGCGAATGGACTGGTACACAGGAAACTCTTCAGCTGGATTAGTCACCGGCTGGACGCATTTGCGAAAATTGTCTCATAGTCAGCTCAGAAAGGGTGTGAGGTATGATCTATCTCGGACTAACCGGGTCAATTGGCATGGGGAAAAGCGCGACCGCGCAGCTTTTCCGTGATGAAGGCGTGCCGGTCTATGATGCGGATGCCGCGGTTCACCGGATTTACGAGCCAGGTGGCAGCGCCGTTGAAGCAATTGCCGTGGAATTTCCTCACGCTATTGAAGATGGCCGCGTCAATCGGGCGGCTCTCCGCGAGATCGTCATTGATGACGCAGACCTTCTGAAAAAACTGGAATCCATCGTTCATCCGCTCGTTGGCGAAACCCAGCAGGAATTTCGCAAACACGCTGAAGACAGCGGTGCAGACATCGCCGTGCTAGATATTCCGCTGCTGTTTGAGACCGGCGGTAATGAGCGTGTCGATTACGTGGTGGTTGTTACCGCTCCGGCCGACATTCAGCGCGAACGCGTTATGGCCAGAGAGGGTATGACCGAGGCCATACTTGAAGCCATACTTGCCAAACAAACACCAGATGCTGAAAAGCGCGCACGGGCGGATTTCATCATCAATACGGTGATTGATATCGATTATGCGCGTGAGCAGGTACGGTCCTTACTATCTGCAATCCGCCGCAAACATGGGAGTAAATGATCATGCGTGAAATCATGTTCGACGTTGAAACCACGGGCCTTTTTCATGATAAGGGTGATCGGATCATCGAGATTGGTGCGGTCGAGGTCGTAAACTTCATGCCGACTGGCGAGACATTTCAGGCTTATGTCGATCCGGGCCGTTCGGTATCCAAGGAAACGATCGAGATCACAGGTATTACCGACGATATGCTGGAAGGTAAGCCGAAATTCGAAGATCCTGAGATTGTCGATAAGCTCCTCGCCTTTTTCGGGGACGCTCGCATCGTCGCGCACAACGCAAAGTTCGACCATGGCTTCCTGAATATGGAACTGAAACGCTGCGGGTATGATCCGATCCCATATGATCGCTGGCTCGACTCCGCAGCAATGGCACGAACCAAATTTCCCGGATCGCCTGTGTCGCTTGATGCGCTGTGCAAAAAGTTCAACATCAATTCAGACGCACGAACCTTTCACGGCGCTTTGCTCGACTCCCAACTTCTCGCCGAAGTGTATCTGGAGCTGAATGGTGGTCGACACCGGACCTTTTCATTCGATGCTAGTGATGGTGACGATGAATTTGGCGGGCGTAGAAAACCGGCAAAGCAACGACCTCAACCGCTTTCTTCTCTTATCACCGAGGAAGAACGGGCAGCCCATTTTGCTTTTATTTCCGAATTTGGCGCCAAATCGCGTTGGTTGCAGTCGACCTGGGATGAGGCCGAAGCCGATCAGGGCTGATATCCGGCCCGATAATGCTGCAAGAACGCCCCGGTTCGCATTGTAAGCGGCGGCGACATTGCTACATTGATTGGGGAAAACGACAAACCACCATATATGGTTTGAACGAATAGATATCGGGACTGGATATATAACACGATGAGTATGGAAATTCTGATCCTTGCAGCTGTTGCAGTGTTCGTGCTTGCGCGGCTGTTCTCCGTCATGGGGAAACAAAAGGGTGCGCCTCCGCCAGAATTCCGCCGTCAGGAAAATGGCGAACGCCCGCAGCCTGTGCTCGTGCACTCTGACTCAAACGATGAGGACGAGGACGACTTTGAAGAGGCATCCGGTCTTGAGAAAATCGCCCGTGTTGATCCGTCCTTCAACCAGCGTGAATTCCTGGCCGGTGCAAAATCTGCTTATGAGATGATTGTTAAGGCCTTTGAGGCGGGTGATCGGGCAACGCTCCGCACGCTTCTGACTGACGATGTCTATGGTGATTACGAAGCGGCGATTGATGCGCGTGAGACATCCGGCGAAGCAGCCCCTGATTTCGAGCGTATTCGTGATGCCCAGATTGAAGGCGGTGAGCTGAATGGCTCTGTTGCTGAGGTCAGCGTTCTGTTCTCTGCAGAGCTCGCAACTGAAGAACGCATCATGTCGACTCGCGAAATCTGGACATTTGAACGCGACACGAAAAGCAGGGATCCGAATTGGCGACTCGCAGACGTCTCGGCGGCCTGATCTGCGTTGCGGCCCTGCTTGCTTCGTGCGAGCAGCCCGCACCGGAATGCCCCGTTTGTGAAACCGTTGAGGTAACTTCGCCGCCTGAGGATGTGTCTCCTCAGGCGTTTGATTTGTCGCAGATCGCCTTTTCTGATGTACCAGACTGGCGAACGACTCCTGTAGAGCCATCTGTTTCTGCCCTGACCGCGCATTGCGAACGGCTAGCTTCCCGTGATCCTGAAGAGGCTTTGTCCGAGCGGGCTAGCTATGGCGGCACGGTGGGTGACTGGCTTCCAGCCTGCGAAATCCTGCCGCGATATATCGAGGTTGGTGAACTCCATCGCTTCTTTGAGGACTATTTTGATCTCTATGCGATTGAGACCGAGGAAGAGACGAATCGCCTGACCGGCTATTACGAGCCTGAAATCGACGTGAGCACGCGTCCGCGCGGAGAGCTGACTCAGCCTATTCCCGGCAGGCCAGATGATCTTATTCAGGTCGATCTTGGCCAATTCGATCCGTCGCTTCAGGGGCGCCGTGTCTGGGGCCGTGTCGATGGTCAGACGCTTGACCTCTATTATGCGCGCGAAGATATTCAGCGCCGCAATGAAAACGCCCTCGCCTATGCGCATCCAACCGATGTGTTCTTCCTACAAATTCAGGGGTCCGGGCGCCTACGCTTTCCCGATGGCACGTTAAAACGCGCAGGCTTTTCCGCGCACAATCACCGTCCGTTCGGCTCGCTTGCCAACCATCTCATTCGAACCGGCGAGATCGCACGCTCCGAAGCAGGTATGGAAGGCATTCGCGACTGGATGGAGCGCGTCGGTGTCGAACGTGCACAAGACGCGATGAACGTTAACCCGCGCTATGTCTGGTTTGGGCTGTTTGACATCACGAACCCGAATGAGGGCCCGCCAGGTGCCGCAGCTATTCCGTTGACGCCGATGGGTAGTATGGCAGTTGATCTCAATCATCATCCGATGGGTGTGCCCTTTTTCATTCGTGTGCCTATTCCCACTGAGCCGGGCCGTGCGGGCGATGTACAAAACCTTGTGCTGATTGCGCAGGATACGGGCGGCGCCATTCAGGGTGTACGCCGCGGCGATATTTTCTTCGGTTCCGGTGATGAGGCTGGCGCGCTTGCAGGTTCTATGAACCAGCCGGGTGAGTTCTTCATCATGCTGCCGCAACCGGTTGAGCGAGACGCGGAATGAGCCGGAAACGTCCTCTGAGCCCACGCGAAGAGCGGATGTGGCAAAGAGTGACGAAGTCTATCCGTCGCCTGGATGATCGCCATCCGGAACCGGACGTCAAACCGGATGAAGACGCAGAGCCGCCGCCGGCGGCTGTTTCACGTGAAACCCATCACGCGCCGAAATCTTATGAACGCCCTAAAGCCTCACGCGAGGATCTGGAAAAGCTTCTGTCCGAGCATACCGGGCCGCGCATTCATGAGCGCCTGACAAAACAATTGCGGCCTACTCCGGCCTCCCCGCGTGCGAGCGTCGCGGATCGCGGCGGAGAAAAACGTATTCAGCGCGGCAAGTTTGATATTGGTTCAAGCCTTGATTTGCATGGTGAAACACAGGCAAGCGCGCGCTCTAACCTGCTTCGCTTTATCGTCTCTCACCGTAATGCGGGCGAGCGGTCTGTGCTGGTGATTACAGGTAAGGGCCGCGGTGGTCGCGGTATCTTACGCTCGCGCTTCCTCGAGTGGATCGGCGAACCTGATTTTCGCATGCATATCGGCGGATATGCGCGCGCCAACCAGAAACATGGCGGCGACGGTGCGTTCTACGTGTTTCTGAGACGGCTTTAAATGCCGTCACCTTCACGGCTGGCTTTTTCGACTAGCCCTGAAATGCCCTGACGTTCGGCGAGAACATTTGCAACTTCTTCCAGGCTGATACCGCGAGAGCGGAGCGCGACGAGGAAGTGATAAAGAAGATCGGCAGACTCGCCCGCAACTTCTTCTTTTTCCTGAGACGTGAGCGCAATGACAAGCTCTACAGCCTCTTCGCCCAGCTTCTTTGCCGTACGCTCAGGACCCTTAGAGAGCAGTTTGGCTGTATAGCTTGTGCCTTCGTCTGCAGATTTGGCGCGCTCATCGATGGTCGCAGCCACTTCCTGAAGAACTTTTCCGAAAAAGCCGGCATAGCCGAGAGGTGTATCACTCATGATCAGTTCTCCTCGATCCGCATAGGAATGCCGGCGGCCTGCATCTCACGTTTTGCATCTTCAATAGCAATTTCGCCAAAGTGGAAGATGGATGCAGCAAGTACGGCCGTCGCGCCGGTTTCCTGAATGCCTTCAATCAGGTGAGGAATAGTCCCTGCCCCGCCTGACGCAATGACGGGAATTGTCACACGGGATGCGACCGATCTGGTGAGTTCGATGTCATAGCCAGATTTGGTGCCGTCTTTATCCATTGAGGTGAGGAGGATTTCCCCTGCCCCTTTGGCGCAGGCGAGCTCGGCATATTCGATTGCATCAATGCCTGTGCCGCGTTTGCCGCCATGGGTGAAGACTTCCCATTTGCCATCGCCTGTGCGGCGCGCATCAATCGCGACGACCACACACTGGCGGCCAACTCGGGCCGCGCAACGGGCAATCAGGTCCGGATCGGCAACAGCCGCCGAGTTGATACCAACTTTATCGGCGCCCGCGCGAAGAAGTGCGATCACATTATCAGGTGAACGCACACCGCCGCCGACGGTCAGCGGTGTAAAACAATTGCGGGCCGTTTTGTTGACGACATCCAGCATCGTGCCGCGACCTTCTTCGGATGCGGAGATGTCCAGAAAGCAAATCTCGTCAGCGCCCTGCTCTGAATAGGCTTTGGCCAGAGCAACCGGATCACCTGCATCGCGCAGATCGACAAAGTTGACGCCTTTAACAGTGCGTCCGTCTTTCACATCGAGGCAGGGAATAATCCGGGTTTTTAGCACCGTGCAGCCTCCAGAGCTTTGACAGGATCAATATCGCCGTCATAAAGCGCGCGGCCCAGAATAGAGCCGGAGATTGGCGCGCTGGACGCACGCAAATTCGTAATGTCTTCAACGGCTTTCACGCCGCCTGACGCAATGACAGGAATCGAAACAGCGTCAGCAAGACTTGCTGTCAGATCAACATTTACGCCTGTTTTCAGTCCATCGCGGCCAATATCTGTCACGATGATCGCAGCAACGCCGGAATCTGCAAAGGCTTTAGCGAGCTCAACAGCCTTCAGAGTTGAGACCTCTGCCCAGCCTTCAACAGCAACAAAGCCATCGCGCGCATCAATACCGACCGCAATCTTGCCCGGGTAAGCTGCGGCGCATTCTTTGACGAAATCAGGGTCGCGCGCAGCAATCGTGCCAAGGATCAGGCGCGAAATGCCGGCATCAAGCCAGCTTTCGACATGCTCGCGCGTTCGAATGCCACCGCCAAGCTGGACCGGCATGTTTACCGTTGAGAGAATCTCCTGAACCGATTGACGGTTTTTGCTCTCACCCGCAAAGGCGCCATTCAGATCGACGACGTGGAGATATTCAAAACCCATATCTTCAAAGCGTTTGGCCTGATCAGCGGGCGTGTTGTTGAACACAGTCGCCTGTTTCATGTCGCCTTGAATGAGGCGCACGCACTGGCCGTCTTTCAGATCAATCGCCGGATAGAGAGTAAAAGCGGTCATGGGTTCCATTTGATCCAGTTGGTGAGCAGGCGAAGGCCGGTCTCCTGACTAAGTTCCGGGTGGAACTGAGTGCCGAAAACATTGTCGCGCCCAATGGCTGCTGTGATGTGACCGCCATAATCGACTTCGACTTGAAGGTCTGACGGATTTGCGCAGTGCATGTGATAGGAGTGAACGAAATAGGCGTGGTTGCCCGTCTCGATACCAGCCAGAACCGGATGCTCTGTTCGAACGACCAGCTCGTTCCAGCCCATGTGAGGAATTGGCAGGCCCGCATCAGTCGGGATGTGTTCAACCTTGCCCGGAATCCAGCCAAAACCGGATGTTTCACCGTCTTCAAGGCCAAGATCAGCCATAAGCTGCATGCCAACACAGATTCCAAGAACCGGGCGGCCCTTTTTGTGGATGCTGTCTTCGAGCGCGTCGACCAGACCTGAAACACCGAACATGGCTTCGCGGCAGTCTTTAAAGTGGCCAACGCCTGGAATAACGACGCGGTCAGCGGCGGCGATCTTTTCGGGACTGTCGGTGACAATCAGTTCGCAGGACAGGCCCGAGCGCTCGACGGCAACTTCGAGCGCGCGTTGCGCAGATGGAATATTCCCTGCGCCATAGTCAATCAGAGCTACGGTTTGCATAGAGCCTTACTGGGTCTGTCTCGTTTCTAGAGAGACCCTTTAGTAGAGACAGCTTCACCTGCAAATACCGGATCGTAGGAAATTGCCTGACGAAGCGAGCGAGCAAGCGCTTTAAAGCAAGATTCGGCAATATGGTGACAGTTCTCGCCGTAGAGATTCTCGATGTGGACACAACCACCGGAATTCATGGCGAAGGCCTGAAACCATTCCTTGAACAGCTCAGTGTCGAAATCGCCAATCCTGTCGCGGGTGAAATTCACATTCCAGATCAGATACGGGCGGTTGCACATATCAATCGCCGCGCGGCTGAGCGTCTCGTCCATTGGCACATAAGCATGGCCAAACCGGTTGATCCCTTTGAAATCGCCGAGTGCTTTTGTGATGGCCTGACCCATTACAATGCCGGTGTCTTCAACAGTGTGGTGCATGTCGATGTGAAGATCGCCCTTGGCTTCGACTTTCAGGTCGATAGCGCTGTGCTTGGAAAACGCTTCCAGCATATGGTCGAAAAAGCCGATTCCGGTCTGAATTTCAGACTTTCCTTTACCGTCCAGCGTTACGCTGACGCGGATCTGGGTCTCTTTCGTTTCGCGATAAACTTCTGCAGTGCGCATGATCACATTCCCTGCCGACTTTTTTGTCGGTTTCTACAAAGATTTAGGGGCTTATTCACCGATTTCTAAACAAATTCTCTTAACAGAGGTCTGATGGGAGCCTGATTTCAGGTCTGCCAATAATCCTTTGGGGAGCATATGGCTAGGCAGGAAACGCCAAAAGGACGCTTAAAGTACAGCCTGAGAGCGAGCCTGATCGGTTTCGTGATCGGGCTTATTGTGCTTGCGTCTCTGGGCTTCGCCTTGTCCAATCTGGCGCTGGATCACTTCACGCGCGCCGCTAAAGCCACATCAAATATCGAAGCGAGCGCAAATACGTGGAACCCGGTCATGCCGACCATGTTGCCGCGTCCGAGCATCACAAATGAAGAGCGCGTCACCGAACTGGTTCGTGTGTCTGAAACCGTATCTGCGCTGCGTGTTATCGATATTGACGGTGAGATCGCCTTCGATGTGACCGAAGAGCAAAGTTCCCACCGGGTGATCATGGAAGCGCTGGCGCTTTCAAAGCTCGGGGATGAGCGCAAGGTTCTTCGAAGCGAAAACGGTATTGTGCTCGCTCAGCCTATTTACTCAAATGGCGAGCTGACCGGTCATTTTGCGATCGAGTATCCGTTCTCAGCCCTGCCGAATACGTGGTTGCGTACTTTGATGTGGAGCCTCGCAACAGGCGCGTTGATCTGTGCGCTTTGCATTCCTCTGGTACTGCTTCTTGTCCATAAATTTACAGACCCGCTTTATCGCCTGATAGACTTCACATCCGGCTTGAATGCAGGGCATTTGTCTGCCCGTGTTGAGCTGAATTCCGGAAACGAGTTCGATCTGCTTGGCGAGTCCTTCAATAAGATGATGCAGCGTATGGAAAACACCATGCGCCATATTCAGAAGCTCGCTTTTGTGGATTCTGTCACCGACCTGCCTAACCGCGAACGCTTTCTGCGCGTTCTGAACAAATCTCTTCAGGAACGTACAGATGATTGTTTCACGGCCGTCATTATTCTGAACGTCGATCGCTTCCGCTGGGTGAATGAAACGCTTGGCCCGCAAAAGGGCGATGAAGCGCTGTCACTTATCGGCATGCGCATCCGCAAAGCGCTTACCGCGGCTGATAAAGCAGTACGGCTTGCTGATGCTCAGGCCCAGCCATCAATGGTGGCGCGTCTCAGTGGTGACGAATTTGCTGTTGTCGTACCGAACATTGATGCAAAATCTGACATTACCCGTCTCATGCAGATGGTGATTTCCAGCATGCGCCAGCCCCTTGAGATAGGCGGTCAGGCGATCACGCTCGGCCTTACCGGTGGCGTTGCGCTTGCACCGATTCACGGGATGAAAGGGGAAGACCTGGTCAAGAATGCTGACCTCGCCCTCAAAGAAGCACGCCGTGCAGGCCGCTCTAAAGCCCGCTTCTACTCTACCAAGCTCAATAAAATTGCGATGGACCGTCTTCACCTCGAAGCTGATCTACGCCGCGGTATCGAGCGCGACGAGTTCATTCCGTACTTCCAGGCGAAGGTGGACTTCAAAACCGGCCAGATTGCCGGTGCCGAGGCGCTGGTGCGCTGGCAGCGTGAAGATGGCGATATTATTTCGCCGGGCATCTTTATTCCAATGGCAGAGCAGCTTGGTCTGATCTCTCGCATTGGCGAGTCCGTCCTGAAACAGGCCTGTGTGCAGGCGACCCGCTGGATGAAAGCCGGTCATGACTGCAAAGTCGCGGTGAACGTCTCCCCACTTCAGTTTGAAGAAGCCAATTTCTCTGAGAAAGTTCTCTCTTCTATTCGTGATGCAGGTTTGCCGCCAGGTCGTCTCGAGCTTGAGATCACCGAGACCATGGCTGTTGCAGATACCGATCGCGTATCAGAGATCATGCGTCCACTGCGGGCTATGGGCGTTCGCCTCGCGATTGACGATTTCGGTGCGGGCCACTCAAACCTCGTGACGCTTACAAAGCTGCCATTCGACGTGTTCAAGATCGACCAGCAGTTCGTCAGCGCGCTTCATTCTGATTCTCAGGCGCCTGCTGTCGTTGAGATGATTCTGGCGATGGCCGAGACTATGGGTCTTGAGACAGTGGCTGAAGGTGTTGAGACACCATCTCAGAGCGACTTCCTGCGTCGCCGCGGCTGCACACTGGCGCAAGGCTATCTCTATGCGAAGCCGATTCCGCCGGACGAATTCATGAAGTTCCTTGAAAACTGGCGTCCTTTTGGCGAGACGCTGACTGAGGATTTCCTCGCCACTCTGGATGGTGCAGCTTAGGCTCGAAATACCAGATTTATCGATAAACGGAAATTTTGCTTGCGTTTTGGCGATAGCTTCGCCACATTGCCAGCATGATGAATGATACCCACCAGGACAATAAATGGCGTGCAACCACAATTCTGGCTGTGCGCAAGAACGGTAAAATCGCCCTTATCGGTGATGGTCAGGTTTCCCTTGGCCAGACAGTTATGAAGGGCAATGCGAAGAAGGTGCGCCAGCTTATCGAAGGCAAGGTGCTGACCGGATTTGCAGGCGCGACGGCGGATGCCTTCACGTTGTTCGAACGCCTTCAGGGCAAGCTCGAACGCTATCCGGATCAGCTTCAACGCGCAGCTGTCGAGCTCGCCAAGGAATGGCGTACCGAGAAATATCTTCAAAAACTCGAAGCCATGCTGATCGTGGCTGACAAGGATGTCACTCTCCTCATTTCCGGACAGGGCGACGTCATCGAACCGGAGCATAACGTGCTGGCGATTGGCTCTGGCGGCAATTACGCCGTCTCCGCAGCGCGCGCACTCTATGAATATGAACCAGACGCGGAAGTGATTGCCCGTAAAGCGATGGAGATCGCGGCAGATATCTGTGTCTACACAAATTCCAGCTTCACACTGGAATCTCTGCCATCGGAGACATGATATGGATCGCGACAAGCTGAAGGCGGCAATTGAAGCCGATGTAATTTCTGCCGATCAGGCCGCCCGGCTTGAAGCGATGTTTACAAGAAAAGAAGGCGAAGAGGCCGAAGCCGAGCCATTACGCTTTCTCTCCAATCTGAATGACGTGTTCCTCTCTATTGGCCTCGTCATTCTGTTTGTCGGCCTTGGTGCCGGCCTTTCCATCTCAATTTTTACATCCGGCACGGTGCGGTTCGAGCATTTCGCACCGGTAATTTTCGGTCTTCTGGCGGCGATTGCCTGGGGGCTTTCTGAATATTTCTGCGCACGTCGCAAGCTTCTCCTACCGAGTATTATACTCGCGATTATCTGGTCTGTCTGTGTCGGTGTCGCCGCTTATTTCCTGCTGGTCTGGAACGTGTTTCAAGAGCATGGCGGAGAAATTGCGTCATCTGTGTTTACGGGAAGCGAGCCGAGTGACAGTTTCTTTGAAGATCTGGCAACGCAGTCGCGTACATCAGCCATTCTCGGCATTCTGGTCGCGACAGGTGCAGCGCTTGCATATTATATCCGCTTCCGCCTGCCCTTCTCTCAATTTCTGATGATGATCACGCTGTCGCTCATCGCGTTCATTCTGATGCCGGGCTATGAAACATTGGTGGCTATGGGCGTCGTCTCGCTCTTGCTGGCTATCTTTTTCGATGCGCGCGACCCTCACCGCTCTTCCCGCCTGTCTGATAATGCTTTCTGGCTGCACGTGGCTGCGGCTCCGCAGCTTGTCTATGGCATTCGGGGTATTGTTGAAGGCTCCGTGCCAGAAGGAAGCGCCATGGTCCATGTTGCGCTCGTCTCTGTGCTTGCTGTGTTGACCATTCTTTCGCTGGCTCTGAACCGCCGCGCGCTCATTATCTCGGGCCTCGTAACTTTCGGATGGGCGATCTGGAATCTCTTCCAGGCATTCGGCGACTCCATTCTGATGAAGTTTGCTGCGCCTTTCCTTCTCATCGGCGCGATTGTTGTTCTGCTTGGCGCAGGCTGGAAGACAGCACGGAAGATTCTTCTGGCTTGGGTGCCATCGACGGGGCTGCTCGGGCGTGTCTTCCCGAAAGAAGTCTGAGGCTTTCGGAAAATAGAAATCGAAGACGGGCTGGGATTTTTTCTTGGAGATTCCAGCTCTCTTCCTAACTCCTAGTGAGACCAGTGGCGCGTTTTGCCAGAACTATCCGGAGCCTTTGCATTTATGACCGAGTTTTCTCCCTGCGAAATCGTATCTGAACTCGACCGGTATATTGTCGGTCAGGCTGACGCGAAACGGGCAGTCGCGATTGCGCTGCGTAACCGGTGGAGACGTAAACAGGTCGGTCCACCATTGGCCGAAGAAATTACGCCGAAGAATATTCTGATGATCGGGCCCACCGGTGTCGGCAAAACAGAAATCTCTCGCCGGCTTGCGAAGCTGGCCAATGCACCGTTCCTGAAAGTCGAAGCGACGAAGTTCACCGAGGTTGGCTATGTTGGCCGCGATGTTGAACAGATCATTCGTGATCTTGTGGAAGCTGCAATCGGTATAACCCGTGAGCGCAAACGTCAGGATGTGCGCGTGCGCGCCGAGATTGCTGCCGAAGAACGTGTGCTGAGCGCGCTTGTCGGTGAAAACGCGGGCCAGTCTACCCGCGAAACCTTCCGCAAGAAGCTGAAAGACGGCGACCTTGATGATCGTGAAGTCGATATCGATATTGCCGACACCTCTTCGCCTATGGATATGATGGACGTCCCCGGCGGCGGTGGCTCAATGGGTATGATCAATCTTGGCGACATATTCGGCAAGGCGATGGGCGGACGCACCAAACAGGTCCGCATGAAAGTCAAAGATGCCTATGAGCCGCTCCTGAATGAGGAAAGCGATAAGCTTCTCGACGAGGAAAGCATTATCCGTGAGGCCGTTCGCTCGGTTGAGCAGGATGGCATCGTCTTTCTTGATGAGATCGATAAGGTTGCTTCCGGTGGTGATCGTCGCGGCGCCGATGTCTCCCGCGAAGGCGTGCAGCGTGACCTACTCCCGCTTATTGAAGGTACAACGGTTACAACCAAACGCGGCGCGGTGAAAACCGACCATATTCTCTTCATCGCATCGGGCGCGTTCCACGTGGCCAAGCCGAGCGACCTTCTGCCGGAGCTCCAGGGCCGTCTTCCAATTCGTGTTGAACTGAAAGCCCTCACCCGAGATGATTTCCGCCGCATCCTGACAGAACCGGAAGCGAGCCTCATCAAGCAGTATACTGCGCTGATGGGAGCTGAGGGCGTCACGCTCGAGTTTTCTGAAGATGCTATTGATGAGCTTGCAGATCTCGCCGTGCGCGTGAATGAGAGCGTAGAGAATATCGGTGCGCGTCGTCTGCAAACGGTGATGGAACGCCTGCTGGACGAGATCTCCTTCACGGCGCCAGACCGCTCAGGCGAAACAATTGTTCTGACGGCGCATGACGTAAAAACAAAAGTCGGCGACCTTGCTCAGGACGCCGACCTTTCAAAATACATTCTCTGATCCGGTCAGGCCTTTTTGGCCTTACGGCGTCGCCATGCAGGAAGCACCAGGCGGCGCCAGGACAGGGCCATGCCCGTCCAGACAAGGAAGCAGGCGGCCAGGGATGCGATGCCAGCAATGGTGGACCCGATCACGCCATAACGCTCGCCTGTATGAATAAAACGCAGGAACATACGGGTCTTCAGGGCTGGTGAGTTTTCCGCATATTCGCGAACTTGTGTGATCTCGCCGGCGCTGCGGTCAAAGGTGAGGTTTGTCCGTTGTTGAGGCGTGATGCGGTTTCCAAAATCGCGCGTCAGGCTGACTGTCTCTGCATCCGGCTCTGACGGCAGAGAAATAGACATACGCTTCCAGTCTCCGTCATATTCCGCGATCGCGGCGTCTACTGCAGCCTGAAGGCTCATCAGTTCGATTACCGATTCCTCTGTTACTGCAGCCTCTGGACCGTTTCCGCCTGACGGAGGTGGCCCGCCGCGTTGAGGCATGTCTTCACCCCATGCTGCGTAGATCAACTGGGATGCCCACGGGTATGAAATCATGACACCCGAGATGACGATAAAGAAGAGCGGGATCAGCGCCCAGAAGCCGAATACATGGTGCCAGTTATAGTCGCGGGCTTTCGCATTCGGATAAGATCCGCGGAAGAACAGGTTCAGTTTGAAGAAGGTCCAGCGCATCGCCTTTGGAAACCAGAGGTACAAGCCCGAAATCACCAGAAACAGAAAGGCGAGGTTAGCTGCGCCGGTGACGGCGCGAGCCGTAGACCGGGCTTCCCCTTCTGCACCAAGCCAGCGGTGGATGCCCATCATTGTGTGCATGAAGTCTTCTGTCGAAAGCGCCGGGTTTTCGATTGGTGTGCCCGTAAACGGATTTAACAGAACGGCATCTGAGCGCCCTGCCTGAAGAATGACGGGCGCGTTTTCGCGGTTATCAAACGCCAGAGACACGCGATTAGTGCCAGCTTCCTGAACCGCTTCTGTCTGTACCAGCTCGTCTACAGTCATGCGGGCCGCACCCTCTGGAGCTTCGACTTCGACGCTGTCCAGAATCGCGAGCGGCAGATGGTGTTCATACATCAGAAGAATGCCGGTGACCGACATGAGGAGTACGAACAGGCCTGCAACGCAGCCGGTTGCAAGATGGCTCCAGAAAATGATCCGACGAAATGACATGGGGGTTTCACCCTTTTACAGATTAAACGGCGCGAATGGCGTCTATTGGTTGGCTGGGGCCTCAGTCCGCCTGAAATGCGCTATAGATCTGACTAAACTATATGACATAACATGCGTATCGGGCCGACTGTGATTTGTTGAGATAGCTGCAGGCTGATCTTTATAACCATATAAACGTTATGGCTTTAGCGTTCCGTCGTATATGATCTGCGACCAAATGACCGCAGTGCGGATGGACGGACTGACTGCGCGCGTTCGGGATACGCGAAGAAGAGCGGCACATAACACTTCCAATGCAACTGATAATGATTCTCAATAAAGGCCTTGCATTTGTTGAGAATGATTGTCAACAGGCGGAGCGCTATTGTTTGTCTGTATAGCGGTTTTCGAGACTTCTTGCCTCTGGAGTACCCTTCATCAGACGCTCGAGCGTCTGAATGGTCGTGTTGACGTCATCAGCATTGAGGCGCTGCTCGATCCACTCATTAAAGCCCGCTTCGATGCCCGCAACCTTGTCGGCTGCGCCTTCGCCAGATTCTGTCAGGGCCAGTTTGACCGCCCGTCTATCGGT
The DNA here is from genome assembly GCA_002338565.1 of Hyphomonadaceae bacterium UBA1849. Classification (GTDB taxonomy): domain Bacteria; phylum Pseudomonadota; class Alphaproteobacteria; order Caulobacterales; family Hyphomonadaceae; genus Ponticaulis. Next base: position 1,044,194 of record DDIN01000008.1, read on the forward strand.
TGGGTCAGGGGTGCGGGTGATGAGCCCTTTATCTTCTATTCGCTTTATAAGGCGGGAGGGATGATCCGCTTCACAAATCAGAAAGCGGCTGAGCTCCCTGATGGATAAAGGTCCATTCTCTTGGAGCGTCGTGAGAACTTCCGCCCAGGCGGGCGTCAGGCCCAATGGTCTCAACATGTCAGCAAAGACGCGATGACCGCTGCGTTGTGCAGCGAGAATCGTATCGCGGAACCTCTTGGGAAGCGTCATGATGACTCCATAATATGCTATGTCATGTAAATGGAGTCGCATTTCACGGCAAGTTGAGCGCTATTTGGGGTGGTTATCTGAATTTCAGTTTATATATTGTATATACAATTATGGAGATTCATATGGCTGGCCAGGTAGAGTTCTATTTCGATTATGTAAGTCCGATGTCTTATTTCGGGTTTCATCGGGTTCTGGATCTACAGGCGCGTACCGGATGTGAAATCATCTGGCGACCAATGTTTCTGGGCGCCGTGATGAAGGCCACAGGAAACCGTCCGCCGGGTGTCGTCGAGGCTAAACGGAACTATTTTTTCGTCGACACAGTTCGTCACGCTAAACGGTTTGATCTGCCGTTCACGTTCAATCCGCATTTTCCATACGATTCACGCAAAGCGCTGAACATAACGGCCAGTTTGCTAGAGGATGACGCGTTGATCCCGTTCATGAAGGCAATGTTTCATTATAGCTGGGGTGAGCCGAAGAATCTGGCGGATGAAGCGGTGCTCCGCGACGTGCTGACGGGCGAAGACTTCTGCACCGATCAGTTTATCGCGCGCGCAGATGCTACAGAAAACACGGAGATCATCTCCGAATTTACCAAAATGGCTCTGGAGCACGGCATTTTCGGGGCGCCATCATTTGTCGTTGGAAATGAAATGTATTTCGGTCAGGACAGGATCGATTTCGTGGAAGATGCCCTGACCGAAAAAAGCTGGATCCGCTAAAGAAGACCGGCTTTTGCGGCCAGCTGACGGTAGCTGGTTTCCGGACGCGGGCCGTAATGTGAAATCACTTCTGCCGCCGCGATATGACCAAGCTTGGCACAGTCACGGATACGACGATTTCGCGCATAGCCGAAAAGGAAGCCGGCGGCGTATTGATCGCCGGCGCCCGTGGCATCGACGACCTTTTTTACAGGCTCGGCTGGCATGGTGATAATCTCGTCAGGTGTTACCACGACAGAGCCTTTGGAAGACCGCGTGATTGCACCAGCATAAGCGTCTTCGCGCAGCATCTGAACGGCGGCGTCAAAGTCAGTCGTTTCGTAGAGTGAGAGCAGCTCTGCTTCATTTGCGAAGACGAGATCGACATGGCCCTTGATCAAATGGCGGAAGCTTGAGCGGTGGCGGTCCACGCAGAAACTGTCAGATAGTGTGAGCGCAACACGGCGCTTTGCAGCTTTGGCGATTTCAGCGGCATGGACGAATGCGGCTTTGGCCTCTTCCTTGTCGAAGAGATAGCCTTCCAGATAGAGAATTTTCCCACGTTTGATGAGGTCGGCATCGACGTCTTCAGGTGTGAATTCGGTCGACGCGCCGAGGAAGGTGCTCATGGAGCGTTCGCCGTCTGGCGTTACCGCGATCATGCAGCGGGCTGTTGCGGGTCCGTTTACCAGAGATTCTGTCGGAAATTCGATCTGAACGCGGCCCATTTCCTTGCGGAAGAATTTGCCAAGCGCATCTTCTGCGACCTTGCCGATATAGCCCGTATGACCGCTCAGGCTGGCAATGCCCGCAATTGTGTTCGCGCCCGATCCACCCGGAACAAAGCGGCCTTTATCGCCGAAAGCTCGCGCCAGTTCAGTCGCGCGCATCTGGTCGATAAGCGTCATTCCGCCTTTGCGGATGTCGTGTTCTGTGAGAAATCCGTCTGGAACTGATGCAATAACGTCGACGATGGCATTGCCAACGCCAACAACATCCAAATCACCACTCATACTGAGAGCCTGCCCTAAAAATCGTAAATTATTAACGTTAACGGGCAGCTTAGGCTGGAATGACTCAAGAAACCATGAAAATCGCATATCTTTCTGCGTATTCGGTACTTCCGGAGAACCCGAACCGTCGCAGTGATGCTTTCGAACATGATTTGCAGTTTGCCTGCCTGTCGGAGCCATTGGTGGCGGCAGGCCATGAGCTGGCTGTTGTACAATGGGACAGAGACGATGTGGACTGGGCGCAGTTTGATGCTGCGCTCATCGGTGCGACATGGGATTACACCGATAAACCTGATGTTTTTCTGGCGCGGCTGGAGGAGATTGAGGCGCTTGGCGTGCCGGTTTTCAATCCATCATCTCTGGTGCGTTGGAATAGCCGGAAAACCTATTTGAGAGAGCTTGAGGATAAGGGAATCGCCTGCATTCCGACCATGTGGGCTGATGGCCTGACCGCAGACGAGCTGAAGACCGCATTCGATGCTCTTAAGACTGAACAAGTTGTCGTTAAGAGGCAGATCGGCGCGGGAGCGGGCGGACAAATTCTGATTAACCGTGATGACTCGCTCTCAGACTATGCGCATCCGGCCATGATACAGCCTTTCATGCCGTCCATTCAGGAGGAAGGCGAGTATAGTTTCATCATGATTGATGGTGAACTTTCTCACGCTTTGATCAAACGGGCTAAATCCGGCGACTATCGCATCCAGTCGGCTTATGGTGGATACGAAGAACCCATTGTGCCATCTGCTGACGATCTTGCTGCCGCAAAATCGGTTCTGGCAGCGCTGGATGAGATGCCGCTCTATGCCCGGGTGGATATGATCCGTGGAAACAACGGGCATCTTCTGCTTATGGAGCTCGAATTGATTGAACCTTATCTTTATCCGGAACAATCAGACGAGTTAGGCGTTTCAATGTTCCGCGCCCTGTGCAAAAGGGTGCGTTGAGTGTGTGCGGACAGAATATTTGACGACAAGTAAGACTATATCGCTGCGCGACGCGCTGCGATCTGAACTAAATGGCCATCATGCCAATACTGAAGCTGCTTTTGAGCTTTTCGATCTGACAACACGCGCAGGTTACACCGGATTCCTCCGGTCTCATTTGCTTTCACTCTCGACAATGAAATCTGTCCACGCCGAGCCGAACGTTTACGGGCTCGATTTTCAGCATCTGGAAAATGAAATTTTGAAAGACCTTGAAGCGCTAAACGCACAGCCGCTTCACGTTTCCATGGAAACCCATATCCCGACAGACGCTCTCGGGGTGACATATGTGGTGTCAGGGTCTCATTTCGGATCTCAGTTCATCCGGAAAAAAATGCTTAGTTCTCGCGATCTGCCTGAAGGTGGATGCTACCGCTATCTTGAGTCTTCGCATCTTAAAAACGTTTGGAAAAATATTTTGCCAAGTTTAACCGCGGGCTATTTGAGGCAGGAAAATCTTGCGTCTATAAAGGCTGCCGCAGAAGCGTTTTTGCTGTTTGGATTGGCGGCCGAACAGATCGTGGGGACTACGGGAAAGAATGACTAAAGATACCCAGATTCCTGGCTATAATGACGGTAACCTGGACCTGACAAACTGTGATCGCGAGCCGATCCATTTACTTGGGCATGTTCAGAGCTTTGCCTGTCTGATCGCCGTCACATCCGACTGGCTGATTACGCGGGCGTCTCAGAACACCAGAGATTTTCTGAGCCTTGAGCCCGCCAGTATTTTCGGTCGCTCGCTAACAGAATTCTTCAGTGAACAAGCTATTCACGACCTGAGATCGCGCATGCAGCTCATGTGGGATGAAGATGCAGTCGAACGTGTATTTGATGTCGCGCTATTACCGGACAGCGACGAAAATTTTGACGTCGCAATCCACCGGTCGGGCGCGGAAATCGTGCTGGAATGTCAAAAGTCTGACCTGAACAGGAATACCGATCAGGGCAGTGTCATTCGTCCAATCATTGGGCGGTTGAAAAATGAAAGCTCTGTCGACGCGGTATGTCAGCAGGCATCGCGCTTTGTCAGGTCACTGACCGGCTTTGATCGTGTGATGGTCTACAAGTTCAGGCCGGATGAGTCAGGTGAAGTGATTGCCGAGACTGCACGTGCCGGTCTCGATCCGTTTCTGGGGCTGCGTTATCCGGCGAGTGATATCCCGAAACAGGCGCGCGCCCTCTATAAGAGGAACCTGCTGCGCATCATTTCGGATGTAGACGATAAAGTTTCTCCGATCCTCCAGCAGTCCAACAATGCCGGACCTCTGGATCTGTCTTTGTCCACGTCGCGGGCTGTGTCCCCGATCCACCTCGAATATCTGCGAAATATGGGCGTGAAGGCGTCTATGTCGATCAGCATCGTCATTCGCGGAAAGCTCTGGGGCATGTTCGCCTGCCACCATTACGAGCCACGTATTCTGAACTATGGAATCCGGTCTGCTGCGGAACTGTTCGCGCAGATGTTTTCATTCGTGCTTGAGCGGGTCGAAAACGATATTGAACGCGAAGAGGCGGTCCGCGCACGCATTCTCCACGATCAGCTTATGAGCCAGCTGGCCGAGGGTCAGTCGCTTGCCCAGAATTTCGAGGTTATCTCGGATGCTATGCGCGCCCTGATCAAAAGTGATGGCGCGGCCCTGTGGGTTGATGGCGAGTTTCTCAATATTGGCCATACGCCTTCGAAAGACCAGTTCTCTGGCCTGGCGCGGCATCTGAATGTCCATCCGAGCAGTCAGATTATCGCCACGAACTGCATCGCGGATGACTATCCCGACGCGGTTCAGTTTCAGGACAAAGCTGCCGGTATGCTGGTACTGCCCGTGTCTCGAACGCCGCGCGATTATATCGTGTTCTTCCGCCGCGAGCTTGTTCAGGAAGTCCGCTGGGCCGGCAATCCCGAAAAGCCGGTGGATGTGGGTCCGAACGGTGTGCGCCTGACGCCTCGCGGCAGCTTTGCGGCGTGGAAAGAGATTGTTTCTGGCAAATCAGCTGATTGGACAGCTGGCGAAATCGCCGGTGCAGAGGCTCTGCGTGTAACGCTTCTGGAGGTTGTGCTTCGCATTTCAGATGCAGCGAGCCGCGAACGTGTGAGGTCGCAGGAGCGGCAGGAGCTTCTCATTGCGGAACTCAATCACCGTGTTCGCAATATTCTGAACCTGATTCGAAGCCTTGTATCTCAATCCAAACAGTCGGCGGGCTCGATTTCAGAGTTTACGGAAATCATCGGTGGCCGGATCCACGCACTTGCACGTGCGCACGACCAGCTGACAAATCAGAACTGGGATTCAACTCCGCTCCGTGAGCTGGTGAGCACAGAGCTTGAGGCATATATCGGCCTCGAAAGCGGTCGCGTGCAATGCGATTGTCCTGAAGTTCTGCTGACACCTTTTGCATTCTCGACGCTGGCGCTGGTTATCCACGAATTGACGACGAACTCGGTAAAGTATGGCTGTCTGTCGAATGACTCAGGCGTACTGATGCTATCGGGCCAGAAAGCGGACAATGGCGACCTCATCTTCAATTGGAAGGAAACGGGTGGTCCAGCAGTTCAGGCGCCTACCCGGTCGGGCTTTGGTAGCACAGTGATCGAGCGGTCCATTCCGTTCGAGCTGAAAGGCGAAGCCAATGTCCGGTTTGACGTGAGCGGTCTTGAAGCCTCAATGCGTATTCCGGCTGAGTTTGTTGAGTTTGCCGAGCGCGAGGTCACCGCTGCTGAGGCTGCTGTTGAAGCAAAAGAAGAAGCCAAACCGGCTAGCGCAAGCCTTAGCGGCCCGGCTCTTGTCGTTGAAGACAATATGATTATTGCGCTGGATGCTGAAGATATGCTGACAGCCTTGGGCGCGGACAGCGTAGAGATTGCGTCATCTGTTTCAGAAGCGCTTCAGCTTATTGAAAAGTACGATTTCTCGTTTGCGATTCTGGATGTGAATCTCGGCTCCGAGACGAGCGAGCCAATCGCACACAAGGTGAAAGCGTCTGGAATCCCGTTTGTGTTCGCTACCGGATATGGAGAATCGCAAGCTCTGGCCGATCAGTTTGAGGGTGTGACCTTCATCCAGAAGCCTTACGACCAGAAAGCGGTTCAAAAGGCGATTGCCGGAATGTCTGAGAGCTAGCTAGTCACGCGGGCCGGGTGTTTTCGGCTTGTACTTGCAAAGATCAATGATCGGGCAAAGCCAGCATTTTGGCGTGCGTGCGAGGCAGCAATAGCGGCCATGCAGGATGAGCCAGTGGTGTGCACCGAGCTTGTAATCTGCAGGGACAACTTTCTCGAGCTGTTCTTCAACCTGATCGGGGTTTTTACCGGGCGCAAGGCCGGTACGGTTGGACACGCGGAAGATGTGCGTATCAACTGCGATCGTTGGCTGGCCGAAAGCCTCATTCAGAACGACATTCGCGGTTTTACGGCCGACTCCGGGCAGCTTCACCAGTTCTTCGCGCGTCTGGGGGACTTCGCCGCCGAAATCCTTGATCAACATGTCTGACAAGGCGATGACGTTCTTGGCTTTATTTCGCCAGAGGCCGATCGTTTTGATGTGATCGGCCACACCTTCCTCGCCGAGTGCCAGCATTTTTTCCGGCGTATCGGCGATTTCAAAAAGCTTCTTCGTGGCCTTGTTCACGCCGACATCGGTTGCTTGCGCAGACAGGGCGACAGCGACAACCAGTGTATAGGGGTTCACGAAGTGCAGCTCTGTGTGGGGGTCTGGGCGGTCTTCCGCCAGAATACGGAAGAGTTCTTCGGCCTTCGCTTTTGGAAAACGCCTTGGCGCTGATTTTCTTTTCTTTTTTTCGGCCATCTGACGTTCTGACGATTTATGTCAGCCCCTTGGAATGCAGGAAATATCACCCGCGCCATTTTCATTTCACAGGAACTGATTAGTTTGCCTGTGAGAGAGAGACAAGTCGCAGAACCTCACAGGCCCATGACTGACGCTGATTTGAAAAAAGAGCTCTATTTTGATGCGCTGATGAAGCCGAACGCGTCTTTGTCGCGCTCGGGTTTCTGGGTGATTATGGGCGTGATCATAGCGATTAACGTCTTCTCGATGATCGGCTTTCTGTCGCGCGGCGCATTTCCAATCATTGGCTTTCTGGGCCTCGATATTCTTGCTGTCTGGCTGGCGTTCAAAGTCTGCTTCAAAGACCAGACCCAATGGACGCGCGTGCGTATTTCGCCGGAGACGCTTCGGGTCGATCATCGCAATCCGAAAGGCGTTGAAACCCATATAGAGCTTCCAACCGCCTTCGCCCGTGTTGAGCTAAAAGAGCCGGTGACGGTGCACAGCTGGGTGACCTTGTCCTATCAGCGGCAGGCCTATGTCATCGGCCGGTTTTTGACGGTCGACGAGCGAAAATCTCTGGTCGAGGCGATGCGGGATGCCATTCAGCGCGCGCGGACACATCGTTATGCCGGTGAGGTGGAGTAAGTCCCGACCACAAGATTCAGGTGGCGCAAGGCGCAAAGCATCGTCAGACTGGGCCTATGACACACATCGCTCTTTCACTTGATGACCGCTGCAAAGCCTATGATCGCATGGCTGATGCACTCGATTATCTGGGTGAAAACTGGAAGGCGCGACCGGGCCTTGATGAAATTGCCGGGCAGTTTGGTCTGTCTCCGGCGCATTTCCAGAAAGAGTTTACGCGCTGGGCAGGTATTTCTCCGAAACAGTATATGGCTTCCCTCGCACATGCAGAGGCAGGAGACCTGCTTCGGCAAGGCGCGAGCGTTCTGGAAGCAAGCTATGAGGTCGAAGCGTCTGGCCCATCGCGCCTGCATGATCTTTTCATCGCGCATGAGGCTTTAACGCCGGGCGAGGCGGGCTCTGGAGGCCGCGATGTAACGCTGACCATCGGCAAAGGGCCGACACCGTTCGGGACTGGCGTTTTACTGTTCTCAGACCGCGGTTTGAGCGGGCTTGGCTTTATAGATGACCAGCCGGAAACGGCTGGCCGCGCGGGTGAGCATGTCGGCAGGCCGGAACAGGCCGCGTTCGCCGATCTGGCATCGCGTTACCCGAACGCTGCCATTCGCCGAGACGACGCAAAGGCAGCCGATTTTGCAGATCGCATTTTTGCACCGGGTGCGCGTGTACCGTTGGCGCTTTATGGTACGCCGTTCCGTCGGCAAATCTGGCGCGCTTTGCTTGAAATTCCGGTAGGTGAAACACGCACTTATGGCGAGGTGGCACGCACTGCGGGCAGGGAAGGCGCAGCCCGCGCAACAGGCACAGCGGTGGGCGCAAATCCGATTTCCTGGTTTATTCCCTGTCACCGGGCCTTGGCTTCTGATGGTCGGTTACATAATTATCATTGGGGCGTAAGACGAAAACGCGTCATGTTGGCGATGGAAGCAGGTTATCGGGAGGCAGAGGCGCTTTCCTGACCGAGCCCGATCAGGAGTAGCGTTTATTGACCTGGATTATCCTTGGCATCATCGGCTTTTATGCCGTCTGGGCTGCGTTCATCGCGTGGAGCTTTACCGGCATTAAGAAAGAGGCGCGCATTGTGTATGACGCTGCCCGTCAGCGCGGAGAGTTTCCGGCTGACGAACCTTATGAACCCTTCGAACAAGCGCATATCCGTACCAGCGTTCTACGTGTCTCGATTTATCGATGGCTCGCCTGCCTGACGGCGACAATTGTCATGCCTCTGGCCGTCTGGCTGTTCAGTACAATCTGGGTAAAGCTTTATTACTTTAACGGCGCGAATGATGTGTTCGCCGAGGGCACGCTGGTCCATTCATTTTATCTGGCTGTGACGACGATGGCGTCGCTTGTGCTGGTCGCAGGTATTTACGCGCATCGTTACCATAAAGGCCGTCCTGCTAATTTTGACGTAGAATGGGCGAAGGAAAAAACGCCTGATCCTGCAACACTGAGTTCCCTGGGAGTTTCCGAACAATGAGCATTGAATATCTTCACACCATGGTTCGCGTGACCAATCTGGATGACACGCTGAAATTCTTCTGTGAGGGGCTCGGGCTGAAGGAAGTGCGCCGGATCGATAATGAAGCAGGCCGGTTTACGCTGGTGTTTCTGGCAGCGCCTGAAGATCTGGACCGCGTGAAGTTTGACACCTCCGGCACGCCGCTCAAAGAGGGCATTCCAATGGTCGAGCTGACCCATAACTGGGACCCTGAAGAGTATTCAGGCGGTCGCAATTTCGGGCATCTGGCCTATCAGGTCGGTGATGTCTACGAAGTCGTTGAGCGCCTGTCCGATATGGGCGTGACGATCAACCGCCCGCCGCGTGATGGCTATATGGCGTTTGTCCGCTCGCCGGATGGTATTTCCGTTGAACTTCTTCAGAAGGGCAAGCCGCAGGCGCCGAAAGAGCCCTGGGCAAGCGCAGAGAATATCGGGAGCTGGTAATGGCACTGTTTCATGTGATGGCGCTTGATAAGCCGGATGCGCTGGATCTGCGCCTTGAAAACCGCGCTGCTCACCTAGAGTGGGCCAAAGCCGCTGGCGATACCGTCCGCATGGCGGGCCCGCTGCTGGCTGACGATGGCGAGAGCTTTGTCGGTTCTGTGTTTCTGATCGAGGCGGAAAGCGAAGAGGCGCTCAAAGCGTTTCAGGCTGAAGACCCTTATGTGAAGGCCGGCCTCTTCCAGACGGTGGATATTCGTCCGTTCAAACTGGTGATTTCAAACTAGCTTTTCTGCGGAATGGCCAGAAGGTCATATCCAAGATCATGGCGGAAATATTCGCCAACAATATCCTGATAAATCGCGAGCGCTTCGCCGGTGAAGAGCTCGTTCAGATCGTCCTTGCGTTTCTGAAGCACGTTCTTTTCTGCACTCGGGTCAACCTTTTTGGCCATAGCCTCTTTCGTGCCTGCCTCAATCGCCATGTCTATAGAGGCAGGTGTGAGGTTGATCTTCCAATGGTCGGAGATCGCTTGCAAGCGGCCGCGCGTATCGGCTTGCACCTCTTCATAACGCACACGCAGAATCTTCTCCGGAAAGCGCTGTTTCAGATCGCCCCAGCGATTCCAGAAGCGCGCCAGCCAGAACAGATCGCAGCGATACATCTCACCTGACGGATCGCCTTTCAGATAGGTCAGCCAGTCGGTTTGCAGCTCGTAATTCCACTTGGTGAAGTGCGAAGCGAGAATTTGCATCGGGTGGCGGACCTGCAGAACATATGGCGGCAGGTTGAACAGGCTGTGTGACCATTTCTGATCCATCAACGCGTGCGGAATCGTGTGGGCGAATGCCAGTGCGGGCAGCTCCTTGAACGGTGATACGTTCTTCGGATTACCGATATAGGGCTGTGTTGCAGCTTCTGAGAAGTAAGGCGGAGGTTCCACGCCATACGTTTCCGCCAGCGCCACGCTCAGCATGTATTTAATCCAGTGCGTGCCGGAATTCTTCGACGTCACCAGACAGCCTTGCAGGCGACCATGACGGAAGACTGATCCGTTTAGCCAGTTATCTTTCCAGACGCGGGAATTATAGGGATCAGACATGAAACTACGCTTGCTTGCTCTAAGATCGGAAGCCTTCGATTAGAACATGGCGTCACTTTAGGGAAGGCCCGACTAAACGGTCACACCTGTCTGGGTGCGGAAGACCTGCAGAATACGCAATTGGGCACGCGTTGGTTCGCTTTTGACCTCGGTCAGTTCAACCAGTATTTCATCAAAGTCGATAATCTCGCGATCCGAATAGTTCCGGCGGATCAGACGGCCAAGGTCACGGAGCAGGGCGTCTTTGTCTTTGGCCGTATGCAACAGTCCGGATGCGGCGCCCATAGCTTGTGGGGCCTCGTCATCATCAAGGCGAAAGCGGCTTTTCAGAATGGAGAAGGTGGCATCAATCTGTGCGTTATCTGGCTCACCATCGGCCCAGATAATGGCCATCATGAATCCGAGAATGCCCATTAGCGGCTCGGTTATATGGTGGGTCACTTCGCTCTCATGTGAGTTCTCAACGCGCTGTTTTTCGGCTTTTTCACGCATGGCGCGGGCAATCAGAAAGGCGAATGCAGCAATGGCAATAATGGCGAACCAGACCTGCATCAGACGCCGTACCCGTCTTGCGATACGGAATACGTCAAATGTGAAGTGATTGTGTGCTTCATAATGTCCAGCTTTGATCCGGCCTTTAGTCCTTTCAATGTAGGACAGGCGCTTCGAAAGGAAAAGGAGACAATCAGGCTTGGCGCGTCAGCCCAACGAGAGTTTGATATTCCGTGATGGTATCGAACTGGTTCTGGTTCGGGCCACCGTCTGCTGCGCCCACTTCAACCATCATATCTTTCAGTTCGATCAGTTCCTGGCGGGACACCGCGTTAGACACAACCCGTGCCATCCGGCGTATAAGCGCATCGGTCCGGGCTTCTTTTTCACTAACCCACGCCGCCTGCACGATAACTTCTTCTGCATCACTGGCAGAAAAGCCGAAATTCTCTGACACAAGGCGCTCAATCACGTTCTTCTGAGTGCGCGTGACGTCTCCGCCAGCGCGCGCGACTTCCAGTATCAGGATTGTGGCGGCTTCACGCGGGTCCTCAACGAGGCTGGAGCCCGATTTTCCGGATTTTCTGCGAAAGGCGAGTTTGCGGGGAAGGTTTATCGCACCTTCTGCAAAGTCTTTGATCTCACGGGCTGCGTGCATGCCCGACTGAATGCGCCAGAGCAGAACACCGAGCGCGCTAAGTCCGCCAAGCACGGCTAGAAGAATATGCATGTGAGTTTCCCTCCCCCAATCAGGAAAGGAAACTGTTTAGCAATTCTGGGTAGCTTTTAACAGATCATCTTGCGCAAATTTAATCGCTTCGGAAATCGCATACTGCCATTCCTCTACGGTGCCCGCCTTCTGGGCTGCCTCTGGGAAGGTAACCGAGCGCGAAGCGTTCACGACGCCGCCTTCAAGAATGCCGTTTACGGGCACAAAACCGGCTACGGCTTCGGCTGCGCCAGCGCCTTGCGCGCCATAACCTGGAACGAGCAACAGATTATCGGGCGCTGCATCACGGATTTGCCGCGCTTCCTCTGGAGCGGTCGCGCCAGCCACCAGCATCATGCCGGACCAGTCGGTCGATTTGCCCTTCAGCTTCTGGCCCTTTTCATGGAAGGCTTTCGCCATACGCATGAAGACGGGCTCGCCCCCGACAATCTTTTCCTGAATGTCCGCTGCGCCCGGATTGGATGTGCGCGTGAGAACAGCAATGCCGCGGCCGTTATCTGCCGCCGTGTTGACGAACGGGTCGAGCGTCTCAAGGCCCATATACGGGTTCACGGTAAGCGCATCGCACGCACATGGCGCATTCTCACCCAGATAGGCGGTCGCATAGCCCTGCGCGGTCGAGCCGATATCGCCGCGTTTGGCATCCATGATTACTAGAAGACCTGCATTACGCGCTGTCTTGCAGATATGCTCCATCGCAGCCATGCCCGGGCTGCCCCAGATCTCAAAGAAGGCCGCTTGCGGTTTGATGCAGGCGACCTTTCCGGCGGCAGCTTCGATAATGCCGTCCGCCCAGACCGCAATACTGCCCGCGCTTGGATTGCCGAACAGTTCCGGGAACATATGCGGATGAGGATCAATGCCGACACAGAGCGGGCCGAACTCACGAGTTTTCTCAATCAGCCTGTCAGCAAATGGTCGGGTCATATCAATCTCTGGCTCTGCAAAGGACTTTAACAATGGTCAGGTTGCGACGCAGACGGTCGCCTTCGCCGCCATAGTTATCGGGGCTGAGGCTGCGTGTCTGCTCCCCGTCGAGCATTAAATCGGCTTCGGCGTTCAGAAAAGACTGCAGTGAGGTCGGCGCGGCGGTGTAAATCCGGCCGCGACGTGGGCTTTCCGCCACGGTGACGCCAATCACTTCACCATTTTCATTGAAAAGCGGTCCGCCGCTCATGCCGCCTAGTGTACCGACCAGGTTTCTGGTGCGTCCTGATTCAGCCCAGGCGATAACCGGTTCGGATGCCTGATAGCGACCTGATGTCCGAAGGACCGACCGTGAAAGAAGGCGGGAGCTGACTTCACCGGCGCGACCCTGCGGGTAGCCGATATGATAGCCTTGCTGACCAACGCGTAGCTCTTCTTCAAGATTAAGCACAGTGGGTTCCGGTCCGCCATCGGTGTAGAGGAGGGCCAGATCAGCTGATTGTGCTGTTTCATAACGCGTGACCGGCACGATACGGCTATTGCCGACCTGCACGGCAAGATCGGAACAGCCGTCTACGACGTGTCGCGCGGTTAGCCACATGCCCTCGCGGCCCACGGAAAAGGCAGTGCCAATGCTCGGGCTGTCGGTTTCTTCGAGCTCGACCAGCACCTCTTCATCGAAAATGGAGGGTAGTGGGAGCGTGACATCCGGAAGCTGGATGTCTTCAGGCACTGCAGGCGGTGCGTCATTGCTCTCCGAGTTTGCGAAGAGCGTGTACAGCACGGCGGCCAGAGCTACTGTATATATGAACCAGTCAGGCAGCTTCACCGGAAATGACCTTATCCAAGCGGTGTTGGGGCAGGCACCCAGAGCGCCGCGCCAATAATCATGGCAGAGGAGATTTTGACGGCAATCAAAAGGATCGCCGCACCGGCTTCATCATTCTGGATGCGCTGCGGGAGGTCTTTCAGGATCAGATCTACAAAGCGGAAGGCCAGAAGTTGAATTAAAAGTGCGACAACACCCCAGATTAACAGGTCAAATAGCGAAACACTTGTTGCGAGAGCCGACGCAATTGGGATAGCCAGACCAATGATTACACCAGCAAGGCCGAGACCAGCTGACGCATTGCCATTGCGCAGGAGTTCGAGCTCTTTCATCGGGGTAAGCAGAACATAAATTACGCAGCTCACGACCAACATTGCGCCCGCAGTGAGCGTGCTGATCAGAAAGTTATCGAAACCGTGAGCGAAGGACTGGATTGCCGCGTCCATTTGACTCCCCTTAGAAGAAACCCGTGAAACAACCCGTGGACTGTCACGTTCAGATTGGTTGTAGCAACAATTCAGGAGATTGCGCCATGCTTCAAGCAAAAACCGCTCTGATTACAGGCTCGACGAGCGGAATTGGCAAGGCGATTGCGACCAGATTGGCGCAAGCCGGAGCAAATGTCGTAATCAACGGGTTCGGAGACGCGAAAGAGATCGAAGACTTTCGCCAATCACTAGAAAAAGAGTACGGCATCAAGGCTCTGTATTCGGGTGCGGACCTGACCAAACCTGACCAGATTGAAGCCATGATTGCTGAAGCCAATGAGGCGTTCGGCGGCGTAGATATTCTGGTGAACAATGCCGGCGTTCAGCACGTCGCGCCGATCGAGGAGTTTCCGGTCGAAAAATGGGATCTGATCATCGGTCTGAACCTCACATCCAGCTTCCACACAACGCGCCTGACGCTGCCTTGCATGAAAGAAAAAGGCTGGGGCCGCATCATTAACACTGCGTCAGCACACGCGCTCGTCGCGTCGCCGTTCAAATCGGCCTATGTCGCGGCCAAGCACGGCATTGCGGGTTTGACGAAGGTGATTGCGCTGGAAGGCGCAACGAAAGGTGTTCGCTGTAACGCAATCTGCCCGGGCTATGTCTACACGCCGCTCGTTGAGAACCAGATTGCAGATACAGCGAAAGCGCGCGGCATTTCCGAGCAGGAAGTCAAAGAGAATGTGCTACTCGCTGCACAGCCGACGAAAGAATTCGTGACGTCGGAGCAGGTCGCCGAAATGGCCTACTTCCTTTGCTCACCAGCAGCAGACCAGATCAACGGCACAATGATGCAGATGGATGGCGGCTGGGTCGCCCAGTAACGCTCAGATTTGTAGCGCGGCCATGACACCGGCTGCGATTGACCCCAATCCGAATATGAGAGACAGCGCGACGGCAACGACGCGCTGTGTTTTTTTGCGCTGGCGGGCACCGGGAGGGGCCGATCTCGGTTTGCGAGGCGCAAGCGTCCAACGGTTGGTAAAATATCCGAACGCAGACACGGCGGCGACAACCCCTGCACCCAAAGCGCCGCCCAGTACGGATAGCGCAGATGCGGCCACCAGCATGATGGCTATCGGGGTAGAGGCGGCGACCAGCGTTTCGCGCACATTCCGGTCTGCGCGGGTGTGATCCATATGATCGAAAGACTCATTTGGCACGACGACGACGCCAACCCATGTGCCGCCAACGGCAAAGCCACATAACAAAGCGGCAAAACTCGTCAGAATATTTTGAAGATTATCCAGCACCGCTAAGCCCCCGACTATTTCAGGTCCAGCTATGCCTTAATTTGCGCGGCGGGTGAACTCGAGCCAGACAGGTTCGCAATCGCCAAGCTTTTTCAGCTGATAGCGTGTCGGTTCATGGTCTTCAGGCTGATTGCGCCAGTCATCAGCGCGTTCGGCATGCCATTCGAATGCTCCATGCTGAAGAAAACGCCAAAGCGCTTCATCGGCATAGCTCATAACGTCGGTGGCGAACCGCACCTGTGCGCCCGGTTTCAGGGCATAGGCGAGTTCGTCCAGAAAGGCTGGCTGGATCAGGCGTCGTTTTTGCTGGCGACGCTTTGGCCATGGGTCTGGAAACAGGATGAAACACCGTTCGAACGTTGCTTCGCCGAAATTTGGCAGGACAAGACGGATGTCATCATCATGCAGACGGATGTTTTTGAGATCATTGTCCGCAATGCCGGTGAGAGCCTTCGCGACGCCATCATGAAACGGTTCAGCGCCAATGAGACCGACATCAGGGTTCAAACGGCCCCGGCGGATGAGATGCTCGGCGCCGCCAAAGCCGATTTCCAGCCATAGCGGGCGTGCATCACCAAAAAGGCCTTCGCTGGTGAGCGGGCCTTGTTTTGGAACTTCAATCTCTGGAAACAGCGTCTGATAAAGATGCTTTTGCTTCTTTGAGAGCGGGCGCCCGTCGCGGCGCCCGAATGTTCTGATCTCTCGCAGAGGACGATCGTCCTGAGTCATCTGTCGGGTCTAACCTCTAGAGGAGGCCCTTCAGCTGGTCTGCAATGTCAGTTTTCTCCCAGGAGAAGCCGCCATCTGCTTCAGGTGTACGACCGAAGTGACCGTAAGCTGCCGTGCGCGCATAGATCGGACGGTTGAGCTGCAGGTGGGTACGGATGCCCTTAGGAGACAGATCCATAAGATCACGCAGTGCGTTTTCGATTTTCTCTGGTTCGACTTTCTCTGTGCCATCGCAGTTCACGTAAACCGACAGAGGTTTTGCAACGCCGATCGCGTAAGAGACCTGAATGGTACAACGGTCAGCAAGACCTGCAGCGACCACGTTCTTTGCGAGGTATCTGCAGGCATAAGCTGCTGAACGGTCAACTTTGGTCGGGTCTTTACCGGAGAACGCACCGCCCCCATGCGGAGCTGCGCCGCCGTAGGTGTCGACGATGATTTTGCGACCTGTCAGGCCTGCGTCACCATCCGGACCACCAATGACGAAGTTGCCGGTCGGGTTCACGTAGAATTCTTCTTCCGGTGGGAACCAGCCTTCAGGCAGAACTTCTGTCACGATCGGGCGAACCAGTTCGCGGATATCGTCCGGAGTGAAACCGTATTTATGCTGTGTGGAGACAACAACGCTTTCAACGCCGACCGGACGGCCGTCTTCATAGCGCAGTGTCACCTGAGATTTTGCATCCGGCTCGAATTCAGGCTGCTCGCCTGATTTGCGGAGCTCAGCCATACGCTTCAGGATCTGGTGGGAATAGATGATTGGCGCAGGCATCAGCTCTGGCGTTTCATTCGTCGCGTAACCGAACATAATGCCCTGGTCGCCCGCGCCTTCTTCCTTGTCAGTGCCTTCGTCAACGCCCATGGCGATGTCGTTTGACTGGCCGTGCAGACGGTTGATGAGTTCAGCCGTGCGCCAGTGGAAGCCCTTCTGGTGGTAGCCGATATCTTTCACTGCCTGACGGACTGTGTGCTCCATCTCTTCCAGAGACGGCATCAGGTCTTCCGGCATGCGCATTTCGCCGGCCAGAACGATAAGATTCGTAGTTGTCAGCGTTTCACACGCGACACGCGCCTCTGGAAAGCGACCAATGAACAGGTCGACAATAGAGTCCGAGATCCGGTCGCAGACTTTGTCCGGGTGTCCCTCAGAAACACTTTCACTTGTGAAATTGTAAGATTTTCGGATCACCCAAAGTCTCCATCAGCAGATAACAAAAAACGCCCCGCAACACGGGGCGTTCTTTATTTGTTTATAGCCCGAACGTCTACCCGTGGTTAATCGGATTTTTCGCTCTCGTCTTCGGCGCGGAATGTTGCATTACGGCTGAAAGATTCAGCTGCTGCTTTCACTGCGTCGAGGAGGGATTTGCGAAGACGTGGATCAGGAATGGACTGATATGCAGTCACAAGGTCGATCGCGTTTGCGTCGATCATGCCAGCCAGATCACCTTCGTCACCGTCTTCGGCAACGCCAAGTGCAGCCAGGTCACCGACTTCATCTACGCCTTGATAAAAATAATTGATGGTGACTTCGAGAACCTTAGCCACGTCAAATAGGCGTCCAGCCGAGATACGGTTTACACCCTTCTCGTATTTCTGGACTTGTTGAAATGTGAGTCCCAGCATTTCGCCAAGACGTTCCTGGCTCAGCTTCAGCTCGCGCCGACGCCACCGGATACGACGACCGACGTGTTTGTCGATCAGATTTGGAAGCTTATTTTCGCTCATTTTGTTTTTATTTTCGCTCAGTTATTGGGGTTGTTTTTTTCTTTATCACACTTTGTATGTACACTTCTTTGTTACGCCTAACATGCCCTGTCAAGCGCTGATTCTGTAATAAAAGAACGTGACCATGTTCATCAAAATCAGCATTAACCAAGTCCAGTACGATGACCACTGATTGAAAAGCGTATCGACCGTGTAGTCGGGAACTATAGTGTCGATGACCTTTACTGGCAGGTCTTCCACCATGTTAGCGCTAATATTCGACTGCACTTCCCTTCCGTAGACGTCAACTACACCTGAATACCCAAGGTTTGCTGCACGAACGAGTGGGCGCCCTGTCTCGATTGCACGGTAGCGGGCCTGAGAATAATGCTGTTCGGGGCCAATACCGGTACCAAACCAGCTGTCGATCGATATATTCACGAGAAAATCTGCCTCGCCCAATGTTCGCTGAACCAGGCCCGGAAACAGGGCTTCGTAACAGATCAGAGGCAGGAAGCTGCGGCCGTCATTCAGCTCCAGCGGGCTACCTTCGGGGCCGGGGGTGAAACCGGCGGTCGCCATTTGTTGTAGCGCGCCAGGCAGGATGCCGCTGATGGAATGTCCGAAGGGTATGATATCGGCGGCTGAAAGCTCACCAAATGGCACCAGACGGTTCTTGTCATAAATGGCGTTCGCGCCGCGCATCCGGCTGCGGGCATCTATAATAGCGAGGCTGTTATACCATTCCGGCTGCGGTTCGGCGTAGCGGTCGACGCGCGCCGTTCCAGCAATGAGTGATCTTTCGCCAAGCCTCAGCGCAACAGCATCCAGCGCATTCGGGTCCTGAAGCAGTGGAAGTGGCAGGGCAGCCTCGGGCCATACAACCAGACGTGGTTCATCCTGAAAGTCGTCGCCGGTTCCGATGAGGTAGGCGCGCAGAATATTTGTCGCCGCCTCACTACGAAGTTG
This sequence comes from Hyphomonadaceae bacterium UBA1849, assembly GCA_002338565.1. GTDB lineage: Bacteria > Pseudomonadota > Alphaproteobacteria > Caulobacterales > Hyphomonadaceae > Ponticaulis. Next base: position 1,062,752 of record DDIN01000008.1, read on the forward strand.
TTGTGTGACAACCGGTCGCCCTTCAGGGTCGGTCGGATATTTATCGTCCTGTCTCACTTCAACGTCGACGATTCGCACGGCCGCGCCTTCGGTGGCGGGGTTGGTCATGATCCGTCCGGTGCCCCACGCCCAACCGGATGCGAAGATGACGGCGCTGACCATGAGCGGGAAGATGCGATTAAAATCACTTCCTTCGCGACGATAGTCCGCCATGGCAGCAGGTGCGGCAGCCAACAGGAAGGTGAGGGCCGACAGGCCCCAGAGGCCAAACAATGACGCCATTTGAGAGACAGGCGAGCCTGGCTCCCAGACCATGCCGGACCAGTTCCACGGAAAACCCCCAAACACTGTTCCGCGAAGAAGCTCTGTAAACGCCAGCGCGGTCGCAAAAACGAATACGCGCGCTGGTGTGCGGCTCCAGAACCGTCCCGCCAGAAGTGTTCCAAGGCCGAAGAAAAGCCCGAGGCCAGCCGGCAGCAATATCAGCGGCATCCAGATGAAGGCCAGATGTTGTTCGGGGTTCACAAGAAAAGGCTGTGCGGTCCAGTGCATGCTGGCGAGCGTAAAGCCGATGCCATACGCCCATCCGCGCATGAAGACAGCCTCGCCCCACTTCTCGCGCGTGCGTGCGCCATCAACCAGCCAGACAAGCAGGGTGATCACCAGAATAAAAACGGGCCAGAAATAGAACGGCGCAAACGCAAAAACAGTCAAAATCCCGCAGACGAGCGAGAGCATGAAAGCTTTAAAGGGGGAGAGACCTGCAATTGCCGCGTGGAGTGTTCCGACAGAAAAAGATTCAGAGCGGTCCAAAAGCTGGTCTCCGGCGCGTGGCGTTAGATATCGTACCCGATTGAATTGCCGGATTTGGGCGCCGTATCAACAGGGCAACGCACACGGATGCGACGAATTCTGCGCGTGTCTGCATCAATGATTTCCATATCCACGCCGTTTGGGTGGCGAATGATCTCGCCGCGTTGAGGCACACGGCCTGCAATCGCGAACACAACACCGCCAAGCGTGTCAATTTCGTCTTCGTACTCAGACAGCGACATGTCGAAACCGGAATCTTCCAGGAAGTCGTCAATTTCGGCGCGCGCATCTGCTTCGAAAATGCCGCGGCCTTTTGCTGTGATCAGAGGCGCGTCATCATCGTGTTCGTCTTCAATCTCGCCAACAATCTGTTCAACGAGATCTTCCAGAGACACAAGACCATCAGTGCCGCCGTATTCATCGACAACGAGTGCAAGGTGAATACGGGTGGACTGCATTTTCACCAGCAGGTCACGAAGACGCATGCTCGGTGGAACATAGAGGATTTCACGGCGCAGACCTGTCAGTGGGCGCAGGGCATCGGTTTCTTCACCGTCTGACTGGTCAGCCAGAACAGAAACAAGATCCTTGATGTGAACAAGACCGATCGGGTCATCCAGCGTTTCGCGATAAACCGGCAGACGGGAATGGGTGGTGTCAGCGAATAAGCGGACCAGATCCGGCAGGGTCGTCTGCTCTTCCACAGCAACAATCTCTGCACGCGGGATCATCACGTCATCAATGCGCATACGCTCGAATTCGGCGAGGCGCAGGCGGATTTCCGCAGGAGATGGAGTAGAAGTCGTCTCGGATGAGGTAGAAACCTCATGCTCGGGAGCGGAATTTCGAGACAGGGCCGTAGCGAGTTTAGAAATCAAACCCTGACTGGGCGATGGTTCTGACGTGTCCACTTGGACGGTATCCTCAAGTTTCGGTGTTCAGGCAGTATGGGTCAGGATAACCCAGCTCTGCAAGAATTTTGGTTTCGAGCGGTTCCATTTCTGCAGCGTCGTCTTCGGTTTCATGATCAAATCCCAGCAAGTGGAGATATCCATGAATGAGAAGATGACTGTAATGCGCGTCAAACGGGCGTTCGAGTTTGTCCATATCGGCATGCACCACCCCATATCCAAGGGCGATGTCACCTAAAAATCCGTCTCCGAATGCATCATCGTCAGACGGGAAGGACAAAACATCCGTCGGTTTGTCCTTCTCGCGCCAGTCACGGTTCAGTACCTGCATGGCGTCATCGTCCGTCAACAGTAGGTCGACGCGCCCGCCACGTGTGTGTTTTGCGGCGGCCGCCATAGCGGTTTGAGCAAGTGAAAGAAGCCGTGCCTCATCGCCGTCGGATAACCAGTTGTCTGCGTCTATACGCAGATCGATCTCCGGAAGGTCAGCGTTCATCGGCCTGCCCGTCCGGAGGGGACTGTTTCTCCGCTTTATCATAGGCATCAACAATGCGTGAGACGAGGTCGTGACGTACGACATCGCTACGCGACAGATACATCTGACGCACGCCATCCACGCCTTTGAGAATATTCAGCGCGTGGCGAAGACCGGATGGCTGTTTGCTTGGCAGGTCGACCTGAGATGGATCGCCTGTCACCACCATGCGCGAATTTCGGCCAAGGCGGGTCAGCACCATCTTCATCTGTGGAATGGTCGCATTCTGCGCTTCGTCGATAATGACGAAAGCGTTTTTGAGTGTGCGGCCACGCATGAAGGCGAGCGGCGCGACCTCGATCTCTCCACGAAGGCGGCGTCGGTCGAGTTGTTCCTGACCGAAGAGCTCGCGGAGGGAGTCCCAGATCGGCAGCATGTAAGGGTCGACTTTGTCTTCCAGATCACCAGGAAGGAAGCCGAGCTTTTCGCCTGCTTCAACAGCCGGTCGTGCGACGATCAGGCGGTCGCGTCGACCGGTCGCAAGTTCGGCTGCGCCAATAGCCACGGCAAGGAAGGTCTTACCCGTACCAGCTGGGCCGACGCCAAAGACGAGGCCAGCCTCTTCATTCTGCAGGGCAGAGAGATAGGCGGTCTGGCCGGCGGTTTGCGCCTGCACTTTTACCTTTAGACCCTTAATCGGGCCAGCCGACTGCATCAGGCGGGACAGCGCGCCATTGATTGCGCCATCAAATTCCAGCTCGCCCGGCGCTGTTCCGGAGGTAACTTTCTGAAGGTATGCGCCCAGAGCAAATTCAGCGATGGAAACGCCTTCAGCGAGACCGAACAGCATAATGCCGCCGCCCTGACTTTCCGCGCGAAGCTGATAGTCTTCAAGGCGTTGTTCGAGCCGTTCCAGATTACGGTGATGCGGCCCGCAAATCGTTTGCAAGGTTTCTGTATCTGAGACCGCGAAAATCCGGCTTATCGGAGATGCGGGCGAGCGTGGAGGCAGGCTCAAGCGACTGGCTCCACTTTGGACGCTAGCTGTCCGCCAACAGAGTTCAGCGTTGCGGCATTCATCGTCACATTCACGATCTGGCCTGTCAGGTCTTCAGAGCATTCAAAGTGAGTGGCCTGAAGATAAGGCGTACGACCGGCCATCTGGCCTTCATTACGGGCCTTGCCCGTGACGAGAACCGGCAGGGTTTTGCCAATCTGAGCCTGGTTGAAGCGTGTCTGTTGCTCGCGAAGCAGAGCCTGAAGGCGTTGCAGACGTTCGTCTTTCACTTCTTCAGGCACCTGGCTGAACATGTCGGAGGCCGGTGTGCCCGGTCGACGCGAATATTTGAACGAATAGGCTGCCGCATAATCAATGCGCTCAACCAGTTTCATCGTGTCTTCGAAATCTTCGTCGCGCTCACCCGGGAAACCGACGATGAAGTCTGACGTAATCGCCATATCAGGGCGGATTTCGCGCAGGCGATCAATGATTTCGATATAGCGCTCAGCCGTGTGGCCACGGTTCATCGCTTTCAGAATGGCATCAGAGCCGGCCTGAATTGGAAGGTGCAGATACGGCATCAGCTTTTCAGTGTCGCCAAACGCTTCGATCAGGTCATCGTCCATGTCGCGCGGGTGAGACGTGGTGAAACGAATGCGGTCCAGACCGTCAATCTTGGCGAGGTGACGAATGAGCTTGCTCAGCGTCCAGCTATCACCGCCTTCAAGGACTGGCGCATCACCGTGATAGGCGTTGACGTTCTGACCGAGCAGATTGATCTCGCGCACACCCTTATGCACCAGCGCCCGCGCTTCGGCGACGATCGCATCGACATTGCGTGAAAATTCCGCGCCGCGTGTGTACGGCACCACGCAGAATGTGCAGAATTTATCGCAGCCTTCCTGCACGGAGAGGAACGCTGATGGACCATCTACCTGTCTATCCAGCGGCAGGGCGTCGAATTTTTCTTCGACATCAAAGTCGGTCTCAAGGCGCTCGTTTGCTGCGCGGTGAACGCGCGCAATCATTTCTGGCAGCTTATGATAGGCTTGCGGGCCGAGCACGAGGTCGACAGCTGGCTGGCGGCGCATTATCTCTTCGCCTTCAGCCTGTGCGACGCAGCCTGTCACGCCGAGCAGCATTTTGCCGCCGGACTTCTGCTTCAGGCGCTTCAGCTGGCCAAGTTCGGAGAAAACCTTTTCGGTTGCCTTTTCACGGATGTGACACGTGTTCAGAAGCACCAGATCGGCATCGTCTGCTGTTTCGGTGGTCACATAGCCCAATGGTGCAAGCACGTCTTTCATCCGTTCGGAATCATAGACGTTCATCTGGCAGCCATAGGTTTTGATAAAGAGGCGTTTGGTCGCCGCGTTCATTTTCGCTCGTTCAGTCAGGATTTTTCGGAGTCGTCCAGCGGAACTCCGTAAAGTTCCAGACGATGATCGACGAGCTTGTACCCCAGTTTACGTGCGATCTCAACTTGCAGCCGCTCAATCTCTTCATTGACGAACTCGATGACGTCGCCGGTGCGTACATCGATCAAATGGTCATGGTGATCATCAGTGGCTTCTTCGAAGCGCGAACGGCCGTCACGGAAGTCGTGGCGTTCAATAATGCCAGCTTCTTCAAACAGCTTCACAGTACGGTAAACAGTGGCAAGCGAGATGTTGCGATCTACACCTGCCGCGCGGCGGTGAAGTTCCTCCGCATCTGGGTGGTCATCGGCCTCTGACAGAATGCGCGCGATGACGCGACGCTGTTCTGTAAGTCTAAGCCCGTTTTCCTGGCAGAGTTTCTCGATCCTGCTCATAGTCACCTTCCTGATAGTAAATCACTTATGACCATATTGGCGCGTGAGGTCCAGTATCCTGACCTATTTGATCGGCTTTGACATAAGAATTGCGTCTCGGGCCGGTGAATTCGCGCGGGTATAGTAGCCCTTACGACGCCCATCTTCTGAAAAGCCGTGATGCTGATATAGAGCGCGCGCGGCCAGATTGTCGTCGGCGACTTCAAGAAGAATTCGGTCAAAGCCGGATGCGCGTGCAGCCTTTTCGCCTTCATCGAGCATATGTTTTGCCAGCCCTTTGCCGCGCAAGGCGGGCGCTGTCGCAATGGATAGAAGTTCGCAATCATCAACGCAGGGCAGATAGACCGCAAACCCGACGCACGCCTCACCATCGAATGCGCCGAGCCCGAACGCAGACTGGGTCTGAACCATCGAAGTCAGGGTTTGTGATGACCAGGCTTCTTCAAGGCTCGCAGCCTGCAAGTCAGCCAGCTTTGAGAGCTCTTTTGCAGACAGCGTTTGAAGCTCAGAGAAGCGGAGACTTGGCGGGAATGGCATCCGGATCTCTCACATAAAGCGGGCTTGGTGCGCGGATGTCATCAGCATGGATGAGCTTTGCCCAGCGCGGAACACCTGAGGCTGTAATCTCGCACACATCCAGAGGCTGGTCCGGCAGAAAGTTTCGAATTGTGTCGACTGCGTCCGGTGTGCAGACCACAGAAATACCTGCGCTGACATATTCCGTCAGATCGTTTGCGCTTAGTTCGAACGGCTCGGAACGCTCCGTTCCCTGAATGCGCTGCGCCCAGAAGGTCTGATCCGGTGGCCTTAGTTTGGCAGGGATGAGCGCCAAAACCGGCCCGTCCTGAGGTTTGCTTACCAGCGCCTCAAGGCTTGTGATGCCGAAGGCCCGCTTGCCGTTTGCGAGCGCGAGGCCGCGTGCAAACGCAACGCCGATGCGAATGCCTGTAAAGCTGCCCGGGCCGACACAAACCGAGAACCGGTCAATCGCGCCCATGGCGATACCGGTTTCATCAAGAACCGACTGAACAAGCCCCGGCAGAAACTGATCATGACCGCGGCGCATCTTTTCTTCGCGAAACGCCAGAAGCGCGTCGTCTTTCAGAAGTGCTACGCCGCAGAACGGACCAGCCGTATGTATGCCGAGGCTAAGGCTCATTGAATGTCAGAGAATCTGACAGGCGTCTTCAAACGCCAGACGCGGTGAGCGCGGGAAGAGCGCATCTTCATTGCCATAGCCGAGGCTACAGATGAAATTCGCTGTCCATTGTTCTGTTTCCGGGTTGGACTGGAAGAATTCCTTATCAACGCCGCCGCGATCGAAGCCGGACATTGGTCCGCAATCAAGACCCATAGAGCGTGCCGCGAGCATAAAATAAGCGCCTTGCAGCGTGCCATTGCGGAATGCAGTTTCAGCGCGGTTTTGCGGATCGTTAAACCAGTCTTTTGCACCCGGATTGTGCGGGAAGAGCTCTGGAATCTTCTCCGGGAAATTCAGATCGTGCGCGATGATCACGGTCCATGGCGCTTTTAGCGTTTTTTCGCGGTTACCTTCGCTCATGAATGGAGCGAGGCGCTGCTTGGCGTCTTCAGAACGGATAAAGACAAAGCGCGCCGGACAGCAGTTTGCGCTGGTCGGGCCAAACTTCATCAGATCGTATGTGCCACGGATCAGCGCTTCTTCGACGTCCTTGTCGGCCCAGTCATTATGTGTGCGGGCTTCGCGGAAGATCTGGTCCAGACTTTCCGCAGGGAGTTGAGATGACATGTAAGAACTCCTGTTTAACCGAGTGCCTGCTCGACGGCAGTTACTTCCGGAACATAGTGGCGCATCATGTTCTCAATGCCCTGTTTGAGGGTCATTGTGGACGATGGGCAGCCGGCGCACGCGCCGCGCATGTGAAGGGTCACAACACCGGTTTCCGGATCGAAACGATCAAACACAATGTCACCGCCATCCTGTGCAACAGCAGGGCGAACACGTGTTTCGATCAGTTGTTTGATTTCCTCCACAATCTCTGCCGTGTCGCCTTCATAGACGATCTCTTCGCTGGTCGCGGCCTGATCAGCTGCTTCATCGATTACGGGCATGCCGGACATGAAATGGTCCATGATCGCGGCGAGTGTCATGGTTTTTACATGGCGCCAGTCGGACTCGGCGGTCTTGGTGACCGACACAAAATCTGCGCCAAGAAAGACGCGCGCTACGCCCTGAACGTCGAACAGGCGTGTCGCGAGTGGTGAGACCTCACCTTCCTCAGCATTTGCGAAGTCACGCACACCGTCTTCCAATACCGGTTTTCCCGGTAGAAATTTCAGCGTGTCCGGATTCGGGGTGGCTTCAGTCTGAATGAACATTTGAGACTCCTTATCGAGCCATGAAATGGAGGTCTATTAGCTCCAAATCAACTCCTGTCACGGATATCTGTTGTGGTGGCAAGGTGATTTTCTTCCAGAACAGCTTCCAGTTCGCGCAGCGCGAAGATGGCGTCCTCCATCAGATAGGCGAGCGTCATCATGTCATTTCCGCCCAGAGAGAAGTCCCCAGGTTTCGGATTTGACACAATGAGCGGACGCAGCGCAAAGGCGCGCGCCAGGGTGTTTCTGGCTTTCTCACGGGCATCGCGAAAGCCCGGGTGGACAATATCATCAGTTTGCACTGCATTGAGCAGAGTCCCGACGGCGTAAATCTTGCCCATAATCCGGTAATAGTGGTCCGTTCGCGCGCGATTGAAGATTTCATGGTCATCGGATTGAACGGAGCGGCGAATGTCTGAGACGCTTTCCGATAGGATATCGGCATAGAGGGCAGCCTCGGCGCGCATGAGGTCCGCCATCGCGTCATTGTCCAGCACCGAGCGGGCGATCAGTCCATCAAACCGGCGCAGTGCTTGCGCGGCGGCAGATAGCTGGTCTTCCGAGCCCTCACCTATCGCATTCAGGATCAAAGTGGCGGCGATTGAGAGATCCTCATTGCGGGTGCGTCCTGCCCGCGAGGTATCGGCGCGAAGATCTGCAAATAGCGCCAGCGTTTCTCTCAGCCCGTCCTGAAACGCCGGAACCGCGATCAACTGGTTTTGCGGATGCCATTCGGGAAGCGCGTCGGACCAGTGTCGGACCTCAAATTCCGTCTGAATAAGCTCGATGGCGGCGCCAATACGCTGATCTGCCCAGACTTCGTCGCGGCTATTGTCAGCTATCTGGTCTGGCAGTTTATGAGAGAGCACCATGGTTGCCGGATAGGAGCCAAGGAGCGCGATGATGATCATCCCGCCGCCTATCGGTTTCCAATGGCGCAACCATCCAAACATGCTGCTTCCGGCCTTCTTCGCCCCGTCTCGAGACATTGAGGTGAAGAATGAATACCCCTTACGGCGGGCACAAGGCCGGAGACTGCGATTCTTTTGAAGTTAAGCGCGGGCGCTAGTTACGCAGGCGTACTTCAGCTTCAGTTGAAACGAATTCGACCGAGTCGCCATACTGGATTTCCAGTGTGAGCGTGACGGTGTCGCCTTCGGTGAGGCCATCTTCGACGTCAAACAGCATGATGTGATCATGCAGCGGCGCAAACTCTGCCGTTTCGCCAGCGGGCAGAACAACAGACTCGACCTGACGCATGCGCATCACGCCATCATCCATCAAATGGGTGTGAAGTTCGGCTGTGCCTGCACGGTCGGCTGATGCTGCAACAATCTGCGCGTCCTCGGACGAGTTCGACGTCACGGTGAGGTAAGCGCCGGTGACATTGCGTCCTCCGGCAGGTGCACGGACAAATGCGTCAGTGACGACGAATGCCGGGCCAGTTGCTTCCTGGGTTGTCTCAGACGGTGTGGAGTTGCCGCATGCTGTAAGGCCAAGAATGGCTGTCGCGAGGAGTATTTTGCGGAGCATGGGAGGGAATCCTTTATGAAGGCGGTGACTTTCCGCCTTCATAACGTGACTCAGCCTTTTTTCCATAAGCCTATAATGTCGCGGACCTCATCAATAACCGGTTGCGCAATCGCTGACGCTTTTTCTGCGCCCGCCGCGAGCACGGCATCAATCGCTGCCGGATCAGCCAGCCATTCATTAAAGGATTTTGTGACAGGCGAGAGGCCGTCCACCACGACTTCAGCCAGTGCAGGCTTGAAGGCACCAAAGCCCTGACCGCCGAACTGGTTGATCACATCCTCTGAAGAGCAATTTGCCAGCGCCGCATAAATGCCGACAAGATTTTCAGCTTCCGGACGACCCTTCAGGCCCTCAACCGTATCCGGCAGAGGTTCAGGGTCTGTCTTCGCCTTTTTGATCTTGCGCGCCATCATGTCTGCATCATCGGTGAGGTTGATGCGTGACAGATCGGATGGATCTGACTTCGACATTTTCTTCGTGCCGTCTTTCAGGCTCATAATACGCGCGCCCGGCCCTTGAATAAGGGGTTCCGGCTGCGGGAAGAAATCCGGCACATCATATTCGCGGTTAAACCGCTCGGCGATGTCGCGAGAGAGCTCAAGGTGCTGCTTCTGGTCTTCACCTACAGGCACGTGAGTTGCCTTATAGGCCAGAATGTCAGCGGCCTGCAGAACCGGATAGTCGAAAAGGCCAACGCTGGCGCGTTCCTTGTCCTTGCCGGCTTTTTCTTTGAACTGCGTCATGCGTTCCAGCCAGCCCATGCGGGCGACACAGTTGAAATACCAGCAAAGCTCGACATGTGCCGGAACGGCGGACTGGGCGAAGATCACAGCCTTTTCAGGGTCAACGCCTGCCGCGAGGAATGCCGCTGCGATCTGACGTGTATTGGCTTGCAGCGCGCCCGGCTCCTGCGGAATCGTCATGGCATGAAGATCGACCACGCTGAAAACGCAGTTATGTGTTTCCTGCAGGCGAACGAACTTCACCAATGCGCCAAGGTAGTTTCCGAGGTGGAGATTACCTGTTGGTTGTACGCCGGAGAATACAAGCTCCGGTCCGGAATATGTCGATGTGGTATCAGTCATGGCGGGTCATCTACTCGACAGCGCGGCGTCGCACCAGCCCTTTTAGGTCAGAGATGCGGACTGCGCCGGTGATTATTGCGGAAATTGCGTAAGTCATCATGCCAAACAGGATGAAGATCATGGTGACGACGAGTTTGCTATCGTAAATGTGCGTTTCGATCACCGCGCGATAACGCAGTACGGCAACAAGCACGACGGCCATCATCATGGTTGCCAGCAGGGCGCGAACGAGGCGTGACACCAGACGCGGGCCGGGCGTGTACCAGCCGCGCTTGATCAGCCCGCTGAACAGAAAGATCACATTGACCCAGGCCGCGGCGCTGGTGGCGATTGCAAGGCCCGGAAAACCATAAGCGCCGTTTGATTGCAGCCAGAAGAACAGGCCAGCGCCCAGCACAGTGTTGATCACGACCGACCAGAGCGCAAAGGCCATCGGCGTTTTGGTATCTTCATGCGCGAAATAGGCAGGGGCCAGCACCTTGATCAAAACAAACGCCGGAACGCCCCACGCATAATGCATGAGCGCAAGCCCCGCATTATTGGCGTCCGAGGTCAGGAAGGCGCCGCGTGTAAAGAAGCCCTCGATCAGAAAGCCCGGCGCAACACCGAGCGCCGCTGCCGCTGGAAGCGTAAGAGCGAGCGCAAGACCAATGCCTTCATCCATAGTCGCGCGGCTCGTTTTACTGTCATCAGAGCGGGCAGCCCGCGACAGGCGCGGAAGGATCGCCACACCCACAGCCACACCCACGAGGCCTAGCGGCAGCTGGTAGAGGCGATCTGCATAATAAAGCCATGTCTTCGCGCCGACTTCAAAACTGGCCAGAGACTGGCTGACGATAATGTTGATCTGCGTGCCGCTCGCCGCAATCGTCCCGGGCAGGGCGAGTGCCATGACTTTTTTGACGCCGGGCGTAATGCGCGGAAGGCCAATAATTGACAGTCGCACATTCTGGCGGCGCACACCCCAATAAAGAAGCAGCATCTGCAGGATGCCGGCTAGAAGTGTCGCCACCGCTGCCGCTTTTGCTGTCACATCCGGAGACGTGCTGACAAACGCTGCGCCGATCAGACAGATGTTCAGAAGCGTCGGAACAAAGGCTGACAGGAAAAACCGGCCACTTGAGTTCAGCACGCCTGAGAGAAGCGCCGCGATCGACATACAGGTCAGATACGGCATGGTGATACGCGTTAAGAGGATCGCCAGATTGAAATTCTCGGTATCGTCTGCCTGTCCGCCATGCACCAGAAGCAAAAGCCATGGCATAGCGAACTGGGCCAGAATGGTGAGCGCGGCGGTGATTGCGAAGAGCACGCGCATCGCCTCTTCAGCCACTTTGGCAGCAGCCTCTGGCCCTTCAGCTTCCAGCGTGCGCGAGTAGGAGGGCACGAAGGCTGACGCAAACGCGCCTTCGGCAAAAATTCGGCGGAACAGGTTTGGAAACATCAGCGCGGTTGTCCACGCATCACCGATCGGACCTGCACCAATTCGGGCAGCGAGAAACACGTCCCGCGTAAAGCCGAGCGCACGGCTCACCAGTGTCAGGCTCGATTGTACGAGCGTGTTACGAACCAGACTCAAATCATCCCCCGTGAGCCAAGCTTATGGCTGTATCAGAAACTGTCTGCTGAACGAGCCTGCGCCAGCGTATGTGCCGGTGTACGCGGCGCGTTCTGTTCATCTGCGCCGAGTACATCCAGAAGATCAGTTGCGAGCGTGTCGACCAGCGTTTGTTCGGTCAGTTTGTCGCCCGCGGCAGTCTGCACATAAAACGTGTCTTGAATACGTTCGCCATAAGCCCCTGCGTGGGCAGAATGGAGTTTCAGCTCTTTATTCGCCAGCGTCCGCGCCAGATCATACAGAAGTGCAGCACGTTCTTTGCCGGTCACTTCGATAATCGTGTATTCGGCAGAGCCGGAATTATCGAAAATAACGTCCGGTTCGACCACAAAGGCGGCTTCGCGGCGGGCATTGATGGATTTGCGCTCACGGACATCGCCGACGCCCTTGAGCACCGCATCCATAACCTTTTTCTGCAAACGCTTCAGGCGCGAGCTTTCGCCAAGGCCGAACATGCGGCCATCTTCGTCCTGCAGGACGAAGAGGTCGAGCACCCCGCCCTCGCTGCCGGTATAAATCTGGGCCGCCGCAATATGGGCTTCTTCGTTTACCAGTGCACCGACAATGTCAGAGAACAGGCCGGTCCGGTCGGTTGTGGCGACCATCAGCTCAACGCTGGAAGATTGCGGTGAGACTTTGCACTCCACAATCGTTTCAGCGCCCGCATTTGTGAGCAGGTCATGCTGCCAGTCGAGTTCGTCTGGCACCTGGCTGGTCCAGTAACCGGCTTCCATTTGAGACATGAGCTCTGGCAGCTCGCCCTTTCGGGAAATGAGTGCTTTGCGCGCCTTGTCCGCCCGTGCGTTGAGATCGGATACGACATGGGTCTCTTCCACATCGTCCTGACCGAGCGCGGCTTCCGTCAGCTCGTAAAGTTCCTTCAGGAGCTGGCCTTTCCAGCCATTCCATACGTCCGGACCAACCGCGCGAATATCGGCAACGGTCAGGATGAGGAGCAGGCGCAGGCGTTCCAGTGAACCGACACGTTCTGCGAATTGCGTGACGGTTCGCGGGTCTGAAATATCCCGCTTCTGTGCGCAATCGCTCATTTCAAGGTGGTTGCGCACCAACCAGCCAATCAGCTCACACTCGGCTTCACCGACCCCGAGACGTTTGGAAGCCGCCATAGCCGTCTTTTCGCCTTCAACCTGCTGGTCGCCCAGGCCTTTGCCCGTGTCGTGAAGCAGCATGGCGAGATAAAGCGCGCGCTTATGTTTCAGGAGCGGGAAGAGTTTATGGCCAAGCGGGAAGAGGCCCTTATCTTCGCCGCGTTCCATTTCTGCCAGCGCATCAATGGCGCGCAGCGTATGCTCGTCCACGGTGAAGTGGTGGTACATATTGAACTGTGTCTGCGCGACGATATCGCCAAATTCCGGTACCATCGTGCCCAGAACATCGGCTTCGTTCATCATCCGCATAATCGGGCCGGGGTCCGACGTATTGATCAGCAGGTCGATGAAAAGCTGAGCCGCTTCAGGATCGGTCCGGTGGGTATCGTTGAAGCATTCAAGCGAGCGCGTGACAGCCGACAGCGCACGCGGGTGAATGTCCACATTATTGTCTTCGGCCAGTTTGAACAGGCGAAGCATTTCGACCGGTTTTTGCTGGAAGAAGGTTTCGTCCTCTACGTTCAGGCGACCGGCATCCATGACGAACCCGTCTTCAGAGATTTTCGGACCCTGCGTGAAGGGCAGGAAATGTAGAAGGTTCGGTTTGGCCTTTTGCTGGTCCGCTTCAAGCCGCGCACAGAGAATGCGGGTGAGAGATCCGACGGTTTTGGCTTCGAGGAAATAGCGCTTCATGAAGCGCTCGACGCCCATGCGCTCCCCGACATCCTCAAAGCCCATGCGTGAGGCAATTTCAGGCTGAAGATCAAAGCTCAGGCGCTCTTCCGGACGGCCCGTCAGATAGTGGATGTGACAGCGCACGGTCCACAGGAAACGACCGGCATCGCGGAAAGCCTGTGCTTCGTCTTCGGTGAAGACTTCGCGCTGGGCCAGCATGTCTTCCAGTGTCGTGCCGCCATAGGCATGGCGTACCAGCCAGAACAGGGTTTGCAGATCGCGCAGCCCGCCTTTGCCTTCTTTGACATTCGGCTCGACAACGTAACGACTATCACCTTGCTTTTTATGGCGTTTATCGCGCTCGTCCAGTTTGGCTGCGATGAACTGGCTCGCGCGGCCTTTGATCAGATCATCATGATAACGCTTGCGCAGATTTTCATAAATCTGCTCGTCGCCGCAGATATAGCGGGCATCCAGAAGGGCGGTTTCTGTGTTGAGGTCTTCTTTGGCGAGACGGATGCATTCATCGACATTGCGGAAGGCATTGCCGACTTTCAGGCCCATATCCCACATCATGTAGAGCATGTACTCGATGACGCTCTCAGCCCATGGCGTCTGCTTGTAGTTTCGCAGGAAGAGGAGGTCGATGTCGGATGACGGCGCAAGCACGTTGCGGCCATACCCACCAACGGCCAGCACGGCCAGCTTTTCGCCTTCTGTGCGGTTGGAGTCGCCGTAAACAATCGTGGTGGTGAACCAGTAAAGCGTAGCGATCACTTCATTCTGAACGGCGGCTAGCATGCGCGCCACATCAAGGCCATCAATGCCGGCATTGAGGCGTTCCTGAGCAATCATGCGTCCGCGGAATAATGCGCCGTGCAAAAGGTCCATCGCGCGGTCACGCAGTTCTTTATCCTGCGGCATATGATCGAGCGCGGCAGCTTCCAGCTGGACTTTAAGCTTGCGGGTTTCGATGACCGAGTCGATCCGCCAGGGTTTTGGCGCGCCTCCGAAAGGCTTGGACTGGTTTGCAATTTCGGTCTTACTGAGAGGAAGTGTCGGCATGAGGTGCTTCTATCGCGATTTCAGGGTGTTTTGCCAGCGCTTTAGAAGATTACTGCCGCATAAGACCCTTCAAATGATACAGAGCCTCTAGCGCCTCTTTCGGGCTCATCTCGTCCGGATCGATTTCGGCCAGCGCGCTTATGGCGTCACGCTCGGGTGCAATTTCGTCGGAAGGTGTTTCTGCCACCTTGGCAGGGCCTTCTTCAGAGAAGCTGAAAAGCGGAAGGTCATCGGACGGAACGCCGCGCTCCTGAATGGTTTCCAACTGATCGAGCACCTGTTTGGCACGCTGAACCGCAAGTTTTGGCAGGCCAGCGAGGCGAGCGACCTGAACACCATAGGATTTGTCCGCTGGCCCATCCTGAACCTCATGCAGGAAAATGAGATCACCGCGCCATTCGCGGGCGCGCAGCGACAGGTTTCCGGCAAATGGCAGGCGTGTCGCGAGCTTTGTCAGCTCGTGATAGTGGGTCGCGAAGAGGCCTCGGCAGCGAACAGTGTCGTGAAGATACTCCACACATGACCACGCGATGGCGAGGCCGTCATAGGTGGATGTGCCACGGCCAACCTCGTCCAGAATGACCAGCGCGCGGTCGCTGGCCTGATTGAGAATGCTGGCTGTCTCAAGCATCTCGACCATGAAGGTCGATTTGCCACGCGCAAGGTCATCCGATGCGCCAACGCGGGAGAAGACGCGGTCCACAATGCCAAGCCCCATGTCGCGAGCAGGCACATACCAGCCAGCCTGAGCCAGAATGACCAGAAGGGCGGTCTGGCGCAGGAAGGTTGATTTACCGGCCATGTTCGGACCGGTGATGATCTGAAGGCGAGTGTCTTTATCTGCGCTATTCCCGAGATTGAGCGAGTTGGACACAAACCCATTGCCGGTTTTGCGAAGCGCCGCTTCAACAACAGGGTGACGGCCATCTGTTACATGAAGGCGCTTATCGTCAAAAATTTGCGGCCTGCAGGCAGAAAACTCATCCGCCCATTCAGCGCCTGCGGCTGAAACATCCAGTTGTGACAATGCACTGGCGGCCTGACGAATTCCGTCAGATTGTTCGAGTACGGCGTTCACAAGCTCGGCAAATAGTTTGAGTTCCAGCGCTTTGGCATCGGTGTTGGCACTATCGATCTCGCGGGCAATATTGGCGAGTTCTTCGGTCGAATAGCGCGTGGCGTTGGCAAGACCCTGACGGCGGTGGAAGAGGCTGGCGTTCTCCAGCGCCTCGAACGGCTCCACATGTTTTGCCGGGACTTCGAGGAAATAGCCAAGCATCGCGTTGAACTTGATGCGTATGGCCGAAATGCCAGTGTCCTGCTGATATTTTGCTTCAAGCCCTGCAATGATTTTCCGGCTGTCATCGCGCAGCGTGCGCAGGCGGTCGAGGTCCTCATTCGCGCCTGAGCGTACAAACCCGCCATCAGACATGATAGCCGGTGGATCGTCGACAAGGATGGAACAAATCTGCGCGCCAAGCGCCGTCAGGCCCGAAGCCAGCGTTTTTGTCAGATCATTGGCGGCGCCCGCAATTATTGGTGCAGCCGAGAGGTCGGTATCTTCAAGAAGCGAAAGCACGCGCGCCGAGGTTTCAAGGCCAATACGAATGGATTTCAGATCAACGGGGGTCGCACGGCCAAGTCGCAGTCGCGAACGCGCCCGCTCCAGATCGGGCAGGCCTTTCATCTCATCGCGCAGATCCTCGCGAAGCTCGCTATTTTCCAGAAGCAGCTGAATGCCATCAAGGCGCGCTTCTATGGCAGTGCGGGCAGTAAGTGGCCGCGAGACCTGATCTGCCAGAAGACGCGCGCCGCCTGCGGACAGCGTGCGGTCAATTGTATGAAGGAGCGAGCCCTTGCGTGCGCCAGTCTGGGTGCGGTCGATTTCCAGCGCATGACGCGTTGTCTCGTCCAGCATGAGATGGACATCGCCGCTCGCCAGTACCGGATAATCAAGCTCTGGCGGAAGCCCGGCCTGTGTCAGTTCAATATAACCCAGAAGAAGCCCTGCCGCAGACAGATGCAGGTCTTCAAACTGGCCAAGCCCATCAACCGAAGAGAGGTTGAAGGCTTCTTTCAGCGCTTCGGCCCCGCCTTTGGCGCTTGCCGAACGGGTCTGGAAGGTGGTGACGGGTACTGGCGCGCCTTCAAGCGCGGCGGTCATTTGCGGTGAATATTTAAGCGCCTCGCTCATGATCAGTTCGTTCGGACGATAGCCGGAAAGGCGCGCAATAAGCTCACCCGTCGAAACCTTGAACAGAATGAACTGGCCGGTGGAGATGTCGCACAGCGCAACGCCGCAGGTTTCCAGCGTATCGTCAGCGCAAATTGCTGCGAGGAAGTTTCCTGATCGCGCTTCGAGCAGTGTATCTTCTGTCAGTGTGCCCGGGGTCACAATCCGTACAATGTCGCGGTTCACAACGGCTTTCGAGCCGCGCTTTTTCGCTTCAGCAGGTGTTTCTGTCTGTTCGCAAATAGCAACGCGATGTCCGGCGCGGATCAGGCGGGCGAGATAGGGTTCTGCAGAGTGATGAGGGACACCCGCCATAGGGATCGGATCGCCATTATGCTGGCCGCGTTTGGTCAGCGTAATGTCCAGCACATCAGCCGCAAGCTCTGCGTCTTCGAAGAAGAGCTCGTAAAAGTCTCCCATCCGGAAAAACAGCATTGTATCCGGGTTTCGGGATTTGATTTCGAGGTATTGCGCCATGAAAGGCGTTACAGCGTTGGACATGATCTGACGTCACATGAGAAAATTCGCGCATCAAGTCAAAAAATCTGAGCGTGTAGGCCTGAAATACCAAAGTAGGGAGTTGTTACCGCCTACGCAGAGTTCTACACACAATTCATAATATAGTGCGAGCAGGGAACGCCATTCAAATGAGTAATCAACGTCCGTCCTTCACCGACGAAGAAGCCTTAGCGTTTCACAAGTATCCGGTGCCAGGGAAATTGTCCGTCATCGCGACGAAACCTATGGCCACTCAGCGCGATCTTTCGCTTGCGTACTCGCCGGGTGTTGCGGTGCCGGTTCTGGCGATCGCAGAGGATGAAGACCTCGCATATGATTACACTGCCAAAGGCAATATGGTCGCCGTAATTTCCAACGGTACGGCTATCCTTGGTCTGGGCGATCTTGGCCCGATGGCTTCCAAGCCGGTGATGGAGGGTAAGTCGGTTCTCTTCAAGCGTTTTGCTGACGTTGACTCCATCGACGTGGAAGTGACCACGAAAGAGATCGAAGAGTTCATTACAACGGTCCGCAATATCGGCCCGACATTTGGTGGCATCAACCTTGAGGACATTGCGTCCCCTGAATGCTTCATCATTGAGTCCCGTCTTCGCGAAGAACTCGACATTCCTGTCTTCCACGATGACCAGCACGGTACAGCGATTATCGCGGCAGCAGGTCTGATCAATGCGTGCGAGATTACAGGCCGCAAACTTGAGGACGTCAAAGTCGCGATCTCAGGTGCGGGCGCGGCGGGTCTCTCCTGTGCCGGTCTTATCCGTCATCTCGGTGTGAAGGCTGAGAACATTCTGATGTGCGACCGTAACGGCGTAATCTATCAGGGCCGTCAGGAAGGCATGGACCAATTCAAGTCTGGCTTCGCGGTTGAGACGGACAAGCGCACGCTGGCTGAAGCCATGGAAGGCGCTGACTGTTTCCTCGGCCTGTCTGTTAAGGGCGCGGTCAACAAAGACATGATCAAGTCCATGGCGGCAAACCCGATCATCTTCGCTATGGCGAACCCGGATCCGGAAATTCGCCCGGAAGAAATTCGCGAAGTACGTGGAGACGCGATTGTTGCGACCGGCCGTTCGGACTATCCGAACCAGGTCAATAACGTCCTCGGCTTCCCATACATCTTCCGCGGCGCGCTCGATGTACGTGCCCGTACAATCAACGAAGAAATGAAAGTCGCTTGTGCGCGCGCTCTTGCCCAGCTTGCGCGTGAAGACGTGCCGGACGAAGTTGCTGCGGCCTATCACGGTGCGCGCCCGACATTTGGCCCGGAATACATTATTCCGGTTCCGTTTGACCCGCGTCTTATCTCTTACATTCCGCCATTCGTTGCACAGGCTGCGATGGATACAGGCGTTGCGCGTAAGAATATTGAAGACATGGATGCCTATAAGGAAGAGCTGGCGCGTCGTCTCGACCCGACAGCGTCCTTCCTGCAGCGTATTCAGGGCGCGGTTCGCTCTGAAGAGCCAAAGCGTATTGTGTTCGCCGAGGGTGAAGAGCCGGCAGTCATCCGCGCAGCCTTCAGCTTTGAAAATCAGGAACTCGGTAAAGCGATCCTGATCGGTCGCGAAGAACGTGTTCGCCGCACCATGAAACAGGTTGGTGTTCCGGAAGACGCGCTAGAAATCGTCAATGCTGCGCTTTCTGACCGTAACCCGGACTATTTCGATTACCTGTATGAGCGCCTGAAGCGTAAAGGCTATCTGCAGCGTGACGTTCAGCGTCTCGTCAATAACGACCGTAACGTCTTCGGTTCGTGCATGGTCGCGCTTGGTGATGCAGACGGCATGGTCACGGGTGTGACCCGTAGCTATGAGTCCGCTCTATCTGACGTGCGTCTGGTGATCGACAAAGTCGACCATGACCCAGTGATGGGCATGTCGGTGGTTGTCAGCAAAGGTCAGACGCTTTTCATCGCCGACACCAACATTGTCGAGCTTCCGGATGCGCAGCAACTTGCTGACATCGCTGTAGAAGCAGCGCACGCAGCACGCCGTCTCGGTGCAACGCCGCGTGTAGCGTTCCTGTCTTACTCGACATTTGGCAGCCCGCTGGGTGAACGCGCTGAGAAGGTCCGTGAAGCTGTGGCTCTGCTTGATGCCCGTGATGATATCGACTTCGAATATGAAGGCGAGATGCAGGCGGGTGTTGCGCTGAACCCTATGGCCAAGCGCTCCTATCCGTTCATGCGCCTGACGGGTCCAGCAAACGTGCTTGTCATGCCGGCTATTCACTCGGCCAGCATTGCAACGTCTCTGCTTGGCAGCATTGGCGGCGCGACGGTTCTCGGTCCGATGCTGATGGGCCTGAAAGAGTCCGTCCAGATTTGTTCACTCGGCGCTACCGTCTCCGACATTGTGAACATGGCGACGATTTCGGCTTATGATGTGAACGAGAAAGACGCTCACTCGGCGCTGAAAGCTCAATAGGCTTTCGCTACAGAGATAAAAGAAAGCCCGGCTTTATGGCCGGGCTTTTTTATTATGTTGCGGCAGGCTTTGAGCCGGGCTCCGTCGCCAGAGCTTCCGGATCATCATCCGGCGTGTCCTCGTCAAATGATTGCTCACCCTTGGCGGCAATCGTACCGCGCCAGAGAATGAAGATGATCAGCGCAGCAGCTGGAATCGCGTATGTGGCGGAAAGCAGGAAGACACCCGCATATCCGATGGCTTCTGAAATCGTACCGGAAAAGCCCGCAATGAATTTACAGAAGAAGGCATAAAGCGAGCTGAGGCACGCATATTGGGTTGCCGCATTCTTCGGATCAGTGAGGTTCGACAGATAGGCGATAAAGGCCGTACCGACAAAGCCGCCTGCAATGTTATCCGCCCCGATCGCTAATATCAGATAGATATTTGGTGGCGGTGCGACGCCGATCAGTTCGCCATTATTGGCTTCACGGATGACGTCAGCCATGTCTGGCGCGCCAAGACTTGCAAGGCCCGCATATGCGGCGGTTGTGATGAAGGTCAAAGGTGCGCCAATGAGCAGGGTTCGCATTGTGCCAAACGCCGCGACCGAGAAACCACCAAGGAATGCACCTGCAATCAGAAGCCAGGGCCCGACACCGCTCTGGAAGCCGCCCACGACAACCTTCGAATAGCCGAGGTCGGCATAAAGCGGGCTTGCCATCACACCCATGGTGAAGTCTGGCAGGCGATACAGTGCGACGAGTGCGGCGACCGGTAAAATCCACCAGCCAAGTCGTTTCACCAGCTGACTGAACGGTTCGACAATCGCATCGGCGACAGCGCGGTGCAGCGCTTTGGCTTCGCGTTTGATACGGGCTGCGTGATGTGGCTCTGCAATGAAGAAGATCACGATAACGCCGGAAATTGCCATTGCACCGGCCATGGCAGCGAAGGAGACAGACCAGGGATAGTATTCGGCAATCGCAAGGCCCGCGCCGGAGAACATGATCGCGAACCGGTAGCCAAGCTGATAAACCGCGGCGAGGTGCCCTTGTTCGGACGTCTCGCCGATTTCGATACGCCATGCATCGATCGCGATATCGAGCGTCGCGCCGGAATAGGCCAGAATCGTTGCGCCAACCAGAGTGACCCAGAGCGCATCGACAGGATTGGACTGGCCGATCGTCATCAGGCCGATAATCGTGCCCGCAATGGCGACAATCATCCAGGAGCGTCGTTGTCCCATCGCCTTGCCGATCACCGGCAGTGTGATCCGGTCAACAACCGGGGACCAGAGCCATTTCAGCGTATAGGCGATGGTAATCCAGTACATGAATGTGATGGTCGAGCGGTCAATGCCGACTTCGCGCAGCCAGAAGGACAGCTTCTGAAACACCATCATCAATGGCAGGCCGGAGGCAAAGCCGAGCGCCAGCATGGCCAGCATTTTCGGCTTCATATATGTGCGAATATTCTCGCGAAAGCTTTGCTTGCTCTTGGTGGTATCGCTCATGCCTGCGCCTTCTGCCTGTCAGTCCAGCGGTCCACGATCGAGCGGAGCGTATGAGCGTCGAGCGGTTTGGCCGCGACGGCATCTGCACCCGCGGCTTTCGCGGCTTTTTCAACATCTGGATTGATTTCAGCAGAAATCGCAATGATCGGAGTGTTATTTTTTTCAGCGCCGGGCAGGGCTCTGATTTGTCTCATGGCTTCATAACCGTCCATGACGGGCATTCGAAGGTCCATGAGGATGACATCAAAATGAGAGAACTGAACGGCTTCGAGCGCTTCGGCGCCGGTGGCTGCCGTCGTGCAGGCATGGCCTGCTTTTTCAAGAACACGGGTCGCAAGGAGCGCGTTTACCGCATTGTCGTCAGCGATCAGGATCCGGCCCGTCTCGAACTGGTTCGTTTGTTCGGTGGCCTCTGGCTCCGCGGCGCTTCCTGAAACGGCAAGGCGTTCCATAAGCGAAGCTTCACGCACCGGACGCATAAGATAACCCGCGCAGCCATTGGCGCGAAGGTTTTCAATGTGATCGCGGTCTTCCGGGCGGATGAGGGCAATGACAGGTGCTGAGTGGCCGAGGCGTTTCAGTTCACTTGGTGGGAGGCGGGCATCAGCCAGCCAGATATCAACCTCGCTATCGTCTGCTTCAGTCAGAATGGTGTGGCCCGCTGCATCTGCCATCGAAGCAAGCGACAGCATGAGCGGCGTGGACATGCCTGCAAGGCCGATGCGTTTTGGCTGGCCCGCACGTTCGGCCGGTTTGGCGTGCGCGGCGATGTTGAGCGGCAGAAGAATTCTGAATCGGGCACCAATGCCCGGCGCGCTGGTAATCGTCACGCTGCCATTCATGGCCTCGACCAGACGGTTCACGATGGTCAGGCCAAGGCCGACACCGCCATCAATACCGCGATGGCCTGCTTCGGCCTGTTCGAACGCATTGAACAGACGGGCCTGGGCTTCGTCGGTCAGGCCGGGACCGGAATCGATGATGTCGATGCAAAGCTCTTTGTCTTTCAGCGTTGAAAGGTCGACGAGTACGCCGCCCATTTCGGTAAACTTGATCGCGTTGCCAACAATGTTGAACAGGATCTGCCGGACACGGCCATCATCCAGAACCACCTTCTCAGGAAGATCGCCTGTAGCGCGGACGCAGACATCAATACCCTTTTCGTGCGCGCGTGGGCTGAGAAGTTCCACCACATCCTGCGCCAGACCGCGAATATCGGTTTCCGCTGTTTCAAGCTCGACGCCCGCTGCATCCATGCGCGCATAGTCGAGCACATTATTGAGAAGATCGAGCAGGCGCGCGCCGCTTCGGCGAATGGCAGAAACATAGTCAGCTTGCGCAGGCGTGAGTTCGGTCTCGGCCAGAAGAGAGGCCATGCCCAGAATGCCGTTCAGAGGCGTTCTGATTTCATGGCTGACTGATGCCAGAAAGCGCTGCTCGATTGGTTGCGTTTCAGCTTCGCTCATATCTCTCTTGTCCTGATCGGATATCCCGAAACAGGTTCTCGCACAGAGATATGATTACGCCGTTAAAAGCGACGAAACGGCAGGGTCGCGCCATCTATAGGTCAGTGCCTCAGCCAGATGATGACGCGCAATATTTCTTTCGCCATCAAGATCAGCAATCGTGCGGGCAAGTTTCAGGACGCGGTGATAGGCGCGGGCAGACAGGGAGAACCGCTCGGCCGCATCGGTTAGAAGCTTCCGGCTGGCATCATCAAGCAGGCAGACCTCTTCAATCTGTTTTGAGGAAAGGTCGGCATTTACCGCGCGGGTGTCATGCTCCATGCCTGCAAACCGTTCAGCCTGGATACGACGCGCTTTCAGAACACGGGCAGCCACTTCTTTAGTACCCTCTACAGGTGGTGGCAGATTGAGATCGGCCACGGTAACAGGTGGCACGTCACAGAAGAGATCAATCCTGTCGAGGAAGGGACCTGATAACCGCCCCTGATAATCCTGCAGGCATTTCGGCTTTTTACGGCAATTGCCTTCTGCAGGACCGCCGCCGCACCGGCACGGATTCATCGCGCCGATCAATTGGAAGCGGGCCGGATATCTGACGTGACGGTTGGCACGGGAAATCACTGCATCGCCGGTTTCAAGCGGCTGGCGTAGCGCCTCCAGAACCTGCGTGGGAAATTCTGGTAATTCATCGAGAAAAAGAACGCCATGGTGCGCAAGTGATACCTCGCCCGGGCGGGCGCGTGCACCGCCGCCGACCAGTGCAGCCATTGAGGCAGAATGGTGAGGTGCGCGATAAGGTCTACGACGGGACAGCTCGCCGCGTTCTAAAAGACCGGCAATGGATTGGATCTGGCTGATCTCTAACAACTCTTTCGGGGAGAGATCAGGCAATAAACCCGGCAGGCGGGTTGCCAGCATGGACTTGCCCGATCCCGGCGGCCCACAGAAGACGAGATTGTGCCCGCCTGCTGCCGCGATCTCCAGTGCGCGCTTGGCACCTTCCTGACCTTTCACATCGCGAAGGTCTGGCAGTGACGGCAGCGCTTTGGTGTTACCGGCCTCCGGTGGCTTGAGTTGCAGTCGCCCTGCGCAATGATTGATGAACGCCATCAGGCTTTCAATCGCGATCACATTTCCGCCGCCCCAGGCCGCCTCAGCGCCTGAAAGCTCCGGACATATTAAAGAGAGGCCCATAGCTTCCGCGCCAATTGCGGCGGGCAGCGCGCCATAGGTCGGTTGTAAATGCCCATCCAGGGACAGCTCGCCGATCGCAGCCATACGCTCTAAAGCATCGGACGGAACCGCATTTATGGAGACTAAAAGTGCTAACGCGATGGCCAGATCATAATGGCTTCCTTCCTTGGGAAGGTCTGCCGGAGCCAGATTCACAATGATTCTTTTGGGCGGAAGAGCCAGTCCGATAGAAGAAAATGCCGCGCGCACGCGTTCGCGGCTTTCGGCAACTGTCTTGTCTGGAAGGCCTACAATGGAGAAGTGAGGCTGGCCTCCGAGAAGTTGCACCTGAACATCCACTGGTCGCGCTTCAATACCGTCAAAGGCAAAAGTTGTAATCCGGCTGACCATTCTGATCTCCTGTCGTGCAACTGAAGATAGACAAAAAATTACGAACAATACAAGAACAAATGTAAATCGTTAACGCGACCGGATTTTATGTTAACGATTCAGTTCCGAAACAGAACAGGCTAGCGCGTCAAAGTTGTTAACGAATAGCCCGATGCAGCGCGCCAGAGTAATACGGCGTAAGTGTCAGACACACCTCAACTTTTTTTGAACGTGTTCAAAATAAATTCAATCAAATCAGTGTTATCTTTGAACGGAATGAAATTGCGACATCCCTATTACGAATAATTATAATAATTAAAAGTTATCGGCTGTGGATAAATCCAAAAAATCCGGGCTGTTTTTTTAACGGTTTGGCTACGGGCCCGTGTCATATTTTTGGTCATTAGCGCGTAATTATCGAGCTATTTTATAAGTGACTTTTTATGAGACATTATTTTGAAGATAAAAGAGGGGCATCTGCGGTTGAATTTGCCTTAGTCGCCCCGGTGCTGATGTTCATACTCGCGGCAATCGTCGGTTACGGCATGGTATTTCTAACTGCGATAAGCCTTCAGCAGCTCGGCGCGGACGTGACGCGCGCGACGATTGGCGGGTTTTCCGTTTCCGAGAAGCGGGAGCTCGCCGCCGAGCACCTCGCTGTCGCACGGAGGGAGTATGTCCTGATCGACAATGATCAGGTGGTCGTAGATGTGGTCTATGACACGGACACGGAGACGACTGTTGTCGAAATCGCTTATGACACGACTGGTCATCCGGTCGAGTTGTTCCGCGGTCTTATCCCAATGCCGGCGAACACATTCACGGTGCGCCAGAGTATCTCGGAACGGACCACATGAGGTCATTCCGGGAGTATTCGCGAGATACAAGGGGAACATCCCTCATCCTGACAGCGCTCTTTCTGGGCGCTATTTGTGTGCTTGTTGCCGTCGGGGTCAATCTTGGCCTCGCCTATCTGGATAAGCGGAAATACCAGTCTGCGTCGGATGTGGCTGCGCTCAGGCTGGCTGAAAGCGCCAATCCACAAGTGTCGGCGTTGCAGGCGCATCTCGATCTTCAGGGGTTTGATGATGACGGTGTTGAGGCGCGCCTCATCACTGGCATTTATCGTGAGGACGAAACAATTCCTCACGATCAGAGATTTGAAGAATCCGAATTGAACTGGAACGCCGTTCGGGTTGAGATCACCTTTCCGATTGAGGAACGCATTATGGGCGGTGCCGTCCAGAACGATAACTCGCTGAGTGTTCATTCAACGGCTACGCTCAGACGTAGCGCGTCACTCTGGATGGGGTCACGGCTTTTGCGTCTTGAGGGCGGTCTGCCTGCGGCGCTGCTGGATTCGCTCGTCGGATATAATGGCCGGATTACGGTTGCCGACTATGAGCAGCTTCTGGATATCGAACTTGATATTTTTCAGGCGTTGGAAATCATAAATACCGACCTCGATCTCGATGCGCTCACTTATAATGAGGTTCTCGGCGCGGAAATAACGCTGGGCGACGTGACATCGGCCATCAAGGATTCTGATTTATCGGCAGCGCTCCCTTTCAATCTTCAGCCGCCAGGGCGCGCGGCGAGGCAAACGCTCGTGCTGAGCGAGATACTGGATCTGGGCCGCACCGGTGGACTGGATATTGGGGAGCTTCCGGCCACGCGTGCCTTCATGATTTCAGCAGGCGAATTGCTTTTTGCCTCCGCTGCACTGGCAAACGGTGACAGTCAGGCTGAAGCGGACATTGAGGTTCTGGGCGATGCCGTTGCTGCGCGTGTTGATATCGGTGATCCGGGCCGTTTTCTTCACTGGGACCATGGCGCCGACGGCTTTGATGAGATGGAGTCCAGCCAGATCGATATCGAGCTCGATATTGGAAGCGGGCTGAATCTTCTAAACACATCTTTGCAGCTGGGTTCGGCCACAGCACGTATAACTGACGTTCAATGTGATGCGCGCAGAAATGTGCAGACCGTAACCGTTGAGGCGGAAACCTCGCCGACGACCCTGACGCTCAACCCGTTAAATCTCAGGGATATTACGTTAGACCTGTCAGGTGGTGACACTGTGGAGGTCGAGTTTTCTTCGGCTGAAATCGAAGCGGGCACCACGAAGACCGTGTCGTCCGGATTGGGTGTCAATCTGAACCGCACGCCGCTTCTTTATCGTCCACTGGTCGTTCTGGTGAACGGTATTCTGGAAGAGCTGGGCATATATGTTGGCGAAGCTGACCTGCGTGTGACCGATGCCGGCTGCCGTCTGCCTTATCTGGTCGACTGAAGTCTGCGATCCACCGCATCCCAGAAGAGTTGCGCGGCATCAATGCCGGTAAAGCGCTTCATCTCCTGAACACCTGTCGGGGAGGTAACGTTGATCTCGGTCAGCTTATCTCCAATGACATCGATGCCGACGAGCACAAGTCCGCGCTCTTTGAGGGCCGGTCCAATGCGGCGGCAGATTTCAAGGTCGGTTTCAGTGAGGTCCACCGGATGCGCTGTGCCACCAACGTGAAGGTTGGAACGGGCTTCTCCTTCTTTTGGCACACGGTTAATCGCGCCAGCTGGCTCACCGTCAATCAGAATGACGCGCTTATCACCTTTTGAGACGTCTTTCAGGAAAGCCTGAACGATGAAAGGCTCGCGGTTGCGCTCAGTGAACATCTCCAGCAGGGAGCCATAATTGGAATCCTTCGCACTCACTTTGAAAACGCCCGCGCCGCCATTTCCGTAGAGCGGCTTCATAATCACATCGCCGTGCTTCTCGCGGAAGGCTGCGATCTCCTCCGGATTACGGGTGATCAGCGTTTCCGGCAGCAGGCCCGGGAACAGAAGCGGGAAGAGTTTTTCAGGCGATGAGCGAACCCATTCAGGATCGTTCAGAACGAGCGTCTTGCCTTTAAGAAGCTCAAGAAGATGGGCTGCGGTAATGTAGGCCATGTCGAAAGGCGGGTCCTGACGCATGAGAACCACATCAACATCATCCTCAAGATCAAGGCGTTCATAGTCCTCAAACAGAGCTGGCGTGCCCGGAACGCGCTGGACCTTGGTGCGGCGCGCCTTGGCGTATAGCCGACCATCAAGACAGGAGAGGTCATTCGGATGATAGGTCCAGACCTGATAGCCTCTGCTTTCTGCGGCCTCAGCCATGGCAAAAGTGGTATCCGCATTGATATCCACGGTTTCCATCGGGTCCATCTGAACGGCAATTCTGAGGCTCATAGGTGCGTCTCCATAACTGCCGACAGACATATGTATTTCTCTGGCAATTCACCAGAGTAGGGGCCTCACTTCATAGTGAGATTATCTGTCAGGTGCGTTGTTATTCACTATTGGTGCGCCGACGCAGTCGATAAACGGCGGGCTGATGGCCTGTTAGCTGGACGGTCCGCCGAGGAGTCCAGAATCCGGATCATATCGATCATTGTTACCGGAATTCTGCTCCCGGTCTGGGCTGGCAGAGTTTGGTTCGCGGATCTGGATGTAAGAGACCACTTCACGCACGCCATTCACAACGCTCGCATGTTCTGCAATCTGGCGCAGTTCGTCAGACGAGCGTGCAATACCCATTAGATAAACGATGCCATCATAGGTCTCGATATTGATGTTGACGCTTTTGACTTCCTGATCGGTGAAAAGGCGTGTGCGGACGCGTGCCGTAATCCATTCATCATTGAGGTTCTGGCGTACGCCGCCTGCTTCACGGACCTGAATTTCGTTGGCGACATCTTCAATAAGACCGACTGTCCAGGCAATACGCTCGACTTCCATACGGTCTTCAATGGTTTCGACGCGGCCTGTCAGAAGCGCGACACGTCCGGCAACTTCAACATCGACTTCATTATAACGACGTGGGCCAGCGGCCAGAAGCCGGGCTTTCAGCTCGTTGGAGGCGTTTGCATCATCAAGGCTCTGACCGAGCGTGCGGTCCTGAACAGCGGCGACACTCACAGCGCCTGCTGCGCCAACAACGCCAGCAACGCATCCGCTGAGCGGTAGTATGCAGGCAATCAGTAGAAAGGCGCGAACGGACATGTGTGTCTCCCTGAGTAATCTACTCTAATTTACTCATTGTCTCTTAACCATGAGTTAGGGGAAAATCGGGTCTCCATGCGTCGCGAATGTGGCAAAAGGTTAAACCGGGCGCGATTGCGAACAGATCATAGCGTCGGTCGGCATTGTAAAGTTCGCCATGGCGCGACAGCCAGAGATCGGCAGCACGGCCAATTCTCATCCAGTTTTGCATGGAGACGGCTTCTTTTGCGTCATTGATGCGGGCGCGCTTCTTCACTTCTATAATGACGACAAGACCGGCTTTGAGGCAGACAATGTCGAGCTCTCCGGATGATAGCTTCTGCCGTGTCGCGAGGATTTTATAGCCCTTCAGCGCGAGGATGAGGCAGGCATAGCGTTCGGCCCAGCGGCCTGCAGCTTCTGCTTTCTGCCTCTTATTCTGCGCCATTATCCCTTGTCACCGCGCGCTTTGTCCTGAAGGGATACAGCGCGGGCGTAAAGTTCGCGCTTGGGGCGATCAAACTTTCTGGATGCTTCGGCGGCGGCGCCCTTGGCACCGAGATTGGCCATACGGTCGATCAGATAGGCGTCGATATCCTCTTCGCTGACCTCAACCTGCCCCTCACCCGTGAGTGACACCATGAGGACGATCTCACCTTTTGGTGGGCCATCCTCTTTGAGCTGGCTGAGAAAGGCGCCGGCCTCTGAATGGATGATCGTTTCAAACATTTTAGTCAGCTCGCGCGCCATGACGAGCTCGGTTTCGGCGCCAAATACCTCGATGATTGCCTCAACCGTGTCATCGAGCCGATTGCCGCTTTCATAGAGAACCAAAGTCGTTTTCTGGTCTGCGAAGGATTTCAGGCGTTCTAAACGCTGGCCGGTTTTGACCGGCAGAAAGCCTGCAAAGGTGAAGGTGTCGGTGGGCAGGCCACCTGCGCTCAGGGCGGCGGTCAGCGCAGACGGGCCCGGAATAGGGACGACATCAAAGCCTGCCTCGCGCACATCACGGACCAGTTTGAAGCCCGGGTCTGAAATAAGCGGGGTGCCAGCATCTGAAACAAGGGCGAGGCGTTCGCCTTTCTCCAGCGCTTCAATGATACCAGGCCGCATCTGCGCCCCATTATGGTCATGGTAGGTGCGTAGGGTGGTTTTAATTCCATAGGCATCCAGCAGGCGCCGTGTCTGGCGGGTGTCTTCTGCGTAAATCACATCCACGGCGGTAAGCGTATCGAGCGCGCGTAAAGTTATGTCCCGGAGATTGCCAATTGGTGTTGCCACCACATACAAAGCCGATGACAAATCGACTGAGCGAATAAGTTGTGTCACGGGCATTACCTCGATAGCGTCCATAAGGTATGACGGTCCGATCTGGGGGACCTGGGAGAGTAGACGATGAAACCGGTTCTAGCTTTAAGGCAGTTTTCTGTGGTGCCAAGCCTGCTTCTGGCGGGATTGCTTGTGGCATCCTGTGCAACTGCGCCTGCGCGCCCGCCTGCGCCGATCTCTACAGGTCAGCCGCGCACAGAGCCTGAGCCGCCGCCTCCGCCAACCGGTGGGCTGCCGGAAGAGCCTGAAGAGGTACTGCCGGAAGAGCCTGAAGAAACCGGTCCGGATGTGCGCCTCTTCCTTACACCAGAGTTCATGGAAGGCCGCGAGATCCGCCGCGTCGGCGTGCTTTTGCCGTTCTCTCACTCGCGCGCGGGCGTGCGTTCGCAAGCCTCAGGTCTTCTTGCCGCTATCGAGATGGCTCTGTTTGATCAGGCTGGCACAGACATTCTGATTATTCCGAAGGACACTGCCGGTGACGCGCGTCAGTCTGCTGCTGCAGCAACTGAAGTGATCAATGAAGGCGCCGACGTGATTATCGGTCCGCTGTTTGCGACTAGCGTTCAGTCGGTTGCGACAACGGCGCGTGCAGCAGACATTCCTGTCATCGCGTTTTCGAATGACCGGTCTGCCGCAGGTGGCGGCGCATATCTGATGAGCTTCCCGCCGGAAGAAGAAGTCGCGCGCATTGTGGATCACACAATGGCTCAGGGTATTCGCAAGTTTGCCTTTATGGGGCCGGCGTCTACTTATTCGCGCCGCGTGGAAACGGCTCTGCGTTTTGAAGCGGCCCGTCGCGGCGGCATTGTCATTGCGTCGGAATTCTACGCATCAGACAATCAGGCGCCTGTAGATGAGGCGCGCCGTCTGGCTGGTCGTATCAATAGTTCACTTTTGAACCGGACCGAACGCGTTGCGGTGATGATCCCGGATAATGGCGTACAGTTGCGCGCTGTCGCGCCGTTGCTTCCTTATTATGAAGTCAATCTGCGCCAGCTTCAGTATATCGGCACGTCCATCTGGAACGATCCGCAAATCTGGCGCGAGCCGGTTCTGGAAAATGCTATCTTTGCGATGCCTGATCCGCAGGACACCGAATATTTCCGCAATGCATTCCAGGGCGTTTACAATAGCGAACCTGCATCGCTTGCCAGCCTTGGCTATGATGCTGCGGCGCTTTCTATATCTTTCCTCGCTGATGGCCGCGTATCAGAAGACGAACTTCTTGAAGCTGACGGCTTCCGCGGTGTGAATGGTCTCTTCCGCTTCCGCGAAGACGGCACAATCGAACGCGGTCTGTCTATCATGTCGATCCGCCCGAGCGGTCCGGTGCTTGTCGAAGACGCGCCAGACAGTTTTGTGGTCGGTGGCAGCTAGGCTCAGGGCAGGATTTCGCCGGCAATATAATCGGCCAGCAACCAGCCTTTTTCGGTCAATGATATGCGGCCAGCTTCTTCAAGGAGCTGGCCGTATTCTTTAAAGCTCTCAATCTTGCAGGCATTCAGCGGTGCGCCAAGTAGGGCCTCGACACTGGCGCGATCTACGCCGCGCTTTGAACGCAGGCCCAGAATGACGGCTTCTTCAGCCGCTTCAGTGCCGGTGAGTGAAAAAGTCTCAGCAGAGCCAATACCGCGCGCTTCGACGGCGCTGATATAATCCGGAACGCGTTGCTCAGCGATCGTCGTCGTGCGCCCGTCCGGTAATTCCAGCTTACCTTCCGCGCCCGGCCCGATGCCAAGCCACTCGCCGTTCAGCCAATAGGTAAGGTTATGGCGGGACCAATAGTCTTCTGAACGCGCATGATTGGAAACTTCATACGCAGGCAGGCCTCGCTCAGCAGTTAGCTTCAGCGTCTCTATATAAAGGTCCGCCTGCTCATCTTCGTCCAGCGGAATGAATCGCTCGCGCTCGACCTGTTTGGCAAAAGCAGTCTTCTCTTTGATGGTCAGTTCATAGAGTGACAAATGCGGCGCGCCTGTTGAAAGCGCTCTATCGAGCTCTTCCAGCCAATCGGGAATGCTCTGGCCCGGCCGCGCATAAATCAGATCAATCGATGTGTTCGGAAAAACATTTAGCGCGGCATCAATTGCCCCGCGGGCTTCGTCGCGGGTGTGATTGCGCCCAAGAAAGCGAAGCGCATCGTCATTCAAAGCCTGCACGCCGAGTGAAAGCCGGTTCACACCTGCCCCCTTCCACGCTTTCAGACGTTCAGGCGTAATGTCTTCGGGATTGGCTTCCAAAGTGATCTCGATATCGCCATTCGGGGCAAACCTTGCGGCGGATGTCTCTATTATCTCGGATAGAAATGACGGGGTACACAAAGAGGGCGTACCACCGCCAAAGTATAAAGATGTGAGTGTGCGGTCGGTCAGGCTGGCCGCATATCCTTCAATATCTTTCAGGATCGCCGCTTCCAGAGCTGAATTGTCCCGCGATTTCGCTGCATAGACGTTGAAATCGCAATACGGACAAATCTTCGCGCAATACGGCCAGTGGACGTATATGCCGAACAGCTCGTCAGGAAGGCGCGGCGAGCCCGACATTAAATCTCCAGCGCAGCTTTCAGCTTCACAAAGGC
The DNA here is from genome assembly GCA_002338565.1 of Hyphomonadaceae bacterium UBA1849. Taxonomy (GTDB): domain Bacteria; phylum Pseudomonadota; class Alphaproteobacteria; order Caulobacterales; family Hyphomonadaceae; genus Ponticaulis. Next base: position 1,094,836 of record DDIN01000008.1, read on the forward strand.
ATCGGCGCGGTGGCTCATGGCATGTTTCCGGTCAGGATCCATTTCGCCGAATGTGATGGTTTCGCCTTCAGCGACGAAAATAGGATCATAGCCAAAGCCTTTATCGCCGCGGGCTGGGAATTCCAGATGGCCACGAACTTCGCCTTCAAAGGTTTCGGTATGGCCATCCGGCCAGCCAATGGCGAGGGCGCAGACGAATCGCGCCGAATAATCATCGGCGTTTCTCTCTTCCAGAGCGGTCTGAACTTTTTTCATGGCATTTTCAAAGCTGCGCGGCTCACCGGCCCAGCGTGCTGAATAAATGCCTGGCTGACCATCAAGAGCAAACACTTCCAGGCCTGAATCATCTGACAAAGCAGGCTCGCCAGTGGTCCTTGCGGCTGCCAAAGCCTTCAAAGCGGCATTGCCTGCAAAAGTTTTTTCGGTCTCTTCCGGCTCTTCAAGATCAAGTTCGATTGCGGAGCGTACCTGGAACCCCAAAGGCTCAAATAGAGCCTTCAATTCTTTGACTTTTCCGGAGTTGTGGGTGGCGGCAATCAGGTTGCCGGGAGCAAGCTTTCTGGTCATCAGATCACACCTTCATCACATCGATTTTATGTTTTTCGATAAATTTACGCTTGATTGTTTTTCGATAAAACATTATTGTTTATGGACAAGCCGAGGCGAGCCACTTTCCTCCCGACATAGTGTCACGGTTCGTTGAACGGCTTTCTAACTAGAGCAAGAAGGACTTTTTTAAAATGCGTACTCTCAAATCCGGCGTAACGGGTCTCATGATCGGGCTGGTTTATTTTGGCGCGCCCATGGTAGTACTAACCGGTTACCTCACCGCACTTTCGCCCTTGAGCGTATAGTAGTTGCGGTTTAGGCAGGGTGGTGAGCATATGGCCTCCACCCTTGCAACGAACAACTGGAGCTGACGACACAATGCCGCTGAAGGCTTTAGGAAAAGGATCAATCGCTTCGGCACTGCATGTGCTGATGAGCGTTATCACCAGCCTCGGCTGGCTGGTTCTGGGTATCTGCGTCACGGTTCTCGTGATCGCAATGGCCACTGATCTCTCCGGCGGCGCACTGCAATTGCCTGTGCTTGAAGGCAACATCTCCGTTGATACGCCGACCTATCTGATCGGCTTTGCAAGTCTCATCGTTATCCTGGTCGGATTTATTCTTATGGCCGGCCAGCTCAAGCGTATTCTCAAAACTCTAATTGATGGCGACCCATTCGTCCCGGAAAACGCGCGCCGACTTACACGGCTTGCGCTGATTGTCGCGGGAATGGAACTTTGTCGCCACGCCATTGGTTTTGCAGCTAAAATGTTCCTGGTGAATACATCTGTGAACTTCTCTGTTAACCTCGCCGCATGGGTCGCGGTGATCACTCTTATGGTCCTGAGCCAAGTGTTTGCCGAAGGCACACGCTTGCGCGAAGAAGAAAAAATGACAATCTGATAATATATGCCGATTCGCGTTACCCTAGATCGCGTCCTTCTGGACCGCCGCATGTCACTGACGGAGCTCAGTGATCGGGTCGGTGTGACACTCGCCAACCTGTCCATTCTCAAAACCGGCAAGGCGAAAGCCGTACGGTTCTCAACGCTGGAAGCGCTTTGCCGCGAGCTGCATTGTCAGCCGGCAGATCTTCTTGTGTTCGATGATGAAGAGGATGAGGACGGCCAGCAAGCCGCGGCCGAGTGAATTCACGCCCGGACTCTGTCCGGACATGACCATTTCTGATATTTCTTAAATCAAGCGACGCGCGGAAAATCTGTTCCCGCGTTCTTTTTTATGTCTGACACCTGGCAGGATGGCACCACGCTATGTCTATGGAAAAACTTGTTATCCTCACCACGGGCGGAACGCTCGATAAGGATCATGACACCTTCACCGAGAGTTTGGTTCTCAACACCGAGAACGTGACGAATGTGCCGGAACTGTTGCGGGTCGGGAAAACGCATTTTCCGCGTGTGCAGCCGATTATGAGCCTCGATAGCGCTGATATGACAGAAGACCACCGCGCGCACATTCTAAGCGCCGTGAAGATCGTGCCTGAAACGCATATCGTTATCACGCATGGCACCAGTACGATGGGTGAGACGGCTGGGTTTCTGGATGGAAAGACCGGTGACAAGACGGTTGTGCTGACCGGCGCGCTTCGCCCGTTCGCGCTCGGAAAGTCGGATGCTGGTTTTAACGTGGGCGGTGCAGTGGTTGCAGCGCAGGCTCTGCCGGCTGGCGTGTATGCGGTTATGAATGGCCGCATCTTCAAAGCCGGTGAGGTTTCTAAAGACGTTAAGTCCGGCCGGTTTGATGTTTAGGGATCAGAACTCCAGATTTGCGTTGCGCAGGATTTCCAGAGCGGGCTGCATAGCGTCTTCACATTTCCGCCAACGACCGACTGAACTTGTGTAGACGGGCTTGCGAACCTGAGTGGCACTCGCTGTCGCAACGGCGGCCTTGCTTTCATGAAACCGCATACAAGCCTCTTCAAACGGCAGATCGCAAAACGCGAGAAGCCTGCGCACTTCCTCTTCGGTGTTGGTAACGAGCTGTTCGTAATGCACCGATGTGAAGGCTTCCTCGGGTAGGCGCCTATAAAAAGCATCCATAAGTTTGTTGAATTTAACTACATAGCGTGCAGCCAGTTTCAGGTCGTATGCATAGGTGTAATAGGAAAACGCTGTCGCGAATAATTGTCTGTAGTTACTGAGCACTGTATCCGCGGGATTTCGTCGCACACAGATAATTCGTGCATTAGGAATGGCAGATAAGATAGCGGGTACATAAAAGAAGTTGAGTGGCATTTTGTCCGTGAAGCGCCCGGTGAGCTGTAACGTGGCCTCAACAGAATTCAGATAACGCTGGCCGAGCGCTTTCATATCAAGCGCTTTTGTTGCGCGCAGAGTGGTTTCATCCAGAACCAACGGACTTTTTGTGGCAGCCTGACGTTTAAGAGCAATAGAGAAATCACCGAGCTCGCCTCCGGAGGTTACGGATGAATGGGAAGAGACAATCCGGTCGACGAGTGTCGTTCCCGTTCTGGGCATCCCAACGATAAATATGGGACCATCCGCTGTGTCGCTTGGTGAAATTTTTAATGTGGTAGCGAGGTTTTCCGCGGCCTCAAAACAAGCACGGTCTTCCTCTTCACGCGGATCTAGTGTTGCCAGTTTTATTGTTTTGCCTTGTTCAAGCCAAGTCATGGCTAACTGTTGATCGCCCATGTCTTCGTGGGTTTTTGCGATGGCATGTGCGAGCTGCAATTTGGCATCAGTGTCTGATACAGGCCGTTGATCCCAGTCTGCTTTAAGTTCATGTAGTGAATTATTTTGCTTTGATTGTTTGGTGATAGACACCATGGCAACTCGTGCACGGGTATTGTCCGGTGCCAGTGCAAGGCAGGTGCGAAAAGCATCGCCAGCCTCATCGAAGCGCCCAACAAATTGTAACGCTACTCCGCGATTGTACTGGTAATCGGCATTGTTTGGATTTCTGGCGCAGGCTTTTTGATAAAACGCGACGGCTTCATCGTGCAGGCCAGCACGGCTTAGTACAACGCCGATCGTATCCAGCGTCAGCGCATCGGCTGGGCCCGCGCTGATTGCCTGTCTCACCATGCTGACTGCTTCATCGCGGCGATTAAGCGCGATCAGACAGCGTGAAATCTGGGTGCATGTCTCCGCTTCACTATAGCCAGCGGCGCGTGCGCGTCCGTAAATATCGAGCGCTTTTACAAAATTGTCATGATCAGCTGTGAGCTGTCCTAGCAGAAAATAAGCTTCTCCATTTGATGGGTTCGTTTGAAGAGCCCGAATGCAAAGCGCGTGAGCTTCCTGATACTTTTTCTCCGCCAACAGGCGGCGTGCTATTTTTAACACAGAACAGCCTTTTCGTTCATGAGGCAAGAGATGCCTATTTTTTGCTTCCGACGTCACCAATAAGATGCAAAAGTCCACGACACAGGACAAAATTTGGGAGAGTTGCCCGCAAAGGGCTTCCATACTGAATAGCTTTTTTCCAGACAAATCTGGTTGGTTTGTAGCGTTCAATCAAGGAATAAAAGATGAAACTTTCACTTCTTATGACATCGAGTGCACTCGCAGTCGCTTCGCTCGCAATGCCTGCGATTGCGCAGGATGCTCCGAGTACGGAAGACGCGGTTTCACGTCAGGATGCAGTCATTGTGACTGCAACTCGCCGTGAGGGCACTGTTCAGTCAGTACCTCTGAATATCGCAGCTGTTGGCGCCGAGCAGATCGAAGAGCAGGGCATTGAAGAGCTTGCTGATCTGATCGCATCGGTACCTGGTATTAATATCGTCGACCGTGGTGGTCGTCAGGGTAACCCCATCATTGTGCGGGGCATCAACGCTGACCCTATCGGCTCTGGCGACGGCGACAATAGCGGCGGTGGCACAGTTGCAACCTATCTCGGCGAGGTTCCGCTTTTCATCGACCTGAAACTTAATGACATGGAACGAGTCGAGGTTCTTCTTGGTCCTCAGGGTACACTCTACGGTGCAGGCACGCTCGCAGGTGCAATCCGCTATATTCCGGTTCGTCCGCAAATTGGCGAAAACACTTTCGATATGCGCGCTGATCTGTATCAGTACTCTGAAGCGTCTTCCCTGTCTCAGGACGTCGGTGTTACGTTTAACCAGACGATTTCCGATACGTTCGCAATTCGCGGATCTATCGATGTTCTGCGCGATTCTGGTTTCGTAGATCAGCCATTTTTGGTCCAGACGCTCGGCGTTTCCAATCCTGATCCGGACTTCGGTAATCCTGCCGATGTTGCGGCAAACCTCACGAGTATGGAAGATGTCGATTCCGAGGATTCAGTTTCAGGTCGTATTGCGGCACGATGGACGCCGACTGACTGGCTCGATGGTACTCTGACTTACTACTTCCAGGACGTTGATGTCGGTGGTCGCCGTATCTCCCACGGCATGACGACCTATCCGAACTATAATGGTACTCAACAGCTGTTTTCTGCAGGGGAGTTTGACAGTGCGAGCCGTATTCTGGAACCAAACTCCATCACAAATGAGCTTCTTGCGCTTGAGTTCACAGCTGACCTTGGGTTTGCCGAGCTGACATCTGCAACAGGTTATTCAGAGTTCGCTGACGATGGTAACCGCGACCAGAACAACCTCCTGATCTCTCTGGAGTATTCTTACGAACTGTTCCCCGCGTTCGGTTCTATGACACACGAAGTTGGTGAGACAGATACCTTCACTCAGGAACTTCGTCTCGTCTCAACTACAGACGGACCGTTCAACTGGATTGTCGGCGCGTTTTATTCAAATTCGGAAAGCGCAGCATTCTCCGCAGAGTACACCCCGAACTATGATACATATGCTATCAACACGCTGGGTTTCACCTTCCTTGAAGACCATCCGAATGACCTTGAGTACTTCTCTCAGAGCCTCATCGAGCTTACAGAGTCAGCTTTCTTCGGTGAAATCGGCTACGACATTACAGATCGTTGGTCTGTTACCCTCGGCGGTCGATACTATGATTATGAATTGAAAGAATTCAGCGCGGTTGACTTCCCGCTGTTTGATCAGACATTCAACGAACAGACGCTTGACCAGATTCGCGCGAACTCGTTCGACCCGACACTCGGTCAATCTGACGATGGATTCCTCTACAAGTTCAATACGTCTTATCAATTTACAGACGATATTCTCGGCTACTTCACAGTGGCTGAAGGCTATCGTATCGGTAATTCCAACGGGCTCGGCCCGTGTCCGGCTTTCGATCCAAACGCTACGCAGGGCGCATGTGCTCTTGCACCTGGGCAGCAGTATGGTCCAAATCCGGGTGATGTCGCTCAGTTTGACGAGCGCGCATATGGTCCTGACCAGACAACCAGTTATGAGCTTGGTGCCAAGACCACATGGCTCGATGGCGATCTTATCCTGAACGGTGCGATCTTCTTCGTTGAGTGGACGGATCCACAGGTATCTTCTGCTACGGTCAACGCGAATATTCCGATCACGGTCAACGCTGCGGGTGCAGAATCCAAAGGTCTTGAACTTCAGGGGTCATGGCAGGTTAACGACCAGTTCAGCCTGCGCGGTTCGTTCTCTCACGCTGCAACTGAGCTGACAGAAGATGTGCCATTCCTCATCCGCACAATAACACCTCCGGGTTTTGGTACTGCATTTGAAGATGGTCAGGCTGGCGATCGTCTGCCAGGCTCTCCTGAAAACCAGTTTGCAATTTTCGGTGAATACGTCATGCCGCTTGCCAGCGGTAATGAAGTTACGGTTCGCGGTGGATATAACTGGCAAGGTGACATTCTGACCCGTACGGGTGGACGTGGATCTTCTCTCACGGTTCCAGACGTTGGCCTGGCTAATGCATCTGTCACTTATGCGGCAGATAACTGGGATGCGTCTCTCTATGTGAACAACCTGTTCGATGAGTACGTGATCACGGGCTATGTTGGCACGCCGCTGTCAGCGCAGGTTGCTTCTGACATCAATGGTGACCCGGTGACGGTTCGGAACCCATACGCAACAATTGGTGCTCCGCGCACGGTTGGCGTACGCTTCCGTTACTTTATTGGCGAATAATCGTCGACACAGTTCAAACAGAAACGCCGCCCTTCCCGGGGCGGCGTTTTTTTATGCGGGTTAGCCGATAGCGTCGCGTTGAGCTTCAAACAGTTCGCCGCAGCCTTTTTGCGCCAGACGCATCAGTTCTGCGAATTCGTCGGGCGTGAAGCTACGCTCTTCGCCTGTGCCCTGAATCTCGATGATGTTGCCGTCAGAGGTCATGACGAAATTCGCGTCGACTTCGCCTTCTGAATCTTCCGGATAATCAAGGTCCAGAACCGGAACGTCCTTATAGACGCCGCACGAAATGGCTGCAGCCTGTGCTGTCAGTGGGAAAGTGTCGATTACACCTTCTTTGACGAGGTATTTGCACGCCAGCGCCAGTGCCACATAACCGCCGGTGATAGAGGCTGTACGCGTGCCGCCGTCTGCCTGAATAACGTCGCAGTCGATTGTGATCTGGTTTTCGCCAAGCGCTTTGAGATCAGTGATGGCGCGAAGCGAGCGGCCGATCAGACGCTGGATTTCCTGTGTGCGGCCGGACTGCTTGCCAGCGGCAGCTTCGCGACGGCCGCGTGTGTGCGTCGCGCGTGGCAGCATGCCGTATTCGCCCGTCACCCAGCCTTCGCCCTTGCCTTTCATCCAGCCTGGAACGCGTGGTTCCCAGCTTGCTGTGCAGAGCACATGCGTATTGCCGAATTTTGCAAGGCATGAGCCTTCCGCATACGCGTTTACATTGGTTTCGAGTGAAATGGTTCGAAGCTGGTCTGCCTGCCGTCCGGATGGGCGCATAATATTATCTCCAGATGAAATTGGGTGCCGGTCTAATCATCACCGGACGGTTCGTCTATCATGGCCTGCAGGAAAGACTTGTATTTTCTGGCAATGACCTCAAATCTTGAGGCGCGAAAGACCTTAAACGTTCGGACCCTTCAGTTATGACCAGCCTGCAAGCGCTCGACCGTAGATCGCGGGACATATTCAAAACGATTGTAGAGGCTTACCTTGAAACAGGTGAGCCGGTTGGCTCGCGCACGATTTCCAAGCGCGGGGTTGACCTGTCGCCTGCGTCTATCCGCAATGTGATGGCAGACCTTGTCTCGCTCGGGCTTCTCGATGCGCCGCATATCAGTGCCGGTCGCAGGCCGAGCCATGCGGGCCTGCGCTTTTTCGTCGATAGTCTTCTGGAAGTCGGTGAAGTGGGTGAGGATGATCGCGACCAGATTGAATCGCGCCTTGCAGCCGTCAGCCGCGACATGGATGAGCTTCTGAACGAAGCGTCCGAGGTTCTCTCTGGACTGACAGGCGGGGCGAGCCTGGTAGCATCTCCGAAAAGCGATGATCCGGTCCGTCAGGTAGAGTTTATTCCGCTCGGGCCAGCGCGTGCGCTTTGTATTCTCGTTTCTGACGGCGGTGATGTTGAAAACCGCATTATCGATTTCGGACCGGAGATCGGGCCGACCACGCTGATGGAAGCGTCAAACTATCTCACAGCGCGTGTGCGTGGACGTCGCCTGTCCGAAGCGCGTATGGAGATTGAGCGCGAACTCAGCGAAAAACGCGCCCAGCTGGATGCCGCGGCGGCCAATCTTATCCGGCTCGGCGTGGTTGAATGGTCAGGTGAGGAACCTGATCGCGGACGGTCTTTGATCGTGCGCGGGCGCGCAAATCTGCTCGAAACCGCTAGCGCGAAGGAAGATCTGGACCGGATCGGCCATCTTTTCGATGAGCTGGAACGGAAAAAAAGCATGCTGGAAGTACTTGATTCTACTAGAGATGCTGCCGGAGCACGCATTTTTATCGGCTCTGAGAACTCTCTCTTTTCACTTTCGGGTTCCAGCATGATCGTCTCTTCCTATATGAACAGCGACCGAAAAGTTGTAGGCGCTCTGGGCGTGATCGGACCGACGAGTCTGAATTATGCCCGGGTGATACCTATGGTAAATTATACAGCCAAAGTGGTAGGCCAGATACTGGATGGCCGCCAGAAACGGGATGGACAGTAAATGAGTGACGGCAGAGACCCATCAGAAATCCAGGACGATGTGGAGCTGAGCGAAGCTGCACAGGAAATGGCTGACGCTATGGAAGCGGCAGCTAACGAGATGGACGGCAAAGCTTCAGAAGACGAAATCTCTATGGAACAGCGCTTCCAGATGCTGGCCGACGAGAACGCGAAGCTGAAAGATCAGGTGCTGCGCGCACATGCCGAGATGGACAACATCCGCAAGCGTGCCGAGCGTCAGGTCGCTGACACACGCGTTTATGCCGTTGAGAAATTCGCTGGCGATCTTCTGCCTGTGTCCGACAACTTCGCGCGCGCGCTCGATGCGCTGCCGGAAGGTGAACGCGATGGCCTTTCCGATGCGGGCAAAAACCTGCTCGTTGGTGTGGAAGCAATCCAGAAAGAGCTGCACGCGACGTTTGCTCGTCACGGCGTCACAGCGATCCATGCAGAACCGGGCTCTGATTTTGACCCGAACTTGCATCAGGCAGTCAGCCAGATCCCTTCAGAGCATCCGTCTGGCAAAGTTGCAGCGACCTTCCAGACTGGTTGGAAGATCGGTAACCGAACGCTTCGCGCCGCTATGGTGGCTGTCAGCGCGGGCTAAGCAACAGCACGGTGAATGTTTTTTGCTGCGCGGCCTCAATTAGGCCGTGTTTTTAAAGAAAGAACAGAACCATTTACACGCCTATGCGTTGATTGCTTGTGCGATGGAAGTTTAGGAGTTATCAATGTTTGCGCATGATCATGCGGGGTGGGGCTGAAAGGACAACGAATGAGTGTAGAAGATTTGATGTTCTTTCGCGAAGGCGATAGGCTACTGTCGAAGAATCCAGTCCAATTTTCAGAAGTTTCGGCAGTCAATGAAGCCGGGCTTTCTTTTCCAGCTCGCCGCAATCGAATTCTGAAACAGTTTAAACATTTCGTCGCCTCTCGCCGAGAGAGGGCAGTCATTCCTTTGGAATGGTTGACGCATGATGCGAAAATCGCCGTGCAGTCTTTGGTTGACAGTGATTTGCTTAGCTACCTAGAAATGAATGATGGTTCTGATCGCGTTGCGGTTAAACTTACTGGCAAGGGCCGAAGCGCAGTCAAACGCTAGATCGTTTGAGCCATGACCCTGACCTTTTAAGGGAAGGGGCGACATGGACGGAAAAAGAGAAACTCGAGTATTTAGATTTCTTGGATGGCGTCCAGTCGGAAGCACTCCTCTATGGTCCCCTCTATATGCTGTGGATGGCGTTCTTACCGCCCAGAGTGATGACGACGGCAACGACGACACGGTTGATCCGTCCGACCTTCATGACAATCTTTCAAAGTGCTTCTTATCGGCAAAATATTGGGCACGATACGATGGCATTTTTATCTTTGATCTGGAGCTGGATTTCGAAGAGCTTAAAAAGGTTATCGATGAAGATTTGCCTTCAAATGAGAAGAACGAACAAAGCGACGTGTGGAAGTCAAAGCGGCGCATCTTTGTGGATGAAGCGTCTGCATCCGTTGCTGCGGAAATAACGAAACGGCTCAAACACACCCACTATTTTCACGAACAGTTCGACAATGTCCAAGGCATCAAGGTTCCGTTATGGACTGTTTTGGCCTCACTTGCGCTTATGGTTGGGATTATCGCCGCGCTAATGTGGTGGCGAAACGGTCTGCCACAGACTGCAGAACTATTTATGGTTCTGGCTGCCGTTTCACTTTTGTCTCTACCTACGGGCATGTTCTTTAACTATCTGCTGTTCCGACAGCCACACATTAAACTGTCGACAAAGGACATTCTCAAAGCAGCGCCAGTCAGTATTGACAGTGACCAAACCGCACTGACTGGAGATTTTGTGAAAGACCCCAATTATATAGCCAATCTCGAAAGCCAGTCTTTCAATGGGCCTCCTCGTCACCGGTCGGCACTAGGGCAGCTCAGGCGGCACTATCTTAGAAATCATGAGGATGTGACGTTCCGGATCGCGCAGCATAAACTTGATCAGCAGCAAACTGTTTGGAAAAAATGGCACGAACGCCTTTATATGCCCGCGTTCGTTATTGCTTTGATTTTGTTGTTGGTGGCGAATGTTTTACCTCTGATAGATCGTGAAATTACGACCAGCCCCCGAATTATAACGATGGGTATTTTCTCTCTGATTCTATTTTGGAATCTAGTTTATAGCATTCTCGTTATCTTTATTTATGACCTACCTCATTTGAGGCTTCTGCGTAATGCGTCCGGTTTTTTTGCGGCTTCTGAACCTTTGAATGACGTCATAAGTCATGTTTTGAAGAATGCAGGAAAAGTCGATCAGCTGTCACCAAATATTAGCTTCAAAAACGTGAGAGAAGTCATTGATGCTCAGATTGCCGGAGAAGCGCAAAAACTTTCAAACCGCCAATTTTGGATTACGCTTGTTAGTGGGTTGTTTGCAGTAATCGTAGCTGTCATCGGTATTACGCTGGCGTTTTCTGATCAGACGAAGGCGCTTGGTGCTTCGGCCGAAAGCAGTGTCGAGACCGAAGCCAAGGCGGAACCCCATGTGTTCTCGGAGGACGGAGACGAACGCGAGACATACTTTGAGATGGATTGTGACGTCATTACGGATGGTGATGTTGCGGTTCGTCAGATCTGCTCGGGCATTGAACGCCCTCAGTCTACGGTATTGCCAATTGCAACGGATTGAGCGCGGCGTCTGCTAATTGTACGGATGTTAAGTCTGGCGGGAAACTCTATTTCTTGTCTGGCTTTCCATCTGTTTCTGTCACACGTTCAGCCGGTATCGAAGCGGGGCAGGCGCATGGACATTCTGACAATCATTCCACCGGTTGCGGCGATTATCGTCGCCGTTGTCTGGCGCAATGTATATGCGGCGCTGCTGACCGCTTTGTTTCTGTCTGAAACCCTGATTGCGGCGTTCAATCCGGGCATGGGTCTTCTGGGCGTTGCCGACCGGAACATGGAGGTCTTCGCCTCCAGCTATAACGCGCATATTCTGGTCTTCTGTCTGCTGATTGGCGCGCTCATCGCCTATATGCGGGATTCTGGCGGCGTCTCTGCCATGGCGCATATGCTGATCCGCTCTGGCGTAGCCGGTAGCCGCCGCAAGGCAGAGCTCGCCGTGGCCGCGACGGGTACGGTCGTCTTCATCGAGACGAATGTCAGCCTACTCTCCTCAGGTGTTCTTGGTCGACCGCTTTACGACGCGCATAAGCTGTCGCGTGAGCGGCTCGCCTACATCATCGACTCCACGTCCGCGCCGGTGAGCGTGATTATCCTTCTGAATGGCTGGGGCGCGTATGCGTTGAGCCTTGTCGCAGATTATGGGTTCGACCGCCCGCTGGATGTGGTGCTCGGTTCTATCCCGTGGAATTTCTATGCAATTCTGACCCTGATCGGCGTCTATTTCACTGCCATTTCCGGCAAGGTGTTCGGCCCGATGAAAACGGCAGACCAGAAGGTGAATGCCATTACCGAGGCGGGGCCGGAGCCGACCAAGGCGCTTTATATGTGGCTGCCGCTGGTGATCATGGTTGGTGCAGCGCTCGGCTTCATGGCGTGGACGGGCAATGGCAATATTACCGATGGTGACGGTGCGCGCTCCATCCTCTGGGCGATCTGTCTGGCGATCATGGTTGCTGCGGGGCTGCTCTTCTTCAACAAGGTTTATTCCGGCTCGGAGCTTCAGGAGAAAGCCTTTAAAGGCGTGGGTGAAATGGTGCCGATGGTCGCCGTGCTCTGGTTCTCAATTGCGCTTGGCGGCTCCTTGCGAGAGCTTGGAACAGGCGCCTATATCGCGTCGATTGCAGCTGAATCCATTCCGCCATTCACCGTGCCTGTGGTGATGTTCATCGCCGCGGCGCTCACCAGTTTCATGACGGGCACAAGCTGGGGCACATATGGTATTCTGGTGCCAATCGCCATGCCGCTGGCCGCCGCCCTTGGCATTCCGCCATCACTGGCGCTCGCAGCCGTACTTGGCGGCGGTGTGTTTGGCGATCACTGCTCTCCGATTTCCGATACCTCGCTGATTGCGAGTGTCGCCTCCGGCTCAGAACACCTGTCTCACGTGCGAACTCAGTTGCCGTACGCGCTGACAACAGCAGGCATAGCGTGTGTGCTCTATCTTGTGGCCGGTTTGGCTGCTGTATAGGTTACCAAAAGGTGTGTACTTGCGCTTTGGTGCGTGAACCGTCATTTCTGACCTCACGTAACGAAACGGAGATACAACATGACCCGTATGCCAACTTATTTTATCCCGCATGGCGGTGGTCCGTGTTTCTTTATGGACCCGCGTCCGGGCACCCCTGCGGACACCTGGGACCGTATGGCTGACTTTCTGACGAAGCTGCCGGAAGACCTGCCGGAGCCGCCAAAAGCGGTCCTGATCATCTCGGCACACTGGCTCACCGATGTGCCGACAATGATCACAACCGAAGCGCCAGAGCTCTATTTTGATTATTACGGCTTTCCGCCGCATACATATGAGCTGACATGGCCTGCGAAGACGTCCGGCTGGCTGGCAGCGCGGACGAAAGAACTCTTAAACGATGCCGGTTACCGCGTCGCTAAAGAAACAGAGCGCGGCCTCGACCATGGTGTGTTCGTGCCGTTCAAGCTGATCTATCCGGATGCTGATATGCCGATCCTGCAGCTTTCCATGCTGAACACGGATAATGCGGCAGAGCAGATCCGTTATGGTCAGGCGCTGGCAAAACTGCGTGATGAGGGTGTTCTGATCATCGGGTCTGGCCTCAGTTATCACAATCTGCGCCAGTTCTATCACCAGCCGCTGGTGACAAACCCGGATTCAGTAGCATTCGATGAATGGCTGACTGATGCGGCAACCGATACGGAAGGGCGTAATGACAAGCTGGCGCAATGGCTGAAAGTGCCAACAGCGCGCGCAGTTCACCCGACCTCTGAGCATCTTCTACCGATGATGATCGCAGCAGGCGCGGCGACGGGCGATCAGGGTGAGCAGATTTATTCTGACATCGTGCTCGGCAAGGCCGTGTCCGGTTATCGGTTCGGCTAGCTGGCTTTGTCTTCCTTGTCTTCCCGCTTCAGAAGCGGGGAGACAATATGATGAAATGCAAACCATCCCATCACGGCGCTGAGTGTGTTCGCCCACAGGTCTTCGGTCGCGAAGGTGCGGTAGGCGCACGGCATAATCCCGAAAATGCCTGTAAGCTGACTGGTCTCAATCGCCAGAGATGTTCCAAAGCCAATCGCAAGCGCTGTCCATAATCCATGACGCCAGCCCGCCCGCAGGAAGAATGCGCACGGGGCGAGCATGAACAGGTTGAGCCCGAATTGCACCGCCGTGCCGGAGGTGATGATGCGTACAAGATCAATCTCGCCGCGACGCTCGATATGTAGGTTCAACTGGTTCCAAGTGTGGAGGACGTCGATATTTCGCCGTGCCCGCCAAGGAAACTCGCAATACGCCTCGAAGTCATCCGGAATAGGAAAATGGGTGACAAAGATGACCATGCACAGTGTTACAACCAATCCCGCCCAGGCGAGCTTGCGCAGGTAAGGCTCTGCGCGGTCGCGATGCTGAGGAAGGACGCGCCACGCAACCGCAATTGCGAGCATGATCAGTGATGCCGCAAAAACCCCTGCCACAAATATATAGAAATAGAGCTTCAAACGCCGTTCATCCCGCCTGTCCGTTTAGTCGTTTGGACGGAATTTGAGGCGCTATCAAGGCGCAGGGATCAGATGATGATCGGCGTGCGGTTCAAGCCGGTTTTTTGCACGCGACCAGAGCTTTTCATGCACAGTGTAGGCAATGGTCTGCACGAAGGGTTCGATCAGGCCGATGGCTAAGGCCGCATGCCAGTTGCGGGTTAATGCAAAGGCAACGGCAATGGCGACGGTCAGGTGCATCAGGCCATAGGTAATTGTTTTCAACATTCTGGTTCGTCCTTGCATGATAAAGCAACGAACTGAATGTGGGTTAGTTGCGAATAATTCTCAAATTGATAATTGCGATACTAGCTATAAAGCTTTTCTTAGTGTGAGATTGATCCGCCCGCCCTGTTTAAGAAGCGAGGACGTGCCGGGATAAATCCGGTCTATGCCATGATAGGCGAGACGGTCTGATCCGCGAAGGATCATCACATCGCCGGATCTCAGCTTGAATGACTGGGTTTTGCCGCCGCGCGTTGTCTGGCCAAGGCGGAAGAGGGCGGTGTCTCCCAGAGAGATAGACAGGACCGGAATGGTCAGGTCCTGCTCGTCTCTATCCTGATGCAGACCCATTTTTGCGTCTGCCGGATAATAATTACAGAGGCAGACATCCGGTAGGGGCGCATCGGGTAACAGGCCTGTCCAGATGTCGAGGATGCTTTGCGGAATATCCGGCCATGGACTGCCGGTTTCCGGGTGGGCCCGCTGATAGCGATAGCCTTTAGCGTCACTCATCCAGCCTGCAGCGCCGAAATTGGTCATGCGCACAGACATGGATTTTCCCGTACGAGGCATTGTGGGTGTGTAAAGCGGGGCATCAGGAATCCGGGCACGGACGTCTTCCAGCAGCAGATTCTGATCCTCTGTGCTCACGTGTTGTGAAAAAAATTGTGTTCCGTTTGGCCGGATTTCCATGGATTTTCTGCTGATTTTTATCGCTATTCATAAAGATAGAGCGCTCTACCGAGCCGTCACCCGGAAATTTCACAATTTCGCGAGGTCAAAATGCATTGACGCCTTGAGCCTTTCGAATCTTTTCCCATATCCAGCCAGAAGCCTGAGGAGTTCGCTCTTCACGTATCCGTAGAGTCATCGGGCTTAGGCGCTGCTTGCAGGCCATCCAACAGGCCGGATGACGGCTAACCAGAGGATTGTAGAATGGGAAAAATTATTGGTATCGACCTTGGTACGACAAACTCCTGTGTCGCCGTTATGGACGGCAAGGATGCCAAGGTAATTGAAAACGCTGAAGGTGCACGCACAACACCATCCGTTGTTGCTTTCGCTGAAGGTGGTGAACGTCTGATCGGCATGCCTGCACGGCGTCAGGCCGTCACCAACCCTGAGCAGACCTTCTTTGCGATCAAACGTCTGATCGGTCGTGTATACGGCGATCCGACTGTTGAGAAAGACAAGAAGCTCGTTCCTTACGAGATCACAAAAGGTCCAAGCGGCGACGCATGGGTCAAAGGTCGTGACAAAGACTACTCCCCGCAGGAAGTTTCGTCTTTCATTCTGACTAAGATGAAAGAGACTGCAGAAGCTTATCTCGGTGAGAAAGTTACGCAGGCCGTGATCACAGTTCCAGCTTACTTTAACGACGCTCAGCGTCAGGCAACGAAAGACGCTGGTAAAATTGCCGGTCTTGAAGTTCTGCGCATCATCAACGAGCCGACAGCCGCTGCGCTGGCTTACGGCCTCGACAAAGCGTCTGAAAACAAAACGATCGCAGTTTATGACCTCGGTGGTGGTACATTCGACGTATCCATCCTCGAGATCGGTGACGGCGTGTTTGAAGTTCTGTCTACAAACGGCGACACCTTCCTTGGTGGTGAAGACTTCGACATTCGTATCGTCGACTACCTGGCTGATGAGTTCAAAAAAGAGAACGGCATCGACCTGAAAGCCGACAAGATGGCGCTTCAGCGTCTGAAAGACGAAGCTGAGAAAGCCAAAAAAGAACTGTCTTCTGCGTCTCAGTACGAAGTGAACCTTCCGTTCATCACCGCTGACGCAACAGGTCCGAAACACCTCAACATCAAACTCTCCCGTGCGAAGTTTGAGAGCCTTGTTGATGACCTCGTGAAGCGCACAATCGAGCCATGCAAGAAAGCGCTTGCTGACGCAGGCAAATCTGCTGGCGAAATTGACGATGTGGTTCTCGTTGGTGGTATGACGCGTATGCCAGCGGTTCAGGAAGCGGTGAAGAAATTCTTCGGTCGCGAGCCGCACAAAGGTGTGAACCCAGACGAAGTTGTTGCGCTCGGCGCGGCAATTCAAGCGGGCGTTCTGCAGGGCGACGTGAAAGACGTTGTTCTTCTCGACGTCACACCTCTGTCCCTCGGTATCGAAACACTTGGCGGTGTCTTCACACGTTTGATCGACCGTAACACGACAATCCCGACGAAGAAGTCTCAGGTCTTCTCTACAGCTGACGACAACCAGCCAGCTGTGACGATCCGCGTCTTCCAAGGCGAGCGTGAAATGGCTGCCGACAACAAAATGCTCGGCCAGTTCAACCTTGAAGGTATCCCGCCAGCACCTCGCGGCATGCCGCAAATCGAGGTTACGTTCGACATTGACGCCAACGGCATCGTGAACGTTTCTGCGAAAGACAAAGCGACCAACAAAGAGCAGAAGATCACCATCCAGGCGAATGGCGGCCTTTCTGACGACGAGATCAGCCAGATGATGCAGGAAGCGGAAGCAAACGCTGACGCGGACAAGCAACGTCGTGAACTTGTTGAAGCGAAAAACAACGCTGAAGCGATGGTCCACTCTACCGAGAAACAACTCGCTGAACATGGCGACAAGGTAGACGCATCTATCAAGAGCGACATCGAAGCCGCTATGGCTGACCTGACAAAAGCTGCTGAGAGCGAAGATCTGGAAGACATCCAGGCTAAAACTCAGGCGCTGATGCAGGCGAGCATGAAGCTCGGTGAAGCGATTTACGCTCAGCAACAGTCTGAGGGTGAAGCGGCAGCGGCTGCAGACGCAGCAAGCGACGCGGCAGATGACGATGTCATCGACGCTGACTTCGAAGATGTCGGCGACGACAAGAAGTCTGCCTAACCTGCCTTAGCTGACGCTAAATAGGAAAACGACATGGCCAGCCTGAAACATATGACCTTCATTGTTCCGGTGCTGGCCTTGTCATTTTTCCAGCCAGCGATGGCTCAACGATCCCTGGATGCAGATGATGCCGCCCTGTGTTCGGCGGCCCTCGATCTCGCGCGGGGCTGGCCCGGCATGATGATATCGCAGCACGCGAAGTATGTTCAGGCTTCGGACTGGTTTCAGACGCAGGGTATCGCGGCAAATGAGATTTATTTCGAGAATCAACTCGAACTCTACATCGCAGCGCTGACAGAAGCGCGCGACTCCGGCGACACGCAATTTCGTACGGTCGTCGAGGGATGTGAGACTTATTACGATACGAGCCGTACCGACTGATCGGCCTCGTTTCCATCAGGGAATGACCAATGTCTGACCGGAGTTACTATGACATTCTCGGCGTAGCCAAGGATGCCGACGAAAAGCAGATCAAGAGCGCCTATCGCAAGCTGGCCATGAAATTTCACCCGGACCGCAATCCGGATGATCCTGAAGCTGAAGCGAAGTTCAAAGAGGCAGGCGAAGCTTATTCTATCCTGTCGGATGGCGATAAGCGCGCAGCCTATGACCGCTATGGCAAGGCAGCCTTTGAGCAAGGCGGCGGAGGCGGCAATCCGTTCGGCCAAGGTGTCGATCCGGGCGACATTTTCGGCGATATTTTCTCTGAATTCTTTGGCGGAAGCCGTGGCGGCGGACGCGCTCAGGCGCGCGGGCAGGATCTGCGTTACGACCTTGAAATTTCACTGGAAGACGCCTTTAACGGCCGTGATATGGAAATCACGCTGCCGGGCAAGGAAGCATGTGACCGTTGTGACGGGCAGGGCGCTGAACCGGGCACACAGCCAGAAACCTGCACGACCTGTCATGGCCGTGGCCGCGTCCGCGTGCAGCAGGGCTTTTTCACAATGGAACGTGGCTGCCCGAAATGTGCAGGCCGTGGCACAGTGATTAAAGATCCGTGCCGCCAGTGTGCGGGCCAGGGCTATGTCCAGACAGAGCGGACGCTTTCCATCAATATTCCAGCGGGTATTGAAAGCGGACAGCGCATCCGTCTCTCAGGCGAGGGTGATCCGGGTGGACCGGGCGTCGTGCCGGGCGATCTCTACATTTTTGTAGAAGTGCTCGACCATGAAATCTTCGAACGTGACGGACCAAACCTTTACTGCCGTGCACCGGTGACCATGGTCACCGCGGCGCTTGGCGGCGATATTGAAATCCCGACCGTGGAAGGTGGCCGTTCGCGTATTACCATCCCTGAAGGGGCTCAGACAGGCCGCCGTATGCGCCTGCGCGGTAAGGGCATGACATCGCTTCGCGGAGGTCCGCGCGGTGACCTCTATGTCGAGCTGTTCGTTGAAACACCGCAAAACCTAACAGCACGTCAGAAAGAACTCATGCGCGAGTTCTGTGATGAATCCGGTGAAGACTGTAACCCTGAGAGCAACGGCTTTCTCGGCAAGGTCAAACGGTTCTGGGACGATCTGACGGACGCTGACGAAGCCCGTTAGAATGTCAGTCAGGAGGGCGGCCGGTTCGTGCTGCCCTTTCACTTTGCATTCGCGAAAAATTCAAATGAACCCGCTTGGCGTTGAGGCGTTTGTCTGACTAGATTTCTACGTCGTTCAAAGCCTAAGGGGGCATCAGATGAACCTTCTCACAAAACTATCCGTCAGCGCGCTGGCACTTTCCGTAGTGGCTTGTGCAGGCGAAGAGACGCCGCCACCTGCGCCGGAAGCTGTTGTTGAAGCTGAACCAGCTGCTGAGCCAGCAGTGGCAGAAGCCGAAGCGTCAGAGGTCATGTCAGAGGACGTGCTCGAATTTGATATTGGTGAGATCAACGCGCTTGCGCTGACCGACGGCCAGTTCACCATGCCGGTCGACCAGTCGCCATTCGGCGCGCAGCCATTGGAAGATGTCGTTGAAGCGCTCGATGATGCTGGTCTTGAAAGCGATACGCTTAGCCTCTCTCTCCATCCAATGCTGCTTGATGGCACGATCCTGTTCGATACGGGTACAGGTGCTCCGCCTGCTGGTGGCCTGATGGCGTCTCTGTCTGATGCAGGCGTCGAGCCCGCTGATATCACAGACATTTTCATCTCTCACTCGCACTTTGACCATGTCGGTGGCCTGATCACCTCAGAAGGCGAACCGGCCTATCCGAACGCGACAGTGCGTATGTCTGTCGAAGAGTGGGAGTTCATGCAGACGAATGAAGAACAGGCGGCAATTGTCGCTGCGGTCTCTCCTATGGTTGCAACCTTTGAGGCTGGCACAGTAGACATTCTTCCGGGCATTACCTCGCTCGATACGCATGGTCACACACCGGGCCATTCCGGTTTCCGCATCACTTCTGGCGAGGAAACGCTGCTGTATGTTGGCGATTCCATGCACCATTTCGTGTTGTCTGTCGGTTATCCGGGCTGGACAATTGCGTTTGATATGAACGAGCCGGTTGCGCGCGAAAGCCGTGAGGCGCTGCTTGCTGAACTGGCAGAGACGGGTGAGACCATCTTTGCCTATCACTTCCCGTTCCCGGGCATTGGCCACATTGAAACGAGCGATGAAGGCTTTGTCTTCGTAGAAGACTAAGCGCTTAAGGCTTGAATTTAGGGCTGATGGGAGTGCCGATCCGGTCATTTCCATCAGTCCGATTCGCCGGACATTAAGCTTCTCAGCCTAAAATCCTGACCAGACATCAGGAGTGGGACCGTGGCTGATACTGCTATTCAGAACCAAAATGTAAGCAAGCTGGCACTTTATCGGGGCCTGATTGCGCTGGCATGGGCTGATCACGAGCTGCATCCGGATGAGAAATCCACACTCCACGAGATCATCGACAATCATCACGGTCTGAGCGCTGAAGATCGCACCCAGCTTCACGGTGAAGTGGATCAGCCGGTAGAGCTATCCAGCGTCTGGCCGGACATTACTGATCCGCAGGACCGTGCCCGCCTGATTGATATGTCAAATGTGATCTTCCAGCAGGATAACGACTTTTCCGACGCTGAGCGTGACCTTATCGAGCGCTTCCAGACCAAACATCTCGCGAGCATTGATATCGGCTCGGTCACAGCAGACCTTGAAAGCTTTTCTGAAGAGCAGGAACGCCTGCGCGAGAAAGAATCTGCTGAAATCAAAGCGTGGGCGAGCCAGTATGGTTTGTTCGGCTCACTCAAACGTGCCTTTGAGACGAAGCTCTTTTGATCAAACGTCTGATTGACTTGCGCTGAGGCTGGGCTTCTATAGCGCCATGTCTGAAACTGCCCCTGTACATATCGCTGTATCTGGCGCCGCTGGCCGCATGGGCCGCGCGCTTTCCATGCTTACGATTGACGATCCGTCTCTGAAGCTGGTTGGTGCAACCGAAGCACCTGCATTCCACGATCTTGGTAAGGATATTGGCGAGCTTCTGGGCAAGGGCACAACCGGCGTTGCGCTGATGTCTGACGTGAATACGGCCGCAAGCGATGCCAGCTGCTTTATCGATTTTACCCGCCCAAAAGCGACGCTTGCAGCGATGGAGGCGCTTAAGGGAACGCGTGTCCGTTGCGTCGTCGTTGGCACAACCGGCATGTCGGATGAAGAAATTACCGCCTTACAGGGGTATTCTGATCGCTACGCTATCATCTATTCGGGGAATTATTCGCTTGGTGTGAATATGCTCGCGGCGCTTGTCGAGCGCGCGGCGAAATCTCTCGGTGAAGACTGGGATATTGAAATCCTTGAAACCCACCACCGTCACAAGGTTGATGCGCCGTCCGGGACTGCGCTGCTCCTCGGCGAAGCTGCTGCTGATGGCCGCGATGTTGATCTGAAAGATGTGCGCCTTGCGCCATATGACGGCATTACCGGAGAGCGTCCTGCGGGCAAGATTGGTTTCTCTGTACGCCGCTCTGGCGGCGTGATCGGTGAGCATGAAGTTAGCTTCGGCTCTGAAGAAGAAACGCTTACGCTCGCCCATTCTGCACTGAACCGGAATGTGTTTGCGCGCGGCGCACTGAAAGCCGCTAAATGGGGCGCGGACCAACCGGCAGGCTGGTATTCCATGAAAGATGTTCTCGGCCTGTGAGTGATATCTGCTTCCAGCCGGCATGGCGCCAGATGGAGGCGCTGAACCTCGGTACGATTACGAGCGTCGAGCTTCTTAATCTGCATGTGGATCAGTTCAATCGCGTCAACAAAACCATCAACGCCGTTATCAAGACTGATCTGGAGCGCGCGCGTCAGCACGCTAATGCTCTGGACCGGATGCGCGCGGATGGCAAAATTCTAGGCCCTTTGCACGGCCTACCCATGACGATCAAAGACACGTTTGACGTTGATAATATGCCCGCGACTGCTGGTGCGCCCGAATTTGCAAACCGCGCACGCCCTGTAGAAGACGCGAATGTTGTCATGCGGGTCAAGGCATCTGGTGGTCTCATCTGGGGCAAGACCAACGTGCCTTATCTTGCGGGAGAGTGGCAGTCGTTTAACCGCCTCTTCGGGCAGACGAACAATCCTTACAATCTGGATGTAACGCCAGGCGGGTCATCTGGCGGATCGGCCGCCGCGCTCGCATCCGGCATTACGCCGGTCGAGATTGGCTCTGACATTGGTGGATCACTGCGTATTCCGTCCCACTTTACCGGTGTATGCGCGCTGAAGCCGACCTTCGGCCTTGTCTCCCAGCATGGCCATGTGCCGCCTTCGCCTGAATATGCCGGTGAAGTGGACTTGAATGTTGTCGGGCCGATGGCGCGCACCGTGCGTGACCTTAAGATCATGCGCTCTGTCATTCAGGCGGGTGCGACGGCCACGCAGAGCGGATTTGCGCTGTCACTTGAAAACAAGCGGCTCGCCGTCTGGTCCGAGCAGGAAGAATGGCCGTTGTCGACAGCCGTGCAGGAGGTGATTTCCAGCGCGGTCCGTGAACTTGAAGCTTCCGAAGCCGAAGTTGTGCGCGTGAAGCCTGACGTTGATCCTAAAGAGCTGATGGATGTTTATCTGGGGCTGCTCATACCGGTTGTCGCGATGGATATGCCTCAGCTGCGCTCCGTGGGCCTGAAGTTGCTGCGCCCGATCCTGAAACGACTTCAGAAGTATGAGAAGTCCCAATTCACTGATGGCAACTGGGCGGTTAAGGCGACGCTGTCCCATCATGAGTGGATGCAGATTGATGGTCGCCGTGCCGCGCTGAAACGTATCCTGCGTGACTTCTTCAAATCCTATGACGCGCTCATCATGCCGATTTCTGCGACGCCTGCGATTCCGCACAATACGCGCGGCACGGTGCTGGAGCGCTTCATCACCTTTGATGGGAAGTCGCACCCTTATGCGACGCATCTGAACTGGATTTCGCTTGCGTCGGCGCTCCACCTTCCGGCTGTCTCTATTCCTGCCGGGCGTACGCCGTCAGGTCTGCCGGTCGGCATTCAGATTATTGGCCCGCAAAACTCCGATGCGCGTCTTCTTGATATCGCCGAAGCAATTGAAGGGCTTCTTGGGGGTTACCGAAGGCCCACGACTGATCTAGGTGTCTATTAGAAACGACAGATCAGGGGAGAGATCATGCAGGACCGTGTAAAGCCGCTCGAAGGTGTTCGCAATTTTCGTGACTTTGGCGGGTATGATACCCCGACAGGGCGTGTGCGCTCTGGTCTGCTGTTTCGCTCCGGCCATTATAACGAAGCGACGGATGACGATCTTGCCTTTCTGAACGGGCTGAATGTCACCTTCCACGTAGATCTGCGACGTCCGGACGAGCGCGACCGCCAGCCGAATAAATGGCCGGCTGAACATGTGCTGCGGGTCTCAACAGATGGCGGACGTCAGGAAACACCGGCCCATGTCGCAGCGCTTACGCAGGATAACGTGACGCCTGATTCCATCGAAACCTATATGACGAACTATTATCGTGAGGCGCCGTTCAAGGATCATCATATCGAGCTGTTCCGACAATGGTTTGACGGGATCGAAAAGGCTGATGGCGCGTCTGTTGTTCACTGCGCAGCCGGTAAGGACCGGACGGGCATTATCTGTGCGCTCACCCACATTCTGTTCGGCGTGAACGAGCGCGATATGTTTGAGGATTATGACCTCACCAATCGCGCTGTAGACATTGAGAAATTTCTGCCACTGGCGAGCGAGCGCTTCAACAAAATGCTCGGTACCAATCATGAAACGGATGTGTTCCGGCCATTCATGGGGGTGCGCAATGTCTATCTTGAGAATGCGCTGGAAGTGATGAGCGATGCGCATGGATCGCCACGCAATTACATGACCGAAGTTCTGGGTGTGAATGAAGAACGCGCAGACACAATCCGTCGCAAATACATAGAGGCCTGATCGGACAGCGATATAGTTCTGGTCATCCCTTACAATTTGTAGTCTCCTTGCCGAAAAGCGGAAAACCGCTACCGAGGGAGAAGACATGACCGAGATGAAAGAGGAGGGCGTCCGCCCTGCAATGGCGGCTGCCGTGGATGGCGATTTGCCAAGTTCGGTTGCGCCGGAAGATCGCGGTGGTGTCTGGGACAAGCCAGCACTCGGCTGGGTCATCTTCGAGTTTGCCCGCAATCCTTATTATCTCCTCGTCATTATTTACATTTTCGCGCCTTATCTTGCGGGCATTGTCGCGGCTGATGCCGTTGCGCGCGGTGAGTTTGCCGGTCTTGATACCTCGCAGATTGGCGAAGCCGCCAGCGCGTATGGTCAGGCCTTTGTGGCAGGCGTGACCAAATGGGCCGGATTTGCCGCGGCGATCACAGCGCCTATCCTTGGCGCAACGCTCGATCGGGGCGGTCGCCGCAAGCCGATCATGATGGTGTTTCTGGGCCTTCTGGCGCTCATGTCCTTCAGTCTTTGGTGGACAATGCCAGGTGAAGCTGGCCTGCCATACTGGGCGGTCGGTCTGGCGCTGATCGTTGCTGCGGTCAGCTATACCTATTCAGAGGTCACCCATAACGCGATGCTGAAAGATGCGGCGCGCCCGGAGCTTCTGCCAAACGTATCGGGTAATGGTCTGGCGCTGGGCAATCTGGGCGGCACAATTGCCATGCTGCTAATTGTATTCCTGATCGCGATGCCGGGCGAGTTCGGTTGGCCGCTTTCTGCGCCAATCTTCGGCTTTGATGTGTCTGAACAGCACCAGTTCCGCATTGCAGGTCCGCTCGCCGCAATCTGGCTCCTTGTGTTTGTCGGTCCATTCTTCCTCTGGTCACCGGACGCAGGCAAAAAAGGCGCGAGCTGGTCGAAGGCTGCCAGAGAAGGGCTGGCAGGCCTGTTTCAGACGCTGAAACGTGCAAGCCATTACAAAGAGACAATGAAATTTCTGATTGCGCGCATGATTTATGCAGACGGCATGGCGGCGCTTCTTGCGCTCGGCGCCGTTTATGTAGCCGGCGCGCTGAACTGGAATTTTCAGGAGCTGGTCGGCTATGCGATCTGGCTTTCAATCTTCGGAACGTTTGGCGGTTTTCTTGGCGGGATGATGGACCGCACGCTCGGCGTTAAAAACTCTCTTCTCATCGAGCTGATCGCGCTGGTGATCGTTCTGGTTGGCCTGATTTCTATCACCGAGGAATCTATTTTCTTCGGCCTGGTGGAGTCGCGCCAGATCGTCGACTGGCCGGTGTATTCCCACCTGCATGACTGGGCGTATCTTGGCGTAGCCGGTTTCCTTGCTGTGTTCGCGACCGCCTGCATCTCGTCCTCGCGCTCCATGCTTGTTGCAATGGCGCCGAAGAAGATGATCGGGGAATTTTTCGGCCTCTACGCGATTGCGGGCACGATCACCGTCTGGCTCGGCCCGCTGCTCGTGGAAACCTTCACGCGCATGTTCAATTCCCAGCGCATTGGCATGGCAACGATCAGCGTACTCTTCCTGTTTGGTATCGTCGTTATGCTGACCGTGAAATATCAGAAGGGTCAACAGAACGATTAAGGCCTAGTCGTCATCCAGTTCGACGACATCCGTACGGCGCGGACGCAGATAGAATGTCTCGTTCAGGTTTTGCGCCGATGGCAGGAAATAACCGAGTGTCGAATTATAATTATAGAGTACTTCTGCCATGACGATGCTGTCGCCGTTTTGCAGAAGATTGTTCGGTACATCGACATTCGTTCCTGGCGCATAGGCCGTCATATTTTGTGCTTCTGACCAGATGACTTCATTCTTGCCATTAATGCGCTGAATGCTGGTCACACGCATTTGCGCCTGTGTGCCATCATAAGGCTGGAAGAGGGCACGTGAGGCGGCGAAGATATCGTTTACCTCTGTTGGCGTGAGAACTGTGCCGCGTGCTGTCAGATCGCCGAGCGCACTCGCTGTGTGCGTCACCTTACGGTCTACGGCCATCAGGAATGAAACCTCGATGGATCCGAAATAGAGCGTCGCAAAGACAGGCAGGATGAGTGCAAACTCGACAGCGGACACACCATCGCGATTGCGGCAGAAATTGCGGAGACGGGAAAGGAAACCGGTCGTTTTCATGGTCTAGTCTCCGAACGGCTCATTGCGGAAGGCAACGCTGGCCTGAAGCAGGCGGCGGTCACCGCTCATGTTGGACAGGGGTGCGCCAATAACCGGCGTAATGATCTGCCATTCATAGAAGACGCGGGCGAGCACGATGTCATTGCCCTGACCGGCATCGAACTGAAGATCATCGTCATTTACTTCGCCGTCCTGAACAGGGTCATCGCCTTGTGCTGCGCCGAAATCGTCAAACACACGAACGTCCACCTTCAGGCGGTCGTCGCAATCGAGAATGCCGAACGT
This sequence comes from Hyphomonadaceae bacterium UBA1849, assembly GCA_002338565.1. Taxonomy (GTDB): domain Bacteria; phylum Pseudomonadota; class Alphaproteobacteria; order Caulobacterales; family Hyphomonadaceae; genus Ponticaulis. Next base: position 1,120,964 of record DDIN01000008.1, read on the forward strand.
GGAGTCGCAGACGAGTGCTTTGAAGGAGTCCGCACTTGCGCCGGATTGTTGAAGTTCGCCTGTACGGATGCGGCGCGCCGCTTCGGCTGCGCCATGTTCAAGGGTCGTCATGGCGATGAAGATCATGCAGATTTCAAACAGACCGATGAGAAGCACGAAGAATGGCGCGGCGACGAGCGCGAACTCGACTGCGTTTGCACCTGAGCGATCACCAGCAAACCGGCGTAGCAATGCGCTATTCGCCAGTCTTTTAGACCCGGTTTTTGAAAGTATCCCGCTTACGCGCAACTGAACGTCCTCCTGGCGTTGAGGGTTCAGCCTAGCGAAACTTGTTTTGCGGCGGGTTTCGTCGATTGATGAAATTTACGGGAAAGCCCGAAATTACTGACTTGCGTCGCGCGCCTGAGAGATGATTGACTGATAGTAATCAGCGTTGTCGCCAATGCTTGGCGCGGCCTGACAATTCGGCGTGCAGTCCATGGAGTAATCGCTGCCCGCGCGGTTGACGCGAAGGCGTGTCGGGGAGGCATCAACAACGTGAATGGTGGTGTCCACTACGACATTACCAAGCGTATCGATGACATGCAGGCTGGTCGAGCCATACGCCTTGCCTGTGACAAACAGAGTGTTCTGGTCATGCACGATCACGTCTGCAATGCGTGATGTGCCGATGGAGATCCCAGCGATATTGTCTGACATGATCAGAGGAATGGATTCTTCTAGTTGAACGATGACCGGGCCGACTTCCTGTCGCGGTGCTTCGATAACCTGCGGAACAGGGCCGCCTTCACCTGCAATTGCCAGAGGTGCTGCAACACCGAGTAAAACCGTCATCAGAATGTGCTTCATAACGCACTGCTCCCTTTACACGCGTGCGAGAATAAACTGAGAGCATTGACCGAATACTAACAGAATGGGTGTGATGCTCTGTATGTGCAGGCGTCTGGTGTGCCGCTTTTATGGTAAACCAAAAGCTTAACGGACCCCCTGAAACTTTCTGGTCCGGTGAACTTCGTTTTCATCTCAATCGCATAGTCTGATTTTCGACCCGGGGACGAACACACGTTGACGGGCCATCCTTGCCTATGTGGGAGATAGAAATGAAAAACATCGTACGTTTTCTTAAAGACAAATCTGGTGCAACTGCAATTGAGTATGGCCTGATCGCTGCGCTCATCGCTGTTGCTGTTATTTCTGGCGTTACCGCTCTCGGTACAAACGCTGGTACAACATTCCAGACAGTTGCTGACGAAATGGCTTAATAGCCAGGCCGTCAAATTTGCGAATTTCGCAGGTTTACAGGAAACCGTCGGGCATTTCGCCCGGCGGTTTTTTGCTGCGCGCAATCTGGCTCGAACTGAACATGGCTAAGAAGCGCGGCGAACTCGTTCGAAAGCCTCAACATTTCATTCAGTAATTCTTGTCACCCTATTCTTTGAAACTACAGGGATAGGACATGTTGGCTACGGTATTAATCGCGCTTTTTCTTGCGGGACTTATCTTTGGTGCGCTGCACGATGTAGCGAGCATGACCATTCCAAACTGGCTCTCAATTGCTTTTGCAGTTCTTTTTCCGGTGGGAACGTTAATTCTCGGCGTACCTCTGGTAACAATTGGCTGGCATATACTTGCCGGTTTTATTGCGCTCCTCATCTGTTTCGGCCTGTTTTCGATCGGCGTGTTTGGTGGCGGTGACGCAAAACTTATCCCGGCTGTGATGGTCTGGGTCGGACCGGCCGGTGCAATGGCCTTTGTTTACGGGCTAGCGCTGACAGGCGGCCTGCTCGCCATTCTGATTCTTATGTCGCGCCGTTTTGTCCCGTCTCACGCGGTTCCAGGCTTTCTGCAGCGGTCCGTCGTTGAAGGCCCGGGCATTCCATATGCCGTAGCCATCGCGTTCGGCGGCGTCTGGGCGATCCCGGCCAGCCCGGTTCTGTTTCAAATTTTCAGTGCCTCAGCGCTCAATTCGTTAACCATGCTTTAGCGGCATTGTGTTCTTTTTGGTGAAGTTTTCGGGAAATTGCCCGTAAGGAGTGGTCTCTGTGTCCTTAATGCGAATTCTGATTTTGGTTGTGGCAGGCGGCGCTGCGCTCGTTGCTGCAATGCTCGTTCGTGGGATGGGACAGCAAGAAGCTCCGCCTCAGATTGTGCAGGTTGTTGAACAGCTGGCAGAGCCTGAGCCGCAAATTCCTCTGACACAGATTCTTGTCGCTTCCGACGATATGCCGCTCGGTCACCGGATCGCACCAAACGATCTGACATGGCAGGACTGGCCGGAAGCACACCTTAACGACACATACTTCGTCTCTGAAATGTCGCCGGATGCAATCACAGAGCTCGCAGGTTCTATCGTGCGTACACCGATTTACTCTGGTGAGCCGATGATCGAGCGCAAAATCGTTCGTCCGGGTGAAAACGGCTTCATGGCTGCGATCCTGAATGATGGCATGCGCGCTGTCGCCGTTGAGATTTCGGTCGAGACAGCTGCTGGTGGCTTTATTCTTCCGAATGACCGCGTTGATGTCATTCTGACTTACGACATTGAGGTTGCCGAAGGTGACATTCTTGTAGAGCGCCCATCCACGCAAACTGTCCTCCAGAACGTACGCGTTCTTGCGATCGACCAGAACTTTGCTGAAACCGAAGATGAAAGCGTCGTTGTCGGCACGACCGCGACGCTGGAACTTGAGCCGCGCCACGCAGAAGTTCTCATGCTGGCAACCCGAATGGGCGATATCTCGCTCACCCTTCGCGGTGTCGCTGAAGCACAGCGATCAGGCCAGGGCGTCATCGCAACAAATAACATTCAAGCCGCGGAGGACGCCTCCGGCAGCGTCCGAATATACCGAAGCGGCAATACCGAGCACATGAATATCGGGGGCTCTCAATGATCGGGAAGTCTATCTGGCCTGCACTCGCGGGCCTCATCGCCATCAGCCTTCCACTTGTGCCGCCTGCTGCGGCACAAAACGTCGTTCAGGTAAACATCTCGCAGTCCGGCGCAAACCCGGTAACGCGAGACCTTCTTCTGCCAGTGAACAAATCCTCGGTTGTGGAACTGTCCATCCCTGCTGCGGATGTCATCATCACAAACCCGGATATCGCTGACGCAGTGGTACGCACACCGCAGCGCGTGATTTTCCGCGGCGTGAGCACAGGCGAAACGAACGCGTTCTTCTTTGATATTCACGGTAACCAGCTTCTGGACCTGCAAATTCGCGTCGAACAGGACCTGTCCGGTCTCGCTGATCTCTACACACGTTTGCTTCCAGATGCGTCGATCACCGCTGAAGCTTCCAATGGCGCGATCATTCTGACAGGCCGCGTATCAAGCCTGTCTGAGGCCCAGCGCGCGGTTGAGCTTGCGCAGAACTTTATCGTTCAGTCGCCAGCGGGCGGTGCGGCGGCTGCGGGCGGTGAAGGCGGTATGATGATGTCGTCTGGTGACACTGGCGGCGGTCAGGTCATCAACCTTCTCAATATCGACGCCAATGACCAGGTTATGCTGCAGGTTCGCATCGTTGAGATGCAGCGCACGCTGACCCGTCAGATCGGTGTGAATCTCAACAGCACGCACAATTATGGCGACTATGTTGACCCGGTTCAGACGTTTATGACCGACGGCAATGGCAATCTGGTGCTCGACACTAGTGGCAATCCTATCGGCCAAACGGTCTATGACGGCTATTTCACTGGCGGTTCGTCTACCTCTACAAGCAACGCGTTTAACGTGGCCGGTCGCGCGCTTGGCGGTCTTGCTATGGCAGGCAGCCTTGCAAACTTTGTTGGCCCACGTGGCTCTGAAGTGCTTCAGAATTCTATTGGCGCAAACATTCAGGCGCTTGAGCGCATCGGCCTTGTGCGCACGCTTGCCGAGCCAAACCTGACTGCGATTTCCGGCGAATCTGCACGCTTCCTTGCGGGTGGTGAGTATCCGGTTCCGGTCGGTCAGGACGAAACAGGTAACGTGCAGCTCGAGTTCAAACCGTTCGGTGTCGGCCTCGCCTTCACACCGGTTGTCCTCTCCGAGGGCCGTATTTCGCTTCGCATTTCTACAGAAGTGTCCGAGCTGACACAGGAAGGTGCGTTCGCGCCGCAATCTGTTGCTGGTACCGATGCGAACGGCAATGTCACAACAGTTCAGACAATCAACATTCCAGCGCTGAGCGTTCGCCGCGCGGAAACAACGGTCGAGCTTCCATCCGGCGGCTCAACCGTGATTGCGGGCCTCATTCAGGAAGAAACCAAGCAGTCCATGGACTCGCTTCCTGGCATTAACAACATTCCGGTTCTCGGCGCGCTCTTCCGTTCGCGCGACTTCCAGAATGACGAGACTGAGCTGGTTGTCATCGTGACGCCTTATCTGGTCGATCCGACTGACCCGAACCGTCTGCGCACGCCTGATGAAGGCTATTCAACGGCTGGTCCGGCTGCGGGCTTCTTCCTTGGCCGTCTTAACGACGTTTACTCCGTCCCTGGCGCTTCTGTTGAAGGTGAAAACTTCGACGCGCCGGTCGGGTTCATCATCGAGTGATTGGAGACATAAAGATGCGATTTTCACATTATCTCATCGGCGCTGCCGCTCTCTCCGCACTCGCTGGATGTGCGACGTATGACCCGATCGTCCCGGTTTCCGGCACGAACGGCCGCTATAACCACGATATCGAAGTGGTCGAAGACACAGAAGTGCTCGAGCTTCAGGCCCATTCCGGCCAGCATGGCATTCCGCAATACCGTCAGGGCGATGTTCGCTATTTCCTGTCTGAGTATGCGCGCCGCGGTCGCCGTCATGGCCCGCTGGTCGTATCAGTGCCTCAGGGCAGCCCGTATGCGTCAAGCTATGAGGCGAGCGTCAACCAGATGCTGAACCTCGCAGCTGAATACAATATCCGCGACATTGAACGCAGTGACTACAATTCCAACGGGTCACCGGAAGCGCCAATGGTTCTGGCCTTCACCGCATACCGCGCGATTGCGCCGGATTGTCCTTCGCTTGCAACGCTGAACCTTGCGGCAACGAGCTCGAATGACCCTCACCCGTCATTTGGCTGCTCTATGCGGGCAAATCTCGCGGCAATGGTTTCTGATCCGGCAGACCTTCTTGGTGCGCGCCGGTCTGATCCGGCCGATACGCTGCGCCGGATTGAGGTGCTGGATCTTTATCGTGCTGGCCAGAGCACGGCAACGGAGCGGTCTGATAGCGAAAGCGGCGCTGTCAGCACGGCTGTGGAATAGGGTTTAGGTGAGGATCGGTTGATGTCTAACAAAAGCAATCTTATCGACGATTTTGACTTTGACGATGATTTCGGTGCGGATGACAGCTTCGTGCCGGATAAGAGTTATAGCGGAAGCTCCGACTTCGGCGATGACTTCGGTGGCGACGATATGGGCTTCGAGCCTGCTTCTGCGTCTCCGGCGCCAGCGTCTGATGATGACGAATACCGCGCGACGGTTTCTGTCGACACAGGACCATCTACATTCACTGATGAGGGCCTGACGGGCCACATCACGGTTCCGCGCATCTCGATCCATGCCTTCTGCGAACGTGCAGGTACGGCTAAAACGATTGATGCAGCCTCCCGTGACCGCCGTCTCGCGAAAGTCCATCTCGAAGTCGAAGATGGTGGCCTTGCGCGCGCAATTCAGGTTTATCAGGAACAGTCGACGCCTGACCTGCTGATCGTTGAATCCAGCCTGCCAGCCCGCGAAATGCTGGCGCAGATTGATGCGCTCGCAGAGCTTTGCGATCCGAATATTCGCGTGCTTGTGATCGGTGCGATGAATGATGTTCAGCTTTACCGTCAGCTCGTTGCGCGCGGTGTGAGCGAGTATCTCGTCCCGCCATTTCAGCCGACACAGCTCATCCAGTCTATTTCCGCGCTTTATGTCGACCCGGAGCGTCCGTTTATGGGCCGCTCGGTTGCAGTTGTTGGTGCAAAAGGCGGCGTTGGCTCGTCTACGATTGCACACAACCTTGCATGGTCGATTTCAGAGAACATCCAGATCAACACGTCTCTTGTTGACCTCGATCTTTCCTGGGGCACGACAGCGCTCGATTTCAATCAGGAAGGCAATCAGACGATTGTAGACGCGCTCGGAGATCCGGAACGCGTTGATGATACGGTTCTCGACCGTCTTCTGACCAAAGCGACAGAGCGCCTGTCTTTGTTCACTGCGCCATCTTCTCTGAACTCGGACTTCGACTTCGACGAAGAAGCTTATGATGAAGTCATCGACCGCGTTCGCCGTAACGTGCCATTTGTTGTTCTGGATATGCCGCACATCTGGTCTGACTGGAGCCGTTCGACCATGACGAACGCAGATGACGTCGTCGTTGTCTGCCAGCCGGATCTTGCCTCTCTGCGAAACGGTAAGAACATTGTCGACTTCCTGAAAAACGCGCGCAGCAATGATACGCCGCCAAAGGTTGTTCTCAACATGGTTGGGGTGCCGAAGCGTCCGGAAATTCCGGTGAAGGATTTTGCCGCTGCGATCGGCGTCGAGCCGAGCCTCGTTCTGCCGTTCGAGCCGAACCTGTTCGGTCAGGCGTCCAATAATGGTCAGATGATCTCAGAGACGGACCCGACATCGAAATCGTCCGTTGGCATCGACCACCTGGCGGGTCTTCTCACGGGCCGTACGGTCGTGGAGCAGCAGGTCAGCCTGCTCAAAAAACTCATCAAGCTTGGAAAATAGGCGGACTGAATGTTCGGGAAACGCACTGACGGACCAACAAAGGCAACACCGGCTGCAGCGCCAGCGCCGCCACCTGAAAAGGTGAAGCCGGTTGCCAAGGCGCCTGAGCCGCCGCGTGCTAAGCAGCACGTTGAGCCAAAAGCAGCGCCAAAGCCTGAACCGAAGCAAAAGCCTAAAAAAGCCAAAGAGGCGGTCGCCAAGATTGATGACCGCTCTGATGAATATTACCGCGTCAAAACCATGGTGTTTAACGCGCTGATCGACACAATCGATCTGGCGCAACTCGCCCAGCTGGACGCAGACAGCGCACGTGAAGAAATTCGTGACATCGTCGTCGAGATCATCTCGATCAAGAATGTCGTCATGTCGATTGCCGAGCAGGAAAGCCTGCTTGAAGACATTTGTAACGACGTTCTGGGTTATGGTCCGCTTGAGCCTCTGCTCGCGCGTGATGACATTGCCGATATCATGGTGAACGGTGCTGGCACGACCTATATCGAGGTCGACGGCCGTATTGAACGCACCAATATCCGCTTCCGTGATAATGCCCAGCTGATGAATATCTGTCAGCGCATCGTGTCCCAGGTCGGCCGCCGCGTCGATGAAAGCTCCCCGATTTGTGACGCGCGTCTTCTGGACGGCTCACGTGTGAACGTTATCGCCCCGCCACTGGCGCTGGATGGCCCTACGCTCACCATTCGTAAGTTCAAAAAGGACAAGCTCAAGCTCGAGAACCTCGTCAATTTCGGGTCGATCTCTGAAGCGGGTGCTGAAATCCTTCGTATTATCGGTGCATGTCGCTGTAACGTGCTGATCTCCGGCGGTACGGGTTCTGGTAAGACAACGCTTCTGAACTCGCTGACCGCGTTCATCGAGCCGAGCGAGCGTGTTATTACCTGCGAAGACGCGGCCGAGCTTCAGCTGCAACAGCCGCACGTTGTGCGTCTTGAGACGCGTCCACCAAACCTTGAGGGTTCGGGCGCGGTCACGATGCGCGATCTGGTAAAGAACTGTCTGCGTATGCGTCCTGACCGTATCATCGTGGGCGAGGTGCGTGGCCCGGAGGCGTTTGACCTCCTGCAGGCCATGAACACAGGTCACGATGGCTCCATGGGTACGCTCCACGCGAACACGCCGCGTGAGGCACTTAGCCGTGTGGAATCGATGATTACGATGGGCGGCTTCTCTCTGCCAGCGAAAACCATTCGTGAAATGATTGTGGGCTCGATCGACGTTGTCGTTCAGGCGTCACGCTTGCGCGATGGTACGCGTAAAATCATCTCCATCACCGAAGTCATGGGCCTTGAGGGCGAAGTGATCGTCACACAGGACATCATGAAGTTCGAAGTTGATGGCGAAGATGCTAACGGCAAGATCAAAGGGGCTCACCGTGGTCTTGGGGTCGGTCGTCCACGCTTCTGGGATCGCGCGCGCTATTACAATATGGAACGCGAACTGGCAGACGCACTTGATGCGCTTGAGGGCAGCTGATCATGGATACACAAACCATCATCATCGCGGCGCTCGCCTTTTTCGCCATTGCAGGCATCGGCTTTGCGTTCTCCGGCGGACAGGATTCTGGCAAGGCCAGCAAGCGCGCCAAAGCCCTTGCGTCGACTGGCCGCGTCGACGGCAAAGCCAATGACCCGCTCGCCGCACGTCGTCGTCAGACGCAGGACATGCTCAAAAACCTGCGTGAAGGCGAGCAGAAGAAAAAGAAATCTCTCGTTCCGCAAGATATTGGGTCCCGCCTGAAACAAGCCGGTCTCGATATGAATGCGACGACATTTTATCTCGCCTCTCTGGGTGTCGGTGTCGGTCTTGGCGCGCTCGGCTTTATTCTCGCACCTGCCAGCGTCACGACGACATTCCTGGGTGAAGGCGCGCGTGTTCTGATCGCTGCGCTGTTCGGTTTTACCGGCTTTCTTGGTCTGCCGCGCTGGGTGCTCGGCTTCATGATCGCTGGCCGCCACAAAAAGATCACCAATCAGTTTGCGGACGCGCTTGATATTATCGTTCGTGGTGTGAAATCCGGTCTGCCGCTCAATGAGTGTCTGCGTATTATTGCCGTAGAGAGCCCTGAGCCGCTGCGGTCTGAATTCAAACAGATTACTGATGGCCTCTCAATGGGCCAGTCTATCCAGCAGGCGCTCGATAAGTTTTATCGCCGCGTCCCGCTGCAGGAAGTCAACTTCTTCAACATCGTTCTGGGTATTCAGGCGCAGACGGGTGGTAACCTGTCTGAAGCACTGAACAACCTTTCCGTGGTGATCCGTTCGCGCAAAATGCTGCGTGAGAAGATCAAGGCGCTTTCTTCCGAGGCGAAAGCTTCTGCGATGATCATTGGCTGTCTTCCGATTGCCGTAATGGTGCTCGTCTACATCACAACACCAGCTTACATGATGGAATTGTTCCTGAAGCCTATGGGCAACCTGATCCTTCTGATCGGCGTCGGCCTGATGGGGCTCGGCATTTACGTCATGAAGCGCATGATCAACTTCGACTTCTAGAAGGCCGGCGTTATGGAACTGACTGACATTGCAGAATTCGTCACAGACCCGGGCATGCTGGCCGCTGTGTTCGCAGCCGTTGCATGTTTTGCCACGATCCTGACGATTGCCCTGCCTGCCTTTCAGAGTGACAAGCTGGAAACACGTTTGCAGGCGGTTACAAACCGACGCGAACAGTTAAGACGTCAGAACCGTGCCCAACTCGAACAAAAAGGTCTGAAGCAGAACCAGGGTTCTGGCTTCATGAAGGATACAGTGGACAAGCTGGACCTTCAAAAGCTTCTCGAAGACCCGAATGTTAAGGACAAAATGGTTCAGGCGGGTCTGCGCGGCGGTGGACCGCTCGCAACCTTCTACTTCTTCCGATTTGCGCTTCCGTTTGCGTTTGCCGGTGCAGCGTTCTTCTATGTGTTTGTGCTGGGCATGATTCAGGCTGCGCCGCAAATGCGCATCGCGATCGTTGTCTTCGCGGCCGCTGCGGGCTTCTACGCGCCGAACCTTTACCTCTCCAACCTCGCCAAGAAGCGTCAGGCTTCCATTATGCGCGCCTTCCCCGATGCGCTCGATATGATGCTGATCTGCGTGGAAGCGGGTATGTCCATCGAGATGGCGTTTGAACGTGTCGGTGGCGAGATCGGTGCAGCATCGACCGAGCTTGCCGAAGAGCTGAAGCTGACTAACGCAGAGCTTTCCTATCTGGCAGATCGCCGTGAGGCTTATGACAATCTTGCCAAACGGACCAACCATCCGGGCGTGAAAGCCGTGTGTATGGCGCTCGCTCAGGCTGAACGATACGGTACACCGCTTGGGTCTTCTCTGCGTGTTATGGCGAAAGAAAACCGTGAACTTCGTATTGCTGAGGCGGAGAAGAAAGCCGCGGCGCTTCCAGCTAAGCTGACGGTTCCGATGATCGTCTTCTTCCTGCCGGTTCTTTTCCTCGTGATCCTCGGCCCGGCATACATCAAATTCACCGAGATGGAGCAGTAGGGCTCTACACCCTTACTGTTTTGGTAAAGACGCCGGTTAAAATTTGAACCGGCTCTATAAACGTTTGTGTGGAAATGTCCGTTAGGATGTGAAGCTGACAGGAACGGGATTTGTTAGAAGGACACTCCGTTGGAAACATTCACTTCCCACCTTCGTGCTGTGTACGGGATTTTCGCCGCTGGCGTGATGGCTATCTTTCTGCAGGCAGCCGCCTACAGTCATAGCCTGTGGCTAGGTGACCGTACCTTTATGATTGGCCTTGTCGCGCTGACCGTTTCGGCTGCGTTTTATGCCTGTTCAAGGTTTGATCGGGTCGCAATGGCGAGCCTGATTTCCATGGTCGCATCTTTTGCGGCGCTTGCGCCATTCACCAGCTTTAACTGGCTGATCCGTAACATGTATTACGATCTGCAAATCCCGTTTTCAGATCCGACAATTCGCGGACCGTTCGTGACTTACGTCATTCTGCCAATGGTTGTGCTTGCCATCACTATTCCGCCTGTAGGCCGTTTCTTCCGGAAAGACCGCAGGCTTCCTGAAAGCGTTATCTAAAGCCTACTCGTCTGTCGTGCCGCGTAGCGTAGAATAGTTGCGCTGGCGCGGTGTGAGCATGGCGCGGAAATAATCGATATTGGCGTCGACCAGTTCGTCCGGCAAATCTGCGGCGCCGACATCGCGGGCCTCGTCGAATTTACCCTGAATACTCAGAACAAGCGCCAGATTCTGGCGTTCGCGTGCACCGGCTTCCGGCTGGACGACCGCGCGGCGCAGATAGATTTCGGCTTCTTCCGGATTGCCTGTCAGCGCGAGTGATAGCCCGAGATTAGACAAAGCGGCAGCCGAATTCGGATCACGTTCCAGAACGCGGCGATAGGTATTCTGTGCTTCACGGTGACGGCCTGTCTGGTCATAGGCAACGCCCAGCGCGACGGGAATGGAGAGATCATCCGGCGCGGCAACCATAGCCCGGCGCAAAATGTTTACAGAGCCGTTTGCATCTCCGCTGGTCAGAAGCGATTTACCTAAGTGAGACAGAAGCTCTGCATTGTTCGGCGCCATAGCGAGCGCCTGCGAGGCAACTTCCTGCGCGCGCTGTTCACTGCCAATGGCACGAAGTGCGCCGACAAATTCAACAGCCGCTTCCATGTCGCCGGGGCTGCGTTCGAATTCCATGCCCCAGAATGTCGCTTGCGTGATCGGGTCCTGATTGCGGATGGCCTCACGCTCTTCGTCTGTCGCCGGCAGAAGGCTCTCATTGGCAACGGACTCGCGATAGGCGAGCTCTTCGTCGGTCGGGCCGTGCGCACAGGCGGCAAGTGCGCCAACACAGAGAAGAGAAAGGGCTGCACGTGAGGTCTTTACGGCAAACATAGCGGACTCCAGGGAATCTAATTCCGTAAAAATCGACGATTTGCGTCAAGGATTGGTTAAGACCTGTTGATTTCTGCCCTCTTTCCCTGCCCCACGGATTGGAAGAGGGCGCGGCGCCCCCTAGATTGAACGAGAATCAAGGGAGCCATTTATGCCGACAGCTTACTTCACCGCCTCACACGCCGCCCCGATCCCTGTCGATCTCGTGACGAGTGACATTCTGGAAGATTATCTGTCGGCGCAGTCTGAGTATGCGCGCGCGGTTCTGAACGCTGAGGGCTTTAAGGCTGCAGCGGGCAATCTGGTCCGTCTGCCGGATATGACGGGCAATCTCTCCCGCATCGCCTTCGGCATGGGCGATGGTAAAGCACCTCTGGGTGTGGCGGCGCTTTCTTCGGCTCTGAAAGGCGGCACTTACCGGTTCGATTTCATCGCTGATGGTCTTGAAAAATCCGTGCTTCATGTCGGTTGGGCAGATGGGGCGTATAAATTCGACCGCTACAAAGCCCGTTCGGCTGACGCGCCCGTTCTGGTCATTCCGGATGTCGGTGAGCTGGATGCAGCTGTAAAATTTGCAGATAGCATCGAGCTGCTTCGTAATCTGGTGAATACACCGGCGCAGGATCTGTCTCCGTCCATTCTTCAGGCCGAGATTGCGAGCCTCGCTGAAGAGTTTGGCGCCGAGCTTAAATCCGTAGTGGGTGACGAGCTTCTGGAGCAGAACTATCCGATGATCCATGCGGTTGGCCGCGCAGCAGAGTATGAGCCGCGCTTTATGGAGCTGACATGGGGTGATGCGTCCAAGCCGAAGCTGGCAATCGTTGGTAAGGGCATCACGTTTGATACCGGTGGTCTCGATCTGAAAACCGGTGGCTATATGCGCCTCATGAAGAAAGATATGGGCGGCTCCGCGCACGCGATTGCGCTTGCGCGTCTGGTTATGGCGCACGGCTTGCCAGTTAATCTGAAGCTCTGCATTCCAGCTGCTGAAAACGCGATTGGTGCCGGTGCCTTCCGTCCGGGCGACGTGCTGGATTCACGTAAAGGCCTGACGGTAGAGATCGACAATACAGACGCTGAAGGCCGCCTCGTTCTGGCCGATGCGCTCACCCGCGCGCAGGAAGAGGGCGAACCAGACCTGCTGATCGACTTTGCAACGCTGACAGGCGCTGCGCGTGTCGCTATGGGCCCGGAAGTTGCGCCATTCTATACCGATGATGATGTGCTGGCTGCGAGCATTGCTGATGCCTCGTCAGCGGTGGCAGACCCAGCATGGCGTATGCCGCTCTGGATGCCGTATGAGAGCATGCTCTCAAGCGATATTGCAGACTGCCAGAACTCTGCCAAAGGCCCGATGGGCGGCTCAATTACGGCTGGCCTGTTCCTGAAAAAATTCGTGGATGCGCCAAGCTGGGTGCATTGGGATGTCTGGGCATGGCGCCATGCCAAGTTCGGCAATCCTGAAGGCGCTGCTGCGCAAGGCCTTCGCGCCATGTTTGAGGTTCTGAAGACGCGCTATAGCTGATCTTTGGGTGGCTGCGGCCTTGAGTTCGTTCCGTGTTTGTCAGAGACGAACTGGAGCGATTAACTTACCAGCCGCCTCCGCCACCACCACCGCCGCCGCCGCCGGAAAACCCTCCGCCACCACCGCCAGAGCTGGAGGATGGCTGAACGGATGCCGTTGCGACACCTGAGCTGATCGAGCTTTCCATGGCGCGGTTCATGGAATGGAGCGAGTGGCCCATCATATGACCGGTATACCAGCCGGGATTATAATTCCGGGCCTCTTCCGGCAGTACGTCTTCAAAGTATTTCGTCCACGGCTTTTCGACATCAAGCGCGATCGCATAGGGCAATAGCTCTTCATATCGGGCCTTGGACATAGGCGGCAGACGGTCGCCATGCGGGTCGACCGAGTTCATCTGCGCCTTTTCAGCCTTCTCCATATAGAGCTTCAGACCGGCGATCTCAGAACGCGCTTTCTCGCCCTTTCTGGTCTGCGCGGGCATGAGATACATGAAGACCAGATTGACGATGATCAGGGCTGCAATCGCCACGGCATGCCAGACTGTCCAATTGATCGTGACCGCGAGCGCGATGCCAATCGCGATAAGGCTCGCCACCATGGAAAACAGCACATAGCCGGTGTTCCATTTGAATTACGGATTGCCGTAATCCTTGGACACTGTGGTTTTAAAATCTTTGTACGCGGTCGCAAAACCGGAGTCATATTTCTTACCAATGGTCTTGCTGCCAGAGGTGCCCATCAGCTTATTGAGAAGCCCGCGTTGGTAAGGTGCAATCTCCGGCAACGGGCCTTCAGAATCTGCATCCTTGCGCGTGAACGTAACTTCCTTCTTGTCGGAATCGATCTCCAGATAGCCTTTTACGCCAAGGTCCATCAGGCTCGCGGTGAAGGCTTTATTGCCCTTGAAGCTGCGGTGATAGACATAGTGCGCGGCGGCTGGAGAAATGCCTTTTGGCGGGTGATAATGCGGGAAGACCGGCAGGCGGGATGCATCCCGCCCGACACGTTGCCAGGACTGGTAATAGAAGAAGACCACTCCAAAAAGAGACGCGGCCAGAAGCACGAGGCCGAGCCAGAGCTGCTGCCAGAGGTCAAACTTGTCTGCCGCTGATGGCGGATCGATCAGGCCCGTGTCGAAGGATACCGACATGGTGAAGCCTTCCTGACGGCCCAGAGCGCGGGTAATGCGCGCCTCAACCGTATTGTCCAGAATGTCTGCGCGGGCATCGCTTCGTGTCGATCCCTGCGGACCTGTATAAAGGCTGACATCCTGAAAGCTTACCCCGTCTGGAAAGCGCGCGGTCACGCTCGCTTTTTCAATCGGGAAATCCCAGTAGGAGCCGGTGACGTTCCAGTAAAGCTCGTCAAAGCTCTCATTATAGCGGACCTGATTTCTGACGAGATAACGAATTTCGTAAGTCTGCCGCTCACCGCGCGGCAGATAGATATCGGGGTCACCGATCCGGATATAATAGGCGTTATCTTCGCTATAAGTCTCGTAGGGTTCTTCGCGCCCGTTTCGCGTCACCTCCATCACATCATAGCGATACTCGAACCGGTGGTTTTCCTCATTGCCGAAATAGCGGGGCAGGGCGCGGAAGATACCGCGCTGGATGGACTGGCCCATCGCGGTAACTGCAATGCTTTCGGAGACAACAAAGTCGCCATCGGTACGGACTTCGATATCGACATCAAAATCGTGAATACGTTCCTGCGCGAAGCCCGGAAGAGTGAACAACAGCGTGGCAAGGCTGATCAGAAGGGCGCGGACCATAGGGCTTATCCGTTCAGAGAGATATTCGGGTTCAGGCGGTCGACCTCTTCGATCTCGAAGAACTCACGCGGGCCGAAATTAAAAATGCCGGCGAAAATGTTGGACGGGAAGCTCTCGCGCGCGGTGTTATAGTCGCGCACCGCGCCGTTAAAGAAGCGGCGGGCATAGGAAATCTCGTCCTCTGTTTTCGAAAGCTCTTTCTGAAGAGAGAGGAATTGCTCATTGGCTTTCAGGTCCGGATAGGCCTCTGCCAGCGCAAACAGGCGTGTCAGCCCCTGACTGATCTCGCTCTCGCCCGCCTGACGTTCTGCGGTTGGTTCGTCCGGAGCGGTGAGGACGCGGTTGCGTGTCTCGATAATCTCTTCCAGCGTGCCGCGCTCATGCTCGGCATAGCCTTTCACCACCTCGACAAGGTTCGGGATAAGGTCGGCGCGGCGTTTCAGCTGCACATCAATGTCAGACCAGCCATTGTCGACCATCAGCTTTTTGGCTGTCAGCGTGTTGTAGATGATGACGGTGATCGTCACGCAAAGCGCCGCCAGGCCAATAAAAATGTAGGAAATCATGTTTCGTCCCGTTCTCACCCCATACCGGATTTGAATCTAACGCGGAGTGAGGTGCGCCGACAAGCAGTGTCTTGCGCGCAATAAAAAACCCCGGCCGGAGCCGGGGTTTGATGTTTCAGGCATTTGCCCTGAGCTTAGTCGTCGCCACCACTCATCAGCGCCAGAATGAACTGGAACATGTTGATGAAGTTGATGTAGAGGCTCAGCGCGCCGTAAGTTGTTGCAACTGACATTGCGCGCTCATTGCCGCCCAGTTCGTAATACTGGAATTTGAGGCGCTGTGTGTCGAACGCGGTCAGGCCAGCAAAGATCAGCACACCACCAATTGAGATAAAGAAGCTCATCATAGAGCTTGCGATGAACATGTTGATGATCATCGCTGCGATCAGGCCAAACACGGCCATCATCAGGAAGTTACCAATTGGCGTGAGGTCGCGCTTCGTTGTGTAACCCCAGAGTGACATGCCGCCAAACGCGATTGCAGTCGTCAGGAAGGCTTTGGCCATAGTTGCCATGCCGTCTGGAATACCTGCGTACACCCAGACAAGAAGACCCATGCCAGTACCGATCAGAGAAACGACCGACCAGTAGATGACGCTAGCGCCAACCGGAGACGGGTTCTTCATGACGAAAGCCGAACCGAAAAGAATGGCGATCGGGCCGAAAGCTACGATGTAATACAGGATCGAAAGGCCTGTGATCTCACCAGCCGCGTTCGTTGCGAAGAACATGTTGATCAGTGAAGTGTTCGCAACAACAAAAGCGAGAATAGCCGTCCATGCGAGGCCCAGTCCCATTTTGTTGAACACGCCAAGCATGAACTTGCGCAGGCCTACATCAACCGACGCGTCCATTGTGCCGGCGGGCATCTGGCCTGCACGAGCGAAATTGAAATCGTTCATAATTCCACCTTATTAGGTCAGCCCGCACTATTGCGGATTGCCTATAATATGGAAGCCAGCATATCGTTTTGCAAGAAAAACCGGCATGCGGCACATCGAATAACCGACCCTGAGTGTTGGTCTTACGGCGTATATCGGCTGACATTTGTGTGAAGTGTAGATGCAGGTATCACAGCCGCCTCACACAAATGCTCGACAAGATCATCGTTAAGCGTTATAAGAGCCTCAAATCGCTAAATAGTTGGCGGCGGCTCGGGGAAAACCGGGTCGCCGTTTTTCGTTCCTGAAAGTCAGTCAATCTTGATTACCATCAAAGGCATTGAAGAGCGCATTCTGAAATCCATCGAACCTGAAGCTGAGGCTCTGGGGCTTGAGGTCGTGCGCATTCGTATGATGGGCGGGCGTACGCCTACGCTGCAGATCATGGTCGAGAAGACGAACGGCGGAACGGACGTTGAAGACTGCGCCAAATTCTCGCGTGCCATTTCTCCGGCGCTCGATGTGCATGACTTCATCGACAATAAATACCATCTCGAGGTTTCAACGCCGGGCATTGACCGCCCGCTGACACGCGCGAAGGATTTTGCGCGCTGGGCCGGTCATCTGGCAAAGGTTGAACTCTCGATGCCAATTGATGGTCGTCGCCGTTTTCAGGGCGTGATCACGGAAGAGGCTGACGGCGTTGTGAAGCTCCAGCTCGATGATGATACCGAGCTGGAAGCAAACGTTGCCGACATGAGCAAAGCGAGCCTCGTGCTCACTGATGAACTGATCGATCTTGCTCAGGCTCAGGGTGAACTGGCCGATGTAGAAGACGGCAGCTTCGACGAAATTGAAGAAGAGGGCGATGCGCCCGATACGGAAGAGGAAAACCAGTCATGAGCGCTATCGGCGTTTCAGCGAACCGGCTTGAAATCCTGCAGATTGCTAACGCAGTTGCAGCTGAGAAAAATATCGACCGCATGATCGTCATCGAGGCGATGGAAGAGGCGATCCAGAAAGCTGCCCGCTCGCGTTACGGTCAGGAGCACGACATTCGTGCGAAGATCGACCCGAAAACGGGTGAGCAGAAACTCTGGCGTGTTCAGACGGTTGTTGCCGACGAAGAACTGGAAGATGAAATCCAGCAGCTGACACTCGATCAGGCGCGCGAGATCGACCCTGAAATCGAAATCGGCGGCGAAATCCGTGAAGAGCTTCCTCCGTTCGAGTTTGGCCGTGTTGGCGCGCAGACTGCGAAACAGGTTATCATGCAGAAGGTTCGCGACGCCGAGCGCGACCGTCAGTATGACGAATACAAAGACCGCGTCGGTGAAGTCATCAATGGCATCGTCAAGCGCGTCGAGCATGGTCACATCATTGTCGACCTTGGCCGCGCTGAAGGCATTATCCGCCGCGGCGACTCTATCCCGCGTGAGAACTATCAGAATGGCGACCGCGTTCGCGCTTACCTCTATAAGGTGAGCCGCGAGGTTAAAGGTCCGCAAATCTTCCTCTCCCGCGCACACCCTGACTTCATGGTTGCCCTGTTCGCGCAGGAAGTGCCTGAAGTCTACGAAGGCGTGATCGAGATTAAATCCTGTGCCCGTGACCCGGGTTCACGTGCGAAGATCGGTGTCTGGTCTAACGACTCCTCTATCGACCCTGTCGGTGCGTGTGTGGGTATGCGCGGTGCGCGCGTCCAGGCCGTTGTAGGCGAGCTTGGCGGCGAGAAGATCGATATCATTCCATGGTCTGAAGATCCGGCGACATTCATCGTCAACGCGCTTCAGCCTGCGGAAGTCACCAAGGTTGTTCTGGACGAAGACGAGCAGCGCGTTGAAGTGGTTGTTGCGGATGCGCAATTCCCGCTCGCGATTGGCCGTCGTGGTCAGAACGTCCGTCTGGCGACACAGCTTTCAGGCTGGCAGATCGACCTGATGACAGAAACTCAGGACTCCGAGCGTTATCAGCGCGAGTTCCAGGAACGTACAGCGCTCTTCATGAAAGCGCTCGATGCGGACGAGACACTGGCGCAGCTTCTGGCAACAGAAGGCTTTGAGTCTGTCGAAGAGATTGCCTTCGTCGAGCATGACGATCTGGCGAGCATTGAAGGCTTTAACGACGAGATCGCTGAAGAGCTTCAGACACGTGCCCGCGAGTTCCTCGAGCGTCAGAACGAAGAGCTTAACGCAAAACGTCTCGAGCTTGGCGTTGATGATGCGGTTCTGGAAATGGACGGCGTATCGCTGCAACTGGCAGTGATCTTTGGCGAGAACGACATCAAGACAGTCGAAGACGTTGCGGGTCTCGTGCCGGACGATCTGACTGGCTGGCGTGAGCCGGGCCCGGATGGCAAGCCTGTCTTCCAGGCGGGTCTTCTGCCGAAGGGCGAATTGTCCGCTGACGAAGCTGAACTGTTCGTGATGCGTGCGCGTCACCAGGTTGGCTGGATCGATGACGAACAACTTGCGGAGCTGGAAGCGCAGTTCGTTGATGACGACGAAGCTGAAGAAGGCGCTGTGAACGAATTTGGACTGACCGAAGAAGAGCGCGCACTTATGGCGCTTGATGATATCGGCAATGACGCTCTGGAAGAGCTGGCAGACCTCGATGAGGCTGACTTCTCTGAAGAGAGCGGTGAGGAGGGCGCCGATGAAGACGCAGATCCTCAATGAGTCCGACCCTAGCGTAGACGACAATCAGGACCTTATGGATGCTGGCCCGGCGAAAAAAGCCGGGTCACCCTTCCGCATGTGCCTTGCGACACGGGAAAAACTTCCTGCGTCGCGCATGATCCGCTTCGTGCTGTCGCCGGATGGCGGCGTCGTGCCGGATATTGCCGGAAAACTGCCGGGCCGTGGTGTCTGGGTGCGTTGCGACCGCGATGCGGTCAAAGAGCTCGTTGGCTCCAAAGGTGGCTTTGCACGCGGCTTTAAGCGTCAGGTGAAACTGCCTGAAGATCTGGTGGAACAGGTCGAAAATCAGCTATTGCAGCGCTGTCAGTCCACTCTGGGGCTGGCAAAACGCTCTGGCGCACTTATCTTAGGATTTGATCAGGTCCGCGGCGCGCTTGAAGGGCGTTCCCCGGGCTGGCTTCTGGAGGCGTCGGATGGCGCATCAGATGGCCGACGCAAGATCATGGGCCTCGCTGTAGGCCTATGGGAAAAGGTACGCGTCGCCTCAGGGCTGTCTTCTTCGGAATTGGGCATGGCCTTAGGCCGTGACAATGTGGTACATGGTCTGCTGAAAACCGGTCGGTTCGCAGACATGTGGACAAGTGACTATCGTAGGCTGTACGAGTTTCGCCAGATCTCTGGCGACGTATGGTATTCTGGGGCGGTCGAGTAGAGAGATTTCGTGCTGGTCCCCGGTGCGAAGCGAGTATGTATTTAGATTTGGTGGTCGATGAGCGATACAGATAAAACAAAGTCAGATTCAGATGGTGGCCGTAAGCAGCTTTCCCTCGGGCGTGGGAAAGACACGGGCGTAGTCAAGCAGAGCTTCTCACACGGGCGTTCCAAACAGGTCGTCGTGCAGAAAAAGAAGAAGCGTATTTCTGCGGCTCCGACCAAGGCAACGAAATCTGGTGCTGATGCGAGCTCACCGACAAAGGCCAAACCCGCTGGTCCGTCGAAAGCTGCCGAGCTTGCCAAGAAACTTGGTATTACCGAAGCCGAGCTGCGTGCACGTCAGGCCGCTCTGAAAAAGCGCGAAGAAGACGTACAGAAGCGCAAGGCCGAAGATGCTGCGAAACAGGATGCGCAACGCCGCCTGAAAGAAGAGCAGGACCGTCTCCAGCGCGAAGAGCAGGAGCGTGAAGAAGCTGAAGCCCGTAAGAAGGCTGAAGAAGAAGCACGCAAACAGGCTGAAGAAGCCGCTGCGATTGCTGCTCAGGAAGCGAAAACCAACAAGACCAAGAAGCCACCGGCAAAAGCCGAGGAGCCTGTCGAGGCACGTGCGCCGAAAGAAGGTCCACGTCGCCCTGAACCACCTAAGGAAGTTTCTGGTGCTGGTGCACTCGGCGAGCTTGGTGGTCGCATTAAGAGCAAGAAGCCGAAAATCGAACCGGCTAAACCTGCACGCCAGACGCGTGGCGAACCTAAGCGCCGCCAGGGCAAGCTGACAATTGCAGCTGCGCTAGATGGTGACGAGGATCGTCAACGTTCACTTGCGTCTGTTCGCCGCGCCCGTGAGCGCGAACGCGAACGCCGTATGGGTGGCAGCGACAAGTCCGAGAAATCAGCTCGCGAAGTTATCGTACCTGAAACCATCACGCTTTCAGACCTCGCAAACCGCATGAAAGAGCGTGTTGCGGACGTCGTGAAATACATGATGAAGCAGGGCGAGATGATGCGCGCGAATGACGTGCTCGACGCCGATACCGCAGAACTCATCGTTGAAGAGTTCGGCCATACTGTGAAACGTGTATCCGAAGCGGACGTTGAGATCGGTCTTGAAGGACCGGACGATGACGAAGCTGATCTGAAAGGCCGTCCACCTGTCGTGACCATTATGGGCCACGTCGACCATGGTAAGACGTCGCTTCTCGATGCGCTTCGTTCAACTGACGTGGTCGCTGGCGAGGCGGGTGGTATCACCCAGCATATCGGTGCGTATCAGGTTCAGCTGAAATCCGGCGACAAGATTACCTTCCTCGATACTCCGGGCCACGCGGCGTTCTCTGCCATGCGTGCTCGCGGCGCCGATATTACAGACATTTGTATTATCGTTGTTGCAGCCGACGATGGCGTGATGCCTCAGACGATTGAAGCGATCAGCCACGCGAAAGCGGCTGGCGTGCCAATCATCATCGCGGTCAACAAGATCGATAAGCCGGATGCCGAAGCGCAGAAAGTTCTCACAGAGCTTCTGCAGTACGACATTCAGGTCGAAGCTATGGGCGGTGAAGTTCAGGCGATCGAAGTCTCTGCGAAAGAGAAAATGGGTCTGGATGCACTGACTGAGGCGATCACGCTTCAGGCCGAAATCCTCGAGCTTCAGGCTAACCCTGACCGTGACGCTGATGGCGTTGTCGTCGAGAGCCAGCTCGATAAGGGCCGTGGTCCTGTCGCAACTGTTCTCGTCAAACGCGGTACACTGCAACGCGGTGACATTGTCGTTGCCGGCTCGCAATGGGGTAAAGTCCGTGCGCTTACTAACGAACGCGGCCAACAGCTGAAGTCAGCTGGCCCGACGGTTCCGGCAGAAGTGCTTGGCCTCGACGGTGCGCCGGATCCGGGCGATCCGTTTGTTGTGGTCGATTCTGAAGCGCGTGCTCGTGAAATTACCGACTATCGTATCCGCATGAAGAAGCAGGCTCGCGGTACATCTACAGCGAAAGCCTCCCTCGAGCAGATGCTCAACCGCCTCAAAGACGGTTCGGCTGAAACTCAGGAAGCGCCACTCGTTGTTAAAGGCGATGTGCAGGGTTCTGTTGAGGCGATCACGCAGGCCGTCGAGAAAATGTCAAACGAAGAAGTTCGTGCACGTGTCATCTATGGCGCTGTGGGCGGTATTTCCGAAAGCGACGTGCTTCTCGCGCAGTCTTCCGGTGCGCCGATCATCGCGTTCAACACACGTGCGAACAAACAGGCGCGTGAGCTCGCTGAGAAAGAAGGCGTAGAAATTCGCTATTACTCAGTGATCTACGACCTGATCAACGATGTCCGCGACACGCTTTCCGGCATGCTTGCTCCGGAAAAACGCGAAACATTCATCGGCTACGCGCAGATCCTCGAAGTGTTCAACATTTCCAAGGTCGGCAAGGTTGCTGGTTGCCGCGTAACCGAAGGCGTTGTGAAACGTGGTTGCGGTGTGCGTCTTCTGCGCGACGACGTGGTCATCCACGAAGGCATGCTCTCCACGCTCAAGCGCTTCAAAGACGAAGTGCCTGAAGTCAAAGAAGGCATTGAGTGCGGTATGGCGTTCGAGCGTTATGAAGACATGCGCGTTGGCGACCTTATCGAGTGCTTCCAGGTCGAAATGATCGAGCGCGAACTCGAAGTGAACGTATAAAATTTGCAGAAGCGTGAAATTTCACGCTTTTGAATTACTACAGAAACAGGTGTTGCGGTTAACCTGAATGGTATGACCGCAACCCTGATTCAGTCTGATCTCGCAGATGCCGACGCTTTGAATGCATCTGAGCTGCCAACTCTAAGGGTGGGCGGAACCGTTTCCCAAAAACAAATGAAGAAGCTTGCGCGCCGGGTTCGTTCCGGACGTGTCGGACCGACATCTGTTTATTATGCGGGTGTCACCGCACCTGCGATTGCGGCCGGCATGTCGACCATTGTGTCTGCCTCGCTGGAGCGTGCCGGCGTTGATCCATACTGGACGCTTCTGAGCGCCAGCCTCGTTGCGGCCATGGCCGGTATCACATGGTATCTTATTTTCATGCGCTGGTCGTATCGCCATAGCTATGGGCGTACATCCGAGGTCGGCAAACATACCGATGTTGAAGTCGATGAGGCCGGTATTTTCTGGACGCGAGGCCATATCCGAACCCGTATCTCATGGGATGGCATTAGCGACATTACCGCCGACAGGAACTTCATTCGTGTTCACGTGATGGATGGCGACGACGTGCTCATTCCGACGAATTGGTTCGAGCAGCGCAAAGATCGTAAAACCGCGATCGACGTGCTTCAGGAATATCGTGACCGCGCGTCCGGCGAACACACTGATCTCGCTGCCTGATCTGTTCTTTCTTCCGATCCCCGCTACACTCGCGCCCTGACAGGAGGCGAGTCTATGTGCGGCAGATTTTTCAGACATGGTGTGAGCTGGGAAGAATATCGCGACAGCCTTGGCATTATTCCGCCTGAGAACGTCGATCCACCAGAAGCCAAATACAATATCGCGCCTATGACGATCAGCCCGGTCGTGCGTCGAAATCTCGACACGCATGAGATGGAGATGTTTCCATCGCTCTGGGGGCTGGTGCCGAGCTGGTGGAATAAGCCTCTGTCTGAGAAGAAGTTTTCGACCTTTAATGCGCGTGTGGAGACCGCGCATGAAGCGGCGAGCTATCGCGGCGCGTTCCGTCATAAGCGCTGCCTCATTCCGGTAAGCGGATTTTATGAATGGTCGCGTCAGGGCAATTCCAAAATCCCCTTTGCGATCGGGCTACGCAACCGGCGCTGGTTCTGCTTTGGCGGGCTCTGGGATTGCGCACATATTGATGGATCCGAACTGAATACCTTCACCATTCTCACCACCCAGCCGAATGATCTGATGGCGGGTATTCACACGCGCATGCCGGTGATAATTCACCCGGATAATTATGCGCGCTGGATTGATGGTGACTATCGCAAGATGGATGATCTGTTCGAGCCATACCCGACCGATGAGATGCATGCCTGGGTGGTCGACCCGAAGGTTGGGAATGTCCGCAATCAGGGTCCGGAACTCATAGAAGAAGTGTGATCTTCTGTCTGCACATCGCCTTATTTCTCTGTTAGAGAGGCCGCATGAATAAGAAACATAAATCTACCGGCCCAATGGGGCCATCCCAGCGCCAGCTCCGTGCCGGAGAACTCGTGCGCCACGCGCTTGTCGATATTCTCGCGCGCGAGGAATTTCGTGATCCGGCGCTTCAGGGCGTCTCTGTGACCGTTGGTGAGGTACGGACCTCTCCCGACCTGAAGCACGCAACGGTTTTCTGCTCGCCGCTGGTTGGCAGCAATGACGCTAAAGCCGTTGCTGATGCGCTGAACCGCGCGTCCGCCTTCATTCGTGGCAAGCTCGGTCGCAATATCGATATGAAGTTCACCCCGCAGCTGCGCTTCCTTGCCGATGAAAGCTATGACGAAGCGTCTGCGATGGACAAACTGCTCGACAAAGTCGCCGAACGCGAAGGCTTTGAAGACGGCGAAGAAGAGTAAAATGCGCAATCTTTCAATCGTTTCTGCCGGACTGGCAGGCATTCTGGCGTCTTGCACGGCAACGCCTTCGCCAGTCGCTGAAACGGTTGTTGATCGCAGCGATATCACGGTGATCGCCCATCGCGGGGCGAGCGGCTATCTGCCTGAACATACGCTGGACGCCTATGAGCTTGCCATTGATATGGGCGCTGACTTTATCGAGCCCGATCTGGTCATGACCTCTGACGGCGTGCTTGTGGCGCGCCATGATCCATGGCTGTCAGACTCGACAGATATTGCCGATCATCCTGAGTTTTCAGATCGCCGCACCACGGTCACCGGTCCGGACGGCACTGAGCTTACAGACTGGTTCGTCTGGGATTTTACCTATGAAGAGCTGAGCACACTACGCGCCCGGCAGGTCCGCGCGGGCCGCGACCATACGCATAATGACATTCTGCCAATACCTCGGTTTGATCGCGTTTTGGCGCTCGCTATGCGTAGTTGCCGCCCATACGATAGTGCGGACATCAATCAGGGAAGCTATGCAGCGTTCGGTGTCTATCCAGAAACGAAATGGCCTGAACACCATGCGACGCGCGGTCTCGATATGGCCGGAGCGCTGGAAACCGCGCTGCTGACTGCGTTGAAAGATTATAACTGCGACCTGCCCATCTATGTGCAGTCTTTCGAGGACGGTATTCTGCGCGACCTGAATGACAGGCACGCCTTCGACAACATTCCGCTTGTTCAGCTTGTTTATCCTGAAGGCTATGCGATGGACGGCGCACCGAGCTATCAGCTGGAAGACATTGCTGAATACGCAGATGGCGTCGGTCCATTCAAAACGCTTGTTCTGGACTATCGCACGCAAGAGCCGACGGGTTATGCGCAGCGTGCACGCGACCTTGGCCTTGAAGTACATGCATGGACCTTCCGCGATGATGATATCGCGCCCGGCTTTGAAACCATTGAAGTCGAAATCCGCGCCATCCTCGATGCGGGTGCAACAGGCTTCTTCACTGATTTTCCGGATACAGGCCGCGCCGTTGCAGATGAATGGGCATCAGACTAAAGATCGTTTCTGATGACATTTCGGATCGATCTTTTCTGCCTTAGTGCACTCTTCGCGCTGCCAGCCATGGCGCAATCTGTCTCGCCCGATGGCGAAGACTATCAGCCAGCGCGCCGGATCGAGAATTTCAGCTGGAATGCCGGCGTGAATGTTTCCGATCTGGAAGAGGTCACGGTGCTGCGCGATGGTAATGAGGAATGGGCGGTTGAGACGCCTATGGACTGCGCAATCGCCTGCGAAGTGTTTCTCGGCTGTGTGGCCTTCACCTATACAGAGCCGCAGTTGTTCGGAGAGGCACCTGTCTGCCGCATGCTATCGGAATATGATGGCCGAATGGTCGATAGCCACAGCCACCTCTATGTAAAAGAAGCGCCGGATTTCGGGTTTACGCCCCATAACTGACAGGCTAGACAAGCGCCCCAATCACCAAATTCTAAAATGGAACATCCCGTTCCTGTTCAGGTCTGCAGTGATCATACGCCGTCCGATCCGGCGATGATCTGAGAGGTATGTGTTTTGGCACGCAAGAAAAACCGTAAGGGCGATCCGGTCCATGGCTGGCTCAATTTCAACAAGCCGGTGGAGATGACATCGACGCAGGCCGTCGGCCTCGTAAAGCGTTTGTTCAACGCCCAGAAAGCCGGTCATGGCGGTACGCTGGACCCGCTGGCTGACGGTGTGCTTCCGATTGCGTTTGGTGAGGCGACCAAAACGTCTGCCTACGCCATGGATGCAGACAAAGACTACACGTTTACGATTGCCTGGGGGGCATCAACCACCACGCAGGACCGCGAAGGCGATGTGGTCGCGCAATCAGGCGCGCGCGCCAGCATGGAAGATATTGCGGCGGCGCTCGCAACTTTTGTCGGTGACATCGAGCAAGTCCCGCCAAAGTTCTCCGCCATCAAGGTGAATGGAGAGCGTGCCTATGATCTCGCACGCGACGGTGAAGAGGTTGAGCTGCAATCGCGTCAGGTGACGCTCTATGAAGCGCGCCTTGATGAGGCCTCCACCCGCGATGAAGCAATTATCCATGTCACATGTGGCAAAGGCTTTTACATTCGCTCGCTCGTGCGCGACCTTGCAGCGAAGCTAGACCTTGAAGGGCATGTCTCCGCTTTGAAACGCACCCGCGTCGGCAATTTTGAAATCTCTGAAGGTAATTCGCCAGAACTTCTCGAAGCCGTCAGCGACCTTGAAACCCGCAGGCGCCTGCTCGTGCCAATCGAGGCTGCGCTGGACGACATTCCGGCGATCGAGATTTCTTCTGAGGGAGAGATGAAGCTGCGCAATGGCAATGAGTTCCGCCTGCTGCCGCATGAAATGAGCAAGTTCCAGACGCTACGGGCCGAACTACAGGGTGACGATTCTGATGATCGGGTCGCGCTTGCCATGGCTGACGGTACGGCGCTGGCGCTTGGTGAAATCCGCGCGGGCTTTTTCAAGCCGTTTCGCGTTTTCCAGATCTGACCTGACGTGCTGTCGAGGGAAACGGCAGGCAAGAAAAAAGGGCTGCCGGGAAATTGGGGACGGGCAGCCCCTTAGAAAACCTGGAAAGATTGGGGGGCAGTCCAGGTTCGCCTCTAATTTTTCGAATTATGCAGCGGCATTGCCGCGATAGATGAGGCGTGCGGTGTTCTTGTGTGCAGACGCTTCTGCTTTCGCTGCGACTGGTGCGCCGCGATAGAAGAGTTTTGCGTCTTTTTTCGAAGCTGCATTGTCGTTAGCAGCGCGAACTTCGTAACCACGATAAACAAGCTTTTTCATAATAAGCTCCTTTCTGTTTCGGCGTCTGGGGAGGCACCGTTTGTGTTCCTTTGTCGAGATTAATATATGCAAGATGTGTAAGTTTGTCAACATACCTATGCAAATAATTCAGAAAACCCTGAATCTCGCGCGTTCGCCTTGATTTTTAGAATAAAAAAACGCCCCCGACTGATGCGAGGGCGTGAGGGCGCAAGACATTTTTAAGTTATGTCGCAACATTTTCGCGCTGGAATTGCGCTATGAGGCGATGCTTATCCGTTCCGAGCGATCAGAGTCAGGCTGCCGTGTGCTGCGAAGCCAGCTCAATGATCTGTCCGCTTGTGACGGCATGCGCGCGGGGCAGGGTGACGGTGAACGTAGAGCCTTCGCCCGGAACAGATGTGCAGCTCACCTCTCCGTGCATGCGGTTTACCAGCTCCCGAGCAATAGCCAGCCCGAGGCCTGAGCCTTGCTGGGCGCGGGTGGAGCTGCCGTCAAATTGCGTAAAGCGGTCGAACATGCGCTCGCGGAATTCCGGATCAATGCCAATACCCTGATCGGCTACACTGAAGGAGACATGATCGTCATTGGCGTCGCAGGAGACGGTGATCTGCTTGGAGTCACCGGAAAACTTGATGGCGTTTGACAGAAGATTGTCCATGACGCGGGCCAGATATGACGGATCCACATGTATGAGCGCGTCTGCGCCCGCGCAGCAGCCCCTGACAATCTCAATTCCATGGACGTTGGCATAGCCTTCGGCATTCTCGACGCATTGGCCGAGCACATCTTTCAGCGCAAGGGTTTCCGGCGCCGCAGGCATACGGCCTGCATCGAGGCGCTCAAGATCGAGAATACCTTCAACAAGCGCAGATAGTCGCTCGGTATTCGTAATCGCCATGCCAACCAGATGACCCGCTGACGGGTTCAGCTCCATCAGCTTGCCAGACGATAAGAGCTGAAGTGAGCCTTTGATGGAGGTGAGCGGAGTGCGAAGCTCGTGATTCATCGTCGAGACGAATTCGCTCTTGATCTGTTCGGCGAGTTTTTGTCGGTGGATATCAAAGATACAGGCGACCTGGCGGCGCGGAACACCGTTCTTGTCATAGTCCAGATTGCGGAGCTTGGTCTGGAACCATCGATATTCATCTGGCCCGATCCGAAGAAGATGCACCATAGTCGCATCCTGTTCCCGATAGGCTGCGTCGGAGAACAGGCAATTGCGAGTGTCTTCCTTCTGGTCCGGGTGGACGAGATCTAAAAATCCATCACAGCTTTGTTCGATATCGGAAGAATTTCGAATGCTCATCGCGCGCAAAAATGACTCTGTGAACTCTATTCGGGTTTTAGATGTGTCTGGTCTATCCCAGACGCCGAAGCGAACGGATGTCGCCGCGAGTAGAAATCGTTCTCGAGCCTGACCAATACGGCGTTTTTGCCTCACAAGCATTCTGATCAGACGATACAGCCGATCATTCTGCGGCTTGAAGATGAACACCCATTCTATGATGAGCATGACCAGGGTCGCGACCCAGAGGACAGCGCCAATCTGAATGGCGCGGTCGCTCGCAATTTCTGCTTCGGTTTGATATTCGCTGACGGCAAGCTCAAGGCCATTGATCAGCTCGCCCGCGCTTTGATCGCGCAGCGCATCGGCCACACTTTGCGTGCGTGTCTCGTCGGCCAGCATCATGCGTCCGAGGCTAACATAATCCCGCACCTGCCCATCAAGATTGGTTTCGCCGCGATAGATAGCATCTGTAGATGCGTTAACCGGCGCAGTCCATGTGAGGCGCGGATGAGGTGATCCGGTCATCAGGGCTGTGTGTGCGGATTCGAATTCATCGAGAGACTGGCTCAGCGCATCATAGTCGCGTTGCGTGTTCGTCAGCAGCAAACCTTGCGCATTGAGTGCGATCCGCTGGGACAGCATACGTTGGCGACCCGACAGGTTGATAACGGATGCATAGGCTTGCTGGTCACCCACAACGCGGGTGATCAGCATATGACCGGCTGTCGTCATCAGAGCGATCAGCGCGATACCGATAAAATAGAAGCGCAGGGCGCGGCGCGAAATCTTGAGCATGGCGTGAAAGCTATGCCCGTATCGGTTAACGGACGTTATGAAGACCTTAACCGCAGATTAACCGAAAAAAATAATTCGAAGGTAATGCGCAGGGGCGCGCGCCACGCCCCAACAGGTCTTTCCTTTCAGGGCATTTTCTGTCATAAGCGCGCCACGGGTCGACCTGTGTCGCACTTAGCCCTGCTGGACGACATCTCGGCATGCGCTGAACTGAGGCAAGCGACCTGTTTCCAATGCCAATCTGGCTATAACTCACGCCCTCCCCAAAGCGGGCGAAGAAAGAAAGTATTGCGATGTCGATTACGGCTGAAAAGAAACAAGAGCTGGTCAAGAAATTTGCTCGTTCAGAAGGTGACACAGGTTCACCTGAAGTCCAGGTTGCGATCCTCACAGAGCGCATTACAAACCTCACAGAGCACTTCAAAGACAACAAAAAAGACAATCACTCCCGTCGTGGCCTCCTGAAAATGGTCGCAACACGCCGGAAGCTGCTGGACTATGTAAAGTCCCGTGATGAAGAGCGTTATCAGGCGCTCATTGGAGAGCTCGGTCTCCGCCGCTAAGGCAAACCGAGAAAATACCCGCCAGCGGCAATCCGGCTACTGGCGGGTTTTTGTATGAAAAGAGAGATATATGTTCGATAAACATGTAGTGTCGACAGAATGGGCGGGTCGTCCGCTTGTATTGGAGACTGGACGCGTAGCGCGTCAGGCCGACGGTGCCGTGCTGGCAACCTATGGCGAGACAACGGTTCTCGCGACTGTCGTAGCCCAGAAAGAGGCTAAACCAGGTCAGGACTTTTTCCCGCTGACCGTAAACTACCAGGAAAAATACTACGCTGCTGGCCGCATTCCAGGCGGTTTCTTCAAGCGCGAAGGTCGTCCGACCGAAAAAGAAACGCTGACATCACGTCTCATTGACCGTCCGATACGTCCGCTTTTCGTTGATGGCTTCAAAAACGAAGTTCAAGTCGTTCTGACTGCACTGTCTTATGACGGTGAAAACGATCCTGACATGGTTGCTATGGTTGCTGCATCTGCGGCGCTCACCATTTCAGGTGTACCGTTCATGGGCCCGATCGGCGGTTGCCGCGTTGGCTATAAAGACGGTGAGTACATCATCAACCCGACTATTCAGGCTCTTCCTGAGAGCGACCTCGACCTCTGCGTCGCGGGTACTCAGGACGCAGTCATGATGGTTGAGTCCGAAGCGAAAGAGCTTTCCGAAGACATTATGCTGGGCGCTGTTATGGCGGGCCACAAAGCGATTCAGGAAGTTATCGACCTTATCATCGACCTTGGCGAACGCGCTGCGAAAGAGCCTTGGGACTATGAGCCGGAAGATCGCTCTGCAGAACTGAAGCAGGTTCAGGACCTCGTTGGCGCAGACCTCTCTGCTGCTTACAAGATCAAGGACAAGGCTGAACGTCAGGCAGCTGTCGGCGAAGCACGCGCAAAAGCGGCTGAAGCTCTGGTTGCGACTGAAGAGAAAGAGGGCATGGATGCTCTCATCTTCAAAGACGTGTTCAAGAAAGCTGAAGCGAAAGTCGTTCGCGGCGACATCATCAAGACCGGCGTTCGTATTGACGGCCGCGCACTTGATCAGGTTCGCCCGATTGTTTCCGAAGTTGGCATTCTGCCACGTACACACGGTTCTGCCCTGTTCACCCGCGGTGAAACTCAGGCGATCTGTGTGGCGACACTCGGTACAGCTGACGACGAGCAGATGATTGACGGTCTGGACGGTCTCTACAAAGAGTCGTTCATGCTGCACTACAACTTCCCACCATATTCTGTCGGCGAGACAGGTCGTATGGGCGGTGCAGGTCGTCGTGAAATCGGTCACGGTAAGCTGGCATGGCGTGCAACGAAGGCAGTTCTGCCTACTAAGGACGAATTCCCTTACGTTCTGCGCGTTGTTTCCGAGATCACCGAGTCTAACGGTTCGTCTTCTATGGCGACTGTTTGCGGTACATCTCTGGCGCTCATGGATGCTGGTGTTCCGATCAAGCGTCCGGTTTCCGGTATCGCTATGGGTCTGATCAAAGACGAAGACGGCGTTGCTGTTCTGTCTGACATCCTGGGCGACGAAGATCACCTCGGCGACATGGACTTCAAAGTGGCGGGTACATCTGAAGGTATCACGTCTCTGCAGATGGACATCAAAATCGCTGGTATCACTGAGGACATCATGAAAACGGCTCTCGCTCAGGCGAGCGGCGGTCGCATGCACATCCTCGGCGAGATGAACAAAGCGCTCGGCGAAAGCCGCGGTGAACTCTCTGCAAACGCGCCACAAATGGAAAGCATGCAGATTCCTTCCGACAAGATCCGTGAAGTTATCGGTTCTGGCGGCAAGGTCATCCGTGAGATCGTTGAGACCACAGGTGCGAAGGTCAATATCGAAGACGACGGCAAGGTTACCCTGTCTGCGCTCGATAAGGCGTCCATCGATGCGGCTCGCAAGTGGATCCACTCTATCGTTGCTGAACCGGAAGTCGGCGAAGTTTATGAAGGCAAGGTTGTTGCCGTCAAAGACTTCGGTGCTTTCGTGAACTTCTTTGGCCCTAAAGACGGTCTCGTGCATGTCAGCCAGATGGCTGAAGAGCGCGTAAAACACCCGAAGGACGTTGTTTCTGAAGGTGATACTGTATGGGTCAAGTTGCTTGGCTTCGACGATCGTGGCAAAGTACGCCTGTCTATGAAGGTCGTTGATCAGGAAACCGGTAAAGAGAAAGCCTCTGATTCCGAAGAGTGATCGCAGTTTAACAGGGGCTTCTGAATGCCTGGTTCTCGATGGGATAGTCTCTCAGGAGCCCTGAATTTCTGCGTAACATTCCTGTGCGTTTTTATCCTGCTGGAGCAGATGCCTAACCGGTCCCTCGGGGCTGATGAATTGGTGCCTGCTCCGGTGGACATTTCCTACACGACGGCTGCCCAGCGCTGTGCGCATACGCAGACCCTCCCGACCGATGTCTCCTCCTATTTGCAATATGCGGCCCGCTGCCTTGGCGAGAATGCGCCCGAAATGCAGATGCTGGATGGCGACGTGCTGGTCATGTTTCACCGCCTCAATGAAGTTCGCGTAGAGCAGGGTCTTCCGCCGGTTGCCTGGCATCCGGGCGCCGCCGAAGTCGCGCGTCTGCATGGCATTGATATGCTGCGGCGGGACTATTTCTCTCACCAGTCTCTGGAGGGTCTTCGCAATGATGACCGTCTGCGCCGCCTCCGCCGGAATGAGATTTTCGGTTATGCCGGTGAGAACCTTGCCTGGTACCGCGATGGCTGGCCGGAGACTTATAATCCGGGCCTGTTGCAGGAGCAGTTAGAGCTCAGCCCGCGTCACTTCGATGTGATGATCAATGCTGATTATTCCCACGCCGGCGCGGCGATTGTCCGCCATGGCAATACCTATGTTGGCGTGCAGGTGTTCCTGTCGGCCGAAGGCTATCTGGATGAGAACTGGCCGTCCCGCATTTTTCCGGGCCTCACATTTGATCTTCCGACTGAACTAAATGGCCGCCCGGTCGGTGGCTGGATTCTCGAGCGCAAAAATGGCGAGATGCTTGCGCGCGGGCGTACAAACCGCGTCATAGTGCCCGAAGTTGATGGCGAAGGGCTTGTCCGTCTGGTCGTTCTCGTGCAGGCAAGCCGCTCACATTTTCTCATGCTGAACGGACCGGTGTCAGACCTTGCCACACACGCCCCCTGAACAGACTGTTTGCCTGATCGCTGTCTCTGGCGGATCGGGTTCCGGTAAATCCACACTTTCTGAAGCCATCGCCTGCGTTCTAGGCGATGAGCTGAGCGTCGTGCTGGGCGAGGATAATTACTACAAGACCCGCGAAGAGAACGGCATTGTCGGCATGCCGGCCGCAGAAGTCGAGGCGACGATCAACTTCGATGATGTCAGCTCTAAAGACATGGCGATGATGTATCGCGATATCGCAGCTTTGAAG
Source organism: Hyphomonadaceae bacterium UBA1849 (assembly GCA_002338565.1). Taxonomy (GTDB): domain Bacteria; phylum Pseudomonadota; class Alphaproteobacteria; order Caulobacterales; family Hyphomonadaceae; genus Ponticaulis. The sequence goes on from DDIN01000008.1 coordinate 1,154,010, forward strand.
CGCGGCGAAACCGTCGACCAGCCGGTATACGACTTCGCTGCGCATGACCGTAAAAAAGGTGAGTTCGAGACTGTCGTTCCGAAGCGCGTAACGATTGTCGAAGGTATCCACGTTCTGTCTGATCCGGCGATTGCTGAGCTTTTTGACCTTAAAGTCTATGTCGATACGCCGGATGATCTGCGCCTTGCGCGCCGTATCCTGCGTGACACCGCGCCCGAAGATCAGGGCGGGCGTGGCCGTAGTGTGGACCGCGTGATTTCCCAGTATCTGAATTTTGTGCGCCCGACCCATCACCGCGTGACCGGCCCTCACAAATATATCGCTGATCTGGTGATTGCAGATGAGGGGCTGCCGGCGTTTACAACATCGCGGCCGACCCGCCATGCGGTCATGCGTATGCTTGCGCCGGTTCGCAACTGGCTGGAAGACCACGGAATCGTCAAGTCAGACGATTTCTCGCGTTATCCGGATGATACGGATTAAGGGAGAAGCTTAGAAGCGGAAGGTCGTTTCGAGACGAACGCCTGCTTCAACTTCCTGTTCCTGCCAGCGGGACACGTCGTCCAGCTCGTTAGCACCAACGCTCACAGAACCACCAAAGCTGAAGCGCGGCGTGAACTGATAGGTCGCGCCTGCACGGTATTCTTCGCGTGGCAGCGGAGAATCTTCCGAACGTGTGGTGACGTTGAGGTTCATGGCCCAGCGGCTGGTTCCAATAATCTGGAAATCCTGAGACCGTTCCTGAAGCGTAACGCTCGGGACCGGATCGCTCGGGCTAGGTGTCGTGTCGGACAGAGTGAAGTTACGTGTCCAGCTGTTCGGTGTGAGATAGCTGGACTCGTCAGGTGAAATTGCAGACGCGTTCTGCGCTGCGGCGGAGCCACAGAATATCAGGGTAATCCCTGCACAGATGAGCAAATGCGTTTTCATAATGATATTTATGCCGACTTTCAGGTTAATTGAAAGGTCAGCCTAGCATATGAATCTTGAATTATTTTTGAATGCGGACTTCGAGCAACACTCCACTGTGAGTGGCTGAATTCTGTGCAGAAAAGTTAACGAGGTCGAAGTCGGTCTCGCTATCGCGATAGCCGATGGTGAAATCGATCTTGTCGTTGATCTCGTGAGAGGCGCCAACAGTCACAGATTGCGAGGTAAAGCCTATCGTGTCGTCTTCGGCGCGAACGCCGTTTACGCCAATCGCCCAGCCATCGACATACCATTCACCGCCTGCGCTGACGGCCGAATAGTCACCAAAACCGCCATTGTCCGAGGATAAAAGACTGAAGCCGACGCGGAAAGCATCGCGGCGTTCGAATTCCAGGCCGAAGCTGGTGGTCGATGTATCGCTATAAAAAGACGAGGCGCTATTAGCCTGCGACCAGGTCAGCGAGCTGCGGACGCGAAGGTCTGCACTGCGCAACAGGCGGGAAAACTGCAGGCCGACTTCAATCACGTCATTAAGTTCGGGCTCGATCACGCCGGGTGCGCGTCTGTCTGTATCGAGGTCCAGACCGCGTGTGCCTGCATCCGGCGTATAGGAGAGGCCAGCGCGCAGGCCCAGAATGCGCGGGGTGACATAGCTGACCTTCGCGCCGATGGAGGAGATATCATTGCGAACGCGCACACCGTTTATGCCCGTCGGATCGAGGATCGGGTCATGATCGCGCGCAAGCGTGAAGACGGTCGGGCCGCCTTCGTAAAAGCGAGCGCCCACGCCTTCGTCTATGCCAATGCCCAGCGCGCCCCAGCCGCCATCTACTTCGATATAGGCGCGTTCAAGACTGCCGCGTGGCCCGGCTTCATCGGTGAAAGACAGCGTCGAGATACGAGAAAACGCGCCGCGAACGCCTTGTCCGTTAAGGCTCGGACAGCCTGCAAATGCAGGTGGACACTCTAATATATGCCCTGAAAAGCCTGCGCGGTTCGGGTGATCTGACTGCAGGCGGAAGGCAAAGTTTGCGCTGACCTCTACCCCGCTCTCCAGAACCTGGCTGGCAGAGCCGCCAAAGGACAATTCCCCCATCAGACTTTCGGTTTCTACACCCTGGCTTTCGTCTGAAAGAATGGACGCCACAAGGGTCAGATCCGTGTCGAAATCATACTCAGTTTCTGCGACCGCGGCGCTTGCCAGCGGCATACCTGCGAGGAACATTAAAAAGAAGATACGCATTTTCGACCTGTTGATTGCTGATCGGGACTTTCAGCTTACGATGTGCATGCTATACACCGAAGCGGAAAACGTTTTGAAGACACAGTTTGGCGTGAATGCCGGGAGTGATCATGAGTAAATTTAGAGCTTTAGCAGCTGTTCTTGGGGCATGCGCACTGACGGTTGCCGGATGTAGCTCCTCCAGCCGTGAGTCAGAGGCAGATACGCAGGCGACTATCGTTGGTGTAAACGCATTTCTCTGGCGTGCAACGCTCGACACGGTTGATTTCATGCCGCTGGCAAGCGCTGACCCACAGGGCGGCGTGATCATCACTGACTGGTATTCTACGCCGGAAGCGCCTGATGAGCGTTTCAAGCTGACTGTTTATATCCTTGATACACGCCTTCGCGCTGACGGTGTGAATGTGTCTGCGTTCCGTCAGGTTCGCGGCGCAACTGGATGGGAAGACGCAGCTGTCAGCCCGGACACAGAAATTCAGCTCGAAAATGCGATCCTGACCCGCGCACGTGAACTGCGCGTCGGCGATTTCAGCTAAGTTTTAAAACTCAGATCCGGAAGGAGGGCGCCTCATGGCGTCTCGCTATAATTATCGGACCACGGAGCCCAAATGGCGCGCTGCGTGGTCTGAAGCCCGTATTTTTGAAGCAGGCGAGCCGGACGACCGGCCAAAGTCCTTTGTGCTTGAGATGTTTCCGTATCCTTCGGGGCGTCTCCACATGGGTCACGTGCGCAACTACGCCATGGGCGATGTTGTAGCCCGCTATAAAATGCTGAAAGGGTTCAACGTACTTCACCCTATGGGGTGGGATGCGTTTGGTATGCCGGCTGAGAACGCTGCTATGCAGCGCGGTGTCCACCCTAAGGGTTGGACCTATGACAATATCGCAGCGATGAAACAGCAGTTTGAACTGCTGGGTCTGTCGCTCGACTGGTCGCGCGAGTTTGCGACCTGTGACCCTGAATACTATGCCCAGCAGCAGCGCATCTTCATTGCGATGATGCAAAAGGGGCTCGTCTATCGCAAAACGTCCAAAGTGAACTGGGACCCTGTCGATATGACGGTTCTGGCGAACGAGCAGGTTGTTGACGGCAAGGGCTGGCGGTCCGGCGCGGAAGTTGAAACCCGCGAGTTGGAACAATGGTTCTTCAAAATCACCGAATATGCAGACGATCTGCTGGACGAAGTTCTCAAGCTGGAGAACTGGCCTGAAAAAGTGCGCCTCATGCAGGCAAATTGGATAGGCAAGTCACGCGGCGCGACCATTCGCTGGCCAATCGTCGGCGATGCGGCGGCGACGCATGGCGAAGCGATTGAAGTCTTCACCACCCGTCCGGATACGCTCTACGGCGCAAGCTTCCTTGCGATTGCGCCAGACCATGCGATCACCAAGGCGCTGGCAGCCGACAATCCAGAGATTGCGGCCTTCCAGAAAGAGTGCGCAAAGCTCGGTACGTCTGAAGAGGCGATCGAGAAAGCGCCTAAGCTCGGTATTGATCTGGGTATCAAGGTGCGTCACCCGTTCGACCCTGACTGGGAAATTCCGGTTTTCGCGGCGAACTTTGTTCTGTCGACTTACGGCTCTGGCGCGGTGTTCGGTTCGCCTGCGGGCGACCAGCGCGACCTCGATTTTGCGCGCAAATACGGTCTTCCGGTCAATCCGGTGGTTCTGCCGCCAGATGCGGACGCTGAAACGCACGCCATCGACACCGAGGCTTATACCGGCCCTGGGACGATCTATAACTCAAATTTCCTGAACGGCCTGTCCACGAAAGATGCGATCAACGCGGCAATCGAAAAGCTGGAAGAGCTGAAGCTCGGCGAAGGCGCCACCACATACCGTCTGCGCGACTGGGGCGTTTCCCGTCAGCGCTATTGGGGCTGCCCGATCCCTGTCGTGAAGTGTGAAAAGTGTGGCACAAATCCTGTGCCGGACGATCAGCTTCCTGTGCGCCTGCCAGACGATGTGACCTTCGATGTGCCGGGTAACCCGCTCGAACGTCACCCGACATGGAAGCACACAAACTGTCCGGTCTGCGGCGGTGAAGCGCTTCGTGAGACGGACACGCTCGATACGTTTGCCGACTCTTCATGGTATTTTGCACGTTTTGCAGCGCCATCTGATGACAAGCCGGTTGATGCTGATCTTGCGGCCTACTGGCTGCCGGTCGACCAGTATATTGGCGGCGTAGAGCACGCGGTTCTCCACCTTCTTTATTCGCGCTTCTTTATGCGTGCGATGCGTGACTGTGATCTGGTGCCTCTGCAAAGCGGCGAACCATTCGCGGCGCTTTTCACGCAAGGCATGGTAACGCACGAAACCTACAAATCTGCTGATGACAAATGGCTTTCGCCGGAAGAGATCGAGCAGACGGACAATGCCCTCATTGAAATCACGACAGGCAAGCCTGTTGCGGTTGGCCCGATTGAGAAAATGTCCAAGTCGAAGAAGAACACGGTCGACCCGACCGAGATTATCTCTGATTTCGGCGCGGACGTTGCCCGCTGGTTCGTTCTGTCAGACTCGCCGCCAGAGCGCGATGTTGAATGGACCCAGTCTGGCGTTGAAGGCTCCTGGCGTTTTGCGCAGAAAGTCTGGGCCGTTGTTGACGAGCTTCCGGAAGGCGCGCCTGCTTATGGCGTCGCTCTGCCAGACATGGATGACGCTGCGACTGAAATCCGTAAAACCTCGCACCGTGCACTTCAGGCGATTGAAGACGCGATTGAAAGCTTCCGCTTTAACTCTGCGATTGCGACCGTGCATGAATGGGTGAACGCGCTTCGCAAGGCTGAAAGCCTTGAAGCGACACCTGCGGTTCTGGCCGCACGTGTCGAAGCGGCTGGTTTCCTGGCTCATGCGCTGGTGCCGTTCATGCCGCACCTTGCAGAAGAATGCTGGGCGCGCATTGGCGGCACAGGTCTTGTATCTGCGGGCACATGGCCGGTTTTAGAGGACAGCCTCCTCAAGGATGACACAATTTCCATGCCTGTTCAGGTGAATGGCAAAAAGCGTGCTGAAATTCAGGTGGCGGCTGATGCATCCAAGGATGACATTGAGGCAATCGCCCTCTCGAACGAGCAGGTAACGGCCCATACGTCTGGCAAAACGGTACGAAAAGTGATTGTAGTACCGGGACGCATCGTAAACATTGTGGTGGGATGATGAAGAAACTGACCAGCCTTTTCCTAGCAGCGTCTGCTCTTGGCCTTTCGGCTTGCGGGTTCTCGCCGGTCTATTCTACCCAGTCTGATGTTGCACAGGGCTCTATCCAGATTGCTCAGATTGATGGCTATTCGGGGCATATTCTGCGCCGTGAGCTGCTCATGCTTCTGCGTCCGGGGCTTCCGGGTGTTGAAAGCGGTGCGCTGACAATTGCTTACGAAGAAGATGTGAACGATTTCGCCATTCTGGCGGCCGGTCAGTCTGCGCGTGTCAACGTGCAGGGCGAGGCTCAATATCGCCTCGAAACGCCGCGCGGTATTCTGTCTGGTGTCGTGAACAGCTCTGTCAGCTCTGCGCCGGGTAATCTGGCCTATGACGACATTGCTGTCCGCCGCGATATGTCCGCGCGCGCCGCCATGGAAGCTGCCAATCTGATCGCAGAACAGCTTCAGCTCCACGCGCAGGATGAAAGCGCCTATCGCCAGCCCGCGGGCAGCAACTAAAGTGAAGAAGACGGGGCGTCAGGCAGAAAGCTTCTGTTCTGACCCGACATCCGGTGTGTTCGCTGCACTGGTGTTCGGCAAAACCGGCGCGCCTGTTTCCGAACTTTCCGAAGACCTCGCAAAGCAATGGATCAAGGGCACGCAGCCTGCGCTCGACCGGCGACGTATGTCACCAGAAGAAGCCAAGCAAGACCCGGGCGGTATTCTGGATGCGCTCTGTTCTGAAAGCCTTTTCGGTGGCGCGAGCCTTTTACAGGTCAGTATTGCGCGCGAAACAGAGGCGCGGCCTTTTCTCGACGCGCTGACAGAAATCGAAAACATGTCAGAGCCGCCAAGTGGCAAGCTTCTGATTGTGGCAGGAGATCTGACGCCGCGCTCTAAACTGCGCAAAACCTTCGAAGACCATAAATCGGCCATCGCGCTTCAGATTTTTGAACGGTCCGAACGGGATTTTGAGAACTGGGTTCGCGACCAGCTCTCCGCCAACGGACTGCACCTGGAGCCGGATGCAGAAATCCTGCTTCTACGCACGCTTCTGGAGGATCAGTCACTCGCGCCGGGCGAGATTGAAAAGCTCTCTCTCTATGCCGTTGATCTGGACCGTCCGCTGACTGAACAGGACATTCGCAACCTTATCATTCTGGAAGACCAGTCGACGGGGTTTGATCTTGTTGATCTGGCCCTTGATGGGAAGCTCAATGATCTGGCCGGTCTGATGGGTGATCAACTCAAAGAAGGCTCAGGCGCCATTCCGGTTCTGATCGGGCTGATGAACCAACTCAAGCGTCTCAACCGTGCGCATGAAGTGTCTGGTGAGGGCATTCACGGCCCGAAAATCGGCGAGCGGCTCAGCCCGCGCGTGTTTGATCGCCAATGGCCCGCATTCGAGCGCCGTATGCAGAAATGGCCGCCAGATCGCATCCTCACGCTCATGACTCTGGTCGCGCAGACAGACGCGCAATGTCGTACAGCAGGCAGTCCGCAAGAGGCTCTGGTGGGCAAGCTTCTACTGGATGTGGCGCAGGTTGCGAGCCATGCCGGACGTCGTCGTGCATGAAGTGCATTTTTTAGCAATTTTCCTCTTGCATCCGAGGCAGAGATGCGCTTTATCACCGCTTCCGGCGCTGCCGGACTACCCATTGTGAGCGGGCGTAGCTCAGGGGTAGAGCGCAACCTTGCCAAGGTTGATGTCGTGAGTTCGAATCTCATCGCCCGCTCCATTTTCTCTCAATTAAAACAGCGCACTGTTGACGATGAAGAGAGATATTCTAACTTCCCGTTCCACCTAGCAATCAAATAGCAAGCACAATTGGCTTTTTCGTTCGAAACGTCATGATTGAGGCTGGTTAATCGTACGCGCATTGATGTAACAAAACACGTCTAGGTATTTACGGAGGGGATTTGTGTCCGAAGAAAATCTTGAGGCTTGGGTTCGACAACGTATTGAAGCGCTGCGGCCTAGACTGTTGGACCTTACGCGACGTAATCCTCTGATATCCGCGAAACTCAGTCCTCGTTCAACTTCATATGTCCGAGTTGTAGATGAGCTTCCCGACGTATTGTCTTATAATTTGGCCAACTCTAGTAAAATGAGGTTTGTGCCGCTTCCATCGCTTGATGACGAGCCACTGGACGAAGACACTAATAGGTTCAAGGTTGCGTATTCTGAAGCTCAGAGAACAGATGTAGAGTACAACGCATTAGTAGCTGAACTTAACGAAGATGACGAAGTTTCTGCTGATAGGCTGAAAAAAATTGAACGCGCGCTTAAAGACCGCGTTAGGGAAGAGCTCAGCTTACCCAAACGGGAACTCTCCGGTGATGTTTCTTTGCCTCAGCACGCGAAGTTACACGGTGTCGCGCCCGATTATGAGCTCCCGTTTCCAACAGAAGCGCACGATGATGGTCGGCATGAAGACGACGCGATACAAACTTTGCTGCTTCCCGATCAGCTGGAAAGAAAGCTTACTGCGCTTACAACAAAATGTAACACGTGGATTCAGGAAACCGGCATTAATGTTCTTCATGGTGCTTTTGGATTGCTTGAGTGGCGTGACGCGAAATCCAGCACTTCCGCATTGGCGCCTTTGGTATTGCTGCCGGTAGAGGTCTCTAAGACCAAAACTCAAGACGGTCCGGTGTTTTGGATCAATGGGCTTGGAGAGCCAGGCGAAGCGAACTTGGTGCTCGCGGAAATGTTGAAAAGAGACTTCGATGTCGATCTGCCGAGCTACGATGGTGGATCTGTTGAAGAATATTTGAAACAGGTAGCGGAGCTAAAACCGAAGAATGTCGAACTTAAAGTAAGGCGACAAGTGGTGTTCGGTGTATTCCCGTCCGCAAGGATGGCGATGTATCATGACCTCGACCCAGACAAAACGAAAATTCATAACTCTTCGGTTGTTGCTCAGTTGCTCGGCGGCAAGGAACAAGGCGAGGCGAGCCCATTCGCAGACGAACACGATGTTGAATCACCCGAGGTGGAAAAGAAAATTCCGCTTCTGGTGACGGAAGCTGATTCTTCTCAGTTAAGCGTTCTTGTTGATATGGCAGACGGTCGCTCCTTGGCGGTAGAGGGACCTCCGGGCACTGGCAAGTCTCAGACTATTGTAAACGCTATCGCTTCCTCTATCGCCAACGGCAAAAAGGTTTTGTTTGTAGCTGAAAAGATGGCTGCGCTCGAGGTCGTTAAAGCAAGGCTACAAGCGCTGGGATTAGGAGAATTCATTCTGCCGCTTCAAGCGGAACGGTCATCTCGGGAACAGGTGATTTCGTCGATCCGAGAACGGCTAGCAGTTCAACGACTGCGTCTCTCCGTTGATTACGATGAGAAATTAAAAGAATACCGCCGTTTGCGTGAGCTTTTGAATTCTTACGTAGATACCGTGGCCGCGGAATTTGGAGCAACGGGTCTTACGGTCTACGAGGTGCTTGGTAAATCAATCGCCACAGCGAACTCATTGGAACAAGGCAGCGAGGTATTTTTGAAGCCTCCGATTGAGGCACCGGAAGAACTAACCCAAAGTACTCTCAGTCAAGTGGAAGAAGCTACACAGGCCGTTGACTTAGCCGTTAGCAAGTTACCGGGTAATGACCGATACTGGTCTGGTATTGCACCAAATCGATATGACAAAATAGAACTCGATGAGATTCGCCGCCTCGCCAAGTCCGCGAGCGAAGCCTTTTCTCGAGCGGCATCGATGCGCGAAAAATTGCAGGATTGGGCAGCCTCCACTGAATTAGACCCTGAGATGTTTGTTGAGGCCGGAGCTTTGGTAGCAAAGTTACTTTCCGATGAATCTGAATATCAGTCGGACCTCTTTGCGAAATTTGAGCATCTGCCGTCTGCGTCTGACATTGAGGAGTTTTTCAGAGTTTGCGAGGGTTATACAGAGGCTAAATCTCGTATTTCGCGGATACTGCGTAACCCGGATTCTGGAGATTCGGTGGCGCTTGTTACCGAACTCCTATCCATCATCGTCAATGGAGGTTACGATACCTGCGACGTATCTGGCCTGAGCGCCCTTCGTGAAGAGTGCCAGACGACCGTAACGAACTTAATAGCGTTTCGAAATGCAATAGAACCGTTACAGGATTTTGTTCCTGGCCTCGACGCTTTTGATGTGCGAAGTATCGGTTTAGCTCGCCGAATTCTCGATAAAATCGATCTATCTACGCTCCGTCTACGGACGCCTCAAAATGTTGATGATGGCGCCTCAGAGGCGCTCGAATTGGCGATTGACCAAGGTATCCGCCTTAAAGCGGATCGCGAAGCAATCGAAACCGATGCAACCATCCCTGACGACCTAAGCTCTGCGGAGTTGCTTGGGCATGCGCGTGAAATAGACGAAGCTGGACTGTTTGGATTTCTCTCGTCGGACGTCCAACGAGCAAAGCGCGTTTTGCGGTCAATCATGAAGCATAAAAAACTCAGTAAAAAAGCTGGGGCTGATTTGCTTCGGAAAATTGCAGACTGGAAGGTTCGGTACAGCAAGTTTGCTTCAGATACTAATCGCGCGCTTTTTGGAATGCACTTTGATGGGGTGGATTCTAACTTTGAAGCATTTTCAAAGTTAGTGCGATATCTGGATGAAATTGAGCATCACTTACAGGGCGCTGAAAACCGTGCATTGCGAGATTTTCTGAGGAATGGAGAGTCGTCCACACTGATGGACTTGCCTTCTGTTGAGGTGCCCGATGCAAACATAAAAGTGCGAGACTTAGCTTCCGAGATATCCAATAGACAAGATATTGTTCTATCTATGCAGCGCGATATCGACCGCATTTCCACAATAGAAGACGTCTTCTTCGATTTGTCGTCTGTGAAGAGAGATGAGCTAAGCGGAATTCTGGAGACTCATCGCGATTGCTTTCGCTTTAAAGAGCAGGCGGCTCGGCTTCACGTGCTTGGCGACGCCCTGGGGCATTTTTATTCCGGTGTTTCTAGTGATGTTGAAGCGCTGAAATTGCATTGGAAAGTATGGACGTCCGCGTCTACCGCAGGCCCTCTTGAGGAGGCGATCCGCGCGGCCTTGGTAGAAGATAATCTTCAAGACTTTGAAGTTCGCCTTTCGAGTATTATTGAAGCCGATAAAGAGGCTCGCCTAGAGTTGACTGCCCTTCAAGAAAGAAGCGGAAAAGACTTTTCTCGAGATTGTGACTGTAAACGACCTAAGCAGTTCGCTGATATTTTGGAGGCTTCTTCCAAAGATATTGAGGGTATTAGCGCCTGCGCGAACGTTGCACGCGCTTATCATAACCTTGGCGAAATTTCGTTTGGGTGGGTCCCCCGTTCCGAGAAGTTGGAGGGAGCTTCCCTGAGGGAACTGTTGATGGCCTCTATCTATCGAGCGATGTCGTCTACAATTATGGAGCGGTATGGGAATGTTCTAAACCGGTTCTCCGGCATGGATCTGAATGAAATGCGCCAGAAGTTGGCCACGTTAGACCGTGAAATTCTCAAATTGTCCCGCAAGCGTTTAAGGGCTTTGGCCCTCGAACAAGCGAAGCCAACAAGAGGGCGAAGCACTGGACGCCGGTCAGAATGGACCGAATTATCGCTGATAGAAAATGAGGTGGCTAAGCAGAAAAGGTTTGTGGCCGTTCGAGACTTAGTATCGAGAGCTGGAAGAAGTCTCCAGGAGCTCAAGCCTTGTTGGATGATGTCTCCTCTCGCTGTTGCTCAATTTCTACCTGCCTCTGGGCTGAAGTTTGATATCTGTATTATTGACGAGGCTTCCCAAATGAAACCGGAGGATGCTCTTGGCGCATTAGCCCGCGCCGATCAGGCGATGGTGGTGGGTGATGTCAACCAGCTTCCTCCTTCGAGCTTTTTTCAGAAAATGGTCGCCGAAGATGACGATGATAATGAGGATGCGTCGACTACTGAGGAGTCCATTCTAGAGATAGCTAATGCAAGATTTCGACCCAATAGAAGACTGCGGTGGCACTACCGATCAGAGCATTCTGAACTAATTCGCTTTTCAAATGAGATTATTTACGACCGAAGCTTGGTAATTTTTCCGTCGGCTAATGAGATACGCTCCGATATGGGAGTCTCGTTGGTGCCGGTGAAGGGGCTTTACCGTACGGGCGTGAATCCTATCGAGGCTAAAGAAATAGTGGCCGCCGCAATTCAATTTATGCGAACTCGCCCTGAGCACTCACTTGGCATCGTAACTCTCAATCAGAAGCAGCGTGACCTAATAATCGATGAAATGAACTTTGCTCTCGAGAAAGACGAAAAAGCTTCCCAATATGTCGATTACTGGAAAGCTCGCGATGAAGGCCTTGAGCAATTTTTCATCAAGAATCTTGAAAACGTCCAAGGGGACGAAAGGGACGTCATTTTTATTGGAACTGTTTACGGCCCCGAAGTCGTAGGTGGGCGGGTTGCTCAGAGGTTCGGTCCAGTTAATGGTTCTGCTGGTCGCCGCAGATTGAACGTTTTGTTTTCAAGAGCGAAGAAGCAGATTGTCACTTTCTCATCGTTGAGCTCGTCGGATATCACAGCGGATGAGAATTCGAACCCGGGAACACATATGCTGAAAAGGTGGCTGGAGTATTCCGCGACTAAAATTTTGGAGCAGGCTGATTCAGTATATGCCGACACGGATTCAGATTTTGAAGATTTTGTAATCGCTCAAATCCGTTCGATGGGTTGTGAAGCGGTCCCTCAGGTGGGGGCTGCGGGCTACAGAATCGATATTGGGGTGAAACATCCTGATTGGCCTTACGGTTTTATTTTGGCGGTTGAGTGTGATGGCGCAACCTACCATTCGTGCCGTTCAGCCCGAGACCGCGACCGTTTGCGGCAAGAAGTATTGGAGCGGCTCGGCTGGCGCTTTCATCGGATTTGGTCGACCGATTGGTTTAACGACCCTAGGGCCGAGGCGGCAAGATTACGTGCTGTGATTGACGCTCGGCTGGAAGAGCTGAAGTCATCGCTTGGAAATGCGCAGGTTCACGAAGACACAGTTGTCGCTTCAACGCGTGGTGAGGATAAGAGCGGTGACTTGTTTGAACAGTTCGAGGATGATCAAGCGCCGCCGGACGAAGTCGTCCAACCAGCAAGCTCGTATTCGGAAGATATGAGTTCTGTTGTGGAAGTCGGCGATACCATTCGTGTTAGATACCTGAATGGCAATAAAAATACTCTGCGGGTAAAAATTGTGGACGGATCTAGCGACGTCCGGTCTGGGATTTTAGGAGTACATGAGCCTTTATCCAGAGCTGTGCTCGGCGCAGAGTTGGGTGGAGAGGTCGAAGTTCTTATTGGTAGCTATGTCAGAACCGCGCTTATCGAAGCTATCGAGAAGGCGACCTGATGAGCTGGAAGGATGCACCGGATTACACCCCGCAATGGTCGTGGAAAGACTTTCGCTGGATATTCGCCACTTTGGCTATTCTGGCCTCGCCCGTGATTTTGTGGCTCGTCTTCGACGTGTGGCTAGGCGTCACTTATCGCTAGTCGCCCTTGAGAAAGTTCATCACAATTTCAAACATCCTATCGAGACCATGCAGGGCATCGTCGGACTTCTTTTTCTCAGCAACACCATATGCGGCCTTAAATAATAGAGCGGCTTCGGTTGATGGAATTCCATCAATCATGGCCTGCCGCGTCAGCAGAATGGTCAAAAGACATTCCAGCGCTTCAACACGCTGCTCTAGTGCATCTCTGGATTGCATATACACCTCCTTTTGCTAGGAGGTTTAGGATTGGTCAGCATGGTTAATGTAAGCCGAGGTTCTGTTTACCCTTGCCGCAACCTCACCTCAACCAAGCCGTTAGATGCCCTCGTTTCGATATTCACGCGCAATCGCCTGAATGCCTTCCAGAGTTCCGATTTCCAGGGCGTCATCCAGAAGCATTGACGCTTGCCAGTCCTCGTCTCTCAGTCTCTCATATGTCTTGTGGTGCATGCCCTTTGGCTTTCGGGGGAATGGTGACGATAAGGCGTCATCGCCTCCTAATCGCTCTCTTACGCGGTGGCAGCGTTTCCAGGGCATTTGAGGATATGGGTCGTACTGGCTGTCATAAGTAAGCCCGTGACATCCCCGACACAGGTATCTCATGCGGCCATAGAGAACTCCACGGCGCGATGAGCATTGCGGGCAAAGGAACCACACCCGTTTCCCTCCGAAAGGTTGCTCGGTGCAGTCTAGGAAAATCGTCTCTTGAATGCGCTGGCTGTCGTCAGGTGTTTGACCTTTAACGGTGTAGTGCAGTGTTAGCCGGTCGTCTTCTGAGGCGATATTGATGCTCGCGAGTGTCTCACCATCCCAACCTTTCCAGTAAATTGGGTGATAGCCGGGTCGCAAAATGCCCATGCGCTTCAGGCGTGCAATATCCAGTCGCCAGAATGCGCTCGCTTTCAAAGCTCCCCGCCCGCCGCCAGAATTGTAACCGCCCATTACCTCCCCCCGTAAATTGTCAGGGCATTGCGTTTGCTCAACCGGCTTTGCTGTAAAGCTCTCACTTCTACAGTTCAGACTGCGGCCCCGATTTCCGAAATCATGTGCAAAGTTGGCCTTTGACTTCAACAAACTTGAGCATTCTTTAGCAATGTCAGCCAATGTTAAGCGTGCCGAATGGTACTCGCACGCGCAGGTTGCCGTATATAACACCCGCCCTGCCGCCCCCTCATGGAGGATAAAGGCGGTACTCATCTGGCACCGTGGACAACCATCAAATGGCCGTGACGGGTATCTTCCTGAGACGCAAATTCAGAGTCTCGGTACTCATCTGGGTCACAACGGGTTTCACGGTTTCGCGTCGGTACCGTTTTTTGTTTTGGCGGCTTCCATTTTTGCCAATCACGAGTTGGCGCAAAACCATCAAAACTCTTATCGGTCGTGATAAATTCGCTCGCTTTACGCCCATACCATTGGCCCCTGATACGAAGCTTGAGAAACCCTTTTTCCTGAAGCTCGTTGAAGGCTCGTGAGGCTGTTGATTTGGACATTCCCAGAAGGTCCGCCGCCTGTTGAGAGCTTAGCGACAAACGCCCATTATTGCGCCCATTGAAACGGGTCCGGATTTCCAGAAACACCTTAAGCGCTCCCCCGGAAAGAGATCGAAACGCCAGGCTTTGAATCATGGGGTAAGGGAGGGGCAAATACTGCCCCTCCGTGTCATTGCGTCCGTTGGGAAGAACTTTCCGCTTTTTCCGTTTAGAGCCCATCGAGGGTATCAACCTCCATGACGACAGAGCGCAAAACATAGCGAGCATGAGTTCCAGGGTATGGGCCGCCATGCGGTTCATGGATGGCTTCAATCGCGAAGCCCTTTTTTATCAGATTGAATTTATAGGCGCTCCACCGTGGGGCCGGGTTGTCGATTGGCGTGCAACCTTTATCGCCAGCACTCATAAGTTCCTTAAGAGCCCATTCATCCCGTCCGGTGACGTGAACAACGGTTTCTCCTGTCATATTCTGTATGGCATACATACCCATCAGTTCACCTCCCTTGGATAGCCTGCCAGCTCCGCAAGAAGCCGTGCAGTGGAAGGCCGAAAACCGCGACGCGAGATATCACGCACAGCCATGGTTTCGCGTTGCTGAGACTTTCTCCGGTAAGACGCCCAGATAAAAAGGTCGTACTGGTTTACGTTGCGTACAAAGCGCCTGTGAGGTAGTTTCCTCATAGTCAATTTTCCTTCGATAGGGGTAGTTGATAAAAGGCTTCCGGCATGGGGTGGCCGCCCCAGCCGGTCGCCGCTCTTGCCGCGCATTACGCAGCCTCAGAAGTTGAATGACGCGTCTGCTTTTTCAGCCACGCCTCAACGTCTTCCCAGCGATATTTCACGCTGCGACCAATGCGAATAAACGCCGGTCCATCTCCCTGCATTCGCATGCGGGCGAGTGTGACTTCGCTCACGTCAATGCGACGTGCGAGTTCTGTTGTGTCGATTAAATTGCTCAATGTGTCTCTCCATATCTGGAGACACCAAGCTGAACTGCGGGAAGCGAACGAAATAGGGGGGACGATTTATTTTTTAATCGGTAATTTCATACCTTCTGGCGTCGCGAGGTCGGCCAACCTGAGAAACATGCCTTTTCATTTCTTCCGGAAGACCTTCAAAAACATGCCCTCGAATACGCTTTGCTCGCGTCAATGAGGTCCCAGTCTTTCGTGCAACAAATTGAACTTGTTCGTTTATTGGGAGATACTGCTCCTTCCGAAACAGGTCATTAAAAAGCTGATTAAAGACTTCCTCGGGAGAGCTATTAACGCGCGCAATTTCCGGATTTTGTTCGGCCCATTGGAAAAGTTTTTCTACATTTACAGTAGCTGACGAATAGTACGGAGCCGATTTATTTTTGGTTTTTGGTCGGATTTTCAGTGCGTCATCGTCCTCGTCGTGAAAAATGTACAGATTGGGCCATTCCTCCAATTCTATTTTCCGGAAGGCTTCGTCTCTGAAATATCCGCTGCATGTTAAGTGGCCTGCGCGACAGGCGTCGACAAAAGCCAAAACCGATGGGTCTTGAATCTCGATTGGTCTGTCGCTTAGCAACTCACCAGTAGAAAAGCGTACCCAGAATAGCTTCAGACCAAAGCGCTCAGCCTCATCACATTCATGCTTGAGCTGCTTCCAGTCTCCCTTCAATTCAATGAACTTAAGTGCCAATTCCAGAGGCCATGCCGTCCATGCCTCAATTCGTTTTTTCCATGCTTCGTATTCTTTTCTCGGTTGAAGAATGAACCTCTCAATTAAAGCGGAGCGTAGAAACACAGGCTCTGTGACTTCGTGCGCCGTCGCGTTGTCGCGATGTTTTTTCCACGTTTCAAGCCGAACTGAGTCTCCATCATTAAGAGACGAAACCAACAACGCGTTGCGATGAAAGCTCAAGGCAAACATTTGGTCGTCCTTGGCTACGCCTGGCTTGATCAACGCTTCACTATTGCTCTCTAGCAACCACATGGCGTCGCGTATTTTCTCGGTAAGTGATTGGGACGTTTGAAAGAAATCAGACCACTTCCTGTAGTCTTCGGAGAATTTATGGAACTTAGCTTTGTCCAATTCACCTTCTGGCTTGAGTAGTTGCCAGTGCTCAACCACGGCCCTTCCTATTCTTTGTCGCCATCGCTCTCTGAAAGCCGGGTCATTAAGGGAATCCGCGTTCCCGTTGCCAGTTTGGAAGAACATTCTAAAGTCCATCCGTGAGAAAATCTCTTCAGGAGAGTTGATCTTGAATTCTTTAGTTTGAAAGCGTTCCTCTATTTGTTCAACGAAAGGCAGCCAAAAGTAGGCGGAACGATATCTGCGTCCGGTAACGGTCTTGGCTCGTAAGATTGGATTGTAGTCGGAGTATTTTCCAAGTTCTTCTTCACTACTGCCGATCAACCAAAAAACAGCCTGTCGCAGTGATAGGACATCTTCTGCGGGTAGAGAGGATTCGCTCGGTTCGAGGGAAAGCAAACTCATTTCTCGACAACCTTGGGATTTAGGAGCTCATTTGTTTGAGCCGAAATAGCTTCAGAAGCGGTACGAACTGGGTCATCACTCAAATGAGCGTACCGTCCGGTGGCGTTAGCCGTGGCGTGGCCCAACACTTTGCCAATAACCAAAAGACTCTCACCCGAACGCGCGCCCATGCTCGCAAAGCTATGTCTAAGGTCATGTAGCCGGACATCATCTAATCCGGCATTCGTTCGAATCTTCATCCAGACTTTTTGGAGGCCTCTGTAATAGTCGCTGCCTTCGCCACATATTACATGATTATTGCCAGCTATACGCGGCAGCTCCGAAAGTAGCGCTCTGGCTGGTGCTCCTATGGGGACGGAACGAGAGCCGGTTTTGGAGTCTTCAAGGTGCAAAAAACCCTGCCCGATATCGACCTCTGTCCATTTCAGGCTAAGGATTTCGCTTTTTCGGCATCCGGTAAGTAA
This sequence comes from Hyphomonadaceae bacterium UBA1849, assembly GCA_002338565.1. Lineage (GTDB taxonomy): Bacteria > Pseudomonadota > Alphaproteobacteria > Caulobacterales > Hyphomonadaceae > Ponticaulis. The sequence goes on from DDIN01000008.1 coordinate 1,171,243, forward strand.
TAGTAAGCGAATGGCGGCAATCGCAAAGCTGTTCACGCCTTGGGTTTCTGCGGTTCGGAGGGCTTCACCAAGGCGCGCCAATTCCTCATTTGAAAGAAAGCGAGTTAGCTTGCGTTCGCGATATTTCTTTACGCCGCGCGTCGGGTTGTCGGTTCGCAAGCCTTCCTGAATGGCGAATTCGAAAATACCGCCAAGCATGCCAAGCGTTCGATTGGCTACGCCTTCGCCGCCTGTCACGCGTGAGCGGCCTCGGGATTTCGTTTTGACGTCCTTCGAGGTTTTTCCGCCCGCAATGTCTTTCATCATCCGGTCAATGTCGGACTTACTGACGTGTGAGACGCGTTTGCTCCCCAAAAGAGGAAGCACATGTGAGTTGAGCCGCGAGCGGTCCATTTCCAGAGTGGAGGCCTTTTTGGTTCGTGCGCCTTCTGCCAGATAACGTTCACAAAGTTCATTGACGCTCGTATCTGCTTTCGCTTTGCGCTTGGCCTCGCCGGGGTCTTCACCTCTAGCGACCATTCCCAGAATGATTTGCGCTTCTGTTCGCGCCATATCGGGTGTCCAGGGGGAGCCATGCTGTCCGATGGTGAAGCGCTTCGTCGTGCTGCCGGGAAGCCGGTATTGGACAACGTACACCTTGCGCCCTTTAGGCGTGACCTTCAGGCCAAACCCTTTGAGTTCGCTATCCCAGACAAGCTGGTCTTTTTCGGAGGGGTGAGAGGCGTCCACCACGCGCTTCGTAAGCTTCTGGGGCAAGGGCCGAATCCTGATTGCTGAAACCTCTAGCAATCATATAGCAATCAGTCGTCAGATAACAGGAGATATAAAGAGAATAAGCGAGATTACGCTTATATCTGATTTCATGAGGTTTTTTGTATTTCTGGATATCGTCAGAAATTCCCTGAAAACGCAGATAACAACCTTGCCAAGGTTGATGTCGAGAGTTCGAATCTCTTCGCCCGCTCCATTTTCTCTGTTTGAATAAAACTACCATGCAGCTCCGGCGTATAGCTTGCCGCGTAGATCTTCTCTCGCCCTTAACGCACGCTATGTGTGGGGCGCCTGCGTTATCTATTGATGGTGTGGTTGGAGGGGCGTTATTGAGCGGCGCGATGGGGTAATGGCTTGCACGCTACGGACGGCTTTTTAGTTATGAGCCAAACCAGTCATTCTGACTGTGCAACTAGGTCGCGGGCTCGTCTTTGACGATTGGCTCAATCTCCGTCCGGCTAGTCGCCCTTGAGAAAGTTCATCACGATTTCAAACATTCTATCGAGGCCATGAAGGGCGTCGTCGGATTTCTTTTTCTCAGCAACGCTATAGGCTGCCTTGAACAGCAGAGCGGCTTCTGTGGATGGGATGCCATCAATCATAGCTTGTCGGGTAAGCAGAATTGTCAACAGACACTCCAGCGCTTCAACGCGTTGCTCTAGTGCATCTCTGGATTGCATAATAACCTCCGTTTAGTGGGAGGTTTAGTTTTTGCTCCGAAGGTTAACGGCGAGCTTGAGGGCATTAACCTTGTTGGTGAATTGATCACCAATCGAAGCGGCAAATTTCCTCGAGCCTGCCCTATTCGTCTTCGAAGAGGGCGGGTTCACGGCGCCCGATCTGACGGCTTGGCGGTGCGGTGCCATTGCCTGCGCCGGAGCCATAGACATGGTGGTGGCCGGCATTACCGAACAGGCTGACCAGCAGGATCAGAAGGTCGGCGGCGAGCGCGAGCGTCAGCGCGAAGATTGCCTGTGGCTCACGGTCCTGAAGCGCAACGAAGGAATACGCGATCGGGGCTGCTTCCGGGTCACGCGTACGGGCCACGCGGCGAAGGTCTTCCATGAAGTTGGACTTCACGCTGGCACGCAGCGCTGAGCTGTTGACGCACTCATTGCGGATATACTGAAGAAGTTCTGAACCGCGTGCACCGGCATAGGCCTCTGAAGAGGTGGCGCGGCAGTTTTCTTCAACCATGCGCAGGCTCGACTGAAGCTCTGACAGTGTTCGCGCCGCCTCAAACGCGCCGCCGGATGTGCAGTCGATGCTGGATGGAATAAAATCAGAAAGCGTGTCTTCATCGAAAGATGTCGCCTGCGCTGCGATCAGCTCTGATTTGATGGTCGTGCAGGCGGTCAGGATCTGATCGACTTCATCTTCGCTGATCTCTTCTGATGAGAAATCGATCTGCGGAATTTCCAATGCATCTGATTGCGCTGTAAGCGCAGAAATCTCTGCTTCAAGGAAACCGATGCGAACATCATTTCCGGCATTCAGCGCGTTTTCGACATCCTGCGCATCGCCGCCGCTCTGTACGATAGCAAGCTGCTGACGGCTGGAAAGAAGCGCTTCTTCTGCGTTATCAAGTTCCCGGGTGACGGAGCTCAGACGATTTTGCGCGACTTCAAGATTGGCGCGTACAATATCGTGCTGGCGATCGAGTTCACGCCAGCGCGGGCCACGGCCGACTTGTCCGCTTTCCTGCGCGCCGCGCTCTTCCAGCAGCTTCTGATCAGACAGCGCCTGAGACTGGGCCAGAAGCCGCGCGGTTTCTGCTTCCCACTCATCCTGTTCTGGCGTGAGCTGGCGGACCTGACGTTCAAAATCTGCGACCGTTGTTTCAAGTTCTGCGGCGCGGGCCTGGCGGCTTACCGCGGCGCTGCGGGCTTCAGCCTGCGCATTGCCGACCTGACGGCGATAATCTGCAAGTTCGCTGCGGCGCTCGTCCAGTTCTGTGAGGATGGACTGGCGCTGCTCATTGGAAGCAGAGGCCAGTACGTTGATCTGGGCCTGAAATTCGGCTTGTTGCGTAGAGAAATCTCCGCGGGCATCGCGGACTTCATCTTCCAGCGCCTCAATGAGCTCTTCAACGATCACATCACCGCGCTCACGAATGGTTTCTGCAGACCAGTCAGATTTCTGGGCGCTGAACATACGGTCGAACAGGTCAATATAAGAGAAGGTGACAGAGATGGTCGTCGCAGCCATATAGCCAACGAGAATAGCGGAAATCAGCCCCCAGCGTTTACGGTCCTCGACCATGAGAAGGCGGCTCGCAATCCATGCAAGCGCCAGCATCAGAGCCTGAATGCCGAAAGCAAGGCCGAGCGTGATGGCAAGGCTTTCGGCCCGGTCCCACCAGGAAATGCCTTCAAGGCTACCGCCGGATGTCATGAGCTGCTGGATCGGGTCAGCCGCGCGAAGGCCGCTCCAGGTTGTCAGGAATGAGACGACCGACAGCACAAGGCTCGCAATAACGGCGCTTCGAAAGCCCAGCGATTGGCGCGGTGTGTAGTTAGAGTGGCTCATTTTTTCACCCGGTTTTGAATACAGCTCCGGCTGTGCATTCTGTGTGCCAGATTGTGGTCGTTAGCCCCGTGAGCGGGTCAGCGCCCGCTCTCAGAATGGTCAGCCGCCCGAAACATCAAATGAAACAGACTGCTTCTGTAAAAACGGGCAGCATGTCGAGAATATGGCAGAGTGTGCAAAAGCGCTGCTTTTGCGGGCGTTTGGTGCCGTTATGGCAGTGCTCAGCGCTTTGTGGCCTTCGGTCAGGCGATGATATCCGGGCGGATCAGGCCGCGCACGCGGGAAATATCGTCTTTCAGGCGCAGCTTTTCGCGCTTCATGCGTTGAAGGGTGATCATGTCCGCGCCAGCCAGTTGCTGCGCTGTGACCTGTTCATCAAGCAGGCGGTGCTCGGCTTCGAGCTGATCAAGGCGCGCCTGCAACTGACGCGTCGTCTCATCAAAATCGAAATGTGTGCCGTCCATGGCCGTAACCTTTAAGAAAGAGGCCGGCTCATTAACAAATTTTGCTTGTGGATAAAAGTGAAACGTTTACGGACGCGCGAAAAAACGACTCGCAGATGCACTTTTTCGGAGAGTCAATACGTGACGAGTTTGTGACTTCATGCTTTCATGTATTGCTCAGCAAAGGAGGCTCGAAGCGATGAGTTTAGAAAATCATCTGCAGGAACTTTCCACCCGTCATAAGAAGATTGACGATGCATTGCAGGAAGAGTCGAAAAGACCTTCCTCTGACTCTCTCAAAATGTCGCGCATGAAACGAGAGAAGCTGAAACTGAAGGAAGAGATCCAGTCTCTTCGAGGCGATCTCAACAGTTAAATATACTCCGGGTCCGGCAGAGACCTTTACGTTCAGGCGGCCCGCTTTGGCTTGACCGCCTGAGTGTGGCATGAAATGGCCGATTGAACTCAGCTGGAAACGGAAGGCATAGAGAGATGCGCGCGCCGGCAATTGTTATTCTGGGCCTTGGAAAAGGCGTTGGCGCAAGCTGTGCGCGTAAGTTTTCTGAATCCGGCTGGTCCGTCATGATTGTGGAGGACGACCAGAAGGCGTTGGGTCGCGCTAAGGATGACCTTGGTGATCTGGCCAGCTATCTCTCTGAAAACCAGTCTACCCGGCTGGGGCTGAAAAACGCCCTGTCGGGTATGCTCGAACAGTTTGACGGCGTTGATGTTGTTCTCAATATTCCGCCATTGTCTGATCCGATTGATATGGATGACCTCACCCTTGAACGGGTGACGCAGGAACTCAAGCAAACGACAACGACGGCGCTGATGGCCGGGCAGGTTTTCGGACGCGAAATGGTGGCCGAGCTGCGCGCGCATGAAGATAATGCAGAGCGCGTGCCTTACAAAAAGTCTTTCATACAGCTTCTCAGCCGCGCGGCGATCGCAGGTAATCCGGGCAGTGCGCTAAATACGGTGACGCAGGGCTCTGTGCTTTCGGTCATGAAAGCTCTGGCGCTGGAATATGCGCCGTGGAAAATCCGGTCCAACGCGATTGTTGCCGTTCGTCCTCACAGCGAGGAAACCGAAGGCTGGCTGAAAGAGCGTACCCCGCTGAAACGTGCCGCGCGCGCATCTGAGATCGCAGAGGCCGCTTATTATCTGGCGTCTTCAGAGGGCGCTTATGTAAACGGACATGCGCTTGAGCTTGATGGCGGGCGCAGTGTGCTGAACGGAACCATGCCGTCCAGCTAAGCGCGTTTAAGCTGCAAACGTCGGTTTGATCACTCTTTAAATTGTATTTTTTTGATGGATTGATGGTCCAATTGGTGGATTTCCATCATTTCAGATGTTCTCGTTTTGTGTCGTTCTATCCCTACAGGAAATGATGGGGGTCGTACGTGATACACGTCGTAACAATCAGAAACCAACACCTCTATGCGAAGCAGCTCGATGAGATGTTCCGCATGCGCCACGAGTTTTATGTAAAGCAGCGTGGCTGGACCAATCTTACCTCTGCAGATGGTCGTGAGACGGACGAGTTTGACAACGAACATGCAGTCTATCTCATGAACCTCGACCGGCATGGGAATATTCTGGCGACGTTTCGCCTCAATCCGACAGACACCCCATATCTCATGGGCGACAAGCTGACCGAGTATATCAACGGTGAGCCGCCACGTGATGAAGCGATTTGGGACCTCACCCGCTGGATGATTGCGCCACATGCGCGCCGTCGTCATGAAGGTGTGATCGCTGATGCACAGAAAACGCTTCTGTGCGGGATTATGGAATTCGCGGTCGATCGCGGCATTACCGACTTCACCTGCCTGATGGATACGGTCTTTGTCGACCGTATGTCGAAGGTCTGGCCGGTCGAATATCTGGGCGATCCACAGCATTTTGACGATGGCGATGGTGATGCTGTCGCCGTGATGATCGAAGCTGGCCCGCACGTGCTGATCGATACCCGAAACAAGATGGAGATTTACGAACAGGTCCTGTTCGAAATCGAGCCACCACCTCCATTGACCGAACTTGAGAAGAAGCGTCGCGAAGCTGCGATGCGCAAGGAGCAACCAATGAATCAGATCGAACTTGATCGTATGCGTACGGCAGCCGATATGCTCGTTAACGAGCTGAACACGGTGAAAGAAACCGGCAATGTGGATGCCTCTATCTCTGCGATTGAGGCCTTCACCAAAACCCTCATTCCGGTTCGCGAAGATGCGGCAGGTCGCCGGGCCTCGTAAAAGCGGAGTTCAGGGCCGATTCCGGACTTGAATTTCCCCTCTTTTTGCGTATAAGCGCTGTTTGCTCCAAAGAGGCGTAAGGCATTGCCTCCAGGAGAAACTATCAGATGCGCTTTGCGCAAGGAGATGAAAATGCCGAAGATGAAAACCAAGAAGGCCGCTGCAAAGCGGTTTAAGATCACTGCTACGGGCAAGCTCAAGCATGGTGTTGCTGGTAAGCGTCACCGCCTGATCAGCCACAACGCGAAATATATCCGCCAGAACCGCGGCACATCTGTTGCTGCAAAAGCAGACGAGGCTCGTGTGAAGAGCTGGCTGCCATACGGCACGAAATAACGCGTAAGCTGAGAAGGATTTAGACACATGGCACGCTCCCGTAACAAGGTGCCCGCGCACGCTCGGCACAAGAAAATCATCAAAGCGGCAAAAGGCTATTATGGCCGCCGTAAAAACACATTCCGCACAGCAAATGCTGCCGTCCAGAAGGCTGGTCAGTACGCATATGTTGGCCGTAAGCAGAAGAAGCGTACTTTCCGCTCTCTCTGGATCCAGCGTCTGAACGCTGCTGTTCGTGAACTCGACGATACGATGACATACTCTCGTTTCATCGACGGTGTTCACAAGGCTGGCATCGACATGGACCGCAAGGTTCTTTCTGATCTCGCGATCAACGAACCTGCTGCGTTTAAAGCTGTTATGGAACAGGCCAAGGCTGCGCTGGCTGCTTAATCAGACCGCGCACAGGACTGTTCCTACAAAGCGACCGTTGCCCTTCAGCAGCGGTCGTTTTCGTATTTGGCAAATTGATCACTGGAATTGACGCCAGAGCTTGGTATTAAACACCAGTTTTCAGCCCGGATGACCGAAGGCAATCTCATGTCAGACATTGAACAAATCGAAGCCGAAGTTCTCACAGCCATCAATGGCGCAGGCGATCTGGCCGCGCTGGACGGCATTCGCGTTGCAGAACTTGGCAAAAAGGGCCGCGTATCCGGCCTCATGAAAACGCTCGGCGGCATGGACCCGGAAGAGCGTAAAGAGATGGGCCCGAAGCTCAACGCGCTGAAAAACCGTCTCGGTGACGCGATTGATGCCCGCAAGACAACGCTGGAAGATGCAGAGCTCGATGCACGCCTTGCAAGCGAGAAAGCTGACCTCACCCTGCCGCCGCGCCCTTATCGCACCGGCACGCTTCACCCTGTCATGCAGGTGTTTGAAGAGATCGAGGAAATCTTCGGCGCGATGGGTTTTGCTGTTGCGGAAGGCCCGGACATTGAAGATGACTTCCACAACTTCACGGCGCTGAACTTCCCGATCGGCCACCCGGCCCGCGAAGATCACGACACATTCTTCATGACGCCGGACGCTGAAGGTGAGCGCAAAGTTCTGCGCACGCACACATCGCCGGTGCAGATCCGCACGATGATGAGCCAAGAGCCGCCAATCCGTGTGATCATTCCTGGCCGCGTCTACCGTAATGACTGGGATGCGACCCACACACCAATGTTCCACCAGGTGGAAGGCCTTGTCATTGATAAGGTCAGCCATATGGGTCACCTCAAAGGCTGCCTCACCGACTTTGCGCGCGCCTTCTTCGAGGTCGACGAAGTTGAAACCCGTTTCCGCCCGCACTTCTTCCCGTTCACCGAGCCATCCGCTGAGATGGATGTGAAATGCGACCGCTCAGGAGGTACGGTGAAGGTTGGTCAGGGTGAAGATTGGCTTGAGGTGCTCGGCTCCGGCATGGTGCACCCGAATGTGCTGCGCAATTGCGGCCTCGACCCGAATGAATATCAGGGCTTTGCTTTCGGTATGGGTGTCGACCGTCTGGCAATGCTGAAATACGGCATGCCGGATCTGCGCCCGTATTTCGAAAGCGATGTCCGCTGGCTCTCACACTATGGCTTCACGCCTTGGCTCCTGCCGAGCCTCTCCGGAGGGCTTTCTTGAGCGTAAGCCCGGATATCGAGACGCTGCCGCGTTGGCCGTTCGGGGATAGTCCTGAACTGGCAGACAGGCTCGCTGCATTGATTGTGGCGGGTGTCAAAACCGGTACGTGCTCTGCCAGGGTCCACAATGAGTGGAGCCATCCGGGCGAACGCGGCGTTCTGGTTGACGGGGCGGACCGCCCTGTTGCCGTGCTGGAAACCGAAACAGTGACGCATCTGCGCTATAACGAGATGACGCAGGAAATGGCCGCGCTGGAAGGCGAGGGCGATCTGTCGCTCAAATACTGGCAGGACGCACACAAAGACTATTTCACCCGTGAGGGCACATTCGCCGAGGATATGGAGGTCGTGTTTGAGACCTTCCGTGTACTCTCTATTCTGGATGATGATTTTGCCGCTGGCGCTGCAGATCATCTTCGCCGCGAACGCGCGGGCGAAACGGTTTAGGGGGCGGCAATGGGCAAAGGCAATAAGGCTGAAATGCTGATCGCTATCTGCGCGGTGATATCGTCGATTGCGGCGGTGTTCATTGCGTGGGACCAGGCGCGCGTCATGCGCTCTCAGGAGAAGGCAGACGTCTGGCCGATCCTGCAGCTTCAGCACAATACCTCTACGCCTGCTGGCGGCGCGCTTTACGAATTCGACGTTCAGAACGCGGGCGTCGGCCCCGCGCTGATCGAAGATTATCTGATCCGTATTCCGGGCCGCGAAGATACGCGCTCTTTCGATGAGATGGTCCGCTATTTCATCACCGACAGTCTGGAAGAAACATACGGGCTACCCGCCTATTCCAATCAGGCGCTGCGTGGCCGTGTCATCCGTCAGGGCGATAGTGTCCGCACGATTGGCGCAGAATGGCCGGGCGCTGAGGGCCTTGAGCGTGATTTTCTGACTGCGGTGCAAAGCTTTCTCGACGGCACACGCCAGCCGGCAGAGGTTTTCGTCTGCTATTGTTCCATTCTGGATGATTGCTGGGTCTCTACCAGCGCGGGCCACGCGCTCCGCCCGATTGAGGTAAACAGCTGCGAAGCTCTGCCAGACATCGTTGACCAGATCGTACCACACACACCCATTTCACCATCGACCGAAGAGTCTCAATCATGAAGTTCACTGTTTCCTGGCTCCAGGACCATCTTCACACTAAAGCCAGCACGGACGAGATCCTTGCGGCGATGACGCGCGCCGGCCTTGAGGTCGAAAGCGTTGAGAACCCGGCTGAGGCGCTGTCCACATTTACGGTGGCGCAGATCAAATCTTTCGACAAACACCCTGACGCGGACAAGCTGAATGTTTGCAAGGTCGACACGGTTGATGGCGAGAAGCAGATTGTCTGCGGCGCGCCTAACGTGCGTCAGGGCATGTTTGCAGTATACGCACCGCTCGGCGCGTATATTCCGGGCGTTGATTTCTCTCTCGACAAAAAGCCTCGCAAAATCCGCGGTGTAGAGAGCTATGGCATGATGTGTTCTGCCAAAGAGCTCGGTGTGGGTGAGGCCAATGAGGGCATTATGGACCTTCAGGGCAAGGTGAAGGTTGGCATGCCGCTGGCTGAAGCGCTTGAGCTTGACGATCCGGTCATCGATTTCGAAGTGACGCCTAACCGTCCGGACTGGCTGGGCGTTCTGGGCATTGCGCGTGATCTGGCAGCGACCGGTCTCGGCAAGTTTGCACCGATGCAGGTGAAGCCGGTAAGTGGCACGCACCCTTGCCCGGTGACGGTAACAACTGAGTCTCCAGAGGCATGCCCTGTGTTTGCAGGCCGCGTAATCAAAGGCGTGAAGAACGGTCCGTCACCAGACTGGATGCAGGCGCGCCTGAAAGCGGTTGGCATCTCGCCAAAGAACATGCTCGTCGACGTGACGAACTATATCTCGCTCGATCGCTGCCGTCCGCTGCACGTTTATGACGTTGCCAAGCTTCAGGGCGGGCTGACCGCGCGCCTTGGCCGCGAAGGCGAAACCTTCCTCGCGCTCGATGGCAAGGAGTACACGGCTACCGAAGACATGTGCGTGATCGCTGACGATAGCGGCGTTGTCGGCTTTGGCGGTGTTATGGGCGGCGCGTCTACCGGCGTATCTGATGAGACGGTTGATGTGTTCATCGAGTCTGCATGGTTTGACCCGCTCCGTACAGCACGCACAGGCCGCGCGACGGGCATCATTTCTGATGCGCGCTACCGTTTTGAACGCGGCGTTGATACGCAAAGCTGTCTTGAAGGTCTCGAGCTTGCAACCATGCTCATTCTGGAGACATGCGGCGGCGAAGCGTCTGACGTGACAGTGGCTGGCGCGAACCCGAAACCACAAAAGCCGGTTCAGTTCTATCTGAATGACGTGAAGCGCCTGACCGGCGTTGAGCTGAAAACCGCTGAAATCCGCCAGATCATCAAAGACCTCGGCGGCGACATCGAAGATGCGGGTGAAGCCTGGTATGTGGCGCCGCCAAGCTGGCGCCGCGATCTGGAGCAGTCTGCTGATATGGTTGAGGAAATCATCCGTATTAAAGGCTATGACGCGCTTCCGCTCACATCTATGCCACAGCCGGAAGGCGGTGTGCGTCAGGTGCTGACAGAGCCTCAGCGTCGTATGCGTACGGGTCGCCGTGTTATGGCGGCACGCGGGTTCTTCGAGGCCGTGACATGGAGCTTCGTCTCTAAAGCCGAAGCGACTGCCTTTGGCGGCGGCGCGAAAGAGATGGTCGTCGACAACCCTGTCGCGTCCGAGCTTGATTGTATGCGCCCGAGCATTCTGCCGAACCTGATCAAGGCCGCTCAGAAAAACGCAGACTTCAGCCAGCGCGATATCCGCCTGTTTGAAGCTGGACCGGTCTATCTGGGTGACGGCCCGAAAGACCAGCGCCGCTATATCTCCGCAATTGCGCGTCCTGAGACAGTTCGCAACTGGGTTGGTAAGGCCGAGCCTTATGACATTTACGCAGCCAAAGCTGACGTGATGGCGCTGATTGATGCGCTTGGTCATGATGCAAGCAAGTTGATGGTCATGGAGCCGGTGTCTGATCACTGGCATCCGGGCCGCTCTGCAACGCTGCGTCTTGGGCCGAAGAATGTCGTCGCCGAGTTCGGTGAGCTGCACCCGCGCGCTCTGAAAGCACTTGGCGTGGACAGCAATATGGTCGGCTTCGAGGTCAATGTGGACGCGCTGCCTCTGCCTAAGAAGGTCGGTGTGAAAACCAAGCCTGTTCTTGAAAAGCAGGCCCTCACACCAATCCGCCGTGACTTTGCATTCGTCGTGAAAGACGAAGTCGCTGCCGGTGACCTTATCAAGGGCGCGCAGGGCGCTGACAAGAAGATGATCACGGGTGTGAACGTTTTCGACGTTTATGTCGGCAAAGGCGTTGAAGAGGGCCATAAGTCTATTGCGCTGGAAGTGACCATCCAGCCGGGCGAGAAAACGCTCAAAGACGCCGAAATCGATGCGATCTCCAAAAAGATCATCGCAAACATGGAAAAGCTCGGCGGCACGCTGCGCGGTTAGGCCCCGCATTTGGGGACTGACAAACCGGTTCAATCTGCTCTAACCTCTGTTCACGGAGGTTGGGCAGATGGTGAACGCAGTGCGGGCGCGTCTCTACAGGGCGATGGAAAAAGGCAGTAGTGGGAAGGAAAAGCTTTCCACTATCAACCGCATCCTCGTAGTGCTGGTTCTGACCAGCCTTGTGCTGCTGGCTCTGGAAACCGAGCCCGATATTGAAGGCCAGACCCAGTCATTTCTACGCATTCTGAACGTCATTATCGTTGTCATATTCGCGATTGAATACGGGCTGCGTCTGTGGGTGGCCGGTGAAAACCCGGAATATCGCGGGCTGATGGGGCGGTTGAAATATGCCTCCACGCTTTATGCAGTGGCAGACCTCGCGGCTTTCCTGCCAGAGCTTTTGCTGATGATTTTCGCGGCAGACAAAGTGAACCCGCAGGTACTGGCGGTTCTGAAAGCCTTCCGTCTTTTCCGCCTGTTCAAGCTGGCGCGGTTTATTCCTGCGTTCAACCTGCTTGGCGATGCCTTGCGCAAGGCTGGAAGCCAGCTACTCACCAGCCTGTTTCTGGCGCTGGTGCTTGTTTATGTGTCGGCTGTCGCGCTCTATCTGATTGAAGGTAAAATCCAGCCTGAGGCGTTCGGATCTATTCCACGGGCGATCTGGTGGGCCATCGCGACGCTGACGACGGTTGGCTATGGCGATGTCTATCCGATCACGCCGCTTGGCCGTGTCGCGGCCTCCTGTATTGCCTTGGCCGGTATTGGTCTGGTCGCGCTGCCTGCGGGCGTGTTTGCCAGTGCCTTTTCAGACGTCATTCGCGAGGAAAGTGAGAAGCGCGCCGAAGAAAAGGCTCGCGAAAAGCTCACCGGTCTTGATGATGACGATGAGAATACGCCGGCCTGACTGAAAGCTTCTGACACATGACAACCGAATTCCTGCTGGGCATGTTCCTGCTGGCATCCACGCTGGTCTGGACGCCCGGTCCGAATAATACGCTGCTTGCCAATTCAGGTGCACGTCACGGGCTGGTGCGTACGTTGCCGCACTCTATGGGCGTGAATATCGGCTTTGCCTTTATGGTGTTCACCATCTGCCTTGGCCTTGGCAGCGTGTTCGTTCAATTCCCGCTTTTGCGAGAAGTGCTGCGCTGGGCCGGCGCGGCGATCCTGTTATGGCTGTCATGGAAAATCGGCACATCAAAGTTCGAGCCACCGCATGAGGTAAAAACCTCAAAGCCCTGGGGTTTCTTTCAGGCGGCAGCTTTTCAATGGGTGAACCCGAAAGCGTGGATCATGGCGATTTCATTTGCGGGGCAGCTGCCCGATCAGGAGCCGTTCTGGTATCCGCCGCTGGTCATCTCGCTGGTGATCCTCGCCGCAGGCATGCTGAGCTCGCATGGCTGGGTCTTGTTTGGCGTGGGGATACAGCGGTTTCTGTCGACGCCGCTGCGCTTCCGGATTTTCAGCCTCGTTATGGCGGGCTTGCTCGTGCTGACGGTGATTGGCCTGTTACTGGCCGACCTGTCCGTGCATTAGCCGCCTTGTTCAGGCGACTGTTTCACGCCCAGCCAGTTTGCAGTCTGAGATATCGTCCAGCCCTGAATGATGAGGGAGATGACGACGACAACGAATACGACGTTGAAAAAGCTGACGGTTACCGGTCCAGGTGAGATAACAGGAAAGATCGCAAGGAAGATAGGCACCGCGCCACGAAGACCCACCCAGCTGATGAAGGCTTTCTCACGTACAGAAAACCCGAATCCTGACATGGAAACAAAGACGGCGGCGGGACGGGCAACCAGAATCAGAACGCCCGCAATGAGCGCTGCCTCCAATGCGGTCGTTGGTAGATCACGCGGTGTAACCAGCAGGCCCAGCATGAGGAAGAGCGCAATCTGGCTGAGCCATTGGGCCGCTTCAGAGAACCCGACGATACGTTCGATCAGATCATCCCGGAGATGATGGCGTAGGAATAAGCCCGCGAGATAAATTGCCAGAAAACCGCTGCCTTCCAGCAGAGTGGTTCCAGTGTAGACAATCAGCGCGCCCGCAAGCGCCATTGCCGGGTAGGTCCCCGGCGGCATTTGTAGCCGGTTCAGAATGTAGGCAAGGCCTCGCCCGCCCATCCATCCAAATAACGCGCCAAGACCAAACTGCAGACCCAGCATTGGTAGAAAACGCGCGAAATCCGCGGCGTTCATGGCATCCTGCTGTGACATGAACGCCGTCAGCGCAACGGTCAGGAAAATTGCCATCGGGTCGTTCAGGCCGGATTCCAGCACCAGTGTATTTTCGATGCGCGGCTTTAACCCGATGCGATTTTGCTGGATCAGAAGAAAGGTCGCTGCTGCATCGGTTGAGGACACAACAGCACCGAGTAGTAATCCTTCTACCAGCGACACATTGAAGATCCAGTGAGCCGCAAGACCCACTATGGCCGCAGTGAGCAGAACGCCAATGCTGGCCAGAACGAGTGATGGGGCGCGCGACGATTTCAGCCGGTTGAGTCTGGTTTCCACGCCACCGCCGTAAAGAATGATGGCGAGCGCGATACTTCCAAGGGCGTAGGCGGCATCGAAATTATCAAAATCAATCTGTCCAGGGCCGTCTTCTCCCGCGAGCATTCCTACGCCAAGTACGACTAGAAGGATGGGCGCGCCAAGCTTTCTGGAAAGTGGAATAAGCAGAAAGCCAGCGAACACGAGGAGGCTCGAAAGGAAGATAAATTCGTTCATTTACTGCGTGATATTTCAACCCCGTTTATCTCTGATCAGACGTTCGGGCGCGGTCGCACATGTCTGTGCGGTGCCCGTCCTGCTAGTTCGCCTGTTAAAGTCGGCGTTTTAGTTCAGCGTAATGCCGATAAAGGTCGGCGTCGGCACATCGACGATTGGCTCTGCCTCTTCACCTTCCGGCGTCAGCACATCCATATTCTCTTCGTATATGGAGTTGAGCGCTGTGCGGAGCTCCAGCGTGGAGAGCGTAACCGGTGCTTCGCCTTCCAGATGGATGTTCTGGGAGAGGTCTGCGCCATCAAAGTCCAGCACAACGCCATGTGCTGTCTGGAACGCGATCAGACGCTCAACCAGCGCAAGGCGCACATCTTCTTCCAGCGGTTCTTCAAAATGCAGATCAATGATCAGCTCGCGCATCTGAACGGTATCGGCAGAGGCTTCTTCGAGCGCATCCAGAAGGTCTTCAACCTCTTCAAGGCGCAGCGCCATTTCATCCGGAACACCCTCGGCGCGAACTGCTGCAAGCTCTTCTAGAGCTTGTGAGAGCGTATTGGAGAGCGCGGCTTCCATCTCGGTGCGGGCCTCAGCATTACGGGCAATCGCTGTCGCCAGCGCGGCCTCTGAACGCAGAACGCCGCTGACATCACCTTCCAGCTTGCCTGCCAGACGATCAAGCCAGACAGACACATCACGGCGAAGCTCTGCCGTGTCGCGGTCACCATCCATGGCCAGCACACCGCGTGACATATGTTCGAAGATGAGAGCAGTGAGTTCCGCCTGACCCGCGACTGAAATCTCTTCTTCAGCGGCTTCAGCTTCCGGGGCAGGGGCCTCTTCATGCGCTTCTGCTTCATGCATCACATCTTCAGCGGCATGCGCGTCGGCATCATCCTGCGCAAAGGCTGGCAAAGCCATAAAAGTAAGGCCGAAAGCACTGGCCAGAGCGGCGCGTCGGAATAGCTTTGTCATATGTCCCATCCTGAAGTCATCTGAAGCTGTCATAACATTGAATTTTGGCCGTGTATGACAATCTTCAAGATTGTATTTTCGTATTCGCAGGTATAGCCGCTTGGCGGTTGTGTTCGCCAGTGGTAGATCGCTCAAATGACAGACAAATCCCACATCCGTAATTTTTCCATCATCGCTCACATTGACCACGGTAAATCTACCCTGGCCGATCGCCTCATTCAGAAGTGTGGCGGCCTCACAGACCGTGAGATGAAAGAGCAGGTGCTCGACTCCATGGATATCGAGCGCGAGCGTGGCATTACCATTAAAGCGCAGACGGTTCGCCTGAACTATACCGCCAAGGATGGCGAGGATTACGTTCTGAACCTGATGGACACGCCGGGCCACGTTGACTTCGCCTATGAAGTCTCGCGCTGTCTGGCGGCGTGCGAAGGCTCGCTTCTGGTGGTGGATGCCTCACAGGGCGTTGAAGCGCAGACGCTGGCGAACGTCTATCAGGCGATTGATCAGGACCATGAGATCGTTCCGGTCCTCAACAAGATCGACCTGCCAGCGGCTGACATTGAGCGCGTCTCCGAACAGATTGAAGACGTGATCGGCATTGATGCGTCTGATGCGGTCCAGATTTCTGCGAAAACCGGCATTGGCATTGAAGATGTCCTCGAAGCCATCGTCACGCGCCTGCCAGCGCCGCAGGACGGCGACCGTGACAAGCCGCTCAAAGCCTCTCTCGTTGATGCCTATTACGACCCGTATCTCGGCGTCGTCGTCATTGTGCGCATCATTGATGGCGTGATGAATAAGAAGCAAAAAGTGAAAATGATGCGCACCGGCGCAACATACGAGCTTGATAATGTCGGCGTGTTTGCACCGAAGCCAACCTATGTAGACGAGCTTGGCCCGGGCGAAGTCGGCTTCATGATCGCCTCGATCAAAGAGGTCGCTGACTGCGCGATTGGTGACACGATCACGACAGAGAAAAACCCGACAACGACCGCGCTGAAAGGCTATAAAGACGTTCAGCCAGTGGTCTTCTGTGGCCTCTTCCCGGTGGATGCTGGCGATTTTGACGATCTTCGCGCCGCGATGGGTAAGCTGCGCCTGAACGATGCTTCCTTCACTTGGGAAATGGAAACCTCAGCCGCGCTCGGCATGGGCTTCCGGTGCGGCTTCCTCGGTCTTCTCCACCTTGAGATCATTCAGGAACGCCTCTCCCGCGAGTTTGACCTCGATCTCATCGCGACCGCGCCAAGCGTGGTCTATGAGCTGACCATGACGGACGGCACCGATTACGAGCTTCACAACCCGGCGGACATGCCAGAGGTGACGAAGATCAAGGAAGTGCGCGAACCGTGGATCAATGCGACCATTTACACGCCAGATGAGTATCTGGGCGCTATCCTGAAACTGTGTCAGGACCGCCGCGGTATTCAGACAGAGCTCACCTATGTGGGCGGCCGCGCCATGATCAAATACGAACTTCCGCTCAACGAAGTGGTGTTCGACTTTTATGATCGCCTGAAATCCATCTCACGCGGCTATGCGAGCTTCGACTATGAAATTGTCGAACACCGCGCTGAAAATCTCGTGAAAATGAACATTCTGGTGAATGATGAGCCGGTAGACGCGCTCGCCATGCTGGTTCACCGTGACCGTGCTGAAGGCCGTGGCCGTCAGATGTGCGAACGCCTGAAAGAGCTTATTCCGCGCCAGCAGTTCAAAATCCCGATTCAGGCGGCGATTGGCGCGAAGGTTATTGCCCGGGAAACCATCTCTGCGGTCCGCAAAGACGTGACGGCGAAGTGTTACGGCGGTGACGCGACGCGTAAGCGTAAGCTTCTGGATAAGCAGGCCGCTGGTAAGAAGCGTATGCGCCAGTTCGGTAAGGTGGAAATCCCGCAGGAGGCGTTTGTTGCGGCGCTTCGCATGGACGGGGATTAGGCGTCGCGTTGTGTTAGAGCAGCCAAGATTTCTCACTGACGAAGAGTATGAAGCGCGCAGTGATAAAGACATAGAGAACTATGCCAATGAGGATTGGTATTTTGAGGCGTCTCGCCGTGATTTGATAAACAGGACGTTTCTACGCCCTGCAGACTCAACCTATGTAACCGCTCGTTGGCAGTTTTTCGTCGGTATGCAGTTCGAGTTTTATTGGAGCGCTCTGCATGCAGTTGAAAAATACATAAAAGCATCGTTGTTGCTTAGTGGTCATGAGGGAGCCAAGAAGTTCGGGCACAAGATTCAAGAAGGCTATGAAGTACTGCAATCACAGTTAATCACGGGTCTGTTGCCCGATGAGTTTCCTGCAGTGCTATTGAACAGGATTGCGCCCGTTATAGAAGCTACGGCGAGGAAACGTTTGAGTTGCGCCGGACCAAAAGAGTTCATCGATAACCTTGTATCGAATGGTGGTATCGACGCGCGGTACGCGCTGAGAAGCAACACCACGGCAACGTCGGATATTTATTGCCTCGACTTAACAGTCTTTATGTTGCGTCGTCTTTGCGATAATTTGTCAGATGTTTCAAAGCAGCAGCACATCTTGGACCAGCCGGACATCTGTACCATAAAAAGCGGGCTGCTCGAGGATATTTGCCGGCAGGAAGGCCATCGTTTGTGGCCATATTTAAGCAGAGTGAACTATTTTTTGGTTCCTAAGCCTGACTTATCGGTCGCGCTTAGAGACTTTGGTTGGCCAGCATTTAGCAACTCAGCTATCTATAACAATATCTGGGAAAACATTGAATCTGACAAACCAATGCGTAGGCGCGTTGCGAAGCGGCTAGCGCAGTGGGCGCTGGATAACATAACGTTACCGCCAGAAGCGAGGAGTGATCTCGTTGAAGTCGTCAGAAGAAAGTAGAATTTCTGCGGTCAAGGATGCCCTTTTTCGTTATGATTTTATATAAATCCAACGCCTGAAATTTTGCCCTATCCTGACAACATGTCAGAGACCGCAACCGAAATTCAGTCTTACGAGCCGCGCGATATTGCGCAGCGGCTGAAGGCGTATATCTGCCGTGCGGCTTCTCTGGCTGAAGCTCATTTTGAGGAACCAGCCCAGAACGTGCGTCATAGTGAAGGGGCAAGTAGCCTTGAGCGCGTTGCATGCGGGCCGACAGGGCCGCGGGAACAAAACAAGCAAGCGGGCGGTCAAACGAGTGAAGTCAGCCCTGAGCGCGTTCTATGTGATCCGAGAGGATCACGAGAACAAACCAAAATGCTCCAGCATCGCTATCACACCGCCATGATGGAGCATGTGAAGCGACTGGAATATGT
The DNA here is from genome assembly GCA_002338565.1 of Hyphomonadaceae bacterium UBA1849. Lineage (GTDB taxonomy): Bacteria > Pseudomonadota > Alphaproteobacteria > Caulobacterales > Hyphomonadaceae > Ponticaulis. The sequence continues at coordinate 1,189,667 of DDIN01000008.1, forward strand.
GTTGCGCTGTTTCATTCTGTTTCTTGCGGGCGAGCTGATTGCGCTTGGCCGTGTGACAGCATCTGCGCCGCGCACGCGTGCGAAGCCCGCAGAAAAATCATTCGTCCAGAAGCAGGATGAGACGCTGCGCGATCAACTGCGAGACCTTCCACGGCTCAACAGCTTTTCTGTTCTGACGCCGGTGATTGAGGGCAAGGGACGCGGTCGGCCTTGCAAGCGCAGCTACACCTTCCTGCCGGATAGTCTGCGGCTGGTAGATGCGGGGCATCTGCTCGCGCGGTTTAATCGCTTGTCGTCCGTGCTCACGCGCGTGGATAAAATGGCCATGTCACTGGCCGCGCGGGCTTTGCGGTCTTCGCTCATCCCTATGAGCAGCCCTGAGCGCGTTCCATGCGAGCCAACAGGGTCGCGGGAACAAATCGAACGAGCGGGTGGTCAAACAGGCGCATGCAGCCTTGAGCGCGTTCTGTGTGATCCGACTGGATCACGAGAACAAGACAAACAAGAGCTTCCCAATCCCCTCTATTACGAACCGCTCGCGCACTTCTGCCCGCCTGAAAGCTTATGGGCGTCTGCCCATGACGAGGCGGAGCGGCGCGATGTGAACTTCATCCACTATATGGCCGCCGCAAAGCTGGAAGAGATCGGCTATGGCATAAGGCCGAACCCTTACGCCGGCCTGCCGGACTTGTCCTGCGTTGACCCGCCCGATCCGCCGACGGTGAGATGTCTTTAATTTTGCTCGCACCGGTGCCTCGACTTTGTCTCGGCGGTGCTGCGCCTTCGCGTTGCTCGTGGCTTCTCCTCCACAAGCGACGGCGCGGGCGCAGGGTTGTGAGCATAGCGAACAGCGCACCCGAGCAAACTCAGACAAAACCCGCCTTCGCGTTGCTCGTGGCTTCTCCTCCACAAGCGACGGCGCGGGCGCAGGGTGGTGAGCATAGCGAACAGCGCACCCGAGCAAACTCAGACAAAACCCGCCATCGCGTTGCTCGTGGTCTCTCCTCCACAAGCGACGGCGCAGGCGCAGGGTGGTGAGCGCAGCGAACGACGCACCCGAGCAAGCTCAATGACTCTACGGCGCAGGCGCTTCTCCAAACAGTTTCGGAACATGCCGCCGGTCCAGTCCGTTGTTTCTGTTCAACTGAAACACAAGACTGGGAGATAGACAGACATGGCCCTTGCGGACATTAAAAAGCTGAGCACCGAATTCGATCAGGACGTTGTGAGCCTCTATGTGCCGCGCCCGGCAATTGAAGCCAACGGTGAAAAATGGCGCATTTTGAAGAAGAACCTTCAGCAGCAGCTCGCTGAATTTGAGGGCCGCACAGACCGTATTGAAGCCTGGCTCGAAGGTCTGGAGCTGTCTGACTTTCTGGGGCTTGGTAAGGCCGCATTCCAGAAAGACGATACATTGCGTACCGCTGACCTGAATGCGCGCCCGAAAGCGATGATTGCGGGTCCGGATGCTGCATTTGTATCGCCCCTGATTGCGGACATTGATAACAAGGCGCAGGGCTGGATTGTTGAGATTAATCGCGAAGCGCCGGGTCTCTATTTCCATGATGGCCAGAACCTGCACGATCTTTCAGAGCGCCTGAACGCGCCTGAATTTGAAGACGTGATCGAGCGCCGCGAGATTATGGATGATGTCTTCTTTCACTCGGCATCGCGTGGCGGTGTCGGCCAGTCCAAATTCCACTCGCTGGGCACTGACAAGAGCGAAGAAGAAGATCGGACCGAAGAAGCCTATTACCGGGACGTCTGGTCGGCCTTGCAACATGTCATTCCGGCCCAGTCGCAGAATGTCCATATCGTCGGCGAACGCGGCACGGTGGGCCATTTTGCCAAGCTCAGCCCGCGGGACGACTGGAATGTTGTCCAGCATCAGGCGGGTAATGGTGTCGCCGGTCTCGACCTGACGAGCGTGTTTGGTGAGACGAGCGCTCTGCCGGATGACCAGCAGCTCACGCCGATGAATTCCGATGATCTCTCCGAGGCCGCAAAGCAGGGCCGTATTGCCAGTATTTATATGTCGAACGGATCGGACCTTCTGGAAATGGCTGATGAAGGCGCAACGGACGAGCATCTTAGCCTGCGCCGTGTGAAGCAGGACGGCAAAGAACGCCTGGACGATGTGGTCCTCCATACCCTCCACAATGGAGGCGATATCCATTTCGTACCAAAGGCAGAGTTGGAAAGCCTTGTGCCGCTCGTTGAGACCCGCTGGTAGGCATGCTCGACCAAAGGCGAATACCTAATACATTTGACAAAGTTACACATATCGTGTAACTTGCTTACAGGACTAGGGAGAAGGAAGGCTGCGCGCGGGGTGCAGCATGCAGATGGAGGGCATTATGCAGAAGATTATTTATCGTGGATTTGACGTCATCGCTGACAAGACGACGGGCAAACAGGATAAGTCGCCGCGAATTTATCGTGGTGTAACCTTCATGCCCACCGATCGCATGGTGCGCTGCCGTAAATCCGGCACCCAGCAAACGCTGTATCGCGGCGTAGTCTCAGCTTAAATAACGATAAGTTATACGGGCAGGAAAAGGCGGCTTCGGTCGCCTTTTCTATTGGGCGCCATCGCCTTTCCAGCGCCAGCCGATGAAGGTCAGCGCAAACAGAACCAGAGCCATGCTGAGCGCCAGCATGGATGTGCCGAACCAACCTGCAAAATCATAAACGGCTGTGCCGGCCCAGCTGGCAATGCCGCCGCCGACAAACATGAAAATGATATAGACCGTCATCAGGCGGGTGCGTTCTGCTGGCGGCGCGGTGAGAAAGGTCATGCGGTTAGTGATGTCCATGACCGGTCCGAATGTATTGGTCAGGAAGATCGGTATGATCATCAGCCAGAGCGAGTGCCCGGTTAAACAAAAAAGCGACATGCCGAAGACGTAAAGGATGGAGAAATAGAACCGCGCCCGGCGCGCGCCCATTCTGTCTGCCACGCGGCCCAGAAACGGTGTCAGCATCAGATTAGTGATGGTCAGAATGGCAAGATAGCCCACCGTATCTGTACCATAGCCCATTTCAGGGCTGGTGAGGTGCAGGCCGATGCCCATCCAGATGGCGAGAAAAATGCCAAAGCCGAGCCCCTGAATGGAGCCCGCGATCAGAATATCGGGGTTCTTTCGAATGATCGGAAAAATGGACGCCAGCAGCTTCGGATAGGGCAGATGCGAGGCTTCGCTCTTTTCTTCCGCGCGGTTCTCCATAATGGCCAGAAGCAGCAATGTGACGGCCAGCATGAAACCGGCGGCGATGAAGTAGACGACGCGCCAGTTCAACCATTCGGCGATCACGCCTGCCCCAGCCCGGGCGATCAGAATGCCGAACATGATCCCGGCGGTGAGGATGGCATTGGAATGCCCCAGCCGGTTTGCCGCCACCCGCTTGGACACATAAGCGGGCAACAGATAAGGCGCGATGGTGAAGAAGCCGAGCACGGTGGAGGCCGTCAGGAACATCCAGTACTCACTGGAAACAGCCATTGCGAGCAGGCTTAGAACCTGGAACGCGACAAAGATCAGGATCAGCGTGCGATTGGAAAACCGGTCGCCCAGCGGAAGAAGCAGAAAGACACCTACCGCCAGCGCCAACTGGTTGAAGCTTGGCACCATGCCAATCATGGCATCGGAAATGCCGAAATGGTCTGCGACTGTCGCGATGATCGGATGAATATAATACGCGTTCGCTGTCACCGCCGCCGATGCGAGCGCAAACATTAATAGGCCGGTTTCCGGTAAAGGCTTTGGCGCGTCCGCTGCTTTGGCGGACGGCTCGTCTTCAGTGCCAGAAATGATTGTCTCCCAGTTTATGAGAGTAGCATAACGCCGTTTCTGTAAACGGAAAGCCTCAAACCTTTATGGCACGAGATCTATAATCGGCACGGTCAGCGTTTCGCTGACGCCGTCGCGCAGGCGGGTGATCTCGCGCGGGCTGGTGTCGGTTCTCGGACGACATCCGTGTGTCCCGACAGATGCGCCGTCGATATGGGTAATAAGATCGCCCTCAATCAGGTCGGGTGCTGCATCGGTCAGACGTGCGACTACCTCTAACAGGCTTTCTTGTGGGGCAAGGGCAACACCGATCGACCGATAGGGCGGCGTTGTGATGGGGCCGTCTTCATAGGGCTCGAACATGATACGCTCTTCGCTCGGGTCATAACTGACACGGAACTGGCTCATCAGTGCGCCCCCGAAGAGCTGGTTGGACGGTGTTTCGGTAAGCATGGGCCGGTTGAAGGTGATGCCGCCGAAGGTCACATTCCCGTCGAGGCGCGCGGCACGACGCGGCTCCATCTGGTCGAAACGTGCCGCATATCCGGTGTTTACCGGTTCGGTCATAGTATCATACCGGTCGAGTCGGTTAATGGCGAGTGTTGTACCCGATCCTGAATCAACAAGCACACGCTGTCGGCGGCCATTAAAATGCATGTCCAGCCACGGCCTGTCGTCACCTCGACGTGTGTTGAATATCCACTCGCCATTCGGACGGGGAAGATCGACTTGCGTCAGCGTTATGGTCTCTGCCTGATAATCGAGGACGATCGTGAAATCCTCGAACACGTCATGGGCGACTATACCGTCCAGCGGATAACCAAGCGATGTCGTCAGATGGCTGAAGTCCTGCACGCGAGCCCGAATAAAGTTGAAGTGGATATCGCCGGCGTCTGCATCGCGAATTCTTGCCGTCCGACCAATATCAACGCGCGTGCCTGAAGCGCGTTCTAACGCTTGTTGATCGACATAATTAGAAGACGCGCCCGTGTCATACAGCATGCGCAAGGTGCGGTCTTCTTCGCTGCGGCCATCATCGCGATCGAGAACGACTTTGATGAAGAAGTATGTGCCGCACATTTCGGTGTTCAGAATGCGGTCTTCTGCCGAAACGAGCGGGGCTGTCAGGCAGGCGAGCAGGCAGAATAGGCGGACAAACATTCAGAAATTCCGGTCAGAACGGGCAGGCTTTGGCGTCAGAGTTTATCAGATTGCCAGACCGGTAAAGAGGCCAGATCACAGATTCGCTTGCTAAAAGGTGAAACAATTTCGTGATCTGCATGAAAATGTTGCGCTGCACAAAATCGTCACCTTGGGTCATTGAACTGCACACTTATTGCCCTCTTTCAGTCCAATTCGGAACGATATGCTGGCGTTAGTGTTTTCATTAAGGAACACAAGGCCAGACTGGCTGTTAGCGTAACTGGAAAGGAAGTCGCTATGACCGTAGCCCGTACCGCATCGCTTGAAGAGGCATTTGGTCTGTTGAAGCAACACGAGAATGCAATTGCTCATGTGCAGAATAGTATCCACCGCGTCGAGCGGGATATTTTCGGTGAACTCCACGCCGAAACGCGCAATATGAGCTGTGCCCTCGAATCTGCTCTGGAAGAGCGAAAGATTGATGTGGCGGGCATTACCATTCCGGAAAATACGGGCGCCATTACGCCTCACAGCCTGATTAATCAGCGCGATAAAGTGAAATCCGCAATAGGGAAGACCATCTCTGAATACACCACGCAATCTTCCGTGCGTGAGTGTCTGGAAACGATCCATTATCGCCTGTCTGGCGGCGCGACCGAGAAACTGGACATTCTTTGTTCAGCGGTACTCAGCGACCAATAACATCAAAAAAAAGCCCGACGCTGATGCGCCGGGCTTATATTTATATCAGCCACAAAAAATGCGCGCTGGCCTCTAAGCCGCGCGCATATTTGTTTTGAAACTATGGAAAACCCGCCAGCCATCTGCCCGCAGAATTGATCTGCTTACAGATGCGCGAAATAGACGGCTTTCATGAAAATCTGGATGGCCAGAAAACCTGTCATCACCAGAAAGCCTGTCTTTGCAATGAAAATTGCGCGCTCTTTGAGACCTGAATTGCTCAGTTCAGATGACGCAATCGCGTCATTGTTCTCATTGTCAAACACTGTACACCACTCTTTTACCCGAAAGATGTGCTACTAGGCGAGCACTTGAAACAGTCTCTTTTCCGAGATCTTGTTTGGCAAAGCTAGCATGCTCATTTGGTTTGAAAAGACCGCGTTGACTAATAATCTATCAGTATTCATCAACCTTCGCCGATGAAACCGGCATCGATTCCCCAACCAGTATATGTGCCATTTCGTCTTCTCTCCAGATCGGCGTTTGTGGGCGCAGTGTAAGAGAGTTTTGCGGAAAGGCCTGCGCCATCCACCAGCCGGTTCATGAAGTTATAAAGCGCCGTCACCATGAGCGCCTGATTGGCCATCTCTTCTGTGCCGCCCGCCTCAATAATAGCGCGGATATCCGATGGCAGCACAGAGTCTCTCACGGTGACTTTACGCGCATAGCTCAGAATGGCCCGCATGAGCGGGTCGAGCGGTGCCGCGTCGAAATCCTGGATCAGCGCATCAATCAGATCGGCATCAACACCAAAGGCGAGCGCCATCGTCCGGTGCGCACCAAAACAATATTCGCAGGCATTAAGCGATGACACGTAAGCGGCAATGAGCTCTCTCTGCCCGACAGTCAATGGGCCATCCGTGCGAAGCAGGTCGTCATGAAGCTTCATCAGCGATTGTGCGCCAGCCGGAAAGGCAGAGAAAAGATGCTCCAGTGTTGCCCGGTCTGGCAGGGATGGGAAAACTGACATGGTAGATTCCGCTTTGTGAAAACTCTGATTGCGACATGAAAAGGCGTTTCTGGTCGCGCGTCGAGTGAAATGGGCTTGCAACCCAAATGATAACGGGCCAAATCAGGGCCTCGCCAGCACATTAGATACTTTTGGATGGATCAATCCATGGCTCAGTCAGTGACTTCAACTACCGGCGCGTTTGGAACGGCAATCTCAGAGTTTGCCGCCTCGCTGCCAGATCGCGATCTTTTCGCGGTGATGGGCGCTGTCGCACTGGTCCTGTTGGGCCTTGTTGTTATGGCATTGATCGTGCGCGGACTGCTGATCACATCGAAGCACCTCAATCAGGTGTCTGCGGCCCGTGCTATGGCGGCCGATACGACGCCGGGCAATAAAATCATGATGGTGCGCTTTCGCGGCGCCAATGGCCGTGCGACGCGCCACGCCGTCACGAATGCGCTGGAGCACTATCTGCCGGAGTTCAATTTCGGTTCGCCATTTTACCTTGGCTATTCGGCGACAGAGATTGAAGCCGCCGATTTCGCCCTGACGCGCACAGACTTCCAAAATCTGGAGCAGATTTTTGCGACATCCGGCGCGGACCTCGTCGTCTGGGGCGCAGCGGATGTGAAGGAAAAGCTGCAGCGTATCTGCTTTTGCACGCGCGACATGCTGGCTGGCGGGAATCCGAAGGGCTTCTTTACGCTGACCATGACGGGCAAGCCGTCCGAATGGGCCGAAAGCGAAATGCGCGCGATTGCTTATGTGGCCGGTCGTCGTCTGCGTCCGTCACTTGGCCGTCCGGCAGATTTCCGTGCTGACCGTCTGTCGCCGATCGTTGAAGCGATGGAGAAAATCCTGCTCGCCGACAGCGTTCTGACTGGGCAGGCGCTTACAGAAATTGAAAGCGATTACACGGCAGGCGCGCTACATCTGGGTGAGCAGTTTAAAGATGCCGAATGGCTCGATAAGTCGGTTGCCCGCCTCGCGACTGCTCTTTCTGCGCTCAATCCGGAAGATAATCTGATGCGCTGGGCGCGGGCGAAAATCGATCTCGGCCGGGCCATGTGCTATCAGTGCGAACAGAAGTTTGAATCTGCCAAACTGCAGGAAGCCATGGCGCATATCCGCGATGGCGTGAATGCAAGTCAGGCCGGTGAGGGCCGCGCGCAGGCTGAAATGGGCGTCGCAGCGATGAAGCGCGCCGAGCAGATCCTTGAGAGCCGCCGGCGCTTCTCCATTCGCTGGAACGCTTAAAGCGCTCTCTATACGTTGAGGCCCACCGGGCAGGACACGCCTGTTCCGCCAATGCCGCAATAACCGCTCGGGTTCTTCGCCAGATATTGCTGGTGGTATTCTTCTGCGAAGTAGAATTCATCCAACGGTTCGATCGTCGTGGTAATTTTACCGTTTCCGGCCTCATCGAGACCCTTTTGATACGCATCACGTGACACCTTGGCGATCGCGGCCTGTTCGTCATTCGTTGTGAACACGGCGGAGCGGTATTGTGTGCCCTGATCATTGCCCTGACGCATGCCCTGTGTCGGGTCATGGGCTTCCCAGAACACTTTCAGCAGAACGTCATAGCTGATGATGTCGGGGTTATAGACAACCAGAACGCTCTCTGCGTGGCCGGTTTTGCCGGAGCAAACCTCCTCATAAGTCGGGTTTTCAGTAATGCCGCCAGCGTTGCCAACGGCGGTGACCCAGACACCGGGTGTCTGCCAGAAGCGGCGCTCGGCACCCCAATAGCAGCCCATTGCAAAAACGGCGGTTTCAAATCCGTCAGGATACGGGCCTTTGATCGGCTCACCTGTGACGAAGTGTTTATCGGCTGTCGGCAGCGGCTCTGCGCGGCCCGGCAGGGCTTTGTCGCGCGTTGGCAGCGTTGTCGGACGCTTGGAAAGGAACATGGAGTTTCACCTTAATTGCTGACCCGTAAAATAGGGGCTTTCGGGCCGAAAAAACAGGGGTGTGCGAAATCACGTTGTTTTAAGCAAAACAACACTTGCGCCTGCGAAATTGCCGACTATATTCCGGCGCTTACCTCTGACCGGTGAGGTGGCCGAGTGGTCGAAGGCGCACGCCTGGAACGCGTGTAGGCGGGAAACTGTCTCCAGGGTTCGAATCCCTGTCTCACCGCCAGAGAATTCTCTCTGACATATATATCAGGACAAGCTGTTCAGATCTGACGGGTGATCAGGATGCGACGCGTGGTGCGCGTAGATTGAGCCATCCTCGTATTCCCGATCCTATTCGTTCCTCGAACACTCTGTAATTGCAATGAGACGCTGCGCCGGCAGCTTTTAAGGTCGAAACTGAAGACATGACGCTTCAGTTCTGGCGAGGCTTTGCCGCCCGTTTTGGCTGGACGTCGAGGGACGCTCTGCAAAGGACGGGTAAGCATGACATCGAATACGGCCCCAACGGGCTCGACAATGGTTCTTTCAGATAAAACCGCGCGCGAAATCTTTGAGAATGTGATGGTCAGTCCGACCCGTAAAGCGTTTGGCTTTGGCGAGCGGATGGCGATTGTGAATGTCGATCCGCAAAAAGCCTATACCCGCCCGGACCTCTATCCGAATACGGCCTATGTGACCGACCCGAAGCAGATGGAATACACGGACCAGATTTCGTCTATGGCACGCGCCAAAGGTCTGCCGGTCGTCTGGACCCATGTTGCCTATATGGACAATGCCGCCGATGCGGGCATTTGGGGCACACGCACCGACACGCCTGATAGCTTGCAGAACATCAAATACGGTTCAGAGCGTACAGAGTTTGATGATCGTCTCAACATCGATCCATCGGTCGACGCGGTCTACACAAAACGCATGCCGTCGGCTTTCTTTGAAACACCGCTGCAGAGCTTTCTCGTCTGGCACAAGATCGACACGGTCGTGATTACCGGCGGCTCGACGTCGGGCTGTATTCGCGCGACGGCGGTCGACAGCCTCTCTCGCGGATATCGCACGATTGTGCCAATGGAATGCGTTGCGGATAAGCATGAAAGCTATCACTTTGCGAACCTCACCGACCTGCATCTGAAATATGCTGACGTGGTGAAGGTCGCCGATGTGATCGCATGGCTCGACGCATATAAGGGGGCGGAATAATGCCCTTCGCAGACCCTAATCTCTACGACTACTGGCCCTATGAAGACCGTCCGAAAATTGTCTGGCCGGGTGGCAAGAAGCTGGCCTTCTGGATCGCACCAAATATCGAATATTATGAGTTTCAGCCGCCGGCGAATGCGCAGCGCCAGCCATGGCCGCGCGGCAATCCGGATATTATCGGCTTTTCACAGCGCGATTACGGCAATCGGGTCGGGCATTTGCGGCTTATGGAGCTGCTGGACAAATACAATCTGCGTGGTTCGGTCTCTTTGAATATTGCGCTTCTCGATCACCATCCGGAGATCATTGAGGACTGCGTGAAGCGGAATTGGGAGTTCTTCTCTCACGGCATTTACAATACGCGCTATTCCTACGGCATGACCGAAGCCGAAGAGCGCGCGGTGCTTGAAGGCTGTATTTCCAGCGTTGAGAAGCAGACCGGCCAGCGCATTCGCGGTTATCTGGCGCCTGCGCTGACACACACAGAAGACACGATCGATCTCATTGCGGAATATGACTTCTGGTATTCCTGCGACCTGTTTCAGGATGACCAGCCGCAGCCATTGAAGACAAAAACAGGCAAGCTCGTCTCTCTGCCTTATTCGCTCGAAGTTAATGACGTGATCACCTACGGATCGCTGTCGCAGTCGGCTTCGCGATATGCAGATGTGTTGAAGCGCCATTTCGACCAGCTTCTGGAAGAGGGCGAAAAGAGCGGCACGGTGATGTGTATTCCGCTTCACGCTTATCTGGTTTCACAGCCGCACCGTATCCGTCCGTTCGAAGAAGCTCTGAAGCATATCACGGCGCACAGCGACGATGTTTGGTTCGCAACGGGCGCTGAAATTGCGGGCTATTATCGGGATAATTACTGGGATCGGACCGTGGCCGACATTGAACGGCGCGGGCTGAGCACTGGCGGTACAGGATTTTCAGGGCAGGTGACAGCATGAGCAGCTCATATCCAGATTATCCGCTGCGCCGATATGGCAATGACCATGACCGGTATGACTGGTCCTATAGCGCGCTGCGTCCAAAAGACGGGCCAGGCAAACTTGATGTGTTCATCGTCGTGCCGCTCGAATTTTTCCCGCTCACGCCATCCGGCAAGCCATTCAAGCATCCAGGCGCGATGGTGACGCCATATCCTGACCTCCGCCATTTCTCCACGCGCGACTACGGCAATCGCGTCGGCGTGTTCCGAATTCTGGATGCGTTGAAAGCTGCGGGCATGCGCGCGGTTTTTCCGGTGAATGGGATGCTGCTTGATCGATGCCAGCCGCTGATCGAACGCATTGCCGAGGCGGGCCACGAAATCGCGGCGCATGGCGTCTCGACCGATCATATCCATTATGACGGGCTGAGCGAAGCCGATGAGGCAGGCTATATCGAGCAGACGCTAGAGCTTTTCGCGAAAAAAGGCCTTCAACCAAAGACATGGATGAGCCCCGCTCGCAATGAGTCCTATCGGACGCCTGATTTGCTGACAAAGTTCGGCTTTGAAACCTGTCTTGATTGGGAAATGGATCAGGTGCCGGTTGCAATGAACACCGAAAATGGTCCGCTCACCTGTTTGCCAAACCATTTCGAGCTGAATGACTTCAATCTCCTCTTCACCAAGCGCCAGAGTGAAGATGAATGGAGCGATCAGCTGGTTGAAAGCGCGAAGTATCTGGCAGATGAAGCCGAAGCATACGGGCCGCGCGTAATGGGTTTCACGCTCACGCCTTATATTGCCGGCCTGCCATTCCGCATTCATGCGCTCCGCAAAACCCTTGCCGCGATAGAAAAATTGAACAAGGTTAGGGTGAGCACGCCATCCCTGATCCGGAGTGACTGGCTTCAGAAATGAAGCCGGACTTCGCGGCAGGTTCAGGCGCTTTTTCGACGGGGCGAACCAATTTGACTTCCCAGCTGCAGGCGCAGGATCTCGATTCTCATAATTCAGCGCCGCTCTACAAGCAGATCTATACGCTGCTGCGGTCGCGGATTGAGACGGGCGTGTTTGCGTTTAACTCCAAGCTTCCCGCCGAGGAAACGCTGGCCGTTGAACTGGGTGTGTCACGTATTACCGTGAAGCGCGCCATGAACGAGCTGGCGGCGAGCGGATTTGTGAAACGCTTTCGCGGTCGTGGTACAATCGTCTCTTATAGTAACCGGACACCGCCCGTGCTCGGTAACTTTTCGACATCGATGGAGCATTTGAGGCGTCTGGGGTTTGAAACCGAGATTGAACTCAAATTTCTGGACATTGTGCCTGTGAATATTGATGTCGCCACCGAACTCGGCATCCTGCCAGGCACGGAAGTTCAGTATGTTGAACGCGTGCGCCACCTCGAAAATGCGCCGTTTTCGCACATTCGCAACTATACACCGCTCGACGTTGCCTCGAAAATTGATGACGCCGAGATCGCCTACAGACCGTTTACCGAGCTTCTGGCTGGCGCAGGTCATGAGGTTGAGAGTGCGGAGCAAACCATTCAGGCACGTTCGGTGAGCGGCGCCGTTGCGCAGGCGCTTATGCTGGCGGAAGGTGCGGCGGTGCTCACCATCCGTCGCGTACTACGGGACGCGAACAAAAAAGCGGTTCAGTTCACCATCTCAAATTATCGCGCTGACCGGTATCAGTATCACATGGTCATCGAGAACGCGGATGTAAAATCCGGGTCTGATTGAGCGACCTCTGCATTCACTGGTTTAAATCGCGTTCAGTCGCACCAGAATGGTTGATTGGCCTGCCTGATTCCTGACCGACTCCTGGGCTGTATTCGCCTGACAATTAAACAAAACCCCTTTGAGCCATAGGTATTTGGCACTGCGCTTGACGATAAGACGTTTCTGAGCCCCAATTGGTATATCAATATATCTTAGGAGCCGGTTATGAGTAATGTTGCTGTCGTCGAAAAGCCAGAAGCCACCAACACTGAGGAGTCTCAGAAAGGTATTCCTATCCGCTCGATCAGTCGCGCGCTGAACATTCTTCAGATCATCAATCGAGCTGGTTCGATCTGTCTGATGGATATCGCAAAGCAAGCGAACCTACCTTATCCAAGCGCGTGCCGGATCGTACAGACGCTGGTGCATGAAGGCATGATCGAACGCGAAACCTGCCGCAAATATTACCGCCCTGCGCCTAGCGTGCAGTCGCTGTCATACGGATATCAGGATGATGATGAGCTGGTGAGCATTGCGCGTCCGTTCATTGAAGATCTGACACGCGAGATTGGCTGGCCGGTTTCTATTGTCACGCGCATTGGCAACCAGATGGTCCTTCGTGACAGCACCCACGCCATGACGTCGCTCACGTTTGCCCGCTATTATCCGGGCTACAGCCTGCCAATCGCGTATTGCGCAGATGGAAAAGCATTCCTCGCGGCATTGCCTGAAGAAGAGCTGGCGCTGATCAAAACCAATCTTGGCCCGCGTATTCCGGTGCCTGGAGACCCAAACTGTGTGCTCGATCCGCTGGATAATCTCGAAGAGGTACGTCGTCAGGGCTATGCGGTTGTTGAACGCGTTCCGCATACAGTGACACCGGGCAAAACATCCTGCGTGTCTGTCCCGCTCCATAGAAATGGCCGCGTAGCAGGTGTCGCAACGATTGCATTCTTTGCATCGACCATGAACCACAAGGAAGCTGTGAACCAGCTGCTGCCAGCCCTTCAGGATACGCAGCATAAGATCAATCAGGCGCTCTCTGGCAAAACGGCATCGGCAGAGAAGCCGGGCTCACACCTCAGTGCGGTTGCCTGATCCATCTCACTTACGGGTCGTGAGCCGTTCAAATGTCAGAATGGCGAACGACCCGACCCATGGGGCGATGGTTGTCCAGATACCGCCCGGTCCGCTCGCCAGCAGGAAGGTGAGGGCAAGGCTCAGGAAAAATCCGGTGAGCATGGACGCAAGCAAATAGCCATTGCGCGGCGTCCAGCCAATCGTTCTTGCCACGACAATCGGCCCGAATGTAGCCCCCAGCGCGACCCAGGCAAACAACACACGTTCGAAAATCGAAGACGGCAAAAGCAGCGTTACGCCTACGGCTGCGATGCACACCAGAATAATGGCCAGCCGCGAGATCAGCACTTTTCGTTTTGGTGCCAGCCGCGCAAGACCCAGATCATGGCTCAGGGCTGCGCCAGCTACGAGAAGCTGGCTATCTACCGTCGACATAATAGCTGACAGGGTCGCGGCGGCGACGATGCCTGCAAAAATGCCGGGAAGAAGCTCGGTAGCAGAGCCGAAGAAAACGCCTTCATTGACGCCGCTCTCGCCAAACATGATGCGCGCGGCAAGTCCCAGAACGCCCATGCCGGTGTAAACAATTGCGCCCCAAGCGCAGGCAATGGCGCCGCCTTCAATACGGGCGCGCTTGTCTCGTGCAGCCATAATCCATGCCACAAGGTGAGGCTGGCCGAGGGCGCCAAAACCTGTCGCTGACAGGCCGATGACAAAGCCGAGCGCCGCCAGACCTGCGCGATCTCCAAAAGCGCTCGAGAATGATGGCGGTGCTTCCGCGAGCATTTCGGAGAACGCTGAAAAGCCGCCAACATGGAAGAAGGCGATAGTGGGCAGGATGATCGCGACGATGCCAATAAGCGCGCCTTGAACGGTATCGACGATAGAGACAGCCACAAACCCGCCAAGGAAGGTGTAGACGAGGATCAATGCCGCCCCGATGACCACACCAAGCGCGAGGCTGCTATCGAACAGATCGTTAAACGCCTGACCGGCGCCTTGCAGCTGCGCCGCGATATACCATGAAAAGCTGAAGGCAATGATCAGCGAGGCCGCGATCCGGATCAGTCTTCCAATCGTCGGGGAGTCTGTGTGCTGGGAGACAAAGTCTGTCAGCGTCAGATGGTCATGCTCGGCTGTATCTTCCTGAAGCACTCTGCCCGACCAGAACCAGACAACGGCATAGCCAGCTAGAATGCCCGGCACCATCCACATGGCAGACGGGCCGATTGCATAGACAAACCCTGAAAAGCCAAGCAGCACCCAGGCCGATGATGTTGAGGCCGCATAGGCTAGTCCGGCAACCACGGAGCCGAGGCTTCGATCGGCGAGAATGAACGCGTCCTCGGACTGGGCATTTTTTGAGGCCCAGAAGCCGATCCCGACGAGACCAGCAGAATAAATGATAAGCGTAATCAGGGCGTCGAGGTTTGCCATGTGAGTATGTCGTCAGTTGAAATCAGGAAATAGCGGCGACTGCTTCTTGCTTGAAGCCGAGTGGAAGTCCAGCGCGCGGTGTGAAGCCGTAAAGCTCTTCATCTGGCAGTGAAGCGGCCAGAATTTCGCGGCACGCCATCAGGGCTTCCAGGTCTACACCCGTGGAAATGCCCATGGATTCGAACATGAAGACGATATCCTCGGTGACGATATTGCCGCTCGCGCCCGGTGAGGTCGGGCATCCGCCAAGACCCGCCTGTGATGCATCAAAAGTGGTGATGCCTTCTTCATAGGCAGCAAGTGCATTCGCAAGACCCAGCCCGCGCGTGTTGTGAAGGTGAACGCCGGTCAGATTTTCTGCGCCGACTTCAGCGCGTACGGAGCGGATAAGCTGGCGGATTGAGGCCGGGTCTGCATAGCCGGTCGTGTCTGATAGCCCGACTTCATCGCACCCAGCGCCCATAAGGCGCGTGGCAAGTTTCAGAATAACGGCTTCGGGAATAGCGCCTTCAATTGTGCAGCCAAACGCTGTCGAGAGGGAGCCCTCCAGATGTGGGCGCGCGTCTTCTGGCTGTTCTGCGACAAGGGCTGCAATATTCAGCGCTTCTTCAATGACTTGATCATGGGTGCGGCGAATATTTTTGATGGAGTGTGTTTCGCTGACTGAGAGAGGGATGGTCAGCTTGTCTGCGCCTGCCTCAATCGCCAGCTGCGCGCCTTTCATATTCGGAACGAGAACAGCGACTGTCAGACCAGGGAGAGTTTTAGCAAAGCGCACGATTTCGCCTGTATCGGCCATTTGCGGCAACAGCTTTGGAGAGACGAAACTACCGACTTCGATTTCCTCGATGCCGGCATCATAAAGCGCGCGTATCCAGCGTTCCTTTTCGGCCGTCGGCATGATCGCCTTGCAATTCTGAAGGCCATCTCTTGGCCCGACTTCGCTGATCAGAACTTTGCTGCTCACACCCTTACTCCGTAAAATTGGACTTTGATCTTCTCTAGGTCGGCCGAATGCGAAAAACATTTGGTCTTCCGGAAGTGTCCGTAGAGCGACGATGGGGCGTGTGATCAGTCCTGCGCGTGGAGCGCTCTGATGACGGCGTTCGGGAGACGAGAATCGTCCCATCCGGTCTGAGAATCTCCGAGGCGAACAATCACAAGGTCTTCTGACTGGCTGATATAGACGCGCTGACCGCCAAACCCGTCAAAGAAGATGAGATCGTCGGAGAGGTAGGGCTCGCTTGAGAGCGCAGCAAAGCCGACGCCTTCAAAATTGTAATAGCGTTCAGCTTCGAACTCCGTGCCGCGCCAGATCTGCCAACCATAGTTCGGGTTGAGTGTGGAAGGTGCCGTCATGTTTTCAATGGCTTCTGCCGGAACGATCTGTTCGCCGTCATAGACGCCGTCCTGTTTGATCAACAGGCCAAGACGCAGCCAGTCCAGCGGGCGTGCCAGAAAGGATGCATAACCGCGCGGGAAGCCTTCTTGGTTGAAATCATAGGTATAGGCATCAGCCGCGCCAATCGGCTGCCAGATTTCACGTGAGAGGTAGTCCTGATACGGCTCGCCAAGTGCGCGGGTCACGACCAGCATCAGAAGCTGGCTGACTGTATTCTGATAATGGAAATGGGGCGCGCTCGCGTCTTCCAGCGGCAGGCTGAGCAGTGTTTCAACCGTATTATCCTCGCCTGACGCGAAGCGCACGGCAGGTGACGCCGCGCCGCCCTCATATGAGAGTGGGGCGAGTCCGGCGGACATGGTCAGAAGCTGGCGCAGCGTGATCTCGCCGCGCGGATCGTCTTCCCATTCAGGCAGCCAGGTCGAAATCGGTGCATCGGCGCTTTCAACTAGCCCGTCTGCAATTGCCTTGGCCGTAACGAGGCCGAGCACAGATTTGTGCATGCTGGCCGGTTCTGACCGAACATCTTCGGTGTGCGGCGGGAAATAGATTTCAAGCTGAAGCCCGCCATCATGCCAGATGAGTAGGGCGTAGCTTGTCGTTTCCTCAGCATAGGCGATTGCGTCAGCGAAGATTACGTCGGCATCTGTGATGCGGGCATCAGGATTTTGAGGTAGCGGTTCCGGCGCGCCTTCGACCCGCGACCGTGGAAAGTAAGTGTCTACAATCGTGGCATTGGTCGGCATTGCCTCAGGTTCTGACGCTGTGGCTTCCTGTGGTTGCTCAGCTTCGATCGCTGGCGGCGTCTGGTCTTGTGCGCAGGCTGAGAGGCAAATGAGGGCCACGCCCGAACTCAGATGGAATTTCATGTTTGCCTCTTTCAGGATTGGTTTCAGTTCTCGTTCAGAACCTGTTTAGCCGCCGCGCGCCCAGCAAGCTTGCCGAAACTGGTGGCAGTCAGCAGTCCATTGCCGGCCAGATATCCATCAGCGCCATCGCCTGAGATACCTCGCGCGGCCCCGCCTGCAGCATAAAGGTTAGGAAGCGGGGCGCCGTCTTCAGCAAGCACGCGGGCGTCACCATCGACAGATAGTCCGCCTTGCGTGTGGAAGAGTGCGCCAACCACTTTTGCGCAATAATAAGGCCCGGCGAGCGGAATTTTGCCAGTGAAGTCGCGATCGAACTCGTCAGTTGTTTCGCCAGCATTCAGTGCCATGACGTTCGCCAGCGTCGCTTCGAGCGCGTCCGCAGGCAGGTTGGCTTTCGCTGCCAGCTCCTGAATAGTCGGGGCGGTCTGCACAGCACCCGCTTTGAGCGCATCTTGATAATCGTCAAAATCGAGCATCAGCGTGTGCAGGCGCTCGTCATAGATGGACCATGCGACCTGTCCGGGCTGGCCGTTAATCTTGGCAGCTTGTTCTGAATAGCCCGACGCCTCGTTGGAGAAGCGCGTGCCTTCACGATTTACCTGAAAGCCGCCTTCCATGATGAGTGGCCAGAGGATTGGAATGCCGTGTCCCGCAGCGAGGCCGCCATGTCCCTGATAGGCGCTCATATCGGAGAGTTTAGCGCCCAGTTCCTGACCCCAGCGGATCGCATCGCCCTTATTGCCCGGGTGGCCATGATAAAAGCCCTCCGCCATTTCAGGGATCCATTCGCGAACCATATCGGCATTTCCGCCAAAGCCGGAGCAAGCGAGGATAACTGCGTCACAGCTGACGCTTTCTGTCACTCCGTCAGGCCGTGTGTACTCGACGAGTGTCACTTTGCCTTTTTCTGACGCAAGACGTGTGACCGTCGCATCGGTAAGGACTGGAATGTCGGCTGCTTCACAAGCTGACTGAAGCGACGCCATGAGCTCGCCGCCGGTTCTGAGCGGTGTGCCATACATGCGCATGGCCGTATGGCCCGGATAGAGGAAGCCGCCAATCAGGCTCAGCGGGATGCTATGTTTGTCGCGAAGCCAGGCGATGGTTTCGGCAGATTCCTGGCCCAGCTTTAGCGCGATATCGGGATCGGTCTTGCCTTTGGTTTTCGCCATGACGTCAGCGGCAAACCGTTCCGGGCTGTCCTCAATGCCTTTTTCAGCCTGTTCCGGCGTTCCTGCGGCAGGGATGAGGCCTGTCGACATTGCCGTTGAGCCCATTGGAACGGAATCCCGTTCAAGCACCAGAACGTCTGCGCCGAGGTCGGAGGTTGCAAGTGCAGCGGTCAGGCCCGCGCCACCTGCACCAATAACGATGACAGGAAAATGTAGAATATCGCTCATCTTATCCAGCTTTCAGATTGTATATCCACGGGCGGCGCGCCCGATCAGCTTCACGAAAGGCTGCGATGTCCGCAGCACGCTTGAGGGTGAGATCAATCGGGTCCAGCCCTTCAAGCAGCATTTCACGTGCTTCGGTTTCAAGTTCAAAGCTCCAACTATCACCTGCTTCGGCGGTGATGGTCATGGCTTCGAGGTTGACGGTGATCGGCCCTTCAGCCTTAGCAATTGGCTCAGGCGAGAGCTTTACGGGCAGGATTCCATTACGGATACAGTTGCCGCGAAAGATCGGGTTGAAACTGCGTGCAATAACGACGCGAAAGCCATATTCAGCGAGCGCCCATGCGGCGTGTTCACGCGAGGAACCGCAGCCCATATTATCGCCTGAGAGCAGAATTTCCGCATCTGCATATTTTGCGTCATTGAGCACAAAGTCAGGATTGATCTCGCGGCTGCCGACAGCGGTATACCGCCAGCCTGCAAAGAGACCATCTGACAGGCCTGTTTTGGAAACCGACTTCATTTCGCGCGATGGAATGATGATGTCGGTATCAATGTTATCGACGATCAGCGGCACCGCCAGAGACCGGACAGTTTTAAGCGGCTTCATCGGCTTTCCTTTCCGGCGAGCATGCGCGCATCTGCAATATGACCCATGATGGCTGACATGGCGACGGTTTCCGGTGACGCGAGATGCGAGCGTGTTTTAGGGCCCTGACGGCTCTCGAAATTCCGGTTCGTGGAGGTGATGACCCGCTCTTCTGCGCCGAAGCTTTCGCCGCCAGCAAAGAAGCACATGGAGCACCCTGATTCCCGCCACTCAAAGCCTGCATCCAGAAAAATCTGGTCGAGGCCTTCGGCTTCTGCGAGGGCTTTCACAGACGTGGAGCCGGGCACGCAAATGGCTTTGACGTGCGGCGCGACTTTCTGGCCGATCAGTATATCTGCTGCGCGGCGCAGGTCTGACAGGCGACTATTCGTACAGGAGCCGATAAATGCGGCATCTATGCTGAATGATCGCAGCGGTTCACCCGGTTCCAGGTCCATATAGGCAATGGCGCGGTCATAGCTGTCACGTGAGTCGCGGCTCGAAACTTCGGAATAATGCGGCACGTCGTCGGTAACCGGCATGGATTGCTGCGGGCTCGTACCCCAGCTGACCATGGGAGGCACATCACTGCCGCTCAGCATGACGTCCTTGTCAAAGCGCGCGTCTGCATCGGTGAAAATGGTCTTCCACTGCTCGAGTGCGGCCGTCCAATCTTCACCTTTGGGCGCGTAATCGCGGCCCTTAAGATATTTGTACACCTTCTCATCGGGCGCAATGAAAGCGGAAAAAGCGCCAAGTTCTGTCGCCATATTGCAGAGTGTCAGGCGGGCTTCGACGTCCAGAGCCGTCACAGCGCTGCCTGCATACTCGATCATGTGCCCGACGGCGCCAGAGGAGCTGATCTCTGAAATGATATAAAGCGCCAGATCTTTAGCGGTCACGCCGGGTGAAAGCTCGCCATCTATGGTTATACGCATGGTT
Source organism: Hyphomonadaceae bacterium UBA1849 (assembly GCA_002338565.1). GTDB lineage: Bacteria > Pseudomonadota > Alphaproteobacteria > Caulobacterales > Hyphomonadaceae > Ponticaulis. The sequence continues at coordinate 1,209,781 of DDIN01000008.1, forward strand.
TTGGGCTTGTTGACGCGCAGGGTCGAGGTTGCAAGCGCGTGCTCTGCCTCGGATGACCCAATGCCCCAGGCGAGGCCACCAAGTGCGCCCTGAGAACAGGTATGACTATCCGGGCAGACCAGAGTGGCACCGGGCAAAATGATCCCCAGCTCTGGCGAGATGACGTGCACAATTCCCTGCCGTCTGTCATTGAGATCAAACAGGGAAATGCCGGCCTCTTTGGAGGCTTCGCGCGTCGCAAGGATGAAGTCCCGTCCTGTTGGCATGAGTGTGTTATCGGAGCGGCCGGGCAGCGTATCGACGATGTGGTCCATGGTCGCAAAAACCTGCGCCGGATCGTTCACTTGCCGCCCTGACGCATGAAGGCTTTTCAGTGCTACACCGCCTGTGCGTTCATGAAGCAGAATGCGATCGATCAAAATAAGATCTGTTTCGTCGCCAATCTCGCTAACACGGTGCGCGTCCCAGATCTTCTCGAATGCAGTTTTACCCATAAACACAACTTTCCCGATGTGCGGTTTATCCGGCTTGAGCTCAAAATGAGCACGTTGGCTGGTCTTTGCGCATCGGATTTCACCAAGCTGTTCGAGGAACGAATAACTTCCGGCGCACTCTGGTTTTGGATGCTCGTCAGTCGACCAGCTGTGATTCACGGCAGGAAAAACCCGTCCAAACCGACGAGTTTTACTCAGACGAATAACGAGAATATCGGAGTGCCACCGTGTTGAAGAACGGACCCCTGACGGGACTTAAAGTTGTTGAGTTTGCCCATATGGTAATGGGGCCAACAGTCGGACTGATGCTGGCCGACATGGGGGCCGAGGTCATCAAGGTGGAACCGATTGGTGGCGACAAAACCCGCAAACTCAAAGGGTCGGGCGCTGGTTATTTCGCCATGTATAACCGCAATAAGAAGAGCATTTGTCTCAATCTGAAATCAGAGCGCGGGGCAGAGATTGCACGCAGCCTGATCGCGGATGCCGACGTGTTTGTTGAGAATTTCCGTCCCGGCTCGCTCGATAAGATGGGCTTTGGATATGACGCTTTGAGCGAGCTGAACTCGAAGCTGATTTATTGCTCTGAAAAAGGCTTTCTGGCCGGTCCGTATGAAAACCGGACGGCGCTTGATGAGGTCGCGCAGATGATGGGCGGGCTGGCCTATATGACGGGCCCTCCTGGCCGACCTTTACGCGCAGGTGCGTCTGTTATTGATGTGACGGGTGGCATGTTCGGCGCGATCGCGGTTCTTGCGGCACTGCGTGAGCGTGACGTGACCGGCAAAGGCCAGCGTGTGCAGGCCTCACTCTTTGAGACGACGGCGTTTCTGGTTGGCCAGCACATGGCACAGTTTGGCGTGACGGGCAGCCCGGCCGCGCCAATGCCAGCGCGTATCTCTGCCTGGGCTGTTTACGACGTGTTCGATGTCCGCGATGGCGAGAAAGTGTTTGTTGGCGTGGTATCTGACGGCCAGTGGGCCAAGTTCTGTGAAGCCTTCGGTCTTGCCGAATGGGCAGGCGATGAGTCTCTGGCGCAGAACAATGAGCGCGTCGCGCGCCGCGACGAAATCATGCCGGTCCTGCGCGCGCTGTTTGAAACCTATTCCAAGGATGACCTGATGGTCATTCTTGAAGAGGTAGGCTTGCCGTTTGCCCCGATCTCTAAGCCCGAAGACCTGTTTGATGATCCGCATCTGAATGCGAAAGGCGGCTTGCTTGATCTGGAACTGCCCGACGGAACGCCGGTGAAACTGCCTGCGCTTCCGGTCGAGATGGATGGCGCGCGTCCGGGCTTGCGTCTCAACCCGCCGAAAGTCGGTGAGCACACTACTGAATTGCTGGATGGGCTGGGACTGTCTTCAAAAGACATTCAGTGTCTGGCCGCTTCCGGGGTGATCTGATCACCTCCGAAAGCCGAGCCGACCGATGCTTGATCAGGTCGGCTTGGCCAGCGGTGGGACAACACGCATCCACACACCCATCGCAATCAGACATATGAGCAGGATAACGCTACCGACGTAAAACGGTGCTGGCGGGCCTGCCATGTCATAAATCACCCCTGCAAACGCCGGTCCGATGACGCGGCCCAGACTACCAGATGACTGGACCAACCCGAGAGAGACGCCTTGTGCGCGCGGCGGCGCTGACAGCGATGTCAGGCCGGACATGGCCGGTGTGATCATGGAAAAGCCGATCGCAATCGTACACATGCCGATAAACGCCTGAACTCTCTCCTGTGACGTCGCCAGAACGAACATGCCGAGGCTCAGAAACCCCAGTGAGACAAACAGCATGCCGCGCTCACCGATTTTACGCGACAGGAAGCCCGCGGCACCCGCCTGACCGATTACACCAATTCCGCCCATAGCAGCGAAGTATAGCCCGATCCCGAATGGGGAGAGGCTCAGCACATCGTCCGCGAAGATGGCGAATGTGGCTTCCATCTTGGCCATGGCGATTGAAGAGACCAGCGACAGAAGAATGATAATACCAAGTACAGGGTCACGTAGAACGGCCCATCGGCTCATTTGCTGCGGCGCGTTCTCGCCCTCAGCCGAGCCGTCATCTTCTGGCCGTGTTTCCGGCAGGAAAATCTGGGTGATTACCGCGCCGATCAGCATGAGCGCGGCGCCTGCATAACAGACGCGGGCAAAGGCTTCAGGGCCAGGGTCGCCGCCTGCAACGAAGCCGCCAATGGCCGGCCCCATAATGAAGCCAAGCGAGAAACCGGCGCCAACTGTTCCCATAACGCGCGTGCGGTTCTCAGGTGTTGAGATGTCCGCAGCGACGGCAAATGCGATGGAGAAGCTACCGGCAGCAAGGCCCGCAACAAAGCGTGCAAAGATCAGTGCCCATGGGGTTACGGCCAGCACGTTCAGCGCGGTGATGACGGCGCCCGCCGCAAGGCTGATGACCAGAAGGCGTTTGCGTCCGAACTGATCGGATGCTTTGCCCCAGATCGGATTGGCGATGAGGTTGCCGAGGGAGAAAGACGCGATTGAGAGCGCGATTTCGGTGGCGTTCGCCTCAATGGCCTTTCCGTAGACTGCAAAAATGGGAAAGAGGAAGCCAAACCCTGCAATCGTTACAAAGTTGACGGCAATAATTGCGATCAGAGCTTTGGTGTTGAACGTCATGAAGTCACCGCGATTTGTAAAAATGGAACGCGGCACAAAAAAAAGCCGCCATTCTCTTTGCAGAAAATGGCGGCTTTCGGATCGATTGATTTACCGTCTACTCGTCAGACGAAATTCCACCGAGCGAATTGAAAACGCGCTGCATGATGGCGCGGCTACGTTCATCGAGCTTTGACTGGAGCGTTTCGTCTGGTGTGAAGGTGTCGATCTCTTCAGCGATATCGATACCGTGCTTTGCCAGAACCGCTTCGGTCACCATCTGACGGTCGTTCAGAACCCACACTTCTTGCGTGAGTGTCACAACAGCCTGTGCCAGACCGTTTACGTCGGTCTCAAGCAGCATGTTCCGTTGCGGCTTGTTGTAGGATTTAGGATCGGCGCTCATTCCGGTTTGTGTCCTTGAACTACATAAGGGTATTTGAATGGATCAAAGGCTTTGGCCGTCACGTCGACAAACCCTGCATCACGCGCGATTTGCGCAAGGTCGAGGCTGGCTGAGGCACGCCAGTGCGGTTCGCCGCCGTATTTTGCGCCGGCATCGGCACGCCACTGGGCGAGCTTGTCGAGATCGGCATAGCGTGTCACGTCGCTCATGATCATATCGCCGCCCGGCTTGAGCACACGGAAGGCTTCCTTGAAGAGCGCCTTGATCGTGTCAGCTGGAATTTCGTGCAGCAGAATGTAAGACGTGGCGAGGTCGAAGGTTTCGTCTTCAAACCCAGTGTCTTCGCCAGGGCGCTGGAAGAGCTTCCAGCTCCAGCCGTTTGCATTGCCGAGACGCTGCGCCTGCTGAATGGTTTTCAGAGACAGGTCGACGCCATAGATTTCTGCATCCGGATAGGTTTCCTGCAGCGCACGGGTGAAGTGACCCGTAGAGCAACCCATGTCGATGATCTTGTCGTAGTGATCCTTAGGCGGGAGCGCAGCGACCATACGGCGCTGGGCGAAAATGCCACCCGGGAACGTCTTCGCGACAAGGCGCGTATGGACGATATCAGCGTGGATATAGCCCTGATAATCGTGTTCGTCCCAACCACCTGCTGTGCGGTGGAAATCTACGCCGTCCCAGTAAGCTGGTGCTTCTTTGTCTGGATTGGCTTCAACGGTAGAACCGCCTTGTTCGAACTTTTTCAGGATCGGTTCCATTTCCTCGCGCACTTCTTCGAAAGCGTGCTTGGCAACGAGACCGTGATGGGTCGCCATCCATTCGCCAACCGCTTGCGTTGCGCGATAGGCCTGGCTGGCGCCGAGGCTCTGCTGCATACGTGCATCGCGCTGGTCAAGGTCGTCCGGCAGGGCGTCAGGATCAGGAACGATCCTCTGGATTTCTTCCTCGACCGAGTCACGCAGGTCTGACATGCCAAACCCGAAATTGGCGAGAAAATCTACAGAAGCGCGGCCGCGCTGCCGTAGTCGGGCATGCAGTTCTTCACTCATTTTTCAGATCCTCTTCTTTCAGTTTATATCCCGACAGCAGGAAAATCGCGAGGAAGCCCATGACGACGGGGATATAGCAGTTGCCAAGCAGGAGGGCCTGGCGAATTTCTTCGGTTTGCATCGCTTCCGGCGCGATGTTCTTGTCGAACCCGGCAAAGCCGAGCGCGAGGCCGACTATCAGTGGGCCGAATGCAAACGTGAATTTTTCGGTGAAGCTGTAGAAAGCTGTGTAGACGCCTTCGCGGCGAACACCGGTTTTCTTGGCATCATGGTTGATTATGTCTGTCAGCATGGACATAGCCATGATGATGTTGCCGCTGGCCGAGAATGATACGAGCGCCATCCGCAGCAGATATGCCCAGTCTGGCTCGTTCGCGTCGGCGATCACCCATGTAGCAGTAATGATGACATAGTTGGCCGCAGCGAGCATATAGGTCCGGCTCTTGCCGATACGCTTGGAAATCCAGACGACGACCGGTGCAAACAGCAGCGACATCGGGCCCACAACGAGGCCGGTAAGTGCCATCAGGTTCAGGTCTTTCTGCAGGACGTTCAGAAGGAAGAACATTCCGGCAGCTGCGGCAGAGGCGATACCAATCAGCTGGGCTGCTTTTACACCGAGCAGGCGGATGAAGTGGCGGTTGCGCCAGACATGGCTCAATTCGTCCAGCATGCGCGGTGTGTGGGTGCCTGCTTCTGTGAATTTGGCATCTGCTGTCGTGCGCCATGCGTTGACCATGCTGAGCAGAATGATTATCGCGCCGGCCACGCCGATCAGCGCGTATGACGACCATTCAAGACGGCCCATTTTTTCAAGAATCCAGGGCGTCAGTGCACCAGCGACCAGATTGGCAACCGAGATGAACATCATTCGGTAGCTGTGGATGGAGGACCGCTCGTGATAGTCCTCGGTCATCTCTGACGGCATGGACATGTAAGGCACGTTGAAGATGGTGTAGCCGAGCGTGTAGATCAGCATAGCGATGAAGACATAACCTGCGCGCATCCACTCGCTGTCGAAGAGCGGTGTGGTGAAGATCATCGCAAAGGAGCCAGCCGAGATCAGCGCGCCCCAGAGGAGGAATGGGCGGCGGCGGCTTTTGCCTGAGCGCAGAGAGTCGCTCCAGCGCCCGACAATCGGGTCAGACAGGACGTCAAAGATTTTGGTTACGAAGATCAGGCCCCCGGCCAGAGCCGGATTAATGTGAAGAACGCTGATCATGTAGAACAGCGCCAGACCGCCTATCGAGTTCATCAGGATCGCTACACCAAGCGCGCCGCTCGCCCAGCCGACTTTCACTTTTCGGGTGATGTCGGAAACGGGTGAGGGATTGTCGCCCTGCATCGGTACATCGTCTGTGATCGAGGTCATTTGGTCAGCGTCCTTACAATCGGATTATCTGTTTGCGCCCAGTCGTCCTCGACGGGGGCTTCGCCCGAAGCGGTGGCAGCCAGAAACGCAAGAATCTGCGTATTTAGTGTGTCTATTGCGATCTCTGACGCGGTGCCCTCGGGCGTGATCCGGCCAAAAGCGCCGTTGAAATAATGGTTCATGTCCTCGAAAATGAGCGCGTATCCGAGCCCCTCCTGACTAACCTCGAAGGCGTCCAGATGGGTTTCCCAGGCATCAATGAAGCCGGGAAGAATATCGGTGGTGCCGGTCACAAACAGCGTCGGCCTGTCGACTTTTGAGTATCCGTTCTGATCAATGCGACCATCTAATTCTCCGGGTGGAGAGATCGCAATTACGGCCAGCGGATCGACGGCATTTTCCGGAAAATTGCTTGCGTTATCTGCAGCTTCTGCGCCACCTGCCAACAGCGCGATCAGCCCGCCATAGGAATGGCCTGCTGCAAATTGACGTCCCGAAAAATTCAACCCGTCAAACTCGAAACCGTCTTCAGCGAAACGGTTTGAGAGAACCAGATAGTCTTCCGTGCGGAGCGGCTGGCTATCTGTTGTCAGATAGGCTTCGCGGTCCGGATGTTCTTCAGAATCTACATGCTGGGGCGCAACCACGACATACCCGTTAATGGCCCAATCTGTGAGCAGCACATCATATCGGTCATAGGTCGCAAGATTGCCATGAGAGAAGACGATGACATCGCACGGCGTGCAGTCTGTGGCAGGACGAAAAACCCGGTACGGAATCTCACGGCCATTTTCTGCCAGTTCAGTTCGATCGAGAAACGTGTAGTCCGCCTGAGCTGCTGTGGTGTCAGCGACGGGAGACACGGGACCGGTGCAGCCGGTCGTGACCAGCAGCAGAGCTGTAGTGCATCCGATAAGACCTGTGCCTGCTCGTCGCAAATTCCCGCTCCTTTGCCGTAAACAGAACCGGCCGGGCCGGACCTTGTTTTTCCCATGACAGCTTCGCATTACTGGTGGCGATACGAATGCGCTTTTTATGTGTATTCGCCTGACGAACTCCCCGGTGACCCCGAGAGTCCGGTGTCCTGACATCGAGTAGATTGATAATCTGGACACAATAGGAGGCGATATGACGTTGAAACGACTTTTGATGGGCGGCTGCCTGATTGCGAGCGCTTGTGCGACACATGTCGAGCCGGCGACCGGACTTAGCGACGAGGCTGCTGAGGCGATTTACCTTCAACGGTTTGATGCGCTACGTGACAGAACAGGCACGTCTGGTTTACCGGCGTATGACAATCTGAAACCAATGGCGGGTGCGGCCGAGTTTGAACCGCTCGCTCGTGCACCGGTCGAAACGGTTCTTGCGTCCGAAACGCTTGAGGCTGCGACGGCCTATGCTGCGGAAAACAACTCTTCGTCTCTGATCATCTGGAAAGATGGCGCCATCGTCTCCGAAACGTATTTTGGTGATGTGGACGCAGACACACTTCTGGTCTCTAAGTCGCTGGCCAAGCCTTTGAGCGTGGTCGCTGTCGGGCGAGCGCTGCAGGAAGGCTATATCACCTCGCTTGATCAACCGATGGCAGATTTTATCCATGAATGGCAGGGCACGCCCAAAGAAAGCATCCGTATTCGGGACGTGCTGGGCATGCACTCAGGCTTGTTGCCGCAAGCGGCAGCCTTTGAAGCCGACAATGTTCTGAACCGCGCCTACCTGCACCCGTATCATGAGCGTGTGATCATCGAAGATTATCCGATGGTGGCCGAGGCGGGTGAGGTTTATGCCTACTCCAACGCCAATGGCGACCTCATCGCGCCTCTAATCGAGCGTGCGACAGGCATGGGCTATGCGGACTGGCTGACCCAAGCTGTCCTCGAGCCTCTGGGCGCAAAAGGCGGCGAGATCTGGTTCAACCGTGATGGCGGTGTTCCGCATTCAGGTTGCTGTGCCATGCTGCCTGCAGATACGTATCTGAGGCTGGCAGTCCTATTGGTTCAGAACGGCGAATGGGAAGGTGAAGCGCTGCTCTCACCTGAATTTATCGCAGAGATCAAAGCGCCGGGACCTGGATTTCCGAATGCCGGCATGGGTCTTTATCTCGGTACACCTTATTCGCCGCGTCTGAGCCCGGGTGGCCCCGACATTGAAGAAGGTGGTTACGGTACGCCTCAGTCAGAGCCGTTCCTTCGTGACGACGTTTTCTTTTTCGACGGAAACTCCAATCAGGTGGCCTATATGGTGCCGTCCGAGAATTTGGTGATCTTGCGCACAGGCTCATGGCCACCGGAAGAACCGGGCTGGGATAATGCGGTGCTGCCAAACCTGTTTCTTGGCGACCTTGAGGACTAAGTTTCCAGCCTTGCTATCTAATTGAAAAAGCCGCCCGTTGGGGCGGCTTTTTTGTTGGCTGCAAATGCTGGAGGTCTGAACCGCAGACAAAAGAAAGCCCGCCATGTTAGGCGGGCTTTCTGTTCTGATGACCTGGGGAAGGAGTATCAGAACGAGTAGCGTGCAGTCATACCGAAGGAACGACGTGGTCCGTAGAACGTCTGGTATGTGTTGCCGAACGGGATGAGAACCACATAGGCGTTCGAGACATAAGACTCGTCGGTGAGGTTCTTCGCCCAGAGGCTGATATTGACGTTATCCCAGTCGAGACCAGCGCGTGCACCAAGAAGTGTACGCTCCGGAATTGTCGCGAGATTGGCAGATGTGGCGTAGAATTCGCTCTGCCATGTCAGATCGCCGCGAACAGACCAGGTCGGACCGCCCCACATTGGCAGAGTGTCTTCCCATTGTGCGCCGAACGATGCCTGTGTCTGCGGTGTCCGTTCAATGTCGTTGCCGCCAACGTCGCCATCAGACGTACAGACAACATTGTCACACGGAGATGGTGTACGGCGGAAGCGCGCATCAATCGTGCCATCGCTGTAAGTGCCGTCAGCGTGAGAGAATGTACCGTCGAAGCTGAGATTGTCCGTTGCGTAGAACGCAGCGTCAAACTCGACACCCAGAACTTCCGCATTACCAAGGTTCAGCGTGATCGAAACAGCGTCCGGATCAGCAGAGCTCGGGTCAGGAGAGTTGATCTGAACGTCAGTCCAGTCTGTGTAGAACAGAGCGCCGTTCAGAACGAGGCGACCATCCATAAAGGTGTTCTTCGCGCCAAGCTCGTAAGTCCAGTTGAACTCTTCGTCGAAGACCTGGAATTCAGGTGCAACCGCTGTCGGGTTGAAGCCACCTGCTTTCGCGCCGCGCGCCGCAGAAGCATAGACCAGAGAGTAGTCTGTCAGGTCATGCTCAACAGTGAAGCGTGGTGTGACCGCAGTGAAGGTTTCTTCAAGTTGAAGGCCACTTGCATTGTTGGTGGCTGTCAGAGTTGTTTCAGACCAGCGCACTTCTGCACCGACGCGTGTCGCGCCGCCCGGAAGTGTATACTGACCTTCAGCGAAGAAAGAGGTGACCTCTGTTTCCGTTGTGGAGTCAGTCAGCGGGAAGCGAACTGCGTTCGGGTCCTCGCCGAGGCTGAAGGTGGAGCCCGCTGTGAGGTTTGGAACCAGTACGTATTCGAACAGATAATCATCTGTACCGTCTGTGTAGAACGCGCCCAGAGCACCGCGGAAAGAGTCGCCAGTATAGTCCAGCTTCAGCTCGTGGGAGTCATAGGCAATTGCGCCAATAGGTGCGTTCTGGAACGTACAAGGACCGATACAATTGGTTTGATCTGGCACGGTCATGTTGGCGATATCAACTTCACCTTCGACACGGCCGAACATGTAGCTGAGTTCCAGATCATTTGTCAGATCGTAAGCTGTCCGGAAGCGGAAAATGTCTGTGTCTGACTGAACGCTGTAAGCGCGCGGGTCGATAGCAACACTGTCCGTCGGGCCCGGAAGCTCTCCGCAGAGCAGGCTTTCCTGGAAGTTACGTGTCGCGCCGCAATTCATCTGGAACGCGTTTTCAGCGTACTGGTTGTTTGCGCCCATTTCGCGGCTGATCGTGAAGTTGTAATAGCCGAATTCAGTGACCCAGCCGTCAATCGGCTCTGCAATCGCCGTGAAGGAGACAGACTCATTGTCCCAGCCGCCGGAGTTTCCGGTTGTGCCCGGGCTGATGCCTGCGTCAGCAAACGGGTGGGAGTTTTCCCAGGAGCCGTCATATTCTGAGTGAATGATGGAGGCGCCCATCGCGAAACGCTCGCCAATCGGGACAATGCCCGTCATGCCGACGTCAAAACGCTCATCATCACCGATAGTCGTGAAGATGTTGCCCGTCGGCGCATCGAGACCAAGCTCTGCTTTGCGCGGGACATAGTTGATGGCGCCCGCAAACGCGTTGCGACCATAACGCGCTGATTGCGGGCCTTTGACGACCTCAATCCGTGCGATGGAAGATGTGCCAACATCCGTTGCCCATGAACGCGGCATGTAAATGCCATCGAAGAAGGTGGAGACGTTCGACTCAAGTGCTGTGACACGTGTCTGAGCCTGACCACGAATGACCGGTGTCGCAAAACCGCCGGAGAAGTTCTCGAAGCTAAAGCCGGACGTGAAGCGTGCAACGTCTTCAAGGCTTCCAATGCTTTTTGCATCCAGCGCGTCTTCATCGAGAGCGGTAATGGACAGTGGTACGTCCTGAATGCTCTCTGCGCGGGCACGAGTGGTCACCATGATGGTGTTCATCTGGCGAGGCGTTTCTTCCTCGGAAGCTGTGTTTTCCTGCGCATGAGCAACCTGAGGTATTGCAACCATTACGCTCAATGCAGCAGCCGAAAGCAACATAGCTTTTTGGCTAATTTTACTTAGTCTTTCCTTCATTGACGTTCGCCCTGTAACAAAGTTTGTCCCATTGGCCTTGCCGTTACTTGAGAACAGAAGGCGAGATCGTGTGATCTGGAAAAAAGACTGTCAGAAATTGAGAAACTGCATGCAGACATGTTTCGTTTTATCGACATGCGAACATTTTCTCGAGCCGAGACGCTTGTGGAGGTTCAAAACAGAGTATTCGGCGCGCATTTGTTCAGCGCGCTGATCATCTATCAGTCATGACGACTTAAAAACCGGATATTAAATGCAGACGGGCGGAACCGGATTGGCCGCTGTAACGTTGCTGTCAATCGCGGGTCCATTTCCGTTCAAAGGCATGGATCTCGTCAAATCCGATCATTGATCCAAATTCCCTGAAGCTGAAAATGTCATCAGCCTCTCCGTCACCTGTTTCTTTTAAGTGTTGCAGTGCCCGCTCCATTGCCTGCGCGGCAACCAGACTGGTGAGGGATGGAAAAATAGCGATGGAATATCCGATGTCCTGAAGTTCGGACGCTTTCAGCAGCGGCGTTGACCCGCCATTGGCCATATTGACCATCATGGGCAGATCAAAGGTCGCGCACACTTTGTGCATTTCCTTTTCATTCAGAAGCGCTTCAGCGAATAGAATATCCGCGCCAGCTTCGGCGTAAGTGTCCAGCCTGCGGAGCACGCCATCCAGACCCTCGATCTGGCGGGCATCGGTGCGTGCGATGATCAGAAAGTTTTCTTTGTCATGTCTTGTGTCGGCGGCTACGCGAATCCGGTCGGCCATATCTGCATCAGGCACGATGCGTTTGCCGGGCGTATGGCCGCAGCGTTTTGGAAATTCCTGATCTTCCAGCTGAATGGCGGTGACGCCTGCGCGTTCATATCCGCGCACCGTGTGCTGAACATTCAACAAACCGCCATATCCGGTGTCCGCGTCCGCAATGACTGCACCATCGCAGACATCAACGAGCGTCTGCATGCTCTTTAACATGTCCGAATATGTCGCGAGACCAGCATCCGGCAAACCCATGGAAGAGGCGGTAAGCCAGTAGCCAGACCCGAACACGACTGGAAAACCTACCTTATTGGCGATCTTCGCGGCGATCATGTCCTGAAGGCCGGGTACGATAAGACAGTCGTTTTCGGAGAGTTTCTGTCTGAGGATCGGGTCTGCCATAGAGGTCTCTTTTTATACGACCGCGCAGACGGTTTTGGTTTCGAGGTAATTATCGAGCGCAGTAATGCCGCTATCCCGGCCATAGCCTGATTGTTTCACGCCGCCGATAGGAAGGGCCGCATCAAACATGGAATGTGTGTTGATCCATACCGTACCGGCGCGCAACTGGCGGGATACTCTGTGCGCTGTTGAGAAATCGCGCGTCCAGATGCTGGAGGCGAGGCCAAAGCTTGTGTCGTTCGCCCAATTCAGAGCCTCGTCCGTTTCGGTGAATTTCTGTGCCACCAGTACGGGGCCGAACACTTCATCCTGTGCGATCGGCGAACTGGTGCTGACATTGCCGACGACCGTTGGCTTGATGAAGGTGCCATTATCACCGCAGCGGCCGCCGCCGAGAATCTGAGCCCCATCGTTTCGGGCTTCTTCAACATAGGCTTCAATCCGGTCCGCCTGTTTGCGAGAGACAACCGGCCCCATAGCAGTCTGACGGTTCAGCCCGTGCCCAAGCTGCATTTCTGCACCATAGGCGGCGATGCCTTCGATCACCTGATCATAAATATCAGCGTGAATGAAGGCGCGCGAGTTAGCGACGCAGACCTGACCGGCATTAAAGAAAATGCCGTTTGCAAGGCCGGGGATAGCCAGATCAAGATCTGCATCGTTCATCACGATAGCGGGTGATTTTCCGCCCAGTTCCAGTGAGATGCGTTTCAGGTTGGATTTGCTGGCGTCAACAATAGCTCGCCCGGTTTGCGTGGAGCCGGTAAATGCAATCTTGTCGACATCCATATGCGATGCGAGGGCTGAGCCAGCTTCATGGCCATAACCGGTGACCACATTCAAAACGCCCGGTGGCAGGCCTGCTTCAAGCGCCATCTCACCTAGCTTGATAGCTGTGAGAGAGGTCTCCTCAGACGGTTTCAGAACAACTGTGCAACCCGCTGCCAGGGCTGGTGCAATTTTCATTGCGGTCAGAACGAGTGGCGAATTCCATGGGACAATTGCGCCGACAACGCCGACCGGCTCTTTCAAAGTCCAGCTGTGAACGTCGCGTCCTTCCGGCTGATACTCGACCGAATTGTTGATGGTCTTGCCTTCTACAGCATGGCAGAGGCCCGCAAAGAACCGAAACTGTTTTGCGGCGCTTGGAATCTCGGCCCAGCGGGAAACGGAATAAGGCTTGCCCTGATCAAGGGTTTCAAGCTCCGAAAATTCTTCAATATTTGCATCAATGAGATCGGCGATCTTGTGCAGAACTTCGGCCTTCTGGCGCGGGGTCATCTTGCCCCAGACAGGCAGTGCGGCGCGTGCAGAGTTTACCGCCTCGTTCACGTCAGCTTCTGTGCCGCGCTGTAGATAAGCGATGGTCGTGCCGTTGGCCGGGTCCAGTACGTCAATGGTTTCGCTCTGGCTGGCTTCGACCCAATTGCCGTTGATCAGCATTTTCTGAGTCTGCGGCTTTTCCAGAAGGGCGGACACGAATGGTGTTTCTGGCGCGCTGGCGGGTAGTATGCTGGTCACGGTGCTCATCTCATCCCTTCATCGGTCGATTTGAAGCAAAATGAGCCAGTTTCTCTGCGGATAAGCGCCCTGGATTCTGTCGATGTTCGCCTGCCGAATTTCGTCTCTCGGCGTTGCTATTCAGCTGGCGAACAAACTCAGCTTCGCCGCACACATCCCGTCTGATCAGCGCAATAGTGACGCCAATCAAGTCGCTTCATGGAGCGGCATTGGTCTGCAAGGATTGGAGCAAGCAGATGACAGATTCTCTCGGTTTCAGAAAAAAGTTTGCGGTCATCGCGCCGTCGACCAATACGAGCGTTCAGCCTGAATATGATGATATGCGCCCATATGGTGTGACCAATCACTTCGAGCGTATTCATATCCCGGACACGAAGGTTTTCGACGACGATTCCTTCATGGAAATGATCAACAACATCCGCAACGCGACGATGGATAGTGTTGATACCGCGATGACGATGGACCCGGACTGCGTGGTCATGGGTATGTCGGCGGAAACCTTCTGGGATGGCGCGGATGGCGCTGAACGTCTCCAGAAGAAGATGGAAGAAAAGACAGGCGGCGTGCCGGTCGTTATGGGCTCTCACGCGGTAGAAGCGGCGATCAAGGCTTATGGCGGGATCAAAAAGCTCGGCATCGTGACGCCATATGCGCCTGTCGGTGACGCGAACGTAAAACGCTTCTTCGAAGATCTGGGCTATGAAGTGGTCCATATTAAAGGCCTTGCTTCACCATCTCCTATGCTTATCGCGCACGAGCCGCCGCAAAAGCTGAAGCACGCTGCGATCGAAGTCTCTGAAGGTGTGGACGCTATTATTCAGGCAGGCACCAACCTCGCCTTTGGTAAGGTCGCAACAATGGCCGAGTTCTGGCTGGAAAAGCCGGTTATCGCAATCAACACCGCCACTTACTGGCACGCCCTGCGCACGAACGGCATCAATGACCGTATGCCGGGCTTTGGCCACCTCCTCGAAAACTGCTGATCGAAAGACAAGACATGTTGGAATATGATTATGTCCCGCTTCCAAAGCGCGGCAAACTTGAATGGCCAAATGGTGCGCGCGTCGCGCTGATCCTGACCTTCAATATGGAAACCTGGGATCTCATCAAAGATACCGATGAGCCATATTATGCAGGTGGTCCGCCAAACCTTCCGGCCGTTCTACCGGGCAATAAGCCGGACTATCCGAACTATACCTGGCGCGAATACGGCCAGCGTGTCGGTATCTGGCGTCTCATCAAACTGTTTGACGAGATGGGCATTCCGGCGAGCTGCACGACCAATGCGGTAACATTTGAACGCCGCAAGGACATGACAGATGCTGTGCTTGAGCGCGGTTGGGAGCTTCTGGCTCACAACTGGGAGCAGGGCGAGCTGCTGACAGACTACGCGCATGATGAGCCGGCAGAACGTGACATCATAGACCGTTCTATCGCGATGTATGAGAAGCATGTCGGTAAGAAGCCTAAAGGCTGGCTGTCTTCGTCTCTGCGCGGCACGCTGCACACAGCGGGCATTCTGAAAGAGCACGACTTCAAATTCTATTGCGACATCATGAATGACGATCAGCCATTCCTCATTCGCACGGAAGCCGGTCCAATCGTTTCTGTTCCTTACTCAAACGAGATCAATGACTTCACGCTGTTGTCCCGCCGTAGCTATACGACCACAGAATATCGCGACATTCTCATTGAAGAACTGAACGTGCTCTATGCTGAAGCCGCGGAAACAGGCCTCATCATGAATGTCGGCCTGCACCCGCACGTGTCTGGCCGCGCTCACCGCATTCGCGCGCTTCGTGAGTTCATTGCTCATGCGAAGTCTCTTCCGGGTGTGTGGTTCGCCACGCGTGAGGAAATCGCAGACCATTATATGAAGGTCCATGAGACTCACATTCCAGGTCAGCTGGGTTAGTTTCAGATGTCAGCGCTGGATGATGATTACAAAAAGGCGGGATTTGGCGGCAGGCTGGAATTTGGTTCCAGCCCGGCGCTGCTGATCGTTGATGTCTGCCGTGCCTATGTCGATCCGGCGTCGCCGCTCTATGCGGGGCCGGACGCTGAAACGGCCCTGCAGAACAATGTCGCCTTACGTGACCGTGCACGCGAGCTTGGCTTGCCGGTGATCTTTACCGAGGTGAAGTATCATCCATCCGGCGTGGATGGTGGTCTGTTCTTCAAAAAGGTTCCGGCGCTGAAGCATTTCGTCGCCGGTCATCCTATGGCCGCGTTTCAGCAAGAGCTGACGCCTGAAGGGACGGATATTCTGGTAACCAAGCAATATCCGTCTGCATTTTTCGGGACGTCTCTGGCGGCAATGCTGACGGCTATGCATGTCGATACCCTGCTGATTACGGGATACTCGACATCGGGCTGCGTGCGCGCCAGCGTGCTGGATGCGTTGCAGAACGGTTTTGTGCCCTTCGTCGTAGAAGATGCCTGCGCTGACCGCGCTGAGGGGCCGCACGCCTCCAACATCTTCGATCTAAAATCCAAATATGCCGAAATTGTCAGCACGGAAGAGGCATTGTCTCTGATGGTGGGCAGTTCGGAGAGGCCCTCCCGCTAGCGTTTCCCTATCCCCAAGAAACTGCGGCGCTAGCAGTAAATGCCGGATCCTGATGGATCCGGCATTTTTCTTATTGGGGGTGGGGAGTTGGGGGGAGGTGAAGCGCCGGTCAGTCGATGCTGGCTTCGAGGGCGCGGCTCTGGAACATGGCCTGGCCCAGCAGATAGTCGCGGCGACGTGTATCGTCCGCGAGGATATCAGTCAGTTCCTGCTGGTAACGCTTTTGACCATCGGCGTCTTTGTCTTCGAGCGCCTTTTTGTTCTTGATGGTCTGTGCCTGAACGAAGGCGCGCATGACGCCCTGACGCTGGCGTTCATATTTCTGAAGCGGGGCAATATGGTCACCGCCTGAGAGCAAGACGTTTCGCAGCCCATCGGTGAGATTCCAGACATCATGAATGCCGGAATTCATCCCGAATCCACCCAGAGGATTGTTCAGGTGTGCGGCATCGCCGGCCAGAATGATCCTGTCGGTGAAATAGCTTTCGGCGACGCGCTGGTGCACGCGATAAATCGTGCGGTGTTCAGTGACGACCTCGGGATCATTGATGAGGTGCTGGAAAACTTCACGCTTCTTTTTATCAGAGACGATATAGCCGTCATCGCCATCATGTGCGGGCACGAGCACCCGCCAGACGGACGGCACTTTGAGAAGGACCATCCACTCATCCGGATCGGCGACATAGTTCACGAACGCCAGATTTTCGAAATAGTCTTCAAGCGGGCGTGTCGTGCTGAAGGTCACGAACTTTTCGGGATAGGTGAAACCCTCAAATCCGGTATTCAGCCATTTGCGTACGGTTGAGCCTGCCCCATCACAAGCGATGACGAAGTCGGCGCGATATGTCTCGATATCGCGTGTTGTTTCCACCTTCAGTGTCACGCCAGAACCATCTTGCTCGACTGTCAGAACGCGGCGTGAGAACAGGACTTCGCCATTTGGATGATCGGCGAGTTTCGCGGTGAGCAGACGGGCGAGTTTGAATTGCTCGCACTGAAGCCGGTAGGGATAGTCCGTCATGTCCTGAAGTTCGGTCAGGTCAAAGGCGAAAGTCTCGCCAGACTGGCGGTTTCGATACTGATAGACAGGCGCTTTCAGGCCCATGTCGATCAGGTCGTCTACAATGCCAAACTCATTCAGCATTTCGAGAGTGGGCGGGTGCAGTGTGGAGGCCCGAAGGTCTTCCGGGCAATCCGGATGGGCTTCCAGCAGGATTACATCCACGCCCATTTCAGCGAGGCGCCAGGCGGCGACGCTGCCCACAGGGCCCGCGCCTACAACAATGACTTTTGCAGTTTTGGTCACGACAGAACGACCTTTGTTTTAAGTGGTGACGGGAAGATGATCAGACGACGATCAGACGCATGTCGACGATAGCAGCGCCTTTGCGTTTGGCTTTGCCGTCCAGATAGACCGGATCGTTCACATAGGCTTTTGCAGAGTCCGCATCAGGGAACTTGCTGACGACGACGCGCTGATCGTCAGGCGCGCTGCCCTCAAGCATTTCTGTGATGGAGCCTTTGACGATGCTCTCACCGCCATACTTTTCTGAAACGCCTTCGATTGTCTTCGAATATTCCTTGAAGGCGGTCATGTCCGAAATGGAGACGGTGGCGACGATAAATGCTGGCATAAAAGGCTCCGTAGGTGGGTGCTTGCCATGTACACTACGGGTCTCACGAACCGGTTCAGCGATAAATCAAAGAGTGTTCGGTGGGTGGATAGAGCGCCGCCCCGGGCGCTATTTAGTCGTGTTCGCGAATGGGAAGCTCTGTAGAGTATTTGTGCTGGCGAAGCGCAATCTGTGACGTCGCCGACGCCACGCTCTTATGAGAGAGGATTTGCTCCATCAGGAGCTTTTCAAAATCGGCCACGCTCTCGACCCGAACCTTCAACGAATAATCATGCGCGCCGGTCACTGAATAGCATTCCATGATTTCCGGTGTGCGTCTGACAAAATCCAGAAAACTATCGCGGTCCACGCGGTCATGGCTCTTCATATCAATGGAAACGAACACACAGACCGGAAAGCCGACAGCAACAGGGTCCAAGAGCGCGACGCGTTTCTGGATCGTGCCCGCTTCTTCCAGATCGGTAATGCGTCGCCAGAGCGTTGTCGCGGATACGCGCGTTGCGTCCAGCATGTCCTGTCGGCTGAGGCTGGCGTCAGATTGAAGGACTTTCAGGATTTTACGATCAGTTTTATTGAGCACGGTATTCTCTAAATATGTTCCGAATTATCGAGTAAATAGAAACATACGTTTCAAAAATTTACAATGAATGGTTGGTTTTGGTCCGCGTGTTTCACCGCTTCCTGTTATTCTGATTCAAAATAAAAAGAATACGGGAGAGGAATATGGCTTCAGTCCAAGGACTGACCAAAAACCGCTATGCTGACGCCCCGCGCAATGCTGACTACACAATTGACCAGCGCTGGGACACCTACACAGCCGCCGAGCACAACCGGTGGGACCGCCTGTTTAAAATCATGGCGGACCGCGTTGTCGGGCGTGCGTGCAAGCCTGCGTTAGACGCGATTGAGACGCTGCGCCTGTCTGAGGGCGGCATCCCGAATATGGAGAAGCTGAGCGACCAGCTGGAGGCAAAAACTGGCTGGCGTGTCGTGCCTGTAGCCGAGCTGGTGCCGGATGAGGTCTTCTTTGATCACCTCGCCAATCGCCGCTTTCCGGCCGGTGCGTTTATCCGCCCTGAAGAAGAGTTTGAATACCTTCAGGAGCCGGACATTTTCCATGATATTTTCGGCCATGTGCCAATGCTGGCAGACCCTGTGTTTGCCGAGTTCATGGAAGCCTATGGCAAGGGCGGGCTGCGTGCGATGCAGCGCGGGCAGTTGCACAATCTGGCTCGTCTGTACTGGTATACGGTTGAGTTTGGCCTCATCCGCGAGGCAGGTGAGCTGCGTATTTTCGGTGCCGGTATCCTGTCCTCGCCGAAGGAAACCGTTTTCGCACTGGAAGATGCCTCACCCAACCGGATCGCCTTTGATCTGGAGCGGATCATGTGCACCAAATACATTATCGACGACTTCCAGAAGACCTATTTCGTGATCGACGATTTTCAGGCGCTTCTGGATGCCTGTTACCGCGATTTTGATCCGATTTACGACGATGTGCGCGGTCGGCCGGCTATCGAACCTCACGAAATCACAGACGCTGACCGCCTCATCCATCGCGGCACACAAGACTATTTTCGCGCCAAGGCGGCGCGCCATCCCGAACATACTGAATAAGACGAGAGGAAACTTTCATGCCTGACCTGTTTGAGAATCCCGCTGGCCTTGATGGCTTTGAATTCATCGAATTTACCGCGCCGGAAAAAGGTATTCTGGAGCCGATCTTCGAGACGATGGGCTTCACCCGTGTCGCAACCCACCGCACCAAAGACGTCGAACTGTGGCGTCAGGGCCAGATCAATCTAATCACCAATTACGAGCCGCGCTCTCCGGCCTGGTTCTTTGGTCGCGAGCATGGCCCGTCTGCATGTGGCATGGCGTTTCGTGTGAAGGATGCGCGTAAAGCTTATGAGGGCCTGATTGAACGCGGCGCAGAGCCTGTGCGAATGGATGTCGGCCCCATGGAGCTGTCTATCCCGGGCATTCGCGGGATTGGCAATTCGATCATCTATCTCGTCGACCGATATGATAGCGGTAAGGGCGAGCTTTCTATCTACGACATTGATTTTGAGTATCTTCCGGGCGTGAACCGTCATCCGGCGGGCGCGGGCTTTAATGAGATCGATCACCTGACGCACAATGTCTATGGCGGCCGCATGACGTACTGGGCGGACTATTATGAGAAGCTCTTCAACTTCCGCGAAATCCGTTATTTCGACATTAAGGGCGAGTATACTGGACTCACATCCAAGGCGCTGACCGCGCCGGATGGCCGTATCCGCATTCCGCTGAATGAAGAAGGCAAGGGTGGCGGCGGCCAGATCGAAGAATTCCTTCGTGAATTCAATGGTGAAGGTATTCAGCACATTGCGCTCATCTGTGATGATCTTATCGCGTGCTGGGACCGCTTGAAAGCGAATGGCGTGCCGTTCATGACAGCGCCGCCGGACACATATTACGAAATGCTCAGTGAGCGCCTGCCTGCGCACGGTCGTGATGAGGCTGAACTGAAAACTCGTGGTATTCTGCTTGACGGCACGACAGAAGGCGGTCAGCCGCGTCTTCTTCTGCAGATCTTTGCAGAGCCGCAGGTTGGCCCGGTCTTCTTTGAGTTCATCCAGCGCGTTGGTGACTATAAAGACGGCTTCGGCGAAGGAAATTTTAAAGCTCTGTTCGAGAGCATTGAGCGTGATCAGGTCGCGCGCGGCGTGATCGGGGATAAGACAGAGGAGCCTGCATAATGGCTGCTCCAAAGCTTGGCGGCGTGCACCACGTCGCCTATCGCTGCAAGGATGCCAAAGAGACGGTAGAGTTCTACCGCGAGGCTCTTGGCATGGATTTCCAGCTCGCCATTGCTGAAGACCATGTGCCATCAACCGGCGCTTACGATCCATACATGCACATCTTTCTGGATGCGGGGAATGGCAACGTTCTGGCCTTCTTCGAACTGCCTGAACAGCCGGAAATGGGGCGCGACCAAAACACCCCTGAATGGGTCCAGCACATCGCTTTCAATGTCGCGACCATGGACGAATTGCTGGCCGCAAAAGAGCACCTTGAGGGCATGGGATTAAAAATTTTGGGCCCTACCCATCACGGTATCTTTAAATCGATCTATTTCTTTGATCCTAACGGGCATCGTCTTGAGCTCGCCTGCGATATCGGCACCGATGAGCAGTATAGGGAGTTAAAGCGCGTCGCCCCGGACATGGTTGACGAATGGTCAGCAACAAAAAAAGCACCTCGCCACGCAGCGTGGTTGCATGAGCTCGGGAAGGAAGCAAAACCATAATGAGGCTACATGGCTATTACCGATCCTCTACCAGTTATCGCGTGCGCATCGCACTCAATCTTAAAGGGTTGAATTACGATATTCAGCCGGTCGATATAGCCAGAGGCGAACAGAAATCGGATGATTTCAGGCGCCTGAATCCTCATGCTGGTGTTCCGGCACTGGTTACAGATGATGAAACGGTACTCGCCCAGTCGCTGGCTATTCTCGACTGGTTGGAAGAGCAAAATCCAGAACCATCATTCTGGCCCGAAAACGCACGAGAGCGCCAGATTTGCCGCGAACTCACCTATGCTATTGCAACGGAAATCCATGCGCCGTGCAATCTGCCGGTTCTGACTTACCTCGAAACGGAGTTCGGCGCGGATCAGGAAGCCAAAGAGGCCTGGAACCAGCGCTGGATGCACAAAACGCTGTGCGGGCTGGAAAGGCGCCTGTCGCGTGAAATGACCGGAGATGCGGCTTTGCCATTCGGTCGTCCGACAGCGTTTGAAGTGCTTCTCATTCCGCAACTTTATAATGCCCGCCGCTGGAAGGTGGATCTGGCACCGTTTCAGGCACTTCGGGCGATTGATGATCATTGTCAGACGCTGGACGCTTTCAAGCGCGCCCATCCGGACGAACAGCCTGACTCACCCGATAAAGGTCCTGCTACGTGAAGTCGCCAGCGCATGGAGGTAAGATGACAATGAAGTGTGTTGAGGCCTCTTGAATGCAATTACCTTCCGACCCGCTCTACCAGCAATGTTGCGCCATTCTTAGGGGTGAGCAGGATATCACTGCTTCTGAGGAGCAGTTTTGCGACTGGCTAGGCATGGAATTTGGCATTGCGACGCCGATTAGCGCGGTTTCAGACCCGACTCCGGATGGGCGGGACCGGCTCCACGTCGTTCTGCGAACTCGGGCGGATGCTGAGGGCTTTTATACGGAAACAGCAGAGTTCTACGGGCGCGATGAAGAGAAGCAGGATGCCGTTCTTCGAAAAGCCCGGGAGTGCGGCCTGCTCAAAAGTACTGACGGCTGGTTTGTGGCATGGTCGGCATTTGATCCGATCGCAATCCATGATGCACTCACGCGCGTGCCTGACCGGAAACGCAAGCAGGTTTTGAAGGCGTTTTCCTCTGCGGGGCTCTCGGTTATCAAGTCGCAATTTGCAGGCACGATCATGATGTTCCAGACAGAGGCGCAAAGACTGGCTGCTGAGAAAAATGGCGTTCAGGCGCAGATTGCGGAGCGCTGGCGAGAAGAGGTTCTTCCCTTTGACGAATTCGGGGTGCTTGCAACGAACGAACTCGAAATCCTTTTTGATTCAAAAGAAGTTTTTCGCCGTGAGTATGGCGGCAGTTGGTTCCGATACACGAGGTAAAATATGAAACTTGCTACACTCAAAGACGGTAGCCGCGATGGCCGTCTGGTCATCGTCTCGAAAGACCTCACCCGCGCAACGGATGCTGCGCGAATTGCGCCAACGCTGCAGGCGGCTCTGGATGACTGGGAACATGTCGCGCCGCGTCTTATGCGACAGGCAGAAGGCGTTGAACTTGGCTCTGTGCCGACGTTCCGTTTTCACGAGCATGATTGTGAAAGCCCGCTGCCTCGCGCCTATCAATGGGCGGATGGTTCTGCGTACATCAATCATGTCGAGCTGGTGAGAAAAGCACGCGGCGCTGAGGTACCGGAAAGTTTTTACGATGATCCGCTCATGTATCAGGGCGGTTCGGATGCCTTCCTCGGCCCGCGCGATGACATCCCGCTTGGTGATGAGGCCTGGGGCTGCGACATGGAAGGTGAAATCGCAGTGATCACGGATGATGTGCCGATGGGCGTCAGTGAGGCTGACGCCGCTGATCATATCAAGCTGATCATGCTCTGTAATGATGTGTCGCTGCGGGGGCTCATTCCGCCGGAGCTCGCGAAAGGTTTTGGCTTTTTCCAGTCCAAACCGCCAGGTTCATTCTCGCCGGTGGCGATTACACCTGATGAGCTGGGTGATAAATGGAAGAACGCGCTCGTCCACCTGCCGTTTCATGTCGACTATAATGGCAAGCCGTTCGGTCGCGCGAATGCGGGTGTCGATGCGACTTTCTCAATGGCGCGCCTGGTTTCCCATGCTGCCAAAACCCGTCCATTGACGGCGGGCACGGTTATTGGGTCTGGCACAGTGTCCAACAAGGACGCCGATGGCGGCGCTGGCCGACCGGTAGCTGAGGGCGGTCTCGGCTATTCCTGCATCGCCGAAATTCGGATGATCGAAACAATTGCGAACGGAAAGCCATCCACTGCGTTCATGAAAGCAGGAGATGTCGTCCGCATGGAAATGCTGGACGAGAAAGGGCATTCAATCTTCGGTGCCATTGAACAGACCGTAGTGGAGGTATGATGCAAACGCTGACCGAGACCGAAATCAAGACACTGTGCGCGCTGAAACCCGGCTGGGCGCTGTCAGAGGACGGCAAGTCCGTATCGGCCAAAGTCGAGTTTGATGACTTTGTAGAGGCCTTCGGCTTCATGACGCGCGTTGCCTTTTTTGCGCATGAGCAGGACCACCATCCTGAATGGTCCAACGTCTATAATCGCGTTGAAATCCTGCTCTCAACGCATGACGCCGACGGACTGACCGAGCGTGATATGAAGCTTGCAAAGTCGATCGAAAACCTGCTGAAATAGTCCGTATCAGGTTTGCGCCGTCACCGCGCGCAGAGCAAAGTGTGAACTGATCCGCGATACGCCTGGCAGAGATGTCAGGACGTCGCGGTGAAGGCGCTCATAGGCAGCCGTATCGCTCACCTGAACCAGCATGAGATAATCATAGCTGCCGGACATGAGATAGCATTCGGCAATTTCCGGAACGGATTGCACGGTCAGCTCGAACGTCTGGATGGTTTTGTTATCCTGTTTGTCCAGCGTTACCTGAACGAAGATGTTCTGGTTACGCCCTACAGCGTCCGGATTAAGGATAACGGTATAGCCCGTGATCACGCCTTCGCTCTCAAGCCGCTTGAAGCGTTTATGGCAGGCTGACGGAGACAAATTGATACGCTGGGCGAGCTCCGCGTTGGTCAGGCGTCCGTCTTCCTTCAGACACGCGATAAGCGCGTGGTCGTATTTATCCAGTTCGGTAATGGAATATTCTCCAAATTTCTCTTACGGAGAAATATTATACGTCAAATTTCTTAATCTGTAACATAATTCGAAGGCTATTTCCTGAATTATGTGGTAGATTGTCCTCATGTTCAGCATGGAGTGCAGACATGAAGGTTGGTTCGCCAAAGGAAATCAAAAATCAGGAATATCGCGTAGGCCTTACACCGGCAGGCGTGAAGGAACTGGTTGATAATGGCCACGATGTCATCATCGAAACTATGGCAGGTGATGCCATCGGTTTCAGCGATGAAGCTTACGTCACAGCAGGCGCGTCTATCGCTGCCACTGCCGACGACGTTTTCCAGTTTGCAGATCTGATCGTGAAGGTGAAAGAGCCTCAGCCGGTCGAGATTGAAAAGCTCCAGCCAAAGCACACCCTGTTCACCTATCTTCACCTGGCTCCGGACCCAGTTCAGTCCCGCGGCCTGATGAAAAGCGGCGCAACCTGCATCGCGTATGAGACTGTAACCGACCGTCAGGGCAAGCTGCCGCTTCTCGTGCCAATGAGCGAAGTTGCTGGCCGTCTTGGCACGCAGGTCGGCGCACAGCTTCTGCAGATCAATAATGGCGGTCCGGGCATTCTGCTTGGCGGCGTTACTGGTACATCTACAGCGAAGGTCACTGTTATTGGCGGCGGTATCGCCGGTACGAACGCGGCTATGATGGCGATTGGCCTTGGCGCTGATGTGACGGTTCTGGACCGCTCTACCGAGCGCCTTCGCGAGCTGCACGCTATTCTTGATGGCCGTGCGAAACTTCGTTTCTCAACATCCAGCTCTGTCTCTGAAGCGGTTCGCGACTCTGATCTGGTAATCGGCTCCGTTCTTATTCCGGGTGCGTCTGCGCCGAAGATCGTGTCCGCTGAAGACATCAAGGCGATGCGTGCTGGCAGCGTTGTGGTCGATATCGCGATTGATCAGGGCGGCTGTTTTGAGACGAGTAAGCCAACCTCTCACAAAGAGCCGACTTACATTGTCGACGGCGTGACGCATTACTGCGTGACCAACATGCCGGCGCTGGCGGCGCGCACGGCAACCGAAGCGCTGAGCAATGTCACCCTGCCATTCGCGCTGCAGCTTGCGAATAAAGGCACAGACAAAGCGCTCGCTGATAACCCGTTTCTTGCTGAAGGCCTGAATGTGAAGGCCGGAAAGATTACCCACCCCGAAGTGATCCGCTCATTGAATTTCTCTGAGTAGGTCCAACCTCCCCCCAGAAAGAGCAGGCTCCCCCAAGGCCTGCTCTTTTTTTGTTGTGCGCAAAGAGAGCCGTTCTGTTCAGTCCGGGAACGAAGATGAACGGATTATGTTAGATGAATAAAAATTCGAGAAATCTGAACGCACAAACGACTCAATAAAACGATCATTATTTCAGCGTACTAAATGAGATTAGGGGCGACTTGGAGCAGGATTTCTCCCTACTTGAACCGAATATGAATGAACGTGTCAGTTTTCGTTGTGAAAGCCTCAGCTAGACCGGACAGGCGTTCCGCACACGAGGGTGGGAAGAACGCAAGCTCGCAAGAGCAAGGGGACCCGGGAAGGTTGTGAGCGCGGGGACACAGAGGCTGATTTCGCCCGAGATCACTCTGAGCGTTCACGCCTTCTTGTCCGCAGACTGCTGTATCCACAAATTCAGAGCATAAAAAAGCGGAGCAACTTATCGCTGCTCCGCTTTGTTTCATGTTGTCTGGCTGGATTACTCAGCCGGTTCCAGTGCCACAAGCACATTGCCCGCAGTCTGGCGGAAGGAGGCGTAGCCCGATCCGATTAGCAGCATGCCATTGCCTGCATTCACAGCATGGCTGTCGATTGAGCCGCCGCGCGCGCCTTCGACGCCATTGATCGTATCAAATTCGACAGCGGTGTCTGTCACAGACAAGATCTCACCGGTCGCGGCATCAAAGGCAAAGACTTTGCCGTCCAGCGTGCCTGCGATCAGTGCACCATCCACAACGAGAGGGGTCGCGGAGAAGCCGTATTTCTGATCGCAGAGCGTAACCATGTCGCCGCGGCCATTTTCACAATTAGGTTCTGCCAGATATTCCCAGACAGGTTCGCCCGTTGCGATGTCGAATGTGTAGACACCCGGCACAGGGTTCTCTGTACCGTAAGATACAGGGTCATTGATGGTCAGGAAGACACGTTCGCCATCAATCGCTATGCCCCAGTGGTTGCCGCCAAGCGGTGTGCCATTGCCGATCTGGCGTTCCCAGATGACATAACCGGCTGCCGCGTCCAGTACCCAGACATGGCCGGATTTCTGACCGGCGACAAAAACGTCGCGTGGCTCGCCATCGATTTCGACGGTGGTCAGCGCTGCTGCACCGCCAAAGTCGAAGTCGCGACCGATATTTTCGTCATCCCAATGCCATGAGCAGTTCGGGCCCGCAGTCGAATCGTCGCCGCGGCAGTGCACGTTCCAGATGTCGTTTTCCATCGCCTGGAAGACCCAGTTCGGTTCGCCTGTGTCGAGGTCAAGCGCGATGATCGCATCAGAGGTGCGTGTCGCTGGGAAGGATGTGTTCTCGCCGGAGGTGACGATGACCTGATTGCGCGTTTCGTCGATGGTTGCCTGTGTCCAGATTGGCGCGCCCGACGGGCCGCGTTGCATCTGACCGAGGCTGTTGATGAGACCGTTATCTGTGGCCTCTTCCATAGTGTGCCATTCCCACTTCCAGCTGCCGTCTGCGGCATTAAGAGCGGTCACCGAGCCGTGGCCAGTACAGCAATAATTGCCACCGCCGCCAACACCGGACGCGGAGATGTTCACGATGATCGTATCGTCATGCAGGACAACGCCGGAGCGGACACGTCCACCATCACCGCGACGCGGTTGTGCAGACGCTTCCCAGAGCATTTCGCCAGTCAGCGCGTTTACAGCGTGCACATCGGCTGTGCCTGTCACATAGAGTATTGTGTCGACACCATCGATCTCGCCATAGGTGATCGGGGAGCGGGACATGCCGCCAGCATAAGTCCACTTTACGCATTCATCCTGCGTGTCGAACGCTGCCAGAACGCCGTCACCATTGATGAAGGTCGTGTTTCCGACGGTGGCAGGTGCTGCGCTGACATTCTGGGAATCCGGGAAACCGATTGCCCAGGCAACCTGCAGTTCGCGCATGTCCTCGGTGGTCAGGCCTGTGTCTTCTGCAGATGCGTGGCGGGTAGAGCGCGTATCCACGCCAAATGTCGTGAATGACGCGTCGCCTGTCAGGTCAACCGTGCGATTGTCTGCAGCGCACATAAGGGGCTCTGCCCAGCTGCCTTCGCCGCTTGTCGGGGTCTGGCCAGATACAAGATATTCAATGAGCGCGATCTTCTCGCTCATCTCCAGATGACCAGCCATGGCTTCCATCATGCCGCCTTCGCTGATGGCCGCATAAATCTGTTCGCCAGTCATGCCGGTCAGAGTTTCAAAGCTCGCTGCTCGCGTATCGGCTGGATTGTCGTGGCATGCTGCGCAGTTTTCTTCGTAGATGATACGGCCTGGTAGATCGTCATCAGGCTGGTTTGTGTTCTGCGCGAATGCAGGCGAAAATGCGGAGCCTGCTAAGAGAGCGATCGTGGCGGTTGCCACGCGCATGGTGAGCTTCATTAATTTTCCTCCCGGGTGATGCCGCCCGATTTTGTGGGCATCCATCAAGATAGTTCACTATACTTGACTGTTTTGAGCCGGTTTGTCCATGGGTTTTTGCACACGTTAAGGTAAGCAGCTTGTGACTTTCGCCTGTTTTTGTTCGCAGAATTCAACGCAAAAGTGCAGCCCTGTGCCGGAACAATATACTTCGATAAATGATGGCAATTGGCGTATGTGAGGGGCTGGGTGCAGCGCCGGACTGGTTAACCGGAGCGCGCTAATTTTTCATCCTTTAAGCAACAAGGTCTCAATTCTATTCGGGTACGATCAGAAAAAACAAACATAACTTTCTGAGTATCCTAATGAATAAATTTTTTCTCTTATGTTCGTCTTGTCTGGCGCTGACTTTCTCTGCTTCCGCAGATGATCTGAATATTAAGCTGGGCGCCCATGCCTTCCTCGATTACGAGAATATTTCCGTAGGCGGCAACAACGTCGTGGACGGCACAAATCTGCGCCTTTTTCGTGTAGATGTCGGCGGGTCTGCCAACGGCTACAAATTCAAAAGTAATTTCGACATTAAGAACGGCGACGTGTTCATCCGCGACCTGTTCGTTGAATTTGGAGATGAACTGACCGTGCGGGTCGGTAACTTCAAAATCATGAATGGTCTGGAGCAGCAATCGTCTCTCTATGCGACGACGTTCATGGAGCAGTCTTCCGTTTCCAAAATGAATGGCCTTGGTCGCTCGCTCGGCGTCGGCCTCTATCGCAGTTTTGGTGACTTCCATCTCTCAGGCGCCGTGTACGGACCTGATGCAAACGTCGTGGAAGATATTGATCTGTTCGGTGCATCTGCCCGTCTGGCGTGGACGAATACATTTGCGGATGACAGCATTCTGCATCTGGGTGGTTCGCTTCGCTATCGCGATTCAAACGATCAGAGCCTGTTCTCTTACTCGCAGCGCCCGCTGGGTAGTTCGGCGCCTCGTACGGTTCGGGTCGGCGGAACAGCCGAGAGTGATCTCTTCCTCGGCGTTGAAGCGGCGTACATTAATGACGGCTTCACGCTGCAGGGTGAGTACGGCGTAACCGAGATTGACTGCCCGCCAACACTTTGCGCAAGCGATCCGCAGGCAGAAGCATTCTATGTGGATGCGTCTTATGTCTGGGGCGGTCACCGTGTTTATCGCAATAGCCTGTTCAGCCGAACATCTGTCGACCAGTCTATTCATGATGGCGGTCGCGGCGCATTCCAGCTGTCTGCGCGCTACGACATGGCAGACCTGTCTGATGCTGCGCTGAATGGTGGCTCTCAGGACACCTATATTCTCGGCGGCACCTGGTATCTCGATCAGTATGTCCGTCTGATGGTGAACGTTGCTCACACTGAATACGACAACAGCCCTTCTTACGGGACCGGCGATGCTGATTCTGTGCTCTTCCGTGCTCAGATTGAGCTCTATTAAGGAATAACCCCATGCTGACCAGATCAGTATTTCATTCGGCTGCGATTGGGGCACTTCTTCTGTGCTCCATGAGCGGCGCCAGCGCGCAATCAGTGACGGATGTCCCGTCTACAGATCTGATCGACGACGCGTTTATCGCTGACCTCGAGATCATGCTGAACTCGCCGGTCATCCACCACGCTATTGATCATCAAAATGAGGTTCGTGCGAATATCTCCCAGACCGAGATTGATGCACTGGATCAGAGCTGGCGTGCTGAAACACAAACCGACGGGCCCCAGCCTGTCATCACAGCTGCGCTGGGGGCTCCGGCATCAACATATCTGTTGAGAGCGCAAGCGGCCTCCAAAGGTCTGCTCAGTGAGATTTTTGTGATGGACCGCTTTGGTCTGAACGTCGCTCAAAGCAGCGTTACGAGTGATTTCTGGCAGGGCGATGAAGCCAAGTATCAGCGAACCTTCCCTGAAGGCACGGGTGCGATTTTCGTCGACGAACCTGAATTCAACGACGAGGTTGGCGTCTGGCTTACTCAAGTCAATCTGACCATCGACCGGGACGGAACACCGATTGGTGTGGGGACTGTTGAAGTCAATTTAAGTGAGCTCGCACGACGTCGTGCGTATCAGGGGTCTTGATATGTTGAAGTCTCTGTCTGTTACCCTGAAAGCCGCAGCTGCATTCGCGATCATCGCGCTGATCTGTGCGGCGACTGGCCTTTCCATCTTTGTCTTCGCCGACAGTGTCCGCCGCGATTCCGTCGTGAACGAAGAACTCAACAGCGCTGTGCGCAGCCTTTCCAGCCTTGAAAGTGGGCTTAGCCAGCATTCGCTCACGGCGAACGCCTATCTTCTGTCGTCTGATGAGACATACCGCGAGGAGTTTCTGGCGGAGACCCCGCTGCTCGCTGCTGAGTTTGATCATGTCGCAGAGATGTTTTCTGAAATTGATCCGGCTGCGGCCGCGGCAATACGTTCGGTCAAATCCAGCTGGGAGTTGTATGCTCAGGACTGGATGGAACAGCAGTTTACGCTGATGCGTCGTCTGGAAACGATCGATTATGCCCGCGCACTTGAAAGCGAAGGCGAAGGTCGTCGCCGTCAGGCTGCCGTGGTGGAGCAAATCGCGGCCGTTCTGGCGGATATCTCTGCGAAGTCTGCGGAGCTATCGCAGCAGAGCATGACGGGCCTTGGTAACATTCTGATCGTTTCTGTCATCGCATCAGTCGTCTCTATCCTCGCATCTGTTGCGCTTGGCTTCCTCTTTAATGGTGTGGTCTCCCGCCCGCTTGCGAAAATTCGTGATGCGACGCAGGAACTCGCCAAAGGCAATACGGATGTTCGTGTCGATGCCGGTGAAGGCAAAGATGAAGTCGCAGACCTTGCCCGTGCATTACAGGTCTTCCGTGACAACCTGAACCGCACGCGCCAGCTCGAAGAAGAGCAGGTCGCTGCACGCAAGCAGGCGGAGAAGGAAAAGCAGGAAACTCTGCAGCGCATTGCGACCCAGTTCGAGCAGGAAGTGTCAGGCGGCATCAGCTCTCTGACAGACGTCATCGCCGAACTGAAATCACTGTCTGATACGGTCGTTCTGGCAGCAGAAGACACGGGCAGCCGCGCAGGTGAAGTTTCACACGCAACGGAAGATTCTGCGGGGAATATTACGGCGGTAGCCGGTGCAACCGAAGAAATGTCTTCAACCATTCGCGAGATTTCCCAGCAGGTGAATCAGGTCGCCAGCATTGCTGCGACCGGTGAAACTGCCGGCAGCAATGTCGTGAAAGAAGTTGAAGGCCTTGAAGGCGTCGTCAGCGAGATCGAGTCGATTGTGAGCCTGATCTCTGACATTGCCGAGCAGACCAATCTTCTCGCGCTCAACGCAACGATTGAAGCGGCGCGTGCAGGTGAAGCCGGTAAAGGCTTTGCGGTGGTTGCAAGCGAGGTGAAAGCGCTCGCGTCACAGACGGCCTCTGCAACGGAATCTGTTGCTAACCAGATTTCCCGCGTCCGGACTTCGGTTGGCAGCGTTTCAGAGTCGTCTGATAATCTGAACGAGCTGATTGTGAAGCTGAATGATGTTTCCGGCGCAATTGCGGCGGCCATGGAGCAGCAAGGCGCTTCGACGCAGGAAATTGCAAGTAATGTTGATCGCGCTGCACAATCAGCGGGTTCAGTGTCGGCCAGCATTGGTGAAGTTGCCAGTATTGCTCAACAAACCGGTCAGTCTTCACGCCGGATCGGTGAGCAGGCAGACGGCGCTATTCAGGAAGCCCGCCGTTTGAAAGAGCAGGCAGACAGCTTTGTGAAGCGTCTTCTGGCGAGCTAGAACGCCAGCGATCCCAACAAAAAAGAGCGCCTCGTTAGGGGCGCTCTTTTCGTTTGATACGGCTATCGGCCTTTAGCAGGTCGCGACAATGCCGCCGTCCAGAGCGATGGTCTGACCAACCACGTAAGAACCGGCTTTAGATGACAGGAAGATCGCAACGCCTGCAGCATCCGATGGCGCGCCGACGCGGCCAGCCGGATTTTGCGCGCCGATAGCGCCCCAATCCACATCGTCGCCTTCGGTTTTGCCGCCAAAGCCGACACCCGTTGAAAGCATGTATGTCGGGAATGGGCCCGGTGCGATTGCGTTCACAGTGATGTTGTCGCCGATCAGGTGCGCAGACAGAACGCGTGTCAGGTGGTGAACGGCTGCTTTGGACGCGCTGTAAGAAGGCGTCAGCATTTTAGGTGTGCGCAGACCATCAATAGAACCGATATTGATGACGCGTGCCGGATCTTCAGCTGTGCCTGCTGCGCGGAGCATTGGAAGCAGTTTCTGGGTCATGAAGAAAACGCCTTTGACGTTCACGTCCATGACTTTGTCCCAGCCCATTTCAGGGAATTCATCAATCGGTGCGCCCCATGCTGCACCGGCATTGTTGATGAGCACGTCGACCTTGTCTGTGACTTTTGCAAGCTCAGATGCCAGGTGATTGACGCCGTCCATAGTGGACATGTCAGACGGGATCGCGCCGATATCGTCGCCATACGCTTTCAGGCGTTCGACAGCTTCTTCGCATGCAGCGGCTTTACGGGATGAAATAATGACTTTCGCGCCAGCGTTCAGAAAGCCTGCAGCCATCATCTCGCCAATACCGCGTGAACCACCAGTGATGACCACGGTTTTGCCGGCTACCGAGAATAAATTGTCAAAGTCCATCTGCATGGGCGTCTCCTTACTTGCTTGTTTCGTGTTTCCCCGATGAATACAGGTGTCCTGTATTCGTCTAATGCGGTTTCGTGTAGCATGACTGTTCAAAGTGCAAAGTAAAACTTGGCTTTACTGCGCTTCCTTATCCCTCAGCGACCCGGATTTTCAGCGCCAAATCTCACCTGCGACAGTTTAGGATAGTTGACTATTTTTTTCTCTGATATAGCAATGTTTATAAGAGACAGAGGCCGAAAGAGCCTCGGCCATAACGGGAGGAAGCCTGGTGCAAATGCCAGCAAAGCGCGGAACGACCCCAATTGCGGGAATATTGCTAGGCGGCATTTCGCTGTTGGTGTTGGCTGGATGCGTCCAGACCGAGACCGCTTCTTCCGATACTGTGGATACCTCTGTTGCTGAAACTGTGGCTATGGAGGCGCGCGTAGAGACGCCGCATCCGGGCGCGCTTGTGTATCAGGAACGATGTGCGGACTGCCATGATGCAGGCGGTGACCTGCGCATGCCGAGCCTCGCTGATCTTCAGAACATGAGCGGACCGTTCCTGCGCTATGCGGTTACGCAGGGCAAAATGCGCGATATGGCGACAGGCCTGAACCGCACGCAAATTGCTGACCTGATCGATTATCTTTCCCCTGCTAGTGAAACGGGTACTGTCGTCTCAGAGGCTGCGCAGTGCGAAAGCACCGATATTGATTTTGATACCGTCCATGTTGGCTCATGGGGCGTGACAACAGATAACCAGCGGTATTTCAGCTCTCAATCAACGTCTCTGACGGCTGAGAATGTTGATGGGCTTGAACTCGCCTGGGCGTTCGGCATGCCGGGTACGTCTGACATGCGATCTTATCCTGTCGTGACGGAAGACACGATCTTCACGGCTGCAACGTCTGGTCACCTCTTCGCGATTGACCGCCAGTCCGGCTGCATCAAATGGCATAACCAGACAGAGCGCCCGATGCGTTCTGCGGTATCGCTTGGCGAAGTTGGCGGCGCACCCGCTATTTTCGTGATGGATGCCATTGGAACCGTTCACGCCTATCGCGGGGAAACGGGTGAGGCGCTCTGGTCGACTGAAGCTGCGCTTTTCAACACATCCATGGGCACAGGCGGCGTGGTGCCTGCTGGTGATCGTCTCATCGTGCCGATGTCGAACAATGATGCGCCCCGCGCTATGGATCCGCGTTTTGAGTGCTGCAAAGGCCATGGCGGCGTGCATGCACTGGATATGGAAACCGGCGAGATCCTCTGGACGACACATATGACACCGGACGCTGAGCCGATCGGTGTGTCGTCTGTCGGGACCCAGCAATGGGGCCCTTCTGGTGCGCCTGTCTGGGCTACGCCTGCCGTCGATCTGGAAAATGGCCGAGTCTATATTGGTACAGGCGAGAACACCTCGCTGCCGGCAACAGAGACAAGTGATGCCCTCATCGCGCTCGACCTTGAGACGGGTGAGATGCTCTGGGTGTATCAGGCCTGGGATCACGACACTTGGAACATGTCCTGCTCAGCGTTCCGTCCTGATGGTCCAAACTGCCCGACACCTGAAGGGCCGGACTATGACTTTGGCGGCGGCGTCACGTTCACGCAGCTCTCTGATGGCCGCGAGGTTGTGGTCGCAGGTCAAAAATCTGGCGACGTGCATGTCGTCGATGCTGAAACGGGCGAGCTTGTCTGGACGCGGAAGATTTCTGCAGGCTCAGCGCTCGGCGGTGTGCATTGGGGTGTCACCGTTTCCAATGGCCGCGTCTATGCGCCTGCGGCCGACCCTGAATTTCCGATGGATCCGGCCGAATATAATCCGCAACCGGGGCTGTATGTGCTCGACCTTGATACAGGAGACATGCTCTGGTCAGTGAGCGCTGAGCGCGGATGCGATATTACGTATGCGGAACGCAACGAGCAGACCGAGCCTTGGCCGGACTGTTCTTTCTCCTACGGATATTCGGCGACGCCTGCATCTACGGATGAGCTCGTTGTTATTGGTGCGCTCGACGGAAACCTGTTCATATTCAATGCTGAAACGGGCGAGCGCCTCTGGGAATATGACACGGTTCGTGAATTTGAAACGGTGAACGGCATCTCCGCCCATGGCGGCGCGATTGATAATGCCGGGCCGTTCCTGGCGGGTGACATGCTTTATGTTCAGTCCGGCTATAGCGGTTTCAGCCAGATGCCGGGGAATGCACTCCTCGCTTTCCGGCTGACTGGGAAGGAAGAATAAAAATGAAAACATCTAACCTTGCGGTATTCGCACTCGGCGGGGCTTTGATGCTGTCGGCTTGCGGAAATAACGAAGAAGCCGAGATCGAAGCGCGCATGTCCGCTGTCGCGACATTCATGACTGAAGAAATGGATGAAACGGCAGACGGCATCTGGGACAATGCCGGCTACATCCTCACCGAAGAAGGTGAAGAGTCTCTCTTCCCGGAAACCGATGAAGAGTGGGCTGTCGTTATTCAGGCGACGGATGATCTGATTGCGCAAACGCGCCGTCTGCAGTCTGAAGAGTTTGCAGGCGATGACGAAGAGTGGATCGCGATTTCTGAAGGGCTGGTCGTAGCCGCTGAACGCGTGCGTGCCGCTGCTGAAGCGCGCGACGAAGACGAGCTGTTTGATGCGGGCGGTCAGGTCTATCGGGTCTGCCTTGCCTGCCATCAGCGCTACGCTCTGGATATTCAGAGAATTCGATGAACGCTCTTTCGTCTCCTTATAGCTATGATCGACAGGCTGTCTTGCGTCTCGCGCTGACAGGCCTCGCGATTTGCTTGCTGTTCGCGTTGCCGTCTTTTGCCCATGACGTCTCGCAGCAGAATGCACGCTATATCGAGTCGATTTCCGGCTTTGCGCCAATTCCTTTTCTGTATCTCGGCGCCAAACATATGGTGACGGGCACAGACCATGTGCTCTTTCTGCTTGGCGTCGTTTTCTTCCTGCGCCAGTTCAAGGATATTCTGGTCTATGTGAGCCTGTTCACGATTGGCCATAGCCTCACGCTGCTCGGCGGTGTGCTGGGTGGCTTTCATGCCAACGAGTATTTAGTGGATGCAATCATCGGCCTGTCTGTTGTCTATAAAGCGTACGACAATATCGGTGGCTTCAAAAACTGGGGAGCTCTGCGGGTAAACCCGAAATGGGCGGTGGCTGCATTCGGCCTCGCGCACGGTACGGGCCTAGCGACCAAGCTTCAGGCACTATCGGTCTCTGAAGAGGGGCTGATCGCCAATATGATCAGCTTCAATATTGGCGTCGAACTCGGTCAGGTTCTGGTGCTCATATTCATTGTCAGCCTTTTGAATATCTGGCGTCAGGCACGCGGTTTCGAACAACAGGCCTGGTACGCGAACGTGCTGCTCATGACCGCTGGTTTCATTCTGTTCGGTCAGCATTCCTTTGCCTTCATTCAGTCAGGAGGTTTCTGAGATGAATGAGACTACGCGCGGAACGCTGCTTCCGCTTCTCTTTTCCATCCTTATTGCGGCGATCGTGCTCGTGCTCGCTGTTCTGCCCGCAGAGTTTGGCGTCGACCCGACAGGTTTTGGCCGGGCATCAGGCCTGATGGTGCTTTCCAATGAAGAGATGGAAACCACAAATTATAACGAGGCGGGTGAGGCCGATATCCGCTCCGACCGTCAGGTCTGGACGCTCGCGCCTTATGAAAACCTTGAATACAAATACCACCTGCTGGAAGGGCAATCCCTTCTCTTTGACTGGTCTGCAACGGCAGAAGTTGAATACGACTTCCACACCGATGCGATGATTGACGGCGAAGAGGTCTCCGACAGCTTTGCTATCTCAGCAGGTACAGGCGCGCGCGGCAGCTATGTCGCTCCATATGACGGAATTCACGGCATCTTTTTTGAAAACCGCGGAGCGGAAGATGTCGAGATTACACTCGTGACTTACGGGTTCTATGACGAAGCCACCCTGTTTCGTGATGGAGGGGTCTACGAGGATCAAATAAACGGGGAGGGTACTGAATGAGAGATTTAATGCTGTGGCTCGATGGTCAGCAGCTAAGTGTCGCCTTACGGGAGTCGTTCCTGGTCTGGTCCGCGATCGAAGCGACACACATCATGACGCTGATGCTGTTTGTCGGAACCATCATCATGGTCGATCTGAGACTGCTTGGTGTGCTTTTCACCAAAACGCCGGTATCGGCGATTGAAAAGCGCATTCTGCCACTGACGATGGTCGGCTTTGCGGTTTTGATGATCACGGGCGTCGTTTTGTTCTACGCCAAGCCACTTACCTATTACAACAATATGTACTTCCGGCTGAAACTGATCGTGATCGCGCTCGCGATGATCAACATCATGGTGTTCCACTTCCGGGTTCAGCATGGTCAGGCGAAGTGGGATAATGCTGAAAAGCCGCCAATGAGCGCGCGCGTGATCGCCGGGCTATCACTTTCGAGCTGGGTGATTGTCGTCTGTCTCGGCCGTCTTATCGCGTATGGTGACTGGTTTCATTGCGCGACATTCAACGAGGGTGACTTCCTCTACTTCTTCTCTGATTGTCCGCAACTGGGAGGCCACTGATGTTGTTTGATCTGATCTACCAACTCGCAGGCAATGCCGACTTCTATTCCGACAATATCGAGCCGCTATTCCGCGCTACCGATCAGGGGCCTGCGGCGCGATTCGTGAAAGATGCGTGGTATTTTACGCCGATGGCGGGGTGTGTGCACCTTGTTGCACTATCTCTGTTGGGCGGCGCTATTCTGCTGGCTGACCTTCGGGTTGTTGGCCCGGGCGTCACGGCGCGTTCACCTGGTGAGCTGAACCGGAAAATGCACCCGTTCCTTGTCGGGGCAGCAATCGCTCTGATCATCTCAGGCATTATGCTTGGGTTGGGGCAGGTGATGCGGATCTATAACAGTCCGCCATTTTGGCTGAAAATGGCAGGCTTATTTTCCGCGCTCGTATTTACCTTCACGACGCGCGATAGCGTCATCCGAAACAATGGCAAGTTCACGCCAGTCGCGATTATCGGCCTCGTGATCTCTATGCTGGTCTTCTGGTACGCCTGGATCGAGCTGACCGACTGGAGATATGCGGCCCGTCAGGCCTACCTCATTCTGATGCTGCTGATCGTGGGCTTTATTACCGCGCCAATGTATCTGAAGAGTGAGAAGGTTGAGAAGCTTCGTGCTCTGCCAATGTATATTTCACTTCCGGGCTTTCTGGTGGTTGTTGGTGCTTTGATTTCCGCAGCATTCCTGCTCGCGCGGATCGACTATCAGTATTTCCATGAGCTTGACCTCAACGCGATGGGGATTGCTGCATTCTTCCACCCGTCCATTCTGGGCATGATGCTGGTGTCTTATATTGCCGGTGTGATTTCCTGGATTGGTATGGGTGCAGTGCAGACCCAGCCCTTGAGCATGCGCTTTGTCAGCATGATGAGCATGTTCCTCTGGCTCTCGGTTGCGATTTCGGGTCGCTGGATTGCTTTCTGGTAGGCGATAAGACTTACTTCACAATGCGAAAAGCCCGGGCCGATCGGCCCGGGCTTTTTGTTTTATGTCGCTGTTGAGAGCAGACAAAAGAAAACCGCCTCTGGCGTGAACCAGAGGCGGCTTCATATCAGATTAGATCGTGTGTGATCTTATTCTGTCGGGTCAGAACCGTCTTCCGGAGCGCCTGTGCCTGAAGAACCTACGAACATTTGCTCGCCGTTCGGGAAGGTCACGTCACGGCCGTTAGCTTTACAAGCTGGCGCGCAAAGGCGGTCGATAGACTGGTAGCCACGAACAACGAGGTCTGTACCAGGTGACAGCGTGCGGCGGTTCAGACCAGCGCGCAGCAGAGTGTTAGGCGTGCCACCTTCAACCATCCAAGGCTGGGTTGTGCCATCTTCCTGCTCCACATCGATGTGAATCCATGTGTGCGGGTTCACCCACTCAACGCGGGTTACTGTGCCTTCGAGCAGAACCGGCGCGTCAGCGTCGAACTCGGCAGAGAAAGCGTGGTGGGCGTAGGATGCGCCAGCAACTAGGGCTACAGCTGTCGCTGTACCGAATGCTGCGAGCGTCTTTTTCCCCATTTTAATCATGTACGTTGCCTCCAGATTATAAGTGTGCGGGCCACTTTATGTTAGTTTAATATCACGACCCGCATGAATATCAACTGAATGAGTCAGTTGGACTGCTTTTTGTTATTGGCCACCATTTGCTTCGGCAGCCGCCTCAGCCGAGAGGCGCTCTTCGCGGCGCGCGCCAGCGAGAATGCCCGGCAGTGAGTAGTTGCCTTCATGGCAAGCATACTCGTAAATCGGGCCATCTGTCGCCCATAGAGGCATCTCGGCGCTCCATGGCTGTGTGAAGAGGTCCGGGTCTGTGACCGTGTACTCGTAGAAAATTGTGTCATCAGCGACGCGGGTAAAGCGCTCTTCGACAACTGTATCTTCCTGAAGGTAGAAGCGCTGTGCCTGAGAGGAGCGCTGGTTCATATCCGGATGGAAATTGGTCGTCTCAACGACGAGTGTGTCGCCTTCCCAGTGGCCGACGGAATCACCGAGCCATTGCGCCATCTCAGGACCGCGATGTTCTGCATTCATGCGGATCTGGCGGGCGTTGTGGTTCATTTCAACGAGCAGTACGATCAGGTCGTCTGTCTGGAAGAACTGGACGTGATTGTTATAGAGCACGTTCAGCATTGGCGGTGCGCCGGTGGAGCCATAACCGACTGTGCAGCGCTCGGCTGCGGAACGGTTTTCCGGGTTATCGTAATTGTGCCATGCCAGAGCCACGGCTTCTTCCATCTCCGCGCGGCCTTCCTCGGAATAAGGGATGCGGCCGTCAGCCGGATCAACGATCCATGAAGAACGATACTCGCCGTTTACAACGCCAAGTGTGCTGCCTGGGTCGAGCCAGAACGCGTTATAGCCGCCCACACTGCCACCAGCTTCCGGTGCTTCGCGGATTTCGTCAGGATTACGCGCAGAATTGCGCTGGTCGAACATGCGCGCGCGCATTTCTTCAGCGTTCTGGGCAATCTCCGGCGGGATGACGAGGGTGTCGAACATCGGGCTGCGTTCGATTGATGTAATGGATGCTTTGGACCAGACGCCAGCAAAGCTCGGCGTGCCGTCTTCCATGCGTGGCGGTTCATAATTCGGGTCCCAAGGAGCTGGTCCGTCCTGAGCGGCGGCACCAGACATGCCGATCGCGATGAGACTTATGGTCGCCGTGAGGCATTTGGTCAGGCGTGATGTCATTGCTGTTTTTCCCCGGGCTATGACGTTTTTATTCTTGAGGCAGGTCGCTCGTTCAGCTGGTATAATACTGACGACCGGCAGCTTGTTTGGTTTAATTCGTGGTCTCACCGTTTTCGGCAGCTTCACGTGCGAGGGCTTCCTCACGACGGGCTCCGCCTAGAATGCCCGGCAGAGAGTAATTTCCTTCGTGGCAGGCATATTCGTAGATCGGGCCTTCAGCCGCCCAGAGCGGCATCTCTGCGCGCCATGGCTGGGTGTAGAGGTCCGGATCAGTGACGGTGAATTCGTAGAAGATCACATCGTCTGCTACGCGCGTGAAACGCTCTTCGACGACAGTGTCTTCCTCAACATAGAGGCGGTGGCGGATCGCGCCGCGGATCAGATTTCCAGGATGGAAGTTAGTCGTTTCCACGACAAGGGTGTCACCTTCCCAGTGGCCAACGGAGTCGCCGAGCCATTGGCGCATTTCAGGCGCGCGGTGTTCTTCATTCAGCCGCACCATGCGGGCATTGTGGTTCATCTCGACAAGAATGGAGACGACATCTTCGGTCTGATAGAACTGGACATGGTTGTTATAGAGCACGTTCAGCATTGGCGCGCCGCCCGTAGAGCCGAAGCCTACTGTGCAACGTTCACCGGCTGAGCGTACTTCAGGGTCATCAAAGCTGCGTTGGCTCATGGCCTCTGCCATTGCCGCGCGGCCTTCCTCTGAATACGGGACCTTGCCATCTGCAGGATCAACGATCCATGAGGAGCGGTATTCGCCGTTAACAACGCCGATCCGGTCGCCCATATCCATCCAGAATGTATTGTACCCGCCAACATCCTGACCGGCTTCCGGCGCAGGTGCATCGGGATCAGTCGGGCCCTGACTGGCTTCCATGGCCATAGCCTGACCGTTTTCGATAGCGCGCGCGACGGCTGGCGCTATCATCAGGTCGGCAAATTGCGGTGTGCGCTCCAGAACGGTGAGCGAAGCTTTAGACCAGACACCAGCAAAGCTTGGCGTGCCATCCGCCATGCGAGGCGGTTCGTAATTCGGGTCCCACGCCTCTGGCGCGTCCTGTGCCGAGGCGGCGGCTGCGCCAGTTACCGTCATCACGGTAAGCGCAGTCGCTGCGGCTAGTTTCTTTAATGCCGATTGCACGACATATCCTCCCTAACTCGTGTCGAACGGGCCAACCTCATTTTTCGGGTCAGCTCCGTTCATAGCGTACGGCGAATTATTCGCCGCCGCTGTTCTCGCTCGCAGCTTCGCGGGCGAGGGCTTCCTGGCGACGCGCGCCAGCAAGAATGCCTGGAAGAGAATAGTTCCCTTCATGACAGGCGTATTCGTAGATTGGGCCTTCAGCCGCCCATAGTGGCATTTCAGCCGACCATGGCTGGGTGAACAGATCCGGGTCTGTCACGGTGAACTCATAATGGATGACGTCGTCAGACACGCGGGTGAAGCGTTCCTCGACAAGAGAATCCGGCTGCAGATACAGATAGTGGCGAATAGCGGAGCGAACCGAGTTCTGCGGATGGAAATTGGTCGTTTCCACAACAAGCGTGTCGTCTTCCCAGTGGCCGATAGAATCGCCGAGCCATGTGCGCATTTCCGGATCGCGGTGCTCCGTGTTCATCCGGATAATGCGGGCGTTATGGTTCATTTCCGCCAGAATGCGGATTGTGTCGCCATCCTGAAAGAACTGGACGTGGTTGTTGTAGAGCACGTTCAGCATTGGGGGCGTGCCAGTAGAGCCAAAACCGACGGAGCAGCGTTCGCCCGCCATGCGGATTTCCGGATCGTCAAAGTTTTCACGCGCTTCCTGACGCGCGGAAAAAGCCTCTTCGCGGCCCGCTTCAGTGTACGGAATTTGTCCGTCAGCCGGGTCGACAATCCAGGACGAGCGATACTCGCCATCAATCACGCCCAGCGCGGTGCCGGGGTCGGTCCAGAAGGCGTTATAGCCGCCAACATTCTGGCCCGCTTCCGGGGCTTCCAGCTCGTTCGGGTCGCGTGGGGCGTTAGCAGCTTCGGTGGCCGCTGCACGGCCTTGCTCAATGCGCTGGGCAATTGCCGGCGGAATGACAAGATCAGTGAATTGCGGGCTGCGCTCAAGCACAGTGAGAGATGCTTTTGACCAGATGCCGGCAAAGCTTGGCGTGCCGTCTTCCATGCGGGGCGGCTCATAGGTCGGGTCCCATGCAGGCGGCGCGTCCTGTGCGGAGGCAGCCAGCGCCATCGCGCTTACAAGCATGGAAATGGCGCCCTTAGAAACCAGGTTCTTTAACGGTGATGTCATGTCGCGCTCCCTAAACTGATTATTATAGTCTGAGATGCGCGGTGCGCGTTGATAAAACGCGCACCGGTGTGGTCATCTCTGAAAGCGGCAGGTCTATTCCCCGCCACCTCCGTTAGCAGCAGCTTCCGCTGCCAGACGTTCTTCGCGTCGTGCGCCCGCCAGAATACCCGGCAGAGAGTAGTTGCCTTCATGGCAGGCATACTCATAGATCGGGCCTTCAGCCGCCCAGATCGGCAACTCGCCGCGCCATGGCTGTGTGAACAGATCCGGGTCAGTCACGGTGAACTCGTAATGGATCACTTCGTCAGATACGCGTGTGAAGCGCTCTTCTACGACTGTATCCGGTTCGAAATACAGCTCGTGACGAATAGCCGTGCGAATAGAGTTATCCCGGTGGAAATTGGTCGTTTCCACGACGAGCGTATCGCCTTCCCAGTGTCCAATCGAATCGCCAAGCCATTCACGCATTTCCGGACCACGGTGTTCCGCATTCATGCGGATCATGCGGGCATTGTGGTTCATTTCTGCGAGAATAACGATCAGGTCTTCCTGTTGGAAGAACTGAATATGGTTGTTGTAAAGCACGTTCAGCATAGGCGGTGCGCCTGTAGAGCCGAAACCGACTGTGCAACGTTCGCCTGCAGAGCGGACTTCCGGATCAGAGAAGCTGTTACGCATGGTTGAAATGGCGTTTTCGGCTTCTTCACGGGCTGCGTCTGTATAAGGGATCTGGCCATCTGCCGGATCTACAATCCAGGATGAGCGGTATTCGCCATCAATGACGCCGAGTGCATTGCCCGGGTCCATCCAGAAACGGTTATAGCCGCCCACGCCAGCGCCGCCCGCTTCGGGTGCCTGACGGATTTCGTCAGGATCACGTGCTGCATTGGCGCGCTCTGTCGCTGCGGCGTTACCGGACTCGATCGCTTGCGCCATGGCAGGCGGGATCACGAGATCGGAGAACTGGCGTCCGCGTGTCAGAACGGTAAGGGATGCCTTTGACCACACACCGGCAAAGCTTGGTGTGCCATCTTCCATGCGTGGCGGCTCATAGTCCGGATCCCATGGGGCCGGGCCATCCTGAGCCATCGCACCCGGCATGGCAGCGAGAAGTCCCGCTACCGCCGAGGCTGTGAGAAGTTTGAGCGCTTTCATTAGTCAAGCGGCTCCCGGCGCAGGTGGCCGTGAAGAAGTTCTTCAACAAATTCAATGCAGTTGAATTCGAGGATCTGAGCGTCTTCTTCGATCTGGCGGTAGAGCACCATGGAGATTTCCCAAGGCTCTGTGTAGGTTTCTGGCTCGACGATCGTCGCTGTGTAGCGAATGTGATTGTCGTCAATACGGGAATAACGCTCGGTGACTTCGGCGCCGTATGGCAGGAAGTTGCCAGCGCGGTCGAGCCATGTCTGACCGTTCTGGTATTTGACTTCGATTACAAAGTCATCGCCGTCCCAGTAACCATAGTTCTGACCCATCCAGCTATCGACCGGCGCTTCGCCCGGATCTTCGCCAAGGAAGACGTTACGAACTGCGCCAGCATATTCGTAAGCCATCAGCATCTGGCCCTGTTCCTCATTCATGATGATCTGGAACGGGAATGGCATATAGTTCGCTCGCGGAACGCCCGGCTGGTAGCATTTGATATTCGGGTCGCGATCAATCCAGTTTTCAAAATTCGCATCGCGGCGCTCGAGTGCGTCCGCTGTGTATGGAATGTCGCCCGTGCTTACGACGCTTTCGCCCGCTGGAACCGCGCCAATGGCGCCCAGTGCGACAACGCGGCTATCAGGCAGAGGGCCGTATGGGCCTTCACGCAATTGCATAGCATGGCGTGCATGGTGTGCTTCCAGGTCGTAGTAAGCGCGATTGTTGACGCGCCAGACGCCGTTCAGGTCTGGACGAGCGCTTTCTTCAGCAACAGCTGGAGCTGCTGCGGTTGTTGGCGCTGTACCGGTTGATTGCGCAGTCGCGCAGCCGGCCAGCAGCGCCATCGCTGCAGCGGCTGAAAACAAAGCCTTCATGTATATCCTCCCGCGAAAGGCATTTTCGCCTTTCTGACTCCTCAAGTAAGTTGGCAGCTGGCGGCGCTTTTGCGCACTCTGCCAGCCTGCCGTTGAATTTGTGATACTTAACTACACGAATGTCAAGTTAGGTAAATTTGCCAGCCGGCTGATTACTCGACCAGAGCGTCATAGACGGCCTCACGGCTCGCACCGCGCGGGTCAAACTGCGATTCAGGATCGCCTGCGAACAGCTGGATCATGCCGATGAAATAAAGGTCATTGGCAGGATCGATCCAGAACCATGTTCCGGCAGCACCGCCCCAGTAATATGTGCCAGGGCCTTGTCCTGTACCTGTGGCGGACGGGTCCATAACGATGCCGAAATCAAGACCGAAGCCATGGCCTTCAGCGCCTGTTGCGCGCCCCGCATTGCCGTTGGACCAAAGCTCCATATCCGGACCGAGAACGTTTGTGCGCATCAGCTCGACAGTGTCTTCGCGGATAATGCGGTGGCCATTCAGTTCGCCGCCATTGAGCATCATCTGACAGAAATTCTTATAGTCATCGAGTGTCGCGACGAGGCCGCCGCCACCGGATTCCATAGGTACCGTATCTTCACGGAAACGCGTTTCGAGCGTCGGGACAGTTACCAGTCGATCATATTCCGGACTGAAGGTGAAAACATCAGACAGGCGGTCATAATCGGCTTCCGGAACGAAGAAGCCGGTATCGTCCATGCCAAGTGGTGTGAAGATGTTTTCGTCGAGGAATTCGCCAAAGCTCTGGCCTGAAAGCTTCTCTACAATGTAGCCCTGCACATCGACAGCGGCGCTGTAATACCAGTCATCGCCCGGCTGGAAGAGCAGGGGAACGTCAGCGATCGCATCAATGAAGGAATCCAGATCCGGCTCTCGCAGAATGCGGCGCTCGCGGAAGGCTTCATTCGCGATATCCGTGCCGCCCAGACCGTAAGCAAAACCTGCCTGATGGCTCATGACTTCGCGCATGGTTGGCGGGCGGTTCGCATCAACAAGACGCGGTGTGCCGTCTTCATTCACGCCGTCCAGAACGCGAAGATTTTCAAATTCCGGAATGTAGTCAGTGACCGGATCGTCGAGGTCCCACAG
Organism: Hyphomonadaceae bacterium UBA1849; assembly: GCA_002338565.1. Lineage (GTDB taxonomy): Bacteria > Pseudomonadota > Alphaproteobacteria > Caulobacterales > Hyphomonadaceae > Ponticaulis. Next base: position 1,254,759 of record DDIN01000008.1, read on the forward strand.
GCCCTGTTCCCACAGCATCATCATGGCAACGCCGGTTATCGGCTTGGACATGGAGTAGATGCGGTAAATCGTATCTTCCTGAATCGGCGCGTTCGTTTGAGTTGAGGCGAGACCGAAGTAATTGCGTGCGATTTCTTCTTCGCCGGATACCAGAACATAAGACAGGCCGATGACTTCGCCGGATTCAACCGCCTGACGCATGGCGTCGTCCAGGTTTTGAAGGCCTTCTGCAGAGAAGCGGCTTTCATGGATTTCGGTTTGTTCAACAGCGGCTGGCGCGGATTCCGAACTTGTCGGATTACATGCGCCAAGCGCAAGCAGCGCGGCAAAACATGCGCCAGCGATCAGCTTTGGGCGCCGTAAGCCCGTCGTCTCGGTTGTGTTCAAGGTATCCTCCCAGGATTATGTTCTCTCTTTAATAGAGTGAACTATGCATAATCGCGGGAGGTGTGCCAGTGATTTTAAACGCGCTCAGGCCGGTGTGGATTCAGCGCTGACTTTCTCCGGGGCTTTCGCTGGCGCCTTCACAAGATCGGAGAACATTTCAGTGACAGTATCGATGACCTGAAGTGTTTCAGCTTTCAGGTCTGTATCATGGTCTTTGAAGTTCATTCGGACATAGTGGTTGCCAGACATGAGCATGCCGGCAACGAGGCGCGGTGTTGTCACGCCTTCAAACGGCATGCCGAAATCTTTCGCCAGATGTTTGGTCAGAAGATCTTCATACTCGCCACGGATCGCGAGTGTCGCGCCCATAATAGTTGGCGTTGAATAGCTCATGCGAAGGTGGGACCGAAATGCCTCGGCGTCTTCCAGAAGCGTATCAACGGTTTCGGACATCCAGTTGCGCCAGAACGCAAATGTGCTTTGAGACGCGTCGCGCTTGCTGATCGCTTCTTCGAAAAGGCGCAGCCAGTATTCATCGCCTGCTTTTGCGAGATCCTGTTTGGTGCCGAAGTGACGGTAAAGTGTCTGAACGTGCAGGCCCGCTGCTTCCGCGACTTCTTCAAGTGTCGTGTTGTCGTAACCTTTGGTCAGAAACAGATGGCGGGCAGACCTGACGAGTTTCAGGCGCGTTTCCATTTTCCGTTTCGTTCGCAATGGAAATTTCGTCGTCATGTCTTTCGTCCGTCTTTCTTTCTTGTCCCAGTTGGTTCGGGTTCGTTTTTTATAACGAGCCCGATACATTCCATACCGAGACTCAAGCAAGGCATATGATCACAGCATGTAAGTGATTAAAAGCTCGCAAACCTCATACTTTTATCGGATTTCGCTATAAAAAAACTTAAAAAATGCCCATCAACACTGTCGTTCTCACTTGGAACACAGATTTTCCGGGTGAGCTATGCAGGATTGTGTCGCACCTATGCAGGTCGTGCTGTGCGCAATTTTGCCAGAAAAAGAGGCGGTCGGAAACCGACCGCCTTCAGGTCTTCTGGGAAAGAAAAGACAGACTCTCAACCCTTGCACAGGGGAAAAAGAGACTGACCTCGGAGCGCCGGAAGCCGGCTCTCCTACGAGACGGCAATACAAGGGACTGCCGCGTCGTTTGTTTTGAGGCGGATACTACACAGGCAGGCACCGCGCTCAATTCTGTCGTGGAAGAGTTTGTCGCTGTTCGATTTATTCGAACGCGCCTTGCTGCACTCCCCCAAATGCAAGCCTCGTAAAACGGCCCCGTCAGGCGATTTCATGATAGGCTCACTACATCTTTAGTGCAGGCTATTAAACGCGTACAGTTTCGTGATCAACTCACTAATTGCAGAAAAAATACTAAAGCATGCCGCAGCGTAAGCGCTGACGCGTTTTCGAACGCCGCTGCACGATAAACGGGCGGTGCTTTGTTTCTGCGTTAAAGGGGGTTCAGGCGCGTGCTTTGTTCTTCAGACGCTTCTGAATGTACATGGCTTCGTCGGCGCGCTCGATGAAGTGCTCCGGTGTTTCACCGCGTTCCCAAACGGCGACGCCGCATGAGACATCGAGTGTCATGGCAGCGCTTGCTTCGCCAAATTCCATCTCTTTGAGGTCATCAGAAAAGAAACCGGCTTTCTGGGCGGCTTGCTCTTCTTCTGCGTTAAGAAGGAGTACAGCGAACTCGTCTCCGCCCATACGGCCGACGAGGTCGGACTGGCGAACATGCTTCTTAATGATGGAGACAAAGGATTTCAGTGCCATGTCACCGGTCGAGTGACCGAGCGTGTCATTGAGCGCTTTAAAGTAATCCAGGTCCATATAGACGAGACAGACCGTCGTGCCGTAGCGCTCGCAGAAAGAAATCTGTTTTGCGAGCTCGCGCATGAAAGCGCGGCGGTTATATACCGGCAAAAGCGGGTCGTGGTCAGCAATGTCGCGTGCCTGATCCAGCGCAGCGTTTAGCGATTGGACGGTTTCGAGGAGATTCTGGCGCTCGGTCATAAGACCAACCAGCATGTGGAGCTGGTTCGGCGTGAGGTCATCTACCGACCAGCCGGACGCATTGAGAAATGTGTTGAGCGACGCGCGAACGGAATCGGACGTGCGATCATTGTTTCCCCCGCCCGGATAGAGCTGGAGAACCTTTCCTGATGTCCAATTCTGATGACCCGAAGGCGTGTCAGACATTAAATCATTCCTCGCAATTCTATTAAGAATGCGCTGAATGGCTTAGTGGACGGTTAACGATAGGCGATTTTTTCTTTAAAAACCGGATGGAAACTGCGTAATTGCGGAGGGTCTTGCCAGCGGGAACAAAATCCATAAGTTGTCCCTTTGCTGGAGCACACCCGCTATGACAACCACGCCTCAGGTTGGGATTATTATGGGCAGTCAGTCTGACTGGCCGGTTCTCTCCGCCGCTCATGACATGCTTGAATCCCTTGGTGTTGCACATGAGTGCAAGATCGTGTCTGCCCACCGTACGCCAGACCGTATGTTTACCTATGCACGCGAAGCCGAGGCGCGCGGTATTCAGGTGATTATCGCCGGTGCAGGCGGGGCAGCCCACCTTCCAGGCATGGTCGCGGCGCTGACCCATTTGCCAGTGTTTGGCGTTCCAATGGAAAGCAAAGCGCTCAAAGGCATGGATAGCCTTCTGTCGATTGTGCAGATGCCAAAAGGCGTTCCCGTTGGCACGCTCGCCATTGGCGGGGCAGGCGCAGCGAACGCTGCTTTGCTGGCGGCGTCTGTTGTCGCGCTTCATGATGAAGACGTACGTGCACGCCTGATTGCGTTCCGCGAAGAGCAAAGCGCCGCGGTGACAGAGGAACCGGTAGACCAATGACACCTTTACCCGTCGGCTCGGTGATTGGAATTCTGGGCGACGGTCAGCTTGGCCGGATGCTTGCCACCGAGGCGGCCCGGCTCGGCTTTGATGTTGTTGTGTTTGGACAGGATGAGGATAGTCCTGCGCGACGTGTCGCGTCACATTCGATTATCGCAGACTACACTGATCGTGACGCGCTTGCGGAGTTATCTGTCCGTTGCGATCTGATCACGCTGGAATTTGAGAACGTGCCTGTTGAGGCGCTGCAAATCCTTGAGGACATGGGCGTTACCGTTTGCCCGGGCCAGACCTCTCTGAAAATCTGTCAGGATCGCCATCTGGAGAAATCCTTCTCGCGTGATGCGGGCGTCATGACGGCTGATTATCACGTCGTGAACAGCGTTGATGAGGCAATGACGGCGTTCGAGGCGCTCGGCGGAAACGGCATTCTGAAAACACGCCGCGACGGATATGACGGGCACGGCCAACGTCGGCTGAAGCCTGAAGACAGTCCGGTTCAGGCGTTTGAAGATTTGCGTGAAGCGCCATGCGTGTTCGAGGCGCTCGTGCCTTTCGCTGGAGAAATGTCTGTCATCGTGGCGCGCCGCGCTGATGGTGAAATGGCTACGTTTGAGCCTGCCGAGAATATTCATAAGAACGGTATTCTCCACATCTCACGTGCGCCTTCGCGTTATGCCGAAGAGACAAAACAGGCTGCTATCGAGGCGGCAAAAAATCTCGCAGAGGCGCTCGGCCATGTGGGTGTCATGGCGTGTGAGTTCTTCGTTCTGGAGTCGGGCGAGATCCTTCTCAATGAGATCGCGCCGCGCGTCCATAATTCAGGGCATTGGACACCTGAAGCCTGTATCACCGGTCAGTTCGAGCAGCATATTCGCGCCATTGCGGGCTGGCCGCTTGGTAGTACAGACCGTCTCATGGATGTTGAGATGGAGAATCTGCTCGGTGACGACGTGATGAAGGCTCATGGATCAGCTGGTCCGGGCGATATGATCACGCTCTATGGCAAGCGCGAAATGCGCGCCGGCCGAAAAATGGGCCACATTGTCCGGAAGCTTTAAAGCTTCGAGAATCCAGGGTCTTCAAACATCGGGCCCCAGCCGCGTTCTCTGAACCATTTGGTGATGATGTACTTCTCACCCTGACGCGGCTTCATGCCATGATGCAAGGTGAAAGGGTTCACGCTGCCATCAGCGTTGAGGTTGTTCCAGATCACGGCCATGCCCTGTTTCGGGCGCAACAGTTTTTCGAGCCTCGGGAACCGCGTTTCGCCACCTTCGGGCGTAGAATTCAGGTAAATCATGAAAGTCCACGTGCGCTGACCGCGCTCAGCAGTATTGGGCAGGTGTTCTGCTGCGCCCGGTTCGAAATAATCGGTGTGGGATTTGAACTCCTGGCCCACTTCATATTTTTGGCCTTGTATTGCTTCCGAATAACTCCAGTGAATTCCGAGTGCAGCGGATATCCTGCGGTTGAGATCAAGAACGAACGGATCTGGCTGAAGTCCCAGAGTGCAGGTCGATGAGGTTCGGACGCGAGTATCAACGTGTGTGCGGGTCTCGCCTCGTGTGTCCGTGACAGTTGACGGTTTCAGATTCCGGTCGATGCATTCAATTGTCTTTTGGCAGTCATCACCCGAAAGAAAGTTCTCCCAGGTGAAGACCTGTGCGTTCGGGGTGGGTAGTCTTTCCAGTCCTGGCTTGCGGTCCATTTGCTGCGTCAGGCGGCAGTTCGAAAGAGCCTGATAATTGATCGCGTCAGTCTCAGCTTCATAAGCTTCGCTGAATATCGCCTTTATTTCATGCTCTGGCATCCCGTGCTTCCGCAATTCTGCGGCGAGTACTTTGGGGGAATGTCCGCGGTGCAAATTGCTCCAGACCCAGTTTCTGGAATAGTCTCTCTGTTGTTGTGTCAAAGACATTTCTGTCCCAATCCGGCTGTATGACGTTACTGTGGGCTGCACATCATCTATTTATGTACAGAATGGCATTTCGCACTGATATTCATCGAACTACACTTGATACGTAAGCCGTGCAGAAGCAGGCATAACGTTTCTGGTCCGAAGCTTGGCGAAATCAAAGCTTCGAGAATCCAGGGTCTTCAAACATCGGGCCCCAGCCGCGTTCTCTGAACCATTTGGTGATGATGTACTTCTCACCCTGACGCGGCTTCATGCCATGGTGCAGGGTGAAAGGGTTCACGCTCCCATCAGCATTGAGGTTGTTCCAGATGACGGCCATGCCCTGTTTTGGACGGAACAGTTTTTCCAGTCTCGGAAACCGCGTCGCGCCGCCTTCCGGTGTGGAATTCAGGTAAATCATGAAGGTCCAGGTACGCTGGCCGCGTTCTGCCGTATTCGGTTCAAACTCTTTGGTTCTCGGTTCGAAATAATCGGTGTGAGATTTGAATTCCTGACCGACCTCGTATTTCTGACCCTGCGTTGGTTCCGAATAACTCCAGTGAATGCCAATTCCTTCGGCGATCTTACGATCGAGCATGAAGACATGCGGATTAGCAATATCGCCCAGATCGCAGGTGGATGACGTACGGACATATTTGTCGCCGCGCGTATCAGTCACTTCTGACGGACGCAAATGCTGGTTGATGACGTCGATCGTCTTCTCGCACTCGTCCGGTGTCAGGAAGTTTTCCCAGCTGAAGACCTGCGCTTTACGGGATGCGATTTTCTTCAGTCCAGCTGTTTCTGTGAACTTCTTTGTGATCGCGCAATTGGCGAGCGCTTCATAGTCGACCGGAGCTGTGGGTTCGAGCGCGCGGTCAAAAACGCTGACAATCTCGCTATCTGGCACAAGCTGTTTGGCCATCTCTGCTTTTAGCATGGACGGAGAAACTCCGCGATGGAGGTTTGTCCAGACCCAGCTGGTCCACTCATTAAGCTTGGCTTCTGTAAGCATATTGCCTCGTACAGTGCTTGTTCGGCTTCGTTATGGCCGATGCGCCGGTCAAAATGCAACTGACTCTACACACGAGTGAGACGGGGCATTATCTCCGATGTTCGTCAGGCGCAAACTTATGCCTCAATGACTGGACAAACGCCTTTGGTCTTGAAAGAAGAGCGCGTGAATTTTTCTCCTATGGGTAAAAAAGACTTATGACTGGCAAAACGCTCTACGACAAAATCTGGGATGCACATCTGGTGGATGAAACTCCGGATGGTGACGCGCTGCTATTCATCGATCTTCACCTTATCCACGAGGTGACGACGCCTCAGGCATTTGCCGGCCTCAAATCTGCTGGCCGTGCGGTGCGCCGTCCTGACCTGACGCTCGCTGTCGCGGACCACAACACGCCGACAGAAAATCAGGCGGCAGGCATTGATGGCGTCACAGACCCGGAAGCGAAGAACCAGCTCGCAACGCTTTCACGCAATGTGAAAGAGTATGGCATCGAGTTCTTCCCCATGGGCGATATCCGTAATGGTATTGTGCACGTCGTCGGGCCGGAGCAGGGGCGTACCCAGCCGGGCCTCACGATCGTTTGCGGTGACAGTCATACCTCCACTCATGGCGCATTTGGTGCGCTGGCGCACGGCATTGGGACATCCGAAGTTGAGCATGTTCTGGCGACCCAGACTCTGCGCGCTCGCAAGATGAAGAATCTGGCTGTGCGCGTGAATGGCGAGCTTCAGGAAGGTGTGACCGCGAAAGATATCGCGCTTCACCTGATTGGAATGATCGGTACAGCGGGTGGCACAGGCTGCGTTATTGAGTTCATGGGTGACGCAATCCGCGGCCTCGATATGGAAGGCCGTATGACCCTCTGTAACCTCTCGATCGAAGGCGGTGCACGTGCCGGCCTCGTGGCGCCAGATGAGGTCACGTTTGAATATATGAAGGGTCGTCCTGCTGCGCCTAAAGGCGGTGCCTGGGAAATGGCGCTTGCGCACTGGAAAACGCTATTCTCTGATGATGATGCTCAATGGGATCATGTGATCGAGATTAATGCGGCCGATATCCCGCCAACTGTCACCTGGGGAACAAGCCCTGAGCAAGCTCTGCCTCTGTCTGCGAGCATTCCTGCGCCGGAAGAGTTTGATGATCCGGTGAAGAAAGAAGCAGCGACCCGCGCGATCAAATATATGGGTCTCACACCGGGTGAGCCGATTGCGGGCCTGAAGATTGACCGCGTCTTTATTGGCTCCTGTACAAACTCCCGCCTTGCAGACCTTCGGGCAGCGGCGAAGGAAGTTGAAGGCAACCGAGTTGCTGACGGCGTCCGCGCTATGGTTGTTCCGGGTTCAGGTCTCGTGCGCGCAGCAGCCGAAGAAGAAGGTCTCGACGAAATCTTCAAAGCGGCTGGCTTTGAATGGCGTGAGCCGGGCTGTTCCATGTGTCTTGGTATGAACCCGGATACGCTGGAGCCGGGTGAGCGCTGTGCGTCGACTTCCAACCGGAATTTCGAGGGTCGTCAGGGTCGTGATGGCCGTACGCACCTTGTCAGCCCGCGCATTGCGGCGCGCGCGGCTCTCTCCGGAACACTCGGCGGAGAATAACCTCTCCGCCAGCCATTTCTGTTCTTTCGCAACGCCGCGAACGCATCCATGATTCCTGATGTGAAATCATTGGAGCGCCCTCATGTCTGATACAAAGAACTGGTCACCATCCTACACGGCTTGGAAGCTGATGGAGACGATTCTGGAAGGCAAAAATCTGAAGCCGACTGATCTCGGTAAAGAGCTGCTTCTGGACCTCTACTCGGACTGCGTGAACTCGGTCGCGGGTGATTACGTCGCCGATATCGAAGATATCGACCATGAACTCGAGGCCGAGGACTTCGAAGACGATCTCGACGAGGACGATTAATCACGCTTAACTACACGCGAATGTGTAGTTGTCGTCATTTCTGTTTATCGATAAAAATCTACAAATGTGATTTGACTTACCCTATTAAAGTCTGACTGAGACAATTTGTGGAGGCTGGCCATGTCAGCGACTAAAACGATCCTTCTGGTAGATGACGATGAGGATCTGCGCGGCGCTCTGAAAGAGCAGTTCGAGCTTTATGATACATTTTCTATTATCGAGGCGGCGAATGCTGCAGACGGTATTTCGGCCGCCAAAACCGGCCGTGTAGACCTTATCCTTCTGGATGTTGAGCTTCCGGATATGGATGGACGCGATGCGTGTAAGCTGATGCGTCGTGATGGCATTCGTGCGCCGGTGATTATGCTGACAGGTCAGACAACGGATGCGGATACCATTCTGGGCCTCGACTCCGGCGCGAATGACTACGTCAACAAGCCGTTCAAATTCTCCGTTCTTCTGGCGCGTGTGCGTGCGCACCTGCGCAGCTTCGAGCAGAGCGAAGATGCGATCTTCCAAGTCGGTCCATACGAGTTCCGTCCAAGCACCAAGCTGCTGACAGACAGTGAGGGCCGTAAAGTCCGTCTGACGGAAAAAGAAACCAACATTCTGAAGTATCTCTATCGGTCCAGCGGTAAGCCTGTCGGTCGAGAGGAGCTGCTCTCTGAGGTTTGGGGCTACAATTCCAATGTCACCACCCATACATTGGAAACTCACATTTACCGGTTGCGGCAGAAAATCGAGCCGGATCCGGCCAATTCCAGACTTCTTCTGACCGAGACAGGCGGGTATCGCCTGCAGGCATAGCACGTGAGCCCTAAATGACCCGACAGAAATCCCTTCCGGCGACATATGTGATTATCGCGGTCAATGTGATCACTTCGCTCGCCGGATTTGCCAGCCCCTATGTCTTTGGCATGGGGCTGTTGCATGTCGGGGCTATTATGGACGGGCAGATCTGGCGTCTCCTGACGTCAGGCTTTTTGCACCTGAATTTCACTCATCTGCTTTTTAATATGTTCACGCTGTTTTTCTTTGGCCCTGCGCTGGAGAGTGACCGGTTTCTTGGTCGGCGTGGCTTTCTGATTTTGTATTTCGTGTCCCTTCTGGTGGGCAGCGGATATGCGGTCTGGGCCAATCTGGGTGATGTGAACTACGCCGCTGTTGGCGCGTCTGGCGCGGTATCCGGCGTTATGATCGGTGTCAGCCTGTTTGCGCCGTTTATGATGATCCTCATTTTCGGCATCATTCCTATCCCTGCCATTTTGTATGCGGTTGGCTTTATCGGGTTTTCGACCTTTGCCATCCGGTCCGGCTCGTTTGGCGGCGTTGGTCATGAGGCGCACCTTGCGGGCGCGCTGGCGGGACTGGTCGTTGTTGCGGTGATGCGTCCAGATGTGTTCTTCGAGCTCTGGCGTCAGGTGAAGGCACGTTTCGCCAGGCGCTGATTTGCCAGTTGAAAATCATCGCGTAAACTCGTCCTCAAATTGTGGGAGGGCGAAATGGCGACACCTGAAGAAATGGCGGCAACTATGATTGCCAATATGCCGGAAAAGACCGGCAAGGCTATGGAAGACTGGCTAAAGATTGTATCCGAGTCCGGTCTGGAAAAGCATGGCGCAATCGTCAAACTGCTTAAAACCGATCATGGTATGACGCACGGCTTTGCCAATTTGGTTGCGCATACGGCGCTTAAATCTGCAGCCTCAACAACAGATGAGTCGTCAGATGATCTGGTGGCGGCGCAGTATTCCGGTGCGAAGGCTGACCTCAAACCAATCTACGATGCTGTGATCGCCTATGTGCAGACGCTTGGCGGCGATGTCGAAATCGCGCCCAAAAAGACGAGTGTGTCTCTGCGGCGTTCAAAGCAGTTCGCGCTCGTGACACCAGCAACTAAGACGCGGGTTGATCTCGGCATCAACATTAAAGGCAAAGCCCCCGAGGGGCGTCTTGAGGCCTCAAAGAATGCAATGTGCACACATGTTGTTAAGCTCACCGCTGCCGGTGAGCTTGATGATGAGGTGAAGGGTTGGCTCAAAGAGGCTTATTCAGCCGCCTGATCAGACGTTGAAGTGCATTTCGACAGGGGCGTGGTCGGATGGCTTCTCGCCGCCGCGCTCATCTGTGTGAATACGATACGTGCCGCCGACAGCTTTCGGTTCAGCCGCAGCGTTCGCCCAGATGTGGTCCAGGCGGCGGCCGCGATTTGAGGCTGCCCAATCCTTCGCGCGATAGCTCCACCAGCTATAAAGCTTTTCATCATCGCTATGTTCGCGGCGTGCAAGGTCGGTAAAGCTGCCAGCTTTGATGATGCGGGCCATGGCGTCCGTCTCAACCGGCGTGTGGCTGACAACTTTCAGAAGTTGTTTGTGCGACCAGACGTCGTTTTCGTGCGGAGCAATGTTGAGATCGCCAACCACGATAAGCGGCGTATTTGTATCGAACTCGCCATAGATACGTTCCATCCGGTCGAGGAATTCGAGCTTGTGCGCAAATTTCTCATTGATGACCGGATCGGCTTCATCCCCGCCCGCAGGCAGATAGATGTTGTGAATGTCGAAGCCTGCAATTCGGGATGCAACGATGCGCGCATGGCCGAGATTGCAGAATTCCGGCGGCTCTAATTGTTCGATTGGCAGTTTGGAGACTGTTGCGACGCCGTGAAGGCCTTTCTGGCCGGCAATATGCATGTGCTTATAGCCAAGCTCCTCAAACACTTTGGTCGGAAACTGGCTTTCGCGGCATTTTATTTCCTGAAGGCAGAGCACGTCAGGTTTGTGCTGTTCAAGGAATGCAGAAACGCGCGGGGCACGCAGGCGGACGGAATTGATATTCCAGGTGACAATCGACAAATCGCTCATGAGTTCGTTTTGGCCACGAGTCCGATGCGAAAACAAGATGGCAGATAAGAAATCACCCGGACCTTGGGGGAGGGTCCGGGTGATTGCGCTTCAAACGCGGCCGGCAGGGGAAAATCCGGCTTACGACTGACTAGCGGGGGGACAACGCAAAATTCAGTCAATCGCTTATGTGTTCAATGTGCCACATAAAAGAAAAATATCAAATGAAAAATGAGCAACATCACAGTAGTGTCATTTTTGACACCATTTCTGTGTTCAGCCCGATTGGCGAATGAATTGCATCTGTTCGCCTATGACGCGCATTCTACCGACATATGGTGCCAATCTGGCACATTTCACACGCCAGCCAAGGCAGGATCAGTATAACCGTACTAAAGAGAGTGCGGAAACGACTGAGAGCCGTCGTCATCATGGCAATCGTCGCATGGGTGACCGTCGTCAGACTGATCGCCGTGCGCACGGCCGTCGTGCAACAGACCGTATGGCGCGTACCGACGCGCAGGTCTGGCTGACAGCAGACTTCAGTGCGCACCTGATCGGTCAGGCCTATGAAGCACCTGCCGATGCAAAGCGTGCCGCGAGCGCGTACACAAACTCAATGAAACCTGTTCAGTACCGTCGCGGAGGGCTGATCTGATGCGTGTCCAGGACCCACTTCTACTTACGCATCGGATTGATCGAAAAGCAGAGCCAGCCATTCTCAAGGGAAACGGACTGGCCTGGTTCTGCTTCGATCTTGCAGTGTTTGCGCTGATCATCCTCTTCTTCGCATAACAAAAAAGGCGCCCTGTTGAGGCGCCTTTTCAATTCTATCAGAGTGACGAGATGGCTTAGCCGCCAAACCCTTCGCCGACGGCAAAGTCGCGTCGTGCAGAGACAATCGTCACCACCACGCCCGCAAGCACATCGAGAAGCGTCGTCATCGTCAGGATGAAGAATATGGATGTTGCGAAATTTTCGAACAGCAGGAATTCGACGAGGCACACAATGAATAGGATCATGGAAACCGCATGGTTCATGATCGTCGCTGTGCCTGTGCTTGTCGATTTCAGGATCTCAACAAACAGGAAGACAAGGCTGAGCAGAATGAGCAGGTCCCCGCCTGTCATTGTCCAGACCGCGCCGGACACCATTGGCAGGCTCAGCATAGGTGCTTCGAGATTTGCCAGGATTGGCGCCGCTGCACCAGCGTCGATTGGGCCGCTACCGGTGAAGGCAAAGGCCATAATGTTGTAAATCACCACGGGTATGGTGAGCAGCGGGAAAATGCTGAATAGTGTCATCATAGGACCACCCCTCCGGTTCCGATTATTGCCGCCCCCAGCGGCAGCTCGCCGTTCTTCCATGCGGGCCGCAGCGAACATGGGCCCGAACATACCTGCCATTGTTAGCGCTCCTGCAAGGTTTCGTTAAGTGTAATTCTTACACTTCATCAACGCCTTCAGGAAGTCTACGCCGTGTCATCAGCCATGTGACGCCGCGAAGATCGGAGAATGCTGCCCAAAGACGACCGAAATTGGTGTATTTGGATGCACCATGTACACGGCCGCGATGGTTCACATCGACGAACTCAGCAGTGAAGCCCTCAGCGCGGATGATTGCTGGCATATAGCGGTGGATATGGTCGAAGTATGGAAGCCGCAGGAACACGTCGCGTTTGACGACTTTGATGCCGCAACCGGAGTCGTCGCAACCGTCTTTCAGGATTTTCTGGCGGATCTTGTTAGCAAAACGGGAGCCGAAGCGTTTCCAGGCTGTGTCCTGACGCTTGGCGCGGCGACCCATCACCATGGCCAGCTTTTCCGGTGCATCAGGACGCGTCAGCGTGCGGTATAGCTCTGGCAGGTCAGCGGGGTCATTCTGTCCGTCACCATCCAGCGTGCCAACGATTGGCGCGCGTGCATGCATGACGCCTGTGCGGATCGCGCGGCTCTGACCGGCATTTTTGCGGTGGGTAAGGATACGAAGCTGCGGCACTTCTTTGCGAACCTCGACCAGCTCGTCGAGAGTGGAATCGGTCGACGCATCGTTCACAAACAGCATTTCATAAGCGCGGCCTTCAAGCGCACTGGCGATCTCTCGGACCAGATTGGCTGCGTTGCCAGCTTCGTTATGGACGGGAACCACCACACTCAGTTCAACGGCGTCAGACACTTCGTTCTCCTCAGTCTGCCTACAGCGCCCCTCATACCTGTTCATTTTACAAGAAGCGAGAGGCGACAATGCAGAGAAAAGGCGTTAAGTGAGAAAACTTGTTTGTCGGGGCCCTGAATTATGGATCGTTTTTCCGTTCTGGACCAGATTAGCCGGGGTGTTCGCGGCTATGTCCTTCTGTTTCTGCTGACCTTTATCGCAGCAGCGCCGGGTGTTTTTAATCTCGCGCCGTTAGATCGCGATGAATCGCGCTTTGCGCAGGCATCAAAACAGATGCTGGAAACGAGCGACTATCTGATCATTCGTAATCAGGATGAGCAGCGCAATAAAAAGCCGGCTGGTATTTACTGGTTGCAGGCCGCTTCGACCGCTGTGTTTTCATCGGCGGAGGCGCAGGAAATCTGGAGCTATCGCATCCCGTCATGGATTGCAGCGGCTCTTACGACGTCTCTGGTGTTCTGGGCCGGTATGCCGCTTGTCGGGCGGCGTGCAGCATTTCTGGGAGCCGCTTTGTTCGGAGCTGGGCTGCTCGTAACCACTGAGGCTCACATCGCCAAAACCGATGCGACGCTGTTGCTGGCGACGACACTGGCGCTTGGCGCATTAGCGCATCTGAAAATGGGCGCAGACAAACCAAAACGGCTTGCCCTCATATTCTGGTTTGCGATCGGTTTTGGTTTTCTGATCAAAGGGCCTGTGACGCCTATGGTCGCTCTGTTCGCGCTGGTGTTCTCAGCGCTTTCAGACCGGGGCTGGAAGGCGCCCGCAATGTTCTGCGCGGGGCTCGTCTTTGTGTTTCTCGATGCTTATTTGCCGCTTGGCCCGCTTAACGCCGCAGGTGGTATTCTCTTTAAGGTCATCGCAGCAGGGCTGATTGGCTTTAGCCTCGTTCAGGTCGTGCGAAGCGAATGGCGCAAGGATTATGTCCGCGCGCTGGCATGGTGGCCGGGGCCTGTTCTATTTGTGCTGATGGTGTTGCCATGGTTGGTCGCGATCCAGATGGCGACCGATGGCCAATTCCTCGCAGAAGCTCTGGGCAAGGATCTTGGCGATAAGGTTGGCGGCGCATCAGAAGGCCATTCAGGTCCGCCAGGATATCATCTTCTTTATCTGCTCACGCATTTCTTCCCAGCGACGCTGTTCCTCATTCCGGCGCTCTTTATTGGTGCAAAGGCTTCTAAAAAGGGCGCGGCAGAGGCCAATGGGGTGAGCTTCCTCTGGGCGTGGCTCTTGCCGACATGGCTGATGTTTGAGGTTCTTCCGACCAAGCTCAGCCACTATGAGATGCCGGTCTATCCGGCGCTCGGTCTTCTGTGTGGATATGGCATTCTTCAGCTCATCGACGGCGCACGTGCGCCCATCGCGCGCTATGCGTCACTTGTCATGTTCCTGCTCGGCGGTGGGCTTCTCGCGCTCATCGCATCGCCGGTTGGTGTCGATATCTTTATGTCCGAAGGGGCAGGTGACTATCGTTTCACGGACGCCATGCTGGTTCTGGAAAGCTGGGAGACGACGAACGTCATCATCTGGCCGCTCATTTTCATTGTTGCGGGTCTGTTGCTCTCGGCATTTTATTTTGTCGCGCGGCGCTATCAGTTTGCTGTGGTGTGCGCGGAGGCGGCCAGCCTGTTTCTTGGCTGGCATATCCGCACAACCTTCCTGCCGGAGCAAAACTGGCTGCAGGCGAGCGTTACCGCACGCGCTTCTCTTGAAGAGGCTTGCGCATCTGCGGGCATGGAAGAATGCGAAGGGCTTAGTGGATCAGATATTCAGATCATCGGCTTTGCAGAACCGAGCTTTGTGTTCGCAAACGGCACGGATGTTCAGATCGAACCGCATTCAAGCCGTGAATTACGCCCTCTGAGTGAGGCGGACTATTCAGCCTTCATTATCAATCTTGAGGATAGCGAGGCCGCCCGCGCCGTCGCACCGGATATTATGGCAGCAGCAGATGCCGAGGGGCGCTGCGTCTATCAGAGTGAGCTGCATCACGCGCTAAATTATTCAAACGGTAGTGCGGCGACATTCAGGGCTTTGCTCGTGGGGCCGGAGGCTTGCCAATCATGACACGCCGTATCGATATTGTTGAAGTCGGCCCGCGAGATGGGCTGCAGAATGATCCTTCCGACCTGACAACATCGCAGAAGCTGGAGTTCATCGAGCGACTTGCCGAATGCGGTATTCGTCGCATGGAGGCGGGTAGCTTTGTCTCGCCGAAGGCTGTTCCGAAAATGGCAGATAGCGATGCCGTTTTTGCGGGCGTCGACAGGAAGACGGGCGTTCGCCATATCGCGCTTGCCATGAATGAAACAGGTGTACGACGCGCGATTGAGGCAGAAGCTGACGAGATCAACTTCGTGCTCGTCGCCGGTGAGGGCTTTGGGCGCCGTAATCAGGGCATGAGCCCGCAGGAAAGTGCAGACAAGCTCGCCGCGTGCGCGCCCATTGTGCATGAGGCTAACATTCCGCTTTCAGCGACCATCGCGGTCGCATTCGGAGATCCGTTCGACGGCGATATTCGTGACGGCGTCGTTGGCGGACTGGCGGCTCAGGCTCAGCGTGCTGGTGTCGCTGAGGTTGGCATCGCTGATACGATTGGCGTGGCGGATCCATGGCTCGTCCGCACACGGATTGAAGAAGTGCGAATGTATGCACCCGATGTGTATCTGAGGGCTCACTTTCACGACACGCGGGGCACGGGGCTTGCGAATGTGTTCGCAGCGATCGAGGCCGAGGTCGACTCGATTGATGCAAGTTGTGGCGGAATTGGTGGCTGTCCGTTTGCGCCGGGTGCAACAGGAAATGTTGCGACGGAAGATGTCGTCTACATGCTGGAGCGAGCAGGGTTTGAAACAGGCATCGATCTTTCTAAACTCATTTCGGTATCGAAATGGCTGGAAGGCGTGCTCGGGCACAGCGTGCCATCAGCTCTGCTAAAAGCCGGGACCTTCCCTAGCGCTTAACTCTCAGATCGCGCAGAGCTTGCCGCGCCTGCATCAGGGACCGGATGATGGCCGAACGCACAACGAGCAGAGGCGCAAAGCCGTAAAAGCTCGCTTTCGCCATTAGTCGCCCGAACGCTGTATTGGCGTTCTTATGGAAATATCGCGTCAGGCCTTTGGCTTTGTTGTACTCAACGAAGGTCGCTGAGACCTGAGAGGTCGAGCCGTAGTGCATGGCCACAGCGAATGGCGTGTACATGACCTGTCCGCCGGCTTCTGCGATGCGCCGGCAGAAATCGACATCCTCGACATGTAGGAAATATCCTTCGTCAAAGCCGTTAATACGGTCATAGTCGTCCGCGGAAATATACATAAGCGCGCCTGAGACGACCGGCATTGGCACAGGTGTTTCCGGTTCTGGTTCATGCTCTTTGTGCATGTTGCGCAGTTGCGGGATAATGCGCTGGAATTTGTGCAGGCCGGTAAAGGTCGCGAGCGCGCGCGAAGGTGTCAGCATATCGCGCCGCGCGCCGCGTTGTTCCTGCCCGGACGGGTAGATCAGTTTGCCGCCGACAAGGCAGGGTGTTGCGCCCATCTGGCGGGCTGCTTCCAGCGCGGGCAGAGAGTGTACGCGAATGACTGCATCCGGATTGATGATCAGATAGCGCTCACCGGTGACATGTCGCGCGCCGAGGTTTACGGCCGCCGCAAAGCCGATATTTCCATGACCGCCGACGACTTCATACCGGCAGTGCGCAGGCGGCTTGAACTGCGCCAGCCACTTATTGTCTGCTTCTTTGTTGCCGTTATTTACGACAATGATTTCAGTGACTTCCGTCTCCACACATAGTGCGTTGATGCACTCTTTCAGCGCGGGACCTGATAAAAAGGTCACGACAATTGCTGAAACCGATGGGAAGCCTTCAGAGTTCACTAGGCCGTAGCCTCCGGAGTCCTCGGAAGTGTACGGGACAGCGCATAAATGCCTGTACCGAGGAAGAGGAAGGTCGCCCAATAGGCATCATTCCAGACACTGTAAGAAATCGCAGAATAGACAAGCCCGCCGCCCCATAGCGCAGCACCTGCAGCCATGATCTGTTTCGACGGAGACGAGGTGCGCGCGAGGCGGTCGCCGAGCAACAGCGCGAAAGCAGAAATAAGGAGCGCGCCGATCAGACCGGTTTCCGCCCAGATTTGCAGGCCGCCATTGTGCGGATGTCCCGGCACAATACGGTAATCTACCTCGAGCCCGTTCGCACCGATGATCCGAATAGTTTCATCCCAGGTTTTGGAGGCTTCAACGCCCCAGCCGGTAATGGGACGCTCTTTGATTTTATCGAGCACGTAGCTCCAGCTATCCAGGCGGGACTGGGACGACATATTCGAGCCGTGAGAGACGGCGTTCAAAAGCAATTGCACAGCAAAAGGCATGGCCATAACCGCGACCGCCGTTGCAAGGCCCAGAAGACGGAAAATCTGGCGGCCAAAGAATGCAGTTGCGATAACGGTCGCGGTCACGGCAGCAATTGCGAGCAAAGCTGCACCCGCATCAAAACCGTCGCGAGATGTGAGGGTGGCGAGGCCAAGCATCATTACTGTGCCGGCCGCCCATTTGATCGCCACACTCTTTACCGGCAGGGATATCGCGGCGAGTGGCACCATGAGCACAGAGATGTTCACAATACGGATCATGTTCTGAAAGGCTGAAGGAATATCTGTCATCTCGCCAGCGACTTGAAAAACCAGCTGGAATGCTAGCGCCCAGAGTGCCGTGAGAACGACCTGAATACCGAGCCCGATGCGCACGGCGCGTGCGCTATGCTGATATTGTTTTTCACTGAGCTGATGAAGTGCCCAGTAAGCAAAGGCACAAATCAGGCTTGTGAGTGCAATACGAAGCCCTGGCGAAGAGATCGCATAATTGGAATTTTCAGGATCAAAGACGAACAGTCCGCTGGAAGCGCCCGGCGACCAGAACGTGGAAGCAACGCACCAGATAATGAAAACGCCAAAGGCGATAACATCGCGAGACAAGGCAGGGCGTTTTCTGAGTATGACGGGCAGTGAAAGGATTGCGATAATGGCGAGTATCGGGGAGGCACCTTGCACGCCGAGCGCCACGTTGACCCACCACATCACCCAGGCAAATAGCCAGAACCAGACAGCTACCAGCATGCCTATACTCCCTACACTGCTGAAACTGTATGGCCGCGGCGCACCGCGACCAACAGATTTCAGGTTTTATTATGTATTTTATTCGCGCAGGTCGGGTGGGGTCGCTTCAGCAGGCAATCTGACCAATGCTTCATCAAGGCTCAGAAGTTCCTGATTCTTGGTACCAAACTGACGAAGAGCCACTTTGCGCTCTTCTGCTTCCTTGCGGCCGACCACTGCGATGTAAGGGATTTTCTGGTGAGAATGCTCGCGGATCTTGTAGTTGATCTTCTCGTTCCGCATGTCTGTCTCGACGCGAAGCCCCGCTTTACGGAACTCTTCAGCAACCTCTTCCGCATAGTCGTTGGACTCTTCGGAAATCGTTGCAACAACCACATGTGTCGGCGCGAGCCACATCGGGAACGCGCCCGCGCAGTTCTCGATCAGGATACCGATAAAGCGTTCGAGCGAACCAAGGATCGCGCGGTGCAGCATGACAGGCTTGTGCTTGGCGCCGTCCTCACCGACATATTCCGCATTCAGACGATCTGGCAGAACATAGTCCAGCTGGATCGTGCCGCATGTCCATTCGCGGCCGATTGCGTCTTTGACGATGAAGTCGAGCTTCGGTGCATAAAACGCGCCGTCACCCTCTGCGATGACCGGCTCAACACCTGCTTTACGCGCAGCGTTCAGCATTTGTGTTTCAGCCTTGTCCCAGAACTCGTCAGACCCGGCGCGTGTCTCAGGACGTGTCGCCAGATTGATGTGGTGGGTTTCGAGACCGAAGTCGGAGTGAATGGACTTGGCCAGCGTGATGAATTTCGCTGTCTCGTCTTCAATCTGGTCTTCGCGGCAGAAAATGTGCGCGTCATCCTGAGTGAAGGCGCGAACGCGCATCAGGCCGTGCAGCGCACCTGATGGCTCATATCGGTGACATGCACCGAACTCGGCCATGCGAAGTGGCAGGTCGCGATAGGATTTCTGGCCCTGTTTGAAGATTTGTACGTGGCCCGGGCAGTTCATCGGCTTAAGAGACAGCACTTCTTCTTCGGCTGTTTCCGCAACGAACATGTTCTCGCGGTACTTGTCCCAGTGACCGGACTGTTCCCAGAACTTGCGATCCAGAACCTGCGGTGTGCGCACTTCTTCATAATCTGCTGCGTCGAGGCGACGGCGGACATAGTTCTCGACCTCATGCCAGAGCGTGAGACCTTTCTTGTGCCAGAACACCATGCCGCGACCTTCTTCCTGCATGTGGAAGAGATCGAGTTCGCGGCCGAGTTTTCGGTGGTCACGTTTTTCCGCTTCTTCAAGGCGTGTGAGATAGGCTTTCAGCTCTTTCTCGTTTGTCCACGCCGTGCCGTAAACGCGCTGAAGCATCTCGTTATTGCTGTCGCCGCGCCAGTAAGCGCCAGCAAGCTTCATCAGCTTGAAGGCTTTTGGCAGTTTGCCAGTCGATGGCAAGTGCGGGCCACGGCAAAGGTCAGACCACTGATCAGCATGTCCGTAGAGCGTGATGTCTTCGCCCGGGGGAATGATGTCGTCGATGATCTGCGCTTTGTATTTCTCGCCGATCTCATTGAAGTGCTTGATCGCGTCTTCTTTCTGCCAGACTTCACGTTCGATCGGCAGGTTGCGATCAACGATCTCTGCCATTTTGGCTTCGATCTTTTCAAAGTCGTCAGTCGAGAATGGTTCGTCGCGTGCGAAGTCGTAATAGAAGCCGTCTTCGATCACCGGGCCGATTGTGACCTGTGTGCCGGGATAAAGCTCCTGAACGGCTTGTGCCAGAACGTGTGCCGCATCGTGGCGCACCAGCTCCAGTGCTTCAGGATCACGGTCTGTGACGATTGCCACTTCCGCATTGCCCGGCAGCGGACGCTTCAAATCCCACAGCTCGCCATTTACCTTGGCAGCAAGCGCCTTTTTAGCGAGGGATTTGGAAATGGACTCAGCCACATCCATTGGGGATGCGCCGTCTTCGAATTCTTTTTTCGCGCCATCTGGCAGCGTAACTTCAAGCATGAGTTTGCTCTCTGATTAGTATCAAGGCTGTTTAACTGAACTTGGCTGCAAAACCACCCCCTAAGACCGGTATTTTTCGGCTACATAGCAGGGGCTAACGCGCCCCGGCGTGCAGCAGACATGGCACCGGGACGCGCGTTAAGTTCGCGTGGTTGTGGTGGTTGTTGGTGTCGTGCCGAAAGCTGGCAATTCGTCCGGTACAGGATCATAGCCGCTTGTGCCGCCCGGGCGGCAGCGCAGAAGGCGGCCTGCACCAAGGCGTGCGCCCTGAAGGAAGCCGTGTTTTGTCCAGGCCTCTGCAGCGTATTCTGAACAGGTTGGCTCGTGACGACACCGCACACCAAAAGCAAACAAAGCTGCAGAGAGCGTTGCTTTATAGCCGACCAGAAGCGCGCGCGGCGCCGGTGCAATATGGGCGTATTTGTGAGCCATCACAGAGCGTTTAGCAGAAAGGCGCGCGACTGTCATCGCGATAGTTATACTGTATCAGGCAGCGTCACGTTTCGCCAGCGCGTCTTCGATAGCCGCAACCGCTGCATCAAGGGCCAGAAGCGTCGACATATGACGCTGCGGATAATCGCGTACGCCTTCCAGATGGCGGAGCTCCCAGAAGCGACCTTCAGGCGGTGGCCCGCCTTCTTTCAGCATGGCGCGCATTTTATCGCGCGCTTCGTAAACTTCTTCGACAGATGCGCCGACAGCATGTTCGGAGAGCACGCTGAGTGTTGCCGCTCCAAGGGCGCAGGCCTTCGATTTAACGGCAATGCCTGTGATCGTTTCGCCGTCTTCAGAGAGATCAAGCTCGATCCAGATTTCCGACCCGCACACACGGCTCACCTTATGGGCCTTTCCATCAGGCGCATAAAGTTCACCGATATTCGGAATATCGACTGCAAGCTCAAGAACGCGATTGTGATACAGATCACCAGACATACCTTTCAGTTGGCATTGCAAATCGCGTTCGACAAGTGTTTTGTGCGCACATGCGAACACGCTGGCAGGGGGAACGAGCGGCTTGCGTAAACTTGCATTGATTACAGGTGCTTCGGCGGGCATAGGCCAAGCATTCGCGGAGCACTATGCAGCACAAGGCTTTGACGTGGCGCTTGTCGCGCGTCGAGGTGACCGTCTCGCTGAGATCTCCGCGGATTTGAAATCCCGGTTTGATATCGAGACTTTGATCGTTGTGAGCGATCTGTCTGACCCGGACGCGCCAGAGCGAATTCTTGAAGACCTGTCAGGCGCAGGACGACATGTTGATGTGCTCATCAATAATGCCGGGTTCGGTTTGCCCGGCGTTTTCGCCGAAACCCGCTGGGAAGATCAGCGCAATTTCATCCAGCTTATGTTCACCGCGCCGCTTGAGTTATGCCATCGGTTGCTGCCGGGCATGATCGAGCGCGGATATGGCCGGATTATCAATGTCGCATCACTGGTGAGCTTTCTGCCGGGCGGTGTCGGGCACACGCTGTATGGGCCGGTGAAGTCCGGTTTGATGCGGTTCTCAGAATCTCTGAACGCTGAAACCGAAGGGACCGGCGTTCATGTGACTGCATTATGCCCCGGTCTGACATTTAGCGAGTTTCACGACGTAAACGGGCAGCGAGCGCGGGTGTCTAAAACACCGGGCTTGATGTGGCAGACAGCTGATCGCGTCGTTGAACTCGGTACGCGTGCGGTTGAAAAGAACCGTCCCGTTATTGTGGCGGGGGTCGTGAACAAGTGCCTTGCGGTGCTAGGTCAGGTGCTTCCCGGCGGCATTGCCCGCAGCCTGATGAAGGCGCAATCGGCAGACAGTAAAGGGGAGGGTGATGCATGAGCGATGCAGTACACTTCCGCATGCTGATTAACGAGCGCGCGAGCACGATATTGCCTCTGCCTGACGGCATGCGGTTTGCGCCCTTCAATCCGTCCCGTCATGCGCGAGCGGGGCGAGAGCTTCTTAATGTGTCATTCCGTGATGGTGGCGGCGAAGTGCTCGCCTTCGAAGAATGGTGGGACATGCTGATTGAAGATGATGAGTATGATCCTGAGCTTTGTTTCGTTATAGAAATGATTGAAACCGGGGAAGTCATCGCCTTTGCTCAATGCTGGGTAACTGGTTTTGTAAAGGATCTGGCAGTTCTTCCGGAGTACCGCAGACTAGGGATTGGCCGATGCCTGATGGAACGCATTTTTCACGAATTCGAACGCCGCAAAATTCCAAAAGTCGATCTGCGCGCGCGCAAGGATAATCCGAACGGAGCTTTGCAGTTTTACAAACGCCTTGGCATGTACATTGTGCTCTAGGCCTGATCTTCATCATAGGTGAGATCGAGCCCGCGTCCCGGTGAGCCAACTAACTCCCAGAACAACCCTTCAGGGCGATAGTCCAGCGTTACTTCACCTGAAAAGGCGCTCCGGCACATTTGGTTTATCACTGTAGTGCCAAAGCCTTTATGGTCAGGCTCGGTCACGGGCGGGCCGCCCTCTTCTCGCCAGTTGATACGAAGCCGCGGCGCGTCTTCGCCGTCGCGATGTTCCAGCGACCAGTTCACATATACCTTGCCTTCGTCCGTAGACAGAGCGCCGTATTTGGAGGCGTTGGTCGACAATTCGTGCAACGCCATGCCGAGGTTCTGGGCGCAATGGGCGTTAATGCGTATCTCTTCGCCCTCGGAGAAAATCTGGATATCCTTTAAATCGGCCAGATGCCCTAGCTGCGAATCGAGCAGGTCATCGATTGTCATACCCCGCCAGCCCATATTGGTCAGAAGGTCCTGACTGGCTGCAAGTGCCTGCAGGCGCTGCTCGAACTTGCGTATAAATTCAGGGTGTTCTTTCTTGCCAGTCTGGCGGGCAATGCCCTGTATGAGCGCGAGCATGTTTTTGGACCGGTGATTGACCTCACGCATCAGGAAGCGAATTTGCTCCTGACGTTCGCGCTCTTCTGTGATGTCGGTATTGGTACCAAACCAGCGGACAATATTGCCGTCCGTGTCATAGATCGGTTTGGCGCGGGACAGGAACCAGCGGTACTCACCATCCTTGCTACGAAGTGGAAACGTGTCTTCCCAGTCTTCGCCGGTATCCCAGCTATGCTGAATTTTTTCGACAACGCGGTCGACATGGTCGGGATGGTGTACGGATTTCCAGCCCCAGCCGTCCATCTCTTCCGGTGTTGTGCCGGTGTAATCGAACCACCGTTTATTATACCAGAAAATATGGCCGGTACTGTCAGCTACCCAGCAAAATTGAGAGATGTTGTCGGCCAGCATCCGGAAGCGAAATTCGCTTTCCTCGATACGGCGGCGGTTCTCAATCTCTTTAGACAGGTCGCGCGCAATGGTAGATGCGCCAACTACTTTTTCGTGTTCGTCCAGAATGGGGGAGACATAGACTGAGATCGCGACGGATTTTCCATTCTTGTGAATGCGCTCTGTCTCGAAATGCTCGACCGGATTGCCTGCTTTGATGGACGCGACAATCTCGTCTTCTTCCTTCTGACGATGGTCGGGAATAATCTTCCGGATAGACTCGCCCAGCATCTCCTCTCCGGTATAGCCAAGCATCCGTTCAGCGGCAGGATTCCAGCTGGTTATGGAGCCGTCGATTTTCTTACTGATGATGGCGTCATTCGAGGATCGGATAATAGCTGCTAGCCAGGCGTTATGTGCGCCGGCTGTCAGAAAACTGAACAGACCATCAGCGCCTGGAAAGCGAATTTTTTTATCCATAACCTACCCAACACGGCACTCGGCTGAGACACCATGTGATGCAGCCCTTGGGGCTGTAACGCTTGGAATTCCAGAGAGTTCCCAAAAAATTAGTGTGCTGCAGCCCAGTTGCCGGCCGCGCGCGCTTCGACCTCAAGCGGGACAGACAATTGAAGCGACGGGAATGTTGCGTTCTCCATCACTTTTACCGCTGTCTCAATCAGCTTGTCAGCTTCCGCTTCCGGGCATTCGAACAGAAGTTCGTCATGTACCTGCAGCAGCATCCGGCCTTTCAGGCCTGCTTTTTCGAGAGCGGATGGCATAGCGATCATAGCCCGTTTGATAATGTCAGCGGCTGAACCCTGAATTGGCGCATTGATCGCCTGGCGCTCTGCAAAGCCGCGTTGCGCCGGATTTTTGGCATTAATGCCCTGTACCCAGCATTTACGGCCATAAACTGTCTGGACGAAGTTGTTGTCTTTGGCGAATTCCTTCGTCGCATCCATGTATTTGCGGATGCCGGGAAACTTCTCGAAATAGGCTTTGATATAGTCGCGTGCTTCAGCCTGCGGGATGCCTAGCTGGTTGGACAGTCCGTATGCAGAGATACCGTAGATGATGCCGAAATTGATCGCCTTAGCCTGACGGCGAACCATCGGGTCCATGCCTTTGATCGGCACATCAAACATCTCGCTCGCGGTCATGGCGTGAATATCGAGACCATCGCGGAAGGCTGATTTCAGCGCGTCGATATCGGCGATATGCGCAAGCAGGCGCAGCTCGATCTGTGAGTAGTCGGCCGCGACCAGAACATTGCCATCTTCCGGAATGAAGGCTTCACGGATTTTGCGTCCTTCTTCAGTCCGGATTGGGATGTTCTGCAGGTTCGGGTCTGTAGAAGACAGGCGCCCGGTTTGCGCAACGGCGAGAGAGAATGACGTATGAACGCGCCCAGTCTTCGGGTTGATTGCCTGCTGTAAGGCGTCGGCATATGTGCTCTTCAGCTTCGAGAGCGTGCGCCATTTTAGCAGGGTCGTCGGCAGTTCATGGCCTGCAGCCGCCAGTTCTTCCAGCTTGTCGGCGTCCGTAGACCAGCCGCCAGACTTGGTTTTCTTGCCGCCGGGCAGGCCCATTTCGTCAAACAGGATTTCACCAAGCTGCTTCGGAGAGCCGAGATTGAACTCACGGCCTGCAATCTCATGCGCTTCAGCCTCAAGACCTGCCATACGCTGTGAGAAATCAGATGACATACGCGAAAGCGCATCCCGGTCGACTTTCACGCCTTCCAGCTCCATGCGGGAAATGACGGCGGGTAGCGGGCGCTCAATGCGCTGGTAAACGCGGGTAACCTGACGCTGGATGATCAGTGGTCGGAATATTCGCCAGAGGCGCAGTGTAACGTCCGCATCTTCAGCTGCGTATGGTGTGGCTTTATCCAGCGGCACCTGATCAAAGCTGATCTGTTTTTTGCCTGTGCCGCAAACATCTTTGAAGGTGATGGGTGTATGGCCAAGGAAACGTTCGGAGAGCTCGTCCATGCCGTGCCCATGCATGCCTGCGTGCAGCACGAATGACTGGAGCATGGTGTCGTCATACGGGGCAACAGTAACGCCATACCGGCTCAGGACAGCCAGATCATACTTAAAGTTCTGACCGACTTTGAGGATTTCAGGCGCCTCGAGCAATGGCTTTAACAGCTCAATCGCGCGCTCAAGCTTGAGCTGTTCGGGACGCTCTGTGTCGCCAAAATCGAGCTGGCCTTCAGGCACGCTCACATGGCCAACAGGGATGTAGCATGCCTCATTGGGGCTGGTTGCGAGTGAAATGCCGACGAGATTGGCCGAGACGGCGTTCAGCGCATCTGTTTCGGTATCAACGGCGATAACGCCTGCTTTGAAGGCTTTCTCAATCCAGCCCTGAAGCGCCTCTTCGGTTATAACCGTGTCATAGTTCGAGGTATCTATGCCTTCGCGTTCAGCGGCAGGCTCGATCTCGCCGTCGGCTTCGAACTGTTCCTTCACGCGGCGCGTGATGGTGCGAAATTCCATCGTCTCGAGAAAGTCGATGAGCGTTTTCGGGTCGGGATCGTTGACCTTCAGCGCTTCAACCGGTGTTTCGAGCGGCACATCTGTTTTCAGTGTGACGAGATCTCTGGAGATTTTGATTTTCTCGGCATGGTCGATCAGCGTCTGGCGGCGCTTTGGTTGTTTGATTTCCTCGGCGCGCTCAAGCAGCGTCAGCACATCGCCATATTCATTGATGAGCTGCGCGGCTGTTTTAACGCCAATGCCAGGTGCACCGGGAACGTTATCGACGCTATCGCCCGCGAGCGACTGGACATCGATCACTTTGTCCGGTGTGACGCCGAACTTATCCATCACCTCTTCAAAGCTGATGCGCTTGTTTTTCATCGTGTCGAGGAGAGAGACCTTGTCAGAGACGAGTTGCATCAGGTCTTTGTCTGACGAGACGATTGTTACGCGCGCGCCAGCTGCTTCAGCCTGTTTGGCGTAGGTCGCGATCAGATCGTCTGCCTCATAGCCTTCCATCTCGATGGCGGGCGTGCCGAAGGCGCGTGCTGCATCACGCATCAGCGGAAATTGGGGAACGAGATCTTCCGGCGCGGGCGGACGCTGCGCTTTATAGTCCGGGTACATGTCGTTCCGGAAAGTGTAGCTGCCCTTATCAAACACGCATGCGAAATGGGTTGGTCGCTCATTACCCTTCAGATCTTCCAGCAGCTTCCACAGCATGTTGCAAAAACCCTGAATCGCGCCGACCGGCAGGCCGTCTGACGGGCGGGTGAGAGGCGGCAGAGCGTGGAAGGCCCGGAAGATGTAACCGGACGCATCGATCAGATAGAGATGGCTGTCTTCGGTGATAGGAGCAGAATTGTCGGTCATGCAGAGTGATTCCTTCGAGCGCCCACAATTAACGACAATTGCGCCAAGGTCCATTCTAGCCTCCAGCTGAATTTGCCGCTTGCCGATTTTTTCTGAAGCCGCGAATTGGATGGGGTGGATTTTACCGGCCTTAACCTTGCGCTGCTATCGGTGATGCCCATGCGCCAACTCAACCGAAATGAAATGCTAAGAGGGTGGTCTGCCAGCGGGCAGGACTTGCGGGCGCAGCTTTGGCCGGAACCTGAGAAGCCCAAGCCGGCTGAGGTGAAGGAAAAGAGGAAATGGTTCGGCCACCATATATGGGGCGCACTGGCCTATATCTTTGTCGCCTTGTTTGCAGGCGCATCCTCAGTGGCTGGTGGTCTGGTGTCCACTAAGCAGATTGAGAACATCTATTCCTATGTTGGCGACAAGCTGGAAGATGTGCTCGGTTGAGGTCTGATCGATTGGGCCCTCATGCTTAACCTCCCGGAAAGCGTCGTTCACAGATTTTAACGATTCCGGAAACGCGCGCGCAAACTCTCTGGCGGATAATTTCACCCTTCGATTGCTTCATATTTTGGGTGTGATGATATGCTCTCGCGCGCAGAAACACGGTTTCAGGATTGGATGATCAGCTTCTTGCTGCTGATCTGGTTTGGATATGTCGCGCTTGAATTCGTGGCCTCGCGTTCAGCGCCGCCCAATTCTCATGAGGCTATTCTGGTATCGATAACGCCGCATTGGGCGTCTTCGGGGCAGGCGCTCGGCGTCTGGACAGGCTTTGCTGGTGCCGTCCTGTTAATTCTCGGTAGCCGGATGGCGCTTCTCGGTTTTGTGACGTCACTCGTTGGTAGCAGTGCTTATGTGTACTACGCGGCGTGTTTGCGCAGAACGCCGGAAATCGGCTTCGAGGAACTCGCGCTATTGCTTGGCGCGCTGATCATTTGCTTGTTCGCGATGATGTACTCGAACGCATTGGCTGTGCGCCGCGTGCTTCGCTAAAGCGCGAGCGGTGCCAGATATGTCCCAATCAGCGCGATGATGATAACCGCACCAATATTTATCCAGAAACCGGCTCGTATCATGTCTTTCACATGCATATGGCCGGACGCATAAACGATGGCGTTTGGCGCTGTCGCGACAGGTAGCATGAAGGCGCAGCTTGCAGCCACAGCGGCCGGGCCAAGCAGGCTTTCCGGCGCAATGCCAACCCCGACCGCGAATGCACCAAGAATCGGCGCAAGCGTTGTCATAGTCGCGACATTGCTCGTCAGTTCGGTCAGATAGACCACAAGTGCCACGACGACAAACACAACGGCGAGCGCAGGTGCGCCCTCAAGCACGGTGAGCAGATTTCCCAGCCACTCTGAAAGCCCTGTCCGGCTGACCGCCTGTCCGAGAGAAATGCCTCCCCCGAAGAGCAGGATCACGCCCCAGGGCAGTTGAACGGCTTCATCCCATGTCAGCAATGTGCGCTTTTCTCCGCCACCTGCAGGCATGAGGAACATCATCACAGCGCCGAAGGCAGCAATGCCCATATCGCTAAGACCAGAAATCCAGCCAAGCCCTGGAACGGGCGCCAGATATTCCTGCATCGGCACGCGCAGTACCCAGAGTGTCGCGACAATGCCGAACACGATCGCGACCCGCGCTTCGGGCGCTGTTACACTGCCCAGAGCATCAAGGTGCTTTTTGACTTCGGCTTGCCCGTCACTAGCAGTCGAACCCGGCGCTCGTTTTGGCAGGCCGCGGGTCACGACATACCAGGCGAGCGGGATGAGCAGCAGCATGGCTGGTACGCCAAACATCATCCACTGGAAATAGCCGATATCGTCGCCGGTATTGGTGCGCAGCCAGTCAATCGCGATCAGGTTGGTCGGCGTGCCAATCGGTGTGGCAACGCCGCCAATGCTTGCAGAATAACAAATGCCGAGTAGAACCGCTTTCGCAAAATGGCCTTCCTCGTCGCCGGTTTCTGCGGCGACAGAAATGGCAATCGGCACCATCATAATGGTCGTGGCTGTATTGGAAATCCACGCGGAGATAAGCGCGGTCGCGATCATGAAACCTGCAATGATAAAGCGGCGTCGGCTGCCTGCACGCGAGACGATGTTCAGCGCAATGCGCGTGTGTAAATTCCAGCGTTCAATGCCCATGGCGACAACGAAGCCGCCAAGCAGAAGTAGAACGATTGTGCTGGAGTATCCAGCTGCAGCCTGACCGGCAGTGCCGGCTCCGATAATGGGAATGACAACGAGGGGGAGGAGCGAGGTCGCTGGGATAGGGATGGCTTCGGTAGACCACCAGACGGCCATCCATACCAAAAGGGCGCCCACGCGCAGACCTTCAACCGGCAGGCCGTCAGGCGGTGGTATCAAGCCGATGAGCAGCGCCAGAACAGGGCCGAGAACCAGCCCTATCGTCTGCGCTTTACTGCGACCTTGAGTTTCCTCCAAATTGTCCCCCCGACAGATTGGCTTTACGCGTTAGGATCGTGCTCCGACCCTTTCAGAATAAACAGGCGGTCGCAATAGCGGCAGGTCACATAGTCCTCGTCGCCCATTTCGTACCAGACCTTCGGGTGACCGAGTGCGCCACCACCGCCATCGCATGACACTTTATGGTCCTCGACGATCAGGACTTCCGGCGCTGACTTTAGTTCTGCTTCACTCACCATAATTTTAGCCCCTGTGGCGTTTGTGAAATGGATATTGCACACTAGGTATGTTGAGCGCGCTCACTACGTCAATCTTGAAAGAAGCTCTAATGACTTCAGTTTCCTCAAAACCTGAATATGCAATTGAAGCTATAGGCCTTGAAAAGACCTATCGGGCTTCCGGAAAACTGCCTGCTAAACGGGCGCTGAACGGGATTGACCTGAAAATCCGCACGGGCTCGATCTTTGGTCTGCTTGGTCCGAATGGCGCCGGAAAATCGACATTTATCAACATTCTATCCGGGCTCGTGACGAAGTCTGGCGGCACGGCTCGTATCTGGGGACATGACATCGACACAGAAGGGCGCGCCGCGCGGTCTTCCATCGGTGTGGTGCCGCAGGAAATCAATATGGACCCGTTCTTCACGCCGTTTGAGTCTGTGGAGCTACAATCTGGTTTTTACGGCGTACCGAAATCAGAGCGCCGCACGGACGAGATTCTGGCTGCCGTAGGGCTTGCTGATAAGCGCGACGCCTATGTGCGTCAGCTGTCTGGCGGCATGAAGCGCCGTCTCATGGTCGCAAAGGCGCTTGTTCATGCGCCGCCGGTGCTCATTCTCGATGAGCCGACGGCGGGCGTGGACGTAGAGCTGCGCCGGTCACTCTGGGAATATGTTCTGGAGCTCAACAAGGCTGGTACAACAATCATCCTTACCACGCACTATCTGGAAGAGGCGCAAGAGCTTTGCGACGAGATTGGCATTATCAATAATGGCGAAGTCATCGCATGTGAGCCAACGGCTCAGCTTCTGAAACGCCTCGATCACAAAACGCTGGTTATTGAGCCTGCTGAGGCGGTCACTGTCATTCCGGAAGCGCTGAAGGATTACGAATGCAAGCTGCGCCCAGATGGGACGCTGGCAATCACCTTCCGCTCCAGCGAGACCGGATTTGGCCGTGTCATGGAAACTGTGCGCGCGGCAGGCATTTCAATTGCGGACCTCGCAACTGAAGAACCGGATCTTGAAGACGTGTTCGTCTCTATGACAAGCAGCGCAAACGCCGCGGCTTAGCAGTTTGCTTTAGAATTGCTCGGCTTCCCAGCCGAGCTCTTCCATCATCAGAATAACACTTTCCGGGCCAGCCAGATGGCCCGCGCCGACAACGACCAGAATACGGCCGGGCTGTTCGTCTATGAGCGTATCAAGCGTCTCTGCCCATTGGGTATTCCGGCGCGTAATCATAATCTCATAAACGCCAGGCTGTTCTTCGCTCATTTCGCGGAAAGAGCCACGATATAGCCCGTCCGGATTACCCTTCATCCAGGCCCGGAGCATGTTCTCGCCCACTGGCGCGCTAAGCTCTTCATCGGAGAGCCCGTCCATCAACATGTCTATCTGCTCTTCGGTCGTCAGCTCCGAAAACGATTCGGCCACGACCAGCGCGTTCTCAAGGGATCGTACATCGCGGTCCAGAGAGAGCTGACGCTCCATCCACGCCTCGACACCGTCCTCGGCGGCGGCGCCCTGCATGTCCATGACGGCAAAGCTGATCATGAGGGATGCAAACCACGGCTTCTGGCCGCGAAAGCTTTCCAGATCGAGACCGACGTCAGCGAGAACTTCTGCGAGACGTTCAAGCTGGTCTGTGTCCAGCACGTCATGAAGGGACTCGCCCGGCCCTGCGATCCCCATACGAAAAAAGGCCAGAAAGTCATCGCTGGAATCGCGTGTCGTGGTTTCGAAGAAAATGATGTCAGCGGTGTTCATCACTTCGATGAATTCGTCGCGCCGCCAGTCCAGTTCCGGTGGCAGCGCATGGACCGAGCCAAACAGATACAGTTCTGTATCTTCGTCCTCGATCAGCCACATTGCGGGGCCGCTCATCTCAAAACGGGTATCACCCAGAAATTCGGCTGGCGCAGCCTGCGCAGGTGAGAAAGATAGCGAGACCGTAAGCGCTGCAACCCAGGCTGAAACGGCGTTTCTAATTTCTCTAAAAGTCCAGCTGGTCACTTGCGTTTTACCTTCTTCCGCCATAATCAAGGCCGGTTATATCAGCACATCATGGCTGATTTTAGCACCCATAGCTCAGCTGGATAGAGCGCTGCCCTCCGAAGGCAGAGGTCAGAGGTTCGAATCCTCTTGGGTGCACCATTTTACAGGTTTCATGTTGCAAACGCTGCAACACCCCGAAAACACTGGTTGTTTCAGGGGTTCGAAACCCGTTTTCACGGCAATACGCAATTGGCTTAGAAAACACCATTCTGAGCACCATTCGTTTGGCCTCAAACGGCCCATTTCTCCATATTTTATAAGGGTTTGTCAGAAATTTGAGGCAGAGTTCGAACGTTTCGTCGAATGAACGTCTTTTCGATGGCTGCGAGGCAGCTTTTTCGCGTAATATGAGCTTGTCCCGTTCTAGTTTCTCGATCTTTTGCTCATACGCATCGATCACACGCGGCTGAGACGCAGAGACAATACGATCAACCAGTTTCGAGACTTCGACATCAATGGCATCCAGCTGACCGTCAATCTCTCTGAGCGCTTGTTTGGCTTTTGCTGCCTGTAAGTCCCAAGCGTCCTTAAACATGGCTGTGACAAGCTTCAGGAATGGCTGACCGGGTATGAGCTTTTGAAGCAGGTCATCAAATGCGCCTTCGATATCCGCGCGGCGGATAGACTTGCGCTTCATCTCGCAGCCCTTTTGGTAGCAAACGTAATATGGATGC
The DNA here is from genome assembly GCA_002338565.1 of Hyphomonadaceae bacterium UBA1849. Taxonomy (GTDB): domain Bacteria; phylum Pseudomonadota; class Alphaproteobacteria; order Caulobacterales; family Hyphomonadaceae; genus Ponticaulis. Next base: position 1,286,950 of record DDIN01000008.1, read on the forward strand.
CTCTTGCCCGTCTTGGATTTCGAATAGCAGGCCGTCATCGGCTTACTGCAACACGCGCAAGCAACAACACCGCGAAGCGGAAAGTCTTCGCGCAAATCTGGACGGTATGGCGCGCATTTGCGGCCAGCAATGCGGTCTTGAATGGCGGTATAGGTCTCAAATGAGATAAGCCCTTCATGACGTGCTGGCTGGATCGGGATGTTCCAATCCTTGCTTTCGATCATGCCCGCATAAAGAACGCGTTCCAAAATGTTGGTTACGAACTGAATACGGACGGTGCCGTCTTGTGCTTTTGGAAATGCGTCAAAACCTTCAAAGAAGCGCTTTACTTCAACCTGTGTTTGGAAGCGACCAGACGCGAAGCCTTCAAGGCCTTCTTGGATAATTGAGGCCAAAGGCTCATCGCGCACAAGCACTTTGCCTTGGCCTGCTTTATTTTCCATTTTGAAGCCCGTCACAGGACCGAACGGCCAATAGCCCGATGTCATCCTTGCGCGCATACGGTTCCGTGTTTGCTCAGCGTTCTTAGTGCGTTGGTGTTCGGAAACGGTCGCAAGGAGGTGCTCGATCAACTGCTCGTCGCTTCCTTCACCGAACTCTAAACTGGGCGACTCTAGCACGCCGCCCGCCTCATTCAGCGCAGCCCGAAGCGCTAAATGCGCTTCGAGGCCGCGTGCAAGGCGCGAGATGTCGTCGATGATCACACGGATATTGTCGCCGGAGTGGTCACGCAGATAGCTAAGCATCTGCTTCATGCCTGGCCGATCAATCACTGATCCAGAGACCGCCTTATCCTCAAAGATACGGACGATCTCATAGCCTTTATGTTTTGCATATTCCGCGCAGCGTACAGCCTGACTTTCAGCACCGTGGCCTTTTGTAACCTGACCAAGGGATGAAACTCGAACATAGATGACGGCTTTTTGTTGGGTGTTACTGTTCATGGCTGGCCTCCCTTCATTGTTTCAAGAACTTTCGGCGAGTGTAGCGAATCGGTGGAATCAGTGCCCGAACAATCGCGAAGTTTTCCACAGGACACGGAAGAATTTGCGCTCTCTTCCATAGCCTGCTGAACCGGATGAACGCCGAAGCCCATTTCAACAAAGCCGGTGATGACTGACCAGAGCGCTTCGATCAAAGCGCGTTTGTCAACATCAGCGAGTTCAGTGTCACCGAGCATCTCCGCATAGCGGGTATAGTCGAACTCAACGATTGGCCGTTCGGTGCTTGACCGCGCGAGCTTTTTCATCGCAGCAGTCTCAAGGGCTTGTTTGGGATCAGGCAAGCCTTGCCCGTGTTCATGATCACTCATGAAATCCCCCTTTCTTGTATTTTGGTTTGTATGGCGCTCCCCGCGAATGCCCCTCGCGATGAAAGTGCCCTTATTCCATTTTACCATTTCAGGAGGTCAGCCAGCAAAGTTCGGTTTGCTGGCCATACCCCCGTATTCAGCTACCGACTTCGCCCACGATCGTGTGCACGTTGAGGCGTGTGATCCCGTTTTCGCTCTTCGGCAGCGCGTTCTTTCGCGATCTCTCGAAGCTCGGCCTTTAGATCATGGCGTTCGCGCATGCCCCCCTTTTGCTGCTCACGACGTTCTTTAAGGCCTTCGCGATTGGCTTGCTGCATCATCGCAACTTCCATTTTGTTCTCGCGGTTGATCGTCGAGCCACCATTGAAGATGCGACTGAGAACCCGCTTGATGCGGCTTTCTTCTTGAGCTTCGTTTCGTGCGCCATTCTGACGTGCGTTCAGTCCATAGTGCGGCTGGGTCATGAGGCTCTCTCCTTACAGAGTGACATTTGGTTTGGTGTTGTCTGGCATCTTGAAAGGCTTGATTGCCGGACGTTTGGGCTTGAGCTTGAGGTTCGTCGCAGCAATCGCTTTTTCGACCTGTGCCAGTTCATCCGCGAATTCTTCATAGTAACGAATACGCGGGATTTTCATCGGCTTTTGACCCGCAATGAATACGAACGCCGTGCCGTGTTCACGCGCGCCAGCTTTGGCAACCTCGTCGGCGCGCATTACAGATTGCAGTTCCGTGGAGGTCGAAGTCGAACCACCTTGCCGATTAGTCGTGACCGACACTTTTTTGACTTCGTGCTGGCCCAGTCGTTCAGACAAATATTGCTGCGTTAGCAGATCATTGTTCGCAAACATGATCAGCAGCCCCGAATTGGCGATAAAGGTCTCCCATTGATCACCGTAGTGCTCTTGAAGCTGGGACTTGTCCTGCCCAATGATGAAAAGCTTTACGCCGAATTTCGCCGCTTCACCTGCAGCCCGCTTGATCCGCTCCATACGCCCAAGCAGCGGAAATTCATCCATGATGAACAGAACGGACTCTTTAGGTTTCGGTATGCTCATATCCTGCATCCCGTCAAAGGCGGCATTGAACAGGAGACGCAGCCACATTTTGTATGTGTCGCCCATGCCCGCAGGTAGAACCAGATAGACGGATGCCTTCTCGCGCTTCAGATCGCGCATGGCGAAGCTGCTCTTGGCACTGAAGGTTTCCATGACCTCAGAGTCCAGCCATTTGAGAGACGTCCGAACCGTCTCGACAACGCTGCTCAGCTCTTTTTCATTGCGATTGAGGTTGCCTTCGGCATAGCTCGCGACAATGCCGCGGAAAGCCTTGCAACGCGCCATCGCTGTCCAGAGAGTTTTCAGATCGCTTGTGTGAAGCAGGTCGCGCACCATGCCAAGGTGACAATCTTCTGGCAGGCTATCCGCGCCAACATAGGCAACGACCATGGCGAGCAGCTTCTTACCGGATTCCGACCAATATGGATCATTGCCGCTTTGGATGATCAAGCTATCCGCGATCATGTAGCACTTATCGATGGCCTGGGGATCGTTCCTGAAATCAATCTCGGCCATAGGGTTCCACGTCGCGGAACTGTCGCCTGTCACACCGAAAGGATCGAGCAGAACGATTTTCTGGCCAAGCACGACCGAACGATATTTGTATGTCTCTCGATAGTTCTCGCCCGCCGGATCATAGATGATCGCTGAACCTTTCCAGTGAAGAAGGTTCGGTATGATAAACGAGATGCCTTTGCCGCCACGCGAGCCAGCCAGCATGCAGACATGACGGTCATCGTTGAAGGTCAGCGCTTGCTTATCCTCAGCGGTGAGCCAGGACTTGCTTGCAGCGGTTAGATAGAAGCCCGTATTTTGGTAGTGGCGCAACCGATCACGGATCACGCGATTTGATGTCGTTACAGGTTGTTTCTTATCTTTGCGCCATGCCCACATGAAGAGAAACCAGCGGAAGAAGAGCGGCCAGCTTTTTGTCAGGGTCAGATAGCCAGCGAGAATGGCGCTTAATGGTGTAACGACAATCGCGGCGACCCAGAGAGCGACCATTGCGCCGCCCACGCCAAAGTATAACAGCGCAACGATCCCCGAGATTAGCGTGCTGCTGAAGATCACCGCCCACAGCACCCCACCGGCGAGCATGAGCTTGAAAGCCAGCGGCGAGGTCAGGCGATTGTGAAAGGCTGACGTTGCGCTCTTCACCGCGTGGGAAATACGGCCTACGAGTTCGACCGACTTGTCGAAAATATAGATAAAAATCTGCATACACGCCTCCTGCGTACTTGTTGATGATCTGAAATGTGGATGTGAAAAGAGCGGCCTGCGTTCTTCGCTGGCCGCTCTGCATCGTCACTTTTGTTTGAGTTGGGTTCGTCTAGCCGTCAGACGTCCAACCCCAGTAACAATACGAACAGCGTCCGCGCTGCCTGTGCGAATGTCGCAATAGGAGATTAGGGCATCTCTGACAGACGTGCTTGCGCGGCTGACAGGCTTCATCGTGCTGAACGAAAAGCGAAGAAATTCTGAGCAGCAGGTCCATCACAGCATTCCCTCCTGCGTCACCGTGCAGATAATCTTTGACTTACACAGCGGGCACGTGCCCGTTGGGACATGATCAGGAATGGGCTGTGAGTATAGTTCAGCACCGAACGAAGCGTTTGGCGCGACTACCGAGCAGTAAGCGCAGTTAAGCGGATTTTTAGGGATGAATGTCATTTTGACTCCTCCTATTGCGCGCTAACGAGGTGTCCGCAATCCGTACAGAATGGGGTGCGGTGTCCGTCGTCTGACCTAATCCAGACAAAGCGATCTACAGGCAGGCTCAGGCCATTTGCCCGCAGCTTTTCGAGGCATGGACAATCTGAATGCGTGGCGATATGGAAGTCGCGCTGTTTTGAAACTGTCATGGGTGCTATCCCTTTCGATATGTGTTCAACGGTCAGCCGGTGGGTGGCAGCCCACCGGCCTTCCGTATCGGGGCGTTTAGCTTCCGCTACCCCAAGCTTTTTTCATTTGCGCCTCATAGGCTTGTTGACGCGCTTGCGCGCCCAGTTGGTAATAGTGGTTCGCTTCTCCAGAGTTGCCGACCGGCGCGTTTTGGCCATTGAACCCAGCGTTCCAGTCTTTGTTGTTACTGCTCATCGATTTGATCTCCTCTGTAAGTGAGCGACCAAACCAGCCGCCCTTCGATGACGCGCGAGGACGCTATCCCCGCCGATGCATGAGTATTATTTGACGGATAAAAACGACCACAGTCAAAACAACGGCCTGCGAAGCTTCGCACTTGAACTGAGAAATTTCTCATTTAACGTGTAAACATACTTCGGGAGTGTTTTTATGGGTCCAGCGGAATTTCGATCACTCTCGCCGGTACAGCAGGCCGCATTGACAGAAACAATCAGGCAGCTTCACCACTCTAGCGGACAACCGCTTCAATCCTTTGTGGACGAGATCAAGTGCACACTCACTGAGATAATAAACAATAGTGCGGCTGGCATCGTAATCTCTACCGAGACTGCGGATTGGATTGAAGAAAAACTTCAGCCAAAAAGCCGAGCCCTGTACAACGCTTTGGATAGAATTACTAAGAATCAGGGTGTTAGTGGAAAAAACTTGCTCATTGTATATTTTTATGTTAATAGTTGCGAAGATAAATTAGAATTATACAATGAGGTTTTGGAAAGTTTGAAATTAGCCGAAGAGTACCCTGAAGTTTTTTCCATGCAGAGCCAGTTTGGCGGTCATGTTAAAGGTACTCAAGAGTTCGCCGATGTATTGCGAGGAGCATACGTACTTTATCGGCCATATTACCTGGATACAGAAAACGAGATCATGCGTTGCTCACTTAGGCTTGGTGAGGCACAAAACCCATTTTCTGCGTCAATTCATTACAAGTATGATGGCCGGAAACATCACCGCATGATTTCAGATTACATGTTAGAGGGTACAGTCGTCCCTATTCCGAATATGAAACGCGCTTTTATAAATGTTTCTCAGTCGAATTCATCGGTGTTTTCGGAAGGCAACCAATTATTGATAGCGCACAAAATTGAAGTGTCTAACGATTCTGCGATGATACTCCATGGGACAGCGGTCAGTGCTCTAGGAGATAATGACAGTAATGCTTGGCCCTTTGTGGCTGTAAGAGGCGACCATAACGCAGATTTTGTTTCCGATGTTGTGTCATACGATCACGACTCAATCAGTACAATGATCAAAAATAGAATGAGCATGGGCAAGGTTCTTTGGAGTCATGACTATCTATAGTTAATACATCAGACTTACATTCAACGCGCTTTGAAGATTTGGCATTTTGACTGTTTGAAGGAGCGTCTCTGTGGTTGCTAAAAGCGAGAATTTCAAACGGCTGAGGCAGGCAGCAATTGCAGCCAGGAACTCATCTCACAGCCCATATTCAAAATTTTCAGTTGGCGCTGCTCTTCTGAGCGCGGAAGGAAGTGTCCACGTTGGAACCAACGTAGAGAACGCGTCGTTTCCCGAAGGAAGTTGTGCGGAGACATCATGCATATCTTCGATGGTCTTGAGCGGAGAAAAAGACATTGCTGAGATTGTCATAGTCGGGGGGCCTCACAATCAAGAAGCTTCTTTCTGTGCGCCATGCGGTGGGTGTCGACAACGTATCGGAGAGTTCGCAAATCCAAAAACAACCGTACATTTTTCTATCAACGGAAGCGAATTTCAGTCTGTTTTGTTCGCCGAACTCGTTCCATTTTTCTTCAAGTCCCAATCCGACTAACGACAGATTGATTTCGGTGATTTCTGGAACTTTTATGAGTCGCAAGATGTGCGTGTAATACAAATATTAATCCGCATACGGATCAATATTTTCACTCGATCTTGGCAGGAAGAGCCGCTGCGCTCATCTCCCGTGCACCCTCTGCCGCCATTGGATGATACCAAAGCCCCACTTCTTATGTTCCAGCTTATGCGAGATCTTCTGACGAAGAACGCTCCAGTTTACACGCCAGGTCGGGGACAGGTTTCATCCAACAAATCGTATCGCCGATTAATCACTCGAAACGTACGCCCGTTTCATCAGCGGTCAGGGTAATGGCCCCCGACACCCGCCAGCATGGAGAATTCGCTCTCCCTGCACCCATCGATCCTGTCAGCAAGATCAATGGTCTATCGCACCCCTTGAAACCCACTCGACTTAAGTAAGCACCGCGCCATTTTTTATATGGATTCACATTGCGTGTTCGTGCTCATGATCGTGGTCGTGAGACGGCCTGATTTTTGACAAATAGAACTTCTCAAAACCAAAGACCGCCGCCATGCCGACAATCGCAATGACGATGATCATAGGGTCTGCTTGCCATTTCAGCACCATGAAGGCAGCCAGCGCGATCACATCCAGGCCAATGGCGACAAGTAGCACAATTGGTGAAGCCTCAACCTCTTTGCGGAGATACCGGAACACGCCCCAATGGATCATAATATCCATCACAAGGTAGAAAATCGCACCGAGTGAAGCGATACGGCTCAAATCAAAGAACACTGCAAGGAGCCCTGCAATTACTGCCGTATAGACGAGTAAGTGCTTCTGAATGCGGCCTGGCATGCCGAAGTGACTATGCGGGATCAGCTCCATATTCGTCAGCATGGTCAGCATACGTGATACAGCGAATAAGCTGGCCAACAGCCCTGAGGCCGTCGCAATCATGGCAATCGCAACGGTGAACCACAGGCCGTAATTGCCCAGCGCAGGTTTCGCGGCTTCTGCTAGCGCATAGTCTTTCGCTTCAACGATTTGCGAAACACTGAGTGTCGACCCAACGGCGAGACACACGAGCAGATAGACAACCGTACAGATCGCCAATGAGATCATGATTGCTCGGCCAACATTTTTGCTCGGGTCTTTCACCTCGTCGCCGCTATTGGTGATGGTCGTGAAGCCTTTATAGGCAAGGATTGCAAGAGCGACCCCGGCAAGAAACCCGCCAGCAGATGTCTTGTCGGTCAGGCCATTCTCCATAGGCTGAAAACTGAAGCCACCAGCCCAGAGCGCGATCAGGGCGAATACCAGAATGCCGCCAATTTTTAGAAATGCCGTCACCTTGGACACACTGCCAATAACATTGTTTCCGGCGATATTGACCAGAAAGGCCAGCAAGATCAGGCCGACCGCCAGAATGGGAACCCAAATTCCTCCTTCAATGCCAAATATCTGGAGCGTGTAGGTGCCGAACGTCCGCGCGACGAGGCTTTCATTGATGATCATGGAAAAAGCCATGAGAAGCGCCGCACCGCCTGTGATCATTGACGGCCCGTAAGCCTTCTTCAGAATCATGGCAATGCCGCCAGCGCTCGGAAACTTATTCGATACCTTGATGTAGGAATACGCACTAAAGGCACTGATTAACGCAGCGAGCAGGAAAGCAGCAGGATATAAGTCACCGGCAAACTCTGCGACTTGTCCGGTGAGCGCAAATATGCCCGCGCCGATCATGACACCCGTGCCCATGGCCACAGTGCTCGCGAGAGTCAAAGACCCTTTTTTGTAGTCGTCATGCTGCATTCTTACTTCCAATCTGCGGAACCAGTTCTGATCCCGCGCTTATCGAGTTTTAAAGTTTCAGGGATCGCAGCCGCAACGCATTGCCGATGACGGAGACTGAACTCAGGCTCATCGCAGCGGCAGCGATCATGGGTGACAGAAGTAGCCCGAAGATCGGGAACAATACTCCAGCCGCCACGGGGATACCGAGTGTATTGTAGCCAAACGCAAAGACCAGATTTTGGCGGATATTGCGCATGACGGCGCGAGACAACTCAAGTGCCTGAGCCACACCGGTCAGGTCTCCGCGAACCAGGGTGACCCCAGCACTCTCGATGGCAACATCGGTGCCCGTTCCCATGGCGATACCGATATTAGCCTGAGCAAGAGCGGGAGCATCATTGATGCCGTCTCCAGCCATGGCCACAATTGCACCGCTATCCTGGAATTCACTAACGATGCGGTGCTTATCTTCTGGCGAGACATCGGCCCGCACGTTGTCAATGCCAACTTTCTGGGCCACTGCCCTTGCTGTGGTTTCATTGTCACCGGTCAGCATCACAATCTTCAACCCGTCTGCTTTGAGCCGTGAAATCGCATCAATCGTTGTCGATTTGATCGGGTCTGCAACGCCAATAAACCCTGCAAACGCACCATCAATTGCAGACAGCATTACAGTCTGGCCATCCGCACGAAGAGCGTCAGCTTCCCGGCCGATCTCTTCACTATATACGCGAAGCGTTCGCATAAGTTTCGCGTTGCCAATGGCGACTTTCCGTCCATCGACTTCTGCTTCAACACCTTCGCCGGTTGTGGAGGAGAAATTCGAAGCGTCAGAAAGCTTCAGGCCACGTTCGCTTGCGGCGTTGACGATGGCTTGTGCGAGGGGGTGTTCGCTGGAAGTTTCTACGCTCGCAACGAGCTGGAGCAGCGTGTCTTCCGTCATGTCGTCGGATGGCTTGAGGCTTTGAAGCTTTGGTTTTCCTTCGGTAAGAGTGCCTGTTTTATCGACAATAAGTGTGTTGACCTTCTCAAAAGTCTCAAGAACCTCGGCGTTCTTAATGAGGACACCGAGCTGCGCACCTTTTCCGGTGCCCACCATAATCGACATCGGGGTGGCAAGACCAAGTGCACATGGACAGGCAATGATCAGGACCGCCACTGCGTTCACGATTGCAAACGCCATCGCGGGTTCAGGACCAAAGATTGCCCAAACAATAAAGGTCAGAATAGCTGTCAGGATGACAGCGGGCACGAACCAGGATGACACAATATCGACCAGTTTCTGGATGGGGGCACGGCTCCGCTGAGCTTCAGAAACCATTCGCACGATTTGAGATAGCATGGTGTCTTCGCCGACTTTAGCGGCTTGAATGATCAGCATGCCCGTGCCGTTTACCGTTCCGGCTGTGACCTGACTTTCTGCGTGCTTTTCAACCGGCATTGGCTCTCCGGTGATCATGCTTTCGTCCACAGAGGAACGGCCTTCCAGCACCAAGCCATCAACGGGAAGTTTTTCCCCCGGACGCACGCGAATCTTATCGCCCTGTTTTAAAGTTTCGACTGGAACCTCTTTTTCTTCACCGTTCTCACTGATGAGGTTCGCTGTTGGCGGCGCGAGCTCAAGCAAGGCTCTGATCGCGCCCGATGTCTGAGACCTTGCACGGAGTTCGAGCACTTGTCCCAACAACACCAGCGCTGTGATCACTGCCGCTGCTTCGAAATAGACGGGAACATTTCCGCTATGATCACGGAAGGTTGGCGGAAAAATTTGAGGGAAGAATAGCGCGACGAGTGAATAAGCAAACGCAACAGACACGCCGAGACCGATCAGAGTGAACATATTCAGATTGCCGCTGCGAACAGATTGCACCGCGCGGACCATGAAGGGATACCCCCCCCACAAGACGACCGGCGTCGCCAAGATAACCTGGAGCCATTTATTCCAGTCGCCGGAGAAAACATGTCCGAAAGCTGGGATCATTTCCCCCATGGTAATGACGAGCAGTGGAAACGCGAGGAACGCGCTCACCCAGAACCGTCTGGTCATGTCTTTTAATTCACTGTCATCCTCAGGTGTGGCACTGAGCGTCTCGGGTTCGAGTGCCATGCCGCATATGGGACAACCCGAGTTCCGTACATCGCGGACTTGCGGGTGCATTGGGCAGGTCCAGACCGTGCCTGTATAGCCAGATGGTACTTTATCATACTTGCCATCTGCGCCTGCGCTCTTCTGTTCAGGATCGGTAGAACAGCAAGAGTGGTCGTGGTGATGGTGATGCTCGTGGTTGTGATGATCGGTCATGGTCGCCTCATTTTCTCCTAAATACATATACCCCCTATGGGTATATATTCAATGTATTGGAATTGAAAATTAGGAGCGGCATCTCCTTGGAAGCCGCTCCTATGGCTCGTATTGCCGTCAATTCTACATGCCCATATGGGTGTGCAGATTGTGTTCAGACTCGAAGTAATAAACATTCCCGTCTGCATCAGCGCCGATGACTGCTGTCGCCTTGTCGACTTCAGCGCCGCTGACAGGGTCTGTCGCCGTTCTCAGGCTGGCATCGGATTCAAGGCGGTCTTTGCACATTGGGCAGCAGCCGTAATAGGTCTTTCCATCGACTTCGACAGCGATCTGATCTTTGTCAAAAGCCATATCGTTGACCATGCAGACTTTGGAGGCTTCAACCTGCCGCACACTTGGCATAGCCTCTCGCTCACCATCCTCTGCGGCATGGCCCATGTGCTCGCCATGCATACTGCCTTCCATATGGGTCATGTCATGTCCCGGCATATGTTCATGTTCCTGTGCTAGGACAGGCGTTCCGAGCAGTGCTGAGATAGCGATAATCGTCATGAATTTTTTCATTGTCGTGTTTCCTTTCTTTTAGTGTGAGTGATCATGATCATCGTGGTCGTGATCATCATGATTGTGGGGTTCAGACTCCATTGGTATGTTCGATGGAGTATTCGTTGGTTCCGTCGTGAGACCTGACATGTCATCTTTATGCATGACGTCATGCTCATCCGATCCGTCATGCTCATCTGAGCCATGGTGGTCGTTTGCTTCGCCGCGGTCGTGATCATCTCCGCCATGGTGATGACTGCCATGGCTTCCATCGCCTTCGATTTGCGGGAGGGAGATGACGCCCAGCCCGTATCGATAGACTGCTTCGCCACCTTTAAATGCCGTGACGGTGAGCAAACCTGCTGCCGCAAGCGTTGCAATCAGAAAGAGCCAGCTACGCCGGAAGCCTGACTTTTTCGCTCCGAAGCCCGCCCAGATGGCCAGTGCAATCCATACACTGGCCGTTGGAAGTGCCCAATTTCGGTGATCCGTCATTGCAGCATGCGATGGGCCGTCATGTGCAACGGTATTGTACGCGTAAAATCCGGCAAGCACGGTGATGAGCGAAAAGCCTGCACCCAGCCAGAGATTGATGTGCGCAGTCCCGCTCAAAATCTCCGACCATCGCGATTTGCCTGAGACTGTGGTTATCACAAACAACAGCGTAGCAATGAGCAGGAGCGCGACGGTGAAATGTACGAACAAAGGGTGCCAGTTTGGAATGATCTCAATCATATTGTTCTCCTAAAACCATGCGCGCACACCGATGACCCAAACCGTGTCATCTTTGCTGCCGCCAGCTGCTTCAACCATGTTCGCTGTGTCGCCGAGTGCGCTGTGATATTCGACACCGACATAGGGTGCGAATTCTCGCTCAAACTCATATCTGAGACGCAAACCCGCCTGTAGGTTGGTGAAACCAGATCCGATGTCCCGGTCCGGTATGTCCTGTGCAGAGAACTGCAATTCAGCGCGTGGCTGAAGGATAAGCCTTTGCGTCAGGAAGAACTCATACTCGCCTTCCAGATCAGCAGTCAGATCACCTTCTTCGCTCAGATATGTCGCGCCATTGAGTTCAAACCAGTACGGCGCGAGCCCCTGGAACCCGAGCACAGCGTGTGCCAGTCCATCTGGTTCAAAATCGTAGCGGATACCTGACTGTATATCGAAGAAAGGTGAAACAGCTCGTGACCAAAGAACCTGAACCTCAGCCTCTTCAAATTCATCGCTTTCAAAAACGTATTCGCCTTCAGTACTGATGAAGAGCTTATTGACGTCTCCGCCATACCAGTAGGAGCCATCCCAGACGCCGACTTCCTCGCCGTCCTTGAACTGGACCTCAGCTCTGTCCAGAGAAAACATGTAAAAATGGTCGTCGCCATTGTGATGTAATACGCTTGCGCGCGCTGCGTCCATTTCGTCTGCATCATAATATTGATCGGCCTGCGACCAGAGCTTCTCTCCATCGGAGTTATGGCCGTGATCTTGCGCGAAAGAGGGTGCCGCCGAGACCAATGCGCTCAGTATGCTTCCCATCAGAATGGTTTTCGAGATCGTGCTCATGAGCGCGCCTCCTTTCCCATTTCGCCGTGCATGTCTGAGTGATCCGTGCCGTGCGAACCATGAGGATGCTCCATACCCGGCATCGGCGATGAACTGTCCGGCAGGACCGAAACGACCTGCATCATACCTGCATGCATGTGGAAGAAGAGGTGACAGTGGAATGCCCAGTCACCCACATGATCAGCAGTGACATCAAATGAAAGTTTCTCACCCGGTTTGACGATCACCGTATGCTTTCGCGGCTTATTGTGACCAGCTCCGTTGACGAGATCGAAGAACATGCCGTGCAAGTGAATGGGATGCGGCATCATCGTATTATTGATGAGCGTTACCCGTACGCGCTCGCCTTCGTGAAATATGATCGGCGCTGTGATGTCAGCAAATTCAACACCGTTAAACGACCACATATAGCGTTCCATGTTGGACGTGAGATGGATTTCCATTTCGCGTCCGGGCATTCGATGGTCGGGATTTGGCGCTAAACTCCGCAATTGAGAGTATCGCAAAACACGATGCCCGACATTGCCCAGACCAATACCCGGCTCATCGAGGCGACTGGTCGGCATCATAGCAATATTCGTGACACCTGGACCTCTCTCAATTGTCTGTGTCTCCACAGGCCAGCTGCTTCCGTCCGTGCCCGCCATCATCCCATGGTTGGAATGATCCATTCCGCCCATGGCACCGTGATCCATTCCAGTCATCGAACCCGATCCCGAAGGCATTCCACTCATTCCGTCATGACCCATGCTGTCATGGCTCATACCCATGTCGCGCATGGTGAGCGTTGGAACGCTGCGTAGCGCTGGAGCTTCAGCGCGCATGCCCGGACGTGGACCGAAAGTGGCGACGACTTGACCTGACCGGTCAATGCTTTCCGCCACGAATGCGAACGCCCGTTCTTCCTTCGGTTCGATAATGACGTCGTAAGTTTCGGCATTGCCCATCTGAAATTCATCGACTTCAACGGGCTGAACATTCAGGCCGTCGGCTGCCACTATCGTCATCGGCAGGCCTGGCATGCGAACGTTGAACATTGACATAGACGACGCATTGATGATGCGGAGCCGTATCCGCTCGCCGACATTGAAGACGCCATTCCAGTTGTCCGATGTGGCGTGACCATTGATCAGATAGGTGTAGGTTTCGCCAGTGACGTCAGCGATATCGCGCGGCGACATACGCATCTCGCCCCACATGGCGCGATCATCCCATGCCGCATCCAGTCCTCTCTCCTGAACATCTCGTAGAAAGTCAGGTACAGTTCGCTTCTGGTAGTTCAGCGTATCGCCCGCTTTTTTCAGCTCGGAGAAAATGCGGTAGGGACTCATAAAGCTCCAATCCGACAGAACGAGTATGTATTCACGGTCATACTGCACGGGATCAGTACCCGCCGGATCGATGATGATCGGTCCGTAATGCCCAAGTGGCTCCTGAAGGCCTGAGTGAGAGTGATACCAATAGGTGCCTGATTGGGGCACAGCATATTTATACGTGAAGGTTTCGCCTGGACGAATGCCGGGAAACGTCACGCCGGGCACACCATCCATCTGAAACGGCACCAACAATCCATGCCAGTGAACAGAGGTGTCTTCATTCAGCGTATTAGTAACATTCAGCGTAATCTCTTCCCCCTCACGAAAGCGCAAGAGTGGTGCAGGAACCGTTCCGTTCATGCCGATAGCTTCGCCTGCGCGCCCATCGATACGGACAGGAAAACGTCCAACTGTGAGATTGAAATTTGTTGCCGTTCTAGTGGAAACGCCTGTGTTTCCGTTTGTTGCAGACTGCGCCCAACCGGGGAGCAAGGAGGACATCCCCAGAACCAAAGCACTTTGCGCGCTGGTTCGGATAAATTGTCTTCGGGTGACCATAGTATATTCCTTTGAAGTGAGTTGTCTTGCGATCAGTCGAAGACCAATCGCGCCATACGAGAGGCCTCGCACTCAGGCGCAGGCCAAAGGCATGGAACTCAATTCAAAAGGCGTGTTTTCAGAGAAACAGGGGTTTGCCTCAGAGGCGGTCCGCGTGTTGAAAGCGGGCTAAAATACGCATTATCGATCAGCGCAACCGATGAATGCGCGACAGGAAACGCGTCAAGGATGGCGACTTTTAGAGGAGCAGGAACGAGCGCGGCTCTGGAGTCGTCCGCCTTCAGCAATTTCAGGCTGGTGTCGCAATGTCCGCACGGTTGGCCGTTCTCGTCCGTTCCGCCTTTGGAGTGTTCCGCGCATGGATCATCCACGTGCGGCTGAGCATCAGCGGAAGAATATTGAACGGTGACCGGGGAAACTGAGAGTTCACTTGGGCATGCACAAAGCGCCTGTTGCGCTCCAAACAGGAGCGCCAGAAGCGTGACGACAAATGTGCGAACTACTGGCATGCATTGACCTTTCAGGTAGAAAAAGCTTAATACCCCCCGGAGGTATTTGTCAATGTCAGAAAAAGTCGTTGCCCGGCTAAAGAGAATTGAAGGACAGGTCCGAGGACTTGTGCGTATGCTCGAAGAAGATCGGTATTGCATCGAAGTTCTGCATCAGATGCAGGCCGTCAAATCCGCGCTCTCACGGGCTGAGAGCGAACTTCTGAAACAGCATGCTGCACACTGTGTGGAGGATGCTATTGCAACTGGCAACACGACGGAGCAGCGCGAAAAGGTCGCAGAGCTGATTGATCTTTTCGACAAGCTTAAGCGCTGAGCTGATGCTTATCCTTCATTCGAAGAAAGACCAATCCACAGATGCGCTTATAGGCTTCGACGTTTCTGATGGCTTATGTCCCGCTTGGCCGTTGCAAATTGGATAACATCCATAGTTTTTGAGAAAATCACTCAAAAAAAAGTTTTCGATGTCGAACAAATTATTGCTGCCGTAATGGCTCAGTACTTCTGCGGTGTAATAGGTGAATTTGACAGATTGAGTTTTAGCGTAATTGCTGATCCCGCGGTTGCCAGATTGCCCCGTCAAATGACCGCCTAAGCGCTTGAATAGACTGTTCTGTTTAGACTCACTCATGCCGACATAGATGAGTTTTGAATTTGCAAACGGGTAACTGATTTCTCCATTAGTGAGGTAAATGAAGTAAATCCCTGCAACACCCCTAACAAACTTGATTTCCTGCTCGTTCAAGTTGTAGATTTGAGTGAATAAAATTTTCATTTCATCATATTAAACAAGGGGGTGAGGCGTGACCAAGGAAAAAATTAAAACAGCTTTGGAGGTTGTTGCAGATTTCTTGGAAAAGCAAGCAGGCGCAGAAGGCTTAGACAGAGACACCCTCTCAGCAATTTGTGAACTCCAAGAAACTGATGAGCTAAGTAAGACAAAGTTACTCAGAAAGCTCGAAGAAGTCAGAACGTCACGGCTCGACGAAACCACTACTCAGGATGAGGAGGGTTGAAATGGCTAAGCTTCGCAAGCTCAACCTGTCTCGGTTTCGGGGAGCTAGATTTGATCTGCCGCTTGATTTTTCTAAGCAATCTAAGAGCGTAGCGATTTACGGGGAAAACGCGTCTGGAAAAAGCACCATTACGGACGCGCTTGAATGGTTTATTCACGACCGCGTCAATCACTTATGGCGGGAAGATTGTAAGGAAGACTCTCTTAGGCACGTGCTCGCTGATGATCAACCAAGTAAAGTTCAAATTACCTTTGATGGCGATGACAGAGATGGGAGCAAATCGCTGTCTGCGGCCCTAAAGAAATCAGCGTCGTTTTCATCAGACCAAGTCAATGAACTTGTGGCTGATTTAAAAAACGACAACATCATTCTAAGACATGCTGATGTTGTAAACTTCATTGACCAAGCAAAAGGGAAAAAGCGCGAAGCGATTGCTGATATAATTGGTTACAGCGAGATCACGAAATTTCGCAATACTTTGCTCCAAACGAAAAACCAACTCGAAAAAGAGGCAGAGTACACATCAGCAAAACAGCGAATTCAACAACTACAATCTAGCATGATTTCTGAGGTTGAGCAGGTAGTTCCGGACAGAAAGTCATTCTTTCCTATCGCAAATCAAATTGTTGAAAGCTTCAAACTTAAAACCCAAATTTCAGATGAGACGTCGTACCTGGCTGCACTGGAGGAGTTGCGCGCGCAGGCGAGCAGTGAAGACAAAATCCGAATGGCTGAAAAGCTCGTGCAGCTTGAGAAATCGTGTAAGGATTTTGTGAATGAACTCGTGGCTCTTTCGCAATCTGCGAAAGCCTTTTGCGAAAAATATAGTCCCCTCGCTCAGGAGAGTGAGAACGTCAACAAGTTGAAAATCAGTGACTTTTTAAGGCGTGGACAAGCGGTGTTAAACGACAAGGTATTCACTGATCCTCAGTGTCCTTTTTGTCTAACGGACTACGACTTATCCGATCTCCAAAATGAGGTGGGTAAACGCCTTGCGTCGTTGGAGGCCTTGCAGCGCAAGCTCGATGAAGCTGGTTCGTTGAAAGACCGTCTCATCGAAGCGGTCACTAGTTGTGGGATGAGAACAAAGTCCATCACCGAAACTTATGGTGATTTGCAAGAGTTCTCATCTCTAATCCAACTGGTAAGTTTGTCCCGCGAGAAGTTCCGTAGTTTTCTGACAAACTTGAAATCGTCATTTGAAGAAAAAAGAGCGTTTGAGATACCAGACAATTTCAACTCAGAACTTAAAGCCCTTAGCGATGAGGCTGAAAAGTCGGCAAAAATCGCAATTGAAAGTGCTCAGAAGCTCCAGCTTACTGAGTTAGAGAAGAAAGTGGCTTCGGCAATAACGAAACTCAACACGGTGAACAGCCAAGTAACCGATTTTGAGAAATGCAATCATCTCAAACAAGCGTATGAAACTCAAATCATTACACTATCGACGATGCTCGCGGAGTTCATAAAGGTTCAAAATAATGTGCTTCAAGCGGTTCTGGATACGATCAGCGCAGACGTTGGAAAATTCTACAAAGCGCTTCACCCGAAAGAGAGTATCGATAAAGTCAGTTTGACAATGGTCGGCGACGAAGGGGTAGAGTTTCAGTACGAATTCCATTCAAAACCAACGCAACCGCCACGTAAATACCTTAGTGAGAGCCACCTGAACAGTCTTGGCGCAGTTCTGTTTTTAGCGAACGCGCGTATTTTCAATAAACACGCCAAATTTCTTGTACTCGACGACATCGTTACAAGCTTTGATACATCACATCGACGTAGACTCTTACGATTGCTGCGAGATGAGTTCTCGGACTGGCAAATTATCATTCTTACGCATGAAAACATCTGGTTTGATATCATCAAAAGAGAGATGGCGCAGCAAGGCTGGATTTTTCACGAGATCCAGCCAGATAGCACCAATGGAATGCGCTTGGAGAACAGCCCTTCTTCTCTGCGTGATATCATCGAAGCCAAAAAAGGTAAGGAGGATGTCACAAACGAACTTCGAAAACTTTTGGAGCGAACACTGAAGGAAATTTGCCAAGCCCTAGAAGTAAAAGTGGCATTTCGTTTCAACGAACAAAACGAAAAGCGCATGTCCGACGAGTTACTCAACGCGCTTAAGTCAACGTTGAAAAAGAAATCTCCGGCTATGCTTGAAACGAAGATTTTTTCAGATTTGGCAGGGTCAGCGCTTATTGCGAATTTGATATCACACGACAATCCCGAGAAGATTGTCGGTGAAGATATCGATGTGTTGCTGGAAGATATTGAAAAATTGGTTTCTCTTTTTGTGTGCGAAGAATGCAAGCGTCACATTCGAAGTGACATAACAGTGCCAGGTGAAAAGAGAATTTCCTGCAAATGCGGAAAATCAAAACTTGATTGGAAAAGTTAGTCAGTCACATCGGCTTTGCCGACCGGGCTCTCGTGAACCGAGCCAGCATTTTGGTGTCTCGGCCATCCGGCTTCGATCCCTTGCGTAAGGCTTAGGGGCCAGCCCCTCGGCGCACTTCGTTTAAAATAGGCGGTCTCCCGAGGCTCGCAGGTAAGGCTGCTGCGCCCGCCGTCGATTTTCATCTCCGTTTTCACACCCCGTTCTCGGCGAAGGCCAAGGTTGCATGAGCAACCCTTACCTGACGGAGGTCTTCAAATGACAAAGAACGGAGATATCAGAATTTATATAGCCTGTCTCGCAGCCTATAATAACGGCTACCTACATGGTGCTTGGATTGACACCACGCTTGGCGAAAAGGCAATCTGGGATCAGATCAACGAGGTTTTAAAAACCTCACCCATGCCGGATGCGGAAGAATGGGCAATCCATGACTATGAAGGCTTCGAAGGCCTGAGCATTTCTGAATACGAAGGTATTCAAAGCGTTGTAGAAAAGGCCGAATTTATCGAAGAGCATGGCCGATTGGGTGCGGAAGTCGTGAACCACTATGGCGACTTCGAAACCGCTAAACGCGCATTGGAAGATGACTATGCAGGGCAATATGACAGCCTCGCCGACTTCGCGCAGGAGATCACTGAAGAGACAAGCGAAGTCCCCAACCATCTGCAATATTATATTGATTGGGAACGCATGGGACGAGACTTAGAGATCAATGACGTCCTGGCTATCGATATGGGATATCGCGAAGTCCATGTGTTCTGGAATCGATGAAAAATTCGCCGAGGGCTCAGCCCTCGGCACTCCCTCTACACAAAATTAGGTTGAACGCGCTTACGCGCATCCAGCTTATTTTGACTCGACATCACAGCGCTAAAGCAAGCTGTGAAGGCGTAGTTTTTCTGCGCAAACTCGCTTTGATATTCGCAATTGATGCTCATATCAGTGCGCGTTCGTGATCGTCTAAGTCAGTTTCAAACAGATAGGTTTCGAGCACCGCGAGTAGTGCGGAGCGCTCTAAGTTCGTGAGTTGTTCGAGTTCTTCAAATTTCCAAATAACGTGCATGTATCCTCCAATGTTCTTGAGGCTCTGAATTGAGCTTCATGAGGGGAAAAACGACGTGGAGAGACACGCGAAAACACCGTCATAAGATGACGGGCGTAACGTCAGTGAAGAAGGCTTGCCCTTGTTGTTCACGCTGACTGTTCACGTGATCTTTTGACCCGAAGCAAAAGCTCAGAGACGATAGCATTATCGAGGTGTCAGCGCTCGTTTGAGAATTTAATGATTGAGCATGAGGTGCGCTCTGCGCCGTTTCCTTAGCCAGTAGCTCGTATCTGCCTTGATTTCCTGACCAGCCGCACGCGGGCGGTCAATATCGCTGCCCGCGCCAGTTCGCTAAAACGCTCACCCGTGTTGGATATGAAGCCCCGCGTTTATTCGCCTGGCCTTTGAAAGCGGCATGACGAGCCACAGGCAAAGGAAAGGATAAGCGCCATGTCACAACTTCAAATCTATCAACTCAACTGGCAAGGCCGAGAGATAACACTTCGATTTTATCCTAATCGGTGGAATGGGCCTTGCGACCACATCGAAATCGAAAGTGAAAACCGTGAACCGCTCCCGATCACGGAAACGGGTTACAAATCACATTTCATCCCAAGCGGAACTGTTTGCAGTGAAAAGGTCGAAACCGCTGTCATTGAATGGCTGGATCGCGCTGCTCAATCCGCGGATTGGAAAGAGCGCGAAGCCAAGACGCGACAGATGAGCCTTTTCTAGAGCTGCAAACCTCACCGTGATCTCCCACGAGACCGTTCTCTTTGGCGTTCGCGCTCTCGTGCATAGTCACCATTTTCTTCGCGCTGCTTTTGAATGGCGCGCAGTTCCGCTATCAAGTCTCGCCGCTCGCGATGGAGTGTCTTGAGATCATCCCGAACTTTCTGGATTTCAGGAACTAGTGCACGGCGTTCTTCGAGATGCGCTTTGATCAGACCTTCACGCTCTTTCTCATCGCGCTTCATTGAGACGTGCGCCTCTTGTCGGTTCTGCTTTTTGATCCGCGCATTCTCGCCCCGCACAAAATCCCATAGGCCTTTAATGCCAGTTCTGAACCGTGACTGTCGCACGATGTTTTCGTGCGCCCAGCGGGCTTCTAAGCGCTCATGTTGTTCGGTGCGTTCTTGTCTTTGTTTCGCAGCCAAATCGGCTTTGGCTTTTTCAAATGGTGCGCGCGCCTCAGCGAGGCGTTTGTCTATGTCTTCGGTATAGCCAGTGAGCGCCTTTAAGGCTTTATCGGTGACACGTTTCCTTGCGTATTCGGCATCGATCAACTTGGACGGATCACCCAAGCGCTCACGCGCTTCTTTCGTTTTGATCCCAAGCATGCGCGGCACAGAATAAATCTCACCAAAGCGATCTACAGCAACATAGTTTCTTCGGCTTCCGCGCGTGAGCAAATATCCGCTCTTCTTGAGGCGTTCGTAAAACTCTTCGCGCGTGTTGGTATTTTCCCAAGCGTCCTTGAACTGCGCCTTGATATGGCGCGGGTCTTGATGAGTGCGCTTGGCTTGTTGCCAATCGGCAAAGGTGAAGTTCTTCTCATCGCGCAATGACTTGTCGATTTGCCCAGGCGGCAGTTTCCAGTCATGTTCGAGATACAGCTCTTTTGAGAGCATATTGAGCTTGCGCTTTGAGTGCGAAAGCTGAACGGCCTTCATTTTATCAATATCGATACGGCTCCACACCGCATGCGCATGGCGTCTGCCTTCTTTTTCATGGAATACGATGGCGCGCGGCTGGCCTTCAAGACCGAGCCGTTTTTCGATCTTTTTAATCGCGGCTTCGAATTGCGGCACGGTGACGAATGCTTCTTGAGGTGGATTGAGTGAGAGCGAGAACAGATACTGACGGCAGCGCGTGCCTTTGGCGGTCAGTTCAATCTCTTTGAACGCCTCGTGCAGATCATCATGCGCAACAAAGCCGCGCATGTCATGGACAAGCACGTGATCATTTTCATCTTTCATGAGGTGGCGGGCGAGATCACTCCCGCCCGCGCGCTGATTGCCGACCAAAATCATGAAGCTAGCGCCGCCCGAGCGCCTTCATGAGGGTATTGCGCATCTCTTTGATATCGGCACACGCCATCTCAAGTTCGCGCTCCAAATCATCAGACACGGGCAGCGCGCCCATGTGAACCGCCTTCGCGATCTGGTTCATGTTGGATGAGAGGCGAGACTGGCCGAGTGCGCCGAGGAGCTTTGCCAGCGCCACGCGATCAGCCGAAGGACGGTTCTGCTTTTTGGCTGGACGCCTGAAAGCCGTCGATGCGCTTTCGCCAAACAGGCGCTCACGAATATAGCTGGACAGCGTTCTATCGCCTGCATCGCGTAAGAGCTGCGTGCGTTCATCGTGGGTCAAGCGAAGTGAGATGGGTGATGGGTGCTTATTGCTCTTGTCGACCCTTGGGCCGACTTTTCCAAAAGCTTTTTTGGCTTGGTGTTTTCTGCGCTCTAACATGGAGAAGGCCCTCCATGCTCAGATTGCTCGAAAGAGCTATCGTCACTTTTAGGATCGTCGTATTCGAGGACGGAGAGATCAATATCGCGAAGTTGATCTTCCCATTCTTTCAGCTCTTCAAAGATCGCATCAGAGTTCAGAAACTCACTGAGTGATGGCGCAGGAGAGTTCGAACTAACTCCCTCCGGGCGCGCCATTTTCTCGCTCATTGCATTCCGTCACGGCAGGCTGGATTTTTGTTCCCGCCGCTTGGTTTTCCGTGTTTGATTTTGGTAAAACCTTCTGCCGGCTCAACGCTATACGCAATTTCTTCTCTTATTATTCCGAATAAGCAGAACGTGTATTCCATTGATAAATTGATTGGTGTATAAATATTCCACAAAGCCTGCCTCGGGCGAACGGTCATGCCTCGTGTTTTGGATGAAGCGCAATTTCTGACCTTTCCAGCCCTGATAAAAAACAAGGCATGCCGGAGGAAAAATGACAGATACAGGACGTTCTTATCTCCACGTCCCTGAGCCAAGCTTCAGGCCGGGTGATAAGCCAACATTTGATGAAATGATTATCCCGAAGGCTGGTGCGGCGCGCCGCCCGCCTGTGGATGTTCACCCTGATGATATTCAGGACCTCGCCCGCACCATCATTCGCGTGATGTCCAGCGATAATGAAGCTGTTGGCGAATGGGCTGCATCGCTCTCTGACGAAGAGGCGCTTGAGGGCCTTAAAGACATGATGCGTCTGCGCACCATGGATGCGCGATTGTTGCGTGCACAGCGTCAGGGTAAAACTTCATTCTATATGCAGGCGCTCGGCGAGGAAGCTGTCGCATGTGCGTTCCAGAAAGCTCTGGAACCTGGCGATATGAACTTCCCGACTTATCGCCAGCAGGGCCTGCTCATCACGTCCGGTTATCCGATGACGAGCATGATGAACCAGATATTCTCCAACTCTCAGGACCCTATGAAGGGCCGCCAGCTGGGCAATCTTTATTCCTCCAAAGAGCACGGCTTTTTCTCCATCTCCGGTAATCTGGCGACCCAGTTCGTGCAGGCTGTGGGCTGGGCTATGGCGTCCGCGATTGAAGGCAATGACCGTGTTGGCGTGGGCTGGATCGGCGATGGTTCAACGGCTGAAGGCGACTTCCATGCAGGGCTCGTTTTTGCGTCCACCTACCAGCCGCCATGCGTGCTCAACATTGTAAATAACCAGTGGGCGATCTCGACCTATCAGGGCATTGCGCGCGGCAACGCAGCGACTTTCGCCTCTAAAGGTCTCGCCTTCGGTCTTCCGTCCCTGCGCGTGGATGGCAATGACTATCTGGCGGTTCATGCAGTCGCGAAATGGGCGATTGAACGCGCCCGTAAACGCCTTGGTCCGACCCTGATTGAGTATGTGACTTACCGTGAAGGTGCGCATTCGACGTCGGATGATCCGTCTGCCTACCGCCCCAAAGACGAAGCTGATGGCTGGCCGCTGGGTGACCCGATTGAGCGCCTGAAAGGCTATCTTATCGCCAGAGGCGTCTGGAGCGAAGATCGCTACGCGCAAATGGCGTCCGAGATCGAAGACGAAGTTGCAGCAGCTCAGCGCGAATCTGAAGCCATCGGTACACTGCTCGAAGGCGACAAGCCAGGACCGCGAGACATGTTCGAAGACGTATATGAGGAGATGCCGCCTCATCTGCGTGAACAGCTCGCCCAGTCTCTCAAAGAAGCAGGAGAAGGCTGATATGGCTAAGAAAACTATGATCGAAGCCATTCGTGATGCACACCACATCGCGATGGAAGCTGACGAAAAGGTCGTCGTCTTTGGCGAGGATGTTGGCTATTTCGGCGGTGTATTCCGCTGCACAGCCGGTCTTCAGGAAAAATTTGGCAAAGCCCGCTGTTTCGATGCGCCTATCTGTGAAGGCGGTATTGTCGGCGCGGCCATTGGCATGGCGGCTTATGGCCTGCGTCCGTGCATTGAGATCCAGTTCGCAGACTACGCCTACCCGGCCTATGACCAGATCGTGTCTGAAGCTGCGCGTCTGCGTCACCGTTCAGGTGGACAATTCACGGCGCCGATGGTGATCCGCATGCCAACGGGCGGCGGTATTTTCGGCGGCCAGACGCACTCTCAAAGCCCTGAAGCATTGTTCGCGCATGTCTCCGGCCTGAAGACGGTCATTCCGTCCACGCCATATGATGCGAAGGGCCTGCTGCTAGCCTCTATCGAGGATAATGACCCGGTCATCTTCCTCGAGCCGAAGCGCCTTTATAACGGGCCGTTCGATGGCGAACACGATAAGAGCATCGTGCCATGGTCCAAACATGACGACGCTGAAGTGCCGGACGGTCATTATACCGTACCGCTCGGCAAGGCGAAGATCGTGCGCGAAGGCAAGGATGTTACCATTCTTGCTTACGGCACTATGGTGCATGTCGCGAAGAAAACCGCAGAAGATCAGGGCATTGATGCTGAAGTGATCGATCTGCGTACGCTTGTGCCGCTTGATACAGAGACGATTGCGCAATCAGTTCAGAAGACCGGTCGCTGCGTTGTTGTCCATGAGGCGACCCGCACATGCGGTTATGGCGCAGAACTTGTCTCTATCGTGAATGAGCTGTGCTTCTGGGCGCTGGAAGCGCCAGTAGAGCGCGTTACCGGCTGGGATACTCCGTATCCGCACTCTCAGGAGTGGGACTACTTCCCGGGGCCGAAACGTCTGGGCGCAGCGCTGAACCAGGTCATGGAGGCCTGATATGGAAAAGATTTTCAAACTTCCGGATGTGGGCGAGGGCGTTGCTGAAGCTGAACTGGTTGAATGGCTGGTTGAGGTTGGTGATACGATTGCGGAAGATCAGGCAATCGCTGTCGTCACGACCGACAAAGCCAATATCGAAGTGCCATCTCCCTATGCGGGCAAGCTGACATGGAAATCCGGTGAGCCCGGTGACCAGATCGCGATCGGTGCAGAATTTGCCAAGATCGACGATATGAAAGGCGATGCACTTGCTGCAGCGGCAAAGCCTGCAAAAGCTGCACCGGCGCCAGCGCCGAAACAGGCCGCGCCTCGAGCGCCGTCCGTTCCGCAAACGGCGCCTGCGTCAGCGGCTGTTTCTTCCGGATCGTCTAAGGTTCATACGTCGCCAGCGGTTCGCGCTCGCGCAAAATCCCTGCAGATTGATCTGGGAAATGTTGCCGGTACGGGCGCTGGCGGCCGCATCACCCACTATGACCTCGATCAGTTTCTGATCGCTGCGATCCGCGCAGAAGCTTCATCGGGCTCTGGCCCCGCTGTGCCAACGCCAAAGCCGGCCCCAGCGCCTGCGGCAGGACCTAAGCCTGCGCCATTCGTGGCCGCGAGCAGCCATGGCAAAATTCAGGTCAATCGCCTGTCATCCATGCGCCGCGCGATCTCCAAGAAGATGAACCAGGCCAAGCCCGGTGTGCCGCACTTTAGCTATGTTGAAGAAGTCGATGTCACCGATCTTGAGGCTATGCGTCGTGAGATGAACGCGAAGGCCGATGGCGGTGAGAAGCTTTCCATTCTGCCGTTCATCATGCGGGCTCTGGTCCTCTCTGTGCACGAGGCGCCTTATGTAAACGCGCTTTACAATGGCGATCGTCAGGAAGTGCATATTTATGACGAAATCCGTCTCGGTATCGCTGTGGCAACCGATAAAGGCCTGATGGTTCCGGTCATCGGCAATGCGCAGAAGAAAGACGTGTACGAAGCGGCGGCGGCCATCCGTCATGTCGCTGAAGCGGCGCGCGATGGCACGGCGTCTCGTGACGAGCTTGTCGGTTCGACCATGACGCTCACCTCTCTTGGCGCGCTGGGTGGCATTGCTTCAACGCCGGTGCTTAATCCGCCGGAAGTTGCAATCATCGGCGTCAACAAGGTGCGCACGGCACCTGTCTGGAACGGCGAAGCGTTTGAGCCGCGCCAGCTGATGAACCTGTCCTGCAGCTTTGACCACCGCATTATTGATGGTCAGGCGGCTGCCAAATTCGTTGCGGCGATGAAGCGCCGTATCGAGACGTGTGAGATCTGACACGGGCGGAGCCCAAACAGATCACCGGACGCTATTCTCCAAGCGTACTACCTTAGCCCCACGGTTAATTCCGTGGGGCTTTTTAGTTTTGCAGTTGTCATTCTTCGCGCATCGGTCGCAGTATTTCAGAAAATTCTGGTCATATCCCGAGAGATATTATAATGTGAGTGTTCGATCACTTTCTATTGATTGGAAATAGTGGAGAAGATCATGTCGGGACCTGTTCTGCTTGGTACGGGGGCGCGCGCTGGCGGGCGGCTCCTTACATCAGAAGAGATAGACGGGCGTATCGGGCGAAAGTCTGGCTGGCTTGAGTCGCAATGCGGCGTGCGCACGCGGCCTGTACTTTCTGACGTCGAAACTCAGGAATCTCTCGCCCTTCGGGCTGCACAGACCGCTTTGGATGACGCCGAACTTCGTGCCGACGACATAGATCTCATCCTGTTTGCGTCTGCTGTGGGGCGGCAGCCCATTCCGGCAACGGCTGCACTGATTAAGGATGCGCTGGGGCTCCGCAAAACCGCCATCCCGGCTTTTGACATCAATGCGACCTGTCTTTCTGGCGTAGCCGCCCTCGATGTTGCGTCTCTCTATGTGGGTGCAGGACGTGCAAAGCGTGTGCTTGTTGTTACGAGCGAAGTCGCAACGCGGGCTCTGCCATGGGACACTGACCCGGCGACGGCAGGCCTGTTTGGCGATGGCGCTGCGGCCTTCATTGTAGGTAAGGGCGGTGAAGGCCTTTCGGTCAATCAGGTGATGCTGGAAACATGGTCTGAAGGCTATGATTTCTGTACTCTGGGCGCTGGCGGAACACGTTATGACTTTCACTCGGCGCGGGACGAGTTTGAAGAGAACGCTTTTTTCAAAATGGACGGCCACGCCTTGTTTAAACTCACCCGAAACAAGCTTCCAAAGTTCATAGATCGACTGCTTGAAGCGTCCGGCTGGTCGCGCAGCGATATCGATGTCGTCATTCCTCATCAGGCGAGCCCTCTGGCACTGGAACATATGATCCGCAAATGCGGCTTCGCCAGAGAGAAAGTGGTCTCGACCGTGCGAGACACCGGTAATCTCGTCGCGGCCTCCATTCCGATGACGCTGGACACGGCGCGCCGTGACGGGCGCATCGGAGCAGGGGATAAAATCCTTCTGATTGGCACATCAGCGGGCGTCTTGCTTGGCGGGGCAACGCTAATCGCATGACGACTGTTCTGGTCACAGGTGCGACGGGGTTTCTCGGCGGAGCGTTGACGCGGCGATTGCTTGGCGATGGCGTGCGAGTTGTCGCTCTTGGCCGCAATCAGAATAAGCTAAGTGACCTGCAAAGCCTTGTCGCGACGACGCTCCAATGCGATCTGGCAGACCTTCCGGACGATATGCGACCCGAGTCATGTGATATTGTCGTGCATGCCGCGGCGTTGTCCTCGCCCTGGGGACGGGCGGCAGATTTCGAGCGAGCGAATATAACGGGCACAGCAAGTGCCTTACGCCTTGCCGAACGGGTAGGCGCGCGCCGGTTCATCAATATTTCCTCGCCCAGTATTTATTTCCGCTTTGCCGATCAGGACCTCTTGCGGGAGGACGACCCGCTTCCGGCTCCGGTGAATGCATATGCTGACACGAAACGTCGCGCGGAATATCTGGTTAGTGGAGCATCTGCGTTTGAAACGGTTACGCTTCGCCCGCGCGGGCTCTATGGTCCGGGAGATACGGCGCTCCTGCCAAGATTGCTAAAAGTCGCGAAAACACGGCCTCTGCCCCTTATGAGAAGCGGCGTGGCAGCAACCGATCTCACCTATATCGATGATGTCGTCGAGAGCATTCTGGCCGCGATGGGGGCTCCATCATCTGTTAGCGGACAGGCGTTCAACATTTCAGGCGGGGTAGCTTTGCCGGTGAAAATGGTCGCCGAACGAGCAGGAAAAAAAGCCGGAATTGATGTGCGCTGGCGGCAGGTTTCATGGCTGCTGGTCAAAGGATTGGCCACTGCTTCCGAGCGCGTTTGCGCTATACTGCCCAAGCGCCCAGAACCTGTCGTAACGGCTTATTCGGCAGGCCTTTTTGCCTTCCGTCAGACTTTGAATATCCAAAAGGCAGAACAGCTTCTTGGCTGGAGGCCAAAAGTCTCATTTGATGAAGGTCTGGATAAAACCTTCGCGGGGCGGACAGAATGATCAGGCCGGAGTTTAAAAACAGCGCGATTGTCTCGGCGCCCGAATGGCTGATCATGAAAAATGGCTCGCGAACCCTGCGGCATTTACCGGTCCGTTATGGCGTGTTTAAACATCCTACTGCGGGGAAGTGCCTGATCGATACCGGATATTCCAGGCGGATAATAAGCGGCCCCCGAGGCACTTTCCTCAGCCTTTATGCGAGTACCCTGAAACCGAAGCTGACGTCAGATGTCCTGCCAGATGCCGTACCAGACGTGGACACGATCATCGTCACCCATCTGCACGCAGACCATATCAGCGCTCTGAGGGACTATCCGAATGCCCGCATTATGCTGGATGGTGACGCGCTGGACCATTATCTCGCCGCAGGGTGGTTTCAACGCATACGTCATGGATTTTTCAAAGAGCTATTACCAGAAGACTTTTCTGATCGGCTTGTACGCTTTCAGGACCGCCCGACGGTTGAGGCGCCGATGGGCCTCGGCAAAGCTTTTGATCTGTTCGGGGATGGAAGCGTGTTGGGTATACCTTTGCCCGGTCACATGTTGGGGCATACGGGTGTGATGTTTACAGGAGATCGACCACTTCTCTACGCGGCTGATAGTGAGTGGCTATGGCAGGCGATACATGAACGCCGGGCGCCGGGCTTTCCTGCGACGCAAATCCTTGGAGACAAAGCGGCAGCCGAAGCCACGCGTGAAAAGCTTCGGGCTTTTGTCGCAGCTGGCGGCGAGCTGAAGCTCTGTCATGATCCCGAGGGAGAGGGCTGATGTCGCTGAAAGCATCTTTGGGCACTTTGGCGGCTTTCGTGGATGCCAGCTTGCGTCTCAACTCCGTAGCGTATCGCGATGAGCTGGAGGAAAGACAGGCGCGGCGGCTCGCGCGGTTCCTCAATGGTCCTGCGAGCAAAGTGCCTGCGTTTGCCGGATGTCGTGGGCTGCCTTTACGTGACTGGCCGACAATGGACAAAGCGCGGCTCATGACAGATTTCGCGCTCTATAACCGGCTCGGCATGACCACGGCTGAAGCATGGGCGCATTTTGAGAATGGCACTGCGCCTGAAGGGTACGCGGTTGGCGCGAGCACGGGCACCTCCGGAAATCGCGGTCTTTATGTTGTGTCGGAAGCGGAGCGCTATTGCTGGCTCGGGGTGATGTTATCGCGAGCCTTGCCAGATGTGCTGACCCGTCGCCACCGCGTTGCGGTCGTTCTGCCTGCCAATAGCCGTCTCTATGATGCGGCGAATGAAAGCCGGCATCTGGCACTTCAATTCTTTGATCTGGCGCAGGGCATAGAGGCGCAGTTTGCGCCGTTAGAAGAATTTCGCCCGACCGTGATTGTGGCACCGCCCAAGTTCCTGCGGGCGCTTTCAGAAAGCGACACGAATATATTTCCGGATCGCATTTTCTCGGGCGCCGAAGTTCTGGATGATGAGGACAGGCAGATTGTCCAAAGCCGGTTCGGCGTGATCGTGCGCGAAATCTATATGGCGACCGAAGGTCTGTTTGCTGTCGGCTGTGAAAAGGGCTCGCTTCATCTGATCGAAGACCACGTGCATTTCGAATTCGAGCCTATCGAAGGTTCTGACACTCTGGTCTCACCCTTGATCACTGATTTTTCGCGGACCACGCAAATCATGGTCCGGTATCGCATGAACGATGTTCTGGAGCTGGCAAAACGCCCGTGCAATTGCGGGCGTCCACATCGCGTTATCAAGGCGGTCCATGGGCGATGTGATGACGTGTTTCAGCTAGTGTCCGGAGATGGCAGGAAGGTCAGGGTTACGCCGGATGTTATCCGAAATGCCATTATAGGAACGGATCGATCTATCAGGGACTTTCGTATCGTTCAGACTGGCAGAAACGCTGTTCAGCTGACCTTGACGGCCGCGAATGCGCCTCGTCTCGCGGCTGCACGCGAGGCGCTGCAGGCGCTCTTTGCGTTCTGCGGTGCTGCACCCGAGGTTACGGCTCAAGCGGCCGATCTTATGCCGCCATCAGGTCATAAGCTTCGCCGGGTAAGCGTCGCGCCCGAGGCCCTGACATGACGAAGGTCTCAATCCAGACATTGGGAAGCTTTGGCGATGTCATGCCTTTCGTGTCTGTCGCGCATTATCTGAAGGAGATGGGGGCAGACGTCAGCATTCTCTCACC
Organism: Hyphomonadaceae bacterium UBA1849; assembly: GCA_002338565.1. Lineage (GTDB taxonomy): Bacteria > Pseudomonadota > Alphaproteobacteria > Caulobacterales > Hyphomonadaceae > Ponticaulis. The sequence continues at coordinate 1,316,885 of DDIN01000008.1, forward strand.
GTCCGATTATTCCGGGGCAATCGAAGCGCGCGGGATAAAGGCAAAGGCTGTAGAAGATTTTACGCTCGCCGCATGGGATAAAGAGGCCGAACAAAGGGGCACCTTAAAGAATCCGCTGAACTTCTTTCGCGACTGGGATGAAATGGTCGCGCCCTATGTTGATAGAACGGTGGAGGCGTCTCTCAAAGCCGCTGAAGGCGCGGACATTATTCTGGCCAATTCGATCTGCGCACCTGCGCAGATGGTTGCTGAGTATTACGACATTCCCTTCATCCTGAATGCACACCAGCCTGCGATCAGCGCTACGCGAGTTTATCCCTGCGCTATGCTTTGGAAGCCGGGCATGCCCTCATTTCTGCACAAAGCGGGTTATGCGATGGTCTGGGGCGCGCAGCGTGCCATGGAGAAAGCGCTGAGCGGACACAGGCGTAAGCTGGGTTTGCGCGCGCCACATAATCTGGGCGCCTCACGCGGCAAGCCGCGCACTGATATGGTGCGGCTAACCACTGTCTCGCCGTTTCTCATCCCTGATGCTCCGTCCGATTGGCAGCCCTATGACGTGTTGAAGCCATACCCGTCACTTGTGCGCGGTGAAAGCGCCGTCTTGCCTCCGGGCGTTGAGGCCTTTCTGCAGGCTGGTGAACCGCCTGTGTTTATCGGCCTTGGCTCAATGGATGTTGAGGCCTACGCGTCAGACCTGCGCGTTATCCTTGATACCATCACGGGACGAGGCCGCAGGGCGATCCTTTCGGCAGGGCTCGCTAAAAAACTGGATGGCCCCGTAGGCGATCAACACTTCATCGTCGGCCAGGTGCCGCATGATCTCATATTTCCGCGATGCTCGGCGATCCTTCATCATGGCGGTGCTGGTACACTCGATACGGCTCTGAGGGCGGGGGTGCCGCAGATCGTCATGCCACGACATCTTGATCAATTCTGGCATGCTGACGCGCTCTGGAAGAGCGGAGTAGCGCCAAAACTTCTAAAGCGCGGGCAGGTCGCTCACGCCGATATCGAAACGGCGCTCGCCTTCGCGCTTAGCGCAGAGGCCAGAGCATTCGCAAAACAGGTTGCAGAGCCACTTCTCACCCGAAACGGAGCGAAAGAAATCGCTGAGTTTACACTTTCGAGAATAAGAAGCGGGCGGCAAAGCGCGAGATAAGCGCTGTAAGAATGAAAAAAATCTGACCGCCAATCAGGAGCGCCCATTTGTAGCGCTCGATGAAGCCGTCCACATCAAACCTGGTCTGGTCCGCGCCCCAGGCGGTTAAGTACCCCAGCGCCAGAAACATGCCCACACCAATGCCAACGCCCGCGAGAGAGCCAATCGCGAAACGGCGCCATGGCATACCGGCACCGCCGCAAATTGGCGGCATGAACCAGGCGACAGGGCCCATCAGACGAGAGCCTGCAACAGCTTTCACGCCATGCTTTCGAAGGAGGCTGCGCGTTTTGCGAAGTGCGGTCCGCCGCTGTTTGCCCGAACTTGCGAACCGTAGAAACCAGGGTTTCATTTGTCGGCCGATGAGAAAGCCAGTCTGATCTGCCAGATAGGCTCCGGCCAGAACAGCAATCACGCCCCGCCAGTCATTGTCGGTGTAGGCAAAGCCGCCGGCCATCAGGAAGAAAGCCTCTCCGAAGACGAAGAAGCAGGTCACTAACGTGGCGTCGAAAAACGCACCCAGGAATAGAATGAGGAGGATCGAAAGCGTCATGCCGTGTCAGCATAGAAAGCTTTCAGTGATCGCGCTATCGGCGATCTGCGACGGGCCATGACCTCTGTTGGTATGGCCCGCCGAGAGCAGACTTTAGTTACCGAGTGCGAGCAATACTGCAGATGACGTCGCAGTGAGTGCAGCAGGGTTTGCGTCCATTGATTCGGGACGTTCCACGGTTGCGTAAGCTTCGCCCAGCTGTGCCAGCGCTGTATCGATCGCTGATGCAACCTCAGGAAGTTCGCTGCGAATAGCCGCTTCTTCTTCTGCGAATGCTGCTTTGGCCGCTTCATAGAAGCCGTAGCCGTCCAGATATGGTTCGAAGAAGTCTGACTGCAGCGCGTTTGTGTACATAACGGCGGCGCGGTCGATCTGGTCGGCAGCTACGCCAGCCTGAATGCGCGCTTCGGATGACCCGTCGTCTGGTGCTTTTTCAGCTGCAGCGCGGAGCGTCGCAATGATCTCGTCTGTGCGCTCTGAAATCTGTTCGTTTGTTTCGCCTTCAAAGACAGCTGAAGACGCATTCAGGAGAAGTTCGTCAAAGTTCTCAACGCCGCGCTGCTCCAGATAAGGGCCGACATCAAAGAGAACTTCTGAAACCGGGTGTGCGAACATTTCGCCGGCTGCGTTTGTTTCACCGGCAATGTATGCATCGCGCGCAGCGATTACGTGAGCTTCAGTGATCGCCAGTGCAGAACGGAATACGACAGGGTCCGTCGCAGCTTGCTGAACAGCAACGCCGCCTTCGCCTTCGCCGCCTTCACCTTCTCCACCGGCGCCTTCGCCCTCGCCGCCAGCACCTTCACCTTCACCGCCATCTGCAGCGGCGTAAGATGGTGCGCGTGCGGTTGTTGCCGCTTCACCGGCATCAGTGGTGCTGACAGCGTTTTCACCTTGCTCGCCAGCCTCTCCGGCTTCACCTGAGTTTCCGCAGGCTGCGAGAAGTGTTGTGCCTGCGAGTGCAGCCGTCAGTCCGAGGCGTGTCCAACGTTTCGTGTCTGTTTTCACAGTAATCGTCCTTGCTAATCTCTGGCGAATTGCGTTTGTCGTGACATAAACCTAATGTATCCAATAATGCAACTCATTATCATAAATGAGGAGGTCTGATGCCTATCACTATCGGGAATGTGCTGGACGAGGCGGACCTTGCCAGCGTTGCTGAACTCCTGCCGCAATTAATGTGGGCAGACGGCACGAAAACAGCAGGTGCTGTCGCGCGCGAAGTGAAGAGAAATCGTCAGGCTGATCTCTCTACGCGATCAGGCACCAAGCTTCGCGAGCTAGTGCAGACTGCGCTTCGCACGCATCCGGTCGTGCAGGCCTTTGCCCGACCTGCAAAGTGGTCGCCGCTTATTGTCAGCCAGACGGGTGAGGGCGGAGGCTATGGCACGCACATCGATAACGCCTTTATGGGCGCTGGCGACAGCCGCGTGCGAACTGATCTCTCATTCACGCTCTTCCTCTCAGAGCCGGATGGCTATGAAGGCGGTGAGCTGAATATCGACATGGCCGGGATGACGCATTCGGTGAAAGGGGCGCGCGGGGATCTGGTGATTTATCCCTCCACAACTCTGCATCAGGTCGCAGAGGTGACGCGCGGACGCCGTATTGTGTGTGTTGGCTGGATCCAGAGCCTTATTCGGTCTGGTGATCAGCGGGAAATTCTATTCGATCTGGATAATCTCAAAGCGGAGCTTCTTGCGTCACATGACAAGAATTCGCCGGAACTTCTGACCTTATCCAAGACGCTCGCCAATCTCACCCGCATGTGGGGAGAATAAAAAAAGCCCCGCTGTATGAGCGGGGCTTTTATTTTATCTTTTCAAGTCGCTTAGACGCCGAGAAGCATACGCTCAGGGTTTTCCAGAGCTTCCTTCACGCGAACGAGGAAGGTCACAGCTTCTTTGCCGTCAACGATGCGGTGGTCATAAGACAGGGCCAGATACATCATCGGACGGATCACAACTTCGCCATTGATCGCGACAGGACGCTGCTCGATGCGGTGCATGCCGAGAACGCCTGACTGAGGCGGGTTCAGGATCGGTGTAGACATCATAGAGCCGTAAACACCGCCGTTAGAGATGGTGAATGAGCCGCCCTGCATGTCTTGCATAGTCAGCTGGCCATCACGTGCTTTGCGGCCATACTCGCCGATAGACGCTTCGATGCCAGCCAGAGACAGCGCATCACAGTCACGGACAACCGGAACCACGAGGCCTTTTTCTGTGCCGACCGCGACACCGATGTCGTAGTAGTTTTTGTAGATGACGTCTGTGCCATCGATCTCGGCGTTAACAGCCGGGATTTCTTGCAGAGCATTTACAACCGCTTTCACGAAGAAAGACATGAAGCCGAGTTTCACGCCGTGGCGCTTCTCGAAATTGTCTTTGTATGCTTTGCGCATTTCCATGATGTTGGTCATGTCCACGTCGTTGAACGTGGTGAGCATAGCTGCTGTGTCCTGCGCTTCTTTCAGACGACGTGCAATCGTCTGACGAAGGCGGGTCATTTTTACGCGTTCTTCGCGTGGGCCCGTTGCGCGTTGAATGCCGGACGTAGATGACATGGCAGGAGCTTCCGTAGGTTTCTTTTCTAGATAGGCGAGCGCGTCGCCTTTTGTGGCGCGGCCACCTTTGCCTGAACCCGGAATTTCTGCCGGGTTAACGCCGTTCTCCGCTGCAATGCGGCGAACAGATGGAGAGACCGGCGCGCCGCCCGATGGAGCTGCCGCAGGTGCAGATGCGGTTGGAGCCGGTGCAGATGCCGCAGGCGCTGCTGCAGGAGCTGCCGCACCGCCTTCGCCGCCAGATACGCGTGCGATCACAGTACCAATGCTGACGGTTTCGCCTTCAGCGACGAGGACCTCAGAGAGGACGCCATCGACGGGAGACGGAACTTCAACAGCAACTTTGTCTGTTTCGATTTCAACAAGGATATCGTCTTTGGAGATCGAGTCGCCAGGCTGTTTCAGCCATGAAGACAGCGTGCCCTCAGAGACGCTTTCACCCATCGCTGGAACTTCAACGTCAACCGTGTCACCAGAGCCGGAGGAGGCGGCCGGAGCGGCCGCTTCTTCTTTTGGGGCTTCAGCCTTCTCTTCTGCAGGAGCAGGTGCGGCCGCAGCGCCGTCGCCTGCGCCAACTTTACCGAGAAGCGCGCCAATGCCGACCGTTTCGCCTTCAGCGGCAACGATTTCAGACAAAACACCGTCTTCCGGGGCTGCGACTTCGACAGAAACCTTATCGGTTTCCAGTTCGACAATCACTTCATCCTTGCTGACGGCATCGCCGGCTTTTTTGAGCCATGTTCCGACAGTTGCTTCGGAGACAGATTCGCCGAGCGTCGGGACAATAATATCAGTCATTCGTACTGCTCTCTTTCCGGGGTTCTCGGCGCTCAGGCCGTTTCAAATGTTGTACAATTGCCGCTGTCGCCAAGGGCAGCGTCGATGAAGGAGTCGCGCTCGGCGACGTGTTTGGACATGAGGCCGGTTGCGGTAGACGCAGATGCCGGACGGCCAGCGTAAAGCGGACGTGTATGCTTCGCACCAACCTGCTCGAGACACCATTCGATCTCGTCACGGATGAAGGTCCAGCCGCCCATATTGCGTGGCTCTTCCTGACACCAGACCATCTCGGCTTGCGGGAAGCGTTTCAGCTCCTGCATCAGAGATTTGCGAGGGACCGGATAGAACTGCTCGACGCGCATCAGATAGACATTGTCGGTGCCGCGTTTCTCACGTTCTTCGAACAGGTCGTAATAGACCTTACCGGAGCAGAGAACGACGCGTTTGATCTTGTCGTCGGATACAAGTTTCACTTCGCCGCCGCGACCCGGTGTTTCGGCATCATCCCACAGAACGCGGTGGAAAGATGACTCCGGACCGAGATCTGCGAGGGCAGAGGTCGCCAGTTTGTGACGCAGAAGCGATTTCGGCGTCATAATGATGAGCGGCTTACGGAAGTCGCGGTGAATCTGACGGCGCAGGGCGTGGAAATATTGGGCCGGTGTCGTCAGGTTGCAGACCTGCATATTATCTTCGGCCGACATTTGCAGGAAGCGCTCAAGGCGGGCTGAAGAGTGTTCTGGGCCCTGACCTTCATAGCCGTGTGGCAGAAGGCAGACGAGGCCGGACATACGAAGCCATTTACGTTCACCGGAAGAGATGAACTGGTCGAAGAGGACCTGTGCGCCGTTTGCGAAGTCACCGAACTGGGCTTCCCATAGGGTGAGCGTATTTGGATCTGCGAGAGAGTAGCCATACTCATAACCAAGGACAGCTTCCTCGGAGAGGAGGGAGTCGATGACTTCGTATTTCGCCTGATTCTCGCTAATATTATTCAGCGGCGTATACGGCTTCTCTGTTTTCTGGTCGACGACACGAGAGTGGCGCTGGGAGAATGTACCACGGCCTGAGTCCTGACCGGACAGACGGATCGGGAAACCTTCATCCAGAAGTGAGCCGAATGCGAGGTGTTCCGCAGTTGCCCAATCAAGGCCTTCGCCGCTTTCAATCGCGTTCTTGCGGCCATCAATGACCCGCGCGAGCGTTTTGTGCGGTGTAATGCCTTCAGGGATCGTTGTGATCGCTGTGCCAATTCGCTTGAGCGTATCCATTTCGACGGCTGTGTTGCCGCGGCGCTCGTCGCCTTCAGGCAGACCGAGGCCGGACCATTTGCCGTCAAGCCAGTCAGCGCGGTCAGCTGAATATGTTTTGCCAGCTTCAAATTCGTCGTCGAGGAATTTGTCGAAGTCAGCATTCCACTGATCAACTTCTTCGCGTGTAACGATGCCTTCGCCGATCAGGCGGTCAGCATAAAGCTTCTGAACCGGTGGGTGGCCTTTGATCTTCTTGTACATCAAAGGCTGAGTGAACATCGGTTCGTCGCCTTCATTGTGGCCGTAGCGACGGTAGCAGAACATGTCGATGACAACGTCCTTGCCGAACTTCTGGCGATACTCGGTCGCAACCTTCGCCGCGTAGACTACCGCTTCAGGGTCATCACCGTTCACGTGGAAAATCGGTGCTTCCACCATTTTCGCAACATCTGACGGGTATGGCGAAGAGCGCGAATATTTCGGGCTCGTTGTGAAGCCGATCTGGTTGTTCACGATGAAGTGGATCGTGCCGCCTGTGCGATAGCCGGCAAGACCAGAAAGCGCGAAGCATTCTGAAACCACACCCTGACCAGCAAACGCCGCATCGCCGTGGAGCAGGAGCGGCATAACCTGCGCGCGGCGGTTCTTAGCAGACTCGCGCTTCAGGAAGCTTTGTTTCGCACGGGATTTGCCCAGAACGACCGGGTTCACCGCTTCAAGGTGAGACGGGTTCGGTGTCAGGGACAGGTGAACATTGTGTCCGTCGAATTTACGGTCGGAAGATGCACCGAGGTGATACTTCACGTCGCCGGAACCGAACTCGTCAGCGCCCTGAGACGAGCCGCCCTGGAATTCGTGGAAAATGATTTTGTACTGCTTGCCCATTACGGCAGCCAGAACGTTCAGACGGCCACGGTGTGGCATACCGAGAACGATTTCCTCAACGCCGAGTGCGCCGCCGCGTTTGATGATCTGCTCAAGTGCAGGAACGGCAGCTTCACCTCCATCAAGACCGAAACGCTTTGTGCCCGGATAGCGCTTATGGAGGAATTGTTCGAACGCTTCGCCTTCGATCAATTTCTTCAGGATGGCGATTTTGCCTTCCTTGGTGAAGGCAACGCCTTTGTCCGGACCTTCAATGCGTTCCTGAAGCCAGGATTTTTCTTCCGGATCGGAAATGTGCATGAACTCGATGCCGACGGTTGAGCAGTAAGTCCGCTTGAGCACGTCGAGCATCTGACGGATGGAGGCGTATTCCATGCCCAGATAGAAATCGATGAAGATCGGGCGATCCCACATATCCGGCGTGAAGCCGTAAGATTGCGGATCAAGTTCTGGCTGGTTGCCGAAATCATTGAGACGCAGCGGGTCCAGATCCGCTCCGAGGTGACCGCGCATACGATAAGCGCGGATCATCATGATCGCTTTGATTGATTCCTGAATGGAGCGCGCAACGTCCTGCGGATTTGCACTCGGGCCGGCGCGCTCTGTGATCTTCGCCGCAATTTGTGGCTCGTTCGCGGACCAGGAATAGTCAATTGCGTCAGTGTTTTCGTCGCGCTGTGTCAGCGGCCAGCTTGCTGGTGTCCAGCTCGGGCCATCTGCGGCTTTTGAGACGGGTTCTCCCGCATCGCCGAGGCTTTCGAAGAAACTACGCCATTGAGGAGGAACAGAATTCGGATCGCGATCGAATTTGGCCTGAAGCTGCTCAATGTATGAGGCGTTTCCACCGTAAAGAAACAGGGTTTCCAGCATCGCCGAATTTGCGTCGGAGCGATTGCCGTTTGGTGGGGAGCCGTCATCTGCCATTGCTATACGTCCTGATGATTGTTTTGCAGAAACAAAACACACAAATTTCTTGCTATCCTATTTAGGGAATTTTCTGCCGGATAGAAACCCAACCTAAGTCATAGATATGTAATCGGGCTTCATCGGCAATTCCTGCAACAGGCCTGCCTGAAAAAATTGCCTTCCGCTAAATCAAAAAAGCCGACTCCGCAATGCAACATTGATCGAATTTGATTCGACGGGGCCATTTTTTATACCGGGGTCAGAACAGCATAACTGCTATGCGAGTACGGGCAGTGAATGGCTTTTGCTTCAGACGTGAAATATAGGCACGAAATCTCCGGTGACGGAGCAGTCTGCGCATGAATGTCACAAAGGAAGTGAAGCTCACGGGTTTGTGGTGTCGCCGGTGACTTTATTTAGGATATCCGTCCAGCGATTTTCAAATTCTGTTGTCCACTGACTTTTCAGTGCAGCACGCGTCACATCGCGGATGATGAAGAAGAACTGATTGAATTCACTTTCCGAAACATCATAGCCGTCATGCGCGAAGCGGTTGGCCGTTGCGATGGTTTTTGCGCTGGCGCGGTTCTCGTCGGTTCCCATCAGAACCTCGAACGCCTGAGACAGCATCTCGCCGCGCACACTGCCATCCGTATCCATGAAAAAGCGGTCTTCATGTTCGGGGTGGCGGCGGAAAAGCTCAGCATAGACAAGTGCGCCGGGGTCGCCGACTTTTTCCGACAAGAGTTCGAGCGACTTTGTGAGTTGCCCCGTGGCGGCGTCATCGTTCGCTTGCATTAATGTCTCCCGCTAATACGGTTGCATGCTTAGAAGTGTTTGCGGAACGCAACAATCGGGGGATGCGTGGCTGAGGATCTACAGTCTTATTTTGCGGACGTGCGTCTTGGGCCGTTTCGCAAAGGGATGGTTCTGGCTGACCGCCATTTTGATCGGACTGTTTTCAAGTCGACGCAGGGTGCGTTGCGAAGGAAGGGGCCGCATCGCCTTCGTAATATCCATTTTGAACGCTGCGAGGTTGAAGCCGGCCCTTTCTGGTTAGGCGAAGACTACGAGCTGGAGAATGTACACTTCGAAAAGCTGAAAGTCTGGCGGTTCATGTTCGATAATCGGACGAAGATGAGACATGTCCGCGCCAGTTCGCTGGCAACAGCAAACAGATTTGAAATACAGCCGGGCCTGACGAGTGAAAAAGAACAGGATCGTCAGATAGATGATCCGGATTTTTCGCTGGATGTGTCCGGCTATCAGGGAGCTTTGCAGATATGGGGTGTGCGCGCGGATGGGGTGACGATCAACCCTGAAAAGCAGACAAGGCTTCGTCACCCAACGCGCGACCGCCACCTTGGTCAGGCAATCGGCCTGACGGAACATGGGCTTTGGTCGATCGCGCTTGATCAGATCGTCGGCCGAGGGGTGCGTGATGCGGTTCTCAGCCTGCCAACGCCTAAGGATCGGGACTTCGACGACCAGATGCGCGATATTGAATTGTTACGGTTTGAAGGAATTGCGTTCTAGGGCGCATAAAAAAGGCTCTCCGAAGAGAGCCTTTCAAAATCTGTCTGTAGAGGCAGTCGATTAGCCTTTGAGAACGTCCTGCAGCGTAACGCCGAGACGTGCTGGTGATGGAGACACAACAATGCCTGCTTCTTCCATCGCAGCGATTTTGTCTTCCGCGCCGCCTTTGCCGCCGGAAACGATCGCGCCAGCGTGGCCCATTGTCCGGCCTGGAGGCGCCGTACGACCAGCGATGAAGCCAACCATTGGCTTTTTGCGGCCTTTCTTCGCTTCCTGAATGAGGAATTCAGCAGCTTCTTCTTCCGCAGAACCACCAATTTCACCGATCATGATGATGGACTGTGTGTCGTCGTCAGAGAGGAACATGTCGAGCACGTCGATGAAGTTTGTGCCGTTGACCGGGTCACCACCAATGCCGACAGCTGTTGTCTGACCAAGGCCAACCTGAGATGTCTGGAATACAGCTTCGTATGTCAGTGTACCTGAGCGGGACACAACGCCGACAGAACCTTTAGAGAAGATAGAACCCGGCATGATGCCGATTTTGCATTCTTCAGGTGTCAGAAGGCCCGGGCAGTTAGGACCGATGAGGCGAGATTTGGATTTAACCAGCTTGTCCTTCACGCGGACCATGTCCATGACAGGAACGCCCTCAGTGATACAAACGATCAGCTCGATACCAGCGTCGATCGCTTCTTCGATAGCTGCTGCTGCGCCTGCCGGTGGAACGTAAACCACAGATGCTGTCGCGCCAGTTGCTTTCTTGCCGTCTTCGACAGATGCGAAGATTGGAAGCTCTGCGCCGTTTTCAGCCTGCCACTTCTCGCCACCTTTTTTCGGGTGGATGCCGCCAACCATTTGCGTGCCGAAATAGTTCAGCGCCTGGTTTGTGTGGAATGAGCCGGTTTTACCAGTCATGCCTTGTGTGAGGACTTTGGTGTTTTTGTCGATCAGAATGGACATTTACGTTTCCCCTGTTTGGATCGGTGTCTGATTAGTTGAATGGATTGACGACGCAAACCCCTTCAAAGGTCTGGTCGGTTGAAAAATGTTCAGAATAGAGCGTTTTGCAGCCAAGGCGGCGCGCTGACGCGAGTGTGATGCCTGAGCGGGTCGAGATTGAATTCTCATCAGCAAGCGCAATGCCCTCACGGACCAGCTTGTCATCAACGGCCTGACACGGTTTGAGCGCCAGCGTGCGTACCCATTCAGAAGCAAGCTCTGACGTCATAGGCGTGTCGCCGCGTGTGGTGACTGTTTCGTGGAATTCAGCGAGCACGCTTGCAGATGTCGCGTAGTTTTCTTCGAGCACGATGCGGCGCGCAATTTGATAGCGCTCCGGTGCATCCTCGCGGCCAAGCGCGGCATAAACGAGAATAGATGTGTCGAGGAATACATCGGCTTCATCAATCATGATGCTGCCTCACTTTCAGGGCGCCATTTGCCAAGGCGCGCAGGCGAGGTTTCCATCAGATTGAGCAGGCCGGTACGCGCTTCATCATGCGCGCGTTCCTGTTCGACAAGCTTTGTCAGAAAGCCACGCACTAGCTCATTGACGCTGGTCCGCTTCAGAGCGGCCAGAACGCGGACCTTGTCCAGAAGGTCTTCATCAATGGCGAGTGTGATGTTTTTCGTCACGCGAGCCTCGTTTCCACATAGGCCGTGTAACACAGGATATGTGGGATGCAAGACGTATGCGTGTTATTCGAATGTCTGGGTAATCCGAGTCAAAGGGTAGGAGTAGATGAGCGTGACCCATAAACCCGGTTCGGGTGAGCCGGACTGAATGCCTGTATACCGGTCGTTGCGATGAAGCTCCCAGGCATCGGTAATGCCAATCGCTTGGTCTTCGCTGGGGGGAATATAATCTTCAAAATCCTCAAGCTGAAAAAACGATTCCGGTTTGAAACGGTCTTCTACCTCAACGGATTCATGTACAATCAGTCTACAGGCATAGGCGATAGGCGCTGCCTGTTCATTTGGGTCTTCGAAATCGGATTCAAAATGAATCTGCGCGTCCTCAAGTTCAGCAGAGGCGGGCTCCCAATTGCTCCTATAAACGGCGGAATGATCTCTGGGGCGCGGGGCTTCACGCAGGCGAACAGTGCCGGAATAGAGAAAACCCTGCTCTGTCAGAAATTCGGCTTCTTCATGGGTGCCCAGAGAATAGATTGCGCAGGCTTCGACAAATATTGCCGCAAGCGGATCCATTCCAGATGGTGGACTGGTAGGGATATCCTGAGCCGATGCGCAGAAAGCGAGTGACAGAGCTGTCAGGGGGAATGCCGTCAGACGTTTCATAATTTGACCCTAAGGGTAGAAAAATACAAATATATCTATTTTTGTGACAATAAAAAAGCCCCGACGTTTCCGCCGGGGCTTTCGAAATTTATATATGAAGAGACTTACTGAACGCCAGCGCGTGTTGTTGGCGTGTCCAGAGAAGTCATGTCGGCTTCGCCGGCATTCTCTTCGGAGTTGATGACGTTCTCATCAATATCGCCGAACTCGTTTACGCCCTGGGCGGCAGGGCCGCGGCGACGTGCCGGACGATCTGGCAGAGCGGCCTGATACTCTTCACGGTCGAGGAGGCCGTCATTGTTTGTATCGTATCCGTCAAAGCCGCTTGCGAGCCAGACATTGCGCTGACCGACGATCTCGGCTGGCTGAAGCATATCATCGCGAGAGTCATCCAGAGACGCGAACAGGCGGTCCTGTTGCATCATCTCCGTGTAGTTCGTGATGTTCTCACGGGTTTCCTCCAGCCAGCGATAGTTCACGCGGAAATACATCATTTCCTCGTGTGTCTGGTCGCCCGGATAGACATCTGCTGCCGGATCCGGATTCGCGAAGTTGCGATCGGAGTTGTCATACCACCAGTCAGCTACGAGACGAGAACCCGCTGGTACCTGAATTGGGTCGACCGGATCATAGTCACGCTGCCAGTTGAAGTCATACCGCGGCAGAGACAGAAGCAGCTCGCTCGTGCCATCCGGATACTCAATCGACAGTTCTACGCGTTTGCCGCGATAGTGCGCGTGCGGATAAAGCGTGTAGAGCTCGGCGTCCGCAGGGAACAGCGTGTAAGACGTGATGTGGAAGTTCTCTTCGCCTGCAGGAATGACGAAGTTTGAATCGCCAATCACCGTTGAGCGCATGATGAGCTCTGGCGGCTCGTCATGGAAGTAGAGGCCGACTTGCGTGCGGTCTGTCTCTTCAAGGCCAAACGTCGTGTAGTGCATAGAGAAGCGGAACGCACCGCCTGGTGACAGATATGTGCCAACGCCTTCATGGAACTCCTGCGGGTTCTGGCCCGGCGTGTAGCTACCGACTGAGCCGCTTGGCAGATTGCCTTCGATCTCATCGACAGCTGCGTTGCGGTTCTGAATGTAACCCGATGTTACGTGGTGAACGCCCTGATTGGAGCCCGGGCGAACGTGTGTTGCACGCAGCCAGCGGCCTTCTTCCATCTGGTTTGGAATGGTCGGGTATTCGTATTCGAGAATACCGGTCGCTGGGATATCAAACGGCGTGACTTCCACGATGTAATCCGGCTCGCCGAGTGGCCATTCCGGAAGCGGCTCAAGCGCGTCGAGCAGCGGGTCTTCGCCTTCGCCACGTGGCGCGCCAGCTTCAATCCAGTGAACGATTGTACGAGCTTCTTCAGGGGAGAGTTCGTTCTCGCTGTAGAAGGTACCTGCGTGGTCAAAATCAGGGAAGTAAGGCGGCATACGGTCCGTGCGAATAACTTCACGGATCATAGGCGCCCAGCCCTGAATGGTTTCGTAGTCAGCGAGTTCCCATGGCGCGATACCGCCAGCGACGTGACACCCGCCGCAGCGCTCAACCAGAATTGGCGCAACATCTTCGGCGTATGAAATGGATTGGTGCAGGCTCGTGTTCGCATGCGGAAGTACGACTGAATCGCCGCGACGCATGTCCACGGATGCCATTTCAACGTTGTCACCGGCAATCAGCGCATCAAGCGCGTTCGCAAGGTAAGGGGTACGCCCACGACCATCTACTTGTCCGCTGACTGGCCCGCGATATGCGAGCTGAAAACCGGTGCGTGGGTTGATCACCAGAACTTCGCCGGTTGTTTCCAGCGCAAGGCTTTCAGACACGAGCTGACGGGCATCCATCAGAACAGGCATGTCGACGCCCGCAGCCGCCATTGCGTCGCTCATTTCTGTGCGGGTCTCGGTTGCGTCAGGGTTGATGAGGTAGAAGCGGACGCCTTCTGCCGCGTATTCATCGCGCAGTTCGGCAAGCGCTTCGATAGCTCTCACGGAAAAATCGGAGTCCGCTGTGACCGTCATGAGGACGATAGCTGGCGCATCCTGATAATAATACAGTTCATGAGAAACCCGCTCGTGGTCTACGAGTCGGAAGTTATCCACATAAGTCGGGGAAGCCTCTGCACTTAAGGTAAGTGCCGATAGGGCAAATGCAGATGCAGTAAAGGCGAAAATCTTTCGCATGGGCGTTGTCCTCCTGTCGCTGTTTTATTTTTTCTTATTTATATTTGATTGCTGCGCGATTTGCGAGGAAATTATGATAGTGGACTCTCATTTTATCGCGCAAAACGGCAACAACCTCACCAATCTAACGAGATTGTGAACGTGTTCCGTCGCGATAATTCAATTTTTTCTGAAAATTTTTCCGCGCCGAGGTGTGCTCTTTGGCGCGTCCTCAGGATATTTATCAGAACGAAATCGTTCGATGATTTACGGGCTGACCATTTACGATGATCTGGGAAATGACATTTGAGCCCGGGTGCGCAACGCATTCAGCGCTCAGTTCGTAGCCCCAAATGCCGTCATTGCTTTCTCCGTTTAGAATGCTGCCTTGCGGGAAATGGATCACGACCTCACCGTCACCAACCTGCACCGAACCCTGTTGATGCGGGTAGACCACCAGACCATCTCCGGATGGGAAAATATGGTGCTCCAGATGTTCAATACAGGTTTCATATGCGCGTCTGTGAAAAGCGTCGTCACTGTGCGCTGGCATAACCATCAGCGATAGGACACCCAAAATACCAGAAACACGTTTCATAGAAAACTCCGTACAGGAAACGTTTACAGCAGCGTATTCGTACTCAAGGAGCACAGATCGCCAAGTCCTGATCGCAGCAAAGGCGTTGAGAAACAGCTAACTCGCGGTTTTTGGTGCGGCTTGCTGGGCTCTGTCAGAGGTTCGGGAATTCGTGCCCGTCAGGGCCGAGCTTCAGCGGCTTTGCCCAGACGATATCGCTGTCGAGAAGATCGCGATAAAGGTGCGGGAACTCTGCACCGCCGCGAGAGATTTCCCATTTCAGGTCATCGCCAAGACGATCGGTTTCAATCGCCAGAAGATAGAGATTGTCTTCAGCCGCGAAATGTTTGGCTGCGGTTTCTTTCACCTGTTCGGCAGTGGACATGTGAACATATCCATCCTGCAGGTCGATCGGAGCGCCCGCTGTGCGGCCTGCGGCTTCGAAGGCAGCCTGCTCATCGGCGCGGAAGATTTTGTAGACGATCATGGTTATGCCCTTTCACAAAAAAGGCGGACCAATGGCCCGCCTCTTCGAATTCAAAGATCAGCAGAAAGCTTATTTCTTCACAGCGTCAGTGATTTTCTTCGCTGCATCGTCGAGATCGTCAGCCGGGATCACGTTGAGGCCAGAGTTCGCAATGATTTCTTTACCGCGCTCTACGTTTGTACCTTCAAGGCGAACAACCAGCGGAACTGACAGGTTTGTTTCTTTAACAGCCTGAAGAACACCTTCCGCGATGACATCACACTTCATGATGCCGCCGAAGATGTTGACGAGGATGCCCTCAACATTCGGGTCTTTCATGATGATTTTGAACGCTGCAGCAACTTTCTCTGCAGATGCGCCGCCGCCAACGTCACAGAAGTTAGCTGGCTCAGCACCGTAGAGTTTGATGATGTCCATGGTCGCCATAGCGAGACCAGCACCGTTCACCATACAGCCGATTGTGCCGTCGAGAGAGATGTAAGCGAGGTCCCACTCGTGAGCTTCGATTTCTTTCTCGTCTTCTTCTGTTTTGTCGCGCAGTTCCTGAATGTCAGGGTGGCGGAACAGAGCGTTGCCGTCGAAAGACACTTTCGCGTCGAGAACGCGCAGGTGCTCGTCTTCCATAACGATCAGCGGGTTCACTTCCAGCATCGCCATGTCTTTTTCAGTGAAGGCTTTGTAGAGGATCGGGAACAGTTTGTAGCCGTCTTCTTTTGAAGTGCCTTCAAGGTTCAGCGCTTTGCAGAGCGCTTCGCAGTCTGCATCTGTCACGCCAGTTGTTGGCTCGATGTTGATTGTGAGGATTTTCTCAGGTGTTTCTGCTGCAACTTCCTCAATGTCCATACCGCCTTCGGTCGACACGACGAATGCCGGCTTGCCTGTTTCGCGGTTCACGAGGAGTGAGCAGTAAAGCTCTGATTTAATGTCAGCGCCATCTTCGATATAGATGCGGTTGACCTGCTTGCCTTCCGGGCCAGTCTGGTGCGTGACCAGAGTGTTGCCGAGCATAGCTTTGACGTGTTCGTAAACTTCGTCCGGAGAGAATGCGAGGCGAACGCCACCTTTTTCGCCAGCTTCAGCTTCTTTGAACTTACCTTTGCCGCGGCCACCTGCGTGGATCTGGCTTTTCACGACCCAGAGAGGACCCGGGAGTTTAGCCGCAGCTTCAGCTGCTTCTTCTACAGAGAATACGGCATAGCCGTCTGCAACCGGTGCGCCGAAAGACTTCAGAACTGCCTTGGCCTGGTGCTCGTGAATGTTCATGGATGCTGCCTCTTATTTGTTTGTGAAGGCGGTTCGCCCCCTAAGACAGGACCGGGTTATAACAATGCACTAGGGGTGTGCAACTCCATCTTTGGTGTGATTGTCCCTCTGAAGGCCAAATATATGGGTTTTTACCGGTTTGATGGTCACTTTATTTCCACCAGACGAGAAAACTCGGATTTTTACGGGAAATTATTCCCGCCAGAGATTGGCGTTATGCTGCCTGCTCTTCGTCTGTACGTGGGTCGATATCCGCGCCAACCACAGATGTCGGCTGGACCATTTCGTAAGATTCGCGTTCTTCCTCGACAACGGGAGCCTTCGCCTGACGACGCCAGACCATCAGCACAAACAGGATAAATCCGATAACGGCTTCCAGAATGAAGAGGCCATGCGTTCCGAGTGGAGACGACATGACGAGGCCGAAAACCATCGGGCCGATCACTGAGCCGCCAGCCCAGACGAAAAGAAGACCGGACAACATCCGCGCAAATTTTGAAGGCTCGCAACGGTCCGCCGCATGGGCAATGCAAAGCCCGTAGAATGACAGCGCGCCAGCACCCCAGAGGCCGATAAGCGCCTGCGTGACGAGGCTGCCCGGTGAATTAAGAAAAATGAGGGCAATTGCAGCGAACGCAGAGATTAGGCCCATTCCGCCGATCACGACGCGTCGGTCGACACGATCGGACAGATAACCTGCAGGCCACTGGCTGAGTACGCCGCCAAAATAGGCGGCAGCCATCAGGGTCGCAGCGGCTGTTGCAACTGAGGTCGTTCCACCTGCCTGCTGAGCATAAAGCGGCAAAAGAGAGAGAAAGCCGGTATTGGAGAAACCCGCAATGAACACGCCGATAACGGCGGCGGGCGCCACTTCATACATGCGCCGGAACGGGAATGGCGCCGGATCAGGCGGTGCAGGCTGCAGGCTTTTCGTGATGCAGACCGGCATAAGCGAGAAAGCGAGGAAGATACCGCACCAGATGTATGGCTCCAGATCGGCTGGTGCATTTCCAACGGCCAGAAACGGACCAAGGATCAGCGCCATTTTGGCCACCACGTGGTAAATGCCAATCACAGAGCCGCGCTGGCTCTGCGGAGTTGCTTCGGTCATCCAGCTTTCGACGCTCGCAAACATCAGAGCGATGCCGATGCCCTGCGCAAACCGTGCAATCGACCAGGTGAGCGGGTCGCGAAAAAGTGCCATGAGCAACGCCATGCTGGCACCCAGTGCGGCTGCGAATGCGAACACCCGAATGTTCGCGATTTCACGAATCATTTTTGGAGCGAGTGCTGCCCCGGCCATGAAGCCTGCCGAATAAATACCCGCAATGAGGCCTACAATGGCGTCTGACACGCCCACGCGACCAAGCGCGAGCGGCACCACAACGCCCAGCAGGCCGCCAGCGACCTGCAGTAAAGCGGCTGCGAGAATAAGAGAGGCTACATTACGAAAGGCAGTCACAGCTTAACCAGCGTTGATTTCGTCCATGGAGAACGATGTTGAGCGGACTTCTTCGCCAGTTTCATCATTGATGATGAAGTTGATCTGGCCTGCGTTCCAGTCGATTTCGATTTCGCCGTAATTACCAAATGTGTAGCCGAGGCCAAGCTGGCGCGGATCGACTTCTGTGGAGTCGGGCTCGCTGGCGAAGGCAACATTGAGAGATGATGCCGTGATTTCATAGAACGGATACGCGCCGCGCTCTTCGTCTTTATAGAGAAAAGATGTGTGGCGGTCGCCGGAGACAAATACGACACCATTTGCTTCGGTCTCTTCAATCATATCGTAGAGACGCTGGCGCTCAGTTGGCATCTTGTCCCAGCTTTCCCAGCCGTGCACATCCGGAATGACCTGAATGGATGAAACGAGCAGACGAAGGTCCGCCGGTTTGGACAATTCCTGTTCCAGCCATGCCCATTGTGCTTCACCGAGCATATCCTGCGCCGGGTCCGTGCTTGGGATATAGCGTTCACGGCCTGCGGCGCCATAATCATCGGTAGGCATCAGGTCTGAGCGGAAGAAGCGCGTGTCCAACATGATGATCTGTGTACGCTGGCCTTCAGGACCGACCATGCGGGAGTAATAAACGCCCGGATAGTCTGCGATCTCGGTGTCATCCATGTGGAAGAAATTTTCGAACATGCGCTCGGCCAGAATACGTCCCGCGAAGTTCCGTCCGAAGTCGTTCATTCCGAAGTCGTGGTCATCCCATGTCGCCAGGATTGGCATGGCCGCAGCCACAGCGTTGTAAGCCTCGCTGACGCCAAGATCGGCATAGCTTTCGTGAAGCTCGGCCAGTTCAAAATCAGCGTTGGCGTAATTGCGGCCATCGCGGTCGCCATAAACATTGTCGCCGATGAAAAGGAACAGATCGGCGTCTTCTTCGGCAATCCGCGCCATTGCCGGATTTGGCTGTTCCTCATCATTGCAGGATGCGACGATGACGCGTGTCAGCGCTTCCGATGTGCTGAGCGGCAGAATTTCGGGGCCGGATGGAAGCTCGCTCGTTGGAATAGCGCGGTAATAAACGCTCAATGCTTCTTCAGCGGATTGCGGCGAGACAGCTGCTGGTGACGTTGCTGTTTGAGTTGCACATGCGCCAAGGGCAGCAAGGGCAATAAGGCTTACACCAATATGTTTCATGAGGCTCTCCCGTTTCGTCAGACCGCTAGACCGGATGGATGACATTGTCATGACGTCACGTGAAAGAAAATTCAATTCAAAACGAAATCAGGCCGAAGTCTTGCTTCGGCCTGCGGCTCTGACGGGTAGATTGTGTCGTTGCCGATCAGAATGAGAAGAACAGGCTGAACATCAGGCGACCCGGAAGGAAGGAAAACAGGCCAGCGATCATCATGCCGCCCACAAACATGCCGGTCATTTTCTTACGGTGGTCCTGAACCTTGCGGCGGCGAATGGCGGCAATGCCCATTGGAAGGCCAATCAGCGTCCAGGCGGAGAGGGCGTGGATCGGGCTAAAATGGACCGGGCTGAAAGACGTGATGAAGAAGGAAGAGATTGCTGTGATCGCCATGGTGACAACCCATGTCCAGCCAAGCGTCCGGTGCATGCGGAAACCTTTAGGCGCAAACAGAAGCACCAGACCAATGATGAAGGTCGCAATTGCGCCATAGGCGTGGATCTGAATTTCAATCGGCGCCGTCAGGAGGGGCGTAAGGTCCACTCGAAACTGCGGTATAACACCTGCGCCCCTGACGATCTGATATGCCAGAAAGCTGTAAGCGGCCAACGCAAAGCCAATCGCGATCCGGTATTTGGTAAGGCCCGGAATGTTGATGGTCGGGAAACGTGGTGAAGGTTTGGAAACGAGTGTATCAGACATGATGACGGGCTCCGTAAGTCGCGTTTGAATGGGGTTGGCATTGTGCCGATGACCCCATTCTGGCCAAGGGAGCGATTGCTACGAGCTGATCTTCATGAAGGGGATGACGTGGTTCGCGAAACGCAGCTAATGTCATTCACGAAGCGTGAGTTGCATGGTGTTTGAGGGGAGTTTGCATTTTGCGTATCGCGATTGACTGGGCACAACGCGGCCGCCAACTGGCAATCCTTGTCGGGATCGGCACGTTTCTCTCGATTCTCAATCCGTTCAATGCGGGAAACAGCCTGCCTTTCTGGGCGGTCTGGTGCTATTGGACCGGACTCGTCATTTACGGCTCAGTGATCGGCTGGGGCACGGCGACACTTGCACTGAAATGGCTGGATGGACTGCCCATCTGGCTCATCCTAGCAGTGATCGCGGCTGTATGCGCTCTGTTCGTGACGCCGGTGCTCATCATTCTGCAACATGCCTTTGGTGGACGCGTGCCGCTCGACGAGTATCCGCGTGTCTATAGCCTCGCGCTGGTTATCTCGATTGGCATTACAATTTTCGGCTACCTTCTGGATCGCGCAACAAATGGCGATACCACCGGCGAAGGCGGAACTGACGAAACTGGGAATCCGGTTGCGACTTTCATGTCCCGTTTACCGCTTCCCTATCGAAACGCCGATCTCTATGCGATCTCGTCCGAGGACCATTACCTACGTGTGCATACCAGTGCCGGAGAGCACCTCTTTCTGGAACGCCTGAGCACAGCTATGCACCAGTTGGAACGCGCGCCCGGTCTTCAGACTCATCGCTCATGGTGGGTGAATGACACGGGTGTGAAGTCGGTGACGACGTCCAGCGGTAAAATGATCATTACCCTCAAATCGGATGTTGAGGTCCCGGTCAGTCGGACATTTGCACCGAAGGTTCGCGAAGCTGGTTGGCTGGGGTGATCTAGTCCGGTCGCTTTATAATCGAAATCAGAACGACGCAGAAGCTTGAAACAGCTGAGAGAAGCGGCGCCAGTACGCCCCATTGTGTGTCGCGCAGAAACAGAAAAACCAGCGCAGCCAGGAAAAGAGAACACACAGCGAACCCGATCAGGAATTCACGTAAAGAGACGGGCAGGCGGCTCACGTTCTAATTATCGTTCAGGCGCTGCATGAGCTGGCTGACAAACAGAATGTGGCTCCGCAGGCGATAAAGTTCGTCTGTGTAAGATTCAGGAACTTCCACATTGCCAACTTCTGCCTGCAAGGCTTGCAGCTCGTGGATCACATTATCACGTTCCTGAATTGTGTGGGCCGCGCGGCCACGGTCTTCCAGTGTGCGCAGGTCCTTATACCAGATGTAAATTTTGCGACGTGTGCGCCAGCGATAAAGCGGCGGCGCAGCTTTCACGAGCGGGAAGACAAGCGTCAGAAGCGGAATCGCGAGCACCCAGGCGCGCTCAAGGAAGTTTGCAACGCCGAACGGGAACATGCTGCGCAGAAAGCTTGGGCCTTTTTCATAATAGCGGGCAGCCTCCTCAGACAGAGGCAGGTTTGTGCGGTTCGGGCTAGGGAAAACACCGGGCTCTGATAGCAGCGTACCGCCGCGATGCTGGTCCACCATCGCTTCGATCAGAAGGGCCTGGATGGCCGGATGTAAGTCTTCACGCACGATGATTTCGGCAACGGGCGCAATTAGTTCAATCGGGTCTGATGGCAGGTTATCAGCCAGGTCGAGACCGCCTTCAGGGAAGATGACGCGCTTCAGATAAGGGGTCCGGCGCTCATAGGCGAGCGCGCGGGGAAAGCTCAGAACCGCGATATCCGGATCAGCCAGAAGCTGAGAGACAAATGGCGCGCTTGGGCCGGACACGGCCATCAGAACGTCGACCTCTCCGGCCAGAAGCGCTTGCGCACCGGCATCGCCCGAGAGTGGCAATAACGTTGCGTCGACCTCGTTTTCAGCCAGCATCCGGTCTGCCAGAAGGCGTGTACCTGAGGTTTCCGAACCGGCTGCGATACGCATATTGCTGAAATTGCGCAGGTCCAGATCGTCAATATTCATGACATCTGCGCCGTCACGGAAGAACACCCAGAGCGGCTCATAAAACACAGTGCCAAGGGACTGCAGCTCGTCTTCATCTTCTGGAAGCGTCGCGCCGCCCTGCACAATCGCCGCCTGAACGTCACCTGCACGCAGAAGGTCGAGGTTATCGCCGGATCCTGTCGTGTTCACGACATTCAGCGTGACATCTTCTTCTGCAAAGAAGGCCTGATAGTCGAGTGCCGTCTGCGAATAGGCACCGCCAGCGCTACCTGATGCAAAGCTCACCTCTTTCGGTGGCGGCGGGGCAATAAAGCGGAACAGAAAGAATGAGACGATAATCGCGACAAGCGTGATCCCGACATATGTGAGCGCTGATTTTGATATCGACATGCTGCATCCCCTTCGGAAAAATCCTTAGCGCTTCCGGTGGCGGTTGCAAGATGCAGAGCTTCAGAAGGCGCTCTCTGCCTGAAAGATCACCTGTAAACTGGTGCAGCCCTTGCAGGTTCTGAATTTCAGGGAACCAGCCTGCTGTAAGCGGGTTTGTATTTCAGGAACCGCAAAAGGAGTCACTCAAAATGGGACAGGTAAACTGGCTGAAACGCTCCGTCTCAATGACTCTGCTGACAACCATGCTGGGCACAAGCCTGTGGCTGGTGCTGCAGCAGAATCATTCACTCTTTTGATATTGAGGGCGAGGCTCAGGCCTCGCTGACAAGCTCGCCCGCGCATTCTGGTGCGCCTTCGCAGCAATTCTCGGTAAAGCGACGCATCAAAGTCGCAATCTCGTCCCGGTTGACTGAATAAATCATGTGCCGCCCCTGACGTTCAACGTTCAGAAGATCAGCGTCTGTCAGCACATTTAGATGTGCAGTCAGCTTATTCGGGGTGACGTCCAGAGTGTTCGCGATTTTGCCAGCCGGCAGACCGTCCGGACCTGCTTTCATAAGTAGACAGAAAGTTCGAAGGCGCGTGTCTTGTGCCAGCGCGCTGAATCCTTTGAGAGTCTTCTCTAGTTCAATTGTATATTTGTCTATCGCGGTCATTTCTCTTCGCCCAATTACACACACAAAATAGGGTTGCTGTGTGTTAGACGAAATGCGGCATATTAATCCATACACTCAGCTGTAAAAAATTGATCTTTTTGCAGCTGGGGCTGAGACGGGTAAATTATTTCAGCTTAATCTGAATTTTTAGTTTTGTCGAAGCAATGGGTTGGACAATTCTGCCGTCAGACCGTCGGAGGCACCGTGCACGATGAGCAGTTCATTGATGACTTCGCTGCGGTTGCCGTTGAATTCACGAATGCGGCCTTCAAGGCGTTGATCGCGCTGGTTACGGAAGCCACGGGTATCAGCAACCCAGTCGCCGTTTTCCCGAATGAATTCGAGTGAATAGTTCGCGCCTGAGCGCGTGTCGCGCAGTGGCAGTGTAGCCCGGCCGTTTTCACCCTGAATAACTTCGCCAGCTTCGATGTTGCGGAAGCCGTTTTCCCCGATCAGATCGGCGGATACGAGAATGTTCATGATATCGCGGCCAGTGAGGCGCTGAAGGTGCGATGCGTCGAACTCGCTGCGCAGATAGTAGACCGAAATCTCATCATGGATACCAAGAGAGGGCTGGCCTTCCGGGCCGTATAACGCAATCTGGCGGAGCGTTTCGAAACGGTCGATTGAGGCTTCAGAGACATAGTCAGTCGCATCATATCCGCGCCCAGAGCTGACCGCAGCCGCGTAGCCGTTATAAGATTCCATAACGCCCTCGGAAACCGAGCCGCCACATGCTGCAAGTAGGAGCGCCAAACCGCCCGCTAATCCTGTGCGCCACATCTTCATGCCTGTCATTAGTCCCTCACACGGCCTTGTTCTTTTGCTCAGCCGCTTTCCTGTCAGAGAGTATACTCGCATAAATGCGTTTAAAAAACTGGCAGGCCTGTTAACGGAACTTGATCCGTCGGCGTAAGGACTTGTTCACAAAATCGCGGGCTCACGCGTCACGCAGAACGCGGGCAGCAGGCCTTGCCAGAACACTACGCGCGACGAACAGGCCACCCAGAACTGAGATACCGAGCGCCGCGATAAGAATGACGCCAACCGGCCCGTAAGGTATGGACCAGCGTGCTTCAAATACACTCACAATAATCGGGTAAGCTGCCGCAATGCCGATGAGTGCACCAAGTATCGCTGCTATGCCGCCGGCTATACTGAACTCCAAGGCATAGAGCTGAAATATTTGTGTTCGCGCGGCGCCGAAGGTTTTCAATAGAGCAGCTTCTACCGCACGTTTCTGCGTCATCACGCCAAGCGTCCCCATGAGTACGAGAAGGCCCGCAATCGTGACGACGCTGGCAGCCGCATTCACGGCGAGGGCGATATCATCGAAGATTTTGGATGCAGCTTCCAGCGCAGGACGTGTTTCGAATACGACGACGCCTGCAAAATCATCTTTCAGCGCTGCTATCAACGCGCGGTCCTCGCTGCCTTCTGTTCGCGCAATAGCGACATGAGACGGGTTTGCCGCTTCCAGCGTGCCGGGCGAGAAGATGAAAGCTGTGTTCGACCCAATATCAAACGTGCCCCATTCTACGCGGCGGATGGCGGCCACTTCTGCTGTGAGATCACGACCAAATACCCGAAGGCCAATCGTCGAGCCGGGCGAAAGACCAAGACCGCGCGCCGCGCCCTCTTCAACAGAGACCAGAAGCGGTCCGGAATAGTCTTCTGCCCACCATTCACCTTCGACTGTTTCACCGCCTTCGGGTTCGGGGCCGAGGAAGGTCACATTGGTCTCACCGCGAACCGCCCATCTCTCACTGTCTGCGATCTCTGCTTCGGCAGTTGGGACGCCATTGAGCTCGGTAATGCGGACGAGCAGGAAGGGCGCACGGCGATAGGCATCGCTATCGTCAATATCCACACCGAAGCCTGATATGAGTTGGTCAAAATCTTCCGCGCGATCGCCCGGAATTTGGGTGAAGACCAGAGACGGCGCGTTGGCGGGCGCTGTTTCCTGAATTTGGCGGAGCAGATTGGCCTGTACAGCGACGACCAGAGACAATAGCGCGAGCCCAATACCGAGAGACGGCACGATTGCGCTGGCAAGAGAGCCGGGCCCTGAAATATTGGAAAAGGCGAGCCGCGTCAGGCCGCGCGATTTGTCTGCCACGGGCTTTGCAGCACGTTTGATCAACCACGCCGTGAGCAGGAAAGCGCCCCAGATAATCGCTGTACCTGCCAGAAGCGCGAGCGTGATCATCGGGCGAGAGCTGCTAAGCGTGGATAGCAAGACAAATCCGGCAAGACAGGCGAGCGACAGGCTGCGTTCCAGGAAAGGTGTGCGCGTCCGGCTCTCTTCAGAGAGGTTTCGGAAAAGCGCCGATGGCGGCGTCGCGCGTGCGCGGCCAATGGCGGGAATTGCAAAGAAACCGGCACTCAGAAGGCCAAGCGCAAGCGCCGTGATTAAAGGTATCGGATAGATGGACAACGCTTGCGGCAGGGCGATCTGATCTCCCGCAAAGCTCACCATGAGATAAGGCGCTGCAGCACCTATGATGAGCCCCAGTGCGCCACCGAGCAGGGCGAGCGTCCCAAGTTGAATGGTGTAGGCAGTACGGATAAGGCCGCTTTCAGCGCCGAGCGCTTTTAAGGCTGCAATGGCGGAGGTACGAGACTGTAAAAAGGAGGTCGTTGCCTGTTCGACGCCGATGCCACCTGCGATCAGGGCTGCGATCCCGATGATCGACAGAAAATCATTCAATGTCTGAAGGAGGTCCTGCAAGCCATCAACGGCATTCTCAGGTCCACGGATGCGCACATTGGCTTCGGGAAAGGCCGCGTCGAATTCCTCCCGCAATTCCCGAATGGGCAGTTCAGTATCGGCACTGACGATCAGACGTGTCCGGAAGAGTTGGCCGACACCGAGCCTGTCTGCCGCTTCCAGTGCGCGAATGCTGACCACAGCTTCAGGCCCGAACGAGCCGGGCGTTCCGATCTGGTCGGGCAAGCGGTCAAGGCGGGCGCGAATTTCCGCGCGTACCGGGCCAAGATTGATTTCATCACCGATGGCGGCATCAAACTGGTCCAGAAAGCTCTGGCTGACAGCGGCGCCCCATAGTTCGCCTCGCTGTTCGAACGTCGCGCTTGTATCGCCCGTCAGTTCCATCTCCCCGACCAGAGGGAAGGCATCATCTATGCCCGTCAGATCGACCTGTCGGCGTAAATCGCCTGCAGTACCCATGACCGTGAGCGTGATCTTTTCAGAGACATCGCCCAGGTTTTCCGCGTAGGCACGTTCGTCCTCTGACAGCCTGCGCTGGTTCACGGCAAACATGGCGTCACCGCCGAGTAGCATACGGGCTTCACCGGCAAGGCCGCGTGTGAAGACTTCCGTTACCGAGCCGGCAGACGAAATGGCCGCGACGCCCAGTGTGATGCAGGCAAGATAAATCCAGAAGCCTTTCAGCCCGCCGGATAGCTCACGTATCGCGATGCGCCAGGCTGCACTCATGCTTCAAGGTTTCCATTGCGCATGGTGACGATGCGGTCTGCGCGCTTGGCCAGTTCCCGGTCATGGGTGACGAGGACCATCGCGGCTTTCCGCTTCTGGACGATATCGAACAGCATGTTGGCAACGCCTGCACCAGTATCGCCATCGAGGTTTCCCGTCGGTTCATCGGCGAAAACGATTTCGGGATCACTGGCAAGGGCACGCGCGACGGCAACGCGCTGGCGCTCCCCGCCGGACATTTGCCCGGGATAGTGATCAAGCCGGTCGCCCAGACCCACTTCCTGAAGCAGCTTTGTGGCTTTGTCTTTCACGCCCTCAATGCCGGAAATTTCGAGTGGCACGCGCACATTGTCGAGCGCCGTCATGGTCGGCAGCAAATGGTAGGACTGAAAGATCAGACTGACGCGGCCGCGACGAAGACGCGCCAAGGCATCTTCGCTCATTCCTGTTATGTCGGTTCCCAGAAGTTCGACTTTGCCGGATGTGATGCGCTCAAGCCCTGCCGCAATGGAAATAAGCGAAGATTTGCCAGATCCTGATGGACCAATAACGGCAACGCATTCGCCGGGCTCGACTTTCAGGCTCACACCTTTGAGAATTTCGACCGGACCGGATTGCGCAGGCAGCGTCAGCCTTACATCATGCAGGTTCAGGGATTCAGCCAATGGAGCGCTCCGATCACGGTTTGGTTGGAATGACCTATATGGAGCATACGAATGGCAGGAAAGTCAGGGAAGATGGTGAAGCAAATGGGTTTTCAAGCTTTCGTGATGTCTGTTTTGCTGCTGGTTGGCTGTTCTGCCCAGAATGAGCCTCCTGCAGAGCCGCCAGCCTCAGTTACTGACGACGTTACGGTTGCTGACGTCGCCGAAGGTGATGCGCAAGTGATTGTCATGCTCGGCGACAGCCTGACCGCAGGTTTTGGATTGCCCGATGCGGCCGCCTTGCCATCCGTTGTCGATCGAAAGCTCACCGAGGCGGGCTATGAGATCGAGGTGATCAATGCGGGAGTTTCAGGTGATACCACCTCTATGGGCCGCGCGCGCTATAACTGGAGCGTGGCATCAACTGATCCGGATATCGTGGTGATTGCGCTCGGCGCGAATGATTTCCTCTCCAGCCTGCCGTCCAGCCTTGCGCAGGATAATCTCTCAGCCCTTATCGAACAGTCTCAGCAAGACGGGATTGAAGTCATTCTGGCAGGCCTGTCGCCGCGCTCTGAAGGCGCGGATGATAGCCTTGAGGCTGAATATGCGGCGATTTATCCGGAGCTCGCCACAGCCTATGACGTGCCGCTGTATCCAGACCTCATGGCAGGTGTCTGGAATACGCCGTCTCTCTTGTTGGGGGACGGACTTCATCCGACAGCCGAGGGTGTAGAGGTGATGGCAACAGGCCTGTTGCCAGTTATCATCAGCGTGATTGAGGCTGACTAGCTCTCTTCTGGCTCGGTGATGCGCTCAGCGGCGAGATAGTCAGCGCTGCGCATTTCAAACAGGCGCGATGAAGTCCGTTCAAATTCGAATGCGCTATCGCCTGAGACGTAGAGCTCGGTCGGTTCGGCTTCGGCAGAAATAATGACCTTGGCTCGGGCCTCGTAGAGCGCATCAATCAAAGTGATAAAGCGCGTAGCGGCGTTACGGTTTTCCGGGCTGAGGATTGGCACGTGCTCGATGAGAACCGTATCGAAATGGCGGGCAAGTGACAGATAGTCTGCGGCGCCGAGTGGCCTGTCGCAGAGCTCCTCAAAGCTCATGCGGGCAACACCAGCTGCCTGCGCGGGGATGCGCCATTCACGGCCATGCACCGTCAGATGTGTTTCGTGTGGCTCTGCACCTGAAGTGAGGCGTTCCCAGGCGGCATCAATGCTCGCATCCGCTTCGGGGCCCAGCGGAGAGTAATAAACCGGCGCCGCCGTCAGGCGCTCAAGTCGATAGTCACGGTCAGAACGGATTTCATGAACGTCATGCGTGTCTTTCAGAAGTTCGATGAAAGGCAGGAAGCGCTGGCGGTTGAGGCCGTTCTTATAAAGATCATCCGGCGGACGGTTGGACGTCGCGACGACGACCACATCACGGGCGAGAAGGTGTTCGAACAGGCGGCCAATCAGCGTGGCATCGGCGATGTCTTTGACCTGAAACTCGTCAAAGCAGAGGAGTTCGGCACTGGCAGCAATTTTTTTGGCGGCTGGCGGGATAGGATCGTCCACGCCGCCCTTAACTGCCCAGCCTGAAGCACGGCGCTCTGACGGGGTGAGCTTTTTCCAGTCGTTTATGAACGCGTGGGCTTCCTGCATGAAGTCATGAAAGTGCACGCGGCGCTTGTGCTCGACAGTCGTGGTCGAAAAGAAGAGGTCCATCAGCATGGATTTGCCACGCCCGACGCCGCCCCAGAGATAAAGCCCGCGAACTTTCTTAGGCTTTGAGAACCAACCCTTCTTGCCGCGATTTTCAATACGGTCCTGAAGGTCATCCAGAAGGCGGGCGACCTCGGCCTGTGCCGCGTCAAACTCTATGGCGCCGCTGGCCGTTTTTGCCTCGTATTCTTTATACAGAGTGCCCATTAAGCCCCCAGAGCCCGCGTAATCTGGCCGATGAAGATGCTTAAGAGCTCCGGGTGAAGCAGGATAGCGATTGCGATACCAATCAAAGCGCCGCCCAGATGCGCGTCATGGCCGATATTATCCCGCGCGGCGCGCATGCCGTAAATGCTGTAAGCTACGTACAGCAATGCGAATACGACTGCCGGAAGCGGGAGAAAGAAAAACACATAAAGTAGCTGAAACGGCGCGAACAGGCAGAAGGTGAAGATGATGCCAGACACGGCCCCCGAAGCACCAAGCGCCATATAGTTAGGGTCGTTTCTATGCCGCCAGAGCGCAAACAGATTGCCGCCGAGCAGGGCGCCCAGATAGATCAGGAAGAAGCTCTGGCTTCCAAGCACGCGTTCAACTACGGGCCCGAAGAAGAAGAGCGTGAGCATATTGACGAATAAGTGCGTCGGGTCAGCATGCAAAAAGCCTGATGTCAGCAGGCGGTGATAGTCCTTACCTTGAAGAACAGCGCGCGTGTTCAGAATACCCCAGCGCATCAATCCGTCGTTGGAAAAGGCCATGACGCTCAATGCGATGTTCGCAACCAGAAAAATCAGGGTTGCGCGCGATGTAAGTAAGTCTTCCACGCTAGGGCGTCTCCGGCAGATTTGAGCAGTGCGGCAGGTCGTTGCACCTCACTTAGTGGTTAAACCCGCGGGAATCAAAAAAGTTTGTTTGCGGTCAGGCTGTTTTGCGCCTTTGCCCGAAATCAAGACACAAAAAACCCCGGAGGTTTCGCGTCCCCGGGGTCCTGACAGGTTTAGCTGTCTGACGAGCCGTCACCTTGCTTTCAGGCGGCTTGCGGCTCTGCCTGTGGCATAAGACTTTGCAGGAATTCGTAGAACTCTTCCGGACGCTGGATAAAGCGGTTGAACGGAAGGTCTTCTTTCGCAACGGCGTTTGGTGCGCAATCGCAGCCTGCAGCAATAGCTGCTTGTGCGACTGTTTCACGGTTCTCGCTGGCAGAGACGACGGCCATGCGGAAATTGCCCATAGATGCAACGCGCGTCAGCGTCATGCTTTCGTCGAAGCTGTCCGGAAGGCGAAGATCCAGAACGACCAGATCGAACTGTTCGTAGCGGATACGGCGTTCCGCTTCCATCAGGTTCGCGGCAATAACGAGATCAAGTTGAATACGCTTACGGACTGCTTTTGTTGCGGCAACCATAAGCATTTCCTGAGCGCGATGATGATCTTCGACCCATAACACTTTCATTTTCAACCCCTACACCTGACAAACAGGTCAAATCCTCAATAACACGTGGAGTTTGCCTCAAGACCCTTTCCGGAAAGTAAATTTAACGGTCTCCTCGCGTTAAAGTTTATGAGAGTGAGGTTAATTTTTTCGGTAAAATGATTAACGATAAGACGTTTCGGTTTCGAAATGAAAATCTCTCTTCTGCGGTTGGCATATCATAATATCGCCTCAAAACTCCCGTCATTTCAGGTTTTTCGGTAACATTACGAAACCGAAACGAGTTGTTTCTGCCAAAGTCGGTTTGACCCCACTCGTTAGCGCGTCGGCAATAAATGATTACCGGTTCCGCGCACGAGCGCGTTAACACTTAATGAGGATCACGATTCGCGTTAACGCTTTTCAGACGCGATTCAGACAATTTGAAATAATTACAGGCTCTTGATAGCCCAGTTAGTTTCATTCAGGCGCCCGGCAATGACATCCAGCGAAAAGACGACAGACAATACGGCCCTCTTTCTTCCTGACGCCGAGCGTGACGATGTTCACATCGTGGATGTGCTCATTGAAGAGCGCTGTCCGAGTTTTGCTGGCCATTGGAGCTGGCCGTTTCTGCGTCCGATCCTGTTTGGCATGCTGGGCTATCGGCGCGCTGTGAAAATGGCAGACTATATTGAAAAACTGCGCGGGCGGGATTCCTTCGATTTTCTGGTGGAAGACCTCGATATCGGCCTCGATTTGCATCAATTCGACCGGATACCAGCCACGGGGCGCGTAATCATCGCAGCAAACCATCCGACAGGGCTCGCCGATGGTGTCGCCATGTGGGAGGCGCTGAAGCGTATTCGCAGCGATATTCTCTTCTTTGCGAATGCTGATGCGATCCGCGTCAGCCCGCGCATGGTAGACGTCATTATTCCGGTGGAATGGGTGGCCGAGAAACGCTCTCCCGCCAAAGCGAAAGAAACACTGCGCCGCGCAAAAGAAGCCTTCGAAGCCGAAAAATGCGTTGTCATTTTCCCTTCAGGGCGTCTGGCTGCCATGGAAGAAGATGGCCTGACAGAAAGACCATGGTTTCAGACCGTGGCGACGCTTGCTCGCAAGCAGAAATGCCCGATCATCCCTGTTCATGTGAATGCCAGAAATTCCTGGCTGTTTTACTTCCTTTCGAAGGTCTCTGGAGAGCTGCGCGATATTACGCTGTTCTATGAGCTGCTTAACAAGAAAGGCTCGCGTTTTGAGATGACGGCTGGCGAACCTATTCAGCCTGAAGAACTGGCCGGAGACGTTCAGCTCGTGACTGAAGAGCTGAAGAATTATGTCGCTTATGAGCTGGGCGATAATCCGGATCAGACCTTTGCAGAGTATCGGGCTGCTAAAGGCGATCCAGCGTCATAAGAAAAAGCCCGGACATATGCCCGGGCTTTTCGTTTGTTCAGTCTGACTGGCGACTATTTCTTCGGCACCAGTTCAACCATCATTTCCGTATAGCCCTTCACGAAGCAGCTTGGTGTGCGGACAGCATCTTTAACAACGATGATGTCTTCGAAGCGCTTGAAGAACTCTTCCCAGAGAATTTTCAGCTGCATTTCGCCGAGGCGGTTACCCACGCAGCGGTGAATGCCGAAGCCGAAGGACAGGTGGCTGCGAACTTTTGGACGATCAATCCAGATATCGTTCGGGCGCTCGAAATGACGCTCGTCACGGTTGCCGGACACATACCACATGAGAACTTTCTCACCGGCTTTGATCGTCTTGCCGCCAAGCTCGACATCTTCCAGAGCCGTACGGCGCATGTGCGCCAGCGGTGTCTGCCAGCGAATGATCTCGGAGACCATGCTCGGGATCAGATCGTGATTGGCTTTCAGTTTGTCGAATTCCTTCGGGAACAGGTTCATGCCAAGCACAGATGCCGTCATGGAGTTACGGGTCGTGTCGTTACCGCCCACGATGAGCAGAATGACGTTACCGAGATATTCCATCGGCTCCATGTTTTTGGTGTGCTCACCGGTTGCCAGCATGGAGATCAGGTCATTGCCTGGCTCGTTCGCGTTGACGCGCTGGTTCCAGAGCTCTGTGAAATAGCCGAGGCATTCCATCAGCTCTGCGCGCCATTGTTCTTCGCCGCCCGGGCAAATCTCAGGGTTCTCACGGCCAGTCGCAACGTCAGACCAACGTGTGAGCTTGCGGCGATCTTCGAACGGGAAGTTGAACAGTGTCGCGAGCATCATAGTTGTCAGCTCGATAGAAACGGTGTCGACCCAGTCGAACGGCTCGCCAACTGGCAGGCTGTCGAGCACTTTAGCTGTGCGCTCGCG
The DNA here is from genome assembly GCA_002338565.1 of Hyphomonadaceae bacterium UBA1849. Classification (GTDB taxonomy): domain Bacteria; phylum Pseudomonadota; class Alphaproteobacteria; order Caulobacterales; family Hyphomonadaceae; genus Ponticaulis. The sequence continues at coordinate 1,349,294 of DDIN01000008.1, forward strand.
GATCAGGCTTTCGAAGTTGCGCAGATTGTCCGGTGCCACGATTGGCTGAACTGTCTTACGCTGAACGTCGTGCTTTGGCTGGTCCATCGCGATGAACATCGGAAGCGAAAAGTCTTCGTCCAGGTCAACCAGCGTAATGCCGCCCGCAGAAGAGAAACGCTTATGGTCTGTGTCGACAGCCATAATGTCTTCATAGCGTGTAACGGACCAGTATGGGCCAACCGCGCTCTCTGAGCAGTAGTGGACCGGCTCTTCATCGCGAAGACGGGCGAAACGGTCCCAGTAGGCTTCGCGGCGCCAGAGTTCAGGATCCGAGATATCAAGATCAGAAAGGTCGAGCGAGCTTGCAGGCCGGACAGGGCCGCCAGGGATCACGTATTTACGATCCAGACGCCAATCGCGTTCTTCCTGAGTATCAGCAACTTCAGAGGCGGTATCTGCCATTTTTCTTCTCCCCGAATAGGTCTTTGAGAGGGTTATATCACAGCTCTTCGCCAAAAACTATGACGCAGGCGTCATTTTTTTGATTTGGGCGATGTGTAGTTCTTTCTGGAAGAAATCCACGCCCGGCATTATGTAACTAAGTATCAAATCAGGAATTCATAATGACGCGTACCGCCATCCCTCTTTTTATTGCTTCCCTTCTGGTGCTGAACGCCTGTGGTGGCTCAGATGTTCCAACCGAAGCCGACGGTGCGGGTGCTGAGAATATTCGCACTTTGTCAGGGCTGCGGGACAGTCTGAATGAAGAGCGTGTGGATGTAGTTGATCCGAATGCTGTAGAAGCCGCAGCGCAAAATATTGACCCGTTCAAATATGGGCTCGATTACACGATATATGAGCGCGACCTGTTGAACGGCTTGCTGGCTGATGCGCGTGCCGAGAGTGATTATCTTTCCCGTTCGCTCGCGGCGACGCGCGAGAGCCTGCCGGTTGTGCGCCCGGGCAAAAGCTTTGAGTCTTATCAGACTATGATGTCCTGCGCGGTATCGGCTGACGTTCTGGGCCGTCTGGGCGTGCTTGTTCCACATGTCGCGCTTGATCATGCGATTGATTTTACAGAGCTTTCGATCACGATCACTGCAGACGATATGGACAGCGAAGGTTTTCAGGCGTTCGAAGCGCAGATGATCGATTTGCAGGAAAACGGAACAGCGCTTGACCGCTTCAACCATCGCCGCGCGCTTGAGGCCGAAGAAAACCGCCTACGGACACGCCATTATCTGAACTATTTCCTCATGCGTGACGCATTGCTTGAAAGCGCTGACCGTGACGCTCTGCAAGAAGAGCTGAACAGCTGCCTTGAAACCTATGAATCTGACATTGCGGCCCTGATTATTGCCCGCGAGCAGGCTGAAGCCGAAGAAAACGGATAGCGCCCGTTTAGATTGCACCTGCGCAAAATCACACATAAAGTTCCAGCCTGATCGGGGAGGGCTGGAGTGTCAGGTTTTAGAGCTTTATGTGCGGCTGCAATCTGCGCCAGTATGGTTTCATGTGCAGCTGAAGAGCCTGCGCCAGCGCCTGTTGAAACTGCGACAAGCGAGCCTGCCGAACCAAGTGCAGCCGTGTCGTCTTTGTCTTCCATCCGCGCCATGGCAAGTTCCGATGAGCCCCGTGAACTTGATATGTCGCTGCAGGATACGTCCCGCGAAAGCATTTCCCCGTTTCGCGGGCTGTATCTTCCCGAACAACGCGCGGCCTATGATGAAATTTACGAGACGGTTCGCAATGAGTCGGGCGTTCGCGAACGCTATGAAGCATTGACGCAGGAAAGCCTGGACCAGTTGGGCCTGTCGCTCACGCTGCCATCGCTTCTCTACTCGATGACCTGCGCTGCCGGTATTGATGTTCAGGGGCGCCGCGAAATCATCTCGCCATATGAGTCGACGTATAATTCTAAATACTGGCTCTACACCGCATTTGCGGAATTGGATCAGCGCAATGCTGGCTCGGTTGCGGGCTTCCCTGAGGTGGTGCCGGGCATTGAGCGTTTCCCCGAACGTCGGCGTGATTTTACGCCTGCACCTGCGGTTAGTGAGTATCGCGAGCAGGTCTATATACTCTACATGCTAGAGCGGGATGACCAGCTGGAGAGCGACTCGCGCCGCTTGAATGCAAATCGGGTGGAAGCCTGTTGGGACAGACAACCACCCGCTTTGAGTTATTATGGGGGTAATTCATTCGCCGTCCGGTAAGGCGCTGCCGGCGAATGATAGCAATTTAGTTGAACGCTTCGCCTGACCAGATGTCAGCTTCATAGCTGGAGGTCATGTTCATTTCGTCGAGCAGCACGATACGGAAGATCAGGTCGTCACCCGGGCTGATCGGGCCGCCTGGGCGCGGGTTCTGGCCATATGCCATCTCGGACGGAATATAAAGAAGCCAGTCATCGCCCGGACACATCATGCCGAGAGCTTCAGTCCAGCCACGAATGACGCGGTTCGCCGGAAACTGAGACGGCTGGTTACGCGCGAACGACGAGTCAAACACTGTGCCGTCGACGAGGCGGCCTTCATAGTGAGCGAGCGCAATGTCGTCATTATTGACGTTGGATTCGCATTCCGGGCCCGCTGTGAGAACGATGTATTCGAGGCCTGATTCCATGACATTGACGGCTTCACCTTCATGGTCCCAGCCGTCATTCGCGTAAGTCGCCCACGGATCGGATGGATCGGCCGCTGGTGTGGCTTCCATGCGCGGCGCTGCGCTCGTTGTGGACGCGCCCTGTTCGCAGGCAGCCAGTCCGAAAGCAGCGCTCATAGAAAGCGCGAGGAGAGTAGGTTTCAGCATTACTGTTTCCTTGTGTCTGAGATCAGAGCTTGCGTGGCGGATAGCCGGCAGCCGTCAGGGCTTCGATCACTTCCTGAGTGTGCTGCGCATCGCGTGTTTCTACGAGGATATCAAATTCTGCGCCTTTGGCCGGAACGTCCAGCGCAAGACGGTTATGGGCGACCTCGATAATGTTCGCGCCGGAATCGCCGATCACTTTGGAGACGAGCGCCAGCAGGCCCGGACGGTCATCGCCGAGAATTCGGATGTTCACGAGACGTTGGTCGCGCACAAGGCTGCGTGTCAGAACTGACGCCAGCAGACGCGTATCGATATTGCCGCCGCACAGGACGAGCCCGACACGTTTGCCAGAAAATCTCGTCGGGTGAGCCAGAAGCGCGGCAAGTCCTGCTGCACCGGCACCTTCTGAAATCGTTTTCTCGACCGTTGCATAAAGCGTGATGGCGCGCTCGATCGTGTCTTCGTCGACAAGCACCACGTCATCGACAAGGCGTTGGCAGATTTCAAAATTGCGGCGTCCTACGGTTTTAACCGCAATGCCTTCGGCAATCGTTGTGCCGCCTGCTTTCGGTGGTTCGCCTTTAAGCTCGTTGAAGAGCGCAGGGAATTGTTCGACTTCAACACCAATGACTTCAATGTCCGGCTGCAGCGCTTTGGCGGCTGTCGCGATGCCGCTGATCAGGCCGCCGCCGCCAACCGGAATGACAAGGCAATCCAGCGGCTTTGAGACGTCATCCAGCATTTCAAGCGCAATTGTGCCCTGACCGGCCATGACGAGCTTGTCGTCAAACGGATGAAGGAAGACGAGGTTTTCCTTCTCGCACAGCATCTGGGCATGCTCATTGGCTTCGATCAGCGTGCTGCCTTTCAGGATCACGCGCGCTCCATAGTTGCGCGTATGCTGCACTTTCACGAAAGGCGTGTTTTCCGGCATGACGATGGTCACCGGAATGCCAAGGCGCTGTCCGTGATAAGCGACACCCTGGGCGTGGTTGCCCGCAGACATAGCGATCACGCCGCGCTGTTTCTCCTCATCGGTCAGACCCATGAGGCGGTTCAGCGCCCCGCGTTCTTTGAAGGCTGCTGTGAACTGGAAGTTCTCGAACTTAATCCAGACTTCCGCACCCGTAATCTCTGACAGCGTCCGCGAGTGACGCATAGGGGTATGCTCCACCTGTCCTGCGATTACGTCCGCAGCGGCCTGAACATCTTCGAGCTTTAGGGTGTTTTCGGTCACGTTTAACATCAGTCCTTACTGAGCTTTCAGCCTTTCGAGCATTTCTTTCATTTTGGCGTGCAGCATATTGATAGCCTGCAACGGGCGGACCATCACTTTGAAATCGGTAATTTGTCCAGCCTCATTCCATGAAATCATGTCGATACCATCGATATAGATGCCGTCGATTTTGGTCTCGAATTCAAGAACGGCGCGGTCGCCCAGATCGAATTCGCGCACATAGACAAAATCTTCGCCGCCCAGAACTTTCTCTGCAGAAGCAAGGTATTGGAAGGTAATCTCTTTGCCACGCTGGGGTGTGTGAACGACCGGCGAGTGGAAAACCACATCATCTGCCAGCATATCGCGCAGCTCCTGATGATCATGGCTCTGCATATGGTCATACCAGCGTTGAAGATTTGGACTTGCCATTATTGTGCTTCCTTTCCCGTATAGTTATCCCACATGTGTAGCCTTAACTTCGCATCCGGCAACTATGTGTCGAGTAAATCTGCTATCGGAGCGCGGCGATCATGAAAGACGCGATCAAATCCATCCTGCCGGTAAATGTGCGCACACGCCTGAAATGGGCGGGCTATGCGGTGAAAGACATTATTGATCCGGTGAAGGATCCGCGTGTGCCAAACCGTCGTGACACGTTTGTTGGCGGCGGGGATTTTGTGGCGGTTGGCGACGACTTCCTGAAGACACTCAAACGTCATGGTGTGACGACGGATATGGCCATTCTTGATGTGGGGTGCGGGCAGGGTCGTATGGCGCGTCCGCTGACGGAGTTTCTGGTGCCGGAAGGGCGCTATCTCGGGTTCGATATAGTGAAAGCAGGCGTTGAATGGTGCCAGACGCACTATGATGATCTGCCGAATTTCACATTCGTCCACGCCGATGTGTTCAACGCCCGCTATAACGCGGACGGCAAGACCGAAGCATCTGCCTATACATTCCCATCCGACAGCGATGCCTATGATTTCGCGTTTCTGACGTCTGTCTTCACGCACATGTTCCAGAAGGATGTGGAGCGTTACCTGTCTGAGATTACGCGCTCGCTGAAGCCGGGCGGCCGTTGCCTGATTACGTGGTTTTTGCTGAACCCGCAGACGGAAGCCTGCAAAGCCCCGCGCCTGACGTTCAGGTTTCCGGTGGATGAGGTTTCAAAGACGACGCTTGAAGATAACCCCGAAGCGGCCATCGCATTTTCGGAAAATTGGGTGCGTGAGGCCTATCTCAAAAATGGCCTCGCAATCGAGGCCATTGAGTATGGAAACTGGGCTAACCCCCATAGCCAGTTTGGCTATCAGGACACCATCATCGCTCGAAAGGTCTGAGAGCTTAGCTCGCCAGCAGACCGTTGCTCAGCTCTGATGGGTCATGCTCAGCCACGACGTGACCCGGGCCAACTTCGATAAGTTGCGGTCGATACTGTTCGGTATCGGCATCATCAACCAGCTTGGACTTCATGAACCGCAGCGTTGCGCGGCGATCCAGAGGTGACGGCAGGTCGCCCTGAAGCTTCACAATATCACGGTCCTTCTCAGCGCGTGGGTCCGGATTAGGGACGGCCGCAATGAGAGACTTGGTGTACGGGTGACGCGGGTCTTCATAGATTGCGTCACGCCCTGCAATCTCAACCACGCGGCCAAGATATAGCACCATGATGCGATGTGAGATTTCACGCACAACAGCAAGGTCGTGGCTGATAAAGATCATCGCCAGATCAAATTCCGCCTGCAGCTCGATCAGCAGGTCGATGATTTGTGCCTGAACCGAAACGTCGAGGGCGGAAACGGCCTCGTCGCAGATGACCAGCTTCGGCTTCATGATCATCGCGCGGGCAATGCCGACACGCTGGTTCTGGCCGCCTGACAGTTCGTGCGGATACCGGTTGATCAGTGCCGGATCGAGGCCGACGCGCGGCATGATTTCCCGAACGCGGAGTTCACGATCTTTACGCGAGAGCGAAGGCTCGAACACGGTCAGCGGCTCCGCCATTGACTGGCCGACGGTCATGCGGGGGTCGAGGCTCGCAAACGGATCCTGAAAAACGATTTGCAGATCGCGGCGGACTTCTTTCAGCCCGTCCTGGCCGGCTTTGGTGATATCCTTGCCGATCCATGAGACGGATCCACCTGTTGGCTCGACAAGCTGAAGAACAGCGCGGGCAAGCGTGGACTTGCCGCAACCGGACTCGCCAACCACGCCGAGTGTCTCGCCTGGGCGCAGATCAAAGCTCACGCCATCAACGGCGCGAAGCTGTCTGGTCGTACCAAAAAAGCCGCCTTCGGTTTTGATCGGGAAGCTGACGCGTACATCGTCAGCCACCAGAACCGGCTTTACGTCTGCAGGGGGCGGCGGCGTGAGGCTAGTGCGACCCGGACGATCCGGCTGGTCAATTCTCGGCACTGCCTCCAACAACTTTTTTGTATAGTCATGGCGCGCCTCGTAGAAAATCTGGTCAACCGTACCAGTCTCTACGATCTCACCTTGCTTCATCACCACGACGCGGTCGCACATGCGTGCAACAACGCCCATGTCGTGGGTAATGAGAACGATGCCTGTATCGGTTGTTGATTTCAGGTCGTTCATCAGCGCCAGAACCTGCGCCTGAACGGTGACGTCGAGTGCGGTTGTCGGTTCGTCTGCGAAAAGAAGCTTCGGGCCACATAGCATGGCAATCGCAATCATGACGCGCTGGCGCATACCGCCTGAAAGTTCGTGCGGGAACTGGTCCATACGGCGGGCAGGGTCTGGAATGCGAACACGCTCCAGCCATTCAATACATTCTTTATCGGCTTCCTTGCCGCGCAGTTTGCGGTGAATAGCGAGCACTTCGCGAAGCTGTGCGCCGACCGTCATATGCGGGGTGAGGGATGTCAGCGGGTCCTGAAAGATCATGGACATTTGAGAGCCGCGCATCATGCGTCGTTCGCTCTGGCTCATGCCGAGCAGGCTTTTGCCCTCAAACTTCACCTGACCTTTGGTGCGTCCGTTTGCTGCAAGAAGGCCCATCGCCGCGAGGGCGGACTGGCTTTTGCCTGATCCCGATTCGCCGACAACGCCGACGCATTCGCCCGGGAAGACTTCAAAGCTGACCCCCTTCACTGCGTTCACAACGCCATCCGGCGTATCGAATTCCACAGCGAGATTTTCTATGCTGAGAAGTGGGGTTTTAGCCTGATTTTCCAACTCTTTACTCCGGACCTACGTCAAAAAGAGATAGCTAACTATCACTTTCTGCCGATTTTTCATTGCTTACAGGCGCGCCTTAGGCTTTTTTGCAACTAGCATCTCAGGGGAGAGAAACATAATGCCTGTCATCAATTTCGTAACACCGTGCATTCTCGATCATGGCGCCATCACAAAGCTTGGCAAGACCATGGCCGGTCTTAATATCACAAAGGGATTTGTAGTCACTGACCCGGGCATTAAACAAGTCGGTCTGCTGGACAAAGTCACAGAAAATATCAGCGGTGCGCACGAAGTGTTCGCCGGAACCGAGCCGAACCCAACCGAAAAGCAGGTGACGGAAGTCACTGCGATGTACAAAGAGTCCGGCTGTGACGGTATTATCGCGCTTGGTGGCGGCTCTTCCATGGACCTTGCAAAGGCTGTTGGCCTCATGGCGAGCCATGGCGGAAATCTCGCCGATTATGGCGCGACTGTCGGCGGCAGCAAGAAAATTGGCAAAATCCCGCCGTTGATCGCCATCCCGACAACGGCCGGTACAGGGTCTGAAGTCAGTGTCGGTATGATCATCATCCAGAATGACGGTCACAAGCAGACTTATGCGTCTCCGCACCTCGTTCCGGCGACTGCAATCTGTGACCCTGATCTGACACTCGGCCTGCCGCCGCTGCTGACGGCTGCCACAGGTATGGACGCTGTTACGCACTGTATCGAAGCGATCCTGACACCGACAGTGAACCCGCCAGCTGAAGGCATTGGCTATGAAGGCCTTGGCCGCGCGGTTGGTGATGGCTGGCTGAAGCGCGCTGTTCAGGACGGTTCTGATGCGGATGCCCGCTGGAACATGATGGTGGCTTCTTTTGAAGGCGCGCTTGCCTTCGTGAAAGGTCTTGGCGGCGTACACGCTATGTCTCACGCGGCAGGTCGTCTGCATGACCTCAAGCTGCACCACGGTACGCTGAACGCGATCTTCCTGCCGCACTTCATGCGCTTCCACGCAGATGCTGACGAGCGTAAATTCCAGCGCATTCGTCAGATGATGAACCTCAAAGAAGGTGCATGTGTAGGCGATGCGATTGCCAAGCTGAACGAAGATATCGGCATTCCGGCTAAGCTGTCAGATATCGGCGTTACAGCCGATCACGGCCCGTCAATCGTCGAGTACGCACTGAAAGACCTTGCGCACTATGGCAACGCCAAGCCTGTCACGCAGGCTGATTATGAGAAGATCTTCGAGCTCGCGCTCTGAGTTTGATGATCTGGCCGGGCGGCTATCGCGCCGCCCGCCTGCCTGCCAGTGAAGTGATGTGGCGAACATCACCGGACGCATTCAGCTGGCGTGTAAGTGCAACTTCTAGCTCACCTGCGGGGCGCGGATCTCCCGCCAGACGATAGGTGAGGATTGCCTCGCCGGACGTCGTGATACCTTCCAGATAAAAACCTCGGAATGTCGGATTGGCTTTAGTCCAATCGGCAAATTGCGCGCGGGCGGCGCCTCGATTTTCGCGGAAGGTTCTAAGAAAGTGTGCCGCTTCGGAGTGCGAGCTAAGGCTGACAATGAAGCGGGGTGGCTGCGCGGCACCTGATGTGCGCGTTGCTTCTGTCTCGCTGATGATGCCTGCGCGGGTGCTGGCCCGAATGATTTCGGCAGGCCGCGACAGGCCGTCAAAGCGTTCAGCCGCATCCATGATTATAGGCGCGCTTTGGCGATCTGCGGGCGGAACCATGGTCAGAAGCACAGCCATAGCGCCGACCATGGCGATCGCCGCGGCGATGCCAATCTCCAGAATAAATACGTTTGCTGGCGTTACGGGTTTACGCACGGCTTAGCCCCAATCCGATGTCGCGCTTCATAATACAAACTAATCGCCCGACGGTGGCCTGTGAAACGGGTTTCACCATCGGGGCGAGGTCTAGTCGTCGTTCGCGGCCTCGGGGAATGGATCGGTAGGGGCTGTTTCTCCCGTCACAGTCTCTACAACCTGATCCTGAACTGCGCTCGCCAGTGTTTCAGCACGGGCGAGGCGTTCCTCCTGTTGGCCACACGCAGCCAATAGAAGAAAGGCAGGCATCACCAGCGCTGCGCATAAATGTGTCATGCGTTGTTTCTCTGTAGTGGCTGGCGGTAACCGAGGTAGGTCCAGCGGCGAAGGAGAATTTCCATCGGTCCCCGTTTAAACTTGGTCAGCCAGAGGCTCACAAAGCAAAGCGTGAAGATGCCGGTCGCCAGCGCAATCAGAACGGCTGGCAACGCGCCTAGCTGTCCAAAGAGGCCAAAGCCGATCGGCAGGGTTACGATGCACATTATGACTGATTGCAGAAGATAAGCTGACAGCGTGGCTGATCCGCCTCGCGCCAGAAATTGAAGAACCGGCCCTGTGCCCATGCGTGCGATGAGGGCGATTACGCCGATATAGCCAAAGGTGGAGAAGGGCGAACCTAAGATCATGATGGCCATGCCGAACAGGCCCTGGGCGCTTTCACGCTGCGGCGCTCCAACATAAACATTTGAGCCGTAAAAGCTCAAAATGAGCCCGATTGGCAGAAGCACGAAGAGCGACGTCTTCCAGAATTTATGGTCTGGCTGACTGAGCAGACCCAATTTGAAAAACCCGAGACCGATCAGGAAAAAGCCGAATGCGCTGATGCCCTGTACCATCATGACCGTCGGAAGCAGGGTTGGGATCAGAGACGCTCTGGCAGCAGCGATCTGCAGGAAGCTGCCGTCTGCAAATATGGCATCAATGGCCAGAAAGGCTTCACGCTGTTCGGCCATCTGATCATCCATCATGCGGCGGGCTGCAGGATCGGTAATACCTTCCATCATCGCCATGGCGCCTGCGCCAAGCATCATCAGGGCAGTCTGAATCGCTATCAGCACGAGGCCCCAGGTGATGAGTGTTTTCGGTTTTCCGTTCCGGCAGAAATAAAGGAGGCTGCCCAGAATGGCGTAGGTCACCAGAATATCGCCCAGAAACAGGAAGATGACATGGATCAGGCCAAGCGCCAGCAATCCGGCCATGCGGCGATAATAACGCCCGGTCGCATTGGTTTCTGTGCGCGCGGCTGATGCGAGCTGATAGCCGAGACCAGCGCCGAACATCATGGAAAAGAGAGAATAGGATTTCAGGGTGAAAAGCCCGTTCACCAGTAGTTTGGCCCAGTGATCGCCTGCCTCTCCGGTGGATGGGTAGCCGATATTCAGTCCGGCTGAAAACATTTCGACGTTTACAAGCACAATCCCGATAATCGCCCAGGCGCGTATCAGGTCCGGCATCAGGTCGCGGTGTCCGATGGTTGTTTTCAGCATTGTGTCCCTCCCAGTTGAGGGCAGGATATACAGAATTGTTTCGGTTTGTCAGTGAAGGTTTTATTCTGGCGTGAAACCAGCCGCGAATTGTTGCGCGGAAAAGCGTTGGGCGGCTGTGCGTGCCAGCTTCAGAGTGACGGCTTTGCGGCGTGCTGCGGCGAGTTTGTGTTCCGGCGCTGGCCGAATAAGCGCGCCGCCAAACTGGTCGGCAATAATCAGCCCGGTATCAAGCGGCAGAAGCTCGGTCGGGAAGCTCTCATGCACGGCAAAGAAGAACTTATCGCAATAGGGGCGATACTCATGCCATTTGCCGTCTGACTCAAAGTCGGGCTTTCCGGATTTGACTTCGACGATCCAAATCTCGCCTTTCTCGCTCAGCGCCATGATGTCGGCGCGTCTGCCGTTTGCGAGCACGAGCTCCGTTACGCAGGCGAGGGACATTTGTTCGAGCAGCCGGACTGCGCCCTGTGTCACCGCGCGGGTTATGTCCGGCGTGGTAAAGCTCATAGGACGTTTTCGGCCTTAAACGGGCGTTCGATCAGACCCTTCATGGCCTCACGCAAAGTGATATTGCCGGCCAGAATATTGGCGACGGCCTCACAGATCGGCATTTCGATATCATACCGTTTCGCAAGCGCGACGACACCGGGTGCGGTGGCGACGCCTTCGGTGACGGCTTTGCGTTCTGCCAGAATGTCAGCCGGCGAGCGGCCTTCGCCGAGTGCTTTGCCAAAGCTCATATTGCGCGATTGCGGTGACGAGCAGGTGAGGACCAGATCGCCAAGCCCGCAAAGGCCGGCAAGCGTTTCGGGTTGCGCGCCCATAGCGCTGCCGAGACGGACCATCTCAGCAAATCCGCGGGAAATGAGCGCAGCATGTGCAGACTTGCCAAGCTGAAGCCCCTCAACCGCGCCGCAGGCGATGGCGAGCACGTTCTTAACCGCGCCGCCAATCTCGGCGCCGACAATATCGTTGCTCCAGTACGGACGAAACTCCGGGCGTCCAATGCTTTCCATCCAGCGCGCGCCAAGAGCCTGATCTTCGCAGGCCAGCGTGACGGCTGTGGGAAGACCCTTGGCGACGTCGATCGCGAAAGAGGGGCCGGAGAGAACAGCAACCGGAGCAGACGGTCGCGTTTCATGCAGAACATCAGCCATAAGTTTCAGTGAGCCGTGCTCAACGCCCTTGGCGCAGAGCGCGAACGGTGTGTCGTCTGGTATCAGGCCATTCAGCTGTTCGAAAACGGAGCGTGCAAATTGCGCAGGCACGACCGCGAGGATCGCATCGACGTTGGCAAGATCGGAAAGGGATGACGTGGAAGGGATAGCTGGCAGGTCGACACCGGGCAGGAATAGCGGATTGCCCTGACCGGAAGAGAGGGCCTCAGCGACCTCGGTTTCTCGTGACCAGATAAGCACATCGCGTCCGGCTGCCTGCGTGGAATAAGCCAGTGCTGTGCCCCATGCGCCAGCGCCAAGAACGCCAATTCGATCAAAACTCATTAAATGTCCTATCGGCTGAATAAATCATTGATGATTCATTCTTATCATCTATGCTCAAACCATGACCGAGACTACAGACACCCGCGAACAGATCCTCCGAGCGGCCATGACCCGTATCCTACACTATGGATATGCAAAGACCACAATGGCCGAGATTGCAAAAGACTGCGATATGTCTGCGGGCAATATTTACAGGTTTTTCAAATCCAAGCTGGATATCGCCGAAGCGATTGTACGCGGCTTTAATCAGGCCTTTTACCAGTTGTTCGCCGAAATCGCGCGTCGGAGCGACGAGCCGGCCCTGCCACGCCTGACCGAGCTCTTCAAAGCGCGGCTGGAACGCACCTACCACATGATGCAGAACAAGACGAAAGCCTTGGAAATGGCGGATGTTCTGGCGCGTGAGCGTCCGATTTATTACGTCGAAGAGCTGGCCCAGGAGCGGATCTATATTGTTCAGATCCTGGAGCAGGGGCTGAAATTCGGTGAGATCAAGCCACTGGATAATCTGAATTTTACGGCGGAAATGCTGCAGATAGCACTCATGAAATTTGAGTCACCACGCTTCTGGGCTGACGAGTCCTACGAAGAGCTGACCCGTGAATTCGACGGTGTCATGAAACTTCTCGAAAAATCGCTCACCTGAAACGGCTTAAAAAACAAGGCGCAGTAAATTATTACGTCTAAACACTGAATAAAATTGATTTCGTTCATTGTTTTTGGTTCAGGCTGGTTCTATATACAATCCACGAACACGGCATGGTGCCGCTCTAAGGGAACGGAGAAAAACAATGAGCACGGAGTTTCAACGCAATCTGATCAGCATGTTCGCAGCAGTGCCGCTCGCGTCGGCTGTAATTGCGATGACAGTTGCGGGTTTTGGTTACGTGATCTGACCTGCAGTCACGTAGTAAACTAGTTGCCCTCCCGGCTTGCCGGGAGGGTTTTTTGTTTCTGGAAGAGGCTAAAGCAGCTCGTCTTCGCGCGGCTGGAAGCCTGCAATCAGGTGGGTGTCTGTATCTTCGACTATTTCCAGCTGGCCGAATTCAAAGGCGCGGCGGTCAAACGCCAGATCGGACGGGCGAAGCGGACGCGAAAGCTCCAGCCCTTCAAGTGTGGTCGCCCTCGAGAAAGCAACATAAGCCTGACCATGTGCGAACATGCCATTGTCGAAGTCGATATAGACTTTCTTCAGGGTCAGGCCCTGAGACTTATGGATCGTCACTGCATAGGCGAGGCGGATAGGCAGCTGTTTGAACGAACCGACGACGGACCGGTCGACCTTGTCATTCTCTTTGTCCATCTCATAGCGGTACTTTTCCCAGACGGCAGGCTCGATCCGGCAGGTCTCACCGTCAATTTTGACAATCACTTCGTCTTCATCAAAGCCTTCAACCGTTCCGATTGAACCGTTCACATACCGGCCCTGAGGATCATTTTTGATCAGCATGATGCGCGCGCCGCGCTTCAGCTCCAGAATGTTTTCTGTCGGTGCGGCTTTATCGTCGAACTGACCTTCGACGGTCGCCTGGAAGGCATAGGTTTCGCCATCAAGCGCTTTCAGACGTGCCTGATTGATGCGGAAGGCGGCGGCATTGTTTGGCGTGAGGACGATATGTGTTTCGCTCGCTTCAATGGCGCGGCGACCGGTAACGCGATTATTCAGAACCTCTACGTCATCTTCATCCAGTCGCGCCTGACGCACCCCGTTCAGAAGCTTCAGGAATTCAGGATCGTTCTGGCGATATACGTGCTTGAGCGCGACAAGAGCGAACGCGCCGGTCTGAAAGGCTTCGGCGCGGAAGAAGTATGGGTTGCCGTAGCGCTCCATCAGGATTTCTTCTTCGTCCCGGGAGACGACAGGAGGCAGCTGGTGCAGGTCTCCGCACAAAACCATCCGTACACCGCCGAACGGTTTGCGAGAGCCGCGATTGAGCTGAAGTGATTTATCGATCGCGTCCAGCATGTCCGCGCGGACCATGGAAATCTCGTCGATGATAATCGTGTCGAGCTTCTTGATCAGCCGCGCATTTCGCAGGCGCTTGATATCGGTTGCATCAAGCAGTCTTGGCGGAAATTTGAAGAAAGAGTGGATGGTCTGGCCACCCGCATTCATGGCAGCAATACCTGTCGGTGCAAGCACGATGGCTTGTTCGCCAGCATCAGCGAGGAATTTGCGGATAAGCGTGGTTTTACCCGTTCCCGCGCGACCGGTCAGAAACACATTGCCGGTCGGGGAGCGCTCTTCGCCGCTAACCCATTTCAGTGGAGCTGAGCTCTCAGTGTCCGACAATTCTCATTCCTCCACTTGAAGCCTGCGCCGCGAGGGCGCAAAACGAAACCAGCTAATAGCCGGGCCAGATATGACACCTGAACAGATTGAACGATATAAGCGCCATTTCCTCGTGAAAGAAATCGGCGGTCAAGGCCAGAAAAAACTTCTGGATGCGCATGTTCTGATCGTTGGTGCAGGTGCGCTTGGCGGTGTTGCGGCACGGATACTCGCGGCGAGCGGTGTTGGTCGGCTGACTATCTTCGATGATGACAAGGTTGATGTGTCCAACCTGCAGCGCCAGACCCAGTTTTCATCGCGCGATGTGGGCGACTGGAAGGTCGCGGCGCTGTTTCGCGGTCTGTCTGCGCTTAATCCGGATATCCGGATTGATGTCGTTCAGGAGCGCTGGACACCGGATGCGACGCTGGCCGAGGCTGACCTTGTTCTGGATGGCTCTGATAATTTTGAAACCCGCTTCGCACTCAACGCCTCGAGCCTCGCAGAGGGCGTGCCGCTTATTTCTGGAGCTGTTGCCGGCTGGACGGGTCAGGTCATGGCGGTGAATGCGCTTTATGATGAAAACTGTCCCTGTTATCAGTGCTTTGTACCAGCTGAGCCACCGGATGCAGGAAATTGCAAAGACCTTGGCGTTGTGGGCGCGATCACTCACCTGGTTGCCAGTCAGCAGGCCCTTCTCGCAACGCGTTACCTCATCGGTGAGACAGAAAACCTGTTCGGCCGATTGCTTTTGATTGAAGGGCTGACCGGCGCATTCCGCACTGTGAAGCTTCCTAAAGATCCGGCCTGTCCGGCATGTGGCGCTAAATGATGCGCGGGCCGCTGAAATGGCTTACTGTCGGCCTTTGCGCCGTCTTCGCGCTGACCGGCGCAACCTGGTTATCCTTTCATCGCGCGGACATTCCCTACGAAGACCTTGAGGCGCTCTATGAGCAGCCAGTGTCTGAATATGCGCGCCTGCCGAACGGGCTTTTGGTGCATTATACTGACGAAGGCCCGCGCGATGCGCCAGTGCTTCTGCTGGTTCATGGCCTTGCCTCGGCCAGTCAGAGCTGGATGGCGTGGCGAGAAGACCTGAAACAGGACTACCGCGTCATCAGTGTCGATCTGCCGGGGCATGGTCTGACCCGCGTGCTTGAAACGACTGACCTTACCACGGCAGGCCTCGTTGACTTTCTGTCCCGGTTTTCAACGCGCTTGAATCTGGATGAGTTCGTGTTGGTCGGTGCCTCGCTCGGCGGACATATTGGTTGGGAATACGCGCTCCGTCATTCTGATAATCTGAGTGGGCTGGTGCTTGTCGCGCCAGCCGGTTTGTCTTCGTCCGATGAAGCGCGCGAGCATGCTGCCTTTGCGTCTGACATCGTGAATAATCCGGTCGTTACCGCCCTTGCTATGACGCTTGATCCGGCCATAGCGATCCGGCGCGGTTTTGTCGCCGCAAGCGGAGAAGCAGCGCCTCACGAAACAGTTCGTCAGTATGCTGACTTTGCCCGTGCGCCCGGGCATCGTGAGGCGTTGCTGCGTGTGTCTGCGCGGACCGATGGAGTGTCAGACGACGCGCTGGACCGACTTCAAAGCCTGAGCCTGCCCATACTCGTTTTGCAGGGCGAGGGGGACGAAATCGTACCTGCCGATCATGCGAGGCGTTTTGCTGAAGCGGTCCCTCAGGCAGAGCTGGTTCTTTATCCTGATGTCGGACACCTGCCGCATGAGCAGATACCTGATGTCAGCCTTACAGATTTGCGCGCGTTTCTGGATGCGTTGGCGTCAGATGAAGAGGCCCCGCAGCCAGAGACTGCGGGGCCTGAAATTCCAGTACCGGAAGACTGATTACAGCATAGCCGGAATGATGCGATCCGGTGGCTTGTGACCGTCAGCAAAGGTTTTGATATTGATCAGAACCTTCTCGCCCATTTCGGTACGGCCTTCTTCTGTCGCAGAGCCAAGGTGAGGCAGAAGCACGACATTCGGCATTTCTTTGAGCTTCGGGTTCACCGCAGGTTCGTGCTCGAACACGTCGAGGCCGGCGCCTGCGATTTTGCCTTCTTCAAGCGCACGTGCGAGTGCAGCTTCGTCAATCACTTCGCCGCGGGATGTGTTTACGACAAATGCGTGAGGCTGCATCAGCTCAAGACGGCGTGAGTTCAGAAGGTGGTAGGTAGCCGGAGTGTGCGGGCAGTTAATGGACACATAGTCCATGCGCGCCAGCATCTGGTCGAGGCTATCCCAATAGGTTGCGCCGAGAGATTCTTCGATCTGCGGGCTGACCTGAGTACGGTTATGGTAGTGGATCTGCATGCCGAAGGCTTTCGCGCGGCGTGCAACAGCCTGACCGATACGGCCCATGCCGATAATGCCAAGGCGCTTGCCGGAAATCCGGCGACCCATCATCCAGGTTGGTGTCCAGCCTTTAAACTCGTCATTCTCGATGGCTTTGACGCCTTCGATCATGCGGCGCGGCACAGACAGAAGTAGCGCCATAGTCATGTCGGCTGTGTCTTCGGTCAGAACGCCCGGCGTGTTCGTGAGGGTGATGCCACGCTGAGTTGCGCTCTGCACGTCGATATTGTCCACGCCCGCGCCGAACTGCGCGATAAGGCGAAGATTTTCGCCAGCATGCGCCAGAACACGTCCGTCGATTTTATCTGTCACGGTCGGGACAAGTACATCTGCCTCCGCCACTGCGTCTGACAGCTCGCCCTGTGACATAGGGTGGTCAGATTCATTCAGTGTCGTGTCGAACAATTCCTTCAGGCGAAGTTCCACCACGCTCGGAAGTCGACGGGTCACTATAACTTTCAATTTTTGCGAAGACATCGCGTCCCTATCCTGCTTCTTTTATCGTGCCATAGCAAACAAGTGCGGCGTGGCCAATGCGTTCAGAAGTCCCAGATAAATTTTCAGAACCTGTTTACGCCTTATTCACCATAACAGGCAAAAATTTCCCATGGAACAGACCTCGGGAAATTAAGCATGTTTGCGAAGCTGAAAAGCCTTTTTCTCGCCAGCCTCATGATTTCACTGCCATCGGTCGCACAATCTGCGAACCAGGGCCCCGTGACCGGTCAGGCTGTGCGAATCAGCGCCTTCTCCGGATTGCCGGTGCCGCGATTTGAATCGCTGAAGTATTCCGCTGTGCATGGTCGCACAGGCCCGAGCCTCGAATATCCTGTAGCATGGCGATACGAACGCCGTGGCCTGCCCGTTATGGTTGTTCGTGAAACACGCGACTGGCGCATGGTGCGTGACCCGTCCGGTGATGAAGTCTGGATGCATGAGCGTACACTCGGTGGTCAGCCAAGCGTTATGATCCATGGTTCAGACCTTGTTGATCTTCATCGGTCTTCCAACTCTGAATCCCGCGTCGTGGCGCGCATGGAGTCTGGCGCGATCGCAACGCTCATCGGTTGTGAAGAGACCATGTGCGAAGTCTATATCAATCATCGTCGTGGCTGGGCTGACAAAACCAATCTTTGGGGCGCGCCGGGTACGGCGCCATCTGTTGTCGCTTTTGATGATGAGGACGAACTCGGCGATACAAACGCTGACATGGCTCTGCAGGTTGCTGCCGTAAATTAGGGCAAAGCCCGTACTCGCTATGCGTGTGTGGGTTGACCTCAAGGGAAACATACCGTTTCTGGCAGACTTTCAGCGGACAGCACGACGGTAAGGATTCCCAATTGTCTGAGTTATTTGAAAGAAAATCTTCCTACACGAAGGAAGAGCTGATCGAGAGCGGCAAGAGCAGCCTGTTCGGTGAAGGTAATGCTCAGCTGCCGGCGCCGCCAATGCTGATGATGGACCGCATCACTGAGATCACTATGGATGGTGGTCCGCACGGCAAGGGCAATATGGTTGCCGAGCTGGATATCGATCCGTCACTCTGGTTCTTCCAGTGTCACTTTATTGGCGACCCGGTTATGCCAGGCTGTCTTGGTCTTGATGCGCTCTGGCAGAATGTCGGCTTCTGGCTTGGCTGGAGCGGCTCTCCGGGCAAAGGCCGCGCGCTTGGCGTTGGCAATGTGAAGTTCACCGGTCAGGTTACACCTGATGTGAAACTCGTCCGTTACGAAATGGAACTGAAGCGCGTGAAGCGTGGTCGCCTTGTTCTGGGTATTGCAGACGGTCGTCTGTATGCTGATGACAAGCTGATTTATACAGCTGACGACATGCGCGTTGGACTGTTCCAACCGGAAAAAAGCTGATCAAAGCCATGAGCCAGGAAACGCTCTGGCTTGCGGTTGACGATCACGGCAATCCGGAAATCTTTTCTTCTATTCAGGGTGAAGGGGCGAGCCTTGGTGCGCCCCGCACCTTTATTCGCCTTTCAGGGTGTAACCTGCACTGTAAATGGTGCGATACCGCCTACACCTGGAATTTCGAAGGCACACCTTTCTTCCACGAAGACAATGTAAAGTTCGTTCCGGAAGCGGAACGTTTATCGCGTAGCTTTGGTGACGTCGCGGCTGAAGTCGCAAAATCTGAACCTTCCGGCATCGTGATTACCGGCGGCGAGCCCATGCTCCAGAAGGGTAAGCTTGAAGGTCTGATCACTGCGATCAAAAACGCGTGCGGACCGGTCTGGGTCGAGATTGAAGCTAATGGCTCTATCGCGCCTCCCGCAGGTCTTATCCCGCTGGTCAATCAGTTCAACGTCTCTCCAAAACTCGCCCATTCCGGCAATGACGCCGCTATTGCGCTGAATGAGGCCTCGCTTTCCGCCTATGCCGCGCTGCCGCAAAGCTGGTTTAAGTTCGTTATCGGCTCACCTGAAGACCTTGAAGAGGTTCTCTCGCTGACCCGAACATTCCGCATTCCTCATGAGCGCGTCTATCTGATGCCGCTCGGCCGGTCGTCAGGTGAGGTGCGCACGCGTAGCAAATGGCTCACCGAAGAATGCCTGCGACACGGCATGAACTTTACGGACCGTCTGCATATCCATCTCTACGGGGATACGCGTGGCACCTGAGTTTGAAATCCGTGCCGGTGATTTTGATGATCCGCAAGTGGTCTCGCTTCTGGAGTTTCACGTCCGTGAGGCTTTTGCCAATTCTCCGCCAGAGCTTGCCTTCGTGCTGGACCTTTCAAAACTTAAAGTACCGGAAATTGATTTCATCGCAGTCTGGCAGGGCGAACAGCTGGTCGGCATGGGCGCGCTGAAGCATTTGTCGGATGCCCGGTGCGAGATCAAATCCATGCGCACTCATCCGGACCATTTGCGCAAAGGCGTGGCTCGCATTGTGCTTGAAACCCTCATCACTATGGCCAAAGAGCGCGGCTATCAGACCGTCAGCCTCGAGACTGGTAGAACTGAGGTCTACGCGCCAGCTAATGCCCTCTATCGAAGTTTTGGTTTCCAGCCGGGCGATGTGTTCGGCGATTATGTCGTCTCCGACTTTAACAGCTATTATCACCTTGAATTCGCCTGAGTGCAGGCCTCGCCTTACTTGACGTGATGGGCGTCCGCGCATAGCCAACGAGTTCAACATTTCGTCTTGGAGGACACATGTCTGACTGGAACATGCCGGAAGGCAATCTGATGGCTGGCAAGCGCGGCATCGTTATGGGCGTCGCAAACCAGAACTCCATCGCCTGGGGTATCTCAAAGCAGCTCGCTGCACAGGGCGCTGAAATCGCCTTCACTTATCAGGGCGACGGCCTTGAGCGCCGCGTGCGTCCGCTCGTTGAATCTATCGGCATGGATTTCATGATTCCGGCAGACGTGACTGACGACGAAAGCATGGACGCAGCCTTTGCGGCAGTGAAAGAAAAATGGGGTAAGATCGATTTCCTCGTTCACTCCATCGCCTTCGCTGGCAAAGACGAGCTGATGGGCTCCATGGTTGCAAACACCTCTCGTGAGGGTTTCCGTCGCGCTATGGATATCTCTGTTTACTCCTTCATTGATTGCTCCCGCCGCGCGTCTGAAATGATGGATCCGGGCGGTTCTATCATCTGCATGACCTATCTTGGCGCCGAGCGTGTTGTTCCGTCTTACAACGTGATGGGCGTTGCCAAGGCTGCGCTTGAGGCGTCTACCCGTTACGCCGCACGCGACCTTGGTAATCAGGGCATTCGCGTCAATGCGATCTCTGCGGGCGCGATGCGTACGCTCTCTCTGGCTGGTATTCGCGGCGGCAAATCCCTCATGGGTACGGGCCGTGAATGGTCTCTTCTGAAAGAAGACACGAAGATGGAAGGCGTAGCTGGCTGCGCGCTTTATCTTCTGTCTGACATTGGCCAGTCTATCACTGGCGAAGTTCTGCACGTTGATGCAGGCTTCCACGTTGTAGGTGTGCCTGAACCTTCCGAGGAATAGACGTGTTTCAGGCGTCCTGCGGCTGTGGCCAGCTAAAAGCCCGCTGCGACGGGGCGCCTGACAGTATTGTCCAATGTCACTGCGCCGACTGTAAAAAACGGTCGGGCAGTGCGTTCGGCCTTGGTGCCTATTATCAGGGTGAAGCCGTCACCATAACCGGCGTATCCCAGCGCTATATCCGCAAGGCGGCATCAGGGGCTGACTTTATCCAGTTCTTTTGCCCCAATTGTGCAACGACCCTCTACTGGACGACAGAGCGCCATCCGTCCGGCATTGGTATTGCCGTGGGCGCGTTCGATGACCTACCGGATACTGAGCCCGTTCGTTCCGTCTTTGACGACAATCGTTGTGCCTGGCTTGCGCCATTAAAAATCCCGACCTTCAGAAAAGGCCGGGACTCTGAACAGATCCGGTGATCAAAGCGCTTAAGCGCCGCCGCCCAGAAACTTTTTGCGCTTGGCTTCCAGTTTGCGGGAGAAGTTCTTAGCGCCTTTTGCGCCCATGCGCTTTTTCGCCATCTGCTTCTTTCCGGCTTTGTATTCTGCCCATTTCTCATCGCTGAGCTTCATCGCTTCGAAGTCGGATTTAATCGGGCTGGCTTTCTTTTTCATACTACGTCCCCTTGAGTTGACTGCCATAATTTCTAAGCGCGGGGCGCTGGCAAGACAAGTTTTACGTGTAGGTAAACCCCTCAATCGCGGCGAGGCCTGCGAACCGGCTCACGCGTCCTGCCGTCTCAGAGTTGACGCCCCCAAGCGCGTAAACCGTCTTCTCCGTTCCCATAACCAGTCTCCGAAACTTCACCGGCCCCATACTAGCCCCCGCGCTCGCGCTGTTGGATGGAAATACGGTGGAGGCAAGAATGGCGTCGCAAACAGCATTGGCGATCGCGCGTCTGGAATGCGCAGACTGCGTCTGGATCAGAAAGCGTCCCTGCCATTTACGGGCAAGCTGCGCGCGGGCTTCCGGCCAGTGAACGCCATCGGCTTTGACAGCATTGGCAAGGTCTGGATCATTCGCAATGAGCAGGGCGATCCCTTTGCGATACGTAGCTGTCCTTAGTGCTTTGGCGACCTCATTCCGATCGGCCGCACCAAAATGGCGGTAGATGACGCCTGTGCCGTTTGGCAGTGTGTTCACAACGCTGACCGGATCCGGTGTTCGCTGCGGATCGGTCAGGAAAAATGCGCCAGGCAGGGGATAAGGCATTTGACGGCTTGCCTCTCGCACGGCAGACACCATTCTTCGTCCTGTTCGATGCATCATGCCCGGAAAACCGCCTTATGAGCTTTTCAGAAAACCTTGCCGAGATAGAAGCCCGCATTTCCAAAGCCTGTCAAAAGGCAGAGCGTGAAACCGCGCCGGAACTGGTTGCAGTCTCCAAGCGCCAACCTGATGAGCGGATCGAAGCAGCGCTCGCGGCAGGTGTGCGCGTATTCGGTGAGAACCGCGTTCAGGAGGCGCAGGAGCGCTGGGGTGAGCGCCGTGGGCAGTACGCAGATTTGAAACTTCGCCTTATCGGGCCGCTCCAGTCGAACAAGTCAGAAGATGCTGTCGCCCTGTTTGACGCGATTGACGTGCTGGACCGGCCAAAGCTCGCGCGCACTCTGGCAGAAGCGATCCAGAAGCTCGGTAAAACGCCAGATATTCTGGTGCAGGTGAACACGGGCGAGGAGCCGCAAAAGGCGGGTGTTCTACCAGCAGACCTTGAAGCGTTCATCACGAAAACCTGCCCGGAATTCGGAATTACCCCAAAGGGATTGATGTGTATTCCGCCTGCGGACGAACCGGCTGGTCCTCACTTTGCGCTGCTGGCGAAGCTCGCAAACCGTTATGACCTGAAAGAGCTCTCCATGGGCATGAGCGGTGATTTCGAAACCGCGATACTCTACGGCGCGACCCATATCCGGGTTGGCTCGGCCCTCTTCGGCGAACGAGACAGCTAAACGCTATTTCACCATCCGATAGAGATCATACTCTGGCAGAGAGAACTCTGCCGGATCGGCGCTCACTGTGCCTTCAGGATAGAGGCGCGGCGTCGGAAAGCCGGGGCGCGGACGAATATGTTGCCAGACCGGGTCGATATGGATGAGTTTGACCGCTTCCATCTCAGCGTTCTGTGCACTTTCAGCCTCGACATGGCAGGTCGTCTCGAAACCGAATAGTTTCCATCGTCCCCTGTCATGCAGAGGGAAAAACTCGCCGCGAAGATCAACTTCATAAAATGCCATGAGGGCACCTCCCGAACGGCAATGAAACGCAAACTATGTGAGACGACAAGCGTGACGGGCCGCGAAACCAGCCGGCGACCAGATTTTGCGCAGAAGGCGGCTGGGCCTATTCTGAAATCAGGCGGACCTGCCAGCTGCCGGTGTTTCCTTCCGGCACCATTTCAGACCAGCCCATCGCAGCGCAGGCGGCGCGGCCATATTTGTTGCGCACGTCCAGCTCCTGAAACAGGCGTTTGCCGCTCAGAACGCGGCCGACCTCTAACAGGCCGGATCCAATGCCGCAGAGACGCCATTCGGGCAGCACGAAAATATGGCTCACATATCCGCTTTCAGTGTTGATGATCATGAAGCCGACAATGCCGGCTTTCTTCTCCGTCGCGACGATGGCGGTGGTGTAGCTGAGCGCGTGTTCCAGCGCATCAGGGTCAAACCGGGTTGTGACATGCCACGGGAATTCTTGCAGGCAAGTTTGCAAAACGGCTTTGACGGCGTCGCGATCTTCGCGCGCGTGAGGCCGGATTTCCCATCCGGCAGCGTGATGGGTCTTAAGTGCCATACCCGATAATCTAGCTCAGTTTTTTGAAATTCCAAAATCACGTGTGAGCCGGGTTCGAACTTGCGCAACTCGCTACGAGAGGCCAGCCTGAAACGCAGAGGTGAGCCATGGGTTTATGTTATTCGGTGACGGACGAAACGGCAGGCTGCGAGGTTATGTCTGGCGGCAAACGCTTTCTGCATGCGCTGCGTGAAACGCTTGGCTGGCGCGATGATTTGACAGAGCCATTTCTCTATACGGACAGCGATGATGTCGCGCCGAAAATAGCAGGGGCTGAGCTCTTAAAGTTGGTGAGTGATGCCATCAGGGACATCCCGACCTTGCCGCCAAAAGAGCTGGGCGAGGGCGATGTCGACAAGGTGCTCACATCTCTAAAGCTGCTCCGGAACTATGTTCCTGAGCATGCGGACCATGAATTCACGGTCACGCTGTCGCCTTAGCTGCACTGGCGCCCGCACAGGGCATAAACGCCCTGCACGGCAGTGTGTGCGATCAGGTGGAACTGTCTGACGGTTCGGGCCTCATCCTCCTCGGCGGTCTCTAACAGAGCGCCCGGTGCAGCAGCTCCTTTGAGTGGATCAAAGTGAGGTCTGCGAGTGGGCGGAGTTTTCCGAATGCTCCGTATGCGTCCTTTCCAGATTGCCGCGATGTTGCGGGCTCTGTCGTCTGCCTCATCAAGCAGGGTGAACAAGCGTTTCAGGCGCATATCGAGAGCCGCTTCAATTTGTTCTGAGTGGCGTTTCGGGTGGCCCGTGCGTGATCGGTCGAAAGCCCGTTTGCCCATCTCTCTGATTGACGGAAGTGAGATGCGAAATGCGGGCGGTTCCGGTTTGCGTCTTGCGAGAATTTCGCGCTCCGCAAAACTGATTGGCTGACGTTTGCCGGCCTGAACAGACACTGGCAGCGTCCATCGGCGCGCGGGCGCTGTGTCGTCACGAATGTGCGCGAAGGCGAGAAGAATAATCCAGCAGCGGATCATATGCTCGGCCCGGCTCACCATGCGCGAGAGTGCGCGGCGCTCAAATGCCAGAAGGCGAGGCGGTTCTCCGGCTTGCGCGGGCAGGGCCCAGCTTCTCTGGAAGCGAAAGGCAGCGCCAATATACGTCATGATCCGCGCCAGCAGGTCGCTGGGCGTATCTTCAGACAGATTGATCGGCGCTTCGTACATGCCAGCCAGTATGGCGTGGTCTCTGGGGAGAGGGATAAGTTTTTGTGAACAAAGGCGGAACAAATGCTTGTGTGCCGGGAAAAATACTGACAGAATGGCACTCGTTAACCACGAGGGTGATTCTGATGTCGACTGAATTTGCAAGGCTGAGAATTCAGGCTGGTTTGACCACGGATGCTGCCGCTAGTCAGCTTGGCTATTCTGAGCGTCAGATCTTTCGAATGGAATCAGGTGAAATTAAACCGCGAAAAGCTGTGCTCGACAGCTTGCGCGCAATTTCCGGCCTTCGGGAGGCGGATGATCGCTTCACTACATTTACGTTCATTGATTTGTTTGCAGGAATTGGTGGCCTGCGTGCCGCTTTCGATGCGGCCGGTGGGCGGTGCGTGTTCACTTCTGAGTGGGACCGTTTTGCGCAACAGACCTATGAGGCAAATTACCGTGATAACCGTCCTATAGAGGGCGATATTACGAAAATCGACGTAGATCAGATCCCTGAACACGATGTTCTGGTTGCTGGCTTTCCTTGTCAGCCTTTCTCGATTGCGGGTGTTTCCAAGAAGAATGCACTTGGCAGGGCACATGGTTTTCTTGATGAGACGCAGGGCACGCTGTTCTTCGACGTTGCGCGGATTATTGATCATCATCGCCCCGCGGCTTTCCTGCTGGAGAACGTCAAAAACCTGAAGAGTCATGACAAAGGGCGTACGTTCGAGGTTATCCGTCGGACATTAGAAGATGAACTTGGATATGAGCTTCATGTGAAGGTCGTTGATGCCAGACATTTTCTGCCGCAACACCGGGAGCGCGTTGTGCTCGTTGGTTTTCGGGATGCAACGTCGTTTTCATGGAATGATGTGAACCTGCCAGAGGCAGGTGTTTCGAGGATGAGGGACATCCTTCACCCGGAAGATGGCAGTGAAGTTGCTGAGGGCCATTTCACGCTTGGGGCCGATGCTTCGGTGAATGAAAAATATACGCTTTCGGATAAGCTCTGGCAGTATCTGCAAAACTATGCCGCGAAGCATAAAGCGGCGGGTAATGGCTTTGGTTTTGGCCTGGTCGGCCCAAATGACACGTGCCGGACGCTTTCAGCGCGGTATTACAAAGATGGATCGGAAATCCTGATTGACCGAGGTGCAGGAAAAAACCCGCGCAGACTGACGCCCCGGGAGTGTGCCCGTCTGATGGGTTTTCCTGAAAGTTTCCGCATACCTGTTTCAGATACGCAGGCTTACAAACAGTTCGGCAATTCGGTGGCGGTTCCGGTGTTTAAGGCTGTCGCAAAGGCGATGCAGCCACATTTGTTCAGCGTGATGTCCCAGCAAGGGGTGCGGTTGAGCGCCTGATATGACGGATGTGCATTCTCCTGACATTCGCAGGAAGAACATGGCTGCGATTAAGGGGAAGAATACTAAGCCCGAGCTTCTGATCAGGTCAGCGCTCCACAAACTTGGTTTTCGGTATTCACTTCAGAACAAACGGTTGCCGGGGAATCCTGACCTGTATTTCCGTAAGCATAACGCTGTTTTGTTTGTTCACGGGTGCTTCTGGCACGGTCATGGTTGTCATCTCTTTAAGTGGCCGAAGACGCGCGAAGATTTCTGGCGAGAGAAGATTACGGCCAATGTTGAGCGCGACGCGCGGAATATTGAAGCGCTGATCTCATCTGGGATCAGGGTCGGAGTCGTATGGGAATGTGCCCTGAAGGGGCGGACTGCTTCAGGGGTAGATCGGGTGGCTGACCGTTGCGCGGGCTGGCTCGAAACACAGGATAGAAATCTGGAGATTCATGGGGATGAAAAAGGGATACCTCTCAGACTATTTTGATGCTGTAGCGATGAAAACGCTCAGCGCCGTTGATGCTGAGCCCGTGAGATCAAACCAGCATGAAATCGGGGGCAAAACGACGATTGGCAAGGTTCTTGGAAGCTGGGAGCCGAAAGTTGTCTTTGATGTAAGTTACGTCTGGTTTGGAGATGAAGGGGAGTCGATCTCCGCGTCAGGTGCTGCGACCTGGTATGATACCCGTAGGGACAACCCCAATCGGGCTGCCGAACCGAGGCTTTACTACGAAGCTAATGCCGTTACTGGTGCGATGCGCGCTGGTGATACACTGATTGTTGCAAAGAAGGCTGACGGCAGTTTGCTGGTCGTTGTCTGTCGTTCCGGTTCTTCTACCGAGGCGCAGATGTTGTGGTTGTTTGGGTTCAAGGAAGCGCCCGTGACGAGGTTCGCAGTCATTGATATTTCCGGCGCAAACAATCAGTCTCTCGGTTTTGCTGCTCGCTTTATTCTGGAGGAACTCGGCGTCGAGGTGGAGGATCACGATGTTACGCGCATTGAGAGCCTCATTGAGCCTTTTGGTCTGAAGCTACCAAAGACGAAGGAGTTCTCTGCGATTGCTCGTAACGCTTTGACGGAAATTGATCCTGTTCAGGACCCGGACGCCGCTTTGCTCGCCTGGATCGACTTTGAAGAAAGAATGTTTCGGGCACTTGAGAAGCAGATCGTAGCTGACCGGCTTGTAAAAGGCTTTTTCGACACCGATGGCGCGCCGGACGTGGATGCATTCATCAAGTTTTCCCTGAGCGTTCAGAATACGCGAAAGTCTCGAATGGGACTCTCGTTTGAGCATCATGTGGCGGCGATGTTCGAGGCACATGGTCTGATTTTCTCAAGACAGGCGGTAACAGAGCGCGGAAATAAGCCAGATTTCCTGTTTCCGGGGCAGGCGCAATACAGCGACGCTGGGTTCAACGCCGGTTTTCTCACGCTTCTGGCCGCGAAATCGACATGTAAGGAGCGTTGGCGCCAGATTTCGTCAGAAGCAGACCGAATTGACCGGAAACATCTTATCACGATTGAGCCTGGGATTTCTGAGGCTCAGACCATTCAGATGGATCAGCAATCAGTGCAACTGGTTGTTCCTGCCGGGCTGCACGAAACGTATTTGACGTCTCAGAGATCATGGCTGTGGTCCGCCGGAGATTTCATAGGTCTGGCCAAAGACAGGCAGAGAGCTTCGGGCATTGCGCGGTTATTGTAACAAAAAAGGCGGACCGTGAGGCCCGCCTTTTGCGTTTTGATTAGAGGCGCGGTCGTTAGACAGCCTCAACCTTTTTCATGCGCTTGCGCTCGTGCGGGTCGAGATAGACCTTACGCAGGCGGATGGATTCCGGTGTCACTTCCACCAGCTCGTCATCCTGAATGTATGCGAGAGCACGTTCGAGTGTGAGCTTCATAGGAGGTGTCAGGCGCACCGCTTCGTCAGTACCGGATGCACGGACGTTAGTAAGCTTTTTGCCTTTGAGGACGTTCACTTCAAGGTCGTTATCGCGAGAGTGCTCGCCGACAATCATGCCGCCATAAACCTTTTCCTGCGGCTCGATCATGATCTTGCCGCGGTCTTCCAGGTTCCAGAGGGCGAACGCAACGGCTTCGCCTTTTTCCATAGCGATGAGAACGCCTGTGTGTCGGCCCTGAATCTTACCTTTGTGTGGTTGGTATTCAAGGAAGACGCGGTTCATGATCGCGGTGCCGCGTGTGTCAGAGAGGAGTTCGCCCTGATAACCGATCAGGCCACGTGTTGGTGCGTGGAAAACAAGACGCGTACGGCCAACGCCGGATGGCTTCATCTCAACCATTTCAGCTTTGCGTTCAGAGAGTTTCTGAACAACCGCACCGGAGTGCTCGTCATCAACGTCGATTACGACTTCTTCGATTGGTTCCAGCTTGTCGCCGTTATCATCTTCTTTGAAGACAACTTTCGGACGGGACACGCCAAGCTCGAAGCCTTCGCGGCGCATTGTCTCGATGAGAACAGAGAGCTGAAGCTCGCCTCGGCCTGCAACTTCGAATGCCTCGGCTTCAGTAGAGCGGGTCACTTTCAGCGCGACGTTACCTTCGGCCTCTTTCAGGAGACGGTCCCAGATCATACGGGAGGTCACTTTAGAGCCTTCAGTACCGGCCAGCGGTGAATCGTTCACGCGGAAGGTCATGGCGATGGTTGGCGGGTCAATCGGCTGTGCCTGCATAGGCTCAGTTACGTCGAGCGCGCAGATCGTGTCCGCAACCGTCGCTTTGGTAAGGCCGGCGATAGATACAATGTCGCCTGCAACGCCTTCGTCGATTGGAGAGCGTTCAAGACCGCGGAATGCGAGAACTTTAGAGACGCGGCCCTGTTCGACGATTTCGCCGTTACGGTTCAGCGCTTTAACAGCCATGTTCGGCTTCACTGTGCCAGCTTCAACGCGGCCTGTCAGAATGCGGCCGAGGAAGTTGTCAGATGCCAGAGTGGTTGCCAGCAGCTTGAACGAGCCTTCAGACACGCGTGGCTCAGGCACGTGGCTCATGACGAGTTCAAACAGGGCGTCCATATTGTCTGTCGGATTTTCGTAGTCCGTAGACATCCAGCCATTCTTTGCAGATCCGTAGAGGATCGGGAAGTCGAGCTGGTCGTCGTCAGCGTCGAGGTTTGCGAACAGGTCGAAAACTTCGTTGATGACTTCGTCCGGACGGCGCTCCGGCTTGTCGATTTTGTTGACAGCAACGATCGGGCGCAGGCCGACTTTAAGGGCTTTGGATACCACGAATTTGGTTTGTGGCATCGGGCCTTCAGCCGCGTCGACGAGAACGATACAGCCGTCCACCATGTGCAGAATACGCTCAACCTCGCCACCGAAGTCGGCGTGGCCTGGCGTGTCTACGATGTTGATGCGGTGACCGTTCCACTCAATAGATGTCGCCTTGGCGAGAATGGTGATGCCGCGCTCTTTTTCCAGGTCATTGGAGTCCATCATCCGGTCGGATGTGCTCTCGTTTTCACGGAACGTACCGGACTGTTTCAGGAGTTCGTCGACGAGGGTCGTCTTACCGTGGTCGACGTGCGCAATGATTGCGATATTTCGCATGGACATAGAATAGAGCCTTGGAAGGGAGGAAGTGTTGCGCCGCACATAAGCGAAAATGCCGCATATGGCTATAGCTGTGATGCGAATGGCGGGATTCGGTGAACTTCTACTATATATGGTGCGTTCTGTCTGGCGGGCGTGACGGTTGTCGCGTTGAAACCTGCAAGGACAAACGCATGAATTTCTGCTGCGCGGCTTCGCGTATCGTGCCGTGATTTAGTCGGTAGAGAGAAGTGTTTCAAAAACTTCCGAAGCAATATTGACTCTTAAAATTGTATTTACCTTAATATTCCCGTCAATCTGATGGGTGGGGTTACAATGAGATTTTTAGCAATGGCGGCGGCCATGACCGCGCTGGCGGGCTGCGCGAATCTGAATTCGATCAATCACCGTTTTGATATTCCGAACGATAGTCCGCATGCAATAACCGTCGATGCCCGGCAACGTGGGATCATTTCAAACAACGTCAGAATTACCCAAGGTACGGGCGACAACGCTCGAGAAGTTGAGCGTCTGACAATTTGCGCGGAACAATACCCTGATGTTTACACCGTTCTTGGTGGGGCGCTGGGAGGTAGTTTTTCATTAATACCAGCGGATCCTTCGCCGCAATTGCAGGCGGCCGTTAACGGAGCGTTTAATGAAACTGGCTCCGGGATTCAAAGAACCCAGACTGTAAATATTCTTCGTGAGATGATGTTTCGCACCTGTGAGCGATTTATGAATGGCGGCATTGATCGCGCGGAGTTGTCAGTCCAAGCCGCCCGAGATGTTCGTGCCATGGTATCGATTCTTGCGATTGAGCAGTTGACGGGCTTGTTGACGCCGGACCCGACAGTGATTTCCTCGCAAAACTCTTCAACGGCCCTTTCCGGGGCTGTAGAGATGGCTGAAGCGGTTATTGATGCACGAAATGCCCTGAACACCGCGCGAACGAACAAGGAGGTGGCAGACGCCGCTTTAGCGCACCAGCAAAATCGGAAAGCCGAATGCGACGAAGCAGATTCTGATGATGGTGAAGTCGCGGGTGCGGCCGGCAACTGCGAAACGGTTGAGGCAGATCTGGAAGCGGCGCAAACGTTGGCTACGCAACGGACGCAGGAATTAAATAACGCGCAGTCAGATTATGATACGATCAGCTCACTATCCGCCAGTTTTGCGACGGCAACGAGCCGTGGGGTGAATCTGAACCCGACAGCGGGCGGACGTGGCGAGCATTATCTTGAGGATTCCCAATCTGTTGCGGCGGTAACGGAAGCGGTGACAAGAATCGTGGCGCTTGAGTATGGGTCATCAAACGGCCTCACCGCTTGTGAAGCTCTTTTGACCAGTGAGATCAATTTCGATGCTGAAAACGCGGGCCCGAGTTTTGCTGCTGGCTTCAACGCGCTTGCAGTGGTTTCGTCAGAGGAACGGGGCTTTGCAGAGAATCAAGGGGATCAGCATGGTCCGCAAGGCAATCTCGAAGAACTTGAATCCGGAGACGCCGCCGTTTTAGGTGCCTGTATGCGCATGCTGAACTACGCGCAAATCCGTCAACGCGAAACCATGGAAGCGATTTTTGCGCCCCGACTCGTAGCGGGTAACTCGTCCGTGTCAGACGATGAACCTAATGCAGAATAAAAAAAGGCGCCCGGTGAGGCGCCTTTCTCGTTGTCGGTGAGAGGGCGTTATGCCTCTGCGATGACTTCTTCCAGGAAGTTGGTCATGGCTGTCCATGAACGGGCATCAACATCAGCGCGGTAGAACATGCCGCCTTCTTTGTCGTTTGCCGCTTTGTTCGTGAAGGCATGTCCCGTATCAGTGTAAGCGATGAGCTGCGTATCTGCGCCTTTGGCGGTCATTTCGTCCAGCACGCCTTTCATCTGATCAGGTGTCGCCATCGGGTCATCATAGCCGTGCAGAATGAGCACTTTAGCGGAGATGGCTTTGTCGGCGGCCAGGTTATCAGCCGGGAAGAACAGGCCGTGGAAAGAGACAACGCCCGCGACATCCATGCCTGCACGTGCTTCATCCAGTGCGCACAGGCCGCCGAAGCAATAGCCAATGCCGACAGTTTTATCTGCGCCGAGACCGGTTTCTTTCTGTGCGGTCGCAATTGAAAGCGCGAGGCGAGATTGCAGCTTGGCGCGGTCGCCCACCAGCGGGTTCATTAGCGCTTCGCATTCTGCCGGTTCAGATGCGCGATTGCCCTTGCCGTAAATGTCATAGGCAAATGCCGCATAGCCCATTTGAGAGAGACGGTCGCAAACGTCGCGTTCATGGTCGGACTGGCCGCCCCAGGCATGGCCGACAACCACGAGGCCGATTGGTGCTGCATCACCCGGAAGCGCCAGATAGCCTTCATAGGTTAGCTCTGCATCAGAATAATCGACAGTTTTGGTGACCATGTCCCACTCTCCTAAATTGATGTTTCCTCACGCAGAAACAGGTAGGCCGTGAGGCGGGGCGGCGCAATGGGCTAAAGCGAGTTCGCAAGTTTGCCGCCGGTTATGCCGCAGGGCTTTGCGGAACGCTTGGTGATATAATGTGTTGGTAGTGGGAAGGATGATGACCCATGAAATACATTGAGAAGCGTTTGTTCGACGGAGAAGAGATCGTCTATTGCGGCGATTTTCCGGGCATTCACAAATTCTGGGCCTGGGCCGCGCTTCTGTTTCTCGGCATTATTGTCATCGGTATTTTCATCTTCATTGGCATGATGGTGCATTTCCGCACGACCGAGTTCTGCGTCACCTCGCGGCGCATCGTGCTGAAAAAAGGCTTCTTCACCGCCAATATGTATGAGCTGGAGCTGGACGCGATTGAAGGCGCGCATGTGCGCCAGACCTTTTTTGGGCGTATCTTCGGCTATGGCACGGTTGAAGTACGTGGCCGCGGCGAGAGCGATATCGATTTTCCGACAATGTCAAAGCCCGGCGCGTTCGTTGCCGCCATTGAAGAAGCCCGCATGCATGCGCAGACCGCCCCGGTGGAGCATCTGGCCGAAGAGATGAAGCCGACTTGATCGGTTTTCTGCGAGGGGCTGTTGCTTTCTGCCAAGGCCTGCCACTCCCCTCTTGCTCTCAAACCTCCATGCCACTAGGGCTGATAGCGTAACGTAAAAGCAGAAAAGCGCTCTCGACCATGAGCAAGCTCGTGGCCGTACTTGGCCCTACCAATACCGGCAAAACTCACTACGCACTGGAACGCATGCTGGCCTATGGCTCTGGCATGATCGGTCTGCCTTTGCGCCTGCTTGCGCGTGAAATTTACGACAAGGTTGTTGCCCAGAAGGGCTATGGCTCGGTGGCTCTGGTGACAGGCGAAGAGCGTATCTGGCCTGAAAACGCGCGTTATTTCATCTGTACGGTTGAGGCGATGCCGCTCTCCCAGCGCGTTGACTTCATGGCGATTGACGAAATCCAGCTCGCCTCTGATCCTGATCGCGGGCATGTGTTTACCCATCGCATTCTGAATGCGCGCGGTAATCATGAGACGGTTCTGCTTGGCTCTGAGATCATGCGCGAACCGCTGCGCAGGCTCGGTCTTGATGTGGATACGACGCATAGAGAGCGGTTTTCAGAGCTCACCTATATTGGCCCGCGTAAGATCACCAAGCTGCCGAAGCGTTCTGCGATTGTCGCTTTCTCAGCCGACGAGGTCTACGCCATTGCCGAGCTGTTAAAGCGCCAGCGCGGCGGGTCTGCTGTGGTGATGGGCGCGCTCAGCCCGCGTACGCGTAACGCGCAGGTAGATATGTATCAGTCGGGCGAGGTGGATTATCTCGTCGCAACGGATGCCATCGGCATGGGCCTCAACCTTGATGTGGAGCATATCGCCTTTGCCTCGCGGTCAAAGTTTGACGGTCGACGCCGCAGGGAACTGAACGCTGCCGAGGCCGGGCAGATTGCAGGGCGGGCAGGGCGCTTTCGCACCGATGGTACATTCGGTGAGACGGGCGATTGCATGCCGTTTGAAGAGGACATGGTGGCCCGTATTGAGGAACACCATTTCGAGCCTGTGCCATTCCTGCAATGGCGCAATTACGATCTCAGCTATCGCACGATTGATGACCTTCTCCGTACGCTGACCAAAAATAGCGGCGATCCGATCCTGCGTCAGACGCCTGACGCGCTGGATGAGGCAACGCTCCGCCGCATGGCGATGGACCATGATGTGAAAGAACGCTGCACATCAGGCAAATATGTGAAGCGGCTCTGGGATTTGTGCTGCCTGCCGGACTTTCGCCGGACGGGTGTGGACGGGCATCACCGCGTCGTTCAGACGCTCTGGAATAATCTGGCCGATCCGGATGCCCGCCTGTCATGCAATTTTATGGAAACCGCTCTTTCACGTTTGCGTTCTACAGAAGGCGATCTGGGCGTTTTGCAGACACGACTTGCTGCCATCCGTACTTGGACGTATGCAGCAAACCGATCTGATTGGGTCGAGAAGGCTGAAATCTGGCGCAATGAAACGCGCGAAATTGAGGATCTTCTGTCAGATGCTTTGCATGAGTGTTTGACTCTTCGCTTTGTAGACAAGAGAACCACCGCATTAATGCGTGGACTAAGCCGTGAGGGTGCAATGGAAGCCGGATTTGGCGATAACGGTGAAATTACGATTGAAGGCCATGTGGTCGGTCATCTGGAGGGGCTTGTGTTCCGTCCGGTGGATGATGCGTCCAAGCTGGAAGGCAAAGCCATTCGAAGCGCGGCCATTCAAGCGTTGAAACCGATCCTTTCACAGCGTCTCGGCGAGATCGCTAAGGCTGAGCAGATCGCGTTCTCTATCAATGATTATGGTCAGGTGCTGTATGCGGACAAACCGATTGCGCGCCTCACTAAGGGTAATGACTGGCTGAGCCCGCGTGCTGAACTCATTGGCGCAGAAGATGCTGCCCCTGAGGAACGTGAGCTGACCCGTGCCCGCGCAGAACGCTATGTCACCGATTATGCGCAGAAACTGCTTCCGGCTCTGATGGCGCTGAAAGCCCAGCTCAACGAAGCTGAAATGCCAGGCATGGCGCGCGGTATTGCGTACCGCGTTCTGGAATCCGGCGCTGCGATTGATGTGCGCAAGGATGATCCACCGCTGCGCCTGTCCGCTGAAGAACGTGAAGCGCTGAAGGGCTGGGGCATTCGTGCCGGCCGTGTCGCAGCTTACGCACCAGAAACAACTAAGCCCGCTCAACAGGCGCTGATTGCGCGTCTCTTCTCTGTCTTTAACGACACTGACGTTATGATCGCGCCGACCGGTGCAGGCTCGTTCCCGGTCGATGAGGGCTGGAGCGATGAAGCGCTACTCTCCCAAGGCTATCTGCGGTTTGGTCCGCGCGCGATCCGTGCAGATCTTGCTGAGCGCCTTGCATGGGAAATCGACAAGCGCCGCAAGGAAGCCGGCAAGAACCAGTTTGAAATTCCGCCAGAGCTTGCCTCTGTGGTTTCTTCGCCGGGTGATGCCTTTGTTGAAGTTCTGAAGGCTTATGGCCTCTCACCAGCTGAGCATGACGCTGAAACCGGCGCAGTGAAAAACTGGCGCTTTATGGCTCGTGCGCGCAATGATCGTCCGCAGGGGCGTCGTAATGGTCCGCGTGATGGCAGTGTGTCTGGCGGTGGTAAGCGTCCGGCCCGCGCGAAGGGCGCTGAAGGCAAGGGAGGTAATCGTCCGCAACGTGGCGGCGACAACCGGGGTCAGGCTAAGGCTCGTGCGCAGGAACGCGCTGAAGCGCGCAAGCAGGATCCGGATAACCCGTTCGCAGCGCTTGCATCGCTTCTGCCGCCTCCTCCGGCGCCAAAGCCTAAGCCAAAAAAGAAGAAAAAACCGAAGGCTGAAAAGCCTGAGGCTGTTTCTGAAGAGGCTAAGGATCAGACGCAGAGCGTTCAGCCTGAGGTGACCGAAAACCCGTCTCCTGAAGTTGTGCCGCAGGAGGCTGCTGATAAAGCTGCTGAGAGCGCTCAATCCAGCGAGCCGACCGAGAAACCTGCTGAATAGGCACGCCCTTGGCTGAAACCGAACAACGCCTTGATATATGGCTGTGGCGGGCGCGCTTTTTCAAAATGCGCGCCGATGCCGCGAAAGCTGTGTCGCAAAAGGGTGTTCGGATCGATCGTACGGGTATGATCCGCAAATCACAGAAACCCGGCGCAACCGTGTGTGAGGGCGATATCCTCACATTCAGGGCGCGCGGACAGGTGCTGACGGTGCGTGTGCTTGGTCTGCCGCTTCGGCGCGGGCCTGCTGCTGAAGCTCAGGGCTTTTATGAAAGCGTGAGCGAGGAGAGTGAGGGTTAAGGCTTGACGTCGCCGGGCAAACACGGTCCGGTCTCACGGGGAACTCAGGAATACTGCCATGATGAACTGGTTGAAATCTATCTTCGGCTCTGAAGAGCCTCAGGAAATCGAAGCAGGTCGTACAGACGATCCGAAAGTTGCGGCTGCAGCGCTTCTCGTCGAGACAGCGCTCACTGACGGCATTTATGCTGACATTGAAAGCACGCGCATTGTTGAGGTTCTGACAAAGACTTTCGACATTTCAACGGATGAGGCGTCGACCATTCTGAACGAAGCCGAAGATGTTGCTGAACATGCGACGGGCGCGCACCAGTATACAACGCTGGTCAAAACCCTGCCGGAAGCCAATCGCATCGCCTTCATTGAGGGCCTCTATT
The DNA here is from genome assembly GCA_002338565.1 of Hyphomonadaceae bacterium UBA1849. Lineage (GTDB taxonomy): Bacteria > Pseudomonadota > Alphaproteobacteria > Caulobacterales > Hyphomonadaceae > Ponticaulis. Next base: position 1,385,451 of record DDIN01000008.1, read on the forward strand.
ATGTGACGCTGGCCGATGGCGAGAAATGCCCGTTTGAAGACGCGTTTGTGCGTCATGTCGCCTCCTTGCTTCACATTGAAGATCGTGATCGGGCAGAGGCCAGAAAACGCGCTGAACAGCAGTCTTTAGCTTAGCTTAATTGACTTTCTGCTATTCGCGCCGCATGTGATCGCCGAAACTGGTCGGAGAATGATTGAATGACTTATATCGTCACGGATGCCTGTATTAAATGCAAATACATGGATTGTGTCGAAGTGTGTCCGGTGGACTGTTTTTACGAGGGTGAAAACTTCCTCGTAATTCATCCGGACGAGTGTATCGATTGCGGCGTCTGCGAGCCTGAGTGCCCGGTAGAAGCTATTGTTCCGGATACGGAAGACGAGCCGGATGGCAAGTGGCTGAAGGTCAACTCTAAATTCGCTGAAGTCTGGCCGAATATTACAGTTATGGGCACGCCACCTGCGGATCGTGACCAGTTTGCCGAAGAAAAAGGTAAATTTGAGAAGTATTTCTCTGAAAAGCCAGGGACTGGAAGTTAGGCAGACAGCTGATAACTTCTTAAGCCTAGTTATGCCTTACGTGAAACAAGTGTGACAGGGCACTATTCTTATAAGCAATAGTGTGTTATAAGGCGTTCCCGCGCTCATAATTCTTAACCAATGGTTAATTTCTGCTAATCCTGTGTTTTTGATTAGCACGGAGAGTTATTGAGCGTCGATTTGTTTGCGTTGAGAGGTAAAACAAAAAATGGCAAAACGGGCTCAAGATAAAAAATCAGGTTTCGAAGTCGGCCAGCACGTCGTGTATCCAGCTCACGGTGTAGGCATCATCACCGGCGTCGAAAAAGAGTCTGTCGCTGGAATCGATCTTGAAGTTTATGTCGTTGCTTTCGACCAGGACAAGATGATCCTTCGCGTTCCAACTGCACGTGCAGTTGCGTCTGGTATGCGCGCTCTTGCGGGTTCTAAACTCGTTGACGATGCGCTGCACACGCTTACAGGTCGTGCACGTATCAAGCGCACCATGTGGAGCCGCCGCGCTCAGGAATACGAAGCGAAGATCAACTCTGGTGATCTGATCTCTATCGCGGAAGTCGTTCGTGACCTTCACCGCGCTGAAGACCAGCCTGAGCAATCTTACTCAGAACGTCAGCTTTACGAATCCGCTCTGGACCGTATGGCTCGCGAGCTTGCTGCTGTAGAAAACATTGAACGTGACGAAGCGATTGAGCGTCTCACCTCTTCTCTTGCTAAAAAAGCAGCCTAACTTTCTCAAGTTTTTGATCCGATAACGGCCACGCTGCGTATCTCTTTGTAGCACAGGAGATACGCATGGCCGTTAGCGACGTGTCAAACCCGGGTGCTGACCGGAAGTTTGTCAAAACCGCAATGGATGCGCCGCTGCTAGAGCAGGGGCACGAACGAGAACTCGCACGCCGTTGGCGTGAAGAGGAAGATGAAGAAGCACTACATGAGCTGACTATGGCTTATGTGCGCCTCGTAATCTCCATTGCGAATCGATTCCGAAATTACGGCCTCCCACTGAATGATCTTATTCAGGAGGGGAATATCGGCCTGATGCAGGCTGCTGCCCGTTTTGACCCTGAACGTGATGTTCGTTTCTCGACTTATGCCACTTGGTGGATCCGCGCTGCGATCCAGGACTATGTTCTGCGTAACTGGTCGATCGTCCGTACCGGGACAACTGCAGCACAGAAATCTCTCTTCTTTAATCTGAAGCGCCTGCGCGCCAAGATCGATGATGTGCAGGATGCGAGCCCGTCTCCCGAGGTCAAAGCCTATATCGCTAAAGAGCTCGGCGTGCCGGAGCGCGACGTTGAGCGCATGTCTGCGCGGCTTTTCTCGTCGGACCGGTCGCTCAATGTGCCTGTAGCTGATGACACTGGCGCGGAGTTTCAGGACCTTCTACCCGATGAGGGCGCTACGCCTGAGCAATCTTATATGAGCCAACATGATGATGCGAAACGGTCGGGCTGGATCAGCCAGGCGCTTGAGCATCTGAACGAGCGTGAGAAGTTCATTATTCTGCGCAGACGCCTGAGCGAAGAAAATGTTACGCTGGAAGCGCTAGGTCACGAGCTGGGTGTCTCCAAAGAGCGCGTGCGCCAGATCGAACAGGCTGCGATGGGTAAGCTGAAGAAAATCCTGATCGATATCGCTGGCAATCCAGAAGAGTCAGGCCTTCTGCCAGATCAGATTTAAGTCTCGGGCAGGGGGCGGATGTTGGCGTGATATCCAGCGCTGACTGTTCCGTTTCTGGCCCAACCTCGGATCTCTACTTCGCCTTCCGGAATGACGTCGCATCCGGCGAGCGCGCGGTAACGCACTGAGATGTCTGACCCGACCAGCCGGTGCACGCAGTCGGTTTCATATTCCGTGCCGTCCAGTAAACGGCCTGTCAGGATTACAAAGTCGCCATCGACGCTTTCTGCATCGATCACCGAGCTTTCTGGTGAGGCATCACCCCATAGGCCAATGCTATTCGCGCGCGCATCGGCTTCTGAAGTCCAGAGCGCATCACTTCCTGCCGAAGTGTCCGGATAGAGCCTGACCCAGGCATTGCCAGAGCTCGCCAGTTCTTTATTCACCCAGAAACGGCTGCCGGCTTCATTGAAGCCATAAACCTGCGCCAGCGCGCGTTCATATCGGTCCTGCGTGAGGCCCGGATAAAATAGCTCAACCCGTCGTCCCAGAACCAGTCTTTCTAAAGCACGCTTTGACTCCTCCGCATACGGATCGTCCTCGTCTCCGCTATAGCCGAAGGACGGGGCCTCGATGCTGACCAGGCGTACGACGAGCCCGTCATCTAATACGAAAGAGTCGCCGTCAATGACACGCGAGACGGTTCCTGTTTGTCCGCGAGCCCAGTTTGACGACGGGTCGTCAGCCGAGCATGCAGCAAGGCCTAAAGTGATGAGAAGAAAGGCCGCAGCACGGATCAAGCCTTGTCTTTTGCCTCAACCGGGGCCTGAAGCTGGCGCTTGGTTTTGTGGCTTTCCACCTTCTGGCCGCTCGTTTTCGTTCCGCGCATATAATGGCGTTGCCATTTATCGCGCAGAGCGCCTTCTTCGCCTTCTTCAAGGCGTTTGTTGAAGTCGGCGCGGCTTTCAGACCATGCTTTGAATTCGGCTTTCAGCTCTTCATTATCATCAAGCTGGCGTAGCTGCGGCGTAATTTCTTCCAGCTTTTCGTGCTCCATCAATGTGAAGAAGCAGAACGGCTCGTCTTTTTCAAACCGCACCACGCCCGGACGCGTCATCTGCCAGTTCATGGTGAATGGGAAAGGTAGCCAGTCGGTTTCTACGAGGCCGGACAGAGGCATGATGCCATCTTTCGGCCAGTTCGGCGCACCATTGCACCAGAGGCCCCAGCCCGGAGGCGTCCGGAATAAATGGCCCGTGTGCATGGTCACGATGCCGCGACGGAAGTGACTTGCTGCGAACGAGGCGATGGCTTGCGGACCGGCAGAGCTGCGGAAGGTGATGGCATCTTCCATCTCGCCGCCATTCCACTCGATCTCCAGATCAATCGGGCAGAGGATTTCCCAGCCCGTAGAATTCGCCATTGTCAGAGGCAGGCAGCGATACGGGTGACGGTCTACAAAAGCATCCATCCATTCGCGGCGCGAACGGCCGGGAATGATTTTCGGTGCTGTGTCATAAATCCGGTAACAATCGAGTTGCATCAGGCCCTCTGGACTTGCCATTACATATCCTGATGAGTTGAACAGGAAGGTGCGTAGCGACGCAAGGGGCTCCCATGGCAATGACGTGTGATGACTTGTTTCGATTGTTCGAAACGCTGGATATTCCGGTTCGCACCTATCAGCATGAACCGACCTTTACGGTCGAAGAGGGGCGCGAACTGAAGGCGAGCATGCCGGGCGGACACTCGAAGAATTTGTTCATGAAAGACAAGGCTGGTCAGCTGGTGCTGATCTCTGCCGAAGCCCATACGAAATTAAAGCTGAACCGCCTTCACAACGTAATCGGAACGGGGCGCCTTTCATTTGCGTCGCCTGAATTGATGTTCGAACATCTGGGGGTTCAGCCGGGCAGTGTGACGGCGTTCGCGCTCGCAAACGATACGGGCCATCACGTGCGTTTCATCCTTGAGAAAACGCTCTCAGACAGCGATCCGATGAACTTCCATCCGCTGCGGAATGACATGACAACGGCAATCTCGCGCGCGGACTTTGATCGTTTCCTCGCCCATACGGGGCATAGCTGCGACGTGGTGGATTTCTCCGGTCTCGACTAGCGCTCTTCGGGTGGAATGTTTTTGATCCGGTCAATGTGCGCATTAATATCTGACATGTCATATTTCAGTGCACGGCGTTTGGTCGATGCAGGCTGATAAGACAGGGACACGCGTTCGCGCCACGCTGTTTTAGGCCGTATCGGACGAGGCATGAAGCCGCCGCCGCAATTCGGGCACACATTGTGAAGAAGGTTTTCCACGCAGTCCGCGCAGAACGTACATTCGTAAGTGCAGATGCAGGCATCTATCGCATCCGGCGGTAGATCCTTGTCGCAACCTTCACAGTTCGGGCGCAGCTCAAGTGCCATTTCGTATATCCCCCTGTCAGACGCCGCAGAGTGTTTATCATGTATTGGGGGTCAGGTATTGCCGATAGTGTCTTTCGGCTGTTAGCTGACGCAAAATTCAGCACAGACGGGGCTGATGACATGCTTGCACTGCGCATGAGACATCCCATCTGAGAGGAAACATTGTCTGCCACGCGGACCGACGGAGAGAAATATGGATTTCAGCACTCAAGGGGCTACCCCTGACGTGATCAAGGAAGGCACAGACCAGACCTTCATGCAGGACGTTGTCGAAGCATCCAAAGATGCGGTCGTTCTGGTAGACTTCTGGGCGCCATGGTGCGGACCTTGTAAACAGCTGACCCCGACTATCGAGCGCGTAGTGAACGGTGCGGGCGGCAAGGTAAAGCTCGTTAAAATCAATATGGATGAGAACCAGGGCGTCGCTACCCAACTGGGTGTGCGGTCTATCCCTGCTGTTTTCGGTTTTGTTGATGGCCGTCCGGTTGATGCCTTCATGGGTGCGCAGCCTGAAGCACAGGTGCAGCAGTTTGTTGACCGCCTCATGTCGAATACCTCGGGCGCACAGCAGCTTGAAGAAGCGGCTGAGCAGGCAGCGCAAATGTTCCAGAACGGCGATGTCGGTGGTGCAGCGCAGCTTTATTCTCAAATCCTGCAGGCTGATCAGTCTCACATTCCGGCGATTGCAGGTCTGGCGCGCTGCTATCTTGCGAACGAAGACTATGACCGTGCGCGTCAGGTTCTGGAAATGGTGCCAGAAGACGAGCGTTCGCATCCGGATGTAAAAGGCGTTCAGACCGCGCTCGATCTCATGTCGACGCCAACTAAGAGCGAAGAGCTCGCGGAGCTGCGCGGTAAGGCTGACGCCGAGCCGGATAACTTCCAGCTTCGCTATGAGCTTGCAGAAGCTGAAATTGCAGCTAACCGCCATGAGCAGGCCAGCGATACGATCTTCATGATTCTTGAGAAGGATCTCGCCTGGGAAGATGGCAAAGCCAAGGAATTGCTTCTGAAGTTGTTTGAGGCTGCCGGTCCGAAGGCTGACGTCACCAAGAAAGGCCGTCGTCGCCTCTCTGCACTGGTCTTCTCATAATCATGACCTATCTGTCGCCCCTCATGAAGAGCAATGCCTTGAATGAGGGGGCGATATGACCCGGCGCCGGTTTGAAACCATAGGTGATCTGCCAGACACGATAGCGGTGTTCCCGCTGCCGGGGGCATTACTGTTTCCCGGCGGCCTTCTGCCGCTGAACATTTTCGAGCCGCGCTATCTCAATATGATTGATGATGTCATGGCGGGTGACCGTTTGATCGGCATGGTTCAGGCGCTGGGTGGCGGTCCAAAGCATCACCCCGAAATCGCGGCTGTCGGCACGCTCGGCGAGATTGTCTCTCACTCGGAAACGGAAGATGGGCGCTATCTCATTACGCTTCGCGGTGTGTCTCGCTTCGAAGTGGTGCAGGAGCCGCCTCTGGAGCTGCCTTATCGGACTGCGGAAGTGAGCTGGGACGTCTACGAGAAAGACCTGCAGCCGGATCGCTCTCTGGCAGGAGAGCCGCTCGAGCTTTTCATCGCGGAGATGGATGAATATCTCGCGCGTAATGATCTCTCTGTTGACCGCACATCGGTAGAAGATGCCCCGCTCGATGCGCTGGTGAATGCGCTGGCTATGGGCTGCCCGTTTGCGCCGATCGAGAAACAGGCGTTGCTTGAGGCGCGAGACTTGAAAGCCCGGATGGAATGTCTGATAGCATTATTCAGAACCGACGCATCCGGTAATGGAGCCCCGAAATGGCAGAACTGAACACTGATGGTCTCGACCCGAAACTTCTTGAAGTTCTGGTGTGCCCGATTTCGCGCGGTCCTCTGATTTATGACCCGGAAGCGTCTGAGCTCGTATCTCAGAAGGCGGGCGTGGCTTACCCGATCCGTGACGGTGTACCGATCATGCTGGCAGATGAAGCCCGCGAGCTGGACCCGTCTGAAGTTACAGACTAATGGCGCCGAAAAAGCTACGTTTTCAGAAAGAATCCAAACAGCTGGTACTGGAATATGAGAGCGGTGAGCCGCTCGCCATTCCGTTCGAGCTATTGCGCGTAGAAAGCCCGTCTGCCGAGGTGCAGGGCCATGGCGGCGAGCGTCCACCGCCTGTGCGCGGCAAGCAGAATGTCGGTGTCGTTCGTGCAGAACCTGTGGGCCATTACGCAATCCGTATCATCTTCGATGACGGCCATGACTCCGGCTTGTTCACCTGGGATTTTTTAAAAGAGCTGGGTGAAAACCTCGACGAACGAATGGCAGAGTATCGCGCACGCGTCGCCGATTTTGAAGGGCGCTAGCTTTAGCTCGCAATCCGCTGTTTGATGAAAACGGTCAGGCTGTCCGAGGACGGACGACCTTGAAACTCGTCGTCAGGGTTCACGAAAACAGTCAGCTCACCATCACCCGTCATGTTCACGTCGGCGCGTTCACCGCTGACAATGCGTAGCGTGCTGAGCGCGCTGGTTTCTTCTGGTGTGCCGACCAGTGTTTCGGCTGCGATACGCGCAGCATCATGCAGCCAGCGTTCACGGCTATCGTCGATATCTTCGATGGAAACATTCATCCGGTGCCCGGCACGCAGCGACAGATACAGAAGAAGGCTGTCTTCCAGATTATCGATGTATTGCGGCTCGGGGATTGGCTCTGGCTCCACAATCGGGTCCACGGGCATGCCATGCGGATTCGATGGCAGATACAGAATCACGCCGCCCAGATCGGTGAGGCGTACAAACACGCGGCCATTGTCATTTTTCAGGAACTCATCACCGCGCGGGCCGGGAACGGATTCCAAGGCCCAGACCTCTGTCTGTCCGCTCATATGAAATAGGGTGACATTTCCCTGACGTTCCATGCTGAAGCCACGTCCATCAAGGGTCTGAAACCCGGTCAGGCCATCGCGGAAGATCGGGTTACCTGCAAACAGATGCGGGAAGCTCACCTCGTCTGACGCATCCTGCGCAAACGCAGGCATAGCCAACGCGCTGCATGTGGCAGCGGCGAGACAGAAAAGTCCTGTTTTGAGTTTGCTGGAGAGGGATGTGTTCATGCTGATGTTATGACTAACAAAAAAGGCGGCAATGGGGCGCCTATCTGACCATCCCATTACCGCCTGTAATTAAACCGTGTTTTCCCTTTAAGAGGGCTTAACCGGCAATGTATTGCGCGCCGTTGACCGTCATGGTCGCGCCATTGATGAAGGCTGCTTCTTCGCTCGCAAGGTATGCAACCATGCTTGCAATCTCTTCCGGCTTGCCAAGGCGGCCGTTTGGAATTGTCGCAATAATACCCTGCAGAATTTCAGGCTTCACAGCCTGCAGCATTTCTGTGTCAATATAGCCCGGTGCGACGACGTTAGACGTGATGCCTTTCTTCGCGCCTTCATAGGCCAGAGCTTTGGTGAAACCGATCAGACCTGCTTTTGCGGCAGAATAGTTTGCCTGCGTGAACTGGCCTTTCTGACCGTTGATGGACGAAATGTTGATCACGCGACCAAAGCCGCGGTCACGCATGCCTTCCCAGACGTTGCGTGTCATGTTGAACGCGGAATCGAGGTCAACATTGATGACTTTCTGCCAGGCTTCCTTGGACATTTTATGGAATGGCGCATCCCATGTGATGCCGGCATTGTTGACCAGAACTTCGACAGGGCCGACTTCTGCTTCGATTTTTGCGATGCCTTCTGCACAGGCATCAAAATCGCCAACGTCAAACTTGAATACGGAAACGCCGATTTCCTTTGCGCAGGCCTGCGCTGCTTCGTCATTGCCGGCATAGGTCGCAGCGACCTTGTATCCGTCTTTGACAAGGCGTTCGCTGATTGAACGACCAATACCACGGGTGCCACCCGTTACGACTGCTACTTTGCTCATGCTATTCTCCCCGAGCTGAACTATATCCTGAACCCCTATGCCCTTTTCGGGTCTGTAAGCGGCTGCAGCATATTCTTAGACCGACCAGACTGGTTTTAGAATTAGGACTAAATGTCTCGCCTAAGTAAGCAAAGACCGAGGAAAGTCGGGGTTGTCAACGGTGTGGCATGTGCGAATTTCAGCTATTCCTAATATGTATAATGCGATATTTATCCTTGCCATACGCCCCGTTTGAGTGGTTTTTTGCTGCAAACGCGAAACTCTGGTTTAAAGAGTCTGTGGTAGGAAACGTATAATGGGCGTGCATTGCCCAACGGAATTTATTCCGCCCCAAGGTGAGGGAAGGTAAATCGATGGCTGATACATCAGGTCTCAACGACGTGATCATCATCAAAAAATATGCGAACCGTCGTCTCTATGACACATCGTCCAGCTCTTATGTGACGCTGGAACATCTGAGCACGCTTGTTCGCGAAGGTAAGGATTTTGTCGTTCAGGACGCGAAGTCAGGCGAAGACCTGACACGATCGGTTCTGGCGCAAATCATTTTCGAACAGGAAAATAAGGGCGGCAATGCGCTGCCGCTTAACTTCCTGCGCCAAGTCATCCGCTTCTATGGTGACAGCGTGTCTTCCGCGCTGCCGACCTATCTCGACATGGCGATGAACAACTTCACAAAGAATCAGGAACGCTGGCGCGATATGATGGCCGGTGGGTCTGTCGGCCCAAACCCGATGGGTTTGTTTGAAGAGCAGGCGCGTCGCAATTTCGAAATGTTCGAGCGCTCCATGAACCTCTTCACGGCTGGAACGCCGGCCCGTTCGCGGCCAGAGGCCGAGGATGAAGCGCCGCCGAAAAAGGCGCAGCGCGCAGACAAGGATGAAGAGGCGGATACGATTGATGCCCTGCAGCGCCAGATGGCGGAAATGCAGGCCCAGCTTTCCAAGCTCTCCAAGAAATAAAGAAAAGCCGCTCGATCAGAGCGGCTTTTTTGATTCTGGTGGTTGAGCCATCTTCCGGAGTTAGCGGCGACGGTCATCCTCGTCTTCAGGGTCTTCAATCCGGAAGAGGCGCGGGTCAACGGATACACCCAGCTCAATGTCATTCAGCTGAACAGTTGTGATACCGCCCATCATGTCGATCGCTTCCCAACGGGCCAGCGTATAGTCTTCAGGGTCGAAGAACAGTTCCAGTTCGCCTTCAGCTTCACCGGATTTATCCGCGACACGGATGGCGACATAACCGGCTTTGCGCTCGATCGAGATAATATCAGCGTGCTCTGCAAGGTCGGTATTGCGGCGCAGAATGAGGTTCAGCGGAGTAGAGACCAGTGGCACGCGGTCTACTGTCTCCAGATCGGTGTCTTCAATCGCGAGCGTTGTACCATCTGACACGATGAGCAGAGGCACAGGCGCATCGTATTCAAAGCGCAGGCGACCTGGACGGTTCAGATAGAATGTACCGGTCGAGAAATGATTGTTCGGGTCGAGCTGGGAGAACTGCCCACGCGCGGTATCAATCGCGTTGAGAGAGGCGTTCGCGCGGGCAAGCGCTTCTGTCCGGTTGAAGGCCTCGACGGGCGCGACTTCAGCCGGAGCCACCTCAGCATTTGCTGCGGTTTCAGTCTCTACGACAGGCGTTTCCACCTGCGCGGTGTCCAACGCCATGAAAGGCGACGTCAGAACGGCACCTGAAAGGATCCAGTTCGCAAAATTGAACATCTGGCACTCCATTACTTGTCAGGTGTCTTATCTAGAATACGCCCTTCACCACAATAGGGCTTAATTTGGGCGCGCTGCCTAGATTCGTTGCCTGACGTTCAGCAAAATTCTATGTGCGGCAGTCGCGTACTGCTCGCGAGGTGATGCAATGCCCGGCCCGCTTTTCCGTTCCATCTGATCTGCGACGGCTGACAAAAAAGTTCAGCGGGGCGGGAATAAATCTGTCGCCCATCCGTCAGTCCATCATGAGAAGCCAAAAGGAGGCGATCATGATGAAACAGAATAAACTTACTAAAGCCGTCTGCGTCGCACTTATTTCAGCGGGCGCGATGTTCTCCGCGCCGCACGCGTCTGCCCAGCTGTTGGGGCTTGGCGTCAACACGGATGCTCGTGTCGGTGTGCAGGTTGGCCGCGCGCCTGAACCGCGTCGCCATTCCAGCTATAGCTTCACCTATAATGGCTATGCATCAGGTCATTGGTATGAAGCAGGTCACACCCACCGCGCATATCATTATGACCCGCATTATGGCGGTTATGACTGCCATACGCGGTTCCAGTATGGCTGGCAGCATGGCGATCGTGTGCGCTATGAATCGACTTTCTGCTATGACCGGTATGATCGCGCTTATGAGCGCCGCGGAACCCGTGTGGCGATACGGATCGACTAGCCCATAATAGAAAAGCCCCGGATGTCCGGGGCTTTTTGTTAGTCTTCTTCGCCGGGAGCTTTGCGCAGGATTTCCCGCTTGCCTGCATGGTTCGGCGCAGAAATGACGCCCATATCTTCCATCTGCTCGATCAGCGATGCGGCCCGGTTATAGCCGATCTTCAGGCGGCGCTGGACATACGAGGTTGAAGCGCGCTTGTCGCGAACGACGATCTGGATCGCTTGCTGCAGAAGGTCAGCTTCTTCATTGCCGCCTAGCATCGCGTCCATAACAGGAGAGCCGCCGCCACCACCGCCGCCGAACGGATCTTCGTCCGGCTCTTCGGTAATGTCGGTCTGGTAGTCGGGCTCGCCGGTGGATTTCAAGAATTCGACGATCTGGCCCACTTCTTCGTCAGACACGAACGGACCGTGCAGACGCTTAATCTTGCCGCCGGACGCCATGTAGAGAAGGTCACCCATACCAAGAAGCTGCTCGGCGCCCTGTTCGTTCAGAATGGTACGCGAGTCGATTTTGGACGACACCATATAGGAAATACGGGTCGGGAAGTTCGCCTTGATCGTACCGGTGATTACGTCAACGGACGGGCGCTGCGTCGCTGTGATGAGGTGGATGCCCGCCGCACGCGCCATCTGCGCGAGGCGCTGAATGCAGGCTTCAATCTCTTTACCGGCCACCATCATCAGGTCGGCCATCTCGTCGATCACGATAACGATGTTCGGTACCTGCTCGAGCGGGATTTCCTCAGTCTCATAGACCGGGCGGCCTGTATCGGCTTCAAAGCCTGTCTGGACTTCTTTCGTGAGGCGACCGCCAGTGCGTTTCAGTTCTTCGACCTTCTCATTGAAGCCTGCAAGGTTCCGCACGCCCGCCTTGGACATCATCTCATAGCGGCTCTCCATCTCGCGAACCGCCCATTTGAGCGCAGTGACGGCCTTTTTCGGGTCGATCACGACAGGCGAGAGAAGGTGCGGAATGCCTTCATAGATCGAAAGCTCAAGCATTTTCGGGTCGACCATGATGAAGCGGCACTTCTCAGGTGGCAGCTTGTACATGAGAGAGAGGATCATCGCGTTGATACCAACGGATTTACCTGAACCTGTTGTACCCGCGATGAGAAGGTGAGGCATTTTCGCAAGATCTGCGCAAACCGGCTCGCCGCCAATATCTTCACCGAGCGCCATAGGCAGGCTCTGCTTGCCGTCATTGAAGCTCGGGCTTTCCAGTAGCGTGCGTAGATACACGGTCTCGCGTGATTTGTTTGGAAGTTCGATACCGATGGCGTTCTTGCCTGGCACAACGGCGATACGCGCGCTGATCGCGCTCATGGAACGGGCAACGTCATCGGCTAGCGCAATCACGCGTGAGGATTTTACACCCGGTGCAGGTTCCAGCTCGAACAGGGTAACGACAGGACCGGGACGGACCTGCGTGATGCGCCCCTTCACGCCGAACTCGTTCAGAATGCGCATAAGGTGTTCAGCGCGCTCCAAAAGCAGATGTTCGTCGACGGTGCCTGTGCGGGCTGGCGGCGTCACCAGAAGATCAAGCGAAGGCAGGCCAGCCTTGTTCACGCGCGGAGCTTTGGGCGTTTCGCGGCGCTGGCGGCGCTGTGTACGTGGAGCTTCCGGCTGTGCTTTTGTTTCAGGCTTGGTGTCAGCTTCTCTCGGCGCTTCGGCCTGTTCAGCTTCGCGCTGGGATTTTGAGTAATCAAAATAGCCGTATTCATCGTCTGCATCGGGCGTGATCGCGCCGCGCACATATGGGTAGTCGTCGCGCTCACGGTTGAACAGGCCGCCTACCAGTCCTGAGACGGATGATTTGAGCTTTTCCACGCCCGCGACCATGTTGCGGCTGATCCAGCGTCCGACAGGGCCAAGCGGCAAAAGCAGCAGGGCAAGCAGCTTGCCGCCATTGCGGAAGAACAGACGCGAAAGGCGCGTCAGGTCTCGATTTTCAAGATTCGCCGCACGGGTCAGCAAGAAGAAGGAGAGGATAGCTGCGGCGACACCCGCGACGACATCAGGATAAGGTACGCGCAGCGCCGCAAACGGCAGGCGCGCCAGACCAAACAGGAAGTCGCCTGTCATACCGCCAAGCGAGGTCGCCAGAACCCAGCTGTTCGGGATAGGCCAGGAGGCAAGACACGTGCTTGCTGCAAGAACGCTGAGGAAGCCGAGCCCCCAATTGGAGGCAGACGGCTTGCCGATCAGCAGCATGCGTTTTAGCCCCGCTGCGAAGACGAGGAATGCGCCAAGCATACCGCCCCAACCCAGAATCTGGTTGGCGAGGTCTGCCACGACAGCACCCGTCATGCCGAAGAGATTGCTGACATCATTACCGGTCGCTGCATTCAGGCTCGGGTCCTGCGGGTCGTAATAGCCGACCGCGCCGCACAGAAAGACGCCCAGCGCGAAGATTCCGAAGCCGGTAAGGATGCGCCAGATTGGTTCACCTGACATCTGTGATGTTGTGTCTGACATGGCAGCAGCAGTGTTTGAATTTGTCATTCTGGCAAATCTCAGAGGCGAAAAACGTTAGGTGTCGCCCTGAGAATGCCGGTCTCTTGCTTAATGGTCAGGAAACATATGGCAGAAAAATGGGCCAAACTGCGAGATTTTTCGTTAATAACTGCAGTTCCGGCCATTTTGCGCTGCTTTTGACGCTGAGCCGGTGGCTTTGCGAGTGCAGGCAATAAAAAAACCCCGGACCTTTCGGACCGGGGTTCTTCATAAAGATCAGGTCAAACTTACTTGGAGAATTCCGGGTAAGCTTCGAGACCGAGTTCGACTTTGTCGATGCCTTCCATCTCTTCTTCTTCAGAGCAGCGAATGCCGATCGTGAATTTGAGGAGGAGCCATGTCACTGCAGATGTCACGATGACGAATGCACCGATAGCAACTACGCCTGTCGCCTGAGCAACGATGTCACCACCGTTCCAAGCTACAACGAGTGTACCGAAGATACCTGCAACGAGGTGAGCTGGGATCGCGCCAACAACGTCGTCGATTTTCAGTTTGTCGAGCAGTGGTACGAAGAACACGATGATCGCGCCGCCAACTGCACCGATGAGGATTGATTCCCACAGAGCCGGAGCCAGTGGTTCAGCTGTGATCGCAACCAGACCACCGATCGCACCGTTCATGACGATTGTCGGGTCCATCTTCTTGAAGAAGATAGGTGTCAGGATTGCCGCCGCTACAACACCACCAGCCGCAGCGAGGTTTGTGTTCGCGAAGATGATAGAAACAGCGTTGATGTCTGCAGCTGTGCCAGCAGCGAGCTGAGAGCCGCCGTTGAAGCCGAACCAGCCGAGCCAGAGGATGAATGTACCAAGAGCCGCGAGCGGGATGTTAGAACCTGGCATTGGGTTAACTTTGCCATCAACATATTTACCAGCACGTGGGCCGAGGATGATTGCACCGACGAGAGCTGCCCAGCCGCCAGTAGAGTGTACGAGCGTAGAACCAGCGAAGTCAGCGAAACCAAGCTCAGAAAGCCAGCCGCCGCCCCACTGCCAGGAAGCCTGGATCGGGTAGATGAAGCCAGTGAGAACTGCTGTGAAGATCATGAATGGAAGAAGCTTCACGCGTTCTGCAACTGTACCAGAAACAACAGACGCAGCAGTCGCTACGAATACCATTTGGAAGTACCAGTCAGACGCAGGTGCATAACCAGCACCGTCCAGAGCTTCGCGGTCGCCTTCATTCCAGAGCCAGTCCGGAGAAGCGAGAACGCCTTCGATCAGCCAGCTTTCAGCCGGATAAATCAGGTGGTAGCCTACGAGGTAAACCATGATACCCGCTACAGAGTAGATCATGATGTTTTTTACGGACTGAGTAGCGGCGTTCTTGCTACGAACGAGACCAACTTCCAGCATACAGAAACCGGCTGCCATGAACATGACGACCATGCCTGAAATCAGGAAGAGGTAAGAGTTATCAACGTATGCCGAGACTTCACTGGCTTCCTGAGCGAAGGCTGAACCCGTCAGCGCTAGGCCGCTCAGAATGGCAGCGCCCGCAGAACGGGCCGTCCATTTCCAAACTGTTTCTTTCATTGTTTTCCCCAATCGTTAATCAGGAGAAGCGGTTTTGCCCCGCTTGCTCGGGGGCCAATCTTGCAAAACGGCTCGTTTCTTCTAAGCGCCATGGAGCATCTGAAACGGGTTACGAACAAACTGGTCACGTTCTGAGCACCCTGCGACTGAATCGCCCAAAAGCGTTGCACCGCTTGTCGGGAAATCGCAGTAAGCTATTATCGATTTCCGGTATCAGGAGAGATAAATGCCAGCTTCACAGCACACTAGATCGCAGATTCTCATTGTTGGGGGTGGCTCAAGCGGCGGCGTTCTGGCGGTTCTTCTTTCCGAGCTTGGCTTTGAAGTCGCCCTTGTCGATACGCGCGATCCGACGCTGCCATTTACGCCTGACAGCCGCGCCTTCGCGATTGTGCGTGGTGGCTGGCGCGTGCTCGATGCAGCAGGTGTTGGCGGCAATTTAGTTAATAAAGCTGAGCCACTTCTCTCTATGGAAGCCCATGATCGCAATGGGCTTTTGCCGCCTGCGGCCAGCATGTTCGGCGTGGAAGATCTGCCTGATGGTGTCACTGAGGGTGAACCGCTCGGCTATATGATTGAGGTCGATCTACTCAATCAGGCGATCCGCGACCGTGTAAATGCCTGCACCGCGATCACACAATATGCGCCTGAAACGGTCACCGGTCTTGATGTTGGCGATAGCGGCGCTGTTGTGACGCTCGATTCGGGCAGGACGACTACAGCCGATCTTGTGATCGGGGCAGACGGTGTTGGTAGCGCCATTCGCGAACTTTCCGGCATCAAGACGCTCGGCTGGAGCTATGAGCAGGCTGTTGTCGCAGCGACTGTGCAGCTTGACTGGCCGCATCATGGTGCGGCGCGCCAATGGTTTCAGGATGAAGGTCCGTTCGCCATTCTGCCGCTGACGGAGAACCGCGGAAACCTCGCCTGGTTCCGCAAAGAGAAAGCGGGTATCGCCACAGCCAAGCTCTCGCAAGCTGACCTTGAGGCTGAAATCAACCAGCGCTTTGGCGATCTCGCAGGGCCGATGAAAGTGTTGCGTGATCCGTTGGCCTATCCGCTACGTCTGCGTCTGGCTGAAAAGCTGATTGCGTCGCGCGTGGCGTTGGTTGGGGATGCGGTACGCCGCGTGAATCCGCTCGCCGGGCAGGGCTTTAATCTTGGCCTGAAAGATATTGCGGCGCTGGTGGAAATTCTCGTTGAGAGCCGCCGTGCAGGTCTTGCGCTTTCAGATGGCGCGCAGCTTGAGACCTATCAGCGCTGGCGCCGGTTTGATGGCGTTGCCACAGCGCTCGCCATGGATGGCATTAATCGCACATTCTCAAATTCGAGCGCGCTGCTCTCTCCGTTCAAGCGGTTAGCGCTTTCAGTTGGCAGCACAGTCGGCCCGCTGCGCCGTGCCCTTGCCGCGCAGGCCAGTGCGGACAAGCCGGGACTGCCGCGACTTGTCCGCGGCGAACCTCTGGAAGCGTTGATTGGTTAGAACGCAAAACGCCCGACCTTCAGAAGGCCGGGCGCTTTTTTAAGGTCGTGTCAGATCAGGCCGCAGCGACGTTGGACAGGAATGTCTCGACGCGTTGTTC
The DNA here is from genome assembly GCA_002338565.1 of Hyphomonadaceae bacterium UBA1849. Classification (GTDB taxonomy): domain Bacteria; phylum Pseudomonadota; class Alphaproteobacteria; order Caulobacterales; family Hyphomonadaceae; genus Ponticaulis. The sequence continues at coordinate 1,401,983 of DDIN01000008.1, forward strand.
CAGATCTTTAGAGGCTGTGGACAGTTCGTCGGCTGCAGACTTCACAGCAACCGCAGCCGCTTTTGAATTCTCGGCCATGCCAACGACCGCGTCAGCATTCGTCACGACATCGCGCGTCATACCAGCTGCCATTTGAGCATTCTCGCTGATCTCCCGCGTCGCGCCGCCTTGTTGCTCCACTGAGCTGGCAATTGCTTCCATTGTGCCGGAGACACCTTCCATGGCGCTGGAAATCTCGCCGATAGACGACACTGCGATACCAGTAGAATTCTGAACAGCCATGATCTGACCAGAGATTTCTTCGGTGGCGCGGGCTGTCTGGTTCGCCAGCTGTTTCACTTCCGAAGCAACGACTGCGAAACCTCGGCCCGCTTCACCTGCGCGCGCCGCCTCGATTGTTGCGTTCAGCGCGAGAAGATTGGTCTGTTCTGCAATGTCGGAAATCAGCGTGACGACGTCGCCAATCTTGTTCACCGCCTCGGAAAGCTTCTGAACATTGATGGAGGTTTCAGTCGTGACCTGAGATGTTGATGCAACAGATGAGTTCGCCTCTGTGATCGCATGGATGATTTCAGACACAGATGCTGACAGTTCTTCGGAAGCCGCGGCAACCGTCTCGACGTTTTGAGACGCCTGACCGGTTGCACGAAGCGCTGTGCTGGAGCTCTCGGTTGTCTGCAGAGAAATCGCTTCGACCTGTTCGGCAGTCGTTTTCAGCATGTGCACATTTTCAACGACGCTTGCGATGAGGCCACGCGCTTCATCGCGGAACCCTTCGATCATGGCATCAATGCGTGCCTGACGTTCGGCGCTCGCTTTGTTCGCGTTCGTACGTTCTTCTTCAAGGCTGGCACGTTCGATCAGGCCTTGCTTGAAGGTCTCGACTGCGCGTGCCATTTCGCCAATTTCGTCCGTCCGGTCAGTCGCAGGCACGACGACGGAGGTGTAGCCGGACGACAGCTGAATTGTTGTCTCACGCAGGCTGTTGATCGGCTTTTTGATGGAGTTCGCAATGCTGCGGATGATCAGGAAAAGCAGGCCGCCAATCACGAGCAGTGCGGCGATGCCTGTCGCGATATATTGCCAGAGCAGGGTCTGCAGATCGTCTACATAAATGCCTGTGCCGACAATCCACTGACGGTCAGAAGTGGCCCGTACGAAGCTGATCTTCGGAGAGAGTTCTTCCGGTGGATTGCCCGGTTTCGCCCACTCGTAATGCACAAATCCGCCAAGCGGATCAGCGAGCGCCGTTTCAATCATCTCTTCGAAATAATTGTTACCGCTTGCATCCGGCACGCGCAGGTCCGTGCCGTTAAGCTCCGGACGGATTGGGTGCGCCACCATGAAGGCATCAGTATTGATAACAAAGAAGTATTCGCGCTCACGATAGCGAAGTGGATTGATCACCTGGCCGGCTTCAGGATCACCGCTCGCGCGGGCATCCTCAACCAGAGTGAGCGTAGAATCGACAAGGCTGCGAAGCTCTTGCTTCCGGCTCTCGACTTCCTTGTTATAAGCGAATGCGGTCATTCCCGCGATGACGATTGCCAGAGCAACAATGCTCGCAATCCCAATCAGATTTAACTGACTGGATGTACTCATATTCCTCACCGGCATCTCCCAAACACCTGTTATATTTGAGGTGAGTGTATCCGGCTCATGTTAAAAAACCGTTGGAATCTATGAACTTGTTTAGTTAAGGCGCCATCAGACTGCGTATTTCAACCAGCACACCGCAGGCATCATCGCTCTTTTTAATGCGCGCAGCTGCGTCCTGACTGTCAGCTTTCTCAAACTTGCGCATCAGGCGGGCGAGATGCTCTACGCCGTCTGAAAGGGCCTCATCCATCATCCGCTCAGCGGTCATCATGGCGTAAGGATCAACAACTCGCCAAAGCCCGTCAGACATGATCAGGATGTGGCTACCTTCCGGCAAATTGCGGGTTTCAATGACGAGCGTATCCACGCCCTGAGGTGACAGGCCCAGAAGCACGTGCTGCGGGTCGGTATTCTGGGTGGCGCGGATTTTACGAAGGCCTGCCATACGGTCTTCCGGCGACATGGCATTCAGCTCGCGCGAGGTTCGGGCCTCAAGGTCTGATTGTTCGTGCTTGGTGAGAACTTCGGTCTTGCCGTCTGGCGTACGGATGAGGGCTACGCAGTCGCCAGAGCGGACAAAGGTTGTGACGTCATCGGTGTGCCACATCCACATGCCGGACGCGATCGGCCATGTCTCACGTGGCGCGGTTTCGATGTCGACTTTTGATTTCTTTTCGGCGCGCTTGCGAACGGCGGCGAGTATGTCACCAAAATACGCAAGCAGATCACCCTTTGGAGGGTGGCTCATAAGCTCGCGGTTCAGAAACTCCGCCATCCAGGCGGCATCGCTCTCAAACTGTTTGAATAGTCGGAACGGGCCAAGATCGGTTGCGCCATCGAGAACCCACGACGTGCCAGCACTTTCATCGAAGCCGAACCGGTCGTCACCCGTGACTTTAGGCGTGTCGGCGGTCAGGCCCGCGCCGGGCCAGTTGATGGATTCTTTTACTGAGATTGGCACTCGTGTCCCTCCGCGTCTGCCCGTTCCGTATATCGGTTCGGGCAGGGCAGCAAAAGGGCTTAGCTGCCACCATAGTTCAGAATGTGGTTTCGTCCGGGAGCAACCTGTGTGCGTTTGGTGCCAGTCGCATAGCCCGTTCCATATCCGTATCCCACCTGCACGTCCCAGCACCCTGCTGATACAGTGAAGTAGCGATCATAACCCGGCGCGATGGTTTCCCCGTCAGAGAGTCGGTTGAAGCCGTAAGTCGAGTTTGAACAATCTGACATGGTTACAACGGTCAGATGAGCATTAGATGTGTTGCGGATTGTGATCTGACCTACCGGCTCGCCCGGGCGGACAAGCGGTCCACCATCAAGACTGCCACAAGCGGTGAGTGTTGCGGCGAGTCCCAGCGCTGCAGCCGTTTTCGTAAATGTGTTGAGCATCGTCCCCTCCTTCGGTCGCGTTCAGGAAGAAGAGTAACCCAGGCTTGGAAAAGCTCATATCCCCTGTTCGAATGAGGCGGAGCTAAGAAAAAGCCCTCTTCCAGGAAGAGGGCTTTCGGAATGCTTATTCTGCGGCTTCGAGCGTGGCTTCGTCGATCTCGCCGGAGTGGTAGACGTTCTGCACGTCATCCAGATCCTCAAGCGCATCGATGAGCTTAAGAAGGGTCAGCGCCGGATCGCCTTCAATCTCAATATAATTCTGAGGCTTCCAGATCAGCTTGGTCGAGCGGGCTTCATGATCAGGGAAGGCCGCGTCGAGATTACCAGCCACTTCCATGAAGTCGTCGCGTGCTGTGTAGATGACATAGACTTCATCTTCGACTTCTACATCTTCTGCGCCAGCTTCAATCGCTGCTTCCATAACGGCTTCTTCGTCGCCGATTTCGCGTGCAAACACGATTTCACCAACCTGGTCGAAGCCGAAGGATACAGAGCCGGTCTCGCCAAGATTGCCGCCATTCTTGCCGAATGTAGAGCGGACATCGCCAGCAGTACGGTTCTTGTTGTCGGTAGAGCATTCAACGATCACGCCAACGCCGCCCGGGCCGAAGCCTTCATAGCGAATGTCAAAATAGTCGCCGGAATCGCCGCCAGCACCTTTATCAATCGCGCGCTGGATATTGTCTTTTGGCATGGATTCTGCGCGCGCGTTTTTCACCGCAAGGCGAAGACGCGGGTTGCCGTCAATGTCACCGCCGCCGAGCTTGGCAGCGATTGTGATTTCCTTTGAGAGCTTCGCAAAAGCTGCGGCACGTTTCTTATCCTGCGCGCCTTTGCGGTGCTGAATGTTTGCCCATTTACTGTGGCCAGCCATGAAAACTCCTGCAGGCTGTTTCTGACGGTGTGTTCTGAAACGCCTCGTTTAGCCTATGCGGGCTGAAAGGTGAAGGGTGCTGGTTCAGAAGACGTGTCGGGAGCCGGAATGCGAAAGATGCTTCTATCTGTGAGTAAAGAAGTTAAGCTGACAGCTCTGAACATTGGGGGATGTGAGACGATGAAATCTGTTTACGGACTTATCGCAGGTGCTCTGCTGGTTTTGCCCATGACGGCGAGCGGCGACGGGCAGGGCTTTTCGATGGCTGGGCCAAATGGGGCGACCTATGAACTGATGCGCATTCACGGCAGCGCAGACCGGCCTGTGGCGTCGCTTTTGATAACCCGCGCAGATGGCGGCGCAACGCTAATGGATCAAATGACGGATTGTGCCTCTGGCCAGTATGTCTATCTGGCCATGGACCATGCGCCGGAGCTGCCAGTGACGGCTGACGCGCTGGATCAGCTGGCGCAGTATTCGAGCAATATCGTGTCATCCAGCCTGCGCGCGCTCACCTTCACGCCGATTACGGACGATCCGTATGATGCGCCAATGGCGGCGGTGCGTGATCTGGTCTGTGGAGCTTAAGCTGCAGGCACGAGTGACTGAAGGCGTCCGCCCATTCGGATCGGTTCAACGCGTGTCGCAAGGCCGGTCTTGTCATCGGTTTCCACGAATACGCCGCAAAGTGTGCCGTCGCTGAGGGCAGGCTGGTAGCGTTCACCCGGTAATTGGGTGAGGAAGCGGTAAACCGAGTTTTCCTTCTTCATGCCAATGACGCTGTCATAGTCACCGCACATACCGGCATCGGTCAGATAGGCCGTGCCGCCCACCAGAAGCTGTGCGTCGGCTGTCGGGATATGCGTGTGGCTACCGACAACGAGGCTGACGCGCCCGTCGCAATGATGGCCCATCGCCATTTTCTCAGACGTCGCCTCGCAGTGCATGTCGACGATGATTGCGTCGCACACTTCGCGCAGGCGCATATCGGCCAGCGCATCTTCCAGAACGAGGAACGGGTTATCCAGCGCCTGACGCATGAATACATTGCCCTGAAGCTGGATGACGCCAACCATGCGTCCGTCCGGCAGAGCAAATATATTTGACCCTTTGCCGGGCGCCTGCGCGCTCGGCGGGTAGTTCAGAGGGCGGATAAGGCGGGAGTCGCGTTCGATGTAGGAGACCATTTCGCGCTGGTCCCAGGCATGATCGCCGAGGGTGAGGCAGTCTGCGCCCGCATCAAAGAAGTCGTTTGCAATCGCTTCGGTGAGGCCGAAGCCGCCCGCTGCGTTCTCGGCGTTCACAACGACGAAATCCAGAGACAGCTGGTCACGCAGGCGGGGCAGATAGCGTTCCACCACGTCGCGCCCGGGTTTGCCGACAACATCTCCGAAAAAGGCCAGTCTCATCTCGTTCTCCTATAGCCGAGCGATATGGACCAGACGGGGCTAAAAAACCAGCCTGCGCCTGCATCAAAAGCAAAAGAGCCAGCACAAGGGCTGGCTCTCTCGAATGGTCACTGGTGTGTGAATCTAGGCGACACGTACATCATTCAGGAAGCTCATGACTTCGCTTTTCAGAATGTTGGACTGCTCGCTCAGAAGCTCGGAGGCTGTGCGCATGCGTGTCGCGGTGACGCCTGCTTCCTGCGCCGCGTCGTTCACGCCGTGAATGTTGTTATCCACTTCAGACACGCTGCCAGCTGCGCTCTGAATGCTTTCAGAGATTTGCATGGTCGCAGAGTTCTGCTGTGCAATCGCCGCAGAAATCTGGGCAGACGCTTCTTCCAGCTCGCTGATGACGGTCAGAATATCATGGATGCCGGAAACAGACGCTGAGGTTGTTTCCTGAATAGCCTGAACCTGACGGCTGATATCTTCAGTCGCTTTGGAGGTTTGTGTCGCGAGGGCTTTCACTTCGCTGGCAACAACCGCAAAACCTTTGCCTGCTTCGCCAGCGCGCGCCGCTTCAATGGTTGCGTTGAGTGCAAGCAGGTTAGTCTGGCCAGCAATGTCAGTGATCAGGCCAACGACGTCGGAGATCGCATTTGCTGCCGTCTCAAGACCGCCAACGCGTTCACGCATGACTTCTGCTTTGGAGACGGCATTGCTCGTTGCATCACGTGAATGCTCAACCTTGGAGCTGATTTCGTTCACTGACATAGTCAGTTCTTCGGTTGCGGCTGCTACACTCTGAACATTGCTGGACGCATTCTGTGAGGCTGACGTAATGCCTTTAGACTGTGAGGCTGTTTCCTCGGCAATCGCGGCCATCGCAGATGCATTCTCATCGAGATTACCGGCCGCTTTCGTGAACTGTTCCAGCGCGCTACTCACGATCTCATCGAACTTGCGGGCACGGTTTGCGAGGGCCTCGCCGATTGCAGCGCGTTGCTCCGCTTCTTTACGGTCCTGAACGGCGCGTTCCTGCTGTTCTTTAGCAAGTTTTTCAGCCGAGATCATTGCAAGACGGAACTTCTCAAGCGAGCGCGCCAGCGGGCCAATTTCGTCGCCACGCTTCTGGTAAGGGATCACCGTATCAAAATAGCCATTGGCGATTTTGTCAGTTGTTTTGGCAATGGATGCGATCGGGCCTGAGATCATGCGGGCGAAGAACGCGCCGATAACCCCGAGAATGGCCAGAACGATCAACGATGTGATCAGAGTGCGTTGTTGCAGATCAACAATTGGCTGGTTCAGCTCTTCTGTATTCTCCTGCGCGACGACAAACCATTGTGTGCCTTCAAATTCGACCGGAACAATCGCTGCGCTAACGTCAGCGCCGGTGTAGGAAGCGCCCTCATACATAGAGAAGTTACGCGACGCTGCGCCTGCGAGGCCGTCCGTTGGGAAGCGTGCGTTGAGGATCGTCGAAGTATCTGAACGCGGCGCATCGGTACGCAGAACACCGTCTTCGCCGATCAGGAAGCTCTCGCCTGTTTCGCCCAGACCTGATGTAGCACCCATAATTTCGTTCAGCTGGTCAATCGGCATCTGGAAGACGAGCACGCCTGCCTGATTGCCGTTTTCATCTGGAATCGGGCGGGCAATGAAGCTCGCCGGTGCGCCATGGCTTGGCGCATAGGGCTGAAAATCAAAGAAAGCGTGATCGGAGATATAGGCGCTATCGTCAGCGGCGGCGCGGAACGCAGCGCCAAGATCTGATGATGCCCATTCGCCAGTACGCAGGTTGGTCGCGTAATCCAGCTCTTTGAATACCGTGTAAACCAGCGAACCGTCATTGGAGAACAGGAAGATGTCGTAATAGCCCCGGGCCTCAAGAAACTGGCGGAACCATGGATGGAACTCTGCATGGGCCTGCGAATACTCCGAGCCGTCGCTGGCATAGTCGAGCAGATGCTTCTCACCCAGCGGATTAGGGTTAGACTCGATGTAGAGGTCCTGGAGCGTGTTGAGCTGGTTCGAGCCCAGCGCATCCCAGCCGCTTTCGAACCCGCGCAGTGCGTTCAGAGTGAATGGGTTGTCTGCAACGGTGTCCAGATCTTGCTGGATTGATTGCAGATAGTCTGAAAACGCAGCTGCCTCTGTCTGAGCAATAGAACTCAACTTATCTTCGGATAAACGCGAGAGCGCTTCTGAAGAGGCCTGACTGGTTACCCATCCCAGTGTCATTGCCGTTACAGCAATCCCGCCAACGACGAGCCCCAGCAGTTTGTACGTAATCGAGATACGATTCAGCATAAGTATTCACCCGCTATAATTCCCACAGCGAGTTTTTATGCCGAATAGCTTTTTTATTGTTGAAACGGGTTCGTGAAATTTTCTGTAAAGCGCGAGTTAAGATCGACGCTCAAATTTAATATTGCTGGTCGGGGCAGATGCTATGCCCCGGTAGCGCGCCCGAAAAAGAGTGGGAGTGAGCCTGTTTCTGTAACCATCCAGTCCAGGGGGATATCGGTAGATTCCGCTGGAATTACAGGGACAATCTGGCCTGCATAAGCGAGGCCGCAGACGAAGACGCGGCCGTTTTGTTTCAGCTTTTTCAGCGCACGATCGTAATGGCCTTTGCCATAGCCCAGACGATTCCCCTGCGCATCAAAGGCCAGCATAGGAGTTAAGACTAAAGTCGGAGCCGCGAGCGGTGCATCGGCTGATGGCTGGGTTAACCCGAACGGACCGGCGGTTAACGAGTCCGTTCCTTCGATGTGACGGAAAGTCATTGATCCATCATCTTCAACGCGCGGCAGGCAGATTTTCGCGCCAAGATCTGACAGGCGCGCAAGGAGCGGAGATGGGTCCAGCTCACTGCCAATGGCGATATAACCCGCCACAATAGGACCAAACCGGTTGAACAGCTTTTCCGGAAAAATGGACGCGATGGTTTCAGCCGCGTCTTTTTCTGTTTCGTGGAGATGCTGGCGAAGCTCTTTGGCTGACTGTCGGAGCGCATTTTTGTCAGGCGTCATGTCAGTCAGCTCCCGATTGTACTAAATAAAGCGACCGCGTGCGCCGTTCAGGTATGTTTATTCCCATCGACCCAGCAACGCTAGGTGGGCACCGGTTACCTGGACCACGATCCAGACAGTTCTGCCAGTTCCCTGATGAGAATGTAAGGTCGCTGGAATAAAAGCCCTGCTCGAACGCCGCAGCCGCCGGCTACAGAAATAAGATGGCAAATGCCTTCCGTGAAGGGGGGATGGCTTTATATTCCACGCCAGCCTCTGATATAGCGCTTGTCAGGGTGTAATAGTTTCTATTCCCTGCACGAAAGTTTTCTTCCGGAGTGACGCTGGTCTTATGACACGTTCTGTTATTGCCTTCTTTATGTTGGTTTTTCTGCTCGTTGAGCCGTCTATGGCGCAAGTTCGAGAACTTGATGCGCGCGCCTCACAGCAGACCCGCATCATTTCCCAGAACGCTGTAGAGCTGACTACGTCCTCTCCTGACCTTGCCGAAATCCGTTCCGCGCTGGCCCGACAAAGAGAGAATGTCGTTTCGCTGGAAGCAGAACTCGTCGCGCTACGCGATCAGACGCAGGACCAGCTGTCGCGGATCGGTGAAGAAGTTGAGGGGGAATCGGCGAGTGTTTCTGAGCGGCGAAACGCGCTTCAGAGCGAGCTTGATACGTTGACCGAGGCTTTATCGCGCACGACAGGCAATCTGGAAGAGATTGATCGCCTGCAGTCTGAAATTGATGATCTGCGTCGCCGCGAATTCTATAAAGGGCTCGTCGAACGTGGGCCGATGCTTGTCAGCCCATCCATATGGTCAGATGCTTTTTCAGGCTTTGGCGAGAAGTATGGCGCTCTCACAGAGGGTGGCGCGCCGGTTGTGGAATTGCAGTCGGATGAGCCGATCAGCACGCTGACATGGCTGCAGGTCGGCGCGGTGCTTGTCCTCGCTCTATTGTTCGCTATTCCCGTCCGTCGCTATTTGAATCAGAAAATCGTCAAGCCGCTCGGCGATGATGACCGTACCGGTGCGTTGAGTGCGGTGGTCGGCCTCGTGCGTGCGTTCATTCGTGCGCTGCCATCACTTCTGGGGCTGTTCGCGCTCTATCATGCCACAGCTATGATCTCGCTTGGCTCTGATGTGTTGAGGTTTGCAGATCAGAAGCTCTGGATTGTGCCGGCCATCCTCATCTTGCTGGAAGCTGTGTCACGCATCTTCATGTCGTCCCGTGCGCCGCTGCCGCCTTTTAATATGGACTCCCGCCGTATGTCGGGGCTCGTCACAACCCTTATTCTGGCGATGGTTTGCATAGCCGGTGTTGATCATCTCATGCACGCAGAAATCAATCTGTTTGCTGGTGTTGAAGATGTTGAACTCATCCGCCGCGGCATTGTCGCGATTTTACTAGCTGGCCTCGTTTTCTTTACGGCGCGTGTCTGGAAGTCGGAAAAGACGGATGCCGCCGACGACGATGGTGAAGCCTCACCTCTGCTCGTGGATCATCGCGCCTTTGCCATTCCGGGCGTTGTCCGTACAGGGCTGACCTTCCTCTCTGTTGTGAGTCTGGCTGGCGCGCTGTTCGGTTATGAGGCGCTTGCGCATTTTGTAATGACGCGTGTGGTTCTGATTGGCGGTCTTCTGCTGTTGGCTCTGATCGCGCGCGCTGCTTTGAAGCAAATCGCATTGGTCGTGACCGGACGGGTCTTCCGTTCAAAGCTGTCTTCGGAAACAGGTGCAGACCTGATCGATTTCTGGGTGAGCCTGTTCGTCGATATTCTGGTGATCGCTGCGATAGCCCCGATTGCGCTTTTGCTTGTCGGGCTCGAATGGGAGGTCGTGCGCCGGATCTTAACCACCATGGCGACCGGCTTCAGCATCGGGCCGGTGCGTATCTCGGTTATTCAGATCCTGATCGCGATTGCAGTGTTTGTTGTTCTGGTGATGCTCACCCGCTTTGTGCAGCGGACAGCAGAAAAGCGTGTTCTGTCCCGTCTACGTGTGGATCAGGGCATTCAGACGTCGCTGAAGACGCTCATTGGCTATGTCGGTCTGGTGATTGCCTTCATCACTGGCGTCAGCATGCTGGGCTTTGATCTGTCCAGCCTGGCTATCATTGCTGGTGCGCTCTCGGTCGGTATCGGTTTTGGCCTTCAGTCCATCGTAAACAACTTCGTATCCGGTCTGATCCTGCTATTCGAGCGTCCGATCAAAGTGGGCGATTGGGTCGTTACCAGCTCGGGCGAGGGGATCGTCAAGAAAATCTCTGTCCGCTCGACCGAGATTGAGACCTTCGAGAGATCATCCATTCTGGTTCCGAACTCAGAACTCATCGCAAACAGCGTGACGAACTGGACGCATAAGAACCGTCTCGGCCGCGTTAATATACCAGTTGGTGTGTCTTATAATGAAGACCCGGACCGTATTATCGCGCTTTTGGAGTCAATTCCGGCGAAGCTGGATGATGTTCTGGAAGTCCCTGAGCCGCAGGTGCTTTTCATGGGTTTCGGGGATAGTTCTCTTGATTTTGAGCTAAGAGTGTTCATCGCAGATGTACAGAAAAGCATTATCACGCGTTCAAAAGTCAGAGTTGAGATATTCAAACTGTTCCGCGATGAAAATGTGGAGATTCCATTCCCACAGCGCGATCTTCATATCCGGTCTTCTGATATAGGTGACTTGAATACTTCTCGAGATGACAAGCAAAGTTAAAATATTTACCATTCGTAAGTACGTTTTGCTTGTGATATCTGTAGATTGACCGCGTTCAAAATGGTTTACAGTAAGTAAATATATAGTCGTGATTTGCATTTGTGGGCATCTGGACTTTTGGTTTCTGCTGCAAATCGCGGAAACTAAACAAAATTCACGACTGTATTAACTTAGATTTCATCGAGCATTGCTAGTTTCCCTCCCATCGGGACCCGTCCACGTAGAATATGAAAAGGGCGGGCTCGTTTGATGGTGTGTATAAATAGAGGGAAAACCCAAATGAAGCTCAAGCATGCTTTTCTAGCCGCTGCGACTGCTATGACCGCTTTCGGTGTTGGCGTTGCGCCAGCAATGGCTGAACCAGTTCTTGTCAAACAAGTTGCTCCAGAATACCCGCGCGGCGCCGAGCGTCGTAACCTTGAGGGTAGTGTAGAACTCGCATTTGAAGTGAACGCTTCTGGTCGCGTCGAAGGCGTCGAAGTTCTGTCTGCTTCTATGCCGGGCGTTTTCGACAATGCTGCAATCGAAGCTCTCGAACAGTGGGAATTCGAAGAAGGCAACCCGGGTCGTGGCGAGATCACGATCGCATTCCAGCTTTAGGCCGGTACAGGAGCCCCGCGAGGGGCTCTGAAAATATTTAACGGCACGGGCAGGTGAGCTGCCCGTACAGGCTGAGGGCGCCCGGGAGTATTTCGGGTGCTGTAACCAGAGGAAATCGCTGAGGGGCAAATCTGATGGCTAATTTTAATTCGAAACTGATCCGCTTCCGCCTGCCGGCCGCATTTGGTCTGGCTGGTGTGGTCGTGTTGATGGTTTCTGCTATTTCCGTTTTCGCGCTGAATTCATCCAGCAACTCGCTGAAAACGGTCGCAAACGAAACACTTCCAATGCTGACGCATTCCGCTGAGCTTGCTCAGAATGCGAACGCATTGACATCCGAAACAACAAATCTCGCGTCTGTGCGTGAGGAAGATGCGCGTCTCGAGCGTCAGAACGTCGTTTCAACGATGATGGAAACAATCCGTCACGATCTCGATGAACTGGCAGTAGATGGCGATGTGAATCTTGCTGCGGTTGAGGCATCTTACACTGAAATGGTGGGTGCGATCGACTCTCTGAACCAGATTGTCGAGCGTCGAATCGCGACAGAGGTTTCACTGAACTCGCAGCTTATTACGGCGCAGGCTTTCCGTGCCGAAGTTGTCAACGCAGTTGAAGCACAACTTGATACCGCTGACGAAGCTGACATCGAAACCTTCCTGCGCATTTCTCTGTCTGCGAACCTTCTCAACTCTCTGTTCGCTGAAGCAAGCCTGATGGACAGTGCAGCTGATGTAACTGCGCTTCAGGAATCTATGTTCGACCAGGTCGACGAGATGACTGTGAACGTTGCCATTCTCGGCGGTGCTGTGTCTGGTGACCTGCGCAATGCGGTTAGCAATCTGAACTCTCTCGTTGAGGGTGACCGGTCTGTTCCTGCACTCCGCATCGCAGCGATTGAACAGTCTGCTCGTGCGAATGCCGTGGCTGAAGAAGCTGGTGCAAAAGCTGTGACGCTTCAAACAGAAGCTCAGGCGCTCGCAACCACGCTTTCAGAATCTGCTGATGCGAATGCATCTGGCGCGGCTGCAACAAGCGTTATGACAACGATCTTCCTCGTGATCATCACGCTGGCGTCTCTGGCTGGCGCGGGTGCGATTGGCTACTTCTACGTTGAACGCGGTCTCTCCCGTCGTCTGACAAAACTGACTGTTGCTATGGGCCGCCTGGCTGATGGCGAGTTCGATGTCGACATGAGCGGCACTGACGGTGAAGACGAAATCGGTCAGATGGCCAAGACACTCCGCGTCTTCGAAGAAAACGGCCGTGAGCGCGTCCGCCTCGAAGAAGCATCCCGTGTTGAAGAAGAAGCGCGCGCTGAACGTGCTAAAGCAATCGAAGATCTGATTTCCCAGTTCGACTCTACAATGCAGGGTACGCTGGAAATGATGAACGGTGCGACACGTGAACTCGAAAGCACTGCGTCTGTCATGAAGTCTTCTGCAGAGAACGCTGCACAACAGACAGGTTCTGCGTCCCAATCTGCTGACAATGCATCTTACAACGTTGGTACGGTTGCGTCTGCGGCTGAAGAGCTCTCTGCGTCTATCGTCGAAATCACTCAGCAGATCCACGAATCTACGAAAATCGCGTCTGAAGCGGTTGAAGAGATGACTGTATCTTCCGAGCGTGTCCGTGGCCTCGATAAGGCGGCTGAAGACATCGGCGCAGTTGTTGAACTCATCAACAACATTGCTGGCCAGACAAACCTTCTCGCACTCAACGCGACGATCGAAGCGGCACGTGCTGGTGAAGCTGGTAAAGGCTTTGCGGTTGTTGCGAGTGAAGTTAAGGCGCTTTCTAGCCAGACATCCCGCGCAACAGAACAGATCGCTCAGCAGATCTCTTCTATCCAGAATGCGTCCGGTATGGCGGTTGGCGTTATGGAGAATATCTCCAAGCTGATCTCTAACATCGACAACATCTCCTCCACGATTGCGGCGGCGATGGAACAGCAGCGTGCAGCGATTGCGGAAATCTCGCGCTCTGCTCAGGAAGCTGCTGGTGGTGCACGCGACGTATCAGAGCACGTCCAGTCGCTCTCTGCGACAACGGCTGAAACGGGCGAGTGTGCAACTCAGGTTGAAGGTGCCTCTCACGGCATCACGCAGGAAGCTGGCAAAATGCAGTCTGCAATCACCAACTTCCTTACCAGGGTCCGCGCGGCGTAATTCGCGAAGACCAGACCCCCTCAGTTCAAACCCCGGTCCTTTGGGCCGGGGTTTTCTGTTATTGGCTGTCGTCTTCTGAAAGGGAGGCATACAGTTCCGAAGCATCATAGAGTGACGGGCTGACGCGAGCGTCTTTGTCAGACATGACGATGTCGAGCTCCACCAGGCTCTCTTCGCGTTCGAAGCGTGTGGTGCCGCCAATTCCGGGTTGATGAATGACGGTGCTCTGGCAGCTGAACAGTCCGCAGCGTTGCGCGACTACAGGCGCAGCCGGATAGGCGCTATGAAACGTGTCGCTGTCTCGGTCACGCGTCCCGATTTGTGAGACGATTTCGAACGTCTGATATCCGTTCAGCAGGGTGAGCTCAGCTGCGCGGCGAAGCGCGAGTGTGCGGGCTTCTTCCAGCTCGTCATTGCGCACGCGATAGCGTACCAGATACCGGTCGGCTTCCAGCTGTGTCTCTGAATAACCGGAGGACCGGTCGTTCCGGGCCTCGGTATAGTCCGGCGCGCTTGCACAGGCAGAGAGGGCAAGACCTGCGGCCAGCAGAATGGCAGTAAGGTTATTCGACATCAGTCATCTCCTCGCGTGTTACCCAGCCTTGTTCCATCAGGGCAGCTTCTTCACCGGCGCCCAGAGGGGCGCTCGTCATGGTTTCATCCAGAAAAGCCTCAATCGCGTCGTCAGACGGACCGCTCGCCGTTGTGAACGGGCCACCTGGTGGTTGGTCGGTTACTGGTGCGGTTTCAGCGATGCGCAGTTCCCAGCCATCTGGTGTCATGCAGGCAACAAATCGTGTGGTTTCAGATGCGCTTGTCGCGTCTATTAACCGGCAGGCTTCGTCATCCGCGAGATAGCTGAAGCGCGGCTGGAACTCTGTGCCGGATACCGTGAACATCTCTCCGCCGCGTGCTGACGCGATTGAGCTGCCAAGCTCGGAGTTTGCCGTAATTACGGTGCCAGCGGAAAGGTCCGGCAGTTGGTTTGAACCGCTGCCCATCAATTGCGGAATGAATGACGCAACGGCGATACCGATGACGGCGCAGGCGGCGAGCGCACTATGACGCTCCACAAACTGCATACCGCGGCGCCATGCTGGAAACAGAATAACCTGTCCCTTGTCGGAGGCTTCCAGCTTTCGAACGGTGCGGCTGAGGCCGTCGCTCATGGGCGCGCTGTCAATCTCGCCTACAGTTTCGATGTAGTCGGAGTCAGCGAGTGCAAGGGCTTCAAGCCGTTCAGCAACGCGTTCGTCGCTGACGATCAGCGCTTCGATTTCAGCACGGGCCAGCTCGCCGAGTTCGTCATCCAGAAAAGCGCTGAGGCGTGCGTCGAGGTCTTTTGGCAGATCAGTCATGATACCCCACCTTGTCTGCGATCATCGCACGGGCGCGCCCAAGACGGCTCATCACCGTGCCGATCGGAATATTCAGTTGAGCGGCCGCGTCTTTATAGCTCGCGCCGCCAATGGCGATTATGGTCAGGACTTCGCGATACGTATCCGGCAGAGCTGCAATCGCATCTTTCGTGCGGGCAAACATAATGGACGCGCTGGCGACCTGTTCGCTGGATACGGTTTCGGGTTGTGCCTCCGAAAGTTCTGGCACGGCATCCTGCCGGACTTTTTTCGCGCGCAGTCCGTCAATCCAGAGATTGCGGCAGACGCGGAACATCCATTTTTTCAGATCGGCATCATCGGGAACGCCGCGTGCAAGTACGCGCTCGATTGCGGACTGGACGAGATCGTCAGCGTCCGTCGCATCTCGTGTCAGCGAGAAGGCAAAGCGCCGGACATGCGGCACAGCCTCCAGGATTTCACGTTCAAGATCAGGTTTTTTGTTCATCATGCTGCACTGACGGACCGTATGTGTTTTTATTCCCGCCACTGTGAAATTTTTTTGGTTCTGTCCCGTCTCTATGTCATGTGAATAAGATGATGGAGCGCCGTGTGCCAGTGATATCTCTTTTTGCGGGAGCCAGACGCATCGGTTTCGGGCTCGCCGCTTGTACTTGTCTGACCGCTCTGCCTGCCGCTCATGCGCAGCTTCTGCCTGGCGTGACCGACCGGGTGGAAGACAGGCTTTCCGATCAGATCCAGCGCCCGATAGAAGACCGTCTTCAGAACTTGGACAATGTGCTGGACGATCTTCCCGAGCGTGTTGTCGATGGCGAGTTGGGTGAGGTGCTGACGGACCGTGTGCTGAGTTCTGATCGCATCGGTAATACGCTGGACGCCACGCGCGAGCTGACGGGAGGCATCGTCTCCGGCGTTCGCGAAACAGTCAGTCAGGTGCGCCCGCGACGTGCCATCGCGATCGACCGTTTTGATGGCTGGCCGGTCATGCGCAATGAGTGGATCGTGATGCTGCCGACTGTTGCAGTAGGCGAACTGGATGAGCTGTCTCTGGACGTGCTTGAGCAAACCGATCTTGGATCGGTCTCTCAAACGCTGCTTGTTGTGCAGTTTCCGGACGATCCGACGACGCGCCGCCAGATAGAGGAAGAGCTTTCCGCGCTTGATGGTCAGATAGTGGAGCGTAACCATGTCTTCCGCCGCGCGGCTCGGGATGACCCGCAGGCTGACGTGTCCGAGGATGTGCGCCCCGCCGCAGCACCTATGACATTCGAAGGTGCGGGTGGAGGCCTGCGCATCGGTATGGTCGATACTGATATTGAAGAGGGGCATCCTCTGCTTCAGACGCTGGAATTGACCGAGGCAGATTTTGTCAGCCATGGCGCGCTTCGCCCGACAGGGCATGGGACATCCGTTGCCTCAGTTTTGTCGCGGCATGCGAGCGTGCAACGAACGCCGGAGCTGTTAGGGGCTTCGGTATTTTTTCTGGATAGTGACGGCACGACAGGCGCAACAACGGCCAGCCTGATCGAGGCAATCGACTGGATGATTGTCGAAGGCGTTGACCTCATCAATTTTAGCCTCACGGGGCCGCCGAACGCGGCGCTGGAGAGCATGATCCAGAGCGCACAGGCGCGTGGCATTGTCGTGGTGGCGGCAGTTGGAAATGAAGGTCCGGCATCTGGCCCGCTTTATCCTGCAGCCTATGACGGCGTTATCGGTGTCACGGCAGTAAACGCAAATGGCGTTCCTTATCGCTGGGCCAATCGCGGACCTTATGTCGACATTGCTGCGGAAGGGGTCAACGTCCTGGTCGCTGCGCCTGATGGCGGAGAACAGCGGGACTCAGGAACATCGCTTGCGGCGCCGATTGTCTCTGCATTTCTGGCAGGATGGGTTCAGGATGCTGAGTTTTCCGCAGTCGATGAGGCAGAAAATCGCCTGATCCGCGCCGTAGGCTGGACGCAGGATCAGGCAAAGGATGAGGCCATCGGCTATGGGGTGCTGATGATAGCCCCAAGGAAGGAAGACTGACCTAAAAGCTAGCTCGAAGTCTCAGCTCGGCAACGTGCTCGTCGTAATCGGCACTTGGCAGGTTCGATTGGCGGTCGCGATAGCTGTAGTCGACGTCGAGCGCGAGCGGGCCGGCGAGCTCAAACTCCAGTCCCGTTTGTGCAGACAGAATGTCATCACTGCGGGCGTCACTGATCAGCGGATCCACGCCGTCATACTCGCGGCTTTCATAGCCGCCACCAATGCGAAGCTCCGCGGATCGATCCAGAACCGTAAAGTTCTGATTATAGCGCGCATCCACGCTCATGCCGGTGAAGTCAAACAGGTCTGAATTTGCGTCTTCTTCGCGGACGCGCCCGGTGAGGGAGACATACTGCGATGCGCCTTCGATGAAGTAATACACGTCGCCGCGCACGCCCTGTCCCTCTGCGTCGCGGGCATCGTCAGTCTGGAAATCCTTGTCTGTGAATTCAAGAGCGCCGCGCAGGAAAACGCGGTCACCGGCCAGATGTGTCACATAAGGTGAAATTTGCTGATAGTTCAGATAGCCTTCGCTATCGAGGCGCGCATGGACATAGTTGTAGAGAACGCCGGCTTCCACGACATCAAAATCATAAACAGCCTCCAGCGAGCCCCGGTGTGTTTGAAGGGAGAACTGGTCGAAGTCCTGATAGCCGGTATGGGCGATTTCATAGCCTGCGCGAAGCGTAAGGCGCTCGCTTGCATCTGCTTCAACATTACCTTCCAGGCTGAACAGATAGGAGAGGTCACCTTCGCCTGTTGTCTGGTCAAGTTCCGGAATGCCGACATTGGAATCAGAGCCAATGCCTGCGCTTACGGAACCAGAAAACGTGACCGGATCGTCTTGCGCGATTGCCGGTTGGGCGAGGGCGGTCAGAAGGCAAAGTGCGCCTATGCGCCGATATGGGATCGGACGTTTCATGAAGTCTACTCCGGTATAATCTGTCAGGGGAAAGGCCGGCGCGAGGGAGCGCCGGCCACTGCTGCTCTCGGGGGTTAGAGCGGCAGGTTGTTTCTGATGTCGTTCACAATGTTCTCGCGGATATCAGAGCCGATATCCGTCGCGAGTGCTTCGCGAATGGTTGCTCCGATCTCGCCGGCAATTTCAGCATTCACAGTGCCCGCAAGGTCGCCTGCAATGTCTGCACTGACGGCATCATTGATTGTGGCGGACAGGTTTGAAGCGACGTCACCGGAAATCTCGCCAGCGATTTCAGTCGCGACCGGCAGGTCGCCCGCACCGCTAAGATCCGGCACAGAGTCGTCAGCCAGACCCGTGATTGTGGCAGAGCCGGAGGCTGCGCGTGAGCTCGTCGTTTCGAGCGTGCCGTTCAGTGCGCCTTCGGCCTGCGCTGAAACCATGCGCGTCGTTTCGGCTGCGCCTTCAACGGTTGCTTCGCCGTCCTCGATCGCGCCATTGATCGCGGCTTCGCTCTGGCGTTCAGCAGTAAGGACAAAGCTGGTGCTCTCGCCGAGGACGCGGCCCGAGGTTTCACCTGCGAGCGTGACTGTGCGTTCGGTTGCGCCTTCTGCAGCGATGCTTGCTTCATCGGCCATGCCTGGCGAAACCGACGTATCTGTGTCTGCGTCACCTTCGGCTTCGGCTGAGCGTTCTACGCCTTCCGGCGATACAGATGCTTGCGCATCGGCATTCCCTTCGGCGGTCACAGTTGTTGTAACGGCGTTGTTGGTTGCTGTTGCTGAACCGGCACCGCTCGCAGAAACGTCTACGGATACAGATTGCGCCTGAGCCTGAAAGCCAAGCACTGCTGCGAGTGTCAGTGTCGAAATGGAAACTGTTTTAAGCATCACACACTCCTTCGTCATCGTGTTGATGCTGGAGTGACGTGGTAGCTGATGTTTTATTCCGGCGTGTTTCGAAAATTTCCGAACCGTACCGTTTTATTAGCCGGCCTGATCGGCGCGGTCCGCGATCTGGTTGATGCGCGCGGCAGCTTCTGAAAGTGCAGCAGCCGCAGTGCGTTCTACCAGAGTGATACGATTGTCGAGATCGGCAAACTCGGAATTGCTTCCTTCGCCGCTCTCAAGCTCATCAATGAGAGAAAGGCCAGCGGCAACCAGCAGGCGGGTGTCGCCGACATCGCCAATAGCAGAGATCAGAGCTTCCAGACGTTCGTTCAGCTTCTCGCCAAGAGCGATGAGACGCGGCTCCTGCCCCTCCGCACAGGCGATGGAATAGGTTGTGCCGCGAATGACGATATCAGCTTTGGACATGAGCGTTCAGCAATCCTGCTTAAGTGTTCTGTGGCTGGGCCTGCATGGCCGCTTTGACTTCTGCAATCGCAACGCCGAGCGCTTTGGAGGCTTCATCAGCCAGCGCTTCCAGTTCGCGTTCTCTTGCGCGTGAGGCATCAAGGTCCTCTGCCAGTTTAGCACGGTCGCGGCGCAGCGCTTCGGCTTCGGCCTGCATGATGCGCCCCGGCGAGTGTCTATCAGTCAGAGACTCAACACTATTTTCGAGGCGGCGCAGGGCTGCCTCGAGGTCTGAAACGGCGTCTTTTAACTGGGTCATGGCCTTTTGCCGCCGAAATTAACTTCAAGAATCACAGGCATTATTCCCAAAAATGCAGTTCAGAGCAAATATCAAGCCTTGACGGATCGGGCCAGACTCAGTTTGTGCGCGGTAACGCTGCTCAAAGGAATAATGACATGTCCTCTTCCCCCGCTTCCCATCAGGATATGGCTAATGCGATCCGTGCGCTTTCTATGGACGCTGTCGAGAAGGCTGCAAGTGGTCACGTCGGCATGCCGCTCGGCATGGCGGACGTCGCAACCATTCTGTACACCAAACATCTGAAGTATGATCCGAAGGCGCCTAAATGGGCTGACCGGGACCGGTTCGTCCTTTCAGCGGGCCACGGCTCCATGCTCATCTACTCTCTCCTGTATCTGACAGGGTATGAGAGCGTTTCTCTGAGCGATATTGAAAACTTCCGCCAGCTTGGCGCGGCTACTCCGGGCCACCCGGAGAACTTCGTTACCGAAGGCGTAGAGACAACAACCGGCCCACTCGGTCAGGGTATCGCTACGGCTGTTGGTATGGCGATCGCAGAGCGCCACCTGAATGCGAAATTCGGTGATGATGTTGTCGACCACAACACATGGGTGATTGCGGGTGATGGCTGCCTTATGGAAGGTGTCAGCCAGGAAGCGATTACACTCGCAGGTCACATGAAGCTCAATAAGCTGATCGTGCTCTGGGACGATAACAACGTTACTATCGATGGCACGCTCGATGTGGCTGACGAAACAGACCAGATCAAACGCTTTGAAGCCGCTGGTTGGGCTGTAGCAGCGATTGACGGTCACGACCCGACCGCGATTGATCAGGCGCTTGAGTGGGCAAAATCATCTGACCGTCCGGTCATGATCGCCTGCAAAACCCGCATTGGGTACGGCGCGCCGACAATCGAAGGCACAGGCAAAGCCCATGGCGGCCCTTACGGTGCGTCCGAAATCGAAGGCATTCGCAAGAATATCGGTTGGGACCACGCACCATTCGTTGTGCCTGAAGATGTTCTCACAACATGGCGTGAAGCAGGCGCTCGCGGCGCAGCGACACGTACAGAATGGGAAGGCCGTCTGGCTGCATCTGACAAACAGGCTGAGTTCACTGCAGCTATGGATCGAGTGATCCCTGCCGAACTCGCCGATGCCATGAAGGCGCATAAACAGTCCGTGTCTGACGGTCAGGACAAGAAAGCGACACGCCAGTGGTCTGGCGCTGCGCTGGAAGTTGCGACCAAAATTCTGCCAACCATGATTGGCGGGTCTGCTGACCTCACAGGCTCCAACAACACCAAGACAAGCTCAACCGGTCCGCTGACATCAGGCGATTACGCTGGTCGCTACATTCACTATGGTGTGCGCGAGCACGGTATGGCGTCTGCGATGAATGGTATGGCGCTGCATGGCGGTGTAATTCCTTACTCCGGCACATTCTTTGTCTTCTCCGACTATTCCCGAGCTGCGATCCGTCTTGGCGCTCTGATGGGTGCGCCTGTCATCCACGTGATGACACACGACTCAATCGGTCTTGGCGAAGACGGCCCGACCCACCAGCCGGTTGAGCATCTGGCAAGCTTCCGCGCGATGCCGAACATCCATGTCTTCCGCCCTGCTGATGGTGTTGAGACAGCTGAATGCTGGGAACTGGCGCTTGCACGTACAGACGGCCCGAGCATGATGGTTTTGACGCGTCAGGGCCTCGCGCCAGCACGTTCCGGCGACGTATCTGAGAACAAATCTGCCAAAGGTGGTTACGTCCTTTCAGAAGCCGAAGGCGATGCACAGCTTGTGATCGTTGCGACAGGCTCTGAAGTCGAGATTGCACTTGCCGCTCAGGAGAGCCTCAAAGCTGAGGGCATCGCAGCGCGCGTTGTGTCTCTGCCTTGCTGGGAAATCTTCGCCGAGCAGGACGAGGCTTACATTGACGACGTTCTGGGCGGTGACCTGCCTAAGCTCGCGGTTGAAGCCGGTGTGCGTACAGGCTGGGATCAGTGGATCGGCCGTAAAGGTGGCTTCGTCGGCATGAACTCGTTCGGCGCGAGCGCGCCTTACAAAGACCTGTTCAAGCATTTCGGCATCACAGCCGAAGGCGTTGTGGCTGCGGCCAAAGCTCTGGTCTGATTCTCAGTTATCTGAATTTTGAAGGCGCTCCGTTCCATAACGGGGCGCCTTTTTTGTTTTCAGAATTCTGCGCAAAAAAGAACGCGTCCCCTTTGATAGGAACGCGTTTCAGAGCGAGAGCGCGGACAGAGCGAATGTCGCGCTTCGAGAATATTATTTTTAGGCACGTCCCCCGCAGGACCAGCTTTTGTGAGTTGAAAACTACATCGCGATGCGCTTGTCATATGTCATGTGACATATGGGGTGACATTTCATGGAAGATCTTCGCGAGGAAGACTTTGAAATCGTAGCACAAAGCTATCGCGTGATCAGCGATGCGGATGCTTTTGACGGGCTCGTTGCGGCCTGGCAGGACCGTCTCGATAAAGCTGGCAGCGAGAATACCTCATCAGGTATTAGCGGCTTCGCTAACCAGTTATTCCAGCACATTGAGAAAGCGGACAAGCTCGCGAGCGAAGTGCCCACCGCGCTTGCAAATGATCCGGTAGACCGGCTGCTCGCTGATGGTTCGTTCGCGACGCTCGTCGTTTCCGCAGAGCAATATGTTCTGGGAGCGAATGACCAGTGGACGATGCAGTTTGGTCATTTTCAGGGGCAGAAAATCGGTGAGGACTGGCTATCTACCGATTCAGTGGACACGTTCCGCACCATCCTTCGTAATCTCAAGAACCGTGGCAATCTCCAGCATGGCATGGTGCGCATCTGCACGGCCGATATGGATGAACGCATTGCAGAGATTTTTCCGGTAGAACCGCGCAATGGGCGCGACGTTCATGCGATTGCTGTCCGCGTGCTGGATCCTGAATGGACTCCGTCTGTAAAGGACGGGATCATTGAAGCTTTCGGATTGACAGACGCAGAAGCTGAAGTCTGCCGCGCATTGTTTCGCTTGAGAGATACCGCAGCGATCGCCGAGGAGCGCAATACGTCGGCGCGCACGGTGCGCCTGCAGCTTGCCTCGGTGTTTCATAAGACCGGTGCCACGTCTCAGGTGGATCTGGTCCGGCTTCTGGCGCTCATTTGTGTGCGAATGACGAGAAAAGACGAGACGAGTATTTCTGTATGGCGCGACCCTTATGGCCGCGAACGCGTCTTCAAGACGCCGTCAGGGCGCAAGCTCGCGTATTCATGGCTTGGCGCGAAAGACGGCGTGCCGGTAATCCTGCTTCACGGGCATTCTGTTGGCGTCACCCTGTCTGAGGAGGCGGACCGTTATTATCGCGAGATGGGTGTGCGCCTGATCGCGTTTTCACGTCCGGGCTTTGGTAATAGCGAAGCGCGTTACGATATGCCGGTGGTCGATGATTTCATTGAAGCCATGAACGATCTCCATGCGCACCTGAATGCAAGAAGGCTGCACTTTGTTGCGCACACCTTTACTGGCATGGGTGTCGCGCGCTTTGGGACGCTCTATCCGGAAAAGGTTGGTAGCCTTATTTCTGTCGGCGGTTTTTTTCCGATGTATGATAAATCCCGGCGCAGACATTTGCCGCTGATACACAACACGTTTCTTGACCTGGTGGAGAAGGCGCCATGGGCAGCACGTATGCTGGCGCGGGCCGGTCAGCGTATCATGTATGAAAAAGGGCTCGACTGGTATCTGACGCGCGCCTACGGCCACTCGGACGCCGACCAGAAAATCATGAATCATCCGATTTATCGTGCGCTACTCCGCAATGCTTGTGCGCATGGCATCAGTCAGGGGCCGGAAAGTTTCGTACGTGAGTTCGAGTTCGCACATTATGACGGTTTTCCGGAATTTTCCCGGTTCCAGAACCCTGTGCGCCTGATTGTGGGAGAAAGTGATCACCAGATGATCGCCGAGCGCATTGATGAGTTCATGCAGGTCCAACCGGCAACCAATCTGACAATCGTGCCCGATTGCGGTGAGCTGGTCGTTTACAAAGGCTGGCGTCAGATTGCCGAGATGGTGCGGGCGCTCGTGCCGGACGCGGCTGGGACTTAAATATAGTCTTCTCTTCTCTCCGTGAGACAAAACCGATACGCTGGTCTGAATATAACAAGATCAGGGTAGGAGACCTCAGCTGGAATACGATAATCCGCATATTGGTGCGCGTTCGCCGCGTAAGGGCAATGCGTTCACACGCTGGATAGGCTCTACGGGGCTGAAGCTGATGGGCTGGAAGCTGGCAGGCAAATTGCCCGACGAGCCGAAAGTCATTCTGATCGGTGCGCCGCACACGTCAAACTGGGATGCGCTGGCTGCGACTTTTTCCATGCTGTCGGTCGGGCTGCACTATACCATCCTCGTGAAGAAGGAATGGTTCTTCTGGCCGATGGGCGTTCTGTTCCGTGCGGTGGGTGGTCATCCTGTCGACCGCAGCGGCAATGCGCGTGCAACAGTCGACCAGATGATTGATCTGATCGAGAGCCGTGATGAAGTCGTCGTCGGCTTTCCACCTGAAGGCACGCGGTCCAAAGTCGACAAATATAAAAGCGGATATCTGCGCGTGTCCTATGCGACGGGCGTGCCGGTTTTCCTTGCCGCTTTTGATGGCATTGGCAAACGGGTTGTGCTGGACCGCTTCATGGACCTGACCGGCGACCTTGAAACCGACAATGCCAACATCAAGGCCTATGTCGATGCAACATGGACAGGCATCCACCCTGAGAAGCAGTGATCAATCACGCGCGTTTGAGCGGGTTAAGCAAAGATTCATCCCGTCATCACTGGACCTTCACCCAATCTGGGTCTAGAGAACGCGCAAATTCCGTTCCGTGGGGGAACACTCGTTTTGTAACTTACTGGAGGTAAGAATGGCAGTTCGCGTCGCGATTAATGGTTTTGGACGTATTGGTCGACTGGTTCTCCGCTCTATCATCGAGCACAACCGTGATGACATTAAAGTTGTCGCAATCAACGATCTCGGTCCGGTCGCGACAAACGCGCACCTCCTGCAGTTCGACTCCGTACACGGCAAGCTTCCGGTTCCTGTCGAAGTAGACGGCGAAACCATCAAAGCTGGCAATCAGGAATTCCTCTGCACAGCGGTTCGTGACCCGAAAGAGCTGCCATGGCGCGAAATGGATGTTGATATCGCTCTTGAGTGTACCGGCATCTTCACCGCGCGCGACAAAGCTGCAATGCACCTCGAAGCTGGCGCAAAGCGCGTTCTCGTTTCTGCTCCGGCATCCGGCGCTGACAAGACAATCGTTTACGGTGTGAACCATGACACGCTGACAAAAGACGATCTCGTTGTTTCCAACGCGTCTTGCACAACAAACTGCCTGTCTCCGGTAGCCAAAGTCCTCAACGACGCGATCGGCATTGAGCGCGGCATGATGACAACAATTCACTCTTACACAGGTGACCAGCCTACGCTCGACCGTATGCATGGCGACCTGTACCGCGCACGTGCGGCTGCAATGTCCATGATCCCGACATCTACAGGCGCGGCGAAAGCTGTTGGCCTGGTTCTGCCGGAACTGAACGGCAAGCTGGACGGTTTCTCAATGCGAGTTCCAACTCCGAACGTGTCTGTTGTTGACCTGAAGTTCATCGCCAAGAAAGACACATCAGTCGACGAGATCAATAACGCGATCAAAGCGGCGTCTGATGGCGCTCTGAAAGGCGTTCTTGGCTACACATACGCGCCGAACGTCTCAACCGACTTCAACCATGACGACCACTCTTCTATCTTCCACATGGAACAGACCAAAGTCATGGACGGCAATTTCTGCTCTGTTCTCAGCTGGTATGACAATGAGTGGGGCTTCGCGACCCGCATGTCTGACACAGCAGTTGCTATGGCAAAGCTTATCTAGTTTCAGCGCTTACGCTGATCTGATTAGAAGCCCGGTACGTTTTGCGTGCCGGGCTTTGTGTTTTGGGTCTCATCGAAGAATCCGCACGTCTTGCATGCAAAATGTATGAAATAGCCGGTTTCAATTGTCCCATGTGCTGGACATTACGCCATTGTGAGGTATGTCTCACGCCGGTATCTGGGTTGAGTTAAGCGGGGGCGTATCTTGTCTCAAGGCATTCCAAAGGAATTCTGGGACGCAAGATTTTCGGAAGACGGTTTTGCCTATGGCGATCGTCCAAGCCGCCTGTTGCTCGGCTGGTCCGATCTTATCGCTTCAAATTGCAAAACAGCGCTGGTGCCTGCGTCCGGTCAGGGACGTGATGCGGTTTTTCTGGCCGAGCTTGGTCTTGATGTGACCGCTGTTGATATCTCACCTGTCGGCCTGGAGCGCACAGCGGAGCTTGCCGCGCGCAAGGGTGTGTCCGTGAAAACAATCGAGGCAGATCTGTTCGCCTGGGCATGGCCAGAGGCCAAGTTTGACCTTGTGGCATCCATGTTTGCCCATGTGCCATCTGCAGTCCGCCCGCACCTTCATTCCCATTTTTCAAAGTCGCTCGCTCCGGGCGGCTTTGTCTTTTTGGAGGGGTTCACTAAGGACCAGATCGGATATCAGGAAAAATACCAGTCTGGCGGACCGCCAGATGTCGACATGCTCTACAGCGCGGAAGATATCCGCTCTGATTTCGAGGGCCTTCGCGAAGAGTCTCTGCTGACAGGCATTGAGCGACTCGAAGAGGGTCCCTATCACACAGGCCCGGCAGCATTACTGCGCGCGGTTTTTACAAAAGCAGGGAATTGATGAATGGCTGATTTTAACCGCATTGACGACGCAGGCGATCTGACTGGCAAAACGGCGCTGGTTCGTGTCGATTTCAACGTGCCAATGGCGGATGGCAAAGTCAGTGATGATACGCGTCTGGTTTCGGCTGTAGACACTGTGAATGCTTTGCGTGCCAAGGGCGCGAAAGTCGCACTGCTCGCCCACTTTGGTCGACCGAAAGGTGAGCGCATGGCAGAGATGAGCCTCGCGCCTATCGCGCCTGCTTTTGCTAAGGTGATCGGACATCCGGTTGCCTTCTATGAGGATTGTAAAGGCGAGGGCGCAAAAGCGGCGATTGAGGCTCTGGACGAAACCGGCATCATCCTTCTTGAAAACACACGCTATCATAAGGGCGAAGAGAAGAACGATCCGGAGCTGGCCTCTGAAATGGCAAAGCTCGGCGATATCTTCGTGTCTGACGCTTTCTCTGCTGCGCACCGTGCGCACGTTTCGACTGTGGGTCTCGCAGATCACCTTCCGGCCTATGCAGGTAAGAGCATGGAACGCGAGCTTGATGCACTGAACGCAGCGCTCGGCGCGCCGGAGCGTCCGGTTGTGGCGGTTGTCGGCGGCGCGAAAGTGTCCTCCAAGATTGACCTTCTGAAGAACCTCGTCGCGAAAGTGGATTACCTTGTCATTGGCGGCGGTATGGCGAACACCTTCCTCGCAGCGCGCGGCACGGATGTGGGCAAATCTCTGTGCGAGCATGACCTTGCGGATACTGCCAAAGAGATTGAAGCCAACGCGAAAGCGGCTGGCTGCGAGCTGGTCCTGCCGGTTGATCTGGTCTGCGCCAAAGAGTTCGCAGCGAACGCGCCAAACCGCATTTGCAGCCTGCCGGAAGTCGAAGCCGACGAGATGATCCTCGATGCCGGTCCGGCGACTGTGACCCGTATTGAAACGGTTATGGATGCCGCGAAGACCCTTATCTGGAACGGCCCGCTGGGCGCGTTCGAAATCGAGCCATTTGATGCAGCAACGGTAGCGGCGGCTCAGGCGGCTGCGGATCGCTGCGAGAAAGGCTCTCTCATCGCTGTTGCGGGCGGCGGTGACACAGTTGCTGCGCTGAACCATGCAAAGGCAGCAGACCGCTTCACCTTCATCTCCACCGCGGGTGGCGCATTCCTTGAATGGATGGAAGGCAAAGCGCTTCCGGGTGTGGAAGCACTCAAGAAATAATAGCGGCAGGTTTCACTGTCAGAACGATACTCATTTCATAGTCACATAAGCAGGGACATAAGACGATGAACGCAGAAATGGCCAAACAGGCTGCAGAAAAAGACGGCTTTATTGCAGCGCTCGACCAATCAGGTGGTTCTACACCAAAAGCGCTGCGCCTTTATGGTGTTGAGGAAAGCGCTTACTCAAATGATGAGGAGATGTTTGGCCTCATCCACGACATGCGTGCGCGTATCATCAAGTCTCCTGCATTCACGGGCGAGAAAGTTATCGGCGCAATCCTGTTCGAACGCACAATGGATGGCGATATCGATGGCACACCAACAGCCGAGTATCTCTGGAATGAGTGCGGCGTTGTTCCATTCCTGAAAATCGACAAAGGCCTCGCTGACGAAGAAAACGGCGTTCAGGTCATGAAGCCAAACCCGGACCTCGACAAGCTGCTTGAAAAAGCCGTTTCCAAAGGCATTTTCGGCACGAAAATGCGTTCTAACATCAACTCTGCAAACGCTGGCGGTATCGCAGCTGTCGTTGAGCAACAGTTTGAAGTTGGCAAGCAGATCCTCGCTGCAGGCCTGATGCCGATCATCGAGCCTGAAGTGAACATCAACGCGCCGGACAAGGCTGAAGCTGAAGATATTTTGCTCGCGGAAATCACTAAGCAGCTCGACGCTCTGCCAGAAGGCACGCAGGTCATGCTGAAGCTTACTCTGCCGGAAACACCTAACCACTATAAGCCGCTGGTAGACCACCCGGCTGTTATGCGTGTGGTGGCTCTGTCTGGCGGTTATTCCCGCGAAGACTCAAATGCAAAGCTCGCACAGAACACAGGCGTTATCGCAAGCTTCTCCCGCGCGCTGACTGAAGGCCTTTCTGCGCAGCAGTCTGACGAGGAGTTCAACTCTATGCTCGCAGAGACAATCGACGCGATCTGCGAGGCGTCAAAAGCAGGCTGATAGTTAAGCCTTGCTTGAGGAACCAATCGTTCCTTCAGAATTGAGAAACCCCTCACCGCGCTGGTGAGGGTTTTTTTGTATCTAGCGGGCAGGGTGACCACCCTGTGACAGATCGTGAAATGCGCTCCAGAATGTGGTCAGGTCGCTTTGCGTGCCAAAGCGAATACCTGTGCTGGATGTCGATTTTCCTCTCAAGGTCTGCTCCTTATTCTGATTGCAGACCCTGTCTTTAATTTCTCAAGTCAGGTTGAGATCAAGCGTGTGTTATTCGGCCTCGCCCGTATAGGGCGCGCAAGTCACGCCCTGAAGTGTGCGGATCAGACCGCCGTCCTGATCAACGAGGACGCACGCCCCGTCACGCAGCTCCAGCCCATAGCTTGTCGGTAGCGCCGGATTATTGCCTTCAAACGGTCCCGCAGGTGGAGGCAGGATCGTTACAACAGGCGTAACCAGCGGATCATCGGCGCCGAGCTCAACATTGGCCCGGCCAGTCATCTCGCGAAGCTCTGCCATAAGCGGCGCCAGTTCAGCGTCACTGGCCAGAACGGCAGGCACGGGCGCGTCGCCGACAGGATGGGCGCAGGCGGCCAGGCTCGCCAACGCCGTTATGAACGCAAAACCGGCTTTCAGCATGATCAGTTCACTCCGGTGAGGTCACGGCTATTCTCAAGAATGTCGCGCGCTTCGGTGAAAGGCGATGTCCGGATAGCAAGTTGCTGGCCCGGAATGCGATCGAACACCGTTTCAGGTGAACCTGGCGCAACCCCGGTAGATGCCGAGGACGAGAACGGCACAGGCGGGCAGGCACTATTCTCTGCGTAGTAGAGCGCTGTCTCAAGAAGGTTCTCGCCCGCTGTACCGAGCGGGTTAGAGAGGTCATCAGCGACCGTGCAGCCCGGCAGGCGCTCACCGAAGGCAAAGCTGTTATCCTGAGGCACAAAGCCGTCCGCATAATCGCCAAATCCGACATTGTTCACGCCCTGAAACTGGATCGTGTAGAAGGTCGTGCCGCAATTGTCTGTCGGGTAAAAGCCATATGGCTTGCCGCAGGTAATGTCGCCGATCAGCACGACTTCGATACCTACACCGCGCAGGCCGTTAATGACGGCTTCACTGGCGCTGCATGTGCCGCCCGTTGAGAGAATGAATACGCGCGGCAAATCAAGTGATGGCAGGGGCGTTCCATTCGGCAGGGAGAAGCCAAGTCCGGTCGCATAAAACGGGATCGGTTCGTTCACCTGACCGGTAACCGGGTTGCGGTTGCCTGCGTCGTCGTTGAACTGGAGCAGTTCGAATGTCTGGCCAGTAGTCGGCGTTGGGCCCGCCACCATGTAAGACAGCTGCGAGGCGACTGCGAGAAGCCCGCCGCCATTATAGCGAAGGTCCAGAACAAGGTCTGTCACATTACCGTCTGCCATAGTCTGGATAGCATCGCGGATCGCTTCTTCAGACGTGGTCGGGCTGAACGTATTGAACAGGATGTAGCCGACCTTGTTCGCGCCCTGATCAATGATCTCGGTCCGGTTCACCGGCGATGGTGCAATATTGGCTGATGTGACGGTGACGGTGCGGGCTGTCTCACCGACATCGCGCACCACGAAAGTGTGTGACTCGCCGGCGGTTGCCGGAAACAGACCTGCATTCAGAGTATCAACGTCAGCCTGACTGCCGCCATTTACAACATCGACCCCGTCAATCTGCAGGATTTGGGCACCGCGCTGGAATGGGGCTTCACCGCTAACCGGTGTGGAAGCTGGTGAGTTTGGCTCGGTAAACACAACGCGCACATCGCGCGGCGGCGCAGAAGCATAAATCGCAAAGCGCGCGCCATAGCCTGAAGTCGGTGCTGCGGTGCGCTGCGCCAGATATTCAGTCGTTGGCTGATAGAAGTGGAAGTCGTCCTTGTCCTCGCCGGATGGCGTTGTCTCTGTTGTGAGCAGCACGTCGAAATAGACTTCAGGATTGGAGAAGTTATACGGGTTCTGGTCCGTGACTTCGTCATTCCAGAGATAGGTTTCTTCCGTCCAGGAGCGTAACCAGAAGAGTTCATCGCCGAGTGTGCCTTGAACGTCCGTGTAAGGATTGCCTTCAATATCGACGCCCACGCGCGGCACTTCGCACTGGTCTTTAAAGCTGCTCGCTGCCGGGAAGACGCCGCGCGTATAGGTCGGCTGCGTCTGAGTAGGCGTCGGTGTAGGTGTAGGGGTTGGTGTCGGAACAGGCACAGGCGCAACAGTTGTGCCGCCACCACCTCCGCCGCCGCTACACGCGGTCAGTAATCCTGCGAAAAGGGCGATCGTCAGAAGGGATGGCTTTAGGCCCGGGCGCATTTTGGAATGTCCTGTTCAACAATACTGTAAAACAGAAACGTTAGTGCGACGGACGCTCAAGTAAACCTGAATTGACCGTTCGCACTGAGATTTGATCACTCGGCAGGGGTGTATGACTGTAAAAGTTCAATCAGATAGCCGTCAGGGTCACGTGCGAAGCCGATGATCGCGTTGTGGATTTCAGGCACCCGCTCAGGTTCTTTCACGACCTGATGGCCCGCATCCCGGATTGCTTTGGCCGTTTCCATCACATTGGCGAACTGGAAGACGAGCTTCACAGGCAGGCGTGTGACATTGCGATCCTTGCCATCGGTGAATTTCATCAGGACGACTTTATGGTCTGCGCCCGGATATTGAAGAACTACCTCTTCCATATTCGGCAATGAAATGCGGTTCACTTCATCAAGCCCCAGAACATCGCGGTAAAAGGCGGTGGAGACTTCCAGATCACTGACAGCAATGCCCATCGCAAAGAGCCGCGATTGCATAAGTGTTTGTGTATCCGCCATGAAAGCCTCCCCTGAGTGTTCGTTATGGCTGAGTTGGCAGAATTTCGATCAGATATCCATCCGGATCACGGGCAAAACCGACAATTGCGCCACCTACCTCTGCGGAAGGTATTGGCTCGCGTACAATCTCATAACCAGCTGCACGGATATTGGCCGCCAGAGCGGCAGGGTCTGGAACGCGTAGCACGATCTTTACCGGCAGGTTGGTGACATTGCGCTCAATCCCGTCTGTGTATTCCATCAGCACAATCGCGCTGCCGCCATTTGGCGCGACGAGCACGATCTCATCCATGTGAGAGATCTCGAATGTCGCGATAGCGCGCATGCCCAGCGTGTCCTGATAGAACGCCATGCTGGTTTCAAGACTGGTGACGCCGATACCGACGGCTGAGACAGCCACGTCGACATTCGGTGTTGGAACCGAGTCGGCTTCCTGCGCTGTAGATGTGCATCCGACCGCCAGAAGCGCCGCCGTGATAAGCCCCGTTTTCAGAATATATTTCATGATACCTCCCTATATTTAACTTAGCTTTATACGCTGTAGAGAAAACGACAAGACTTGACCGTCAGGGTATTTTCGCTTTCTGACTGCGGGATGGACCATCGCACTCGCCTTTATCTCATCACGCCGCCTGTCATTACTGATCTTGGGGCGTTCGAAACCGATCTTTTAAGTGCGCTCGACGCGGGCGATGTCGCATGCCTGCAGGTGCGGCTGAAGGGTGCAGATGGGAAGACAGTCGACGTGGACGCGACGCGCCGGTTTGGCGAAAAACTCATTGAGAAAGTTCAGGCGCGCGACGTCGCTGTCATCATCAATGATCGCGCAGATCTGGCAGCAGAGCTTGGCGCGGACGGCGTGCATATCGGCCAGTCCGACGGCACATTCAAAGACGCCAAGAAATGGGTGGGCGAGCACGGCATTGTTGGCGTGACCTGTCACGATAGTCGCCATCTGGCGATGGTCGCTGGCGAGCAGGGCGCAGATTATGTCGCCTTTGGTGCTTTCTGCCCGACAGAGACAAAAGAGGCGCCGACACAGGCCGAACCTGAACTCCTAACCTGGTGGCAAGAAATGATGGAGCTGCCTTGCGTGGCTATTGGCGGTATCACGCCAGCCAATGCAGAGCCTCTGGTTCAGGCGGGCGCTGATTTCCTCGCGGTCTCCGGTGGCGTCTGGAAACATGAAGCAGGTGCAGCCGCTGCGGTGGCAGACCTGAACGCGATCTTTGATCGGGTCGCTGGCGCTTAGAATGGCTGGCAATTGGTGGGAAACCGTTCCGCTCAAGGATATGAGCGAGGATCAGTGGGAAGCCCTCTGTGATGGCTGCGCGAAATGCTGCCTTGTAAAGCTCGAGGACGAGGACACCGGTGAGATCGCCTATACGCGTCTTCACTGCAAGCTGCTGGATGCTGAAACCTGCCGCTGTTCGAACTATGAGAACCGCAAACAGTTCGTTCCTGATTGCGTAAAGCTGACGCCGGATAATCTCGGCGCGCTGAAATGGATGCCGAAAACCTGCGCCTATCGTTTGATCCATGAAGGCAAATCACTCGAACACTGGCATCCGCTGATTTCGGGGGAGCAAAGCTCTGTCCACCGGCAGGATCATTCTATTATGGGGCGGACGGTCTCTGAAGATACGGTCTTTGAGGGTGACGAGTTCGACTGGATTGTCGACTGGGAAGGCAACGAGCCTTAGCGCCCCGCCGCGAAGCATTCAGGCCCCGCGCACCGGAATGTGACATTCGGTGGTTTGCGCGTGATGGGTGACGGGGCTAGCAGTACTCGCACCAGTTTATCAGGAGGGTGTGATGAAACTGATTGGCATGTCTGATTCCCCGTTTGTGCGCCGCGTCGCGATCAGCGCAAAACGCCTCGGGTTGTCTTTCGAGCATGAGCAGATTTCGGTGATGCGTCAGTTCGAGGCCTTCAGTGCGTTTAATCCATTGGTGAAGGCGCCGACGCTGATCACTGATGACGGCACTGTGCTTATGGAATCGACGGTCATCCTTGAATATCTCGAAAAGCTGGCAGGGCCGGACAAAACGCTCTTCCCCGAAACGCTGTCTGATTTTGTAAAAGGTCAGCGGGTTATTGGCCTTGCGCTTATCGCCTGCGAAAAGACGGTTCAGATCGTCTATGAGTACAATATGCGCCCCGCGGACAAGCTGCACCCGGACTGGCTGACGCGTGTTGAAACCCAGCTGGTGGAAGCGTATTCCGCGCTTGATAAAGAGCTTGAAGGGCTATCAGCGTTCCTCGGTGGAGACGAGCCAACCCAGGCAGATATTACAGCTGCCTGCGCGTGGGGCTTTACCAGACTGGTTTATCCAAACCTTGCAGACCTGACGACCTACCCGGCCATCGCTGCGCTCTCTAAGCGGGCGGAGGCGCTGCCGGAGTTCATCTCAACACCGCTCGTTTAAACAAAAAAGCCGCGAGCATGGCCCGCGGCTTTTCCTTTTTTGTCTATGTGTCCGATCGTCTTCAGAAGGACTTGGACAGACGCACGCCATAGAATTGAGGCGCGCCAGAGATGAAGGTCGGAATACCGAACGCATCGCCGGTATTGCCAGCGTCGATCAGATATTCTTCGTCGAGCACGTTCGACATATACACCTCAAAGCCAAACCCGTTATCCCAGTCGAGTTGGGCATTCAGGTTAAGCAGGCCATAGCTGTCCTGACTGATCGCAGCGCGCTCTGTGTTGTCGAAATAGACTTCAGACTGCCATGTATAGCTCGGTACGATTTTGAGGTCTGCAAAGCCAAGATCGAAGAGCACGCGTGCAGAAACCGATGCCGTCTGGTCCGGAGACAGGCGCAGAGAATTTCCGGCGAATGGCGCACCGGCTTCATCATCGAAACGGGCATGGTTGTAGCCATAGTTCGCAGTAAGGGCGAGCATGTCATTCACTGACCAGATCGCTTGTGCTTCAAAGCCGTTCGATGTTGCGTCGCCTGCGTTGATCGGTTCGATCAGGCCGGTCGTCGCATTCACCTGCGTGCTCTGGAAGTTTGAATAGTCATAGCTGAAGACAGAAGTTTCAACGCTGAGATTACCGTTGAGGAACAGGCCCTTCAGGCCAAGCTCGAACGCGTCGACAATCTCTGCATCCAGTGTCGCAAAACCTGCGCTTGGCGCTGATGCTGAAGCCGTGATGACCTCAGGGCGGCGACCGCGTGCATAGTTTGCATAGATGTTGACGTTATCTGTCGCCGCATAGCTGGCTGCAACGCGATATGTGAAATCATCAAAGTCGTCAGAGGCAGAGATCAGTCCGTTGGAGTCCTGTACGAACAGGCCGCCAAAGGTCAGATTGCTCGGGCCGTTCAGAAGCTCGACCAGAAGGCCGGATTCTTTCTCGTCGCGGGTCCAGCGTACGCCGCCTGTTACTTCCAGACGATCAGTTACGTCATAGCTGACATCTGCGAACAGATCGATGGACTGGGTCTCGCCGAAGTTGGTGAAGGCTTCATTGTGGATCGGCTTGAGCGGTACGATTAAAGTGCCGCCGCTTTGGGCGAACGCTGTAAGGTTGATTGCCGGAAGCGTGCTCACGTCCGAAACGGTTGGTGGCACGAGAAGGCCGCCGAGCAGTGCCTGAACAGCCCGTTCGTCGAATGTCAGTGGCACATATTGTGAGCCGGTTTCATCGAAATAGCTGATGCCGGCAAAGCCACGAAGACGCTCGCCGCTATCATAGTTTACGCGGAATTCCTGAGAGAATTGCTCGCCCTGGTAGTCCTCAGCGAAAATCATCAGCTCGAGACCGAAGCCGTCCGGATCAAAGACTTCAAGGCTATCAATGTCACGATAGCCGGTCGTGGATGTCAGGGAGAACTGGTCGTTGATTTCCCAGTCGCCGATCAGGGTCGCGCTGGACACGATGCGGCGCAGGCCGAGGTCCTGACCGTTCAGGAAATTGCCGAAAGTGTTGAGGTTGGCCGGATCCCAGGCGGCGGTGCTGCCGCCCGGTGTTGGCTCGAATGCGCCGGATTTGAAGCTCGTGCCAGATGGGTCGTCACGCTGATAATTGAGGATCAGGTCGAACGACAGATCTTCGCGCGGCGTGTACGTCAGAGAGCCGCGAACTGCCGCCATGTCCTGACTGTTGAAGTGATCCTGAAATGGTGTGACGCTCTCCACATAGCCGTCACGCTCGCGGAGGCGACCAGCCAGACGACCGGCCAGAACACCGTCGATCAACGGACCGGTGATATAACCGTCAACATAGCGTTCCTCAAAATTGCCGATGCCGATCGTTGCTTCACCGGAGAGTTCAAACTCAGGGCGGGCCTGAATCACGTTTACACCGCCAATCAGAGCGCCGCGACCGAACAGGGTTGGCTGCGGGCCTTTGGCAACTTCGACACGTTCAATGTCGAACAGCTCGATCACAGAGCCGCGTGAGCGTGAAATAGAAACGCCATCCTGAAAGATCGCGATGCGGGGCTCGATATTGGCCTCGCCTGAGTCAGAGGTAATGCCGCGGATCACAAAGCCCGGATTGTTAGGGCTCTGCTCCTGAACTTCGAAACCCGGTACGAAACGGGCGATCTGGTCGAACTCGTCAAGGCCGAGATCATCAAGAACCGAAGCATCAATCGCGGTGACCGCAACTGGTACATCGCGCAGGCTTTCTTCACGCTTCTGGACGGTGACGTAGATCGTATTCGCAATAAGCGGCTGGTCGTTTGCAGGGGCATCCTGCGCGAATGTCGGAAGGGACAGGGCGCCAAGCCCGATCAGCGATGCAGTACCAAAGAGGAAAGATTTCATGATGCACTCCGCAAGCATTGAAGTATTCGCGGGGAGCTAAGCGAGAGCTGCGAAGCTTTCGCGACAGTAATGTTTCATCTGAGTGACAATTGTTGACGCGAGCGTCATTCCAATACGTTGTGGATTTTAGGGCACATTCGTCATGAGGGTTCTGCCCGGCCTTGACCTTTGCGGAACAAAACGAGAAACATTAAGTCACGATTCACCATTTCAGGCGCAGATACGACTTATGGGAACACCAGTCAGAATTCTCGGGATTGATCCCGGTCTGCGCCATACAGGATGGGGAATGATCCTCTCTGATGGCCCGCGTTTGTCATGGGTAGCGCATGGCGTTATCTCACCTGATCCGACTTTACCATTGGCCGAACGTCTCGCTGTGATTTTCAATGGCGTCAGCGAGCTTGTCTCTCTCCACCAACCGCATCTGGCCGGCGTTGAGGAAACGCTAGTGAATGCCGGTGCGCAGAGCGCGCTGAAACTGGGGCAGGCGAGGGGCGCCGCGATGACTGCGCTGGCAGTGTCGTCTGTTGAGGTGTCCGAGTTTGCGCCGCGCCGCATCAAACAGGCGATCGTGGGCACAGGTAAGGCCGACAAAGAACAGATCGCCTTTATGGTGCAGCGGCTCCTTCCACGCGCGGGCGGTGTAAAGAATGATGCGGCGGATGCCCTCGCGACTGCAATCTGTGCCGCCCATTACCGGCCTGCACTGGTGCGAGGCGTGGCATGATTATCGGCTGGCTTAAAGGCGAAGTCCTCTCAACAGGGGCTGACACGCTTCTTATCAATGTGAACGGCGTTGGCTATGTCGCGTTGGCCGGGTCTTCTCTACTGGCAAAGCTCGCGCCGGGGCGTGAGGCAGAGCTGCATATCGAGACGCGCGTTACCGAAAACTCTATCCAGATGTTCGCCTTTGAAAGCGATGAGGCACGCGCCTGGTTTGTCCGTCTTACGGATGTGCCAGGCGTGGGCGGCAAGGTTGCGCTCGCCGTGCTGGATGCGCTGGGGCCGAACGGCCTGATGGATGCTGTAACGCTCGGCGATGCGGCAAGCCTGACCCGCGCCAAAGGTGTCGGTAAAAAGGTCGCTGAACGCATTGTTGGTGAACTCTCCGGTAAAGCGCCGCCACTTGGCCGATTTGGCACGCTGCCGGGCGCGGTCCATGCAGGCGATAAGAAAGCGCCCGTCTCCGCGCCAAGCGGTGCACGCGCCGAAGCGGTTTCCGCGCTCGTTAATCTCGGCTATCAGCAGGTAGATGCCGCGCGCGCTGTTGCGGCTGCCGCTGCGCAGGGCGCAAATGAAGGTGATGTGTCTGCGCTCATTAAGGCAGGCCTGAAGGAGCTTTCTGCTTGAACGATGCTGAACGCCTTTCCAGCCCTGAGCTGCAAGCTGGTGAAGCGCTGGACAGGGCACTTCGCCCGCAAACCTTTGACGACTATGTCGGTCAGAACCGGGCCAAGTCGAACCTCAAAGTCTATGTCGAGGCGGCTCGTAAGCGCGAAGAGGCGCTGGACCACGTTCTTCTGTTTGGCCCGCCAGGGCTTGGTAAAACAACGCTCGCGCAGATTCTCGCCAAAGAGCTTGGCGCGGGCTTCCGTTCCACCTCAGGCCCCGTCATCGCCAAGGCGGGCGACCTTGCAGCGATCCTGACCAATCTTGAGCCGAATGACGTGCTCTTCATTGACGAAATTCACCGTCTGCCAGCCGCCGTCGAGGAAATTCTCTATCCGGCGATGGAGGATTATGCGCTCGACATTATGATCGGCGAGGGGCCGGCGGCGCGTTCTGTGCGGCTTGATCTCGCGCCGTTCACGCTGGTTGGCGCGACAACACGGGCTGGCCTTCTGGCAACGCCTTTGCGTGATCGGTTTGGCATTCCGATGCGGCTTGAGTTTTATGAGCCGGAAGATCTGGCGCGTATCGTTCGCGCGGCTGCGGCCAAGCTGGACGTGACGATCACCGAAGACGGCGCGCTTGAGATTGCTAGCCGGGCGCGGGGCACACCGCGTATCGCGCTGCGTCTGTTGCGCCGTGTGCGCGACTTTGCAGACGCTGAAGGCTCTGCCATCACCAAAGAGGCGGCTGACCGCGCGCTAAAACGCCTTGAGATTGATCCTGACGGTCTGGATGCGCTCGACCGTCGTTATCTGCATGCGCTGGTGAAAACCTATGCTGGCGGGCCTGTGGGCGTTGATACGCTGGCGGCGGCGCTTTCAGAAGCGCGCGACGCGATTGAAGACGTGATCGAGCCTTATCTCATGCAGAAGGGCTTTGTGGCTCGCACCCCGCGTGGACGAACTGCGGCGCCCGGCGCGTATGAGCGGCTTGGCATTGCGCCGCCGCTCGCGAAACCGGCTGGCGATCTCTTCGATTAACGCAGAAACCCGCGCAGTTTCATCATGATGGAATAGGCGCATTCGAACACAAGCACTGCCAGAATGACGCCGCTGATGATCATGTCCTGATCGGTCAGGGTTGGTGGCGGGTGGAAGTGGAATGTACCGGACAGCGCCGCGCCATAGCTGAACAAGGCGATCACAAACACCAGTGTTGAGATGCGGCTTTTCAGGAGAAGCAGGAGAGAGCCTGCCACGCTCAGCCAGATGCTGAGTGCCCAGGCGACCACAAACCATTGCGGAAGAGACTGGTAATACGCGATTTGCTCTGCGGTGAAGGCTTCCATATACCAGTCCACATTGAGCTTGGTCATGGTGTAGTCAAAACCGCCAAAGGCGTTCCAGAGCAGTGTGATGATGCCGACCACCCAAAGGTGCCAAGGCGTTTTCTTTTTCTCAGACATGACAGCCCCCGCTCAATATCGTTAACACGACGATAGCCAGAGACTTGTATTTGTCACGTGAGTTCGCCTCTATGGCGATAACGCATCGGTCAAAGAATTAAATGTGCCGCGGATTGGTCAACGGACGGCCAATCCGCACGCAGAATGAGCGGTTCGTCCCTGCGGATGACGCTTTAACGCAGAACGCCTCGCTTGGTCATCGAGCTGGAATACCAGACCTCGAACAGAAGAACGGCTGTGATAACGCCCGTGAAAATATAATTGGCTGTCGTGACATCTGGCACAGTATTGAGCGCAAACGAGTAGATCGTTCCGAAAATGTATCCGACCAGCGAAATCGCGAACACCGGAAATGCCAGCTTGTTTCGCAAAAGAATGAGAATGGACCCAAGAACGCTTGTCCAGATACTGATCGCCCATATCGCGGTGAACCATGCCGGCAGGGCTTCGTAATAGGCCCTTTGCTCATCGGTATAGCCCGACATGTAGAATTCGGTGTTGAGTTGGGTGAAGATGTAATCCAGCCCGCCGCCTGCGAAATTCCAGATAAAGGTGATGATGCCCACCACCCAGATATGCCATGGTGTCTTTATGGTCTCAGACATGAAAGTCCCCCTTTGATTTTCCCCGGGGAAGATAATAGCCGGACTTGGAAGTTTGTCACTTCGCCGCGCGTTTCTGCTCCATATGCCAGAGCGCGCCGAGCCAGCCGCCCTTCATCAAAGCGAGCAGACCAAGCGCGGTACTCACCATGAAAATGAGGAGGAGCGGGAAGACGAGTATGGCATGTTCGCCAGCCTTGAGCGACGCGAGAAAGATGAGAGGTGCGTAGAACGGACCAAGCGACAGCACTGTCAGCCAGGCCGGGCCATCTGCTGCCATGTCGTGATTGAACGCCTCGCCGCAATGTGGGCATTCCGGCTTCAGCTTCAGATAACCGGCGAACAGCTTTCCCTCTCCGCATGCGGGGCATTTGCGGCGCAGACCGCGCGTGATCGGTGTCAGGGCGGAAGGCGCTGTCATTAGAGGCGGGAGCCGGTAAGCGTCACATCCGCATTTGACCAAATCTGGTCGAAACGGCTTTGTAGTTCCGTTGCCTCTTCGGATCGTCCCTGAGCGCTCAACGCGGCAATCAGGCCGAAGGTCGACCACCCATTGCGCGGAAAGAGTTCCAGATCACGTCGATAGATAGCCTCGGCATCTGTAAACCGGTCCGCTGCCATGAAGGCTTCGCCGAGTGACTGGCGCGTTGGATAGTACCAGAAAGGGGGCTCCATATATGGAAGTGTATCCTGCAGAGCGACGGCGCTTTCAAAGGCCGCAATGGCAGTGTCTGTCTCTCCATTGGCCATGGCAATTTCGCCTTCCAGCAAATGGTCTGCGATATTGATCAGCAGGCTTGCCGGATAATCGACGCCATCGAGATAAAGGACGCGGTCATTGTCTTTGAGCGGCGCGAGCGCATCACGTTCTGCCTGAGCGGCTTGTGGGTCACCGGTGCGGGCGAGCGCTGTGCCGCGGGCATAGCGCCAGATGGCATTTGAGAAACCAAGATCAGCACGTGGCTGTGGTGTATCCAGCAGATAGTCCCAATGACCAAACTGAACGCGGGTCAGTAGCGGCACCGTATGGAATAGCTCCACTGTCGGGAATTGGTCGATGTCTTCGAGGCGTACAAAAGAGGCGACCTTTTCGCCTGACTCTATCGCTAACTCGCTCTGACCAGCCATAGAAGCAGCGGCCCAGAGAAAGTGGATATTGTGCGGGTAATAAGCGGCAGGATAAAAACCCTGCGCATTGCAGGCAGCGATGTAAGCTTCGTCTACCTCAGCAGCCATGATGTTAACCCGCGCTGCATCGTCATACCGGCCAATCCGCCAGTAAATGTGCGAAGGCATGTGAACGAGGTGTCCGGATGCCGGAACCAGTGTCACCAGACGGTCGGCTGCTGCTTCGGCGCGCCCCGGATTATCAGAGGCTTCTACGGCATGGATGTAGAGATGGATCGCTAGCGGGTGGTCGGGGCTACGCGCCAGCACGGTTTCCAGCGCCTCGATTGCCTGCTCAGCCTCTGGTCTCGGCGTGGAGCCGTCCGACCAGTAGTCCCACGGCATGGTGTTCATCCACGCCTCGGCATACATTGCGGCGATATCATCATCGTCCGGATAACTGGCTTTAAGCTCGCCCATAGCCCGAGCGTATCGGATGTCTATTTGTGTGCGGTCATCAACCGGTTCTTCGGTGTAGCGGTTTGCGAGCGCGGCAATCATGTCCTGCTCGATCTGCGGTGCGTCTGGCGCAAGCTCCAGCGCGCGCTGAAGTGCGTCATAGGCGGCGATCTGCTCGGCCTCGGTCATCACCGGTTTGCCATTGGCGGTCACATTGATATTGGGTCCTGTAGCAAGTGCCTCGCCCCAGAAACACATTGCGCAGTCCGGATCGAGAGCCTGCGCGGCGCGAAAAGAGCGGATAGCTTCGGCATGATTGAAACCAAAAGCCATGACCATGCCCTGATTGAAATAGCGCTGAACGTAAGGATTGGAGGTGGAAATGGAGCGGGTATAGTCGCCCATGCCATCGAATAAAGGCGCGCCTGCCTGTTCGACAATAGCTGCCTCGGTCGGCTCCGCCGGTGTTGTCTGTGTGCAGGCGGGAATGATCAGAAGCGTTCCTGCTAAGGCGGTCGCCCGAAAAAGTGTGTTCATCATATTGTTTGCCCCTCCCGCCGAACCGGCGCATTTCCTGCCTGATGGGAACATGACGGCTCTGGCCGGTCAATCAGCATGACAAGGCCCGGAAACCTTGCTACCGGCTTTGCATGACGACACTGCAGCTTGATGATCGCAATTTCGACGCCGATAAACAGCATTGGACGCCCGTGCGCGTTTATTACGAGGACACCGATTTCACTGGCCTCGTTTATCACGCCAATTATCTGAAATATTTCGAGCGCGGACGGTCGAACCATCTGCGCGATGCCGGCGTAACGCATAAATCCTTGCTCGAGCGCGACGACCCTGCCGCTTTCACGATTGTGAAGGCCGATGTGGACTTTAAAAACGCCGCCCATGTGGAAGACGAGCTGATGGTGCGCACCCGCTATATGGGCGTGAAGGGCGCACGCATCTTCTTC
Source organism: Hyphomonadaceae bacterium UBA1849 (assembly GCA_002338565.1). Classification (GTDB taxonomy): domain Bacteria; phylum Pseudomonadota; class Alphaproteobacteria; order Caulobacterales; family Hyphomonadaceae; genus Ponticaulis. Next base: position 1,444,116 of record DDIN01000008.1, read on the forward strand.
GATCAGGCGGTGCTGCGTGATGAAACCCTGATCTGCGAGGCTAAGATTATTGCAGTGACCATTCATTCGGATGGACGCCCGCGCAGACCTATTCCGGAAATCGCCGAACTACTGCAAAGCTACGTCTATCAACCATAAAAATCATGAAATCGCAGTCACGTGCGTCGATTGTCTTGATTTTGCCAAGATGGTTGCCGACACAGTCTAAGCCCGCTTCTTTGCCGGGGTGACAAGCATAAGAAAGAGTTGGACGCGTCCATGGAAACTGAAGCACTACAGGCCGTAACCTCGCACAATTTCTCGCTTTATGAGTTGTTCCTCAGAGCGGACATTATCGTCAAAGGCGTTATGGGCCTTCTGGTTCTGCTTTCTATCTGGTCCTGGGCGATCATTTTCGAAAAGTTTGGCTCGATTGGCGGCGCGATTAGCCGAGCGAAAAAATTCGAAGGCGCGTTCTGGTCCGGTCAGCCGCTGGAAGATCTCGATGATAGCGTCATGTCCGACAAGAAAGAAGCGATGGCGCGTGTCTTTGTATCTGCCCGTCGCGAGTGGCAGGATGCACGGCGGGTTTCCAATTTCTCCGATAGTCAGAGCGCCGCGCTGGTAAACCGCGCAGAGCGCCTCATGCAGGCGGCAACCGACCGTGAAATGTCCCGTCTTGAAGGCGGGCTTGGCGTGCTGGCGACGATTGGGTCTGTCTCACCGTTCGTGGGTCTGTTCGGTACGGTCTGGGGTATTATGAACGCCTTCCGCGAGATTGCGGGCACGGGGTCTACCAACCTTGCTGTTGTCGCGCCGGGTATTGCAGAGGCGCTGTTTGCGACCGCACTTGGCCTCGTCGCGGCTATTCCGGCCGTCACCTTCTACAACAAATTTGCCTCCCAGCTGGCTGGCTTCGGGGATCGCCTTGATACCTTCTCGCAGGAATTCATCGTGCGCCTGTCGCGCCGTCTTTACGAGCGCAGAGGCGAGGGCTGATCCATGGCCATGATGATGCAAGGCGGTGGCGGCGGAGGACGCAGAGGGCGTCGACGTCGCGGCCTGAATTCCGAGATCAACGTCACGCCATTTGTGGACGTGATGCTGGTTCTTCTGATCGTCTTCATGGTGACAGCGCCGCTGCTCGTTACGGGCATTGATGTGGCCCTGCCGAATGCGCAGGCGCGCCCACTGCCGCAAACACAAGGCGAAGTGCTGGCTCTGACGATCACAGAAGAGGGCGTTATCTATCTGCAGGAAGAGGAAATCTCCATGCAGGAGCTGCGCCCGCGTCTCGCGGCGATTGTGTCTACCGGCTACTCCCAGCGCGTCTATGTGCGCGGTGACGGTGTCGTGCCGCTGGAGATTGTCGCGCAGGTGCTCGCGGCTATTCAGGCGGCCGGCTTCAACAGCGCGGCCATCGTGACAGATTCCAACGCAGGCTGAGCTGTATGAAATACGCGCTTCCTGTTTCCATTCTCGTACACGTCGCGATCGGCGCGTCCGGACTTTTCGTCTGGAGCACGGCGCCGCGTGAAGGTGTGGAAACATTCGTGGAAGTGCCGCTTGATATTGTGAATATCGCGGAGGAAACCAACATTCGCGAAGTCCGTCGCCCCGAGCCTGAGACACAGCCGGAACCGGAAGCGGAAGAAGATCTGATTGAAGAAGAAGGCGAGGACGAGGTGGACGAGCTTCCATCGCCTTCTAACGACATCGGGGAAATTGCGGACGAGCAAGAACCCGAAGACATTCCTCCGCCGCCGGAAGAGCAGCCGCCTGAGGAAGACATTCCTCCTCCGCCGCCTGAAGAGGTCGAAGAGGAAGAAGACCAGCCGGAGCCGCCTGTTACGAGACCGCCGCCTCAGGAATCCGGTGACCCGTTCGCAGACCTGCTGGATGGAATTGAAGAAGACCTTCCGGACGAATCTGACGGGCGTGACGACCGCCGTAACCGCAATCCGACAGTGACGCCGCTTGAAGATCAGGATCAGCCGGACCAGCGCGGCGCCGGAGCGCAAACGGGCAATACGGCTACTGTAGAGGATGTTGTACGGACCCATATCGTCCAGCAAGGTTGCTGGCGTTCAACATCGGATTTGCCTGATTGGCAGAGCCTCGATGTGACGGTGTCCTTCCGCCTCGATGCGGATGGCAACATCATTCGTACGCCGCGTGTGATCGACTCTGCGCGCCCAGTGAACTCGGACCGTTTCATTCGTGCTGCTGCGGATCGGGCCATTCGTGCGGTTCGAAACTGCGAACCATTTCCTTTGCCGCCAGATCAATATGACCTTTGGCGCAATGAAGACATAAACATCCTATTTAATGAACAATTCTGACGCGTAACGGAGGAAAAGTATGCTTTTCAGACAAACACTTTTCAGCATGGGGCTCGCCGTAGCTTCCTGCTTCGCGTGCATGGTTCCGGCTTCCGCGCAAATCAATGTCGAGATCAATCAAGCGTCCGCGCGTGAGTTCCGCGTTGCGCTGCCAGACTTCAACGCAAACACTCCGGAAGCTCAGGCGCTGGCAGATCAGATCACCGCAATTATGCGTAACGATCTGCGCTCGACTGGCCTGTTTGATCTTCTGACGCCGGATTCCTTCATCCAGCAGGATCTTTCAGTGCTCGTGCAGCCGCGCTTTGCCGACTGGCGCATTATCGACACTGAATCGCTCGGTATTGGTGAAGTCGAAATCATGGATGACGGGCGTATGCGCGTCGCCTTCCGTCTCTGGGATACCGCGCAGGAACAGGAGCATCTCCTCTCCGGCCGTCGTGGTCGCCAGTATGTGACGACATCCGAGAACCTACGCCGTGTCGCGCACGTTCTGGCTGATGACATCTATACTAGCCTCACCGGTGACGAAGGCTATTTCGACAGCCGCATCGTCTTCATTGCTGAATCCGGCCCACGTACAGCGCGTGTGAAACGCCTTGCAATTATGGATCAGGATGGCGCGAACGCTGAATTCCTGACTAACGGCCAACATACAGTTCTGACGCCGCGCTTTTCGCCGTCTGATCAGACGATCACTTACATGACGTATGAGCGCGGTCGTCCGCAGGTCTACCTCTTTGATATTGAGACAGGCCGTTCAGAAGCGCTGGGCCAGTTCCAGGGCATGACTTATGCGCCGCGTTTCTCGCCGGATGGTAACTCCGTCATCATGGCACAGGCCGATAACGGTAATTCCGACATCTACATCATGGATCTGAACAGCCGTCGCCGTACGCGCCTGACAGACCACCCTGCAATCGATACCTCGCCAAGCATGTCTCCGGACGGGGATGAGATTGTGTTCACATCCGACCGTGGCGGCACTCCGCAGCTCTATGTGATGAACCGCGACGGTTCTATGCGCACCTGCCCGTCAGGTGGCCGCGATGTGGCTTGCCGCATTACATTTGGTAGCGGTCGTTACTCAACGCCGGTCTGGTCTCCACGCGGTGATCTGATCGCTTTCACGCGTCAGGCAAACGGCCGCTTCTATATCGGTGTTATCGAGCCGGATGGCGAAGGTGAGCGCCTTCTGACAGAGGCTTATCTGGACGAAGGTCCGGCTTGGTCTCCAAATGGCCGCGTCATCATTTTCTTCCGCGAAGACCGCCCGGGTGCAAGCCCTGCGCTCTACACGGTTGACCTTACGGGTCGCAATTTGCGCCGCCTCAATACACCGGGTGATGCATCTGACCCGGCATGGTCTCCAACTCTCCGATAATTCATTGGGCAAATGAATTGGAATTTGTCACTCTGAAATCAGGACATTGGTCTCAGAGTTGACAAAATCCCAACTTAGAGACTGAGATACGCAAGAAGGTTGTGGAAGGGTCCCAAATGAAAAACAAAATGTTCAAGTTGGTTTCGGTCGCCGGCATTGCACTTGCACTGGGCGCATGTGCTTCAAATCCGCCAGTTGAAGAAGAAGTTGCGGTTACAACACCGCCGCCAGTACGCGATACAACGCCGCCACCTGTGCGCGATGAAGTTGTGACATCACGTGAAGTGGTTCAGGGCCCGCCTCCAGGCACGGTTCAGGATTTCATCGTCAATGTGGGTGAGCGCGTCTATTTCGACACAGACCGTTACAACCTCGATGCAGACGACATGGCTGTTCTGAATCGTCAGGCAGCATGGCTGCAGGCTTATCCGACTGTCCGCATCATGGTTGCGGGCAATTGTGACGAGCGCGGCACACGCGAATATAACCTCGGCCTTGGGGAACGCCGTGCGAACTCTGTGAAAGATTACCTCGTTTCTCGCGGTATCTCTGCAGACCGTATCGAAACCATTTCTTACGGTAAGGAACGCCCGATTGACGGCCGCTCTACGCCGGAAGCATGGGAAGTGAACCGTAACTCTCACACGCAAATTGTGAGCGGTCAGGTCGGTTAATTCCCGGCACTGCTATTAAAAACAGAAAAAGCAGGGCTGCCTCATTTCAGCCCTGCTTTTTTGTGTATGAGTTGAGCCATGAAACACGCACGTCATTCCGTTCTCGCAGCACTGGGACTGGTGCTCCTTTCCGCTCCTGCCATGGCGCAATCCAATGCGCCGATCCGTTTCGGTGATGGCAGTTCTTCCTATCAGACGCAGCAGGATATGCAGGATCAGCTATCCCGCCAAAGCGCGCGGGTGGTGGATCTTGAAGCTGAAATCTCTCGCCTTACAGGTCGTATCGAGCAACTTGAATACCGTCTTTCCGAAAGTGAAAATGCGCGCGAGCAGTTGCAGGAAGACTTCCGTAGCCTGAACGAACGGATTGATACGATCAATGCGCGCCTCGCCGCTGGTGCCAGCTCTGTGAACTCGGGGGCAGCGACGACAGGTCAGCCGCGTCCATCCTTCCAGCAGGTTGCACCTGAAGTTCCAACAGGCCCACGGAATATCCAGACGCGTGACGGAAGTGTGCGATACACCCAGCCGGGACGCCCTGAAACGGCTGTTCCGAATACATCACCTGATGGTCAGGCAGCTCTCTCTGGCGGTCGCACCCCAACTGGCGCGTCTGATACATCGCCCTTCGCACGGGGGCCGGATGGACGCCTGCCGGAAGGTAGTCTTGGTACGCTTCCGGCCAGTCAGCTTCCGGGGGAAGCAGGCGCGCTCTACGAACTTGGTCGCAACCGCCTTCTGAACTTTGACTATACGGGCGCCGAGCAGGCATTCCGCGCCTTCCTCGATGAATTCGGCGATGACCCGCAGGCTGGCGAAGTTCATTACTGGCTTGGCGAAGTTCTCTATCAGGAAGGTGATTATGAAGGCTCCGCGCGCTTCCTCACCTCTTTCGTGCGTGACTTCCCTGAAGACCCGCGCCGCGCTGATGGCGTGGTGAAGCTCGCCCGCGCGCTGGTTGAGGTCGGTGATACGAACCGCGCCTGCCAGTTCCTTTCGCGCATCGACCAGATTGGTGATGTATCCGCACGGACGATGCAGGCCGCCAATGTGCAGGAACAACTTGCCGGCTGTAACTGAACGATCTGACGTGAAGGGCCGGTCTGTTATTGAGCGGCTCTCACGGTTTGTCTCTTTCTATGAAGACGATTTAAGCGGCGGGCTATTGCTCGCCGTTTCCGGTGGCAGTGACTCGCTGGCGCTGCTCCATGCATTTGACCGTCTGCCAGTTGCCATCAAGCCCGCTTTTCGCGTTGCGACGGTCGATCATGGGCTGCGGCCGGAAGCGCGCGCTGAGGCGGAAATGGTAGGCCATGTCTGCAAGCGGTTGGGACTGCATCATGATATTCTGTCCCTCGCATGGGACGACGCGGCAAGCGTCTCGCAGGCGCAGGCAAGGCGCGCGCGATATGCGGCCCTTGCAGCTCATGCCCGTGCACACGGGCTGACTGCGATAGCCACAGGTCACACATATGATGATCAGTTGGAAACGGTGTTTATCCGCGAAGGTGCAGGGTCCGGTCTTTATGGCCTTGCGGGCATGGCAGATGTCGCGCCGTTGCCCGTCTGGCCTGAAGGATATGACCTCTCCCTGGTGCGTCCGCTTCTGACTGCAGGGCGAAAGGACTTACGCGATTTTCTGAAGAGTGTGGGCGCAGAATGGGTGGAAGACCCGTCCAATACCAACACGGCTTTTGAGCGCGTACGGGTGCGCAATCTGCTTAGAGATAACCCGGATGAGGTCAAACGGCTGGAAGGCGTGCTCGGTCACGCGATCTCCCAACGCATAAGCGATGTCGACCAGATGACTGACTGGGCGGCGCAACACGTCAATTTTCTCATTGGCGGTGCAGCCGAATTTGACGTGCCTGCATTTTCGAAACTGCAGCCGGCGTTGCGCTTGCGGTTTCTGATGGCGCTTCTGACGGCTGTCGGCGGTAAAGAGGCTTTGCCGCGTCAGGAAAAAGCCGAGGCACTGATTGATCTACCTGGCTGTGAAGCCGGGCGAACGCTGCATGGATGCCGTATGCAAGTGCGCGATGGTGTTTGTCTTGTTGCACCGGAACCTGTTCCGCTCGCAGACGTTCTGAAACTCGAACCTCAAAGCTCTGAAGTCTGGAAAGGGCGAACCCTGTTAACGCGAACCGACAATTGCGCTAGGCCATCATTGATTGCCTCATGGGAGACGCGAGAAGTTCCGCGTTCGCTTGATAGGGGAAGTCTGCCGCGCTACGATATCAGACATAGTCTGCCGGTCATTCTGAACGATGCCGGTGAGGTAACTGAAGTCCCCCATTTGGAAGATGGCGCGTCAGTCTGCCCAAGAGACCTTTCGCAGGCTCGCTTTTATAAGCTTTTGCAGTTCAAAGCGCAGTTTTTTGCGACTGAATCTCGCCAAAGGGAGTCGTTTTCCTGATATTCCTTACCTATGTTATACAAAGTAACGTTTTTGAAGAAGAAAGCCTGAACACATGAACATGCGCAATATCGCCCTCTGGGCTGTCATTGCTGCCCTTCTGATCGCACTCTTTTCGTATCTGCAGCCAACGGATACAGCAGAGCGCGGCACCCAGATCAGCTATTCTGAACTCCTTGAGCGCGCCCGCAATGGCGAAGTGCGCAGCGTGGATGTGGATGGCTACACCGTTCATGGCGTCACAATCACCGATCAGCGTTTCACCACGCGCGCCTACTCGCAGGACCATCTTGTCGAGCAAATGGACGCGGCTGGCGTAAACATTTCCTATGAAGAGCCAGGCGGCGGCTTCAATATCTGGGATCTGGTCGGTTCTATTCTTCCTCTGATCATCATCGTTGGCCTCTGGTTCTTCCTGATGCGTCAGATGCAGGGCGGCGGCGGTCGCGGCGCTATGAGCTTTGGCAAATCCAAGGCCCGTCTTCTGACCGAGCGTCATGGCCGTGTTACATTTGACGATGTGGCCGGCATTGATGAGGCGAAAGAAGAGCTTCAGGAGATCGTTGAATTCCTGAAAGACCCCTCAAAGTTCCAGCGCCTTGGCGGTAAAATTCCTAAAGGTGCTCTGCTTGTTGGCCCTCCGGGTACAGGTAAAACCCTGACAGCACGCGCTGTTGCGGGCGAAGCGAACGTTCCATTCTTCACGATTTCCGGTTCGGACTTCGTTGAAATGTTTGTGGGCGTTGGCGCAAGCCGTGTCCGCGACATGTTCGAGCAGGCGAAGAAAAACGCACCATGCATCATCTTCATCGATGAGATTGACGCTGTCGGTCGTTCGCGCGGCGCTGGTATTGGCGGCGGCAATGACGAGCGTGAGCAAACGCTGAACCAGCTTCTCGTTGAGATGGACGGTTTTGAAGCCAATGAAGGCATTATCATCATCGCGGCAACCAACCGCCCTGACGTTCTTGACCCTGCGCTTCTGCGCCCGGGCCGTTTCGACCGTCAGATCACTGTTGGTAATCCGGACATTATCGGCCGTGAGAAAATCCTCAAAGTACACATGCGCAACGTTCCGACGGCGAAAGACGTCAATGCGAAGGTTATCGCGCGCGGTACGCCGGGCTTCTCTGGTGCGGATATCGCAAACCTTGTGAACGAAGCCGCGCTTCTGGCGGCACGTCGTGGCAAGCGTATGGTCTCCATGAAGGAGTTCGAGGACGCGAAAGACAAGGTCATGATGGGCCCTGAGCGCCGCTCAATGGTCATGTCTGACAAAGAAAAGCGTCTCACAGCTTACCACGAAGCAGGTCACGCGATTGTTGGTCTTAAAATGCCGGCAACGGACCCAGTCCACAAAGCGACGATCATTCCACGTGGCCGCGCGCTGGGCATGGTTATGCAGCTTCCAACAGACGACAAGCTGTCCCAGACCCGTCAGGAAATGACATCGCGTCTGGCCGTTCTCATGGGTGGCCGGGTTGCTGAGGAAATCGCGTTTGGCGAAGAGAATGTCACGTCTGGTGCCTCTTCTGACATCAAAATGGCGACCCGTATTGCCCGCGCAATGGTGACCCAGTTTGGCCTCTCTGACGAAGTTGGCCCGATCGATTATGGCGAGAGCGATGACCCTTATCGCCCGACCCAGATTTCCCAGGATACCTCCAAGAAGATTGAGGAGCAGGTCCGCCATCTCGTTCAGACGGGTATGGATGAAGCCCGCCGCATCATGACCGACTACAAAGATGATTGGGTCGCGATTGCTGAAGGTCTTCTCGAATACGAGACGCTCACCGGCGATGAGATCAATGATCTGCTCAACGGTAAAAAGCCTGAACGTCCTGAGGACGAAGATGACATGCCAGGCCCGTCTTCTGCGGTACCGATCACCGGTTCGCGCAAGAAGAAAGACGGTGATGGCGGTGTCGGTGACGGCTCACCTGAACCGGCATAAATCTTTCAAAAGCCCGGCTCGATGCCGGGCTTTTTATTGCGAGCAGGTACTTCAGGGCTTAAACGTGACAGACGCAAAACCAGATAAATCTTCAGCGCGCATTCTTTCTATCGCGGGATCTGATTCCGGCGGTGGGGCAGGTATTCAGGCGGACATTAAAGCCATCGCTATGAATGGCGGTTTCGCGATGACGGCGGTCACCGCAATAACGGTTCAGAACACCCAGGGCGTGTACGGCGTCATTCCGGTTCCGCAGGATGCCATTGCCGGTCAGATCAAAGTGACGCTGTCTGACATCGGCGCTGATGTGATCAAAACCGGCATGCTGGGTAATAGAAAAACAATCGAGACCGTGTCGGGTATTCTGAATGATTTGGCGGCCGAAACACCTCGCGTGATTGATCCGGTCATGGTGGCAACGTCTGGCGACAGACTTCTGGCATCTGATGCCGTTGACGTGCTGAAAAACCTGCTGGTTCCGGGCGCATTTCTGCTGACGCCTAATGCACCGGAAGCTGAAATCCTGTCAGGTAAAGCCGTTGAAAGCGTGGACGGTCAACGCCGCGCAGCGGAACGTATGCTGGAATCGGGTGCCAAGGCTGTGCTCGTCAAAGGCGGGCATGTCGGCGGGGATGTCATCGTCGATGTGCTGCAGACAGAATATGACGAGTTCTTTTTCGAAAGTCCGCGCATTGAAACGACCAGCACGCATGGAACGGGATGCACGCTCGCCTCTGCGATCGCCACACATATTGGTCTCGGCAAAGCGCTTCCTGATGCGGTCTCTGCGGGGCGTGATTATCTTTTGAAAGCCATTGAAAGCGCTCAGCCGCTCGGGCAGGGGCATGGACCGGTCAATCATGGCTGGCCACTGGACGAAGAACGCTGAGCCATGCGTCGCTTTAAGCTGATGGCAGACTATGAAGCCTGGCCGATCTGGGAAACATCGGGCGGGCAGTACTGCAATGTCGATCCAGCGGTTCTGGGGCTGTCAGAAACTCTGGTGAAGCGGATTGAAGACTGGGCGGACGCCTATTCCGCGACGTTTAATCAGGTCGACCCGTCTCAATCAGGATTTGATACGCCGGAGGCGCAGAGCCGGTTCGAACATGAAGGGCTAGCCATCTGGTGGGCGCTTCAGGCGGCACTGCCCGAGGCCGAAATCAGTTATTTTTCTGAGAGCTTTCAGCGGCTCTATGGCCCGAAATAGACTTAGAAGCGGCGTACCAGATAGACACCGGCAATGAGAAATCCGACGCCCAGCAGGCGTAGCGGTGTAGCGGGACGCACCGTCTGACCAAACGCGCCGAACTGGTCATAGAGAACAGCCGCAAGAAGCTGGCCCGCTATGACGGCGCTCACCCATGCGGCGACACCGATACGAGGCACGGCAAGCGCCGAGCTCGTAACCATCACCGCGCCAAGCGCGCCGCCAATCCAGGCCCACCATGGCAGTGACGACACGGCGTTAGAAAACGCGAACCGGTTTCCCATTAGCGTGTTTACAATGACCAGACAGGTAAGCCCGACGCAGAAGGAAACCGTAGCCGCCTGAACCGGCCCGCCTATGGCCGCGCTCAACCGACCATTTATCGCGCCTTGAGCGGCGATCATCATACCAGAGGCGAGCCCGAGGCCGATGAGTAGATTTGCCCAATGCATGTAGACACCTTTTGTTTGCTGCGGCTGACCTTAGAATTTCTGATCGAGATCGCAGAATTGAATTCTGGTAAAATCAGAAAGCCGGTCTAATCATTGTGAGAGAAGGTACATCCTGAAAGGATCAAATCCATGGCTGAATATCCTATTTTTCAGATTGATGCGTTTGCGGCTCGCGCGCTGATGGGAAACCCTGCCTGCGTCATGCCGATGGATGCCTACCCGGATGATGAGGTGCTTCAGGCGATTGCGGCTGAAAACAACGTGCCTGAAACGGCTTTCATCGTGCCTGTTGAGGGTAATCGTTGGAAGCTGCGCTGGTTTACGCCAACAGTAGAAGTGCCGCTCTGTGGGCATGCAACGCTCGCCTCAGCGCATGCTTTATTTGATCACATGGATTTTGGCGGGTCGAAGATCATTTTCGAAACCCGCAAATCCGGAGAGCTGATCGTTCAGAAAACGGAAGTCGGCTATCTGATGGATTTTCCAGCACCGGCAATCAGTCAAACTGAAATCACTGACGACATTGTGGAGGCGCTGGGCGCGCGCCCTGTTGCAGCATGGGCGGGATCATTCTTTGCGGCCGAGTTTGCCAGCGTCGAAGAGGTTCTGGCGCTGAAGCCGGACCTCTTCAAACTGGCTGCGCTGAGCGGCGAAGGCAGATGGGAGCGGGGCAATTTCGGTTGCTTTGCAGACGGCGGCGAAGACGTTGATGTGACCTCGCGTTTCTTTGCCCCGGGTTCTGGAATTGATGAAGATCCTGCCACGGGCAGCTGGCACTGCATGCTGACAGCCGTGATGGCCGAGCGAACAGACAAATCGACCTTTCGATGCTTTCAGGCCTATCCGGGACGAGGCGCCCGCATTGATACCCGCCTTGATGGAGACCGGGTGCTTCTTGCGGGGCAGGCGGTGACAATCATTGAGGGCATCTTCAAACTCTGATCCGTGCTAGGGTGCAGGTCAGGGAGGCCCTGAAATGATGAGAATTATCTTCACTCTGCTGATCGCAGCATGCGGCGCATATCTGTTGTATCAGGCTGGTGTATACATCAACTTCATCATGGCCCGCCGTCCGGACGGATTGGAAAGTCTGATATCAGACTTTCCGTTTCTGTTACGGTTCGCGGGTGCGTTTCTGCTCTTCCTTGGGGCGTTGGAGGGTCTTGCTCGCAAGCGGTGGCTTGCACGGGTGTTGATCACGTTCGGAACGTTGTGTTTCCTGCTTCTGACGGGCGCGATCATAGCCGTCGGCGGAGACGTGTCTTTATGGCTGGATGAAGCGATCTGGTCTGGCGTTCTGCTTGTCCTGACGGCGGGCATTTATAAGTTTCGATAAAACCGGAATAAACCTGCCCGTTCAGCTCTTCTAATACCTCTTGGTCATTGACCTGTAGCCCTAGGGGAGTAGGAGAGGGGTAAGTAGAAATCCAAGCCAGCGAGTCTGAATAATATGTCTGAAACTTATGACGTCGTTATTATCGGGGGCGGCCCCGGCGGTTACAACTGCGCAATCCGTTGCGGTCAGCTTGGACTGAAAACTGCAATTATCGAGATGCGTGATACGCTTGGCGGTACTTGCCTTAACGTTGGCTGTATCCCTTCCAAAGCGCTTCTGCACGCGTCTGAGTTCTACGCGGCTGCGAAGAACGATTTCGAAGGCATGGGTATTGAAGTGTCCGGCCTCGCTGTGAACCTTGAGAAAATGATGGCTCAGAAGGACGAGGCTGTGAAAGGCCTGACCGAGGGCGTCGCTTTCCTCATGAAGAAGAACAAGGTCAAGCACTATGCCGGCAAAGGTAAGATTGTCGGCAAAGGTGAAGTCGAGATCGAGCTGAACGCTGGTGGCACTGAAAAAGTCGGCGCGAAGAACATCGTCATCGCGACAGGCTCTGAGCCTGCAAGCCTGCCAGGCATCGAGATTGACGAAGAGCGCATCGTCACGAACACCGGCGCGCTTTCCCTGAAAGAAATTCCGAAAAAGCTGACCCTGATAGGGGCTGGCGTTATCGGTCTTGAGATGGGGTCTGTCTGGTCACGTCTCGGTGCTGAAGTGACAGTGATCGAATTCCTCGACCACATCATGCCGGGTGCTGACGCGGAAATCTCCAAACAATCTAAGCGCATCTTTGAAAAGCAGGGTCTCAAATTCCGTATGGGCACGAAAGTGACCGGCATTGAGAAGCTGAAGACAAAGCTGAAAGTCTCAGTCGAGCCTGCAAAAGGCGGCGATGAAGAGCAACTGGACGCTGACGTCGTGATCATGGCGATCGGCCGTAAGCCGTACACTGAAGGTCTTGGCCTCGAAACAATCGGTGTTGGTGTGAACCAGCGCGGCGTGATCGATACGACCGATCACTTTAAAACGAATGTTGAAGGCGTCTGGGCGATTGGTGACTGTGTGGCTGGCCCGATGCTGGCGCACAAAGCCGAAGATGATGGCGCTGCCGTTGCCGAACTGATCGCAGGTAAAGCAGGTCACGTTGATTATGATCTTGTGCCGAGCGTTGTTTACACAAGCCCTGAGATTGCGTGGGTTGGCAAGAATGAGCAGCAGCTCAAAGATGCTGGCATCAAGTACAAAACAGGTAAGTTCCCATTTATGGCGAACTCCCGCGCGCGCTGTAACCACGAAACCGAGGGTTTTGTGAAAATCCTCGCAGACGCGACAACTGACGAAATTCTCGGTGTTCACATGCTGGGCGTCGGCGTTGGTGAACTGATCGGCGAGATCTGTGTCGCGATGGAATTCAAAGCGTCTTCTGAAGACGTTGCGCGCACCTGTCATGCTCACCCGACTCTGTCTGAGGCGATCCGTCAGGCGGCGATGGGCGTCGAAGGTTGGACGATGCAGATGTAATCTGCAGCAATATTATGCCTGAAAATGCCTTCCCTGTGATCAGGGGAGGCATTTTTTTTGTGCGATACATCGCCCGATCACGAAGAAGTCAAATTATCGAGTGCTAATCCGGGGCGCAGCGCCAATAGTCATTTTGCCGGTATTTCAGACCACTGACGGTTTGAAGATTTGGGTGAGTAAAGGCATGGCAATGGTGTCGGGCGATAGCGTTATGTCAGAATCAGTTGTGATCGTGTCCTTTGGGGCGGGGCATTTTGATGTCTTCTCCAAAGCGTTTGCGGACAGCGCGTTTTCGATCATATACCGCGATGCCTTTTTGAAAGGCCATTTCTCAGGCTTCTCTGAGGACACGCTTCTCATCATTGATTGTGATGTGATCGATGATGAAATGCTCTCGCAGATTTCCGCTCTGCAAGCGCGGTCTCCGTGTCCTGTTCTCATCTTCTCAGCATCGGGTGAGGCGGCAGATGCCCAGAAAGCCCTGCGTGCTGGCGCAAGCTCCTGTGTGATTGACGGGATGCAGCCTCACCGCATCGGCACCCTCGCTGCGATTGCACGTGAACGCTTCCTACAGTCTCGCAAGCTGCAGGTCGAGCTGGCTGAAACCAAAGGTACGCTTGAGGCGCGCAAAGTCATTGATCGCGCCAAGGGCGTCATGATGGAACAGCGCGGCTTAAAAGAATCAGAGGCGTATGATCTCCTCAGAAAAACCGCGATGAAGCTAAGCAAGACAATGCGAGAAGTTGCAGAAAGCTATCTTGCACTATCTGGGTTGCTCGACTGACAGGGCCGTCTCTGCTGCGCCTGCTCATTAAATGACCGTTAAATTATCGCACTGCATCAAAAGAATGCAGCAAGACATCCCTCCCCAAAGCAAAAATGCATGACAGTTTACAGCGTCTAGTTTCGCTGGTGGGCTAGGCTTGTGAAATGAAGTCTCGGGCGGCGTCCAATGGGGGGTGCTATCTTCGACCCGGGATTTCCTTACATCGCAGCCCAAGGGCCGGGCAGCACTTTTTCAGCAAATGTTTAGTTCGCCAGAACTCTGGTCGGAAACGTAACTCGTGTGTGGAGTCGCGTGTCCTCCAGGCTGGCTATCTGACTGGGGAAATAAGTTATGGGTCAACGCAAAAATAAATTTCTGATGACGTCTGTCATCGCCATGGCGATGGGAGCAGCACTGTTTGCGCCTGCATCCTTCGCGCAGGAAGATGAGGAAGCGGTTCAGGAAAACGTCATTGTAACGGGTGTTCGTGGTCAGCCGCGCACGGTTACAGATTCGCCGGTTCCGGTTGATGTTCTCAGCTCCGAGGAACTCGAAAACGTTCCATTCACGGATGCTAACGACATTATCCGTACACTGGTTCCATCCTACTCTCTGTCACGCCAGCCAATCTCGGATGGTGGTACCTTCATTCGTCCGGCGCAGCTTCGCGGCATGCCGACAGACAAAACCCTCGTTCTCGTTAACGGTCACCGTCGCCATCGTGCGGCGCTGGTACAGATCGGTGGTTCTGGTACTCAGGGGCCGGATATCGCGACTATTCCTGCGATCGCTCTTGCCAACGTTCAGGTTCTTCGTGACGGCGCTGCCGCGCTCTACGGTTCTGACGCGATTGCAGGCGTTATCAACTTCATCCTGAAGGACGACGCAGAAGGCGCGACGATCACGGCTGAAACGGGTCAGTACTATGAGGGTGATGGCTTCCAGTTTGTAACTGCTGCAAACTTCGGCGTTCCACTCGGTGAGAACGGCTTTGCCAACTTCTCTATCGAGCGCTCTACATCGGACGCGACTTCGCGTGGCGCAGAATATTGTGAATCATGGGCGTGTGTGGATCCAAATGACCCGCGCTTCCTGACGGGTGGCTCATTCGACACAAACATTGCTGGCTATGATCCGGCGACATTTGCTGCGGGTCTTCCGGATGCGAATATCGGTTTTGGTGATGTGGTTCAGCCATGGGGTCAGCCAAACTCTGAAGCGCTTCGTGGTTTTGTAAACGCTGGGTATGATCTGGACGAGTATACATCGCTCTACGCGTTCGCAAGCTACTCTAAGAGCTCTGCGGATGGCTCTTTCTTTTATCGTTATCCGGGCAACGGTACGATTGAGAATCTCCGTCTGCAGGATGGATCTGTCTGGAGCCCACTCTCTTTCTTCCCGGGCGGTTTTACACCGCGCTTCTTCGGTGACGTTATAGACTATTCCGGTGTGGTCGGGATTGAGGGCGAATGGTTCGATGGTTTTTCATACGATATTAGCGGTCGACTCGGTCATAACGAAATCCAGTATACGCTCGCGAACACCGTCAATCCATCTTTGGGCAATATGTCTCCGACGCGTTTCAATCCGGGTGACCTGATTAACGAAGAGTTCCAGCTTCAGGCTGACTTTGCATACGATCTGGAATTTGCTTCGTTGGCGAGCCCGCTTACACTCGCGTTTGGCGGTAGCTTCATGGATGAGTCCTATGAACTTGTTGGCGGTGACCCTGCTTCGTTCGCTGCTGGTCCATACGCCACGCAAGACCCTTGGGGTTTCTGTAACGCGGGTGCTCCAACGGCAGCGGGCCTCGCAGTTATCGCAAATGGTTCCAGCCTGAACTGTGCGGATTCCAGCGACCCTGTGTATCAGGTTGTTGGCGTCGGCTCTAACGGCTTCCCTGGTTATTCTCCGGCATTCTCCGGTGAGTATACGCGTGACTCTTATGCGGTCTATGCAGACCTTTCCGGTGATGTAACTGACCGTCTCTTCCTGCAAGGTGCGCTCCGTTTCGAAGACTATTCTGACTTCGACTCTGAACTCGTCTGGAAGGTCGCCGGTCAGTTCGATCTGACTGAAACCATGGGTCTTCGTGGTTCCGTTGGTACAGGTTTCCGTGCGCCGACACCGGGTCAGCAAGGTACGACGAACGTGTCTACGCGTCTGCCTAACGGCTTCCCGGTAGCGACAGGTCTCTTCCCTGCAGGTGGAACCATTGCGCAAGCACTTGATGCGGTTCCACTTTCACCTGAGAAATCGACCAACTATACGCTTGGTTGGACCGGTTCATTCGACGATTTCTCTCTCACAGTCGACTTCTACCGAATTGAACTGGAAGACCGTGTAAACGCAATTTCGACTCTTGATGTCTCAAATGATCCCGCGTTGGCAGATCCGACGGACCCTAATGATCCGTATGATAACTATCTCGCTCTCGTAAATGCCGGAGTTGTTGGAGCCGAATCTATCGGCGGGGTATTCTATTTCCAGAATGCATTCGACACTATCACCCAAGGTGTGGACATTGTTGGTACTTACAATACGTCTTTCACAGAGGCATCGACGACAAGTTTTACGGCTTCCGTGAACTACAATAAAACAGAGTTCGACGGTTCTGCTCCGGGCTTTAACGCAGAAGATACGTTCGACTTTGAAAACGGTCAGCCTGAATGGCGTGGCGTGTTCTCTGTCCTGCATGAAGCGGGCCCTTGGACCTTCCTCGGTCGTGCGAGCTATTATGGCGAGTATGACAACTCTGACAGCGGTGGCGGCCAGACTGTGAATAGTCTTGTTCAAAACTTCAGCCCTGAAGTTATGGTCGACGTAGAAGCCTCTTACCAGATCAGCGATGCAGTTCGTCTCTCGCTCGGTGCACGTAACGTGTTCGACGAGTACCCGGATGCTGCAGATCCTGCGATTGGCGACAGCTGCTGTGGTCGCGTGTACCGCTCAGATTCAGTCGTCGACTGGCAGGGTGGCTATTACTACCTGAAGCTTCGCGCAGACCTCTAATCAAACTGAGGGTTTGATGATGGTTTGTGCCGTCCTGTGGTGTCACTGCGGAAAAATGGGGCAAACATCATATTAAATGGATTGAGGCGGGAAATTCCCGCCTCAGCCTCGCCTTTAGCGTTAGTTTGGCCAGAGGCGATTTACGCAACTCAGTCTGGGATGTGGTTTCTTGGGTGATTATAGTTGGCTCCAGCTGGTGCAGATGGTCTTCATTTTGATGGGGGCAGGTCTGGCAGCAGGGCTGGTAGCCGGATTATTTGGCATTGGCGGCGGTTTTGTTGTCGTTCCAACGCTTATCGTGGTGTTTGAGTTCTTTGATTTCAGTGACTCCATTCTGATGAAGATGGCTGTCGCAACATCACTCGCAACCATTGTGGTTACAGGTTTCAGGTCGGCGCAGGCGCACTATAAAAAAGGCGCGGTCGACATGCAGATTATCAGGGACTGGGCCCCCTGGCTGACTATAGGGGCCATTCTCGGAACAATTTTGACACGTGTGCTGGACGGTTCAGCGCTCAAACTGATCTTCTCGGTTGGCGTTTTCCTGATGGGCCTGCACTTCGTGTTCCCGGCAAAGGGCAATGTCCGGTTTCATTTCAGCGCTGAAATGCCGAAAGGCTTCGTGCTGGCTCCAATCGCAACATTCCTTGGCGGGTTCTCGGCACTACTCGGTATTGGTGGCGGTACGCCTGCTGTCATGGTGATGACGGCCTGCCAGCGACCTATCCACCAGGCTGTCGCGACTGCGGCTGGCTTTGGTGTTATCATCGCGGTGCCGGGCACTATCAGTAATATGATCGTCGGCTTTGGTGAGGCCGGGCTTCCGCCCGGGTCTATCGGGTATGTGAACCTGATTGCTGCGCTCTCCATTGTCAGCATGTCGATCTTCACCGCGCCCATTGGCGCCAAGCTCGCGCACAGTCTCGATGGCGTGAAGCTCAAACGATACTTCGGAATCTACCTGATCGCGACCTCAGCATACGTTTTCTACAAGGCCGTCGCGGGTTGATGAGAGATCAGAACGGAAAGGTAAAAGGGAGTTACGGACATGGCATTTGATCTATCAAGACGTTTTCTGCTGACAGGATCAGCAGGCGCAGCAGTCGCAGGCTTAACAGCATGCGCCACATCTACGAACGGTGCGGCGGTCGCTCAGGGAGCGTTCACGCCAGAGAATGCTGCGGTGGAAAACCCGTATCTGCTCGGTGCGCCTCAGGGCGTGGCGCTGTTGTCGCGCAACGAAAACCCTTATGGTCCGGCGCAGTCTGCTAAAGACATGATCGCTTATGCGGCATCTAAGGGTGCTTACTACACGGCGCAAGGCGCAACCGAAGAACTGAAAGCCATGATTGCGGCGCGCCATGGCGTGACACCTGATCACATCGCGCTCTCTACAGGTTCCGGCGAGATCCTGTCTGCAATCGCGCTGACATACGGTCCGAATGGTCCAATCGTGGCGCCGCGTCTTTTCTGGGATACGACAGCGCTTTACGCGGCTAACCTCGGCATGGCGGACATTCAACGTATTCCGCTGACGGCTGATATGGAAATTGATCTGCCGTCTATGGAAGCAGCTGTGAATGACGGCACCGGCGCCGTTCAGCTGTGTAACCCGAACAACCCGACAGGTCTTGTGACGCCGGGCAATACAATCCGCGCAGCGGTTGCACGCATGGCGGCGAAGGCGCCTGTCATTGTTGACGAGGCTTACATCGAGCTGGCTGATGATGAAGAAGGCACGACCTGTGTTCCGCTCATCAAAGAAGGCCATGATGTGATTGTGACGCGTACCTTCTCCAAGCTTTATGGAATGGCGGGTATCCGTATGGGCTATCTGATCGCGGCGCCGGAAACTGCGGCGAAAATCCAGTCTGTCGTCATGAGCTGGACGCCGTCTACCTCCATCGCGGCAGCGATCGGCAGCTATAACGACATGGAATTTGTAAATTATTCAAAGGCAAAGATTGTCGAAGCCCGAGAAGTGGTTACAACAACTTTAGATACGCTTGGTCTCGAGTATCTGCCGTCACAGACGAACTTCGTCTACTTTAAGTCGGGTAAAGAGGCTAACGCCGTTCAGCAGGCAATGGCTGACCGGATGATCTCGGTTCGTGGCCAGTACATGGACTATAATGAATGGACCCGTGTCTCGATGGGCTTTATCGAAGACGTGGATAAGTTCTGCAGAGCACTTCCTGAGGTGGTCGCGTAACAGCGATAGCTGATCAGGGACGAAACAGGCGGGTGCCGGGGGGCATGCCCGCCTGTTTTTGTATTTACTCGGCGGCGTCGAGCAGCGAGCGAAGTCTCGCGAGGTAATCGAGCCAGGCTTTCCGGCCGGCTTCGGTCAGATGGATGCGCGTTTGTGGGCGTCGGCCTTCAAAGCGCTTTTCTATCTCTACATATCCGGCATCTTCGAGCTTGCGCAGATGGGTTGAGAGATTGCCATCCGTGGCATTCACCTTGTCTCTCAGCTCGCCAAAAATTGCTGGCGATGCTGCGGAGAGATAGGCAATGATGCCGAGGCGAAGCCGCCCGTGAATGGCATCATCAATCTCGCCATGGTCGAAAGGGTTGTCGGGTGTGTCACTCATCGCGAGTTACACCACTGACTTTGGCTCATTGAGCAGCTGGCGCGCCCCTCCCGTAAGCCAGCAGAGCAGGGTGCCAATTGCTGCCGCGAGATAAGTATCGCTAAGACCGAACATTCCAATCGTGAGGCAGGCAAAAGCCACGGACACAATTACCGGCAACCATTTACCCCGGTCTTTGGAAAAGGCCGCCGTCGCAGCATAGCTGATACCGTAGACCAGAAATGCAGCCGGCATGATTGCATCGAACAAATCGACGCTCAGTTCAGGACGAACACTGACCGCGACAACGATCGAAATCGCGAAAGCAAACAGCCCGAAGGAGGCTACACGCCAGGTGGAGCGGTCGACGCGGTTCACCGGGGCAGACTGACCCGGCAGGTCAGCGGCGGTTTTTCCAAGGATAAAGCTGCCAATGCCGCCTGAAATGCCCATTGCCATCCAAACTGCGCCTGCCCAGCGTTCGTCTGCGCCTGCAAAGAAACCCTTTGCAAGAGCCCAGTGGGCCAGAAGGGCCGCCGTAACCAGCAAAAACCAGAGAGTCGCAAACCGGCCCGCAATCGGTGGGGCGTCTTCCCCAGCCTCGGCAATAGTGCGCACATATTCCAGATCGTCAGCAAGTTTCGAGTTCATGATTGTCTCCACAAATAACTTTAAATTTCAAAGTAATTGTTTTTCGATAAATGTCAATTTTGTTTTTCAAAGTGAATGGCTGGAAGACGTCAGGCCCGTGGATGAGCGAGCTTATGTGCGCGGGTGAGGCGGGCATCTTCAACGCCCAGATAGACTTGCGTCGTCGACGGGCTGGCATGTCCCATCAGAGCCTGAATTGAGCGCAAATCGCCGCCATGGGCGAGTAGATGACTGGCGAAAGCATGGCGCAGCGCATGCGGTGTTGCGCTTTCGGGCAGGCCTAGCGCGCCGCGAAGTTGCTGCATTAACGCTTGCGCTGCGCGTGGTCTCATCGGGCCGCCACGCACAGCAAAGAAGAATGGCGTCTCCGAACTCATCTTATACGGACAAAGCTTTGCATAGGCATCCATCGCATTACGCGCGACATCCATTAGCGGGATAATCCGGACCTTGTTGCGTTTGCCCAGAATGCGAAGCTCGGCAGGGGCGGGCGTCAGGTCTCCGGTAAGAGACAGCGCTTCTGAAATACGCAGGCCGCCTGCATAAATCAGCGTCAATAGCGCAGTATCGCGCGCGCCAAGCCATGGCTCTTCCTGCATGTCACCAGCCAGAGCGATCAGGTTTGCCGTGTCTTCCTCACTGGTCGGGCGCGGCAGCCGCGTTTTGAGCTTAGGGCCCGACATGGCGAGCAGTTTGGCGTTCTCTATTCCGTGGGCGAGATCAAGCCAGCGATAGAATGCGCGAAGGGCTGATAAGGCACGAGCTAGCGTTGCCGCGGCATCCGCGCCGTCTTCACGCCGTTCTGCGAGCCATGAGCGGACACGTCTTGGATGGATGGCTTCAAGGTCGCTGCCCGTAACTGGCTTCGGGGTGTTCCGGTTGAGAAAGCCGACAAATGATCCGATATCGTGGCGATAGCCTGTCACTGTATGCGCAGACATGCTGCGCTCCTTCTCGATATGCTCGAGAAAGTCGGAAAACAGGTCGGTCGCAGGGGTGTCAGATGCATTCATTTTGCAGATTGTCGTGGAAGGGCGTTAACAGCCTCTTTTCTTGAAGCCCGCTTACGCCCAATCTCTCCTCCATGCGTTACGCCCGAGTCCTTTTTACTTTGCCTCTGCCAGAGCCGTTTGACTATGCCATCCCGGAAGAGATGCATGCCGAGCCCGGTTCTGTTGTGCGTGCCCCTTTGGGTGCACAGGAACGTATGGGCGTCGTCTGGGATGTTTGTGAGGAAGAAGACGGGCTGCGCGAGCTGAAAGAGCTTTATGCATCCCATCCCACGCCTGCCTTCTCTAAGCCGTTCAGAGACTTCATCGAATGGTCGGCGAAATATACCTGCTCCAATCCGGGCGGCGTGCTGCGTATGGTGCTTCGTTCTCCGGCCTCGCTTTATCCGTCCAAAATGGAAACGGTGGTTCTTGAAAAGCCGTCTACCGAAGCGCCAAAGCGGCTGACGGCCGCGCGGGAACGCGTGTTAGAGTTTGTAAAAGACAATCCGCCCATGACGCAGGCCGAGCTTGGCCGAGAGGTAGGCGTTTCGACCTCTGTCGTGAAAGGCCTGGTTGATCTTGGTGTTCTGGGTACGGATTATCGTCCGATAGATCCGCCTTATCCCGTCCCGAATGCCGAAGGGCAGGGGTTTGACCTGACAGACGAACAGGAAAGCGCTGCAGAACATCTGCGCCGCCGGGCTCGTGAGCATGGCTTTAATGTCTCCCTGATCGATGGCGTGACCGGTTCGGGCAAAACCGAGGTTTATTTCGAAGCAATCTCAGAGGCGCTGCGCGCCGACCCTGACGCGCAAATCCTGATCCTTTTGCCTGAGATCGCGCTCACTCAGGCGATCATGAAACGCTTTGAGGCCCGCTTCGGCGCGCGCCCCGTTGAGTGGCACTCAGGTATCACTGATGCAGACCGCCGCCGCGCCTGGCGCGAGGTCGCTCACGGGCGAGCACGCATCGTCGTTGGTGCCCGGTCTGCACTTTTTCTGCCATTTCCGAATTTGCGTCTCGCCATTGTGGACGAGGAACATGACGGATCCTACAAGCAGGAAGACGGCGTTATCTATCATGCCCGAAATTTATGTGTGGCGCGCGCACGCTTTGAAAAGTTTGCAGTTATCCTTGCCAGCGCCACGCCAGCGCTCGAAACTTTGCATAATGCGCGCACCGGACGGTTTGACTATCTGCGCTTAGCTGCTAGGCCGGGGGTGTCCCGCCTGCCTGAGGTCAGCCTCATTGACATGCGGTCCGAAGCCCCCGACCGAGGGGATTGGCTCTCGCCCGTGCTCGTACGCAATATGGCAGACGTTCTGAGCGCGGGTGAGCAGTCTCTCCTGTTTTTGAACCGTCGTGGCTATGCCCCGCTCGTCATCTGCAAGGCGTGCGGCGACAAATTAAAAACGCCGGGCACGGAAAGCTGGCTCACCGAACATCGCTATACCAACCGCCTTGTCTGCCATCTGACAGGCTTCTCCATGAGGCGACCTGCGGCGTGCCCGAAATGCGGCGCGCGGGATTCTCTCATGGGCGTTGGCCCTGGCATTGAGCGCGTCGCCGAGGAGGTCCGCACCAAATTGCCACAAGCCCGTATCGAGCTTTTATCATCAGACACGATCCAGTCAGGCGACGATCTTCGCGCGCTCATCCACCGGATGGAGCAAGGCCAGATTGATGTACTCATCGGTACACAGATGATTGCCAAAGGGCACAACTTTCCGGGGCTCACCCTTGTTGGCGTTGTCGATGCCGATGCCAGCCTGAAGGGCGGCGATCTTCGCGCCGGTGAGCGCACCTTCCAGCTTCTCTCTCAGGTGGCAGGCCGGGCAGGGCGCGCTGAAAAGCCGGGTCGCGCCATGCTCCAAACCTATGATCCGGATGCACCGCTCATGCAGGCCCTGGCGGCAACCGATCGTGACAGCTTCCTCGCCTGCGAAGAAGAAATGCGCGAGATGATGGGCATGCCGCCGTATGGCAGGCTTGCAGCTGTCATTCTGTCTTTTCCGGGTGAGGATGAAGCCGCCCGTCTCGCAAAAGAGTTCGGCATGGTGGCGCCAAATGCCGATGGCGTTGAAGTCTGGGGCCCCGCGCCCGCGCCGATCGGCGTGCTGCGCGGACGCTGGCGCTGGCGTTTCCTCGTCCGGTCCGAGCTCAATGTTGATCTCTCGGCTTATATGGGCGTATGGAAAGCCGCGCTCAGACTGCCTGCGCAGGCGCGTCTGCAGGTGGATATCGATCCATATTCGTTCCTTTAATGAAGCACTTTGCGCTTGCATCAGACGCTCCTTATCCCATTTAGTTATCATGATAACTAATGGAGTGCTTCATGCTGCACGTTTATGCCAAAATTACACCCAAACCCGAATATTACGATCGCGCGAAAATCGCGGTGGAAAGTATTGTTTCCGCTACTGTGAAAGAGGCGGGCTGCGCCAGGTTTGAATTTTTCACGGATTTGTCCGGCACATCACTTCATCTGGTAGAAACTTGGGTTGATCAGGCGGCTTTGGATGCTCACTATGCTCAGCCTTATACAGTAAGCGTATTTGAGGCCTATCAGAACTGGCTGGCAAAGCCGCCGGAAATTCAGCTCATGTCGCGAGTGGCCTGATCCATGTTTTTTTTGAAAGACCTTCCCACGCCTGCGATGACCAGTAAGTATGCGCGTTTTTTTGCACCGGTTGAGCCGGAGCAGATCGTTGGTGTGTTGGCAGACCTTCGCCGCGCTAGCCTGACAATCAGGCGGCTAGAAGCCTATTTCCGTGAGAACGATTTTTCCCTTTTGCGCTTTCTCATCTTGATCATTATAGACCGCGAACCAGAGAAAGAGGCGCTTCAATTCTCCGAGATTGTTGAAAAGGTCGATGTTTCAAAACCGGTCGTAACGCGAACGATCAAATCTCTGCTGGAGGATGATTTGCTTATGTTGCGGTGTGAAGGGTCAGATAAGCGGATGAAAATGTACGCGCTTTCGAAGGAAGGGCGATCCCGGCTCGAATCGCTATTTCCCGGCTATTTCAAATTGCTTGGCGACGCTGCAGAAGGGGAGAGCTCATGAAGCATCGTCGAACGGCTCTTCATATCTTTCTGGTCTGGGCGATCGTATACTCCATAGTGACTGGCTCTCTCATTGTGATGGGGGCGCTACCGGTTGATTTGCCTCTGCCGCTTAAAACCTTGTTTCTCACGATGGTTTTAGTACCGCTTATCATGTTTTTGGTTGGGCCTTTCTCAGCGCGAATTGCGCTTCGGGTATTTCCTGAAACGATAGCGCGCATAGGAGCGCAGAAGGACTGAACTACGAGCGCATAACCTTGACAGATTGTGCGTCAAACGGTGTGAGACAGTTTACGTCAGCGGGCCTAAGGGGGGCAGTTTGCATGTTCTTTCTGAAATACCTGCCGACGCAGTCGCTATTGATGAATTATCGCGAGCATTTTCCGGCAGGCTCGGAGCCTCAGATTTCAAGCCAGCTGGAAATGCTGCGCAAAGCCTCGCTCCTCCTGCGCGATCTGGATGATTTCTTCCGCGAACATGACCTGTCGCTTACGCGCTTTCTGATCCTTGTGATTCTGGACGGCGCACATGAAGGACTCCAGCATTCGCAGATTGTGGACCGGATTGATGTTTCCTCGCCAGTGATCAGCCGGTCACTTGGTGCGCTCGTTTCTGACGGGCTGGTCGAAGTGATCACTGACGCGGAAAACAAGCGGCATAAACTCAACCGACTGTCTGATGAAGGCCGCGCACGCCTTCAGGTGCTTATGCCGGGCTATTACGAGATTTTGCTCCGCGATTAATCGACTTCCCCTCAATGGAGAGAGGGATTGATTTTCGCCTGCCGATCCAACACGTTCAGCCTTCACGTGAAGTATGAGCGTGTCAGTGGGGATATTCATGATCAGAAGCTTCATCGCTTTCATGGCGCTGGGTCTTAGCGCGCCGCTTGCTTACGGGCAGGAACTTGCTCAACGCTGCGATGAGGCGCTGTTTCATCTGGAAGACGCAATGGCAAGCCCGGCCTATTATGGCGAGATGCTGGCCGATGTGACGACGCCAAATATTTGCGCGGTGCAGGCCAATGGCGAGCGCTGTTATACCGGCGCGGAGTCAGCGGCTATCTTCCAGGGCGACATTCCAGAGCTTGGTATTGAGCGCATTTACGTTTCCCGCATTGCCTATGTGCTCGAAGTTATCACCGAGGCTGGCCAGCCGCTTCACGCGACAGGGTGCGAGCGCCTGTCGCCGGGCCGTTTCCTCTTCGGTGCAGCTTATGAGCGTTATCTGGTCATGCCAGAAGGCGTCGCCAAGATTATCGATGTCGGCAGTTTTGTAGTCGAGACCTCACCTGACGGGTCTGCGCGTCTGCTCAATGCCTTCACCCAGTCCATCCTGTCCGATGAAGATGCAGCCAGCCTGCAATTATTCACCCGTCCGGAATTCCTGTTTGATCGTCGCCGTGCGCCGCGTATGGGCCAGCGTCATCTGCCATTGGGCGGTCAGCCTGCTGGCGGCGTTGAGACGCTGTACGCAGACATTCAGACACCAGAGCCTCCGCCAGCGATAGCGCCTGCACAGCCGGTTGTAACCGCTCCGGCTGAGGTGCCAGTGCAGCCTGCCAGTGTGATTGAGGTCAGCCGCACCCGTTCGTCCGGCGCGATGACGGCATCTGCTTATGCGTCTCACGAGGCGCGTAGAAACGCTGAAGCCGCGGTCCGTGAGGCCTGCAGCGCAGAGGGTGGCCGCATCATCTCAATGGTGACCCGCTCGGCAAATGGTTCGGTTCAGCTCCCCGATGGTCAGTACGAGGCCGAGTACACCTCCACAGCGCGGTGTGAACTGTCTTAGCGACAAATATTGCGCCGAAGCGCGAACCTGATATATCGCGCGGCCTCCATGGATAGGGATGATTTACACTTTGCCTCCGCAGCGCTGCGCGCTAGATGAGGCGCTCTCAAGTTTGTTCTTTTGTAGTTGCTCTCGCGAACTAATGTTCGCATAGAGCGCGCTCAAGGCTGCCTTGTTTCGTTTGTTCTCCGCTTCGCCTTCGGCTATCGCGATAGAACGCGCTCAAGGCTGCTGCGCTGAACGATTGTTAGGGGCTTCTCCATGCCAATTCACACCTCCAAGAAAGCAGGCGTATTCGCCGAGTCTGTCATTCGCGGAATGACGCGCCAGTTCAATGCGCGCGGCGGCGATAAACCGGGCGTGAACCTTGCGCAGGGCTTTCCGGATTTTGCGGCCCCTGAAGCGCTGAAAGAAGCCGCGGTTGAGGCGATCCGTGACGATTTTAACCAATATGCCATCACCTGGGGCACAGTGAACCTGCGAAACGCCATCGCTGAGAAGACAGAGCGTCATTATGGGGTGCGCCCGGATACCGAGCGCGAGATCACCGTCACCTGCGGCACGACCGAAGCGATGATGGCGACCATGATGGCGCTGGTTGATCCGGGCGATGAGGTGATCGTCTTCGAGCCGTTCTATGAAAACTATGGCCCTGACGCGATCCTGTCAGGCGCTGTGCCGCGCTTTGTGAAACTGCGCGCACCAGACTGGAGCTTTGATGAGGCAGAGCTGGCGGCAGCCTTCAATGACAAGACGCGCGCCATCATCATCAACACGCCATCCAACCCGACGGGCAAAGTCTTCTCAAAAGAGGAGCTGACCTTCATTGGCGAGCTGTGCCAGAAATGGGATGTCGTCGCGATCACGGACGAGATTTACGAGCACATCATTTATGAAGGCCCGCATCTGCGCATGGCCGACATTGAGGGCATGGCAGACCGCACGGTGACGATCACCGGTCTTTCCAAAACATACTCGGC
Source organism: Hyphomonadaceae bacterium UBA1849 (assembly GCA_002338565.1). Classification (GTDB taxonomy): domain Bacteria; phylum Pseudomonadota; class Alphaproteobacteria; order Caulobacterales; family Hyphomonadaceae; genus Ponticaulis. The sequence continues at coordinate 1,471,215 of DDIN01000008.1, forward strand.
GACAGGCTGGCGGATTGGCTGGATCATCGCGCCGCCGGATGCCTCCGATGCGATCCGTAAGGTCCACGACTTCCTTACCGTTGGCGCCGCGGCGCCTCTGCAAGAGGGTGCGGCCCATGCGCTGCGCTTTGGCGATGAATATTATGGCGAGCTCGGCGCGACCTATGCGCTGAAGCGCGATATTCTGATGCCGGTTCTGCAGGAGATCGGCTTTACCTGTTACCATCCGCAGGGTGCGTATTACATCATGACGGACGCATCTGACCTGATGGCGCGCACGGGCCACGATAATGACGTCGCCTTTGCCAAATGGATGATTGATGAGGTCGGTATTGCAACCGTGCCGGGCTCCAGCTTCTATCGCGATAAGGCAGACGGGCGAACCAAAATCCGTTTCGTCTATTGTAAGAAGCCGGAAACGCTGGAGCTGGCTGTTGAGTTGCTGCGGAAAGGGTTTGCAAAATGATCAGCCTGAAGTCTGACGGGCCTGTCGATTTCGACACCGCCGCGAGCCATATCTGCGAAGCGGGGCGTCTTCTGGATGCGAAAGGCATGGCGCCTGCCTCCAGCGGCAATTATTCCATGCGCCTGAATGACGGCGCATTCGCGGTGACGGTATCGGGCAATCATAAGGGCCGTCTGCACATTCAGTATGTGATGCGCGTAGATGCCGAAGGCAAAGCTCTGGAAGAGAAGAAGCCGTCTGCCGAAACGCTGCTCCACACGCAGATTTACAAGCATTATCCGGACGCGAACGCCATTCTGCACGTGCACTCTACGGCAGGCGTTGTGCTGACGCGGCTCATGCACGGCGATATCTTGCTGGCAGGCTATGAGATGCTGAAGGCCTTTCCAGGCGTAGAAACGCATGCTGTGAAGGTTCGTCTGCGCGCGGTCGATAACACGCAGGACATGCCGGCGCTCGCAAACACGCTGGAAGAATTTATCGCCGATCTGCCTGTGCCGGCCTATATCATCCGCGATCATGGCTTCTATGTTTGGGGTAAGGACATGGAGGCCTGCGTGAATATGTGCGAAGCTGTCGACCATATGCTGACCGCTGAAGTCGAGATTTTGAAGATTAAGGGCGTCCCGAAGAAAGGACTCTGGAAATGAGCCGACTGACTGTTTTTGAAGAGACTGCGCCGCAAACGGCTGTCCTCGATACAACCGAATTTGAAACCATCGCGTCTACGCTGAACGATATCGGTGTGCGTTTCGAGCGCTGGGAGGCGCGTGAAGCCTTTGCCGCTGATGCCAAACAGGAAGATGTGCTGGCCGCATACCGCGATGAAGTCGAGCGCATCTGCGCTGAAGGCGGCTATACCACGGTGGATATTATCCGCGTAACCGAAGAAACGCCGAACAAGGATGCCATCCGCGCCAAATTCCTGGACGAGCACACACACTCTGAAGATGAAGTCCGCTTCTTTATTGAAGGCGCGGGCGTGTTCTATCTGCGTGTGGACGGCAAGGTGCACATGGTCCTCTGCGAGCAGAATGATCTTATCAGCGTGTCAGCAAACACAACGCACTGGTTCGATATGGGCCCGGATGCGCGTCTGGCCGCCATCCGCTTCTTCAACAATGAAGAAGGCTGGGTGCCGAACTTCACTGAGAGCGGCATTGCCAAAGGCTTCCCGACATTCGAGTTCATGGCCGCATGATCTCACTGAAGGGCGTTAAAGCCGTCGTTACCGATATTGAAGGCACGACCAGCTCGATCAGCTTTGTGCACGATGTGATGTTTCCATACGCCCGCGAGCGTATGGGTGATTTTGTGCGCGCGAATGCGGGCGATATTCAGGACCATCTGGACGCTGTGCGTGAGGAAGAAGGCGCGCCGGATTTAACGGCTGACGAACTTATCTCTGTGCTCATCCGCTGGATTGATGAAGACCGTAAGGCCACGCCGCTGAAAGCCATTCAGGGCATGATCTGGAAGGAAGGCTTTGAGACAGGCGCGTTCAAAGGCCATATCTATGACGATGCCGTGGCGGGGCTGAAGCGCTGGCATGAAGCGGGTAAGGCGCTTTATGTCTATTCTTCCGGATCCATTGCAGCGCAGAAACTGCTCTACGGGCATTCCGAAGCGGGCGATATCACGCTGCTTTTCTTCGGCTATTTCGATACGACCACGGGCGGTAAACGCGAGACGCTGTCTTATGAAAAGATCGCGAAAGCGCTGAAGCGTCCGCCGCAGGAAATCGTCTTCCTGTCTGACGTTGTCGCCGAGCTTGAGGCCGCCGACGAGGCTGGTTTCCAGACGGTTCTTCTGGATCGCAAGCATGAGCTGGATGAAGGTATCTGGGGCAACAAGACCGACACCTTCGCCAATATTCAGATCGCCTGAGGGCGGGAGAGCATTCCATGAAAATTGATGGCAAATCGTATCGCTCCATCTGGCTGAACGAAAACGGCTGGTCTGTGCATATTTTCGACCAGCGCGATCTGCCTTGGAAGCTGACCATTGTTGAGCTGAAAAGCCCGGCTGACTGCGCCGTGGCCATCAAAGAGATGTGGACACGCGGCGCGCCTCTTCTGGCGATGACGGGCGCATATGGCCTCGCTATGGCGCTGCGTGATGATGCCTCTGATGCAGGGCTCAATGCGGCATATGACATGCTGGTTGCGACCCGCCCGACTGCAGTGAACCTGAAATGGGCGCTTGATCAGGTGCGGGAGCACGTGGCTCCACTTGCGCCAGAGGCCCGCGCAGCGGCCGCCTATGAGAAGGTGAATGCGCTTTGCGATGAGGATGTTGAGACCAATCGCGCGATTGGCGAGACGGGCCTTCAGATCATCCGTGACCTCCACGCGAAAAATCCGGGTAAGCCGGTGAATATTCTCATTCACTGTAATCCGGGCTGGCTCGCGACAGTAGATTTTGGCACGGCGACAGCGCCGATCTATCGCGCGCATGATGAGGGCATTCCGGTCCATGTGTGGGTGGATGAAACCCGTCCGCGGAATCAGGGCGCGCTTCTGACAGCCTATGAGCTGCAACAACATGGCGTGCCGCACACAGTGATCGTGGATAATGCGGGCGGCTTGCTCATGCAGCGCGGACAGGTGCAGATGTGCATTGTGGGCGTCGACCGCGTGACGCGAAACGGCGATGCCTGCAATAAGGTTGGCACATATCTGAAAGCGCTCGCTGCGGCAGATAACGACGTGCCCTTCTATGTGGCCATGCCGTTCACGACCTATGACCCCTCCACGCCAACAGGCCGCGATGTGCCGATCGAAGAACGCGACGCGACCGAGGTCACCCATATTGATGGGCTGGATGAAAATGGCGAGATGAAGCGGGTTAAGCTCACCCTCTCACCGGGTGGAAACCTCGCCTTTGATATTACGCCCGCCAAATACGTCACAGCCTATGTGACAGAGCAGGGGCTTCTTTCCGCCGCAGACCTGATCGAGCGGGCGGGGTAATCATGGCGCGTGCGCCTGAAACTCTATCGCAGGCGCGGGCACGGGCGATCTGGATTGCAGCGCAAAAGCTGGATGAGCGCGAACCCTTTGGCGCGGGCCCTGAGGCGGTTGCTAAAGCAGTGGCCCATCTTGGCTATGTGCAGATCGACACGATCAACGTGATCGAGCGGTGCCATCACCACATATTATTCAATCGCATTCCGGTTTATCGGCGGGCAGATCTTAACGCAGCCCAATCTGATGATAAGTCCGTCTTTGAATATTGGACGCACGCGCTGAGCTATATCGCGACCGAGGATTTTCCCTATTTCGTCGCGGCGATGAAGGAAAAGCGCAAAGACCCCGGTGGCTGGTTCGGTAGTGTTGAGCCGAAAGATATGCGGCGCATTCTGAAACGGTTGCGCGAGGACGGTCCGCTCGCGATTTCGGACATTAAAGACGACAAGCTGGTTGATAAGTCTCACGCCTGGGGCTCTCGCAAGCCGTCTAAAAAGGCGCTGCAGGCTGGCTTTTTCGGCGGGCAGCTGGCGATCAGCCGCCGTGATGGCATGCTGAAAACCTATGATCTTCTGGAGCGGCACTTCGGATGGGAACGTCTGCCCAAACCCGCAACGCGGCTGCAGACGCTGAAATACCTGCTCGAACGGGCGCTGCGCTCACAAGGGCTGGTGAGTTTGGAGTCCATTTGTCATCTCAACGCGAAGGATAAGCCGGATATTCTGGCGCTGATCGAACGTGAAGTGCGGGCAAAACGCTTAAGGCCGGTTCTGATTGAAGGCTGTGACGTGCAGCATTGGGGGCGGCCTGAAACGCTGGACACTGCGCCGCCTGAGCCGACGTTGACGCATATCCTGTCGCCTTTCGACCCGCTGATCATTCAGCGAAAGCGCACAAGCGCCTTCTTCGATTATGACCATATCTTTGAGGTCTATATACCGAAGGAGAAGCGCAAGCTTGGCTATTTCACCCTGCCGGTTCTGATCGGCGACGAGATTGTCGCCGGTCTTGATTTGAAAGCCGACAGGAAAGAGGAACGCCTTCTCATTCAGGCCTGGCATTGGATGGGCAAAGGCAATGAGGCCGACCATAAAGCGATCATCGAGGGTGAGCTCGATCGGTTCTCTAAGTTTCAGTTCGGCGGATGATATCAGGCGACACGCGCTCGCCATATACGACCTTCTCGTTCGCCGGGTGCAGGGCGAAAGCCTGACGAGCCGCAGATATAGAGATCGCTTTCATTCTCGCCGCCCAGCATGCAGGCATAAGTCTGGCCCTCGCCAATGAGAACTTCAGCGATGATCTCGCCGCCATCCTTCACGCAGACGCAGCGATTATCGCGGGCTGTCGCAACCCAGACCGCGCCCTCTGAATTGACGGAAATCCCGTCCGGCGCAACGTCCTGCCCGAACTGAGCAAATATGCGTCGATCAGAGAGCGAGCCATCGGACGCAACTTCGTAAGCCGACAGGCGGTTGGCATAGGTTTCTGCAACGATCAACGTGCGGCCTTCATCCGTCAGGACTATGCCATTTGGGAACATCAGCTCATCAGCGACATGTCGCACCTTGCCTTCGGGCGACACGTAGATGAGCGAAGTGGTGCGCGCCGGGGCGCCGCGCATCATGTCAAAACCGAAATTGCCAATATAGGCGCCGCCTTTAGCGTCGACGGCCATATCGTTGGTGCGCCCGGCAGCGAAATCGCCAAGCTCCGCCACGACTTCAGGGCCCTTTTCGGAAATGGCGCAAAGCTGTTGGCGCGCCATGCTCACAAACAGCAGCGTGCCATCTGGTCTCCAGCCAAGGCCGGACGGGGCATCTGAAAGCTGTACGACGGTTTCCAGTTCGCCGGTTGCCGGATCGAGCTTTGAAATGCGCTGGTCGATAAAGTCGGAGAACCAGAGCGACCCATCACGCCAGCGGGGGCCTTCCGGAAACACCAGATTATCTGTGACCTGTTCGGCTTTGATGGTTTTCACGGGCGGCTCCTCCAGCACATTGTTTTGTTTGTGGAATGGGATAGGGCTTCAAAAGGCTTGTGTCATCCTTGTTCGTGGTCGCGCGAAGAGAGTTCCAGATAGGACCTGTCCGATGCATTGGATCGAAATAGGTTGCTTACTAAGAGGATGCGTTTAAAGCGCCTGTTTTGGAGTGGGGTCTCGTCATGTTGCGTTTGTTTGGTTCTGTTTGTTTCGCGGCTTTGGTTGCACCGTCCGCGATGGCGCACGGTGACGATATCAACACTTTGGACGCAGTGGTTGTTCATGGGCGGGCGATCACGATGATCGGTGAGGCAGGTGCCGCATCCGAAGGTGTCGTCGGGTATGCCGACTTCGAAGACAGACCGTTGTCACGCGCAGGTGAGCTGGTTGAAGTCATTCCGGGTGCAGTCGCAACCCAGCACTCGGGCGAGGGAAAAGCAAACCAGTATTTTTTGCGTGGCTTCAATCTGGACCATGGTACGGACTTCTCAGCCTCGGTCGATGGTGTGCCGGTAAATTTGCGTACGCACGGGCATGGTCAGGGGTATCTCGATCTGAACTTCATCATTCCCGAATTGATGGAGCGCGTTGATTACGCGAAGGGCCCATACTCTGCACGCGCGGGTGACTTCTCGGCGGCGGGATCGGCGAGATACACGACAATGTCTGACCTCGACGCGAATTTTGTTCAACTGGGTTTTGGCGAAAATGGCTATCTGCGCGGTGTTGCTGCTGGCGCTTCGCATCTCTCTGATGAGCGTACAATTCTTGGCGCCGTGGAGCTGCAAACCTATGAGGGGCCGTGGGCGCTCGATCAGGATCTGAGTAAAGTGAACGTGCTGGGCAAATATATTTATGATGGCTTTGACAGCCGATACGAAATTATTGCGACAGCGTATGATAATTCCTGGACGTCTACCGATCAGGTCCCGCTAAGGGCTGTTCAGTCAGGTCAGATTGATCGTTTTGGCTTTATCGACCCTGATCTGGGTGGTGAAACCACGCGCTATTCTATTGCCGCGAATGGTAATGTCCGACACGGGATCGGGGCGCGTACTTATTTTGGCGGCTATATCGTCAATTATGATTTTTCGCTCTGGTCCAATTTTACATATTTCCTCGATGACCCGATCAATGGTGATGAATTCGAGCAGCGTGATAGCCGGACTTATCTGGGTGCGAACGTCCGGCATGAACGTCGCGTGTCAGACAAGCTGGACGTTACAGCGGGGGTGGAATTCCGGTTTGATGACATCAATGAGATTGGCCTTTATCGGACAGCTGGTCGCCAGCGTCTATCAACGGTCCGTAATGGTTCGGTCGAAGAGTTCAGCGTTTCCGGTTTCGTTGAAGGCCGGTATGCGCTTTCGGAAACCTTGCGGGCGCGGTTTGGGCTGCGCGGAGACTGGTATGATGCCGATGTGACGTCGCAGTCACTGCCAGTGAATAGCGGATCCGCTGACGATGCTATGCTGTCTCCAAGCTTCGGGCTAGCATGGCAGGCGGCAGATGCGCTCGAATTCTATGCCAATTACGGGCAGGGCTTCCACTCCAATGATGTGCGGGGCGCGACAATTTCCATCGACCCTGTATCAGGCGCCCCGGCAGATCAGGTGCCAATCCTTGTTCGCGCCGAGGGGTATGAGCTTGGCGCGCGTTGGCAGGTAAGAGACTTCAACGCCGCAGTTGCCCTGTTTCGCGTCGAGCTGGATTCAGAGCTTGTGTTTGTCGGGGATGCCGGAACGACCGAGGCCAATGACGCATCCGAGCGGAATGGCATTGAAGCCAGCCTGTTCTGGCGTGCAAATGACTGGCTGGTGCTGGATGCCGGTGGTGCAATCACGGATGCAGAGTTCGCTATTCCTGGAAGCGACACGAATATCCCGGGTGCGGTCGAGAATGTCTTCTCTGCCGGTGCGGTTATGAGCTTTGATGAGCTTACGCTCTCTGCACGCCTTCGTCACTTTGGGGAGGCGCCACTTATTGAAGACGGGTCTGTATCTTCTGATCCGACAAGCATAGTGAACCTCGGTGCACGTTATAACTGGAACAATATCACCTTCGGGCTGGATGTTCTCAACGCACTCGACGCGGAAGACGCTGATATCACGTACTTCTTTGAGTCCCAGCTTGCAGGGGAGGCGAATCCTGTTGAGGGCGTGCATTTCCACCCTGTCGAGCCGCGTCAACTGCGTGCCAGCGTGCGGTTTGCCTTCTAGGCGCTCGGAGAGAACTCATGCTGCGACAAACCGGCATGAAAAACACCACTCACCCCCTGTTGCGAGTCAGTAGGTAGCATGCTAAGGACCGCCCGAATGACCGGGGTGGGGCGCTTTATGTGCCGATATTTCCAAGGTTGTTAGACGTCTGAACCGGGGCTGTAAGCCTCCAATCCGAATGGGTGAGCATTTGAGCGTGTTACAAGTCAGCGAAGCCGCCACTCGCTACGCCTCCGCACTGCTGGACCTGGCTTCTGAAGAGAATGTCATTCCGCAGGTCGAGGCTGAACTGAACGCTTTTGGCGCTGCACTGGATGCATCTGCAGATCTTACTGGCGCGCTTGCTGCGCCTACGGTCAGCGCTGAAAACAAGGTTGCCGTTATCCAGGCGATCTCTGCAAAAATGGGTCTGTCGCAGCTTGTTGCGAATTTCCTCGGTGTTGTTGCGGATAACCGCCGCGCCGGAGAGATCGCTGGCATGGTTCGCGCCTTCCGTGACCTTTCAGCTGCCAAGCGCGGCGTGACCCGCGCAAGCGTTGTGTCTGCTCACGAGCTGACCGCTGCGCAGGTGAAAGAACTGGAAGACCTGGTTGCCTCCGTTTCCGGTGGCGAAGTTTCCATGGATGTCCGAGTTGATCCTGAGCTGATCGCGGGCTTCCAGCTGAAAATTGGCTCTCGCCTCATTGATGCGAGCGCCAAATCCAAACTTGATCGTATGAACCTTGCCATGAAGGGAGCATGAGCCCAATGGACATCCGCGCGGCTGAGATCTCTGAGATCCTCAAAAATCAAATCAAAAATTACGGCGTGGAAGCGGAAGTTTCCGACGTCGGTACTGTACTGTCCGTAGGTGACGGTATTGCCCGTATCCACGGCCTCGACTCTGTTCAGGCTGGTGAGATGGTTGAATTCGCTGGCGGCGTTAAGGGCATGGCCCTCAACCTCGAGAGCGACAACGTTGGTGTGGTTATCTTCGGTGATGACCGTGGCATCTCTGAAGGCTCTACAGTTAAGCGTCTCGGCGAGATCGTTGCTGCGCCTGTCGGTAAAGGTCTTCTCGGCCGCGTTGTTGACGCGCTCGGCGAGCCAATCGACGGCAAAGGCGAACTGGCTGACGTTTCTTCCCGTAACCGTGTGGACGTGAAAGCGCCGGGCATCATCCCGCGTAAATCCGTACACGAGCCAATGATGACTGGTATTAAAGCGATCGACGGCATGATCCCTGTCGGCCGTGGCCAGCGTGAGCTTGTTATTGGTGACCGTCAGACTGGTAAAACAGCTATCTGTATCGATGCGATCCTGAACCAGAAGCCAACGAACGAAGCTGCAAAAGACGATTCAGAGAAACTCTTCTGTATCTACGTTGCTGTTGGCCAGAAGCGTTCGACTGTTGCTCAGGTTGTTAAAACCCTCGAAGAGCGCGGCGCTATGGACTACACAGTTGTCGTCTCTGCTACGGCTTCTGAACCAGCGCCTCTGCAATACCTCGCGCCGTACACCGCTTCTACTATCGGCGAGTACTTCCGCGACAACGGCATGCACGCTCTGATCATCTTCGACGACCTCACAAAACAGGCCGTTGCTTACCGTCAGATGTCTCTGCTGCTTCGTCGTCCACCAGGTCGTGAAGCTTACCCGGGTGACGTATTCTACCTGCACTCCCGTCTCCTCGAGCGTGCGGCGAAACTGAACGACGATCACGGCAAAGGTTCTATGACCGCTCTGCCGATCATTGAGACTCAGGCGAACGACGTATCTGCGTACATTCCGACAAACGTGATTTCGATCACTGACGGTCAGATCTTCCTCGAAACCGACCTGTTCTACCAGGGTATCCGCCCGGCTGTGAACGTTGGTCTCTCGGTTTCCCGCGTTGGTTCTGCGGCTCAGACTGGCATCATGAAGAAAGTTGCTGGTTCCATGAAGGGTGAGCTGGCTCAGTACCGTGAGCTCGCGGCCTTCGCGAAGTTCGGTTCTGACCTCGACCCTGCGACTCAGAAAACGCTCGACCGTGGTGCACGCCTCACGGAGCTTCTGAAACAGCCTCAGTTCTCTCCGCTTCAGATGGAAGAGCAAGCGCTTGTAATCTACGCGGGTACACGTGGCTACCTCGACACAGTTCCTGTCGAAGCGGTTACACGTTACGAGAAAGAGCTTCTCGCATGGCTGCACGCGAACAAGTCTGACCTGCTGGCAAAAATCCGTTCAGAGAAGAAACTGACGGACGAAATCCAGTCTGGCATGGACGAAGCGCTGACCGAGTTCACGAAGAACTTCGGCTAAGCAGACTTAGGAAGAGCGATTGCGGCAGGGTAATCTCCGCCGCATCGCTTGCAGACTTACAGGCGAGTTCAAATGCCAAGTTTGAAAGATCTCAAAGGCCGGATCGCCTCTGTGAAATCCACACAGAAGATCACTAAGGCCAAGCAGATGGTTGCTGCAGCCAAGCTCCGCCGTGCGCAGGAAGCTGCTGAAGCTGCGAAACCATACTCAATGCGCCTTGCAGGTGTGATCGCAAACCTGACAGCTGCCTCAACTGGTGGTCAGGGTCCGAAACTGCTTACCGGTACAGGTAAGTCAGACACACACCTTCTCATCATCATGACAGCTGAACGCGGTCTTTGCGGTGGCTTCAACGCCAACACCGTAAAGAAAGCGCGCGAAGAAATCATGCGCCTGAAAGGCGAAGGCAAGGCAGTGAAACTCATCACTGTCGGCAAGAAAGGCCGCGAGCAGCTCGTGCGTACGTACGGCGACCTCATGGTCTCTCACATCGATACATCATCTGCCCGCAACTCTGACGATCTCGCTGAGATCGCTCTGCAGCTCGGTAAAGATCTGAACGCTGGCTTTGAAGCTGGTGAGTTCGATGTTGCTTCGCTGGTCTATGCGCAGTTCAGAAACGTGATCTCTCAGGTTCCGACAGCCAAGCAACTTGTGCCGGCAGAGCCACCTGAAGATGTGCCGACTGTCGACCTTAAAGGTGCGACATACATCTATGAGCCGTCCGAAGACGACATTCTGGAAACGCTTCTTCCGCGTTACCTGAACACGCTGATCCTCTCTGCACTTCTCGAAAGCGCAGCAGGCGAGCAGGCCGCGTCTATGACTGCGATGGATAACGCGACGAACAATGCGGGTGAACTGATCGACAAGCTGTCGCTTCAGTACAACCGTGCACGTCAGGCGCAGATCACGAAAGAACTGATCGAAATCATCTCTGGCGCTGAAGCGCTCTAGAGAGAGGACATAGGTTATGAGCTTCTGGGTTTACGAAAATAAGATCCGCAACCGGGCGCGTATCCACACAGGTGGCTGTCGTTATTGCAACGAGGGCAAAGGTGTAGGTGGCGCTCCGGACAACACAAGCGCAGACGAATGGCACGGCCCGTTCAAAGACTTCAAAGCAGCGGAAAAGCATGCTGCGAGCCTTGGTCGTAAAGATACGGCTGCGTGCGGTGCGTGTAAGCCTGAAGCGAAAGCTGCTGAAGCAGCGCCTGCTAAGAAAACGGCAGCGGCTAAGAAGCCAGCCGCTCCAAAGAAGACCGCAGCTCCTAAGAAAGCTGCAGCAGCCACAGCTGCACCCGCTCAAACAGCCGCTAAAGCAGCGGCTCCGAAAACAACTAATGTTACTAAACCGTCCAATAAAAAGGGGTCATCCATGAGCACCTCCGCAACCGGTCGCGTCAGCCAGGTTATCGGCGCTGTTGTCGACGTGGAATTCGAAGGCAAACTGCCTGATATTCTGAACGCTCTCGAAACTGAGAATAACGGCAACCGTCTGGTTCTCGAAGTTGCTCAGCACCTCGGTGAGAGCACAGTTCGTACAATCGCTATGGACTCCACAGAGGGTCTCGTTCGCGGTCAGCCAGTCTCTGACACAGGTACAGCGATCTCTGTTCCAGTTGGTCCGGCTACTCTCGGCCGTATCATGAACGTTGTTGGCGAGCCAATCGACGAGCGCGGCGACATCGCAACAGACATGCGTCGTGCGATCCACCAGCCGGCGCCTGAATTCGTTGACCAGTCTACGTCTGCTGAAGTTCTCGTAACCGGTATTAAAGTTATCGACCTTCTCTGCCCATACGCACGTGGTGGTAAAGTTGGTCTGTTCGGCGGTGCGGGCGTTGGTAAAACAGTTCTCATTCAGGAGCTGATCAACAACATCGCGAAACTCTTCGGCGGCTATTCAGTGTTTGCCGGCGTTGGTGAGCGCACACGTGAGGGTAACGATCTCTATTACGAGATGCAGGACGCGAACGTGATTGATCTCGAAGGCGAAAGCCGTGCGACACTCGTCTACGGTCAGATGAACGAGCCTCCAGGCGCGCGTGCTCGTGTTGCTCTGACAGGTCTGTCTCAGGCTGAGTACTTCCGTGATGAAGAAGGCAAAGACGTTCTGTTCTTCGTCGACAACATCTTCCGCT
>DDIN01000008.1:1483483-1488199 GCA_002338565.1 Hyphomonadaceae bacterium UBA1849
TCGTCGACAACATCTTCCGCTTCACACAGGCCGGTGCTGAGGTGTCAGCGCTTCTCGGTCGTATTCCTTCTGCTGTGGGCTACCAGCCGACACTGGCAACCGACATGGGTGGCCTGCAGGAGCGTATTACGTCTACGACTAAAGGTTCTATTACGTCTATTCAGGCCGTATACGTTCCAGCGGACGACCTCACCGACCCTGCGCCTGCTACATCGTTTGCCCACCTCGACGCGACAACGGTTCTGAACCGTTCTATCGCCGAGAAAGGTATCTACCCGGCTGTTGACCCGCTCGACTCTTCTTCCCGTATTCTTGACCCGCTGGTTGTTGGTCAGGAGCACTACGAAGTGGCGCGTGGCGTTCAGTCTATCCTTCAGAAGTACAAAGAGCTTCAGGACATCATTGCCATCCTCGGCATGGACGAGCTCTCTGAAGAAGACAAACTGGTTGTTGCACGTGCTCGTAAAGTTGAGCGCTTCCTGTCTCAGCCGTTCGACGTTGCTGAAGTCTTCACCGGTTCTCCAGGTGTTCAGGTTAAACTCGAAGACACAGTCAAAGGCTTTAAAGGCCTCATCGCTGGCGAGTTCGACCACATTCCTGAGCAAGCTTTCTACATGTGCGGTAACATGGACGAAGTTATGGCTAAGGCTCAGAAAATGGCTGCTGAGGCTGCATAAGCCGAACTGTCAGTTCAGTTTCAGGAAGAGGCCGTTCCCGATGGGAGCGGCCTTTTTCTTTGGCGATTTTTCTAAAGCTCTTGCCTTTCTCCCTGGAGGCTGGAATTCATAAGGAAATGATAGCTGGCTAACAGCAAATATGCGGTAGGGAGGCCGTTCCATGACTTTTTCACTCAACGTTGCCATTGCGAGCGGTGTTCTGGCGGTTGCCATGTGCGGCCCGGCGAGCGCGCAGGATTTAAGCGACGCCGAAACAAACTTCGTGTTTGCAACGAGCGAAGCCTGCACGGACTATTTCTTTGAAAGCTGGAGCCTTGAAGCGGCTGCCGAGGGCACTGGGCTGGAGTTTACCCAGCTGCCAGTTGGCGCAGCCTTTCCGGGGCCGGGCGGCGCCGTAACATCCATGCCGGTTTTCATCACACAGGACGGCGAGGTCTATGTGCATGAGAATATTGCAGTCGGGCGCTGTGAGGTGTTTGCCGATGGCATGGCGATCGCGCCGGTGTTCGACGCAATCGCAGACTATGTCACGAGCGATAAAGGCTTTGAGGAAGTACCCGTGCGCGCTCAGGTCGCCGAAGGTGTAACCTTCCGACGGTTCGAACGTGTCGTGAATGATATCGTCTTCTTCATTGCCCTGGCGGGCACTGAGACGGGCGGCGAAGAGGGCGAGCTCGTCGCCATCCTGTCTTTTTACCCGGACCGCTGATCAGACAATTTTGCCTTCCTGATAGTCCTTCACCTGATCCTTCTTGATCTTGCGCGCGCGCAAGAAAATGACGGTGACGGCAACAACAACGACCAGAAGGCATCCGATCAATATCCAGTTTACGCCGCTGCTTGTCGTTTGAGGTGTTTGCGGCGTCTGGGTTTCCGTATTGGTCGTAGGGGCGGCTTCCTCTTCGCCATCCAGAAGTTCAGATGCCGCAGCGGCTGCGGCAGCGACACCTGCCGCGACGCCTGCAGCAGCGATCTGATTGGTATCGTCCGGTGTTTCGCTGCCAGTTTCGCGCACAGTGTTTTCGTCAGCATTCACACGGTTATTCGGCGTTGGCTGGCCGGTGAGGGCTTCATCCATGGCAAGAGCGGTTGCTTTTTCGATAATGCCCGTGACGGGCAGGCCTGCTTGCTGCTGAAAGGCGATTACCGCACGCTGGGTGGCTGGGCCGAAATCACCATCAAAGCCACCGACAGCGAACCCCAGCCCGGCGAGCATGCGCTGGAATTCTTCAACGCGCGCGCCCTTATGGCCAATGGTCAGTTTGCCGCCTTCGCGTGGGTTTAGTAGATCGTCTTCTTCTTTGCGGAACAGATCGAGCGCTTTGGCTGTCCACCAGATGCGGTCATCTTCGCCATGGGCGGGCGATGATGAGTTTGCGTTTCCGCGATTAATGGCGCGGGAGACTTTCTTTGCGTCGTCTGCATCGGCCAGAGCGAGTAGATTATTCTCGGAGAAGAACTTTGCCGCGACGTGCAGCGCTGCGCGAAAATCGCGGGTGAGAATATCCGGATCATCTTCAAGTGGCAGACCGAGCAAGTCGCCAAAGATTCGATAGTTCTGCCGTCCGGTCAGCTGAATAATGCCGCGCCCCCTATACCGCCAACCATCGCCAGAGGCTTCGTCGCCATTATCCATGCGGTTGGCGTAGACAAAGTTGGCGATCTTTTCTGGCTGGCGGGCATACTCTTCTGCGAGTTCATCCGTCGGGAACCGGCCGGGCCAGGTCGCGCGCAAGGCGACGGCTGAGTAGTTCAGGTTTTCTTCTGTCGCGCGGAAGAAATTGGATTCAATCAGGCCCTGACCCAGAAAATGGGCGAGCCGCATAGCTGTGTTGATGCCTTCGGCTTTCAGAATGTCCTCAGACGCCAGAAAGGCGGAGATGTATTTGCCTTGAGTGGTATTCTCAATGCTGCTCCAGGTGGGCGCGCCCGGCAGCTGGGTCACGATCAGATCCATGTTGATCGTTGAGATGTCTACGACGTCAAAGAAATTGTTTGGCATGACTGCGTCCCCCCGGATGCATGATTTCGATAGACTTAAGGTTAACAGAAGCCGCAGTTTCTACCAATATGAGGGTGGGTGGGATAAGATGGAGAGAATGGGAGCCCTGGCGGAAATGGCCGATTCAACGGGTGCGGCGTTAAATCCTGCTTTCGCAGCGTCACAAGGCTGGACTTCGTGAGATTCTACGTTAAACCCACACTGAAATTTCGTGAGAGAAACTATGTCTGAAAAGCTGAACTTTTCCCTGGTATCCCCTGCACGTGAACTTTTCTCCGGAGAAGTCGATCACGTCATCGCGCCGGGCTCTGAGGGTGAATTCGGTGTTCTGCCGAACCACGCACCATTCATGTCTACGCTGCGGTCTGGCCGGGTTCGTATCATCGACGGCGACGAAGTTCACCGTTACTTCGTGCATGGCGGTTTTGCTGACGTAACGCCGGAAGGCCTCACAATTCTCGCTGAAGAAGCTATCCGTCTGGAAGACCTCGACCATGATGGCATTCTGGACGCGATTGCTGAAGCCGAGCGTGTCCGTGACGGCGCAAGCGATCAGGCGATCCGCTTCAAAGCTGAAGGCGACGTTCAGCGCCTGAAAGCTCAGCTCGATGCACTGGAAGACGCGCACCACTAAGCGCCGATCTACATCAGATTTAAAAAAAACCGCGCTCTGCATCAGGGCGCGGTTTTTTGTTGTTTGATTGAAAGTGGCGATCAGACCGGATCAGTCCATTTATCGAAGGCTTTCACCACAGCCTCATAAACAGGGCGTTTGAAGTGAATGATGAGCTCCGGCACTTCGGACAGCTCCGCCCAGCGCCATGCGTCGAATTCTGGCGTATGGAGATCTAGGCGCACATCAGAATCAGAGCCCGTAAAGCGCAGAGCAAACCATTTCTGGCGCTGGCCAATATAAGGGCCCGGCAGACGTGATTTCAGATCGGACGGGAAGTCGTAATAGAGCCAGTCTTCGGACTCTTCGAGCACTTCGACCAGCTTCGGCGAGACGCCAATCTCTTCTTCCATTTCCCGCATAGCGGCGGTCTCAGGCGTTTCGCCTTTATCCATGCCGCCTTGCGGCATCTGCCATTGAAACGGGCCGTGTGCGTTGATGCGGCGGCCAAGAAAGACGTGTCCACGCTTGGAGAATAACGCAATGCCGACATTTGGTCGGTAAAGGGACGGGTCGCGGCGTCCCTGCAACGGGCCTTCATGCATTAGTGGTGTGCCTGCGTATCGTCATGGTTAGCTTCCGCCCCGGTTTCTGTTTCGGCTATATAAGCAGGCGCCGCCCTTGGAAGGGAAGAGGCAGGAGCGAGAAGATATCCCTTGCTCGGCAGGGTCTCGGCCCAGTCACGGATCTGGTCGATCGTGATCGGGAAGGCAAAGCCTGTGCCCAGCGCAGACCCGCGTTGAAGCGAGATGGCTTCAAGGTGCAGAAGTTGCTCGTCAATCGCAGCGCCTGTCGGGTCCGCATCGACAACACGCGCAGCTTCCGTGAATGGTAGATGGTTCGCGTCGGCCACAGTCTGGAAGACAGATCGCGGCGCGGCCCCATCGTGGATGAAGGCAAGGCCGCGTTCAGACAGCATCTGGAAGACAGGCGAGATGGAGCGGTTATCGGTCGCAAATTTTGCGCCCTGATAGTTGGTTACGCCGAAATAGCCGGTCGCGCGGCTGAGGAGCCATTCTGTGCGGCGACGGTTCTCAGTCGCATTTGCGGTCGTGAGAAGCGTGTAAGGCCCGGTGTCATTATTCGGATAGTCATATGGCTCCATTGGAAGCTCGATCATGACTTCATGGCCGGCAGCGCGCGCACGGTCCACCCAAGTTTGTAGCCCGCGCGAGTAAGGCACAAAGGACAGAGTGACCTCTGGCGGGAGCTCGTCAATCGCCGCCTGCGTGACGCGTGAGTTCAGGCCGAGACCACCAATAATGATGGAAATCGTCGGGCGGCCTGCAGGGTTGGAAAACGGTCGGCGGTAAACATCAAAGCTGCGGCGGCCATCATCGGCGATCACCGGCAGGCGCCCGCCA
>DDIN01000008.1:1488402-1913308 GCA_002338565.1 Hyphomonadaceae bacterium UBA1849
ACCCCGCCATGCTCGCTCCACTGGGACATGCCCGGCAGAGGTGCAGTTGGGAGAGATGCGTGAGATTGCGCTGTGCTCGGTGCTGGCGCCGGTTCTTCGGCTGGTGCCTGTGTTTCGAGGCTGGCGGTCTGGACTTCGCTCTGTTCGCTATGGTCGGACGGGTCCGCTACACCAAGATTCGGCGCGGGTGTATCATGGCTCGTTTCCGCGCTGGCATGGTGAATACCGGCCTCGTCGTCTGGCAGACGATGATTGAGGCCAACCGGTTGAGTAGGCTGGGCATCGAACAGGCCTACCACCTGACGCGGCGCGCCTGTACTCGGATCACCCGTAAACCGGATAGCCAGAATCCCTGCCGCGGAGATCGCCGCGAACGTCATAACTGCCATGGCAGTATGCATGATCCCCGTTTTGACCGGGGAGGGAGGAGGCTTGCGGGTGGACGCCATGGTTAACTCTTAAAGAGAAATTCGAATCTCTAAGAGTTCTGGGGTAAAACCGTTAATGCTTCGCAAAGGGGGGCAGAATCTGCCGGGTGCTTTCACAGCCCGGCGAATTCAATAGTTTATGCCGCTTGCGGCCTAGCCTGCGCGCGCTGCATCAAGGCTGGACAGCGTGATCGTGCGAAGCTGTTCAATCGCGCGCTCGAGCTGGTAGTCATCGCCTTCATAATCTTCTGACGGCATGTCATCCGGCAGGTGGATTTCACGGCGTTCCGCACCTGAGTCATTGTCGAGCGCGTTTGGCAGATCAGCTTCCGAGAAGCGACGCATCGCCTCAAGTTCGTCTTCGGTGATAAAACGGCTTGCAACTTCAAAGTCCGGCTCAATGCCTGTGCCCTGAATAGAGCGGCCAGACGGCGTGTAATAACGCGCGGTCGTCAGACGTAGAGCGCCGCGTTGTGCGCTGAGCGGAATAACTGTCTGAACGGAACCCTTGCCGAAGGATGTCATGCCAAGGACCTGCGCACGTTCCATATCCTGAAGCGCGCCAGCAACGATTTCTGCCGCTGATGCAGAGCCGCCATTGATGAGCACCATGATCGGCGTGTCCGGGAAGCGTTCGCCCGGCGCTGCGTTATAGCGCTGGATGTCACGCGGGTCGCGGCCACGTGTGGAAACAACTTCGCCAGAGCTCATGAACATGCTGGAAACGGAGATCGCCTGATCCAGAAGACCGCCAGGATTGTTACGCAGATCGATGATCAGACCTGCAGGGTTAGGGCCCAGCTCTTCACGAATGGCTGTAAGGGATTCATTCAGAAGCTCTGTCGTGCGCTCGTTAAAGGAAGAAATACGGACATAGCCAATGTCTTCGTCTTCAATACGGTGAACCACAGATTTCGGGCGGATGATTTCGCGTGTCAGCGTGACGTCAAATGTGTCGTCCTCACCGGCGCGGATGATTGTCAACGTGATGTCCGTGCCCACTTCGCCGCGCATACTGGTGATCGCGTCATTTGGAGACTGACCAACGATTGAAACACCATCAATCGCTGAGACAAGGTCGCCAGAGCGCAGGTCTGCGCGGCTGGCTGGTGTGTCATCGATAGGGGCTACAATCTCGACATAGCCGTCTTTGGCCTGAACCTCGATGCCGAGGCCGCCATATTCACCGCTTGTCTGGACCTGCATGTCTTCATAATCGTCAGCCGCAAGATAGCTGGAATGCGGGTCGAGTGACGCGAGCATGCCGTTAATGGCAGACTTCATCGCGTCGGAGTCATCGACATCCACAACATATTCGCTGTCTACACGGGCGAGAATTTCCGCGAACAGATCGAGTTGTTGATAGATTTCTTCCTGGTTGCCGGTGTTACTGCCGGCAGACCAAGCCAGCGAAGAAACGCCAACTGTGGTGAAACCAAGGGCTGTCAAACCGACAGCTGTTCCCATCAACCATGAGCGCATAGGCTCTCTCCTCAATTGCCCGCCAGATCAACCGGACCTGCGGGACATCCATCTCTGCGGATCTTCAGGCGTTCCGTTGCGTCGCAATTCCATATGCAGGTCAGGCTCGACATCGGAACGGTTTGTCATCCTGCCAATTGGCTCTCCGGCGAGAACCGACTGGCCTAGTGTCGGATAAACATCTGACAGACCGTATAATACTATATGGTAGCCATCACCCGTTCGTAAAATCAACATTTGTCCATAACTGCGAAAAGGACCAGCATATTCTATCGTCGCATCTGATGGCGCGACGACCTGTGCTGCTGATCTTGTGCGCAGTGTGATGCCTTCTGCGCGGCGTCCTGTTGGCAGTAAATCGCCAAAAGCCTGAACGAGCTGGCCGGTTGCAGGAAGGCCAAGGCCGTCAAGCACGGCGACGTTTGCAGGCGGGGCAGTGGACGGCGCTGGCGTCGTTGGACGGCTTGGTGTTGGCTCTGGTGGTTTGCGCCCCGGCGTTGGTGGCGCATTCGCGGCGAGGTCATCAAGAAAGCTTCGAATATTCTCTGCGCGTGTGGCGAGTGCCGCGACCCGCTCGCGCAGGGCATCGGCTTCACCTGTCAGATCTTCGAAGGCGGCGCGTTTAAGCGCGACGAGCTGTTCGATCTCGCGCTGGTTCTCCGCAAGCACCTCTTCTTCCACGTCGAGGCGTTCCTGTTGGCGGCGCACAGCATCCAGAAGATCGGCGTATTCACGAATAGAGGCGGCAAGTGTCGCCGAGCGATCTTCCAGATCATCAGCAAGGTCACGCATGATGATGGCCGAACGGATGGCATCTGTTGCGCTATCGGGATGGGTCGCTAGCGCAGGCGGCTGGCGACGCGAGGCCGCGATAAGCGCAGCGATAAGATCACGAAGGCCTTCACGGTCCGACATAAGGGCGTCGCGTGCCTGACGTTCTTCAATCTCAAGGCTGATCAGGCGCTGCTGAATGCGGCTGGCCTGTTCTTCGCGGCGTGCCCCTTCCTGCGCTGCGGCAAGAAGCTGGCGGTTCACGACGGCAAGATCTGTTCGTGCCGCTTCCTGTGCGGCTTCGATGGCGTCCAGCGCGATACGGTCGGCCTCAAGGCGTTCTTCATAAGCCTGAAGCTCTTCCTGCGTCATGTCTTCCTGCCCTGTTGCAACCGGCAAAGGGGCGGCGATCAGGCAGGCCAGAAGTAAGGGAGAAACGCGACGTAGAATCATCGGCCCAGTTTAACCATGCTTCGCAAATGAGTCATGAATAGGAATTGTCCGCCGGGGCTTTGCCTGAGGCCTCAGAACAATGTTTCCAAAGAAAATTTGTATAAAACAACAATGTGCTCTGGACGTAGAGAAATTTGTCAATAAAAACCTAGAGTGGCCATATGGGCCATGTTTCCTTACCTTGGGGGGTAGAATTTTGAAAAAGATAGCACTTGTACTCGCGGCGGCAAGCCTGAGTGTTGCTGGTTGTGCAACTATCACACGCGGTTCAACTGAGGCGTTCGTCATCGAAACAACGCCGGGCGGCGCGACTGCACGGACAAGCCTTGGCACAATGTGCGAGCCAACACCATGCGTAATTCCGAATGTCAGCCGCGAAGCTGACTTCACCGTTACAATCGAGCGTGAAGGTTATGA
Source organism: Hyphomonadaceae bacterium UBA1849 (assembly GCA_002338565.1). GTDB lineage: Bacteria > Pseudomonadota > Alphaproteobacteria > Caulobacterales > Hyphomonadaceae > Ponticaulis. Next base: position 1,491,954 of record DDIN01000008.1, read on the forward strand.
AACGGCTACGTTCAACATCACGCACGAAACTGCACGTGATGGCGCGATGGGTATGGCGGGCAACGTACTCGTAGGCGGCGTTATCGGCGCAGCGATTGACGCAAACAGCGGTGCAACACAAGAGCTGGTTCCAAACCCGCTGGTCGTAACGCTGCAGCCGCTGGACGGCACAACGCCTCCTGCTCCTGTCGAAGCTCCAGCTGAACCAGAAGGCGAAGCGGTCAGCTAAGCGCTGTCCATCGCAAATTTTAAGAGGCGCGCTGGCACGTACGGCGCGCCTTTTTTAATAAAACTCGCTGGCAACTTCATGGGCGAGCAGCAGCCCGTCGAGCAGTAGGGCATCGCGCGGCTCAACACCGTTCAGAACGCTGAGCGCGTAGCTGATGAGTTGGGCGCGTTCGGGTGAGGGATGGAGGGCGTCTATAGGCACTGCGCCGGCCGGATAGATGTTTCCATGATCACGAAAATTGGCGCGGGCCTGGCGCAGTTCCAGCGTCTCGCCTTCATCTTCTCCGTCTTCCCAGAGACAGATCGGGCATAGTTCATAAGCGCCGGACGCGTTTAGCGTATCAAAGCCGCAACACGGGCAGGGATGGCGTTTATGGGCGCGCATTATTCGCGGTGGTAAGGCGTTCCCGCCATCAGGCTGAGTGCGCGGTAGATCTGCTCGGCTGCCAGCACGCGGACTAGCTTGTGTGGCCATGTGAGTGAGCCGAGACGGATTTTGTTCTGATACTGGCGCTTCACATCTTTGGTGAAGCCGTCAGCGCCACCGATCAGAAAGCACAAATCCGGACAGCCATTGTCTTTCAGCTTTTCCAGATGTGCGGAAAATTCAGTGGAGGTCCAATCCTTGCCGCGTTCGTCAAACAGGAAAACTTCCGAGCCAGCAGGGATTTTTGCGAGAAGTCTCTCGCATTCCTGATCCTGCGTATGACCGGCTTCAACCTCTATCTCGGAGACGTCACGAACGCCGAGCGATGTGCCGAGCTTTTTAGCGCGGACGATATAATCGTCCACAAGCTCGCGCTCGGGGCCGCGTTTCATGCGGCCCACCGTGATGAGGCTGATTTTCATTCGGGATCAGGGATCAGTGCTGTTCAGCGGTATGACGGCTGTCGCCAGCCCAGATACGCTCGAGCTGATAAAAGTCGCGCACTTCCGGACGGAAGAGATGCACCACCGCATCACCGGCATCAATCAATACCCAGTCTGCGCTGGCGAGACCTTCGACCTGCGCACGGCCAAAACCGCCTGCTTTGAGTTTGCGAATAAGGTGGTCAGCCAGTGAGCTGACATGCCGTGCCGAACGACCGGAGGCGATGATCATTGTGTCTGCGATGGAAGATTTACCACCGAGATCAATCACTGTGATGTCTTCTGCCTTGTCGTCTTCGAGCGCCTCAATGATGAGGGTTTCGAGCGGCGGATATTCATCATGCGACCCTGCGCCTGACTTGGAGGCTGCGGGCTGTGTACTCACGTCCAAAAAACTGACCTTTCAAAACTGTTTCAGACAAGCTGTTTAATAACACAACTTGTCCATCCGAACAAAGCACGAGGTGAAATAAGGTGTCCGGCCCTTATTCGCCTGAATTAGAGGAGGAGGCGCGCGCTGCAAACGGGTTACGTGCAAGGGCTGCGCGCCGGATATTTGTCGATGATGCTGTATGTAGGGGCGTTGGCAGATAGGACCAGACCGGCGGGTGATATTTGTCAAAGCTGCCTGCCTGTTCAGCCGGAAGCCGCCATTCTGCAAAACGCCGTGCGAATTTGGAAAGGCGTGCCAGACGCGCATCACCAGGCCGCGCGATCACGGCAATTGGCAGGAGCGAGGCGATCTCGTCCCAATGTCCCCATTTGTGAAAATAGCGAAGATTATCTGCGCCCATCAGCCAGACAAACTCGCCGCCTTTGACGCGCGGCATGAGTGCATTGATCGTGTCAAAGCTATATCGCGTGCCAAGCTGGACTTCGAGGTCTGTAACCTTCATGCGCGGATGTGAGGCGATGCGTTTTGCGCTGGCAAAGCGCGCATTGAACGAACTGCCTTCCTGTTTCAGAGGATTTCCTGCGGCCGGTATCCACCAGACATAATCAAGTGAGAGCGCTTTAAGCGCCTGCATGGCGACATGCTGATGGCCTGAATGCGCCGGATTAAAGGTTCCGCCGAAGAGGCCGATGCGAAGGCCTTTATAGGGTCCGGGCAAGCGAAGGGTCATGACGGGTCAGTCTTCCCCTTCGATAAGGATCATATTGTCCCTGTGAATGACGGCAGAGCGGGCAGGGTAGCCAAGACGGGCTGTTACGTCCGCTGTCTGCAGGCCTTTGATCTGTTCGATCTCTGCGGCCTGATAGGAGACGATGCCTTTGGCAATGGTTTTGCCTTTGGCGTTATTGATCGCAATCGCTGCGCCGCGTGGGAATTGTCCGTTCACGGATTTAATGCCGACAGCTAGAAGGCTTGCCCCACTTGTCAGAGCTTTTTCAGCGCCTGCATCTACGGTGACCGCGCCTTCGGGCGTTAAGTGGCCAGCAAGCCAGCTCATGCGAGCGGCCTGTGGTGTCAGGTTTGATACGATCCATGTGGAACGCCCGCCATCACGCAGACGGCGGAGTGGGTGTTCCGGCTTGCCAATGGTGATGACTGTAGAACAGCCCGCAGACCAGGCGATCTCGGCAGCATCAAGTTTGGTTGCCATGCCGCCCGTGCCAACGCCCGCGCTCGCATTGGCGTCACCGGCATACGAACGCAGCTCTGGCGTGACGCCATTGGCTGTCGGGATATGTTGCGCGTCCGGGGTCTTTCGCGGATCGTCCGTATAGAGACCATCAATGTCTGACAGGAGCACCAGAACGTCTGCGCCGACCATCTGCGCCACGCGCGCAGCGAGGCGGTCATTATCGCCATACCGGATTTCAGACGTGGCGACGGTGTCGTTCTCGTTGATCACCGGCACAGCACCATTATCCAGAAGCGTAAAGAGCGTCGCGCGTGCGTTCAGCCAGCGGCGACGGATTTCTGTGTCATCCAGCGTCAGAAGGGCTTGTGCGAGTGGAATATTCTGAAGATCGAATGCCGCCTGAAGCGATGCCATCAGGCGAGGCTGGCCGATTGCAGCAGCGGCCTGCTTTAATTCAAGCTGGCCCTGTTTTCCGGATTTCTCAGCGTCGGTCAGAAACGGACGGCCGAGTGCCGCTGCGCCTGAAGACACCAGAACGACCTGTTTGCCCGCGGCGCGCAGTTCAGCAATGTCTGCCGCGAGCGTCGCAAGCCAGTACTGGTTTGGCTTACGTGTTTTTGCATCAACGATCAGCGCCGAGCCGACCTTGATGACAATACGTTCTGCCGTGTCGATCGACGTGTTCATATGTTAAGGCGTCCAGCCTTCCTCGCTGATGTCATCATCCAGCATGGAAAGGTCTTCCTCATACACATAGGCCGCAAGCTGGCGCAGCACTGGCGTGATGTTCTGCTTGGCAACCGAGGAAATGATCTCAACCTTCTTATCCGTCACGCGGGCCAGCTGCTGGCGGGCTTCTTCAAGCTGCTCGGGCAGGAGCGAATCGGCTTTGGTGAGCGCGATAATCTCCGGCTTGTCAGCGAGATGGTCGGCATACGCTTCCAGTTCGCCACGGATTTTCAGATAGGCTTCTTCCGGATTGTCCTGCGTCGCATCGATCAGGTGAAGCAAGACTTTGCAGCGCTCCACATGGGCAAGGAAGCGGTGACCGAGCCCTGCGCCTTCCGAAGCACCTTCAATCAGACCCGGAATGTCAGCGATCACGAAGCGTGTAGACGGCCCAAGATCGACCACACCAAGGTTTGGAACCAGTGTTGTGAACGGGTAATCGGCGATCTTCGGCTTGGCAGCAGATACGACGCTGAGGAATGTAGACTTACCCGCGTTCGGCAGGCCGAGCAGACCGACATCAGCAATGAGCTTCAGGCGCAGCCAGATCCAGCGCTCTTCACCTGGAAGACCCGGGTTATAGCGGCGTGGTGCCTGATTGGTTGCCGTCTTGAAGCGGGCATTACCCCAGCCGCCTGAACCGCCGGAGGCGAGAAGAACGCGCTTACCAACCTCATCAAGGTCGGCAATCACCGTTTCTTTGTCGTCTTCGAGAATTTCGGTACCAACCGGCACTTTAAGAACAGCATCTTCAGCGCGTGCGCCAGTGCGGTTCTTACCCATGCCGTGACCACCGCGATCTGCCCGGAAGTGTTGTTTGTAACGGTAGTCGATCAGCGTATTGAGGCCTTCTACAGCTTCAATCCAGACGTCGCCGCCATCGCCGCCATCGCCGCCATCAGGGCCGCCATATTCGACATAGGCTTCGCGTCTGAAAGAGACGCAGCCGTCGCCGCCATGGCCGGAGCGGATATAGATTTTACACTGATCGAGAAATTTCATGAGACTGACTTGCTAGATAAGACGCGACATATACAGGTGATCGGCCTTCTCGTCACGTGCCGTAGAATAGACCGGCGCGCGCCAGCACGGCATGAAGCCGAGCTTTTTTAAGACGTTGCCTGAGGCTGGGTTGTCGGTGAAATGCCCCGACACATAATATTTCGGCGTGACGAACCCGTCTGCCCAATCAAGAATCGCCTGACCGGCTTCCGTTGCGATGCCTTGGCACCAGAAATCCGGGTGGATGGCATAGCCGAGGTTGAACGGTTCCTGCGTTGTGGTTCGGTCGAGGCTGACGACGCCCGTGCGTGTGCCGTCTTCAAGCTCGATCATGCGAACAATACTGGTCTGCGCTTCATCGCCTTCGGCAGCAGCCTGAATTCGGCCGCGCACAAAGTCTTCATCCACTCTGGCTGGAATGCTGGCGGTCATGCGGCTTACATCCGCAATGCTCCAGAAGCCCAGAAGCCAGGCCGTATCAACGGCGGCGAGAGGACGGAGTGTGAGGCGTTTGGTCTTCAGAATTTTCTGCATGGTGGTTTCACCTGTCGAAGCGTTTCTGAGGTCCAGAAACGAAACAAGGGAGGCCGGCGGCCTCCCTGGTCTTATCACCATGCTCTGTCTGAGCTAAGGGGCCACCACTCTGGCAGCCCTGCGCGGCTGCCGTTATTCGGCTGCGTCCGCGACTGGAAGCACAGAGACGTACTGACGGTTGTCACGCTTTTTGCGGAACTGAACCTGGCCTTCAACTTTAGCGAAGAGCGTGTGGTCTTTGCCCATGCCAACGTTGTCGCCCGGATACCACTTAGTACCGCGCTGACGGATGAGGATGTTACCAGGAATGACGTGCTCGCCGCCATATTTCTTCACGCCAAGGCGTTTGGACTCTGAATCGCGACCGTTACGGGACGAACCACCTGATTTTTTGTGAGCCATTAGGCCACTCCTTCAATTCTGCGAGATAAATGCCGGTTTAAGGCTTATTTCGCAAGTTCTTTTGCCTGTTCGATCCAGCCGTCGCGCTCGACGCGGCCTGAAGCGTTCAGTTTTTCTTCAAGTTCAGTGATGCCTTCTGGTGTCAGGGCAGCGATCTGCGCGAAAGAGGTGATACCTGCTTCGTTCAGTTTCTTCGCGTATGCCGGGCCAACACCTTTGAGCTGTGTCAGGTCATCGCTACCAGCTGCAGCAGCTTTAGCAGGCGCAGCTTTCTTAGGCGCTTCAGCTTTAGCTTCAGCCTTAGGAGCTTCTTCAGCTTTAGGCTCAGCTTTTTTCGCAGGCTTAGCAGCGGCTTTCTTCACTTTGCCGTCGAAACCTTCAGCAACGATCTCTTTGATTTTGATCGTTGTCAGGTTCTGGCGGTGACCCTTCTTACGTTTGTAAGTAGAGCGCTGACGCTTCTTAAAGATGATGACCTTGTCACCTTTGTCTTGAGAAACGACTTCACCAACAACAGCAGCGCCTTCAACAACCGGCGCGCCAACTGTGACGTCGTCGCCTTCGCCGAGCATCAGCACTTCGTTGAATGCGTGCTCATCACCTTCGTTGGCGTCGATTTTCTCGACGGTGATTTCGTCATTGGCGGCCACTTTGTATTGTTTGCCGCCAGTCTTGATGACTGCGTACATCGCGCAGATCCTCTCAAAAAACTGGGTTTCACTGGTAATTAGCCAGCCGGAAAGCGCGGCAGATGACATATGCTGGCATAAGAGTCAATTACGTATTGATGCTAGCGCAGTATTTTTACGTCCGTGTACGGAGGGGTTGACCGGAAGTCAATCCCGGCGCGTCCGGAGTGTTTTTGCCACACACCCTATTTTAGCACATTGGGGCGGGCAGGCAATCAATACCTGCCCTGATCTTTTGGCGATGAATATATAAAAGAAAACAGAAGGCTAGTGGATTATATCCAGGACAGCTTGGCCATGATCGTGTCCAGAATTTCTTGCAGCGGCAGGCTGAACAGGCCGGCTTCTTCCATTTCTGCGTCGCTCAGCCAGTCTTCATACATATCTTCCCAGTCATCGGGCAGCTCGGAGATGAAGCCGGTCAGCTGAAGGCCGGAATGGCGCATGGCTTCCGGCGTGAATGGCAGGTGGGGAATCCCTTCCAGCTCAGATCCGCCTTCAGTCGTCAGCGGTCCACGCACGGAGACGTGAACCGCAACACCCATGGTCGGATGGCGTTCTGTCTTAACAATGAGAATCTGGAGGCCATCATATCGGCCACCCTGTACCGTCCAGACCTGTCCAGACTGGAATTCCAGCTGTTCCAGATCGGAAACTGTATCAATTCGGGTCGCAAATAGCTCTGAGAGACGTGCATTCATCGGAAAAAGTCCTTCTTTCCCCTGACACGTGCAATCTGCGTTCCGAACAGAGCCGAATACGCTAGTGACGAGAAACAGGCTGGACAGAGCGCGCATATCCTTGGATTTAGGATAGTGCGCTATACCAGAAGCCCTTGAGGGAGGCGCGTCGGGAGGATTTGGAACGTGTCAGCGGAGCTGAAAGCCGAAATTGATCGCGTGCGTGCGTCCGGCGTCATCGGACGCCGTGGCCGTCTCATCGATCTGTTCGAGTATCTGGCAAAGCGTACACTTGAAGAGAGGCCACCCAAGGAAGCCGAAATTGCCGCCGATGTATTCGGGCGCAGCGTTCAGCTCGATGCTGAAGATGCCAGCATTCGCGTTTACATTCATCGCCTGCGCAAAAAGTTGGAAGAGTTCTATCTGCGTGAGGGCGATGCTGGTCATGGTCAGCTGATTCTCCCTCGCGGCGATTATGCCTTTGTATTAGAGCAGGCCGTGCCGGTTGCTGAGGCTGAGACGATGCCCGTGCAAGCTGCTTCCGCTCGCTGGTTATGGGGCGTGCTGGCTGCATGTCTTGTCGTGATTCTGGTTCAGGGCGTGTTCCTGCTGCGAGGCGACCGAGGTGAGACACGGCTGGAAGCCTCTCCGGTCTTCTCGCCGCTGGCTGATCGCTCAAGGCCACTGCTGATCGCGCTCGGGGACTATTATATTTTCGGCGAGTATCAGGATGGTCTGTTCCTCGACCGCTTAATTCGGGACTTCGAAATCAACTCCTCGCGTGACCTGACAGACCTTTTATTGAGTGAGCCCGAGCTGATGGGGACCTATGTGGATGTCTCGCTCGGCTATCTGCCTACGTCCACCGCCCATGCGCTGAACGCGTTGTCACCGGTCTTTGCCAGTCGATCGCCGCAAATCGTCATGGCGTCAGAGCTGACGGAAGAGCAAATCGCTGAGGCAGACATTGTCTATATAGGTCTTACCAGTGGCCTCGGCCCGCTGCAGGCGGCTGCCATGCAGTCTTCGCGCTTCCAGCTTGGGCGGACATTCGACGAAATCCTCGATACCGAAGACGAGACTGATTTTATCAGTGACGCCTTCCGGAACGCCGCTGAAGACCTTGCCTATCGTGACTTTGCGCTTTTCTCCGTTCAGGCGGGAGAGGGCGGGAACCTGATTTGGATTATGGCAGGAACCCGTGATGCAGGGCTGATCGGGCTGACAGACTTTCTGAGCGATGAAGCGCGCGTCAGCTCTGCGCTCGATCAGAGCATTCGCAGCGCCGGATATGAAGCCGTGTTTGCGGTCAGCGGTGAGGCCGACCGTCCACTATCAACACGCCTCATCCGCGAAGAGATCGACTGATTACTCAGCCCCACAATGGATGAATGGTCGCAATGGGCGGCCTTCCAGGTCTGTGCCTGTTTTCATATCGTCCTCACCCCGCAGAACAATGTCGCGCGTACGGCCATAGTCTTCAAAGTCGAGCGACAGAACATGGACGTCGCCCGTCTCGATATGCCAGCCAAATTGAAGGCTGGCGACGCCGCCTGTCGTATAGCCGAGACCGCCGCCTGATAGACCGACGCCCCGCGCTGATGCATGGCTCAGGCTATCAAAGAAGTTATGGATCATATCAATCTGCGCCTCATCAAGATCGAAGCCATAACCGCCAAAGCTCTCGAGAAAATAGTCTTCCTCACGCCCATTGAAGTTAAACGCCATCCAGCCTTCAAAGGTTGAAAATACACCTGGAATGGTTGCGTCTTCGCGGCGCTCAGGATGCAGATATATCCAGTTTGTGCCTTCGGGGCGCCCGCAATCGGCGGCGCCTGCGTCATCCGACTCAACATAATAGCCGGGCGCGAAATGGTCCCAGACATTATAGTCGTCATTAGCAGTTGCTGACGTGGAAAATCCCATGGCCAGTGCCGCAGCCAGCCAAGCCATGCGTGAAAGGTTCACTCCCATTTGGCGTTCTCCCGCAGTATTCCTCTGCCGGTAGAATACACATGAATGTCGAAATCGACCTATCCCCCGAACTGGTGAGGTTTTTTATCCGGTTACGCCCCGCACTTTTTCATTCCAGTGCTGGCGGCAGAGCGAGACGTAAATGCCTTTAGCCACGCTCACCTGATCGCCTTCGCGAATAGCATTGCCGTTCTCGTCCAGACGCGCCGTCATCGTGGCTTTACGCCCGCAATGACAGATGGTGCGCGCTTCACGCAGATCGTCCGCAATGGCGAGCAGGGCCGCTGCGCCTTCGAACAGCTCGCCCTGAAAATCGGTGCGCAGACCATAGCACAGCACTGGCAGGCGCATCTCGTCGCCTACGCGCGCCAGTTGCCAGACCTGATCCTCATTCAGAAACTGCGCTTCATCCACAAAGACGGCATGCAGCGGGGCGTCGTCGGCCCGTTTGGAGATGGCGCTGTAAAGGTCTGTCTCGCTTCGGAACAGGTGGGCCTCAGCCTCCAGTCCGATACGGGATTCGATCTTGCCGGTTTCAGCGTTTTCGGAACCGTGATGACCGGATGTCCAGAGCATGACCGACATACCGCGTTCGCCGTAGTTATAGGCGGCCTGAAGCAGGATTGCCGACTTGCCGGCATTCATCGCCGAGTAGGTGAAATAGAGCTTGGACATGAGCCTTTGCTAGCCGATTCTGTAACTGCAATCATCTCTTTCAAAACTGGTAACGGAATTGCACTCTCTGCGGAAAGTGTTTCAGCCTGAAGCGAATAGCGGAGAATTTAGATGAGTTTTGCGACCTTACGCCTGTCCTGCCTTGCGTTTGCGACTCTGGCCATTGCCCCTGTGTCAGTTGCGAACGATGAGGATGCTGCGCCTGAGGAGCAGATCGAAACGGTAGATCCGGCTGAAGCGATGGTCGAAGCCGAAGAAATGGTTGAAGCCTACGCGATCCGCGCACCAGACGATAAAGGCGTGATCGGCTTTGATGCGGCCAGCGTCAATTTCGGCGATGTCGAGCAGGGTAGCGTTCTGGAACACACCTACCTCTTCCTCAATAATGGCTTTGGCCCGCTCAGCGTACAGCGCGGTTATTCGCAGACTTCAGGCGTCTCCGTCCGCATTTCGCCTGAACCCGTGCCGGGTAACGAGCTGGGTGAGATCAAAATCTCGATCAACACCGATGGCATGGAAGGCGAGCAGTATATCCGCATCCATGTTGTCACCGATGCGTTTAACGGCCCTGACTCCACGCTCTATGCGCGCGCTGTTGTGTGGCCGGTCGGTGAGATGCCGGTAGAAGAAGAAAACGCCGAGAGCTAGGCTCCCGGCGTTTCGCTGTTCTCAGATTTCAGACTGGCGATTACTCGCCAATATCCATGTCCAGAACGTCGGCGAGGAATTCTGCCTGCGCGCGGGCATAGAAGAGCTGGTTAGAAAGCTTGCGCCAGCCATGTCCCTCATCGAGGAAGCGGATATAGTCAGCTCGCACACCGTTTTCGCGGATAGTGCGGACCATCACCTCAGTCTCATAGATGTCGATACGCGGGTCGCGCGCGCCGTGTGAGTAAAGCATTGGCACGTCGATCTGGTCAGCCTGACGGATCGGAGAGTTCTCTGTGTAGTACTCGCGCCAGTAATCCTCAGTGATGTCACCATACTCGATACGGTCAGATGCTTTGAGGCCCGGGGAGGCGACTTCAAGCGCTGTGACCCAGTCGGCAACGCCGAAGAGGGACACACCTGCTGCGAAATTGCCAGGGAAGTTGGCAACCGCGGCGTTCACCGCATAGCCACCATAAGAGCCACCAACAACCGCAGCGCGGTCTGCATCAACGCGGCCATCTTCACGGAGCCAGTCCAGCATGTCGACAAGGTCGGCGATGGACTCAAGACGGTTCTCACGGTCGTCCAGCGTTACGTAGGTGTGGCCGAAGCCGGTTGAGCCGCGCACATTCGGTTCAAAGACAGCAAAGCCCTGATCGACCAGATATTGCGTGTTGGCATCAAAGGTCGGGCGGGACTGGCTCGTCGGGCCGCCATGTACGAAGAAGACGACCGGTGGAAGGCCTTCGCCTGTGTAAGAGGCATCGTCTGGCAGGTAGAGCAGACCTTGAAGTTCAACACCGTCGCGCGCCGTAATGCGCACATCTTCAGGGCGAACGAGGCGTTCCGGATCGAGACCAGCCATAGGCGCGATGAATGTGTCATGCACTTCGCCTGTATCGAGGTCCCATGTCACAAAGCTGCCCGGTGTGCGCCAGCCATTTACGCCGATCACAATACGCGGGTCTTCTTCGTTACAGGAGAGGCCGTAAGCGCCTTCCGGAAGTTCCGGCACGTCCAGCATTGTGTCTTCAACGCGGTCTTCCACGTGGATCACGGAATAGCCGCCGACATTGCGGGTCCATGCGAGGTAACGGTCATCCGCACCGCAAAGGCGCAGGCTGCCCATATCGGCCTGATCGTCAGATGCGATCATGGAGGTGAAGCCGGACTCGACGTGGTAGTATTGGATCGCCTGATATTCGCGTTCCATATTGCTGACGAAGTAGAAGCCTGAGGAATCGTCTTTCCAGGTGATGCCGCCCTGAGACGCACGGCGTTCCGGCTCCGAAATTGTCGTGACGTCGCCGGTCTCGATGTCGAGCATATAGAGATTGTTGGAATCCTCGCCGACAGTGGTCGAGAAGTTCACATATTTGCCGTCCGGAGAGACTGCGCCGACATACACGCCGAACTCGCCTTCATAGATCATTTCAGGCTCGCCATTCGGGATGGCTGCCTTGTAAATGTCGAAGTGAAGGTTGGTGCGCGCTGTAGACGTGTAGATGATGCCATCGCCTTCCGGCAGGAAGTCACCAAATGTGCGGAATGCGCCGGGCTGTGCAGGGAAGATAATTTCCTCGCTCGTGCCGACTGCAGAGATCAGGAAGTAGGCTTCCTGCTCGTCGCCGTCATTGTCTGCGCCATAGATCAGGTGCTCGCCATCCGGTGCCCAGCGATAGAAGGAAATGCCATTGCCATATGTCAGGCGTGTTGGCTGGCCGCCTGTTGCAGGGATCGTCCAGAGCTGGCGCTCGCCTGTAATGGACCATGAGAAGGCAATCGTTTCGCCGTCCGGGGAGAGCGATCCGCCGCCAACGCCGCCATTGGCTGCCAGAATATAGCGGCCGATATCAGCCGGATCTTCGCCTGCAAGACCAACGCGCACTGGCTCGTCGGTTGGGGAGATTGCTTCGAGCGTTTCGTCATAGCCAGACTGGCCGCCCGCGACGGACGAAGTCTGTGCCATGGATGGCAGCGCAAATGCGCTGGCCATGACGCCGGATAAAATCAGTTGTTTGAAGAGGGCCATAAAACAGTCACCAGAAACTTGTGAGTGGGGAGGTTAACCTTATCTCACCGTCTCTGCGCAGCAAGTCTTTCCCGCTTCTCGATAAATTGGGGCAAGAGATTGCATCGGTTCTGACCAGTCTGACTGCCGGGTGAGCGCCCTCTATTTGCCGGTGAAATTCGCTTTTCTTTTCTCAAGGAAGGCGCGGTGACCTTCTTTCACATCGTCACTGCTCCATGCCGCATCAATCGCGGCCTGAACTTTGGCTGTGTTTCGAAGCTGTGGGTCTTTGACGGCTTCATCGACGGCGAGTTTTGCAGCCCGAATGCTAAGCGGGGCATTGGCGGCGATCATGCCAGCAAGCTCATAGAGGCGCGGCTCAAGTGCTTCAGCCTCCATAGCTTCGTCGATGAGGCCCATGGCAACGGCGCGCTCGGCTTTGTAGAATTCCGCCGTATACATGAGCTGCTTGGTCCGTGCTGGTCCGATGAGCGACATGAGGCGCTGGATGCCATCGAACTGATAGCCAACACCGAGCTTGGCTGCAGGGATGCCGAAAATGGATGTGTCGGTTGCGATGCGGATATCGCAGCTGATTGCGGTCGCCAGCCCGCCGCCAATACACGGGCCGCGAACCATGGCGATGGTTGGCAGGATGCAGTCCGCGAACGCACCAAAGGCCGCACCCGCGGCTTCGTCATAGGCCTTATTGGCCTCGAGAGACGCGCGCTGCTTTTCAAATTCAGAAATGTCTGCACCGGAAATGAAAGCTTTGCCGCCTGCGCCGGTTACGACAATCAGGCGTGTGTCGGGCAGGGCGCAGAGCGTATCCAGAAGCGGAGGCACTGTTTCCCACATGGCACGGGACATAGCATTGCGGCGGGCAGGATTGTTGATCACGATCCAGCCAATCGGGCCTGCAGATATGCCGATGACTTTTTCAGTTGAGCCTTCGACCTCATTGCCTTCCGGCATTTCCCAATTGACGCTCACGCAAACTCCCCCGACACTTTGACCAGATAACAAGCCGACTTGATGGTCGCGGCAAGCGGTCCTGTCAATTCAATGAGGTCGTTCAGGGGTATGGATTCAACGCTCGAAAAAGGATTGAGGGTGCTGGACTATCTGGCGCAGGCATCCGGCCCCGTCCGCTTGTCGACGCTTGCGCAGGACCTTGGGCTTCAGAAGAGCAATGCGCATCGCACGCTGGCGACCCTTGTGGCGTCAAACTATGCGGTGCAGGACGCCGATACCGGCATGTATCAGCCGAGCCTGAAACTGTTCGAACTGGGCGCTAAAGTTCTGGCTGGTCATCCTGTGCGCAAAGCGGCTGCGCCATATTTTCAGAAGCTTCAAAGCGAGCTTGGCGAGACGGTGAACCTCTACGTTCTGGACGGTGACAGCGTGCTGGTGGTGGAGAAACTCATCTCGCCGCGTCCGATCCGCTTTTCCAGTCGTCCGGGGTCGCGCTTGCCGGTGCCGGCCTCTGCCGCCGGGCGGGTCATGCTCGCCTTTCATGAGGACCCTGAAGGGCTATATGACCGGTCTCTTGGCGTGGTGCCGCTTCGCTCGGATACAAAGATTGTCCGGGAAGATGTGCTGTCCGGCCTGCCATCGGTCCGCCTTGCAGGCTATTTCGAGGCCGATCCCGACTGGAAGCAGGGAATATTCTCAATTGCCGTGCCGATCCTCGACGAAGGTCGACGCGTGCTCGGCGCGATCGGCATTTCCGGTCCTGTCGAGCGATACTCCCCCGAAAAACGCCGCCAGATTATCGAAGCGCTCATGTCGGTGACGGCGATGATCTCGGAGACAGGTGCGCTTGGATAAGAAAAAGCCCGCCAGTTTCCTGACGGGCTTTTCTATTCGTGTCGATGCGAGATCAGATGCCGCCGAATGTCAGCGACTTGATTTCCAGATAATCATCGAGGCCGTGGTGTGAGCCTTCACGGCCCTGACCGGATTCCTTCACGCCGCCGAACGGAGCCATCTCGTTAGAGATGATGCCCTCATTGATGCCGACCATGCCGTATTCCAGCGCCTCAGCTACGCGCCAGCAGCGCGCAACATCTTTGGAGTAGAAGTAGGATGCGAGGCCGAATTCTGTGTCATTCGCCATGGCGATGGCTTCTTCGTCGGTCTTGAAGGTGAAGACCGGCGCAACAGGGCCGAAAATCTCTTCGGAGAAGACGCGCATTTCGCGGGTCGCTTCTGTCAGGACCAGCGGGCGCGAATAGCATTCGCCATTCGGTGTGGACGGGCCTTCATGGACTTTCGCGCCTTTTTCGACCGCGTCAGCGACAAACTCTTCAACCGTCTTGCGGGCTTTGACAGAGACGAGCGGGCCAAGGTCCACACCGTCATCAAGGCCGTTGCCAACTTTGAGTGCGTTGGTGGCTGCAAGGAGTTTCTCAACGAAAGCATCCTTCACATCTTCATGGACGAGAATACGGTTCGTGCAAACGCAGGTCTGGCCGGCATTGCGGAATTTGGAGGCCATGACGCCTTTGATAGCAAGGTCGAGGTCTGCGTCGTCAAAGATGATGAAAGGCGCGTTGCCGCCAAGCTCCATGGAGAGACGCTTCAGCGTACCAGAGCACTGCTCGGTCAGCATTTTGCCGACTTCGGTGGAGCCGGTGAAGGAGAGTTTTTTGACGCTCGGGTTAGAGGTCAGCTCGCCGCCAATTGCGCGTGTATTGCCGCAGACAATGTTCACAACGCCAGGCGGGATACCTGCGCGGTCGCAAAGCTCGGCAATTGCCAGCGCAGAGAGTGGCGTTTCAGATGCAGGTTTGCAGACGACTGTGCAGCCCGCAGCAAGCGCAGGCGCGATCTTGCGTGTCAGCATTGCGTTCGGGAAGTTCCATGGCGTGATGAGCGCCGCAACGCCGACCGGCTGACGGATCACAACAACGCGCTTGTCCGGGGACGGCTGTGTCATTACCTCGCCATAGACACGCTTTGCTTCCTCAGCGAACCATTCGACATAGTTCGCGCCATAGGCGATCTCGCCCTTAGCTTCGGCAAGTGGCTTGCCTTGTTCGAGGGTGAGAATACGGCCGAGATCATCCTGATTGGCCATCATCACGTTGAAGAGGTCGCGCAGATATTTGGCGCGCTCTTTAGGTGTTTTGGCAGCCCATGCAGGTTGCGCGGCTTCGGCAGCTTCAATGGCAGCTTTGGTTTCCGCTTCGCCGCAATATGCGACTTCGGCAATCAGTTCGCCATTTGCAGGGTTATCGACATTGAAAGTCGAGCCGTCTGCCGCGTCAGTCCATTTGCCGTTGATATAGGCTTTCGTGCACAGAAGTGCCGGGTCGGAAAGCTTGTGGTCCGTCATCCCTGAAATTCTCCCTGAGTCCCGTATTCGGAATAGTGTGAGGTCATTCAATGGACGCTGCGAAGCGCCCATTGTTCCCGTATTATTCTAGTAAGCCGCTTCGTAGATGTCGCGCGCATCACTTTGGGTCACTTCGCGCGGATTGTTCTTCAGAAGACGGGTCTGGCCCATGGCTTCTTCTGCGAGCAGATCGAGGTCGTTCGCCAGAACACCGGCATCGCGCATGCGCGGTGGCAGGCCGACATCAAGGCTCAGCTGCTCAAGCTGGTCCGCAAACCAGAGGGCTGTCTTCTCGTCAGAGCCTGTCGGGACATTGTCAAAACAGATCGGCGCGAGTTCAGCATAGAGGCTTGCTGCATTCGGTGCGTTAAAGCGCAGGACGTGTGGCAGAAGCAGCGCGTTCGATGTGCCATGCGCGATGTGATAGCGCGCGCCCAGCGGATAGGCGAGGGCGTGAACCGCCGCCACGGGCGCGTTGGCAAAGGCTTGTCCGGCAAGGCAGGCGCCGAACAGCATGTTCTGACGTGCAGCGAGGTTTGAACCGTCTGCGATGACCGGCTTCAGGTTCTTCGACAGAAGCTCAAGCGCTTTCTGGGCGAGCATGTCCGAGTATGGGTTTTTAAGGTGAATTGACGTGTAGGCCTCAATCGCGTGGACCATTGCATCAACGCCGGTTGCGGCTGTCACGATAGGGGGCAGGCCGAGCGTGAGTTCCGCGTCGAGCAGGGCGACATCCGGATAGAGCTGGTTCGCGACAACGCCCGCTTTTGTGTTCGGGCCGGTGGTCACGATGGCAACGGCTGTGACCTCAGAGCCTGTGCCTGCTGTCGTCGGGACCAGGATGAGCGGTGCGCGCTCGCCCTTCGCCATGCCAACGCCGTAAATGTCTTCAAGCTTTTCACCGGAACGCAGGAGCAGGGCGGCAATCTTTGCGGCATCCATGGATGATCCGCCACCAAAGCCGATAATGCCGTCCGCGTTATGCGTCTTAGCCGCTTCCAGAGTTTCCATAATGGTTTCGACCGGCGGGTCGGCCACAATGTCGGTATAGAGCGCATAAGACGTGCCTGAGGCATCAAGTGATGCCGTCAGCTTCTCAAGAAGGCCAGCCTTCACAATACCCGGATCCGTTACCACCAGCGGGCGTTCAAAGCCGAGGCGCGTGCAAATCTCTCCAAGGCGTTTGATCGAGCCCGGCTCGTTAATGATGGAACGGGTGGTGTTGAATTCAAAAGACGTCATTTGGGCGTTTCCAGGTCCTTGCTCACTGACATGAGCTGAGTTTTGTGCCGGTTGATCCGGCGTTCATTTGGCTTTGGTGTATCTGACTACACTTTACTTGAAAAGATCAGTTCGAAACTTAGGAACGTTTTGACACGATCTGAAATCAATTGCGACCTGACGCTAGGGGAAGGATTGGAAATTTGTGTCACCCGTGCTCAGACTTCGCTCAAACAAAGTCACGGGGAAGAAACATGGAATATGATGAGGTCATCAACGGTCGACGCAGCATTCGCGGATATCTTGATAAGCCCGTTCCGAAAGAGGTGATCAAAGAGGTTCTGGAACTCGCCATTCGCGCGCCATCCTCAATGAACACCCAGCCATGGCATTTTTATGTGATTGGCGGCGACGTTCTGAACCGCATACGTACAGGCAATGTCGAGCGCAATATGGCGGGTGTGCCTGACAGCCGCGAATTCCGTGGCGGCGACAAATATCAGGGCGTGCACCGAGACCGTCAGGTCGAGATTGCTGTCCAGCTGTTCGAAGCCATGGGTATTGAGCGCCATGACAAGGAAAAGCGCATGGACTGGATTTTGCGCGGTTTCCGCCAGTTTGATGCGCCGGTCTCCGTCATCATCACCTTCGATAAAGAGGTTGAGGGCAACGACATCACCACGTTTGACTGCGGCGCGGTCTGTAATGGTATTGTGAATGCGGCATGGTCTCGTGGGCTTGGCTGCGTGATCAACTCGCAGGGTATTATGCAAAGCCCTGTCGTTCGCGAAGAAGCGGGCATTCCGGATGATCAGGTCATCATGATGGCGATTGCTATGGGCTGGCCGGATGAAACCTTCCCTGCGAATGCGGTCGTTTCCCGCCGCAAAACTGTCGATGATGCTGCGGTGTTTGTCGGGTTTGATTAACCCTAACATTTACCTTTTGAACTGTTCTGATTTTGGCAGAAGGATTCAAACGGACATTCAAGGTTTGCCGCTAGTCTGGGGTGAAAGCGTTTAAAGAGTCCGGCCAGAAAGAGCCGGACGGCGCAGCCAAAGACCAGAAAGGTAGCGTGACCGACATGTCGATCAGCGTGAATACCAATTCGAGCTCTATGACGACTGTTCGCAGCCTGAATAAGTCCGACAGGGATTTGCAGCAGGTTGAAAGCCGGATGAATACCGGCCTCAAAGTCAATAGCGCCAAAGACAATGGTGCCATCTATGCCATGGCGCAGACACTGCGGGCCGATATTTCGGGCCTTGGCGCCGTGCGCAATTCACTCGATATCGCGGTTGCTGTCGGTGATGTTGCTTTGACAGCGACCGAAGCACTGACTGATCTTATCTCTGAAATGCAGGAAAAGGCACTCGCGGCAGCTGACCCGGGCCTTGATGATCGGAGCAGGGGCATCCTCAATGAGGATTTTATCAAGTTGCGCGACCAGATGGAAACCATCGTGAACAATGCGGGCTTCAACGATTTCAATCTGATTGATGGCAGTACGACGAATATGCGGCCGATAACGGACGCAAAGGGTGGTAAGGAAATTTCGGTTCCGGGCTATGACCTGAAGCCGGGCGGCGCCGATACCGATATGATCCCGAGCATGGTGATTGATCCGCTACAGGACGCAAAGGATTCCCTGTCGCGCATCGAGTCGACGCTCGAAAAGCATCATGAGGTCATGAATATTCTGGGTGGGCGTATTCGTACGATGGATACAATGCGCACGCTTGTTATCAAGACGGCAGATGTGCTTAGCAATAATCTTGGAACACTGGTCGATGCTGATCTCGGCAGAGAGGCAGCAAAACTGCAGGCCGAGCAGACGAAACGCGATTTGCGTGTCCAGTCCCTCAATATTGCCAACCAGCTTCCTACCTACGCGACACAGCTTTTCGACGAATAGTCGAAGGGCTGACGGGTAGAGGAGAGCGGTCCGGGCGGGACTGTTCCCGCCCGGACTGATATCTTATTCCGCTGGAACGATGAGTTCGAGCTGGATGTTCAGTTCAACTTCGTCAGAAACGTATGGCGTGTAAGCGCCTACGCCAAAGTCTGAGCGAAGGATTTCACCGCTTGCAGAAACGCCAAGTGCTGGCACGCCCATCATCGGGTGGTCGCCCTGGAAGTTCAGCGTGACGTCAAACGTGACCGGCTGAGTAACGCCGTGAATGGTCAGGTCACCTGTCATTGTGCCTTTTGTGTCGTCTTCTTCGCTGACACTCAGTTCAGTCGCAACAAAGTGTGCTGTCGCAAACTCTTCGAAGTTGAAGAAGTCGCTGCTGGAGAGGTGGGTGTAAAACTCTTCGCCGCCCGTGTTTGTGTCGAGCGCGAGCATATCGATTGTGACGTCGATTACGGATGCTTCCGGATCTTCCAGATCAATGTCGAATGTGCCGTTGATCGCAGGGAATTCGAGGCCCTGATGGGAGAGGCCAAGGTGGGTATATGTCGCGCGGACATATGAGTGTGTTGGCTCTGCCTGATATGAAACGACCTCAGCCTGAGCTGGAAGAAGGAATGCCGCACCTGCAACTGCAGACGCGAGAAGTGTACGCGTAAATTTAGTCATGATCTGTCCTTTCCGTCCTGTGACGCAAACACAAAGATAGAGTGGTTATTGCAGGCTTTAAGTCCGCACTTTCGGGTAACTATGGGGATTTTTTCTTGCGAGGTGTGCGGAGTGAGTGTATCGGCGCTCACCTTTTGTTTGTTTGGGCCTTACGCGTTTGAACACAGCCGAATTACCGGTCCCGCCTCATGGGTGGAACTGGATCAACCAGCTCGCGGACACAGGATGGGTCGTAACCCGTACCGTCGTGCCTCCCGAGTTATCACGTGCCTTGCGTGTTGAAGCTGAAACGCTCCATAGCGAAGCCATGCTTGAACGGGCCGGCATCGGGCGTGCGGGTGATCACACGATCAAATCTGACATTCGCCGCGATAAAACGCGTTGGCTTAGCCGCGATGAAGAGGTTCAGGCACGCTATCTGGACGTGATGGAAATGGTCCGTCTTGCCGTGAACGAGGCGCTCTATCTCGGCCTGTTTTCATACGAAGCCCATTTTGCTGTGTATGAGCCGGGCGCGTTTTACAAGCGCCATATGGATTCGTTCAAAGGTGCGCGTAACCGTGTGCTCTCAACCGTGTTCTATCTGAATGAGGACTGGGACGAGACAGATGGCGGCGCCTTGGCGATCTTTGATCGTGAAGAGGTAGAGAATGCCGTCGAGCTGGTTCTGCCAGAGCTCGGCACGCTGGTTATTTTCCTAAGTGAAGATATCCCGCATGAAGTCCTGCCCGCTATGCGCGACCGCTACTCCATTGCGGGCTGGTTCCGCGTGAATGACCGCGGCATCGCGCCGAGCCTTCAGGCCGTGCAGGCAACGACGCCGGTCAATCCGGATATCTGATATAAGAAAGGCCGGTCAGTCCGGCCTTTGTCGCTTACTGGTTCAGCGCTTCGCCAAACAGCATTTCTTCAGGATCACCAAAACAGACGCCAGCCGTCAGGACGATGTCAGACGGGTAGCCGGTAGAGGTGAAGATCATTTGCGCCCGGCCCCAATAGGCAGAGGTTTCGCCCGTTTCAGGGTCCTGAACGGAGATGCTGCACGGTTCGGTGCCGAATGAAGAGGAGCTGATCCAGACGCCATCATGCATGCTGCGGTTGTCATAATTTCCTGCAAGCCCAGGGAAGATCATGCGGATCATCGTGTTGCCAACCGGCGCGCCGATAATGGCTTCACCTGTTTCCAGCTCGGATAGAAAGACGATATTGCCTTCATCAGATGACCAGACTTCATCTGCGTGAGCCGCGCCTGCAAGGCCAAACGCTGATGCTGCGATTAGTGCAGTTTTGATAGCCTTCATTTCAAACTTCCTTCCCGATTGTTTGTTGGCCGGTGGTCGCTTGCGTCCGGCAGTTCGCGAGCGTTCCACGCCGACCGACCTGCGCGCAAGCCCTTCAGGTTAAAATGCGCAGTCTATTTCACCTCGGGTGTCCAGCCATTGAGAATGAAGGTCGGGTCGGAATAGTTGGCGATCAGCTCTGCGTCTGTTTCTGCATCAAGCACACGAACGAGGGGATGGCGCTCTGACATGTCGACTGGATTGCCCTCCATATCCATGGTGTTGAATTCCCAGAGGTGGATGTTTTCCCAGCTGAACTCAGCGTGCTCTTCTTCAACCGGCCCCCAGCCTTCCGGTGGAATGCCATCCGTGCGGGTGTTGATCAGAACCATTTCGGCAAACGGGAAGTTGGACCTCTCATGACGCGGACCCTCGCGCGGACCATTAAAGGGCAGGCGGGCCAGCACACCGCGCGTCTTCTGTCCCTCAGGGTTATCCTCGGTGACAGACCAGGGCAGAGGCTGATCCAGATAAATCATCTCTGAATCGACGAAAATGTTGCCATGCTGGCCTTCAGGGGTGCGGGTCCATGTGAACGGGCCAACCGATTTGATGGTGCAGCGCAGGCAGAACAGCGTCGCATATCCGAGGATGGTGTCGCCGTCCCCGATCAGCTCTGAATCCTGCATATATATGGAGCCATATGTGGTGAGCGCATCGCCTGAGCCATTGAGCTGCATGTTATCGATGATGACGCGGTCGCCGCGCACCAGCAGCGCTTCTGCCTGACCAATGAAATCATTCTGAACGGTGAAATCTGAAAGCTGTATGTCGCTGACTTCATGCAGTTGAAAGGCAGGGCGGCGGGATGGATTCCCGCGCGGCGGGTTAAAGGCGGAATTGTTCGGATAGCGCACGACAACGCCGTCACGGCTCTCGCCGCGCAGAATAATGTCTGACTTACCGTTCAGGAAAACCAGCTCGTCATAGCGTCCATTGCGGATGAATAGCTCAAAAGGCTCAGTGCTTGTCGCCGGCGCAAAGTCGAGAGCGCCCTGAACCGTTACAAAATCGCCCGACCCGTCACTGGCGACGGTTATGCGACCATTACTAGCGTCTGGCGGGGCGTCCCGTGTCGTGAAACTCCATTCAAAGTCTGTGTCATTGAAGCCGAAAACGTCGCCATCCACATGCACGTTATAGGTCTCGCCATAGTCCAACGCGCCGTTGTGCGGCGTGATGATGGCGGTGGTCTCGAAGGCCAATACCGGGTGGTAGTGGAAGTCCACGCCCTGAAGCGTGTTCACCTGATAGTCCGACATGACCGACTCGCGGCCGAGGCGAACCCTGTCCTCCTGAGTTGCGCCCGACATACGCCCGTCCGGGAAAGGGCCGAAAGGTATAGAAAAGTCGATCCGGTCTACGATGTCGCCGGTTTCTGCATCGGTGATTTCTATCACGCCTTCAGAGTGGATGGTGAGCGTATCGGGAAATGTGATGCGAAGCGGGGTATCCGGGCTGATACCGGTGTCATTATCGGCTGGAAAGAAAATCGCACCTGGCGCGGCAGCGGCCTCCGGCGCTGGTGTGTTCTGCGAACAGGCAATCAGCGCCAGTGATCCTGACGCGATAAGGGTCGCTGTTTTCATGATTTTCATCGCTATATCCTCACCCTGTTTTTTCGCAGACTGACAGATGAGGAAGCCTGCGCGCAAGCTCGAATTTAACGCGTTTAGTCTCTTCGGGCGGAATCGCGGGTTTGGAATAATATTCCGAAATGGCGTACCATTTTGTAAGTTATAGCATCTTCATTGCGTCAAATGGCATGTGGCGGAAACGAAACGTTGCGCTGGTTTTGTGTCGCGCCGGAGTACAAAGTTGGTGTTGGACGCTTGCATGTCGCGCTTATGCAGAGCCATAAGCGGAGTTAAGAGACCCCGTGGGAGCGATAATTGTGAAGATAAATATCATCGGTGCAGGCATGGGCGGACTGTCAGCGGCGTTGGCGCTTCATGACGCTGGCCATGATGTGACGGTCTATGAGGGAACAGAGAAAATCCAGCCTTTAGGCGTGGGTATTAATCTGCTGCCGCATGCTTCTGTCATTCTGCAGTCGCTTGGCGTTGTGGACGAGCTGCTAGAGGCCGGCGTCGCGACACGCGAGCTCTCTTATTACAACAAATATGGTCAGCATATCTGGACAGAACCACGCGGAAAGTTTGGCGGTTTTTCGACGCCGCAGATTTCGCTCGGTCGCGGTGATCTGCAGATGACACTGCTCAAGCACGCCCGCGAACGTCTGGGAGAGGATAAGATCCTTGCCGGTCACCGTCTCAAATCATTCCGCAATGAGGGCGATGAGGCCGTTGCCGTCATGCAGCGTCCGAATGGCGAAACCGTCGAAGCGCGTTCTGAAATCCTGATCTGCGCTGATGGCATCCACTCTGCTGCGCGTGAGCAGATGTACCCGGATCAGGGACTGCCACGCTATGCAGGACGTGTGCTCTGGCGTGGTGTGACATGGGCCAAGCCTTATCTGACGGGCGCAAGCATGATCATGGCGGGGCATCAGTCAGAGAAGTTTGTCTGCTACCCGATCTCACCGGTTCGCGAAGATGGCAAACAGCTGATCAACTGGATTGCAGAGCTTAATTTGCCGGAGCTTCTCGACCGTGAAGACTGGAACCGGGAAGGCCGCCTTGATGACTTCTATCCTGTGTTCAAACAGTGGGATTTTGACTGGCTGGATGTGGCCGGTCTGATTGAAGGTGCCGAAGGTGTTTACGAATTTCCTCTGGTCGACCGCGATCCGGTGGAAACCTGGGTGGATGGTCATGTCATGCTTCTGGGCGATGCAGCGCACCCGATGTACCCGATCGGCTCTAACGGTGCGACGCAGGCCATCATCGATGCGCTCTGCATTACGCAGTCCATTTCCGAAGGCGGCAGCGTGGCAGACATTCTTGCGCGCTATGAGGGCGAACGCCTTCCTGCGACGGCAGCCATTGTTCGTGCGAACCGTCAGAACGGTCCTGAACAGTGTATGCAGCTCGCGCATGAACGCGCGCCGGAAGGCTTTGATGCGCTTGAGGACATCTTCGCGCCGGGTGAGCTGAAGGAGATGGCTGACCGCTATAAACAGCTTACCGGGCTTAAGAAGTCTGCCTAAGCGCCGCGTTTCAGCTTCACGCATACTTCGTGGAGCGCTTGCAGGAATTGAGACCGGTCGCGCTGGCTGAAAGGCGGCGCGCCGCCAAATTGCTCGCCGGTCGAACGCAGCTGTTCCATCAGGGCGCGGGTCGCCATGGCTGCGGCGATATTGGACTTGGTGTAGGCTTTGCCGGTGGGCTGCAGGACGCGGGCGTCATTCATCAGGCAGCGTTCGGCGAGCGGAATGTCATTCGTGATGACGATGTCTGACGCCGTCGCGCGCTCGGCAATCCAGTTGTCCGCTTCGTCAGGGCCAGCATCAACGACTTGCTGCGTGATATAAGGCAGGGACGGGACGCGCAGAAAGCTGTTCGAAACAACGAACACATGCGCGCGATGACGCTCGGCAACCTTGTAGACCTCATCCTTCACCGGACAGGCATCTGCATCGATATAAATCTTCATGCGCTCTGTTAGCATGGGATCTATTAATCGTGCAGCCTTCATGTGAACGCAGCGCCTGCCTTAAACCTGCCTTGTAAATACAAGACTCTGGTGCGAGTGTGACATGGGAATACGAGGGGAAATTATGAAACATCTTATCTCACCAGCGCTTTTTGCGCTTGTGCTCGCGGCGTGCGGGCAGTCTGAAACAGCCGAACCGGTAGAAGCAGCACCTGCGCCCGTTGAAGCACCTGCGCCCGTTGAAGCAGCTGTTCCGGTGGCGGAAGCTGCAGGCGAAGTCACTGAGGCAGTGTCTGACGCTGCAACGACCGCTATCTCGGCGCTCACAGAGGGCGAATATTGCTACTTCCTGCAGGAAGACAGCTCGACAGAAGGTCTGGAAATCACGCTGGATATTGCGGGTGTATTTTCCGGCCGTCATTACGGCACAATCCATGATGCAGAGAACGCTTATTTTGCGGCGTTTGAAACCATTCTGAGCGATGGCCAGCTGAATGATGAAGGCGTGATTAATTTCACCGCTGTCACTGAGGTCGATGGCGATACCCAATATGGTGAAGAGCCTTGGGTGATCTCCGCAGAAGGTGCCTCTAGCGCTCACTGGGATGACGCGGTGATGGAACCTGCAGACTGCGACTTCGTCGACGCGACTGTCTGGCCGCCTACTCCGGAATAGGCTTTCAGGGCAAACCTAAATGAACTGGTCGATTGGTGATTTTATCGTGGCGGGCGTTCTGCTCGCCATGCTGGGCGTTGCGGGCCTGATCTTTGTACGCCTGAAGCGTCCGATCTCCTATCGGCTGGGTTTTGTTGCCCATATTATTGGCTCGGTTCTTCTATTCTGGGCTGGCGGGGCGGTCGGCCTGATCGGTGATGCCGATAATCCGGCCAACCTTTATTATCTGGTTGTGCTGCTGGTGGGCGTCGTTGGCGGCGTTTATGGCCGGTTCAGTCCGGATGCGATGAAGAAAACGCTCCTCATCATGGCGATTATGCAGGTCGCCATTGGCAGTAGCGCGCTGGCGCTCGGTTGGGGCTCTGAGGCGGCTAAATGGCCGTGGGATGTCATCGCTGCGACAGTCGCTTTCGCGCTGATCTGGCTTCTTGGCGCTTTCTTCTTCCGTCAGGCAGAAAAAGCCTGATCAAAAGCTGATACACTGCGCCAGATGCCGAATGCGGGCAGGGCCTGGAAGATGGCCTGCAGGTGAGCCCGGCATGTTTGCGACGGCTGAAACCGCGGCATTGAACTCATACGGATTGTTGATCAGGCGCAGATTGCGCATCTGTCGGATGGCATAGCAATCTGCGTTCATTTCCTGCGATGGCGAAGCAAGGCCTACACCGAAGGGCAGGGCAACATGCGCGCATTCATGCAGAAAAACGTAAGCTGCAGCATACTGGTTGAGTGAGTAGAGATAGTTCGGGCTCACATCGATGTAGAAGCCGCGATACGGATCAATCCCCGCCATTGCGCCGCCGCCCCGCCACGCGTTTTCGGTGAAGTAGATCGGCACTCGTGCGCCATTATTGGCGTTGCAGTAAAAGTTCAGCCCCGCAATGTTGATAGAGCTTGATCCCTGGGCATGAACCGGAGCCGTGTTGACGCTTAGATTCAGTGCCAGCGCAAACAAGGTGATGATCAGCTTTCTCATGTTGTCCTCCCGGCTCTTGCGGCCTGATGCTTTACACCCAGATCATGTGAGACGCGTGGCGCGAAGTCCAGTCAGGGCGGTTTCGGCTTGCTCTTCGCGTGACAGACTGCTCTTAAATCAGGGCAAAATATGGGACAGGAAACAATGACAGCTGCAGATATCTTCTCGCCAATTTCATTTACGCGTGGACCGGACTGGAAAAACCGTCTGGCGCTTGCGCCGCTCACCAACCAGCAAAGCCATGATACCGGCGTACTCTCCGAGGATGAGTATAAATGGCTGACCATGCGTGCCACCGGCGGATTTGGCATGGTGATGACCTGCGCTGCGCATGTGCAGGCCAATGGTCAGGGCTTTCCCGGCCAGCTTGGTGTGTGGAGCGATGATCACCTTGATGGTCTGACACGTCTGGCAGACGGTTTGCGCGAAGGCGGGGCTGTCTCATCGCTTCAGCTTCATCATGCAGGCATTCGCTCTCCGAAAGATATTGTCGGCCAGCCTGTGGGGGCATCTGATGATGCAGACACCGGATCGCGCGCACTCACAACCGAAGAAGTCGAACAGCTTCGTGACGACTTCATCACGGCGGCAAAACGCGCTGAAAAAGCCGGTTTTGACGGCGTCGAAGTGCATGGTGCGCACGGCTATATTCTGGCGCAATTCTTATCGCCGGAGATCAACCAGCGCGACGACCAGTATGGCGGAAGCTTTGAAAACCGTTGCCGCCTGATTCTTGAGGTGATCACCGGCATTCGTGAGGCCTGCCGTCCTGACTTCCAGATTGGCGTGCGTTTCTCACCTGAACGTTTCGGTCAGCGTCTCGGCGAGATGAAGCAGTTCTTCTCCGAACTCGTGACGCGCGACGAGGTGGATTATATCGACCTGTCGCTCTGGGATTCCTTCAAAACGCCGGAGGAAGAAGAGTTCAAGGACAAGTCTCTCCTTCAGCACTTTATGGATCTGCCGCGCGGCAATGTGAAAGTCGGCACGGCTGGAAAAATCGTCGACGCAGAGCATGTTCGAAGCGTTCTGGAAGCGGGTTGTGATTTTGCAATGATCGGGCGCGCGGCCATTCTTGCGCACGATTTTCCCGAGAAGGTTCGCGCGGATGCGGACTATGCTTCACCGAAATGGCCGCTGCCGGCAGAGCATTATCTGGCAGAAGGTATCAGCCCGACATTCGTTGAGTATCTGCGCAGCACCTTCCGCATGGTGAGCTAGTCTGTACTCACAGATTTTAGTTCAAAAAATTGTGAACCGTCCGGTGTCTCTGTGTACCGGATGGTATCTATCTTACACCGTAAAACAGCGATAGCCTCCTCACATAAACTGGGAGGAAATCATGAAAAAACTCATTGGTGCTCTGGCGTCATTGCCCTTGCTTGCAGCCTGCGTTTCGGTGAACACCACAACGCAGACGCGGGTTCAGGAAGCCGAGGCCATGCCTTTGCCGCCTGTCACTATTTATCACCTCGAAGGGCGGCGGTCGGAACGTATTGTCTGGCTCATGGAAGAGCTGGGTTATCCGTACGAGCTGGAATATGTGCCCGGCGATCTTCAGGCATCGATGAACCTTGTGCGCGCGCTTGGCCATGAAATGCCGCAAGTGCCG
The DNA here is from genome assembly GCA_002338565.1 of Hyphomonadaceae bacterium UBA1849. Classification (GTDB taxonomy): domain Bacteria; phylum Pseudomonadota; class Alphaproteobacteria; order Caulobacterales; family Hyphomonadaceae; genus Ponticaulis. Next base: position 1,519,286 of record DDIN01000008.1, read on the forward strand.
ACGGTCGTGATTGGTGATCAGATCCTCGTTGAGTCCGGCGCGATTATGGAAACGATCCTCACGCGCTATGCACCGGGCGAACTGGCCCCGCCAATCGATAGCGAGTTTTACCCGACTTATCTGATGTGGCTGCATTATGCTGAAGGCTCGCTCGCCGCGCGCCTGTTCAGCGACTATCGCGCATGGCGGACCAATCCGCCGACCAGCCGTTCACCTCTGGTGGATAGTGAGGCGGTTGTCCAATACGCCGAAAACTGGCTGGAAGATTACGACTATTTCGGCGGACCGGAATTCTCCGCTGCCGATATCATCATGTGGTTCCCGCTCAATGTCGCGACACAGCTCAATCTGGTGGACGTGAACCAGTTCCCGCAAGTTGCGGCCTGGAAAGAGCGCGTTGAAGCTCGTCCTGCCTATCAGCGCATGGTAGCGACTGCGCGGCCAAATGGCGTGCCCGGCAATCTGACGCCGGTTCAGGTGCGCCCGCCATCTGAGCGTAATTAAGGTCCTATTGCGGCAGGCTCTTTTCAGCCTGCCGCGCCCTTCCTACATTTTCGATTGAGCATATTTTTTGCCTGTTCAATCGGAGACCTTGCAGCATGACCATGCTGAACCATACAAAGACCTTTATGCTGCTTGCGGCGATGACGGCGCTGTTCGGCGCAGTCGGCTATCTGGTTGGCGGCGTAGGCGGTATGATGATCGCCTTCGTTGTGGCGATTGGCCTGAATGTTTTCAGTTATTGGAACTCTGATCAGATTGTTCTTCGCAGCTATCGCGCCAAGCCGGCTGAGGATTACCGCAACAACGCCAAGGTTGCAGCCTATCTTGAAGATGTGCGCCGTCTTGCCGAACGCGCAGGTCTTCCAGAGCCGAAAATCTGCGTCATCGAAATGGACCAGCCAAACGCCTTTGCAACCGGCCGGAACCCAGAGAATGCGGCCGTCGTCGCGACGACCGGCCTTCTTAATATGCTGAACCGCGACGAGATCGCTGGCGTGATGGCGCACGAACTTGCCCATGTGAAAAACCGTGACACGCTGACTATGACCGTCACAGCGACCATTGCTGGTGCGATTGGTCTGCTTGCAAACTTTGCCATGTTTTTCGGCGGTGGACGTGATCGCGGCGGGCTGATTGCCGGTATCGCGATCGCTATTCTGGCGCCAATTGCAGCTTCTATCGTGCAGATGGCGATCAGCCGTGCGCGAGAATATGAGGCGGACCGTGAGGGCGCTAAAATTCTGGGTGATCCAGAACCGCTCGCTCGCGCGCTGGCCAAAATTTCCGGGCAGGCCGAATTGATGCCGGATCGCAATACTGAAGCTAACCAGTCCATGGCGCACCTTTTCATTGTGAACCCGCTGGCAGGCCAGAAGGGCGATAATCTCTTTTCTACGCACCCGGCTACGCAAAACCGGATTGAGGCACTCATGGATCTGAAAGGGCAGGTGAGCGGTGCCTATCAACCGGCTGATGTCGCAGAACCTGAGACGGTCACCTCACCCTGGGCTAAGGCGCGTGAAGCACGTCGCAAGGGCCCGTGGGGCTAGGCTGCGGGTCGTGCCGAACGGGCGAAAGCGGGATGTGTACCGGTCAGGCTTTGCTCCTTTAAATCTCAAAAAGTTATATTGTAACGAATTCTGAATAACGCTAGTCTGAAACCTGACGAAGATGGTCAGCTTCAGGAGAATTTTGTGAACGCACGCCTTTTAACTTGCTTTCTTGCTTTTGCAGTATGTGCGTGTAGCCAGGCTGATGCACCGGCTGAGACTACCTCGGTCATGGCCTCGACTGTCAGCGACGACAACTCAGATAATGAGTATTGGGGCGTAGAAGCGGGCGAGCCTCTACCTATCGTCTGGCAGGATCTTCTGCCGGAAGGTGCGCTGGACGAATATTTCCGCCAGCAGGAAGAGTTCTATGAGCGGCTCGAAATGCGCCTTCAGGCAAATGCATCACGGCTCTCTGATGTGACAGCGGGAACAGAAATCGAGGAAGGTTCAGACCTCGATTATATGCCACAATTCGGGACGTTTGATACGGTTGACGATATTGACGGCACGCTGATCCGTATTCCGGGCTATGTTGTGCCGTTCACCTTCGAAACAGACGACCGCTATACCGAGTTTCTGTTCGTCCCGTCTCAGGGCGCTTGCATTCACACCCCGCCGCCTCCGCCCAATCAGGTAATTTATGTGCGCGCCGAAGAGGCCGCGCGTGTGGAGGACATCTGGGCGCCTTACTATCTGGAAGGCGTGATCAGTATTGAGCGCAATGAGAATGATCTCGGCAATGCGGCCTATACAGTGGATTTAAGCTCTCTCGATCTGTTTCCGGTACCTCGATAGACTTGTGCCTTGAGGGGTAACAAATCAGCTTCAGTCCATAACGGACGTCGTGTTCAGAAACTCACAAAAAGCGTCTGTTGCTGGACCTGACGTGCCTTCCGCTTGCTCCAGAAGTGCATTCTGTCGAAGCGTGAGTCCTTCCAGAAAGTTCAGATTGTTGTGGTAGGTCATGCCGGTTTCCCCGTGGTTCAGGCTTGCATTCCCGCCGCTCGCCTGAGCCTGTACGACCAAATCTGGAATGTACTCTCGTAGAGCGTTAAAGGCTGCCTCGGCATTCTCGGGCTTCAGTATAAGTTCGTCGATCTGATATTCTGTCTCTATTCCGGAATTGGACATATCGCAAAGACGCTCATTGTCTTCACTCACGGAGACGGGGGCAGGCGTCAGTGGAGTTGTATTGCACGCGCCGAGCACATGCTCTTCGAAAGCCGCGTTAATCTGGTCTTCCTCTACCGCGAGATAGGTAAACTCAGGGCCTGGCTTTCCGGCGAGGCTGGTGAGCGCGGCGACGCGGCCCATGCCCAGAAAACGGGTGTCAGGGAGAACGCTCGCAATCGGGTCTTCATAGGCTTCGTCAGCGGTGATGATCTCCCATCCGTCAGCTTCGAGCGCCGCAACAAGATCGGTCACGAACAGGGCGGCGACGTCGTTTTCATGCAGAAGCATGACCTGTGCCGGTACTTCATCCAGATACTCTCGTGCGGCCTGATCATAGAAGTTCGCTGCCTCGACCAGCATGCCCGTATAGAGGTCACGAAGGCCGGACATGCAGATGCGTTCGCCATTGTTCACGGCACGCTGATACAGGCTGTCCAGGTGCCAGTCATAGGTGTCGACCGTCACATAGCCGCTGAAGAGGTCACGCTCGGCAAGGCCTGCACGTACCGCGTCGCGGCGCTCAATGTCGGGCGCTTCATTGAGATAGGGGAAGCGGAACCAGGGGCGACGGTTTTCGAAAACTTGCAGGATCATTTCTGCGGTGTCGATTTCAGCGAGATACTCTTCGGCGGTGACGTTTCTGAGCCATGGATGGGTGTGGCTATGATTAGCGATCACATGGCCCGCGCCTGCAAAGCTTTGAATGCGCGCGAGGCGTTCGGGCGAGTTGATGCGCTCGGTCACCACAAAGATGGCGGCCTGTTCCACGCCAGCAGCTTCAAGCCCGTTAATCAGCATCTCGACGCGTTCATCACCCTGCATGGCGCTGTCTCCGCGTGGTGCGTCATCATAGGTGAGGGCAATACGGCGGTCGCTGTCAGCGCCGGATGGCAGCGCGAGAGCCAGGCACAGTGTGAGTGTTGAAAGGAGAGGTTTCAGAGCCATCAGGTTTTACGCTTTCTTCGCCAACACGTCTGACGCCAGCTTAGGGCCGTGTGGGTGCGCTGTAACCTTAAATATCAGGCAGGGTTCGCGTCAAAAGACGCAGGAGAAGAGCCGGAACCCGGCTCTTTCCCGTCTAAAAGTGCTGATTAGTCTTCAGCTGGACGCAGGTTACCTGCAGACATTTTGCCGGAGCGTTTGTCTTGTTCCATGTCGTAAGAGATGCGGTCGCCTTCGTTCAGTGTGCCAAGCGGAGATGACTCAACGCGGGAGATGTGTACGAAAACGTCGTTTGAACCATCAGTAGGTTCGATGAACCCGTAGCCTTTGGTGGTATTGAACCACTTCACAGTGCCGGTTGCCATGTAGTATATTCCTTGGGGGTTTGCAGCGAGGCGCACCTCGTCCGCGGTCTTTAAGTTTACCGAAATTGAGAAGAGGGTTCAGCCGGTCCGCAAAGTTGGAAAGAGCGTCGCGCTAAAATCATCAGCTGAATGTCGATAACCGCTCTCTACGCGTTTTACGCAATTTTAGCAAGGACATCACTGGACGGGATGCAATAATCTGCGTCCCGTTGCAAAAATGTTTGGTCAGGTGCTGATCGAGACGATGTTGAAGCCCCTCCCGTCAGGCTGGTACGTGTTTTCTGATTTGCTTTAAGCGCGTAGCTTGATGGGGATAAGTTTCGCCCCGCGCCCATAAATTGCGGGAATGGGCGCTTCCTGCATTAATCATGAAGATGAATGGCCGTGGCGCCCGTATAAGTCGCATAGGTTTCTGCGCTGTCGTCAGAAAACAGGACGACATTGTAGGTGTCCGGCATGCCGGGTGTTTCCATACCCGGTGAGCCCATAGGCATGCCCGGAACTGAGAGGCCTGTCGCGTCGGGGCGCTCAGCCAAAAGTCGGTGGACTTCATGCGCCGGCACATGGCCTTCCAGAACATACCCCTCAACAACGCCTGTGTGACAGCTGGTGAGTTCCTGCGGAACGCCAAGCTGATCGCGGATCGGCGTCATGTTTTCTGTTTCATGGACCTCAACCTCGAACCCGTTCTCACGCAAATGGTCCACCCAGTGCGCGCAGCATCCACACCATGGCGTTTTATGTACGGTCACAGTTTGCGCCATTGCAGCGAAGGGTAAAGCGCTGATTGTGCAGGCAACAAAGAGGGTGCGCGTAAGGCGTTTAATCATGTCAGGCTCCCCGTAGAAAAGTCATGTGAAAGTCCCCTTCAAAGCGTAATATGACACCAGCTAGCTCTTAACGTGTGATGAAATGGAGCTGGAGTATTTTCCGTATAGTTCCTGCGTGTTCGTCGTTCAAATTTGCTCATCGATATGATCAGAAATTTACAATTGCCCCGAAGGGATAATGTCATTACACGCGCCCCCATGATGAAAAATCTGAACGTGTTTTTGAGTGCCGCGCTCCTCGCTGGAGCCGGAAATGCCGCCGCGCAGGATGATGTCAGCGCGGATCGTCGTCTGGACCCTGTGACAGTTTCGGTCACCCGTATCGAGCAGCCTGTCTCCGATCTGCCTGCCTCTGTTTCCGTGCTGGATGGCGAACGCCTCGATCTGGCGTCGAGCTATCTTGGCGCGGCTGATCTGACAAATCTTGCCACCGGTGTAGAGGCGGCTGTCGCAAACGGCACTCAGGTTGCGTTCCAGATCCGCGGCATTGGCGCGGTAGACCACCAAGCGCTCACCCCTTCAGCGGCTGCGGTATATTCCGATGGCGTGTTCCTGGCCACGAATGTTCAGACAGGTCTGATGCTCTATGACCTTGAGCGCGTTGAAATCCTGAAAGGGCCGCAGGGCACGCTTTATGGGCGTAACGCTTCCAGCGGTGCAGTGAACCTCATCTCTGCGCGTCCGTCTGATGATCAGACACGTTATATCCGTGTAGGCGTCGGCAATTACGACCGCTATGACGCGGCAGCTGCCTTTGGTGACGCGCTGACAGAAAATGTCAGCTATCGTATTGCGGGTAACTACACGTCGCGCGGCCCGGTTCTGGACAATGTGTCTGGCCCGTCTGCTGCCGGCGGCGAAACGGACCAATTCGGCCTGCGTGCGGGACTCCTCTTCGATCTTGATGCCAGCGAGCTTCTCCTCAGCGCGCACTATGAAGAAGACAATGGCGTGAACACGACGCCGCGCAATGACAGCCTGACGCTCGGCGATCATGAAATCTCCAGCGAGGGCGAAGGTATTCAGGACACGGATAACGCGTTCTATGGCGTGTCTGCTGAATATACCCGCACTCTGGGCGCGTGGGATCTTTTCTCCCTCACAGCCATTGAAGGCTATGAGCAGAATTACGGATTCGACTTTGATGGCACGCCAGCGCCGTTCGGCAATCAGAGCCTCAATGCGAACCTGTCTTATGATCGTGACTATGTGCAGCTGTCGCAGGAGCTTCGCCTGACGGGGAAGACGAGCTATGGCACGGCGCTGTATGGCGCAGCGCTTTCAGCTGATGAGTTCCAGCAGCGCTACACCATCTGGTGCGGCCAGCTCGACCCTGCCACACAGCTTGGCACGTGCAGCTATGTCGGCGCGCCCGGACGTGTGGGCCCGACACCAACAAGCACGGGCACAGCAACGACGCTCGTCACTGATATCGAGCAGACCCGCGAAACCTTTTCGCTCTTCACCAGCCATCAGATTGATCTGTCAGAGGCGCTTCAGTTCACCATTGGTGCGCGCCTGACAGACGAGACGATTGAAGGCAACGGGCAGGGCGTTCACATCTTTGATGACGGCGTGGTCGGCTTCAATAATCGCGACGGTCTGGGCGCTGCGATTGGCGGTAACGAGATCAGCGAGACGCGTCTCTCAGGTAACGCTGCGCTGTCTTACGACTTTGCCGCCGGCATGGCCTATGCCAGCATTTCCAATGGCTTCAAGTCTGGTGGTTTTAACGGAGAAGTCGCGAACAATGCTGCCCATTACGCGGATGAAGGCCTGTTCGCAGCTGAAACCGTGACCGCCTATGAGGTCGGTTTCAAATCTGCGCCGAACCCGCGCTATAGTTATAGCCTCGCGGCTTTCTATCTGGATTATAATAATCCGCAGGCCCGTATCTTCGTCTCCTTCGACCTGCCGGGTGGTGGCACGATTACGTCAAACTCGCTCTCCAACCTCGACGAAGCAGAATCCTATGGCTTTGAAGCGGAGTTCAGCCTTCGCCCAACAGATGCGCTAACGTTGAACGGCTCGCTCACCCTCAATGAGACAGAGATCCAGCAGACTTCTAACATTGGCGGCAATGCGGCCCTGTTTGATCGCAATCCGCTGCCCTTCGCGCCGGATACATCGTTCACGCTGGGCGGCTCCTACGCGTTTGATATGACCGATACGATCTCAGCGCTCGCCTCCGTGCATGGCAAATATCGCAGCGAGTATTTCCTCGATGCTGAAGGCCTCGCCGCACGCAGTCAGGACGGGTTTGCCACGCTTCAGGCTGCGCTCGATCTCGGCTTTGAAGGCACGGATGTGACGCTCAGCGTCTGGGGACGTAACCTCACCGATGAAGACTATGCCGTCTCCGGCTATGGCTTTATCGGCTATAACACCTTCCGGTCCGAGCCGCGTACATTCGGCGCCTCTCTGGAGTATGTGTTCTAGCCATAATAAAGGTAAAAACCCCGGAGAGCCTGCGCTGTCCGGGGTTTATGTTGTTTGCAATGCGGTGCCTGCGCCTAAGCCGCAGCGCGGGCCGTTTTAGAGCGGCGGCGCTTCGTGCCATGCCCCATTTTGCGAAAGATTTCTTCGACATCGGGTTTCATGACGAGGCCGCTTGCCTCTTCATTTTCGTCAACAAGCAGACCGATCATCTTGCTGGCGGTCATGCTGTCTGTCTCGTTATCCGGCCAGAGCACCGCTTCGCGCTTCTTGCACATATTGCCGAAATAGGTCTGCCAGGACTGGGTTTTCCAGCCGCAGATCGCGGTGAGTTCGCTGGCCGTCTTGCCCGGATTGTCGATCAGTGCAGTGATGGCCTTGGCTTCGGTGGCGGTCGCCGGCGAGGTGATGAACACGTCATGCACGCGCTCGGCCATGCTCATGGCTGACAGGTCGTCATAGCGTGCCTGCTTCTCTTCAGCGGCGACGTCGATCAGTGCCTGCAGTACGCGTTCGGCGTTTTCTGCCTGACCTTCCTTGCCATTGTCACGCATGGCTTCGGCATTGAATTTGAGTTTCTCGCGATTTTTCGCGGACATGCCTGGAAGGCTTTCGATAACTTTGTCGATACTCATGAGACGGGTCCAGTGCACTCTGAAATGGAAGTCTGCGCCGTTAGCCTGATGCAGGTCTGACCTGTTGGGCTTCGGGCGCGTTTTTAGTTGGGCTCAGCCTTCGCAAACCGGATGTTCTGAAGGCTGCAGCAGATCAGCCAGCCGTGGCCGGGTGAAACAGGGTGAGCGTGCCGCGTAGGCGTTTCTCGGCATCCTGGCGTTTCGGGATTATTGCAGGCTGAGAGACAGGCTTTGCAGTACGCGGCGCGAAAGCTTGCTCGGCGAGGCTGCCTTTTGCAGCGTTCGGGCTGCGCGGATTTTTGTAAGTAATAATCGTCATGTCTTTGTCTTTCGTGATCGAAGCTTTGGCTCCGATAAGCTCTTCCGGGCCTGGCGCGCATGTCATGTGACGGCGCGGGTTCGGAGAGGTGCAGCGGCGTCTGCCTTAGTAGGGCTGAAGCGGGCTGCGAAAATGTCCAGAAGACGGGCGCGACAATTGACGGCGCGGTAAAGCGGCCAGTCCGGGTAAGGTCAGCGGGTCTTTCTGGAGTCGTTTCCGTATATGCCGAAAATGTTCCGGTCTTTCAGATGAGCTGAAATACTCATCAGTGTTCCATATATATAGGCGCTGATTAATATTTTGCACCGGTCGAAATAAAAATAAATTCCGGCCCGCGGGATACATAATTTTATTTGGTTTTATTTTTCGTTTTTCTGAATTCGGGTGATGGGTTTTATTTGGCCTGCTCGCATTGTTTCTTGCAGGTTCGGCCCAGCTGCACCGTCAGCCTTGAGCCTGTTCTATGCGAGGCTTGCCTCGCGAGAACGAAGAAGGACAACCGTGAGCAAAGCGAACTGGCGTGAGATAAAAAACTCTACCAATGCGGCGGAGGCCGGTCGACAGGCGCGGCCTCACCCGCAGACAGCTCGGCATCGGCCACGCGGTCACGCAGCGCCGCCAGCTGGCGCTCCATACGCTCGATAATCTTCCACTGCTCTGTAATGGCGGTGTTCAGATCCTCAATCGTCTGCTCCTGATGGGCAGTGCGCATTTCCAGTTCGTCGAGGCGTGATGTGGTGTCGGTCATGATCAGGCTTTACCTCTGGCAGAGGATTTGAGCAATGGACAGAGCGCGCCAGCTCAGTCTGTCCGTATAACGCTCTCCACCACGGACCAGTTGATCCAGCACAGCGTGCCATAAGACGCTGACTCACCACGCTGCAGTCCGCGCCAGCCAGCGGGGCAGCCATCATGTTTCAGAACATCCAACGGGTCCGCCAGATCGGTAAAAGTAACGGACGTGTCGGTGATGTCCCACTCGCCGGTGGAGCTATTGCCCGCGCCCCAGCATCGCAGGTTCAGCACGCCGTGAGAGGAATAGTTTCCGTACTGATCATTCGTGCTCCTGAATGTGGCCTCACAGGCAAGGTCGCTCGTCGAGATCGTGTAGGTGTCGCCGCTCATCGGGAAGCGGTGTTGAGCCGAGGCGGCAGGGGCGGCCATCAGCGCGCCAAGGGCGGCGCAACCTGTTACGGCGAAACGTAGGGAAGAAAGTGTCATCGGGACCCTCCGGGGCTTAGGCGACTGGACGTCATGCTTGGGATTACGCAACGCCGATAGCATTCTTTGGCCGTGAGTTATGAGAAAATGTCAGTCAATCAGCGATTTTTGTGTGGAGACGTTTCAGCGTGGCAGCCCAGAGCGCGTTCTGTGCAACGCGTAGCCATCGCGAGAACATCCCCTAAAACACCAACACAATTATCGCCACAGAGGGGGCTCTGTCGCGCGTGGGAATGATTTGGGGATTTGGGCTTCTTGTTTGTTCTCGTGAGCCTTCGGCTCACATAGAACGCGCTCAAGGCTGCTACGCGGCGCGTAAGATTTGATGACTGGACATGCTGGGCGGGCCACGGGCAACCCTGATGGCTGTTTGTGGGCTTCGAGCGATAGACATGGATCCTGTGAATCCATGTCCGCGAGCAGGTGTCCGAAGGGCGGAGGGGGCATGCCGAGGTCCGCGCTGCCATGGAATGATAAGGCAATGCACGCAGAGCATCAGGCAGGCAAGCTCGCGCGCCAGCGTCTCAGCGCGCTCAAAGGTTCCAAGTGTGGTTTGAAGTTGCTCAATCAGCTCCGCAGGGGAGGCGGGCTCGATAAATGTGTGAAGGGCAGAAGGGGCGAGGTCTTCAAGGTTTGAGCGCAGCGACTCGACCGCCGCCGGGCATCCGGCCGCGTTCAGCTGACATGCCGCAAGATACCGGATGGAGGCTTCCACCATCGCATCGGCGGAGCGCACCATAGAGACGATCTCGGCAGGCACGATTGTATGACCCGCATGATGGAGGCGGAGCAGATAGCTAAGCAGCCGCGCCAGAAACAGCCCGACCACCCGGCTCGGGCCGGGCAGGGTGTGGAGCATGTCAAAGGCAGGCGCGGTGATCATCCGCCAAGTTTAGGCTCGCGGGTGAGAAGGGGGATTGTTTTTGCGGAGCGCCTCTCGTCCAGCAGCTCTTAAATTACCCTAAACGGCGAGGAAATTTATATTAATTTCAACTTAATGGGAATCAAGTTGAAGTATGTTTGAAGAACTGCTTGGGGGAAGTTTGTTACAATGGATGGCGTCAACCGAATAGAATATGATGGTGTCCTATGTTACCGAGTTGAAAAACTCTCCACGGATTTGAAAGAGGAAATTCGCGGCTCGTTGGCCGGAATCTGCCACGGAGCAGAAAAAGCCACATCCGGCAGCTCACTTTATACCTATAAGCGGACACTGAGAGAGTTTTTAAATCGGTTCTATAAAAAGACAGAAGCCACTCAGAAAGGAATGATTGGCGAGCTTCTAAGCCATGTACTTTTGACAGCCTTTGAGAAAAAATATTCTTCAATAAATCCATACTTCAACATGGAAGAAGAAAGTATCAAAAAGGGCTTCGATCTCGTATTTTCTAATTCCGACGACAAAAATGTTTGGCTGGCCGAGGTCAAGGCTGGAGCCTGCTCGGCTAATGTCGACGACAAACTCAAGAGCTTGCTCCGACTAGCGCGCGACGACCTGTTTGAAAAGCTTAACAGTTCTAGGTTTGCACTTTGGCAAAACGCCATCAACGGCGTTGCTGTGGCGGTGAAAGATATCTCTGTCAAAAAAGCGCTATCAAAAATTCTGGAGAGACATAATGAAAACGCCGTAGATGGTCTGTCTAAAAGTCAAGATTACAACGTCATATTAATCGCCGTTGCGTTTAAAGGCGACCTCATTTTTACTGCTGACGATGAGACTGTTATTCGCGAGCAAAGCAGTCAATCTATTCAAAAAAAATTTAAGTCCGCATGTATGGTTGCTATCCAAAAATCAACGCTTGGAGCAATTGTGGATTTTTTTGAAGACGAGGTGACTAGCTGATGGCTACTTACCCGCTTCGACCTGTCAGGAACTCCGGCTTTCAAGAGATTTACGCACGGCTGTTAAGTGATAAGGAACTCAGCCGCCAAGACAGCGCAACTTTGCTAGAAGCCGCGATTTATTTCCTGAATCATAGTGAAAGCGTGCTCAGGGCACTGGGCTATAGGATCGTCGTTCTTTACGGGAACAAGACGGGCGATTACATTCCCTTGTACGACGTGGCAATCAATAGCGGCCTCATTCCGGTTGCGGAATCGGCACTAAAGGAAATTGAAGCTGTTCGCGAGAATCGAACAAGCTTCATGACAGCATTTCAATCTTCAAGGTCTGAGCTTTATCGGCGGGGAGACGCACTCTATAGCGACCAACAGATCGAGTTGGCCGAGTTCGTGGAACGGGGTGATGATGACAACCTCGTTTTGGTAGCGCCCACATCCTATGGCAAGTCTCAGCTGATTACAGAGTATTGCAGAAGAAATACGTCATCATCCATCTGTATCATTGTGCCTACAAAGGCGCTTTTGGCTCAAACCAGACGAAGACTGCTTCAAGCCTTGAGCGCGGATGATCGCCGCCCGATACTAACGCATCCTGAATCCTACAAAGAAGAAATCAGTTCATTTATCTCGGTCTTTACTCAAGAAAGATTGTTGAGGTTTTTGACAGAATACCCAGAAGCGCGACTCGACAGCGTAATTGTTGATGAGGCGCACAATTTGCTCGAGCACGGGAATAGAGAAGTACTGTTGTCGCAAGTTCTGATTCTTGCGAAGTCGAGATTTCCTCACGTCAAAATTCAGTTCTACACACCGTTTCTCGTTGAGCCGGAAAAGTTAAAGTTACGTCACGCAACAGTTGATTTGAAGCCTTTCAAAGTCATAGAACAGATGAAAAGTGAACGCTTTTTCTTGGCTGAATATCGATCCGACCGTTCTCTTTCAGAATACGATCCGTACTTTGCAGACTTTTTTGGCGTTGCCACGGACTTGCCGCCGGATTTGCATGCGTTTGTCGATAAGTTTTCTTCTCAAAAAAATATTGTATACATAAATTCTCCCAAGAGAATCGAAATGTTCGCTCGAAACTTCAGTTTTGAAAAGCTGGATATTGATGACGAAGAAGTTAAATTAATTTGCGACAGTATTTCAGAATACATTCACAAGGACTACAACCTCGTGAATTACATCCGAAAAGGAATCGTCTACCATCATGGCTCCATACCGGACTTAGTAAAGCTTTATGTCGAGGACGCGTTCAGTCGTATTTCTAGTCTAAGGTGGATTGTATGCAGCTCAACACTATTGGAAGGCGTGAATATCCCCGCTCAGACTATGTTTATGTTGGATGTGAAGAAGGGGCGCCGGAATTTATCGAAGTCGCAATTCAAAAACTTGGTTGGCCGAGTATGCCGATTTAGTGAAGTTTTCAGCGTGGATCATGGTAGCCTAAAGCTACTTGAACCTAAGATTTATTTGCTGGCAAATGAACTTTATATGAGTTCTGGTGCCAACGTAGAAAAGTTCTTGATCAACGTCTCGCAAGCAGATCGACGCACAGAAGACATAGTTTCTAATGTGCTTCTCGAAGCTTCTGATGAGGGCGAAAACATTGATGAGCGTCATCAGGCTGATCGTATGTTGCAGAACCTTTCTCCCGGCTTGGTTGACGCAGAAATTGAGATAGCAAAAACAGAGTTTGGCCGAGCTGCATTTCGAAACAACCTGACTGAAATTGACATTGTTGAAACAGAGCTCGTGATTGAACGAGCGTTATCGTCTTGGTTTTCGCGGGTCGCTACGACTAATTTGCTGATAGACGAGATCGCTCGCGTGTTTGTGCCAAACCTCAAGGATGGATCAAACTATGACTTCCTGCGTAGGTTATCTGAACCTGCAGCACGCGCTTTTTATGCAATGTTTCTAGACTGGAGGATGAACAACGCGTCCTTCAATGAAATGATCGCTAATTTTCTTAGATACTGGGACAGGCCAGAAGTAGACGAAGTTTATGTTGGAAAATGGGGTGACTTTAACCGTGCAGATTCGCACCAAAATCATTGGGTGAATATCAACATGAAAAGCCACTCGGAGCGAATAAATTTAGCAATTGTTAGGATCAAAGAGGAACAAGACTTTGTTGACAATTTCATAATGAAGTTCGCCGAGACTTTGAACGAACTTGATAAAATGGATGCTGATTTCTATTCGAAATTAAAATTCGGGACCATTGATCCGGAAGTTATTCGTCTCATAAATTCTGGTTTCAATTCGCATTTGGCGCATCTGTTGGTCGATGAATATTCAGAGTTTAAGATCGAAGATGACGAGCATTCGAGTGTTTATCTGGATTCAAAAGTTGTTGAGAAAATGAAACAGAATGGCGAAAATGACATTACGGTTTTTGAAGCCAAAATGCACATCAGGAACTGATGCGCATTTTGCGATTCGTATAGGTTAGAGTTCCTTAATCAATAGCCTCACGTTTCGTGCCATCTTCCGAGAGATACAGCTCAGACCCCATCTCTTCGTACTTCTTGGACATCTCCTGCATGCCCTTTTCGGCCTCCAGATTGAGCGCTTTCTTCTCATTATCCGTCATGTTGGCAGCGTAGTCGCGGACCTCGGCCGTGATCTTCATGGAGCAGAATTTCGGACCGCACATGGAGCAGAAATGCGCCACTTTGTGCGCCTCTTTCGGCAGGGTCTGGTCGTGGAAATCGCGGGCGGTTTCCGGGTCCAGTGCGAGGTTGAACTGGTCTTCCCAGCGGAATTCAAACCGGGCGCGTGAGAGCGCATCATCGCGCACCTGCGCCGCCGGATGGCCTTTGGCGAGGTCTGCCGCATGGGCGGCGAGGCGATAGGTGATAACGCCGACTTTCACATCGTCGCGGTCTGGCAGGCCAAGGTGTTCCTTCGGCGTGACATAGCAGAGCATGGCCGTGCCATACCAGCCAATCATGGCTGCGCCGATGCCGGATGTGATGTGGTCATAACCCGGCGCGATGTCCGTCGTCAGCGGGCCGAGCGTGTAGAATGGCGCTTCGCCGCATTCACGCAGTTGCTTTTCCATATTCACCTTGATCTTGTGCATTGGCACGTGACCCGGGCCTTCAATCATCACCTGACAGCCCTTCGCCCAGGCGATTTTTGTCAGCTCGCCAAGGGTTTCAAGCTCAGCAAACTGGGCGCGGTCATTCGCATCCGCGATAGAACCCGGACGCAGGCCGTCACCTAGCGAGAAGCTGACGTCATAGGCGCGCATGATCTCGCAGATCTCTTCGAAATGGGTGTAGAGGAAGCTCTCTTTATGGTGGGCGAGCATCCATTTCGCCATGATGGAACCACCGCGCGAAACAATGCCCGTGACGCGCTGCGCAGTGAGGTGGATATAGGCGAGGCGCACACCGGCGTGGATGGTGAAATAGTCTACGCCCTGCTCACACTGCTCGATCAGCGTGTCGCGATAGACTTCCCATGTGAGGTTTTCGGCAATGCCGTCCACTTTTTCCAGCGCCTGATAGATTGGCACAGTGCCGATCGGAACCGGCGAGTTGCGGATGATCCATTCGCGGGTGTTGTGAATGTTACGGCCTGTTGAAAGGTCCATCACATTGTCTGCGCCCCAACGGGTCGCCCAGACCATTTTCTCCACCTCTTCCTCAACGGAGGAGGCAACGGCAGAGTTACCGATATTGGCGTTGATCTTCACAAGGAAGTTGCGGCCGATGATTTGCGGCTCCAGCTCCGGGTGGTTGATGTTCGCCGGAATGATGGCGCGGCCTTTGGCGATCTCGTCGCGGACGAATTCAGGGGTGATGAATTCAGGGATTTCCGCGCCGAAGCTTTCGCCCTGCGCCACGGTTTCGGCAGCATTGGCGAGCGCTTCCTGGCGGCCAAGGTTTTCACGCTCGGCGACGTAGATCATCTCTTTGGTGATGATGCCGGCTTTAGCGAACTCATACTGGGTGACAGGGCCGGTGCCCGTGCCGCGCAGAGGCGTGTTGCGGATCGGGAATTCGCGGGCGAGGTATTTGCCCGTCGCGCCGCCATTGTCTTCCGGTTTGACGTCGCGGCCTTCATATTCCTCGACATGGCCACGCTCTTTCACCCATGCGGTACGGGTGCGCGGCAGGCCTTTCTCGACGTTGATTTCTACGTTCGGGTCTGAGTACGGGCCGGACGTGTCATATACAGGCACAGGCGGTTCGTTCGCTGTCGGGTGCAGGTCGATCTCGCGGCGCGGCACGGCAATGCTCGGGTCGGCCTTCGGGTGGGTGTAGACCTTGCGGCTGGCTGGCAGCGGGCCGGTTGTGACTTTCGGGGTCTCGAATTCGGACTGGTCAGTAGGTTTGTTCATTATTGTGCTCCGGAATTTGAGGTCGCGCCCGCGCCATATGTTTCCAAAAGGTTCGCGAACTGCTCGGGGTTTTTAATATCGTAAATCACTGGCTCGTTGGGGCGGTGTTTCACCGGCCAGAGAAAAATCGTTGTTTCTTGCGTTGATAGAATATCGGCCTTGTCGGACTTTTTGCGTCTGGCCACTTTCAATGTGTCCACTGCAAAAGTTTTCAGGCTTCGGTTTAGCCATCTGGAATTCGTCAGGATGAGCCGTCGTGGTGTGAGAACGTGCACGCCGCTATTGCTGGTGCGAATGAATTCGATCGATAAAAGCAGCGGACCTAAGATCGCGACGCTGTAGATGAATACCTGCCAGACCTGCATCCACCACGGGTATGAGATCGGACGGCCAAACTTTAATCCGATAAAGAGAAATGCACCAATCAGTAGCGCCCAGAATATGCTGATGATGAGACTGGCAGCCGCGAAGTTCGTCCACTTAGGCGAAATAGGGTGTTTTTCCTGAAACCAGATAACGTCTTCTCCCGCCTCTAAAATGCGGTCGAAATGATCTCTTACTTTTGGGTCGCTAAAGCTCGGTTGCATCTCATTCCGTTCCTACGCCGGTCTAAACCGGATCAGGTTCAAAGGGTGCTCTTCTTCAGCGGTTTGTCATTCCGGGCGAAAAAGCGGTTTCCACTTTTTCTGAATGGCAAACAGGATCTCAGCCGGTGCACCGGCGCCCCTCGGATATTGGGTTAACCTAGTTCAGTTGCTCTGATTTGGGAAGGGCCGTCAGCGCGGCTTTCGGCGAAGCGTGGCAAGGCCGACGCCGCCCAGAATGACGGCGGCAGACAAGGCAAGGCGGAGCGTCAGCGGCTCGCTCAGGAAAAGCACGCCGCCAAGAGCTGCAATCGCTGGAACGGTGAGCTGTAATATGCCGGCCTGCGCACGGCCGAGAGCGGGCAGGACGCCGTACCAGATCGCATATCCGATACCTGACGTGATGATGCCAGAGGCGAGGGCTGCGGCAATCGCCGTATTGCCCGGCATGGCTTCGGGGTGAGTGACGAAGACAAGAGGCGTCAGGAGCAGGGCGATCAGGCTGGCGCGCAGGAAGTTTCCGGATGTGTCGTGCGTAGGCGCCTTGCTGGACCGGCCTATCAGCGAGTAAGCGCCCCAGCCCATGCCTGCGGCCATCATGGAGAGTATGGCAAGGCCGGAAGACGGCGCGCTGAGGCTCGGCGATAACAGCCAGACCAGCGCACCAAATGCTGCAATCAGGCCTGCCCATTGCAGGGCGGACAGTCGCTCACCGGATTTCATTGCCCAACCGACCATGGTGAACTGAACGACTGCGAACAGGACCAGCGCGCCAAAGCCTGCGCCAAGCGCCAGATAGGCGTAGCTGAAACCGGCCACATAGATGAGCAGGCTCGCCGCGCCTTTCCAGCTGCCTGTGCTTTTTACCTTCAGGCGCACCATAAGGGCGAGCGCCAGTGCGCCGGAGATGAGGCGGATGAGTGTGAAGCTCCAAGCGCCGCTCGCGCCATCGACAAGCGCAAAGCGCGCCAGCACCGAATTGGCGGCAAAGGCGATCATGGCAAGACTGCCAAGAAGGAGGATACGAAGGGTGGAAGGCATCAGCCCCAGGTCCTGAATAGACCCTGACGCGCAGCTTTTTCTTCTCCGGTATCCGGTGGTTTCGACGTCTCACCCTGCTCAGATTGCGCTAATTGTTCTTGTTTCGCGACGTTCTTTTGCTTTTGCGCGAGCAGAGCGTTTAGATGCTTTACGGCTGTGTGAATGTCCGATGCATTCATGATTTTTCTCGGCATGAGACGGCGCAACAGACGGGGCATGTCGTGAAAAATAATACCAAATGGTCTGAGAAATATGCTGCCCTTGTTGCCGTCGATTGTCTGAACAGCGACGTATTCGATCTCGTCAGGTGGAACTGATCGGATCGTGTGTGGGAAAAAATCATTCAGAATTATGAGCCGACGGTCGGTCACGGCATAAGCGAAACGGTTCGTTCGCAGAATGCACCAAATCGATACTGTGCTCTCCAAGAGCCAGACTATCGCGATCATAAGAGCAATAACGCTAAAGAGTGACAGTGACTGCCACATTGCTAAAAAGGTCTGTGAAATTGGCGTCAGCGCGATCATCGACCAACCGAAGAGAACGAAAATCAGATGCAGAGCATACAGCGTTTTCATTTCTGCGGTTGCGCGGCATTTTTCAGCGACCCAAAGAACGTTCTCGTCTGGCGCCAGATGTTCGCGGAGATACGCATCAATGCGGTCTGATTTGAAGCGTATTTCGGGTTGCGACAAGAACGTCTCCTGAGAACGGGGCAGGTTGATATTAGCCGCCTATTCACCCTCTACAAGCGCAAGCTGAAAACATCTTCGTGTGGAACTTCTTCGATTGAACAGTGTTCACCGGTGATGCATAGATCAGGGATGAAGTTCAGACGTACGCCGTTTTCGCGTTTCTTTCCTGTCGTTCTTGCGGCACTCAGCCTGTCGGCCTGTATCTCAGGGCCGAAGAACAGGTTGATGGTGACGCCGGTTCCCAATGAGGAAACGCGTGAGTCCGCGAGCGTGCTGGTGGTCTCAACGCGAGCCCGCTCTGATGAGCCGGGCGTTGTTTATTCCGGCGAGCGGTCTCCACGAGGCGAGATTTCTATCATCAACATCGCCGCGCCGCCTGATCATCAGACAGGGCGTCTTGAACTGCCGCACGACGGGTCAAGGCTGGACGCTAACGAGCATTTCGTCACGAACAGCATTGATTATATCGGCGAGAACCCGACCGAACGGGTTGTGTCCTGGTTCGAGCAACAAGTCGAAGACGGCAGTGTGCTGATTTTCGTGCACGGCTATAATGTGACCTTTGATGCGGCTGTGTTCGGTCTCGCGCAGATGAAGCTCGACTCTGGCATGCGTCAGGCGCCTGTTCTGTTCGCATGGCCATCCAGCGGGCGGTTGAACGGGTATCTATATGACCGTGAGAGCGCGAATTACTCACGTGATGATCTGGAAAATCTGATCACCGGCATCGCCAACCGCGAGGAAGTGCGTGACATCACCATCTTCGCGCACTCCATGGGTAGCTGGCTCACCATGGAAGCGCTACGACAGTATTCCATCCGGAATGGCGGGTTGAATGACAAGATTACGAATGTTGTCCTCGCGTCTCCCGATCTCGATGTGGATGTGTTCTGGCGACAGATGGAAACGCTCGGTCCGGATCGTCCGCCTTTCACCATTCTGGTGACGCAGGACGATCGCGCGCTCTGGTTTTCGCGGCTGATTGCAGGGGCTTCCCGTCTGGGTGGCACAGACCCGACCAGCCCTGAAGTGCTGGAGCGTTTGCAGCAAGCGGGCGGGATCACTGTTCTGGACCTGACAGATGTGCCGGGCGGTGACCGTATGCGCCATTCAAGCTTCCTGACCGCGCCAGATATTGTGGGCCATCTGGGCAGTGCCATCCTCAACGAGAATGCTCTGGTGAGAAACTATGATGCCACACGGGGCATCGTGCTGGATGTCGGCCATCTTCTCACCGCGCCGCTTCGCATTGGTGATGAGGTCGACCCGCTGGTATTTGTGCCGCGCGACATGCCTGAGGATAATCAGGCGCCAGGTGCTTTCCCGCGCTTCAGGCCGGCCTATGCGGTTGAAGACGGTGAAGTGATCGAGGTGATGGTTGAAGAGCCTGCGAGCGAAGCCGCTACCGAAGACGGCGGCGACGATGAAGCCAATACTGAGGCTGATGCGGAGGCACCAGAGCCAGTAGAGCCCCAGCCAACCCCGAACGACTAATCGAACAATACAAAGCCAGTTGGCTAAGTATCTTGACGGGTGCGCGCTGCGTTGATACTTAGCTTTATGGCTAACTTAAATTCATCTACGCAAAGTCAGATTGATCTCGGGTTTCATGCGCTTGCCGATACAACGCGGCGGGCCGTGATTGCGAGGCTTCATCAGGGGGAGGCGGCAGCAACAGAGCTGGCCGAACCGTTCGAAATGGCCCTGCCAAGCTTCATGAAGCATCTGAAAGTGCTGGAAGCCGGTGGGCTGATCATCACGAGAAAGGAAGGGCGCAAGCGTATCTGCTCGCTCGACCAGAAGGCGCTCGCCCGGCTTTCGGGGTGGATCAATGCGTATGAAAAAGGGTGGCAGAACCGGCTGGGCCGGATGGACGCCATGTTCAATGAAGGGGACGAATAATGACCGCACTTATGCAGCACCGCACATCGGTTTTAGAGAAACAGTTCAACGTCAGCCCGGCACGTGTGTTTGCCGCCTGGGCTGATCTGGAGCAGCGGGCAAAATGGAATTCACCGTCTGATGACGTGGTGATCCGCTACACCGAGGATGATTTCTCTGTAGGTGGAAAAGACGTATCGCTCTGTCTGGTGGGGGACCATATCGTGGCTGAGGTGGTGGGCGTTTATCACCACATCGTGGCAGGCGAGCAGATTATCTATACCGAGATCATCAAGTCGGAAGATCAGGTGCTGGGTGTAAGTCAGGTGTCTGTCAGCATCGCCCCTGAAGGGGACGGCACGCATATGGTGGTGACGCTGCAGACGGCGGCTGTCTCTGGTGGCGATATACTAGATGAAGTTGCGGCAGGGTGGACTGTGGCAATGGAGAAAATGAAAGCCGTTCTGGAGGCGTAAACGACCCGCTAGCCGGCGATTTTCGCGCCCCGTGCTCTGGCTTCATTGATCCAGCGCGTGAGCTTCTCCGGCTTAGCAGACTTCACTGTGCCCATCTGTTTGACCTGAAGCGGCTTGATGCCGGAAAACTTCAGGACGAGGTTTTTCACCTGATGCTGGGCGGGTGAGCCATAGGCGAGCCGATCGAAGAAGGCTGGTGCATCTGCGGTGATCATCACGTCCGCGGTACGCCCTGTGAGCAGCTTATCCCACCATGGATCACTATCGTGATAATTCATGGCAAAGCCCGGAAGGAAGGCGCGGTCGAGAACGCCCTTCATCTTTGCGGGCATGCCACCCCACCATTGCGGATACACCCAAAGCATATGGTCGGCCCATAGGAGCGTTTCGCGCCATTCTTCAAGGCAGGGCTCCAGCGTTTTGCGCTGCGTGTAGCCAAAGGTGAGATCGGGATCGAACGTCATATCGTTTAGGTTCATCCGGCGGATGTCCGCGCCGTTTCCGGCCGCGCCTTCGGCGTAAGCATCGGCAAGTGCGTGACAGAAAGACGTTTCGCGTGGATGCCCCACCCAGATGAAGAGTTTCATTGTTCCGCCCCCGTTATTCTTCGGGCACTATATCTCAATGATCGCGGTTTATTAGGAGAGACCTTGTCGCAGGCGTCACTCTCCTGCATTAGCGACGGCATGAACCTCACCGATTACCTCACCCGTATCAGCTATAGCGCGCCGCTGCGTGTCGATCTTGAGACGCTGAACGGGCTGATTGAGGCACATGTGCGGGCCGTGCCGTTTGAGAATCTCGATATCTATGCCGAACGCCCCGTCGAATGGTCGCTTGAAGCCGCCTATGACGAGATCGTCACGCGCAAACAGGGTGGCTGGTGTTTTGAAATGAACACGCTGTTTGAATGGGTGCTCAGCGAAATCGGCTTTGAGGTGACGCGGCTGTCTGGCGGTGTACGGCGCAAGAAAATGGGTGATGCCGCGCTTGGAAACCACCTTTGCCTGATGGTGTCGCTGGACCGCGACTATCTGGTGGATGTCGGCTTTGGGGGCTCGCAGATTTCAGCCATTGCGCTGGAGGAAGCCGAAACGCTGCATCGTCCGCTACGCATGGCTCTCTTGGATGCGGGGGATGGATACTGGCGCATGCATGAGGGCGGCTGGCGTTCTGCTATGAGCTATGATTTTCGCGCCGAACCTGCTGATAACGCGCTTCTTCAGCGCCAGCATGATGTTCAGGTGGAAGACCCGAACTCAATCTTTCGCAAGACGATGACGGCGAAGATCAGACGTGGGCGGTCCTATCACACGCTGCGCGGTCAGGTGCTCGAGACCAATCATCCGGGCAGTAAGGACGCGCCGCGCATCATTGAGTCAGTCGATGAGATGAGAACCGTGCTGCGTGATCTGTTCGGGTTGGAAGAGCCGGACCTTGAGCGCCTCTGGCCTATGCTGACGGCGCGCCGCAGGCAGATGTTTCCGCGTTCTGATGCCTAGCGCGCAAACTTGCGCTGCATGTCCATGACAAATCGGATGGCGTTTTCGATATAGTGGGAATTGGCCATCAGCCCGCCCACCACAAAAACTGGCCAGAGGTCAAAATGGCTGACTGGACCCGTATGGAACACAAGGATCAGAATGGTCGGCCCGAACAGGCTGAACGCAATAATCATCCGGCCAATCCAAGCGCCCGCTTTGAACGGTGAGATCGCTCCGAATGCGAAGGCGGCGATCAGCCCGAAGAAATAGCTGGTCTCACCGGCGCTTCGATCTTCAACGGCCCAGAGGAACACGAGAAAGGCCATGCCGAAAACGCAAGCCGCCATGATAATGACATGGGTGATGTTCTTGGGTGTGATGAGCATAGGCGTCCCTCCACCTGCAGTTTAGCAAGTCCGACTGGCGCTCCGGTTAAGGAAAAGAGTGAAATTGCGACGTGAGCCGGTTAGCCGTTTAGTGCACGGGCTTTAGCGATGGCCTCACAGGCCGTTTGTTTGTCCGTGAGCATGACCATAATGAACATTTCGTCCGCGTCGGTTCCGGTCACGAGGATTTCTGATTTTGATGTCCCGTCTTCCTCACGCATAATGTGGTCGATCTCAAGGCTTGAGTGAATGTCGCCGTCATTTCGAATTGCAAAAAGACGCTGGTTTGACACCCCGTATGCGATAGGAAATCGCTCCACACCATCGTTGGTATCTCGTAGCCGTCGAAAGAGGGAATGGATGACGGCCAAGCTGACCGGTGCGCAGAGTGCCAGAACGATAATACTTCCTGATAGTCGGACGATCTCTTTATGCTGCATATAAATGGGAATGACTGAAACCAGCTGGACTGCGACAACAAGACAGGCGAATAAGGCAATCACATGATAGAGAGTACTGCTCGCGACATCTCTGAACTGCTGCCAACGGATGCGTGAAGGGTCGACCATTTCGCTCCAGAGCAGCGTCTCTCCATCCTTCAGAATGGTATGAAGTAGGACCTCTCTGGCAATGGTCATAATGAGGTCGTTCCGTCAGCCTGCCGTTTTGCAGCGATTACCCAGGCAATTTTGTACTGCACGTCCCGCGGTGCAGCGACGCTGGACAGGCGCAAAAAGCGTCCCGGCTTATGAGTGTTCTTATAGAAATCGGGCGAGCGGATGACGATGTCGCCGACCTCGTTTTTCTCGTTCAGTTCAATCGACGAATTCGGGCCAATCAGATACTGAAACGCGTTGCCCCAAATGACCAGCATGGGAATATAGGCGATGGCGCGATTGGTCGTCACAATATACCAGGTGTTGCGAAACTGACCTCGGATGATGAACAACAGGCTCACGGCAGCGATTGCTATGACAACACCAAAGCTTCCGAGCACAATCGGCAGGCTTTCAGGATCATCTATAATCACCGGAATTTGCATCAACAGTACGATCAGCGCGCAGACGATCATGATGATGATTGGCGCTTTTTTGATGCGCGCGGGCTGGCCGGACCAGATCAGCTGCTCTTCAGGCAGCATCATGCTTTGAAGCAGTTTGACCGCCTTTGCGGGCAGTTCGTTCTCCGTGCCGTCAGTGACTGTATGTTCTGGCATCTGGCCCCCGCCGCTTAAACGCCTGTTTTGGGCTTAGTGGAACCGTAAAACAGGCGGTTTGCAAGCGGAAGATGGCCGGTCAGATATGCTGGCGAAGCCAGTCTGTGTCGCGCGCCATAAAGCAGCGAATGGCAAATTCGGCATCTGCATGACCCACGCCCTGACGGTCACCCGCTGCGGCATCTACGCCGCCATCGCTGATCATGTTCCAGCTGATGTGATAGCTGCCGTCCGTCTTCGGGAGGAGGGTGATCCAGCTCTCGGTTGTCTGGTCAGTTACGCCCAGTACAGGCGGGCAGGCTTCGCCCTGAATACCGCCGGAGGCTTCGAATTTCTGAAGATGTGGTGGCCAGTCATACTCGTTCAGGAGCGAGATGGCCGGGCTTGCCGATTCAACCGGCTGGTCCACGACATTGTTGTAATCGAGATCCTGTATCCACAGTGAGAAAGTCATGTTTCGTCCCCTTATTGTCCTCACATTGGAGCGGCCATCAACGCCTGTTCATCAGCGCGTTGAGGTGGTCGGCCGCCGTTTCAACATTCGTGATATTCATCAGCCTGCGCGGCATCAGGAAGTTCCAGTGACCGCGATACTTGCGGAACATATGAACCAGCTGAGGCCGTCTCAGCTTGATGCTGCCGCGCGTCCCGTTTGCAGAAACCTTCACGAACTGAATCTCTTCTGGCGGCATGGTTCGGCAGAGTGAGGGCGGAAATGTGTTCATAATAAGTAAGCGCTCACTTGTTACCGCGTAAGCGAAGCTGAACGACTGGAGAAACGCAAAAGCGGGCATGCCGAATGCGGCCAGCGTGACCACCGTCGCCCAGATATAGTAGACGAATGAGAAAGGATTGGTGTCGCGGAAGATGTCGAACATCAGATGCGAGGGCATGTAGAAGACCGCGAGGTAAACCACCGCGGCACCTATGGCCGAATAGACAAAATAGTAAATCTGAAGATCCAGCGCTGCGCGGCAGTTTTCATCAGTCCAGAGCACCGTTTCGCCGGGCTTTAGTTTCTTCTGTAGCTTCCGGTTCAGCTTCCGGCTGGCAAATTCTGCGCTCATTCCCTGTCCCCCGTTCCATCAGCCACGCTAGAGCGGGCAGCGGATATTGGGAAGCGCTGCGCTGTAAAAACTGAACAAATTTAGCAGCCAGCTTGACTATAGCGGACTCTCATGAGTTCCTTCCGATAACCCTGAAAAAATAATGGGGTAAATAGGGAGAATATCATGAACATCAAACGATCTACTGCGAGTGTCGCAGGGATATGCGGTGCGCTGTTTGTGCTTGCCGCTTGTGAGACAACGCCGCCTGCTGCGCCGCTCACGCTCAGTGCTGCAGCTTGCACGCCGCCACCGGTGGACCGCTGCGTGCGCGGTGAGGATTGCGGCGCGCTCGTGATCGAGCAGGGGCCTGCGGTGAACCCTGAAACGGGCCGGAATTATTATCTCGATTACTCATGCGACCTGCGCGAAGGCGAACCGGTGACGGTTGTGCTGAACCTTCATGGCGGCGGCTCCTACGGTAACTGGCAGCGCCATTACTTCCCGATCGCCGATTATGTGGATGAGTATAATCTTGTTGTCGCGACCCCGAATGCGCCGCCGCAGCGCTGGGCCGAAGTCGATGACGAACATCTGCAAGGCATTGTCACCAATCTGATCGACGAGATTGGCGCAGAGAATATTGATGCCTTCTGGCTGGCCGGTCATTCCCAGGGCGGAATGACATCGCGCCGCATCGTCTGCACGCCATTTTTTGAAGACAAGGTGGATGGTCTTCTCAGCCTGTCGGGTGGCCGGATCAGCCGTGCGCAGATCTCGCCGAACTTCTACCGCCCGAGCCGTGGTGAAACAGGGCCGCGTCCGCCGCGCGAGTATCCGCCGGAAGTTCTGCCACAATGTGAGTTCAGCCATATCTACACAACGGGCGAGCTTGAGATTGTTGAGCTGCCGGACACGTCCAGCTGGGCAGACCAGCTCGGTTGTGATGCCCGTGTTCGCGAAGAGGACGTTGTCGATACGCTTGGCGGGTATGTGTTCGACTCGCAGGCACAGGCCAATCCGAACCCTGTCTGGGGTTTGATGCCGGGACCGGGCACAGCGGAAGTCTTCAACTATCCAGACTGTGATGACGGACGCGTGGTGGCAGATGTTATCCGCCTGGATAAAGGCCATACCGAGGGGCTGGAACCTGATGTCACGCAGGCGCTGATTGAGCTGATGCTCAGTGCATCAGGTGGCAAGATCGCTGCATCTGAAGGCTGATCTGACAGCTCCATTTGGAAGAGGGCGCCTGTGCTGGCGCCCTTTTTTGTTGCCGATAGTCCCCACGGGGCGCATGCTTGCCCTTAAACAAGGGGGATAAACGATGCGAAATCTGATCATCATCACATCTGGCTTACTGCTCGCAGCCTGTGCGACCGAGGTTCCGGTGGCTGAACGCCCACAGGTCGAAGCAACTGAAGCCTATGTGGCGTCGAACGCGGAAATCTGTCGGAACGCAGGCGGTGATTATGTGCGCGACGGTATGCGCGGATGGTATCAGTGCGCCTACCCTTATCCGGATGCCGGTGAGCCGTGCTTTGACAGTTCAGAGTGTGAGGGCCAGTGCCGCGCAGATATTGCGGGAAGCAACATGCTGCGGGAAGGCTCGATGACAGGAACGTGCCAGATGACGACCAGCCCGTTCGGTTGCTATGCGACCGTTGAGAATGGACAGGTCGGCGCGACGCTCTGCGTTGATTAGATAACGAAAAAGCGCAGACCGTGAGGCCTGCGCTTTTATTCTGGTCAATTTGTGTGACGTGTCACAGAATTGATTGCTTGGTAGACGCAACGTCTTTCATGAACGCCTCAAGACCGGCATCTGTCAGCGGGTGCTTGAAGAGCTGGTGAATGACTTTTGGCGGAATGGTTGCAACGTCAGCGCCCATTTTCGCAGCTTCCATCAGGTGGATCGGGTTACGGATAGACGCGACCAGAACCTCTGTGTGGATGTCCGGATACATGGAGTAGACCTGACAAATGTCAGAGATCAGGCCCATGCCGTCCTGCGCGATGTCATCAAGGCGACCAACAAATGGTGAGATGTATGTCGCGCCAGCTTTTGCAGCCAGAAGCGCCTGCGCAGATGAGAAGCACAGCGTAACGTTCGTCTTGATGCCTTCCTGGCTCAGCGCGTAGCACGCTTTGATGCCATCAAATGTAAGCGGCAGTTTCACGACGAGATTGTCAGCAATCTCTGCGAGCTTTTTGCCTTCTGCGATCATGTCTGCGGCAACAGTCGTTGTGACCTCGCCGGAAACAGGACCCGGAACCAGTGCGCAGATCTCTTTCAGAACTTCGAGAATGTTGCGGCCGGATTTAGCGATCAGCGACGGGTTGGTCGTGACGCCGTCCAGAAGGCCGGTTTCCAGAAGGGCTTTGATTTCGTCAATTTCAGCTGTGTCGACAAAGAATTTCATCTGAGTGCCCCTGTATTGGCAGGTGGGATTTGCCCTCTCTTTACGGAGAATGGGCGTGTGGTGAAAGCCTTTTCTGTGCGCGACTGGCTGCAATCAGGCGGTTTTGGGCTTCAGCTCTATCCATATCTGCTCAGACTGGGCAAGGCATGTGCCGTCGGCGCGGTAAATGGCCGTGCCCGCACCATGCTTGCGTCCATCATGGAAGTTCAGCCAGCCGGCAACGGTGAGCGTCTCACCGGCTTTCGGGCGCTCGCTTATCTGCGTGGTCATCTGGCCGAGCACCATAGGATTTTCCTGATTGCCAATGGCAAAGGCGCCCGGGCAATCCAGCGCGGCCCAAAGAAATTCGGCGCGGACTCGGCCCGTCTCATCGCAGAAACTTTCGTCCGGCGTCCAGAGGTCGCCAACGCCATCATAGCCTTCAAGGCGGCCGGTAAAGAGGCAGAGCCCGTCGCCCGGTTCGCGCAGAGGGCCGCAGACGAAACATGCCGGAAAAACATGGTCTTCAATTGAGTTGAAGGTTTCAGGGCCCTTCGCGGCAAGGCTTTGCGCGGGCGCTTCAGGCGCAGCGTTCAGAGGAACAGCCGGGCGGGCTTTGATGATGAGCGTTTCGCCCAGCATGGCATCAAGACCATCATCTGACGTTATGACGCTCAGCGGCGTATCGAGCGGCGGCGGCGCACGCAGTTGAACGAGCACAGCGCCGGAGGCTTGCATCTCTTTGGCCAGCAGCCCGCCAGAATAACCGCCATTGCCTGAGCCCGGCGGCCCGTTAAAGCGGCTGCCAATCGTGATCGTATCTGTCATGCCTACTCTTCTGCGTTCTCGATGACGCCAATAATTGGCCCCATACGGAAGCCTTGCTCATTGCGCGATAGCTCAGGTGCATAAACGCGTGAGATCGTACCGTCGAGGTATAGCGCGTTGGGCGTGCCGAGATGGTCGCGGAAAACGCGGGCAAAGGTGTGAAAGTTCACGAAGGTGTCGGAGATTACGAAAACGACTTCGCCGGTCTCTTCGTTGACGCCGACACCGTTACGCCGTTTGAGCGACGTGCCTGCAGGGTTGAGCGAGGGGTGATAATCGCCATCGATGATCAGCATAGGGCCTGATTGGGTGGCGTATAACGCTTCGGGCGCAAGCGTGCGGTAGGCGAGGCTTTCCAGAACGTGCGCGCCCGATGCGTCTATATAGAAAACGCCATTCGGCAGCATGCCGAAATTGCCCGGCCCTTCGCGGGTCATCAGCTGTTGAGCCTGTTCGCCATCCTCAATGTAAAGCCCGACCGGCGTGCGATCTTCGTGATACATGCCGCCATTCATCGCGAAGGCGAGCGTCTTGCCATCTGTATTGAGTGCTTCCTCAAGCCGTTCAAAATGGCCATACGGTTCGCCGTCGGGCGCGGTAAGGAACAGGCGGATGTCCGCGCTCTGATCAAACCGGCAAATGACGAAAGGCGCGTCATAAACGGTTTCACGTGCGCAGTGCGACGGCGCGTCCTCTGCGCAGGCCGCAACAGGCGTAAGCGCGAGAGCAAGGCAGAGTGACTTAACTATATGATATGTCATGCAATTGAGCGTCCATGAAAGAGCGGACTAGCCATAATCAGGATGGGCGGCTTCCCTAGCCTTTTGATCGGCCTGTTGTAGTGGTGAAAGTGTGGTTTTGATCAGGTTAGCAAGTTTTTGCGGTTCGCTAACGCCAATTAGATCTTTTGGGATGTGCGCACACATCCAGCATAAGCTGTAGCCGGTACCGTGGGCAGCAATATTCCAATCGGCAGTTCGCTTTCCTATTCCGCCTAGTCCGAGCATGTGAGCGCACGGCATTTTAACCGTTCCCGTTTTGCCGAGGCTGTTTGGCAATATGAAAGACGGATTCATCCAACTACCGGGAAGGGATCGGTAGTCTCTTCCGAGGAAGGTATTCACGATCAAAACGCGCTTGTTCGTAAGAGCGTAGTGGTAAAAGAAACTTCGAGGAATTCCGATGAGGCTAAGAAAGCCGACAATGGCGATACAATGTAGCGGCATCAGGACCACTGCGTATTGCAGGAAATCAAAAAACTCTACTTCCAAGTAAGTTTCGAATAGCATCCGTTCACCGAAATAAGTTACGGGCCAACAGAAGATGCCGAACAAAACACACAAAGCTATTCGCCCCCAATGAGCGCGCACCTGCCTTTGACGCCAGATGATCGTCTCATCGTCTCGCAGGTACTTATCAAAGGGCCAGGTGTCGGGACGTGTCATTCGCTTAGCAGGCCCAGTTCACGCTGCAGCTTCTTCGTCAAGCCGCGGCTGACAATTGTATAGCTGTCGCGGATATAGCTGAGGAGCTCCTCGTCTGACATGGTCTCGTCGGTTGTGCGCTGAATCCAGCTCATGCCGCGTGAGGCCAGATGCGGCGCGCCCTGTAGGCCGGGCTGTTCCTTCAGAATATCAAAGCCCATGCGGGAAATTTTAAACGAGCACCGGTCGAGCGTGTTTTGCGCATCTGCGCCGCCAATTGCAAACACCTTTCCGCCGATTTTCCAGACATGAGAACCGCCCCATTGCACCACATGTGTGGTGTGCGGAAGGCTGTCGCAGAAGGCGTTATACTCATCCAGTGTCATAGAAGATTTCTAGCACGCACCGAATTTTTTCGGAACATGGAGCGGGGGCTTTCCGTTGGTTTGTTGAAGAGGCGCGATGAACGTGCCCGCCAATTGAAAGGAGAGACACCCATGGCTCTTGCAACACTGAAAGACGTATATATCGACCAGCTTCAGGACATTTACAGCGCGAACAATCAGGCCGAAAAAGCCACGCGCAAGCTGGCGGAACACGCAACGGACGCGAACCTGAAACAGGCGCTGAACGATGGCGTAAAAGGTATTCAGGACGGTAAGGAAATCGTCGCGGATATTCTGAAAAGCTATGATGCCGACCCGAAGGGCGAGTTCTGCAAAGGCATGGAAGGTCTCGTAAAAGAGGCAAAAGCCCATGGCATTGAAGCGGACTTCGAAAATAGCGAAGTGCAGGACGCCGTGATTATCACCCAGTATCAGCGCATGGCGCACTATGCGATGGCCGGTTACGGCTCAAGTGCAGCCTTCGCTCGCCGCCTCGGTAAACAGAATGAGGCCCGTGCCCTTTATAAGTGTCTTGATGACACGATGGGTGGCGACAAGCGCATGACAATGATCGCCGAAACAGGCGTGAATGAGAAAGCTGCCGCATAACGCCAGCACCTCATAAGACGGAATGTCTTTCAAAAGCCCCGGATGAGTTCGCTCTTCCGGGGTTTTTGTTGTGCGATGGACGGAAATTGAAAACCCCGGCTCTGTGGGCAAACAGAGCCGGGGTAAGGGCACTCTACTCAAGGGTCCGGCGAAATATTGGGGCTCGCCGGAGGGTGCAGTCAGCCGGAGGTTCGTCAGGCTGCCGCAGTCTCGGAAATCGGTTGATCCAGACGGTCTTTCATCTCGTGAGGAACGATCTGCCAGAAGTGTGGCAGCTCTGTTTCCCACTGGTCGAGAATGGTCATGGCGCGGCGCGAGTCCGTGCGCTTCAGATGGTTCTGGATCATCTTCTTGAGAACGCCTTCCCAGTGAGAAGACTGAACACGGTACCAGCCGACTGAATCCGGGTTCACAACGTTCGCAAAGTTGTTGTCTGGATCGTAGATGAAGGCCATGCCGCCAGACATACCCGCGCCGAAGTTGTCGCCAACTTCACCGAGGATCGCGACCTTGCCGCCCGTCATATACTCACAGCCGTTAGAGCCGCAGCCTTCAATGACAGCTGTCGCGCCAGAGTTACGAACCGCGAAACGCTCTGCTGCCTGACCTGCTGCAAAGAGGTTGCCCGACGTCGCACCGTAAAGGCAGGTATTGCCGATAATGGTGTTCGTCGCAGCCTCTGTCGCGAGGTGTGAGAACGGCTTCAGAATGATGGTCGCGCCGGAGAGGCCCTTGCCGACATAGTCGTTGGAGTCGCCGGTGACTTCGAGGGTGAGGCCTTTGACCGCGAAGGCGCCAAGGGACTGACCCGCAGAACCGCGAAGTGAAATCCAGAGGCGGTTTGCCGGGATCGCATCATTGCCGAACTGGCGCACGATTTCCGAAGACGCACGCGTGCCGATAGCGCGCATAACGTTCTTCACGCCGTAAGCCAGCTGCATTTTCTCGCCACGCTCGAAGAATGGCTGCGCGTCACGCAGGATCTGGTGATCGAGCGTTTCTGCAACTTCGTTGCGGTGGTTCGGCTTGTAGCTGATCGGCTTATCCTGCTCGACTTTGACCAGAAGCGGGTTCAGATCGAGGTCATCAAGGTGAGCCGCGCCGCGAGACACCTGAGACAGGAGGTCTGTGCGGCCGATCACTTCATCAAGGCTTGTGAAGCCGAGGTCAGCGAGGATTTCACGGACTTCTTCAGCAATGAAGCTCATCAGGTTCACAACCTTGTCCGGTGTGCCGGTGAACTTTTCGCGAAGGTCGTCGCGCTGTGTACATACGCCGACAGGGCAGGTGTTCGAGTGACACTGGCGAACCATGATACAGCCCATCGCGACGAGTGAGAGTGTACCAATACCGTATTCCTCAGCGCCCAGCATAGCCGCCATGACAATGTCACGGCCTGTGCGCAGGCCACCATCTGTACGCAGGGTGACCTGATCGCGCAGATTGTTGAGTGACAGAACCTGGTGTGCTTCAGCCAGACCCATTTCCCAAGGCAGACCTGCGAATTTGATCGACGTCTGAGGGGAAGCGCCTGTGCCGCCGTTGTTACCAGCGATCAGAATGACGTCTGCTTTCGCTTTCGCCACGCCAGCTGCAATTGTGCCGACGCCTGAACGGGCAACGAGCTTCACGCAGACACGTGCGATCGGGTTGATCTGCTTCAGGTCGTAAATGAGCTGAGCGAGGTCCTCAATCGAGTAGATGTCGTGGTGCGGCGGAGGTGAGATCAGTGTCACGCCCGGCGTAGAATTCCGGAAACGTGCAATCATCTCGGTGACTTTGAAGCCCGGAAGCTGGCCACCTTCGCCCGGTTTAGCACCCTGAGCGACTTTGATCTCGATCTCGCGGCACTGGTTCAGGTATTCAGCGGTCACACCGAAGCGACCAGAGGCAACCTGCTTCACTGCAGAGTTCGGATTGTCACCGTTTGGAAGCGGCTTGTAGCGGTCGCGGTCCTCGCCGCCTTCACCGGACACCGACTTCGCGCCGATACGGTTCATAGCGATGTTGAGCGCGCCGTGTGCTTCCGGAGAGAGCGCACCAAGCGACATGCCCGGCGTCAGGAAGCGCTTGCGGATTTCGTTGATGGACTGAACCTCGTCGAGCGGAACAGAGCGTTCTGCCGGTTTGAAGTCCAGAAGGTCACGAAGCTGGATCGGGTCCTGATCACGCAGCGCCTGAGAGAATGTCTTATAGCGGGCGTAAGAGCCGGTGTCGCACGCGGACTGGAGCTGGTGAATCAGCTTGCCATCAAGCGCGTGACGCTCGCCATTGCGACGGATGCGGTAGAAACCACCAATTGGCAGGGAGATGACGTCTTCATCATATGCCTTGTTGTGAATTTCGATAGCTTTCTTCTCAAGACCGCCCAGGCCGATGCCGGAGATACGGCTCGTCATGCCCGGGAAGTATTCTGCCACGAGCGCACGGGAAAGGCCCAGCGCTTCGAAGTTGTAACCACCGCGATAAGACGATATGACCGAGATGCCCATTTTGGAGAGGATCTTCAGAAGACCGCCTTCAATGGATGCTTTCTGGCGGCGCACACACTCGTTCAGAGATATGTCGCCGAACAGGCCTTTAGCGTGGCGTTCTGCGATACAATCCTGCGCGAGGTAAGCGTTCACGCATGTCGCGCCACAGCCGACGAGCACTGCGAAATAGTGCGTGTCGAGACACTCAGCCGAGCGGACAGTGATCGAGCAGAATGAGCGCAGGCCTTGCTTCACAAGGTGAGACTGAACCGCACTTGCTGCGAGGATCATTGGCGCAGCGATTTTGTCCTGACCCTGGAATTCGTCGGTGAGGACGATGTGCTCATGGCCGGAACGCACTGCGTCTTCAGCTTCCTGCTGGATGCGGTCGAGGCAGGCACGCAGGCTGTCACCTGTGTAGGCATTTGCCCGAGGCGGCGCGAATGTACAGTCGATCTCGCAGACGCGGTCGCCCATCATCTCGCGGAAACGCTTATACATGCCGTTGGACAGAACCGGGCTTTCTAGCACGAACACATCGGTTTGTGTCGCGTCGGAGGCCAGAATGTTGCCGAGGTTTTTGAAGCGTGTCTTCAGAGACATGACGCGATCTTCCCGAAGCGGGTCGATTGGCGGGTTTGTCACCTGAGAGAAGTTCTGGCGGAAGAAGTGAGACAGCGGACGATATGTGTCGGAAATGACCGCCGGCGGCGCGTCGTCACCCATGGAGCCGATAGCTTCTTTGCCATCTTCCACCATAGGCGCGAGGATGAGTTCCATATCTTCCATGGTGAAGCCTGCTGCGAGCTTGCGACGGCGCAGTTCGTCCGCGCCATAGGCTACAGGTTCTTCACCCGGGCCGATCATTGGCTCGAGTTCTTTGACGTTTTCAAGCCATTCCAGAT
This sequence comes from Hyphomonadaceae bacterium UBA1849, assembly GCA_002338565.1. Classification (GTDB taxonomy): domain Bacteria; phylum Pseudomonadota; class Alphaproteobacteria; order Caulobacterales; family Hyphomonadaceae; genus Ponticaulis. Next base: position 1,552,799 of record DDIN01000008.1, read on the forward strand.
ACGGGTGCTTAGCCGCGAGCTTGGAGACGATCTCTTTGTGCTCGTAGAATTTGTGCTCTTCAATATCGGCAGCAATCATGCCGCCTGGACGGACACGGCCTTTCTTGACGATCTCTTCTTCGTCAAGCGGGCACATACCGGATTCAGAGCCGACAGCCAGAATGTTGTCACGTGTGAGGGCGTAGCGCATCGGTCGCAGACCGTTACGGTCAAGGCCAGCAATCGCCCAGCGGCCGTCAAAGGCTGCGATCGCGGCAGGGCCGTCCCATGGCTCCATCACGGAGTTGGCGTAAGAATAGAGCGCTGCATGCTCGTCAGCCATGACGCTGTCACGCTTCGACCAGGCTTCCGGCATGAGAAGCGCTTTCGCCATAGGCGCGGAGCGGCCAGCCTTAACCAGCATTTCGAAGACAGCATCGAGAGACGCGGAGTCAGACGCGCCAGCTGAGATAACAGGCTTGAGGTCGTTTTCGTGACCCTCAAACGCATCAGCAACCATGCGGATTTCGTGTGACTTCATCCAGTTCTCGTTACCGCGAACTGTGTTGATCTCACCATTGTGCGCCAGCATGCGGAATGGCTGAGCCAGCCACCATTGCGGGAAGGTGTTGGTGGAGTAGCGCTGGTGATAAATGCAGACAGCTGAAACGAAACGCTCGTCTTTGAGGTCCGGATAGAAGTTGTCGATGTCTTCCGCGAGGAACATGCCTTTATAGATCAGGTTTCGCTGAGACAGAGAGCAGACATAGAAGCTTGGAATAGCCGCTTCACGTGCGCGGCGCTCGATACGGCGACGGCAGATGTAAAGCGCACGCTCCAGATCAGCGCGGGAACGGTCCTGCGCGTCATAGAAGAGGACTTGCTCGATTTCGGGACGTGTATCGTTCGCCTTCTGACCGATAATGCTCGGATCGATAGGCGGCTGACGCCAGCCATAGATGTAGAAGCCGTATTTCAGGATTTCTGCTTCCACGATTGTACGGGCAGCTTCCTGAGCAGACAGGTCTGTACGTGGCAGGAAGATCTGACCAACGCAGATAGGCGCGCGGCTTGGATCGTGTCCGGTACGGGCAACCTGTTCTTTAAAGAAGTCCTGCGGGACGTCCACGCGGATACCCGCGCCGTCACCTGTCTTGCCGTCTGCATCAACCGCGCCGCGGTGGTAAACCGCTTTCAGCGCGCGAACGCCTTTTTCGACGATCTCACGACGTGGCTGGCCGTCCAGAGCAACGATGAGGCCTACGCCGCAGGCATCGCTTTCATCACGTGGATCATAAGCGTGCGCGTCGATGAGCTTCTGACGGTTCTCGAGATATGTTTTTGTGTAATCAGTCATGATCTTACTCCGCCGCTACAGGGCGATCTGTCGCGCAAGCGAGCAGGTATTCGTGAATGGACTCAGCTGCGTCACGGCCTTCTTTGACGGCCCAGACGACAAGCGATGCACCGCGGACAATGTCGCCAACAGCGAATACGCCATCCATGCTTGTCATCATGGTGGAGTAATCGACGCGGACAGCGCCCCAACGGTTCACGGTGAGCTGGTTCTCGTTGAAGAGGATAGGCAGGTCTTCCGGATCAAAGCCGAGTGCCTGAATAACCATGTCAGCTTCAATATCGAAATCAGAGCCCGGTACTTCTTCAGGTGCCTGACGGCCTGATGCGTCCGGCAGACCGAGGCGCATGCGAACAGCGCGAACGGCTGATGCCTTGCCACCATTGTCGATGACCGCGCGCGGCGCAGCCAGCCACTCGAATGTGACGCCTTCTTCTTCCGCGTTCGCGACTTCACGCTGGGAGCCCGGCATGTTTTCGCGGTTACGACGGTAGAGACACGTCACAGAGCTTGCGCCCTGACGGATCGCTGTACGAACGCAGTCCATCGCTGTATCACCGCCGCCAATGACGACGACTTTCTTGCCTTTGGCGTTCAGCTTGCCGCTGTCGTAATCCGGAACAGCATCACCAAGGTTCTGCTTGTTGGATGTCGTCAGATACTCAAGCGCAGGGTAGACGCCTTCGGCGCCAGCGCCCGGAGCGTTAAGTGACTTGGCTTTATAAACGCCTGTCGCGATCAGAACGGAGCTGTGCTTGGCGCGCAGGTCCTGGAAGGAAATGTCTTCGCCGACATTGCAGTTCAGTACGAACTCAACACCGGACGCGTCCAGATAGTCAGCGCGGCGTTGAACCACCTCTTTTTCAAGCTTAAAGCCCGGAATACCGTACACCAGAAGGCCACCGACGCGGTCATAACGGTCATAGACGGTGACCTTATAGCCTTTGCGGCGCAGCTGTTCAGCCGCAGCAAGGCCGCCCGGACCCGCACCGATAATGCCAACGCTTTGCGCACGCTCGCGCGGCGGTGTGATCGGTTTGATCCAGCCGTTTTCCCACGCCGTGTCGGTGATGTATTTCTCAACAGCGCCGATTGTGATTGCACCATGACCTGATTGCTCGGTCGTGCAGCTGCCTTCACACAGACGGTCCTGCGGGCAAATGCGGCCACAGATTTCCGGCATGTTGTTCGTCGCAGAAGAGACCTGATAGGCTTCTTCAAGGCGACCGTTTGCCGTGAGCATCAGCCAGTCCGGAATATTGTTCCCCAACGGGCAGTGTTCCTGACAGAAAGGCACGCCGCATTGTGAACAGCGGCCAGACTGTTCTTCGGCTTTAGCTTCGATGAACTCACGATAGATTTCGTGGAAATCATCCGACCGGTCTTCAGCGCTCCGTTTGACCGGGCGCTCCTGCTCGGTCGAAACGAATTTGAGCATTCGTGTCGACATGGGCTTCTCCTGAATTTGGCCGAAACATATCTCTGAGAAATAGCCTTAGCAAGCGAAGAATCTGCATCATGTATCAAGGTGATATATATACTGAGGGAATATCGTGCGTTTCAGGAATTGCGACTGGTTCGCATAGGATTGATATATATCAAAATGATTTTAATCTAAAAAATCGGGCGATCAGCTAGTCGATTCTGCAGAAGTCAGATATGCCAGAACGCGTCGGAAACGTGGGACGGGACGCACGCTATGTCGCTAATGCAGATCATACTTATATCACTTCTGCAGGGAATTACCGAGTGGCTGCCGATTTCCTCGTCCGGACACGTGCTTCTGGCCTCTAGTTATTTCGGTTTTGGCGCGCATGATGAACTTCTGATCAATGCGATGGCGCATCTTGGAACGTTGTTCGCCGTGCTTCTCTATTTCTGGAAGGATGTAGGCCGGGCAATTGGTGGCGGGTTTGAGCTTGTGGGCGCTGCAGCCACGCGGAAAACGCTCTCTTCGAATGCGCGCCTTGCCATGCTCATTCTTCTATCCATGCCGATCACTCTGGCCGTGGTTGGCGGGTTTGAAATTCTGGCGGGCGATGAACTGAAAGACGGGCTTCGTGGTCCACTTACAGTCGCGGCAACAACGCTGGTCTTTGGTATTGCGCTCTGGTGGGCTGATACGCGCGGCGGCAATGTAAAGTCCATGGATGAGATGGGCGTGATGCACGCTGTGCTCATCGGCGCGACGCAGGCGGTTGCTGCGCTTCTTCCTGGCACAAGCCGGTCCGGCATCACCATGACGGCAGCGCGCTGGTTTGGTTACAAGCGTACAGAGGCCGCGCGGTTCTCAATGCTGATTGGTGCGCCAATCCTTGCGGCTACAGGTGCCTATGCGATTTTGGAGCTGCTGACGGCAGAGACGACAGGGGCAGCTAATCTGACGGATGGTCTGATCGTGGCGGCGCTCTCATTCCTTTCTGGTATCTTCTCCATCTGGGCGCTGATGAGGCTGCTTGAGAAGATAAGCTTTCTGCCTTTCGTGCTGTACCGGATCGTACTCGCGATTGTGCTCGTTCTGGCCTCTCCGCTCGCATTCGGCTGGATCAGCTAGCATCCCGACTTTGTCCGGACAAAAGCTGACGGCTTGACTTTATCGAAAAACGGCAATATTGCTTTTCGATAAATGCTGGAGGGTCTTATGGACGCAACGCTCGTGCGCATGGCGCATTGGAAAATCGACATCAAGATCGTCAACGGGAATGACATGCACATTCTGCAATGGCGACGTCACATGTCTCATGACGAGGTTCTGCTTGACGGTAAAGTGCAGCAGATCAGTCGTGGCATGTGGGGACGTGAGACGATTTACGGTCTTGTTTTTGGTCGTGATGAAGAAGGCAATGGCGGCACGCGCGTCATGTTTGTCGTCGATCCGAGCCAGGATATGAACAACGCGTCCTACTGGCTGGAAGGGCAGGCCCCGCCGAAAGGTGTTCGCCTGGAAACGTCTGAACAGACACTTCTTGCCTTTGGCTCTCTGGATGAGCGCGCTTATGACCAGCCGGCTGATTTTGCCGAATGGGCGAAGCAGAAAATGGGCATTAAGTGGTAGGCCGCCAGGGCTAAAATGACCGATATTTCAGGTGTCCGGACACGTTTTTTCTGGCATCCAGACGTGAGTTCGTTTCTCTTTTACGTGAATTACTGGTCCGCTGAGTGCGTGACTGAATGGTCGTGAACCCGAAAGGCAGTGCGCTATGCGTGAAGAAAAAAAGAGTGAAAGTCTCGAGGTAAGACTCTCTTACTCGCAGAAAATCGCTTTCATGGAAGCATGCAAAAAGGAAGGCCTCACAGCCAGTGAAGCTCTGCGCGCAGGCATTGAGGGTTTCCTCGACGAGCACGACCGGCAGTCACAACGCCAATTCCAGATGAAGGACGTTGTGACCCTTATGAAGCGTAATCTTAGAAAGTCGCTGGCAACTGCCGGCGCAGTCGCGGCCAGCAGCGCGATGTTGCTCGCTATGCCATCAGCAGCTTCTGACGAAGCTTTTGAGCGGCTTGACCGCAATTCCGACGGTGTTCTCACCGCGGGCGAAATTTCTGCAAACGACAGCGCTGTATTTGAAATCCTCGATACGAATGATGATGGCCAGATTTCGGCTGACGAGTTCAATTCTGAAGCTGTCGTCACAGGCGTGAATGATAATGTCTTCATCAGCGACGAAGGCGAGGAAGTCCGCGTCATTACTGTGAACCGGACCGAGCTTGGATCGCTTGAAGATGGCGAGATTGAAGTTCGCGAGCATCGCTGGGTCGAAAATGTTGACGTCGATATGTCTGACGAAGAGATCCAGGAGATCATCGAGCGGACGATGGAACGTCTGTCCGAAATCGAAGAAATGGAAATCGAGGCGCATATCTCACGTGCGCAGGCGATGGAACTTGCCGACCGCGAGCATATCCGCATCGAAATCGCACGTGCCCGCGATGAAGCGCGCGCCGCTGTGCGTGAGGCCGCGCGTGCCGTAATCGTCGTTCAGGAAATCGATACCGATGAGATCGCACGCATTGCCGAACTTGAAGGCGTAGAGATTGATCTTTCAGGTCTTGAGGAGCTGCAGGCTCTGCTGGATGAGGAAGGCCTGGCGGGCATTATCGATCTGGAAGAGCTGGAGCGCGATCTCGATATCGAGCTTGATGGTGAGGCGCGGGTATTTATCCATCGTGAGCACGTCGAACACGGCGATCATGCTGAACACGAAGCGCATGAGCCGGAGCTCGAAGGTGAGATGGAAGAAGAGCCAATGCGGGAATACTAAGCTCCGCACCGTTCACGGATAAGAAAAAGGCGCCCCCCAGAGGCGCCTTTTTTGTTGTCTGATTAGTCGTGAAGCTTGGCTTCCATGGAAATCTCTGTGCCGGCCAGCGCCTTTGATACAGGGCAGCCGGATTTCGCTGTGTTCGCAAGCTTCATGAACTCGTCATTGTCGATGCCAGGAACGCGTGCCGAAAGCTGCAAATGGCTTTTGGTGATTTCAAAGCCGCCACCATCGGCCGGTTCGACCGAAACGTTCGCGGTTGTTTCCAGCATGTCAGCTGGATGACCTGCTTCTGCCAGCATGTGCGAGAGCTGCATGGTGAAACAGCCGGCATGGGCCGCGCCAATCAGCTCTTCCGGATTGGTTCCGGTCTTGCCGTCTTCGTCTTCGAAGCGACCTTTGAAAGAATAAGGTGAGTTTGTGAGGACGCCTGACTGCGTGGACACTGTGCCGCTGCCGTCTTTAAGCGAACCACTCCATTTAGCTGTGCCTGTGCGTTTCATTAGGGGCCTCCATTCTGTCTGAACCTACTGAAGACAGAACGGGTGGGGCCCCTCACTTGTTCCTGAAAAGCTTAAGCGTCTTTGACTTCGTGGAACTGACCCTGCGGGCGGAAACGCCAGAGGTAAGTCGGAACGATTGTCTCGACGCTCTCAAGCTCGGTCACACCAAGGTCTGCAAGCGTGCCGATATTCTCTTCGCCGCTGATTCCGACAACATTGTCCGTCTTGAGCATTTCGACCTGATCGCCAGTGATTGGCGGCGCAGGAAACGGCCAGAAGCTGAAGATCGTGCCCGTGACGAGACCGATTGGCTTCGCAAGGAAGAATGGAAGCGGCGCAAGAAGGCGCGGACGGTCAATTTCTTTGGTGATGTATTCAAGGATTTCCTTGAATGTGTAGACAGCCGGGCCGCCAATTTCGAAAGTGCGGCCTTTGGCGGCGTCTGACTGCAGCGCTTTGACAACGGCATCAGCAACATCGCCAACGAAGATTGGCTGGAATTTGGTTTCGCCGCCACCGATCAGTGGAAGCGCCGGTGTAAAGCGGGCCATGCTGGCGAAACGGTTGAAGAAGTCATCTTCAGGCCCGAAAATAATGCTCGGGCGTACGATTGCCGCGCTAGGCATGTACTGGCGTACGTCTGCTTCGGCTGCAGCTTTTGTGCGGGCGTATTCAGCTTCGCTTTCGGCATCGGCGCCGATCGCAGACAGCTGGACGAAGTTTGTGATGCCGGCTTCAGCTGCAAGCTCTGCAACGTTCTTCGCGCCAAGGCCTTGAGTGCCTTCAAAAGTCTGCTGGCCACGTTCGAACAGAATACCAACAAGGTTGATGACGCCGGACGCGCCTTCAAGAGCGCGCTGGATGCTCGGACGGTTGCGGACATTAGCCTGAACGATCTGGACCTGGCCGACATCACCTGCGAGGCGCTGATCACCCGCCAGATGCGGCTTGCGAACCGCGACGCGAACCCGATAACCGGCGCGGCACAGATTGCGCACAACATAGCGACCGAGAAAACCTGACCCGCCGAATACCGTGATCAATTCACCTGACATGCTGATGCGCTCCGCACTGAAGAGATTTTTGTTGAAGGCTGTAGACCAAAATTTGTCACGAATGTCTATCCGAAGATCACCTTCTCATCGGATGAAAAGCCCTATTAAGCGCTTCAAACTGTCTCAGTGCCAGATGGCCACATTCTAAGAAGGGGTAATTGCACGTAGATATTGCAACTCCCCAGACACTCATGGAGTTCAGCATGCGCCCTGAATGGTTCGATTTCGCTCAGAAGCCCGTCCCTCGCTATACCAGTTATCCGACTGCCGCGCAGTTTGAGGATAATCCGGATGCGGATGCTGTTTCGAGCTGGATTGCCGGTATCGGGCCAGGTGAGCCGATCTCTGTTTATGTGCATGTACCGTTCTGCGAGCAGCTTTGCTGGTATTGCGGCTGCCATACGACGGTTCCAAACGGCTATACCCGTATCGGGCGCTTCGTTGATGTTCTTCTGAAAGAGATTGAACTCTGGAAGGCGAAGCTACCGCAACATGGCGGCGGTGTGCATCTTCATTTTGGCGGCGGCACGCCAAACGCGCTGAACCCGAAAGACATGCTGCGCGTGCTCGATGCGCTGCGCGATGCCTTCTGCATTGATGATGAAGCTGAAATATCCATCGAGCTGGATCCACGAACGCTGAACCCTGAAATGATCCAGTCGCTGGCCGCAGGCGGTGTCACGCGTGCCAGCCTTGGCGTGCAGGATTTTAACCGCACGGTTCAGGAAGCGATCAATCGAATTCAGCCTTTCCTTCTTGTGAAGGGAGCCGTCGAAGCGCTGCGTGCGGCTGACATTACAGCTATCAATTTTGACCTTCTCTACGGCCTGCCGCACCAGACAGCTGAGAGTGTTGCGCATTCTGCAGAAATGGCTGCCAGCCTGAAGCCGGACCGCATCTCTGCGTTCGGCTATGCCCATGTGCCATGGTTTGCAAAACACCAGCGCGCCATTGACGAAAAGACACTTCCTGACACGAAAGCCCGTTTTGACCAGTTCGAAGCCCTGTCTGAAACGCTGGTGGATTTCGGCTATGTGCAGATCGGCCTCGACCACTTTGCGCGTGAAGAAGATGCACTCGCCAGTGCACTGAAAACAGGTGCGCTGCACCGAAACTTTCAAGGCTACACGACGGATACCTGCCGTACGCTGATCGCGCTCGGCCCGTCAGGTATTTCAGAATTTCCGGGCGGCTTTGTTCAAAATGCCAAAGACATTCGCGACTATTCCGAGAGCGTGATGGCGGGTGACATTCCGCATCGCCGCGGCGTGAGGCGTACCGATGGAGACCGCCTGCGCAGCGCTGTGATCGAGCGTCTGATGTGCGACATGCAAGTCGACGTGGCCAAGGTCTGTCAGCGATTTGATGTGCCAGTCTCTCACTTTGCGGATGCGTTTGAACTTTTGCGCGGGCTGGAGCGTCTGGGCATTTGTGATGTCACAGGCAGCGTTGTTCAAGTGCCGGTAGAGGCGCGCGTGTTGTTACGTAGTGTGGCTCAGTGTTTTGACGCCTATTCTTCGCCCAATGCTGTGCCTGCCAACCGCCACGCAAAAGCAGTTTAGCGACTAGCTCACAGCTCTGTTCAGCTAAGGCGCTGACAAATCTCTCGAATTACAGTGTGATCAACTCCGTGAATCAGGAGTTGGCTTTTGGAAAGCGAGTTAGAGCAGCGTCTCGGGCATGCAATCAGGTCGCGTGATCTTGCTGAGATTTCAGCTGTCAGGGCGCGACTGGAAGACCTGGCGCCAGACAGCCTTCATACGTTCCGTGCCCTGGCCTGGGAGGCGCAGCTTCAGGGCAGGTGGGAGGGCGCGATGAATGCCTGGCTCGCTGCACATACTCGAAAACCTGCTAATCCGGCTCCTTTGCTCGGCTTGCTAAGAGCAGCAATGAAAGCTGGCGCGCCGGAGCGGTTTTTTGACGTTTATCATGCCCTTTCCGTTTCACTACGTTTCACCCTATTGCGTGAGCTAACGACCAACCGGATTATTTTTATCGAGAACGAGGTCGTGCGCGACTTTTTTAATTATGCGAATGAGGCACCGCGTGATTGTCCGCTTCTGGCGCTTTGGGTAGCGGACCATTTTGGTATTGCGGCCGCAGAAGAAAACTCAGGCGCATACGATGTGTATCTGAGCCGTCTCGGTGAGGCACTGGCACCGGATATGCTGGTAGCTCTAGCGCAGATAATGATCCGGTTTCGGGAATGGCATGCAGCCGAAAGGCTAATGCGTAAATGGCTGGAGTCGGATGCTGCGCAGCAGGATGACAGAAATCTGGCTGCCGAGTTTGCAGTAGGCATGTCAGGGCTCGTCCCGGAATATCTGGCGACGCGAGCAACGCTTTCATCTGAACTGGGAGACGTCAGCGACAAACGCGTCAGGATTATTGATACGGGTGCAATCCATTATCAAAATTCCCACCATCATAACTCTTTGCAGCATATGCTCGCATATCTGAAGGAGACAGGGTTTGCGCTCGATGAGGTTGGTGTTCTGACTTCTTTGGAAAGTCGGCCGGTTGAAGGGTTTGGCGTTGCGCAAAGCAATGCGCTGACATTTCGGACGTATGTCGGCGTGCCGCACGGAGATAGCCTTGGTCGCTTTCCGAACCGAAAGAATAAATGGCTAAGGCAGGATCTCGACCGGCTTGATGTTGAGAATGTCGATCTGATTGTATTTAAGACTGTTACACCTAACATGCTGAAGGCTGTCTATAACTGGCTGGCTGAACAGGATGGGAAGCGGTCGTTCAGTGTTATCATCGATTTTCTGCCTGTAGCATACGCACCGCGCGAGCTTAATCGGGAAGCTAATGCGCGCATGGCCGAGCTGGTGCTTCAGCCCTTCGATAAACTTGCCGAACTAAGAACGATCAGCGTGCTTATGCATTCTGAGTTCAGTGCAGTGTCCGAACAACTCAGCGAACGTGATCCGCGCGGGCAGGTGTTCAAAAAAGCAGTATATCCTGTGGCATCGACGGCGCGCGCTCACAGGCGCCCGCGGGGCGTTGAGGACGGGCCACGCAAAATTCGGGTAGGCGTGATGGGCGCGACTCGCGAAGATAAGGGTTATGGCGTGCTGCCCGGCCTCATATCGCTGGCGGATTATAGCAATTTTCCGGTCGAATGGCGGTTGCAGTTTGATAAGGTTCAGGCGCGCGGTTTTCGTGAAAAGCCCTTCATGCAGGCTGACATAGACAGGCTGGAGCAGGATCCAAACGTCACGATACGCTCCGGCTTTGCGACGCAGGATGAATACTATCGCGCTTTTGCCGGATTAGACGTTGTGTTGCTGCCATATAGTGACCGGTATCAGTCTTCGTCATCCGGTATTATCATTGAGGCCATCGAGCTGAATGTTCTGCCTGTGGTGCCACGCGGCAGCACGATGGAGCAGATCGCGAAAGTCGCCAACGCGCCTCATATCGTGATTGATGAGGTCTCCGCAGAAGCGATCTTCGCTGCGCTCAAGCAGTACTTCATCGATGCAGAAGACCTGCTTGCGATGTGGGAAACGTCTGATCTGTCAGCATATTATGTCGAGACGCCGATGACAGACTTTCTTCAACGAGAAGGGCTTGTCTCGACCGACTAGGCGTTCAGAAGTCGCTGGACGCGAGGTGGAATATCCCGGTCAGGGATCAGTTTCAGGCCCGTCCTCTGGCATAATTCAGCGTAAACCGGAGAGTTCGCGAAGGCGAGAATGTCGCCATCTGACAATGCGCCCCACCGTGTTGGGCGCGGCGCCATTTCCTTGCCGAAGCGTCCGCTCTGGCCGGTATAATGTTGGCGGTCATCCATCGGGCCGCCGAAATCACCTTCAGCTTCAGACATGCCCGCGTAATCAAATACAGCGCGTTTGAACTTACCGGGCCGCACGCAGGCGTCATGGTAATTCAGGTTCAGATCGCCTCTGAATTCGTCGAGGGCTTTTACCTGAAGGTCGAGGAATTCATCGACACTCGCACCTTCGAGCCAGTTTTTCAGCTTCATGCTCGTCCAGACTTCCAGCGGGTCGCGGAAGGTGTAGATGCGCTTAATGTTGAAATGAGGCAGCAGAACTTCAGTTAGCCGGCTCTCTGATCTGCGGTTGACGATAATGTCCCGATGATAATGGTCGCGCACAAACAGAACGCGGTTCTCGCGCTTACAGATGTTTTGAATGGCGCGGATTTCTTCGACGAAAACACTGTCGAACGCCGCCTGATCTTCGGGCGTGTCGAGGCCATAGGATTTGCGAAACTGGAAGATCGGGTTGAACACCTGTGGCAGGTGCCGGTCCGGATGGATTTCACTCAGAACGACTGCGCGATCAATACCGCCGATAATGCGTGACAGCACCGTGCCGCCGGAACACGCAAAATGGTGAAGAGTGTAGATCGTGTCCAAGAGAGCCCCCGAAATGATTTGGATCGGGAGGAAACTTCATCCGGTGGCGCTCTCAAGTCAACGCAGGAAGCGGCGATTTCGCCGCTTCCCTGTTTCTGCGTCAGCTCGCCAGTTCGCCGGCGGTTTCCAGAACCACGTCTACTGGCGGACGGTTCTGGTAACCTTCCTCACGGAGCATGGCGAGTACTTCGCCTTCCGGAGAGAGGAAGATGATGGCTGGATGCGGGATACCGTCATAGCGGCTACCTGCAGGCACTTCGGTGTTGCGAAGGTGGAACGCGTTGATCATTGCTGAATCGGTATCGGAGAGCAGTGTGTACGGGATTTCGTTGTCGCCCGCATAATCACCGAGGGTCTCCGGATCATCGTAAGTGATGAGGTTCAGCTCCCAGCCGAGCTCGGCGAGCGGCGCTGCTGCGTCTTTCAGATCGATCGCCTGGCGTTGGCAGAACGGACACCAGTCCAGCGAGCGGGAGAAGACGATAACCGCACCCGCTTCACCTGACAGGTTTGCCAGCGTTTGCGCTTCGCCCGCCGTGGAAAGTGCGGTGAAGTCAGCGAATGTGTCACCAACAGATGGGCCGACATGCATCATCATCTGGTCTTCGTCGGCCATCGGGGCTTCGTCAGCCATGGCCTGTTGTGCGAGGGCTGCTGGGGCGGAAGCCGCGATCAGAGACGCGGCGAGGAATGTGCGGATCATTTGAAAACTCCGGTGTGTTTGGAGCCCTGACCCTAGGTGATGCAAGCCTGAAGAGCGAATAAACTCACGCTGACGGGCAATGACAGAGGTGTGAGGGCCGAGTGATGTGTTGCGCTCTGGACAGGCAAAACATGTTGGCGACCGGGCGGCGCGACGCTGTAAACAGAAATTCTGTTCTCAGTGACTTGCAGGAAGAAGAATGGCATCACTTAGTGCTTTCAAAATACACCATTCTGCTTCGGGGCATTCATGACTTCTATCCGCTCGGCGTCGCCGCTTTTGGGCGCGCTCACCATTCTTCTTGCGGCCTGTTCGTCAGAGGAGCCTTTGACGGCTGCACCTGTTGAGCCCGTTGCCACCATTCTTGCTGATACAAACCGGGATGGTCGCGTAAACGATCTCGATGCCGACGATAAGACGGACTGGTCTGCCGAACGCGGCGCAATCATTCTGGCCAATATCGGTGACACGGCAGGCCGGTGCGTAGGACCGGATGACGACAGCCTGAGCGATGACGAGCTGGAAGCCTGCCATGATGCATCGGATGATTTGCCTCATGCGCCGGACTATTTTGCGCCCGTGCGAACGCTGCCGGTCAACGGATTGAGCGACGATGCCTTCGGAACCGTCGTGGCGGTTGGCATCGGCTATGAGAATATCCGTATCTTCATTCTCCGCGAAGAGAGCTGGGAGTATTTCACGCGCGACATGCAGCTCTCTGCTGAAGAGCTGAGTACGGGCCTGACATTCGGTGTCGATTCCCGTGACATTATCCGCAGCGCAGACATCTGGAATGGCGTGACTACGCTCGAGTTCACTGTGACAGACGGCGCTGACGTTTTGACAGACCGTGTCACCATGCGTGTCGCGCCGGTGGTTATTCATAACCATCTGGAGCGGGCGAACGAAGTCTATGTGCCGCAAAGCGACCTCCCCGTGCATCGTGAGTTCGTTGATGATCTCGCCGGCGCGCTGACAGACGCGGGCTTCACCGCGCCGCTCGCCCGTTTTGACACCATCGACAATTGGGCGCAGGACTTTGTCGAGTTCGGCTATATGAGCATGCCCGCCCCTGACGGTGAGGCGAAGATTATCCGCGTCGCGATCCGCTCGCCGCAGCCAACGCGTTCTGCCGGTCGCTCGCTCTTTGCGCTGAAAGGGCCGGGCTTTGGCGTGGTTCAGACAGGCGGCGACAATTACCATCAGGCCGACTCCTTCGGTAATCTGGAGACGATCCCGCCATACGAGCTGGACGGAGCGTCTTATCCGGCAGGCCGTGTGATTTATGGCGATGCAGGCGATGGTTATGCGCCGCATTCCGATTTTACGAACTTCTTTGACGCGCAATGGGTGCAGGAGCCTGTCGTGCTGGACACCTCCTGGCTGATCATCGCGCATGTGGACGAATTCGTTCAGTTCCTGCCTGCTGATAATGCCTATGGCTGGACGATTGCGATCAAAGACGTTCCAGCGGCGTTTGAGGTGCTGCGCGAGGCGCAGGCGGCAGGGCATGGAGAGGCTCAGGTTTTCTCGCATCCTGAAGCGCCGCAAATGACAATTGATGAGCTGCTCGCGGACGAAGCCTTTCTTGAGGATAACGAACTTGCACGCCGCCGTGTGGAGTTGAACCTGCAAATCCTGCTCGCAGAGACGGGGCTGCCGGAAAGTGAGGTCGTACGCATTCCAGGCTTGTTCGAGTATTCAGGATTTTCAGATGTCGCGCCGCATCCGGGCGTGCGTGACGAACAGCCTCTTCGTCCATCCGATAATAGTATGGCGGACGCTGAAGTGACGCCGCGCGAATACATCACCTATTCTCAGGGACATATGATCGCCTTCTATCCTGCGGCCGTGAACGGGCTATTGCTGGACCGCGAGAACTATATTCCGCCCAAGCAATGGGGGGCGGTGATTGATGGCGTCGACATTATGGAGGCTGCCGTCACCGAGGCCTATGCTGAAGCAGGTATAACCGTGTGGTCGATCGATGACTGGCTGTCCCACCATTGGTGGGGTGGGGAGGTGCATTGCGGCACCAATGTCACGCGCGACACAACAGGCCTCTGGTGGGACTAGCCCACCAGAAGGCCGCTGGTTTTCTTAAACTTGCATCACGTCGCGGGCGACGGCTTCAAAGCCGGTATTCTTCAGAAGTGACGCGTCACGGTCCTCGCCTGGGTTGTCGGTCGTCAGAAGGCGTGCGCCCACGAATATGGAGTTCGCGCCCGCAAGCAGACAGAGCGCCTGTTCGCCTTCGCTCATGCCTTCGCGGCCAGCGGAAAGACGTACCCAGCTTTTCGGGAAGACAACACGGCACACCGCAATCGCGCGCGCCATTTCGGTGACGGAGATTTCAGGAGAATCGCCGAGTGGCGTGCCTTCGATCGGTACGAGCATGTTGATCGGAACGCTCTCCGGATGCGGTGTGAGCTGCGCCAGCTCATGGATGAGGCCAATGCGGTCCTCACGGCTCTCGCCCATGCCGAGAATACCGCCAACGCAGAGGTTCAGGCCAGCCTCACGCGCTTTGCCGAGCGTATCGATACGGTCCTCATAGGTGCGCGTGGTGACGACCTTGTCGTAATATTCGCGCGAGGTATCGAGATTGTGGTTGTAATAATCGAGCCCGGCTTCGGCGAGCTTTTCGGCCTGACCTTCGCCCAGCATGCCGAGCGTTACGCAGGTTTCCATGCCTTCGGCTTTCACCGCGCGGATCATGTCAGCGACTTTTGGCAGGTCACGATCTTTCAGTTCGCGCCAGGCTGCGCCCATGCAGAACCGGTCTGCGCCGCCTGCTTTGGCTTCGCGTGCGGCTTCAACAACCTCGTTGAGTGGCATCAGCTTGGAAGCTTCAAGGCCGGTGTCGAAATGCGCTGACTGGCTGCAATAGCCGCAGTTTTCCGCGCAGCCGCCTGTCTTGATAGACAAAAGCTGGGATTTCTGGATTTTACCGTCGGCCCAGTTGGCCTGTTTTACGGCCAGCGCTCTGCCGATCAGCGTGTCGAGAGGCAGCTCGTAAAGCGCTTTAATCTCGTCGCGGCTCCAGTCATGGCGGGGCATATCAAAAGGCATGGCTTAAATCCTGTACTCAAAACATGTTCAGCGGGCATGTTTTGCGTGAGGCATCGCTAAAAGCAAGACCCTGACGGATTGACCTTCATCACTTCTACCGCACATGAAGGGCGATGAGTGAGACTGATATCAAAATCTGTGGCCTGAAAGAGCGGGGCAGTGTGCGTGAGGCGATTAAAGCCGGAGCGCGCTGGGTCGGCTTTGTTCATTTCGAAAAAAGCCCGCGCCATGTGCTGCGCAGTGAGGGGGCTGAGCTTGTGGCCTCCGTCAAGTCGATCAATCCTGATGTTGAGACGGTCATCCTGCTCGTAAATCCGACGGTGGATGAGGCTGTCAGTCTTGCAGACGAATGGGGTGTCGATCACATCCAGCTTCATGGCTCTGAGGATAACCAGCTGATTTCAGATATCCGTGCGCGCCGCAAAAGCGGTGAGATATGGAAGGCGCTGCCGGTCTCTGCGCCCGTCGACCTTGAGGCCGTTGCCGACTTTCCGGCTGCCGACCGGTTTCTGTTTGATGCCAAACCGCCAAAAGATGCAGACCGGCCGGGCGGTTGGGGCCACAGCTTTGACTGGACCATATTGAAAGACTTTTCCTGTGACCGGCCATGGTTGCTGGCTGGTGGGCTTAATCCTGACAATGTTGCAGAGGCCGTAGAGATTTCGGGCGCGAAGGCGGTGGATGTTTCTTCCGGTGTGGAGTCCGAAAAGGGCGTGAAAGACGTTGTGCTGATTAAAGCTTTCTGCGGAAAGTTATAGTTATCGGACCGTGAATCTATCGGCCCAAATTTACCTCCAGCCGGTCAGGGCTGATGAAGACTGAACATGTATACTTGGCACTCTTTCGACCTTCGGGAATGCCATGCAGATCAGCAGTTCGCCGCAGACAGCCTTTATTCCTCTGCCGACAGGATACCCTGCCGCGCAGGCGCCTGCGTCGACGCCGTCTCCATCCGCAATCAACCCAGTTGACCGTGTCGAAATCTCTGATGCGGCCCTCCAGGCTGCTGAATCCAAGCAGGTGCAAGTGACGAAAGTCACCGAGACGCAGACAACGGTGAAGGCCGAAGAATGCCCTGAATGTGCCGCTGGTATCTGCAATAGCTGCGGCGACAAAAGCACTAAAGCCAAGAACGAACTGAGTGAAGAAGAGCAGGCTCAGGTCAAAGAGCTGAAAGAGCGCGACGCCGAAGTCCGCGCGCACGAGGCAGCGCACGCCGCAACAGGTGGTAGCTTTGCCGGTTCCCCATCTTATGAATATCAGGTTGGGCCTGACGGGAAGCGCTATGCGGTTGGCGGTGAGGTGAAGATTGACACAGCGCCGGTCGAAGGCGATCCGCAGGCGACGATCCAGAAACTGCAGCAGGTTCAGGCCGCGGCGCTCGCGCCAGCAGAACCATCAGATCAGGATCGTAAGGTCGCACAGGCGGCCGCTGCAGCACTACGCGAAGCACAGGCCGAACTCGCGGCGCAATCGCGCGCTGAACGCACTGGTGAGGCAGGTGAGGGTGAGCTGGTTGAGGGAGCGGAACCGTTTGGTGCTGCGCTGCCGGCAGACGTTAGCCCTGCAGCAGAAAATGACGCTGAGGCATCCGGTCAGGATAAGCCATCTGGCCTTGATCCGGTGTCTGCTCAGAGGTCTGGCGAGCCGCCACGCGATGATGACCGCGACAGCGCAGACGCCCGCTCCGATGAGGCTCGTGAGAACGGGCGCGAGCTGAACACTATTTCACAGCAGCAGATCCAGACGGCAGCTGCGAGCTATCAGAAAATCGCCGCGCTGGCATAACCAACGCGGCGATGTCGTTTATTCGAAATCTTCGTGGATGATGCGCTCATCCTGAATGCCGAAGCTCTTCAGCGTCTCGGAAACTTCGTCCACCATCTTGTCCGGTCCGCAAATGTAGAATTTGCCGAGCGTCGGATCGATATGGTCTTTCAGAAAGTCTTTGTCGACGAATTCTGTATGGACTGAGGCATCGTCCTGATCGGTCACAGTGAAGATCGTTTTCAGCCCCTGCATGCCCTCAAACTCTTTCCGGAGAATGATGTCCTTCTCGGTGGAGTTTGAGAAAATCAGCGTACAGCCTGCGAGCGTGCCTTTTTTCTCGAGGCGTTCGCGCAGGATCGCAATGAAGGGCGTGATGCCTGCACCGCCTGCGATGAACGTGCCCGGGCCTTCATCTTCGATAGCGCCCCACGGGTCCTCGATGAGGGCTTTATCGCCGGGCTCCATTTTGGCAATCTGTTCTGTCACGCCGTTATGGTCCGGATAGGATTTGATGACGAATTCCAGCGTGTCCGTTTCAGGCAGACTGGTGAACGTGAAGGGGCGCTGCTCATCGCGCCAGCCGTCCTTGTCGAGTGCAAAATCTGTCGCCTGACCCGGCTCGAAATCAAAATTTTCCGGACGGGTGAAGACCAGATGATGGGTGTCGTGCGTTACGGGTTCGATTGATTTCAGCGTGATCTGGTGTGTCAAATCTTGCTCCATTTTTGGTGTGTATCTGCCAGTGGAACGCGAAGGGGCGGGGCAGAGTTCCGGAAAACCCGCGCAACTGACTCTTGTGAGTAACGTCGTAAACGTGAATATATGTTCTTGTTTTGTTCTAATTTTGGAGTCAGGATGAGGCCTCAATACAGGCTGCTAAGGGACGCACGCACATGTTCAATCCGGTACTGGTAACGGTTGCCAATCAACTGATCTATTTCTGCAATAAGGGCGAAGAGGCCGAAGCGCTCGCCACGCTGTATGATGAAGGGGTGGTTTCGGTCGAAGCCGCGGCCATGCCCGGCATGGAGCGTGAGACCTATGGCCTTGGAGATGTTAAAGCCAAGCATGACTGGTGGAACAATGCTTACGAAGTTCACGAGACAAAAGCCGAGGGGCCGTTTTGCTTCGGGGACAATCAGTTCACGGTGATTTTCAATATGGATTTTACCGATAAAGAGAGCGGAGAGCGCACCAAGGCACGTGAAATTGCGCTTTATTCCGTGCTTGATGGTAAAATAACTCGCGAGGAATTCTTTTACGAGGCCTAGTCTGTCTTGACGTCGGGGCTATGTGGGAGGACTAAAGGCCCCTGACGTACAGAGGACATGTCTGAAGATGGATCTACGCAATACCTGGGATAAATGGCCGGACGCGAATGGCCGCTTTGGTGAATTCGGCGGGCGTTATGTTGCTGAAACGCTGATGCCGCTCATTCTGGATCTGGAAAAAGAATACCGGGCCGCTCAGAAGGACCCGGAATTTCAGGCTCAGATGGATGACCTCTGGAAGCACTATGTCGGCCGTCCGTCTCCGCTCTATTTCGCAGAGCGTCTGACCGATCATTTCGGTGGCGCGAAGATCTACTTCAAACGCGACGAGCTGAACCATACTGGCGCGCACAAGATCAATAACTGCCTCGGGCAGGTCTTGCTTGCGATGCGTATGGGCAAGAAGCGTATCATCGCGGAAACCGGTGCAGGCCAGCATGGCGTTGCGACAGCGACTGTATGTGCGCGCTTCGGCCTGCAATGTGTTGTCTTCATGGGTGCAACAGACGTTGAGCGCCAGAAGCCGAACGTTTTCCGTATGCGTCTGCTTGGCGCCGAGATTGTTCCTGTTGAGAGCGGCACGGGCACGCTGAAAGATGCGATGAACGAAGCGCTGCGCGACTGGGTGACCAATGTCGACGACACCTTCTATTGCATCGGTACGGCGGCTGGTCCGCACCCGTATCCGGAGCTCGTACGTGACTTCCAGTCCATCATTGGCCGCGAAGCCAAGGAGCAAATGCTCGAACGTGAAGGCCGCCTGCCGGACGCTGTTATGGCGTGTATCGGTGGCGGGTCTAACGCCATCGGTCTGTTCCACCCGTTTGTGGAAGATGAAGGCGTTCGCCTGATCGGCGTTGAGGCTTCCGGCCACGGCGTTGAAACGGGCATGCATGCAGCTGCGCTGAACGGTGGCAAGCCGGGCATTCTGCATGGTAACCGCACATATCTTCTGCAGGATGATGACGGCCAGATCATCGATGCGCACTCGATCTCGGCTGGTCTCGACTATCCGGGTATTGGTCCGGAGCACGCCTTCCTGCGCGATTCAGGTCGAGCCGAATATCTGACCTGTACCGATGACGAAGCGCTTGAAGCCTTCCAGCTTTGTACGCGTCTTGAAGGTATCATTCCGGCGCTCGAACCATCTCACGCGCTTGCCCGTATTGGCGAGGTCGCCAAAGAGATGGGACCTGACCAGATTATCATCATGAACCTCTGCGGTCGCGGCGATAAGGATATCTTTTCTGTTGCCGGTCATCTTGGCATTGATATGTAACGCCGCCCCGTCTGGAGCGATCATGACTGATATTATTCTCATACGTGTGAACTGCCCCTCTCAGGAGCTGGCACACAAGCTGGCGTCATCCTGTGTGGATGGCCGCCTTGTGGCCTGTGCCAATATTGAGGGGCCAGTCCGCTCGGTCTATCGCTGGGACGGTGTCGTCCAGCAGGATGAAGAGTTCGTGCTGGTGCTTAAAACCCGCAAAGACCAGTGGAACGCCGTCCATGAATTGGTGACGGCGCTGCACCCGTCTGACACCCCCGCCATTCTTGCTACGCCTTGCGTATCAGCAAATCCCCGTTATGAAGCGTGGCTTCTAGAAAACACCAGGTCCAATTAATGCCAGTTTCCCGTATTTCCGCTGCATTCGACAAAGCCCGGTCTGACGGCCGCTCTGCGCTGGTCTCTTACGTCATGGCTGGCGACCCTGATCTGGAAACCAGCTATCAGGTGCTGAACGCGCTCGTCGACAACGGCGCTGACGTGATCGAGCTGGGTGCGCCGTTTACAGACCCGATGGCGGATGGCCCGTCTATCCAGCGTGCCGGTCAGCGCAGCCTGAAAGCAGGCACAACGCTGAAAGACGTTCTGGCGCTGGCCAAGCGCTTTCGCGAAACGAACCAGACGACGCCGCTTATTCTTATGGGTTATGCAAACCCGGTTCATTTGATGGGCTATGAGACGTTTGCGGGCGCGGCGAGCGATGCAGGCATTGATGGTACAATCATTGTCGACCTTCCACCGGAAGAAGACATGCCTCTGCGCGAGGCGTATGCGCCGTATGAGCTGGCGGTTATCCGTCTGGCCACACCGACGACGCATGAAGCCCGTATGAAAACCGTCGCAGACGGTGCCAGCGGCTTCCTTTATTACGTGTCTGTTACGGGCGTAACGGGTGCGAAAAAACCTGTTGCCAGCGACATTGCGCCGGGCGTCCAGTCAGCTCAACGCATCTCCGGCCTTCCCGTATGCGTTGGTTTTGGTATAAAAACAGGTGAGCAGGCTCGTGAAATGGCAGCGATCAGCGATGGCGTTGTGGTTGGATCGGCCTTCGTTGATATTATATCTGAGATGGAGCAGGGTAAGTCACGTGAAGAGATTGTTGAGTCGGTTGCCCGTCTCACACGTGAACTGAGCTCTGGTCTAAACAGAAATGGCGGCGTCGCTTGACGGAGAAACGCATGAACTGGCTTTCCAATATCAGCCCACCGGGCCTCAAATCGGTGTTTGGTAAGCGTGAAACACCTGACAATCTCTGGGTAAAATGCCCGAAATCAGGTGAGCTTATCTTTAAACCAGACCTCGAAGCGAGCTACTGGGTAACACCTTCAGGCGCACACCTGCGCGTTGGACCGCTGGTCCGCTTCCGCGCCCTGTTCGACGACCAGAAATGGGAAGCGATCGAACTGCCGGACGTACCGCGTGACCCGCTCAAATTCAAAGACGACAAGCGGTATGTTGACCGTCTGAAAGGCGCAAAAGCCAAGATTTCGGAACGCAATAAAGCTGATCCGAATGGCGAAAACATCATTCAGGATGACTGTATGGCCGCTGCGATCGGCCTGATCGGCGGCAAGCCGGCAGTGGTTCTGGTGCAGGATTTTGCATTCATGGGCGGCTCGCTTGGCATGGCTGCCGGTGAAGCCTTCATCAAAGCGGCTGAAACAGCCGTTGTCCGCGATGCAGCTCTGATCGTCTGCACGGCGTCTGGTGGCGCGCGTATGCAAGAGGGCACGCTGTCTCTCATGCAGATGCCGCGCACGACGCTCGCAATCGACGATGTCCGTGAAGCTGGCCTGCCATATCTCGTTGTTCTGACAGACCCGACATCTGGCGGTGTATCTGCGTCTTACGCGATGCTGGGCGATGTTCACCTGGCAGAGCCGGAAGCCATGATTGCGTTCTCTGGTCCGCGTGTGATTGAGCAGACAATCCGCCAGAAACTGCCGGAAGGCTTCCAGCGTTCTGAGTTCCTGAAGGATAAAGGCGTCGTGGATATGGTCGTTGACCGCCGCGAAATGGGTAAGGTCATTGGCAGCATTCTGGGCCACCTTATGTCTCGCCGCAAAAGCTCGTCCAAAGGCGTGCCGCCTGTATCCCAACCGCGCGTAGACGTCGTCGAGTAGCTATTGGGGGCAAAGCCCTGACTGATACATCCAGTGTGCTGACAGACCTTCTGTCAGCCTATGATGCACTCCCAAAACCGAGCGTTTTCAAACTGACGACAGAACCTGTACAGCGGGTTCTGGAGCGGCTTGGCCGTCCGCAAGATAGAATGCCGCCTGCGATCCATGTCGCTGGTACGAATGGCAAAGGCTCTACCACAGCCTTTATGCGCGCCATTGCCGAAGCGCATGGGCTGAAAGTGCATGTCGATACGTCGCCCCATCTGGTGCGCGTGAATGAGCGTATCCGTATCGCC
The DNA here is from genome assembly GCA_002338565.1 of Hyphomonadaceae bacterium UBA1849. Classification (GTDB taxonomy): domain Bacteria; phylum Pseudomonadota; class Alphaproteobacteria; order Caulobacterales; family Hyphomonadaceae; genus Ponticaulis. The sequence goes on from DDIN01000008.1 coordinate 1,574,868, forward strand.
GGAGAGCTTATCTCTGATGCGTATCTGATGGAGCTTTCAAAACGTGTGCTTGAGGCGAATGCTGGCGAGCCGTTATCCTTCTTTGAAGGCATGACCTGCGTTGCCTATCTGGCCTTCGCCGAGAATCCGGCTGACCTGACGCTGGTTGAAGTCGGGCTTGGTGGCCGGTTTGATTCCACCAATGTGATCGATCATCCGGCGGCTTGTGTGATCACGCCGATCGATATCGACCATAAGGAATTTCTGGGGCGCCATATCTGCCAGATCGCCTGGGAAAAAGCGGGCATTATCAAGAAGGATGCGCCGGTTTGCACTGGCGGTCAGGCGCCCGATGTTTTGCGCACGCTGAAAGCCGAAGCGATCTATAAAGGCGCGCCGTTCCACGCCGTGGCAGATGCTGGTGAAGCGCGCGTCGAGGGTGACCGCATTTCCATGCAAATCGACGACCTTATGCTTGAGGGCGTCGAACTTGGCCTGAAAGGCCCGCATCAGGTTTCAAACTCAATGCTCGCTTTGCTGGGGCTGAAGCGTGCCGGCGTGTTTGAACTGACGCCTGAGAATACGCTGAAAGGCCTCAAAGCCGTAGAATGGCCGGCGCGCATGCAGACGCTGGCGGATGGCCCGCTAACGCGCCAGCTTCCGGGTAAAACGGTTATTCTGGATGGCGGGCACAACCCGCACGCCGCAGCAGCGGTCGCAAAATCCAACGCGCCTTATGCGCCTATGCCGGTGGCATTTGGCATGCTGAAGAATAAGGATGCCAGATCCTATCTTGCAGACCTTGCGCCGATGATCAGCCATCTGGCCTGCATTCCAATGCAGACCAGCCAGAATGGCGCCGACCCGAACACACTTTGCGAGATTGCAAAATCACTCGGCATTCCGGCGACTGCTTTCGCCAACATTGATGAGGCGCTCACACGTCTCGCCCAAGAAAAAAGCGGCCACGCATTGATTTGCGGATCGCTTTATCTTGCCGGTGATATTCTGCGCCTGAACGGCGAAGTGATCGACTGAAACCTGCCGATCAAGCGGTTTCGGATTTGATCCACTCTTCCAGCTTGTCTTTGCTCATGTCGCCAAGGTGCGTAGCTGTGACCTTGCCGTTCTTGAACAGGATGAGTGTTGGCAGGCCGCGTACGCCGAACTTCGTCATGGTGATAGGGTTCTCGTCCACGTTCAGCTTGGCAACTTTGACTTTGCCAGACATTTCTTCTGCAACGCGCTCAACGTTTGGTGAGAGCTTCTTACAAGGCACACACCATTCCGCCCAGAAGTCCACTACTACAGGAACCTCAGAAGCCAGGACTTCGGTGTCAAAAGTATCGTCGTTAATCTCAAGGGCCGCCATTTGCGTCTCCGTCATCTAATTTGCGATGGGAGTTAATCGTCTCCCGCATCGCGTCAATCTGTTTCTTTCGCTTTCACGAGCGCCGCCAGCATGGCGGATTCGTCAAGGACCATAAAGTGGGGACCGTCAGTCCACAATAAAGCGCATTTAACGCACTTGTCAGGATAAGTAACAGACAGGACATCCTTATAAGCGCCAAGCTGGGCCAGATATGGCATGGCCACATCCTCTGCGCGCTTGGGCGGCGGCCTGTCGGTTTTATAGTCAATCACCCAGACTTCATCCTCAGTGACGCGCAGCCGGTCGACCCGTCCATTGATGATCACACCCTTGGGAATGTTCGGCCCACGCCCGACCACAGGCGCTTCGGGACGCCCGCCCGGCCCGAAGACGGGGGCAAGCTCGGGCGCTTCCAGAACCGAGAAGGTCACATCAATGATATCGTCTTTGAGATGCGCCTGATCTGCATCGAGACAGGTATCAATGAAGCGAGAAGCTCGCGCGCGGCGGTCTTCGTATGGAGTGTCCGGCAAGATTTCCAGAAGCGCGTGGATGAGCCTGCCGCGCTGGAAGCGGCGCACATGGTCCTTGCCGAAGGGTGGAAGCACAGGTGTGTCGCCTGGCAAAAGCGAGCTTGGCGCACGTAACTGGTCCTGATGTTCGGATGAACTCACAGGGCGCGGCTTGAAAATCCAGTCCGGCAGCGGGGCGACGGGCTTTTCCTCGCGAACAACAGGCGCATCGCTTTCAGGCTGCGGCAGGCCGCCAAAGCGCCAGATGCCATGTTCATCGCGTTCTGCGTCGCCCAACGCCCATGTCGCAATGGTCTGCTGACAGAGATCATACCAGCTACCGTCCTTATAGCCCTGACCGGTCTTCGCGCCATTCCATGCACCACAGATGAGAAGCTGATCTTTGGCGCGGGTGAGCGCCACATAGAGCAGGCGGTTCGCCTCGGCGCGGGATTTCGCTTCTTCCTGTGCACGAATGGCCGCGCTGGCGGCGCAGTCTTCGTCCTTCTTCACCATCCAGACGGGCACGCCGTCTTCGGTGAAGCTAAGATTGCCGGAGAGCGTATTATTCCCGACACCGGTCGTGTCCGGCAGGATGACAATAGGCGCTTCCAGACCCTTTGATCCGTGCACGGTCATAACGCGAATTTCGTCGGCAGGGCCGGATTGTTCGCGTTTGATCTCGCTATCCTGCGCCTCAACGGCGGCAAGGAAAGTCTGCAGGCTGGCGCTTTCTGCATCTTCCAGATTGGCCGCAATGGAGATCAGAGCCTCGAGCGGGTCATGCGCTGGTGAACCGAAACGCGCATTGATCATCTGCCAACCTGTCTGGCCGAGTTCTGAGTGTCGCGTATTCATGACCCAGCTGAGAAATTCAAAGGCTGGCAGACGGCGACGTTCGAGGACCGTCTTCAGGAACGCAGTTGCCCTCTTGTGGTCGCCGTGGTCGCTTTCCTGCAATCGCTGCCAAAGGCTGATGCGGCCACGATCATAAGCCAGCGGAAAGAGATGCGTGTCATCATCCAGAAGGCCAAGGAATGGGCCTTTCAGGATTTCGGCAAGCGTCAGATCATCTTCCTGAAGCAAGGCAAAGCGGACAAGGTTCAGAACATCCTGAACCGCCAGCGTATCCTGAAGGTTGAGCCGGTCGGCGCCAGCCACAGGAAGCCCCTTGGCTTTCAGCTGCTGGATGATGGAATGAAACAGCGCCTTGCGGGACCGAACAAGGATGAGAATATCGCCTGGCCGCGCGGGGCGAGGCTTTCCATCCTTGCCTTCTTCATAGACCGCTGGCGCGCCGGGTGCGAGCCGCGCGTCAATCCAGTTTGCCAGCTTACCCGCAAGCTGGGCAGGCGCTGACACCTGCCGCTCCATATCCATAGGCGCATGCCATGGTACGCCGGTTGGGACAGCTTCCGGCTCGTCCAGTGGCCAGAATTCGACAAGCCCTCTATGCGGTTCGCGGAAAGCCTGATGCGAGATTTTATCGGCCTCGCTTGGCGGCGCCGTTGAGAATGGCGCAGAGCCAAATGAGGCGGGACCGTTAAACACCTCATCGACAAAGCTCAGGACTTGCTGGGTGGATCGGAAGGACATTTCCACCTGCGGCAGATGGATTTTGCCGCCAATCGTGTCGTCGGTCTGTCGGGATGCAAAACGCTGACGCTCAGACTGGAACTTTGCCGTGTCTGCGCCCTGAAATGAATAGATGGATTGCTTCTCGTCACCCACGACGAACAGTGTACGGATCAGATCGTGGCCGCTGGCGCCGGAGAAAAACTCCTCCACGAGCGAGTTCACGATCACCCATTGGTCGGGGCTGGTATCCTGCGCCTCATCGAGGAGGACGTGACTAATGCCGCCATCAAGTTTGTAGAGCACCCATTCGGCAAGGCCCGGGCCGGTGAGAAGGTCGCGTGTATTGGCGATCAGGTCATCAAAGTCGAGGCCCGCACGTATGCGCTTTTCATGGTCGTGCTCCGCCATGACATCAGCTGCGATTTCCAGAAGGGTGACAGTTCGGTCGCGCAGAAGTGCGGCTTTGACATCATTTTCCAGACGCAGAAAGCGATCAACTTCGCGGCCGGTGCCGGGGGCAAACAGGTCTTCGACAATCGTGCCTTCAAGTTTCTTGGTATATGGCGGCTTCTCTCGCTGATTGCCTTTGGAGTCGTAAAAGGCCTTGCGATAGACCTCCATCGCGGCTTTCAGGTCAGCGGCGTCCATGACGGACAGGAGCTGGTCGCTGAATTTGATATCATTCGTGCTGCCGAGGGTGCGTAGTTCGTTGATCGCAGCGGTTAACTCTTGACGTGGCAGGCCGGTATCTATCAGCTCACGGAGTACCTCGCCGGCAGGGACAAGAGGCGCGGCCAATGTCGTGCTGATAGCTTCAAAGCGCCGCTCTGGTGTGCGCGCGCCATGAAGGAAGCGGTGCAGCTTGGAGGCACTGCCTGTGATCACCTCAATGGCACCATCATAGCGCTTCCCGCCAATCTCTTTCATGAGGTCGGCAAAGAGTGGCCAGCGGTGGGGATTGGCTTTCAGCTTATCGAAAGATTTACGCGCAGCTTTTGTCCAGAGCGCTTTATTGTCTGCCTCGTCCAGCTCTTTAAAGCCGGGGGGAACGCGCGCTTCCAGGGGGAAGCGGCGCAGCACACGGCCCGCAAAAGCGTGAAGCGTTTCAATGCGCAGACCACCTGGCGTTTCAAGCGCTTTCGCAAACAGGGCACGTGCTGCTTTCAGAGCTTCCCCGTCGCCGGAATAGTCCATGCCCTGAAGGTCTTTCAGGTCTCTTGCGAGTTCATCATTCCCCATGACCGACCATGCGCCGAGACGCTTGAAGAGACGCTGCTGCATCTCGCTCGCGGCCGCTTTGGTATAGGTAATACAGAGAATGCTATCCGGCTGAACACCCGTCAGAAGGAGGCGCGCAACGCGGTCGATGAGAACCTTGGTTTTGCCAGAACCGGCATTGGCAGAAACCCAGATTGAGGCTTCTGGCAGGGCAGCTTGCTTCTGGGCAGCAACGACGCGGTCATAAGCTGTCATCTGTTCGCTCATCGTGCGTCCTCCATGCCTTCATGGCCGGGGTCTGCCCATTCAGCTTTGCGCGACAGGCCGTCATAATCGCTATATTTTGAGAGGAACTGGATGCGCGGGCCGGAAAGATAAGGCGTGTTGGCATCCGCAAAGACAGAGAGCAAATCCTTCAGGCCGGCAAAGGCATCATCCACCAGTTCAGGGATTGGGCGTTTGCCCTTTCTGTCTGCGATCTGTGTCACGCCGTTTTTCGAACCGAAGCCGACATAGAACAGGTCTGCCGGTTCACCTTTTGGCTTGGAGTCATCTTCGCTGATACGCGCCATCGCAGCCAGCAATGGAAGCTGCGGGGCGAGGCCGGATGCGACCTGCGCTGCTGAAGGCGGGCTTCCGGTTTTAAAGTCGGTGATGGTGATCTTGCCGTCTTGCAGGGTTTCAACCATGTCGGCGCGGCCAGACATGTAAACGCTGCGGCCTTTGACGGTGAGATCGACCGAATAGTTCACTTCCATATTGCGCGTGGCAACAACCTCATCTCGGCTTCGCATCCAGTCCAGATACTCATTTGCAGCCTTTTGCCAGAGCATTTCCCGCTCGGCGATGAAGAGGTCATCCGCGCCAACGGCAGTGAGTTCGTCGCCGAAGCTGGCAACCATGCTGTCTACGGTGACATAAGGCGCTTTCAGTGTGTCGAATCTCTCGAGGGCTTTGTGCATGGCGATACCAATCGACATCGGGCTGAGGTCCGGATCGATTTGCTCTAGCGGTTCAAGCGCAAGCAGGTTCTTTGCGTAAAAGCCATATGGATCGCGGATCAGCGTTTCGACTTCTGTCACGCTTATTGTGTCTGTGCGTTTGTCGGCGGGCGGCTTGGGCGCAGGAGAGGTGACGGCAGGGGCATCCGTGGCGTCATGCTGATGGGCTACCCAGTCGAGAATATGGGCGGTTGGCGCATGAAGCAGCGCGTCTGTGTCCTCGAGGCTCTCAAGTGCGCCACTTGCCAGAATACGCAGCCGCCAGAGCCAGCGCGAGGCGACGGCAGGCTTGTCATCGACCCGTTCAGAGCGGGTCAGAACCACTTCCGGCGAACAGGCAAGCTGTGCAAAGTCATGCGCGGCAAGGCCAACGCGGGCTTCGGTATCAGGCAGTCCGATATTGGCTCTGAAGTTACGCGGCAGGAAGCCGTCCGTACTCGGAGCTTCAGGCCATGAGCCTTCATTGAGGCTTGCGAGGATCATGAGATCGCAACTCTGAAGGCGCGCTTCCAGCGGGCCCCAAATGTTGAGCCGCGGATGGGATGGCAGGTCATCCACGACACGAAGGTCGCCCGCCAGCTGAGTGATCAGCGGCCGCAAATCATCCTGTTCGATTGGCGGCAGGAAGTCGCCCATCTGGGCTATCTCTTCAAGGAAACGGGCAAGGCTCGAGCCGTCCTGGCCAGACCAGAGGAGGGACGGGCCTTCATCGTCCGGATGGCGGGTAAGCGTGTCACAAAGCTCTGCGAAGGCTTCAATGAAGGCGCGTAGCTCGAACTTGTTCTCGATCATTTCGAGGATCGGTTCAATCTTGCCTTCAGCACGCGTGTGCAGGTCTTCGATCAGATGATTGGCGAGGTCGTATTCGTCTTCGGACACCAGAGCATGCTTGGGCTTTTGCTTCGCGCGCTCGGCCTGCGAGACGGCTTTGTCGCCAAGTTCGGACAGGGTTTTCCAGCTGCGCAGATCACGCAGAAGGCCGCGTTCCAGTGCAGAGATAGACGCGTCTCGCGCCGTGTCGTCAGATAGAACGGTCAGCTCATGTTTGAGAAGGCGCGCAAGCGCCAGCGGACCGCCGGGATCAAGCGCCCAGTCCAGAGCAGCAATCATAAACCGGCCTGCGCGTGTCTGCAGGATCGGCCAGCCCGCGGATGGCGAGACATGCACATCCCAGCGTTCCATCAGGGCAGAGACGCGGCGTGCCAGCGTGGCATCCGGGGTGACCAGCGCGGCTGTGCGTTCCGGTGTCTCCAGAACTTCGCGCATCAAGAGGGCGATGGCGTTTGCTTCTTCAGCCTCACTCGCGGCTTCGATCAGCGAAAGTCCTTTCAGGCCATTGGTGGTTAGGCTTTGCGGTGAAGCAGGTGCTGCGCGTTGTTTAAGGCGGGTCACCCAGTCGGCTGTCGTGTCAGCAGGCGCAAGCGATTCCTGAATAATCTGACGACGCGGCTGAAGGGCAGGGCGTTCGGTATAACCCGGCCAGAGGCGGACCATATCCGGATGGCTCTGCAGGGCGGACAGTGTTTCAGCAAAGGCAAATTGCGGGTGGCTAGGGGCATTGGAGATCGCATGCCATGTCTGGGCGTCCACATCGTGTTCTAGGCCCGGAAAGAGGACGGCCCCTTTCGGCAGTTTCATTGCGGCGGCCATCAAAAGGCGTGTGGACGGGCTGGAACCGGTGGAGCCAGCGACGATAACTGGAGAGTTAGGCGGCTCGCGTTCCCAACGCTGGCAGAGCGCTTCTGCAGCCATTCGGTCGCGCGCATTACTGTCAGAGAAGCCTTTCTCTTCCAGAAAGTCGGGCCAGATAGACGTCAGGATGGACAGGAACTCGACTGAGATTTCCCAGTGCTTGGCAAGCTCTGCATTCTCGACCTGATTTGGAAGTTCTTCCCAGCGAACGTCGCCAGCAAGTGCGGCCTGATCCAAGAGGCGAGCGAGATCGCGCGCAACGGACAAGGCCGAGGCGAGCGTGATGTGCTCGCCGCGCGTCTCATGCCATTGATTGACCAATAGAGTGAGGGCGCCAAGGCGAGAGCCTTTGGGCATTGGCGGGCGTACATCTACATCCGTGAGTTCACCGAGTAGTGCAGGGTCATTATCGCCTGCATCGCCAAGCGGGCGGATATCCGGCGGAAGAAAACCGGGGGAGTTCAGTTCTGCAAACAGACGTGCGGCGAGCGCGCGCGCAGACCGGCGGTTCGGTACAAAGACAAGTGCATCTGAAAGCTGTTCGGGATGCTCACGCGCACCGGTCACATCGATCAGCGTTTTTGCGAGGTCTCCCAGAAAGTCTGCCCCCGCAGGCAGGGTGAATACGGGGGTGTCACCAAAAAGCGCGTCTGAGAGATGTGATGTCATGCTGCCCGGTGCGTCCTCATCCAGTCCTCAACCTCCTGAATGGTGGCCGGCTCACCAACATGCATCCATTGACCTTTGAAGGGTAGGCCGAAGAGGCGATTTTCTGTGAGGATTCTATTCCAGATAATATTGGCCGAGAACGGGCGAAGGGCCTCGCCGTCATACAGGCTAGCTTTGGTGATGCGCGCGCCGGCATACGCCCATGGCGCAGTTTCGCGGTCGCCGCGGCGCTCCAACTGGCCGCCTTCTTTCAGATAGAAATCACCAGGGCCCGGAAAGCCGATACTGGTTGTGCGGTCTGCCAGCAGAAGCAGATCATCCATGCTTGTCGGATCATAAGAGGCGGCCAGCGCTGCGAACGGATTGCCGTCGCCGCTCGCAAAGAAGGCGTCTGTGTTCACCATGAAGATTGGATCATCGCCGAGCAGCTTATGCGCTTTAACTATGGCGCCGCCCGTTTCCAGAAGCTCGTCGCGTTCGTCTGAAAGGAGAACCTCAACATCGGTGCGGGCGTTCATATGCGCTTCGACCTGCTCGGGCAGCCAGTGCACATTCACCACGACGCGCTCGACGCCAGCTTCAACCGCCTGATCGAGATAGTAATCCATCAGCGCTTTGCCTGCGACTTTGATCAGCGGCTTAGGCGTCTCGTTGGAGAGCGGGCGCATACGGGTGCCAAGACCCGCAGCAAGAAACATGGCGGTGCGGATAGGCTGTCCCATATCAGGCGTCTTTCAGCTGCGGCGCAGCGATCTCAAGGACGCGCTTCAAATCTTTTAGCGCAGGGTTTTGAAGGCTGGATTTCAGATGTCCCCATTCGCGCGGCAGAAAGGCTTCATACTTCGGCTTGTTGTCGCGGCGAACGAGGCGGGCAAACACGCCGATAACGCGAAGCGCGTTGATGGCCCCCGCAATATCGAAATCGCGCTGGAAGCTTTCTTCCTCATTACCGGTAAGCGCCAGATAGCCGCGGAAAACTTCGCGGGCGACAGCCGGTGACACATCGCGGCGGGCATCCTGAATGAACATGGCGAGATCCCATGCCGCAGGGCCGCGTACGGCGTCCTGATAATCAAGGATGCCGACCTTTTTCAGTCCGTCGCGTTCCGGAAGCCAGAGAAGGTTTTCAGCATGGTAGTCGCGCAGCATGAGAACTTGCGGCAGGCTCGCCAGATGGTCGCTCAGTGCGCGGATGATACCGTCAAATTCCAGCTGCAGGCTGCCAGAGAATGCCACGCCCTCATCATAGGCGGGATACCATTTCGGGAAGAGGTCTGCGCCTGTCGTCAGGGCCAGTGTATCGTATTCGAGGATCGGCCAGCGCCATTCCGCAGCGCTGACGATTTCCGGTGCCGGTGCATTGTGGACATGCGCAAGCGCAGCCGTTGCGGCGAGATAAAGCTCGCGTTCGCTGGCACCGTTTTCGATCTCGTTTTTGTAGATCGTGTCGCCAAGGTCTTCGAGGAGGGCAAAGCCTTGTTCGACATCAAAGGCGATGACTTCAGGCGCTGAAAGGCCAAGTGAGCGCAAATGCTCGCCAACGCCAACAAAGGCATCCACGCGGCAGGCAGCGAGACGTGTCCGGCCATTCCAGCCTGCCAGGATACGCTCATGGGCGCTCGCATCAGGCCCGCACGGTTTGCCTTCGGCTGCTGGAGGGGCGTCCATAAGAACGGCAACATCGCTTCCCTGATAGACGCGCTCATATCGGCGCGTGGACGCATCTTCACCCAGCGAGCGACGCTCGGCACCGCCCCATCCGGCTTCGGCCAGAAACGCATTAATGGCCGCGTTGCGGTCAGCTCCGGTTGAAGATGTCATTCAGTCTTTGCTTCCATTCTGGCGTGTTGCCGGTCAGGCGGGCAGATCGCCCGTTATCCGTGAAGATCAGCTCTACGATGAGTCGCTGTGACGGCAGAAGGCTGCCTGCGTTTTCAGGCCATTCAATGACCATGATATCGTCTTCGGCGTCTTCAAACCCTAGTTCGATCAGCTCGTGAGGGCTTTCGATCCGGTAGAGGTCGAAATGCCAGATCGGCGCAGGGACTGTCTCATAGGTCTGAACGATGGTGTAGGTTGGGCTGGGCACTTCGGTATCAGCGCCCAGTAGCGCCTGAATCAACCCGCGAGACAGGGTGGTTTTACCCGCTCCAAGGTCGCCAATTAGCGAAATGCAATCACCCGCTCGTAAATTCAATGCGAGCTTTGCCCCCAAATCGATGGTGGCTTCTTCCCCGGCGAGGGAAATTTCAATATCAGGGTCCTGTCGCATCTGATCTGATTAGGGTGAAGATAAAAGGCAATCAAGCACTTGCAAAAAAATGACGCAGGCGTCATAAATCGCGGTGAAGTATAGGGTTGGAAAATGTCTGCGGATCAAAAGATCGTCATTATTGGCGCTGGACAGGCTGGTGGTCAGGCTGCTGCCTCGCTGCGTCAGGCCGGTTTTGAGGGTATGATCACCATGGTTGGTGACGAGCCTGCGCCGCCATATCAGCGTCCGCCGCTGTCCAAAGCCTATCTGAAAGGCAAGCTCGACCGCGAACGTCTCTTCCTGAAACCGCTCCAATTCTATGAAGACAGCAATATCACGCTGAAGACCGGCGTCAGCGCGCAAAAGCTTGATCGCGCCGCAAAGACGGTCGCGTTGAGCGATGGTGAGACACTCGACTATGACACGCTGATCATCGCGACAGGGTCTCGCCCGCGTGCGCTTCCTCTGCCGGGTGCGGAATCCTCGAACGTGTTCGACCTGCGTACGCTTTCAGACATTGATGTGCTCAAGCCGAATGTTCAGGAAGGTCGCCGCCTTCTGATCGTTGGCGCAGGGTATATCGGCCTCGAAGCCGCTGCGGCAGCTTGTGAACTTGGTCTGGAAGTCACTGTGCTTGAGATGGCGGACCGCGTTCTGGCGCGTGTTACCTCGCCGGTCATGTCTGAGTTTTACCAGAAACTGCACGAAACTCACGGCGTGACGATCAAGACGGGCGCTATGCTCGCTGAACTGCAAACGCAGGACGGGGCGGTTACGGCCGGTGTTCTGAAATCCGGTGACGTGATTCCATGTGATCTGGTGCTCGTTGGCATCGGCATTCTGCCGAATGAAGAAATTGCCTCTGAAGCCGGTATTGCCTGCAAGAATGGTATTCTGGTCGACCGCGATGCACGCACGAATGACCCGAGTGTTTACGCGATTGGCGACTGCGCGCACCGTCCACTGGTCCATTACGGTCGCGACGGACGCCTTGAGAGCGTTCACAACGCGATCGAGCAGGGCAAGATCGTCGCGGCGCATATTATGGCCGCCAAGCGTCCGGTTGAAGACGTTCCATGGTTCTGGTCTGACCAGTATGACGTGAAGCTGCAGATTGCAGGTCTGTCTCAGGACTATGACGAAGCCGTTGTTCGCGGCGAACCAACTACAAACAGTTTCGCAGTGTTCTATTTCCGCTCAGGACGGCTGATCTCTGTGGATGCTGTTAACGCTCCGGCAGAGTTTCTGACGGCAAAGAGGCTGATCGCCGCGAATGCTGACATCTCACCGGAACTGGTTGTTGATCAGAAAAAAACAATGAAGGACATTCTGGCTGAAGCCATGGCTGGCCAGAAATAGAGGAGCAAACCCCAATGGTAAAAATCATCTATGCCGACCACTCAGGTACTGAGCGCGAAGTTGACGCCAATGTTGGCGAGAGTGTGATGGAAGCGGCAGTACGCAACAATATTCCAGGCATTGATGCTGACTGTGGCGGCGCGTGCGCGTGCGCGACATGCCATGTCTATGTGGACCCTGAATTTCTGCCAAAAACCGGCGAGCAGGAAGCTATGGAACAATCCATGCTCGATTTCGCTGACGGCGTTCAGGAAAATTCCCGCCTTTCTTGTCAGATCTCTGTAAGTGCTGAGCTGGAAGGTATGAAGGTCACGACCCCGGAAAGCCAGCACTAGGCTGTTTGCTCACAGGTTTTTTATGTACGCCGCCGGACAGGCTTGTTGACCGGCGGCTATACGCTGTGCAGTAAGGATTGGCGTGTTGTCGAGGGGCGGGTATCAGCGACGACATGGCCAGGGGGAGAGCGTGCCTAAACGACGCGCCATAACAATCAAAGACGTAGCCGATCTGGCTGGCGTTTCACAGATGACGGTTTCGCGTGTGCTGAACCTGTCAGCCTCTGTGAAGCCGGACACCCGCGAGCGTGTTCAGGCCGCGATTGCCGAACTGAATTACCGCCCGAACCCGATGGCGCGAAGCCTTGCGCGCGGTCAGTCGCTCTTGCTCGGGCTTTTGTATCACAATACCAGCTCCGCTTATCTGAGCCAGCTTCTGGTCTCGGCGCTGCGTACAAGCCGCCAGCTGGGGCATCACCTCGTCGTGGAAGACATTGACGAGCTACCGGACGGCACGTTTGACGGTGAAACGACGACCACCCGCCTGAATGTGCTCTCTCTGGATGGCCTGATCGTGCCGCCGCTGCAAACGCAGCAGGCAGGGCTGATTGATCACCTCTCCAAATTGAATACCAAGCTCGTCATGCTGGGCGCTATGGATGGCAGCCCTGACATCAGCCGGGTCAGTTTTGATGACCGCGGCGGTGCGCGGGCGATGACGCGCTATTTGATCGAGGAAGGCCATAAGCGGATCGGATTTATGTCTGGTCCTGCCTCATGCCCGGCGAGCCGTGCGCGTAAAATGGGGTTTGATCTGGCCCTGACCGATCATGATTTACCGCTCATGCCCGAGCTGTACATTGAAGGCGATTATTCGCTGCTGTCAGGTGCGCGGCTGGCAAATAATCTTCTCGAGCTTGATGATCCGCCAACTGCAATCTTTTGCGCCAATGACGACATGGCGACTGGCGTTATGGCGACCGCAAACCGGCGCGGACTGGTTGTGCCCGATGATCTGTCGGTCACAGGCTTTGATGATTCTGAAATATCATGGATTGCGTTTCCGGGCCTGACCACGGTGCGTCAGCCGATTTCACTCATGGCCAATCTTGCGGTAAAGCTGATCTCTAATGTTGAAATCCGCGAAGATGATCCGGCTGTCCGGTTCCTGTCAGATAAGCACTTGCAGGTTCAGACAATCGAAATTGTCGAGCGTAGTACGGTGGCACCTCCGAAATGACTTTTCTCCGCACATTCTCGCTTTCTCTGTTCGCTCTGCTTCTGGTCGGTTGCGCGACTGAGCCAGCGCCTCCTGCTGGTCCGGGCCCGGGCGAGACGGGCGGTATTTGCGGCGGGATCGCAGGCTTCCAATGCGCCTCCGCCACCGATTACTGCGCAATGGAGGCAAATACCTGCATGGCTATTGCAGACGCAGCGGGCACATGCACACCGCGTCCGGAAATCTGCACTATGGAATATGCGCCTGTGTGCGGTTGTGACGGACGCACTTATTCCAACGCTTGCGGCGCGGCGGCGGCCGGTGTGAGCGTCGCGTCTCAGGGCGCTTGCGAATAGAGACTGCCAGTCGCGCCACTTCCTGCGACTGAATATGTTTACCTACCCGTATAAAAACTAAGTCTGGCGCTTCAACGCGCCAGATGATTACCTGTGGGTACATAAATGAGGACCGGCGCCGGGGCTGAACGGCAGACCTTGTCCCATTCGAGGGAGTGAAAAAATGGCAAGTCTGGCAACGCCTGGAGACGCGGTGGCGTCTGATATCAATGAAGGGTATGGATCGCGCGGTTATCGCGCCTATGTGCTCGGATCCCTTCTTCTCGTTTATATTTTCAACTTCATTGATCGCGCCATTCTGGCGGTTCTGAACGACCCGATCAAAATCTCGCTCGGGCTTGAAGACTGGCATATGGGCATGATTGGCGGCACGGCGTTTGCGCTGTTCTACGTCACGCTCGGTATTCCGATTGCCCGCATATCCGAGACGCGTAGCCGCAAATGGATCATCCTCGCCGCGCTGACGCTTTGGAGCCTGATGACGGTCTTTTGCGGCTTTGCGACAAGCTTCCTGATGCTCTTCCTTCTGCGTGTCGGTGTTGGCATTGGTGAGGCCGGATGCACGCCGCCCGCCCAGTCCATGATTGCTGACTATTTCAAGCCGTCCAGCCGCGCGACTGCGGTGTCGATTTACGCTCTGGGCGTGCCTCTGGGCGCTATGTTCGCGGGCGTCGCCGGTGGTCCGATCAACGACTATGTGACGGGCGAGAATGTCTATAATCTTATGGCGTCTATGGGGTTGGAAGAGCTTGCTGTCAGCCTGAATGTGATTGCCCTTGAAGGGTGGCGGATCGCGTTCGCGGCCGTTGGATTGCCGGGGCTTCTGCTTGGTTTTGTTCTGATCTTTACCCTGAAAGAGCCGCCGCGCGGGTATACCGATCCGGTGTCGGCGCAGACCACAGAAACGGCAAAGCTCTCTGAAGTGTTGCGCATTCTCAAAAGCAAGCCGGCTTATATTCATGTGGTTCTTGGAGCGGCCATCGCGTCCTTTGTCGGCTATGGCATTGGGCATTTTGTAACGGCATTCCTGCGCCGCGTGCATGGCCTCTCGCTTACCGAAGCGGCGATTTATTATAGCCTCGTCATGGGCCTGTTTGCAGCGATTGGCGTGTTCTCGTCGGGCTGGATTTCCGACAGGATTTCAAAGCGACATCCGAACGCGCTGTCCTGGCTGCCAGCACTCGGCATGTCGATCTCTGTACCGCTGTACGTGATCGGCTTCCTCGTGCCGGAGCTGTTCATTGCGCTCATCCCGCTCTGCGCGGCGGCGCTGCTCCACTATTTCTATCTGGGGCCGATGTATGCGGTGTTTGGCGGTGTGGTAGATAGCCGTATGCGGGCGACCTCAGTTGCGGTTGCTCTGTTCGTGGTAAACCTTGTGGGGCTGGCCCTCGGTCCGCCAGCGTCAGGCATTCTGTCTACGACCTTGAAGGGGCTGATGCTCTCGACCTCTGACCTCGGGCTTTCACTTGAAGTGTGCACGGCGGCGGTAAACCTCACCGAAGCGCAGGCTGCAATGTGCGAGCGTACAGATGCCAAAGGGCTGCAATATGCCATCGTGATTTTTGCCTGCCTCTATCTTTGGGCATCGGTGCATTACCTGCTCGCAGGGCGCACGCTGCAGCGGGATATGCTCTCCATGCCGAACAATAAAGACTGACGGATATGAAAAAGGCGGCCCGCAAGAGCCGCCTTTTATATGAAGATCAGGACTGACTACCGGTCGTATCGGTAGATCACCTTCATCTCGTCCCAGAAGTAGTTTTCATCGACTTCTGATTCCATGTTGAAGCGCATAGCTGGCGTCTGATTTATCGATACTGAAGGCCAGTAAGGCAGGCCCCGCGCATTCGGGTCGCCATGACGGGCAAAGGAAATCCATGCTTCGCTCACCTGATCTGCGACCGGTTGAGCCGCTGCCGGATCGCCGACCATGGATTCAGAATTTCCAAGCGTATCGAAGGCGAATGGAATTTCGAGCGCATGCGGTGCACCGAACACGCCGCCAGCAACCGGTGTTTCCCAATCAAACTGATAAACCCAGATAGGAGCAGCGCCATCCTGCGCAGCGCGTAGGCGTGCCTGACGATAGGCATTGCCCGAATAGCGAAGGTCTGAAGCAATCGCGACCATGAGATCGGCGTCTGTATAGTCCGGATAAATCTCGCGATACCCGGCCACGAACTCGTTGAATTCGTCCTCAGTCGCATAGGCGCCGATCAGACCCTCAGCATTTGCATAGTCGAGCGTTGGCATATTGCCGGGGCGCACCAGCCAGAGGGAGAGTTCATCCCTGTTGGAGCCCACGAGCATTGGAACAGATTGGCTCGGTTCGTTTTCTTCCGCTTCAAACGGGTGATGCGGTAGAGAATTTCCATCACGCACCGGGCTCCAGAAGAGCGATGTTGTTTGCTCGCCTGCTGCTGTGCGGAGTGCTTCCCTGAATGTCTCTGCAGGCACATCATGCAGCGCATCCAGATTGTCAGGTGAAATGCCCAGAATGTTGAGGAAGCGCAGAGTGTGTTCAGTTGCCTCTTCCGGTTCGCGAAACCGTAGGTGCGAGCCTGATTGTACAATAGCGCGATGGAACAGGCCTTCCGCACGTGGCATGGCGAGCATGGTTGAGACTTTACGGCCGCCACCGGACTCACCGAAGATGGTCACATTGTCCGGATTGCCGCCAAACTGTTCGATATTGTCGCGAACCCACTCCAGCGCCATGACCATATCGAGGCTGCCGACATTGCCGCTATCTGCATAGGCCGGATCATCTGTCAGTCCCGCCAGATAGAGATGGCCAAATGCGTTGAGGCGGTGGTTGATTGTGACGACAACCACATCGCCGCGCGTGGCGAGGTTGATACCTTCATAGGCTGCGCTCGATCCGTTGCCGTTCTGGAAGCCGCCGCCATGAAGCCAGACCATGACGGGTCGTTCGTGATCATCAAGCGCGGGTGTCCAGATGTTCAGGCCGAGCGCATTTTCGCTCATGCCCGGCGTAGGATCCGGTGCCCATGAGCGGAAGAGACCATTATTGTTACCGAGCTGAACAATGCTGTCCGGGAAGTCTACAGTGTCGCGTACGCCATCCCATGGTTCGGGTGGATTTGCAGGCTGGAAACGGGTGTCGCGCGTGTCTGCGCCGTAAGGAATGCCGCGAAAGACATTAATGCCTTCCTCTACCGTGCCGCGCACCGCGCCATATTGCGTCGCCGCAACAGGGCGTTCAGCCGGCATGGATGTTTCGGCTGGAGCGGCCTCCTGGGCTGACAGGCTGGCGGGGGCGCAGGCTGCGCCGATGAGGCAGGCAAAGGCGATGCCCGATCTCAAAGCTGATTTCATGGATATGTCCTCCCGTTATTATTGGTGGGAGTGTCAGTGTAGCTGACTATTTTGTCCAGCGTCTTCGGTGCAATCTCACGTATAATTTTACGCAAACTTGTGAGATTGCGCAGGGTGGGCCTTAACAGGCTCTGATTTATGGTCGGACCATTGTCGCAGAATGCGGACCATAAAAGGAGCTCAGAAAATGAGCCTGACCGTTGACCAGCTAATGCCGCGCGTATCCTTACGGAGTGATGCCGAAACAGCTCGCGTGCGCAGTGCTGGCGTATCCGCCTACAAGGCGGTCGAGACGGTTTCTTCAGAAACAAAACGATCTTCATTCTCTATCGCGCGTGATGAAGTGAATTTTTCGCCTCTGGCTCAAACCGCCGCGGAAAGCGACGCGAAAAAGTCCTCACCAGATGATGCCCGTATCGAGGCGCTCTCGCGAGAGAAAGGACGTGCGCGCGAAGCGCTGTTGCGTATCAGGGAAGAAATCAAACTCATGCGAAAGGTCTGGCAATTCCAGCCTCGCGAAATGGCCAAACAGATTGCGCGCCTCGCTAAAGAGCTGAAAGAGGTTCTGAACGACTATAAAAAGGTCCAGAAGGAACTCGCCGACTTGCAGGGCAGCGCAGCCGGTGGCGGCATGGTTACGCCTGATGTCGGTAGTCTGGGGGCGTCTATGGCGACTGGAGCGTCTGGCGATGGAGAGGATGCTTCTGAAGATGAAGCCGCAGCGAACTCTGACATCAATGAGCCAGACGACGTTGATCCTGATGCTGTTGCCGATGCAGACAGTCTACCAGACGCGCGGCGACAGGAAGCTGTGATGCAGTATGAACGTGTGAGGCTGGATCAGACGCCGGAGGCTATGGAGCTTCGCGGCGATCTTGAGTTCACCAACTTTGCGAAAGGGCTCACGTCAGAGCTGCGCGATGCGTTTCGGGATGTGAAGCGCTGGGCCATAGGCTTTAAGCAAAATGATAAAGACAGCGAAAAGCTCTACGAGAATACCGACAAGGAGCTGAAACAGCTGGAGAAAGAGCTCGGCCAGTTTGAGGATGATCTGCGCCGCGCTATGCCGCCCTCCATCTGGGTATCCCAGCCTGTTCAGGCATAATTGACGGCCTGCCTCAGAAATGGGGTTCAATTGATGCAGCGCACTCGCTAAGAGGCTGATATGTCTGACCTTACGATCCGCACTGCAGTAGCCTCTGACGCTGAAGCGCTATCCGCGCTCGGCGCAAAGACGTTTTCTGACAAATTTGCTCATCTCTACAAGCCGGAAGATCTTCAGCAGTTTCTGGATGAGAGCCATAGCGTTGAAGCCTATCAGCGAGCGCTCAGAGATCCGCAAACGCGCATCTGGGTTGCTGTTGCGAACGACGGCGCGCTGGCTGGATACGCAGTTGCTGGACCGTGCACGCTACCGGTGGACGATTGTCCTGAGGGGGCGATGGAGATTGCGCGTCTCTATGTGGATCAAGCGTTTCACGGGCAGGGTACAGGGCGCAAGCTCATGGACCAGATGCTGTCCTGGATCGACCGGAATGGGCGGGCGCCGCTCTATCTCAGCGTCTATAAATTCAATGAAGGTGCCCAGCGTTTTTATCATCGCTACGGCTTTGGCTTGCTAAAGGAGTACAAATACCGGGTAGGAACGCACCATGATCCGGAATATCTCTACATCCGGAACTCATGACATTCGGTTGAACTGGCTTGCCCAATCCTCTGAACGCCGCACTTAATGTGTTTAACTTTGGAGGATTTACCATGCGCCCGATCACTTACGCACTTTCATCTATCGCGCTCTGCGCTGCGCCGGCTTTCGCGCAGGATGTTCCGCCAGTCACCACCCATGATCTGGGCGACGGCATCTACGCGCTTACAAATGATCGCGCGGGTAATGTCGGCGTTCTGGCAGGTCCGGATGGCGTCTTCATGATTGATACGCAGATGGAAATCTTCGCGCCTTCGCTGGAAGACGCGATCCATGCTGTGTCTGATGGGGATGACGTTGACCTTGTTCTGAACACTCACCTTCATGGCGACCATGTTCTCGGCAATGCGTATTTCGCAGAACGTGGCGCGACCGTTATGGCGCACCCGAATGTCAGGCCGGGCCTGATCGAGCCGAACTTTATGGCGCTTTCCGGTCGTACGCCTGATGCCCTGTCCGGACTGGCTCTGCCAACCGTGAATGTCGATGAAGGCGATACGGTCACGATGAATGGTCAGACCGCGCGCTTCTATCATGCGCCTAACGCTCATACCGATGGTGACTTGTTTGTGGTGTTTGAAGAAGCCAACGTCATCCATGCCGGTGACCTTCTCTTTAACCGCCGCTTTCCGTTCATTGACCTCGACAATGGCGGTTCGGTGCAGGGCTATATCCGCGGCATGGAGAAAATTATCGCGCAGGCCGATGAGGAAACTGTCATCATTTCAGGCCATGGTCCGATGGCGAGTGTCGCGGACCTGCAGGCGAGCGTGGATATGCTGAACGCCGGTCAGGAGGCTGTGATGGCACTCGTGTCTGAGGGGAAAACGCTTGAGGAAATTCAGGCGGCTACCCCGCTCGCAGACTATCATTCGGATTGGAATTGGGGCTTTATTACAACCGAGCGTATGGTGTGGACATTTTATCGGGATATGACAGGACTTACCGAATAACGATAATTATTGTTGCCAAAACGATAAATGTCGTTTAGAAGGGACGCAAATTTACAAGGGGAATATGATGCAATTGAAATCTCTCTCAGCTGGCCTGGCTCTTATGGGCGCAAGTGTTGCGACAACAGTTGGTGCGCCTTCTGTGCTCGCGCAGGAAGCGTCCTGGGGCTATGAAGTTTCCGGCCAGCTCGCCAACTATCAGGCGCTGCGCACGGAAGCTCCGGGCGGCCGTCTTGCAGGTCAGGCGTCTGTTCAGGCGCTTCTGTCAAACCTGCCAGACATGCTGGAAGTCAGCTATGGTGGTTTCGCGTCTGAGAGTGGCGGCGATGTCGCAACTGACGTGACGATCTCGTTCAGCCTGTCCGAAGATATCAGCTTCGGCGTCAATATTGGCGAGTTCCGCGTCTACGGTCTCGAGGACAGCGAAGTTGCTAAACTCGCAGCTAACGAAACAGCTGAGCTTGGCTCGCGTATCGATCTGCGAAATGTAAGCCTTGTCGGCATTGAATCGATCGTCGACGCTATTGCGAGCGAAATGTCAGAAACTGCGACCGGTCTGATCCCGGAAGATGCAGTAGAAGCAGAACTCGAAGGCGCTGATTTCGCGATCAACTCATACGGACTGACCTACGACCAGATCGTGCTGGACGGGTTTGTATGGCATGCCGCATCTGACGAAGTGAATGCTGGTATTGATGCGCTGTTTGCATCTGAAACTGGTGAAGACAATGCGTGGCCTCTTTTCGCCCCACTGGCTCGTTTCTATCGTTCAGTCGAGATCGACGAATACGCCATGTATGACATGGACATGTCTATCGACATGGATATCGACGACGGTGAGACCGAGCAGAACATGGTTATGGACATGGTGATCGCGCTGTCTGCCGGTTCAGACATTGATCGCGGTGATTTCGGCTTCTCACTGTCTGAAGGCACATCTTACGATCTGTCTATGAGCATTGCGGCTGAAGAGCTGTCCCAGCCGATTCAGTTCGCATCAGGCGGTTCTGTTGGCCTCAGCACCATGTCCGGTATGAACCTTGGTGTTCTGATGGGTTATCTCGAGCGTCAGGAAGTGCCGGATGCAGGCATTCAGGAGCTGATGAGCCTTGGTCAGTTCGAGAGCTTCGATTCTGTCAGCACACTCAATGGCGTGACGATCTCTACAGTTGGCCGTGCGCTGGTTGATCTGTCCGAGTGGAACTGGTTCGTGCCTGAGCGTATCGCTTTTGAAGGTCAGGACATCAGCTACAATCTCGGCGGTTATATGGACTTCATGACGACCTTTATGGCTGACATGCCTGAAGTCGCTGAAGATCCGGAAGCAAGCGAAGTCTTCGCAATGTTCGGCTCTGTCCGTGAGGCGCTTGTCGACCTCGACATGGACGTCATCAACATGGATATGGCGATGAGCCTGGACTGGGATGCTGATACGGGCATGACAGGCTTCGACTTCGGAACCGACGCAGATGGGTTCGGCACGCTGAATATGGGCTTTGCCGGTTACATGCCGAGCTATAGCGAGTTCGTCACAGCTTACGAAGATGCAGGCAAGGGCGCAGATGACAACGATAAGGACGGTATGTCTGAAGACCCGTTCGATGCGGCTCTTGAAGAATTGATGGCGTCGGAAATGGCCCTGACAGACTTCGACTTCGAAATCGCTGATGATGGCGGCATGGACAAAGTCTTCGGCCTGGCAATCGCGATTGCTCAGCTTATGCCGGAAGACAACGCTGAAGCGGCTATGATCCGCAACGCATCACCTGCAGAGCTTCGTGCGCTCGTCAGCGGTCTGACACGCATGGGCGGTATGGAAGCAGCTCAGGTCTTCCCGCCAGCGGTTGGCTATATCAACGGTATCGCTGACTTCGTGATGAATGGTGGCGCACTACGCGTCGCGCT
Source organism: Hyphomonadaceae bacterium UBA1849 (assembly GCA_002338565.1). Lineage (GTDB taxonomy): Bacteria > Pseudomonadota > Alphaproteobacteria > Caulobacterales > Hyphomonadaceae > Ponticaulis. The sequence goes on from DDIN01000008.1 coordinate 1,596,257, forward strand.
GAACCCGGACGAGCCACTTGGTGCTCAGTCTGAAGCGCAGCTCATGCAGCTGGGTGACGACCCGCAGGCCATTCTCGATTTCCTTGGCTTCGAGTTTGAATACACAGCGCCATAAGCGTTGGTTCAGAACCGAAAATCAGAAACGGGGAGCTTCAGGCTCCCCGTTTTTTATTGTTCAATCTGTGAAAACTTCGCCATCGCAGCGGACCTGATCATGAGGTACACCGCGCGCACCAGCCTCGGCGCGGCGTTGATTACATTCGTTTTCGCGGCGTTGGCGTTCCTCAACGGCCGCCATGCGTTCTTCGGAATATTGCGCCATACGATCACGAATGCACTCATTCATGTCGGTTACGCCTTCGCTGCGGCAGGCCGAATAGGCCTGATCACGGCTATAGCTTTCTGTTGAGATACAGCCCGCCATCGTCAGCGCGCAGGTCGCTGCAATTATTGGTTTTACGTGTTTCATTTCCAGCCCCTTGCCACAGGGGAGAGATCAGCTCTCCACTTTGCGGACGAGATAACCCGCCCGTGGGAAATGAATGTGCAGGCTCTCAATCGCGTTTTCTACTTTAAAAAGTGTAATCTTATTCGGCTGGGCCGAAACAAGCTCACCTGTCACCCAGACCTGACCATAATCGTCAGGTGCAACGCTGACATGATCGCCTGGTGCAAGTCCCTGAGGCTCGGTGCCAACCGTAGCGGCGAGAAGACGTGGGGCTGAGTTCTTGGCAATCTCAAGCGCATCAGCAGAAGAGACCTCTTCCGGTTCAGGGCCAGATATCGCGTTCAGCCGGTCAAACCAGTCCTCTGTGCGCGGTGCATCGCGCAGGAATTCGCGCGTCATCTGAGGCAGGTTCTTGTTGAGGAACCAGATGTTCATATGGGCATGAATGTCCGTCAGGCCGGGCTTGGAGCCGAGTAGCCAGTCACCAATGCCTGAGCTTTTGGAGGCCTGTAGGCGTTCTTCTACCCATGAAAGCTGAGCGCGCCATTGATCCATGAGGAGCGGCACCGAAAGCTTCATTTTTTCGGTGTCGAATTTACGTCCGCTCATCGCGGAACGATCTGCCTTGAATTCCTCTGAAATATGTTCGCCCAGAGAGCCGAAAACGAGGCCGACAGTCGTCTGAAACCATTGCTTGTCCGTCCATGACGCAACCATGGACTGGACGCCTTCATGGCCGCCAAACCCGAGTGCGCGTTCAGGAAAACGGGTTTCAATCATTCGAAGAATGAGGGCGGTATCGCAATAAATATCGCCGCCAATCTGCATAACCGGCGTGCGGCGATAGCCACCTGTCAGCGGCATGAGGTCCGGCTTCGGCATAATGCTCGGAATTTCTACCTTGCCCCAGGCCAGATTTTTCAGGCGCAGTGCAAGGCGGACTTTCTCTGAAAACGGAGAGTTTCCGTATTGATGCAGCAATATTGATTGCGCATTTGCCATGACCGAGAAGCCTCCGTGCGATTTTGTGTTTCGCTCAGTTAAGCTCGGTTTTGGATGCGTGGAAAGGCCCGTTCCACCGGAAAGCGTGGATTAAGGCGTACGCCATTCTCCGGCGACCTCGTCACCGACCCAGCGCAGCTGTGCACGACGATGGCCCTGCGCAGACAGTTTCAGCCAGTCAATGCAGCTCACTTTCACGCAAATCACCGTGAAATTCCGGCCGCCAAACGTTTCGTCCTGACCATGTTCTTCAGGATCATTGAGGGGCGAACCCGGTGGAAGCCGCGTGAGATAGTCGCCGCGACCGTATTCCGGAACCGTAGACCAGAGCTGGTCGGCCAGTTCGTCGCCAATATGCAATTCGGCTGTGCCTGTAATGCGGATCTGCTCTTTATGGTCCGGGTCCCACATCAGAACCTGCACTTCGGGGTGTGTTTCCAGATCGGCGACCTTGGGTGAGCGCGCGTCCGTATAAAACCGCAGCGTCATGGTTTCAGGATCAAAGTGACGGAGTACCAGCGTGCGCACCTGAGGCGTGCTGTCAGGAGACACGCTGGCAAATGATGTCAGTCGCAATGGAGAGCCTGCCTCATCCCCAGCGTGGACGAGCCGGCGCAATAAATCACGGCGAAGAGGCATCAGGCTGGGTGTTTTGTCGAAACGGTCGATCTGGTCAGTCATAAGAGCTCTGTTTCAGTATTGATCATGTCGTGCAGTCAGTCTTGTATAGGCGGCGAAACGCGAAACAAAAAAGAGTGCCTTCGTCGCACCATCGCTCGTCTGGGAGGACACAATGATTGATATCGAGAAGATTGGCCACTTCGCCAATATTCCCCGCTATGCCGCTGAAACCTGGGGAGACGCGACAGCCTTCTGGTTTGAAGGCCGCGAAACCAGCTTCAACCAGACCGAGGCGATCTCCAACAAAATTGCGAATTCTTTGCTGGAACTTGGTGTGCAGCCGGGTGAGCGGGTCTGTTATCTCGGTAAGAATACCGATTATTTTTACATGATCCTCTGGGGTACTGTGAAAGTGCGCGGCGCGATGACCGGTATCAATAACCGCCTCGCTGCGCCGGAGTTTGTCTACGCGATCAATGATAGCGGCGCGTCTACTCTGTTTGTAACGCCTGAATTCTTCGATGTGATCGCGCAAATCCAGTCTGAATGCCCGAAGTTGAAAAATATCGTCTGCGTTGAAGGCGAACGCGAAGGCTGGTTGAGCTATGACCGTATGGTCGCTGAAGGTTCTGATGCGCCCCTCGATCTGCCGCATCCGGCAGATGATGATGTCGTCCAGCTTTATACATCCGGCACGACCGGATTCCCGAAGGGCGTGCAGCTTACGGGCAACAATTATATGGGCATGTTCGGTCAGCTGAACTTTGTCGACTGGGCTCATTATGATGCGGGCGAAGCGGTCATGAATGCTATGCCGCTCTTCCATGTGGCGGGCGTCAATTTCGGCATTTTCGGAATGGTACAGGGCGCTGAGGTGGTCATCCTGCGCGAGATTATTCCGCAGGAAATCCTGAAGCTGGTTGAAGGGAAGAAGATCAATCATGCCTTCTGGGTGCCGGCCGTCATTCTGATGCTGACGCAATTGCCGGAAGTCCATTCAACCGACTTCTCCAGCCTGAAACGCGTGTCCTACGGGGCCTCTCCGATTGCCGAAGACCTTCTGAAACAGGCTATCGATATTATGGGATGTAAATTCACCCAGCTCTACGGCCTGACGGAAACTGCGGGCGCAGCGACCTATCTGCCAAGCGAAGCCCATGACCCGAGCTGGGGTAAGCTTCGCTCATGCGGCGTGCCATGGCCGGGCGCAATGGTACGCACTGTCGATGGTGACGGTAATTCGACCCAGCCGCATGAAGTCGGCGAGATCGTCATCAAGTCGAACTTTGTCATGAAGGGCTATTGGAACAAACCGGATGCGACCGTCGATTCCGTTCGTGATGGCTGGTTCTATACTGGTGATGCAGGTTACTTCGATGAGGACGGCTTTCTCTACATCCATGACCGCGTGAAAGACATGATCGTCTCCGGCGGTGAGAATGTGTATCCGGCAGAGGTCGAGAATGCGATCTTCAGCCATCCAGGTGTGGCCGATGTTGCTGTGATCGGCATCCCGTCTGATCAATGGGGCGAGGAAGTCAAAGCCATTGTCGTTAAAGCGCCGGGCGAAGAGCCAGCACCAGAAGACATCATTGCCTTCACGCGAGAACGCATCGCAGCGTATAAGGCGCCGAAATCGGTTGATTTCATTGAGGCATTGCCGCGCAATCCGTCCGGTAAGATCCTGCGTAAAGATTTGCGGGAACCTTATTGGGAAGGGCGGGAACGTCGCGTCAGCTGATGCGTTCTTCTGTCTTCCCTGCATATACACCGTGAGGGAAGACGAAAGGACGACAGGATGAGCACTCCCGATTGGCTGAAACCGGCCATGCAGGCGATTGAAATTGATGATGCCGGACGCGCCTGCCGGGATATTCCAGAAAGCGCCTGCAAGGAGGAAGGAAACAACTTCCTCCGCCATGTTGTATCGCTCACCCTGTCTAAAAGCTCTGATGGCCTGATCGACCCGAAGCTGGTGCTTAGCTGGCTTCTTACCCATCTTGGCGCGCCTGCTTATCTGATTGGCGCGCTTGTACCGGTGCGCGAGGCGGGTGCTCTACTTCCCCAGCTTCTGACAGCTAAGAAAATCCGTGAGCTGCCGCGTCGCAAATGGGCGTGGGCGCTTGGCGCACTTGTGCAGGGGCTGTCTGCGCTGGTCATCGCGCTCTCAGCACTATTCCTGTCGGGCTTACAGGCTGGGCTGGCAATTGTCGGCTCGCTTGCCGTTCTGGCCGTCGCGCGCAGTGTCTGCTCGGTGAGCTATAAGGATGTGCTTGGTAAGACGGTCGATAAATCCCATAGGGGCACGGCGACAGGGCTGGCGGGATCGCTCTCTGCGGGCGCGGTCATTATATTTGCGCTCATCCTGACCTTTGATCTGGTAGAGCGTGAGCTTCTAGTCCTCTTCGCCATAAGTCTCGCAGGCCTGTTCTGGATGATTGCCGCGCTGAATTTTACCGGACTTCGCGAGGAAAAAGGCGCGACGGAAGGCGGTAAGAACTCTCTGGAAGCGGCCGCTTCCAACATCACGCTGCTTAAAGAAGACCGCCAGCTAAGGCTTTTCATCATCACGCGTGGTCTGCTGACGGTGACGGCGCTGGCGCCGCCTTTCATGATCACAGCGGCAGGTGAGGGCGGAACCGATGGCTATGGTGGTCTTGGATTTCTTGTTCTGGCCTCCGCTATTGCCTCTCTCGTCTCCAGCGCGGTCTGGGGCTATCTGGCAGACAGGTCTAGCCGTAAGGTTCTGATGTTCTCCGCGGTGGCAGGGGCGATTGCGCTCATCGCGACGTCGGTTGCGGGCGCTTTGGGTTATCTTGGTGTGCCGCTTCTCTTGCCGGTTCTGTTGTTCGGACTGATGATTGCCTACCAAGGCGTCCGCCTTGGCCGGTCTACCCATCTCGTCGACATGGCCAATGAAGATACGCGTGCAGCTTATACGGCGCTTTCAAATACGATTATCGGTGTTGTGCTTTTAGCAGGCGGCGTGTTTGGCGTTATCGCATCATTTGCTGGTGCGCTGAGCGTGCTCGGCATCTTCGCGCTGATGTGTGTCGGTGCTGGGCTGATGGCTGTACAATTGGAAGAAGTTCAGTCCGACTAGCTGACTGGAAGCCTGCGTGTGCAGCCTTGAAAAATGCGCGGATTACCCACAATAACCTTACAGGTATTAATTAGAAAGTCAAGTAATTCAGTCGTCTGAGTGACAGGATGACGCGCGTCAAAACACGCACTTTTTATACGGGTTATATAGGTGCACAAGGGGGCATCAACAAAACGCGCAGACGGAGAGCGCTTCATGTCTAAATCTAAATATGCCCTTCTCGCACTCACAACAGCCCTTCTGGGAACTTCTGCAATGGCAGAAAGCCCATGGCAGATTCGTGGTCGCGTACTCGGTGTTTTCCCGTCCGAAAGTGCTGACCTCAGCGTAGGTGGTGCACCTCTTGGCGGTGACGCTGATATCGATGCAGGATACGTTCCTGAGCTCGACATCACATACTTCTTCTCAGACAATATCGCAGCTGAGCTGATCCTCGGTGTGACACCACACGATGTGACAGCAACAAACGTTGCGGCTGTCGGTGGGGCAAACGTTGACCTTGGCGACGTGACACTTCTGCCGCCAACTCTGACGCTGCAATATCACTTCAACAACGAAACCAACATTACGCCTTATGCAGGTGTTGGCCTCAACTACACGCTTTTCTTCAACGAGAACGCAGGTCCGGTCGCTGATGACATTGACTATGACCCAAGCTTCGGCCTCGCTCTGCAGGCTGGTCTCGATTACGACCTCGACGGTGAGCCAGGCGGCTGGCTGTTCAACGTCGATGTGAAGAAAATCTGGATCAACACAGACGTAACCGTCGACTTCACAACTGCGCTCGGCGCAACGGTTGACGCTGACGTGGACATCAACCCGCTCGTGGTCGGCGTAGGCTTTGGCTACCGCTACTAGGAACGGACAAAAATCTTAAACTGCAACATCCTCCCAGCAGTTTTGAACTTGGGTCCATTCTACAGGTCAGCAACTAACTGGACTCGATACGGGGCGGAGCAATCCGCCCCGATTTTTTTTTGTGCCGTTTCGTGATTTCCGGCTTTGGCGTTACGCTCCCTGAAAAATAAAATATCGGGAGGAAAAAGCATGACCGTGAACGTTAATCCGGCGGACTTCACCTTTTTTGAGATTAAACAGCTGTCGCCCATGATCGGCGCTGAGCTCTCAGGTCTGAAACTGTCAGGTGACCTGCCTGATGCGGCTATCTCGGAAATTCGCCGTGCACTTCTGGAATTCAAGGTCGTCTTTTTCCGCGACCAGCATGAGCTGACGGCTGGAGAGCATATCGCTTTTGCGCGCCGGTTCGGTGATCTGGAAATTCACCCCGCGACACCGAAAGGGCAGGAGGCCCCTGAAATCCTTCGCATTACGCATGATGAGACGTCTAAAGGCCGCGAGAATGCCTGGCACTCGGATGTGACATGGCGACCGGAGCCGTCACTGGGCTCAATTCTGCGTGCACGTGAAGTTCCACCCTTTGGTGGTGATACGCTGTTTTCATGCATGTATGCCGCCTATGATGCGTTGTCGCCTGCCATGAAAGAGTGGGTAAGTGGCCTTACGGCTCGCCATGACATTGCGCGCGTGTTTGCAGGTCGGCTCAACAAGTCCACCGAAGAGCTTCACGCGCAATATCCGGTGCAAGAGCATCCGGTCGTCAGGACACATCCTGAAACAGGACGTCGCACGCTCTATGTGAATACAGCCTTCACAGACCAGATTGTGGGCCTCTCAAAGAAGGAGAGCGACTGGCTGCTCGCACATCTCTACACCTTTGCGGCTGTTCCAGAGCATCAATGCCGGTTCCGCTGGGAAGCCGACAGCCTTGCCTTCTGGGATAACCGTGCCTGCCAGCATTACGCTGCAAGTGACTATTTCCCGCAGCGCCGCGTGATGGAACGTGTGACTATTGCCGGTGACAGACCTTTCTTCGATCCGGAAAGATAGGCTATCAGGGACCCGCCAAAGCTGTTTGGCGGGTTTTTGTCGGGTTTCTGTCGTGGCGCCTGGTGCCTCCTCGCACGATGCCAGTCTGGCAGCAGACGAAAAGGGAAACCGGCAATGAGCCTTGCTACACGACGCACGGAAAAAGGATGGTCACAGGAAGACCTCGCCCAGATTTCCGGCGTGAGCGTGCGCACAATCCAGCGCGCGGAAAGCGGGAGCAAGATCGGTCTGGAATCTCTGAAATGTCTGGCTGCTGTACTGGAAACGAGTGTCAGCACTCTCATTGAGGAGCAGCAACCTATGCCTGTCCAAACCATGCCCGAAACACCGCGAACCGACCGCGAGCAGGAAGTGATCGAACAAGTCGAAGCGCTGAAATGGTTTTATGTCCATCTCGGCTGCTTTCTCATCTTCAATGTTGGAATGCTGGGCTTCAACCTGCTTACTACGCCAGATGAAATCTGGGTGATCTATATGACTCTGCCGTGGATTTTCGGACTCGCCGTGCATGCGTGGTCTGTCTTTGGAGATGGCGTCGTTTTGGGGCGAGAGTGGGAACAGCGCGAGTTTGAAAAGCGCATGCGTCAGAAATAAAAAAAAGCCCGCTTGAGTGAGCGGGCTTTTCGTATCAGGTCATCGCTGACGCTTAGTTGTGGATCGAGAAGGACACGCCAACAATGCGTGGCTCGTTCACAAAGCCTGTCAGGTTATTGAAGTCGATTGCGCCTTCGAGCACTTCAACATCGGTGATGTTGCGTGCAAACACAGAAGCTTCCCAGCCAGCATCGCTTGCGTAACCTGCGCGCAGGCCACCTTCCCAGTAACCGTCTTCAGAGAACTCGACGCTCTCATAGAGGAAGAAGTTGGTGTCGCCTTTGTAAGCCCAGTCTGTGTAAGCGAAGAACTCGCCTTCACGGAACGGGATTGCATAGCGTGCTGTGAAGTTCGCAATCCACTCCGGAGAGTTCGGGAACGGGTTGCCGGAGATGTTGTAGCCGAGGAAGTTGTTGTTGCTGTCGTAAACTTCCGGATCAAGAACTGTACATGGCGCGCCGCAGCCCGGTGCGATCAAAACGTCATCAAGGATCTCGGTGTTGTTGTAGGACAGGCCGCCTGTGAGAAGCAGGTTCTCGATCGGCGCTGCTTCAACTTCGGCCTCGAAACCGTAGCCACGGCCTTCGTCTGCGTTGAACAGAGCAACTGTGTTGTTCAGGCCGCCAACGATTGTCAGCTGCTGGTCTTCCAGAGTGTAGTAGAAGACAGACGCGCTACCGCGAACGTTCGGCAGAATGTCAGACTTTACGCCCGCTTCGTAAGAGATAACGGACTCAGTGTCAGCGATAGAGACGAGGTCACCGAATACGAGACGACCCTGAATAGACGGGCCACGGAAGCCACGTGCGACACGGCCGTAGACGTTGGTGTCTTCGTTCAGATCGTACATCGCTGTGAGGTCCCAGCTGATGAAGTCATCGCCGGTCGCACCGTCGATCGGGCCGAGTGGCGGTGCGCCGAACGGGCCAAGCGTACGTGCAACAGAGAAGGTCTTGTCTTCTTGCGTGTAACGCGCACCCGCCTGAACGGAGAGACGCTCAGTCAGGTCATATGTCAGAGACGCGAACAGAGCTGAAGATTCTGTGTCGCCCGTACGAACAGCTTCACCGTTGAGCGGGTTGCCCGGTGCGAGGGTGTCGAAGCTTGTAGACGTGATGTCGACGGTTTCGTCGAACAGGAAGAAGCCAGCCTGACCTGTCAGACGGCCGCCATTGTCATAGGCAAGGCGAAGCTCGTTTGTGTACTGGTCGATATTGTTGACGCGGCCACCGCTTTCAGACGGGAATGGGATGAAGCCCGGACCGAAATTGCCAGCGCCGAGGAAGGCTGCGCCGAAGCCGCCGTCAATGTCGCCAACAGATTCAACGTCTGCAGTTTCGAAGCTGAAGATGTAAGTTGCATCGATCGCATCAGACAGAGATTTCGTCAGCGTGATCGTTGAGCCCCAGGCGTTCTGGGAGAGACCGTTCTGACCGTCAAAGTAAACCGTGTCGCGGTCGAAGTTTGAGCCGACACCGTTTGTGCCCGGATCAATAATGTTCGCACGGAACAGACGCGCTGAAGAGCGGTTAGAGCGTGCGTGAACGTTGAAGAGCGCTTCGAAGTCATTGTCGAATGGCGTGAAGAGTGCCTGACCACGAACGGCATATTCCTGGAAGCCTTCATAGACGTCGTCATAGCCCGTGAACGCGTTGTCGACATAGTCGTCGCGGTACTGGTAGAGGCCGGACAAGCGAACAGCGAGTGCTTCGTGAACACGGCCACCAACAGCGCCTTCGATTTCGGCGGTGTTGTAAGACCCGTAGGTCACGTCGAGATAAGCGTGGAACTCGTCAGTTGGTGCAACTGAGTCGAATTTGATGATGCCACCTGGTGTGTTGCGGCCGAACAGCGTGCCTTGTGGGCCGCGCAAAACTTCGATGTCTTCAATGTCGAAAACCGGATAGCCCTTAAGGATCGGGTTTTCGTAAGGAACATCGTCATAAACCAGAGACACTGGCTGGGACGCGTTCAGGTCGAAGTCTGTGTTGCCGATGCCGCGAATGTAGAAGCGCGGGAATGCACGACCGAAAGAGCTCTCCGCGATGACGCTAGGAACGCGCGCAGACAGGAAGCGGATGTCAGCGCCACCAGACGAGATAACGTCGAGGCGCTCGCCTGAAACCTGGCTTACGGAAAGCGGAACGTCCTGAAGGCTTTCTTCAAGGCGCTGCGCTGAAACCGTAACGGTATCGAGGCGGGATTCTTCTTCCTGCGCAGTTGCCATTGGAGACACGGCGAGTGCGAGAAGGGCGATAGCGGATGTACTGCAAAGAGATTTGATCGAGGTCATTTTCACATTCCTGTGTGAGAAGTGGGTGAGACCGGTCATCTCGAAACAGTTCCGGATGACTTCTATGTAAAAAGGGGCTTCCTCCAGCCTTGAGCTGTCTAAGTCATAAACTGTTTCATCAGAGCAAGACTGAATTGCAGGGTAAGCGGTATGAGCGTGCTTATTAAGCCACATCGTGCTTTTCACGTCACAATATGGGGTCGATTTCGGGTCTGAATTCCTGGTGCGCTAGATGTGTCGTGTACGGAGCATAGGGGCTCGGCGACAATGCATAGCGATCTATCTGTTCGATCACGCGAAACGTGGTAAACTTTGAGTCTCACCGGGGGAGATGGATATGACTGGCATCAGGCATATTTCAAAGTTCATGCTCTGCGCTGCGGCGGCGTCGGCACTGGCATCATGTGGCGGGACAGAGTCAGAAGAGCGGTCTGACGCGGCGTCTTCAACGATGCAGGCGAGCAATATTGAGCGCCCGGTCGTGATTGCGTCAGAGACTGAACGCGTGACCGCAGCGGTCATAGAGGAACCTGTCGTGCTCAATATGCCAGATGAGATTCTCGGCGTTGATCTTCCCATTATAATGTCCGGCACAGAGCCTTTCTGGTCAGGCAGTTTCGAGGGCGGCTGGATCACGCTCGACCGGCCCGGACTTCCGCTGATTGAAGTGCCTATTCCTGAGTTGCCAGACGCTGGCAATGGACGCATGCGGTTTAACACTGAGGGCCTCAATATCACTCTTGCGACGGGTGGATGCGAGGCGGCTGATAGTGAGCTCAGCGTCACCGTCCTCTTTGAGGATGCCGAGTATGTCGGGTGCGCCGGAATGGAGACGACCGAAGTTCGCGATGGCGGTGACCTGCCTCTCTGGTATCAACTTGTGCCCGGCTCGATAGAGGCGATTGATGCGTGTCTTGAGGCTGCGGCCGGACCGCGTTTTGTGCGCGCTCTATATCCGCGAGAGCAAGGCACGGTCGGCATGATCCTCATTGATGGGGTGGGCCGCTATGAAGAATGCGGAGCGGAAGTCGATACAGGTGAACTCGGCTTCTTTGATCCGGTATCATCCGAGCAGGCAGCAGTCTGGTTCGATGGAGATGTCATGTTTGCGCGGGCAGATAGCGGGACAAGCTGCAATATACAGCTCAGCTCGCCGCTCGATGCGTCGCTCGGCCAGTTCCACCCGAAAGGGTGTCGCTAGTCTCAGTAAACTGGGTCGCTTGGTTTATCTGCGCGGGCGAGAGCTTTGGTCGCAAAGAAGGCTGACGCACCCGCTAGCACCAGCGAGATAAGCGCATTGTATCCGGCCATGGAAATGCCGAACAGGCGCCACGCGGCAACATCACAAGACACGGTCCCGATAGGTCGGTTGAGGTCTTCAAATGACGGAATACCATTAAGAATAGTTGAAGCACTTGCGCCACCCGCGGTGGATGAACAACCAGACGGTCCCTCAAAAATCTCCCATTCGACGCCAGCATGATAGGCGGCAACGACGAGGCTCGTCATGAAAATGAGGAATAGAAGCACATTCACGGCGCCAAGCAGACGCGGTGTGGACCAGCGCTTTACGACGACAAAGCCTATTGCGGCGATGGTCATCGCAGCCCAGTGAATTTCGCGCTGGCGAAGACAGAGCTCGCAGGGAAGATAGTGCCCGAAACGCTCGAATGCGTGCGCGCCTGCGATCAGGGCGGCAGAGGCGATGAAGGCCAGTACCGGCCAGGATTCGGGCTTTAGCTTCATTTCAGGCATTCCTGAGAGAATGACAGTGATTTGCAAATGTGACACTGCGACCGGAGACCGCAGGCATCACTTTATCAGCCGCCAATTCCCATCATGGCAAGCACGCCTTTGATTAATTCTTTGAGAGCTACCGGCCCGAGAATGAACAACATTCCGATCCAGCTGATACCGATGATCAGGCCGGCAATCATCATCGCGCCGTCACGCGCCATTAAGCCGAAGGAGACAAGTGCAACGGCGAAGCCAGGCGTGGTGTTGGTTAGCGGCAGGGGAACCAGAATTGATCCGCAGAACAGGCAAAGAAACGCGCCGATCACGCGCTCTGCGGCAGAGTGGACAAGAAAGGTCAGACGCGGGCGCGCAATCTTTTCGGCCCAGCCAAAGAATTTGCGTCCCGAGCGTGAAATGCGCTCAAGACCTGCCTTGTCGATACGGCGAGCAGCGAATTTCTCAGGAAGCCATGGTTCATTCCGGCCAAGCACCATCTGAAAAGCGATAGCTGCCATCGGCAAGGACACGATCTGCGGCACGGCGTAGAGAAACGGGATGCAGCAGGGCAGCGCAAGGGCAAACAGAATTGCGCCGAATGCACGTTCGTCCAGAGCATCGAAAATTTCGCGCAGCGTCAGCCCCTCTTCCGGCGCGCTGTCGCTTAAACGGTCAAGCGCGGTCAGGATCGATGTGTCTTCGTTCTCGATGGAGGCGGTGTCGGTCATATGGCAACTCTTACGCGCATCTGACGCAAAGGGGAATCTCCCAAATTACCCGCTTTCTTAAAATCTGTTCGGCTGCAGTATTTGAATGCAGGGCGGAATGGATTTAAGCCATATGCTGCAGCAGGTTTGGATAGGCAGGTGATATGGAACTCTCTCGCGGACATGTGAAAGCCGGTTTTGAAGACGTACGTCGCGTGTTCGAAGAGAATTTCGCTGATGATGGTGAGCTGGGCGCAGGCTTTGCTGCCTATCAGGATGGCGAATGCATTATCAGCCTGCAGGGCGGCTTTGCAGACCGCGCGAAAACCAGACCTTTCGACGAGCATACGCTGACACCGGTTTATTCTACGACCAAGCCGATCGCCGCGCTGGTCGTCGGCCATGTGGTGGATCAGGCGCCCGGCATCACGCTGGATACGCGTGTCGCAGAGTTCTGGCCGGAATTTGCTGCCGAAGGGAAAGACGATCTTACCATCGCAGATCTGCTCAGCCACCAGGCAGGGCTTTGCGGCTTTGAAGAACGGATTGATCCGGCGCTCTGGCTGAAGCCACGTGAACTGAGCGCCAAGCTCGCAGAAACAGCCCCTCTCTGGTCACCGGTTCCCGATGGCACGAGTGGCTATCATCCGCTTACATGGGGCTATCTGGCGGGCGAGATCGTCGAGCGTCTTGCGGGGCATTCGCTCGGCACAGTTCTGGCCGAAGATATTACCGGCACAGCGGCGGGCGGCGATGATGTGATCGACTTCTGGGTCGGCACGCCGGAAAGTCAGCATGACCGGATCAGCGAGATCATGCGTCCGAAAGAAATGCCGAAGCTTGGTGATCTCAATCGCTACAACAAGGCCGCATTCCTGACGGCATGGTCAGCGCCGGAACGCGGTACGAAAGTCTGGCGGGAAGTTGAAATTCCATCAGCGAATGGTCACGGCACGGCGCAAAGCGTTGCGCGGCTTTATTCTGCTTTTGCCAATCAGGGCGTGGTGAAATCACCGCTCATGAGCAGCGATACCTGGAATGATTTTCTGACCGTCCGCACGACAGGGCAGGATCGTGTCCTGCCATTCAATATCGAATTCGCTGCGGGCGTAATGGGGAATAATTCCGGCTTTTACGGGCCAAACCCGAATAGTTGGGGCCATTCGGGCTGGGGCGGTTCAGCTGCTTTCGGAGATCCGGATAACCGGCTCTCCTGCGCATATGTCATGAACAAACAGTCGGCGTATTTGCAGGGCGACCCGCGCGCACAACGACTGTTTGATGCAGTGTATGACTGCCTCGATTAGAGGCGGCCAATCTCGTGGGCGAGATTGCGTTCTGAGTCAGTCGCGATCTTTTCGAGCGTTTTAACACGCTCCCGCAAGTCGGCGACTTCACGGCGCAGGCTATCGACTTCACCGCTGCCAACAGCGGCCTCGCGATCGCGCTTCGCTTTGATCCAGTTGTTGATGACCCCACCGCCAACGCCAATGATCACGATCAGCACGACCATAGTGAACGGCGCTTCCATTCCAAACATCTTCTATATCTTTCGATCCATTATTGAATATCGATAATATAAGATGAGAATCAGGTGCTGTGAAGAGGCTAAATTCAATTAGCCCTTGCCGGTGGACCCAAAACCGCCTTCGCCGCGATCTGTTTCAGGCAGAACGTTCACCTTTTCCCAGAGGCCTTGTGTGACAGGTGCCATGACAAGCTGCGCGATGCGCTCACCGCGTTCAATGGTGAAAGCCTGATCGCCAAGATTGATCAGAAGGACTTTCAGCTCGCCGCGATAATCAGAATCGATGGTACCCGGCGTGTTGAGGCAGGTGATGCCGTGCTTGAAGGCGAGGCCAGAACGCGGACGGACTTGCATCTCATAACCGTCAGGAATTGCCATTGAGAGGCCGGTTGGCACCAGAGCGCGCTGTCCAGGCTTCAGGATAATGTCTTCATCTTCGGGGTTCGCTGCGCGCACATCCATACCGGCAGAGCCTGCGGTTTCGTATTTCGGCAGGCTGAGGCCTTCAAAATGCGGGAGCGGGCGCACGTGCAGTGTGATGGTGGCAGCGGACATATAATTTCCCCCGAAAAGTGGCGGTGTTGTTTATGAGAGGGCTTTCGCGATTCGCGCCGCGATCCAATCGGCAATCTGTGCCTTGGACATGCGGGGCGAGGCCTCCATACCATCTTTCGTGAAGAGGCTCACCTCATTGTTTTCGCCGCCCATCACGTCGCCGGACACATCATTGGCGACGATCCAGTCACAGCCCTTGCGCTGAAGTTTGCCCTGCGCATGGGCAGAAACGTCATTGGTCTCGGCGGCAAAGCCGATGACGAGGCCCGGGCGGTTCTCAGCGAGGTTCGAGATGGTTTTGAGAATGTCGGGGTTCTCAGCAAAGGTCATGGAGACGGGCTCATCGCCGCCTTTGAGCTTCAGCTTGGTGTCTGACGCAGTCGCTGGTCGCCAGTCTGCCACGGCCGCAACAGAGATAAAGGCATCTGCGGGCAAAGCAGTTTCGACAGCGTTCAGCATTTCCAGAGCCGTTTCGACCTTCTGCAACTCAACACCCGCTGGCGGTTGAATAGACACAGGGCCGGAGACAAGGGTCACCTTCGCGCCACGGTCACGCAGGGAGGCAGCGATCGCATAGCCCTGACGGCCGGAAGAGTGGTTGGAGATATAGCGTACCGGATCAATCGGTTCGCGTGTCGGGCCCGCTGTCACGAGGATATGCTTACCTTCGAGCGAGCGGTCAGGGCTTAGTGCAGTGAGAATTTCTTCTTTGAGGCGCGCAACTTCCGGCAGGCGGCCGGGGCCAAATTCGCCACATGCCATCAGGCCTTCATCCGGTTCAAGAACGATGGATCCGTCGGCGCGCAGTGTCTCGACATTGCGCTTCACGGCGGGATGATCCCACATGCGCACATTCATGGCCGGTGCGTAGAGGACGCGCTTGTCCGTCGCGAGAAGCGCAGTCGAAGCGAGGTCGTTGGCGAGGCCGTTCGCCGCCTTGCCCATTATGTCCGCGCTGGCGGGGCAAACGACAACAAGATCGGTCGAACGTGACAGCTCGATATGACCCATCTCCGCTTCATCATCGAGGTCGAACAGCTCCGTAAAACACTTCTCGCCAGACAGGGCAGAGACCGACAGCGGCGTTACAAATTCCTGCGCGGCTTTTGTCAGGATGACGCGCGATTTCACACCCGCACGGCCCAGCTCGCGGATCAGCTCCAGGCTTTTGAACGCGGCGACACCGCCCGTGATAATGAGAAGAATGCTGCGATCTGACATGAACACCTCTTTCGTCTTCGCTTCTATAAAGCGGAGCTGAAGAAAAGGGAAATGGAAGCGGCGTAAACAAAAAGGGAGCAGCGCGTGGCTGCTCCCCCTGTCGTTCCCCCAAAACCGCCGTGATCAGTTCATGATCGGGCGGCCCACATTCACGTTTGGCGTATAATTGCCTTCACGGTGGTTGTAGAGATCAACCAGACCCGGAAGGTTTGCAGCATAAACGGCATCCTCGGTCGCTTCGTCGCGGCATTCGCGACGTGCACGGGATGAATAGAAAGCGCTGATCCCCTGATCGCGGCAGGCGCGGCGGGATGCTGTCTCGATACGCTCCAGAAGCTCAGAGTTACGGTCGTAATCCGACAGGTGCATCAGATCTGCATAGCAGACAGAGTAAGAGCGTTCGCCATCACGGCTGGTGGACAGGCGGCGGATTGTGTTCTCTCGGCATTGCTCAAATGCCAACCAATCATAGCGAACAATTTGCGGAGCAGGTTGTGGAGCCGGAGCAGGCTGGTGGTAGACGACGGCTGGCGCGGGCGGCGCTGCACACGGGTTTGGCGTGTAGCAAGGTGTCGCGGATGGCACGCTGCGCACATAAGTGCGGGTCGTCGTGGTTGTACGCGTTGGCGCGGCGTGGTGGCTCGCGCAAGGATTTGGCGTGTAGCAGCCAGATGTTGTCGTCGTGTAGGTGCGCGTCGGTGCTGATGAATAGCTGTAAGAAGAGCTGGACGCCGAAGAATAGCCGGAAGCATGACCGGACGAGTAGCTGTACGTCGCTGCGGGCGCAGGCTGAACGGTGTGGATAGAGTGCATGGACTGAATGTTGAGGTCGCGCGTATTGGTGCCGCTGCCTTGGGAGTGGCCCCATCCATGCTCAGACTGGTGATAGCCGTGCCCATGCGGGGCAGGCGCAGGTTGCGGCGCTGGTGCCGGATGGAAGTTCGGTCCCGGCTCGCCAGCCAGTGCAGGCAGGCTGACTGCAGTCATCGCAAGTACAGCAGAACAGATAATTTTTACAGCGCGCATCAATTCACCCTCTCCAAAGTGTTAACAAGAAGTTACCACTGAAAGGGGAAGTTCAGCAACTTAAGAATCCAGTAGACGCACCTGACTGTTCGGGAAGGCGCGTTTTAGGAGAAAAACGTCTCATAGAGAGACAGTCCGACCACGACGCTGATAATGATCGTGCCTGAGAGCACGATCAGGCTGGTCACCGGCTTTCGGATATAGCCGGGCAGTCGCATGGATTTGCTCTGGCGGGCATGAGCGTCCTGCGCTTCCAGAACGCGGTCGACACGGTCCAGAATTTCCGGAAGCTGAACCGCGCGCTGGGCAAGGCTTCGTAGTGCAATACCGGATTGCTTGGCAATGCCGGCAGGGCCGAACTCCTGACGTATCCATTCCTGAACGACAGGTTTGGCGGCGTCCCAGATATTGTGGGTTGGGTCGAGTGTGCGCGCGACGCCTTCCACCTGCACCATGGTCTTTTGAAGGAGGACCAGTTCAGGGCGCAAATGCATACCGAATGTGTGGGTGAAGTCCAGAAGCTGGAGCAGAAGTTTGCCCATGGAGACTTCCTGCGCAGACTTGCCGTGGATCGGCTCGCCGACAGAGCGCAGCGCCTGCGCAAAATCACCGACAGACCGGTCTGGCGGGACATATCCGGCTTCAAAATGCACTTCAGCCACGCGCTTATAATCCCGGCGGATAAAGCCATCCAGAATTTCAGCGAGGAAGCGGCGCTCGGCCATGCCGATGCGGCCAACAATGCCAAAGTCGATCAGATACAGCTCGCCGTCATCACCGAGGATCATATTGCCTTCGTGCATGTCCGCATGGAACACGCCATGGCCAATAGCGGCCTGAAGGAAGCCGCGTGTGACTTTGTTCGCAAGTTCGATGCGGTTGAATTCACGCTTTGCGAGGGCTTCGGTGTCGGTCAGGCTGGTGCCGGTGACCCAGTCGGTTGTGAGGACGGTTTTACCAGAACGCTCCCAGTCGACTTCTGGAACATGGAAAGAGCCGCCAGATTTGGCGGAGACTTCTGCAAACTCAGACGCGCCGCCTGCTTCAAGACGCAGGTCGAGCTCTTTTTCCATAGAGGTCGCGACCGTCTCAACGAAGGCAACCGGCTCCATGCGTCTGGAATTTCGGTCCACCGTTTCGATGGTACGGGCCGCGCGCTTCATGGCGCGAAGTTCGGTGAGGATCAGGCGTTCTACGTCAGGGCGGAGGATTTTGACCGCGCGCGTGCCGTCCGGTGTTTCCATCCGGTGGACCTGCGCGATGGACGCCGCAGCGATAGCAGGCCCGATTTCAGGAAAAAGACGTTTGGCTTCGTCCTCGCCAAATTCCAGATTGAGCTGTGTTCGCGCTTTCTCATCACCAAAAGGCGGAAGCTTGTCTTTCAGGCGGGAAAGGTCAGTCGTCGTTTCAACGCCGAATACATCCGGTCGCGTCGCAAGGAACTGGCCGAGCTTGATATAGGCGGGGCCAAGCGATTCCAGAGCAGCAGCGAGACGTTCGCCAGGGCGCCCTTTCGGTTTGCCGCCAGTGGCGCGCAGAAAGCCGCCGAATGCCTTGGCCGGAAGCGGCATGCGGCTGGCGTATTCTGCAGGCAGGATCACATCATGACGTGCCAGCGTAACGCCCGCGCGCATGAGGCGCCAGTAATCTGCAATCGCGGAAAACATCTAGACAGCCCAGCCGAAGTGAAGCGCCGCAATGCCGCCGGTGAAGTTCGTGCAGGACACATTACTGAAGCCTGCCTCTTCAATGCGGCGCAGGACTTCATCCTGTTTCGGGAAGCGGCGGATGGACTCGACAAGGTATTGGTAAGACGGCGCATCGCCTGCCACCCAGTCGCCGAGCTTCGGGATCACATTGAAAGAATAAAGGTCGTAAGCCTCCTGCAGAGGTGTCGCCGTCATGTGAGAAAACTCAAGGCAGGCAAAGCGCCCGCCCGGCTTCAGCACACGGCGGAATTCGCGGAAGGCTTTATCAATGTCAGCGACATTACGAATGCCAAAGGAAATGGCGAGCGCGTCGACAGTATTATCTTCAAACGGCAGAGCCATCGCGTCGCCGCATACCCAGCTCATCTGATCAGCAACGCGGGCAACATCATCACGCTCGCGACCTGCGGCCAGCATGGCATCGTTGATATCGCAGACAATGGCATTAGCGCGGACGTGATGGCGGCCATGGCGCTCACCCTGCAGGCGGGCACGTTTCAGAAAGGCGAGGGACAGGTCGCCCGTGCCACCAGCGACATCAAGGAAGGTCTCGCCCGGTTGCGGGTTCAGCCTGTCCATTGTCATGGTTTTCCAGACGCGGTGAACGCCGGCGGACATGAGATCGTTCATCAGATCATATTTACCCGCGACAGAGCGGAACACGCCTTTGACGCGCGAGACTTTTTCATCTGCGCTTACGTCTTCAAAACCGAAAGAGACTTTCTCTTCAGCTGGCGCTTCAGTGTCGGCGGTGTTTTGGATCTGATCAGTCATGACTATCCTCTAAACCCGGTTGGCCATTGAGAAAAGCGCCAGATTGGCGCGGGTGGCATTTTAGGCTGCTAACGTTTTTGCCAATCGCTTGAGACCCACCTGTTTTAAACGGGCAAGACAGGCTGCTTCATCGAATACGCGGTTATCAATGATCTGGATGAGATTAGCCATGACGCGTTGCGCCGCATCAGGAGACTGTTTGGCCAGTTCTGTGAGGAAGTGATCTGTATTAATGGCGCGTATGCCTGTGCCGGAGAGGGCCTTCTTCGGGAAGTCGCGCAGGTTTTCGGTCACAATGACAGACGCGCCTGCTGATAACGCGAGTTCTAGCACATGTTCATCATCAGGGTCCGGAAGGGGCGCTGGAAGTGTCATGGATTGAGGTTCCTGTAGCGCTTCAGGAAAGCTCTCGAGGATCAGGTCACACATTGTCCCGGCATGCTGGGTGAGCGTCTCTTTATCCATGCCGCTTGCCTTGAGTGTTTTCGGGATAGCGCGCTGAGTTTCATCCAAAATTCGCGGTGACCAGACCGGCTCCAGAAGGCCTTCATGGGCAAACAGCAGCACCATGTGTCGCCTGATTGTGCCCGCCAGAATACAGGCGTCGATTACTGCACGGATCATTGCGAGCTTACTTTAAACCATGCTTTGATATCAAGTTGAATAATTTCATGAATCGCGTTTTGATTTATTTTTAGTTTTCGGTTGTTCGCGGTTGTTTCAGCGTGCTGCGGATCGGTTTTTTCTTGCTCAGCCTTTTCGGGGGGTAAAAGACTTTTATCATCTTTCTGCATCGGGATTATATTGACTCCGGAATTAATCCAAAGATCATAAAGACATAATTTTTTGCAATTTGCTTTTTTGACTTACAAAATGTCTGATTTATTTTGATAATTTAGAACAGTTTAATTCAGTTTGGAAACCTGAGGCCATGAATATTTCGCACGATTTTGAAGCTGATAAGAAACTCGTATCACGTGATCCGGCAGGCTTTTTTGCGGAAATGCTGGGTGAACTGAGTCAGGTGCTTCAGGAAGCTGTGGGGCACGACGATGCAGAAGGCTTCACAACGATCATTGCGGCACGAATGGGTAACCGTATCAGCGCTGAATATTCTGCGTCACAGGGTGCAGATGGACTTTCAGTGGAAGCGCTTGCGGCGGCGATGGTGCATTTGAAATCAAAGCTGGAAGGCGGATTCTCTATTGTCTCGGTCGATGACGAAAAGATTGTGCTTCGTAATTCCGCCTGCCCATTTGGTAAACATGTTGTAGGAAGACCGTCACTCTGCGCGATGACGTCAAACGTGTTTGGGCGCATGGCCGCCGATAGCAATGGTTATGCGGCAGTTGACCTCGAGAAGGCAATCGCCAGAGGTGATGCGGAATGTCTTGTTACGGTTCACCTTCAGCCTCAAAATATTTCTCAACATATGCGTGAATATATCTCTCGAGACGACACGGATGTTTGAAGCAATATTTTACCGCGCACGTGAATCTTACCTCCTGATCAACGCGGACCGGCACATACTGGATGCAAATCGAGCTGCCTGCCGTTTTCTGAACACGTCACGTGAAGAACTGATAGGTATGTCCGCGGACAGCTTATTTTCCGATGCAGCAATGTCAGCTCTTTGTAGCTCGGCAGCATTGATCGATTCCTGGACTCCCGCTTTTGGTGGGCGGCTAGCCAGAGAAGATCGTAGTATCGACCTGCGCGCGATACAACTTCACCCGAAGAGTGGGGCAAGAATGTTCGCAATTGAGGTGTCGCAGGAAACGTCTCAACGCGCGATTTTTCGAGAACTACGTCACGAGTTGAATAAGGCCATTGAGACAGCGCGCCGTGAAAAACGGACTGTACGGGATCTGGCGTTCACCAATAGGAAACTGGATGCATTCGCGCACAGAGTGGCGCATGATATTCGTGGGCCGTTGCGGAACATCAGAATGGCCATCGAGCTTGTCGGTGATATCAGCACCATTGAAGATGAAGAGCTTCGGTCCCGATTGGACCTCCTCGAGATTGCTGGATCCTCTGCGGCGTCTCTCGAACGTCTGACGGTTGGCTTGTTGAGCTATTCGCAGAACACTTCGCGCGCTGTCACCAAAGAAGAGACTGATCTGACAATCGTCGTGGAGGGCGCTGCCCACTCGCTGGACCTTACCGACCATGACAGCTGGCTTTCGGTGAAATCACTTCCTGTCGTTATGGCCGATGAGACTTTGCTGGAGGTCGTTTTCCAGAACCTCTTATCTAACGCTGTAAAATTTGCTTCTGCGGATCGTCCTCTGGCTGTTTCAATTGAAACGTCTGGTGTGGGGGATCATGCGGAGATTTATATCCGCGATAATGGTATCGGATTTTCGCCCGAGGCCCGAGAGAGGATTTTTGAATTGTTCAGTCGCGAGCATGCGGATCGGGAAGGCGCAGGCATCGGTCTAGCGACCTGCGCCGAGCTGATTGCGCAACATGGCTGGTCGATAGAAGCAAACAGCGCCTACGATGAGGGCGCTGAGTTCAAAATTATTATCCCATGGGACGATGTCACCAAACTGCGCTAACCAAAAAACCAGCGAGTTGATTGTTAGGGCCGACCCACGCTCGTATAGTCAAAGCCGCGCTTGGTCATGTCAGCTTTAGTGTAGATGTTGCGCAGGTCTACGACGACATTGCCGTTGAGAATGGATTTGGCGCGTTCCATATCGAGCGCGCGGAACTGGTCCCACTCTGTAATGATGACCATCGCGTCAGCGCCCTCCAGCGCGTGATACGGGCCATCGCAGAACATCACGTCTTTGAGCGAGTGGCTTGCCTCTTCCATGCTCTCAGGGTCATAGGCGCGGACCTTTGCACCGGCTTCCTGAAGGGCGGGAATAATGTCGAGGCTTGGCGCATCGCGCATGTCATCCGTGTTCGGCTTGAAGGCGAGGCCCAGAATGCCGATCGTCTTGCCGGAGACATCACCGCCCATGGCGTCTATAATCTTCGTCGCCATGGCTTTCTTGCGGTTGGCATTCACTTCAACGACCGTGTCAACAATGCGCACCGGCGCGCCAACATCATTGGCCGTCTTGGAAAGCGCCAGCGTGTCTTTCGGGAAGCATGAACCGCCATAGCCAGGGCCAGCATTGAGGAACTTCTTCCCGATGCGGTTATCAAGCCCAATACCGCGGGAGACTTCCTGAACATTCGCGCCAACCTTCTCGCACAGGTCTGCAATCTCGTTGATGAAGGTGATCTTCACCGCGAGGAAGGCGTTGGCTGCGTATTTGATCAGCTCGGATGTACGGCGGTTTGTGAAGAGGATTGGCGTCTCATTGAGGTAGAGCGGGCGGTAAAGCTCGGTCATTACCTCTTTGGCGCGCTCGTCATCTGTGCCGACGACAACGCGGTCTGGAACCTTGAAGTCTTTGATCGCAGCGCCTTCGCGGAGGAATTCAGGGTTGGAGACAACGGCAAAGTCAGCCTCAGGGTTGGTCTGCTTGATGATGGCTTCCACCTCATCACCCGTGCCAACCGGAACCGTCGATTTGTTGACGACCACTGTGTAGCCGTCCATCAGGCCGGCAATCTCTTCAGCTGCGCCATAGACGTATGACAGGTCTGCATGGCCATCACCGCGACGTGATGGCGTACCAACTGCGATGAACACAGCATCAGCGGTTTTGATCGCGTCAGTCGGGTCGGTCGTGAAAAAGAGGCGCTCTTCTTTGACGTTCTTCTCAACCAGCTGATCAAGGCCCGGTTCGAAGATCGGGATCTCACCCGCCTTCAGCTTGTCGATCTTGGAAGCATCCTTATCCACGCATGTCACAACATGCCCGAAATCTGCAAAACATGCGCCAGATACAAGGCCCACATAGCCCGTTCCGATCATTGTTACACGCATTGGGATACTCCGTCTGGATGCGATGGCGTTCGGTGATATTGCACCGGAAATCTAATGGCGGAGGGGTGCGTTTTTTAGGCGCCAACGTCAAGTCCAAAGGGCATAAACACGGCGCGACAGATCGGCTGTGTGGTTTTCTCTACCCCGTCCGATGATCTGAAAGTCGTTACAAAACTAAAGTTCCCCTGAGAGTTGCTTTGAACATGTATAGCGGAGTCATAGTTGATTTCAGTATAAAATGACCCTTTTTCTGTATTAAGTGCTTCCATTTTTGGAAGCGGAAAAACGACCGTTCGTTTTTTGGTAATAAAAAAAGAGAGGCAAACTTGTTTTTACTTCGAAAACTAAACGCGGTTATTCATAATTAGAATATAATTTAATGATTACAGTGCCCTTCATATAATACGTGTGGAGTGTGAGGGGTTATGCTCAGCAAGCTGGAAAAGCTTTCGGTACAGAAAGCTGTAACGCTGATGACCAGTTCTCTGGTTGTCGCGGCTGTAGGAATTATTTCGATTATCAGCCTGGTGGTCATCGCCGGCAAGGTTGAGAACGATGCGGCAAAAGCCCAGGCAATGAACATCGCTGTTGCGGCAGAGATGTTCGAATTAAGCGTTGAGGGCACTGAAGTTCGCTGGGGGCGAGACGGAAGCGTAACAGGTGTTGTGGTTGAGGCGTTTCCGGACGTCAGCGATCACGCCATCGTAGATGAAATTGTGCGTGCGACGGGGGAAGTCGCCACACTATTTGAATGGAATGAAGCTCGTCAGGACTTCATTCGTCGATCGACCAATGTCCCGGGGGAAGACGGGGGCCGCGCAACTGGGTCACTGCTTGGTGCATCTAATGATGCCTATCAGGCGGTGATCCGGGGCGAGACCTATCAGGGCGAGTCGCTGGTACAAGGTGAAAAGTATTACGGCGTTTACACGCCGGTCAGAAACCTTGCCGGGGACATTGTCGGGATCGTGTGTGTGGCCATCGAGAAGTCGCAGATCACGGCGATTATCTGGACGCTTATTATTCAGTGTGGCCTCGCCGCTATTCCGGTGATGGGGCTTGCCATCTGGATCGCTGGAATGGCCGTTCGCAGGATGATGAAGCCGGTGACCGAACTCGCGGCAGTGACCGAAGAGCTCGCGCGGGGCAACCTGAATATAGATGTGCCTTATACGGACCGCGTGGACGAAATCGGCCAAAGCGCACGTGCCGCGATTGCACTGAAAGACCTTTCCCAGCGCCGCGTTGCAGAGGCTGAAGCCCGTGCGGCAGAGCGTGAACAGCGTACCTCTCAGATGGTGGCCCAGTTCAGTGCCCGCATTGATGAACTGCTTGGTCAGCTGAATGACACAGCAGGTGGTCTGGATACGACAGCGTCTCGTTTGACGGACGTTGCTGAAAACTGCTCTGTGCGTGCCGAGAACACGGTGAACTCATCGAACGACGCAACAAACAGCGTGCATGCTGTGGCGGCGGCTGCCGAAGAATTGTCTGCCTCGATTTCCGAGATTGCGGGACGTGTCGCCGAAACAACTGGCAGTGTGCACCGGGCAACCGAAGAAGGCATACGCAGCAATCAGCAGGTGGCAAACCTGGCAGAAGCGGCGTTACAGATCGGCGAGATCGTTTCTCTTATTCAGTCCATTTCCGAGCAAACCAATCTGCTTGCGCTAAACGCGACTATCGAAGCGGCGCGGGCAGGAGACGCCGGTAAGGGCTTTGCGGTCGTTGCATCTGAGGTCAAACAACTCGCAAGTCAGACATCCAGGGCGACCGAGGACATCGCTGAACAGATCGACCAGATCCAGCAGGCCACAAAACTTTCGGTCGGCGCAATTGAGGGCATGACTGAGATCATCAAAGTGGTCGAAGGTTACACCACTCAGATTGCTACAGCGATTGAGCAGCAGGGCTCGGCAACTGCCGAAATCTCCAGCAGCTCACAGCGTGCGGCGATGGGTACGTCTGCTGTGTCTGAAGAAATGGGCCAGCTCACCAGTGCGGTGACAGAAACCAACGCCGCAGCGGAAACGGTGCTGCCCTCTGCTGCTGATCTTCAAATGCGTACCGATGAAGTCGCCAAAGAAGTTCGCCGTTTCCTCAGAGAAGTCTCAGCTGCCTGATGTCCCTCTCAGGCAGACACCGGAAACGCCGCTCCTGAATGGGGCGGCGTTTTTCGTTTGGCTATTGATCGGGCCGAGGAACAGCGCAATTACAGCTGCCACATAAAGCGAACAGGCGGGGCGGATGTCGTTGAGTACCGGAACACTACGTATTGAAGGCTATGCTGTTGTCAGCGATGACGACCGTATTGCCGATGCAGACGGGAATATGCCCGATAGCCTGAAGAATGATGCTGAGTGGGAGTTCTTTCAGGCCGGTCTGAGCGCCGCTGATGTCAGCGTACTAGGTCGCCGGAGCCATGATGCGACGCCAAACCACGCAAAGCGCAAACGCCTCATTCTGACAAGGTCGGTCCGCGACGTGGTTCGCGACGGGCTGATTGTGTTCTGGAATCCGCAATCGTGTGGAATTTCATCGGCGCTTGACGCATTCGACATGCCCGTGAGCCATCTTGCTGTTGCGGGAGGCCGTGACATTTTTGATTTCTTCCTGACGGCGGAGACGCCGTTTACAGCCTTTCACCTGAGCCGCGTTCGCGGTGTAAGGCTTCCAGGTGGCACAGGTGTGTTCTCTGGTGTGAACCGAGGACAGTCTGCCGAAGCGGTACTGGCAGAAGCCGGATATCAGCCAGGGCCTCTTCAGGTGTTGGATGAGGGCGTCGATGTGGTTAGTTGGACGCCCGCGACGTAACTAAATCGCCTGCGGGTCTACGAGACCGGCATCTTCGCGCTTGCGCATGGCGCGGCTTACGAACAATGCGCCGACCATTTTGCCGATCACAAATGCGATCCAGTTCGCAGTGTGCAACATAGTGCCTGCCGGTTCTCCAAGTTGCATCTGAACCGCAAGGTCTGCGCCGAACAGGAAGACGGTTGTGTCTACCGGTGAGGCAACGGCTGAAGACACCAGAATACGCGTGGAGAGCCGGTATTTTGTGAAGGTGTAGATCGCCCAGTCCGCCAGCTCGGAAATCGCAAAGGCAAGGCCAGAGGCAATCGCGATGACAGGCCATGCGTAGTAGAAGGCCCACGCCACACCAAGCGCCATGACAAGCAGCACACGCTGCCCCATGCGGCGCTGAACAAAGTCTCGCAGGACGAACACAAATCCGGTGACCATGGCGAGTGGGTGAAAGCTTATACCTTTTTCAAACAGGCCCATGGGGCCCGCCAGACAGGCATCAAATGCGACGCGTCCGGGTTCACCTGACGCGGGTGTCACAAAGCACCAGGTTTCAATGACGCCAAAAGACCAGTTCAGAAAAGGGATGGTCGCAAAGTACAGGAACGCCCATGCACGTCCGCCAAGTCTGTAAATCAGGTAGAATGTTGCGATCAGCCCCAGGGACACGATCAGCAGATTGTCAGGCCTTCCGGCAGTGATGCCGCTTACCAGCTGGTCGAGAATGGTCTGGAAAAAGTCAGGCATGTCGGATCCGAAATTGGTGCGGGACGTTTCAGGCTTTGCCATAACGTTAGCACGAAATTGCGCAAGTCATGGGTCAGGTCAGTTTGCCTGAACGCATGCTCAAGTGAAACCATGGCGCGATTTTAAGGGGAAGTATGCAGAATTTGCGCCAAACTGATTGAAAATTTGGTTCAAAAGGCCCCCGGTTCTCTAACAATTGAGCCTCGCTCATTAACCGGGCGACAGTCGTTCGGTGATACTCTGGGACAATATTAGTCCTGGGATCCTTAAAATGAATATGATTAAAAATATGAAGGTCTCGTCTTCAATTGCTGCGATGAGTGCGATGCTCGTGGCTGCATCACTTCTTATTATCTGGGCAATTGCATACGAAGTAGTTTCTTTAAAAGTACGTCAGGATACTCTGAATTCACAGAGTGCGAGCCTGCGCGTTGCTGCGACGGTGCTGTCGCAGAACCTTGATGAGTTTGAAATCGGCTGGGATGGCGAGGGTGAAGTCCGCTCCGTTCGTGCCGACACTATTCCTGAATTCCGGTCACACGACCTGATTGATAGTATCGGTCAGGCTACCGGTGAAACCGCGACAGTGTTCGTCTGGGACGACGAAACCCGCGACTTCTGGCGTCGCTCCACAAACATCGTGAAGCCGGATGGCAATCGCGCCGTGGGTACACCGCTTGGGCAAAACGGTGCGGTTTATCCGATTGTCACACGTGGTGAGACATTCCGCGGTGAAGCGAATATCCTCGGCACAGACTATTACACGGTCTATCAGCCGATTGAGAGCGCATCCGGCGATGTCATCGGCATCCTCTATGTGGGTGTTCAGAAGGCACGCATTACCGGCGTGATCGCGGACATGATGATCAAATTTGGCATGGCGGTTGTGCCGGTCATTCTAATTGCCATTGTGATCAGCATTTTTGCGAGCCGTCGCCTTTTGCGTCCGGTTCGCGACATGGCGCAAATCACGGATGAGATTGCGCGGGAGAACCTGTCTATTTCCGTGCCACATACCGGGCGTAAGGATGAGATCGGCCAGCTGGCTGCATCGGTCACTAAGCTGCAACAAGGTGTGCGGGATCGTCATGCGCTCGCTGAAAAGCAAAAAATCGTCGATGAACAGGCCCGCGAGCGTCAGCATCGTATGGAGCAGATGATTGCGTCCTTCCGTGACATCGTCATGGACGAACTGAAGGAAGTCTCGGCGACTGCGCATGGCCTCGACAGCACGGCAGACACGCTGAGCCAGATTGCGCGCAACAGTGCGGACCGTGCGAGCGAGTCTCTCGGCGCGTCCGGCGAAGCGACCAACAATGTCCAGTCTGTTGCGAGTGCAGCTGAAGAGCTGACGGCGTCTATTGGCGAGATTGGTCGACAGGTCGTTGAAACGACCCGCATTGTTGCAAGCGCAACAGAGAACGGTCGTGAGACCAACACCAAGATCGAACGTCTGGCGCAGGCGGCAGGTCGTATTGGCGAAGTCGTCACGCTTATTCAGGCAATCGCCGAGCAGACCAACCTTCTGGCGCTCAATGCTACCATCGAGGCGGCGCGTGCAGGTGGGGCGGGCAAGGGCTTTGCTGTCGTTGCATCGGAAGTAAAGCAGCTGGCGACACAAACGGCGAAAGCGACCGAAGAAATCTCTGCCCAGATTAGCGCAATCCAGGATGAGACGAATGCATCGGTCCAAGCGATTGCCGACATCACAACCGGCATTGAAGAGATGAACTCCTACACCAGCGCGATTGCGTCAGCGATTGAGGAACAAGGCTCTGCGACAGCTGAAATCTCTGGCAGTGTGCAGCGCGCGGCAGAAGGGACTGGGCGCGTTTCGCAGACGATGTCTGAGCTTAGTTCCTCAGTGGATCAGACAACACGTTCTGCAAATGAGGTGCTTGGTTATGCCGGTCGTCTCAACGAGCGTACATCGTCTCTCAAGAGTGCTGTTGAGCGGTTCCTCGACGACGTGGCTGCGGCCTGATTATTTCACACACCACAAGGCAAACGAAAACGCCGCCTCATTGCGAGGCGGCGTTTTCTTTTTCAGGTGACGTGTCGTCTTAGAACTGAAGAAATTTCACGTAGCGAACGTGTGGCAGAGCCTGAACGTTTTTCAGAACGTCTGCAGGCACTTCAGCATCGATACCGATCAGGGCGATCGCTTCTTTGGCTTTCTGCTATACAAGAAATAATTTGGAGATTATGGATTTAAAGTTGAAATTTGGGGGTGTGAACAACAATGAGAATATTCTTATCTATTGCTGCGGCATTGCTGCTTGTGGGATGTGTCAATAGTGGTCTGCGTATGACTACTGCAACGCCGGTCTATTTGTCTCCTGTTCCACCATCAGACGGAATACAAATTGCCGGTGACGAAGATATCGTTGTGGAGAGGTTTGGACGCCCAATAAGCTCTGTGACAGTGGCTGATTCCATCACCGTCAATCTCGGCGGTTCCGTCGTTGCAAATATTCCTGCAGGAGCAGAATACTACGAAGTCCGCATCCAAGACACACCAGGCAAAGAGTACTGTTCCGTTGAGGATACAGTAAATGGCAAAGAGGTTCTGGGCCCAACGTGGACGGCAAAAAGTTGTATTTATGACGAGGACATCGATGGTGTTATCGACTTTGTCTCTTATATGGTGGACGACAATCTCGAAATTGATCTCGGAATGTTCATCGTCGATTTTAAAAGGCCGGCGCCGGGAAGAGTCCAATATTCTGAGACACAATTTTCTGGTGAGCCCGTGTCTCAGGGAGTTATGTTTTTCTCAAAGACAGACACATCAGGGTACTTGAGAGAGTTTACGCGCTCCAACGCTGAAGTCTTAACGGTTTGGGGTCCAGCGTCGCCGAGCGGTGGAGCGAGTGATGGTTTGTTTCGACAAGGAAGTGCGATCGAAATCGACCAAACTTATTTTGGTTCGTCTTTGATGTTCGCAGGCACCGAAATTGAAATTATTGAGATTTCGAATGGAGTGCTCAGTTTTCAGTTGTCTGATGTATCGCTATCAGAAACGCTTTTCATGATCCCACGACGTACGTTGTGTGATGACGCAATCGCTGAACAAGCGATTTGCCAAGGGAATGTCAGGGAAATCGAGGATTGATGTCCCATAGAGTATCAAACGCCGCCGGTTGGTTTGACTGGCGGCGTTTTCTTTTTCAGGTGACGTAACGTCTTAGAACTGAAGAACTTTCACGTAACGAACGTGCGGCAGAGCCTGAATGTTTTTCAGAACGTCTGACGGCACTTCAGCATCGATACCGATAAGAGCAATCGCTTCTTCGCCTTCGCCTTCACGGCCAAGGTTGAAGGTCGCGATGTTGATGCCAGCTTCGCCGAGCATCACGCCGAGCGCACCGATAAAGCCAGGCTTGTCGAGGTTGTTGACGTAGAGAATGGTTGAACGGAATTTTGCGTCCAGAGCCATGCCTTTGACTTCAACAATCTTAGGCACGCCAGCCACGATAGAGCCGGCAACATCACGCCAGGCGCCATCAACCTTCACACGGATGCGGATCAGATTGTCATATACCGGGCTGTCTGCACGCGTGGCTTCTGTGAGCGTCACGCCGTTTGCTTTCAGGATTTCCGGAGCAGACACCATGTTCACATCAGACATGATCGGACGAAGCGCACCGGATACAGCGGCTGCTGTCAGCGGCTTGGTGTTGAGCTGAGCAGGTTCACCTTCGAAGCCGATTTCGATTTCTGTGAAACCGCCATCAGCGATCTGGCCAGCGAACAGGCCGAGCTTTTCAGCGAGCTCTGCATATGGCTTGAGGCGAGGGGCTTCTTCCGCAGAAATGCTTGGTGTGTTGAGGGCGTTGGTGACAGCGCCCGTCAGGAGGTAATCAGAAATCTGGTCAGCAACCTGAAGGGCAACGTTTTCCTGCGCTTCTGTTGTCGCCGCACCGAGGTGAGGCGTCGCAACAAAGTTCGGTGCACCGAACAGGATGTTGTCTTTCGCTGGCTCTTCAACGAACACGTCAAACGCTGCCGCAGAAATGTGACCGGAATCGAGGCCTGCACGAACGGCTGCTTCATCAACGAGACCGCCACGGGCACAGTTGATGATGATGACGCCTTTTTTCGTTTTCTGGAGCGCATCAGCTGACAGGATATTGCGTGTCGCGTCTGTCAGCGGTGTGTGCAGGGAAATAGCATCCGCCTGAGCGAGAAGTGTTTCGAGATCTACTTTCTTCACGCCAAGGTCTGTCGCGCGCTCTTCAGTGAGGAATGGGTCAAACGCGATGACCTTCATTTTCAGGCCGATAGCGCGCTCTGCAACGATAGAGCCGATATTGCCGCAACCGATGACGCCGAGTGTTTTGAAAGAGAGCTCGGTGCCCATGAAGTCTTTCTTCGGCCATTCGCCAGCTTGTGTACGTGCGTCAGCTGCCGGGATCTGGCGAGCCGCCGCAAACAGCATGGCGATTGCGTGCTCGGCTGTGGTGATCGTGTTGCCGAATGGCGTGTTCATGACGATCACACCTTTGGCTGTTGCAGCTTTCACGTCGATATTGTCGACGCCGATACCTGCGCGGCCAATGACTTTCAGGTTAGTCGCTGCAGCAATAACGTCTGCGTCCGGCTTACAAGCTGAGCGAACAGCAAGGCCGTCATACTGAGGAATGATCTCGATCAGCTCTTCTTTCGTGAGGCCGGGTTTAACGTCGACTTCAAGACCGCGATTGCGGAAGATTTCGGCTGCTGCCGGGCTGAGTTTGTCTGCAATAAGAACCTTAGGCATGGTTTTATCCTGTTGTTGGTGCTCGACAGCTGTTCGTCACTTGCGTTCCGGCTGTCTGCGCTCAGCCCGGTCGGGCTGTGTGGTGCTCATCACGAGCAAGGCGAAGGCGCAGACCGACCGAGTGAAACGAGGAACCAGGTCGAGCAAATTAATAACTACTCTTCGGGTGATTTCTTCGAGTGGCTTCCAGTGCCATCTCCGGCGCTCTGCCATTCACGGGCCCGGTTGATGGCCATTTTGGCGTCCACCTCATCTGAGAGGTCTTTGCCAAGAACAGCCATGAGCCGGTGGAGGAGGATGGTGACGTCGGCAGCTTCTTTGCCCGCTTCGGTCACATCTCCTGCGATGAGGGCTTCTTTCAGTTCGGTGAGTTCCAGTTCTGCCCGCTCTGCGAGTTTTACCGGATCGCTCACCTTGCCGAATGTCTCATCGCCCCAGGCACAGATGCTGGAGGAGGTCTCCGTCATCTCTTAAGCGTTGATGGTTTCTTCAAACGCCCATGTGAGCCACGGTGTGAGGGCCTTCACGTCGGAAGGTTCAACCGTTGCGCCGCACCAGATGCGAAGGCCCGGAGGCGCTGCGCGATAGCCGTTTGCGTCGAAAGCCACGCCTTCTTTTTCCAGAAGACCGGTCATTTTCTTCATGAAGGCAGCCTGATCATCAGCAGACAGAGCCGCAAAACGGTCGTCTGTGATTTTCAGCGTCACGCCTGTGTTGGAGCGTGTCGCCTTGTCCTGACAGAGGAAGTCGATCCAGTCATTCTCTGCAACGAAACCCTCAAGGATAGAGAGGCTCTCGTCAGAGCGTGCTTTCAGAGCTTTCCAGCCGCCGAGTTCCAGAGCCCATTTGAGAGACTGGATATAGTCTTCAACGCAGAGCATGGATGGCGTGTTGATGGTCGCGCCTTCAAAAATGCCGAGGTCGACTTTGCCTTTTTTCACCATGCGGAAGATTTTCGGCAGAGGACGGTTTGGCGTGTAGCGCTCAAGGCGTGCAACAGCTGCAGGTGACAGCACCAGCATGCCGTGTGCCGCTTCGCCGCC
This sequence comes from Hyphomonadaceae bacterium UBA1849, assembly GCA_002338565.1. Lineage (GTDB taxonomy): Bacteria > Pseudomonadota > Alphaproteobacteria > Caulobacterales > Hyphomonadaceae > Ponticaulis. Next base: position 1,628,729 of record DDIN01000008.1, read on the forward strand.
AAGGATTTTCTGCCAGCTGAATGTCGTCACATCGACTTTTTCCCAGTCAATGTCCTGCGCGAACGCAGCAGACGTCGCATCGTTGATGACAACGCGCTCAGGGTTTTTGACGATCCAGTCAGCGTTAGGAACTTTGGTGCCGGATGTTGTGCCGTTCCATGTGAAGATGATGTCGGCGTCATCGCGGGCTTTCGAGAAGTCAGGCAGTGTGCCGTATTCTTTTGCCACGTGCGCAGTCGCGTCGACGTCTTTCAGCTGGTCGAGTGTGTCTTTCACCCAGTCTTCGCCGAAGCTTTCCCATGCGAACACGTCCACAGGGCGCTCGCCCAGCATGGACCACATAGCCATTTCGACAGCGCCGGTGTCGGACGCAGGTACGATGCCGATGAGGTAGTCATCAGGCACGCCAAGCGCTTCGCGCGTCAGATCAATCGCTTCTTTAAGCTTGGCCTTGCCAATCTTGGAGCGGTGAGAGCGGCCAAGCGCTGCGTCTTCGAGTTGTGAGAGAGAAAAGCCCGGGCGTTTCGCCGTAGGACCTGAAGAAAAATACGGGCACGCCGGGCGCACCGCTGGTTTAGCGACTGTCGTCATCTGTTTGTACTCCTATCCTTACAGATAGGCTGGGCATCGTTGGGGATGCCTGGCCCGCAGCCCGTATCTCATACCTGCGTTAACAATGCACGCGGTTTTTCATGACAATTTCGTCGCATCGCCGTGAGGCCGAATTTCATAATCCTGCCTCGCTTTTGAGGCATTTGCCGGTAAATAGGGTCAGCAGACTTTGCGCGTGGCGGAGTATCGACTAGCTTTGCCGTGAACAGCGGCGCTGCGAATCATTTCAGGAACCGGGACACTATGAGCAACAGCGATTTGGATCGACTTGAAGCCTTTGCGCGGCGCACATCTCCGCCGAAGCCGGAGAAGGCAGAAGTCAGGGTTCCGGCTATCAACCAGCGCACACTTTTTTGGGCTGGCGGCTTTGTTGCGGTCGCCGTGCTGTATCTGATCATTGTGAAAGTGACGGCAGGCACAACATTCGTTGGCGATCTTCTCTTCATGGGCGGTATGGGCCTGACGGCGTGCGCGCTCATTTACTGCCTGTCCGCGCTGGGTGCTTATCTGTACCGCCAGCACAAAGAGGGCAGCAGCAAGTCTGCCGGTGCGTGGGTGGCTGCTCTGGTGCGTGAGCGCCAGTTCGATGCCGCAAGCGATGAGGCTGGTGACTTTGTGTTTCTCGAGCTGGTGGACGGTCGCCGTGTGCGGCTTGAGCCGAAGAGCGAGACAGCCAAAGCGACAAAGGCTGGCGATATTGGCTGGGCTCAGTATCGCGGTGAAACCCTGTTTGATTTTGCGCCGGAGTAAGCTCTGTTGACGCGAACACGGGTCAAAATCTGCTGCATATCTTCGGCTGACGAAGCGCAGCTCGCCGTGAAGGCTGGCGCGGACGCGATCGGTCTCGTTGGCAAAATGCCGTCTGGCCCCGGCCAGCTGACGGATACGAAAATCCGTGACATTGCCCGCGATGTGCCACCGGGTGTCAGCTGTTTCATGCTCACGTCTGAGACGACCGCAACCGGCGTTGCAGAGCACCTTCTGCGCACGGGTGTGTCTACGGTCCAGCTTGTCCAGCATATGACGCTTGCCGAAACGATGAGCCTGGATCGGGTTCTGCTTTCGACGCGCCGCGTACAGGTCATCCATGTGGAAGACGAAGGCGCGCTGGATCTCGTTGCGAAATATGAGCCGCATGTGCATGCGTTTCTTCTCGATTCCGGTCGACCGAACTCCGACACGCCGGAGTTGGGCGGAACCGGGCGCACACATGATTGGGCGCTGTCGCGCAAGATTGTTGAAGCGAGCTCCAAACCTGTCTTTCTCGCAGGTGGCCTCAACGCTGAAAATGTCGGCGAGGCGATCGCGAAGGTCCGTCCTTATGGCGTGGATATCTGCTCTGGCGTTCGCACGGGTGGGCATCTCGACCCTGAAAAGCTTGAGCGGTTCATGACGGCGATCCGTCATGCTGACCGGCACAGATGAGCACGCCCGGGCATCGTAATTCTCTAGACTGGACTTTGTTTGCCGTTCTGACGGTCCTCTGGGCGCTGGCTTATCCGGGTAACCGGCTTGCGGTGAATATGAGCGATCCGGCGCATGGTTTTCCGCCGCAGCTGGTCACGGCAGCGCGCCTTTGTATTGGTGCAGCCATTCTGATGGGCATCGCCATATGGAAGAAGGAGCGCTTCCCGCCGCTGACGGACTGGCGACGCTGGGGTACGCTATTTGTGCTTGGCTTTATCGGGATGACCGCGCCGTTTCTGGCGATCACTTTTGCCCAGCGCACGGTCGATTCCAGCCTCGCCGCGCTTTATGTAGCTGCCGCGCCTCTGTTTGTGGCGGGCCTTGCGCATTTCTTCTTTGCAGCAGAGCGCCTGACGCGGGGCGTCGTGCTGGGCTTGATTGTCGGCATTAGCGGCGTCGCACTATTGTTCGGGCCGGACGCGATTTCGTCCTTCGGCTCCGCGAGCGTCGGCGCGCAGGCGCTTTGCCTGATGGCAACAATGTTTTACGCCATCACCACGATTACAGCGCGTGCTGCGCCGCCTATGTCGCCGATCATGATGTCTGCAGCTTTTGTGACGCTCGCGGCTTTATTGAGCCTGCCGACGTTGGCGGGTGTGGATTTCGCTGAGCTTGATCCTGCTCCTTCCGCATATGCGGGGATCGCGATTTTAGCGCTCGCTCCAACGGCGGCAGCCTCGTTTCTCTATATGCGGCTGGTCGCCCGTACGAGCGCGACGTTTATCTCTCTGACCGGCTACACCATTCCTGTTGTCACGGCTCTGATCGCGTTTTTCATGTTTGGAGAAATGCAGTCCTTCCGCAGTGTTGCGGCCTATGCGCTTATCTTGTTCGGCGTCTGGCTGTCCCAGAAGGGCGCAAAAAAAAGACCCGGGCATTTAGGCCCGGGTCAGTTGCGAAAATAAACTTCGAGCGAAGTCTACTGGTTGATCGTGATCGTTGCAGGGCCCATCGCGCCCTCGACTGTGAAGCTGTCGCCAGGGCCTTTGCCTTCTGGGTATTCAGTGCAGTTCTCGCCCGGTTGCATGGACGATTCTGTGCAGAGAGATGTGCCTTCAATGCGCCATGTGCCCGGGATTTCAGAGCCCATGGCAACGGCGGAATAGGTGCCGTCTTCGTGGTAGTCGACCGGAATATCAAAGCCCTGAACCGACAGAACGACGCCGTTGGAAATCACGTAGTCGAGCGTTGTTTCGGCCATAGCTGGCGCAACAAGACCTGCGGCGAGCGCAGATGAAATGAGAACTTTCCTGAGCATATGTTTCCTCCGCTATATGCGTATAGCGTAGGCATAGCAGTAAACATGTTCACTTTAAAGGTGAAAATAGCAGGCTATCAACAAATTGTTATTCGATAAGAAAAACTAAATACCCGCGCGGTCGAGCAGGCGTTTGAATGCGGTTGGTCTAATCGCGGAACGCCTGTCGAATTTCTCTTTGCATTTGCTGACCGAGCCATCGTGCACCGCCTAAAGATAAGTGACCCTTGTCAGCGTAGATCACATTGCCTTCAGGAGTATATGCACCACACCCGTCCGCGCAGAGTGTCGAATAGAGGTCGATGAATGTGAATTCGGGGTATTCCGTTGTCACAATACTGCGAAGACGCTCGGCTTGCTCTGCATTGCCGCGTTCTAACCAGTTCGATAGGTCGTCAGCAGAACGCCGTCCTACAGGTGAACTTACGATAGACGGAACGCGGTCTGAGAAGAATGGTCGGTGCGAGAACACAACAACTTGCTTACCAGTGTCTCTCAACAGCTCAAGCGTTCCTCGGATCTGATCTTCTTCCCATCGTTGCCAGTTTGACATGACGGCAACGTATTCGAAGCGGTCAGAACGAGCCTCTTCAAACTGTCTGGCACGCATCTCACGACAGTTATCGCGATCTTGTGGTGCGCTGAATTCCAGAGGCATCGTTCCACAGGCCATCGCGCCTAGCCGTGCGACGCGGTCACGTGGGATCGCTGCGGTCAGAGTATGATAAATGCCGTTAGTCCAGCTGTCGCCAATAAGCAGGACATCCGCGTCCGGTACCTGATTGAAGCATACATCGAAGTTGAACTCAGAAGCCTCCTGATTAATGCCCAGAAGACAGGTCGTCGGCGGCAGCCTGTTGAGCCTCGCATTAACGGCAGCTTGCGGGCTCGTGGACGTTTCGGTGTCGCTTGGAGCAGTGCTCGAGTTTCCGCCCCAGAGGTGGGCGGCAAACACTATTGTCCCGACCAACATGACCCCGGTGATGAAGACCTTGGTGCTGCGAGAACGAATGGTATCGCCGCGTGCAAAGCGCAGCGGGTTCTCGATTGCGTAATACAGGACTGTGCCCAGTGCGATTGATAACAACGTTATCCCGACAACTTCTGTAAGGCTCCGCTGCGAGCCGTACATGATATTGATGAATACGATGAGCGGCCAGTGGACGAGATAAATACTATAGGCACGCAGACCGATGAACCGTGAAACGGGATTGCCGAAAACCGCGCTGGAAAACGTGGAGTTGATCCCGAGAAAGATCAGGCCGGAACCTATAGCGGGAAGGAATGCGGCGACAAGGAATTCGTAATCCGCGCCATCGGCCAGCAATGCAGACGCCATAACCATTGCAAAGCCTGCTAGCATCACGGCAGAATCGCCTTTGAAGCGGTTAATATGCAAAAGGCCGAATCCGGCGCCTATGGCGAACTGGAATACCCTGAAGGGCATTTCATAGAAGGCGGTAGATGGGAAATTCGCGAATGCGAAATACGAGACAACACTGCCAATAACAAACAGCGTGCTGATGACCGCGAGGCGGGACTTTAGTTTGAGGCCCGCCATAAGCAGCAAAAGGCTCGGCCAGACGAGGTAGAACTGCTCTTCTACGCTCAGCGACCAATTGTGCAGGTACGGGTTAGACGCGAGATCGTCGGCAAAATAGTCAGCTTCAAAGTTGAAGAAGATATTCACCACGGCAAGCGCGGAATAAATTGCGGTACGTCCATAGTTTCTGAGGTCTTCTGGACCCACTAGGAACATGCCGGTTAGCAGGGTGAGTATGCTGACGACGAGTGCAGCTGGAAACAGCCGTGTGAAGCGTTTCAGATAGAAATCCGTCAGCGAAAACTTCTTGTTGTCGATGGAAGCCATCGAGTTTCGAGTGATGATGTAGCCTGAAATCGCGAAGAATACGTCGACGCCGACAAAGCCGCCTGGGACGAGGTAGTGGTCAATGTGGAAAACCAGAACCAAAAGTATGGCGAGCGAGCGAACGCCATCCAGATTCTTAACGTATGACACAGTCCACCCCACCCCAAAACTCAACGTGAGACACGGTTAGCAAAACCGACTCAGGCCTACAAGAGTGTTGCAAGGTTGCGCGCTGAAATTGCGAGGGCTGCCAATCGTAAGGGCAGTGTGATGTTAAATACCCGCGCGGTCGAGCAGGCGTTTGAATGCGGCCCAGAACTGGTCGCGAATGTCATCTGTTTCCATCAGGATTTCATGACGTGCATTTGGCAGATAAATGCGCTCGACATTCGTCAGGTGACGCGAAATGCGATGGTGACTGTCATTGTCGACCAGCTCTTCTTCGCCTGCGGTCGCGATGAGCACGGGGCAGTTCACATGTGCCAGCGCCGTTGGTTTGGCAAAGGCGTCAATCACATCAAGCGAGGCTCCAAGCCAGCTCCATGTGATTGGGCCGAGCTCAAGATCGGGGCTGGCTTCAATCAGCGCTTCCTGAATATCCCAGCGACCGCGATCATGGGTGACAATGTTCTCTTCGAATGAGCCGCGCGGACCTGGCTTCATGGCGAATTTATTGCCCTGACCAAGTGTTTTCATCGACCAGGCGAGATATTTCATGCCCATGAACCGGCTCTTCAGGCCCCACATAGGCGCGGAGAAAGCGGCGGCGTCGACTTCGATGAGCTTTTTCGTGATCGCTGCAAGCGCGATAGCGCCGCCCATAGAGTGAGCCAGCGACACAAGCGGGCGGGGCAGCTCGTCCTGCATTTCATCCAGCGCTTTTTTTAGCGCATTCATAAATGTCGAGAAGCGATCAATATGACCCTTGCGGGCATCCGGCAGAAGCCGTGACGACAGGCCCTGACCCGGCCAGTCCAGAATGAGGATTGCAAACCCCATCTCCTGAAGTTCGCGGGCAGTTTCGAAGTATTTCTCGATGAACTCGGTGCGCCCGGGGCAGACGATAACCGTGCCCCGTGGCGTGGAAGGATTGAGCGCAGGCGCAACGCACATGCGAAGCCGACGCCCCTCGGCACCATCGAGCCAGCGGACGCGCGCGCCTTCAGGCGGCGGGTTGCCTTCAATCTCGACGAAGCCGGAAGAGCTCATAAGGCCCTGTTACTTAAGCTGCGAGAACAGGCTCTGAAGCTGCATAGCGACAGACATATCGCCCATAACTTTGAGCTTGCCCTGCATGAAGGCCATAGTTGGATCGAGATTGCCTGCGAGCAGCTTCTGGAAGTCGTCCCAGTCAACTTTCACAGTGGCATCAGCGTCGCCGTCTTCATTGGTCGCGACATTTTCTTTGCCGTTCAGAAGCAGTTTGCCCATGTCGCCGAAATCGAATTTGACGATTTTGTCGAAAGCACCGCTCTGAAGCGCTTCGTTTGCTTTAGCCGTAAGTGCAGCCAGATCCATATGAGTCTCCCTCAAGGTTTCTTGTTTTGTATGGCCCCCGCTTCGCCGGATGGCAAGGCAGCTGACCAAAATGTCAGCAGGGCTCGTCGTCGCATATGGGGACGGTTTCAGCTCGCGCCATAAAATTCTGAGAGTACGCCTGCGAGCCATAGCGGGCGTTCCAGTGGCACCATGTGTCCGCAATCGGGCGCGATGGCGCTTTTTGTGTTGGGGATTTCACTGGTCATGATGGCGAGTTGAAGCTCTGTCAGGAACGGATCGGTATCGCCAGCGATCATCAATGTGGGGCAGGTGATGCGGTTAAGCTGGCCGGAAAGATCGATCCGCTCCGTCGTTTCTGAAAGCTGGGTGATGAGCGTTTCCACGCCGAGATCATGGTCCATGTCGCGCATGATCTGCTTGATCGCATTGCCGGAGCGGTGGTCAGGATGCAGCATCTGGTTCAGGCGCGCGTCCACAATGCCCTTATAGATGTGGGTTTTGAGGTATTCGAGCGCAGACTGGCGTTGCTTTTTCTCTTCATCATGCAGGCCAAAGGCGGACGAACAGATTGTGACAAGCGAGGCGACCTTATCCGGGTGACCAATGGCAAACTCCATCGCCAGATATCCGCCCATTGAGAACGCTACGAGATTAAGCGGGCCTTCCGCATCAGCCGCATTGTGAAAATGCTGACGAAACTCCGCGGCAGATCGTGCTTTGTGGATCGGCAAGTAGTTGCAGGTGAGCTTGCCCTGAAGCTGTGCCCAGACGGGATGCCATACACGCTCGTCGCACATGGTTCCTGGAACGAAGGTGATAGGTCTGGTCATGGCAATGTCCGGTTGACGTAAGGGGCAGGCTATACCGTGAGGCATTCCCTGATTAGAACTTGAGACAAACAATATAAGCAAGTCAGTCAGGGGAAATCGGATGAGCTGGAAGCCGCACATCGAAGAATTACGTCAGCGCGAGCGTCTCGCCGAGAAGATGGGCGGCGAAGAGCCGGTCTCTCGTCAGCGAGGTCGCGGCAAGCTGACAGTGCGTGAGCGCGTGGCGTTTCTGGCTGATCCGGGCAGCTTTCAGGAAATCGGTAAGATTGCGGGCCGCGCTGAGTATGATGAAAACCACCAGCTGAAAGACTTTCTGCCAGCCAATATGGTCGTGGGCCGGGGTAAGGTTGGCGGTAAGCCGGTCGTCATTCTGGGCGATGATTTCACCGTGCGCGGCGGCGCGGCGGATGCCTCCATTCGAGGAAAGATGCTGATTGCCGAGAAAATGGCTGGTGAATATCGCATGCCGCTCATCCGTCTGGTGGACGGAACGGGCGGTGGCGGCTCTATCAAAATGCTGGATAAGGACCCGCGCACCTACATTCCGGAGACGCCGGGCTGGGAATACGCGGTCGAGAATCTGGCGGAGATTCCGGTTGTGTCTCTGGCGCTTGGTCCGTGCGCAGGCCTCGGGGCAGGGCGCGTGGGCGCGAGCCATTATTCGGTCATGGTGAAAGAGCTGTCTCAGGTTTTCGTGGCCGGGCCGCCGGTCGCGCGCGCTATTGGCGAAGATGTGACCAAGGAAGAGCTGGGCGGCTGGAATATTCAGGCCAAGAACGGCACGGTGGATGAGGCCGTAGAGACCGAAGCGGAAGCCTTTGAGAAGACGCGCCAGTTCCTCTCTTACCTGCCGATGTCCGTTCATGAACGCCCTGCGCGCACCACGCCGACGGATGATCCGAACCGCCGCGAAGAAAGCCTGATTGATATCGTCCCGACGGACGGCAAAACCCCTTACATGCCGCGCAAGATCATCAATGCCGCGGTCGATCAGGGCAGCTTCTTCGAGATTGGACGCTATTGGGGCAAAGGCATCGTCACCGGCTTTGCTCGCATTGACGGTTTCCCTGTTGGTATTCTCGCAGGCGACCCGTTCTTCCTCGATGGGGCCTGGACGCCGGACACGTGCGATAAGGTCACCCGTCACGTTGACCTGTGCGACACCTTCCATCTGCCGATCATTCACTTCGTGGACTGCGCAGGCTTTGCGGTTGGTGTGAAGCAGGAAACCAACGGCGTCACGCGCAAAGGCGTGCGGGCTATGTCTGCCATGTATCAGGCAAAAGTGCCTGTGTGTGCTGTGGTTATCCGCAAAGCGTTCGGCCTTGCGGGCTCTGCCATGATGAACCCGACGCGGACCAAATGGCGCTATGCATGGCCGTCCGGCGACTGGGGCTCTCTGCCTATGGCTGGCGGTATTGAGGCGGCGTACCGCAAAGAACTGTCAGAAGCTGAAGATAAGGATGCGTTCCTGGAAGAGCTTTATGCCAAGTTCGAGGCGATGCGCTCGCCATTCCGGACAGCTGAAGCCTTCCTTGCCGAAGACATTATCGACCCGCGCGACACGCGACCTCTACTCGTCGATTTTGTGCACCACGCAGACCGTATGATCGAGCCGGGCTACAAGCCTAAAGGGTATCGGCCTTAGGCGATTCCGAGTAAGCTGACCGTGAATGGCTTCGGGGTTGAAAATTTGTTGGACTTGAAAAATAAGCAACACCTGAATGACTGGCTAATCCGCCAAAGCGACGAGGTGATTTTGGCCTTGGGAGCTCGGTCGGCCTTAAGAATGCTTCCTTTCGTTAGTTTAGCAAGGACACTAGGCGATTTTGAGAATAGGGCACTTATACCAGTTCTTAGGGCTGTGTTATTTGTCACCTATGCGGCGAGGTATCCTAGAGTTGGCCGCGCAACCCTTGATGCCGTAGATATTTCGGACCGTTCGGCGGATGCAGGAGCGTTTTTAAGCCGATCTTCTTCACTGGTGTTAGCGTCAAAGGCGGCGCAAGGGATCGCCAATACCGTTGCGATAGAAGGTCTTTTGGCGGAACAAGCGGATTCCCCAGACCAAAGTAATCGTAACTTGGCCGTTCAATATGCCGTGGAAACATTGGATGCTGATAGCTTCGTGGCGTTGTGCGATGATGTGGAATTTCTAGACAATAGGACGGGAGGAGTTGATGCAGGCGTTGTGGCCTCTCTTATAGATCGGCCGCTTTGGCGTGTAGGTCTGGCTCTTTCGTCTCTTCAGATGTGGCGTAATTTAATTTATGAGCTTCCTGAGGAAGAAAATTGGTGGGTCTGGACGTCGTGGTACAACAGTATCCTCACTGGAAAGAGATCGATGTCCGAAGTCGCAGAGCGCGATCTTGCGACGTCTTGGATACAAATTTCAGACCGTGACTGGCGCCACCCAGATAACCCAAGCCACTTGAATGAAAAAATTGCAGAGCTGTGGGAGCTTTATGGTGCTCTGGACCGGTCTCGGCAAGAAGACGATCAAGCGGCTGCGAGTGCGCAAGTTTTGTTAAGTTTAAAACAAGACAACTCGGTCGCATCGGTGGAACTTGCCGACGATTACTTGCGATTTAAACAACCGAGGAGCGATAATGACCTATTAGCCGCCTCCGAAGATATAGCAATTCAACTTCATGAAAATGCTCGACGCCAGCTCAGTGAAATGGCGGATGATATTTATGGTCTCAACAACCGTCCAGACTTACGCGGAGTTGGGGCCACATATGACAGGTTGGTTCTCAAAATTGGGAAAGATAGTTCTGAACTTGCGAACAATATAGCCGGGTTTTGGGCAGATCTCTGTGAGCTGGGAACATTTTTAGAAGCGGACGATAAAGGAAAGCTGAACCAGCCCATTGAATGGTCTTCACGCCGAAAGCTCGATTCATTTCTTCGAAGCGCTGCGCCGCTTGTTCGGCATTTCCCGACCGGTATGAAGCTCGATGAGCAAGCTCGAATTTACAATACTCCGGAACGGCGTTTTGATGCTGCTCAAGATGTGCTGACGGCATCTGGGCAAGTGAAATTACTTAATGAAAGAGATTTAGAAATCCTCGTCAATTTCATTTCTGCGATAGAACGAGGTGAGTACCAAGGACAAAAGTTACAAGGCAATGTCACCAGGCAAATTGGTAATATGGTCGTTAAAACGATTACGACCATTGCGACGTTCTATCTTGGCGCCGCTTCCTCAATTGTCTCTTCGGATTCTATAATTGCAAACAAGATGGCGGAAATGATACTTTCAGCTGAAGATGCTACGTTGGAGTTTTTGTCAGGCGGTGCTCCTGACATCGAAATTGCCGCTCGTGAAATAATCGGTGATATGAAGGAGCAGCATAAAAACAGAGGACGGTATTTTCCTGATGTAACGGCCTTTAAAGAACCAGAAGATGAAGACTAAAAGCCCGGCGCGAAGCCGGGCTTTCTGTTTGAAGGTAGAACCGTAGGGTTTATTCTTCGGTGTCTTCTTCGGCCGCCGCTGCTTCAGCTGCGGCAATGTCCTCAGCAGTAGGTTTGCGGAAACGAAGCGTCATGCGGTCGCTTTCGCCAATCGCTTCGAAGACAGACGCATCATAGTTTTCGATCTCTTCGCGGTCGGCGCCGGTAGACCGAAGGTTCGGCGGCAGGTTCCACACGCCGCCCGGATGGTCTTTTGTATCAAGCGGGTTAGCGTTGATCTCGGATGCTTCTTCGAAAATGAAACCGGCATCTTCAGCGAGTTGGCGGGCATAGTCCTCATGGACATAGCCTGACGGTGCGCCAGGTGCCTGCGTGTCAGCGCTGTTCAGGCGGTGCTCGACGACGCCAAGCGTGCCGCCCGGGCAGAGCGCGTCGTACATGTCTGAGAACATTTTGTCGGCATACTGACCGGACATCCAGTTGTGGATGTTGCGGAAGGTGAGAACCACATCAGCGCATTCGCCGTCTGCCATGAGCGGGCCGGTATCGCGGCTGAGGGCTACGAATTCAACATTACCGAATGTGTCAGCGTCTTCCATGAAGCGGGCAGAGAAATTGTCATATGCACGCTGCGCATAGTCGCTTGTCGCCGGATCAGGACCAGCGGCTACATACGTGCCCTGACCTTTCAGGAAGGGTGCGATCACTTCTGTGTACCAGCCGCCGCCCGGCCAGACTTCAATAACGGTGTCCGTTGGTTCAACACCGAAGAATTCCAGCGTTTCCACAGGATGGCGGAATTCGTTACGGGCAATATTGCCTTCAGAGCGCCATGCGCCGTTTGCAGCTTGTTCGAGTGTCACGGTTCCGGACGCTATTTCAGTCTCGGCTGCCGGCGCTGCTGTTTCTGCGGCAGGCGGTGTCGCTGCGTGTTCTGTGTCAGGTGTATCCCCACCACATGCAGCGGTAAAAAGTGCCAGTGACAGAATGCTTGTTCCAAGCAGTACAGACTTCATTTCATTCCTCCTAAGGCGGTGCAAATCACAAACCCTTGCGCAGGGAAAATGGCATCCCATATGACTATTGTCGAGGCGCCGAAGTCGGGTCTTGACCTCGGATGCGCCGGTTTCGGGCATTCGGTGAAAACTGAAAGCAGGGGCACCTGCAAACTTGTTGCTTATGAAAGGACAGTCTTATGCAAACGATTGATCTCACCCCGATTTACCGTTCCATGGTCGGTTTTGACCGCGTAGCTAACATGCTCGACGCAGCGTCCCGCCTGGATAATTCTCAGGGTTACCCTCCTTACAATATCGAAAAGACGGGCGATAATGCCTTCGTCATCGAGCTTGCGGTTGCCGGTTTCGCTGAGGAAAACCTCGAAATCGAAACCAAGGAAGGCCTGCTCACCGTGTCTGGTAAAACCCAGGCAACTGAAGACGGTGAAAAGCGTGAATTCCTGCATCGCGGAATCGCCGAGCGCAGCTTTATTCGCCGCTTCCAGCTCGCTGATCACGTTGTCGTGAAAGGCGCTGATCTACAGAACGGCATGCTCCGCATAGAGCTGGAACGCCAGCTGCCTGAAGCGATGAAGCCGCGCAAGATCGCAATTGGTGGCACAAGCCCGAAAGTGATCGAAGGCGGTAAAAACGTCGCGTAATACCGCTTAGACGACGAACCTCTTCCCCAGAGTAAGAAACGGCGCATCGTTGGATGCGCCGTTTTTCTTTTATTGGTCTTTGGTTTCGGACGGTTCGTCTTCGCCGGAGCTTTCAGCGTCCGCCACCGGTTCTGCCGCTTCTGGCTCTGCGTCTGGCGCATCCGGAACGACAGCAGGTGTCTCTTCCGTAGCCGGGGCTTCGGTCTCGACCTCGGCTTTAGCTGATGGCGTGTCTTCAGAAGTAGTGTCTTCTGCTGCCGCTGTATCTTCTGTCGCTTCAGGGGTTTCAGAAGATTTTGATCCACCACGGCGACGACGGCGGCGCTTAGGCTTTTGTGGCGCGTCTTCGGATTGGGTGTCTTCTGCAGGCTCTTCCTGCTTTTCAGGTGCAGGCTCGCCAAGTGGAAGAATGTCAGTCAGGCCAGCGTCTTTGAGGAACGCTTCAAGTTCGGGTGTTGCAGGCGTGTCTGCAAACGCAGCTTTCAGCGTGGCATATGATGTCGCGGAATGGCCCTGAATGCCCTGTTTGAATTCGCCGACATCCATGCCGACGGTTACGGTTTTACGCTTTTTCGCGATTGCTTCGGCATTTGCCTCAGCCCATGCGATGAGCGTTGGAACAACTTCGTCACGGATCAGCGGAAGAAGTGTGTCACCAACAGCGGACAGATCTTCGAACACCGCGCCCTGACGCGGGTCTTCCATGAACTCGCACCACGCTGTCACGAACGGCGCGCTGTCACGGATCATTGCGCCGGATGTGTCGTCCTTCATCAGCTGGATGAGCTGACCGGCAATCGCGAAGTCTGCAAGGCTAGGATGGCCGCCAAACAGGAAGAGATGCTTTTCCAGATGTGCGTTGAGCAGCTTCAGGAAGCGCGCGAATGAGGCTTCGATGACCGGCGTAGTTTTCTTGGTCGAACCGATAAGCTTCAGGCGGCCGGACATGCTCTTCGCGATGGATTTTTCGATGTCGGCGCGGTTTTCGACTTCATAACCTTCAAAGACGGCATCAGCCTGACATGTCGCGGCAGCTTTTGCAGCTTTCGCTGTGCCCCAGCGATAGTGGAACATAGCTTTGTTTAGCCATTCGTCGGCATATTCTTCAAGCAGGAGTGCAAGCACGCGGCAGGCCGGATCATTCGGGCGCGCAGATGGCTTGTAAACCTTTCCTTCCAGGCGAGACAGGATCAGGCTGGAGTCGTGTGCGACGCCGCCTTTTGGAGAGACGAGCATAGGCAGCGCCTGGCTTTTCGCCAGCGACTGGAATTCCTCTTCTGTCCCAAATCCTTTCGCGACCCATTCGAATGGAAGCTTCTTGTATCGCAGATAGCTGCGAACCTTAATGGAGTAGGGTGAGGTTTCTGATCCGAAAAGGCGGTATTTGGCGCCCATAGTGTGCTCTCCGTCTGGAAGCGGAAGGCTTACGCGGGGTTCGTGTTTGGTTCAAGCGCCAATGTGCCCAAAAGGACGCTATGTGGCCGCTTGGCCACAAGCACACCTAGCTGTGTGAGGCAAAGAAGGCCTCATAAAGCGGTTCTGCGTCGTCGCGCTTGAGGCCGACCATCACCTCGATCCCTGCGTCGCGTAGAACCTCAAAGCCGCCAGCACCTTTCGGGTGAATGTCTGAAATCGCGCAGACAACGCGGGTAATGCCAGCGTCGATCAGGCGGCGTGAACAGGCATCTTCACCGGTCGAGCGTTCGCGGCATGGCTCAAGCGTGACATAGGCCGTGCCGCCTTTAGCGAGTTCGCCTGCATCATCCAGAGCAATCTGTTCGGCATGAGGGCGTCCACCCTCAGCGGTGACGCCAGCGCCGACAATGCGGCCCATCACGTCTGTAATCACACAGCCAACCGACGGATTATCGCCGGTCAGGCCGTGATTGAGGCGGGCGAGTTCAAGCGCCCGGCCCATCATACGTTTGTCTTTACGACGGCTCATGCCGGAATTGGCGGCAGGTCTTTTGCGCGATCTGCGTCGAGATAGCGTGCAGAAACCGGCGTCAGGTCGAAGTCCAGCTCGATGAGGAGCGGGTTACCTGTCGGGATTTCAACGCCGATAATGTCGTCTTCGCTAACCTTGAAGATGTGTTTCACAATCGCGCGCAGAGAGTTGCCGTGCGCGGAGATGATTGTGTGCGTGCCGTCTGTCAGCTTTGGTGCGATCGTTTTCTCCCAGTAAGGCAGAACGCGGTCGAGCGTGAGCTTCAGGCTTTCTGTTGCAGGAACCTCAATGCCTTTATAGCGCGGGTCTTTAGACAGATCGAACTCGGAACCGGCTTCAAGCGGCGGCGGTGGCACATCATAAGAACGACGCCAGATCTTGACCTGCTCGTCACCGTGTTTTTCGGCTGTCTCGGCTTTGTCGAGACCTGTCAGGCCGCCATAATGGCGCTCGTTCAGGCGATAGTCTTTTGTGACGGGCAGCCAGCAGCGGTCCATAGACTGGAGCGCAAGCCAGAGCGTGCGGATCGCACGGGTCTGAACGCTTGTGTAGCACTGACGGAAATCAACGCCTGCTTCCAGCAGCAGTTCGCCAGCGCGCTTTGCTTCGGCTTCGCCTTTTTCAGTGAGCGCAACATCCCACCAGCCGGTGAAACGGTTTTGAAGATTCCACTCACTCTGTCCGTGACGCATCAATGCCAGTACAGCCATTTGTCCCTCGCTTTAAAAACTTGCGACTGCCCATAACGCCTGATGGCGGCATGGTCGAGCCTTCAGAGCAAGGAAAATCGCGGTATTGCGCGGTTAGCTGAAGAGAGAGTCGATATCGCTCTGTGAAATGCCATGATCATGGTCAGGTTCATCATCCGGTGTGCCTGGCGCATTACCAATGATGATGCCATTGATCTGGCCGATATGATCGAACAGGGTTTTGCCGATCTCGGTGGCCGTGTCGAAGTCGCTTTTCATAACGGCTTGCTGGATCTCGAAGATCTTTGCATCGAGTGAATGGCAGGCTTTTTCAAAGCGGCTGATAATACCTGAATCTGCCTGGCAGTATGCCTCGATCGCGAGCTCTTTATCGCGGAAGCCTGAATGGCGGAAATGGTCGACATAATTCTCGGGTTTCCAGCTCAGAACTTCTTCAGAGATTTCGTCGTCTGAGCCGAGGAAATCGACGAGCATCGCGACTTCGTTGTAATGGTTGAGAAAATCAGTCGCAAGAAGGGTGTCCGGGCTAATGTTAGCCGCGCGCAGCGTTTCGACGTTGAGGTCGTGCGTCTTTCCCATATCCATCAGGCACTATCGGCACAAAAACGTTCAAACGCGCTTAACAAAATAGATTCTATGCGATTGAGTCTTGCATATAATGCCCCGAAGCGGGAAAACGCAGTTAAGGTTCAGGGGACGAACTATTGTATGAGTGATTTGTTTTTTTATCCGGTCGCCCTGTTGGCAGCACTGGCAATTATTGCTGGCGCGGCACTGCCTGGCCGTGACCGACTGGCCTGCGGGTCAGTCAGTGGGGCGGGCACCAATTATCAGAACGTGGAAGTGGTGGGTGATGACCTGTGTCGCATGGTTGCGGCAGGCCAGTCTGACATTGACCGCGTTATGACCGGAGAAGAGATTTCATCACTGATCGTTACGGCTGGTGCAGGCATGTTAGGTGACCGCCCGGAACGCAATCCGCATTTTCGTCTCGCCGCTGACCTTGAGCAGCAGTTTGCCGGACGCCGTGTCCGCGTAACCGTTGAGGCGAAGCCGACACAGCCGCGAGGCGCGCTGGCTTTCGAGATGAATTACAGCGCGGGTCAGGAAGGCAATTCCGGCTGGCAGTTATTCAATCTGACGCCTGAGTATCGCCCTTACAGCTTCGTCTGGAATGTGCCTGCGCGTGAAGGCACAGAGCAGGCGATTGACTACCTGTCCATTCGCCCGATCGTGCCGGAAGGCACACGCGGCGTGGAAATCCGTTCCGTCCGTTTCGAGCGCCTGCCTGACTAATACCTGTCGCAGGGCCGATTGATCACTGAGGAGAAGTAAAGTGCTTCCGACCCCACGAGCTGACATTGCTCCAAATACTGCCGAGTTTGAAACCCAGCCGCTGGTAAAGCCGACAGGCTTCCGCGAATATGATGCGCGCTGGTGGTTCGGCGTCCCCGGCCATGACAAGCCGTCCGAGCTGAACCTGCTTGGCGTTCAGGCGCTGGGGCAGGGTATGGGCACAGTCTTCCATGAGAAATGGGTCGCGCCAAAAGTCGTGGTCGGTCATGATTTTCGCCATTATTCCCAGTCGATCAAATACGCGCTGATGACGGGCCTGTCTCAGGCGGGCTGTCAGGTTCTGGATATCGGTCTGGCACTGTCTCCAATGACCTATTTTGCGCAATTTGCGCTGGATGCGGCCTGCTGCGCGATGGTCACCGCCAGCCACAATGAAAACGGCTGGTGCGGTGTGAAAATGGGCTATGACAAGCCGCTCACATTCGGCCCGGATGAAATGTCCCGCCTGAAAGAGATCGTTCTGAACGGCACGCCGGTGATGCGTTCTGGTGGTTCTATCTCTCGCGTAGAGAACATGAAGGACGTGTATCTGAAGGCCGTCACGAAAGATGTTCAGATCAAGCGTCCGCTGAAAGTCATCGCTGCTTGCGGTAATGGTACAGCTGGCGCATTCGCGCCGGAAGCTCTGCGCGCTATGGGCGTTGAGGTCGTCGAGCTCGATTGCGATCTCGACTGGACCTTCCCGAAATACAACGCCAACCCTGAAGACGAGAAAATGCTTCACGCGATGGCGGATGCGCTCAAAGAGCATAATGCAGACCTCGCGCTCGGGTTTGACGGTGACGGCGACCGCTGCGGCGTTGTCGATAATAACGGCAATGAAATTTTCGCAGACAAGATCGGCCTGATGCTGGCGCGCGACCTGTCGCGTGAGAATCCTGGTGCGAAGTTTGTCGTCGATGTGAAATCTACCGGCCTCTACAAAACCGATCCGGTTCTGAAAGAGAATGGCTCTGAAGTTGATTATTACAAAACCGGCCACTCTTACATCAAGCGTCGTACGACCGACCTTGAGGCATTGGCGGGCTTTGAAAAGTCCGGCCACTTCTTCTTCCGCCCGCCTATCGGCCTTGGGTATGATGATGGTCTGGTTGCTGCAGCGGCTGTGCTTCAGATGCTTGATCGCAATCCGGGCAAGACACTTTCCGAACTGCATGACGAGCTTGGTGAGGCTTACACCTCCATGACCATGTCCCCGCATTGCGGCGATGAGGTGAAGTATGGTGTGATCGACGAGATGGTTGAGGAATATAAAGGCCTTCTCGGCTCTGAAATTCTCGGCCGTAAGGTTGTTGACGTAAACACTGTAAACGGCGCCCGAGTGACACTGGAAGATGGCTCTTGGGTTCTGGTCCGCGCCTCTTCAAACAAGCCTGAACTGGTTGTTGTGGTGGAGAGCATGGTCTCCAAAGACGATATGAAGGCGCTCTTCCATGAGGAAGTGAAGCCACGCCTCGGCAAACACTCCGAAGTTGGTGCGTATAATCAGGAAGTCTGATCCTGACTTAGATATAAATTTGAAGCGGCTCCCATAATCGGGGGCCGTTTTCGTTTGTTGTCAGGCTTGGCGCTGAACTGACCACATCTCTGATTTTCCGCAGGTTTCATTTTGCGGTTCGGAAAATTGCGCTAGAACATGTTCAATTCCGATTATTGGGGACTGACATGAAACTGAAACTCGCTCTTCTGGCTGGCGCTGCAGCGCTGATGGCAAGCTCTGCAAATGCTGGCGTTGTTGAAGAAGTTCGCCTTGGCGTTCTGCAACACAATATCTGCGTTCTGGACTGTGATAACGCAGACAAGGAAGACGGCCCGGACATTTCCGGTGAGATCGTTTTCAAGTCCCCTGATTTCCTAAGCTGGGCGTTTGACCCACGTCCGTATCTTGGCGTGACAGCCAACACTGCGGGAAATACCAGCTTCTATGGCGGCGGCCTGCAATGGTCTTTCGGCATCACAGAGAACCTCTCATTCGAGCCAGGCCTCGGCTATTTTTTCCATGACGGCTATAACGAGAACCCGTTTGTTCAGGGTACGCCTGAATCAACAGCCTTCGGTCAGGAACATGTGTTCATGGGGTCTGACGACCTCTTCCGCACATCGCTCGCGCTGACATACGACTTCAACGACGATTGGGCGGCTCAGCTCATGTATGAGCACTACTCCCACGGCCAAATCCTCGGTGATGGCCGAAATCAGGGCATGGATAATATCGGCATTCGTATCGCCTATACCTTCGACTAAATCGAATGACTTCAGATCGTCGATGTGACGATCTCTCACATTGCCGGTGCGCGGCGCGCGATTAGACTAGTGCTATGACCGAGCCTCGCACCTTTCGCATTCTGTATGACGGCGACTGTCCGTTCTGCCAGTCCTATGTGACGTTTGCGAATTTGCGCAAAGCGGTCGGCGAGGTCGAGCTGATTGATGCGCGCGAGCGTCCTGACCTCATTCTTCATTATGAAGCACTCGGATATCTCATTGACGAAGGTATGATCGTCGATGCGGGCGACGAGATTTACTACAAAGGCGATGCCGTCTGGGCGATCAACACGCTCGCCAGCTCGAACCCTGCGCTGAAGCTGATGGGGAATCGGCGCTTTGTGAAATGGAGCTATCCGTTCCTTCGCGGTATGCGAAACGGCGTGAACCGGCTGCGCGGTGTTCGCTCTATCAGGTCCGGCATCCCTGAAAGCTAACAAAAAATCCGCATATAGACGAATCCACCCCTTGCTTTTCGACGCTAAACACTGTCCTTTCCCCGCGGTTCTAGCGGAGAGATACTCATGACCGGAGTCGTTGTTGTCGGTGCCCAATGGGGTGACGAAGGTAAAGGTAAAATCGTTGACTGGCTCAGCCACCGCGCTGACGTAATCGTACGATTTCAGGGCGGCCATAATGCCGGCCACACACTCGTCATCGATGGCAAGGTCTTCAAGCTGAACCTTCTGCCATCCGGCGTCGTTCGCGGCGGCAAGCTCTCCGTTATCGGCAATGGCGTTGTCGTTGACCCATGGCAGCTCCTGAATGAAGTCGCCAGCATGGAAGAGCAGGATGTCCACTTGGGCCCTGACGATCTGCTGCTGGCTGATAATGCCTGCCTCATCCTGCCATGGCATAAAGACATCGACGCAGCCCGCGAAGCGCAGGCTGGCGGCGCGCAGATTGGTACGACAAAACGCGGTATTGGCCCGGCTTATGAAGATAAAGTTGGCCGCCGCGCCATTCGCGTAGCTGACCTGGCTGACGAAGCAGCGCTCGACATGAAACTGGAGCGCCTCATCGCGCACCACGCGCCGCTGCGCAAAGGTCTCGACCTGCCACCACCTGACGCAGCAGAGCTCAAGCGCCAGCTTCTCGAAATTGCAGATGATGTTCTGAAATATGCCGGTCCGGCATGGCAGCGCCTCGACGCGGCCTTCAAACTCGGCCGCCGCATTCTTTTCGAAGGTGCACAAGGCGTGATGCTTGACGTAGATCACGGCACATATCCGTTCGTCACGTCCTCTAATGTTGTGTCCGGTCAGGCGGCGGCAGGTTCCGGCCTCGGCCCGCGTTCGGTAAACTACGTGCTCGGTCTGGCTAAGGCCTACACGACACGTGTCGGCTCCGGCCCGTTCCCGACAGAGCTGACTGACGAAGTCGGAGAAACGCTTGGCCGTGTTGGACACGAATTTGGTGTGAATACGGGGCGTAAGCGCCGTTGCGGCTGGTTTGATGCCGTTATGGTTCGTCAGGCTTGTGCGGTATCTGGCGTCGATGGTCTGGCGATCACAAAGCTGGACGTTCTCGACGGCTTTGAAGAGATCAAAATCTGCGTAGCGTACAAGCTGGGCGATAAGGTTCTCGACCGACTGCCTGCGACGGCTGCGGAACAGGCTGCTGTAGAGCCGATATATGAAACCATGAAGGGTTGGTCCGGCTCAACTCAGGGCGCGCGTGACTGGGACCAGCTTCCAGGTGAGGCTGTGAAATACATCCGTCGTCTCGAAGAGCTGGTCGGTACGCCTGCTGCACTTGTGTCTACATCACCTGAACGCGAAGACGTTATTCTGCGTCGTGACCCGTTCGGCCGCGTGATGTAAGCTGCCATAAGACGCGAGCAAGATCTTATGAGCCTGACCTATCCAATCGCTTCCAATGCCATGGAGGCGCTTCTGAACCCTGTGGGGCTGGAGCGTACGCTGACGGCTGCCAAAGCGACGGCAGGTCGGGCTGTTGTGTTCGAGAATGAATGGATCCGCCCGGGGCCGGAGCGCGTGGAAGAGTTGTCAGCTGCTGTGCAGATGGCAGCATCTCATGGCGCGGTTCAGGTATATGAGTCCGAAAAGGGCAAACCGGTTATTGCGCTGAAATACTGGCGCATTCTCACGGATGACGAACTGGCACCCAAGCCTGAACCAGAGCCTGAAAAGCCGGAAGACGGTGATGGGAAGAAGAAAGATCACACAGATGATCTCTATTTCCGCAAAGGCCGCACAAAACCACGCAAACGCGTGGTTGACCCGAACCAGATGGATTTGTTCGTCAAACCAGAAGAAGAGGCTCAGGCATCAAAGGATGATGAGGCCTGACACAAAGGTGTAAGCGGTGCATTCTGCTGACATGACAAGTTGCGCGTTCATGTATACACCTTGCGTTTCAGTTCTCTGATTGGTTCGAGTTTGTTTTCCTATGACTAATCCTGTCACGCCTCCTGATGTTTCGCCGTCTGCGACTGCTCCAGCACCATCGGAAGGACTGACCGAAAGCGAGCTTATGATGCGCGCCGAAGAAGTGACTCGCGATGCGTGGACCTGGCTGCAGGAACACGTTCTGACGCCGGAAAACCTGATCGCCATCTCCGTCCAGCTCGGCGTTATCGTAGCGGCGTTGCTTCTCGGCCGTATCTTTGCGCCGCGCGTTCGTAAGCTGATTGATCAGGGCATTTCGAAGCTACCTGAACAGGTGCGCGAGAAAGCCGAACAGATTGCACCGCTTATTCTGGACCATGGTCTGCGGCCGGCAATCTGGATTGCATTTCTCTGGCTCGGGCAGACCGCGCTTCAGGGCCTGGGGCAGCCTTATCTGCTGGTTCGGATCGCTGCGAGCCTTGCAACGGCATGGCTGGTTATCAAGTTGATCACCCAGTTCCTGCCAGAAGATATGCGCAAGCCGGTTATGTGGTTTGCCTGGGCTCTGGCCGTTCTGAACGCTATGGGCATTCTGGATGACGTTTTGATCTGGATCGACAAATTTGGCGTGCCGTTTGGTGATGGCGGCTTCATTAACCTGTCTTTCGTGTCGCGCGCCGTGTTTATGGCTGCGCTGTTTATCTTCGCCGCTCAATGGCTCTCCAAACGCCTGAAAGCCCGTGTTGAGACCTTGCCAAAGGTTGAGCCGAGTATCCGCATTCTGATGTCGAATGCGATCCAGATTGGTCTGTTTATCGCGGCAGCGGTTCTCACCATGACAAGCATAGGCATCCCGCTTGGTGGTCTTGCTGTCTTTGGCGGCGCGCTGGGTGTGGGCCTCGGCTTTGGCATGCAGCAGATCGTGGCGAACTTCATTTCCGGCGTGATCCTGCTGTCAGACCGTTCCATCAAGCCGCACGATGTCATTGAGGTCGACGAGACATATGGCGAAGTGAAATCACTTGGCCTGCGCTATGCGTCCGTCATTACACGCGACGGCAAGGAACACCTCATTCCGAACGAACAGCTCGTCACCAACAAGGTGGTGAACTGGAGCTATTCAGACGACAAGGTACGCGTGAAGCGCCGTTTCCTCGTTGAGTATGAGAGCGATCTTCGTCTTGCGGCGCAGCTTTGTATTGATGCCTGCGCCGACCAGCCGCGGGTTCTAAAAGACCCGGCACCGAAATGCCTGTTGATGGAATTCGGTGATGATGCGGTGGAGATGGAAGCGCGCTTTTGGATTCGTGATCCGCAGAACGGCATCAACAATATCGGCTCTGAAGTGATGTTCGCCATGTGGGACAAGTTCAAAGAGCACGGTATCGATCTACCACTCGGTCAGGACGAAATCCGGATCACCGGCGATTCAGAACTCAAAGTCCGCATGGTGCGCGAAAAAGCGAAGAAAGACGAAGACGCCTAAAGCGCCTCGACATTCCTTACATGGCCATCTGACCGGGCGAGGATCTGGTGGCTATCGCCGGGCCATGTCCGCATGTCACAGGTCATGCCAAGCGCGAGCGGAGGCGCTTGGCGGTTCCAGAGAAGCTCTGGTTCGTAGCGTAGCCATACCAGGGGCGCGTCATCCGTCGCACTGGCTCCTGCTGCTTCTATGAGGTCCGTCATGCGTTGGCGTGTTTCCAGCGGCGGATATTGGAAGAAGACCGAATGGAAGACGACGGTGACGGCATCGTCTGGCCGCATGGCCAGCTCCCGCTCCAACCAGTCTGCAGCATCGGCTTTTTCGACCTTCGTTCCGCGTGAGACGGCGATATCCGCAGCAGCATCAAAACGCGCAAGCCGTTCCGGCTGATCAGGCCAGACATAGCTTTTCAGCCTGAGCCGTGTCGCTTCATCGGACAGGTCCAGAGGATTCCGATCGCAGGCTTTCCGGTCACGAATGGAGATGGAGTTTGCAAACTCCGGGGCAGGGCCGTTCCAGTTCGTGGTGACCGTCATCGGTGATGTGGGGTCGCCCCACTGCCAACTGCCTGCATCATAATAGAAGGCATCAAAATTCTGATTGAGGCCCGCGCTCGCGCCAAGTTCCAGAAAATGGATAGGCTTTCCGAACCGCCCGGCGATTGCATTTAAGCCCATGAGAAGCATGAAGGCGCGGCGGGTTTCATTCGTTTGCGGCGGTGACTGTATGAAGTCAGTCACTCTGTCCGCGTTCGCTGTCAGATACGCTTCGACAACCGGCCAGACGGTCTCGAAATCTGGATAGGTGTCACCGGCAGGATAGACAAATTGCAGGTCTGGTGAGGCGCCGGACAGCACGGCGTGGTGAAGCGCACCCGCAAGACGCAAGCCGAGGGCATCTGCACTTGGATTGCCGGCCCAGTCACCAACCAGCTTCTTTATAATGCCGCCCGTTTCGAGGCTCGTGGCGGATGCGCGTAAGAGCTCTGCTGTGAAAGGAGAGCCAAGCTCGGCGCACCATCCGGCTTGTTCCGTAAAGTGTTCGTTGAGAGTCGGCTGCGGCATAGATCAGCAGTCTCCAGTGCGCGTGGCCGTTTCTGTGATCGTCGAATAGATGCGCGCAGAACCGGGGATGTTCAGTCTCGCGCGCGCTTCCACGGTATAGGCCTCGGCCGACTGTATGCTGATCTCACCTTCGCCGCTGCGATACATGGAGCCGAGGCCGCAATTCATGGTGAAGCTTGCGCCGGTCTCTGTCCCGGTAACGCCTTCGGGTTCGCAGAATAGAGGCTCGCTAAAACGGGCAACCAGCGCAGTATAATTGGCTTCTGCAGTGTCGCCCGTGACGCATATTGTGCGTGTCTCGATGTCCGGATCGCCGCGGACAGCTGTTGCGCGTGTGTGTGCCCATTCGCCTTCGGTCAAGCTGATAGACTGCGCGGCTGCAGTTGAGCTGAAAACGAGGGCCAGCGCCCCCAGCAGACCTGTTCTCATTATTCCCGTCTCCCCTGTTTATTATGAGAGTTTACTACACCAGCGCGGGAATGAGCGCCAGCTTCCAGCGTCTGGGCGAGAAGGGCACAAAAAAACCTCCGGAGCGTATCCGGAGGTTTTCCTGTTTAAGATGCGTGTAAGACTTAGACGCGCTCGACACACATTGCGATGCCTTCGCCGCCGCCAATGCAGAGGGACGCAACGCCTTTGGTCTTGTTCTGCTGCTCAAGCGCAGAGATCAGCGTGACGAGAACGCGTGCACCGGATGCGCCGATCGGGTGACCGAGGGCACATGCGCCGCCATTCACGTTCAGCTTGTCGTGGCTGATGCCGAGCTCTTTCATTGCGATCATAGGAACAACCGCGAAGGCTTCGTTCACTTCCCACAGCTCGACGTCGTCTTTTGACCAGCCAGCTTTTGTGAGTGCTTTTTCCATCGCTGGAACAGGCGCAGTCGTGAAGTATTCAGGCTCGTGAGAGTGAGACGCTGAAGAGACGATTGTTGCGATTGGCTTGAGGCCGCGCTTTTCAGCTTCGGACTGCTTCATCAGGACGAGCGCAGCCGCGCCATCAGAGATCGCAGACGCGTTCGCCGCTGTTACTGTACCGTCTTTGTTGAAGGCAGGGCGCAGTGTCGGGATTTTGTCCGGGCGAGCAGATTTAGGTAGCTCGTCCTGGTCAACTGTCGTTTCGCCTTTACGGGTTTTCACGACAACCGGTGTAATCTCACGTTTGAAGCGGCCTTGCTCGGTCGCTTCCTGTGCGCGGCGGAGTGTTTCCAGAGCGTACTCGTCCTGCGCTTCGCGTGTGAACTGGTACTTTTCAGCGATCATGTCAGCGAATTTGCCCATTGGCTGGTTCGCATACGCATCTTCAAGGCCGTCTGTCGCCATATGGTCACGTGTTACAGCTGCGCCGTATTTGTGACCTTTGCGAAGGTCGATCATGTGCGGAGCGTTTGTCATGCTCTCCATACCGCCGGCGACAACAATGTCAGCCTGACCGGAAAGGATAGACGACGCGCCCATGACAGCAGCTTGCATACCGGAGCCACACATCTTGTTAACTGTTGTAGATTCAGGGTGCTTGCCGAGTTCTGCTTTGATCGCAGCCTGACGTGCAGGGGCCTGACCCTGACCGCCCGGAAGGCAGTTGCCCATAATAACTTCCTGAACGTCTTCACCTTTCAGGCCGGCTTCTTCAACAGCAGCTTTGATCGCCAGAGCGCCAAGCTCGTTCGCTGAGAAACCTGAAAGTTCGCCCAGAAGGCCACCCATAGGGGTGCGGGCCATGCCAACAATTACGACCGGATCTGAAGTGCTCATGGTCGTGTCCTCCTCGTTACATCTCGTAAACTTAGTATATGGCGAGGAGTTGTGCGAGGTTAACCAGAGCGCGTCAAGACGTTTTATTGCAGGTGCGAAAACCCTAGTCGCCTAATAAAGCCGGGCCCATGCCTGGTCGAACTTGTTCGTTTTCAAGGCTGTACATGCCGAGAGATGTTGCCCAATCCCAGTAGCACCAGCCGATTCCATACTGTTCCGCAGTGCGGCGAATATGGCGCGTCCAATTGGCGCGGTCGGCGTCTGGCACCTCTTCATACACTCCGAACTCGCCCAGAAACACGGGCATTCCGATGCGTTGGCCATACTCTGCGGCAGCTGCGAAGTGGGAGATCACGTCTTCGCGTTCGGATTGTGAGCCCCAGGTCCGGCCAAGCGGCATAGGTTCATACGCCCATGGCGCGCCCTGATGGGTGAATTCAAACGGGCTGTAATAGTGGAATGTGACCATGGCGCGTGGGTCGTGTGGCGGGTTGGTCGGGACGAGACCTTCCAGATTGCCCCACTGGCCACCGCCAAGAATAACCCAGCGGTTCGGGTTCGTTTCCCGAATGATAGAGAGGATGTCACGGTTCATCTGATCGATCCGGCGAAAGGTCAGATTGGTGTGCGGCTCGTTCAGCACTTCGAAGTAAAGACCGTCCGGCCAGCTGGCATAGCGTTCGGCAATCTGCTCCCAGAAGGCATAAAGGCGGGGCAGGTGTCGGTCCGGGTTTTCATTCACTTCTTCATAATGGTGAACATCAATGATGACCTGAAGACCGGCGGCGAGCGCCTGCGCGGCGACGGTATCGACCCGGCGGAAGAAGAGCTGGTCGATCTCATATGGTGCGCGGGACTTGGCATGTGCGGACCATTTGACCGGAATGCGGACAGTATCGAAGCCCAGTTCGCGGATCATGTGCAGATCACGCTCGCGGATCACATAGCCCCAATCGCCTTCATTATCGGCTTCCAGAGCGCCGCCAAGATTGACGCATTGCTGGATTGGGGAGGTGCTGATCTCGGTCGTGCGCGGGCGCAGCTGCGCCTCCTGCCGCGCTGGCATGGCATCGGACCTGGGGGCGGAAAGTGACATGAAGGTCAGGCCCATCGCCGCAGCGATAAGAATACCGCACAAAACGAGCCAGATTGTACGTGTCATGTCGGTATTTCCTTCCTCACCCGTATGTCCTGGGCCGGAAGGTACAGCAAATGTGCCGCCGTTTACTTAACACGAACGGTAAATTCGCAGCAGAACCGCGCAAGTTCTTTTGCGCTGCAGCAAGATGGGTGGCGATAGGCACAAAAAAGAGCCGCTCGAGTGAGCGGCTCAGGGGAGTGCACTGAATTCTTAGGGACTAATTCAGTGAGGCGTTACATTCGGTAATTTCGTCTTCCGTCAGCGGGTCGGTGTTTGTGCCGAAGGCGTTGATCGGGCCGAGTTCTTCGACAACACGCTTACAGACGCGAACCGTTGCTGTGCGGCGGTTGAGTACGGCTTCGCACGTATCTGCCTCGCAAATCCAGATGGCATCATAAGCTGCGATGCGCGTTGTTTCTTCAACGGGTGTCTGGAGTTCAGCGGTGAAAAGCGTGGAGGCGGCAGCAGGCATGGCTGCGAGTGCAGTGGCTGCGAACAGAGTGGCAAAACGAAACATCATAAATCGATCCCATCATGCGATTTGGTGTTGAGACCTGTATATAGGAGGACTGAACAATCTGTCCATAATTTAGTGAACAGCGTTCTCTAAAATGACGCAGGTGCGAAATTGCGCTGATTTGTTTAGGCTTTTCCTCATAAATGAGGCGCCTCAGAGGCAAAATACCGTATCCGCCGCGGTCACGAATGCGTGAGACTGGAGCGGTATTCCGCAAGAGAATATAAATTTGAAATATTATGCTCCCCTAATTGGGGAATTTGGGGTTGATATGCCTTTCCAAGTATTTGATCGTCGTTTCATTGGATGAATTTTGCAAACTTGCAGTTTCGATGCAAATTTAATGCAAATAATCGAGACTTTTCATTTGATCTGTGCTTTAAGCCGCGCCTCGTCAGCACTGATTTAAAGCGTGCTGCACTTACCCCATAATTCTATAAATAATGTCTGGGTCTAGACCTTGCCTGAGCACACGATTTTGAAATCCCGCGAATACCGACAAATTATTTCATTCCTGACCAGCATAATCGATCAGTCATTCCTGAGTGAGAAAGACATGCTGCTTTCCGCAGAGGGCGCGCCGGATGATCGCCAGAAGGCCGAGCTGGCGGAGCTGCGTGAACGGCGGGACTCGGCGTATATTGTGTTGGAAAAGGTTCTTGAGGTCGTCCTTAAGGAACTCTCGGAGACTGAAGCCGATGACGGCGCGGCCCCGGACAAAGACGCGATGTCGTCTCTGACCGAGATCGTGTTTCCTGACGATGCAAAATGCCTGCTTCTCAAACGCGAATTCAAAGACGAACTTTCCAAGCTGAACTAGTGACCGCTCACGCTGCGTTGACGGTTTAAAGCTTGCAGGGCGCGCCGTGACGTGCAGGGTGTCGGAAACGACCTCGGCAGTATGTTTTACGGGAAATTCGCCATGCTAACTAACGCGCTCGATCATTTCGTCATACTTGTTCCGGATGCCGAAGCCGCCGCCGACAAGTATGGCCTGTTGCTCGGCCGCGAATGTGACTGGAAGCATCATAACCCAGCCGACGGCACCACGACCGCGGTCTTCTTTCTAGGTAATACCAGCGTTGAGTTGCTCGGCCCTTCAGGAGATGGTCCCGTCGGTGCGCGTATCCGCGAAATCCTCGGTGACAAGCCGGGAGCATTGACCACGTTGGTCTTCAATACCGATGACATCCACGAAACCCATTATACCGCGAGCCGTCGTGGGCTGCGTCCTGAA
The DNA here is from genome assembly GCA_002338565.1 of Hyphomonadaceae bacterium UBA1849. Classification (GTDB taxonomy): domain Bacteria; phylum Pseudomonadota; class Alphaproteobacteria; order Caulobacterales; family Hyphomonadaceae; genus Ponticaulis. Next base: position 1,657,175 of record DDIN01000008.1, read on the forward strand.
GAGATTGTCGGCCAGTCGGCAACGTATAATGGACTGACACGCAGCTGGTCACGTTTTCGTTGCGGCGACCCGCTTTTCGGTGATGTAAAGGTTTTCATGCTTTCCAATACCGAAGGCGTGAAGGTCGTCATTCCGCCTCGCGCAGGCGCTGCGACCCGGGTAGACCATATCGTGCTGAACACTGGAAATCCCGAGCGGACAATGGCGGCCTATGGCGCCAAGCTCGACCTGCGGCTCGCATTGGACCGCACCAATGAGAAATGGGGTGCGCGCTTTATTTTCTTCCGCACGCATGACCTGACGATTGAGGTGGTGCAGCGTCTCGATGGCAGCATGTCAGCTGAGGACAAAGATCATCTCTGGGGCGTTACCTATGAGGTGAATGATCTGGATGATGCGCATACAAGGCTCACGGTTGCGGGCGTTCAGGTATCTGAAGTCCGTAAGGGTCGCAAGGCCGGAACGCGCGTTATGAGCGTGAAAAGTCATGACCTCGGCATCCCGACGCTGCTGCTCGATAATAAGGGCGAGCGCTGACTTCTCCTAAAAGGGAATTGATCTTCGCGTGGATTGCGGCCTAAAAGGCGCACATGGAAGCGTTTAAGACACTCACGGGCCCAGCAGCCCCACTCCGCATGAGCAATGTCGACACCGACATGATCATCCCGAAACAGTTCCTGAAAACGACGGAACGCACCGGCCTCTCGCGTGGCTTGTTCTTCGAGCTGAAGACAAATGCGGACGGCAGCCCGAACCCGGACTTCGTTCTGAACCGCGACGAATACAAGGACGCGAGCATTCTGATTGCTGGCGCTAACTTCGGCTGCGGATCCTCGCGCGAGCATGCGCCATGGGCTCTGCTCGATCAGGGTATTCGTTGTGTGATCGCGCCAAGCTTTGCGGATATCTTCTATAATAACTGCTTCAAGAACGGCATTCTGCCGATCGCTCTGCCGCAGTCCATCGTCGAGAAAATGATGGACGAGGCAAACGGTGGCAATCACATCTTCACGGTCGATCTCGAGAACATGAAGGTCACACTGCCGGACGGCGAAGTGGTTGAGTTTGATCTTGATGGATCGCGCCGCCACAACCTGCTGGAAGGCCTCGACGATATCGGCCTGACACTTCAGGCTGAGGGGCGGATTTCCGAGTTCGAGACACGCCGCAAGCTCGCAACACCATGGTTGGAGCGCGCATAATGAAACGCCTGGTATCTTCGCTTTTCTTGGGTGCCGGGCTTTTTGTTAGCGGATGTGCGGTCAATACGCTGAATACCGATCCTGAAGTGCGTGGTCTTTCGGGCCAGATTTCACCGCAACGCCTGACCGATCCTGCTTCAGGTTCTGGGGTGGTTCTGTCTGAGGGCAACCAGCTCATTCTCGAGCTGCGTTCGAATCCGACCACCGGCTATATGTGGTCTGTGCTTTCTGGCACGGATACAGGCGTGATGAGCCTCGTGAGCGAGGACTATATCGGCGATGACAATCCGCGCGGCATGGTCGGCGTAGGTGGGCAGACGGTGTTTGTCTTTAATGCTGAGCAGGTGGGTGAGACTACGCTGAGCCTTGGTTATGCGCGCTCGGGTCAGACGCCTGATGAGGCGCTTGATATCCACGTTTCGGTTATTCCGCGCTAAGCTACCTTTTTGAAAATCTGTTGCGTTCAGCGCGCTGCGAACCTGTGCGCAGGAGAAGTATTTCGCGCCAAATCCTGTTTTCTGGAAAAGAATTGCGGGGTTGCGACGCCGTGTTGCGTGCCAAGGTCTTGATTTTTGCCGCAAGCTGAGGCTCACAGGCGACTGGTATTTCTTCTAACCGACAGGCGCGCGCTATGAGCCAGACACTTCTTCTTCTTCCAGGTGACGGTATTGGTCCTGAAGTCATCGAACAGACAGTTCGCGTGGCAGAAAAAGTGGCGCCGGATCTGAACCTTGAATACGGCGCAGTTGGCGGTGCGAGCTATGACGAATACGGCACGCCTCTGACAGAAGACACGCTGAACCGCGCTAAAGCCTCAAGTGCTGTCCTGATGGGCGCAGTCGGCGGCCCTAAATGGGATGGCGTCGAACGTCAGCACCGTCCGGAAGCTGGTCTTCTGGGCCTTCGTAAAGGGCTCGACACCTATGCTAACCTGCGTCCGGCGCTCTGCTTTTCTGCACTGGCTGATGCCTCTGCGCTGAAGCGCGAGCTGGTTGAGGGACTTGATATCCTGATCGTACGCGAGCTGGTTGGCGGTGTGTATTTCGGCCAGCCGAAAGGCATTGAAACACTGCCGGATGGTACGCGCCGCGGCTTTGACAATGCAGAATACTCGACACCGGAAATCCACCGTATCACGCGCGTTGCATTCGACATTGCGAAGGGCCGTGGAAACTTTGGTCGCAAATGGGGCGGTGTCTGCTCTGTTGAAAAATCCAATGTCATGGATTCAGGCCTGCTCTGGAAACAGGAAGTTCAGGCGCTTTATGACGCCGAGCTGAAAGATATGGGCGTGCCGCTTCACCATATGCTGGCGGATGCCTGCGCGATGCAGCTGGTGCGTGAGCCGAAAGGCTTTGACGTCATCCTCGCAGACAATCTGTTCGGCGATATCCTGTCCGATGAGGCGTCTATGCTGACGGGTTCTATCGGCATGCTGCCATCTGCGTCTCTGTCTGATGCGGGTAAGCCAGGCCTTTACGAGCCGGTTCATGGTTCCGCGCCGGATATTGCAGGGCAGGGCAAGGCAAACCCTGCGGCGGCTATCCTGTCGTTTGAGATGGCGCTTCGCTGGAGCCTTAACCGCTCCGACGCGGCTGACGAGATCACCCGCGCTGTTGGTCAGGCGCTTGAGAAGGGCGCGCGCACCGGTGATATCGGTGGTTCTATGAGCACGTCTCAAATGGGCGATGCCATCCTAGCGGAGCTGTAAATCGCACCTGACAGCTGACTGTCACCCTGACACAAAGGTGACAGTCACGTCCGTGTCGTTCTTTTTCGGAAATGCTTGCTATAGCTCGATTGGTGGGATGAAAGGAGTTCCACCATGACTAAAGAAAATACTGAAGATCAACCATTCCACATGTCGCTTAGCTGGGTGACATTTCCCTTTGTCTATAAGGGGCACCAAATTATTGCGCAGGCCTCGACCTGGTCTGGACAGTCACGCATCTGGCTTGACGATGAGGTTGTTAGCATGCAGCGCTCTTTCAGTCTCTCTGATGATCACACGATCAGTTTGCCGGACGGCGAACAGATGACTGTCAGGCTTGCGCACAACTGGCACCTTTTCCTGTTCGCGGAGGCTTATGTTGATGGAGAGCGGATTTATTCGAGCAAAGCAGCCAGCCAGAAGAGTCAGCTCAAGACAGTCGGATTTTTGTTTCTAATTGGATTGGTCGCTGGCGTTCTTTCCTATCCACTCGGCAAAATCGTCGGCAGGTTTCTTCATGATGTCATGAGTGTGAGCTTCTGATCATGTTGCTCGTATCTGAAACGGTCAAAGACCTTCGCTCGCAAAACGGCTGGACGCAGCAACATCTGGCAGAGATCTGCGATGTCAGCGTGCGCACGATCCAGCGAGTGGAGAAGGATGGGGTTGCCTCGATGGAGACGACGCTTGCGCTCGCCAGCGTATTCAATGTCGAGAAGACCACATTGCTCATGGACAGTGTGCGCGAAAGCGGTGAGGCGACTGCGCAGCCGAAAACCTCGTGGGTGCATGGTGTGGCGGGGCTGGCGCTCTTCGTGCTGGGGCTTGGAGCGGGGGTGATGATCACCACCCTGTTTTAATGTAGCCTCAAATCATCAATAGGCGGCCACGGGGCCGCCTTTTTTCTGTCCGCAATTCAAGGCACAGGCTAGACTAGTCGCGTGAGGGGACCGAACGCATGAAGCCAGCCTATAAATCCATGAGAGAGCGCTTGCATGAGGCGCATGTCAGTCTGCGCGCGAAATGGGTGAAAGGGCCGTGGAGCCTCGGTGCCTATGAGTTTCTCTCTTTCGGCATAAAGCAAGCCTGGGCCTGCCTGTTTGGCGGCGCGATGCTGATGCTGCTGATGGGCACATATCTTTTCTATCCGGCTGATGCGCCAATCGGCCGGTTTGATTTCATCTTCCTCTGCGCACTGGCGATCCAGATCGGCATGCTGATCTCAGGGCTGGAAAGCCTTGAAGAAGCCAAGGTCATCTTTGTCTTTCACGTGGTTGGCACGCTCATGGAGGTCTTCAAAACCGAGATGGGCTCATGGGTATATCCGGAGCCTGCCTTCTTCCGCATTGGCGGTGTGCCGCTGTTTTCGGGATTCATGTATGCCTGTGTCGGCTCTTACATTGCGCGGGTCTGGCGGATATTCGATTTCCGATTCGACCGGTTCCCGCCGCTATGGGTGCAGGGTCTTCTGGCGCTTGCGGTCTATATCAACTTCTTCACCCATCATTTCACGGTCGATGTGCGGATTGGCCTCTATGTGGTGAGCGTGCTGATTTACGGGCCGAGCGTCATCTGGTTCAGACCGGATGAGAAGCACCGCCCGATGCCGCTTTTTATCGGGCTGTTGCTCGTCGCGCTGTTTATCTGGTTTGCCGAGAATATCGCGACCTTTGCCCGTGCCTGGAGCTATCCGGGCCAAGAGGTTGAGTGGCATATGGTGTCCCTGCAAAAGCTCGGTTCCTGGTATCTTCTGATGATTATCAGCTTCGTTCTGGTCGCCTTCGTACATATGCGGAAAAAGCCCGAAACTGAGGTTTAGTGCCTCTGGCCTGCTCCTGCGCCATTTGTCATAGTGCGCTCACATAATAATCGGGAGGAGGCGCATATGCGCGTATTTAAAGGGCTATTCAGCGCAGCGGCGCTAATTTGTTTGCCTGTGTCGGCGCACGCCGGAGAGGTCACACAGCTCATATTCTTTGGCGATAGCAATCTGGATGTTGGTCGCGTGAATTCCGAGGCGACAGGCGGTGCGGCCGATGACGGTGTTCGTCCTCCGCCGAACACGATAGCGGGCCGCTCGTCTAACGGTGCGATCCTGCCAGAGTTCCTCGTGCGAGAGCTGGGCATCTCACAGCTGAACTTCTCATGGGGCGGCGCAACGAGTGGTGCGCTAAACATTGTCGGTTATCGCGGTCTGCCTGATGTGATGGAGACTGGCACGCTCGCCCAGCTTGCCGAGTTCGAAGCATTTCTGGGCGGATATCCGGCAGATCCCGAGGCGCTTTATACGGTGATTGCAGGCTCTAACGACATTGCGCTGATCGACAAGAATGATCCGGCTGTAATCGATGAGGCGGTTGAAGGCGTCGTTCAAAACCTTCGCTATGCCGTGACGCAGCTCCATGCGCTCGGGGCTGAGCAGATTGCTGTGGGAACGCGCACGCCGCGGCCCGTGCTTTCCGATCATAACAGGCCGGAAGATGAGCCAGATGAGGCCGCACGCAATGATGCGGCGGGGCGTCAGATGAATATCGCGATCAGGGCGCTGGTGTCAGAACTGGACGAAGCGCTCGAAGCTGATGTCGAGCTGTTTGATACTTATGCGGTCATCCGTGAGATCGCTGACAACGCAGAGGCTCACGGCTTTGCGGCGTATGATGATAGCGAAGCTGGCTATTGCATCTCGAATGAGGATTGCACCGGCCTCATCAATCATGACGGGGCGCATAAAACCTCCGCCGTGCATGAATTGCTGGCGGAGGCCTTTATCGACCAGTTTGAACTGGAAGCAGCAGACTAGGCTTATTCGCCCGTTGAGATAGTTTCTTCGGCTTCCATTTCGATGACAGTTTCGCCGTCCGGTGTGAGGGTTGTTTCGTGTTCTGGTGTGAATGCGACGGCCTCACCCGTGCCAACCGGAATCGCGATGGACGCAACAGACGACTGAACCTCATCATTGCCGAGGTCGGCATGCATTATGACGTTCAGGTAGTAGCGGCCATCTTCGCGCGCGGAGAAGTCGACTGGCATCGTGTGCGGGGCATCGCCCGACATGTCGAAGGTGAATTCCTGCGCGGAAAAGAAGTTCAGAGCATCAGGTGCATCGATGATGACTGTCAGCATGCCGTCTTCGTATCCGTCGGTGACGGTCACGGTGAAGTTTTCAGACGAGAAGCTGTCTGACTGGCCGTCATAGGAATGAGACATCTCCAGCGCCGGGCCGGGCTTGGTGTAATCGCCTGCGCCGTGTGCCTCTTCGGTCGCCGCTGTTGTGGTCGTGGACGTCTGCGAAGAGCAGGCCGCAGCTGCCAGAAGCGAGGCGGCGAGGATCATTGGTGTTTTCTCAAAGAACATTGTGGGTCTCCGCCTTAGTTTGAGACGCTGAAATCGAAGCAGATTTCACCGGTATAGGTGCTGCCGCCATCCGCATAGACAAAATCATATGTATCGATGACGTAGGTGTCCGCCTGGAAAGCGCCTGTGTATGTTTCGCTATCTGCCGTGGCGTCCTGGCTGACAACGATGCGTTGGCCGTCGCGATAAATGACAAAATCAGGGTCTGTGCCTGTCGGGCCCGATACACGCGACATGGTGATCGTATGTGTGCCGGCACTTGGGAAGGTGACCGTTACAAAATCGCGGTTTCCGAGCTTGTTGTAACTGCCATACGTGTCCGTTGAGCAGACTCGTGCCGTCTGTCCCGGCGTCAGCTCGCTATAAACCGGCAGAGCGTTGGCGTAGCCACCTGTATTGGTTTCACCCGCGCCGTTATGGCCGGTGCCATTGACGGACTGGTCTGCAGCAATCGCTGTGATCTGTGCTGCAGCTCCTGGATTTTGCGACGCCAGCTCATCCAGAAAGTTGAAGATCGTGGTGAAATATTCCGACCCGGTATAGGATGAAGATGTCAGGACTGAATAAATTGGCACAAAGCCGAGATTCAGATTGTCCACGCCGTCTGGATTGCTGTCCCAAATGTCATAGACGACCATCTGAACCGTGCGCTCGTTAAACCAGCCTTCATTGCTGTTGCTGGCTGTCTCCATGTTGATGCTGAAGCCGCTTGCCTGTTGCGCGCCCCGGCTGTCTGTGTAGATCGGGTCCTGAAGGATCATGCCGGAAAGAGCGTTCGCGAAGCCTTCGCCCCAGGCAACGCGCGGATCGAGCGAGTCTGTCCCGCCATGGCTGCCGCCAATGCTGTCAGACCGGCTGACATTGTCTTCGAGATAATGGCCCCATTCGTGGACGACGACGCTGCTATCGTATTCATCCGTGTCACTGTTTTCATCACCCAGTAGATAGATCGCAGTGCCATTGTAAAATGACGTGCCGATTTCGCCGATCGTCAGATCTCCTCGAACAGCGCGGTTGTCCGTGCTCCAGCGAAGCTCGATTGGCGGCAGAACAGCTGTTGGATCAGCGGTGGTGACTTCGTTCACAGCATCATAGAGCGGATCGAGGATTGCGAACGGTGCAGCGGCGCGTGTGCTGGTATACGATGTGCCGCCCCAGCCGGATGCTGCGTGCAGGTCACGGGTAGAGTCCGCTGTGCCGGATGACGTCAGAGAACCTGACAGCACATAGAGCGCATTGCTGTTGGTGTTGTCAGTGACGCTGACATCCCAGCCCGGCGTGCCCGTCTCAACAATCTCTGCGCGGGCGCGAACACGAACGTTTGTGTCGGACGCAACGCTGAAAGAGTAATCGCCTGTCGCATCAGTCTGGGTGGTTTCCAGAACGCTTCCTGAGCCGTTGAGGAGCTGAACTGTCACGCCGCGCGCTGGCAGCTGCTCTGTCGCATTGTAGTTCAGGCCGCTCGTCGTCGGATTATGCGGAACGCTGTCATACGTAATCGTACCAGAAATTGTCACCGAGCTCGGAGGCGGCGGTGGCGGTGGAGGAGGTGGCGGCGAAGGCGGTGGTGGAGGAGGGGGCGGAGACGGTGTAGGCGTCGGCGTTGGCGTTGGTGTCGGGCTGTTGCCACCACCACCGCCGCTACATGCCGTAACGGTCAGCATAGCTGCTGCAAGAGCGACGTAGCTTACGGCTTTGAATTTACTGACCATGCCAAACCAACCTTATTCGTAAAATACATTGCGGCCTGCTGCCGCGAGGCAACAGGTTAGTCCGAATACATCTCGCGTGTCACCGTTAATACAGAGCAAATTCTGATGAATTTAAGCGATTTCCGAGGCTGTTTTTGCCGGAGTAGGCGATCAGGAATAATCGACGATGCGGGAGATAAGCCCGTCGCGTGCTTCAAAGAAGCTGGCGCCGCGAATGTCGACGCTTTGACCCTGCATAACGCCATTAGGAAGATCGAGCGCCGCAATGCCCTTGAACTGGACTTCTGCTGCGGCTTTGTCTTCGGTGCAGATCAGGCTGAGGACGCGCTGGCGACGAAAGGAAAAGGCCTGCGAGCTGGCGGATGCCACCTGTGCGAGGGCTTCCTTTCCCTGCAGCTGCATGGATTGGCCGGAGTTGGAAATGTTTTCGAACTCGACGTCGTCTGTCACGCACTCCAGCATGCCCTCCACATCGACGCGATTATAGCAATCGACATAGCGCTCTACGAGGCTTTCTAGGCTTTCCATTCCGGTCTCCTGTCAGGCGCTAGGGATAACATTATTAAGGGGCGTTTGATCAAGAGTATTTTGCATTGCGGCGAAAATCCTGTAATCCACGCGCTCTCCACTTTCAAAACAGGGATCAGTTAACATGGCTTTGCGAGTAGCTGTCGTAGGCGCCACGGGCAATGTGGGCCAGGAAATGCTCAACATTCTTGAAGAGCGTCTGTTCCCTTCTGACGAGGTTTTCGCGGTTGCGTCGCGCAAATCAATCGGTCGTACCGTCTCTTACGGCGATCGTGAGCTGAAGTGTCATGATATTGAGCAGTTTGACTTCTCAACGGTCGATCTGTGTTTCATGTCCGCTGGCGGTTCTGTCGCGCTCGAATGGGCGCCGAAGATCGCGCTGCAGGATTGTATCGTGATCGACAACTCGTCTGCTTTCCGGATGGACCCGCTCGTGCCGCTGGTTGTTCCGGAAGTGAACGCGGACGCGGTGATGGGATATGATGAGAAGAATATCATCGCCAATCCGAACTGCTCTACGGCGCAGCTGGTTGTTGCGCTGAAGCCTATCCACGACAAAGTCGGTATCGAGCGCGTCGTTGTCTCGACGTATCAGTCCACGTCCGGTGCTGGCCGCGAGGCGATGGATGAGCTCTGGAATCAGACCAAAGGCATTTACGTCAATCAGGAAGCCGAGCCGCGTGAGTTCACAAAGCAGATTGCGTTCAACGTGATTCCGCAGATTGATGACTTCATGGAAGACGGTCGCACAAAAGAAGAGTGGAAGATGGAAGTCGAGACGAAGAAGATTCTCGATGAAGACATCGAGCTCGTTGCGACCTGCGTGCGCGTGCCAACCTTTGTCGGGCATGCTGAAGCGGTTCACCTTGAGCTTGCCGGTGCGCTTACGGAACAAGAGTGCCGCAGCCTGCTTCGTGAAAGCCCGGGCATTATGGTGGTCGACAAGCGTGAGTCCGACGAAGAGAATTACGTGACGCCGATTGAGTGCGTGGGTGAGTGGGCGACGTTCATTTCCCGTATCCGTGTCGACAAGACGGTCGAGCATGGCATCGCGTTCTGGTGTGTCTCTGACAATCTGCGCAAGGGCGCTGCGCTCAACGCCGTACAGATTGCTGAAGAGCTTCTGAACCGCGGTGTGCTCAAGCCTGAAAAGACATTGGTGCCGCCACCAGCTGACGCTTAAATCTGCCTGGCCGGGGGCTGTCGGTCGGTCCCGGAAAATAACCGTTTTTTGAAAGCCCCGTGATGCATTTCGTGTCGCGGGGCTTTTTCCGTGGGCAGCATCGCTTGTCTACGCAATGCTCCGTGTACAGCGTGGCCACCTCAAACTTTTTTGCAGCTAAATGGGAACCCGTTTCGCCTTCCGGTGTTGTATCTGCCACTTCGTAAAATTGAGCTCTCAAATCAGGCGTTTTCAAAGTGTCATGAAACTGTCAAAAATGTTGCCGTTTAACATTTAGTCTCTATACGGACTAAAAAATGATAAGTTAACAATTTGTTCTGCACTGAAATAATTAGAAAAATTTAAATATTGAAATTTCTCAGTTTTGCGATACTATCATATTCAACACGTGTTTGAGATCGAAAAATAGGTCCGGTACACGACTAAATAAGACATAAGGTTCGCACCATGCTGAAAAAAATCTGGGATGCGATCCATTTTGGCCGTTTTACGAGCCAGTGGCGCAACGACCCCCCTTCTGATGTGTCTGCCGATAAGGTAGCACTCGGAAAAACAATCTTTTACGATAGCTATCTCCAGAAAGAGGATGATGGCTGGAAAGTGATCACCGAACGCGGAGGCCTGATTGGCCACTACGCGTTCTATCTCATGCTGCCTGCATACGTTGCGTTCATCGCGGCGATTGTCATGGGCAAAATGAATATCGGCCACCTTGCACTGTTTGAAGCATTCTTCATTGCTGCATTCGGCTTTTTCAATGGCTTCGCGCTGCACCGTGTGGCGCAGGATCCGGCGTTTGGTATCGAGGAGCTCAGCCTCCACCGTATCCAGCGCTCCTGATAGATATTCTCATCTGACGAACAGGGCCGGACGTGAAAGCGTGCCGGCCCTTTCTTTTTGTGCTCACATTCAGTTGAACCTTGTCAGGCTTGATGTGGGCGACTGCTTTCCCAGATGGAGTGGAGCAAACGGGCATCAGGGTCTGACGAATAAAAGGAGCTGGGAAATGGCTGAACAAAACGAATATGTACCACCAAAGGTGTGGACCTGGGATGCGGAAAGCGGTGGTCGCTTTGCGAACATCAATCGTCCGATCGCAGGGCCGACGCACGACAAGGAATTGCCAAAGGGCAAGCATCCGATCCAGCTCTATTCTCTGGGTACGCCGAACGGCGTGAAGGTCACTATCATGCTGGAAGAGCTGCTGGCGGCAGGGTATTCTGATGCGGAATATGATGCCTGGCTCATCAATATCGGCGAGGGCGACCAGTTTTCGTCAGGCTATGTGGACCTGAACCCGAACTCGAAAATTCCGGTCATGCTGGATACGACGACCGGTACGCGTGTATTTGAGTCCGCCTCTATCCTTCTCTATCTCGCAAACAAGTTTGGCGCCTTCGTTCCGGAAGAACATGGCGCGAAGACGGAAGCGATGAACTGGTTGTTCTGGCAGATGGGCTCAGCGCCATATCTGGGCGGCGGCTTCGGACATTTCTACGCCTATGCGCCGTTCAAAATGGAGTATCCGATTAACCGATTTGCGATGGAAGTGAAGCGTCAGATGGATGTGCTCAACCGTCATCTGGCAGAGAACAAGTTCATGGCGGGCGACGAATATTCCATCGCCGATATGGCGATCTGGCCATGGTATGGCGCTATGGCGAAGGGCGTCCTGTACGATGCCAAAGAGTTCCTCTCAGTGCACGAATACGAGCACGTCATTCGCTGGGCAGATGAGATCGGAGCGCGTCCTGCTGTGAAGCGCGGGCGTATGGTGAACCGCACATTCGGTGAGCCGTCCTCTCAGCTGCACGAGCGTCATGACGCATCCGACTTTGATACCAAAACTCAGGACAAGCTGCAGGGCTGATCCTTTCTGTAGTTTGAGCTGAAACGGAATGTCGGCAGGCTGGTCCTGCCGACATTTTTGTGTGGCGAAAATTTTTTGTCTGACATGCCTCATGAAACGGGTGTATTGGCGCGTTGAAACTGTCTAACCGGAGCGGAGGGAGTTAAAATATGTCACCTGACCAGCGCTTCGGTTTTATGTCCGGACTTGGCGCCTATTTTATGTGGGGCCTTCTTCCGCTTTACCTGAAATTGCTCGATCATATCGCGCCGACAGATATTCTCGCGCACCGGGTTGTCTGGTCTGTGCCGACCGGTGCGCTTTTGCTGATTGTTGCCGGACGCTTTCACGAGCTGTTTGCAATGCTGCGGCGGCCGTCCACGCTCTGGCTGGTTTTGTCTTCGGCGCTGATTGCTGGAAACTGGCTGACCTATATCTGGGCGGTTACAAATGATCGGATCATCGAGGCGAGCCTCGGGTATTTTCTGAACCCGCTTGTAAATGTCGCGATTGGTGCAGTGTTCCTGTCTGAGAAGCTGCGCCGCCTGCAATGGTTTGCGGTTTCTATTGCGGCGATCGCTGTGTTTGTCGAAACGATTGCGCTTGGCCGACTGCCCTGGGTGTCACTTATTCTGTGCTTCAGCTTCGCGACCTATGGATATATTCGCCGGCAGGTGCAGGTCGATGGTCGTGTCGGGCTAACGCTTGAGGTGCTGTTTCTGCTGCCGGTCGCGCTGATCTGGTTGGCGGTTGTGGCGCAGCAGGGTGGTTCGCTCATCGGTGGAAGTGTTGCAAACCTGCTCATGCTGATGCTTGCAGGCCCAGCTACGGCGTTTCCGCTTATTCTTTTTGCGCTCGCGGCGAAGCGGCTCAAATTTTCGACGATTGGTATCATGCAGTATCTGGGGCCAACCATGCAGTTTCTGCTGGCATTGGCCTTTGGAGAGACGCTCACATCTCTGCGTCTCGTCACATTCTCGCTGATACTTGTCGCGGTTATTCTATTTTCACTGGATGCTTACGGGCATGACCGGCATTTACGCCGAAGCGCGCTACGTCCGACCTGACGGATCAGAAGCCGACAGTGTCGTTGTTCATAATGTCGTCAATGTCGTTTTGCATACGGTCGTGACGACGTTCCGGTCCACGATAATGCGGGTCATCACGGCGACGACGGTCAGGGCCGAAATAGTTTGGTGCGCGGATGAAGTCGCGCGGCTTGTTCACGACTGACACAATGCGGCTGTAAAGCGTTTGCGCATTGATCGGCTTACAGCAGAACTCGGTCACACCCGCATCGCGCGCTGCGCGCACTTTTGATGGCTCTGAGTGCGCAGTGATCATGATGATCGGCACATATGGGTTCGGGGAGTCGTGAGAATTGCGAACGAGCTGCGTAAATTCGATACCGTCAAGAACCGGCATGCGGTAATCGAGGAAGATAAGATCAACCGGTGTGGATTTGATAACTTCGAGCGCGTCCGCCGGGTCCTGAACCATGTGCACTTCGTCAAAGCCGTAGCCACGAACCATCGTCGCAAGAATGCGCAGCATGTGGACGTTATCATCCACAATCAGAACAGACAGATTGTTTGCCCGCATTATCCCAATAGCTCCGCACACCAATTAGGGCCTCATGTTTACGCGTTAAGTGTTAACAGGCGGATATTGAATTTAAATAATCTGCCGGTGAATCGGTTTTGGCGGTGCACAACAAAGAAAAGGCTTCGAACCGGTGCCGGTCGAAGCCTGAAAGTATTTGCCTAGTGTGTGAGATCGATGAAGCATCAAACTCATGTCTGTCCTTGCGATTCCCGTGCCAGGTGAATCAGGCTTTAGCGCCCCGTTTTCCGCCACCAAACACCGGATTTGTCTCAGCTGCGGCCTCATCAAGGGGCCATCTTGGTCGCGCGGCGAGATCCAGCGGTGAATCTTGTCCCGAAATGAAACGCATGGCGCCCGCATAGGCGATCATGGCGCCATTATCGGTGCACCATTTCAAAGGCGGCGCGTGAAAGCTGAAGCCTTCCTCTGCCGCCAGCGTGGTGAGGGAGGCGCGCAGAGCCTGATTTGCGCCCACGCCGCCTGCGATTACAAATCCGGGTTCCCCCGCAAAATTCATCTCTTCGCGAACAAGCTGCATGGCGCGTCGGGATTTCTCAGTGAGAATCTCGCAAATGGTCTTCTGAAAACTCGCGGCGATATCGCAGAGTGCCTGTTCGGTGAGTTCCATTTGCTGGGCTTCACGCAGCACCGCAGTTTTGAGGCCAGCAAACGACATATCGAGGCCGGGCCGGTCGAGCAGCGGGCGCGGCAGTTTGATCGCGTCCGGATTTCCATCTTTGGCGCGGCGTTCAACTGCAGGACCGCCCGGAAAGCCAAGGCCCAGAACTTTAGCCGTTTTGTCGAAGGCTTCACCGACTGCGTCATCAATGGTTGAACCAAGGCGGCGATACTGGCCAAGCCCCTCAACGGCGATAAACTGGCAGTGGCCGCCAGAGACGAGAAGCAACAGATATGGAAATTCGACTGGCTCGCTCAGGCGCGGGGAGAGTGCGTGGCCCTCCAAATGGTTCACGCCGATAAAGGGTTTTCCGGCAGACATGGCGAGCGCTTTGGCTGTCATCATGCCCACCATCACCCCGCCGATCAGGCCCGGTCCGGACGTTGCTGCAAACGCATCAATATCGGCGACAGTGACACCGGCGCGCCGGAGTGTTTCTTCAACGACGCTGTCGCAGACATCGGCATGCGCGCGGGCCGCGATTTCAGGCACCACACCGCCATAGGCTTTGTGATCGTCAAACTGGCTGGCAATGACTTCGCCGAGTATCTCCGGCACGCCGTTCTCAAGGCGTAGCACGGCCGCAGCTGTTTCGTCGCAGCTGGTTTCGATGCCGAGAATGATCTTAGCGCTGTCTGGGGCTTGCTCCATGATGGGCGCGGTTGTAGCCATTCTGGTCCCCGACGCAATGTCCAAGATAGAAAACAACTGGCAATTATATGAAAACGCTTCGTATCGGCACTCGAAACTCTCCACTCGCACTCGCCCAATCTGAATGGGTGGCGTCTCAAATCGAGGCGGCATCTGTGGGTGATATCAAATGCGAGCTGGTGAGCATGACGACGAGCGGCGACCAGTTGCAGGATCGTAGCCTTCTGGCGGCGGGCGGCAAAGGCCTGTTCACGAAAGAGCTCGACATCGCGCTTGAGGAAAACCGCGTCGACATTCTCGTGCACTCTTTGAAAGACGTGCCAGTTGAGCTTCCGGTCGGTCAGCGCATCATTGCGTATCCGGTGCGTGAAGACCCGCGCGATGCTTTCGTCAGCCTGAAATATGAAAGCTTTGATGATCTGCCTGAGGGCGCGACGCTTGGCACATCAAGCCTGCGTCGCCGTGCGTTTGCACTGGCGCGCCGTCCGGACCTGAAAGTGGTCGAGTTTCGCGGCAATGTGCAGACGCGTCTCAAAAAGCTGGGTGATGGTGTGGCCGATGCGACCTTCCTTGCATCTGCCGGTCTGAACAGATTGTCTCTTGAAGAGAAGGTCGGGCGCGCGCTCGATCCGAATACCTTCCTGCCAGCGGTCGGGCAGGGCATTCTTGGTATCGCAGCCTATCCGGACCAGCTTGATGAGGATGTGCTGAAATGCGTGGCGTCGCTCAACGATGTCTCTGCTGAGCGTGCCGCGATTGCAGAACGCGCTGCGCTTTATGAGCTGGATGGCTCCTGTCGAACGCCGATTGCCGCGCATCTCTTCCATGAGGGTACGGGTGTCTATCGCCTCGTTGTGCGTACGGCTGATCCGTCGGGCACGCCATTTTATGAGGCTGAAGAAACGCTGGAAGGGCTGGAGCTCTTCCTGCAGGACTTCCATGAGATGGGGCTGAGCGCCGGTCGTAAATTGCGAGAGCAGGCGGGCGGAAAGCTTCCTCATCTGGAGACCGAATAGACATGAGGCGAGTGCTGGTAACGCGGGCAGAACCGGGTGCCAGTGAAACGGCGGCGCGGCTGAATGCCATGGGGCTCGTCCCGCTTGTCGCGCCAGCGCTGTCCATTGAGGCGTTCGCCCCTGAGGCCGATTGGCCGCCGCAAGCCGGCGAGCGTGTGATCTTTACGAGTGCGAATGGCGTGCGTGCCTATGTCGATGCAGGCTTTCCGGTTCCGGTGGATGCGATGTGCGTCGGGCCAGCGACAACGAGTGCCGCAGAGGAGGCTGGTTTTCGCACGATCTGGAATGCGGACGGCAATTCGGACGCGCTCGTCGAGAAGATCACGTCCGGCTTCGAGCCAGATGATGGTGCCTGGGTGCATTATGCCAATGATGCGGCAGCAGGTGAGGTGTGCCGCAGGCTGAACGCTGCTGGTTTTGCGGCTCGCTTTGTCCCGCTTTATGGTGCGCGGCCAACGCAGCGTCCTGTTTCTCTGGAACAAATGCAGTCCGGCGACGTAATTCTCCTGCATTCGGCCAAGGCGGCTGATGCTGTGCGAGGCTGGCTGGATGAAACGCCAGTTGCGACCGGTGAGCTTATGCTCGTGGCGGTATCAGGACGTGCGGCAGAACCGCTTAAGCACCTTCAATGGCATTGTGTTTCCTGCGCATCAGGGCCAAATGAAGAGAAGCTGCTCGAAGCACTTCAAATCGCCCTCAAATCGGGGCTATCATCGGACTGACTTAACCACCCAAGGCCCCTGTTATGGCTAGCGCTGAAAATCCATCCGAATCCGAACCGATCGACGTTGAATTTACGCCGGCTGATCAGTCTGAAACGAGTTCAAAAACAACCGCATCATCATCAGGACCTGGCTGGATCGGCCTGATCTCTGCCGGTGTGCTTGCAGCCCTTGGTGGCGGCGCAATCGGCGTAGTGGCGAGTGGTACAGACGGACGCTATGCGCAGGCTGCCGAAGTCGCTGTAGATATTTCCCTGCTTGAAGATGCCGATCGCACAATGACGACGCGCATCGACAATGTTCAGGAGCAGATGCGCACGTTGAATGTTCGTCTTGAGGATGTTGCAAGTCGCGAAGCCGAGCTGGAAGAAACACAAGGCGAAGCACTCGCAGCACTGCGTGAAGACATCGCCTTCCTCAATGCGCGCTACATGTCTCTGCTCGGTATCTCTGAAGAGACGCCAGTTGACGGTGAGTCGGTTGCGCCTGCAGAAGACGGACCGGAAGCGCCTGCAGGCCCGGAAATGGATGGCGACGCAACGCCTTTGCCACGTCCGGAGATCTCACTTGCGGCGCTCATGGACCGGCTGAATGCAATCGAGGCGCTCGACCCGACCGGCGAAGCCACGCCGCAGGAACTGGCGCGAACGGTTGCCTCGCTACAGGAACGCACATCGCAGCTTGAAGCTGTTGATCAGCAATTTGCTGACGCAATGGAAGCGCGTGATGAAGCTCTGCGTGAGCTTGCCCAGCAAATCGGAGCGCTTGAAACAGAGCTCGGCGCTGTAGATGAGCGCATAACGGGCGCGGCCGAAACGGATGCTGAGCGTCAGCAGGCAATTGCAGACATGACTGGTGACCTCAATGCGCTGCGTGAAGTCGTTAACGAGCGGATTAACAGCGTTGAAGCTGCCCAGCTGAATGAAGATGAGCAGGCGCTGGTGCGCCGTGCCGACCGGGTTCTGGCTCTGTCTTCGCTTGATGCCGCTGTTCAGGATGGCGGCCCGTTCGGTACGGAGCTTGAAGCGCTCGCGATCCAGCTTCCGGCCAATGCGAGCGTATCTACGCTTCGTCGTCTGTCTGAACAGGGCGCGCCGTCTGTCGAGGTACTCCGCCGTCGTCTGGAAGAGTTAAAGCCACAGGTCGCGCAGGCGGGTATACCCGAGCCACCATCTGGTGAATGGGCGTGGCTAGGTGATCTCTTGTCCGGCGTTGTGACTATGCGTGAAGAAGGTTCAGCAAGCGGTGAAACCGCGACGCGCCGTATGGATGTCGCCCTTGAGCTTCTGGAAGAGAATGATCTGCCAGCAGCCTTGCGTGAAATTCGCATGGTGGAGGGGCCTCAGGGTGAGGCGCTTGCCGGCTGGCTTGCGGATGCGCAGCGCCGTGCACAGATCAATCAATTGATGAACCGGCTACGCCGCGACGTAATGGACGGGGGCAGCGCACAATGACCAAACTTTTCTGGCTCCTTCTGACCGTCCTTCTGGTTGGCGCGCTGGTCGTTCTGGCCATGTGGGCGAATGATATTCCATGGCGTGTTGTTCTTGAGCGTGAGAACCAGCCGGATGTGGTGCTGACGCTGACTGGCGCAGCAATTGCGCTTCTGGTTTTTGGCGCTGCGATCGCAATTTTCTGGGCATTTGTAACCGGTGTGTTCCGCCTGCCAACCCGTATCAAATCCATGCGTCTGCGCTCTCGTAAGCGCAAAGGCAATGAGGCGCTTGCAAATGGTCTCCTGGCCATTGAGGGCGGGGATATTAAGGGTGCGAAACGTCTGATCGGCAAGGCGCTTTCTGACGCCGAAGACGAACGCCTCGCGCTTCTTCTCGATGCCATGACGGCTGAGCAGGAAGCTGACTGGACGCGTGCTGAACGTGCTTATGCTGAACTGTCCCGTAAGCCGGGTGCGCATCTGGCTGGTCTTCGTGGCCTGACGGGCGCTGCGGTGAAGCGCGGCGACTATGGCATGGCGATCGAGCGGGCGCGTGAAGCCCTCGAAATGAAGGGTGAAACCGGTGACTGGCCGTTCCGCTCACTGTTCGAGATCTACGTCGCACGTGGCAATTGGGAAGAAGCGCGGACTGTGCTTGCTCAGGGCGAAACCAAGCGTCACATCAGCTCTGATAATGCCCGTCGTCGCCGCGGCGTGCTTCTGACGGCTGAGGCGTCTGACATCATGTCGACTGACCCTGAGGGCGCTGAGCGCATTCTCTCAGAAGCGCTGAAAACTGATCCGGCGTTTCCTCCGGCGGCTTATCATCTGGCACGTCTTCAGCTTGCGCGTGATGCGATTAAACCCGCAATCACATCTCTTGAGACAGGCTGGAAAGCTCACCCGCATCCGGCGCTCGCGCTGGTGGCCGAACGTCTTGATGATGGCGAGGGCAAATCCGGTGGACGCCGCGCGACCAACGCTCTCATTGCAGCAAACAAAACCCATCGTGAAACGGCCCTGCTGAAAGCCGATACGGCGATTGCGCAGGGTGAGTGGGAAGCGGCAGAAAAAGCGCTCGCGCCTCTGCTTCAGGGCGGGGCGCCGACAAGCCGCGTTTGCCGTCTGATGGAAATGATCTCGTCTGCAAAACACGATGAAGGCGCTGCGCGGACATGGTCTGAACGCGCTGCTTCAGCTGCGCGTGAGCCGGAATGGAGCGATATTGATACAGACGGTACAGCGTTTATTTATTCCAAAGATGACTGGGCTCGTATGGTCTATGCCTATGGCGACTCAGGCCAGCTGATCCATCCGCGCCATGAGACGTATCGCGCCGAGCTGGATGTTGCACGCACGCGCGCTATCACCTATTCCGCGCCCGCTCAGGCGCCTGCGCCAGAGCCTAAAGTGACGCCTACACCGGGCGATGCACCGGGCACGTCTTCTGCTCCGCCGCCCGTGGACTATATTAAAAAGCCTTAGATGATTAAGCAGCTGCGCACATACGTCCTCCTATTGCTCACCTTCAGTCTTGTTGGTGTGCAGACAGCGTGTGCCTGTAATCACGATTTTGCGCTTCAGCAGCAGGCTGAGGCGAGCGACCACTGCCATGAAATGGCAATGATGGATGCTGGGCACGACATGCCGGCGCCGGTGCTCGAAGATGACTGCGATCATGTGCCTGCGAACGAATTCATGGCAGTCCGTAGCGATGTGGACGACAGCCTTGTTCAACCCGCTCTCGATCTGATCCTGCCAGTTCAGTATGCGGCTGTTGAGGCCAGCATCCCTGATACGCGTGTAAGCCTTGAGAGATTGCGGCCCATACCGCCGCCTGATCTTCCCTTTGCGCGAAAGACCGTCTTTCTGAATTGAACCTCCTTTGATGCCGGGGCGCGCAGGGCTTTTTCCTGCGTCTGTTTTCTCGTCACAGAGGTTTTCCATGTTTAATCGTCGACATTTTCTGAAGTCCGGCGTGGGTGTTGCCACCACGCTCGGCGCCACCAGCCTTCTTCCTGCTTGGGCGCAATCTGCGTCGCACGGCAATATGGGGCATATGCATCATAGCGCGACCGAGTTCGATCTGCATGTCAGTGAGTTTCCGGTCAATATCAATGGCCGCACAGGGCAGGCGATTGGCGTGAATGGCACTGTGCCTGCGCCGCTGATCCGTTACCGTGAAGGCGATGACATTACGCTGCGCGTCCATAATATGCTGGATGTCGACACCAGCATTCACTGGCACGGCCTGCTTGTGCCGTTCCATATGGACGGTGTGCCGGGCGTCAGCTTCCCCGGCATTCGCGCGGGTGACACCTTCACCTACCGGTTCTCCGTCCCGCAAAACGGCACATACTGGTATCACTCCCATTCCGGTCTGCAGGAGCAGATTGGCCATTATGGTCCGATCATCATTGACCCGGCGGGCGCTGATCCTGTCGAGTATGACCGTGAGTATGTAATGGTGCTCTCCGACTGGAGCTTTGAGAGCCCTGAGCGTATCTATGAAAAGCTGAAGACCGTCAGCCACACATACAACTTCCAGGAACGTACGATTCCGGACTTCCTTGAAGACGCCAACGAGAACGGCCTGTCCGAGACGCTGTCTGATCGCGCGATGTGGGGGGATATGCGCATGAGCCCGCGCGATATCGCGGATGTGACCGGCTCGACCTATCACTTCCTCATCAACGGCCATTCGACTGCGGATAACTGGAATGGCGTATTCAACCCGGGCGAGCGGGTCCGTCTGCGGGTCATCAACGCTTCTGCGATGACGATCTTCAACGTTCGCATTCCGGGGCTGCCGATGAAAGTGGTTCAGGCAGACGGGCTTCACGTGCAGCCGGTCGAGGTGGACGAATTCCAGATGGGCGTTGCTGAAACCTATGATGTCATTATCGAACCACAGGATGATCAGGCCTATGCGTTCGTCGCTGAAAGCATTGACCGGTCCGGACAGGCTGTTGCGACGCTCGGACCACGTCCGGGTATGCGGGCACAGGCACCGGAGCTTCGCGCAATACCGACGCTGACCATGCGCGATATGGGCATGAACCATGGTTCCATCGGGCATGATATGTCCGGCATGGACCATGGCTCTATGGATCACGGGTCAATGGATCACTCCGGCCACGACATGTCAGGCGACATGGATCACAGCGCGATGGGACACGATATGGGCGGTATGGATCATTCCGCGCACATGGCCTCAGCGCCAGAGGAGGCGGGCGACTGGCCAGTCGAGCGCCCTGATCTTGAAGTCGGGCCGGGCGTTGTGAACATCAACGCCATGCCACTTTACCGGCTGAATGAGCCGGGCCTCGGGCTGGAGAATGTGCCGCACCGCACGCTCAATTACGAGATGTTGCGAAGCCTTGAGCCTAATCCGGATACACGACTGCCGGACCGTGAGGTCGAGATCCATCTGACGTCCAACATGGAACGCTATATGTGGTCCTTCGACGGGGTGCGTTTCGCTGACATTCGCGAGGCGATCCAGATGCGCGAGGGTGAGCGCGTCCGCGTGACGCTCGTCAACAACACGATGATGACCCATCCGATCCACTTACATGGCATGTTCTTCGATCTGGTGAATGGCGGCGGAAATCATCGTCCGCGCAAGCATACGGTGAACGTAAAACCTGCAGAGAAAGTCTCGTTTGATGTGTCTGCCGACCATGTGGGTGACTGGGCGTTCCACTGTCACCTTCTCTACCACATGATGGCGGGTATGATGCAGGTTGTGTCTGTTCTGCCGGATGCAGCTGTTGCCGCGCGCCGCGATGAACAGCTTCGCCATATGCAGCATCAGGGCATGGACCATTCAGGCCACGGCCAGATGGATCACAGCCAACACCAGGGCGTAGATCATTCCGCCCACCAGATGCCTGCTGCGAAACCGGAGGCAGCCGCAACACAGCAACATAACCATGGAGGGCATCACCAATGAGACGCTCTCTGACTTTGGGGCTGGTGCTCGGCGCCGCCGCGTTGGGGCTGCCCGCACTCGCCCAGCATGACCATCATTCTGAAGGCGAGGCGCCGCTCTGGTCGCAAGCCGATGAAATCTGGGGTGAAGAGGTGATGGAGGAATCGCGGAATGTGCTTGTTCACCATCATGGACGCATGGCAACGGATGCCGTTGAAATTCACCGTTTCGAGCTTCAGTCCGGCGAGGATGAGGATGTCGTCCTTCTCGACGGTGATGTCTGGTATGGCGGTGACATCAACAAGCTCGTTGTAAAAACCGAGGCGGAATACAGCCTCGATCATAGAGAGTTTGAAGAGATCGAAGTGCAGGCGCTCTGGTCACATGCAATCTCCCCATATCTGGATGTGCAGGCCGGTATCCGCCACGATTTTGAGCCAGATGGTTTAAGCCATGCTGTGCTCGGCCTTGAGGGCATGCTGCCATACCGGTTCGATATGGATGGCGCTTTCTTCCTGAGCGAAGAGGGTGACCTGACAGCGGGTGTGGAGCTTGAATACGAGCTCATGCTCACGCAGCGCCTTCATATTCTGCCGCGCGCAGAACTGGGTTGGTCAGCGCAGGATATTCCCGAGCGCGGTATAGGCGAAGGCTTCACGAATGGTCAGTTGGGCGTGCGTCTGGCGTATGATGTCGTTCGTGAGTTTGCGCCATTTGTGGGCGTCGAGTGGCAAGGGAGCCTTGGTGAAACCGAAAACATTCTCAGCGCTGCTGGTGAGGACACCGAGCAGACTGTTTTCGTGATCGGGTTTCATGCCTGGTATTGATTGTTGCGGGAACGAATCTAAAGCGGAAACGTTTGCTGCGGAAAAGCGAGTTGCGGGGAAATTTATGTCGTCAGAAAAGAAGGCTGTGCTGTATCGGATGGTGATGCCGGGCCATATATGCCCGTTCGGGCTGAAATCACTGGACCTGCTCCAGCGCAAAGGGTTTGAGGTGGAAGACCACCATCTGACCACGCGCGAAGAGACTGACGCCTTCAAAGCCGAACACGATGTCAAAACCACGCCGCAAACCTTCATCGAAGGCGAGCGCATTGGCGGCTATGATAGTCTGCGAGATCATTTCGGTCTGGACCGCGTAAAGCCGGGTGAAACAACTTACCGGCCGATCATTGCGATCTTCTCAATGACCTTTCTGATGGCCGCAGCCCTTGGCTGGCTGCTACCGGGGCCGGTTATCGGTGTGCGTCTGATCGAGCACTTCATTGCTATTTCCATGTGTGTGCTGGCCGTGCAGAAGCTGCAGGATCTGGCGAGCTTTTCCGGTCAGTTCCTCGGCTATGACCTGCTTGCGCGCAAATGGGTGCCATACGCCTACATCTATCCGTTCGCGGAAGGCTGGGCAGGCATTCTTATGCTGGCAGGCGTAGTGACCTTTATCGCTGCGCCGGTCGCGCTTGTGATTGGCACGATTGGAGCTGTATCGGTCTATAAGGCGGTTTATGTCGACAAGCGCGAGCTGAAATGCGCTTGCGTGGGCGGCAACAGTAATGTGCCGCTCGGCTTTGTCTCGTTGACGGAAAATATCATGATGATGGCGATGGCCATCTGGATGATGGTGAAGCCGCTGCTTTAAGCGTCGACAACACCACCGCGCATATCGGGACAGTAGAACAGCGCCAGCTGAAAGCTCTTCCCGATGCGCACCGCACGATCAATAAACCAGTCTTCGGCCTCCTGGGTCGGAGCTGTGTCTTTCAGGGTCTGATAGAATAGCTCCAGCCAGGTTTCGAAATGCTCTGGCTGAATGTCTTTAAGCGCCATGTGCTTTGGCATTGGGCGCCCCTGATAGCGCCCTGTCGAAAGCACCATGCTGGACCAGAAATCCTTCATCGTAGACAAATGCGGCGCCCAATGGTCACCGATTGCGCCTTCGAAAATCGGGCCGAGTGTCTCGTTCGCGCGGACACGGGTGTAAAACTCGTCGATCAGGTCGGAGATATAGGCCTCATCCACGCCCATTGCGGCGGCCTCTGCCTGCTTTTCTGCGATACGTTGTTCGGCTGAACGCTGGCGCTTTTCCGTCACTGTAGGGCCTCCTGATGAGGCCTCTATCTGGGGCGGGTGTCGCGGGCTTTCAATGTGACAGGTGGTATCGGTGAGGCAATGGCTGAGGGCATGGGGCACAAAGCGGCAGACCTGCCGTCGGGCTTTGCCCGCCTGCCGGAGCCGCTGTGCGGCGTGAGGCGTATCAGGCACAATTTTCCCTAAAATCGATCCACTGGATCGATTTTCATTTTCGCAGAAAATGTCGGGAAAATGGTGCCGCGTAGGTGACTTGAACACCTGACCCCCGCATTACGAATGCGATGCTCTACCAGCTGAGCTAACGCGGCACACCAGAGGGCACTGCGTATACCTAATCCGTCGTGGATTTCAAATACCTAAATCCGGTCTTCATTTATCAAATCTCACTTTCGCGTGAGGCAAAAGCCGGATCCACGCGGGAATAGGCTAAAATGCGGGGTTTCCTACCGGAGCGTTAATAGGGGCGGCGCAGTTTTAGAGACCGCAATCACCACAATTCAGTCTTTTTACGCGACAGTCAGCCGGGATTTAAGGTGGACGCGGGACGCATATACACATGCACTGGATTGCACTTCTGACAGCGGGACTTGCGCTGATACTGGCGCGGACTCTTCGCGCGCCGGGCCGTTCGGGCATGTTCACAGGGCTGGCATTCTTCCTGTCGGCCTTTGCTGTAACGAGCTTTGCGATACGGGTCGGCTCTGAGCAGGCGGAGATTACCCGCCCGACCGAGTACGACCAGTTTGTGACCTACGCAGCCGAACAGGTACGCGCCGAGCCGGCCACGCCGTTCGTTGTGTTTGTAGGCGCGAGCTTTTCACGCAATGCGATTGATGATGAAGCGCTGACAGCGCAGCTGCGTGCGGCGGGCTATCCGCATCGCGTTGTGAATCTTTCGCTTCAGGGCGCGAGCCTTCAGGAGCGTGATGCCCATCTCTGGCAGTTTATGCGCATGACGGGCATGGCGCCCGATGTTGTGTTTCTGGAGGTGGCTGACCTCTTCGATAGCAATCCGGCCTATGTGTTTAACGTCGCCAAATTTTCTGACCGCGCCATCGAGCAATTCGATCCGAACTCAACTTACTGGTCTATGAAGGGCCTCGCGCAGGGTGCGTGTCACGGCATGGCTGACTGCGTGAAGAACTGGGTGCTTTTAAAGGTCCATGCGGCAATGAACTGGACCAATATCGGGCTGCTCGCGACGGGTGAAGCCGCAAGCGATGTCGAGCCGTTCCCGTCTTTTGATCCGCAGAACATGCCGCGTGAAACATTTGACTGGCCAGTCGACGAGATCGTCGAGGCGCTCAACGTGCCGGCTGAAATTCATCCGGAAACCGGGCCGTCATGGGCGCGACTGTTCCGTCTGGATCAGCGTGAGCGTCTTCAAGAGGCGGGCGTGCGCCGTATTGCGTATTACTATCCGCCAGTTCTGCCGCCGGAAGACCGCCAGTATGTGGCGCGCCTGTGCGCGGGTGAGCTGGCAGAATATCCGTGCATTGCGCCGGTGGACCGTCAGCTTCTCTCACAGCTGGAGGGGGAAGTCTGGCTCGATCATGAGCATCTTCTGACAGAAGGCGCGGATGTCTACACAACATGGCTTGCTGGCCAGATTGAAAGTTGGGGGGCGCTTCAATGATCTTCACCGAGGCTATTTTCCCGCTCTTCCTGCTCGTCGTTCTGGGCGTCTATTGGGGCATCATGCGCGGCGCTTGGCGTAATCACTGGCTGCTTGTGACGAGCGCCGTGTTCTATGGTTGGTGGGATGTACGCTTTCTGGCGCTGATCGGCGCGGTCATTCTCGTCTCGTGGCTCGCAGGCATTCTGATGAAGCAGCGCGCACATGCTGGGCGTGGGCAGCTGACCGTTCTGTGGAGCGCGATCATCTTCCAGCTGGTCATGCTGGGCACGTTCAAATATTTTGGCTTCTTCTCTGAAAGCGCAGCTGCAGCGTTGAGCGCTGTCGGTATGAGCGCGAGCTGGCCGACGCTGAACATCATCCTGCCGGTCGGTATCAGCTTTTATATCTTCCAGGCGATCTCTTATCTGGTGGATATTTATCGCAAGGATATTCCGGTTGAGACGCGTCTGTCGCGCGTAGCGCTTTATATCTCGTTCTTCCCGCAGCTGGTGGCTGGCCCGATTGTGCGCGCCGCAAGCTTCATGATGCAGATCGACCGGAAAAAGACGTTTTCGTCTGCGCTTCTGGCGGCAGGTGCGCGGGCCTTCATTCTGGGCTTCATTTATAAAGCCGCGATTGCCGACAATATTGCGCCGTTTGTGGATCCTGTGTTTGCCGATATTGGTGCGTGGGACACGCCGTCTGTGATTGCCGCGACATTCGCCTTCGGTACGCAGATCTATTTCGACTTCGCGGGATATTCTCTGATGGCGATCGGCGTTGCGCGCTGGTTCGGCTATTTCATTCCGAAGAACTTCAATGATCCATACAGCTCGCCCTCTATCGCCGAGTTCTGGCGTCGCTGGCATATGTCGCTGTCCTTCTGGCTGCGCGATTATCTCTACATTCCGCTGGGTGGAAACCGTAAGGGACCAGTCAAAACCTATCGCAACCTTATGATCACTATGGTGCTGGGCGGTCTCTGGCATGGCGCGGCGTGGAGCTTCGTTATCTGGGGCGCAATTCATGGTGCCGCGCTGAGCGTGCATCGCTTTGTGATGGGCGGCGCGAATGGTCGCTCGCTCGTGCCTGCGCTCAAAGGCTTCGTGGGTATTGTTCTAACCGTTGCGCTCGTCTTCGCGGCATGGGTGCCATTCCGCGCTGAAAGCCTGTCCGACACGCTATCTGTATGGGCTGGTGTGATCGGTATGCGTGAAGGCGGTCCGCAGAGCCTCTCATGGGTGGCATTCTGTGTGCCTCTGCTTCTGGTGATCGACAGCCTGTTTAGCCAGGCTGATAAGCTCAAGGCTCTGCCGAAGCTTCCAGTCTTTCGCAATCCGTCCCTCTATTGGGCAGGAATGGGGTGTCTGGCTGCATTGGCGCTCGCTCTATATCCTCTGAAATCTGCGCCGTTCGTTTATTTCCAGTTCTGATCCTCGGCAGCTTGCCTCTTTTCTTTCAGGGTAGGCGTGGCTAACTGGCTTCCATGCCTGAGTTACCTGAAGTCGAAACCGTGCGCCGTGGCCTCCAGCCATATCTGGAGGGCGAAGAGCTTGCTAAAGTCACGCTGAACCGCGCGGACCTGCGCTTTCCGTTCCCGGACCGAATGGCGGACCGGCTCGAAGGTGCGCGCATCATCAGCTTGTCGCGCCGCGCAAAATTTCTGGTGGCGGAAACGGACCGCAACGAAAAGCTGGTCATGCATCTGGGCATGTCAGGCCGCTTCACCATCCATGACCCTGATATACCGGTTCAGCAGAACCCTGGCGAGTTCGCGCATGCGCAGGCAACCAATCCAAAGCATGACCATGTCGAGTTTCTGACAGGCAAAGGCGTGCGGATTGTATTCAACGATCCGCGACGGTTCGGCTATATGCAGATGTTCGGTGAGGCTGATGGTGACCCGTTCGCTGAGGTAGGGCCTGAGCCGCTTTCTAACGCGTTCTCGGGTGAGAGCCTGTATGAGGCATTCCGCGGTAAGAAAAGCCCGGTGAAGACCGCTCTGCTCGATCAGCATGTCGTTGCCGGCCTTGGCAATATATATGTGTGTGAAGCGCTCTTTATGGCGGGCATCTCTCCCAATCGTCTGGCAGGCAATGTTTCTCGTAAGAAGTGCGAGGTACTGGCCCAATGCGTGAGAGAGGTCCTGGAAAGGGCCATTCAGGCCGGCGGCTCTACGCTGAAAGACTATGCGCACACCGATGGCGCGCTCGGCTATTTCCAGCACAGCTTCAAGGTTTATGGCCGTGAGGGCGAGGCTTGCAGCGCCTGCACAAAACCTGTTCTTCGAAAAGTCCAGTCTGGTCGATCCACTTTCTTTTGCTCACATTGCCAGCGCTAGTCGATGAATCTGTTGACGCTTTCGCGTCTTCATGGTCTGTCGGCGGCTTGGTTCCGGGTGCGTACAGACCCAGGGGCGGCATGCGAAACGACTCGCGCTTGCTCTGACATTTGTTCGCCAAAAAAGGACACTTTATGGCTTATGAAACACTTCTGATCGAGATTTCTGATCAGACGGGAATTATCCGGCTGAACCGCCCGGATGATCTGAATGCGCTAAACAACACCCTGATGGATGAAATGACAGCCGCGCTCGATGATTTCGAGGCGAATGAAGATATTGGCTGTATCGTTATCACCGGGTCTAAAAAGGCGTTTGCGGCGGGCGCAGATATTAAAGAGCTAAAAGCTTTTGATTTCGCATCGGCCTATCAAAAAGATCTGATCTCTAAAAACTGGGAACGTGTCACCAGCTGTCGCAAGCCGGTTATCGCAGCGGTGTCCGGCTATGCGCTGGGCGGTGGTTGCGAGCTTGCGATGATGTGCGATTTCATTCTCGCTGCAGAGAACGCAAAGTTCGGCCAGCCAGAAATCAATCTCGGCATTCCGCCGGGCGCAGGTGGTACACAGCGCCTGACGCGCTTTGTGGGTAAGTCCAAGGCGATGGAAATGTGCCTCACAGGTCGTTTCATGGATGCTGAAGAGGCAGAGCGATCCGGACTGGTCGCGCGTGTCGTGCCGACCGATTCTCTCTTGGATGAGGCCAAGAAAGTCGCTGCCTCCATCAACGCAAAATCCCGTCCAGTCACTATGATGGTGAAGGAAAGCGTGAATGCGGCCTATGAGACTGCGCTCAGCCAGGGCGTATTGTTCGAGCGCCGCCTGTTCCACGCTGCTTTTGCGACAGAAGACAAGGATGAGGGCATGGAAGCCTTCATTGAGAAGCGCGACGCTCACTTTAAAAACAAATAAACTCGGCTTTATGCAGGCTGGACAAAGAATCTCCGGCTAAAGACGTTGACGTTTGGCCTGCAAAAGCATAATAAGCCGCTTTCCGAATTTATCCGACTGGAGACATTGCATGGCCAACACCCGGTCAGCCAAAAAAATGGTTCGTAAGATTGCGCGCCGGACTGAAGTCAACAAGGCACGTCGCTCTCGTGTACGTACCTATGTGCGCAAGGTAGAAGAAGCTATTGAGAGCGGTGATAAGACTGCGGCTCAGGAAGCTCTGAAAAACGCTCAGCCAGAGCTGATGCGTGCGGTCACTAAAGGCCTCATGCACAAGAATACGAGCTCACGTAAAGTGTCTCGCCTTTCTAAGCGCGTAGGCGCAATGGCTTAAGCGACATACTGATATCTCCTTTGCGGAGATGTTCAGTCTTGATTGAGGAAAGCGCCCCACCGGGCGCTTTTTTTGTGCCCGATTTTGGCGATGAATAATTGGCGCGCAGGGTGCAAAATTTTTGAGCGTGGCCTCGTTTTGGCGGCGTGATGTGTGTGGAATAGTGCTTCTAAAGATCATGCAATCTGGGGATAATTAACCTTTAAGGGACTCAATTCTGTGGGAAAAACTGTTTTGTGACAGTCTCGGTAATTTATCCACAAATGAGTCGAAATTGATTCGTTGACTTTCGAATCGCGACGGGCAAGGCGCCCGTAGAGGTCAAGCTTTCCGAGCAAAATGGCTGTGAATGTTTTTGTGAGAAAAATTTTAGAACTTACAAAACCTTGTTAGGCGTCAAGCCGGGATAGGCACCTAAAACATGCATTCTGAGAAATAAGTCAGATTGACCAAAATCGCCCGGCATTTATCCTGAGATCAGATCACAGTTAACGTCCGCACAAAGATGTATATAACGACGGTTCGCGAGAACCGATGTGTGGAGGTTTGTGCTTCTCGCGTAGATTATGGTTAACGGCTATAACAAACTAATTAGGGGTGCATTCGGGGCATGAAAGAATATAATATTCCCGAACTTGAAAAAACGGCCGCAGAAGGCTCGGCTCAAACAGCTATAGTCATCTGGCAGTCCGTCATTGAAGTTCTCAAAAATGAAGTTTCACCGGCATCATTCGGCAAGTGGCTGAAGGATCTGGAGTTCGTCGCTGACATGGAAGGTGTCATCCAGCTGGCTGCTCCAACTGGCATTCAGAGCGACCGTGTGAACAACGACTTCATTCACAAGATCAACATGCTTTGGGCAGAGCGTGATACATCCGGCCGTCGCGTAGCGGTGTGCAGCTGGGCTGATCTTCCTTCTGATGTACGGGCACTGGCAGAAGAAGCGCGCGCAGAGCGTGCTGCACGTAAGACAGAAGAACCTGTCGTGCAGCCTGGCGTTCGCGCTCCGGCACGTCATTTCACGTTCGATAATCTCGTCGTGGCGGAATCTAACCGTCTGGCAGCGACAGTCTGTACGAAAATTGCGGGCAATCAGGCGACGCCATCGCAGATCGTCTATCTGTATGGTCACCATGGCGTCGGTAAGACTCACCTTCTGAAGGCGATTGAGTCACAGATCGAAGTCTCAGACGATGAGCGCAGCGTTGTTTATATGAGCGCTGAGGAGTTCATGGTCGCATTCGTGGAAGGCGTTAAGCGCCGTGACACGTCTGATCTGAAATCACGTCTTCGCGGCGCTGATGTTCTTCTGATTGACGATCTGCAGGCGATTGCCGGCATGGGCGGCACGCAGAAGGAATTCTTCGGCAATATCCGTGCGGTTGTTGGCCGTGGCGGTCAGGTGGTTATCGCGGCTGATGAAAGCCCGTCCCAGCTTGGCGCGCTGAACTCTCGCGTCCGTGACGAATTCCAGGGTGGTGTCCTCATTCAGGTGGACGAGCCTGATGAAGAAATGCGCCGCGCGATCGTTCGTATGAAGGCTCAGACAATTGCAGCAGAAAATCCGGGCTTCGAGCTTTGTGATGATGCCGTCAATCTGATCGTCAGCCGTGTTAAAGGTCCGGGCCGTCAGCTTTACGGTGCTGTCTGCAACGTATTCACGGCAACGACCTTTATTGGTCAGCCGGTTACGCTTGATGATGTCAGTGCAGCCGTTCGCCGCCAGATTGGTGAAATGCGTCCGCCAACCATCGATCAGGTAAAGCGCGCAACGATGACGGCCTTCGATATTACGAAGACAGATATTGAGTCTGCGCGTCGTAGCCGTTCGATTGCTTATCCACGCCAGATTGCGATGTATCTTTGCCGTAAACTGACAACACGCTCTCTGCCGCAGATCGGTAAGTTCTTTGGCAATCGTGACCACACGACAGTCCTCTACGCGGTGCGTAAACTTGAAGACGCGGTCGCAAGTGATGAAACACTGCGCCGTGACATTGAGAAGGTCGAGCGCGCGCTGGAAGACATTCAGGCAAACGCTGCGAAATAGTGATTGCTGCGAAATTGTCCCTCATTTGGTCTCAGATGAGGGATTTTTCGCAACAAACCACAGATTTTTCGGGTTTCGCGTGCATCCCGGGCTAAATACCTTTTGCGAAACTCATATTTATGGATAACTTTCAGCCCGTTTCGAATCTGAAGCGGGCTGAATTTTTGTTCGACGAAACGGGGGCGGGAAAGCTCCTGAAAGGCAGACGATGAAGCTTACGATTGACCGGTCCGACCTCCTGCGTGCCCTTAGCCACGTGCAGAGCGTTGTAGAGCGACGTAACACTATTCCGATCCTGTCGAACGTATTGCTGTCCGCAAGCGCTGGCTCTCTGCAATTGACCGCGACCGACCTCGATATCGAGGCCGTTGATGCGGCCGACGCACAGGTTGATCAGGAAGGTGGTCTGACAGCTCCTGCGCAAACGCTTTTCGACGTTGTGCGTAAATTGCCGGAAACAGCAGAAGTTCAGCTGGAATTCCTGCCAGACAATCAGCGCCTGTCTATTCAGGCCGGGCGTTCGCGTTTTGCGCTGCCAACGCTGCCTGCGGCTGACTTCCAGACGATGAACAAAGACGAAGGCACTGTGTCCTTCTCCATCGATGTCGCTGATCTGAAGCGTCTCATCGACAAAACTCGCTTTGCTATTTCTACCGAAGAGACACGTTATTACCTGAACGGTGTCTATCTGCACGTCGCGGAAGGTGAAGATGGCGCGAAGCTGCGCGCTGTCGCGACGGACGGTCACCGTCTGGCGCTCTCCGAGATTGATGCACCGCAAGGCTGCGAAGGTCTGCCGGGCGTTATCATTCCACGCAAAGCCGTGTCTGAAATTCGTCGCCTGATCGACGGATATGATGGCGTGATCGAAGTCTCCGCATCTGAGGCGAAAATCGTCTTCACTGCCGGCCGCGCGGTTCTGACAACCAAGCTCATTGACGGGTCTTTCCCTGACTATGCGCGTGTTATTCCTCAGAATAACGACCAGACTCTCAAGGTCGGCAATGTCGCGCTTGAAAAAGCGGTCGACCGTGTTGCTACCGTTTCCGCTGAACGTTCGCGTTCTGTGAAAATGTCGCTGGAAGCTGATAAAGTGGTCCTCACGGTGAACCATGCTGAGACCGGTCATGGTGTGGAAGAAGTCGAAGGCGAGTACGCTGGCGAGCCGATGGAAATCGGCTTCAATGCGCGTTACCTGCTTGATGTGTTCCAGCAAGTTGATGGTGATGAAATTCTCTTTGATTTCAATGATCCAGCATCGCCTGCACTGGTGCGTGACCCGACAGATCCGGCATCCCGCTACGTTCTGATGCCGCTACGCGTCTGACGGTATGGACGGCCAAGGCCGCATTTATCTGAAACGTCTCGCGCTTTCCACATTTCGGAATTATGGCGCGCTTTCAATCGACCTCGACGGGCGGCATGTCTGCCTGTTCGGGGCGAATGGCGCTGGCAAGACCAACCTCATCGAAGCCATTTCGCAGCTCTCTCCCGGGCGGGGGCTCCGCTCAGCCGGGCTGCCGGATATGGCGCGTGTTGAAGGTGGGGCTGCTGGCAATGCGTGGGCGTTGGGCGCAACGCTGTTTGACGGGGATATGGACCGTCTCATCCGCATTGATGCCAGCATAGAGGGCGGCGGACGCGGCAAGCGGTCTATGCAGGTGGATGGCTCCACGGCGACCGCAAACTCCATGAGCGAGCTTGTGCGCATTATCTGGCTCACGCCCGCCATGGACCGGGTATTCGCCGGTGGCGCAACAGAGCGGCGTAAATTTCTGGACCGCCAGACGCTCGCCCATTTCCCGATCCATGCCCGTCATTCAACGGCCTATGAGAAGGCAATGCGGGAGCGCAATCTTCTGCTGGAGCGCGACTTTGCCGATCCGGTCTGGCTGGACGGGCTTGAGGAAAGACTTGCAGAGCATGGCGCTCATATCGCCTTCCATCGGGCGCAGACGGTCAGCCGTTTACAGAAGGCAGTGGATATCCGCCCTGATGGCGCCTTCCCGAAGGCGGACCTCTCTCTGGAGGGGGCGGCGGAAGAGGCGTTTAACGCGGGTCAAACTCTGGCAGACGTTCAGGACATGTTGAAAGCGGCGCTGAAGGACGGCCGCAGACGGGATGCCCGTGCGGGGCGAACGCTTACAGGGCCGCACCGCTCCGATCTGGTGGTGATCCACCGGCCGACTGGCGTTCCAGCGTCTCTCTGCTCCACAGGCCAGCAAAAGGCGCTTCTGATCGGGCTTATTCTTTCCAATGCGCGCGCGCTTGAAGCAGAGGAGCATCTGCGTAACCCTCTGGTCCTTCTGGACGAGGCCGTAGCGCATCTTGATCCTGACAGGCGCGCGGCATTGTTTGATGAACTGTCCGCGCTCAAAGGGCAGGCCTGGTTGACGGGAACTGAACGCTCCCTCTTTGATGGCTTTGACGAAAGAGCGCAGTTCTTTGAGGTCGCGGCGGGGAAAGTCGATCCCGTTTGAACGGGTGTGTCCGGACGAAATTCGGCCCGTTTAGCCTGCAAAACTCCACCGTAAATTTGTAGAAAGTTAAGGTTTCTTTCTGGCGGCAAGAAAGTTCTATTATTTCAGTGTTCTGCGCACCATTTGAGGGGCGCCAAAACGGGGCTGAAATTTCCCTTTTTCGGCAAACCTGCCTATACTTGATTCGAACAATTCATAACGGGAAGAACGAAGGCAGAAATGTCCGACGAAACACCAAACACACCTGAGTATGGCGCTGACTCAATCAAAGTCCTGAAAGGGCTTGAGGCCGTCCGGAAACGCCCTGGCATGTACATTGGTGACACGGACGATGGTTCGGGTCTTCACCACATGATTTACGAGGCGGTTGATAACGCGATTGACGAGGCGCTTGCAGGTCACGCAACCGAAGCTTCTGTCATTCTGCACGCTGACGGATCTGCCGAGATCACGGATAACGGCCGCGGCATGCCGGTTGAAACGCACCCGACAGAGGGTATATCTGCGGCAGAAGTTATCATGACTCAGCTGCACGCTGGCGGTAAGTTCGACCAGAACTCCTATAAGGTGTCTGGTGGTCTGCACGGCGTGGGTATTTCCGTTGTGAACGCGTTGTCCGATTGGCTTGAGCTACGTATTCACCGCAAAGGCAAAGAGCACTTCGTTCGCTTCATTGATGGCGGCACAACTGAAGCGCCTCTGAAAGAAGTTGGTGACAGCCCGAAGCGTGAAGACGGGCGTGACTATACCGGAACGAGCGTGCGCTTTCTGGCAGCGCCCTCAACCTTCACAATGACAGAGTACAATCGCGGCACGCTGGAACACCGCTTGCGCGAGCTGGCTTTCCTGAATTCAGGCGTGCGCATTGTGTTCAAAGATTTGCGCGGCGCGGAGCCGTATGAAACAGTCTTCGAGTATGATGGCGGTGTGAAAGCCTTTGTAGAGCACCTCGACCGTCAGCGTGCCTCTGCCATTCCTGAAGCGATTTTCGCAATCGGTGAGAAAGATGGCATCACCGTTGAAGCTGCGCTTCAGTGGAATGACAGCTATCACGAGAATGTTCTCTGCTTCACAAACAACATCCCGCAGCGCGATGGCGGTACGCACCTTGCCGGTTTCCGTGCTGCGCTGACGCGTGTCATCAACAAATATGCTGATGAAACCGGTGCGGCGATGAAGGGCAAGGTCAACATTTCCGGCGATGACGCGCGTGAAGGCCTTACGTGCGTACTCTCTGTGAAAGTGCCCGACCCGAAATTCTCCTCCCAGACCAAAGACAAGCTCGTCTCATCTGAGGTGCGTCCCGTGGTCGAGAGCTTGATGACTGAGCAGCTTTCCATGTGGCTCGAAGAGAACCCGGGCCCTGCCAAACTGGTCATGCAGAAAATTGTCGAGGCCGCCGCAGCGCGCGAAGCCGCCCGTAAAGCGCGTGAGCTGACACGTCGTAAAACGGCGCTCGATATTACCTCGCTGCCGGGCAAGCTGGCAGACTGTCAGGAAAAAGACCCTGCTAAGTCTGAAATCTTCATCGTGGAAGGGGACTCTGCGGGCGGGTCTGCGAAGCAGGGCCGTAACCGCGAGAACCAGGCCATTCTGCCACTGCGTGGTAAAATTCTGAACGTAGAGCGTGCGCGTTTCGATAAAATGCTGTCGTCAGATCAGGTTGGTACGCTGATCACTGCGCTTGGTGCGGGTATCGGGCGCCGGTCTGAGACGAACCCGAATGAGGGTTTCCAGATCGAGAAACTGCGCTACCACAAGATCATCATCATGACCGATGCGGACGTCGACGGCGCGCACATTCGTACGCTCCTGCTGACATTCTTCTATCGTCAGATGCCTGAGATTATCGAGAACGGGTACCTCTATATTGCCCAGCCGCCGCTCTATAAGGTCTCTAAAGGCCGGTCAGAGCGCTATCTGAAAGATGACGCCGAGCAGGAAACCTACCTGATTGGTGAGGGCACAACCGGTGAGGTTCTGGTGCTTCAGGACGGTGAACAAATGGGCGGCGAAGATCTGCGCCAGCTCGTTTATGATTCCGTCGCGTGCAAGAGCCTTGTAAAGCGTCTCGCTTTGAAAGCGCCGGGTGTTCTGGTTGAGCAAGCGTCACTCGCTGGCGCGCTGCATTCGACAGCGGGGCAGGCCGAAGCCGAAAAAACGGCGATGCGTATGAACCGCATTGCTGAAGAGGGTGAAGATACCTGGCAGGGAAGCTTTGTAGACGGTGAGCTCGTGCTTGAGCGTGTCGTCCGCGACGTTGAAGAAAAGCTGATCCTCGACAAGCAGCTGCTCCAGTCGGCAGATGCAAGAAAACTTTCAGACCGTGTTGACCCTCTGTTAGAACTCTTCTCGGAACGATCTGTACTACGTCACGAAAAAGGCGGCGAAGTTGACGTTTACGGACCGGTTTCTCTGGTCGATGCGGTGCTTTCGTCCGGTGCTAAGGGCCTGACGATCCAGCGATACAAAGGTCTGGGCGAGATGAACCCTGACCAGCTCTGGGAAACAACGCTCGACTCGAATGCGCGCACGCTGTTGCGTGTGAAAGTGGAGCATGGCGACGAAGCTGATGATATGTTCTCGAAACTCATGGGTGACGTCGTTGAGCCGCGCCGCGAGTTCATTCAGGCGAATGCTCTGGAAGCTGAAGTCGACGTTTAAGCCCTTTAAGGTATTGAAATTATTCACTTAAAATGGCGCGCTCAATATTCGGGCGCGCCATTTTTATTTCGATGAAATTTTACCGATGCTGCGGTGCGGTAAGCAAATCTTAAGACGAACTGATAAAATATTACCGTGTTGATTTGCGCGAAAAGAGGACGCTTACGTGACCGGTTTGATGACGCCTAAACGCCTGTTTCTTGGCGCAGTGTCGATTTTTATCGGTGCCCTCATCCTATGGGGCGCGACGGCTGATATTCCGCCAATTCCAAAAGTCTTCTCGGCGCAGGACAAGCTGGAGCATTTTGCAGCCTTCGGGGCGCTCATGCTGTGGTTGTCCGCTTTTGTCGGTCCGCGGAACTGGCCGTATGCGGCTCTGATTGCCGTGTGCTGCGCGGTTGGTCTTGAGGTAGTTCAGGCCTATTTCGTCGCGTCACGCTCGGGCGATGTTCCGGATCTGATCGCAAGCCTTTCAGGGGTTGCCGCGTCTATCGGATTCATTTTTTATGTCCGCTTCATGATCCGGTCACGGCGCGCTGCACAACCCGCCTGATCCTAAAGCGGCGGGGCACGTATGCCAGTCATCCGACTGACAAGTTTCAATTGCGAAAACCTGATGATGCGGTTTGCTTTCGATAAGGTTGGCATTCCTCAACTGCGCCGGAAACTGACCATGGTGTCGGATCAGGACGCAGCGGATGCTGTGGATGGCGCCTTCAATGTATTGTCGGAAGATGACCGGACGCTTACCGCTCAGGCGCTTGCGGCTACCGGATCGGATATCTGCGCGCTGCAAGAGGTGGAAAACCTCGTAACGCTCACAGCCTTTCATAACCGCTATCTGCGGCGCTGGTCGCGAAGCGGCTATCAGTCCCGCATACTGAGAGAGGGGAATGATGGCAGGGGTATCGACGTTGCCGCTCTGAGCCGTAAGCGGCCGGACGACATAATTAGCCACGCCGACGTCACGCTGACTGATCTTGGCATCGTTCCTTTGCCCGAGCAGTCTGTTCACGCACCGGTATTTCGCCGCGACTGTCTGCAGTTGGAATTTACGTTCGGCGATACGCCGCTGACCATTTTTGTCTGCCATTTCAAATCAATGCATGGCGGACGGTGGGAAACGCGCACCATTCGCGCGCAAGAGGCGCTGGGTGTGCGGCGATTGATTGAGCGCCGCTTTGACGACCCTGCCGAGGCTAACTGGATTGTCTGCGGCGATCTCAATGACTTCCTCGAAAAAGACGGGGAGGTAGATACAGGGCATGGTCTCGGCCCGCTGGTCGATGGCGGTTTTGCGCTGGACGCCCTGATGATGTCAGACAAACCGGCGCTGGAACGATGGACGCATCATTATCCTGACGAAGACAGCTATGCCGCGCTCGACCATTTTCTTCTGTCACCAGCTCTTGCCCGTAAGAACCCGCGCCCCGATATGCGCATAACACGCAGCGGTCTGCCCTGGCGGGCTGAGCGTTACACTGGAATGCGACTTCCCGGCATTGGCTGGACGGCGCCAAAAGCCTCGGATCACTGTCCGCTCACGATCGAATTTGAAATCTGAGCTTCGCGGTTGGTATTAAACAGAGAACGGGGCACGAACCCGTTGGGACAGAACAAGGATGGCTGACATGTCGCGTTTTGATGACCTCGTAGAAACGGCAAAAAAGTATCAGGATCGCGCCGCGGAGAACTATGACCGTATCCGCAAGCTGGCCAGCGAACTGAAAGACGGGTTTTGCCAGTATCTGGGAACCGGTCATGGCGTATGTGTACATCTTGTGCCGCCGGTCGGGCAGTTTCAGCCGAAGACAGATCTCGATACTGCCTTTTCCATTCCGCCACGCGGTTTCCGTCCGCTCGGGCCGGTGCTGTTCGGTCTCGCTGTACGCGTTTCTGAGGGCATGGACTGGATCCGTGTGGTCATGCATTGCCACAAACAGGGCGAGCGGTTCATGATCGCGATTGATCACGGGCCTAATTACACTTTCAAGCTCCCATTGTCGGAGAATGATCCGTCTGAATTTTACGATCTTCTGTATCGTCACATCACATCCCAGTTTACCGAGGCGATTGAGCGCTATGACCGTGGAACCGATGCGCGTTCTATTGGTTTCGATTTTAGCGATCCGAATGAAACAGCCTGATACGGGCAATTTGGCTGGGATCAGTATTAACAGTTTGAACATCTGGCTTTGACGCTTTGCGCGCTTGGTACTCCGGCGATGACTGGTGTAGCATTCCTGCGTGAGAGGCGTTCCGAAGCACTAAGGGGAATACTCATATATGGCTGTAAACGGTGAAACGGCGGCGCTTCTGTCGCCGGTAGAGGCGGTTGCGCTGATTGGCGTTCTGGGCATTGGCGCTCAGTGGCTCGCTTGGCGAATGCAATGGCCGGCTATCGTTATGATGAGTGCGGCCGGCCTGATTTTTGGTCCGCTCTCTGCCTTGCTATTTGGCATTCCGGTGCTGTCGCCTGACGAAACGTTCGGCGATTTGCTGCGTCCGATTGTGTCGCTTGCGGTCGCGATCATCCTGTTTGAGGGCGGTCTTGTTCTGAAAGTGCACGACCTGCGGGAAGCGGGATCGGCGGTGAGGCGTCTTGTGTTCTTTGGCGGACCGATAACCTGGGTTCTCGGCACGCTTGTCTGTTATTTCCTTGCCGATCTTGGCCTCGGTACGTCGATCCTGTTCGCCGGCATTCTGGTTGTGACTGGTCCGACGGTGATTATGCCTTTGCTGCGCCAGTCCAAACTTGGCGGACGTGTAGGTAAAGCGCTGAAATGGGAAGGCATCGTCAACGACCCTGTGGGCGCGTTGTTCGCGGTTGCCGCGTATGAGGTTCTGCGTGTTCTCTCAGCCGAGCAAAGTGCTTTGTCTATCATTGGCTGGATCCTGTTTGCTGCCGTTTCAGGCGTTGTTATCGGCATTGCGCTTGGCAAATTCCTGTCTGCTGCGTTCCGCAATGCCTGGCTGCCTGAATACCTCAAGGCCCCTGTCATTCTGATCAGCGTTCTGGCCTGTTATGCGGGTGCAGAGGCGATCGAGCACGAGATTGGTCTGGTTGCTGTCACAGCATTCGGTATGACGCTTGGTAATTCCAAGTTCGCCAGCCTTCAGGACCTGCGCCGCTTTAAGGAGAATATCGCGGTTATTCTGGTGTCGGGCGTGTTTGTCATCCTGACGGCGAACCTCACCATCGAGACAATTGTAAGCGCGCTCAATCTGCAAACCGCGCTCTTCCTGATCGGTATGCTGTTTGTCGTGCGTCCGCTTTCCGTCGCGATCTCCACATGGGGTGAATTGAAGCCGAAGGAAATGTTCCTGACAGGCTGGATCGCGCCGCGCGGTATTGTTGCGGTTGCCGTGTCCGGCTTCTTTGCGAGCCGTCTGGCCACGCTCGGTGATGGCAGTTCTGACCTGCTTCGGGGCGCTGAACAGATTGTGCCGCTGGCCTTTGCTATCGTCTTCACGACGGTTATTGCGCACGGCTTCACTATGGGGCCGCTCTCTCGCAAGCTGAAGCTCGCGCATTCAGGCCCGCAGGGCGTCTTGCTGGTTGGCGCCAACATCTGGAGCGTCGGGCTGGCGAAAACCCTCAAAGAGGCTGGTGTGAATGTGATGATGGCGGATACAGACCTGCGTCGTCTGCGTCCTGCGCGTGAGGCGGGCATTTCTGTCTACACAGGTGAAGTTCTCTCTGAATCTGCCGAGCACCGCATGGACCACTCACTGTTTGCCTTCTGTGCAGCGGTAAGCGCGAACGACTATTACAACGCGCTGGTCTGCCGACATTTCGGCCCTGAGCTCGGTCGTGACCGAACCTTCCAGCTTTCGACCTCTGACAATGAGGAAGATTTCCTTGGTGTGCCGCGGGCATCACGTGGACGGACGCTAATCCGTTCGGGTCGTAACTATGACGGTCTGATCCGCGATCACTATAAAAAGTGGATCTTTCATAAGACGGACCTCACCGAGAAGTATGACTTCGAGACGTTCAAAAAAGAACGTCCGGATGCAGACCTCATCGCTGAAATCCGCGCGGATGGTACGATTGCTATGATTGGTCCGGATCGTCCGGCACGTGGTGAAATCGGTTCGCGCATTATCAGCTTCGGCCCGGACGCCGCTGAGAAAAAGGTCCCGATCGAGGTGACTGACGGTCAGCCTCCGGCGGACCCGGAACTTCCATAAGCATGTAAAAGGCGCCCGTTCTGCTTCAGCCAGTTACGGGCGTTTTTATGTGGGCCATAACTCTTCTCTACCAGCGCCCAGAAGTCGGCTGAATGGTTCATCTCTATGAGATGGGCGACTTCATGGGCCGCGACGTAGTCCAGAATGTGTGGCGGCGCGAGAATGAGCCGCCATGAGAAATTCAGATGCCCTTTCGATGAGCATGAGCCCCAGCGAGACCGCGTGTCACGAATGGTGATATTCACCGGATCGACAGCCAATCTTTCGGCGTGAACATCGACACGCTCGTTGAGTGCCTCGCGTGCCTTCATTTTCAGATAGCGCAGTACGCGGTCCGAATAGGTGATGTCAGCGCCCGGGCTATCGAGTTGCGGCGGTGTGCCCTCAACCTGACGGGTACGGCCACGCGCCCCGGACTGGGTAAGAAGGTGCATTTCCCCCGAAACGGGGATTTCGATCCCTGGTTCCAGCGTGATAACGTCAGGTTGTCGGCAGATTTGATTTTCAATCCAGCCCGCCTTGGATTGAACAAATTTTTCTGCTGCTTTGTAATGACGGGGTGATGGAGCCGTAACAACAGGGGACTGCGTTTTTGGATCTACACGTAAAATCAGGCGTTTAGCCCTTGGATTGACGCGGAACAGAACGGAAAGTTCTGATCCGGACGGTGCTGCGATGTCGATTCGACGTGTGTTCATATTTGTATTGTTATACGCAGTTTCGAAGGGGAAAAACTGCTATCCTCAGGGTTCAGGAAGAAGGGAATTTCAGATGAAGAAGATTTTGCTCGCGAGTGCTGCTGCGCTGACGCTTGCCGCCTGCGGTGGAGACGGTCCGGCTGCCAGCCCGGAAGACATTAACGCAGCGCTGGCACAGCTGTCACTGCGCGATTCCGGCTCAGGCCGCGTGGAGTTTGAAGACCGCTCCGAAAGCGGCAATGACGTTGTGTTCCGCAATGTCATGATCCGTACCAGCGATTTTGAAGCCGACGCCGACGAAGGTGATGAGGACGGTATGGTGGAGGTCGACGTTGACGGCTCTGCTGACCTCAAAGCTGAGGAAATGATTTTCTCGGGTCTCAACGTCGATGATGCAGGCATGGCCAACTTCTCTCGCATGGTCATGAATGCAATCGAAGTGGTTCCGACCGATGAAGTTGAGGCAGAGAGTGCAAGCTTCACTATCGGCCAGATCGCGCTCGACGGCCCGTCTGCGCAACTGGCAGCATGGCTTGGCGGCGTGTTCGGCCACTCCGAAGCGGCTGACCTGCCAGACACAGAGAATATGAGCTTTGACGGCCTGTCCCTGACGAATCTGCTTGTTGCGGGTGAAGATGACGATTCCGGCATGATCAACCTGTCGGTCGCATCGATTGAAGCGGAAGATTATGGCCCTGAAACTATCGGTTCGTTCGCGGTAGATGGTGTCAGCTTCGCATTCGACGATGGTGACGAGTCCGGGACATTCACACTTGGTAAAATTTCTGTCGGCGGTGTGAATTCAGCTCTGCTGAACGCTCTGATGAATGCTGAGAACGAAGAAGCAAGTGCTGATCTGATGAGCGCGATCTACGGCAATCCGATGGATCCTGGCTTCGACGAGTTTTCTTTGGAAAACATGAGCTTCAACGGCGTTGGCCTGGCTGTGGCGCTGGATGATCTCTCTTACGATGTGACTCGCAACTCTGATGGCGTGCCGACACGTTTTGTCATGCCGGAATTTACGCTGACGATTGATGCAGACGCAGAAGGCGGCGAAGCTGGTGCGCAGGTCGCGCCAATGCTCCTGATGGTTGGTCTGGAGCGCATTGTGCTCTCCGGCTCAAGCAACAGCACATATGACCCGGAAACCGACATCTCCACGACTGAGAGCAGCAGCTTTGCGATTGAAGACGTGTTCACCATGTCGTCTGTCAGCGAGATTGGCGGCATCAGCGCCATGGCATCGGCGCTGGAGGGCATGGACCCTGACGCCTTCGTCACTGGCGAGCAGGACCCGCAAGCTATGATGATGGAGGTTTATTCCGAGTTGGACGTTCACCAGCTGAGCTTCACCATCCGTGATGAAGGCCTTCTGGACAAAGTCTTCTCGGTTATGGGCCCGCAACAGGGTATGACAGCAGAAAATGCGCGCGATATGGCGGTCGGTATGACGGCCATGCTGCCGGCCATGACAAGCGGCATGGGCATTGATCAAGCGATTGCGACTGATCTGGCGACTGCTCTGCGCGTCTTCCTCAGCGGTGAGCAGGACGAGCTGACAATCTCGTTTAACCCTGAAACATCGTTTGCGTTGGGCGATCTGATGGCCGACCCGACGCTGCTGACACAGGAACGCCTCGGCTTCACAGCTACGGCGAACTAACTGTTAGAAGCCTGAAACCAAAGAAAACGCCCTCGGCTGATGCTGAGGGCGTTTTTGATTCTGTGATTCGGAGAGGCGCTTACTCTGCGGCCATCAGAAAGGCGTTATTCCATTCAGATTCCAGCTTCGTAT
Source organism: Hyphomonadaceae bacterium UBA1849 (assembly GCA_002338565.1). Lineage (GTDB taxonomy): Bacteria > Pseudomonadota > Alphaproteobacteria > Caulobacterales > Hyphomonadaceae > Ponticaulis. Next base: position 1,699,973 of record DDIN01000008.1, read on the forward strand.
CGTGGAATTTATGGATGAAGTTCACAACGCGCGGCACGATTTCCTTGCGGAACCGCGAACCGTTGAACACGCCATAATGGCCGACGCCCGGCTGAATATAATCAAGCTGCATATCTTCTGGCAGGTTCGAGCAAAGATCATGCGCCGCCTGCGTCTGGCCGATGCCCGAGATATCGTCCTTCTCGCCTTCAACCGTCATGAGCGCTGTCTTTGTGATCGTCGACGGTTTCACAAGGCGCCCGCGGTGCATGAATGTGCCAAGTGGCAGCTCATGGTTCTGGAAGATGCGCTTGATCGTATCGAGGTAGAACTCCGCTGAGAGGTCCAGCACTGACAGATACTCGTCATAGAATTCGCGGTGTTTGGAGGCGCTGTCACCATCATCTCCGACCAGATGTTCGAAGAATGACCAGTGGGCATCCACATGGCGCTCCCAGTTCATATTCATGAAGCTGGAAAGCTGCACAAAGCCCGGATACACGCGGCGCATCGCGCCCGGATAAGGCATTGGCACGGTGTAGATCATGTTCTCTTCGAACCATTCGAACGGGCGTTCTTCCGCAAGAAGGTTTGGAACCGTCGGGCTTTTGCGACAATCAATTGGCGAGCCCATAAAGGTCATGCTGGCCGGCACATTTGGATCATTGTCTTCCGACATGAGCGCGATAGCGGCGAGAGTAGGCGGGCCCGGTTGGCATACAGCAAGCACGTTTGACCCCGGACCGACTTCGCCAATCATGCGGCGGACATAGTCGATATAGTCGTCCAGGCTGAACCGGCCCTGGAAGAGCGGCACCATACGGGCGTCTGTCCAGTCGGTGATATAAACTTCGAAATGCGGCAGGAGGGCCTCGACTGTGCCGCGCAGCAGCGTTGCATAATGGCCTGACAGGGGCGCGACGATCAGAAGGCGCGGTTGAGGTGCGGCATCGCCCAGCGCATCCGCAAGTTCTTCCGGATCGCGCTGAAAGTGCACAAGATTACACCAGGCATCAGACCAGACCGTCTCAACGTCTACCGAAACTTCTTTGCCATTGATCTCTGTGTGTTCCAGACCCCAGACAGGTTTGCCATAAGACCGCGTCAGAGACTCGAACAGGGAAGACGTGGCGGCAATCGACTTTCCGAATTCTGTACGTGAGAGCACGTTATAGTCGGATTCAAACATAATCCGGTTGGCGCGGGCGAACATACGCATAGGCGCGGCGGCTGCGCGGTGCATCTCAATCATGGAGTAGAGCATTTTGGCCCTTTCGGTCGATAACAGCAATTATTGTTATGTTGCGCTGCAGCATACGATAATCAAGCGCTTTTAACAACTGGTCTACGCCAAAAGGGGAATTGGGGGCACGGCTTCGCGTTTGAGGCGTGCCCCCAATCATGTTTACGCCATTTCAGGCACCGGCCAGTTATGGCCGGTCAGATAACGCGCTTCCATTCGAGTGATATACTCAACCAGATTTTCATGTCGCCGCACGAGGCCCGAAAGCGGAGTATCAAAGAATTCAGAAGCAGCGGAAATCAGAACGGCGGCAACGCCAGCGTCCGCAGCGGCGGGTGCATCTCCGAACAGGTAATCCTTATCGCCAAGGAAATTCGCAATCGCAGTGATATCGCGATCGGCGAGTTCCAGCTGTTCGGCTTCGGAATGTCTGCCAAAGCCCTGGCCGTGCATATAGGCTTTAATACCGCCGCGAACTTCGTCTGTAACTGCCTTACGCTGGGCCTCGGGCACGCCCATGAAAAACAGGCCGGGACCTTTATGGAAATTGTCATCCTTCAGCCAGCGCTGGGCCAGAATATTGTTGACGACATTGTCTTCCGCCATGCGCTCAAGCGCCCAGCCAGTCGCGGCCTCTGCTACTGACAGTCCGTGATCGAGAGACTTTCCGAGTTTGTTTTCCAAGTGCCAACGAATGAAGTTAGTGTCTTCGATGAGCGCGCCGTTGTCCACCAGATACGGGGCTTTCATCTTGGGAACGGCTTCAAGGTCGGCAACTGCCAGTTCGAACTCCACGCCCAGCATTTGCAGCTGGATAAGTGACTTCATGACAAACGAACTCGGCGACGGGCAATCGAACATCGGGCCCCATCCATAAAGTGTAATCATCCTGTTTTCTCCTCGTTGAAAGATATCCCTTGCTAACGCAGGGCTACTGCCAACATGCTGTCAGTATGGTGGGACTAGGATGATGACATGAGACGAACCGAACGCCTGTTTAAAATCATTCAGATTCTGCGACGCCATGATCGCCCGGTCACCGCGCATGAACTTGCTGAAGAGCTGGAGACATCGCTGCGCACAGTCTATCGCGACACGGCTGAGCTGATCGCGCAACGCGTGCCGATACGCGGTGAGGCCGGCATGGGCTATGTGCTGGAAGACGGCTATGACATGCCGCCGCTCATGCTGACAGCGGATGAGCTGGAGGCGGCAGTGCTCGGCGCGAAATGGGTCGAAGCGCGCGGCGATACGCATTTACAGCGCGGCGCAAAGGATCTGATCGCCAAGCTGACAACGGCGGTCCCCAAAACGCTCCAGCCGGTTATTGTAGATAGCGGGCTGACGCCGATCAGCTTCCGGCCTCGCCTGATCGACACTGTGGATGTGTCGCTTATTCGCGGGGCCATACGCGACCGCCATAAAGTTCTGATGACATACTCAGATGAAAAAGAGAAAACGAGCGAACGTATTATCTGGCCGTTCCTGCTCGCTTATTCGGAAGACTACCGGATGATCTGCGCCTGGTGCGAACTGCGTCAGGGCTTTCGCCACTTCAGGACTGACCGCGTGCAGTCAGCCCTCGTTATGGAAGAGCGTATACCTGAACGTATCAGCTCACTGCGAAAAGCCTGGCAGGAAGAGCGCAAACGAGATGCCAATCAGCCTTCGGCCTGAGGCAGGAAATTGGTCATGCAATCTGCCATATCGCGCGGGTTCTCCGTTGCGATGAAGAATGTGTCCATTTCCCAGTTTTCGTCCATCAGATAGATGGCGGCTGAGTGGTCGAACACATAGCCGATCGCGCTGTCTTCCTGCTCGCTGACGGAGTAAATGGCCTGAAACGCGTCAGCGGCTTCGCGGATTTGCTCGTCACTGCCAGTCAGGCCAACCATGTCGTCTGGATAGTACGGGTTGGAGACATAGGCGCTTAGCACTTCCGGTGTGTCGCGCTCTGGGTCGAAGCTGATCAGCATGACACGCGGATGGACCATATCTTCTGGCAGTTCCTCCAGCGCATATGTGATCTTTTCCATGATGACCGGGCAGGCATCAGGGCAGACCGTATAGCCAAAATACATGAGCGTCGGGCGGCCCATATAATCTGCCTGTGTAACTGGTGTACCTGTCTGGTCGATCAGGCTGAAAGGCCCGCCCCAGCCATAGTCGCCACGCGACATGCAGGTGTTCTGCTCGCCGGATGATTGTGCGACATTGGTCGAACCATCATTTCCGCAGGCGGCAACACTGAGTGCTGTAGCGAGTGCGCAGGTACGAAAAAGCGTAGAAGTAGAAATCATGGGACTGGTCCTTTAACACGGCTTCAGATAGGACAATTCGGGACAGAATAAAATACCGGGCGGGACCGTGGCTGACACACTCGACGATCAGAGTACCATTTTTTCCCTTCCAAAAGAGGGGCTTGGCGGAGTTGGGTCTGCATTCGGGCGCCTCAGGGTGCGCACCTTTGTCGCGACTCGTTGGCTGGCTATCCTGGGTCAAGCGATCGCCGTCCTGTTTGTTTACTTCGGTCTAGGCTTCTCGCTCTCTCTGGGGCTGTGTCTTGCCGCGATTGCCGTCTCAGCCTGGCTGAACGTTTTCGTGATGATTGCGTTTCCGAGCCAGCGTCTCGCGACAAAGCCGGAAGCAGTCGCCCAATTTGCCTTTGATATTCTGCAGGTCGCATTTCTGATCGCTATTACGGGCGGTCTGGAAAACCCGTTTGTGCTGATGATTATGGCACCGGTGACGATTGCGTCTGTTAGTCTTGAAACGCGTTATTCCATGGGGCTCGCTTTGCTGGCGCTTGCCTGTACAGCCGCCATGGCTTTCTTCCATTTGCCCCTACCATCGCCGCCCGGCGAAGATTTGCAAGTGCCGATCCTGTTACAAATCGGACAATTCTGCGCGGTTGCCATTGGTCTGGCCTTCTTCGCACTGTCATCCATCCGTGTGTCGCGTGACGAGGCCCGTCTGGTGCGTGCGCTTGATGCTGCTCAGGTGGTTATGGCGCGCGAGCAAAAGCTATCCGCGCTCGGCGCGCTTGCAGCCGCCACAGCACATGAGCTCGGAACGCCGCTGGCGACGATCCATCTGGTCGCTAAGGAAATGGCAGCAGACCTTGGGGATGATGACCCGCATAAGGAAGATGCGCGCCTTCTCTCCGAACAGGCAGACCGGTGCCGGTCCATTCTGCGACGCCTCGCGCAAGAGCGTGAGACTGGTGACATCGTTCACGCGCGTATCCAGCTCTCTACTCTGGTAGAGGAAGCAGCGCGTCCGCATAAGGGCCGTGACAAGCTGGTGGAAGTGCGCACCTTCGCTCATTCAACCGCGACGGACCTCACAGAGCCGAAGCTCGACAGGTCCCCTGAAATTCTCCACGCGCTCGGCGCGTTTGTAGAGAATGCGACATCCTTCGCAGACAGTTATGTCTCTCTTGATGCGGTATGGAGCGACCGGATTATCACCATCTCTGTGACGGATGATGGCCCGGGTTTCTCGCCAACTGTCTTGCCTAAATTAGGTGAACCTTATATTTCCGAGCGCAGCCAGAAACACGCCGGGGGCGGCGATATGGGGCTTGGTTTCTTCATTGCGAAAACGCTCATCGAACAGAGCGGCGGTGAGGTAGCGACCTTTAACCGTCCCGAACCTGAAAAAGGCGCGGTTGTCCGGCTGAGATGGGAAAGAGCTGCGCTTGAGGCCGAAACGACTTGGTCTGCGCACGAAACGGGCTTAGATGATTTAAGCCCTTCGAGTGAATAGAAGCTGGACAGATATTATGAGTGCTGAGATCGACATCCACAAAGCTCTGGAAGAGCTGACTGACCGAACACTGATGGTGCTGGATGATGACGCGCCGTTCCGGACGCGTCTGGCACAAGCACTCACACGTCGTGGCTTTACAGTTTCTGCAGTCGGCACAGTCGCTGAGGCGAAAGATGTTGCACGTCTGAACCCACCGGCATTCGCGGTTATCGACCTGCGCCTTGAAGACGGATCAGGCCTCGAAGTTGTTGAAACGCTTCAGGAGTATCGTGAAGACGTTCGTGCGATCATGCTCACAGGCTATGGCGCGCTGGCGACGGCTGTTGCGGCCGTGAAAGCGGGTGCGATTGATTACCTGTCCAAGCCGGCTGATGTTGAAGACATCATCAAAGCTCTGGTTGCCCAGCGTGATGAAGCACCTGAGCCACCGGAAAATCCGATGTCTGCAGACCGCGTTCGCTGGGAGCACATTCAGCGCGTCTACGAGCTCTGCAATCACAATGTGTCGGAGACCGCGCGTCGTCTGAACATGCACCGCCGTACGCTTCAGCGTATTCTGGCGAAACGTGCGCCGCGCTAGAACAGTCGCGGCAGTAGAAACAACGCCCACATCGCGTAAATCGCCAGCCAATTGAAGGTGAAGATCAGTCCACGACGGATAATGTTCGTGGACAGCGTTGCTGCGAGCAAATGCCAGATACGTCCCGCAAGAAAGACGATGGCGAGTGTCAGGTAGGCCCAGTTTACGAGGTCTTCTGCCCACAGCATCGCGACCAGCGCATAGAAGAGAATTGGCGCTTCAAACTGATTTTTGAGGTTGGCGCTGATACGGGCCTCAAGCGCTTCGACGGGCTGTCCCGCGCGCTTCTGAAAACGTACCACAGACAGCCAGCAATATAACACGAAGAGGATGCCAAGATGACCAGCGACAGGCCAGAGAATCAGGTCTCTGTCGATGATCTCAAACATTGGCATCCTTTCTGAATATCAGGCCCGCTTATACCGGGTCATAAGGGAAGACGGACGCCGATGCGCCAAGGTCTTCCATGTCGTTCTTCATAGCCGGAAGTGCGGTATCCAGAATGCTTTCCGGTGACCAGCCTTCCAGATTGGCCATGCTGCGTACCGGACGTGGCTGGCTGAACAGAACAAGCTCGTTGCCGCGAACCGCAAAGATCTGGCCGGTCGTGTCGCATTTATCAGAACACAGGGCGAGCGCCAGATTGGAAACCTGCTCCGGACGCATGGCATTCTTCATGCGCTCGACACGTTCTCGGCTGGCTTCGTCTGTCACCGGTATGGAGGCAATCATGCGTGTCCAGGCGAATGGCGCGATGACGTTGGAGCGGATATTCTTACGCACACCTTCCATCGCGATAATGCGCGAGAGGCCAACAATACCGAGCTTGGCAGCCGCATAGTTTGCCTGGCCGATATTACCGATGAGGCCGGTTGTAGAGGTGAAGAAGACATAATTGCCGTTCTCGCGGTCGCGGAAGTATTCCACGGCGGCGCGTGCCACGTTGTAAGAGCCGCGAAGGTGTACGGCGATTACGGCATCCCAGTCGTCTTCGCTCATTTTGTGGAACATTTTATCGCGTAGAATACCTGCCGGGTTGATGATGGAATCCAGCCCGCCAAATTCTTTCTTCGCGCCTTCCACCATCTCTTTGACGGCTTCAAAATCAGTGACGCTATCGGAGTTGGAAATGGCCGAACCGCCTTTGGCGCGGATCTCTGCGGCAACCTCTTCTGCCGGGCCTGCACTACCTTCATCGGCACCTGACAGGCTGCCACCCAGATCGTTGACGATGACGTTGGCGCCAAGTTCGCCTGCCATCAATGCGGTGGCTTTACCGATGCCATTGCCGCCACCCGTGATGAGGATGGTTTTGCCGTCCAGAAGTCCCATGAATCTCTCCCTGTTTGTCTTGTTGGGAGACACGTTAATCAGCCCGTTCGTGCTTGGAAAGGCGAAACTCCTCTTGTCTGACACCACTATCCCCAGTAGACGCGCCGGATGATCATTTACGACCGCGAGATTCCCGACCGTGATGGCCGCGCAATCGAACGTCTGTTCGATGCGACCTTCGGTGCGGGACACTTTGCCAAGACGGCAGAGCGGGTGAGGGAGTATTCCTACTCTCTGCCGGAGATCACGCGTGTTGGTCTTCTGAACGGACGATTGATTGCGGTTTGCCGTGTCTGGCCGATCTTTATCGGCGGCACACCAGCCCTGTTTTACGGGCCGATTGCCGTTGCGCCTGAGTATCAGGGCGGCAAAGTGGGGCGCTCTGTCACTGAAGCGTCGCTCGAAGCGGGCCGTGCATCAGGCCACCAATGGGCATGCCTGATCGGTGCGCCGCCATATTTCGGACGTGTCGGATTTGAAGTGCCGCCACATGGCAGCGTTCAGTTTCCTGGGCCACAGGACCAGTCCCGTATCATGCTGAAACGCCTGCGTGCACCCGAGGATGAACCTTTCCCGACGGGGGCGGTTACCTACCCTCGCGACGCCATGCGAGCAAGAGCAACCCAAAGAGCATACCTGCGACGAGCCAGGTTGGAAGAATAGGCTGGCTGCTGGCATCGCGCACAGCATAGGCCTGACGGTCTCGTACTCCGATCCAGTTGCCATCACCGCCGCCGCGTGACGTCATGCGAAGTTCCGGTGTATTGCCCGCGTCTGTCAGACGTGTGACGACGCCGTTCGTCGCATCAGCCAGTGGCAGGACACGTTCGGTGGTGGAGAGAAGGTCGGCAAATTCGCGAGGTTGTGCCGGCCCATTGAGGAATATTGTCTCCAGATCACCAACGGCTGCGCGGTACAGGCCGAGCTGTTCTGATGGCAGGCGTACTTCCTGAACGCCATATTCGTTTTCGGCCCAGCCGTATGTGCTTTCGCTTCCGTCCGGAAAGATGATGTTGAGGCTGTCTGGCGTCGAGGACAGTGATGTCAGATTGGCGATAATGTCTTCGCCTTCACTGCGCATTGTCAGCCGTTCTTCTTCCAGCTCCGGTTCGCGCATCGTCCAGTGAACGATACGGCGTACCAGTTCTGCAAACGGACCGCCGCCTTCATGGCCGCGCGCCCAGAGCCAGAGCTGGTCTGACATGAGTTCAGCCACGCGGCCTTCGCCGACGCGGTCGACGGCGAGCAGCGGCTGGCCGTCTTCAGTGGTCATGAGCACATCGCCGGTGACTTCGCGCGCGCCGATATAGCGATACCAGGGGCCGAGCGCGTCTTGCTCCAGCGTACTGGTAATAGAGTGGCGCTCTCCCAGTCCGGAGATTTGCGGAACGAAGCGCTGTGTCTCAACCACACCTGTCGGGCTGAGCGGCAGAACTGAAGCGAGCGGTGTGCGGTGGAGGCTGGCAGGCCCTGCAAACGGCTCGCCTGCAGAGATGATCAGCGCGCCGCCCTGATCGACATAGCGAGCAATATTGTCGAGATACCGCAGATGAAGCACGCCGCGACGGCGATACCGGTCGAAGATGATCAGATCAAACTCGCGCAGCTTGTCTTCGAACAGTTCGTTGGTCGGGAATGGAATGAGCGCTAGTTCGTCCGTAGGTGTCGCGTCCTGTTTGTGTGGCGGCCGTAGAATGGTGAAGTGAACAAGGTCCACCATCGGGTCAGACTTGAGAAGGTCACGCCATGCGCGGCCACCGCGGTGTGGTTCGCCGGTAATCAGCAGAACGCGCAACGAGTCGCGAATGCCGGTCAGCGTCATCGCGGTGATGTTGTTCGCTGCCGTCAGTTCGTTCTCGGCTTCAGCGATTTCGACGGTGACAGTGTTCGGGCCACGACGATCAATGGTAACGGGCACCTCTGTTGGCTGGCCGGTTTCCACCAGAATACGCCGGGCAGGTTCGCCGTTCACAGACACGTCTACCGTGGTTGTGATGGTGTCGCTGGCGGTCACAAGAATCTGCATAACGGCTTCGTCGCCGACAATTCCGTAGCTTGGTGCGGATACGATCTCGACGCGGCGGTCGGTTTCATCTTCTGAACCGATGATCAGGCTATGCACCGGACCGAATTCTTCAAGGTCTTCGGTCGCTTCCGGAATATCGTGCGCCTGACCGTCTGTGATGAGGATTGTGCCAGCAATCTGATCACGCGGTGTGTCCGCGAGCGCGGACGTCATCGCAGCAGCAAGCTGTGTTTCTGGCGCGCCGGGGCGGGTTTCAACCAGTTGCACATTTACATTTTCCAGCGCGGCGAGCTGGCTCTGCAACGCGGCAGAGACCTCGTTTGCAATCGCCCGTCGGTCTGAAACCCCCATGCTGGAGGACTGGTCGACCACAATCGCAACTGTGCTTGGCAACGCTTCGCGGTTTTCGCGTACCCAGAGCGGGTTAGAAATTGCAGCAGCAATAAGCGTCAGCGCCAGAACTCGTGTCAGCCAGGCGCGTCCGCGCCTGACGAGATAAAGACCCCATACAATCAGGGCGACGATGCCGAGCGCGATAAGGACCGGCCAGCCAAGATGCGGATCAAAGCTCAGATGTGCAGCTGTCATCTGTCGCCTCCCGGTGTGAGGTCGCGCGGGTTGCGATTTTGATCACGTCCACGGCCCGGCAGATCGTCGTCGGACTCGCCCAGACGTTCCAGAAGGGCTGGCAGGTGAACCTGATCTTCTTTGTAATTGCCGGTCAGAATATACATCACGATGTTAATGCCGGTCCGGAAGGCAAGCTCACGATTGCGGTTTCCACCGTCTACGGAATATAGCGGCCGTCCGACTTCATCGACGGCCCAGGCTGATGCCATATCCGCGTCGGTGATGAAGAGGGTGGAGACACCATCGCCGCGACGTTCATCGCGCTGAGTGCCTGCGCCGCTCTCGATCCAGAGTGGGCGTCCCGGATAGCGACCATAGAAGCCGTCCAGCAGATAGAAGGCGCGTGAGAGGACATGATCTTCGCTCGCCTGCATCAGCGGCGGGACATCAAGACCGTTCAGAAGGTTTGTCAGGCGCTCATCGGTTTGTGTGCCAATGCCAGAACCTGAGGTCGTGTCGATCAGCAGGGCGCCGCCATTGCGCAAATACTGGCCGAGAGCCGTGCTCTCTTCCTCTGTTAGCGCCATGCCGCTTTCTGGCATAACCAGCATGATGAACGGGAAGAGGTTGAGCGGATCGTCAGCCAGGTTCAGCCCGATCGGTTCGTCCGGCTCCACCGTCGTTCGGCGGTAGAGCATCATGGACAGGCCGCGCAGGCCTGCCTCGGCTTTTGTGTTGGCCGTCGCGTCGTCTGTGATGACATAAGCAAATCGCAAGGTGAGCGCTGCCTGCATGACCTCGTTACGAGGTTCAGATTGTTCGCGGGCCGTGCGGTTCTGCGCGTCTGCGTGATCTGGGAGAATTGTGCCGGCGCACAGAAGCATGATAGCGACACCTGCTTCGCGGCCAAAACGGAAACGGCCTGCAATCACAAGCGACACAATCAGGTCGATGAGCAAAAGAAGCAGAGCCAGTGTCAGGAAGAAACCGCCAAGGCGTGTGGTCGATAATTCGCCGGTGGAGCGGACGGTGACGCCATTTGGCCAGTCTGTGACGGCTTCTGGTGTCCAGCCTGCGCCAGCGTTCAGGGTGAGGGTCAGCGTGCCGCCCTGATAAAGCCCGGCAGGGTGGGCTGCGTCGGCGCGCGGCGTCACACCCGGCTCGATCTGTAGCGGGCGGGCATTTGCAGCAGGCGTGACAAAGTCGCCGAAACCCGACAGCCAGCGACGTGGGGCAAGGCTCGTTTCAGTTGTTGCGCCTGCCATCGCGAGCTCGCGCGCGGGCAGGGTGGCGTAGCGCATCATTTCGACGAACACACCGGCCAGCGGCAGGTCTGACCATTCAGGGCCAGCTGTGACGTGAAACAGGGTGACGCGGCCGCGGCCAAGCGTTTCAGACGTTACGAGCGGTGTGCCATCCGCAAGGCGCGCCCAAGTGCGCGAAGCAAGTTGCGGGTCTGGTTGAGCAAGCACCTGACGGCGGATCATTACCTGATCGCGCGTTGTGGACAGACGGGCAAACGGGCCTGTCTCGCTAAAGCTGGTCAGTTCTTGCGGCGTATCCCAAGACAAGGCGCTGTCCAGTGCGCGGGATGCACGGCGCAGACGCACCGGAAGAAGATCGTCAGATTGTGCGGCCATGCGGGGGCCTGCAAAACGGATCAGTACACCACCGTCTTCAACCCACGTGCTGAGACGTTCTTCGGCGCTATCAGACAGCTCACCAACGTCCGTCAGAATGAGAACGTTCAGCTCTTCTTCCATGAGCTGATCCAGCGTGCCCTCAACAATGGTGGCAAATGGTGAGAGCGCGTTGCGAACATAATAAGCGTCAGACAGGAGCGGTTGCAGGGTCTGGCCTTCGCCAACGAGGCCGACACGGCGCATACGGCCTGCGCCGTCCCACTGCCAGACGGCACCGGCAGAGTTTTGCCCGTTCAGGCGGAACCAGGACATGCCTGTCTGAATGCTTTCAGGTACATCAAAGCGGAGTTCCGTCGTCGTTGCGCCAGCCTCAAACGCGCCGCGTGCCGTCGCCAGTGACGCACCCGTGTCATCATAAGCAGTAATCGAGAGCTGGAGCGGTGTGTCGTCTTGCGACCGCGCCAGTGACAGGATTGGACCATTGGCGCTGGTGGCTACGCCGGTGATTCCTACGAGATCATTACCGATGACTGGAATAGCATCGACGCTCCCAATCCGTGTCAGTTGCGCGCTTATGGCCTCAAAGCCTTCGCCGAGCTGATCGTCGCTTACCCAGACGATGTCAAAGCTGTCTGTTTCAAGGTCTGCGAGATTTTCGGCGAGCGTTTCATAATCGGGGCGCCAGCCATTCGGGCGCATGGCCTGAACCACGCTGCGGGCGTTTTGCGGGCTGAGCCTGTCTGCCAGCGCATCTGTCAGGTCGGTCTGCGTGGAGCCAATCACATAAACGCCAAGGTCGCGGTCAATGGAGCCAAGCGTGCCGAGTGCAGCGTTCTGAATCGCTGACCAGTTCGGCGCTGCCGTCCAGCCATCATCGACAATCAGAAGAACATCGCGATCAAATACAGCGTCTTCGGCATTCTGGCGGGGCGACCAGACCGGGGTAGAAAGCCCAATAATCGCGAGCGTTATCACCAGCATGCGTAATGCGATGATCCACCAAGGCGTCTTGTCCGGCGTTTCTTCGACCGGTTCCATGTCTTCGAACAAGGCAAAAGACGGAAGCGTCTGATCTTTCGGCTGAGGCGGTGTCGCGCGCAAGACGAACCATAAGAGCGGCAGACCGAGCAGGGCCAGAAGCGCTAATGGCGTCAGGAAGATAAGCGGGCCAAGCGCAAAGCTCATCGCGGCGCTCCTGCACCGGCAAGGTCCTGCATTACACGGAATGCCAGCGGACGGCGCGCATTGCCGAGAATGTGCGTTTCAAACCCCCAGCCAATACGGGCCGCCAGTGCGCGTACAGCATCCTGCCGTTTTTTGAAGCGTGCTTCGTAGGTGTCTTTCAGGTCTTCTGTTCGTCCGAAAATACGTGACAACGTACTGCCCGGGCGGCGGAATTTTACCCGTCCGGAGAAGGGGAACTCGACTTCCATCGGGTCGCAAATCTGTAAGAGCATGCCCGATGCGCCGTCAGACGCAGCCGATGAGATGGCGCGGGCCATATCGTCCATATTGCTGTAAAAGTCGCTGGCGATCACAATGATTGAACTGTCGCGCTCAGGCACACTTGGCACGTCAGAACGGTTCGGGTGGTCAAATGCTTCAAGAGACTTCTGGATCACCTGACCTGCATTGAATGCGCCTTTGCCGCTACCAAGCACGCGGGCGCGGTCGCCTTCTGCGCAGAACTGATAGGCAAGTGCTGTCAGGATAATACGCGCTTCCTCTGCCTTGGTGAGCCCGCCCTTAATGCTCGTCCAGTCGAAGCCGGATGACGGGTCTACCCAGATTTCCATCTGGCGTGCAGTCTGCAGTTCGTGTTCGCGGATAAACAGCTCGTCGCCCGTGGCGGAGCGGCGCCAGTCAATGGCGTTGGCGCTGTCTTCGGGGGTGCGACCGCGATATTGCCAGAAATCTTCACCATGCCCCGCACGTTGTCGCGGCGCGCCGCCCGGATGAGCGGTCGCCTGCTGACGTGTCAGCACTGAAAACTCCGGCAGTTCAGAGGCCAGAGTTTCAGCTTCGGCGCGAAGACGGTTCAGATCACGCATAAATCAGCGTTTCCGGGTCGCCAGTGTCTCGATGAGTGTTGGCAGCGTCGGGGCTTCACCTGTCGGGTCGAAGCGCAGCGCCATACGGTGGCCGAGTGCCGGTTCTGCCAGAGCTTCAATATCTTCAACGCTTGGCGCAAGGCGTCCGCGAAGCAGAGCGCGCGCACGGCAGGCAAGCATAAGCGCCTGACCGGCACGAGGCGACGGACCCCACAAGACCTGCTTACGTACAGATTCGTTCTCGCTTTGCTCGGGACGGGCATCGCGGATCAGTTTGAGGATACGATCAACAATTTGTGTTCCAACAGGCAGGCGGCGGACCAGCCCCTGAATTTCGATCAGTTTTTCAGCCGATAGAATTTTCTGAAGCTCTGTATCGCTGCCGCTGGTCGTCTCGACGAGAATGCGGCGTTCGGTTTCTTCATCGGGATAATCAACATCAACTTTCAGAAGGAAACGGTCGAGCTGGGCTTCCGGCAGAGGGTAGGTGCCCTGTTGCTCAATCGGGTTCTGAGTGGCCAGAACGTGGAAGGGTTCAGGCAGGTCATGGCGGTGACCGGCAACAGTCACATGGTGTTCGGCCATCGCCTGCAGCAGTGCCGATTGCGTACGCGGGCTGGCGCGGTTGATCTCGTCTGCAAGAAGAAGGCTAGTGAAAACAGGGCCCGGGACGAAGCGGAAAGAGCGTTTGCCGTCTTCGGTCTGCTCAAGAATTTCAGAGCCCAGAATGTCGGAAGGCATAAGATCGGGTGTGAACTGGACCCGTCCTGCCCCGAGGCCAAGTACCGTGCCCAGCGCATCGATCAGGCGTGTCTTTGCCAGGCCGGGGGCACCGATCAAAAGGGCGTGACCACCGGAGAGAATGGCACAGAGCACAAGCTCGATTGTACGCTCCTGACCGAAGACGACCTTACCGATCTCTTCTTTCACCAGCGACAGGTCTGCCATAATGGTTTCGACCTCCGCAGTCGTCGGATCGAAGGTCTCGGCAGGCTGGGCTGCAGTTTCCGGGGCGCTAAGTTCTTCACTCATGCAGATTTTACACCTAAATCACTCTTAAGATGGAGATAAGGAGCCGCGTGTGGCAAGCCAACCGACAACAGATCTCGACCAGTTAAACAGAACATTGCAGGCGATCATTCCGATTGCAAATGGCAAGCGTAAACTTCCGCCCGTTGAAACGTGGAATCCGGAACATTGTGCAGACATTGGCATGGAAATCCGTGCTGATGGGTCGTGGTGGCATGAAGGCACAAAGTTCTCCCGTGAAAAGCTCGTCCGGCTCTTTTCTACGATTTTGCGCAAGGATGCCGACGGGTCCACTTATTTAGTGACACCTTACGAAAAGGTCATAGTTCACGTAGAGGATGCTCCCTTTCTGGCGGTTCGTGTTGATGCGGCCGAAGCAGACGGCGAGCGCGTTATTGTTGTGACCACTAATCTGGGCGACTTCGTGGAAATTGGTAGCGATAATCCGCTACGTGTGGAGACTGATCCGGAAACGGGTGAGCCTTCGCCCTATGTTCTTGTCCGAGGCCGTCTTGAAGCCAAGCTGTCGCGTCCGGCGTTTTACGAGCTGGTTGAAATGGCAGAAGAAGTGGATGGCGAACTGGTCGTGCGCTCGCACGCAGAGCGTTTCTCTCTTGGCCGGATGGACGCTGAATGAGTTGGTCCGGACGGGAGGATTTCATGGCGCGGCTTAAGACGCGCCTTATCCCTGCTTATGGTGATTTTGACCTGCCGGAGGGCGGCGATGTTATTCATCTGGATGATGATGACATGGACAATCTGCGCGATGCGGGCGTGCTGATCGGCATTGTGGATCGCGGCGGTGAGCTGAATGTCGTGCTGACAGAGCGTCCCAAAACCATGGCAAAGCATCCAGGGCAGGTGGCCTTTCCGGGTGGCAAGGTCGACCCGTATGATGAATGCCCTGTCGATGCGGCTTTGCGCGAAGCCAATGAGGAAGTCGGCGTAGAGCCGGAAGAGGTCACTTTGATGGGCCGTTCGGGGCTTTACCTGACGCGCACCGGCTTTCGCATTACGCCTGTTGTCGGCCTGTTGCCACCTGACTTTGTCGCACATCCTGACCCGCATGAAGTGGATGATGTGTTTGAAACGCCGCTCTCATTTCTGATGAACCCCGCTAATCACGAGGAAAAGTCTGTTGAATGGAAAGGCCGTCGGCACAGATATTTCGAAATGCCGCATAACGGACACTATATATGGGGTGTTACGGCGGGCGTGATTCGTGCCCTTTATGAGCGTCTGTATAGCGAGGAAGAGACGATATGATCAGAATTATTGTTCAGCTTGTACTGATCTTTCTGCCGCTGGCCCTGTTTGCGGTTTACCGCTTGTCGACGGCCAACCGACGTGAGCCGGGTGAGCCATGGCCCATCATCGCGCTGGTGATCACCGGTTTTGCGATGTCGATGGCGCTTTACCTCTTCCTGTTTTTCAAAGAACCGCGTGACGAGCGCACCTGCACAACAGCGCCGCGCTTTGAAAATGGCGAACTTGTACCTAGCCGTACGATCCCATGTGAGAACGCAAGCATTGATAGCCGGCGTCATGAGGTGGAACGCCGTGCCGGCGAAATCGACGAGAACGTGACGTACGAGCCGCGCGATACCGGCGTTGGCGAATGACGACCAGTATTCGTCGTGCGCCATGGTTTTCTGAGACGGCCACGCGGCGCGCGATGGCCGCGCTTGAGGCGGCATGCCCGTCTGGTGCGCGCTTTGTCGGTGGATGTGTTCGCAATACCCTGCTTGGTGAACCCGTCACAGACATCGATATCGCCACACAGCTGGAGCCGGACGAAACCATCGCCGCGCTGGAAGCTGCGGGTATTCGCGCCATCCCGACCGGCTATGAGCATGGCACGATTACGGCCATCGCCAATTCCGAACCCTTCGAGATCACCACGCTTCGCCGCGATGTGGAAACAGATGGGCGACGTGCGGTGGTTGCGTTCACGAAGGACTGGGCAGAGGACGCCGCGCGCCGCGATTTCCGATTGAATGCGCTTTACGCCGATATGCAGGGCGATGTGCATGATCCGACAGGTGGAGGTCTGGAAGACCTAGAGGCGCGGAGAATCATATTCATTGGCG
This sequence comes from Hyphomonadaceae bacterium UBA1849, assembly GCA_002338565.1. Lineage (GTDB taxonomy): Bacteria > Pseudomonadota > Alphaproteobacteria > Caulobacterales > Hyphomonadaceae > Ponticaulis. The sequence continues at coordinate 1,716,287 of DDIN01000008.1, forward strand.
AACCGGATATGCGCCTGCGTGAGGACCATCTTCGCAATCTGCGTTTCTTCCGGTTTTCGGCCTGGTATGCAGGCGGCATTGATGAAGACGGGTTAGCAGCCTGTGCGCGCCTGAAAGACGGTCTTCAGCAAATTGCGGCAGAGCGGATTTGGAAAGAATTTCTGCGGTTGATGGAGGCGCCTTCGCCTTATGCCGCCGTGGAAGCGATGGCTGGAGCAGGCGTGCTCTCACAAATTTTGCCAGAGAATACCGGTATTGAACGTTTGAACGGTGCGGCCCGCGTTGAAGCGGGGGCAGGGCTCAAACTGTCAGGGTTTGAACGTTTCCTCTGTTTTCTACAGCCTGATCGGGACGTCGTGAAAGCTGTGGCTTCACGCCTGCGCATGTCCCGGCTGGAGCAAGACCGTCTTCTCGAGTTCGCCAAAAATACCGGTAAGCTTTCCGCAGACCTCACGGGCCATGATCTTAAAGCCGTGCTCTACACGATGGGGCGGATGACAGCGCGTGATGCAATCATCTGGCGCTGGGCGGGTGATCAGGACAGCCGCTGGGCATCCATCCTTGAGACGGCTGAGAGCTGGGATCGACCCGTTTTTCCCGTAACAGGCGGCGATCTCATCAAGCAGGGTGTGCATCCCGGACCAGCCATGGGCGAGCGCCTGCGCGAACTGGAAGCCCGCTGGATCGCAAACGGGTTTTCAATGGATGGTGTGTCTGACTAGTTCAGCCAGACGATCATGGCGTTCAGGTAAGCTGCGAATGTCACCCAGCCGAGATATGGCAGCAGAAGGAACGCTGCGAACTTCGAATATTTTCCGAAGTGAAACATCATGGCAATGATGATGAACCAGAGACCGGTCAGGTCAATCAGCGCCCATAGCGGACGATGAAAGAAGAAGAACAGGAAGCTCCATGCGCCGTTAAAGCAGAGCTGAAGATAAAAAATTCCGAAGGTCGTCGGCGCGTATTCAACATAGCTCACCTGACGACGAACGATGATCGCGGCAATGGCCATCAGAAAATAAAGCACAGGCCAGACAATACCGAACAGATAACCCGGCGGGTTAAACGGAGGCTTGTTCAGCGCCTGATACCACGGGTCTGCTTCGCCGCCGCTGACCAGCGCGCCAGCACCTGCAATGATAACGACCGCAAGAACGATAACGAGATCGCTTAGCCAGCCATTTTTGTTATTGCGTGGTTTTACAGCCTGTGTGGTCACGTCTGCCGCTCACATTATTGAAACATCGAAATAATATGAGCGGAATGTCGCATGGTTCCATTACCAAACAAGTAATTTCCCTTATTTCGCGAGTGGAAAGACGATTTCTTGCCGTGGAAAGAGAGCAGGCGCTAAACCCATTTCGCGACAGGCGGCATGGACGACAGAATTGAATTCACATTGCCGCCGGTTTTAAGGCCAAACGTCGTTCCACGATCATAAAGAAGGTTGAATTCCACATAGCGACCGCGGCGCACCAGTTGCTCTTCGCGCTCTGCATCCGCCCAGCTTTGTTCGTATGTCTGGCGCACAATGTCGGCATAGGTTTTCTTAAAGGACAGGCCGACATCTTTGGTGAAGGCGAAGTCCGCTTCCCAGTTTCCCGAGTTGTGACGGTCGTAGAAAATGCCGCCAATACCGCGCGGCTCGTCGCGGTGTGGAAGGTGGAAATACTCGTCGCACCATTGTTTGAATTTCGGATAATACTCCGGATTGTGCTTGTCGCACGCGTCTTTCATGCCTGCGTGGAATTGCTGCGCAAGCGGGTGATCCTGATCGCGCTGGATGTCCAGCACCGGTGTCAGGTCTGCGCCGCCGCCAAACCAGCTGTCTGATGTGACCAGCATGCGGGTGTTCATGTGGACGGCAGGCACCTTCGGGCTGCGCGGGTGAACGATCAGAGAGATGCCGCTCGCCCAGAACATGCCGTCTGATTTATCCGCACCCGGAATTTGCGCCGCAAAGGCTTCGGAGAATTTTCCGTAAACTTCAGAGAAGTGGACACCAGCTTTCTCGAACAGGCGGCCTTTGAGGAGTCCCATCACACCGCCGCCCTGATCTTCACCATTCGGCCCCTTTGCGCGGGCCCAAGGCGTCATTTCGAACCGGCCAGGCTCACCATGGAAAAGAGGCGGCATCACCTCGTCCTCAAGCGATTCCAGCTCTGCAATGATATCTTTCTGCAGAGCGGAGAACCATGTGCGAGCAAGGTCTTTGCGGGTTTCGAGCGTTTGGTCAGTCATTCAAATGTCCTGCGCGGGGCAAATTATGTGTTCGGAAGAGGTTCTGGCAGAGAGCCGAGCTGTTTCAAAGCCTCAAAAGTACCAATTGCGGCTGCCGTTGCGACATTTATAGACCGGGCACCGTCCTGAAGCGGAATATAAACGCGGGCATCGCAACGCTCACGCACGTCATCGGGAACGCCAGCGCTCTCTCTCCCGAATAATAGCCGGTCGCCGGGCTGGAATTTAAAATCCTGCAAGGGAACGGCGCCTTTCGTGGTGAAAAGAACCACCCGGTCACCGACCTTTTTTGCGTCTTCGAAAAAAATTTCGGCAGAATCGATGCGATTCACCTGCGCCAAATTGCCGTAGTCCAGGGTGGCGCGCTTTAAGGCTTTTGCCGTTAAAGGGAACCCACAGGGTTCAATAATTTCCATTTTTATACCAAAACATGCGGACAATCTTATAGTTGTTCCAAGATTCTGCGGAATATCAGGTTGATAGAAAGTCAGGCGCAATGTATCGGCTTCTCTCATCTTGGGCTGGGATTCCATGGAATTTCTGCGCGACTTTGCGCCGCAAAGTCTTTTAACGGAAAATGGGTATGCTATGGCAAACCACCAGAAAGCCGATTTGTGAGGGCATGGCAACGTGACTGACGATAAAGACAACAAACCGCCGAACGAAGATCGTCGGGATTTCATCCATATCGCTGCTGGTGCAGCAGTAGCCGGGGGAGCGGGCGCACTGGCATGGCCATTCGTCGCTCAAATGCTTCCGGCGCTGGACACACGCGCAGCTTCAAGCCTTGAGGTTCCGATCACAGGAATTCCTGAAGGCGGCGAGATTCGTGTGCTGATTGGTGGCAAACCATTCTTCATCCGCCACCGCACTGCAGCCGAAATTGCTGCAGCAGAATCCGTAGAAGCTGGCGACCTGCCTGACCCGCAAACTGACGAAGAACGTCTGGTCGCGCGCGCTGACGGTACACTGAACCCGGCCATCCTGGTCGTTTCCGGTTCTTGTACCCACCTTGGCTGCGTGCCGGTTGGCCCTGGTTCGAACACCGGTGAGTTCGGTGGCTGGTATTGCCCGTGCCACGGTTCGCACTACGATACATCAGGTCGTATTCGCAAAGGTCCTGCGCCGACGAACCTTCCGGTTCCGACGTACGAGTACAATGCGGACGGCTCTGCCGTCACGATCTCACTCTAACCGCACGAATGGGGAGCTCCTATGAGCGGACATGAATCCACATACAAGCCGGGTACCGGCATTGAGAAATGGATCGATGCGCGTCTTCCGATCGTGCGTCTGGTCCATGATTCTTTTGTAGGTTTTCCGGTAGCGAAAAACCTGAACTACTGGTGGACGTTTGGCGCGATCCTCGCGGTCTGCCTCGTCACACAGATCATCACCGGTATCGTTCTCGCAATGCACTACGTTCCACACGTCGACATGGCGTTTGCGAGCGTTGAGCGCATTATGCGTGACGTCGAATATGGCTGGCTGATCCGTTACATCCACGCGAACGGCGCTTCCATGTTCTTCCTCGCGGTGTACATCCACATGTTCCGCGGTCTCTATTACGGATCTTACAAAGCTCCGCGCGAGATCAGCTGGATCCTCGGTGTTATCATCTACCTTCTCATGATGGGTACAGCCTTCATGGGCTACGTTCTCCCATGGGGTCAGATGTCTCTGCACGGCGCGTCCGTTATCACAAACCTGATCGGTGCTATTCCACTGGTCGGTGAGCAGATCAAAATCTGGCTGCAGGGTGCACCATCTATCGGTAATGCTACGCTGAACCGCTTCTTCTCTCTCCACTACCTGCTGCCATTCATGATTGCAGGTGTTGTGATCCTTCACATCTGGGCGTTCCACACAACGGGCAACAACAACCCGACTGGTGTAGACGTCAAAGACGAGAAGAAAGACACAGTTCCGTTCCACCCGTACTACACGGTGAAAGACGGCTTCGCGATCATCGTCTTCCTGATGATCTTCGCTGGCTTCGTTTTCTATGCGCCGAACGTTCTTGGCCACGCTGACAACTACATTGAAGGCAACCCGCTGAAGACACCTGCGCACATCGTTCCGGAGTGGTACCTGCTTCCATTCTACGCGATCCTGCGTGCGATCACGTTCGACATCGGTCCGATCCCTGCGAAACTCGGCGGTGTTATCGCGATGTTTGGTGCGATTGCAGTTCTCTTCGTTCTGCCATGGCTCGACACGTCCAAGGTACGCTCTCTGCGTTACCGCCCACTGGCGCGTCAGTTCTTCCTTGGCTTCGTAGCTGTCTGCCTGCTTCTTGGTGTTGCTGGTGCGTCCAACCCGGACGACATCGTGATCAAGACTGGCGAAGACACACTCCGCTATGAAGTGGCTCTGGAAGAGGCTCCTGAAGCAGTTGCTGTTGCAGAAGCTCACCACGGTAAGATCGTGTCCAGCAATTCAGAACGTGTGATTGTCGACTTCGCACACTATGAAGATGCAGTGGAATTTGCAGAAGCGTCCGGCACAACGGCTGAGGCAACTGTGAAGCACCACGGTCTGACATGGCTGCCAGTCGCTCAGCTTCTGACATTCCTCTACTTCGCATACTTCCTGATCATCATTCCGCTGCTTGGTCTGATCGAGCGTCCGAAGGATGAACCAGAGTCTATCGCAGACTCTATCCACAAATCTAACGGCTCTGCTGACGCCGTAGCAGCAGAATAGGAGAGGCCTTTATGAAAGCGTTTAAAGCCTGCCTCGCTGGTCTTGCCCTTCTCGGGCTCTCCCCAGCCGCTATGGCCGCCGGCGGCACCATGCCACTGTCTGAAGGCGATGCTCCGCTTCCGGACTGGCCGTTTGAAGGTGTGTTCGGCAAATTCGACCAAGCATCTGTCCAGCGTGGCTTCCAGGTTTACACCGAAGTCTGTGCAGCATGTCACTCAATGGAGCTTCTGTCTTACCGTAACCTCGGTGAGCCGGGCGGTCCGTTCTACAATGCTGACGATCCGGAAGCGACGGAAGCTGCTGTAGCTGAATTCGCGCGCCAGTACGAAATCACTGAAATCGACGATTACGGTGACGAAGTTGCTCGTCCGCGTCGTCCGGCTGACCGTTTCCCGAGCCCGTACCCGAACGTTCAGGCTGCTGCTGCAGCGAACGGCGGCGCGATCCCTCCGGATTTCTCGGTTATCGTGAAAGCTCGTCCAGGTGGCGCAGATTACATCTACCGTCTCATGACAGGTTACCCTTCTTATGAAGAGTTCCAGGGTGAGTACGGCGATGAGCTGCACTTCAATGACGACCACTCTCACGGTGTTCTGACACAGCCTGCTGGTCTGTACTACAACCCGTACTTCCCGGGCGACACGTCTGGTAACTGGGATGGTGACCCACGCCACGCACCGGCTGGTGGTTACCTCGCAATGCCACCACAGATCACTGACGGCCGTGTCGACTATATGGACGGCACAGAGGCTACTCAGGAGCAGATCGCTTACGACATTTCTCAGTTCCTCGCTTGGGCGTCAGAGCCGAAAATGGAAAACCGTAAGTCTCTCGGCCTTGTCGTGATGATCTACCTCTTCTTCCTCGCGATCCTTGTATACTTCTCCTACAAGGCAATCTGGCGGAATGTTGAGCACTAGGCTGCTCCAACAATAAGAATTTTCAGAAGGCTGCGAGTGATCGCAGCCTTCTTTGTTTACGGGCTGTTTTTTACGGCTAGGCTGGCTGTTCAGGGAGGCGGGTATGCGAGCAGGCATCGACTTTGGAACATCCAACACAGCGATCGCAGCCGTGCACGGCAATGATGTTCGTCTGACAGAGATCGAGCCGGGCGAGACCTCTATTCCGACAGCTATTTTTTACGAGGCTGATACGCGCAGTTTCATCATCGGCAATGCCGCGCTCGAAATCTACTCTGAGGGCGAAGAAGGCCGCCTAATGCGGTCTATCAAGTCAATCCTCGGCACTGAGTTGATTGAAGACACAACACAGCTGGATGGTCGCCGAATTCCGTTTCAGAAGGTGATCTCCGACTTCCTTGCGCGCTCAATCCACCAGATTGAAAAGTCGGCTCAGGACAGCATTGATCTTGTCGTGCAGGGACGTCCTGTTTCCTTCAACGATACAGACCCCGCGCGGGATAAGCGCGCACAGGACGTGCTCGAAACCTGTCTAAAGGAAATCGGCGTGAAGGACGTATCGTTCATGCCCGAACCGGTTGCCGCGGCGCATTCGGTCGATTTTCCGGTGGGGCGTGAGAACCTCGCCTTTGTCGTGGATATTGGTGGCGGTACGTCCGACTTCTCAGTTGTGCGGGTCAGCGACGACAATGAAGGTTTTGATGTGCTGGCGAGTTCCGGCGTCTATCTGGGCGGCAACGACTTTGACCGCATCCTCAGCTATTTCGAGCTGACACCGTTATACGGGCGCTTGGAAACGCTCTCGGAGAATGGGCTGCCAGTCCCAGTGGCGCCTTATGTGACCCTGTCGGATTGGAAGAGCCATAACATGCTCTATCTGCCGAACATGCGCCGTGAGATTGACTGGCTGATCAAGCATAGCCCGCAAAGCCCGGGGCTTCGCGCTTTTGACCATCTCATCCGCAATTTTGAAGGCGGGCTCTATGCCAGCAAGGTCGAGCAGATGAAGATTGACCTCAGCTCCGCAGAAACGGCTGAGTTCAAGTACAAGGCTGCAAAAGCGGATCTCAGCCATACAGTCGCGCAGTCGGCATTCAATGCGCTGATCGCCGAGACGATAGAGGCCATGGATGTTGCCGCGCAGGAGTGCCTCAAAAGCGCTGGCGTCACGCATGATCAGGTCACCGATATTCTGATGGTTGGCGGCTCGACGCTTATTCCGGCTGTGGAGCGCCATTTTGTGAGCCAGTTCGCGCACGCGACCATGCTCGACAATGACCGGTTCAGCGCTGTTGCCAAAGGCCTTGCCCGTCACGCCGCGACGCTCTGATAAGAGTATCAAAATTATCAATCTGTCTGTGAGGCGTCTGGACCTTCTACGTATTCCGGTGCAGGGAATAGGACGGTCTTGAAGCAATAAAAGTGTGGGATGACGATATGTCGAAATGGGTTCTGGGCGTTCTTGGTGGATCCGGCCTTTATGAAATTGACGGCCTTGAGAATGCGCGCGAAGAGCAGATTTCCAGCCCGTGGGGCGAACCGTCCGGCAGCGTGATGCGTGGCAATATGGGCGATGTCGAACTCGTCTTCATGCCGCGTCATGGCAAAGGCCACCGCTTGTCGCCAACCCATGTGAACTATCAGGCCAATATTGATGTTCTCAAACGTGCAGGCGTGACAGACATTTTGTCTATTTCGGCGGTTGGCTCGCTGCAGCAGCAATATGCGCCAGGCCATTTCGTCTTCATCGATCAGTTCATCGACCGCACATTTGCGCGTGAAAAGAGCTTCTTTGGTGACGGGTGCGTAGCGCACGTCTCTATGGCGCACCCGATCTGCGAGCGCCTGTCACAGCTTGCTTACGAGGCGGGTCAGGCTGTTGGCGCGACCTGCCATAAAGGCGGCACATACATGGTCATGGAAGGCCCGCAGTTTTCGACTTTCGCTGAAAGCCAGCTCTATCGCAGCTGGGGCTGTGACGTGATCGGCATGACCAACATGCCAGAAGCCAAACTCGCTCGTGAGGCTGAAATCCCATACGCCACCGTTGCTATGGTGACCGACTATGACTGCTGGCACGAAGAAGAAGACGATGTCTCTGTCGAGAATGTCCTCAAAATCATGGCGGCGAACTCATCCAACGCGAAAGAGCTGATCAAAACGCTCTGTGCTGGCCTGCAGGGCACGCCGCGCACGAACGGTACACAGGGCATTGAAAGCTGCCTCGACTTTGCGATCATGACGCCTGCAGACGTTCGTAACCCTGAGCTTATGGCAAAGCTGGATGCCGTCGCCGGGCGGGTGCTCTGATATGACCAAGCCTCATCTTATTCTTGGAAATGCCCGTTATTCCAGCTGGTCCATGCGCCCTTATCTGGTGCTGGAACGTGCGGGGATCGAGTACACAGCGGAGTTCCATCCGCTGCGGACGGACAAATTCCGCGAAGAGGTGCGGAAAGTCTCTCCATTTGGTCTGGTGCCTGCGCTTATGCTGGGCGACGAATCTATTTCAGATAGCCTGGCGATTAGCGAATGGGCCGCAGAACAAGTGCCATCGCTCTGGCCGAAGGATGAGGTCGCGCGCGGTATGGCGCGTATGCTGGCAGGCCAGATGCATGCCGGTTTTCAGCCGATCCGACGCGAGCTGCCAATGGATCTCGGCCGTGATCACAAGCCTCGCAAAGTGCTCTCTGATGGGGTGTGTGCAGAGATTGCCCGCATGAAGATTGGATGGGGCATGGCGCTTCACCGGTCCGACGGACCATTCCTGTTTGGCGACTGGTCCATTGCGGACGCGTTCTATTCGCCGGTTGCCAGCCGGTTCCGTACATTTGCCATCGAGCTTGAGCCGGAATTTCAGGATTATTGCGATCTTCTGCTCGCCCAGCCGGAATTTTTGAAATGGGAAGCCATGGCGGCGGATGAAGACTGGGTGATTGAAGACTATCTGCCGCCGGACGAGGCCTGATCAGAGGCCTTCCAGGCGGTAGAGCGTAAAGGTTTCACACGCAGAGGTGCCTTGGCCAGTCGGGCGCCCGGAAAACGTCATCCGGCCCGTTCTGTCGCGTTTGAATTCGCCTTCAATACCTGCCGACCCCCAGCTCGTTTCAGGCTCTTGTAGCCAGCCGGTTGGTTCTGCTTCCAGCCGGTCATGCCTGTAGATTCCGCTCAATGTGAACGCACCTGATGGATGCCCGGGGTTGCTGGCAAGATCATAGAACCATAGCCGGGCCTGAACACCTGCAGATGGCGGCATGTTTGCGGCATGAATATCTTCAATCGTATCGAAGGATATGGTCATGCCGTTCTCGCCACTCGCGCAGAAATAACTGCCCGAGTAGACGCCAGGATATTCGGAAAAATAGTCCAGAGGCGCAGGCGTTTCCTGTTCCTGTCCCTGCGCAGAGAAAGCGGCTGCAGCGATCATGACTGCAATGACAGCGCCTGATTTCACACATTTCAACATGATGCCCTCCGTTACGGGAATATCTGCCACAAAGGCTAATTTGTGGCTTCCCCTGAATAGGGGACTCTGTCCACTTTCAATGCTAGGCAGGGCCGATATACTGCCCCCAAATTCTAAACTGGTGAAACCACGCTTATGAACCTGAAAGACACTATCCGCACCATTCCGGACTATCCGAAACCGGGCATCATGTTTCGTGACGTGACGACCTTACTTGGCCAGCCGCGCGCATTCCGCCGTGCTGTAGACGAAATGGTTCAGCCTTATGCTGGTACGCGCATCGACAAGGTTGCCGGTATTGAGGCGCGTGGCTTCATTCTGGGCGGCGCTGCGGCTCACCAGTTGTCCGCCGGTTTTGTTCCGCTCCGTAAGAAGGGCAAGCTGCCATGGAAAACCATGACAGAGAGTTATGAGCTGGAATACGGCGTGGACGAAATGGAAATCCATGAGGATGCCATTCAGCCGGGCGAGCGTGTACTGCTGGTTGATGACCTCATCGCGACGGGTGGCACCGCAGAAGCGGCGATCAAGCTGCTACGTCGTGCCGGAGCCGAAATTGTAGCGGCTGCTTTTGTAATTGATTTGCCTGAACTGGGTGGTGCGGACCGGATTCGTGCCATGAATTGTGAAGTTCAGGCGTTAATGGCTTTTGAAGGGCATTGACGTAGAGGGTTGGACGTCACACCTATAAAAAAAATCTGGAGTTTGCATGTATCGTCTCGACGAAGAAGAAGAATCCACACCGATTGCAGAACCGAATAGCTTTCTGGAGCAGGCGCTTTTTAAAGCTCGTACGATCCTGCTGACAGGTGGTGTTGACGACAAGCTGGCGCGCCGTGTGTGCGAACGCCTTCTTGCTCTGTCTGCTGAAAGCCAGGACCCGATCCTGCTGGTTGTGTCATCTCCGGGTGGCCACGTAGAATCCGGTGATATGATCCACGACATGGTGAAGTTTGTTCCTGCACCGGTCAAAATCCTCGGTACAGGTTGGGTCGCCTCTGCTGGCGCGCTGATCTACGCATCTGCGAAGCCTGAGAACCGTTTCTGCCTGCCGAACACACGCTTCCTGCTTCATGAACCACGTGGTGGTGTTGGTGGTCAGGCGTCTGACGTTGAGATTCAGGCACGTGAGATCATCAAAATGCGTGAGCGTCTGAACAAGATCTTCGCGAATGCGACTGGTAAGTCGCTTGAGCAGATCAAGAAAGACACTGAGCGTGACCACTGGATGACCGCTGAAGAAGCTGTCGAATATGGCCTCGTAAGTAAGATCGTCACGAACCAGAGCGAAATTCTCTAAGCTGTCAGTGACAAGCTGAATTGAAAAAGCGGGCCGACTGGCCCGCTTTTTTTGTTGCCTAAATGTGTGTGGCCTGTCCCGCCACGATGTACCAGGTGATGATCAGGGCCGAGAGTAGGGCGCCCGGCAGCACCGCTCTGGCTGACCGCCAAGAGGCGACAGTAATAAGCGCGGTGAACGTCAGAACAGGAACAAACTGCATGCCGACAATGCTGAACAGCGGATCAGCGAACGCGGGCAGCTTTCCATTCGTGAACAGATAGCCGTAAACGCCGGCCATTAGCACTGTTATGCCTGCAGCGGAGAGGAGCCAGGCCACAGAGAATTGGGTGAGGAAGCTCTTATATCCTTTGAACAGGTTCGTTGCGGCCGCATTCGACAGGTAGAAGAACATGAAGAAGGGCAGGAGATAGGCTGCAAAGATCGGCCAGTGATGGCTGCCCATCGGCTTGAGCGCGACAACGAAGAAGCGGAAGTCGACCAGCAGGTGATTGCTGATCGCCGCGGAAATGCCGAACAGAACGCCAAATGTGATCAGGGCAGAGATCAGCCCGCCCGGAGACAGCGTGAAACCGAACTGGCGGGAAATCAGCAGGCCGAGACCTGCGATAAGGCCATTTCCAAGCGCCCATGCCATGATCTGCGTGGTGATGTTCTGTCGGAAAATGCCTAGGTTTGGGATATGCTCTCCCAATGAGGTCAGCGGGAAGAAGAGCACTGCAGGCAGTGCTGCGCCCACCAGTATGGCAATCAGCACAAAAAGGCCGTTGCCGCTTTGCTCGACTGCGCCTGATGGCGCAAAGGCGATAACTCGATTGAGAGCTGAGAAGAGTGAGATCGCGAACATGGCTGCACCGATCAGAGCGATCAGCGTGCCAGCCTCTTTCAGATGCCAGACCTGATTATCGACCGCGAGCATGTTTGGTGCGCCAAGCGTCATATCCATCCATGTGACAGCGTCTGCAGTGGCCTCAAACGAGAGATGGTCGCCCGGATGGGTCGTGTTCGGCTGTGTGAGCCAGCGCGCTGTACCGGCTTCGATATCGCCATAGAGTTGGCGCGGAACGACCGTCTCATCTGTCCCGAACACGCTCTGGAGTTTTTCACTGTCAGCAACGTCAGCTGCGAGACCGACCTCCCACATCAGCGTGGAGAACTCATCATACGTGCTGAAAATGACGGCCAGATTGCGCGGCCAGTCTGTTGTGCCCGGCGCGGCAAACGGTGCGCCCGTGGAAGAGCCAACCAGCGCGACGCTGTTATAGGCGTCCGGCATGGCCATGGCAGCTGCGAGGCTCGTCCAGCCGCCCATGGAGTGCCCCTCAAGGCCAATGCGGCTCGTGTCTACATTTGGAAGGCTGCGCAGATAGGCGAGGCCTGCAGGGCCGCCAAAACCGGCTGCGAAGGCTGTGTTCGTGGAATAGCCATGACCGCTCTGATCGAGCGCAAGCACCACGAACCCGCGACGCGCAAACTCGATAGCGAACGAACTCTGCGTTTCACGAGAGTTGATATAGCCATGCACGGCCAGAATACCCGGAGCGAGATTAGCTGCAGTGGCTGTTTCCGGCGTGTAGAGATAGGCTGACAGCTCGCTGCCATCCTGAAGCGGGATACGGACATCCTCGACGGTGACGCCATCAGACGTCTGAACATGCGACGCAAAGAAACTGCCGCCAAGCATGAGTAATAGCCCGGCGATAAGGCCGAGGAGTGCGTTTTTCATTGGATGTCCTCCCGAGACGATCTGTGTCGTTTCAGCGGATTAGTGCCCAGATTGACAAATTTGTCGATACGTACCGACGACTAACTTTACTGGCGTGCGACCGCTTCTGCGCCAACGGCAAGCGAAGAGGTAAGCCCCGGGCTCTCAATACCGAACAGCGCGACTAGCCCTTCCATGCCGTGCACGGATGGCCCTTCAATGCGGAAGTCTGGTTGTGGTTCGTTCGGGCCGTGAAGCTTGGGCCTGATGCCGGTGTAATCTGGCATGAGCGTGCCATCCTTCAGACCCGGCCAGAAGCGGCGGATCGTCTGATAGAAAAGCGGTTCACGGTCGAGCTCGACATCATAATTCTCGGTTTCGACGAAGTGCAGATCCGGTCCGAAGCGCGCCTGACCGCCAAGGTCGCGGCGATAATGTGTGCCGAGCGCGCCTTTGATTGGCATCGGGTAGATCAGCTTGCGGAATGGCGCCTTGCCCTGAAGCGAGAAGTAATTGCCCTTGCCGAAATGAATGGTTGGGATGAGTTCCTTCGGGAAGCCTTCAACGCGGTTGGCCACGTCTGCGCAGCTAAGGCCCGCAGCAAGGAACAGGCGCTCCGTGGTAAGCTCCATTGGATCAGCGCCGCCCGTGCGGACCAGGAAGCCACCACCGGGCAGAGGCTCTGCATGTTCGAACGGCGTGGAGAGGACAACACTGCCGCCAACATCTTCGATACGGCCTTCCAGAGCGGTCATATAGCCATGGCTATCAAACGTACCGCTATTGGGTGAGAGCAGGGCGCCAACAGTTCGAAGCTCTGGCTCCAGCGCTTTGGCCTGCGCGGCGCTCAGCACTTCCATTCCGGGCACGCCGTTTATGTTGGCCTGCTCCAGAATAGCGTCCATCCGCTCCAGCTCATCTTCTTCGCAGGCGACGACGAGTTTACCGCAGCGATCATAGTCGACTTTGTGGGCATCGCAGAACGCGTAAATGGCATCGGCGCCTTCCACACAGAGGCGGGCTTTGAGCGACCCGGTCGGATAATAGAGGCCGGCGTGAACAACCTCGGAATTGCGTGAGGAGACACCGCTGCCGATCAGGTTGGCGCGTTCGATAACGATTGGCGCAATGCCGCGCTGTGCGAGCGCGTAGCCAATCGCCAGCCCGACTGCGCCAGCTCCAACAACAATAGCTTCGGTATCAAATTCCGACACACGCACCTCCGGTTCAGTTATCCTGTACTGGAAGCAGGGCTGCCAGCAATCGCTACCTTTCAGATATGACTGTAACTACCGCAACGACAAGTCCCCTGACCGTATTCGTTCGGCGAGGCGCTTGACTGCCCTTACGTACACCATGCTTGATCATGTTTATATCGACGGAAATCGCGCCCGACAGATGGCGCGAACGGGAGGAAAGACATGCAGCTCGTCAGCGAGAAAATTCTGACAGACAGCTTCAAACCGGACCCGAAGTTTGAGGCTGTTTATCCAAGGCTTGATGGATATAAGCTCTGGGATCCGTCATCCTGGACGAATGGTCACCCACATCAGTTTTACGCACGCATGCGCGAGGAAGCGCCTGTCATGTGGTCTGAAATGGGCAAGCGTGGCTCAGGCTTCTGGTCGGTGACGCGTTATGAAGATCTCAAATCAGTTGAGCTGAACCCGGCCGTATTTTCTTCCGAACGTGGCAGCATCAATATGGCCATCCAGCCTCGTGAGAACTGGAAACCCGCCATTTTGATGGAAGCGGCCATGAACTCGCTGATCAATCTGGATGCGCCGCGCCATATGGAAATGCGTATGCAGCAGCTGGATTTCTTCATTCCGCGCTATGTCGCCGAGCTGAAAGAGAAGGTTGAGAAAAAGGTCTCCGAACTTCTGGATAATGTCGAAGCGAACGGGCCGGAAGTCGACTTTGTGAAGCTGTTCTCACAGGAGCTGCCGCTCTTCACGCTGTGCGAAATGTTGGGCGTGGACGAGGCTGACCGCCCGAAAATCATCAAATGGATGCACTATCTGGAGCTTGCGGCTCAATACACGGCAAACCCGTGGAAAGTCATTATGAGCGAGCCGCTCTTCCCGATGAAGTTCTTCAAGAATGTCGATGAGATGTTCGCTTACGGGAAGCAGGTCATGGCGGACCGCCGCGCGAAACCGCGCAATGATCTGCTTTCCGCGATTGCAAACGCCAAGCTGGACGGCGAGGAGCTGCCTCAGGAATTCTTGGATGGTTCCTGGTTGCTGATCATCTTCGCCGGCAATGACACGACGCGAAATTCGGTTTCGGGCACGCTGCGGCTTCTGACGCAGTTTCCGGACCAGCGTGAGATGGTGCTGTCAGACCGCTCAATGATACCGGCCATGTCTCAGGAAGCCCTGCGTCTCGTCTCGCCGGTGGTGCATATGCGCCGCACAGCGATGGAAGACACAGAACTGAACGGCCAGAAGATCGCCAAAGATGAGAAGGTTGTCCTCTGGTATGGCGCGGCCAATCGCGACCCGGACATCTTTCCTGATCCGGACCGGATGGATATGACGCGTGAGAATGTCGACAAGCATCTCGCCTTCGGCCACGGCGTCCATAAGTGTATGGGCTTTCGCGTGGCCCAGATGCAGTTGCGCATTGCCTATGAGCAGATATTCGATCGCTTCCCGAACATTCACTGGACGGGCAAACAGAAGATCGCGCCGAATGCGTTGGTCCACGCCATTTCCAGCCTCAAGGTCAATCTTTACGGACCTAATGGCGTGAAGCCGACACGCGTGTCTATGGCGTCGGCATAGCCGGTTTTTCACATGTTGTGACTAACAAAAAAGCCCGGCACATGCCGGGCTTTCTGTCTGGGTAGAAGGGTGATTGCCGATCAGGCAACAGCCTTCTTGAGGAAGTCTTCGACACGCGTCGTGATGCGCTTGCCCGCTTCGCGAACTTCATCAGAGACGCCGAGAATGGTTTTAGCCGCGTCGGATGTTTCTTTCGCTGTGCGTGCAGCTGTGCTGACCTCGTCTGCCGCACGGCGTGTGCTGTCAGACGCTGTTGCTACGTTGCGAGCGATCTCGTCAGTTGCAACGCCTTGCTGGTCGATTGCAGCTGAGACCTGCAGAGTGAACGAGCTGATGCCGTCCATTTGCTCTGTGATCGCGGCAATCATATCTGTTGTTTCTTTCGTGACAGACTGAATTTGCTGAACCTGATCGGAGATCGTCTGGATCGCATTTGCAGTCTGATCGGCGAGGCCCTTCACTTCAGAGGCAACAACCGCAAAGCCTTTGCCGCTTTCGCCAGCACGAGCCGCCTCAATCGTTGCGTTGAGCGCGAGAAGGTTTGTCTGAGCCGCAATATCGCTGATCAGGTTTACGACGTCGCCGATCGCCTGAGCGCTAGTTGCGAGCTCGGTGACTTTCTGACGGGAGGCGTGTGTAGAGCCCGTCGCCTTCTCAACCAGCTCGGTAGAGTGGTTAATCTGGTTGACGATCTCGTTGATGCTGGATGCAAGTTCCTGCGCCGCGCTTGCTGCAGAACCGACACTTTCAAACGCGCTGGATGTTGCTGTATCCATGCTTTGCGCCTGAGAGCGGGAGCCATCAGCTGAACGCTCAAGCGTTGTTGCTGTGTTGTTCAGAGAGTCCATATCTGTTGCGAGTGCATCTAGGAGGCCTTTGACTTCGGATTCGAACTCTGTGGCTGATTCCTGAAGTGCATTGTAACGCAGACGCTCGCCAACGGCTTTCGCCTCGGCATCGGTCTTCAGGCGGTTAGCTTCGGCCTCAGCTTCTTCAGCGGTGTGAACTGCGTCTTCAGCTGTTTCAAGAGCGCCGCGAACAGCAGACAGAAGGCTGGTGATCTTTGTAGACAGGAAGATCAGTGCGCCGCACTCAATGATCAGAATGCCGCCATGAAGCAGAACGCGAACGAGAGGCGCGCCATCAGGGAAAGCGAGCGTTGGAACGAACAGGGAGGCACCAAGGTGGTGTGCAGCAACCGCGAGCGTGTACGCGACCAGCGCTTTCCAGCACATCAGACCTGTCAGGATCGCAAGGCCTGCAAAGAAGGTCATGTGCATATCGATTTGATATGCGATGCCTTCGCCATTCCATTGGAAGTTATAGACGAGCAGGGCAAGGATACCCGCAACGCTGACACCCGTGCTGACTGGCATCGCGCCGTAAAGCGGTTTTGAGAAGAACGCTACGGTTGGCAGTGCTGCAAGACCGATCGATACCAGTGTCACGAAAGTCGCGTGGCCATGGCCGTTAAACATGGCGATCGCGCTAATCACGGCAGCCGTCAGCCAGGTTAGAACGAGGATCCCCTGCGCTACGGGGCGCCGAACTGCGTCGATTTTGAAATCGTCGCTGCTAAGTTTGGAAATGTCTTTAGTACCGCTCATAATTGTTCACCCAGTATTACCCGTTTTCATGGCTGACACATTTGCGCATAGCTTGCGTCTAATACGTAATCCGCACCGAGGGCATAGAGCGCTCTGGACGTGTTGCCCGTCGGGTCGTTGACGATCAGGTGCCGGAAGTCCGGATTGAACGAAACGACCTCGAGACCAAGACGGCGCGCCTCAGCCTCCACGTTTTCAAGCGCATCATCCTCGCCAAAAATTGCGAGTATGTCCTCACCAGCCTTAGGGCTGAGATTCAGCGCCAAAACTGGCAGCAACGAAAAAAGTATAGAAAACAGTATGTAAGTACGCATTGTGTTTCCTTTGCGTACCCTTATCCCTTATTTCCATGTGGATTCAGTAAATAAGAATGTTCACATCTTACATAATCAGGGACGAAATTGTCGCAGAGCAGATGACAATCTACTCTTCGGTTTGACTTGCAAACCCGATATTTCACGAAAATTTGTAGCTTAATATTGCACTGGTGGGCCCGGAGGGACTTGAACCCCCGACCAGACCGTTATGAGCGGTCCGCTCTAACCAACTGAGCTACAGGCCCGACGCAGTGAGACGGGGAACTTACCTGTTTTTTTTCATCCGTCGAGAGGTAAAGCCCGCAATTTTCAGATGAGCCGAGAATGAATGGAACCGCCATTCTCCTGCCCGGATTAGTATCTAGTCAAAGGGGCAGAAAAGGAGACTCAACATGACTATCGTCAAACCGCTCGCCAGCGTTGCCGCCATCGCGCTGGCCTTTACCGCTATTCCCGCAACGGCTCAGAGCATGCAACACATGAACCATAATTCCATTCAGCCGGAAACGACGCTGAATCTCTCTGCGACATCGTCCGTCAGCGCAGCGCCTGACATCGCTTATCTCTCCGGTGGCGTAACCACAGAGGCGCGTACCGCTGCAGAGGCGATCCGTCAGAACGCAGCTGATATGGCAGGCGTTTATGCTGCCCTTGAGCGCGCTGGCCTTGAGGAAGCGAATATTCAAACGTCAAATTTTTCGCTGAACCCGCGCTATAACTATCCGCAGAATTCAGAACGCGTTCTGGTCGGTTACACGGCCTCTAACCAGCTGCGCGTAACCGTGCGAGACATGGATAAAGTTGGCGGCGTGATAGATGCCATGGTTGCCGAGGGCGGCAATACCTTCTCCGGCGTACAGTTCGGCGTGGAAGACCCGAGCGAACTTCTGGATGAAGCACGCCGCGATGCCATGCGTGATGCCATGTCCCGCGCCAATCTGTTTGCAGATGTGTCAGGTCTCAGCGTTGCGCGCATCGTGACGATCTCGGAGAACACACAGTCTGCGCCATCGCCGCAACCGGTCATGATGCGTGCTGCGGCTATGGAGGCTGCACCCACCCAGATTTCGGGTGGTGAGCTCAGCTTCTCTGCGACAGTGAATGTCGTCTTCGAACTGGAAGACTAAGAAGATGGGGGCCGGGGTGGCGGACAGACTTGAAGACGTTCGCAATCTCGGCCCGAAATCTGCCTGGGTTCTGCGAGAAGCCGGTATAGAAACGCAAACGGCGCTGAGAGAGCTCGGCGCCGTTGAAGCGTATAGGCGTGTGAAATTTCAGTTCCCGCGCTATGCCAGCCTCAACCTGCTTTGGGCACTGGAGGCCGGGCTGCGAGGCATGGACTGGCGCGCCCTGACCGGAGAGGACAAGGCTGCGCTTTTGCGGGAGCTTGAAGAGAAGGCTTAGAGCCTAGTTCGGGCGAACGACGTCGTTCTTTTCGTTCAGCAGAACAACATTCGGAGAATAGTTGCGTGCTTTTTCCGATTCGACCTGACCGAATGTGCAGATAATGACGCGATCACCGACCTGAAAATGACGTGCGGCCGCGCCGTTAACGCCAATGGTTTTCGAGCCACGTGGGGCTTCGATAGCATAGGTCATGATGCGGGAACCTGCCGTCACGTTCCAGATGTAAACCTGCTCGTGCGGAAGAATGCCAGCCTCGTCGAGAAGATCCTGGTCAATGGAAACAGAACCCTCATAGTGCAGGTCACATTGAGTGACTGCCGCGCTGTGAAGTTTCGCTTTCATCATCGTCAGAAGCATATTCGAGTCTCCAGAACACCACTGATATCAGGGGATTAGCTTCCCCGTTTCTTATATATAAGGACGAGGTTGACGCTAGGTAAGGGTCTCACTGCTTTCGCGTGTGCGAAGTCCTGAGCGCCTTATGCACGATGGAACATGCTCCGTAAAGCGATATTACAGTAATTCCGGATAGAGATAATGCTGTAACGCGGCAAGAAACTGTAAAGAAACAGCCTGTTTGACTGTTTGTATTGTGGTTTTACATGATGCTGCATTGCAGCAATGCTTGCTGCGCAAAGGCGTTTGACTTGATCACTTTTCCGCAAGAACGGGGTGTGTGACCACCAGATCCTGATGCAAAAGGCCTGCTTCACGGTGCCGTGCAGCATCTTTATAGCCAGCATGGTTGAGCGTCGCGATGAAGGCTTTCCGGTTCGGGAACTGGTTGATCCAGACCATGTCCCAGTCGCCGTCTCCAATAAAGAAGCGCTCTGCCTTGCCTTTGAAGACGCATTGGCCGCCAGCTTCTTCCGCCATGACCTCAAACGCATCTGCATAACGCATATAGGCTTCCTGGCCGGTTGAACCGTCCTCAAATTCAGGATCTTCCGGCTGGTAAATAGCCTTATCCTTGAACTTCAGAAGGTTCACCTGCGCGATGGGGCCATCATGGTTGAAGTCACGAAAAGCGCGGAACTGGTCGGCGGTCGGTTGGAAAGCAGGCATGGCGTGTCTCGTATTTCAAAGAGGCCGCGCCGGACGGATGCCCGGCGCGTTCTATAAGAGCTTAGTTCGGATCGTAAATGATCGGAAGGATGATCGCGCTCGGGCGGTCTTCCGTCATATAGATTGTGTTCTCCGCAACACGCGGTGTCTCCGCATCGGATGGATGCTCGCCGGTATTCGGGTTCACATCAAAACGAGGATAGTTTGACGATGTGACGTGAACAGCGATGCGGTGGCCTTCTTCAAAGGTAATCGCCGTATCCCAGAGGTCGATCGTGAGTTCGACCGGTGCATTTGGCGTCATCATCTCGATCTGGTCAGGCTCGCGGCCGTTCCGGTAACGCGCACGGATGGCGCTATCGAGGATGATGGCTTCATAACCGTCTGGGTAAACGTCGATGAGTTTGACCATGAAGTCGGTATCCGGTCCGTCCGTCGCTGCATATAGCTGCATGGTGACAGGGCCTGCCACCATAACGTCTTCAGTCAGAACGTCTGTTTCGAAGCGCAGATAGTCGCCGCGCTCTCCAATCTGGCGCTGGTCCATAGGGCCACGCTCAAAGGTCAGGTTCGCGCCGCCAAAGGTCGGGACGGGATTTTCCGGATCAAACTCATAGCTCACCATCTCGTCGCCGGATGGTGCACGCGTAGACAGGCTACCATTCGGGTGGAGATAGAACTCGCTGTAATTTGGCGCTGGCGGCCAGTTGCCAAAGCTCATCCAGCGGTTTTGGTCAGAGAGTTCATCCGTGCGCGCAGATGCCATCATATAGGCCTGCACAGGCGCCTCATCCATAATGCCGTTGTCGATGTCCTTCAGCCAGTAATCGAACCATCGGATTTCCTGATCCACGCCATCAATCGTCAGAACGCCAAGGCCGCCACCATTCGGATAGTCGAGGTCGCCTGAGAGCGGACCGTGCCCGAACGGACCCATGGTGAGGCGTTGATTGCCACGCGCACCGTCGCGGCCTTCATTCTGCAGGTATTGGAAATTACGGACATTGCCTTCGTTGAAGATGTCGTACCAGCCGCCATAATTATACATCGGAATATCGATGAAGCGGCGATTGTCTCCGATCTCGGTGTTGGACCAGTAGGCGCTGTCCGGATAGTTGCGCGCCGTATTGGCAATCACGTCTTCGGAGATGCCCTGACGACGGGACCAGCCGCCGGAGTCCTGCTCTTTGAAAGCGCCGCCAATATAGGAGCCGGTGAGCCGGGTAGACGGCGCGACAATCACATAAGCCGCATCAAGGTGAGGCGGATCATAGGTCGCTGCGAGGTTGGAGGTGATGCCCATGGCAGAGCCGCCGGTAATGCCGACGCGGCCATTGCACCAGTCCTGCTCTGCCATCCATTCAATCGTGTCATAGCCGTCGGGACCATCATCAATGAAGGCGCGATAAAAGCCTTCAGAGCGCCCCTTGCCGCGCACATCCTGAACAAGGAAGGCAAAGCCTGCATCAGTGTAGCGATCACCTGCGCCCGGCTGGCCATAGCGGGCATCTTTCAGATAAGGCGTGCGCGTGACGATGCATGGCCACGGTCCTTCGCCCTCCGGCAGGTAAAGATTGCCCGCCAGAACAGTCTCATCGCGCATTGGCGTGAAGACTTCGATTGCGCCCTCAGGTGCGGTGTAGCTTTCGGATTGGGTGGCAGTGGCCTGCGCCATTACGGCGGGCGCAAAGGCAAAAACGGAAAATGCCGCGAGCGCCGCGGAAAATGATCTCTTCAAAATGTCCTCCCTCGTGGTGAGCGCCTCTGTCGTGCGGCTCATCCATCAGGAAGAAGATTATACGGTGTTCACTATACCGACAAGCATGGCTTTCAGGCCTGACGGTTGAGGGCCATTCGCGCGAGCTTAGCGGCTAGCAAAAGCCTAGGCCAGGCGTGCCAGAACAGATCGAAGATATCGATGGGCTTAGTAAGCGTACCCGCGGCCAGCATTTTCAGTTTTTCCCAAAGGTGAGGCTCAGGCACGAACGGCGCGAGCCCCAGCGTGAGGCAGGCAAGGACAACAAACCCAATCGGGATCTGATCAAGAAGCGCAAGAATATTCATACATTCTAATAATACGAAATACGAGGAGAAGGGAATAGGCAGTTTGTCTCAGTCCGGCAGTTTTCAGGAACATGCAGACACCGCACCCGTTGGTCTGGGAGAACAGGAAAGAAAGGACAAACTCATGAATATTCTGATCGCAGGTGCACACGGAACGACCGGCCAGATTTTGACAGAACGCCTCGTGCAGCATGGTCACGCTGTGAAGGGCGCCGTTCGCAAGCCCGAACAGGTCAGCGCGATCAGAGACATGGGCGCAGAGCCGGTGATGATGGACCTCACACAGCCTGAAACTTTTCCTCAAAATCTGGAAGGCATTGATGTCGTTGTATTCGCAGCAGGCTCTGGCGGTAAAGCCGTAGAAGCCGTGGACCGTGATGGCGCGATCAGCCTTGTCGATGCTGCCAAAACGACCGGCGTAGACCGGTTTGTGATGCTGAGCTCCATGCTCGCTGACACACCGGAAGCTGGCCCGGAATATCTGCAGGACTATCTGCGAGCGAAGGGTGAGGCAGACGCTTATCTCAAAAAGTCAGGGCTGGATTATGCCATCGTGCGTCCGGTAGCCCTCACGAATGAATCTCCGACAGGCAAGGTGAAGGTCGAGGACATCAACCATAATGGCGGTGAGATTCCGCGTGCTGACGTCGCCCATGTGCTTCAGGCTGCGGTTGAGCGCCCAGAGGCAAAGAACACGCTCTTTGAACTGCAATCCGGCGATAAGCCAGTTGATCGGATTTTCGAAGAAGAACTGGTGGCGTAACAGATTGAAGCCCGGCGATTGAGCCGGGCTTTTTCTTTGGTTCAGGCTGCGCCTTGTTCGCCAAGAGGCAGGCCGGCATGCGGGCCAATACCGCCTACGAAATGATCTATGATCGTTTCGCCGTTCGACTGACGCACACGGATGACGGTGTCATTGGTCTGCTTCACGGCCAGAACATCGGCTTGAGACAGGCCTGCAAGCCGGCTGACCATGACGCGGATGATGAAGCCATGCGCAAGCACAGCTACGGTCTCGGCGGTCACCTTTGAGGCGTCCTCAAAGAAGCTGTCCGCGCGGACTTCAAGGTCTACGAAGTTCTCACCGTTTGGCGGGCGGTAATTATACCGGTCCTCGACCCATTTAGCCCATTCATCAGGGCGCTCTTTGGCGATGTCCGCATAGAGCATTCCGGACCAGTCGCCCGAACTCCATTCTTTCAGCCTGTCATCGAAGTTCGGGTTAGCCGCAAGTGCCACATGCTTTGAGATGATCTTCGCGGTCTGGCGCACGCGCACCTGTGGGGACGCCCAGATATGCTCGATAGGCAGCGTGGCGAGCCAGCTACCGTTTACGTCTGCATGGCCTTTGCCATTCTCATTGAGATTGGACTCCCACTGGCCCTGCATACGCTTTTCAGCGTTCCAGTCTGTCTCGCCATGGCGAACGAAATACCAGGTGCGATTTTGCGTGTTCTGATCTGTCATACGACCGTCTCTACGACGGATTCTGTTATCAGAATACCCAATCCTGAATGACAGAAGAGAAAGACAGATCAAAAGAGAGGTCTTCGGCTGGCGTAAAGCGCTCTCCCACATGAGGCGGTGCCCACATCACCTGCCGCATGCCTTCGTGAATAGGCGATTTGAAAAGCGGATTGGTGCAATCGACATTCACATTCTGGGCGGGGCTTGCCTGAGGAAGGTCGAATGTGACGGTACATTCTGAGCCGAAACCATCATTTGCAGCTGCTCTCGGGTAGCGAACATCCAGAGGGCTGCGGCTCCAGTTTTCCCATTGAATCATGATCGAGCTCTCTTCGCTTTGAGAGGCGCGAACATAGGCTTGTTCGAAAATCTGGCGGTCCGCGCACGCATCAGCTGACTGGGCGTAGGCCACCAAAGCAAGGTATCCCGCGAACTGGACATAGCCGTCATCAAGCAGGGTGTTCAGTTGCACCTGCGATTCCAAAGCTCCATCCGACGGCGTTGCAGTGCAGTCCTGCGCCAGAGCTGGTGCCGCAAATAGAGTTGCAGCCGCAAGACTGGCGAACAGACCAGACTTCATGCTCATGAACTTCCCCTCTTCTCAGAGCGGACCGTGCACAATCACGGGTTTAAGCTCAAGGCCTTTTCTCAGGATGTTTCGCAAAATAACGTTCTGCATAATGAAGCGCCGCAGCGTGGTGGCACTGGTTCGGCGTAATGCCCTCAAAGTTCAGATAATCCTCGTATTTCATGGTGAGGACTTCGATTTCTTCGGTCGCATCAAGGTTCTGCTCCGCGACCTTTTTCGCGCCGAATGCGAGGAAGAAGTGCACCTGATTATTCTGGGTTGCCCAGTTGGAATAGGCCTGTCCGGTTTTCACCCATTCAGCCGCTTCATAGCCGGTTTCCTCCAGCAGCTCGCGCTGCGCGACTGAGAGGTAATCCGTCTCGCCTTCTTCGGCGCTGCCAGCAGGCAGGCCCAGCGTGATGGACTGGCAGCCATGGCGGTATTCGCGGATAACGATCAGCTCTCCATCTTCGGTGAAGGCCAGAATGGCAGCCCATTCCTTGTATTCAATAATGTGGAAATCCGGAATGACTGCGCCATTCGCCAGCTCAACCGTATCGGTACGAACGCCGAGCCATTTGTCTTTATAGGTCTGGCGCGATGATAGAATTTTCCAGGGCTTCATGTCCGGTCCTTTGATCCACCAGACTGTCATTCCTCACACTGCGGTGCGGTGCAAGGTGTGCGCCCTGAAAAATCCCGAAATGGCGTCTCTATGCAACGCGAAGATGCGCAAAAAACCGCCCGGATATTCAGTCCGGACGGTTCGCGCTAAATTACGCGGCGGGACTAGTAGCGAGAGGCTGAAATTCCGCGATCGTCCAGCATTTCGAACAGGCTGTCCGGCCCGACAAGGTGTCCACCACCGACGGCGATGAGGTGAACGCCCTCGCCAGCCAGCATGTCTTCGATTTGCTCTGCCCAGTCGGCATTGCGGCCAGCGACCATACGGTTATATGGCAGAGGCGAGAGCGCAGAGTCTTCGTCTTCGGCCCATGCGGTGAAGAGCGCTTCCATGCCTTCAACGTCGCCATTAGCCCAGCCTTCAAAGGCGGACGTAGCCATAGTCACCATCTCTGCGGTTTCTTCTTCAGAGACGCGCAGAAGATCGCGAAGTGCTTGTTCCTGATCTTCATCCGGAATGCCTGCGAAGAACTGGATTTGCTGTTCCAGAGTCTCAAACCCGTGAACGCTGTCGCCTTGCTCGATGGCCATACGAACGAGTTGAACATCAATGCCCTGTTCCGGGTCGTATCCCGCCTCGGAAAGCGGCGCCATACCAACAGCCTGCAGTACGACCCATGGCTTCATGTATTCCATACCTGCACGTGCCTGTGCCGGCATATCTGCCCGTTCCATAGCGGCGTTGAGGAGTTCAAGTTCTTCGGCGGTAAGGCGGGAGGAGAGGGGCGCATCGACCGATAGCGCATATTGCATCATCAGTGGCGCGGCTTCCGCCTGCATGTCGGCCATCGAGCCCGTCATCGGAATTTCGAGCCAGATTTCGGTGGCTTCATCCAGCGCGGCGTCCAGCTTTTCGCCGTGCCATTCGGTGCCTTCCGGAAGCATATGAACCGTGCCGGTCACGTAGATGGTGGAGTCGGCATCCTCGATCACCCAGATCGGTACTTCGGCTTGCGCCGGTGCAGCGAGGAATGCGGCGGCAGCCAGTTCGATAGAGGCAACGGCCAGTGCGGCGCCGAGCTTGGGGAGATCTGGTTTCAAACACGAAAGCATGACATGTGTCCTTTTCTTTGAGTAAAGGTTGCTTGTCAGAAATTTGATTTAAGGTCAAGCGTGCTTGTCAAAAAATAATGTGAGCTTGTCATTGCGGCCAAAGAAAAAGCCCTCTCCGGTGGAAGAGGGCTTTGTTTCACTTGCTGTTCTGAAAACTTATTCAGCCGCTTCCGGCATGAGATGGCGGTTCAGGAACTGCATACGCGTACGCATCAGATGCGTGCCGAGCGCCTCACCGCGAATGCCGTGTCGTTGGCCCGGATAGGTCATCAGGTCGAACACCAGACCGCGCTGCTGCATTTCCGCCATCAGGCGGGTCGTGTTGTCGAAAGTGACGTTATCGTCCGCCATGCCGTGCATAAGGAGAAGCGGCGTCAGTTCACCTTCCCAATTGTCGAGATGGTAGAACACAGAGGATTGGTCATAGCCGTCTGCATTGTTCTGCGGCGTGCGCATGTAGCGCTCTGTGTAGAACGTGTCATAGAGCGTCCAGTCTGTAACCGGCGCGCCAGATGCGGCGGCTGCGAATGTGCCAGGCTCGGCCTGCAGCATGGTCATCAGGGTCATATAGCCACCATAGCTCCAGCCCTGAATGGCAATGCGGTCAGGGTCTACAAACGGCTGTTCTTTCAACCATTCGACTCCCACCAGTTGGTCGCGCACTTCAGGTACGCCTGTCAGCTGGAAGATCACGTCTTCAAATCGCTTGCCGCGATAGTATGAGCCACGATTGTCCAGGCGGAACACAACATAGCCCTGTTGCGCGTAGAACTGATCGCTCATGCGCTCCCAGTTGCGGTTTACGGTCTGAACGTGTGGGCCGCCATAAACTTCGACGAGAACCGGATATTGCTGGCTCGGATCGAAATCAGGTGGCGTCTGGATCGAGTAGTGAAGCGTCTGGCCATCGTCGGCTTCCAGTGTGCCGTATTCTGGTACGGTATGGTTTGCCAGATACGGATAGTATGGATGGTCCTCGTCGAGGCGGTTTTCTTCAATCCATGTGATCAGCGTGCCGTCAGCATAGTAGAGGCCCGTCTGCGGTGGCTGGGTTGGTGAGGAAGACGTGCCAACAAAGCTCTGCCCATCCGGTGCCATTGTGATGGACCAGCTTTTGCCCGCTTCGGTGATACGCTCGTAATGGGCGCACTCAACGCGCGTGCGCGGCGTTTCCGGTGAACGGTCAATGCAGGGTGAGCCTGGTATCCATTCTGCGCCCATTTCTGCGACCTCTTCATCAGAAGGCGGAAGCTGCACACGGTAGAGATGCGTTTCCAGCGGCGTGTCGAAATTGGCCGTGAAATAGAGGCGACCACTATTGCGATTCAGCGCTGAGAAGCCGCGCACAACGCCGTCTTCCGTCTGAAGCATTGGTGCGGCACCGTCCCGCGTGACGATCACCGGCATGCGATAGCCTGTTGCTTCTGTCGTCGTCAGGATTTCCAGATCGCCCTGACGGTGAATATTGCCCGGTGTAGAGCTCAGCGTGATGAAGTCGTTGGAAAGGTTCACCCAGTTTGGTTGGGTCTCTTCATAGAATGCTTCTTGTGAGAACAGGGTTGATGGCCAGTGCTGTGTCCAGCGAATAACTGTCTGGTCCCGGTTCACAGACTGAACGACCAGAGCTTCGCCAGCCCAGTTTACCCGTGCCAGATACTGGTCTGTCGCTGGGCCCCAGTCATCTTTGCGCCAGTTGGCATCATGAGTCTGGTTGGTCTCCAGGCTGAAGACTTTCAGGTCGACAATGGCGTTCGGGCGGCCCGCACGTGGATAGCGCTGGTTGATTACCGTCACTTCGTCAGCGGCAATGTCAAAGCGCGGAATGATGTCTACCGTGCTTTCATCGACGCGGGTGAAGGCAATGTGTTTCTCGTCCGGGCTCCACCAGTAACCGGTATAGCGGCTCATCTCTTCCTGAGCGACGAATTCAGCAACGCCGTAGGAGATCGCGTTGTCAGGGTCCGCATCAGGCGTGATCTGCTTTTCTTCGCCGGTCGCCAGATCAATGACGACTAGGGCGCCGTCACGGATAAAGCTGACGAAATTGCCTTGCGGGGAGACTTTGGCGTCATACTCGAAGGCATCAGTATCGGTGAGCTGGCGTGCTTCAACGTCATCGCCATTGAGCGTGATCAGGTGAAGGTCGCCGCCAATCGGCACGAGGATCGTATTCGCAGTGCCCCAGTCATACGACACGATACCACGCTGGCCCGCGATACGGCGGCGCTCGCGTAGCGCGATTTCTTCTTCAGAAAGTTGAACTTCTTCCGGTTCGAGGATCTGAGAATCCACCAGAAGGCTCTGTTCGCCGGTTTCGACATCGAACTGCCAGAGGTCATAGCGTGACGCATCGGTTTCGCGGGCTTTCAGGAAGGTCACGCGGGAGCCGTCCGGAGAAAACTGGACACCGCGCGGGCTTGGTCCGGAAAGGGAAGGCGACGCGTAGAGACGCTCGATCGTCAGACGAGGTGATTCGGTCATTTGGTCCGTAGAGCTGGTTTGAGAGAGGGCCGGGCTGCTCAGAGAGGCAGCAATCCCCAGAAAAAAGGCGGGCAGAAGAGAAAGTTTGTTCATGGAACCCGTTTTAGCGTTGTTTTCGACTGTGTCATCGTCACACTATAGAAATTATGAGCGACGCAAATGCCCTTTATGAGACCGCGCGCCGGATCGCTTCAGTGGCGGAAAGCCATGAAGAAGCCTGCACGGCGTCGGGGCTCATGCATCAGGCCGCTGAACTGGGACACGGTCCAGCCGCAGGTGCCTACGCGAATATGTTGATGAGCGGCTTCGGTTGCGGTCAGGATATTGAAAAAGCCATCCACTACTGGACACGCGCTGCCCTTGATGGGGCGGATGCAGACAGTGCCTTCCGGCTCGGTCTCATCTGTCGCGATGGTCAGATCGCGCATGAAGACATGCCGCTGGCTTTGGCCTGGTTCCTCATCGCGCGTGATCTCGGTTGCGATGTCGTGCTGCCGGATATTGATGAAGTGCAGTACCAGATGAACGAAGGTGAGGCCGCAGATGCCTATCTTCGTTATGACGAGCTGCGTGCGAGCTGCGAAGCTCTTCGTTAGCCCGCCATTGCTTCCAGCTCAGGTTCCGCCGTGACGTCGGTTGCGGAAGGCGTGGTATCCCGTTGGCCGGCGGCGTTATATCCGACCACTGTACCTGAAATGAACTGCGCAAATACGCCGTTGATCGTCGTTGAAAGTATAACGATCAATGAGAAAAGTATGGCGCGCCAGATGCGGCCTTTTGGATGAGAAGATTTCAGGCCTCGGTAGACGGTTAGAAACCCGACCAGCGTGGTGAGCACCAAAGACACGCCAAATATGGCTGCGCTCATGTCGGTGCTCGCGACCGATGAGGCCATTGTGATGATGAAGCCTACAGTGGAGAGTGGGATGATCGCTGCGAAATACAGCCGGATGCGTGTTACAAATCCTGAGTTCTTACCCCAGATAAATGTCATCATGGCGGCGATTGCCGCAAAGAGGCCGAGCGTGACCGGATACATTAGCGTATAAATTCTCACGGACTGTGAGACGAGTTCTTCCAAAGAAAAAACGTTTCCGATTTCGCTTTCAGTGAATGGCCTTAGCAACTGACGAAAAGACTCCGTCATGAAAGAGTTTTCTCCAGCCCAGATGAACTGGAAAAACACCAGGACGGCGACAAGCGAGAAGTAAAGGCGAATGGACGGGGTATACCGGTGTTCCCAATCCTCATCGCGCGCTGCGGTAAAAACGGCAGCTGGTTTCCAGAATAGATGGCCAATCGTTTTCAGTCCGCGGAAGTTCAGACCGAAAATATCCTCGATGAGCGCATCGAGCCCGGGCTTTTTTCGCACGGCGGCTTCGGTGTTCCGTTCGGTATCTTGTGTCACGAAAATCTGCCCCCGCAGCTGCTATCCACAGTGAACACTGCGTCTGAGCGAATAACAAGTGTACCCGTCAGCTATTGAGGCATTGCGATGACGATGCCGGCGATGATGCTGGCTAGCATGACACAGAGCGAGTTCGAAATGATGGCCGTGAGATTGGAAGCCGTCGCGTATAGCGCGCTTTTTATGATCCTGCCGCTGCGCTTTTCGCTGACCACGCCGCCTCTCATCACGGTGACGAAATCTATCAGAAACGTGAGCGCGATGAGCGCCAGCGAGAATTCGGTCTGTTGCTGCACTGTCAGGAGCGTCATCAGCGGTAACGCAAACAATGTGAATGTTGCGTTTGGCAGCATGGCCAGCATGTAAAGCCGGACGCGAACAATCGTGTTTGTGCCTTTGCCCCAGACCCGCAGCAAGCTACCTGAGATCGCCTGCGACAGCATGAAGCTGAAGGGAAACAGGAGCAGGAAATAATCAATAATGTGCTCGGTAAACGCGCTGCGTTCTTCTTGTGTCCCGAACTCTTCAAGGGCTGCAACCTGTCCGTCCACGAGAGCGTGGATGGAGCTGTCTGCGCCCGCCCATAAAAAACGGGTCGCTGTCATGACTGCCAGAAGCGAGAATAAAAGCCGTATCGAAGGCGTGTAGCTTCGGTCTATCCAATCGGGCGAGCGTGCAGCCTCATATCCAACTCTAGGTGAAACAAACATCACCCACAGCGTTTTCAGGCCCCGCAGGTTGAGGCCAAACATGTCTTCGATAAGATCGTCGCCGCCGACCTTGCGTGATCTTAGCTGATTGCTTTCGTCATCTGACACGGTCTGCCCCCACCTGAACCGAAACGGTCACAGATGTGTTTTCAGGTTGTGCGTCGCCAATGTCAAAGTCTGCGCGGTCGAATTCCACAAGGCCCGTTGCCAGCGCGTGATTGTCTTCCAGTGCCACGCTGAATGTGAGCGTTACGGGCGCAGTGATATCACGCAGAGTGAGGTCGCCGGTGGCTTCGAATTCAAGCTCGCCAGTGCGCGTGATGTTTCTGGAAACGAAATGTGCTTGCGGGAAGCGCGGCGTGTTCAGCCAGCCTGCGGCCGTGGCCTGCATGCGAACATTGCTGTCGTCGCTCTCAAGGCTGCGCGTACCAATCAGAACGTCGATATAATCATCCGGTTGTGGCTCTTCGAGGTTTAGCTCGATAGCGCCCTGAACATCATCCATACGGGCAATGCGCGGTGCGCCGTTTGCGAAGGCAGTGACCTCAATGAAGGTTTCATCTTCGATGATCGTCCATGCATTCGGACCAGTTGCGACAGCAGGCACAAGAAGGCCTTCATCGTCAGTCGCGGTCTCTGTTACTGCTGGTTCGGCGGGTTCCGTAGCATCTGCTTCCGGTTCGGTGGATGTTGCCTCCGCCGCAGAATGGTCCTCGCCTTCTTCCTCATGGCCGCCCTGATAGCTCACCATGGAATAGGCAACGCCGCCGCCCATCACGGCTGCAAACAGCAGCGCCAGAAGCGGGCCAAAGCCGCGACCGGCCATGCGTTGCATGATGTTGTCTCGTGAAATGAAATAGTGTTTCGCCGCCGCGCCCACATGGAGGACGAAAAGGCCAAGTGTGGCGAACGCAAAGAATTCGTGGAAGCCGGAGAAGAGCTCAGCCAGCCCCTCATCAACCGGCACAGGCAGGTGAGGCACAGGCACAGTGAAGAACAGCTTGGTCGGGATATCCAGCGGGCTGGCAGACACGTAAATCCAGCCAATCACCGGCACGCCAATCATCAGCACATAGAAGGCGATATGGGTGATTTTGCTGATCACTCTCTCCCAGGCGGGCATGCCAATCGGTGTTGGCGGGGCGCGGTAAGCAACGCGCCACAACAGGCGGAAGACAGACAGGATCAGTACAACAAAGCCGAAGCTTTTGTGCAGCTGAAACGCGTTGAACTGGAAGTCTTCAGAGAAGCCCTCATGGGTCATCAGCCATCCGCCGATGAAATTGCCCAGAATGAGAAAGGCAATCACCCAGTGGAGGAAGCGGGCAACGCTGTTATATCTCGAAGTGTCTGCGTACATGTGACCTGTCCGATTTGTGTTTGCCGAGATATGGCAGCTTCAACGTATATTACCAGCCGTCATCGCGTCACACCGTGTGGAATGATCAGCCTGTGAGCGTGGCGAATTTGAGAGATACAAACAAACTCGCAATGGCAAATCCACCTGTGTTTGCAACAAGTGATGCCACCAATGCCGTCAGGCCCAGAAGGCAGGATTTAAATATACGAGTTAAGCGTCCGCTTCCTGCGACCGCGCCGCGATAGCTGGTCAGCACATCCAGAAGGTAGGTCACGACGAACATCAGCACCGTGTAATGCCAATAAAATGACAGTGGGATCATCGACAAAAATGGCAACATAATCAGCGTGACGAGTGTGCTGGGCGTGATTGCGAGAAAGAAAAACCGGATGCGTAAGGTCGTCTTTGTTCCGGTTCCCCAGATATGAAGGCTGAGTGCAGCGAGTATCTGAGCGAGCATGAAGGTGAACGGAAACATGAGTAGGAACGCACTCATGATCTCGTTTCTAATCAAATCGGCTATGGCCGGGTCGTTGATTGCAGGCGACGCCATCAATTGGTCAAACGTCGACTGGCTCATATAGCTGTCAGGACCCGCCCAGAGAAAACGGATAGCTGCAATTACAGCCAAAATAGAGAATACGAGACGAATTGAGGGCGTGTAGCTTCCACCTGACCAATCGGCGCTTCGCGATGCTTCGAAAACAGTTTTTGGTTGTGTGAAAAGGTGACTAATTGTTTTGAGCCCTCTCACGCTCAGACCAAACATATCCTCAGAGAGATCGTGTACACCAAGAGGTGTGTTTCCTTGCGTGCTGGGCATTGTTTCTCCTCAATCGCAGTCGCGTATTGAATTCATCGATTAACTCAGGCAAAACGCAGCCTTTGAAATTCTTGGAATTCAGAGAGCACGCAGTCAATGGCATCTTACCAGTATATCTACCAGCTTCAGGGCCTGTCCAAAACTTATCCGGGCGGCAAGAAGGTGTTCGAGAATATCCACCTGTCATTCCTTCCGGATGCCAAGATCGGCGTCGTCGGCGTGAACGGTTCTGGTAAGTCGTCCCTGCTGCGCATCATGGCGCAGGAAGACAAAGAGTTTAACGGCGAAGCGCGCGCGGCAGATGGCATCAAGATCGGCTACCTGCCTCAGGAGCCGCAGCTCGATCCGAACAAGTCCGTGTTCGAGAACATTGCCGCGGAATGCCCTGAAAAGCAGCTCTTCGACAAATACAATGAAGTCTCCATGAAAATGGCGGAAGACTATTCCGACGAGCTCATGGAAGAGATGACTGCGCTGCAGGAGCAGATCGACGCGGCCGACGCATGGGACATCGATTCCAAAATCCGCATGTCCATGGACGCGCTGCGCTGCCCGGATGAAGACGCTGACGTGACCAAGCTTTCGGGTGGTGAGATCCGCCGTGTGGCAATCGTTCGTCTGCTGCTCTCCAAGCCTGACATGATCATCATGGACGAACCGACCAACCACCTTGATGCGGAAACGGTTGCGTGGCTCCAGAACTATCTGGTCAACTTCACAGGCTGTGTGATCCTCGTAACCCACGACCGTTACTTCCTCGATCAGGTCACCGGCTGGATCCTCGAGCTCGACCGTGGTCGTGGCATTCCATACGAAGGCAACTACTCGGCCTGGGTTGAGAAGAAAGCCAAGCGTATGGAGCAGGAAGCGCGCGAAGAAGCGTCCAAGAAGCGTACGCTCTCCAAAGAACTTGAGTGGGTCCGTGCTGGTGCGAAAGCCCGTCAGGCGAAATCCAAAGCGCGTATTTCCCGCTATGAGGAAATGGCGTCCAAGGCGGAGTCCGAGAAGGTTTCAACAGCGCAGATCCGCATCCCGCCAGGCCCGCGTCTTGGCGGCGTGGTTCTGGAAGTTGATCACCTCACTAAAGGCTTCGGTGAGCGTCTGCTGATTGACGATCTCTCTTTCAAACTGCCTCCGGGTGGTATTGTCGGCGTCATCGGTCCGAACGGCGCGGGTAAGTCTACGCTGTTCCGTATGATTATCGGTCAGGAAACACCTGATAACGGTTCGCTGCGTGTGGGTGACACGGTGAAGCTCGGCTATGTCGACCAGTCCCGCGACGCGCTCGATGCGAAGGCAACTGTCTGGCAGGAAATCTCCGGCGGTACGGATGTGATCGACCTTGGCGGTGTGGAAGTGAATTCACGCGCTTATGTTGGCGCGTTTAACTTCAAAGGCTCCGACCAGCAAAAGCCTGTCGGTATTCTTTCCGGTGGTGAGCGTAACCGCGTCCACCTCGCGAAAATGCTGAAATCCGGCGCCAACCTGCTCCTCCTCGACGAACCGACCAACGACCTCGACGTGGAAACCCTGCAGGCACTTGAGGAAGGCCTTGAGAACTTCCCGGGCTGCGCCGTGGTCATCTCGCACGACCGCTGGTTCCTTGACCGTATGTGTACGCACATTCTGGCCTTTGAAGGCGACAGCCATGTGGAATGGTTCGAAGGTGACTTCTCGTCTTATATTGAAGACAAGAAACGCCGCCTCGGTGCCGAGGCTGTCGAGCCAAAGCGTCCGAAGTTCAAGAAATTCTCCCGGGGTTAAAGATTGGAAAAAGTCATCGACACGATCCCCATTTATGGTCCTGAAAAGCCGGATGGCTCAAAGGACCTGTGGGGTGTGGATGTGATTGTGGCGATAACGCATGCCTCTGGTGTTGGGAAAGTGCATCAGACTTTCATAGGTTCGACACCTTTCGAGTCGGGTTCCGAAGCGTGGCATAATTTCGTCGAAGACGCCGTCCGCAAAGCCCCCGATCAGGCTTACAAGGAAAATGCGGTCGTCCGGAAACGGTAGCTGTCGAGCTGAAGCGTCCGAAGTTCAAGAAGTTTTCTCGGGATTAATTTTGTCAGATCGCCGCATTCAGAAGGTCGTTCCGGTCTATGTGCTGCCGCCTGACGACGGCGCGGGCGTCGCGATCGGAGCAGATTTCTGGGTCGATGTTGATTTGATGGGCAGGACCGCCACGCGCATTGTTACCGTCATGTCTGGGCGGAACATCAGAGTTCCATCTTCAGACTGGGATGAATTCGTAGAGTCTCATCGCCAAAGCGCCACCGTGAAAGCAGAAGCCATGATGGGGCGCGAATACTGGGGGTGATGCCCGTCACTGTGCCCGATAATGCCCGTGTAGACGGGCATCCAAGCTTAAATCGTGAGGCTGGTGTAATCGCTGTCATCTATGCATGGATACCGAGCTTCGTGGGTATCTGCGGACATATCTCGACGCCCTCTCAAAACCGGCCTAACCTCCACGCATCTTGATATTGTGGAGGTCTCCCATGCGCGCAGTTCTGATCTCATGTCTTATGGGCGTAAGCTTCGCTCTGTCGGCTCACGCTGGGCCTGAGGACTTCGTGCCGGGCACGGTTATTACCGGTTTTGGTGATGTTGCCGCTGTAGAAGATGCGCGCCTCGGTGCCGATACCGAATTCCACATCGCTTACGATATCGCTCAGGCCGCAGCCGAGGGCGAAGTAAGCCGCGCGCTCGTTACGCCGGCCCGTTTCCTCAACATGCATGTCGCCGCAGGTGTGCCGGAAGAGAATATCCATCTGGCCGTCGTCGTTCATGGCGGGGCGTATCGCGACCTTCTGAACGCTGATAGCTATGGGGCCGAAAACCCGAATGCGCCTCTGATCGAACAGCTCATCGCGCATGGCGTGATCATCGAGCTGTGTGGGCAGAGCGCCGCCTACCGCGATGTGAGCGAAGATGACCTTCTGCCGGGCGTCACCATTTCGCTTTCCGCGATGACATCTCACGCGCTCTTGCAGCAGCAGGGCTACACGCTGAACCCGTTCTAGGACGGGTTCTGATTTCCTTGTTGGCACTCAGAAATTGTGTAAGCTGAAGCCATGAGCAAAAGCATTACTATTCGCAATTGCGCCTCTAACGAGGAGGCGGTTGTGATCGCAGGTTATCTGCAAGCCAATGGCATTCCGGCCGTCGTTGCGGACTTCAACATGGCCCATAACGATTGGATGATGAACATGGCGCTCGGCGGCCGTGTCTCCATTCCTGAAGGCTATGAAAACGAGGCGCGTGCTTTGCTTGCCGAAGCGGACATGCAACCTGCCGAAGCTGAGACAGACAATGAAGAGGTCGCATCGGTGGCGCGCCGCGACCGTTGGAAGGTCTGGCCTCTGCTTGTCGCGGGTGGCTTTTTGCTCAGCCTGCCTCTGATGGTTGGCGTCTGGGTGGCAGAGCGTTTCCGTCGCGGGCAGAAAACGTCTGCGTAAACGTGTCCAATGGTTTTCGTGGATGAATGCCCCAAATACTGAGGCATGAACCAGCTAACGGTCTTCTATGATGGTGCATGTCCGCTCTGCCGGCGCGAGATTTCATTCCTGCGCCGTATGGACAAGCATGAGCGTGTGGCTTTCGAAGATGTCTCACCGCCCGATGCTGCTGAATTTTGCCCGATACCTCAGAGGAAACTGCTCGCCCGCTTTCATGTGCGCGATACAGACGGGCGCATGATTGACGGCGCCGAGGCCTTCACGCGGCTTTATTCTGAGTTTCCAGGTTTTGGATGGGTGCACCCGATCGGCCGGTTTGGCCCGAGCCGCTGGCTGCTGAACCGGCTCTACGATGTGTTCCTGCTTGTCCGGCCGGGCCTGCAAAAGCTGTTTCGCTAGGGCTTTGCCGGCTTTGGCTTCTATTCACAATTTCCAGAAATCCGTTCGCAAACTGCTTGGATTTGGCATCATCTTATTCAAAATGGTTCAAGCAAGCGCCCAGTTCTTCGATATCTTCCTTGCCTGGAGCATTTTGGAAGTGATCTAGAGCCCGCAGATACTTTTCTGCATCTGCGATGACATTGTTAAAGTAGTCATCCGCTGCTGTTGGTGTGGCGAGCTTGTCTTGGGTAATCATTTGAACTCGCTGTGCTGCCTGCTGTTCTGCAACAGCAGGGTTTTGTGCTTCTGTGGCCGTCCCTTCCGGTTCATCCGATAGGCTGATCAATGCGTCCCTGAGACTGGAAATATCGGGAAGTTGGTTGCTTAAGCGACGCTCAGCTGTGCTAAAAATCTGAAAGGAAATTCTGCGGACGCTGGCGGGTGCGCGCTGTCGGCTTGCGTCATTTTCGCGAGTATCTTCAGTGATCTCATCAAGCGTATCTAAAATGCTGACTGTGCGTAGCGCCACAGGAGCGTCCGGTACGGACGACGAATCGTTTAAAACGATTCTATTCACCGCCACGAAACGGCTTGCTTTGTGCAACAGTCTAGGCAACGGGAGTGTTGCCAAGTCGTCTCCCGAGACTAAAACCAGCGTGCCTGTAGCAATGGATGGGGTTTCAGCCCGTTGAAACCTGGATCCGATTTCTATTACACAGTTGATCGCCTGCACGCCGTCTGCAAAAATGTCGCTTCGCTCTCCGGGAGACAAATTTCCTTGAAGTGCGTTACCAGCGCCAGTTAGAAACGCCGCTGTGCGAATATTATCGGGGTGTGCATCAAACATAGTGAAGCCGGCAATTGAGGCTGCACCTAAAATTTGCTCATATCCCAAAAATGAATTGACTCTCGTGGTTTCTAGGGCTGCCGTCTTGTAAGACTCCGACATTGAATCTAGTTCGCGCAAGGTTACGCACCATTCAGTGTTATCTGCGTATTCGACGTTTCCGACCGTTTTAGTAGTGCACTCGACGGGAATTGAGACGTTTCCGTAGTACAGGTGCGTAGGGCGTAGGTGCATGGCTCCTGTGCAGCCAGCTAGACACGTAATCAGCGCTCCGCCTAGACCAGATGCCAATAACTTTCTTCTTTTGAATTTCGTCCCGATCATTACTCCGCCCCCCATGGCAGTAAAATTTTCAAGAAATTAACCTAAAAGAGAATTTTTTCGAGAGTCAACGCTTAGGGGTAGATTTATTCTGAATTTCCCGGCTTCGGATGGGGGTGCCCGATTGGCCGGTTTGGCCCGAGCCGGTGGCTGCTGAACAGGTTATACGATGTGTTCCTATTCATCAGACCGGGCATTCAACGCCTGTTCCGCTGACGCTCAGGTCAGAACCATAACAATCAACACAATCAGGCCAGCAAGCAGTGTGCCCCAGACGGCGAGATTGATCTGTCTTGACCGTTTCGCCGAGCGTCGCTCCAGCCAGGTGCGCGGGCGAATGCCCCGCAGCGCGAAAACCAGAAGGCTCGCAATATTCACGCAGATAATATTGGTCGCGAGCAGGATGCCAGCGCGTGCCGACAGTGTGAACTCGCCAGCGCCCAGATAAACGGCCATAGCGACAGATGGCGGCAAAAGGGCGACAGCGACCATCACGCCGACAAGCGTTGATGAGAGGCCCCGCGTGACAGAGAGCGCGGCTGCGCCACCTGACGCGAGCGCCAGCGCAACGCTATCCAGCCCTATATTCGTCCGCTCAATCAGCTCGGTGCTATCAAAATCCACCTCGATGAGAAAGCCGATCAGAAAAGCGGTGGCAAAGCCGAGGGCGAGACCTGCCAGAGCCGTCTTGGACGATTTTAGCATGAGCTCTGCATCGCCAATGGCCGAGCCAAAAGAGAACGCGAGCAGCGGGCCGAGAAGGGGCGCGATTACCATGGCGCCAATGACAACAGCGATATTGCTGGCATTCATGCCGATGGCGGCAACAATCGCAGAGAGGAATGTCAGAACCAGAAAGCTGGAGTCTATTTTCGCGCCTTCTGCGACGTCCTGATAAATCTCCTCGCGCAGGGCAACTTCGCGCGATTTCTCTTTGGTTTCCTTATCCGGCTCGGGCGTAATCTCTGTTGTGTCGGATTTGGGCGTAATACACGCCTCGACCGGTACAATCACCAGCCGCCATTTCTTGAAAGGTGAAAGCCTGCCCTGAAGGGCGTCGACCAGTTTCTGGCCATCGCTGTCGGGCAGGACAACGCGCGCGTCTATTTGCTGATCATTCGCGTCAATCACCGACCAGTCCAGCTGTTCCCACTCTTCGAGAATACTGGCGACCGATTCCCTCGCTTCCGGAGGGTATGACACGAACATCATACGCATGCTGGATTAGCCGGCTTTAGCTTCCGATTTGAACAGCTGGCCGAAGCACCAGGCGATAACTTCGATGATGGCGCGTGAGATCAGCGTCATCAGAATACCGAAAATCGTGTTCTCGTTGACCAGTGTCCGGTAGAGAATGAGCCCCTGATCATCCAGCATTGGCGGCGTACGCAGCTGGTCGTTCAGAAGCTCAATCCAGTCCTGAAAGCCGCGAACCCAGCCCGGTTCGAATGCAAATGCGAGTACGAGGATAACGATGACGAGGGCGAAACTTGCAACAAGCTTTGCCGATGCACGGGTCATGGACCCCAGAAGTGAAAACATGTTCTCAGACCCCTCATGAAACAATTAACGGTATTGAACACGAGGAATGGGGTCCGGTCCATCTGTTTGGCCGGATTGGGGTTTTGAGCTTTGTGAGCTCGCCTATTGAGCGTCCCTTGCGGTGTAGGTGCTGTGACAGGTGACGCAGTTCTGCAGCGTGTCGGCAAAGGCGCGCTGAATATCCTGCATCTCAGCAGAGTCTGACATGGCCGCTATCTCTTCAAAGCTGATCCGTGTGCCGCGGCCAAGTGTATGGAAGGGCGCAGGCATGCTCGCCATCATACCGCCCATGCCTTGCCCCTGATGCATGCCCTGTCCGCCGCCATGGCCCATGCCGCGCCCCATGCCATTGCCTTGACCGTGGCCGCGACCCTGACCCATCTGGCCATTCATGCGACCGGGACGCCCCATGGATGATGCGGCTTGAGCGATGGCGGCGCGGTCTTCTTCCGCGAGCGCGGAGGTGAGCGCCTGAACGCCGGTAATGAACATACGCATTTCTTCGCGCACATGGGTGCGCTGCGCAGGTGTCAGATAGAGGATCTCGCGACCATCATCGGCGATAGCGGGCTGGTCTTGCGCTGTGTCAGCCTGTCCGGCTGCGGGCATAGATGCGAAGGCGATAGCGCAGACAGACAATGCGGCAAGGCCAGCTGGCAGGACAGATTTCAGGCGCATGGAGAACGTTCCTCATTTTATTATGATATACTTATATTAGGCGGGAATCTCTGTTCTGGCTATAAGCCTTGCCTGCGCAATATTGACGCTGAATAAGGGCGGGCCAGAAATCACCTTTGTGCGGCCCGAAAGGGTTAACACGCTGTTAACTAAATAAGTATTTGAAACTAAAGGGCTGGCGGGGCGTCTGTATTGTACTAATTCAGACGAAAGGAGACCTGTTATGCCCGATACAACTCCGGCATCTGCAATGTTCGCGACCAGCCTTGCGCTGTCTATCGCTCCCCGTGGAAATGAAGAGCGCGACGGCGCTTTAGCACGCCTTCTGTTGCAACATAAAAAGCTGCGTCATGCGCCACTGGCTGACGTGATAGCAATTGTATCTGCGGAAAATGCCCGGCGGACCCGCGAGCAATAATCTTATCCGACACAAATCTCGCGCGGGGTTGTCGGGTTATAGCCGAATTCGGCAGCCGGCATGTTGATGCCAAGGCAGGAGTTTATATAGCCGAGTGCTGCAAAGTGGTGGATGGCATGGCTGTGCGCCTGAACGAGCAAAGCACCGAGCGTATATTTACAGGTGACGGCACCAAGGCCGAGATCGTCAGTTACATCGATGAGGCGTTCCAGATCCGCGCTGCGCAGATCATTGAGGCCGCTTAGAACCTGCTCCAGATATTCGTGGCAGACATCGCGGTCGGTTTCGACCTGCACGTTACGCGTTCGCGCCGTCAGATCGACCTTGCCGGCATCAAGTCCGGTTAGAATACAATCGAAGATATCCAGAATATGGCGCATGTGGCAGCCAATGCTGGAGTGATAGGGTGGAACAGTTTTGTCGTTGAACTGATCATCGGAGATAAATCCGATCAGATCGGCTCCGAGATTCAAATTCTTTTCAATCGCATCAAACATGCAGGCCTGACCCGGCATACGTTACTCCTGTTCCGTCCTCGCCAGCATATTCATTCTGCCCGCTAAAGAAACCGTGTGTCTCATCACTTCGGCGGGTTTTTTCGTGATATCGCGTGTGTATTCCGCGAGCCGCACAATTTTAGAGCGGTTCGCGCGGGGCGTACAGGGCGGATGCGGCCGCCTAAATGACGTCTGACACTATCTATTATGCCTTTTTGGAATATTTGTTTTAAAGTATTATTCCAATAAAGATAGAAAGTGTTGTGCACCTAATCTGGAAGCTTATCCGCTATATTGGCGTATTTCTTGCCTTAAATTCATATGTATTGAGTTTTTTGTCTTTCCTTGGAACATATCTTCTGGTTAATCAGTATTAAGGATAGCGTGAGACCAGCGGTGAAAGCCGGTATCCAGGTTCCAGAGAGCCGGAAAATTCAGACGGGGCCTTAAGAGCCTGCACGCTAACGAATGAATACAGGATCGCCCAAGCAGCGATTCAAGGGAGGAATTATTGGTTAAATCCATTCTCGCCGCAGGTGCGGTACTGTCCGGACTTTTCTCATTTCCAGCACTGGCTCAGTCTGAAGAGCTGGTCTCCCCACGTGATTTTCGTAACGCCATTATCCAGTCCATGCAGGAAACTAGCGAGGACACGCTTTGCTTTGTACGTATCTCAGACGAAGCATTCCGCGCTGGCCCGTCTGCCAATAACTGCGACTATCAGGCCTACACTAACGTAGCTTACGAGCAGTACGAGCTTGCGCCTGAAACACTGGACCAGATCGTAGACGAACAGGCGCAGCGCTATGTCTCTCTCATCGAGGCTGGCGTTGACATGGAGAACTTCTCC
The DNA here is from genome assembly GCA_002338565.1 of Hyphomonadaceae bacterium UBA1849. Taxonomy (GTDB): domain Bacteria; phylum Pseudomonadota; class Alphaproteobacteria; order Caulobacterales; family Hyphomonadaceae; genus Ponticaulis. The sequence continues at coordinate 1,757,426 of DDIN01000008.1, forward strand.
GAGCGCCTCGTCGTTCAGCTGCGTTCGCGCGCTTATGTCCGCAACGCCAACCTCACAAGCGATTCAGGTCTCGTCGTCGAGCCGTTCACAGGTGACCTGGTTGCCGTCCTGATGCTGGACAGCCCACAGACGCTCGCAGCCGTTTCTAACGACCAACTGGCATCTCAGGGTGTCACTCGCGAGCGGGCTTTTGAGCTTGCGATCAGTAATACGCGCGACCTCATGGGTGATGTGCGTGCAGACGATTACCGCCGCATTCACTTCACATCATCTTCCAACGGTCTGATTTCCGGTCAGATCTGGCTGCCGGAAATGTGCAATGCGGAAAGCGAAGACGCAGCCTACTTTCTTTATGACCGCAACGGTCTGATGTCTGTCGAGATGGACGATGCGCTCGGCGTTTCGAATCTGCTGGCGATTGCCAACGGTTTTGCACTTCAGGGTGAAGGCGTGAGCAATTCTGTCGTGCGTTGCTCGGGCGGCGAATGGTCTACCCTCTGGCCTGCTGCTTCTGCAGACAGTTCTGCCTTTAATCCGTACGTTACCGGTTAAATCTTCTGTTTGGCGCTTGCCTCTTTTTCAGGGGCAGCGCAGTCTCCGTCCCGTAAATTCAGGGAGCGGAACTGATGATCAGAAAACACCTTACTGCCTTGAGTGCAGCGGCAATTCTTGCGGCTGCATGTGGGACGGACACGACGCCAGCGGCGGATGAAACGACGCCGGAAACGCCGCCGGTCATGACCGACTATACTGCCCTTACATTGCCGGAACTCGCCGAAGCACTCGAAGCAGGCAATGTGACGTCCGAAATGCTGGTCACCGCTTATCTCCAGCGCATTGATGCAGTTGACGAGAATGGCCCGGCCATCAACGCCGTCCTGTCGCTCAATCCGGATGCAATCGAACAGGCCCGCGCGATTGATGCGCGCCGCGCGGCTGGCGAAGAGGTTGGCATTCTGGCCGGTGTGCCGGTCCTGCTGAAAGATAATATCGACACGGCGGACAATATCCCGACAACAGCAGGCTCACTGGCACTGGCGCAAAACTATGCGGAAGCAGATGCGCCTTTGGTAGAAGGGCTTCGCGGCGCTGGCGCCATCATTCTCGGTAAAACCAATCTCTCTGAATGGGCAAACTTCCGCTCTAACGGCTCGCTTTCGGGGTGGTCCGGTGTTGGCGGTCACACGCGCAATCCGCATGTCCTGGACCGTCAGACCTGTGGTTCCAGTGCCGGTTCGGGCGCGGCTATGGCGGCCATGCTTGCGGCGGGCACAGTTGGTACAGAAACCAACGGCTCCATCATTTGTCCGTCACAGGGCAATGGCGTGGTTGGCTTCAAGCCGACTGTAGGCCTCGTCTCTCAGGCGGGTATCGTGCCGATTTCATCCTCACAGGATACGGCTGGCCCGATGACGCGCACGGTCGAAGGCGCAGCCATGATGCTGACCGCCATGGCAACAGGCGAGGGCGCAACAGACTATGTGTCTGCGCTCAGCGATACGTCGCTTGAAGGGGTGCGCATCGGCGTTCTGCGCTATTCCGTGTCAGACCAGCCGGGCATGGCGGATACCTTCAACGCGGCGCTTGAAGTTCTGGAAGCTCAGGGCGCGGAACTCGTCGAAATCGACGCCTTCGAATCCCAGATCGAGAATTTCGGCCAGAAGGCGTTCACCGTTCTCGTCCATGAGTTCAAGACGACCCTCAACGAGTATCTGGAAGGCACGCCGGAAGCAGTCGAGAGCCGCACGCTGACCGATCTGATCGCATTCAATGAAGTCAATGCCGAAACAGAGCTTTCCATCTTCGGGCAGGATCTGTTCACCATTGCGGACGCTACGAATGGCATTGAAGATGAAGCCTATGTCACGGCGTCTGCTGACGTTCTGCGCGGCACACGTGAACTCGGCATCGATCTTCTGATGTCTGACTATGGCGTTGATGTTCTCGTCTCGCCAAGCGGCCCGATCATGCCGGTTGCTATCCCGACTGAGCCTGACGTCTGGCCGTCCTGGTCTGGTGCTGGTGGTCTGGCGGCTGTCGCGGGCTATCCGCATCTCACCGTGCCTATGGGCACAATCGGCGACGTGCCAGTGGGTATTTCCTTCATGGGCACGGCCGGCCAGGACGCGCAAATCCTGTCCTTCGGCTATGACTATGAGCAGGCCAGCATGATGCGCGCTGATCCTCAATTCCTTGAAAGCTCTGATGCGCCAACACCGGATCGCGGCGGCGAGGAAGTGGCTGAAGAGGAAGCTGGCGAAGAATAATTCCGCCAGTCATCTGCGAATTTTAAGAGCGCCGGGTTGCAACATACCCGGCGCTGTCTTTTTGTGGGCTTCGGATTGAGAGGACGAAATCATGGCGAAGATTGCAGTTGTCGGGCCGGGCGCGCTTGGTGGAACGCTTGCCGCATGGCTTGCAAATGATGCCCGTCATGACGTCACGCTGTGCGCACGAACCGGCTTTGATCGTCTCATCGCTGAAACGCCGGAAGGTGTTCTGAACGTCTCGCCTACGGTTCTGACTGACTCTGCAGAGGCAACGCCCGTCGACTGGGTGTTCGTCGCGGTGAAGACCTATGATTCTGAGGCTACTTTGCCCTGGCTTGAAAAGCTCGCAGGCGAGGGAACGCGCATTGCGGTCGTCCAGAACGGTGTTGAGCATGTCGCCCGTTTCAATGCGCTGATGCCAGGCCGTGAGATTGTGCCGGTTGTGGTCGACCTGCCGGCTGGCCGCAAAGCGCCGGGCCATGTTGTGCAGAACGCGATTGGCTGGATTGTCGTACCGGAAGGTCCAAATGGCGCAGACTTTGTTGACCTGTTTGCCAATGCGCCGATGGATGTGCAGGCGGTCTCTAACTGGACGTCACGCGCATGGCAGAAGCTGTGTCTCAACTGCGTGGGCGCGTTCTCGACGCTGACCATGCGGTCCACTGGGCCTGTCTGGAATGAAGATGTCGAACGCATGGTGCGCGGGCTCGTGACAGAGTGCGCCGAGGTCGGGCGCGCAGAAGGCGCAGACATTCCTGATGAGCTGGTTGTAGGCCTGATCGAGCGGGAGCGAAACTCAGCGGAAGGCGTCGGCAATTCGCTCTATACCGACCGTCTGAATGGTCGTCCGATGGAGATTGATGCCCGCAATGGCGTGATTGTGCGCCTTGGCGCAACGCATGGCATTCCAACGCCAATGAACAAGTTGTTCGTGACGCTGTTGAGAGCGTCTGGTAGTCCGTGGGCTACAAAATAAAACAGTCTCGGCTGGCGGGGTATGAGTGCCAGCCGAAACCTGAATAAGCCTTAGCCTTTGAGCATGCCACCCATGCGCTGGGTGATGATCTCTTCAGCCTGCGCCATGATACGGTCGATCAGTTCCTGACAGGTCGGGATGTCGTTGATCAGGCCTGCAACCATGCCGCAAGACCATGCACCTGCATCCATATCGCCTTCTTTCATGATGCGCGGATAAACGCCGGCAACTTCAGCTGCGATGTCTTCAAACTTCAGGTCAGAACCGAGTTCTTTCTCTTTCACGAGCAGACGCTCAACCGCGTCGTTCGTCAGAACGCGCTCTGTGTTGCGAAGCGGACGCATAACCAGACGTGTGTCGAGCTCGGAAGCTGCGAGGATTGCCTGCTTCACGTTCTCGTGGACTGGTGCTTCTTTCGTCGCGATGAAGCGTGTGCCCATATTCATGCCTTCTGCGCCGAATGCGAGAGACGCAACCAGCGAACGACCGTCAGCCTGACCACCAGAAGATACGAATGGAATTTCCAGCTCGTCAGCAGCACGCGGCAGAAGGATGAAGTTAGGAACGTCGTCTTCGCCCGGGTGACCGCCGCACTCAAAACCGTCGACAGACACAGCGTCACAGCCGATGGACTGAGCCTTCAGTGCGTGGCGGACAGCCGTACATTTGTGGATGACCTTTACGCCTGCGTCTTTCAGGTAAGGCAGAACGGCAGACGGGTTGTTGCCCGCTGTTTCAACAGCTTTCACGCCGCTATCGATAACCGTTTTGACGATTGCCGGATAATCAGGTGCGTTGAGGGAAGGCAGGAATGTGATGTTCACGCCGAACGGCTTGTCTGTCATGTCCTTGCAGCGTGCGATCTCGTTCGCCAGAGCTTCCGGAGACGGCTGTGTCAGCGCGGTGATGATGCCAAGGCCGCCAGCGTTGGAAACAGCTGCCGCCATTTCAGCGAGGCCCACATGGTGCATGCCGCCCTGAATGATCGGATGTTCGATGCCGAATAGTTCGGTGATCCGTGTCTTCATGATGTTTATCTCCCTCGATCCGAGTATTTATGGCGTGAGTTTTAGCTGTCAGATTTCGGTCTGTCGCCCCTTAACCAAGGGGAAGGCCAGTAATTTTTTTGAAGTCGGGTTTTATTCTTCGCGGGCATTTATCCGATTAACGCGCTAGGTTTTATCGCGTGTAAGGATTGCGCCCGGGCGTGTGACGCGCTCTATTCCGGGTTTGGAATTTGTCTGGGGAGTAGTGAGACATGAGCGACGTGCCTGAAACACGGGATCACGCGAAAGGATTTCTCGGTTTTGTCGAGAGAGCGGGCAACAAACTGCCTGATCCGGTTTTTATCTTTTTGTTCCTTCTGGTCGTACTGGTCATCATTTCGGTGATTGCGAGTCTCACAGGTTTGACGGCAACGCTGTCAGATCAGGTTCTGGGCGGCATGTCAGATGCAAACAAGGCGCGCTTTGCCATTGGTGCAGATGGCGTGATCCCGGCCATCAGTCTTTTGTCGCCGGATAATATCCAGCGTCTCTGGACGGAAATGCCCGCAACCTTCACTCACTTCCACCCGCTGGGCTATGTGCTCGTCGTGATGCTGGGTGCAGGTGTGGCGGAACGTACAGGCCTGTTTGGTGACGCAATGCGTGCGGCTGTTCGCGGCGCGCCGAAATTTCTGCTTACGCCAGTCGTCGCCTTCGTCGCCATGGCAGGCAATCACGCCGCAGATGCTGCATACGTTGTACTCATTCCGCTCGCAGGTATTCTGTTTGCGTCTGCCGGGCGTCATCCAATTGCAGGTATCGCAGCCGCGTTTGCGGGCGTTTCTGGCGGTTTCTCCGCGAACTTCGCGCCGGGCCAGCTTGATGCGCTTCTCTACGGTATTACCCTCGAAGCTGCCGAGATTCTGGTGCCTGATTATCAGGTCAATATCGCAGGCAACTGGTATTTCATTGCAGCGATGATGGTGATCTTTGTGCCGGTCATCTGGTTTGTCACAGACAAGATCATCGAGCCTAAGCTTGGTGCCTGGGAGGGCGTTGACGGCTCAACTGAAGATGATGCTGAAAAGCCACTCAATGACGATCAGAAAAAAGGCCTTATGTGGGCCGGTATTGCGGTGCTTGGCGTGTTTGCGCTCTGGACATTTTTCGTCATCGGGCCGGGTACGCCGCTCTACATTACTGATGCAGAATACATTGCTCAGGGCCTGACGGCGGATGAAGCTGCCGCGAAAGAATGGTTTGAACGGTGCGGGCCATTGTTCAACTCGCTGGTTGCGGCATTCCTCGTTCTCTTCCTGGCTGCAGGTGTCGCCTACGGCGTATGCGCCAAGACCATCAAATCAGGCGATGATCTCGTTGGCATGATGGCTGATGCGATGAAAGACATGGGGTATTATCTCGTTCTGGCATTTGCAGCGGCGCATTTCGTGGCGATGTTCGGCTGGTCCAATCTGGGCCTGATTTCGGCCGTTCATGGCGCGGCGGCTATTGAGAGTGCCAATCTGCATCCGGCGCTCATTCTGGGCCTGATCGTTCTGTTTACCGGCTTGATCAATCTGTTCGTCGGCTCGGCCAGTGCGAAATGGGCGCTTCTTGCCCCGGTGATGGTGCCAATGCTCATGCTTGCAGGCATCTCTCCTGATGCTTCGACAGCGGCCTACCGTGTGGGCGACTCGGCCACGAACATCATTACGCCTCTGATGGTCTACTTCCCGCTCATCCTGATCTTTGCCCAGCGCTGGAAAAAGGATTTCGGTATCGGATCTCTGACCGCAATCATGATCCCTTATTCGATCTGGATCCTGATTTCCGGCCTCGCGCTGATGATCGTATGGGTCGCGCTTGGAATTGACCTCGGGCCGGGCGCGGCGGTTGGCTATGAGCTGCCGACTGCGGGTGGCTGAGTTTAAAAGAAAAGCCCCGCCAGTCTGGCGGGGCTTTTTTTATTCGGGAGGAAAGGCGGAGACCTTATCGACCTGCCTGAACCGAAGAGGCGCCGGTGATTTCACCAGCATCAGTACGCTGCGCCAGTGCGCGGGCCTCAAGACGTGCCGTCATCTCGTTGATCGTGCGGATCAGCTCTGCAGATGACCCGTTAGAGCGGTCGAGAAGCGCCATGAACTGGGCGCGTTGTTCGATGGCCAGCCAGAGGAGGTTGCCATCAAGCTCGAGTGCAACGTCGACAACCTGATACTCGCCATCGTCAGTGCTCAGCACGCGCCAGCGCACAGGCAGGTCACCTGTCGGGCGGCGTACAACAGTCTCAACGATCGAGTCGCGGTCGTTGCGGTCGGTTGAGCCGGTCACAACAATCTCTTCGCCGCGATACTTGTCCAGTTCGGCTTCATAGGTGGCGAGCGCATAACGGGCATAGGCATCGTAATACGCATCAAATTCCTGATCACTGAACACCCGCGCATAGCGACCGATCACGAAGCGGGACACGCGTTCCAGATCAGTGAACTGGTTCATCAGGCCCTGAAACGCCTCACGGCGCTCAAGTGAATTGAGTTCAGGATCATTCAGCGTAGAGAGCGCGTGGTTGGCGTTCTCACGTACATAATCTTCAGACGCCTGGTCTGCGAAAGCCGGAAGGCTGACGCTCAGGGCGAGGCTGGCAGCAACGGTCAGCGATTTAAACAGCGGTGTCATAGAAATATCCCTCCGACACTCTAGAAATCATCAAAATCAGGCAATTCTTCGTACGCATCTGGGTCAGATTGCCCATTTCTAATAGCGGCATCCCTCTGAGAGGTATGCGCACGTCGAAGTGCCACATAAGGTTCAGGTTGATCGCGCAGAGTTTCGATTTGTCCCTGTGCGCGAGAGCGAGCATTCAGGCCGTTGAGAATGGCAAGTCCGCTGCGCACAGCTAGCTCGTCATCATCATTGGTCGTGTAGTTCACGTAATTGGTGGGTGTTATCCCCCGATCAACTCCAAAACCGAGCAGATCACGCGGATTTGTAGAGCCGAGAAGTGGCAGCACCAGATATGGGCCGCTGTCTACACCCCAGACGGCAAGCGTCTGACCGAAGTCTTCATCATGAGCTTCAACGCCGCGGAAACGGGCCATATCGAACAGACCGCCAAGACCAACGGTGGAATTCACAACGAAGCGGGCGCCGGTTTCTGTCGCGCCGTCTACATTGCCTTGCAGAAGTTCGTTTACAAACGTGACCGGTTCGCCAAGGTTGGTGAAGAAGTCGCCAACACGGTCACGGCCCCAGCGCGGCGTCACAGCTGTATAGGCTTCTGAAGCCGGTTCCAGAACGGCTTCATCCAGCGCCAGATTGAAGCCCAGCATGGAGCGGTTGAAACCTTCATACGGATCGCTGCGAGACGTTTCACCAGGTGCTGTTGCGCATGCCGCGAGGCTGCAGGCGAAGGCGAGTGCCAGAATAGGTTTCATGATGTCCCTCTTGTCTTCGCCAACGTCAGCGGCGCTATCCGTGTATTTGAAACGAGAAATTGGTTTATAATTTGTCGTTTCAAGTCACGGCTATGTGAGTTTCTAAAACGCCTCTCCTTATGTGCTTTTATCGCAACACGATAAAAGAGGTGCCTATAAACGCGCTTGACACCATCATATAAATATATGTTTATATGATCTGAATAAGTGAGAGCGTCATGGATCTAATCGAAGCCCTTCGCAGTATTGGTGAGCCAACACGCCTGCGCGTGCTGGCCTTGCTTGCGCATGGAGAGCTTGCAGTCGGGGAACTCGTCGACATTCTGGCGATGAGTCAGCCGCGCCTCTCGCGCCATATGAAATTCCTGACCTCAGCGGGGCTCGTTGAACGTCTGCCTGAAGGCGCATGGGTGTTTTATCGCCTGCCAGCCGTTGGCGAAGGCCGCGAGCTTGTGGATGCTATTTTGCCATTCCTGCCCGCCGAACACCCTGAATACGTTCGGGATTTGGAACGTCTCACCGTTGTGAAACAGGCGCGCGCACAGGCGGCAGAGGATTATTTCAACCGTCAGGCTGAGAGCTGGGATGATGTGCGCGGTCAGCACTATCCAACCGAGGCTGTAGAGGCGGCGCTTCTGAAAGCTGCAGGCGATACGCCGGCGAAGTTCATGGTCGATCTTGGTACAGGCACAGGCCGTATGCTCACCCTGTTTTCAGGCATGGCAGAGCGCGCTGAAGGTATCGACCTCAGCCACAAAATGCTGACCATTGCTCGGTCTAACCTTGCTGAAAGCGGCGCTCAGAATGCCAGCGTGCGCCATGGTGACGTGACGGCACCGCCATTTGAGGATGGTGTGGCTGACCTCGTGATTATTCATCAGGTGCTCCATTATATGGACCGCCCTGAACGCGTCATTTCTGAAGCTGCGCGCATTCTGAAGCCGGATGGACGCCTGCTTGTGGTGGATTTTGCGCCCCATAAGCACGAATTCTTGCGCACTGAACACGAACACAGACGGCTCGGCCTGTCTGATGAAGAGATTACACGCTGGACCGGCGCAGCTGGCCTTGTGTCACTCGACCCGATCCGTTTCCAGTCGTCTGAGGAAGACGGCCTGACAGTCAACATATGGACCGCTGACAAGCGCTCTGAAACCGAGGAACAGGCAGCATGAGCCTGCAGCACGCACCAAAAGACATTCACGTCTCTTTCGAATTCTTCCCGCCAAAATCTGAAAAAGCGGAAGATACGCTATGGGAATCCGTTCGCCGTCTTGAACCGGTCCACCCGAAATTCGTGTCAGTGACCTATGGCGCGGGCGGCTCCACCCGTGACCGCACGCACCGCACGGTGAAGCGCATGGTGGAAGAGACAGACCTCACGCCAGCCGCTCACCTGACCTGTGTGTCTGCGTCGAAAGACGAAGTCATGGGCGTGGTCGATGACTACCTCGATGCGGGTGTCCGCCACATCGTGGCCCTGCGCGGCGACCCGCCTGAGGGCATGGGCGCCAAGTTCACGCCGCATCCGGACGGCTTTCAGTCCAGCGTCGATCTGATCTCTGCAATCCGTCACTACCGTCCGGAGCTTGGTAAGCGTTTTGAGATTTCCGTTGCAGCTTATCCGGAGCCGCATCCAGATAGCCTCGGTCTGGCAAAAGATCTGGAAATCCTGAAAGCCAAGCAGGATGCAGGCGCAGACCGCGCCATCACACAATTCTTCTTTGAGCCGGATCATTATTTCGAATTTCTGGATGCTGCGCGTGGCTATGGCATCGATATTCCGATTGTGCCTGGCATTATGCTGCAACCAAACTTCAATGGCCTGAAGCGCATTGCGACCCTCTGCGGCGCAAGCCTGCCTGCATGGCTGCACGAGCTTTATGAAGGGTTGGAAGGCGATGCGGAGCAACGCGAGCTGATTACGGCGAATGTTGCCGCAGACCTGACGATGAAGCTGGCCGATCGCGGCGTGAAGGATTTCCACTTCTACACGCTGAATAAAGCTGGATTATCTCTCGCAACGTGTAGACTATTGGGCATCAAACCGGACAAACAGGCGGCTTAGCGACATGATTGAGGGCATCGGAAAAATTCTGAATGGTGTCCTTTTCTTTCTGATCGTGACGGCGGCGTCGCTTGCGTTTGCTAATCCGGAAAAAATCGGAATCCGTGAGGAGCCCCTTCGTGATCTGCCTCCCGCACCTGCCGTGGTTACGCGTGTTGATCCGGAAGCGCGGTGCCGGGATCTGACGAGGGCCTGGGAATATATGCAGATTTGTGCTCCCGAAAACACGTACGGCATACAACCAGGGCTTCTGTGTACCTTTGATCGGCCCCGCCTCGTTGAGCGGGAGCCGGAAAGTCTGGCTATCGCAACCATGCAGCGCGATTTCTATCGCACACGATTGGTGGCTTATGGCTGCGTTAAACCGGATTCGGGTGAAGAGGTCGTGGATGTTTCCGAGCTGGAGCTTCCGGAAATTTCCGGCGAAGAGCGTCAGAGCCGGTTGCAGGGGCTGATGCAAAGGGCGCAGGGAGGCGATGAGTGAGCCGGCGCATCTCGGAGCGGGCGTCTGATTGGCTGGATGGCGTGCTCAATGCGGCGCTCACCGTTCTGGTTATCGTGTCTGTAGCCGTGGCTATTGAGCATCCGGAGAAGCTGGGGTTTGAGCCTCGTCCGGAGCGCCCTTCAATGAGAACTGTGCTTGCAGCCGTTGAGCATGGGCAGAAATGCCTGACCGTCTATGAGCAGTATGAGTATTTCAATGCCTGCCATGAAGCCGGTTCAGAAAGCGGCGGATCGCTTGTAAGCTGCCCTGAAGATGTGCCTTCGGAGACGGCCGTCCCCGGTACGCTGGCGTCAGCGCAAACATTCGCGGCAACGCAGCTCTCGCAGATGGAATTGCTGTCCTGTCCGCCGCCGGAAGAGATGGCGCGTCAGTTGAATTCAGCGCGTGAGGCCGTCGACCGTATTAACGCGCGCCGGAATGGTGAATATTCGCCACTGGATGATATCTGGACGCGTAGTCGAGCAGATGAAAGAGAGGGTGCCGGACCGGACAAATGATTGAGTGGCTCGACAGGTTTCTAAACCGGATCATCTTTCTTCTGATTGGTGTTGCAGGGTTGATTGCAATATTTCAGGCCATGAGTTCGCCGCGGCCTCCCTCCATTCGTGAGTTGAGTGTGGATACTTCGGCGCTTATGTCGGTGATGATGCCGAGCTGTTCTCGGGTAGAAGACACGCTGACGTTCATGCGCTCATGTGCCGATGTGCCGGAAGGTGAGACGGGCGTTGCCTGCCCGCTCGAGGCGCCAGAATGGGTGAGATTCAGGCCGGAGACCAGTACAATGGCCGACCTGCTTGTCGAGCAGCTCGAAGCGCGGCAGGCATCTGCCGAGTGTCAGGCGCTGGCGCGTGACCCTTTTGAGGGTTTGACGGATGAAGAACGGAATATGAGCTGGAGCGAGCTTCAGCAGCGTAGATTGGAATTACAGGCCGAGATTGAGGCCGCAGAAGAGAATGAAACCGATGACCAGAACTGAACGTGTTGCAAAACTGAAAGAACTCGCTCGTGAGCGCATTCTGGTGTTTGACGGCTCATGGGGCGTGTTGATCCAGAATAAGGGCCTCGTTGAAGAGGATTATCGCGGCGACCGCTTCACGGCTTTTGCAGGTCAGATGAAGGGCAATAACGACATTCTTAACGTCACGCGCCCTGACATTATCGAAGACATCCACAACGCCTATTTTGGCGCGGGCGCGGACATCTCCGAGACGAACACATTCTGCTCCACGACCATTGCGCAGGATGACTATGAGCTGGATGCACAGTCCGTTTATGACCTCAACTATGAGGGCGCGAAAATCGGCCGTCGCATCGCCGATGAATGGACGGCCAAAGAGCCGGACAAGCCGCGCTTTCTGGCTGGCGCAATGGGCCCGCTCAACAAAATGCTCTCCATGTCTCCGGACGTGAATGATCCGGGCGCGCGCGCTGTCACCTTTGATGAGGTCTATCAGACCTACCGCCATCAGGTGAAAGCGCTCTATGAGGGCGGCGTGGACATGTATGTGATCGAAACCATCACGGACACGCTGAACTGCAAGGCTGCGATCAAGGCGATCCGCGATCTGGAAGCGGAAGGTCAGGAAGAGCTGCCAATCTGGATTTCAGGTACGATTACAGACCGGTCTGGCCGAACGCTGTCTGGTCAGACGGTGTCAGCGTTCTGGAATTCTATCCGTCACGGTCGCCCGTTTGCGGTTGGCTTTAACTGTGCGCTTGGCGCAGAGCTCATGCGCCCGCACGTGGCAGACCTGGCGCGTCAGGCAGATTGTTTCGTGTCAGCTCACCCGAACGCGGGATTGCCGAACGAGATGGGTTCATATGATGAAACACCAGAGCAGACGGCCGCCCATATCGGAAACTGGGCGCGCGATGGTTTGCTGAACATTGTTGGCGGCTGTTGTGGGACAACGCCGGCGCATATCGAGGCGATTGCCAAAGCGGTTGAGGGCGTCAAGCCGCGTCAGCCTGCCGAGGCAAAGCACACGCTTCGTTTGTCCGGACTGGAGCCATTCGAAGTCGCCTGATCCGCTAAGGAGGGTGGGGCATGACAATTAATGGTGACGTGAAGACGGGCGATCTGTTTGTCTTCTACGGGCTGTTGCAGCCTGTATCTGAAAGCTTTCCGCATGTGATTGATCTGGCGGGAAGCGGCGCGTTTCTGGGCGCGGCGCGTATTCGCGGTGACCTTTACGATGTCGGTGGTTATCCCGGCATGGTCGCGGGAGATGGTCTGGTATGCGGCACACTCTACCGTATCGACGACCCTGTTATTGTTCCTGAAATCGACGCGTTTGAGGATATCATTCCGGGTGAGGAAGCTGAGTCGCTTTACCGGCGGGAACAGCATCCGGTTCTGAATGCGGACGGCGCGCCCACGGGCCAGACGGCATGGGTTTATGTGTTCAACAAACCGCTCGCAGAAGACCCGAAGATTGAAAGCGGCGATTGGCTTAAGGATGGCGAACCGCATTATCGAAAGCGCAAACGTGCGCCGCTTCAATGGGCGCTACGAGGCGTGTTTGCGACGCTATTTGCATTGTTCGCTTACGTGCTTCTGAGCCTCGTCATCGGGATCATTTTCGACAATCAGCTGCTGACGCTCGTTGTCGGTGTTGGCGGGGCGCTCGGAGTCTTTCTGATTGCGCTGTTCGGAAATGCGCGGAATGATGGGCATCATTCAGGGCCCGATGCGTCAGACATGATAAACGTGCGGATGGATTGAGGCGCTTAAACAGATGTCTTGGGAGGGGCTCATGTTTAAAGGTTCAAAGATTGTCTGGGTGATTATCTTCACCGGCATTTTTTATTACGGCGCAAATTTCGCACTTGGCGGCTTCATTGGCGATGAAACAATCCAGCGTGTTGTCTCAGGTGTGATCGCGCTGGGGATTGGCGCGATCATGCTTTTCAGCAAAGGTGAGGCCAGTTCTGATGGCGCGTCGCGTACAGAGCGTGACAGCGATTTTGACGGCTTTGATGGCGGCATGGGCGACTAGCCTTTTCTGAGTGTCTCATCCGGCCGGTTCCGGAGGGAGAGACATGGGCAAGACATTCGAACGGCTTGATGACAAGCTGATCAGCTTCATCGAGAAACAGCCTATGTTTTTCGTGGCGACCGCGCCGCTCTCAGCTGATGGTCATGTGAATGTCTCGCCCAAGGGGTATGACAGTTTCCGCGTCATCGATGACATGACGGTCGCCTGGCTGGACCTTGGCGGGTCTGGCATTGAGACCATGGCGCACCTGAAAGAGAATGGCCGCATCACCATCATGTTCTGCGCGTTTGAGGGCGCGCCGAATATTCTGCGCCTCTATGGCGAAGGCGAAACCGTCACGTTTGATGACGCGCGTTTCCCTGACCTTCTGGCGTTATTCCCTGATTTCAAAAAGGCACGTTCCATCGTTCTGGTGAAGCTGGAGCGTATTCAGGATAGCTGCGGCTGGTCAGTGCCCTTCATGGATTTCAAGGGCGAACGTGACCAGCTCAAGCGCACATGGGATCATCGCTATGAAACGATGGACGATGTGGAGGGCTTTATCCGTCAGCGAAACGCCCGCAGCATTGATGGCCTGCCAGCGTTTGAGGACTAATGCCTGACTTCTGGAAATTCTTCACCGGTGTCTCGGTTGCCGTCGTCGTCTACGCGGTGAGCTATGTCGTTATTAAACTGATGGGCGGGAATATCTTTCTTGCCGGTCTGCTGGCAGGCGGGTTTGCAGCCATCGCATTTTACGGCATGGGGCATGTGCTCGGCTATTCGATGCCGGAGGATATGGACCAATAGGAGAGCCGCATGGGTGCCTGGGGTGTTGGAAGTTTCGAAAATGACGGCGCGCTGGATTATCTGGCAAGCGTGGAAGAGGTCGGCGCCTCTCTGATTGCGGGCTCGTTAGGGCAACCCTTTGTTGAACCCGATCTGGAAATGGATGATGGGGTTGAAGTGCTGGTTGCGGCCGAGATTGTTGCGGCTGTCGCGACCGGAAAGCTGGACAGGTTACCTGAAGGCGCCGAGGACTTTCTGACATCGCTGGGCGATCTGTCCGGATTGAAGGCTCAGGCCCACGCAGCGGTCACCATCGTGCGCGACAGTTCGGAGCTTAGCGACGTCTGGGCGGAAACCGATCATCATCAGCAATGGCTCGCTGACGTAAACGCCCTTATCGCGCGCCTCAGCTAAGTCACTGATTTTTAAGTAAAGAAAAAGCCCGCCGGTAAAACGCCGGCGGGCTTCGGTGCAGTTCGTGGAGGAATGATCAGGACTTAATAGTTGATCGTTGCACCAATAGAGAATGTACGACCCAGAGCATTACCTACGAACGGGTTGTAGGAGAGCTCGAGCTGCGCAGCAGCTGGATCTTCATCAGTGATGTTCTCGATAGAGCCTGTGATGGACACATCAGCGAACTCAACCGGCACTTCCCAGAAGACGTGCAGATCGTGCTGGATGAAGTCTTCACCGTCCGCGCCGTAGATGATGCCAGCTCGGGTGTCTTCAACACCGGAGATGTATTCCATCTGGTAGCGGAAGTTCCACGCATCCATGTTGTAGTTTGCGTAGAGGTTGCCCTTCAGGTCGGAGATAGCAGGTGCAGAGCGAGCGAAGTTCGCAAAGCCGACCGCATCATAACCAGGTGTTACAACAACGCCGTTGATCGCGATGTCACGTACATCATACTCGAGCGTATATGTGCCTGAGCCGCCAACTTCCATGAAGCCCGGGCCGAGATCCCAGCCATAGCTTGCAGTGAAGTCGATACCGGATGTTTTGATACCTGGGCCGTTGATGAGGTCAGTGCGGACACGTGAGATGTCGTTACCGATTGTTACACCCTGGGTACAGCCGCCTTGGAAAGTAACCAGGCTTGCGAGAGGGGAGCTACAATCAGCTGGCTGCTGGCCAGAAACGTATGGTTGACCTGTAGAAGGGTCAATCAGTGGGTCTCCATTCGCATCAGTCTGTGGAGCAACGAGGTTCGCGATACCTTGAGCAGGTGTCGTTGTGATCTCGTCTTCGAAGTCATAGCTCCAATAGTCGAAGCTGGCCTGGAAGCCTTCATAGTTGAAGACAGCGCCGATGTTGTAGGTGAAGGCAGACTCTGGTGCGAGGCCAGGGTTGCCGTAGATATCAACTGATTTGAAGTTGTTACCTGCAGCCTGAATGCCTGCCAGCGTTGTTGCTGTGTTGCCGTTCAGGATGTTGCCAGGAAGCGGACCACGGAAGGTCGTACCAGCAGAACCACGAACGACGAGGTAGTCGTTAGCTTCCCAACGGACAGAGACTTTAGGGTCTGTCGTTGCGCCAACCTGCCCGCCGTAATCTTCGTAACGAAGAGCGACAGTTGCTTCGAGCGTGTCGAGGAGCGGGATCTGAACCTCTGCGAACGCAGCGTAGACGCTTTGTTGCAGGCGGGATTCAGTTGTCTGGCCGAGGAAGACGAATGGACCGGTCTGAACCGCACCGTTAGTCAGGCAAGAGTTGTCGCCTTCAACACCGCAAGGGTTGATCGCTGCGTTAGACAGATCGTTGATCGGGTCGCTGCGGAAGTTCGAGTGACGGTACTGGCCGCCAACAGCGTATGCGATGTTACCAGCGCCGAGATCGAAGTCAGTCACACCAGCATAGACAGAGTCGATGATGACAACGTCTTCTTGCTGCTCTGTACCGTTTGGCTGAACCATCCAGCCGAGGACTGCTGCAGAGTTCTCGTTACCTGGAATGTAGTTCGCATTGTCCAGGCCAAGCGCAGGGTTAGACGCCTGCGAGTTGATGAACGGGTTGAAGTAGAGACAGTCGCCAACACCAGCTGTACCAGTTGTGCGGTCACAATCCGGGCCACCGAAGCCTTCGAGAGCTGCCTGCATGCGAGAGCCGACAGTGTCCGGAGTGTAGAAGAGACGACGGGACTGGTAGAAGGTGATGTCGTTGGTCCATGTGGAGTCTTCTGTGACGTCCCACTCAAAGCCTGCAGACATGCGGAACGCGTCGTTTTCAGCTTTACCAATGCCGCCGCCAAGACCGCCTGTGAGTTCTTCAATACCACCAGCGCCAACTGGACGGCCGAGAAGGATCGCAGCGTATGTGCCAAGCGCCTGAGCTGTCGGGCCAGTCGGGTCAGCAACGCTACCTGCGAAAGGAAGGCCTGTGCTGAGGTTCAGGGACTGGTCGATGAAGCCCTGATAGCCCGGGTTTGAAGACGGTACGAAGAAGGCATACGCAGAACCCGGGCCGTTAGGACCCTGGGTCGGCGGGAATGTCGGAGAGTAACGGTTCGCGTTCTGGTGGGTTTGTGCCCAGAGAGCGTTCGCGTTGATGCGGAACTCAGGAGAGAGGTCAGCGTCGAACTGAGCGTAAATCTGTGTGCGCTCTGTGTCCTCAACGAGGTTACCGAACGGGATGTAAGAGAAACGACAGATTGGAACGCCGCTCGTAGAACCGACTTCACCACCAGTGTCGACACACGCGTTGCCTGCAGGGCCGAGACCATCAATACCAACGCCGAGCGCGGTACCGCCCTGACCCTGAGAGATGTCGCCAAGGTAAGGCAGGTAAGTCGCCGGGTTACCCAGAGCAGACCAGCCAGCAGGGTTAGTGCTGAATGGTTGGAAGACGAAGTCACGCTCGAGGTTAGACAGTTCCGAACGGGCCTGGTGGCCGATGCCAACCATGATGTTGCCGTTCTCGAAGTTGTGCCCCCAGAGAGCAGACACTTCGAAGTCGCCGTCAGAACCGTCAATGGCTGTGTAATCGCCAGAGAGTTCGAGGCCTTCAAAACTTGTGCGTGTGATGAAGTTCGCAACGCCTGAAATCGCGTCAGAACCGTAAGTCGCTGCAGCCCCTTGCTTCAGAAGCTCGACGCGCTCGAGAGCGAACATCGGGATGAGCTGGGTGTCAGCGAAGCCGTCGCCTGGGGAGGCGATGGTGCGGTGGCCGTTCAGGAGAACGAGGTTACGTGTCGCGCCGAGGTTACGCAGGTTGATAGAGCCGGAGCCCTGAGAGCCTTGCGCGCCTGGTGCGAACTGGTTGGAGTCACCAAGAACAGAACCAACAGATGGAAGAGACTTGATCAGTTCCAGAGGAGAGCTGATACCGGTCTCTTCAAGTTCCGCGCGACCGAAAACGTCAACCGGCAGAGCAGAGTCTTCTGGTGTACCAGCAATGAAAGAACCAGTTACAACAACACGCTGTTGAACCGCTGCGTCTTCTTCAGCTGTTTCCTGAATACGTTCCGGAGCATCTGCGCTCTGAGCCATAGCTGGGACAGCCATGGAGAGGCCGAGCGCCAGCCAAAGTGCCGAGCGGGCACACGTCGAGTGTAGGTTTTTCATGATCTACGTCTTCTCCCTAAGATATTACTTGTATTTACACCAAAATACTTTGGTTTTTCCTGCATGTGCCTTGAGTATATAAAGTAGTCAAGTTTAGGGAGTGTTAGTGCCAATCCGGCGACTTCAGAGCGCAATCTGCTCATCTGTTTTTGATAAAAAGATATTTATAATCAGATATTTAATGGATTTTCGTTGTCGCGAAGGTGGCTGAAAATGCACGTCTGACCACCGAATTTTCATGGCGCGATATTCTTTAAAAGAATAACTATTATTCTGTATTCGCTGTAATATATGCTGTATAATTGGAAAAGTTTCAGAAAATTATATTCTAACCAGAGTATTAAACGTGAAGAAATATTGGTGAGGTAGTGCTTCGGCTGGAATTGCGACTTCTAATGTAATATATGGCGTATTCAGCCTATTTGCATAGAGCTAGCTATCGCGAAATGCGCCGGAGTGCAATACGGCTAAACTTCATTATTGGTGAGATTGTAAAATTTGAGCCGTCAAGGAAGCCCTTCAGACGCCCGGTGGCAGCGTGGATTCCGTTGATGCGCCAAAAATGGCAGCTCAGAGCGAATTTTCGAGCAGCGTGATATAAAACGCACAATTTGGAATGACTGTTATTCTTTTTGGTTATTTTGTTGAAAGATCGTCATTCCTCAGGCGACTAAATGCAGCCGCGGGGCAGAGTTGAGATTCTCTGTTTCCACCTTTCAGGAAGAAAGTGTCACTGCGGGCTTTGTAATAGGCGTGTTACCCTTTATGAGAGGGCCAACCCAAACATATGCGCCAAGGTTTATATGACCAAACAATCTGCCAGCTTCGTCAATGTCGGTGAACGTACAAACGTCACGGGCTCTGCTAAATTCCGGAAGCTCATCGAGAAGGATGATTACGCGACCGCGCTCGATATTGCGCGCGAGCAGGTGGAGAATGGTGCGCAGATCATCGACATCAATATGGATGCAGGCCTGCTCGACTCCGAGAAAGCCATGGTCACCTTCCTGAACCTCATCGCCTCCGAGCCGGATATTGCTCGCGTGCCGGTGATGATCGACAGCTCCAAATGGGATGTCATTGAGGCCGGCCTGAAATGCGTGCAGGGCAAGGCGGTGGTGAACTCCATTTCGCTGAAAGAGGGTGAAGATCAGTTCCTCGATCATGCCCGTAAGTGTCTGGCTTATGGTGCGGCTGTCGTAGTTATGGCGTTCGATGAGAACGGGCAGGCCGATACCGAAGAGCGCAAGGTCGAGATCTGCCAGCGCGCCTTCAAAATCCTCACAGAGACGGTCGGCTTCCCTGCTGAAGATATCATCTTCGACCCGAACATTTTCGCTGTCGCGACAGGTATTGAAGAGCATGACAATTACGCGGTGGACTTTATCAACGCCGCGCGCCGCATTCGCGAGACATGCCCGGGCTGTCATATCTCCGGCGGCCTGTCGAATGTGAGCTTCTCATTCCGTGGCAATGAGCCTGTGCGCCGCGCCATGCACTCTGTCTTCCTGTATCACGCCATTCCGGCGGGCATGAATATGGGCATTGTGAATGCGGGCCAGCTCGACATTTATGACGAGATCGACCCGAAGCTTCGCGAGCGCGTCGAGGATGTCATCCTCAATCGCCGCTCTGATGCTACCGAGCGCCTTCTGGAAATCGCAGACGAGTATCGCGGCCAGAAAGGCAAGACGATCGAGAAAGACCTCGCCTGGCGTGAAAAGCCGGTGAAAGAGCGTCTCAAGCATGCGCTCGTCCACGGCATTACAGAATTCATCGTCGATGATACCGAAGAAGCCCGCCAGTCCGTTGCGCGCCCGCTGCACGTCATCGAAGGCCCGCTCATGGATGGCATGAATGTCGTCGGTGACCTGTTCGGCGCGGGTAAGATGTTCCTGCCTCAAGTGGTGAAGTCTGCCCGCGTGATGAAGGCCGCCGTCGCGCACCTCATCCCGTTCATGGAAGAAGAAAAGCGCCTGATGGGCACGGAAGGCCAGTCCAACGGCAAGGTCGTTCTCGCTACGGTGAAGGGCGATGTCCACGATATCGGTAAGAATATTGTCGGCGTGGTGCTCGCCTGTAACGGCTATGAGATCATCGACCTTGGCGTCATGGTGCCTGTCGAAACCATTCTCGATACAGCCGAGAAAGAGGGCGCGGATATGGTCGGCCTTTCTGGCCTGATCACGCCGAGCCTCGATGAAATGGTCGTCGTCGCCTCCGAGATGGAGCGCCGCGGCATGGATATTCCACTGCTGATTGGCGGCGCGACCACGTCTCCGGCGCACACCGCGATCAAGATCGAGCCAGCCTTTAAACGCCAGCCGGTCATCCATGTGACGGATGCCTCCCGCGCGGTCGGTACGGTGTCAGCGCTACTGGGTGACGATAAAGCCCATTACTGGGAAACCGCGCGCGCCAAATATGACCGCATCCGCGAAAGCCGCGCCGGTGGCCCACCTAAGCCGCGCCTGCCTATCGCCGAAGCGCGCGAAAAGCATGTGCCAATCGACTGGGCGGCCTACACGCCTCCAGCGCCGAGCTTTACCGGCGTCAAAGAAGTCGAGTTCGATATGGGCGACCTGAAACGCTATATCGACTGGACGCCGTTCTTCGCCAGCTGGTCACTGGCCGGTCGCTACCCGATGATCCTTGAAGATAAAGTGGTCGGCGAAGCGGCAACCAGCCTCTGGAATGATGCTCAGGCCATGCTGCAGCAAATTCTGGGTGAGGGCTGGCTCACGGCCAAAGGCGTTTGCGGCTTCTGGCCGGCAAAGTCAGTCGGTGATGATATCGCGCTCGACAATGGTGAGACGCTCTACACGCTGCGCCAGCAAATGGTGAAGGATAACCAGAAGCCGAACTTCGCGTTGGCGGATTACGTCTCCCCGAATGGCGGCGACCATGTCGGCGCGTTTGCGGTCTCTGTCTTTGGTGAGGCGGAACACGCCAAACGCTTTGAAGACGCAGGCGATGATTATTCCTCCATCCTCATCAAGTCTCTGGCCGACCGGTTCGCCGAAGCGGCGGCAGAATGCCTGCACGAGCGTGTGCGTAAAGAGTTCTGGGGCTATGCGAGCGATGAGGCCTTCACCAGTGAAGAGCTGATCAAGGAAGCTTATTCCGGCATCCGCCCGGCGCCTGGCTATCCGTGCCAGCCGGACCACACAGAAAAAGAGACGATCTTCCGTCTGCTGGATGCGACGAGCCGCATTGGCACAGAGCTGACGACCAGCTTTGCCATGACCCCGCCAGCCTCTGTCTCCGGCCTTTATCTCTCACATCCGGAAAGCGTCTATTTTGCCGTTGGCCGGATCGAGCGTGATCAGGTGGCAGACTATGCTGCTCGTAAGGGGTGGGATTTGCATAAGGCTGAAAAATGGCTCGGCCCGATCCTCAACTATGATCCGAATGAGGGGTGATGGGTGGTCGACTACGAGGAAGCGATTTTCATTCAGGGTCGCGTTTACAAACTGCGGTGCGAGCATTGTTCAGAGATGTTCTCTCTGATGGGGGTTTCTGCGGAAAACGACACACAGCATATGGATGTGATGACTGCGGGACAAAGAGGTGGTCAGGGAGTGGTTGTTTACAAGACGACCGGACCAGAGTTCGGTTCAATCGTAAGAGGGCGCCCCGTCGAAGTGCCCCAACGCATCCTGGATATTGTAGAGTGTGACGACTATCACACGTCAAGGATAGTCCGCACCGAAGATCAGAATGATGATCTGAGAGGATTGAGCAGGAGCGAATATCTCAAAAAGGCGCGCCCCCCTAAACTCTTCTGGAAATGCCCTTTTTGTGAGACCGGCGAAGCTGTCAGCATCGCAGAAATGAAGCCTGGTGAATTCAAGAAACAGGGTGGCAAACTCACGGTCATCCATCCTTTATATCTCGGAATGGAATGGTGAGCTGAGCACTCTCACATTTGTCAGCACTTCGATGCTCCGCATCTGGTAGGGTGGATCAGCGAAGCGTAATCCACCGTTTGGCGGCCATGGTGCATTACGGCTGGTGCCTAATGCACCCTACGGTTTTTCAATCAGGGTAGTTCGCGAAACTTTGTTTCGCTGTAGGGCGTACTGAGGAACGAAGCGCGCCAGACGAAACGCCATAAGGACAGCCCTATTTGGTTATCCCGGGCGAAGACCCGGGATCCAGTTTAACCGCTTCACGCGCTCGGCTTACTCACGCGAAGGCGGGCATTCAATATGGATGTTTGCTTGCGCAAAAGCCGTGACGTTTTGAGAGCGGTACCGAACTCTGCAAAACGCTGTCCGGACAAATTATTACCGCGTCTGACGCGGGGGTATGGTTGCAGGCCGGGCGAGTTTCGCGTTTGGTGTTCAGGGTCGCGGTCTGAACGGATGGGAAAACACCAGTGCATCATAAATGGTTATCAGCGCTCGTAGCGGGCGTTTGTCTGGCGAGCTGTTCGAACGCGGCAACAGGGCAGGCGGCGGACAATGCGCCGGACACAGCAGCCTTCGAGGCGGCACTGGATAACGTCTTCGCCGGTAAAGTGAGCGACGATACGCCGGGCTGTGTGGCGGGTGCCACCCGCGGCGGCGAGTTCGTATTCGCGCAGGGCTATGGCCTCGCCAATATGGAATACAGCATGCCGATCACGCCAGACAGCGTGTTTCGGATGGGCTCTGTCTCCAAGCAGTTCACCGCTGCGGCGGTAGCTCTGCTGGATGCGCGCGGGCAGATTGATCTGTCGGCTGATATACACACCTATCTGCCGGAGCTGATGGATTACGGCCATGAGGTCACCATTGAGCAGATGGTGCATCATATGTCCGGTATGGGCGATTATGACGATCGGTTTGAAGTGCGGGCGGGAGAGGCTTTCCGCTTCGGGAACGAAGATTACTGGACGATCGAAGAATTTTACGCCGCAGTCGCGCAGCACCCGCTGGACCATGAGCCGGGCACGCAATGGCGATACTCAAACCTTGCTTATTTCCTTCTGAGCCAGCTGGTTGAGCGCGTATCGGGGCAGACGCTCGCAGAGTATGCGCAGGCTGAATTCTTCACGCCGCTCGGCATGGACGATACGCTCTTTAATGATGATGTGAATCAGATCATCCTGAACCGTGCGTCTGGATATCTCGCCGTGGAAGAGGGTGGTTTCGAAACCTTCGATACCAATCTCGACTGGGTGGGTGATGGCGGCGTCTACACGACACTGAACGACATGCGCCTCTGGGACAATGCGCTGACACAAAACGCACTGCCAGAAGGCATCGCTGAAGTCATGCTGGCGCCATATCCCGGCGCGCCCATTTCCGAAGATAATCCAGGTGCCACTTATGCCTATGGCATGTTCGTTGGCGAGCGATATGGCACGACGTTTCAAATGCACTCAGGCGGCTGGGTCGCCTTTTCTACCATGCATATGCGGCTGCCGGAACGAGGTTTGAGCGTCTTTGCTATGTGCAATGGAACGCACGTTTCAGGTCCGGAAGTTGCCGAGGCGGTGCTTGGTGTTCTGGTCGGTGCGGACTGACGTCGTTTTTGTCTTCTCAAATTCGTTCGCTCATTCCCGCGAAGGCGGGAAACTAATCCCACGCCCCGCACGCCAGCCTATACTCGGGGCATGTATTCTGCGCCCGCCTCTTTCACAAACCTGTCCTCGCACGACCCGCATCGTGTGATCGGCCTGTTTCTGGCGAGGCTGCTGGCGTATCTGGTTCGTATTCATGCGGCGGGCGAGACGGTCGTCCCAAAAGACATTGCGTCTATGGCCCTCTCGGCTGACGCGCTGGTCAGCCAGTTCATCCGTATGCGTGCCGCTGCCCGGTTGAAAGCGTGCGGCTATACCTTTGCCGCCAACGCCATGCGCGCGCCGGAGATTCCTGTTGGCTCTCGCCTATCTCAGGCATGCATAGAGCACGCTCAGAACTGTGAGCCGGTGACGCCCGCCGAACTGATTGGCCGCCTTCAAACCACAATCGAAACCTTTGAACGCGCGGAAGACATGGCGAGCCTGCTTGCCCGCGTGATTGTCTGCGCTCTGGCCTATATTTTTCCGAAAGTGCGCGAGCCTTCACGGTACGCGTCACTCGAGGTCGAGGCGATTTTCTCCTCAACCGATTTTGACGGGCAGGTCATCAATCCATGGCCACCGCCTACGCGCGGCCAGATAGAGTTTCCCGTCGCGGCCTGACCGCGCCCCTTTCGACAAAAAACCACCATTCCCTCGCGCGGCGGAGCTATGCTCTGTGGCGGCAAACGTGCATCGGCTTGTTAGATTACTCTCGCGAACCCGCGGTTCGCATAGAGCGCGCTCAAGGCTGTGCCGGCTTTAGTTTGGGGGGCTCACGAGCAAGGCGAAGGCGCAGGTGCGTGCCCCCGGATTTTATTCGGGGAAGCAACAGCACCGAGCAAAAATCAAGCCTTCGGCCGGAACATTTCGAAACGATTGTCTGGCGTGATCTCGTAATAGCTGGCGGGGCCACCTGCACGTAGCACGGTGCGCATGCGGGCAGGATCATAAATCCCGTTCTCAAGCACGCCCTCAGCAATGTGCACGCCGACGACTTCACCGAACACGACCCAGCTTTGCACCTCTTTGCCCTCATGATTGGTGAGCTGGACAATCTGGGTGAGCTTGCATTCGAATGAGACGGGGCTAGCCGCAACGCGCGGCGCTTTGATCACGCGGGAGGCGCCTTGTTCCAGCTTCGCGCGGTCAAACTCGCTCTCATCAGGGCTGATTGGCGCGCAGCTTTCATTCATGGCCTCGGCGAGGTCACGGGTGACGAGGTTCCATGTGAATTCGCGCGTCTCTTCGATATTGTTGAAGCTGTCTTTCTTGCTGGCGACGCTGGCAAAACCGATAATGGGCGGGGTGTAGTTGAAGGCGTTGAAGAAGCTGTATGGCGCAAGGTTTGGTACGCCGCTGGCGCTGACGGAGCCGATCCAGCCGATAGGGCGGGGGCCGACAATCGCGTTGAACGGGTCATGCGGCAGACCGTGACCGTTTTTAGGTTCGTAGAAATGCGGACCAGTGTGTGTCGCGGTCATATTTCGGTTCCTCTGTTACTAAAAACTGTGACGGTCGCTTCTCTAAACAAAATTGGTACTATGATACAGCTTGGTAAGATCACGTCTGCGAGGTTGATGGTGAGGAACGAGCTCTCTTCTATATTGGCTGATACACATCGATGGGCGTGTGACCCCGCCAATGTGAATACGGACCTTATGTATGGCAGTTGGCAGTCCCAAGCAGCATTGCTGGCCGATTTGTTGAATCACTTCGAGGATGCGCAAGGAGGTGTGGCAGACTTTGAGAGGCTGCGCACGTTATTCGCTCCGACGGCTGGATTGTGTGAAATAGTTACCGACACCGGAGCATCAGGATATCTTGAGCTCGCTTCGCGCATGGATAAGTGGTTGAGCGAACATCGCCCGGTGCAGACCTGATTGAGTGGCAATTCGTATCCGCCCGAGCCGCGCTGGCGGATCCGTGGCGGGGGCGTGGCGGCATGGTGGCGGGGTGCTGGCGTGGCGTAATTACGGGGATTTGGGCTTTTTGAGGAAACTCTGTTATCAAATTTTCTCAGGAGCACATCATGACTTACAAAGCTGATACCGCAAAGATCAAACGCTGGCGCGAGGAGCGTCACTGGTCTCAGGAACACCTCGCCGATCTGGCTGGTGTGGGCCTTCGCACGTTGCAGCGTATCGAGAATGGTCAGCAGGCATCCGCTGACTCTCTTAAAGCTCTGGCGAGCGCGTTTCAGGTTGATGTCACAGCGCTGTACGTTGTTCCGGAAGCCGAAGCAGCTTCCATCATCAAGGCGAAGAATGCCAAAGCCAGCGACGCCATTCGCATGTCTTTCTTCATTCACCTGGCGAGCTGGGTTCTGGGCATGGCGGTCTTCGCTGCGATCAGCATCGGTTCAGGCTGGTGGGTGATGAAATGGCCAACACTCTGGTGGACGGTTGGTCTTATCTCTCACGCGGCAACCGTCGCGATTGTCGAGACGGCGATCTACTACCAGAACAAACAGCACGCTGTTTGAACGGGTCTCTTCATCGCGGCAGAGGTATAGTGCCGATGTCCGCGTTGTAGAGGAAAAAGGTGAGGGCGACAGCTTCCGGCGTGCCTGCATACCAGCCTCTCATTTCAGGGCTAGTCTCGCCCGTCTCTTCGTTCAGCGTGTAACCCCGGTAAAGTACGGAATGGTGAGCCGGGTGTGCATCCGTCGTGAAGGTATAAACTTCATGGCCATCTGAAACGCTGCACTCGGTCTGGCCATTATCCGTGCTGCAAACTGCGTCGTCGCGTTCCATCACTTTGGTCTGAAGTTCGGCGAGGCCCGAAGCGCCGACCTGAATTCCGAGGTCTGAAACCACGGGCTCGAAGGATTGTGTCGTCGGTATCTGCGTTGAGCTGCAGGCACTGACGCCGATGAACGCGGACAGGAATATCGCCGCTGAAATGATGTGTCTGGTCATGGGGCGTCCTCTCGCGTCTTTCATTCTAACCGTTCGTTTCGCTGTCGTCACATGAAGATGGCTCTCCGGCTTCGGAGAGCGGCAGCCGCCACACGGCGAACAGGGCAATCGCGCCCGAGAGGGCATTGGCTGCGAGAAAGCCCCAGGCGAGGCCGGCAAAATCGCCAACCGTCACGCCAATCCATGCGGCTGGTGCAAGCAGGAGCATGGCGCGCCCGCCCGAAAAGCCGAGCGCCATCAGTGAGCGTCCGAGGCCGTTCAGCGCGGAGCTCAGTGAAATCACGATACCATATCCGATCCATGAAAGCGGTACGATGGAAAGATAGAGCGCAAGACGGTCTGCAGAGGCTTCGGAGGACACAAACTGGCTGGCGATCAGATCACCGGCAAACCAGAAGGTGACGGCAGTCAGCGCGGCCCATGCGGCTGCGATGCCTGCGCACCAGAACAGCATGGTGCGCGTCCGGTCGGTGTAACCTGCGCCGCTATTTTGCCCGGCAAACGGCGCACTCGCTGAAGAGAGGGCCAGTAATGGCACAATCGCAATGGACTGCACTTTTGTGGCGACACCAAAGGCAGCGACGTCAGCCTGACCGAGTGTCGCGACTGCGGCTGTCGCAAGGCTGAGCGCGAACGGGTTGAGAGATGTCGAAAGGGAGGCTGGCGCTGCGATGCGAACAATTTCTGACCAGTTGCGTACACTGTCTTTTAGCCGCTGCAGGCTCACAGTCAGCAGGTCTTTATGCATGAGAAGGGCGATTGCGCCGAGCGTAGCGACAGCGCGGGCAAACACTGTCGCGACAGCGGCGCCATGCATGCCGAGATCGGGAAAAATGCCGACGCCAAAAATCAGTAGTGGATTGATCGCGATATTGAGGACCGCAATGCCAGACATAAGAACGGCGGGGCTTATGCCATCACCCGTCGCGCGTAGAAGGCCATTCGCGACAATGGGCAGGATGAGGAACAGCGCGCCCGCAAACCAGATCTGCATATAGCTGGTGGCATCAGCCAGAATGTCACCGCTTGCTCCCATCAGGCTGAAGACAGACCCGATAACCAGTGCGCCAATCACGCCCATGATGATCGCAAGGCCGAGAGACAGCGCCATAGTGCCGAGCACAATCGCTTTCTTGTCGTCTTTATTTGCGCTGGCACCAATGCGCCGTGACAGGACTGATGACGCACCTGAGCTCAGGCCAATTGCGAGGCTGATGAGCAGCATGGTGATCGGAAATGTATAGCTCACCGCGGCAAGCGGCTCTTCCCCGAGCTGACCAATGAAGTAGGCATCTGA
Organism: Hyphomonadaceae bacterium UBA1849; assembly: GCA_002338565.1. Classification (GTDB taxonomy): domain Bacteria; phylum Pseudomonadota; class Alphaproteobacteria; order Caulobacterales; family Hyphomonadaceae; genus Ponticaulis. The sequence goes on from DDIN01000008.1 coordinate 1,784,758, forward strand.
CAGGCCGATTGCCTTCACGGCCAGAACGCCGCCAATCATCGGCAGCCAGAGATCCCGCAGCCCTGAAAAGACCGACCCTGAGGTGAGGTCATCGCGACTCTTCGGTTTTGTGTCGTCGTCTGCAGAGTCGAGTGTAGCTGCCGTCATTGTGTGTCCTGTCTTTTGCCTGCGCGAACAAGCTAGGTCGAAAGAACGCGCCGGACAGGGAATTGATCCCGCGGGCAACCCGGCATAGCGTCCCGCCATGTCTCAACGAATTGCACTTCTTGGCTGTGGGCGGATGGGTTCTGCTATGGCCGCCGGTTGGCTGAAGGCCGCCGATAAACCGGAAATTTCTGTCTATGCGCCGCGCCCGACGCCGCTTGTTTCCCTGTGGGTGGAGCAGGGCGAGGTGGTGCTGAACCCTGAACGCAAACCGGCTGATATTCTGGTCGTCGCGGTGAAGCCTCAGGTGTTTGGCAATATTCTGGAGGAGGCCCGTCCGCTTTGTGACGAGGGCACGCTGGTGATCTCCGTCATGGCGGCGTGGTCTGTCGACCGGCTGGCCGACGCTCTGGGCACGCGGCGCATTGTGCGGGCCTTGCCGAGCACGCCGGGGGCTGTCGGGCAGGGCGTTACGCTGCTGTCCTGTGATACCAGCGTGAGCGAGGGCGAGCTGGAACAAGTCCGCGCGCTTCTCTCTCCGCTCGGCTGGGTTGAAGGGCCGATGGCAGAAGAGACGCTGCAGGTCGCGATGACGATTTCAGGCTCAGGCCCTGCCTATGTCTTTCACCTTGTGGAGGCACTCGCCGCTGCAGGTGTCGCGAATGGATTAGAGCCTGAGCTTGCCATGCGCCTCGCACGGCGCGGCGTGATTGGTTCGGGCGCTTTGCTTGCCGGTTCTGATGAAGATGCCGGTGCGTTACGTGAAGGCGTTACGTCTCCCAAGGGCGTGACTGCTGCTGCGCTGGAAGTCTTCATGGATGATCACAAAGGCTTTATTTCGCTCGCGACCAAAGCGATTGCCGCGGCGGTGGCGCGCGATCAGGCTCTGGCGCGCGGCGAAGACTAGCCCGTCACTGCGGAATTCCTGCGCGGCCATGTTGCGAAGCCCCTTTGGGCTATGTCATGTCTCGCCCAACAGTCACGAACTAACGGTGCATCGCACCAGAGGATTATCTATGCGTTTTACGTCACTTCTTTTCGGAACAGCCGCGCTGGCGCTTTCTGCATTTCCCGCCGCCGCGCAGGATGCTGCGAGCTATGATGCTGATACGGTCGTTGCCACGGTGAACGGAACGGAGATCACAATCGGCCATATGATCGCCTATCGCGATGCGCTGCCGGCTGAGTATGCGCGCCTGCCAGATGCGCAATTGTATTCGGGCATCCTGAACCAGCTTGTTGATCAGCAGCTTCTGGCCGACGAAGCGGCCCGTCTGGGCAAAGATGAGGGCCAGCGCGTACGCCTGACGATTGAGAATGACCGACGTGGCACGCTGGCGGGCATCGTCATTTCCGACATGCTGGATGAAGCTGTCACAGAAGATGCGGTGCAGGCGGCTTATGCTCAGGTCGTGGCGAGCTTCGACGGACAGACCGAATACAACGCGTCCCATATCCTCGTGGAAACACGTGAAGAGGCTGCATCGCTGGTCGAGCAGCTGAATGCCGGTGCTGATTTCGCGGAATTGGCGCAGGAGTTTTCTACCGGCCCGACCGGACCAAACGGCGGTAATCTTGGCTGGTTCGCAGCAGGTGTCATGGTTCAGCCATTCTCTGAGGCGGTTGAAGGTATGACCGCGGAGACTGTTTCAGGACCGGTTCAGACCCAATTCGGCTGGCACGTGATCCGCCTGAATGAAACGCGCGAAACGACACCGCCTTCATTGGCTGAGATGCGCGACGGCATTATTGCGGAGCTTCGAAATAATGCACTGCAAGCGCATCTGGACGCCCTGAGTGACGCGGCTGATATCGTCGTTGCCGGAGACGCCGTTCCAGAGACAGCGCTCTCCACCGTTCAACTGGACGACTAGTCTATCGGTTGTGGGGCAGGCGGTTGCCACTCACCTGAGGTGATCGCTTCGCCCGGCTGATAGGCGCGGAGGACATAATTCCACCCTTCGGGTGTCGGAATGCAGTTCACAGTGTCTGCCTCACATCCACCAAGCTGGATGCGATAGCTTCCATCCTCGCTTTGTGTCGCGTTCACATTGTTGAGCGCATTTACGCCGAGTTCGTTCGGCACCATAAAGCCGCGCGTATTGTACATGGTGACCGACCAGAAGGCGTCTGCTGGAACGTCATTGAGGATCAGCTCATGCGGTTTGTCCTCATCGCCAGGCATTGGGCGGCCTGTGAAATAAGCGGCTTCTGCTTCCGGCAGCAGGCCCCAGCCGACCGCAGTGACGATAAGGTGGGAGACCGGATCAATCTCCTCGGCGGTTCCCATCCGCACGCCAAAATTACCACGTGCCAGTGCGCCAAGGCGTAAGAGTGCCATGCGGGTCGCATCAAAGCTTGCCTGATCATAGTCGGGTACGATGAATTCGCCCTGCGCAGGTTGGCTGATCTCGATCAGGTCCTGCAGCCCGTTCGCGATGGAAATATCGTCCTGATCGAATGAGTCGGCGAATACGCGGATGATAACGGCGGCATAGCGCGTGCCGATATCGTCGGCTGTGAAGGTGTTGGTGCCACCATGATATACATCAATTGTTGTGTGGTCCTGCGTCAGCACTTGGGCTGAGATATAACGCCCGTCTGGCGCATCTGGCAGGGTGATGGTGACAGGGCCGGCTTCCATGTCGAACACGCCGGACGAATAAAGCGTATCGAGGTTCATACGGATGACCGTCTGGTTTTCCAGGTCGGTCGGTTGGCGTCCGAGATGAACGCTGCCGAGCTCACCGCGCGCGATCACCACGCCCATATACCGGTCCGTTTCGGCGCGGACGAAATTATGCGGGCCAACGTGGACCGGATCAGCGATTGCGGTGGTCGAAAGCATAAGACCGCCAAGCGCGGCCATGGCGTATTTCATCAAGTCTCTCCCTCTGTCTGCGTCACGTCTTGATGCGTGGCCGTCAGTGTTTCCGGTGTATCGTGGACCAGTGCGAGGCGTGTGGCCAGATTTAATGTTACCCCGGCCAGCTTGTGTTAGGTTGAAACGGTTCGCAGCAGGGGAAGTGCGCAACCGCAATGAAGGTTCTCATCCTCACTTATGGCACGCGAGGCGATGTCCAGCCGTTCGTGGCACTGGGGCGCGGCCTGCAGGCGCGCGGCGACGAGGTGCATATTGCCACCTCGACACGCTTTGAGGCGTTCGTCACAGAGAATGGTCTCGGCTTCTGTCCGGTTTCCGATGATTTGCTTGCCATTCTCGACACGCGCGACGGGAAAGACATGCTGGAAAATACGGCAAACTTCTTCGATATGGCTCGCCAGTATATCCGGATGGCAAAACGTGTCGGGCCGATGCTGGAAGAACAGTTAGAGCAGGGCTGGCAGGCAGGGCAGCAGGTGAAGCCTGATCTGGTGATCTTCCATCCAAAAGGTGCTGCCGGACCTGCTATCGCCGAGGCCTTCAACGCGTCGGCCATTCTGGCCCTGCCGTTTCCTATGTTGGTGGCCACTGGCGAGGCGCCGCATCTCGGCTTTCCGAAACTCCCGTTAGGCGCGGCCTATAACCGGTTCACGCATAATGTCGTGCGGGCGGCATCTGCGCTCGGCCTCAAGGGCGCGATGAAGAAGCTGCGGGCGAACAAGGGCCTGCCAAAAGCGAAGCGATATGATGCACTTCACATGGCGGACGGAACGCGCTTGCCGACCATGACGTGTGTGAGTCCGTCAGTCGTTCAGCGCCCACATGACTGGAATGAAAGCGACATCATCACCGGCTATTGGTTTCTGGAGCATCAGTCAGACTGGGAGCCGGATGAAGCGCTTGCAGAGTTCCTGCAGGCTGGGCCGCCACCGGTCTATATCGGGTTTGGGTCGATATCAGGTAAGCGACCGGAAAAGCTGGCTGAGATTGCGATCAATGCGCTGGCAGCATCCGGCCAGCGCGGCATTTTGGCGACTGGTTGGGGCGGGCTAAAGCCGTCTGAGCTGCCGGAAACGGTCTTGCAGATTGATAGCGCGCCGCATGACTGGCTGTTTCCGCGCATGGCGTGCGTCGTCCATCATGGCGGCGCGGGTACAACAGCAGCAGGGCTAAAAGCAGGCGTTCCGTCTCTGATCGTGCCGTTTGTCGGCGACCAGCCCTACTGGGCCGACAAAGTGTTTGAGATTGGTGCCGGGCCGAAAGGTATTCCGCAGAAGAAATTGACCGCTGACAACCTCGCCGCTGCGATATCCGAAGCCGTGACCAGTGAGGCGATCCGATATCGCGCCGCGGAGATTGGCGCGCAAATCAGAGCCGAAGATGGCGTCGCTGCTGCGATCGCTCAAATTGATCGGGCGATGGAAAACATGAGATTGTTGCGTGAATAAACGTGCAGGCTCGTTCGATGACCGACAGTTTGCTCCCAACTGATCTGGCATCGAATTCGAAGGTCGCATTGAGGCTGGAGCGTGACGCCCGCAAAATGGATATGGAAGAGGGCGTTTAAGCCCTCTTCGTCCTTCGTTCGTTATCGGCGGGCAATCCAGTTGCGATATTGCTTCGCGCGGGACTTGGCTTCGAGCTCCGAGGTGACGAGTGCGTAAAGCGGCCACACATTAGGGTTCGGGCGCTTGCCTCTGGAGAGTTTCTTCATCTGAAAGCGCACGGACGACATTTGCGCCGCTGAGGCGAGGGCTTTGTCCTTCATCTGAATTGGCTTCAGCGCGGGTGCAGGTGTTTCGCCTGCCTGCCAGCGGTTTGGAAGGTCCGGGCAGATGGCAATGGCCGTTGCAATGCCCGCCATGTCTACGCCGCTCTCGATGACCGCATTGGCGACCTCAATACGGCGGATCCCTCCTGTCACCATGATCGGCATGTTTGCGACTTTTCGGATTTCGGTCGCGAACTCCAGAAAGTAGGCCTCGCGGGCAAGCGTGCGGTCGTCACGTGCGGTCCCCATCATGGCGGGCGCTTCATAGCTACCGCCCGAGAGTTCAATCAGATCAACGCCCAGCGGGTTCAGCCATTCAACCACCTGACGGGCATCATCCTCAGAGAAGCCGCCGCGCTGGAAGTCGGCGGAGTTGATCTTCACGGTGACGGCGAAATCAGGGCGCACGGCGGCGCGGATCGACTTGACGATATCCAGAAGCAGGCGGGCACGGTTTTCCAGCGCACCGCCCCATTCATCCTCGCGCTTATTTACAAGCGGAGAGAGGAACTGGCTGAGGAGATAGCCGTGTGCCGCATGTATCTGAACACCAGAGAAGCCTGCTGTCTCTGCCAGAAGAGCCGTGTTTGTGAAGCACTCTTTGATGTCCGCAATGTCTTCGGGCGTCATGGCTCGCGGCGGGGGAAAGCGACCGGACTGAGCGCCAAGATCAAGCCCGACGGCAGACGGCGCAATCGCCTGCTGGCCAAGCGAGCCCGGCATCTGGCGGCCCGGATGATTGATCTGCATCCAGAACTGCGCGCCGTTTTGCGTGCCGATGTCTGCCCAGCGTCTGAACTTCTCCAGATTGCGGTCGTTCTCCAGAACAACGCCGCCAGGGCCCGTCATCGCGCGGCCATCAACCATAACATTGCCGGAGATGATCAGGCCGGTGCCGCCTTTGGCCCAGCTATCATACAGTCGGTAGAGCTGGTCGGATGGGCCCTGATCGGAATCAGCCATGTTTTCTTCCATGGCACCCTTGCCGATACGGTTTTTGATTTCATTGCCATTCGGCAGAACCAGTTTTGAGAACAATGCCATGAGGCGCTCCATTCATCAGATTTTGACCTACCCTAACCTTTGAGTTAAGTTTAAGGTCAAGCGACTTATTGAAAGCATTTGATATGAAGATTGGCGACCTTGCAGAGCGTACCGGATTACCGGCCTCTAAAATCCGCTTCTATGAGCGCATCGGGCTGCTGACCATGGTGGACCGTCGTCCGAACGGGTATCGGACCTATCCGGAACAGGCGGTTGTCGTACTGGATCTGATCACCAGCGCCCAGCTTGCGGGCTTCAGTCTCGATGAGATCCGCAATCTTGTTCCGGATGATCTGGATGGCTGGGAGCATGACAAACTGCTGGGTGCGTTGAAATCCAAGATCGCTGACATTCAGGCGATGGAGAAGCGCCTTGCTAAGAGCCGAAAACAGCTGACCGCGCTGATCAATGAAATCGAAGACAAGCCGGACGATATGGATTGCACGGAAAACGCCCGCCGCGTTCTTTCCAGCCTGTTTATGCGTGAGAGCAAAGCATGAGCGCCCAGCCTGCTGGCTACTCCGGTAAGCCGCTCTGGCGGAAGTTGGGCATCAAGCCCGGCATGCGGGTGTTGCCGGTTAATCCGCCAGACCATTATGACGATCTGATTGACGGCGCAGAAGGTATGGAAGAGGTCGTTTCCGGTCCCGCAGAGATCGTGCATCTCTTCTGTGACGCACGCGCTGATCTTGACGCTGGTTTTGGGTTGGCGCTGGCTCAGGTCGCGCCGGGCGGTATGCTCTGGGTGAGCTGGCCGAAAAAGTCCTCAAAACGGTTCATTGATCTGACCGAAGATCAGCTGCGCGAGGTTATTCTTCCGACAGGCTGGGTAGATGTGAAAGTCTGCGCTGTGGATGCGGACTGGTCCGGCCTGAAATTCCTTAAACGCAAATCATAAGGGCGGACATGACTTATACCTTCGATGCGCAAAACCCACCGGTAGATGATGGGGAGATTACTGCTCTGGAAGAGCTTCTCGATGCGCCCTTGCCGGAAAACTATAAAGCGCTTTTGAAGTATTCTCATGGCGGGGAGTGGCCGATACCGGTCGCGCCTTATGACTTCGTGATGTTTGAGGTTGATACGGTGATCGGTAATCTCACCGCGACCGACTTTGCCGAAGCCTTTCCGGGCCTGCTGCCTATCGGCGGCGATGGCATGTCAGACTATATCGCGCTTGATTTTACCGGTGGCGGCGCGGCAAAAGTGGTTGGCGTAGATGCGGTTGAATCTGCGCCGGAAGATGCCGTCTACCCAATTGCCGAAACTCTGGAAGCGTTTCTGGAAATGGTCGGTCAGGCGCCAGAAGAACACTAGACAGGGCAAGTCTCAGCGCCATATCTGGAAGCCGGACAAAGGATACGCCATGACTGACCAGATCACGCAGGACAAAATTGAAGCTGCAGCCTTTCGCAGGCTTCTGAAGCATCTCGCCGACAATCCGGATGTGCAGAATATTGATCTGATGATCACAGCAGATTTCTGTCGGAACTGTCTGGCGGACTGGTATCGTGAAGCCGCGGCTGAAAACGGCATTGAAATGTCTAAGGATGAGGCCCGCGACTATACGCATGGCATGCCGTATGCCGAATGGAAGGCGTCTCAGCCGGACGCGACGCCAGAGCAAATGGCCGCGTTCAAAGCCCGCAAAGACGCGAAAGCCTAGGCGCCCATAAACAAGCGCAGATAAAGCGTGAGCGTCACGACCGAAACCACGGTCGAAATCAATACGACCTGTCCCGGAATGCGGGCGTTTCGCTCATAGAATTCGGCCAGCATGAACGGGCCGGTGCCTGTTGGCATGGCCGCGATGAAAACGGCTGAGTGCAACAGGAATGGCGGCAGGTTCAGGATCGGGCCGGCGACGACCCATGTGATTAGGGGCTGCGCAAACAGCTTCAGGCCCGTGAGCCATGTAATGTCGATGATACGGACAGGAGCGGCGCCTTCCTTCGCGCCAGCATCCGCGAAGAACAGACCGATAGCGACCAGCGCGCAGGGTGAGGCGGCTGCGCCAAGCAGGTCTATGAAAGACTGAGCCGGGGCGGGAACGCTAATCCCCGCGAGCAGGAATACCGTGCCAAGTGCCGGCGCGATAAATAGCGGGTTGGTGAACAGTTTAACCGTCGTCACGCGAGCAATTTTGAGTGGGCTGCCTTCGGTTTGCAGTGCGCTCTCGATAATGATCAGGCCGATGCAGAAGATCACTGTGATCGTGATCACCGATGCGATCACAGCAGGCATTAGGCCGGGCTGCCCATAGACGGCCAGCATCAGAGGAAAGCCCATATAGGCCGTGTTGGAGTAGCTGGAGCTAAGGCCATCTACGGCTGCGTCGGCGAGCTTCACCTTCTGCCAGACGCGAATGAAGAGCGTGATGAAGAACACCACGAAACATCCAGTGGAGTAGGCAAGAATGAAACCCGGCTGCCAGATCTCTTCAAGGCCAGCGCCGGCGATGACGTCGAACATAAGAACGGGCAAAGCCAGATAGACTACGAAGCGGTTGATTTCACGCAGCGCAGTTGGGCCGAGCGCACCAAACCGGCGAGCTGCCCAGCCAGCCAGAATGAGCCCGAAGACAGGCAGAACGGTGAAGAGCGTCGAAAGCATGGGCGGTCAGGTCTTATAGGGATGAAGTTTGCCGTCACGACCGCGCAGAGCCGGGCCATCCGGCGTCTCGCGCAGGTCGGACTGAGCGGCATTGGCTTTGGACACGCCACCCGGAATGTCGATGACATAGCGTGGCACAGACAATCCGCTGACGCGGTCGCGAACCGCGTCGTAAAGGGCGCGGCCTTTTTCGACGCTCACACGAAAATGCGATGTGCCGGGGGCGAGGTCAGGATGGTGCAAATAATAGGGGCGGATCAGGTTCTCTGTCAGGGCTTCGAACAGGTCAGACAGGGCCTCTACCGAATTGTTGACGCCGTTGAGCAGAACGGTCTGCGACACAAGGGCGATGCCCGCATCTGCCATCAGGCGGGATACAGCTTTGGTCTCGTCTGAGAGTTCTTGCAGATGATTGATGTGGATCGACACATAGGTCGCGACGCCATCAGCTTTCAATCCGCCGATAAATTCCGGAGTGATGCGAGCAGGGTCGGCGACCGGCATGCGCGTGTGCCAGCGAATGATCTTGACGTGTGGAATCTCCGCAATCGCGTCTGTCAGGGCGCGTGCGCGTTTGGCCGATAGCATAAACGGATCGCCGCCGGTCAGGATGACTTCCTTCACCTCCGGCTGGCTTCGAATATAGTCGAGCGCGGCGTCCAGTTCCGCGGACGTCAGCGTGTCGCCAAGGTCTGGCCCGACCATTTCGCGCCGGAAGCAGAAACGGCAATACACAGGGCAGACCGCGACGGGCTTGAGAAGAACACGGTTCGGATAGCGGTGAACAATGCCGGCAACCGGTGAATGGCTCTCATCGCCAATCGGATCGTTCAGCTCCTCTGGCAGGCGCACCAACTCGGCAGGCGAGGGGACGAACATGCGCGCGATCGGGTCAGATGGATCGTCACGTTCAATGCGGTTTGCCAGAAACGGCGTCACCGCGATGGCGTAGCGGTCGGCGACAGGTTTCAGCGCTTCTGCTTCCTCGTCAGAGACCAGTCCGGCACTGGCCAGCGCGACAGGTGAGGAGAGCGGGCGTGAGCTCATGCCTCGAAAGGTGCCCAGATCATATGATGCACGCTTGGTGCTTTTGCTGCGAGCATGGCGATACGTTCGAAACCGAGCGCCACGCCGCTGGCATCTGGCATGGTTTCAAGCGCTTTCAGGAAGTCTTCGTCGAGCGGGTAACGCTCGCCATAGAGCTTTTCTTTCAGCGCCATGTCGTCTTCAAAACGTGCGCGTTGCTCTTCCGGATCTGTGAGTTCGTGAAAGCCGTTCGCGAGTTCGACACCGCAGGCATAGAGTTCAAACCGGTCGGCAAAGCGCGGGTCGTCTTCGCAGGCGCGCGCAAGTGCTGCTTCACAAATCGGGTAGCGGTAGAGCACGGTAAGCTGGCCGTTTCCAAGTTTCGGTTCGATTTTGGACACCAGAACAGCCGAGAAAATATCAGACCAGCTTGCATCTTTAGAAATGCCGATGCCGGCTTCAATCGCGAAATCTGCGAACAGATCACGGTCGTCGAGTACAAGCTCCAGATCGATATGGGCGAAGACAAGGAATGCATCTGACAAAGACAGAAGCTCGACTGGAATGAACGGGTCACATACCCGGCCTTTCCATTCAAACACCTTTGTCCGCATGGCCTTGGCCGCGGTCCGGCAGAGTTCGACCGTATCTTTGATGACGTTCTCAAGAGACGCGCCTGCGCGGTACCACTCGATCATCGTGAATTCGGGTGAATGGAGCGGGCTGACCTCGCCATTGCGATAAACACGGGCAAAATCAACGATTTGCGTTTCGCCCGCACTCAGAAGCTTTTTGCAGGAAAACTCTGGCGAGGTGTGCAGGTAGAGAGACTTCTTCGCGCCAGTATCGTCGCGATAGTCTGTTTTGAAGGCCTGAAGATGGGTTTCGTTTCCTGGCGAGGTTTGCAGCGCGGAACACTCGACCTGAGTGAAACCTTCATCTTCAAACCAGTCTTCCAGTGCGCGTTTGACCGTTCGGCGCGCAGTCAGGAAAGGGCGGCGGTCTGCATGACGATCCGGATGCCAGAATGGATCACCTGTCATTTGCGCGTGCTCCGCTTCAAAACGAATTACTCAACTGGGAGCTTGGCGAAAGCGCCTTAAGACGGTATGGCGGTGGCCAGACCTGCTGCTCCGTTACCGGAGCGCTCTACACCACCAGCCCCTTAGCGGGCAACACGGGAAAACCTCATGGCCGTTGAAGTCGCAGCGAATATTCGCAAGGGAAACATTATTGAACACACGGATGGGCAACTTTACGTCGTTCTGAAAGCAGAATCGTTCCGTCCGGGTAAAGGTACACCGACCACCACTATCGAGATGCGCCGCATTTCTGATGGCATCAAGTCTGTGATCACGACGAAGACTCAGGAAAAGCTGGAAAAAGCATTCGTTGAGGAAGTCGACCACACATATCTCTACATGGATGGCGACAACTACGTCTTCATGCACCCTGAGACATTCGAGCAGGTATACGTATCCGGCAATATGCTTGGCGACAGCGCACCATTCCTGCAGGAAAACATGACCTGTATCCTGCAGATGTTCAACGGCGAGCCTGTGTCCATCACGCTCCCTAAGAGCATCACGGTAGAAATCACAGAGACAGAGCCGGTTGTTAAAGGCCAGACTGCGTCGTCTTCTTACAAGCCTGCGATGACTGATATTGGCGTTCGCGTTATGGTGCCTCCGCACATTGATGCTGGCACGCGCATCGTCGTGAACACCGAAGACTCCACATACATGGAACGCGCGAAAGACTAAGGTCTCACGCCTTCCGACACGAATGAGCGGACGAGCAATCGTCCGCTTTTTTTGTGCCCTGCTTTCCGTAAGGGAAAGCGTCAAATTTTCAATCTAAGTGATCTGCGACGTTAATTTTTCAATGGTAAACTTTTCCCCGTGCACGGACCGGATTGAGGTGACGTGCAGAGGGGTAGGCAGATGGCACTCGTGCTGCATTACATCTACGGCTCTACAGCCTCCATACCCCAAGTGGTCATGGAAGAGGCCGGACTCGCCTACAGCCTGAAGGCGCTGCCATCGGGTGTCGATGACGTGCATCTCGACCAATACCCCGAAGCGAAGTTCAAGCTGTCAGGACGTATCCCCGCGCTGGAAGACGGGTCCAATGTCGTCTTCGAGACCGGCGCCATTATCATGCACCTTCTGGCCAAACCCGAAGCGGCGCATCTGATGCCTGCCTACGGGTCAAAGGAATGTTCCCGCTTCATGCAATGGCTGTTTTACATGACGACATCGCCCAAGGCGACGTTAATGGAATTCATGTGGCCTGAGCGGTGGGGGCGGTTTGCAGATGATCAGGACTGGGTTCGTGAGCGTGCCGCCGACCGCATGGTCACGCAATGTGATTATCTGGATTCAAACGTGTCAGAAGGCACATTCCTGTCCGTCGGGTTTACCGCGCTCGATATCTATCTGACCGAGCTTGCCCGCTGGAGCGCTGTGACCGGCATGCCGATGTGGCGGTGGAAAAACCTCGGCAAGATTGTCGAGGCGACCCGGAACCGGCCTGCGTATAAGCGCATGCTCGCCATGCAGAGGATTAGCTGGCCGCAGCAGGCTGCCTAGCTTGCGTGATAGGTTACGAGCACATAGCTGCGCTTTGCCATGTCGGCTTTCAGTTTTGACCGGAAACCGGCATCGTCCGGAATGGCGCAGATAGAGGTCAGCGTCTCCAGCATGGTGTCAGTCACATCTCCCTCCCAGGTGAAGGCGAGATAGGCAGAGCCAATACCGAACAGGGTAAGCCCAGCGCGCTCTTCCAGATGACGAGCCAGCTCGTGATTTTCAAACGGGTCGAGGTCGCCTTCAGGCCCGTCCGGTCCGAAATAGCCATTCGGAAAAGCGATCAGCGTTTCATAGGCATGGCGAACGGGCGCCAGATTGAACACACTAATGCCATCGAGTTTCTTGGCGTAGGTCGATACGTCCTTCCAGTACTCGTCCCACAAGGTCAGCTCTGTGTTCATCCGCAGACGGGCGCTCACCTCTTCAAACGACATTGTCACAAGCTGGCGGCGGAAATTGGCTTCGCGGATGGGGAATTCTTCAGGCGTGTTCATCTCGCCGAGATATTCACCCGACTCGTCGAAACGGTCCGCTGGCGCCAGTGATCTATCCACGTCGCCGGTATCATTCAGGCCGTAACGCTCGGCTGCATGGTACGAGGTGTAAGAGGCCTGAAAGTCATCAAGGCTGGTGACGACTTTCATATCGGCATGGTCGCTTTGAAGTTTGCGATACGTCTTCAGAATATCGGGAATGCCGAAGGCGCCGGTTGCGACGTATCCGTCGGTGAGCTGCTCCTGAGCCGCTGCCATCTTCGTCTCAGAGAAGCGAACGAGCTTTAGCGGACCTTTCGCCATAGGTCTGTGCTGTCGCGGATCGCTCTTTTTCTTATTCTTGAAAAACGAAAACATGGAGTACTCAGGTCAATAGAGCACGCTAACCTAAGGGAAAGCGTACTTAGAGCAAGCGGCATTTTCAGCAGATTAAGAATTTGCGGTAAGACTGGCGTTGAATCCGGATTACAGGGAGCGATCCATGGCCAAGGGACAGTGCCTGTGCGGCGCATTATCTTTTGAAGTCGAAGGCGACCCGATCTGGAGCGCCGTGTGCCATTGCGAAAGCTGCAGGCGCGCAACCTCTTCGCCGTTTACCGCATTTGTTGGCTTCTCGCGGGAGAGTGTTCGCTGGACGGGCGATACGCCGGCCAGCTATGCGCATTCTGAAAAAGCCGAACGGCTCTTTTGTAAGAAATGTGGATCACAGATCGCCTACATGTCGAACTCACGCACGGATCAGATCGATCTCTACACGGCGAGTTTTGAAGACCCGAATGCGTTCGCACCGATGAAATCCGCCTTCCGTGAGGAGGCGCTCTCTTTCATTCATGCAATCCCGAATCTGCCAGACTGGAACTGATCGTCGTCGCGTCTCTCCGGAGACGGTTTGAAAAAGAATTGCAGCCGATTGCATGCGGGCTGTTGTCTTTTGCCTCGGGCTGAGCGAATGGCGACACAATGAGCCTCTCTGTTCGCATATTTGTCTGCGGTATTCTCCTCTTCGCATCGCTCGCCGGTTTCATGGCGACCGATCTCGTTCTGCCTGCGGTTCCAGAACTTCCGGAGATTCTGAATGGCAGCGCGACGGAGACACAATACATTTTGGCCGCTTTCATTGGCGGGCATGCGCTCGGCCTGTTGCTGTTCGGCGCGATTACCTGGCGTTTTCGCAGACCGCATATTCTGATCGTTGCGATGGTCGGGTTTGGCCTGTCGTCCTTCATGGCGACGCAGGTCACGGCCATCTGGCCGCTTGTCATTTTGCGCGTGTTTCAGGGTATTTTTGCAGCCGGGTCTACGGTGATTGCGCCGGGCATTATGCGTCAGCTCTTTTCCGAAAAAGGCGCAACCCGCGCGCTGGGTATCTTCTCCAGCCTTGAAGCGCTCGCGCCGGCAATGGGGCCGATCATCGGCTACTGGCTTCTGGACATTGGTGGCTGGACGCTGAGCTTCTACATTCTGACTGTGATTGGCGCTGCTGTTGCGGCGGTTGTGTTCTTTGTCGGGAAATGGATTCCGCGGTCAAAAACCGAAGGCAATCGTGGCAGCTATCGCTCGCTCCTGAAGTCGAAGGTTTATCTGCGGTATTCGCTGTCACAGGCGCTATGCGTTGGCGGTCTGATCGTGCTGGTTTTCAGTGCGCCAGCCATCTTCGTGAGAGCCTGGGGCGGAAGTATGACGCATTTCATCATCATGCAGTGTGCGGGCGTCGCCTGTTTCATTATCGCCAGCAACTCGACGAGCTATTTTGTCGACCGGTTTGGCGCTGAGAAAGTCATCTGGCTCGGCACATTTATCTCGATGATCGCCGCCCTGCTGATCCTGCTTTATGCGTTGAGTGGCGGGCAGGAGCCTTTGGTGGTCGCGGCTTTGTTCGCGCCTTTGAACCTCGCTCTGGGTATCAGAGGTCCACCGGGCTTTCTGCGTGCAATTATTGCAGGTGGCGGGCAGGACGATCGCGCATCGTCTCTGTTGGTGCTGGCGCTCTTTGCAGCGGTTGCCGGTGGCACAGCTATTCTGGCGCCTTTCGTTGAGCACGGCATGGTGGAGACGGCGTTCGCAGTCTTCCTTATGGAGCTCGGCGCGGTAGGTCTGCTGGTCTGGCTTCCGGGCCTTCCGGACAAGCTTGCATCGTGATTTGGCCGCTCCCTGGTTTCATGTCAGACTGGGCGCATAAAAACGGGAGTTTGATATGAAGACGATTTCGGTGACGCTTCTGGCGCTCATGATGGCAGCCTGCACAACAAATGCGGACGGCTCGCTCGGCTTCATTTCCCAGTCTGACCGCAATCAGGAAGCCGGTGAAGAAGAACGGGAAGTGCACGAAACCGAACACCATCTGATGGATCGGTTCGAATATCACGACGAAGACCCTGTTTAGCCTGTCCTGAGTGATTGACTTTAGTGCGCGGCGTGGCACACCCCGCCCATGCTAACGATCACAGACCTCACCTTCGCTTTTGGTACACGCACCCTGTTCGAGGAGGCGTCCGCACAGCTGGCGAAAGGCTGGAAGGTCGGACTTGTCGGGCGTAACGGCACAGGCAAGTCGACACTGCTCGGGCTGATCCGTGAGGCGCATGACCGTGAAGGCAAGGATGAATCCATCCGCTTCAATGAAGGTGCAACGCTCGGTTGGGTCGCGCAGGAAGTTGCGCCAACCGACGAGACCATTCTCGAAGTCGTTCTGAAAGCAGATGCTGAACGCCACGCGCTGATGACGGAATCTGAAACTGCGACCGATCCTGATCGCATCGGCGAAATCCATGAACGCCTTCTGGATATCGATGCATGGTCTGGTGAGGCGCGCGCGAGTGAAGTTCTGATGGGACTTGGCTTTACGCCGGATGACCTGCACCGCGCGTCGAAAGAATTTTCTGGCGGCTGGCGTATGCGTGCGGCCATTGCGGGCGTTCTGTTTGCTCAGCCTGACGTGCTGCTGCTCGACGAGCCGACCAACTATCTCGACCTTGAGGGGGCTGCCTGGCTGGAAAACTATCTTCGGGCCTATCCGAACACAGTGATCCTTGTCAGCCACGACCGCGAAATGCTGAACGCCTGCGTGACGCACACTCTGGCACTCGATCATAAGAAACTTGAGCTCACCACGGGCGGCTATGACGATTATCTGCGCATGCGTGCGATCAAGTATTCCCAGCTGGAGGCGATGAAGAAGAAGCAGGACGCTGAACGTGCCCATCTGCAAAGCTTTGTCGACCGCTTCCGGGCAAAGGCCTCGAAGGCAACGCAGGCCCAGTCCCGTATCAAAATGATCGAAAAGATGAAGGACGTCGCTATTCCGGTTTCGGAGCGCACGGTGCCGTTTCATTTTACAGCGCCGGAAGCTCAACTCGCGCCACCTTTGCTGGAGCTGCGCGGTGCCAGCTGCGGCTATGGCGAGAACGCTGTCATTCTGACTGAGGTCGATCTGCGCGTAGACCCTGATGACCGTATCGCAATTGTCGGCACGAACGGGCAGGGCAAGACGACACTTGTTAAAACCATTGCGCAAAAGCTTCAGCTCATGGACGGCGAACGCAAAGCGCCGGGCTCAATTCGCATCGGCTATTTCAGCCAGGATCAGATGGACGAGCTCAGCCTTGGCGAGACGGTTTATGATCACGTGCAGCGGGCCATGCCGAAAGGCACTTTGCCAGCCAAGGTGCGCGCAAAGGCGGCCCAGCTCGGCTTTTCTGTAGAGAAGGTCGAAACCAAGGTTGAGAAACTGTCGGGCGGCGAGAAAGTGCGCCTGCTTATGGGCCTGATGGCCATGACCGAGCCGCACATTCTTATCCTCGACGAGCCGACCTCTCACCTTGATATTGATAGCCGCGAAGCGCTGATCTACGCGCTGAACGATTATCGCGGCGCTGTTCTGCTCATCACGCACGATGTCTATCTGGCCGAAGGTACAGCCGACCAGCTCTGGCTGGTAAAGGATGGTAAGGCCTGCGAGTATGACGGCGATCTGAACGACTATAAAAAGCTCGTTATGGCGGCCGACCGCGATCAGTCGAAAACGTCAAAAGCGCCAGCGCCGAAGGTAGACGTCGTCGTCGACGAGCCGGTTGAGAAGGTCGATAAAGCAGCGCAGCGCCAGAAGGCAGCTGATGCACGCAAAGCGGCAGCTCCCCTGAAGAAGACAGCCGACGCTGCAGAAAAGCGACTTGAAAAAGCCAACGCCCGTGTGGCAGCGATTGATGAGGAACTGGTGCAGCCAAACCTTTCATCCGAACGGATGCAGGCGCTCATGAAAGAGCGGGCTGAGCAAACTGATCTGGCTGAAAAGGCTGAAACGGAATGGCTGGGAGCCAGCGAGGCCTATGAAGAGGCAATTTCTGTCGCAGGATAACATCTCCCTGAAACAGGTGATGTAAGGTTGTATAAATTGCGTTATTCTCGCTGAATGGCACGTTATGAATACGCACCCGCAGCGCTATCTGGAAAGCAAACCGTTCACTGGGATCAGGATGGTTTGCGCATCGATAAAGATGGCAGCAGTAAAATCCTGAGATGGGTTGATCTTAGCTCCGCCCGGTATTGGGCGTCGCGCGTGAAGACCGTCGACTTTTACGGGTTTGAGCTAAAGGACAGCGCTGGTGAGAGTTTCTCGCTGAGCATGACTGTGCCAGCCGGTACGGGCGCGGATAACCCTTTCCGGACAGGCTATTACGGCATGCTTCGCGATATTTGCGCCGTGCTGAAAACCGCGCGCCCTGATGTGAAAGTCGATTACGGACAGCCGAAAACTTATGCGTGGATCTATTTTGTGACCGGCGTGATCGCTTTTCTGTTCGCGGCAGTGATGGGGTTTCTGCTTCTGACTGAAGTGCCGGACCGCATGGGGGCCGCCGCGCCTCCAGTCGTCATACTGCTATTGTTTGGCGCATATCTCGCCTGGTCATTCAGGCCAGGGCGGCCTTCAGTGCAGTTCAGTCTGGATGAAATGGCGGCGATCAGCGAACGCTATGCCAATCCGGATCAGAGATAGAGCTTGAAGCCTTCATGAGAGCGGGCAAAGCCGTATCGCTCATAGAAGCGGTGCGCGTCGGGTCTCTGCTTGTTGCTGGTCAGCTGGATGAGATTGCAGCCGCGATCTTTCGCAATTGAGACGGCCAGATCGACCATCTGCTTGCCAATGCTATGGCCGCGGCAGTCCGGATTGACGTGCACGCTCTCCATTTCCATGCGCAAGCTGCCGCCATTGACCAGCGTCGGGATGAAGATGAGTTGCATGGTGGAAACGACGCCGCGTTCGGCCAGTTCGCCGACGAACAGCATCTGGTTGTCATCGCGCTCGATGGCATCAAATGCCGCGCGATAGGCCGCTTCGGGTGAATTCTCAACGCGGACTTCATCGCCCGGTGCGCCCTTGACGATGAGGTCCAGAACAGCCGGCACATCTTCAAAACGTGCCGGCCGGAATGTGGGGTTCAGTACGGTCATTGAGGTCTAGTCGTCGCCTTCCACGGTGATGGTCGCGACGAGATATTCTGACTGATCGACATCGTCAAACTCAAGCTCGACGCGCTGGACGCGCTCGTCAGGCATGCCGTAGTTTTGCCAAAGCTCTGCATTGATCGCGACGGCGCCGTTCGGGTTCACAATGTCTGAGGAGAAATAGTCCATCTCCACCGTGTAGACGCCCGGAATGGCCTTGCGCAGCATAAACTCTTCCGGCCCGTAGCCGTCCGTCATATCATTGGAAATTCGCCCGCCAATCGCAGACAGATTGTTCCCGTAATAGACACGCTCGCCGCGCGGGTCTGTCACCCAGAGATCCATATCGACTTCATCGACATTCCAGCCCACGACAATACGCAGATCGACCTGCATGTCGCCTTCAAGCGCCTCGCTCGGCAGTTCGCCATTGCCGCCAGCGGTCTGCAGGCGGTCGAGTATGCGGTTCGCCTCCAGCACGGAGATGCCTTCAATACCGTCATAATACCAGCTCCACGGCGAGGAGATGACGTGGTTCAGATGCTCCAGCGCTTCGCTCAGGCGGGCACGGCGCTCAGCCTCGTTAAGGCCGGGCAGATCAGCGCTCGCATCCAGCGCAAGCGCCAGATCACGCCATGGCTGTGGACGGGATGGATCAATCTCGGTCACGCGGCGGAACAGGTCGACCGCGCGGTCGATATCTCCATAGCGCATCAGACGTTGGCCGACGGCCGTCAGCGTGTCGTGATTGGATGTTGAAAGCTCCAGAGCTGTCAGCGCGGTTTCAGTTGCACGGCGAATGTCACCGCACTGTTCGAACAAATCCGCAAATTCGAGGAAATAGCTTGGTAGCGCACCATATTCGGCGCGTTCGCGCAGATAGACCTCGTAAAGCTCATCAGCGCACATGCCTTCGGCGGCTTCCAGATAAGGACGGTTCGGCGTCCAGCGCTCGATCTCCACAACTGATGCGGCACCTGATCCGCTTCGTCCCTGATCAAGCTGGGTTGGCTCTGCCAGCGGGTTCGGTGGAGCCGCTGGTGCGGCCGACCCTGTCACCACGATTTCTTCTGACTCCTGAAGTGTTTCGTCAAACACAGGAGACGGAAGGGATCCGTCCGGACGCGGAGGCGGCGGAGGAGGTGGTGGAGGCGGTGGCGGAGGTGGAACCATGTCATCCAGATAAAGGACTTCACGTTCGTATTCAGCACCGTTGCTGCTGTCGTCTTCCGGGTCGAACTTTGCTTCATACCAGGAGACCTGACGCTCCCAGTAACTGACCACATTCTCGATGCGGTCGGCTTGTTCTCGCTCCATGCGATCAATATGCGCATCCAGAAGCGCGGTGTATCGCTCCTGCTCATCCTTGCTGAAGCTGTCCTCTGGTAGGTTGATGTCGTTGTTCACATAATCTTCGATCGTCTCCAGAACGAGGAGCGAAGTCTCATCTGTAACGACTGAGAATTCCTGGCTTGCATCGACGATGTCGGCGCGGCTGGCGCCGGTAGCACGAAGCGTCGTTATCAGTTCGCGTGCCCAGAAAGAGCCTGCGCCGCTGTTTTCCGGTGCGTTAGCGGGCGAGATGGATTGTGAAATGACCCGGCCACCTATCTCGGCGACGACATTGGTTGCGTTTCTGCGGATAGGTGCAAGCAGGCGGAACCGGTCGCCATCATCAATCCATTCGGCTTCGTCCATGACATCCCGGCCATCGACGAGAAAACGCCGGGGCGACATGACAGATTGAGAGAGGCGGGCTTCTGCGCGTTGTGGGCCGATCTCGGCAAGATCGAGATAATGGCCGCCGCCGCGCTCGGCGAGCAGGCTGAGTGCGCCATCATCAGCTTCGGGCGAAGCGGTGACGACGTGTAGCTGACACGGAAGTTGCACATCCGGCATATCTCCGAACGTGATCCGCCCGTCAGTTACAAGGAAGCAGACGTCCACGCGCGGGCGCTCTGCCTCGGCAGCGAAAATGGCCTGCAGGTCGGTCGCGCCGTCAAAATCAATCTCCGAAACGAAATGACGTAGCTCTTCCGGTTCAGGACGCATATCGACGCGTCCGCTGTCGCGCAGGCCGCGTGCAAACGGCACCAGTTCCAGCGAGAAGGGACGAAGTTCGAAGAACAGATAGGAGAAGAAATCCAGCGCCTGTTCGGAACTCTCCTCATTCGAGAGGGATGTATCCCAGAGCACGCGCACAGAGGCAGGGCTGAACGGTGTGCTGGCGGTTTCTGATGGCAGGTCAATCGCAACGAAATGCTGGCCGTTGGAGTGACGGCTGACACTAACCGGTTCGACGCTGACCGGCGTGACGAGCAGGTCTCCGTTCAAGGGCAGGTTCTCGGTTACCAGCAGAGCGCGGTCGTTGCGTGCATCCCATTCCGCTTCCAGTTCGCCAGGCATGCTGACATCGGCAAGGGTAATGTCGCCATCGACTGTGATCGTCGCGTTGACGGCATCATCGCCTGCTTCCAATGGCAGGCGGTATGGCTGCTCGTCGCTGACAGGCGTGACGAAGGTCACCGAGATCTGGCGGGTCTGGCCGGGCATGATCGGGAAAACACGCGTCTCAAACGCATTCGTACGGCTGACTTCGGCAAGGCCCGGATCTACGCGCTGTCGAATACGCTCATTGAATACCCGTTCAGCCTGAAGTTTCTCGACGATCACGCCGTCGCGGATGGCGCCATTAATGTCGAGGCCATAACCGGTGAGGATGGCGCCCGCTGGCATATCGAGCGTGAAATTGCCTTCGAGGGTTTCCTCGCTGGGGTTCATGAACTCGGCAAGAACGGTCGTTTCTGCAAAGCCGCCATTGAGGCTGACATTGACGTTCAGGGTCTGAAGATCGAGCAGGCTGGCTTCCGTACGTCCCTCGCTGGTGAAGTAGCTGGTAGAGGACAGGACAGGGTTTGGCTCTGCGCCCGCTGACAGCGCGATCAGGCTCGCGCTAAGTGTCAGGCCTGCAAGGCCGGTGGTTCTGATTGGTTTGATAGCTGGCAACATGCGTCGTCCCCGTGACCTTATGCTTTTGTATGTCTGAGCTTTTGCCGCCGATCATGTCGGCTATGAGGCAAGAGCAAGACCAATACAGGAGCCTGCACAGTTTGCGGGTTATGTCTATTCGCTCTGGAATAAGGAATATTGCCCGACTGGATGACTTGTAATATGATTACATAATAGTTATGTGGGAGGACATTTCATGAAACGCAAATCTATTAAAGCGGCTGAGGCAGATCTGACGCCGATGCTCGATATCGTCTTTATTCTGCTGATATTCTTCATCGTTACGGCGACCTTCATTCAGGAGAAGGCGATCGATATGACGCCGCCGCCACCATCGAATACAACCGAGATATCAGGAGAGGCATTGATTGTGAGAATTGACGAGAATGATCTGATCCGTGTCGGTGGACGGCTGACCGATGTCGAGGGCATTCGGGCCCGCGTTGAACGGGCGATAGCCGAAAACCCGGATATCAGCGTGATTGTTCAGGCGCACCCGCAGGCACGAAACCAGCTGGTTATTCACTCAGTGGATCAGTCGCGCAGTGCGGGCGTGCAGAATGTCGGGTTTGCCGTAGACGGTGACGGCTTACTTTGAACCGGAAGCCGGCGCGTCTTCAACGAGCGACAGCGGAACGGCTGTTGTTCGTTTGGAGACACGTACGATAATGCGGGACTGAACATCTGACACCAGGCCAAGCGACAGAAGCTTGTCGCGCAGGAAATCGTCATAAGCGTGCATGTCGAGCGTCAGAACGCGGATAATGTAGTCCACAGCGCCTGTTACGGTCATGCATTCTACAACTTCTGGCCAGCCTTCAATGGCTTTCTCAAATTGTTCGAGATTTTCGCGGTTCGGGAGCTGGAGTTTAACCGAAGCGACAACTTCGAAGTTGAGGCCGAGAGCATTGCGGTCGAGAACCGTCACGCGGCGTTGGATGACGCCTTGCTCTTCCATCCGTTTGATGCGGCGCCAGCATGGTGAAGAAGAGAGGCCAACCTTTTCAGCGATGTCCGCGACGGACAGGCTCGCATCATTCTGAACCAGTTCAAGAATGTTCTTATCGATTTGATCCAGTTCAACAGACAACATTTTTCCCTCGCCGCTCAAAAACGTCCCTCGCATTGCACTCATTGGTTCTTTTGATGTGCTTTATGCAAGTCTTTTTCTAAAAAGCGGTATAAACAGAAAGAAACTGCCTTTGGCAAGTGCTGATTTGCTCTGAATTGTGCAGAATTGGATGATCTGTATGCAGAATGGCAGAATTCTGTCCATATGGGGTAGGATTTGCTCATTTTATACGAAATGTTGCATAAACGTCACCTTGTGAGGGCGATGCTTTCGCTTTTCTGACCGGGTGCGATTACGCAATTTCTCACCGCAATATCAGCCTTGGTATTTGTGGTCCTTAAAATGGCGAGAAAACTTGCATTCTATGCTTGTCGGATGGGAATTGCCCGCGTATATAGCGGCGCTCATTCATCGGTTTGGTTCGGTAGCTCAGCTGGTTAGAGCGCGCGACTCATAATCGCGAGGTCGGGAGTTCAAGTCTCCCCCGAACCACCATCTCCTCCGAGAATTGGATTTCCAGAAATGAGGCGCAGTCTGATCTGCCGTCCTACGTTATGCCTTCAAGGCTCTGGTTGATTCTATCAGAGATTTCAGCGTTCGCGCTCTCGGCGAAAGTGCCGAGCCAACGATGTTCCCTCCGCGAGGAGGCGGCGAGCGCGGTGATCTGATCCAGACTTTGTGTCTGCAGGTCATCTGGCAGTTGAGACCAATACGCATTGGTGAACTGCAAGCGCCATTGCATATCCTCAACCTCTCCGTACGGGGAAAGATAGAAACTTTGCCGCAAGGCGTTCAGCCCGGTGTCAGTAAGTTCGCCGTGCCTCGCGACATCGATATAGGCAAGACGGTTCCAGTTGGATGTACGTCGTGGCTCTTTCTCGATAGAGAGCAGAGTGGCGCGCTCTGACAGGTCTAAAAGATTGTCTGGTGACTCCAGCGCACGCGTGGCCAGCGCATCCAAAAAATCAGCAGACGCGTGCTCGGGAAGCATTTCAGAGAATTCGATGTCGGCGATGTCGGCGCGGCGCATATGCTGCGTGTTTACCTCATCGGTCAGTAGCCAGATAGATAACCCGCTCAGGCCGAGTAAAACTGCAGACATGGTGTAAGTGAAGACTTTGCGCATGGACATGATTTTGAACCGTTCAGAGCCAGGAGGCGGCAAATATCAAGCGATGACGCCAAAAAGTAAAACGCCGCGCCTGGGGAATTGGCGCGACGTTACAATTTTCCGTAAGGCTTAGTATGCGCCTTTGGAGAAGAGTACAGCCGGCACGGTCAGAAACATGATTTTCAGATCGAGGCCGAAAGACCAGTCCTGGGCATAAGTCACGTCAAGCTGCACGCGCTCATCATAGGTTGTATCGTTGCGGCCGCTGATCTGCCACAGGCCGGTTACGCCAGGCTTGACCGAAGCATAGTGTTGGAAGTCGCTACCGTATTTCGCAACTTCGTTCGCTACGATTGGGCGTGGTCCGATGATGGACATTTCACCTTTAAGAATGTTCAGCAGCTGAGGCAGTTCATCCAGACTGGTTTTGCGAATGAAGCGTCCCACATGCGTGATACGCGGGTCATTGCGAAGCTTCTGATCCTTCGCCCATTCTGCCGCAGCGGCTGGGTCCGATTTCAGAAGTTTGTCCAGTTCCTCCGCCGCATTGGTGACCATTGAGCGAAACTTCAGGCAGGTGAACTCCTCGCCATTCAGGCCAATGCGCGTCTGCTTGAACAGGGCAGGCCCGCCATCTTTGTTTTTAATCAGAAATGCGATGACGAGCATCATTGGCGCCAGAAAGACGAGCGCGCTGAATGCGACGGCTACGTCAAAGCTGCGCTTCAAAGCACTGCTCGGGTTTTTGTGCGTTGACCGAATATGGGTGTTGCCCAGATCGGAGAAGCCATTTCTGGCCACTCTGGTATGGCTGTTCATCCCTTGCCCCCTAAAGTTTCAAAACTCTTCCCACGCAACCTATATACCAACATAATTCCACAACTAAAGGGCGTGAAACAGAAAGTTTCTAAATTCTAAACGATTTTTGGCGATTTTGGAGGTTTGATGATCAGCAATTGGACAGCAGTGAGAACAAAACCAGCGGTTTAGCTATTGCGCCGTTTTTTCGGCGGTTGCGCAGTTAGGCCGATTAAAAGGCATAAAAACAGGAACATGGCTGGAATTTCCACGGCATAGTCAAAAAATCCATGGGCTATGACGACCGTTACGAACGCCAGACGTAATGCTGAAAGCGATTTCGAGCGACCGGATGCATAGCCGGAATAAATAACCAATGCGATGAGGCCGATAAGGCCCAAAAGACCGGGCCAGCCTGCCTGCATAAACCATTGTGCGAACAGGTTGTGTGTCGCATTTTGTGCAACTATGAAACGATTGTCGCTTGCCGTGCTCGTAAATGCTGTTGCGTAATCGAGCGCATTCAGGCCGTGTCCCAGAACGGGTTGCCATTCACCCGCGCGCCATGAGGCCTCGACCATGGCGCGTCTGGCTTCAAAGTCTCCTTCAAGAGTCTCAAGCCTTGTTTCGAGCAAGCTTCCAGAAAGCGTCCAGATCGATATTCCGGCGAGTATCACGACGGGCAGCATAATTGCGAAACTGTTGGACTTGCTGGCGCTCTCTTTCGAGCTTTTGTCAGAGCTTCCAAACGCCATCCCGATCAGGAGAATGGCGAGGGCTGTCGCCGTGGCGAAAAAGCCGGCACGAGATCCTGTCAGAAGTAGTGCTGTGAAAACGAGGAGTACGCCGGAAATCGTGATTGGCTTTGATATGATCCAGCGAAGAGGCAGGGGGAGTGAAGCGTGCCGATTGTCTCCGGCGTCTGACTGCGCGGTCCGCACCATCCGGTAGACAAGAAAGACCAGAAGCAGTCCCAGAAAAGTAGCCGTTGTGTTCGAAGACAGGAATGGGCCTGTTAACCTGTGCCTCTGATAAGCTTTTTCTACGCCAAGAACTAAATCCGGCGCGATCATGTGCTGAAGAAACGCGAAGAGGCTGAATGCGAAGGCGAAAACGGCCAGTACATTAAAAAGCCTTTGGCGACGTCTACGGGACACAGCTCCATAACGGCCCATCCAGAATGCGCAGCCGCCGGACAACAGTATAAGATATTCATGTTCGCCATCTGCTGCGCGGCCGGTGAAGTAATGGACTCCGATTAATATCGCCCACAACGCCACAAAAGGAACAACCCAAAGCTCAAGCCGCGCGTCGTTGAACGATATCAGCGATACTGCGGTAACAGCCAGCATCAAAAATGAGATGGTGAGCGAGGAGGCCGGAGCGTCTGCGCCAAACAAACCCAGCGCGACAACAATAATAAGGAGTGTTCCGAATACCGGTAAATCCGATACGTTGAATACCTTTTTCGATTTGCCCACAATACCGCCCACACTCAACCCTAGAACGTATGAACTAGTTGGTGGGAACCATTTCATCAAGCTGAAGTTTAATAATTGCGCGGTAAACAAGGCGTCTCTTGATTTTAATCTTTCTTCGGGCGCAAGCTAATTCTTAATTTTCGCGTGATAGCTGGAGAACAACGGAGGAAATTATGTCTTTCACAGCGAATGAAACTTCCAGGTTTTCCGGATTGCCGCGTGAGCACGCGAAGACGGCAGACTGGACCGCGCGCCGAACAGCGCTGTTCTGTGTTCTCGCATGTGGGACATTCTGGGTGCTGAGTGCATTCGTCCTTTCCAGGGTGGTTTAGCCGCTGCGCTTTCCTCAATCAGATAATAAAAAAGGCCGCAATCAGCGGCCTTTTTTAGTTCCGGGGTGTTGTGTCGCTTATGACACGTTAGCCCAGACGAGAGGGTCACCTGCAGACTGACGCGAGATCCATGTATAGTCGGTTGCAAACCATGGACGGATCTCCGTGGTCATATTGTCCAAAACATAATCGCCCTGGTCGGTTGCGATCACTAGCACTGCATGTCGGCCTGTAGCCGGAGAGTGACCTACGGCAAAGTAAAGCGCAGTTGCCGGAATGCCTGCGCGGATCAAAGCTTCGCGCTTTTCCAGGGCATAGTCTTCGCAGTCGCCAGCACGCCCGCGTTGGAAGGTGAGCGGTAGCGTCCAGAGCTCGTTCTGGCCATACGTCTGCTGGTCAGTGCGCGGAATGATCGCCGCATTAATGCGGTGGTTGATGTGCTCCACGGTCGCGAAAATGTCGCTATCCATCTGAATAATAGAGCGTTCTGCCGGGCTCAGTATGCGCTCTATAGCCGTTGATAAAGCAGCTGCTGGTTCGGCTTGTTCCGGTGCAGAAGCCATTTCTGACCACTGTTCTGCGGTGAGATTGAGTGTTTCAAGGCTCGCATAGATCGCCGTCGCCATAGCGTTTGAGCGCAGCGACGGAAGCGGTGCAGGCATGTCTTCAAACTCAAGCGCCACGGAAAAACCTGATGCCGCAGAAGCGCTCAGATTCAGGTCTGTGACCGGGCTGAAATTCTTGATTTCAATAAGCCCTGGCTCAGGTGAGATTGCTCGTGTTTCGGTCAGCTCCACAGCAGGCTGCGCGTCCGCTGACGCGAGGGATGCGGTCTGAACTTCAGAGCGTCCTCGCAGCGAAGGTGTGGATTCTTCAGGCGTGACATCTGCTTCTGGAAGCTGAATTGAGCCTGTGGAGGAGGCTTCCGTCTGAAGGCTCGCAAACAATGTCTCGCGATCCATTTCTTCCGGCTGGCACACCTCTGGTTGAGTGCGGCACAGCGTCACCAATCCGGATGGCGCCTGAGCCGTTCCTACGGCGGGCATGGGAGAAGATGGAGGCGGCATTGCAGCGCATGCGCCCAGCGGCCCACATGCGAGCGCGAGCAGCAGACGGATGGATAAGAAATCCGATTTCTTTCGGTTGGATCTGGTCTTCGGAAGCATTTCACTTCTCCTGTATTCTTATTAGGAGAAGTTATTTCATAAATATATTTAGTATTGACTTTTGAGACGGCCAAAAACGATTAATGTAAATTCCATATTTATTAAGCCTAATTTCGAGTATTCATGATCTATTCTATTTTGTTGAAATTTATATTTAATGATTGGCTGGTTATGAGCTTGTGGTCATTCAAATGAGTGACTTCGGGCTAAGGTTGTGATTGTGTTGAGTTGGATGGGAAGCCCGGCGATGCCGGGCGGTAGTGTAGTGGTTGAGGGGCAATGGGCTGGTTAGGTAAGCTGATGGGAGCGTCGCCGGGGCAGGATGCGCGTCGTTCGGGCATGGTGCCGGACGGGGCTGTCGTCTTCGCGGTCGGCGATATCCATGGCCGGTTTGATTTATTGCAAAAGCTGATGACCAAGCTGAGTGGAGAGGTGCGTCAAAATCAGTATGAAGACGTCCATCTGATTTTTCTGGGCGACTATATTGACCGTGGTTTCGATTCAAAATCGGTTCTTGATTACCTTGCCCGAATGGAATGGGGGCGCGTAAAGCCTGTTTTTCTGCTCGGCAATCATGAGCAAACCATGCTCGATTTTCTTGAACGGCCGGATGTCGGGGCGCGTTGGATTGAATATGGCGGCCGCGAAACGCTCATCTCTTATGGGGTGCAGGTCCCTGAAAATCGCGCCGATATGGCGGCCTGGGAGGCGGCATCCGCCGCACTTAAAAAGGCCATGCCCAAAAGTCACGTCGACTTTCTTAAAGGGCTCCAATCCTTTCATGAATTCGGAAACTGCTATTTTGTCCATGCGGGGATCGATCCGGCTCGCTCTCTTTCCGAGCAGACGGATGAAGATCGACTCTGGATAAGGGATAAGTTTCTCTCCAGCTCGAAAAAGTTCGAAAAAGTCATTGTTCATGGCCATACACCGGAAGAGCAGCCGACCTGGAATGGTCGCAGGATCGGTGTCGATACAGGCGCTTACATAACCAACACGCTAACCGCTGTTCGAATATGTGGCAGTGAGGTTGATTTTATTACAACCTGACTTGGCAGTTGTGTTTCGGTTCAGTAAAGCAGACTGGCAAACAGTGAGGTGGTGGATATGCGTTGGGTTCAAATGTTTTTGTCTCTGCTAGTCGGGGCGACACTCTTGGCGTCTTGCGAAACGGGGCAATTAACTCAGCAATCTCAATCTGATTACGATGCGCTCGAAGGTCGCGTCGTTGAAGAGTATCATCTTGGCTCAGGTGATCAGATCAGGATTATCGTGTTCGGCGAAGAAGAGCTGTCAGGTGAGTTTGTTGTCGACGGCAGCGGATTCATTTCTCTCCCGCTGATTGGCGAAGTCATGGCACGCGGTAAGACGATCCGCGAATTCCAGCGCAGCATGGAGGCGGCACTTCGCGAAGGTTACCTGAATGACCCGCGCGTCAGCGCTGAGGTGTTGAATTTCCGCCCGTTCTATATTCTTGGTGAAGTCGAGGAGTCCGGCGAGTATCCGTACTCGGACGGGCTGACCGTGCTTAATGCCGTCGCGACGGCCGGTGGCTTTACTTATAGAGCCAATACGCGGTTCGTATTCATCAAGCGCTCCGGGGCAGCGAACGAGGTGCAATATCCTCTCACTGCGACAACGCCCGTACAGCCAGGTGACACAATCCGGATTGCGGAGCGTTTCTTCTAAACGCTAATTGCTGAAAATTTGAGCGCAGCCTGCGCAAACTATAACAACGAGTTAAAATCTGCGCGGGCATTTTACGAATTATCGCATTGGGCCATTGAGCCTGTTCTATATTTAAGGTAGTAACTTTCCTGAATTCGAGGGGATGTAACGATGACATCATTTGCTAAATTTTCCGCTGCGGCGCTTCTCCTGGGCGCATCAGCTTTCGCAATGCCAATGGTGGCAGCTGCTCAGGACGCTCCTGGCGCTGCTGCTGAGGTTTCCGAGGCCGACGTGGTTGCCGCAATCGAAGCGGCTGTCGCTGGATTGGGTGACGACGCAACAGAGGCTGAGGTTGCTGCAGCCATCCAGGCAGCGCTTGCGGATAGTGGTGCGAGTGCTTCTGTGCAGGAAGCGGCTCTGAGCACTGTCGCTGCAACGTCCACAAACCCTACGGTTGCTGCTGCGGCAGCAGCTGCGGCTCCAGTGTCAAGCACGCCCGCGGATAACGGATCAGGTGCTGGCGCCGGTGACGGTGGCGATGGCGGCGACGCGGGTGGCGATTCAACAGGCGGCGTCGCTGGCACCGGAAGTACCGGTGGTGGCGCTCCGCCGGTTGCTCCTCCTCCGAGCGGTGGCGGTGGCGGCGGCGGTTCCGACTACTAACTGCTTTCAGGTTGAGCTTTGGGCGGCCTTGGGTCGCCCTTTTTATGGCCGCTATCAGGGGGATCGATATGCGACGGTTGGGACTAATTGCGTTTGGGTGTGCGGTTAGCGCTACGGCTCTCATGGGAGCGTCAGCGCAAGATACTGGAATGTTTAACCGGGATCAAAATACGAGCGTAGTGGAGCGTCCTCGTCCGGAGTACCAGTCTGGAGGCATTCAGCGGGGAGCTTTCATTTTCACGCCGCAAATGACGGCTGATCTTGAGTTCAATGACAATATTTACGCGACGGCGACGAATGAGCAGAGCGATACGATCGCAGTTCTGAATCCGACTCTCAACGTTGCGTCGACCTGGTCTCGTCATTCGCTTTCTGCCAATGCATCCGTAACGCGCCGTGAATACTTCGACTTCTCTGACGAGTCCGTCACGGACTTCTCGCTCGGAGTAGATGGCGGCATCGATATCGGCATGGGGTGGACTGCGGGTCTCGGTGCTGGTTATGACAGCCTGCATGAGCCTCGCACCTCGGCTGGCGCTGCTGGTCGGGCTGCTGAGCCGATTTCTTACGATACCTCAAGCGTTTACGCGTCACTCGTTCGGGAGGTCGGGCGCACACGTTTTACAGGGTCTGCGGCCTACGATACGTATGATTACGATGATGCGCCTCTCATTGGTGGTGGCATTGCTGATCAGGATGGACGTGACCGTGATGAAATCCTTGGCGAGTTTCGCGGTGATTACGCGATTAGCCCGGATACAGCTGTGTTTGGGCGCATTCGATACATCAATCAGGAATACACATCCACGACCGCTGGCGGCACGACACGAGACCAGGACGGGTACACTCTGGATGTCGGTGCAAACTTCGACTTAAGTAATCTGGTCCGCGGAGAGGTTGGTATCGGTTATCTGACCCGGTCGTTCGACGATCCGGCGTTTGATGATGTGAATGGCCTGAGTGTCGACGGTCAGGTGGAGTGGTTTATCACGCCGCTTACGACAATTACTGCGTTTGCATCCAGAGGATTGCAGCCGGCTGCAGTTGCGAACTCTCCGGCGTTTATCTCCACAGCTTATGGTGCGCGCGTCGACCATGAATTACGTCGTAACGTTATTCTGTCTGCCGGCTTCGACCTTGGCGAAGACGACTATGAGGGAATTGATCGAACGGATGACCGTTCGAACATTACGCTTTCCGGCACATATTTGCTAAACCGGTATGTGGGTGTGTCACTTGATTTCGTGAATACGCAGCAGGACTCCAGCGGTGTTAACGGCCAGCCGGACTTCGAGGTCAATAAAGTCCTCATTGGCGTAATCTTACAGCGATAGTTTTTAATACCTTCATAAAGGTATGGTGTTGTTTTTGGAGGGTATTCTCCCTCTGCGTAAATCGGTGTGAGTGGGTTCAGTGCAAGACAGGGTGATGCCGCAGGCAGCGGAAGATGATCTTATCGATATTAAAGGGCTGATAGGCGCGTTTCGTCGCCGATTGGGCGTTTTCCTGGCCTGCTTCGTGTTGGTGTTTACCATAGTTGCCTTGGTAACCTTTCAGGCGACGCCGCTCTATACCTCCACTGCCAGTGTGATGATCGATATCCGTCAGACGGAAGTCATGGACTTCGAGGCTGTCCTGTCCGGTCTGCCGCCGGACTCCGCCGCAGTCGATACTGAAGTTGAAATCATCCGCAGTCGCGCGTTAGCTGAAAAGATCGTTGATCTGCTGGAGTTAGAAGAAGACCCTGAATTCAATGGTCGGCTTCGAGAGCCTTCGGGCATGGCTGCATTTAAAAACAGTCTAATGGGATTTGTTTCGCTCTTGCGTCCGGACCAGGTATCGGACGCTTCCGACCCGGAATACACGGACCGATTGATCCGTGAAGAGGTAATTAGTGCAGTTCAGAGCCGCCTGAGCGTTCGTCGCGCGGGGCTGACCTATGTCATCGATATTTCGTTTGAGAGCGAGGACCCGCGTAAAGCTGCTCAAATCGCAAACGCGTTCGCCGACCAGTACCTCGTTGAACAACTCGAAGCGAAGTTTGATGCAACGAGCCGGGCTAATAGCTGGTTGAACGATCGTCTTGAGGTGCTTCGTGATGAAGTCAGGGCTGCAGAAAGCGCAGTTGAGATTTATCGCGCGGATTCTGGCCTGCTGAGCGCGGAAGGCTCATCGCTGACAGAACAGCAGATTGCGGACCTGAATGCTCAGTTGGTTGTGCAGCGCGCGGAATATGATGAGGCTCGCGCTCGTCTCAATTCCGTTCGATCTCAGATGTCGCGCGGCGTGTCTGCCGATACGATTGGCGAGGTTCTAACGTCGCAAGTTATTCAGGACCTTCGTGCACGCCAGGCCGATATTGATGGCCGACGGGCAGATCTGTCGTCGCGATATGGTAGCCGCCACCCCGAGATTCTGGCGCTTGATCGCGAAGCAACGAATGTGGAAGCTCAAATTGAGCAGGAAATCACCCGTATCGTTTCTAGTCTTGAATCCGAAGCTGAAGTTGCTCGGCAGCGCGTTCAGTCGCTCGAAAGCTCGCTTTCCGGGCTTCGAACGGAGCTTACCCAGAATAACAGGTCACTAGTCCGCCTCCGTGAGCTCCAGCGAGATTCGGAAGCCAGTCGTACCCTTTATGAAAGTTTCCTGAACCGTTTCCGCCAGACCGGGGAGCAGGAATCTCTTGCCGAGGCGGATGCCCGGATCGTCTCTCTTGCGGCAGTTCCGACTGCGCAAAGCTCTCCGAACACAATGCTTAACCTCGCGCTCGGCTTCGTGCTTGGCGGCATTGTCGGCGTCGGCTTCGTCTTCCTGCTGGAAATGCTCGATAGTGGCTTATCGACGGGGGCTCAGGTCGAAGCGCAACTCGGCGTACCTTTTATCGCGTCTGTTCCGATGTTAAACTTGGGTGTTTTGGGGGCTCTGCGCCGACTTACAGGCGGCACGCCTGCACCGCAGGATTACCTTGTCGAAAAGCCTCTTTCCAGCTTCACGGAGAGCTACCGAACGCTTCGTTCCGCGATCGTTCTCTCTAATGTCGACGAAGCGCAAAAGGTCGTTGCCATAACGTCCGCGCTTCCTGGCGACGGTAAAACGACGACAACTTATTGTCTGGGTCGGTTGTCGGCTATCTCAGGTTCGAAAACGATTATTGTGGACTGTGACCTGCGTCGCCGACTGCTCTCGAAGGCCCGTGCGGGTGAAAAAGTAGAAGCTGGCTTGTTGCAGTATTTAGCAGGTGAAGCAAAACTCGAAGACGTTATCGTGAAAGACGACAAGACAGATTGCGATATTCTTCCACTCGCTAAGTCGAATTATACGCCGTCTGACGTTTTTGGTTCTGCTGCATTCAAGCGTTTACTCGCCGAACTACGCGAAAGCTATGATCTCGTCGTGCTCGACACGGCGCCGATCCTACCGGTGGCCGAGACGAGGACGCTAGCGAAACTGGCTGATACAGTCGTGATCGCCGCTAAATGGCGTAAAACGAAGAAGGATGCGGTGGGGTCTGCGCTCTCTATTGTGCAATCGCTTGGCGCTAATTTGTCCGGCGTGATCCTTACGCAAGTTAATCCAAACGCCCGCAGCCGTTATGGATATGGTGATTACGGATATTATTATTCCGAGTATCGCAAATATTATGTCGATTAGGCGTTGCCTCACCTGATTTTATAGTCATTTCGCGGGGGCATAGAGATGACGCAAACTGTACTAGTGGCAGGTGGGGCCGGATATATCGGTTCCCATACTTGCCTGGCATTGAAAGAAGCTGGCTTTGAGCCGATCGTCTTCGATAATTTCTCGAATGGCCATAAGGAATTCGTGCAGTGGGGGCCCTATTTCGAAGGCGATATTCAAAACCGAGAAGACGTCGCGGCAGTCTTCGAAGAATACAATCCTATAGGCGTTCTCCACTTTGCGGCACTGATTGAGGTCGGTGAATCTGTGAAAGATCCGCTTGCCTTTCATCAGAACAATGTTGCGGGCGCGATCAACCTGATCGCAGCGTCCAAAGCAGCTGGTGTTAAAGGGTTTGTTTTCTCCTCCACATGCGCAACCTATGGCGAGCCACAAAAGCTCCCAATGGATGAAACCCATCCTCAGCTTCCGCTTAATCCTTATGGGCGCTCAAAATTGCTTGTGGAGCAGGTGCTTGAAGATCTTCGAGAATACTCTGATTTTCCGTCTGCGGTACTTCGCTATTTCAACGCTGCGGGTGCCGATCCGCAGGCGCGGATAGGTGAATGGCATGAGCCTGAAACGCACGCCATACCGATCGCGCTGGACAATGCGCTGGGGCTGCGCTCCGGCTTCCGCATCAATGGTACAGACTATGGGACGCGCGATGGCACGTGCGTTCGGGACTATATCCACGTTCTTGATCTGGCAGATGCTCACGTAAAAGCGCTGCAATACCTCCTAAAGGGAAATAAGGGCGGCGCCTTCAACCTCGGTACTGGAGACGGCACGACCGTCAAAGAATTACTGGAAACTATTCAGACTGTGACGGGCAAATCGTTCGATGCTGCGCCCGGCCCACGGCGGGAAGGCGATAGCCCGAGCCTCGTGGCTGAGAATTCTAAGGCTTTCACAGAACTCGGCTGGAAGCCGGAGCGGGACCTCGAAACCATTGTTCGCGACGCCTGGGCCTGGCACCAGAAATTACGTGGTTAATGCTTAGCGCGCCGCCTGCGGGGCAGGTGATTGCTTAGCTTTTGTGCGCCGCAGAAATGTTCTGAGCGACGAATTATTTTGCGATGGCCAGTAGATCATCGCTGCGCTAGAAGTTTATCGGGAACTCGCCTTAGAATATAAGGCGACTTGTGGATTTTACGGGGACTGGGGGAACAGTTTTGCGTGTAACAATGATCGGAACGGGCTATGTTGGCCTTGTCTCTGGCGCATGTTTTGCAGATTTTGGGCATGTATCGCGCAACAGACATGGAACTCGCGCTTTAGTTGCTGGCGAACATGTTGTGAAACTTTCTCTAGCTTCAATACTCGGGCTTTTAGGCTGAAGCGTGGTCTGTCAGAAACAAGCGTCAGTCACGATATCGACGCCGTGTCACTTTATCAAAGTTTTTAGGAGCATAGATCATGCCGCAGTCTGGTTTGGCGCAAACTGTATCTACTTCGAAGCCTCCCCGTGTTGCGCTAGTTTCAGGATTCTGGGCTCAGAATATCGGGAACGCATTTTTCAATATTGGTGGGAAATGGATATTGGAGCAGCTCTTCGGTCAGGGGAATGTTGACTTCATCCAGGACCAGCCGGGTTATAAGACCTTTCATGATCAGCTGAAGGGCAACCCTAAGAATGATATTGAATTTCTGCGACTGTTGGATCTCGACTATATCGTGCTTCAGGGTCCGCTTCTGACCGTTGGCTACCAGCATTTGTGGGAACCGACTTTCAAGGAGCTGACAGCGCGCGGCACCAAGATAATGCTGATCGGTGCCGCCTTTTTCAAATTTCGTCCGGCAGAGCTTGAAGCGGCAAAGGCCTTTCTTGAAAAGTATAAGCCTGCACTGATCTCTACCCGGGACTCAGAAAGCTATAAAATTCTCAAAGAGTGGGATCTGGGCATGCCGCTTTATGATGGTCTCGACAGTGCCTTCTTCGCGCCCAAGGCCTACACGCCTTTCCGAGTTGCGGGTGAAGAATATTTTGCCTTTAATTTTGACCGCTATCCGGAGCCGACCGTTAAACTTGGTGATAAAGACGATGAAGCGGATTTCACCTTCGAAGCCGAAGGTAAGAACTGGAATCTGTATACGCCCCAGCGGGCTTCTAAACTGGCACACCGGTCAAAAGTTCAGGCTTACCTCGGACATCTGCTTGACCGGCGTAAACTGCCAGAAGAGCTGAATGGTCGTCAGATAATCCGTCCTGAGCACCGGACGAACCCGCATATGAGTTATAAGATTTATCAACATCCGAATGCGGTGTGTTCTGATGAGCCTTGGACCTATTTCACTATTTACGCGAACTCTGCACTGACTCTCGCTGATCGGGTACATGCCTGTGTGGCGACATTGGCCTATGGCAGACCGGCCATGTTGTTCACGCCAAGCCCGCGGGCGGCCCTGTTCGCACGTGTTGGTGCTGGGGACATCAAGAAGCACCCTGTTCAGCTGGATATGGATCGTCTGGAGGAGGAGCGGATGAAAGAAGTTGATTGGTTGAAGGCCAATATCTAAGCAGGTTTGCTTTTTTTTGCGCAGAGGATTTGGGTGAATAAATGAAGATTGTGCATCTCGTCTCAGATCTGGATGAAAAGTTCGGTGGACCTTCACAGTGTGTCCCGTTGCTTGTTGGGCATCTTGAAGAGCAAGGTGTTGAGGGTGAAATCATCTACACGGCTCTGGAGCCAGATATGCAGAATGAATTCGCAATCCAACGCGCCCTCAAGGTAACTGGTGTGCCCTTAAGCTTTTCACGAAATCTTTATTACTCTGGAACCATGCGTGGCGTGATTCGACGGGCTCTGAACAGCGGGGCTGACGTTCTGCACATTCACAGTATGTGGCGGGCGCCTGCTTGGCAGGCTTATACTGAAGCGCGACGCGCCGGCATTCCTCATGTTGTTTCACCTCACTCCAATCTTTATCGGGAATCTCTTCGACGCAGCCGAGGTGTAAAACAGATCATGCGCTATGCATTTGTAAATCGTATGTGTAATCAGGCTGCATTTATTCATGTAACGGCGGATTCTGAAGCTGAGGCGGTTCGCGACGCCGGATTTCAGTCGACTCCGATAGTGAATGTTCCAAATGGTCTTCCAAGCATTGAGGAAAGCAATATCTCTGTCGCTGAAGCTCGGAAAACTTTAGGTCTATCAGAAAACGGGGGACCAGTCTTACTCTTCCTTTCACGAGTTGATCAACGAAAGCGCGTGGAGGATTTATTCCCTGCTTTTGCCAGCGCTTTGAAGGTGATTCCTAGGGCGGAGCTAGTTATTGCAGGTCCTTGTCCAAAGCAAAGTTATCTAGACCATCTGAAATCCCTCGCTTCGATGCATGGAATCGAAAGCGCTGTCCATTTCACAGGTATGCTGCGAGGAGCAAAAAAGCTGGCGGCCTTTGCGTTGGCAGATGTTTTTGTGCTTCCCACAAAGTTTGAGAATTTTGGTATCGCCGTGGGAGAGGCCATGGCTCATGGCTTGCCTGTGATTACAACAACCGGGACCCCATGGGGGTTTGTGGAACCTGAAGGTGGCGGTTGGATCACCGTACCTGGAGATATTGAAGGCCTGTCCGCCACTATAACCCACGCGCTGGAAGTTGAGCCGTCGAAAAGAAAAGAAATGGGCGAGGTGGCTAAGAAAATTGCGGAGCGGTATTCTTGGCGGTCTATTGCAGAGCAGATGAAGCACGCTTACGCCCAAGCACTGAAGTAGGAGCGTTTTGTGAGGAAAGGTAGTCTAACTGCTGCGAACCTACTGTTCGGTAGTTTTCTTGCTTCGGTTTTTTTGATTGTGTCGCCGCTGTTTCTGTATGATGATTACTGGTCAGTATATGACCCTGTAGTGTCTAGATACTCAGCTGTGATGCGTGGAATTTCTGTTCTTTTACTCTTCGCCACATTACTCCTTACTACATTTTTTAGGGCTAGATTCATAGAGAGAAACCACCTTTTGGTCTTTTCTTTCTTACTGTTTTTACTTTTGATTCATTCTTATTTTTCAATTGACGTAACTGGAAGTGCTGTGCAGTCGACGGCATTTGTTTGGATATTTCTTTATATATTCACCCTTTCTAGAGTTTTTGTTTATGAGGGCTGTGTTAACAATTTTTCTTATGTGTCTATATTGATTTTATGCATGTGTTTTTTGTTGATTGCACTCTTGGGATTGGAAGGGCGTCGAGTTGGGGGGGTCCAGGCAAACGTTTTTGCCAAACTGTCGTTAGGGGCTTTGTTCTTTTCTGCATTCTTTAAGAGAGCGTGGTTTCGTTACCTTTCGATGTTAGCCTGTTTCGTTTTTATATTAGTGGTTAACTCAAGAGGGGCATTCTTTGTGGCCACTGTGTTCATTGTTCTCGTGCAGGTTGCCTATTCGGTATCGCAAGGGCGGATGCGTAATTATCAAGTTGTGCTTTTCTTTTTTGTGGTCGCGGCAGTGGTTTCGGCTGCAATGTTGCCCACATTCCAGGAATATTTATTCGACTTCGTAAATACATCTGAGAGCAGCAGGGGGCTCGGCAGTTCCGTGGAAAGCCGTCAGCATTATAACTCTTTTGCTCTGCATCAAATTGGAGAGAACCCTATTGTTGGATACGGTTTTCAAACCCGGACCGGTGTTGATGCTTTAGATATTGTTGGCGCATCAGCACACAATGGCTTTCTGAACTTATTCCTAGACTTGGGCTTGATTGTCGGAATATCGATTTTGGCTATATATTTGTATTTTGTGTATGTTGGATTTTCTATCGTAAAAAAAGTTAAAAGCCCGGAGCGGAAAAGAATAATTTTCTCCTGCGCCTCTTTTTTGGTGTGTTATCTGGCTTTGGCAGTATTCGAGCCTGTTTACATAAATATTGGATCACCGATTAGTTGGGGAGTCTTTGTTGCTATTTCCCTTATCGGCGTAGAGAGGTCGAATGTGCGCTCTAATGGGATTTATAGTATGCGCAGTCTACCCGAAGGAGAATAAGATGAATCTTCGGACTTTACGGGACCTAGTTCGTTCGGTTATCGAAGTTGAGGCTGAATACAAAATACGGCGACTGTCCTATAATCTCATTCCTGTGAAAATACGGGCTGAAACGGCGGTGGCGCATGCCTGTGTCTGGAAAACAGGTAGCCAGTGGATTCGGCTGGTTCTCTCCGATCCGCGGCTTTATCATTTTTGCGGTCGTAAGCCCTATGTCTGGGCGAAGTTGAAACAAAATGAGAGCTTTGATCGAAATGTCTGTTTGACGGCGTCTTATGCAACGACTGATCAAGTGTTCCAAGTTGTACCGAAAGAGAAGACTCGTGCCTTTTTTGTGATACGTCACCCTGCCCACTTATTTGCTTCCTGGTATGTCTCTACCTTGGTAACCCACCGCCTCAATCCGGGTATCTTGGAGATGCGGGCACATTGTGAAGACCTGCCGGAAGAAGGTCGTGTTGAGTATTTGTTGGGACGTTATGAAAAAGAGTTCCTGGGTACTATGAGGGCATGGTTGGAGGAGGCGCACCGCTCCGAAAACACTATTATTGTACGTTTCGAGGACTTAGTTGGCGCGGAGGGGCTGCAAGTCTGGCGCCAGATTTTTGACCATATTGAGATACCTGTTCCTGAAAAGGATATGGCGGAGATCATTTACACTTATCGGATAGAAAACCTCAAAAAGAAGGGGCGTCAGGGTGAAGAAGATAAGTATAGTAAATCTGGCCGTACAGACCTGAGTGTGTTCGAAAGTCAGGTATCGCGAGGCATGATCGTCTCGGCAACATCGGACTTGGTCCAAGAATTTGGGTACACTCTCTAATGTTCCGCTTTTCGTTAGCGTATGACTGAGAGCTAACGCGCATGATGTTTAAAACATTGACGGTAGTGGGCGGACGAGTTTTCTTCGGTTTAAGCCAGTGGATCTTGATTACGTTGGCCACTCGGTTCGGCGGCTTGGAGGCGGTTGGGCAACTAGGGCTCGCTTTGGCGGTCAGTACGCCTCTATCAATGCTATTCGGGTTGTCGTTGCGCTCAGGCGTCGCAACTGACGTGAATAACACTTTCCCGATAGGGTTCTATGTAAGGCTGCGCTCGGTGGTCTCAGTGTTGATTGTTATTGTTGCCGCAGCAATCGCCTTTGTTTTCTTCGATGATGTCCAGCTATCAGCGGTAATCGTCGCTGTCGCTTGCGTGAAAGCGGTAGAGGGCGCGAGTGAACTGTCTTATGGCGTCGCGCAACGAAGCGCTAAGCTCCAAATGATTTCAATCAGTTACCTGCTTCGTTCGGTATTGGCTGTTTCGATGTTTGGGGGGGCGATTTATTTTAGCGGTAACATTCTGTGGGCTGCGATTGCCTGGTTTGTGTCGGGCTCGCTCGTGTATATGTTTTACGATTTGCGGCACTTTAATTCGGCCAGTCATAGTGCGGTCTCTGCGCAGGTCGAAAACCGGGCTTCGGGAGAACGTTTGAAGGCGGAGCGGTCGGGTTCCATATGGGCGCTGGTTTGGGTTCAGTTGCCACTGGCTGTTGGCGCCGCCATGGGGAACCTTTCGCTTGCCTTGCCAAGACTGTTCTTAGATTACCAAACAAGTCTGGAAGCTGTGGGCGTCTTTACCTCCATTTTCTTTATTTTTCAGGCAGGCAATATGGTTTTTCAAACCATTAGTCAGTTGATGGCTACAAGACTGGCGAAACTGGTGCGGACGGATGCGCGTCGATGGGCGAGAGAAGCATGTGCCCTTACAGTTCTGTTCTTACTGTTATCCTGTGCGGTTATATTGTTCGTTGCTGTCTTTGGAGAGTGGGTGCTTCTGCTGTTTTATGGCGCCGAAGTTGCTGTCTTCAGTTCCTTGTTTATGCTTTTGGCTTTAGGATGGGGAGTGCGATATGTAGCGATTTCACTTAAAACCGCGGTTACGTCGCTCAGAGAATTCAGGCTATTGCTGGGCTTTGAGATTCTTGCGGCTCTCACCACCACGTTAGTGCTTATAAGAGGCATGGGGGGGCATGATCCCTTGGCGAGAGTGACTACGGATTTCGGGATTGCTCAAGGTTTTTATTTTTTCTATTCATTAGTGCTTTTTTTCTGGGTTTCGCGGAAGGCGTTCGCTGCGCGCCTACGCTAAACGTTTATTTCTGGACAAATGAGCGAAACAAAATGTTGCTCGCTAAATGAGCGTTTTTTTAAGGCTCGTTTGAATGACGAGCAGTGTTAGCACTAATGATAAAAATGCGCGGTTGGAACATTTGCTTAAAGACTTCTATGAGGCACCGTTGAGGCCTTGATCGTCTAGTTCAAAGCTGTTTAAAGCTTGTTGGTTCGTAGAGTGGGGGACATATGAAAAAGGCGTTGATTACCGGGGTAACCGGCCAGGATGGATCGTATCTGGCTGAGTTTCTGCTGGAAAAAGGATATGAAGTGCATGGCATTAAACGCCGTGCGTCTCTGTTTAACACCCAGCGTGTGGATCATATTTACGAGGATCCACATGCCGATCACCAGAAGTTCAAGCTTCACTACGGTGACCTGTCTGACACATCTAACCTGACACGCATTCTGAGCGAAGTGGAGCCGGACGAGGTGTATAACCTTGGCGCCCAGTCACACGTTGCTGTCTCATTTGAAGCGCCGGAATATACCGCTGACGTG
This sequence comes from Hyphomonadaceae bacterium UBA1849, assembly GCA_002338565.1. GTDB lineage: Bacteria > Pseudomonadota > Alphaproteobacteria > Caulobacterales > Hyphomonadaceae > Ponticaulis. The sequence goes on from DDIN01000008.1 coordinate 1,825,375, forward strand.
GATGCGATTGGTACGCTGCGTATTCTCGAAGCGATGCGTCTTCTCGGCCTTGAGAAGAAAACACGTTTCTATCAGGCGTCTACGTCTGAGCTGTACGGCCTCGTGCAGGAAATTCCACAGAAAGAGACTACGCCTTTCTACCCGCGTTCACCTTATGCGGCGGCGAAGCTTTACGCGTACTGGATCACAGTGAACTATCGTGAGAGCTATGACATGTATGCCTGTAACGGCATCCTGTTTAACCACGAGTCCCCACGCCGCGGTGAAACCTTCGTGACGCGCAAGATTACGCGCGGTTTTTCCAACATCGCGCTTGGCCTCGAGCCTTGTCTGTATATGGGCAATATCGACTCTCTGCGCGACTGGGGCCATGCGAAAGACTATGTCCGCATGCAATGGATGATGCTGCAGCAGGATCATGCTGAAGACTTCGTAATCGCGACGGGTGTTCAGTATTCTGTTCGTGAGTTCATTTCATGGACAGCGAAAGAGCTTGGTGTGACGCTTGAATTCTCGGGTGAGGGCGTCGACGAAATCGCGACTGTTGCTGCGATCGAGGGTGACCTCGCGCCAGCGCTCTCTGTTGGCGACGTGATTATGCGCATTGACCCGCGTTACTTCCGTCCGGCGGAAGTTGATACGCTGCTGGGTGATCCAACGAAAGCAAAAGAGAAGCTTGGCTGGGTGCCTGAAATCACAGCGCAGGAAATGTGCGCTGAAATGGTCGCAGAAGATCACAAAACGGCACGCCGTTATGCTCTTCTGAAAGAACATGGACTTGAGCTGCCAGTAAGCCTGGAGGGCTAAGCCTGTGTACGATCTGAGTAATAAGCGCGTCTGGGTTGCAGGCCATAGGGGCATGGTTGGCGGCGCTGTATGCCGGCGTCTGGAAAGCGAAGGCTGTGAAGTGATCACAGCTGGCCGTGACCGCGTGAACCTTGAGCGTCAGTCCGAAGTTGAAGATTTTCTCAATGCCGAGAAGCCGGATGCCATTGTAATGGCGGCGGCAAAGGTTGGCGGTATTCTCGCCAATGACAGCTATCCGGCGGAGTTTATCTACACAAACCTCATGATTGAGGCGAACATTGTAGACGCGGCGCACAAGGCGGACGTAAACCGTATGCTCATGCTGGGGTCCAGCTGTATTTACCCGAAGTTTGCCGAGCAACCAATTCAGGAAGATTCTCTTCTGACGGGCGCGCTTGAGCCGACTAATGAATGGTATGCGGTTGCCAAGATTGCGGGCATCAAACTCGCTCAGGCTTACCAGAAGCAATATGGCCGCGATTACGTTTCCGCGATGCCGACAAACCTGTATGGACCGGGTGACAATTTCGATCTCAAGAACAGCCATGTGCTGCCTGCGCTGATCCGTAAAGCGCATGAAGCCAAGCTGGCTGGTGAGAAAGAAATGATTGTCTGGGGCACTGGCTCACCGCGCCGCGAGTTCCTGCACGTTGATGATTGCGCGGATGCGCTGGTCTTCCTTCTGAAGAATTATTCCGAAGCCGAGCACATCAATGTCGGGTCCGGTGACGACGTTACCATTCTGGAACTGACCCAGATGGTTTGCGACGTTGTGGGCTTTGAAGGCGAGATCACTCACGACCTTAGCAAGCCGGACGGGACACCTCGTAAGTTGATGAGTGCGGATAAACTTCGCGCATTGGGATGGTCTCCTAAGTATACGCTCCGCGAGGGGGTGGAGAATACCTATAAATGGTTCCTGGATCACCAAGAAAATGCTCGCGGAATAGGAGTCTAGGGTAGTTTTCTGGGGGGTATCAATCTAGGCTATAGCTCAGTGGGGGAGCTGCCGGTATGAAGATCCTAGTTCACGATTATGCGGGGCATCCGTTTACAGCGGAATTGAGTCGAAAACTGGCGCACTTCGGGCATCAGGTCTCACACACTTTTTTCGGCGCAGACAGTGGTCCTAAGGGCCGATTAACACACGAAGTCGGCGATCCTGAATTTTTGAGCTTCCACTCCCTGGACACGCGAAGCGAGTACTCGAAAAAAAACTTTATAAAGCGCCGTTTTGGGGATGTTGAATATGGCAAGGTTTTAGCGGCTCACATTCAGGATTGGTCGCCAGATATTGTGATTTCTGGGAATGCGCCCACCGAAGTGCAAGAAGCCTGTTTGACCATGTCGAAGCGCGTCGGCGCCAAATTTGTTTATTGGTGCCAGGATTTCTATTCGATTGCTGTCGACGAGCTTGTGCGAAAGAAAATACCAGTTTTCGGAGCACTGGTTGGCGCGTGGTATAAGCATCTGGATAAAACACAAATGGAACGTAGTGATCATATCGTTTTGATCACGGAGGGTTTTAGGCAGCAGACATCCAAATGGCGTATTCCGGCTGAAAAGATATCTGTGATCCCCAACTGGGGCGTGTTGAATGAAATCTCATTGCTAACTCAGGACAATCCATGGTCCAGAGAGCATGGGTTAGCGGGGCGATCTGTTTGCCTTTACAGCGGAACGCTTGCGCGAAAGCATGACCCGTTTCTCCTCTGGCAGTTGGCCTCGGAAACTGAGGCTAACGTCGTTGTTGTATCTGCTGGGGTTGGGTTTGACGAGTTGAAGAAACTGCAAGACGCCGCTCCTAAAGGTAATTTGATTTTGCTGCCGCTTCAGCCATTCGAAAGATTTTCAGAAGTTCTCTCGACGGCGTCCGTGTTTGTTGGAGTTTTGGAAGAAGAAGCGGGGCAGTTCTCCGTCCCATCCAAAGTTTTGAGTTATCTGTGCGCGAACAAGCCGACGGTGCTCTCTGCGCCACTTGAAAACTTGGCATCCGAGATCATCAAAACTACCGGAGCTGGAAAAGTCGTAGCCCCAGGGCAACGTGAGGAGTTTATTCAGTCGGTTGCGTATTATTTAGAGCATCCAGTCGATGCGGAGAAAGCCGGAGCGGCAGGGCGCGCTTATGCTGAACAGCATTTCGACCTTGATAAGGTGGGCCGCCGTTTTGAGGATATTTTCAAGCGCTTGAATTAGCTCTCAAAGCGCTCGTGACTTATGCATTCAGAGCAGCGCGACCGGCGCACGCTTAGAGATGTTCTGTTTCAGCTAGTCGCTGGAAATCCAGATAACGGCGCCTACAGCCCATACCAGACAGGCAATGAAGGCCGTGCCCCAGTATTTGCGCTGCATCAGGTCGGCATAGCGGCCATCAAAGAGCGGCTTGATACGCGTGCGACGCCAATGGCCCGTAAGTAGCGCTCGCAAGATGAAATAAAGCGGGATGAGCAGCGCGAGTGGCAGAAACGCGAAGAAGTATTCGCTGTCTGGAGCAAGCCCGCGCCGCATCTATCTGTCTAAATCATTCATCGTCCGGCGTGGACCAGTCATGGCTGTCTTCTTCCAGAACTTCGGCAAGGCCTGATTCCAGGTCGTCAGCGATGAGATAAGGTCCGCAGCGATTGCCCGCTTCGCCATGAAGCCACACGCCAGCGCAGGCGGCTTCGAAGGCTGGCATACCTTGCGCCATCAGGCCGGTGATAATCCCGGTAAGCACGTCGCCGGAGCCCGCAGTAGCCAGCCATGGCGGCGCATTCGAATTGATCGCAGCGCGCCCTCCCGGTTCTGCGATGATCGTATCCGACCCTTTCAGAACAATGACGCCGCCTGAAAGTTCTGCCGCTTCACGGGCGGCATCCAGACGGTTTCCGTCTTGTGGTATCGCGCCGAACAGACGTTTGAATTCGCCGACATGAGGTGTGAGGACACACGTGCGGTCGCGATGCTTCAGCCAGTCAAACAGGGCTGGCGGGTCATCTGCGAACAGGGTGAAGACATCTGCGTCCAGCGTGAGGGCTGGCGGGCAGGAGAGGGCGATATCAACCAACTTGCGTGCCTCGGCATCGGTGCCGAGTGCCGGGCCGATGGCCGCTGCGGATACGCGTACGTCTGAAAGTAGCTCTTTCAGTTCCTGCGGCGTAGATGCAGGCTTCAACATGACAGATGTCACATGAGCGGCATGAACCATCAGTGCGTCCGGTGAGCCGACCAAGGACACAAGGCCTGCGCCTGTGCGAAGGGCATTCACGGCTGAGAGACGTGACGCGCCAGTTGAAAGCGGACCACCTGAGACAACCATGGCATGGCCGCGTGTGTACTTATTGACGTACTCACAATAGCCCGGCCAGTGCGCCTGCCATAGGCCCGGCGCGTTTTCGTAAGAGGTCACGCCAAGCTTCTCCAGCGTTTCGTCACTAATGCCGATGTCGGCGACGGTAATGTTGCCGCAATGGGCTTTCCCCGGATTGAGAAGATGGCCCGGCTTCTTGCGGAAGAAGGTGACTGTCTCATCCGCATGGACGCTGTCACGACCAACACGGCCTGTTGCGCCGCACACACCGCTTGGCAGGTCGACAGAAAGGATCGGCGCGCCAGAATGGTTCATCGCGATGATGTAAGCCGCAGCCGTGCCTTCAGCCGGTCGGTCCAATCCTGCGCCGAATACGGCATCGATCAGCAGATCGGCTTCTTTCAGGTCAGCAGGATGAAGCGCGATGGTCTCGCCGCGCCACTGGCGGAAAGCGAGCGCGGCATCGCCTTTCAAATCATCCGGAGAGCCCAACGTGGAGAGGCGCACAGTGCGCCCCGCCTGACGCAGAAGTTCGGCGACGACAAATCCATCGCCGCCATTGTTTCCCGGGCCGCAGAGCACATGGATTGTTTCAGCATCCGGATAGGCGGTGAGAACGCGGTCGAATATGGCGCGACCGGCGCGTTCCATGAGTTCGATGCCGGGCGTGCCGGCTTCAATAGTCATCTGGTCTGCATGCCCCATCTGGGCAGGCGACAACAGGGCGTTCAGCAGGGGCGAATGTCGGTTCATGATGTCAGCGTATCCTCCACAGAGCAGCTTGCAAGGCTGCGGGTGGGGCATTGCGCTTATTCCTGTGAATTCCTGCTAAAGCTCGTGTAGCCAGAATGTCAGGTTCTTCTTTGTTTGCGCCTGGTCGCCCCGGTCCTTCCATTTGAACGCGCACACAAGGTCATTCCGTCGTTCATATCCACGACTTTGCCAGAATGCATCCAGTGGTCGATAGTTGACTGGTTTTAGCGGATGTGCGTCCGGTCTCTGAACCGCACAGAAGGCTGTTCTATCGGCGCCCCATGCCCAGGCAGCAGCCTCCCGGATATCAAAAAAGGCGTGCCCGACGCCATGCCCGCGATACTCCGGAAGCAGAACGGATTCTCCGAAATAGAAAATTTTGCTTGTATCTATGCCCGCCTTGTCGAACGGCGCGCGGAAATCGGCATGGGTGTCTTTGAAGGGCTCGGCCGTGGTCGCACCGACGACTTTGCCCTGATGTTCGGCAAGGCCAACGCAGGCGAATTCGGACTGGGCGAAATGCTTCAGATAAACCTCTTCTTCTTCCGTCGTGCCGTCATAAAGGTAGGGCCACTCATGGAAGACAGTCAGGCGCAGGCGCGCGATATGCGGGATCGCCGGAATGATCTCGTCCGGCCCCTTTAGTGTTCTGATTTCCATAAGGTCTCCTGACGTGCGACCCCCAACTGATCAAATCGTAGTTTCTTTTGCAAGCAGCCCTGCGTCAGAACGGCCTCTCGTATGAGAGCGGCTAACGCGGCATGATGCAAGCTGAAACGGAGCTTATTCATGCCGCTACTCAAGCACTCGGCGCTCGCGCTTATCGTATCATTTGGCCTGTCAGTCTTTTTCTGGCTGGCGCTTGGCGTGTTCAATCTTCAGGGCTTCTGGGCTGTGTCGATTGGCTGCTCCTTTCTGGGCGTAGTGTTCGGGCTAGTCTTCTTCCGCCGCATCTGGGTAACGGGCGCGGCGACAGCGATGATCCGGATTCTGGTGTTTCTGGTCGTCTCGACCGGGACAGGGATGTAGCCGGTCGTCTAAGCCAGCGCGTCGCGTGAGGCTTGCGTGAGCGCGGTGATCTCATCCCACTTGCCAGCGTCGATCAGATCGTTCGGAACGATCCACGAGCCTCCAACAGCGATGACGTTCGGCAGAGAAAGATAGTCGCGCGCATTCTTCGGGCTCACCCCGCCTGTCGGCATGAACCGGATATCCGGTAGAGGCGCTGCAATGGATTTCAGAAACGGCGCGCCACCGGCGGCTTCAGCCGGGAAGAACTTTTGCACGGCAAAGCCTTCATCACGCAGCTTTAGCGCCTCTGAGACTGTTGCGGCGCCCGGAAAGACAGCGCCATCATAGGCTTTGAGTGCCGTACGTAACTCTTCAGTAGTGCCCGGCGTGACGAGGAATTCGGCGCCAGCTTTGGCGGCGGCATCGACATCAGACGGGCGCGTGATCGTGCCTGCGCCGACAAATGCATCAAGCTGTGCATCTGCCATCTGCTTGATCGCCTCAAGCGCGCAGTCTGTGCGCAGCGTGACTTCCAGAACATCTGCGCCGCCTGCAATGAGCGCGTTTGCCAGAGGCAGCGCCTGATCAAGGCTTTTAATCGTGATAACCGGAATGATCCGGCAGGTGCGCATGCGCTCGATTGTGGCGGGGCTGATGGTCGTCATGGGTAAAGTCCTATTCCAGAGCGAGCGCTGCAGCCCCGATAAGCGGAGCCTCATCATGCATCAGCACGCTGACAGGTGTGTGTGCAAGAAAGGGCGACATGGGGCCGCGTTCAAGGAAGCGATCGCTGGCTTCCGTGGTGCGCAACCATTTCACCATACGTTCTGCGACGCCGCCGGTCAGCACGACACCAGCATGTGCGCCTGTGATCAGAGCCGCGTCTCCCACTGCGCCCATCAGGGCGTTTGCGCGGAACTTGCAGACTTCCACGCAGACTTTGTCGCCTGCATCGGCGCGGTCCAGAATGTTCTGCGGTGAGAGGTCTTCCGGTGTGACGCCTTGCAGCTCGCAAATGGCTTCATAGACGGGCATGAGCCAGCGACCGGAGACGATCATTTCCACGGAAACGTAATTATAGGTGCGCGCGATCACGTCACGAATGGCGGCTTCGCGCATGTTACGTGGGGCAAAGGCAGAGTGACCGCCTTCACCCGTCATGACGCGCCATCCGCCCGTGACGGACTGGATAAGCGTGGAGACGCCGTGTCCGGTGCCGGGGCCGGTGACGAGGATCGGCCCTTCCGGGCTGAAATGGCTTTCGATCACGGTTTCAAAACTGTCATTCGGGATTTCCGGAATGGCGCGGGCCATCGCGGCAAAGTCGTTCACGATTGTCGCGCTCTCAATAAGGAAGCGCGACTGGATGACGGACGGAACGACACGAGGCCAGGGCCGGTTGGTCAGCTTGATTGAACCGTCATCAGCGATTGGGCCTGCCAGAGCAAATAGCGCCGACTTGGGCTTCACATCACTTGAGCTGAGATAGTCTTCGATGGCGTCTTCAAAGCTCGGAATGGCCGGATCATCATACACTTTGATATTGTGCAGCTGGACATGACCCAGAGAGGATGACGCCAGTGCCAGGCGGATTTTCGTGCCGCCAACATCGCCGACCAGAACAGGCTTGCTCATTAGTTCATCCCCGCAAATCGGAAGAAGCTCGCACCCGATGCTGCGTCACCGGCTTCAGCGCGCATTGTCGCAAACAGCTCGCGGCCAAGGCCTGTATCGGTCTGGTTCGGTACATGCACGGCAGGGGCGCGTGCATTAAACTCTTCGACATCGCCGAGGAAGTTCAGCTCGCCCGTTTCGCAGTTAAGGCGCAGCGGATCGCCATCACGCAGGCGGGCAATCGGACCGCCGCGCACCCCTTCAGGGGAAAGGTGGATGGCGTTAGGGATTTTGCCCGACGCACCAGACATGCGACCATCCGTGACGAGGGCGACATGGTGGCCGTCATCCTGCAAGGAGCCGAGAATAGGCGTCAGAGAGTGCAACTCAGGCATGCCGTTCGCGCCCGGACCCTGGAAGCGGACCACAATGATGACATCCTTGTTCAGCTCACCGGCCTGATAGGCTTTCTTCACATCGCCTTGCGTATCGAAAACGCGGGCAGGGGCTTCAACAAGGCGGTATTCCGGCTTCACTGCAGAGATTTTGGTGACGCTTTCGCCGAGATTGCCTTCGAGCAATTTCAGCCCGCCTTCTTTATCGAAGGGCCGGTCGACAGGGCGGAGGATTTCAAGATCGCCGCTTGTCTGCGGCGGTTCGCGCCATTCGATTTCACCATCAGCGCCAATGAAGGGCTCCATCGCCTGATCGGCCAGTGTGCCATTGATCGTGCGTGCATCGGCGTGGACAAGCCCTCCTTTGATCAGCTCGCGGATGAGGAAGCCCATACCGCCAGCTGCATGGAAATGGTTCACGTCCGCAGCGGAGTTTGGATAGATGCGACAGAGAAGCGGTGTCACAGCTGAAATCTCTGCCATGTCCTGCGGCGTCAGCACGATGCCGGCAGAGGCTGCAAAGCTTGCAAGGTGAAGGACGAGGTTGGTTGAGCCACCGGTTGCCATCAGGCCGACTACGGCGTTCACGATGGAGCGTTCGTCAATCATCTCGCCCGCAGGCGTATAATCGCCCGCAATGCTGATTGCGGCGGCTTTCTTCGTCGCTTCTCTGGTGAGCGCGGTGCGCAGCTCTTCACCCGGCTGCACAAAGGCTGCGCCCGGAAGGTGCAGGCCGACCATCTCCATCACCATCTGGTTGGAGTTGGCCGTGCCATAAAAGGTGCAAGTGCCCGGTGCGTGATAGCTTGCCGCTTCAGCTTCGAGCAGCTTGTCACGGCCCACATTCCCACGCGCAAATTCCTGACGCACACGGGCCTTTTCAGGATTTGGCAGACCAGACGGCATCGGGCCAGCCGGTACGAATACCGCAGGCAGCCAGCCAAAACGCATGGCTGCTACAACGAGCCCCGGAACGATCTTGTCACAGACGCCGAGATACATGGTGGAATCGAATGTGTCGTGGCTCAACGCAATCGCTGCAGCCATGGCAATCACGTCGCGCGAGAAGAGCGAGAGCTCCATACCGTCCTGACCTTGCGTGACGCCGTCACACATGGCTGGAACACCGCCTGCGACCTGCGCCGTGGCATTCGCTGCGCGCGCCGCGTCACGAATGATCTGAGGATAGGTTTCGTAAGGCTGGTGAGCGGACAGCATGTCGTTATAGGCGGTCACAATGCCGATATTCGGCCAGCTCGCGCCGAGCAGCTGAACCTTGTCCATCACGGCGCAGCCAGCGCTCGCATGAGCCTGATTGCCTTCGGTCAGCTTCTTGCGGGCGAAGCCATCAGGGCGGTTCGCGCGGATGAGTTCCAGATATTGCGCGCGGCTTTCCGCCGAACGCTCGATAATGCGCTGTGTGATGCGCTCGATTTCAGGATGAAGTGTCGTCATGGGGCCCAGATCACCTCCATATCGTCTTTGCGGGCTGCGAGGGCGCGATGAATGGGCAGGTTTGCCTCTGTGTCTTCAAGGACAGCGCGCTTTTCCTCGCCAGTGATGAGAAGAATGACGGTTTTAGCCGCCTTCACCACATTAAGAGTTACGGTCATCCGGTCGGTATGGTTCCCCGCGACCGGACAGTCTGTTGCATCGATGGCGACAGCATAGAGAGACGGGTCATCTGACAATGCGCGCTCAAGGCCGACACTGTCTGGAAACCAGCTTGCCGTGTGGCCATCAGGCCCCATGCCGAGCAGAACCACGTCAGGTGTGGCGAACACACTGTAAGCCGTGTTCACGTCAGCTTCGCCAGCTTGCGGCGTATCATGCGCGGTCTTCATCTCAATAAAACGCGCAGGGCCAGCGCCTTTTTCCAGAAAGCTCTCTTTCAGAAGGCGTGTGTTTGAAGCGTCGCTGTTCCCATCGACCCAGCGCTCGTCGACCAGCCCGACCGTCACATCATGCCATGGCAGATCATTCACTGCGAGGCGCTTATAGGCTGGCGCTGGCGTGGAGCCGCCTGACAGGAGCAGGGTTGCATTGCCGCGCTCGTGAAGCGCTGTCTCCAGGCCGGTGAGCATTTTGGCAGCGGCAGCTTCGCAAGCATCTGCTTTGGTTTTGAAGGCAGTGAATGTCATGATTTTGGCGTCGTTCTCACATGCCATGCACGGTCATCACGATCCATCATCATGGCAGAAGCAATCGGGCCATCAGAGCCTGCCGCATAGGTTTGTGGTGCCTCGTCAGACTGTTTCCAGCCATCGATAATGCCGTCCACCCAAGTCCATGCAGCTTCGACTTCGTCGCGGCGCATGAATAGCGAGAGGTTGCCGCGCGCGACTTCCATCAGAAGGCGCTCATAAGCGTCTGGATAGCGAAGCATGAAGTTCTCGGCATAGGCGAGGTTCAGCGGCAGAGACTTGATGCGCAGTCCGCCAGGGCCCGGCTCTTTTATATGCATGGAGAGGCGTACGCCTTCATCCGGCTGCAGCGTGATAACGAGCTGGTTCGGGCCGGAGAGATTGGTGTCGAAGATATTGTGCGCAACCGGTTTGAACTGGACAACGACCTCTGACACGCGGCGCGACATACGCTTGCCCGTGCGCAGATAGATCGGAACACCAGCCCAGCGCCAGTTATCAATCTCAGCCTTGATCGCGACAAAGGTTTCCGTTTCGGAGCTGTCGTCACCGAGTTCTTCCAGATAGCCTTTGGCGGGCTGTCCGTTGATCAGGCCTTCAACATATTGGGCACGAACTGTGTTGCGTTTTACCGTGTCTCCGGTGACCGGCTTCAACGCACGCAAAACCTTGATCTTCTCGGTGCGGATATCGTCGGCATGGATGGAGTTTGGAGGCTCCATCGCGATGAGACACAGCAGCTGTAGAAGGTGGTTCTGCACCATGTCCCGCAGCGCGCCGGACCCATCATAATACCCGGCGCGGCCCTCAAGACCGAGGTCTTCGGATACAGTAATCTGGATGTGATCAATATGGTTGCGCGACCAGAGCGCTTCGAACAGCGTGTTGGAGAAGCGCAGCACCATAAGGTTTTGTACCGCTTCTTTGCCCAGATAATGGTCGATGCGGTAAATCTGTTCCTCATCAAACACTTCACCAACGCCATCATTGATCGCGCAGGCGGAGGCGAGGTCTTTGCCGATCGGCTTTTCCAGAACGATACGGCAGGCATCGCACACCATGTCTGCTGTTTTCAAAGCATGACAGATTTTCACATAGAGCGAAGGCGAGGTGGCGAGATAATAGATAACGGTACGGTCGAAATCGACTTTGCTACTCAGTGCTTTCCAGTCCTTCACAGGGCCGGCAATGTCGAGCGGAGAATAGTCCAGCATTTTGGCGAAGGTCGCCCAATGCTCTTCAGACCATGTGTCTTTTGCAGTGGCTGACTTACAGCTTGTCTTCGCCATCTCGATGAATTCGTCGCGCGTCATTTCAGAGCGCGCCGTGCCCACAATCTTGGAGTTCAACGGGATCTGATCATCAAGAAATCGGTGAAACAGGGCTGGCAGAAGCTTGCGTCGGGAGAGGTCGCCCGTGCCCCCGAAGATCACGAGGTTAAACGGGTCAACAGGGATGAATTCTGCCATTTGAGTATCCTTAAATCCTGAAACGCCAGTTCAGGGGTATCATGGAGAAAGGTATGTTGCACCGCCCGGAATTGCATAGCCGGGCGGCGCTAACGAATACGTGTGCTACCAGAATGCGACGTAGATGGCGCAGAGGATGAGTACGATCAGCACGCTGGCGATATTGAAGCCAGTATGAGTTCGGAAGGAAATCCCGCCCACGTCAACCGGTTGGTCTTCATTTGGCTTCGGTGTGAGGAGGGATGCTAAAACTCCGACCACGATGCAGATCAGGAAGACAATCCAGATACGCAGAACGAATGGCAGATCCGGCAGAAGACAGATTGCTGGTGCGCGATACTGCAAGCCTGACATCGCGTTGACGCTTCTGGTCGGGCTGCAGGTCATTGCGTTCTGGTGACGCGCGGGAGCATTAGTTATGTAGCGTATCGTTGATACGCGTCATCGCCTGTTTGAAGTCCTCTACGCCAATCGGCGCCAATAGCTCGGCGAGAACCTTCTCGTGATTTTTCATCGTTGTGAGGCACTCGCAGGCGACCTGATCACCTGCTTCTGTGAGCGTGAGCGCATTTGTCCGCCCGTCTAATGGCGTGCGTGTGATGAGCCCGCGACGCTCAAGCTGGTGGAGCAATGGGGTCAGGTTCGCGCTGGCGATATGCAGGGCTTTGCCTATCTGGCTCTGGCGACATCCCGGATTTGCCTGAATGGCCACCATGACGCTTGCTTCCGCGATACGTAAGCCGATTTTTCCAAGCGATTCTGACAGCTTTGAAATCGCGGCCTGCGATGCCACGCGCAGGCGATAGCCCGGAAAGTCGGTAACGGGAGTTCTGAATGTGTCATCGGTCATATCGGTTCTGAATGCCTGGTTTCCGGAGGGGGGCTCGTTGCGTCCCAACTTTGGTGACGCAATTCGGGAAATAATGGAAAGCCAAAATAGCTGTTGAGAATAGCATTTTGATGCTATATGGCATAGCTTTTCTGGGTGTAGCATTCGGTCGAACCGCGCCTATCGGAATCAAAATTATAAAGCCGAACCACAAAGCGTCCGGCAGGGAGGGTGTGGCCTGACTGGTGCTCACACTCGGTTGTTCAATAAAGGAGCGCTTCGGGGCTCCCAGACAAAAGAGGTAGGCATATGCGAAGCCAGCCACCAATCGCTGATACATCCCTGATGGAACGCACACTCTGCGTGATTCCGGAGAAGGATATCGTCACAGGCTTGTCTGAAACCTTCGCGTCAGCCGATGACGAAACCGTTTCAGCAATTCTCAGCGAGGCTTCGAAATTTGCGCAGGAATTCCTCGTTCCGCTGAATGATACTGGCGACTCGATTGGCGCGACCGTTGTTGATGGGCGCGTAATCACGCCGCCGGAAATGAAAACCGCATGGAATGCCATGAAGGACGCCGGCTGGCTCGCCATGGATGTTCCCGAAGAATTTGAAGGTCAGGGCCTGCCGCTTTTCTCAACCATCTGCGTGCAGGAGATTTTTGATCGTAGCTGCCCTGCAGCATCCATGCTTCCGACGCCAAACCGTTCTGCTGCAAAGCTGCTCAACGCTTTTGGTACTGACGAGCTGAAGACCGAGTGGATTCCGAAGCTGATCAGCGGCGAATATGCTGCCTCCATCTGTATCTCAGAAGTCGGCGCCGGATCTGATGTGCGCCGTATTCGTACCTCTGCTAGCCATATCGAAGATACTGTCTGGGCCATCACCGGCGAGAAACAGTGGATATCATTCGGTGATCAGGACCTGACGGAGAATATCGGTCACTGCCTGCTGGCACGTGCAGAAGGCGACAAGGATCTCAGCCTGTTTTTTGTTCCGCGCCTCTGGAACGGAGAAGACAATAACATCTTCGTCCGCCGTATTGAAGAGAAGCTTGGCTTGCACCTCTCTCCAACCTGCGCACTTGGTTTCGAGGGCGCGAAAGGCTGGTTGCTCGGCAAGCGCGAGCGCGGTCTTCCGCAGCTCTTTGTCATGATCGCCAATATGCGTTTGTTTGTAGGCAATCAAGGGCTTGGTATTGCGAGCGGTGCAGCAGATGTCGCGCTTAAATATGCCAATGAACGCCTGCAGGGCGGCAAGGGTGAAACACCGGTCGCCATCATCAAACATGGCGATGTTCAGCGTCAGCTTATGGAGATGATCGCGGACGTGGAGACGCTACGCGCTCTTGGGCTCACGTTGGCGTGTCATATTGATATTGCGGCACATAGCCCGGACGAAGATATGCGTACCAAGTCCGGTCTTTTGACGGCGTGGTTGCTGCCGTCCTTCAAGACCATGGGAAGTGAAATCGCCTTTGATACTGCGAGCGCCGCGATTCAGGTTCTGGGCGGTGCTGGTTATACGCGCGAATGGCCGGTTGAGCAGGCTTTGCGTGATGCACGCGTCTTCCAGGTGTTTGAAGGGACGACAGGCATTCAGGCTCAGGACCTTGTTTATCGCCGGTTGCTCAGCCGTGACGGCGGTGCGGGGCTGGATGTCTTCATCGAACTCGCAACTGCCGATGCCGAAGCGCTTGGCGGAGGGTTTGGAGCGCTTGCGCTGGAGGCTTACGAGACGCTCAAACTGGCATCAGACGAACTGAAAGCTCTTTCAGGCGAACAGCAGAAAACCGACGCGAGTGCGACGAGTTTTCTGGCGCTTGCGGGTTATGCCGCTCGCGTATGGGGTGCGACGCGTCTTGCAAAACTGACGGGCGATGACCCGGCTTCCAAACGTCTGCGTATTGCTGGCGAGTATCTGATCACCGGAGCACCGGGCAAGACTAAAGCATGGCTCGAGCAAATGCGCGCTGATCAGAATAATGCAGCGTCCATGCAGGAAGTGCTTGATTTTGCCTGTAACTAAAATGTCACAACAGAATAAACATTATTCCAAATAGCGAAAAATTGCTGTTGCGTATAGTAATCAAAATGCTATGACGTACAGCGTTATCCGGGGAGACTCATGCTTACCCGGTTCATCCAGAACAATGAGCGTCAGCTCTGAAAAAACAGATCCAGGTGATTTCCTATTGGGAGGAAAGAATGAACACACGTAAGCTCCTCGCGGGCACGATTCTTGGTGCATCAATTTTCGGCTCGACTATGACTTTCGGTGCTGTGGCACAGGAAGCGGCGTCAGAAGCTGAAGCATCAGAACGTACAATGACAACTGTCCAGGTTACGGCGCGTCGCCGCGAAGAGAGCCTGCAGGACGTTCCAATTTCCGTAAGCGTTGCGACTGCTGAAGACCTTGAGCGTCAGGGTATCTCTGCAACGACAGACCTCACAAACATCGTGCCTAACCTTCAGTTTGCGACCTACGGCACGCTGACAGGTAACAACTCTGCGGCGCAGGTCTTCATCCGTGGTATCGGCCAGACCGACGCGACACCGGGCGTTGATCCGGGCGTTGGTGTCTACATCGACGAAGTCTATATGGGCCGCTCTGTCGGTGGCGCGATGGACTTCCGCGACATTTCTTCCACTCAGGTTCTTCGTGGCCCGCAGGGTACGCTCTTCGGTCGTAACACGATCGGTGGCGCAGTCCTTATGACGACGAACCGTCCAGGCGCTGGTAACACTGTGCGCGTCGGCTATGGCGAAGACAATCTGATCGAAGGTTTCCTTGCTATGGACCTTCTCGACACGGATGAAGTCGGTGTTCGTGCATCTATCGGTGCGCGCAGCCGCAATGGCTATGTGACACGCGTTGTGGACGGTACCGACCTTGGCGACGAGAACAGCCTGACAGGTCAGATCACGCTCGACTGGAACCCGACATCAGACCTCAACGTGCTTCTGCGCGCTGACTACTCAGAAGAAGACGAGAACGGCTCTCCGTTTGTCTTCCTCGACATCAACGAAACCGCGGCTTTCCCGATGATCGCAAGTGCGTTCGCAGGCTGCCCGGGCTCGTCTTTCCCGCCGCCGGTTCCGGTCCCGAACGTAGACGATCCACGTTGTGCGAACGATTTCCAGTATCTCGGTCCGTTCCAGAACGGTGGTACAAGCGAAGCCTACTCAACGCTTGAAAACAGTGGTCTGTCTGCAGTCGTTACCTACGATATGAACGAGCAGTGGATGCTCAAGTCTATTTCGTCCATCCGTAACCTTCAGTGGACGGGTGCACGTGATGCGGACAACACGCCGCTCCTCATCCTCGCAACCCGTTATGCATCTGAAAGCGATCAGATCTCTCAGGAATTTCAGGCCCAGTATTCCGGCGACCGCCTCAATGGTGTGATCGGGGTCTACTATTTCGATGAGACCAATAATGACCGCGTGGTTGTAGACCTCGGCACGCCGGGTACATCTTACGACACCAACGACATTGAGCTTGGCACTGAAGCTTTTGCTCTTTTCACCGAGTGGACCTACGACCTGAGCGAGCAGCTCAGCATCACAGGTGGCCTGCGTTACACTGAAGAAGAGAAAAATATTCAGGGTACATGGTTCAACGTGCCTGTCGTCGGTAGCCCGGAACCTGCGCCACCAACAACGCTTTGCCCTGTTGTCGGCGCGCCAACACCAGGCTGCCTCTTCGTGACGCGTGATGTGCACACTGAAACCTTCGACTCTGTCACGGGTTCTGCGAACGTCGCGTATCGCTTCAACGATTTCGTTATGGGCTATGCGTCCATTTCGCAGGGCTTCAAGTCCGGTGGTTTCAACCAGCGTTACAACGCGCTTTTGCAGGCATCCGGTGACCCGCTGGCGTTTGACGAAGAAACTGCTCAGTCTCTCGAGATCGGTTTCAAGGCGAACCCAAGCTCCAACCTCCGCGTCAACGGCGCTGTCTTCTCTAACTCTTATGAAGACATCCAGCTGACATACCGTGTTGGTCCGGCTCCGCTTCTGTTCAATGCAGGCGAAGCAACTATTAACGGTGCCGAGCTTGAAGTTTATTACATGCCGACCGACCAGACGACAGTCGACTTCTCGATTGGCCTTCTGCAAGCTGAAATGGACTCTGTTGCTCAGGTTCCAAACCTCGGTGCGCAAACGCCGACAGCGACCACTCAGGTTGGCGATCGTCTGCCACGTGCGCCTGAAAGCGAAATGCACCTCGGCGTGTCTCACGTCTTCGAGCTGCCTAACTCTTTCGAGCTCACACCGCGTATCGACGTGACCTATCGTGAATCAATCTTCTTCGATGCCGGTAACGACATCGGTGAAAGCTCCCTCACACTGGTCAACGGCTCTCTGACGCTGGCAAACATCAATCAGGACTGGCGCATCAGCCTGCGCGGCGAAAACCTGACGGATGAACTGTATCTGGTATCCGGTACGACTTCTGCGTCGACCGCAACCGGCTACTCTGAAGGCATCTATGCGCGTCCGCGTAATTTCTCCCTGACGTTCAGCAAAGACTTCTAAGGTCTGCGCTAAGCGTCAAAAAAGAAGAGCTCCCCGGCTATGTCGGGAAGCTCTTTTCTTTTGGGGTCTGATTTTGAATCAGGCTCAGACTTCGCCGCGGACGCGTTTCATGACGCCGGAAAAATCGAGACCGTCAAAACCGTCTGATGATAGGTTTGCATAGGTTGCTTCCGCCAGCTTGCCGAAGTCGACATTTGCGCCTGCGGTTTCGGCTGCGCCGAGTGCCAGCTTCAGGTCTTTCAGCATCATCGCTACCGCGAAGCCTGGCTGGTAGTCGCGATTAGAAGGTGCTGCCGGAACAGGGCCAGGGGCGGGGCAATAGCTTGTCATCGACCAGCACTGGCCTGATGCAGTGGACGCGATGTTGAAGAAAGTCTGTGCATCGAGGCCAAGCTTTTCGGCGAGGTTGAACGCTTCGCATGTCCCGACCATGGAAATGCCGAGCAGCATGTTGTTTGCGATCTTTGCGACCTGACCATTCCCGGCAGGGCCTGCGTGGAAAACATTCTTGCCCATGATTTCGAGGAATGGCTTTGCAGCCTCAAAGGCGGCATCTGGTCCGCCCACCATAAAGGTCAGCGTGCCTGCATTGGCTGCCGCTGTGCCGCCGGAAACCGGCGCATCGACCATCAGGAAGCCTGCGGCTTTTGCTTCGTCCGCGGCTTCCCGGGCTTCATCGACGGAGATTGTCGAGCAGTCGATGAGTGCCGCAGTCGATGGCGCATGCGCGGTGACACCTTCGGCGCCGAAATAGACTTCAAGCACATGTTTTCCGGCTGGCAGCATGGTGACGACGATCTCGGCGCCGGAAACAGCTTCGCCAAGGGACGCTGCACTCTGTGCACCTTTGGCTTCAGCCTGTTTGACGGCGTCAGGGCTAAGGTCAAAAGCAGTGACCTCATGACCAGCGCCGACAAGATTGGCGCACATGCCCGAGCCCATGTTTCCGAGGCCGATAAATGCAATTTTAGTCATCAGTTCGTCTCCAGAAATGTGAGCGGTCCGGTCTCAAGCGGTGCAAAGAAAGCATCGATTTCGCCTTCGCTGATCGCGCTCAGCGGGGAGGGCAACCAGTTCGGCGCATTGTCCCGGTCAACCAGAACTGCGCGGACACCCTCCTGAAAATTGTCGGTTTTGATGAGGCGGCTGGCGATGCGGTATTCCATCTCCATCACCTCTCTGAAAGAGGCGGTCCCGCCTTCGCGCACCTGACGAAGAGACAGCTTCATAGAGAGCGGGGATTTCGAGGCGAGTGTTTCTGCTTGCGCTATAGCCCAGTCGCCACCTGTTTGCAGCGCCTCGATAATGCCTTCAACGCTGTCACCTTTGAACAGGCTATCGAGTTCTTTGCTATGAGGCTCGAACGAACCGGTGGCGCTCGTTTCTAGGCCGTTCAGTGCGGAGAGTCCGTCAGTGCAGATCGCTTCCGATAGTTCGCCTAGCGCGGCACTGTCGCAATAGTGCGTAGCGATGCCTGCAGCCAGAACGTCTTTACCTTTCAGGCGTGCGCCCGTGAGGGCGAGCCATGTGCCAAGCTCACCTTCAAGGCGCGGCAGGAAATAGCCGCCGCCAACATCTGGAATGAGACCAATGCCTGTTTCTGGCATGGCAAACACGGTGCGCTCGGTCGCGACGCGGTGCGTACCATGAACCGAAATGCCGACACCGCCGCCCATAGTGATGCCATCCATCAGCGCGACGTATGGCTTTGGGTACTCGCTGATGAGCGTGTTGAGTTGATACTCGGTAGCGAAGAAGTCGGCGCCCTCCTTACCGTCGGTTTTGCCGCTTTCAGAGAGCAGAAGCACGTCACCGCCTGCGCAAAAGCCGCGTGTTCCTTCGGCATGATCGATCAGTACCAGTTCGACGGCGTCATTATTGCGCCAGTCCTGCAGCGCAGCCATCATGATCTCACACATCTCTTTGTTCAGAGCGTGGAGCGCACCGGCGCGGTTAAGTGTGATCCCTCCGACGCGGCCTTCGCGGCGGATGAGAACAGGGGCATCAGTCATATATCTAGTCTTTCAAAAGGTCGCGGGAGACGATGACGCGCATAATCTCGTTCGTGCCTTCAAGGATTTGGTGGACGCGCAGATCGCGAACGATGCGCTCGACTTCGTATTCACGCAGATAGCCATAGCCGCCATGGATTTGCAGGGCATCATTGGCAACTTTGAAGCCGGTATCTGTGACGAAACGCTTGGCAGACGCGCAGGCTTTGCTGGCATCAGACGCACCTGCATCCAGTTTCTGCGCGGCTGTGTAGAGAAGCGCACGCGCGGCTGACAGCTCGATATCCATGTCTGCGAGCTTGAACTGGGTGGCCTGAAAATCGGCAATGGCCTTGCCGAATTGCTTTCGGTCCTTGGCGTAGGCGAGAGCGCGCTCAAGTGCTTCCTGCGCGCCGCCGAGAGAGGCTGCTGCAATGTTGAGGCGGCCGCCATCAAGGCCTGCCATGGCGTATTTGAAGCCGTCGCCTTCATTGCCGACGCGGTTCTTCGCCGGAATGCGGCAGTTATCAAAGCTCACTACGGCTGTCGGCTGGGCATGCCAGCCCATTTTCTCTTCCTTCTTGCCAAAGGAGAGGCCTTCAGTGCCCTTCTCAACGATAAATGTGGAGATACCGCGTGCGCCATCATCAGAGGTGCGGGCCATGACGACGTAAACATCAGAGAAGCCAGCACCAGAGATGAACATTTTGGAGCCGTTCAACACATAGTCGTCGCCATCGCGAACGGCGCGCGTACGAAGGCTGGCTGCGTCTGATCCGGAACCCGGCTCCGTCAGGCAGTAAGAGGCGATCAGCTCGCAGCTCGCAAACTTCGGAATGTAATGCTGGCGGAGCTCTTCAGACGCGAATTTATCAATCATCGCGCCCGCCATATTGTGAATGGAGAGGAAGGTCGCGTGAGAGATATCGCCTTTGGACAGCTGCTCGAAAATCAAAACGGCATCGAAGCGCGACAGACCCGATCCGCCGAGGTCTTCAGTCAGATATATGCCGCCAAAGCCAAGTTCGCCCAGCGCTTCCAGAACGCTGCGATCCAGCGTGCGTTCCTCTTCCCAGCGCGCCGAGTTCGGGCGCAGCATATCGGCGGTAAACTTGGCAGCGGTTCCTGAAATCAGGCTTTGTTCTTCGGTCAGTATCGTCATGGCGTGAATTACTTATCCTTGAAATCGGGTGCGCGCTTTTCAGAAAAGGCGGCCATGCCTTCCTTCTGGTCTTCCGTGCCGAACAGACCCTGAAAGAGGCGGCGTTCGAACTTAACGCCCTCGGTCGTTGGTAGCTCCAGCGCGCGGGAGACCATTTCCTTCGCCGCCATAATAGATGGCAGGGAGAAACCGGCAATTTCATTGGCTGCGGTGAGGGCTGTCTGCATCAGCTCATCATGCGGGACGACGCGAGAGACAAGACCAATCCTGTCGGCTTCCTCGCCATCAATCATCCGGCCGGTGAGTACGAGGTCCATAGCCTTGGCTTTGCCTACCGCTTTGGTGAGGCGGATCGAGCCGCCCATACCGGGCGTTACGCCGAGCTTGATTTCCGGCTGGCCGAATTTGGCTTTGTCAGAAGCGATAATCAGGTCGCACATCATGGCGAGCTCACATCCACCACCAAGGGCAAAGCCGTTCACCGCCGCGATGACGGGTTTTCGGCAAGCCGCGAACCTGTCCCAGCCTGCAAAATAATCCTCGACATACATGTCGGAGAAGCTTTGCGGCTGCATTTCCTTGATGTCTGCACCGGCGGCAAACGCGCGGCCCGCGCCGGTCAGCACAGACACAGCGATGTCCTTATTGCGATCAATCGCGGCAAAGCAGTCTGCGACTTCAGCCATGACCTCAGCGTTGAGTGCATTCAGGCTGTCCGGTCTGTTCAGTGTAACCACTGCCACGCGGCTCTGCTGTTCAAATGTGATCGTTTTGTAGGTCATTGCGGTCACCTATCGCATCGTCGGAATAATGAAGGACTGGTCGCCAATATCGCCTTCCGGCCAGCGCTGTGTCACGGTTTTGACCTTAGTGCAGAAGCGTACACCATCCATGCCGTACTGGTTGTGGTCGCCAAAAGCAGACCGCTTCCAGCCGGAGAAGCTGTGATAGGCGACCGGCACGGGAATTGGCACGTTTATACCGACCATGCCGACATTCACTTTAGACGCAAACTCGCGTGCAGCCTGACCGTTTCGCGTGAAGAGCGCAACGCCATTGCCATACTGGTGCTTGCTTGGAAGCTCGGCGGCTTGTTCCAGCGTTTCAGCGCGCACGACTTGCAGAACAGGGCCGAAAATCTCTTCTTTGTAGGTCTTCATGCCCGGCTTCACATTGTCGAACAGGCTCGGCCCTATGAAATAGCCGTTTTCATGTCCCTGTAGCGTGTGTCCGCGTCCGTCCAGCAGCAGGTCTGCGCCTTCGTCCACGCCCATCTGGATGTAGTTTTCGACCTTTTCCTTGTGGGCAGCGGAAACGACCGGCCCGTAATGGGCGTCTTTGTCCGTCGATACACCAACCTTCAGGGCGCGTGCTTCGGCAATCATGCGTTCAACGAATTCGTCGGCTGTTTTCTTACCAACGGGAACGGCCACCGGTAGCGCCATGCAACGTTCGCCTGCAGAGCCATAGGCCGCGCCGACAATATCTTTGACGACCTGATCCATATCCGCGTCCGGCAGGATGATGCCGTGGTTTTTCGCCCCGCCCATCGCCTGAACGCGCTTTCCGTTGGCCGTGCCGCGGGAATAGACATATTGGGCAATGTCAGACGAGCCGACAAAGCTGACGGCCTTGACGTCAGCATGATCCAGGATTGCATCAACGACTTCCTTATCGCCGTTTACAATGTTGAGAACGCCGTCCGGCGCACCCGCTTCAAGGAACAGCTCTGCCAGGCGCATCGGCACGGACGGGTCTTTTTCAGACGGCTTCAGGATGAAAGTGTTACCGCAGGCGATCGATACGCCGAACATCCACATAGGGATCATGGCCGGGAAGTTGAACGGGGTGATGCCCGCCGTCACACCCAGAGGCTGGCGCATAGAGTAGACGTCGATGCCAGGGCCAGCGCCTTCAGTGTATTCGCCTTTCAGCAGGTGAGGGATGCCGCACGCAAACTCGATCACCTCAAGGCCGCGCTGAACATCGCCAACTGAGTCCGCGATCACCTTGCCATGTTCTGCAGAGAGCATGTGCGCCAGCTCGTCCATATTGGCTTCAAGAAGGCGTTTGAACTCAAACATGACGCGGGCGCGTTTTTGCGGATTTGTCGCCGCCCATGCCGGTTGCGCGTTCACTGCTGCCTGCACCGCGCTATCGAGTTCTGAAGGCGTTGCGAGTGACACACGTGCCTGAACCTCACCGGTATTCGGATCATACACATCGGCAAAGCGCCCTGATGTGCCGCTGACCGACTGTCCGTTCACGAAATGATGGAGTTCACGCATGGCTGTTTCCCTATGACCTGATCTTTGCGCGCCAGTCTAAAGCCTGTAAATAATCAAATAAACATGTGCTTTCGCAATTTGAATTGGCATTTTTGCAAATGAATATCCATTGGGACGACATCCGCTTTCTGCTCCACGTAAGCCGTTTCTCAAAGCTGGCAAAAGCAGCCCAGCATATGGGGCAGGATACCTCAACGGTGAGCCGGCGTCTGAAACGGCTTGAAAGCGAGCTGGGCATGCTCCTCTTCGAACGGACACGTCAGGGGCATGTGCTCACGCGGGACGGGCAGAAAGTCGTCGAGCGGGCTGAAATCATCGAGCAAAACATTCAGGATATCGTCGCCCTGTCAGAACGGGCGGATAATCGCGTATCCGGTCGGGTGCGTATCGGCGTGACCGAAGGGTTAGGCGCTGCGGTGCTCGCGCCAGCCATCGCAGACTTTTCGCGCGAATATCCGGCGGTTGAACTCGATCTGATCGCTATGTCCGGCTTTGCAAATGTCTCCCGCAGAGAGGCTGATCTTGCTATTCTGCTCGCGCGTCCAACGGCGGGGCGTCTGCGCGTGCGAAAGCTCTCTGACTACACGCTGAAGCTCTATGCCTCGGCGGATTATCTGGCGACGGCGAATGCGCCCAAGAGAGAAGCGGACCTGAACGATCACCCGCTGATCGGTTATGTGGACGAGCTGATCTATTCGCCTCAGCTACGCTATTATTCAGAAGTCTCCGCAGACTTGAAGCCGACCGTCTGTAGCCCGAGTATCGTAGCTCAGCTGGAGATGGTGCGATCCGGCGCTGGCATCGCGATCCTGCCATGCTTCATGGCCGATCAGCGCGACGATCTGGTCTGCGTCCTGCCGGATAGCGTCTCCGTTACGCGCTCATTCTGGCTCGTGACGCATGAGGATGTAGCCTCGCTTGCACGCATTAAGGCCGCTTCGGAATTTATTGAACGCACCGTGAAGCGACTGGATTAGCGAGATGAGAGGGCGGCTGGGCTATTTCTTTAATAATTTTGAATTATCAAAAGCGATACTATAAAACAATTTTACCAATAGATGGGCTTCTGAGAACCTTGCCTCAATAAAATAATCAGGGAGGTTTATATGAAAAACCGAGTAACGGGGTGCGTCTCCGTGCTGGCGCTTGCGCTTGCTGTGACGTTGCCAGTCTCCGCACAAGACACTGCTGACAATTCAGAAACAGAAGCATCCAACCGCCGCCTGACGACGGTAACTGTGACTGCGCAGCGCACTGAAGAAACGCTTCAGAATGCGGCCATTCCAGTCAATGCCGCGACGGGTGACGAGTTGCTTCAAGCGGGTGCGACAGATGTCACGCTTCTGAATAAAGTTGCGCCGTCCCTGTCCGTCACAAACGGTGGTGGCGCCAACACCGCCTTCTTCGTTCGCGGCGTTGGTAACTTCACGAATAACGGCTACACGGCCCCGGCGATCGCGTTTAATATTGACGGCGTTTATATCGGACGCCCGTCTTCTACGCTGTCTTCTTTCCTCGATCTGAACCGTGTTGAGGTTCTTAAAGGCCCTCAAGGCACGCTATACGGTCGCAACTCGACCGGTGGTGCGATTAACATCATCCCGAATACACCGGAACTTGGTGAGACGTCTGGTAGCCTGTCCGTCGCGGCAGGTAATTATTCCAGCTATGAGCTGACGGGCGTTGCAAACATCGCTGTGGGCGAAAATTCAGCTGTGCGTCTGGCAGGCTCTGTGTCTGGTCGTGATGGCTATTACGACGACGGTACCGGCGATGCCGAAGATCTGGCGCTGCGTGCTCAGTTCTTCACGGTCATCAATGAAGACCTCGATGTTCGCATTGCAGCCGACTATTCCACGCAGGGCGGTGTAGGTTCTGGCGTGAACGTCGAAGGTGTTTACACATTCGCGCCATTCCAGGGTAACCTTCCGGTGCCGAACTGGCCGTTCATCCCGTCTGGTCTGGATGCTTTCACGGGTCTTCATGATCCAACTGCGCAGCAGTTTGTGACTCAGAATGCGACCGCCGCTCCACTGTTCTCACCGCTTGATAACTTTGCTTATCCGTCCCGTGATGACACGTATTGGGGTGTGAGCGCCGAGATTAATTATGATCTTGGATGGGCCGACCTGGTGATCATTCCGGCTTATCGCCACTCCGAACTGGACAACCAGTTCAATGGACCTCCATTCCGCGCGGCGATCAACCAGGATGAAGCTGAGCAGACCAGTATTGAAGCGCGTCTTTCAGGTTCGGTCAGTGCGATCGACTATATTCTCGGCGCATATTATTTTGATGAGTCCGTCGAGGGCGTGAACTCTTTCAACCAGTTCTCTACGGTCACGTATAACGACTTCCAGAGCGATGTTGAATCTACGGCATTCTTTGCGCGTGCGACGTATAACGTCACGGACGAATTCCGCTTGGTCGGCGGTATCCGCTATACTGACGAGCAGCGTGCGTATGACACGCGAGCAATCTCGGCAGCTGCGGTTTGCCTGATCGAGCCGCCTCCGGGTGTTGTGCCGAGCTGTGCGCATGTGCCGACTCTTCCGACAGGTCTGACAGCTGCTGATTCCCTGTCGCAGCTTGATCCGGCGCTGTTTACTGGCCCACCTCTGCCGGTGCTTCTCGATCAGATCGAGAACAATCCATCAGGTGTTCCGGCATTCACACCATATGGTCCGTTTGGTATGTTTGGGCCGCAGGCTATCCTCGCCTTCACTCCAACAGTCATAGACCGCTCTGCGAGTGACGAGGAAGTGACCTATCGCGTCGCGGCTGAGTACGACGTCACGCCGGATAACCTGCTTTATGCAAGCTATGAGACAGGCTTCCGTGCAGGTGGCTTCAACCAGAGCTTCGGTTTTGAAGAGTATGATCCGGAATACATCGATGCCTTCACGATCGGTTCCAAAAACCGTTTCTTTGACGAGACGCTGGAGCTGAATGCTGAGCTCTTCTTCTGGGAGTATGAAGACCAGCAACTTGCTGCTCTCGGCCTCGACGCACGCGGAGATAACTCATTCTACACGCGTAATGTCGGTTCGTCGTCAATCCAGGGTCTGGAGCTGGACTTCCAGTACGCAGCGGCTGCGAACACGCTGATCCGTGGCATGGTGCAGGTTCTCGATGCGTCTTACGACGAGTTCTCCTATACGCAGGTTGACCTCTCTGACGACACTGACCCACCTAACTTCCTTACACCGGTGACGGGCTGTGATTTCACCCAGCTTGGCGTTGACGGAGATCCGGCAACTCCGCGTGAATTCGCGGTCGACTGTTCGGGGCAGAGCGCGCTGAATGCGCCAGACCTGACGCTTACAGCTGGCATCCAGCAGATCTGGGAGCTTGAGAACTTCGAACTGATCGGCAATCTCGACGCTCGCTATCGTAGTGAACGTCAGATCGGCTTCAGCTATGTTCCTGGTAGCCAGGCAGATGCGGTGACAACAGCAGACCTGTCGCTGACCCTGTTGCGACGATTTATCAGGTTGGCGCCGGCAATGTCGCCGGAGCGAACTATGAGCCACCGCGTACCTTCGGTGTCCGCTTCGGTCTCGACTTCTAACATTCTCCTGAGGCAGGAAGGGCTGTTTATGCGGTAGCCCTTCCTACTGAGTGTGAACTCCAAAAGCCTCTGGCCCTGTGCCAGAGGCTCTTTTTTATCTGAGAGCAGGGTTTAGCCGTTGAGTGTCCGCCAAAAGAAAAAGGCCCATGCTGGTAAAGCATGAGCCCTTCTTCTGTGGTCCGGGGAGAACCAACAGCGTGGTCGTTGAGATCAGACGTGGAGCTCGGTCAGCGCCAGAGACATCTTCTCCTGATCTGCCAGATAGTCTTTCTGGATGAGCTTGCCGAGCACTGATGTGTTGTCGAAGATAAAGTCACGGACCATTGCGACAGGCGCTGGTGCGTGGTGGAAGCGCTGGCCCAGTTCGCGTGCAAACTCTACCTGGTGATTTACATAGTCGACGCGCTCTGCCTCGAAACGATTGAATGCGGCGGTGACTGCACCAGCATCCTCCAGAGAGGCGTTCTTGAATTCGCGTGCAAGGAAGTAGCCGTCCTCAATGCCCATGCCCATGCCGTACGCGGCATAAGGAGACACCGGATGAACTGAATCACCTACGCAGACGATACGACCTTTCGACCATGATTTCATTGATGGACGGTTGTAGATGTTCCACGGGAAAATCTGGCTTTCAAAATTGGTATGATCCGGGAAGCGCGGCAGCGGATCAGCAAAGTCTTTCAGGAGATTACGCAGATACGCTTCCGGATTTTCCGGAACCGGCTGGTCCTCAGTAACAGGCTCTACAATCCACCATTCAAAGCCTGGCTTGCCATCGTGTAGCATCGGGAACCAGCTTGCCTGAATTTTGCGGCCATGGCTGATCGCGCCATAGGTGCGGTCGAGGCCTTCAATATGATCGCACCAGGCAAGCCAGACACGCAGGCCAACATGGAACAGGCCGGGATCGCCAAACGCCTGTTCTGATACTTTTGAACGTACGCCATCAGCGCCGACAATAATATCTGCGGTGACTGTCGCGCCATTCTCGAAATGGGCGATGACCTCGTCGCCTGTCTCTTCGTAGTAGGAGAAGGCGTGATCAGGGACGATGACATTGTCAGGCAGGATTTTCATCATCTTGCCGAACGCAGACTTGCGCAGCACGCCGTAGTGCCAGCCTGGAATGCCAAAAGACTTTTCAATATTCGGGTTAAACGGCAGCGTTGCGCGGAGTTTGCCCTTGTTATTGCGGAACTGTACGCCGGTTTTCGACCCAAAGCTCGGCCCAACATCAATGCCATACTCACGCAGGACCGCGAGCACAGGAACGCTCAGAAGAACCGCGCCGCCGAGTGGTTGCGGCTCGGGGTTCTTTTCGAACAAGCGGACATCAAAACCCTGTTTTAGAAACGCGATAGCGGCGGAAACGCCCGTCGGGCCTGCACCGATAATCGCGACGCGCTTACCTTTGCGCCATGCGCCTGACTCTGCCGTCATGAAATATCTCCCTTAATCCTCGTTTCGCGCTGCTTTGCGAGCCAGGCGGAAACTGAACCTGTATATTTTTTCGATCTCTAGATCGGTTCAGCCACAATCTGGTACATTTCCGCTGTAGCTTTGGAATTATCGATGGCGGGCCCTTTGCCCAGCTGGCCCATGCAGATTGCAAGGCTGTTCTTTACGACATAGTTGCAGCGGTCGAAGCGGCGGTTTCGATAATTTCGGAATGCCTCTTCGACGTTATCAGACTTGCTGAGCTCGTCAGCGATGACGAGGCCATCCTCGATCGCGAGCCCGGCGCCCTGACCCAGATGCGGCGTGGTTGCGTGAACCGCGTCACCCAAAAGGGCGATCCGTCCTTTCGCCCAGTCGCCTTCCAGCATCATGCCTTCAAGCGGACGGTAAACAACGCCGCTGTTGTCCGTGACCTGAGCGGCGAGTTTTCGGATGGCTTCTGACGGGTGGTTTTCAATCCGGCTACGCATTTCTGCGGCGAGCGTGGATGGCTCAAAATGCGGGTTATCCGGCTCGGGCGTCGTCACATACATGTACATGATGTCCGGCCCCATAGGCACGAGACCAACACCCGGAGCGCCATTATAAACCCAGAGGCCCTGTACGTCTTCAACGCGATCAAAATTGTAACGCCAGACTGATTGTCCGGTGAATTGAGGACCCGGAATGTCGGGGAAAATCCGCTTGCGTGTATCCGAGTAAACGCCGTCGGCTCCGATCACAAAGTCATAGCTATCGTTAGTGCCATCGCTGAACGTCACATTTACCTGCGTACCGGTGTCTTCCATATCCGAGACTGTCAGGCCAAGTCTGACATTGGCGCCTGCGCGAGTTGTCGCGTCGCCAAGAACCTTTTGGAGGGCAGGGCGGCCAATGCCAACGCCGGCAGGATATCCCTCGACGAGTGTCGGCTGAGGCACGTGCGCGACTTCCATGCCGTTCGGTGCGAAGATCTTCACGTGATCAAAGCCATAGCCGGAGGAAATATAGTCGTCGAGAATGCCCAGCTCCGCGACCGCGCGGACGACATTGGTTTGCTGGATGATGCCAACACCATAGACCGACCATTCAGGGTCACGTTCGATAACGTCTACGTCGAAGCCCTTCTTGCGAAGAGCGATAGCAGCTGACAATCCGCCAATACCACCACCAATAATGAGTGCGTGGCTTTGTTCCGACCGTGTTTCCTCCATGGTATTACCTTTCAATGCGAGCGGTGCTTGTTCTTGTCTGTCCGCTCTTTGATGTCCTGCGTGTCAGTTTTTGATGACGACCTGGTCCAGCGGGCCGAATAGCGGCTCTCCGTTTAGCGTTTGAGCTTCCATACGGATGCGGTCGCCGAATGACATAAAGGGCGTCCGGACTTCGCCGAACTCGATCATGTCGATGGCGCGGCGCTCTGAAATGCATGACGAACCGACGCTGGCATAATACTCGTTTGATACGGTGCCTGAGCCGATGATTGTACCTGCGACGAGGCTTCTTGAGTGCGCGGCATGCGCAATCAGATCATCAAAGCCATAGGCCATTTCAGAGCCGTTTGCGTTTCCGAAGGTTTTGTCATTCCATTCAATTTTGAGAGGCAGGTGCACGCGCGCATTCTGCCATGCCTCGCCCAGCTCATCCGGTGTGACGGCGATCGGCGCCATGCTGCAGGCCGGTTTCGCCTGAACCCAGCCAAAGCCTGTTTTCATTTCGGCCGGAGCGATTGCGCGCAGGCTCCAGTCGTTGATCTGAACTATCAGACGGATGTGAGCGCGGGCCTCTTCGGCAGACGTGCCCATAGGCACGGCATCAGTAATGACGCCAAACTCGCCTTCGAAGTCGATACCATCGTCTTCGCTTGGCAGATTTACATCGGCGTAAGGACCAATGAAACGGTCAGACAGCCCCTGATACATAAGCGGTTTGTCGGTTTCGATTGGCGGGAGGTTGAAGGCTTGCTGCATCAG
The DNA here is from genome assembly GCA_002338565.1 of Hyphomonadaceae bacterium UBA1849. Classification (GTDB taxonomy): domain Bacteria; phylum Pseudomonadota; class Alphaproteobacteria; order Caulobacterales; family Hyphomonadaceae; genus Ponticaulis. Next base: position 1,854,652 of record DDIN01000008.1, read on the forward strand.
CTCGCCATGCTTTTCAAACGCAGAACCGTCGAGCCATTGCCATGCCCGTGGCATAGGTGCGAGGCAGTCTTTGAGGTCCAGTGTTCTGGCGCCTTTGGCCGTGCCAGCGTTTACCGCCGAAAACAGCTCCAGCAATTGCCCCTCAACCTCACTCCAGCGCTCGATGGCGGCCTGAAGTGTTGGCGCGATGTGGGCTGCATTGGCTGCCCGTGTCAGGTCCCTGGAAACGACGAACAACTCGCCGTCAGGGCTGATGCCTTTGAGGGTGGCAAGCTTCATGGCAGCTGCGCTTTCAGCTCTGGCGTATAGGTCCCGTCAATCAGTACAAATGCAATGCGGCACACTTTGTCCGAACGGTTTGCCCAGCCATGGTTGGTGCCGCGCTGAACGACGATGTCGCCGGGGCCAATCGTCGTTTCGCCCTCATCCATGATCAGCACCAGCTCACCTTCGAGAACGATTCCGAAATCGACAGTTTCAGTACGGTGCATGAAGGCATGACGTGTGCTTTTGCCTTCTTCAGCAACGGCATCTTCCGCGCCAATTTCCGCAAAATGGGCTTTGCGCTCTTCAGGTGACATGTCGTCAAAGCGCTGCTCGTCGTCGGGCATTATTTCGAGAACGCGGATACGCACACCGCGCTCGGGAGGGGACAGAATAATACCCTCTTCGTGCGGTTCGCCGCTATTATGATCGATCTCGACAGGCGTGCCGCGTGTGTTCCAGATTTCATGGAACATCGGGCCGTGTTCGCCACCAATCAAAAGTTGGCGCGGCGCAAAACCGTCTTCCTGAATGATGGCCTTGCCGTCAGCATTGTGGCCGGTGACGACGCGCCGAACAGGTTTCCATTCCATTGTTATTCCTCCCAGATATCAGGCTGTGTGTCCGCCGAGCGTCTCGGCAAACCAGTCTGCGATATAGTGGCGGCCAAAATTCATATTGTCTGCGCCGACATGCTCCACGCCGCCCTCACGCTCGGTGAAGATTTTCAGCTCGCGTTTTGGACAATTGGTCAGCTGGTCATAGGCCTGATAGGCGTAGTCGACGCTGATCTGACGGTCTTTTGCGCCGTGTGTGACCAGGAATGGCATAGTGACTTTTTCCATCACGCCATTGAGGTTCATGCCTTCGATCTTTTTGAAGAAGTCGTCCATGTCCTTCGTGCCGAATACCCACATGACGTGGTTCCAGTAATGCGGCACCGGGTTTTCGCCTTCACTCTTCAAGCGCCCTTGCTGGACTTCCGCCCAGTTATGGTTGGCACCCCAGACCGCAGCGGAGGCAAAGCGTGGTTCAAAAGCTGCGGCACGACCGACAAAGTGTCCGCCGAGGGAAATGCCGGAAATGCCAATGCGCTCAGCATCTACGTCATCGCGCGCGGCCAGCCAGTCGAAGATCGGGGTTGCCCATTCTTCGGTAAATGGCGTTGCTGGAAGGTCTTGTAGACGAATGGCTTCGCCCGTGCCCGGCTGGTCAATGCACAGCGTTGAGATGCCGCGACGGGCAAGCTCGTGCGGAAGGTAGGTCCAGAAAAGGAGCTCTTTACAGCTATCCAGGCCGTTTGTGAAAATCACACATGGCGCTTCGCCTTCTACGCCCTCTGCGCGGGTGAAATAGGCTGGAATGACTTTGCCCTGATACGGAATTTCAACGCGCTGACAGTCTTCGCCGCTGAATTCTACATACTTGTTGAAGGCATTGAGTCCCTTGGCGAAGGTTTCTTCGCGGCCCGGATGACCATGACCCTGCATGCGCTCGGCGGTGATGTAGTAGAGCGCGGCGCGACGAAGTTTGTCACCTGCAGAGAATTTGCGGCCTTTATCCAGATCTTCCTGTGCAAGGCCGTCGAGCTTTTCGGCCATTTTTGCCCATTCCGCCATGAATTGCGGCGTGCCAGCATCTGCGCCGTTTGCGGCTGCATCCTTGATTGGCTGGCACATATCGATGATCTCGCCCATCTCCGCACCGGATTGGATGGCGATAGAAACCGACAGGTTCCAGATATAGTTCGGGAAGTACTCAAATAGCGCCACGTTTTAAATCTCCGGAGCTTTGAAAAGGCCTGCGTCTGGTTTCGGATGCGGCATGGTCTGCGGTCCGCCGATACCTGTGCCCCACTGATCCATGGTTTCCAGACTTGGCTGGTGAACTTTTGCGACCCATGTCGCATCATCGACTTTCTCAAGATCGGACGTGTATTCGACAGCCCATCCGCCGGGGGTCAGATAGTATGAGAAAATGTTGTTTCCTGCTGTGTGGCGACCGACGCCCCAGACGACATCATTGTCCATGTCGCGCAGACGCTTCAGGCCTTTCATGACCGCATCCACGCCTGGAACATCATAAGCGATGTGGTTGAATGTCGGCGGTCCGGGGACGACGGCCATACGGTGGTGCCATTCATTGCATCGCAGGAAGCACATAAAGTCGCCGAGCCAGTCGGAGACTTTGAAGCCAAGTGCGGCTTCGTAGAATTTTACCCAGGCTTTATGGTCTGGTGCGTGGAAGACCACGTGCGAGATTTTCTCAGGGCGTGGCTCACCTTCGCTCAGCGTTTCAGGCGTGCGACGCTCGAATTCTGTGGCGACCTCAATCGTGAAGCCGCTGACGTCGAAGAAGCGGAAGCCATATCCGCCACCTTTGCCAGCCAGTGGGCCCGGTTCTGTAACCGGCTTGCCACCCGCTGCTTTGACCTGCTCGAACAGTGCATCGACTTCAGCACGATCCGTCGCTGACCAGGAGACCACATCAATGCGCGGTTCATCCGTCTGGCGAAGGCGAACGCAGTATTGAGTGTCGCTGCCAGGCGCGGCCAGATAGATCAGGCCATCATCGCTCGGAACTTCAACCAGCTTCCATGCATCCAGATAGAAGCGCTTCTCTGCTTCAAGGTCCTTCACGCCATAGCCGACAAATCGAATATCATTCACGCGAGCCATGCTCTCACTCCTTTCGCGCCAGATTGAGGGCATCGGACAGTGCGCACGCCGGTAGGTGGCGCCGAAAAGCTCAATGCATGAACCCGAAAGGCATGCCGCTCGCGCGGGCCGTTTTAATGAAACGGCGCATGCGGCATGTGGATCTGGGTTCTCCTCCCGAATATTTATTTGAGCCACGATAGCTGCGCATTATCCATATGCCCAAATAATTGTTTTTATAAGTTATGATAATTTTGGAAGATGATATGGATGCGGTGACATGAGCTGACCGTATCGGTGTCGGAGTCGCAGCAAACAATTGACGGATAGGGGAATGCTTTTATTGTCGGGCGAATTGATAAGTTTTATGGATGATGTGACCCATGCGGTTCAAAGGCCTTGATCTCAATCTGCTGCAGGCGCTCGATCTTCTTCTTGAAGAAAAGCATGTATCCCGTGCCGCCGACCGAATGCATGTCACCCAACCTGCAATGAGTGGTGCGCTCACTAGGCTTCGGCAGTATTTCGGTGACCCGCTTTTGCTACAGCACGGCAAGCGGATGATCCCGACGCCGCATGCATTAAGTCTGCGCCCGAAATTGAAGCGCGTTCTCGGTGAGATAGACACTCTGATCGCGCAACTTTCCCAGTTCGAGCCGGAAACATCGGACCGCAAGTTTCTGATTGGCACTTCAGACTATGTTGTGGCCGTCATCTTTGCCCGGCTCATGCCAAAACTCGCACAGATAGCGCCGCATATTTCGTTCGAGTTTATGGCGCCATCTGAGACTATGATCACGCGCTTCGAGCAGGGAGAGCTGGATATCGTGATCACTCCGGAATATTTCGCGCCTCGCAACCACCCGCATGAGCGTCTCTATGAAGAGAACCATGTTGTGGTTGGCTGGTCACAAAATCCGGTTCTGGCTGACGGGCGAATATCGCTCGAAGACTTCTATAAGGCGGGTCACGTCGTGGTAGAACTGGGGCGGGTGAGGCCGACCTCGTTCTCCGAAACCCAGCTCCAGAGGGGCGGAGAGCAGCGCAGTATCGAGATGAAAGTACCGTCCTTCCTGGCAGCCCCTGAAGTCGTGGTGGGGACACAACGTCTGACCGTGATGCATGAACGGCTAGCGCGTCTGTACGAGCAGCGTATCGACGTTAAATCCGTGCCGATGCCGTTTGAGATGCCGCCAATGACCCAGTTTTTGATGCACCACGAAACGCGTTCGGAAGATCCAAGTATCCAATGGCTGTGCGACCAAGTGCGCGATGCGGTGCCTTCGCTCTGATTGGCGTGATACAATTCATCATTCTTCCTTATTAAAAATGATCGTAACTACAAATTTTACTAATATGGTGGGATTTGTGACGCTTCCCTAAAAACGCTGAGATCATCAGCTGATGAAGGGAGGCGGCCATGACAGATACGGGCGCAAAAACGTTACACGGCGCGGTTCTAATGCTCGCGGCAATTCTGCCGACCATGGCGATTGTGTCTCTGGTGCCTGTGCTGCCGCTCCTGTTGCAGGAGTTCTCAGCGGTCGAAGGATCGGAGTTTCTGGTCCCGATCGCCATGACAATTCCCGCGTTATGTGTGGCGCTGTTTTCACCGGTCGCGGGCTGGTTATCTGACAAGCTCGGGCGGAAGCCGGTCTTGCTCGTCTCTTTCCTGATCTATGGTGCTTTGGGTGTTTTACCTTTCGTACTGACGGACCTGTTTCACATCATTTTCGCGCGCATAGGTCTTGGCATTGCCGAGGCGGCAATCATGACCGTCGCGACAGCGATGATCGGCGACTATTTCCATGGCGAACGGCGTGAACGCTGGGTCGCGACGCAAGTTGCAGTATCGAGCCTGAGCGCGATCGCGCTGATAGCTCTTGGCGGAGCACTGGGGGAGATCCTTGGATCGCGCGGACCGTTTCTTCTGTACTTGCTGGCGTTTCCAATCGCGCTGATCGCGGCTCTGGTTCTGTTCGAGCCTGATCATGTCCACCATGATGCGGCTGAGGCGGGAGGTTTCAAGCTCACAGCCATTCTCCCACTGCTGCTGACGACGCTTAGTATTGCCATTCTTTTCTACACAACCATCGTCAATCTCGGTCCGTTCCTCGCGCTCACAAGTGAGGTGACACCCGCGGTGATCGGTATCGCAGGGGCTGCTGTGAATGTTGGTGTGGCCGTTGGAAGTGTCGTGTTCGGTCGCGTGAAAGCGGCTTCGGGGCAGCTACTGCTCGGGCTTGGGCTGTGCTGTATGGGGCTCGGCTATCTCGGTGCAGGTGTATCGAGTGGTGTTGTGCCGGTCACGCTGTTTGCGGTGCTCATTTGTCTGGGCGCAGGACTGCTACTGCCAACTCTGCTGACCTGGATCCTGAAACTGCTCCCGCCTGCCGCACGTGGACGTGGCACAGGGATGTGGACGGGCATGTTCTTCCTTGGTCAGTTCATCGCGCCAATTTTGGCCTCAGCGATTGCGGCAAAAGCAGGCGGTCTCGGAGAAGTTCTCTATATCTATGCGGGGATCGCGCTTGTTTTGATGCTTGCTGCGGCCATTGCCGCCAGAAATGCACCGCCGCTCAAAGCCGGTGCGAACTAAGACCTCACTTCGAGATCGCGACCAAAGGAGCCTGTCATGAATGGTTTTCGAAATTTTGCTGCAGTTGGCGGGCTGACCCTCGCGCTGTGTACCGGGTCGGCCTGTTCAGAGGGGTCTGAGGTTCGCCCTGAGGCTCGCTATGACCTTGTGACTCTGGGCACAAGTGGCGGTCCTGTGCCGTCGCCTGTACGTTCGCAGCCGGCAAGCGCGCTGGTCAGAGGGCAGTCGGTTTTTCTTCTGGATATAGGAGACGGTACGTCAGGCCAGCTGGCAAAGATTGGTCTTCGCACAGAGCATGTTGAAGCGATTTTCATCAGCCATCTGCATTATGACCATACAGGTGGTCTTGCCGCTCTGATGGGATTGCGTTTCCAGACTGACGCGCAAAACGAGATGGTGGTCTATGGGCCGCCGGGGACGCAGGCTCTGGTGAATGGTATTCTTGCATCAATGGCGCCTGGCGTAGAGAGCGGATACGCTGTACCGGGTGCCCGCCAGCCGACGCATCCAAGTGAGCAGGTCCGTGTTGTGGAACTGGCACATGCGGGGAGTTTCGAGGTCGCAGATTTTGCTGTCACGACCGCTGAAAACACCCATTACAGCTTTATGCCGGGAACACCGCAAGCGGACATGTTCAAGTCCTACGCTTTTCGTTTTGATCTGCCGCAACGGTCTATCGTTTATACCGGTGATACCGGGCCAAGTGAGGCGGTAGAAGTGCTGGCTGAAGGCGCAGATATTCTGCTCGCAGAGATGATGGATATCGACTGGACCGTTGAAACCATGGCCGAGGTGAACCGACACCGTGCCCAGCCTTTGCCTGCGCCCGTGATGGAAGGCATGGAGCAACATTTGCGTGCCCACCACATTACCGCCGAGCAGGTTGGCGAGATGGCCGCAAATGCAGGTGTCGACCGCGTGATCGTTACGCATTTCGTCGGACGTGGCGATGAAGTCGGGCTTGCGGCTTATGTGTCCAGCATTGCTGAACGGTTTTCTGGTGATGCCGTCATCGCAAGCGATATGGACACGTTCTGAGGCACGCTTTCAGAAGGGGTAGTGTGATGTCTGTTCTTGTGACGGGTGCGGGAGGCTTCATCGGGGCTAGCCTCGTGTCATATCTGGTCGAGCAGGGGCACGAGGTTGTGGCCTTGGACCGTTCACTGGACATGTGTCTGAAGGGCGATCAGGTCATCCCCGTTGAAGGTGATCTTACGCAGGACGCGACGATCAGCGAGGCGTTCGCTCACAATGTGTCCGCGATCGTCCATCTGGCGGCTCTGCCCGGAGGCGCGGCTGAAACAGATCCTGAGCTGTCCTTCTCAGTGAATGTGGAAGGTGCCTGGAAGCTTTTACGGCGCGCCGCGAGGATCAAGTCGGGCATTCGCTTCGTTTACGCCTCAACCATTGCAGTCTTTGGCGAACCGCTTCCCACAGATGGGCTGACTGATAGCACACCGGTAAATCCGCGCATGATTTATGGCATGCACAAAGCTATGGTTGAGATGGCGGTATCGTCCATGGCGCGGCGAGGCGAGCTGGATGCTATTGGCCTGCGGCTGCCGGGTATTGTGGCACGGCCTACGGGGGCATCAGGGCTTAAATCGGCATTCATGAGCGATATCTTTCATGCGCTTCAACGTCATGAAACTATCGAACTACCTGTCTCGCAGGATGCGCAAATGTGGATGATGACAGTCGCAAACGCGGTTGATTGTCTGGTCAGTGCGATCAGTCTGGATAGCGTGGTTCTGCCCGAAGACCGGATTGTGACCCTCCCGGCTTTGCGTGTCCGGATGGGTGACCTGGTCGCTGAAATCGCGCGGCAGACGGGCGCGGACCCTTCGATTGTGACCTATGCACCGGATGTTACGCTCGAAGCTGCATTCGGTAATTACCCTTTGCTTTCAACACCCGCAGCCGACGCGGCGGGTTTTCGACACGACGGCGATCTGGCGCGTCTGGTGCAACGCGCACTTGCGCCGCGTTAGCCCACCATTATCGCCAACCGAATATTCAGGAATGCGACGGCGATAGCCCGAACCACTCATCTTAAGTTTCTCCAACCGAATTCCGGCCCCGATGGAGATCCCGATGAGTGCTGCCAGTCCAGCTTCCGCCGACGCGGCTGAGAAGGTTCAGGGCCGATTGCGCCCCGTGACGACGTTTGTCTTCGCGCTCGCCACCGGTACTTATGCTGGCAATCTCTATCTCGCCCAGCCTCTCATCGAAATGATCGGGCAAGATCTGCAGATGAGTACGGCGATACTCGGCGTTATCGTGATGCTGACGCAGGTCGGTTACGCGCTGGGAATGTTTTTCGCCGGTCCGCTGGCAGACATCACCGAGAACAAGCGGCTCATTCTCATATCGGTGACCTGTGTTGTTATCGGCATGTTGGGAATTTCCTTCTCAACGACGCCATGGATGTTTCTCGCCGCATCCTTCTTTGTCGGTATTTCGGCCATCGGAACGCAGATCATCGTTCCGCTCGCGGCCAATCTGGCAGATGATGAGAAGCGTGGAGCACAGATCGGCACCATTATGGCAGGCCTGCTGACGGGCATTATGCTTGCGCGTCCGGCATCCAGCTTTATGGCAAGTCTCTGGGGGTGGCGCGCGCCGTTTCTGGTATTCGCGTTCCTTATGACGGGCATTGGTATTCTGCTCACCATCTATACGCCGCGCTACACGCCGAAGACACGCTACAGCTATTTAAACCTGATAAAGTCCATGCTGGTTCTGCCGTTGCGATCAGACTCGTTGCGTCGACGCTGCGTCTATCAGGGCATTGCGTTCGGCGTGTTCAATATGTTCTGGACCACGTCTTCGCTTGTGCTGACCGACCAGTTCAATCTGAATTATCAGGAGATCGCTTTGTTTGCGATCGCCGGGGCTGGTGGGGCATTGGCGGCACCTTATGCGGGTCGATTTGCCGATCGCGGGCTGACGCGCATCGCGACCGGATCAGTGCTGATCATTCTGCTGATATCGCTGGGCCTTACCGTGCCGCTGGTCCATTTCAAGTATCTGATCGTTTTTGCCCTGACGGCTGTCATTATTGATGCTGCGGTACAGGCCAATCAGGTGCTGGGCCAGGCGACAATCTACGCCGAGCTTCCTGAGGCGCGGGCACGCGCAAACTCCATGTATATGACCAGTCTTTTCATTGGTGCTGGTACAGGATCGCTGATTGCACCAGCCGCATATGACTATGGCGGCTGGGTGATGGTGGTCTCCATTGCGGCCGGTCTGGTGGCTCTCACTACGATTTATTGGGCAACTGAATATCTGTCGGCAAAGCGTTAAGAAGGACCGCAGCTGCATGAAACTGCAATCACTCTCTCTTTTGTTACTGACCGGTCTGGCCGTCGCCTGTAGTCCTGCGTCTGAGCCTGTGCCAGAGCCGACGCCAGCCATTGAAGCGGTAAGCGAAGCGCCGGTCTTCACCAATGCGGATGCGTTGGAAACCTATCAGACCCTCGGGCTTGTGGCGGGTAATCCGATGCCATTGCCTGAGACCGGTGATGTTGGCATCGATAACCCTGAGGCAGTCTTCGCCGACGCTCTTGCTTACGGCGCAGAGACAGAAAGCTATGCGCTTCTTGTCTGGTGGCAGGGCAGCCTCGTTCTTGAGCATTACTATCCGGGTTATTCCGCGGACGTTCGCTCAGAGCCGGCCTCCATGCACAAATCTGTGCTCGGCCTCATTACGGCTAAAGCGATTGAGGATGGGTTTATCGGCAGTGTTGATGACCCGATCTCGCTCTATATCCCGGAATGGCAGGATGATGAGCGCGGCGAGATTACTGTCCTACAGCTTCTGAATATGTCTTCTGGACTGGCTTCGCTGTCTTACGTAGGCGGCGATGACTCTCAGGCGCGCCGGTTCATGGCTGGTAATCTTGATGCACGCGCGACCGTTTTAGACATGCAGATGGAGGAGGGCGTAGATGGCCCGCACTTTCATTATGCGAATGCTGTAAGCCAGCTATTGATGATGGTCGTTGAGAACGCGATTGGCGGGTCTTACGCAGACTATCTGTCTGCAGAAATCTGGCAGCCTATCGGCGCTGATGATGCTTACGTCTACAACTTTGAAGCAGACGGTTTTCCGCGCGGCTATGCGTCGTTTCTGGCGCGCCCTCTGGACTGGCTGCGCCTTGGCCTTCTGGTGAAAGACAATGGCGCGTTCGCAGGCGAGCAGGTGATCTCCAGCGAGCTTATGGAAGCTTTGAAAAGCCCTGCCGCGACCGAAGAAAATTATGGCTGGCAGATCTGGCGCGGTGCGACCTGGCAGGAGCAGCGCTTTTACAATGACGAAAAGGCGGGCTTTGCTGTAACGCAGAGCGAGCCCTATCTGGCCGATGATCTTGTCTATTTCGATGGCTTTGGCGGCCAGCGCGTGATCACCAGCGAAGAACGAGACCTAGTTATTGTGCGCCTCGGAAACACGAGTGTTGTCTGGGATGATGCGCAATTGCCAAACCGCGTCATGCGAGCGCTCGATAGCCTGGAAGCAGGTGAATGATGACCGCTCTCCTGCACGTCGATACACTCATCCGCAATGGCACTATCCTGACGATGGATGAGGGACGCCGGGTATTTACCGGCGGCTTTATTGCGATCAAGGACGGTAGCATTCTCGCAGTGGGCGAAGACCGTTTATGCGAGTTTACAGCAGATGAAGTGATCTCCGCGGAAGGTCGGATGGTCATGCCCGGCTTTGCCAATGCGCATAACCATCTCGTGCAGAGCTGTTTTCGCGGATACAATGATGACCGCTGGCCTGTGCTTGATATCCCCACAGCTGTCCGCGCGCTGATCCAGCAACTTTTCCTCATGGCCGGCGCAATGGATGAAGAGCGGACGTACAAAATTGTCCGTCTACACGCGCTGGAAATGCTGAAGCTTGGCTACACCGCGACGCATGACGAGCATTTCACCAATGTGCGCAAAGACAGCGTTGATGGCTCATGGCGGGCTATCGAAGAGTCCGGTATGCGAGGCTATCTCTGCCGCTGTATCGCGAACAGCAAGTCGGTGCCTGAAGAAGGCCACGAAACATCAGACGCCGGTTTGCTTGAGATTGAACGGCTCGGCGCGAAGTTCAATTCCGATCGTATCTCGGTGGCGGGCGGTTTCCTGAATTTCAACTTCCTCGCTGATCCGGAAGACATGCGACGTATCCGTCAGGGCTGTGATCAGCTGGGCGTGGCATTCGGTATCGACATGACGGACAATAGTCGCGGGGCCGCTTTGAAAGCGCGTGGCTTTGAAGGCGGACAGGTTGAATATTACCGCAGCTTTGATTTGCTCGAAGAGCCCATTTACGCCGGTAAGGCAGTAAACGTTCAACCTCATGAATTTGATATCATCAAAGAGCATGACTGCCGCGTTTCGCCCGTGCCTGTGCTGCGCTTCTTTGATGCGACGGGCATTCCGGTTGATGAGTTTCTGAAACGCGACATGCTCCCGGCCATTGGCACGGATGCGCCGCTCGTCAGTGATAGTCAGAACCCGTTCGAAGTCATGCGTCTGATGATCCTTGCGCAGAATGTGAATGTGAAAGCACGCGTAGCCGCTGGCGGTGAGCGCCCGGCACGAGAACATTGGCTGACGGCAGAAAAATGCCTCGAAATGGCAACACTGGGCGGTGCGCGTACGCTCTTCATGGAAGACAAATGCGGCTCACTTGAAGTGGGCAAGGCAGCTGATCTGGTCATGGTCGACATGCGCAAGGTGGAGGCCCAGCCGGGCTATGATGGACGACGCGGACCGGGGGCACTCGTCTGGGGCGGTCAGACCTCCATGGTGGATACAGTGTTCGTGGCGGGCCAGAAGCTTGTTGAAGGCGGGCGGTCTACGCTCTGGGATGAAGAGCTTGTTGTGGCTGAAGCCAATGATGTTCTGCGCGAAATCGCAGAGGAAACCGGTCTTTATGACTATCTGCCAAACCGGACTGCGGGATCTGAATTCCGTGGTTGGTCATATATTTAATCAGGAGAGATGCGCGTGAGCGACGCAAAGGCAAAAACGGCTGTGGTCACAGGCAGCACGCGGGGTATCGGATACGGTATCGCAGACAGCCTCGTGGCACGAGGCTGCAATGTGGTGCTCTCAGGTCCGGGACAGGGGTCCTGCGATGCGGCCGTTGAGAAGATAAATGCAAAGCATGATAGCGGCGCGAAAGCGATGGCCATTGCGTGTGATGTGACCTCGGAAACTAAAGTGATCGCGCTGTGGGATGCCGCTGTCGAGGCCTTTGGCGGTGTAGATATCTGGCTGAATAATGCGGGTATGGCCCTGACCGGTCCCACACTCAGTGATCTGCCGAGTGATGACTTTCTGACCATGCTGAATATCAATCTGCTTGGCGCCATGAATGGCTGCAAAACCGCATTCAACGGCATGAAGGCAAACGGCGGCGCGATCTATAATATGCTGGGGGCGGGCTGGGATGGAAATCCTGTGCCGCGCATGATCGGTTACGCAACTTCAAAGGCAGGCCTGACCTTCATGACGAAATCATTCGTCGTTGAAGCAGCAGGCTCAAATGTGCTTGTGAACTCATTTGCGCCAGGCGTGGTGATCACTGAAGGCTTCATGCGTGAACAGGAGCGGTCCGGCGGAACTATCCCTGCCGCGCGCGCCGCATTGCTTAATATCATCGGTGATCATGTCGACACGATCGCTGATTGGGTCGCAGAGACCATGTTGAACAATGAGGCTCATGGCGAGCTATTCAACTGGCTAACGCCGGAACGGATTGTAGAGCGCCGCGCAATGGTTCCAGCCCGGAATATTCTCTCAGGATATGATCTCACAATTACTGACTGACCTTAGCTAATCGCAGAACGATCAAGCCTGAACGCTTGGTGGAGAGCGATTGGTGGCGGCTCCAGACTGAACTCGAAATCAGCTCATGGAGACCCGTATGTCTGTTACTGAAACACCAGACGTAAGTGGCAAGACAGCGCTCATTACCGGCGCGTCTGGCGGTATTGGCGGTGAAACCGCCCGCCGTCTGGCTAAAGCCGGCGCGAAGGTTGCGGTCCATTACAATTCGAATGCGGACAGCGCGACGAAGCTTGTCGAAGAGGTTACTGCAGCGGGTGGAACGGCCATCGCGGTCGGCGGTAATGTCACCGATGAAGCTGCCTGCAAAGCGATTGTTGAGACAACCGTTTCAGAGTTCGGTGGCCTCGATATTCTCGTCAACAATGCTGGTATTTCGTCCTTTATTCCTTTCGGCGAAATGACCGCTGAGGCGATCGACAAAGAATTCTCCGTCAATGTGAAGAGCGTCATTCTGATGACGCAGGCTGCTGCTCCGCATCTGGAAAACGGTGGGCGCGTCGTGAATGTCAGCTCAAACCTCATTCACGCGCCAATCCCGGGCATGACAGCTTACTGCGCGGCCAAATCTGCCGTGGCGTGCCTCACCCTCGGTTTCGCTAAGGAGCTTGGTGAGAAAGGCATCTCCGTAAACGCAGTATCGCCGGGCGCAACTCATACGCCTATGACGGCCTGGTTGCCGGACGACATGGTGAAAAGCATCTCGGATGCGACACCGTTATCCCGTCTTTCTATGCCGGACGATATTGCCGACGTGATTGTTTTCCTCGCGTCGCCAGCTTCGCGCTGGGTGAATGGCCGCTCTGTGGTCGTCGACGGCGGCCTCGTCTGATCCTCCCCGAAAAATTATTACTTATAAGGACATATTAGAATGACCGACCCGAAAGCTCCTGTAGCTATCTGGCCAGATATTCCAGAACCGCTCATGCCTTACTCCCCTGCGGTAAAGGCGGCGGACTGGATTTTTGTATCCGGCCAACTTGCGAGCGACTTCAAGACCGGCATTGCACCGGAAGCTATTCCGGCGAACCCGCATCTGGAAAGCGAGCAGGCTCTTCAGTCTAAATTCGTGATGGAAACGCTGAAACGCACGCTGGCAGCAGGCGGCGCGGATATTTCAAAAGACGTTGCGCGCATCTGGCAGTGGCTTCCCTGGGAAACGCCAACCTATGATGACTTTCTGAACGATAATAGCTGGCCTGACGGTCTGTCTATCACGCCGTATCTTGATACGCGGAACGAGTACATTTTCGAGCCACGGCCCGCCTCTACAGCGGTCAGCATTCGGGCGCTTCCAGTACGCGACGCGCATATTGAAATCGACATGATCGCGATCACGGATGGCTCCGAGCCTGAGGGCTTCTCTCCCGGCCCGGAAGTGCCAATGCCACTGGCTGGATATTCTCCAGCTCTTCGTCGCGGCGACTGGATTTTCCTTGCTGGTGAAGTGCCGACTGACTGGGTTGGTGACTATGGCGAAGCCCGCAATATGGGCCCTGAAAGCGCACTGGCTAAAGACGCGCGTGTGAACCCGCACGTCTGGTACGGCTCTGAAATCGAAGCTCAGACTGAATATACACTCTGGAAGCTGCAGAAAATCGCAGAGTCTGCGGGCGGATCTTTGAAGCGCGTCGTGAAGGCTGAAGTCTATATCGGACATCCAAACGACTACGCAGGCATGGATAAAGTCTGGAAGAAATGGTTCCCGGACAACCCACCAGCACGTGTCGTGATCCCATATATGGGTCTCGGTACACGCGGCAGTAAAATTGAGATCGCTCTGACGCTTCTGGCAGATGATTCCGAGCTCGAGATCGAAACAATTCACACGACTGAAGCACCTGAGCCTTTCAGCCATGAGCCACAAGCTGTGAAGGTTGGAAACTTCCTCTTCCTCAGCCAGCAAATGGCGTGCGACTCCAATGGTGTGCTCGCCGACGGCATGATCCGTCATGAGAACTTCCCTTGGTATGGTCTGCCGGGCAAGAACCAGATGGCGTACATGATGGAGAACATCGCTGCGATCTGTGAAGCTGGTGGGACCAAGGTGGAGAACATTGTTCGCCGCGCTTGTTTCCACGATGAGGGCGACCATTTCGCTGATTCCATTGAAGAATGGGCGAAATACTTCCCGGGCGTGAAGCCAGCCTCCACTACGATGAAGATCGGTGGTCCGCTGGTGGTCAAAGGTGCGAACACCATGCTCGACCTAATCGCTTACGTGCCTGACTAAGCCATGTCAGAGCTTGGTCTGATTTTCAAAGCCAGTACCTGTGACCGGTGCGACAACTATCGCGTAGGCGGCGCAATCGTTGATTACGACGCCATGACGAGCAAATGGCGCATGTGGTATTACTGCCGGGACAAAGGCTTTGATGGTCCGCCCACGCTCGGGACAGGATATATCGCTCACGCCATTTCTGATGATGGCGTGAGTTGGACACGGGTTGATGGCAGCGACGCACTGGGATCAGTCCTCGCGCCCAATCCGGATACGTCAGCATTCGATAGCGTTCATGTCGGTCTGACCGACATCACACGTGGCGCTGGTGAGTGGCTGATGTGGTATTTCGGTGGCGACGGTCAGCCTCGAAAAACCGAAGCTGCGTTTCTGGGAGACGCGGTGGTCGGCCTCGGAATGCGGCCGGGTGTTGCGCGCAGTAGAGACGGTGTACACTGGGAACGTATTGCCGGACTGATGCCGAATGGCGCGCTTTTCGATTATTCCGAAACCGATATGTATGCGGCCTGGCCAAATGTCGTTTTCGATGGTCGCCGTTACATCATGCAGTATACGGCACCGAAGCTCGACCTCAGCTTTTTCTACACCCGCACAGCCATTTCAGAGGACGGTCTGAACTGGACAAAAGTTGATGACCTTTGCTGGGCGGATGGCGTACGGCCATATGATGAGGGCGGCATTGTCACCCGCCAGATTTTGCTGAACCCGATTCCGGGTGGCCGCCGTTTCCTTATGGTCTACACGGCAACTGACAAACAGCACGGGCGAACGGTCGCTGCTGCCGAATCTGATGACGGCCTGATCTGGAACCATCTTTATGACGAGCCGATTTTCCAGGTGGGAGAGGCGGGCGCCTGGGATGCCGGCGGCGTCGCTGCCAACCGATTAGTCGCGGCAGGCGACACACTTTATTTCTATTATTACGGGTTCCAATCCCTTGGCGCAGATGATGCTGCGCGCGGGATTGGTCTTGCGACCTGTCAGGTCGGCGACCTGCGTAAGCTGAAGCGCTATGCAGGTGTGGAGCCGACCACACAATCCGAACATTTTACCAAAACTCAATCGAGGAGAGCCTGACCAGTGTCGAGTTCAGATAATCCGGCTTTAGAAGCCGAAGAGGACCGTCTCAGTACGGGGATCAAAGTCAGTTGGGGGATTGGTGCACTAGGCACGGCAATTCTGATGAACTCAGTCAGTGCGCTGATCGTTTATTATCTCGCGCGTGTTGTTGGCATGGAAAGCTGGATTGCTGGCTTGCTTCTGTCCTTGGGCCGCATCCTTGATGCCGGTACTGACCCGTTCATGGGGTATATCAGTGACAAAACACCCAATAAATGGGGCGGGCGGCGACGTCCATACCTGTTGATTGGTGCAGTTTTGTCCGCGATTTCCATTCTGCTTATTTTCAACGTTCCTTTCCGTGGAAGCGGTGTTGAAACAATTATCTATGTTCTGTTCACACTGATCTTCTTCGGCCTTGGCTATACGATTTTCAACGTGCCTTTTATCGCTATGCCGGCGGAAATGACGTCGAACTATCATGAGCGATCTTCCATCCATAGCTGGCGCGTTATTTTTGCGGGTATGGGTATGGCGATCGCTTTTGCGGGCTCGGGTGTTCTTCTGGACTGGCTCGCAGATGGCCGTACGGATGCAAACGGTGTTCAGCTCAACACGTCTGGCGACTATGCCATTCTGTCTCTGGTCTTCGGGGTGCTGATCCTCGTCAGCATGGTGATTGCGTGGAACGGTACACGCAAGGCGAAGATGACGACAAACACGAGCAAGCCTGTTCCCGGCAAGGAGCAGATGAAGTCCTTCTTCAGCAATAAATCCTTCCTGACCATCATCGGCGTCAAAGCATCTCAGCTGATCGCTGTTTATGCCAGCCAGACGGCTCAGTTCTTTATGGTTGTTGAAGTGCTGAAACGTACCAGTGACCAGATGGCGCTGATCTCGCTTCCAATGGTTGCGGTATCCATCCTGTCTGCGCCTCTGCTGGTCCGTTTCTCCCGAAAGTTCGGCAAGCGTTGGGGTTATATCCTCTCTGCTCTGTTTACCTGCGCGTCTTACCTCTCGTGGATTGTCTCCGATCCGAACGAGCCGGGCTATATGCTCGCGATCCGTGGTATGATTTTGGGTGTCGGCTTTGCGGGTAACGTGATGTTCGCCATGTCCATGATTACCGATGCCATCGAGCTGGATTCTATCCGCACTGGTATGAACCGCGAGGGTATGTATACGGCGGCATTCAGCTTCATTGAGAAGTCTGCAGGTGCGATGGGCCCGGCTCTTGTCGGCGCAGCGCTCAGCTTTGCCGGTTTCGACAGCAGCGCGGAAGTCAATATCGACAACTATGAGGCGGTGCGTCAGGCAACGCTGTTCGGCGTTGCCTATATCCCTGCCTTCTTTGCTTTGGTCTCGGTAGGCATTCTTAGTTTCTACAAACTGGATGAGAAGGCGCTGGCTGAGGCTCGGGCGGAGAAAGCGCTGAGAGACGCAGCGGAAGCCGAAGCTTAAACGGCTAATCCACTGCCGCATCAAAGAGCGTGTCGCATTCTGTGTGGCACGCTTTTTCTTTATCTGTTGGTCGGAACTGCTGGGTGCGCCCTTTCGTTCACGCTTTCGGCTGCCTCATTGAGGCGGGGCTGTAGGCGGCTGGACGAGTTCGCGGCCTAAAGGGAGAAGGCAAGCTGGCGTGGAGATGATTGTCTGGGGGCTCGAGGCAATGAAAAAGCGGCAGTGAGAGACCCACTGCCGCTTCGAGGTGTTTTACCATTATCGCTTTGGGCTTATTTCTGACCCGGTATCCGGATGAAGTAGATAAGCACCGCACAAATACAGGCCACTGAGATCGGAAAGACGGCAATCAGCGTGTAGAGAGAGTTCACAACCGACTCAGGCTGTTGAACCGGTGCACCGCCCGTACCTTTGATGTAACCTGTGAGCCCAAGCACGAGGCCCGTGAGGGTGGTGCCCATTGCGAAGGCGAACTTCTCAACCAACGTGTAGATCGCAGATAAAAGGCCCTCCCGGCGCATGCCCGTGAGCTTGAAGTCATATGCCATAACATCTGGTAGAAGGGATTGTCCGACCATCAGGCCGCCGCCGCCAATAATGCCTGCTGCGAGACCACGTGCCAGCACGTAGATGTACGGGTCACCAGGGCTGGCAAGTGCCCATGTCAGTGCGACCAGTGCGCTCAAAATGGTCGTGGTGATAAAGAGCCAGCGCTTGCCGAGCTTTCTCGCAATCATCAGCCATACAGGCTGGGAACACATCATGCCGAGATAGAAGAGCAGGAAGTAATAGCCGAGCTGCGCGCTATCGAGCGACAGAACCTGGAAAAACAAGAATGGCATGACCGCCTGCGTCACCGCCATTGTCATTAGCGAGATCAGCTTCACAGCGACCAGCAGCATGAAGGGTTTGTTCAGCCATGCCGACTGGACCATCTTGAAAATGTTCAGATCGTACGGGCTGTCCTGATAGTGGAACGGCGCATTACGTGTCGCGAAGAAAGCTGTGAGCCCTCCAATGATCGCGAGCGATGCCAGCATGCTGCTGTAGATAGAGTAGCCGGTCGAGCTGTTATTGAACATTTGGAGGACGACAGGGCCAACAAAGGTTGCGATGAGGCTGGCAATGGATACCGCCAGAACCCTGAATGATATCAGGCGGGAGCGCTCATTGGCACTTGTTGTCATTTCGGCCGGCATGGCCATGTACGGCACACCGAACAGACCATAAGCGGTCGCATAGAGGATCAGCGCACCGCCCGCATAGATAACGGCAAGATTGCCGGTCAGTCCTGATGGGACGTTGAACAGCAGAATGGCGGATAAGGCGAGCAGGAAACAGCCATAAAGGACAAATGGGCGACGACGGCCCATCTTGCTTTTGCTGCGATCGCTGATCGCGCCAATAACTGGATCGGTAAAGGCGTCATACAGTTTGGACAAAGCCATCAATCCGCCAGCAACGGCGGCGCCGATCCCTACGAAATCCACCAGATATTGAAGCAGAAGAATGTTGACGGCGTTGTACATGGCGGCAACGCCAAGTGTGCCCATGCCCCAACCAAATGCTGTCCAAAGGGGCAGACGGTCCGTGGGGGGCGTAGATGGGGCGTCAGCCATCGGGGTGTTCCCGGTTACTGCGTCGGTCATCGGTCTCTCCGAGAATAATTTTGTGAGGAGGCGCGCTACTCATTTTTTGAAGCGCGAATACAAGAAAGCCGGTGACGTGCCACCGGCTTTCGAAAGGTCTAATCAGTCGGCGAAGACCGGGCTTTCTTTGATGCCCGCGCGTTCGAGGATTTCCTGAACCGACCG
Organism: Hyphomonadaceae bacterium UBA1849; assembly: GCA_002338565.1. Lineage (GTDB taxonomy): Bacteria > Pseudomonadota > Alphaproteobacteria > Caulobacterales > Hyphomonadaceae > Ponticaulis. Next base: position 1,873,606 of record DDIN01000008.1, read on the forward strand.
CTTCTCTCCAGCGATGGGTGCACTGAGAACCAGAGTGGCGAACTTATCGCGTTCTGCTTCGATTTTCGCAGCGAGTTCTTCTGGAATTTCCATGTTCTCCAGCTCGTCCGGTGCCAGCGCACCGCGCTGTTCCAGAATGTGCTCGAGCAGCATTGTGCGATCTTTCAGGATCCAGACTTCAGACAGAAGCGCCATCACTATGCGCCCGAGATCTGTGACGCTTTTTTCGTCGAGATATTGATAAGCCATTACGCGGCCACTCCTTGTTCTGTAGTTTCCGCAGGCTTGCGGGCGCGGGTGATCCATGGGTAGCCATCCTGGCCGATGGAGTAAGCTTCAACGGCTTCAAAGCCAGCTTCTTCCATCATCTCTTCCAGGCTGGATTCCAGGATCGTGCTGAAGAATGGTTCGGCGCGGTGATCTGTGTCCCAGTCGAGAATGACTGAGTGGAACAGGCTGACCGCGCGGAATGGAGGCGGGTCGGACAGAACAATGTCTGCGCCCGGCTTCATGATCCGGAACATTTCTTTGAAAAGCTCTTTGTTGGCCTTTGGCGGCATCTCGTGGTGCAAAGCGTAGGTGATCACGCCATCTACGCTGTTGTCCGGTTCACTCGTCTGCGTGGAGTCCTCATGCTTGAGGTGCACAGGGAAGTTCATCTTGTTTGCCAGCATATAGCCATTCTTGAGAAGAAGCGGTGACAGATCAGAACCGTAAAGCTCTGCCCCCGGGAACACTTTGTTGATTGCGCCCAGCGTGGAAACGCCGCCGCATCCGGGCTCATAAATCCGCTCATAGCTCTTTTTCGGGAACTGGCGGATCGCTGACATGCGTTGTTCGATGATGTCATCGCCATACCCGACAGCCGCATAGCCGCCGAATTTGAAGATGAGCGGGCCGAGGCCGAAAGCGAACAGTGGGCCGTAAAGGTCGTAACCATCCCAGCCGCCTGGTTCCAGGTGCCAGTCGACATCTGTCCAGTACTTCGGAGCAGGTGGCTCGGCAGCCATTGTAAGCTCGGAACCTTCTACAGGCTCGACTTTTTCGGTCACGAACTTTTCGAACTGTTCGCGGCGCTCTTCAATCGCAGGGATGCCGCGGTTGAAATTCTCTTCTGCGACGTAGCGCTGGAGGAAGCGTTCCATACGGTAATTCGGATCAGACTCGCAGATTTCACGTGCGCGGGCGATACGCTGGCGCAGGGCTTTCTTATCCGGATTTTTGTCTGCTTCGTGCTCCGCTGAGAGCGCTTTAGCTTCCTCGTTTTCAGCGAAGGTGTCCGCCGCTACTTTACGAAGACTACCCGCTGAATAGCGCTGAATAGAGCCGAGGATCTGAAGACCAGAGCGGCCACGTTGCGTGAGTGAGAAGTCAGGGACCGATCCTCCACCGTCGCCTTTGCGTTCCAGTTTCGTCATGAAAGTCATGCTGTCACCTCTTATTGTTCGGACGTTTGCTTGTGCGCGCCTGTTTTATAGTTGCCGATGATAGGCAGCGTGGTCGCGCGGCTTCCACACAAAGAGATAGAAAAATCGTATAGTGAGAATCTATGAGATGGAGGCCGTAAACACGGGGCCGCATAGCCTGAAACCTGAGTAAAACAGGCAGTTTTATTCGAGTGGTGAAGAAATCCGGCAAACCACTGGTGTGGAGATGAAATCCCTCAGAGCGTCTGTGTTCCAATAGACTGTCGAGGCGTTCCCATGACCAGATTTGAAGAATTCCGTCGTGGATGGCTGGTCATTCTGGCGTGTGCGATTGGGGTGGGCGTAGGCCTGACCGGGCTGCCATTTTATACATTTGGTGTTTTCATCAACCCGCTTGAGGATGCCTTCGGGTGGAGCCGGTCTTCCATAACCGCGGGTATGATGGTTTTGAACGCTGGCACGCTTTTCCTCAGTCCGCTCCTCGGCATATTGATGGACCGCGTTGGTGTGAAGGCCATCGCCGTTCCGTCGCTGATTGGTCTGGCTATCGGCATGCTCGCGCTGTCGTATAGCGGCGGGTCCATTCTTCATTTCTACGCGGCATGGATGCTCGTTGCGGTTCTGGGAAGTGGAACCACGCCTCTGACATGGACGCGCGCTGTCACGGCATCTTTCAACAAGATGCGCGGCCTGGCGCTGGGGCTGACGCTCATGGGTACCGGGCTTGCAAGCATGTTTGGACCGAGACTGGTTCAGGCCGCGATCAGTGCGGGTGGCTGGGAAGCAGGTTTCAGGGCGATGTCAGTTTTTGTTCTGCTGGTTGCTGTGCCTCTCGCCTTTTTTGGTCTGAAGTCAAAGCGTGCTGCGTCGGACCAGGTTTCGGATGCGACGCCAGCGACCGGGTTGGAGTTTCGGGATGCGCTGAAGCGCCCAGCTTTCTGGTTGATCTTTGTCGGTATTTTCTTCGTTATTCTCGGGCAATCCAGCTCGACAGTTCACTTCGTTCCGCTTATGCGCGGACGCGGTGTTGAAGCTGCAGACGCTACGCAGATGATGGTCGCACTGGGCCTTTCTGTGATCGTCGGTCGGGTTCTGGTCGGGCTGGCGCTTGATCGCTTGCACGCGCCGCATGTGGCGCGCGTTTGCCTTGTGTTGCCGGTGTTGGCGCTTCTCGTACTCAACTTCACCTCGACAGGAGACTTCGGCTTGCTGGCAGCCATTCTTCTGGGGCTTGCAGCTGGCGCTGAGGTTGATCTGCTCGCTTATCTGGTGGGCCGGTATTTCGGTCTGAAAAGCTACGGCAAAATCTATGGGGTCATGCTGTCAGCTTTCGCTCTCGGGGGCGGGCTTGGTCCGGTTCTCACCGGTATGGCCTACGATGCGGCGGGTCATTACGCTTTCGCACTTTGGGCTGGAGTTGGCACGTTTCTGGCCGGTGCAATCCTTCTGGGCACGCTCGGTAAATATCCGTCTTTCGAAATCAGTGCGAAGACAGAAGAAGTTCTCGCATAGCGATTAGTCAGCAAGCCCTGCTTCGGGCTCTCCGCAGTACGGTTAGTGTTTTGCAGGTCAGTTTTTTGCAAAGTGAAGTGGAGCCTTCAGATGCCTCTGAACATGAAGAAATTACTCGGTTGGAGCTCCGTAGCGACCCTCACACTGATCATGGCGGCGTGTTCACCGGAAGCGGAGACAGCGCAAGAAGCTGAAACCACTTCTGCAGCAGCGGAACCGGGTGTCGTTCAAACCATATTTGGTGCTTTGCAAGGCGTCGTTTCTGAAGATGGCGATTACGTCTCTTTTCAGGGAGTACCGTTCGCAGCGCCGCCAGTTGGTGACCTGCGGTGGGCGCCGCCCGCGCCACCAGAAGCCTGGGAAGGTGTTCGCGCAGCGGCCGCGTTTGGTGCTGCTTGCGCGCAGACAGAGCCGCAACCGGGTGCTTTGAATTATGATCCAGACGCCGTCTTCAGCGAGGATTGCCTCTATCTGAATGTTTACGCTCCAGCCAACGCCTTTGAAGAAGGCGCGGAGCCTTTGCCGGTCATGTTCTGGATTTATGGCGGTGGCTTTTCTGCCGGTAGCGCTAGTCAGGGCGTTTATCGTGACCCTTCAGCCTACACCGAGCGTGATGTCATTCTGGTGATTCCGAATTATCGACTGGGCGCGCTCGGCTATCTGGCGCATCCAGATTTTTCAGCCAATTCAGAATCCGGCGTGTCCGGCAATTACGGAACGATGGACCAGATTGCTGCGCTTGAGTGGGTTGCAGCTAATATCGGTCAGTTCGGCGGCGACCCGGAGAACGTCACTTTGTTCGGCGAGTCGGCAGGCGCTATCAGCAATAACCTGCTGATGGTGACGCCGTCCGCACAAGACCTGTTCGATAAAGCCATCATGCAGAGTGGCGGTATCTGGGGCCTCACGCCTTACATGAAAACGCTCGAAGAAGCTGAAAACTGGGGCGAGGATTTCCTTTCTGGTCTCGGTGCAGAGACTCTGGAAGAAGCACGCGCGCTTGATCTGGATGTGCTGTCGCAACTGCCATGGGAATATGCATATTCGCTACAGCCAATTGCTGACGGCGTGCTGACGCCCGAAACGACTGGGGATGCCTTCCTGACCGGCCAACAGTCTGATCAGGACATTATTATCGGTTGGACGCGCGAAGAGGCCGGACGCTTCTTTGCAGGTGAAACGACGGAAGAAGAGGTTCGCGCCTGGTTCGTGGAAGACTTCGGAGACGCTGGTGAGGCGCTTTTCGAAGATTGGTACGAATATACTGGCGATCTGAATATGGCGCAGGTTGCTGCGGCGTCTGGTGGTATTGGTCAGGGCTCGTTGGTTGAAGCCGCGGTTCAGCTTGAAAAAACGCCAAACGTATACGTGTTCCGCTTCGACACTGCGCCCCCAACGGAAGATGGCGCGACCTATGGCGCAGTGCACGGCGTCGATGTCGGCTATACATTCAATTATTTCCCGGAGCCGGTTGAGTGGCGCTCTTCAGACTATGAACTGAGCGAAACCCTGATCGATTTCTGGACCAATTTTGCGAAGACCGGCGACCCAAACGGCGAAGGCCTGCCTGCCTGGCCGGCTTATGATCCCCAAACACCAGAGGTCATGTCTTTTGCTGACCCGGTGCAGGCAATTGAGCTTACCGAGTTTGACCTGATTATGCGCTCAATGGGGGAGCTGGACTATTCCCGTAACTCTGACATCCGGAGTGAACAGTAATGGCTGATGCGAAAGACAATGACATGGGCGTAGACCGACGATGGTTTCTGAAAACTGCCGGCATTGCAGCGCCAGCGCTGATCGCGGCGCGTGCCTCTGCGCAAGAAGCGGGCTCTGAACCGGCGCCCGCAATTCATTCTCTTGATACCGAAGTTTTTGGAACGCCCTCCGATCTGATTGTCGAGACCGGTAGCGGCAATGTACGCGGCTATGTTTCGGGTGGTGTACGCACGTTCAAGGGCATTCCTTATGGTGCGGATACGTCTGGCGCGAACCGTTTTCGTCCACCCGTCGCACCGGAGCCATGGGCAGGTGTGCGGGATGCATTCGTTTATGGAGCAACATGCCCACAAATGGCACCCGGTGTCCCGGGCCGTATGGATTTTCTTCTGCGTCCGCAATACGGGCATGCGAGCGAAGACTGCCTTAATCTGAATGTATGGACTCCGGAAACGGGTACTGGTGGCCGTCCAGTTATGGTCTGGATCCACGGCGGTAATTATTCCACCGGGTCCAGCTATGCGATTGGCTCGCAGGATGGCGAAGCGCTTGCGGGCCGCGATGATATTGTAGTCGTGTCCGTCAATCACCGTCTAAACATTCTCGGGCATATGGATCTGGAAGCAGTAGGCGCGGGTTGCGAGTTCGCCTCGTCTGTAAATGTTGGGCTTCTTGATCTCGTCCAGTCACTCGAATGGGTGCGGGACAATATTGCGCGTTTTGGCGGCGATCCGTCCAACGTCACACTGTTTGGACAGTCTGGTGGCGGTCTGAAAATCACTCACCTTTGCGGCATGCCTTCCGCACGCGGCCTGTTTCATAAGGCAATTGTACAGAGCGGGTCTCTGGTCGAGGTGTTTGACGAAAGCATGACGTCAGAACTCGCTGAAAACGCGCTATCGGAAATGTCACTGGCAGCGACCGATATCGAAGCGCTTCAGAGCATTTCGATTGATGAACTGCAGGCGGCTGGTCACGCCTCCGTCGGCGCATGGCGCGCGACAAGCGGTTTCGGAAATATCTGGAGAACTGTTGGCTGGGCGCCGCGCATCGAAGCGGGCACGATTCCGTGGCACCCATATTCTGCCGAAGCGGCTCATATTTCCCGTGATATTGCACTCATGGCGGGCTCCACGCTGCAAGAATTCAATCTGTCGCTTTTCAATCCTGCAGCAGAAGCGATGACCCGCGATGGTCTGAAGGATGCGCTGGCTGCACTTTATGCTGATCCGGAAGCGGTGGTTGTGCAGGCAGAAATGGCATATCCGCAGCAGTCCCCATCGTCGCTTTATTCCATTATCAGTGCAGCCAGCTTCAACCGTCGCAATGTGATCGATCAATGTCAGGCTAAAGCAGCATTGGGCGGGGCACCGGCTTATCTTTATCAGTTTGCGTGGGAAACGCCGGTATTGGATGGTCTGCCTCGCGCATATCACTGCGCTGAACTGCCCTTCGTCTTCGCAAATGCGCAGAAGGAGATTCAGGCAACTGGAGGCGGGGCAGAGGCGGATCTTATCGAAGCGCAAGTGGCGTCTGCCTGGACGTCTTTTGCCAGAACAGGAAATCCATCGAATGCCGCGTTGCCGGATTGGGAATCAGTAGAATCACACAGCGCGCCAACCATGATTTTTGATGCACCAGCGCGTTTCGAAGCAGGACGAGATGAGGCTTTGTTGGAGGCAGTCGCCAACCTGCGGCTCTGACCCAAAAACAATCTTCAACAATGAACAGTGCGGGGCGTTTGATTTTCTTCAAGCGCCCCATTTTTGTACGTGTGCTGAGTAAAACTTGCGCGATTATTGAGCGGCGAAAACGTAATACTTTCAGTCCTGAGTTTATATTTCAAATATTATTCGCATACCGAACATTCACCTGAAAACCCTGTCGGCAACTAGGTCTTTATCCATACTCGGGTGGAGGGGAAATTTTGTCCCTGACCCGGTGCGGCGCCCTCGGCCTTGCACCTTAACTGCAAGGGGAAATGAACTGATGGACTTATCATCGAATATGAAAAAGCTACTTCACGGTGCGAGCGCGGGTGTGCTCGTTCTTGCTACAGCAACTTCGGGCACTTTCGCAGCTCATGCACAGGAAACTGAGGCATCTGACGAAGCTCGAATGAACACCGTCACGGTTACAACACGTCGTTCGGAAGAGAATCTGCAGGACGTTCCGATTTCCATTACTGCGATTGGCGAGGAAGCTATCCTTGACCAGGGGATCGCAGACTTTGACGACATTGCGGCGTACACGCCAGGTCTGTCTTTTAAAGACTTCGTGACCGGCTTTAACGGCGTTGCGACCATGCGTGGTCTCGCTCAGGCAAACGTTCAGGACTCTACGGGCAACGTCGGTACGTTTGTTGATGGTCTTTACCTGCAACGTGGTTACATGGTGAACTTTGCGCTCGCTGATATGGAGCGTATCGAGGTCGTTAAAGGTCCACAAAGTGCTCTTTACGGTCAGAACACATTCTCTGGTGCGATCAACGTTGTAACCCAGCGCCCGGGCGATGAGCTCGAAGTCGATGCATCTGTTACGCTGGGTGATTACGACCGTCAGGAAGTTAAACTGGCTGTTGGTGGTCCAATCATTGATGGCATTCTTGGTGGCCGTGTATTCTACGGTAACTCTGCGTATGGCGGTTCTATTGAGAATACCTTCCCAGGCATTTCAGGCGATTTCGACCATTTCGGTGGTTATGATCGTGAAGCTTACTCAGGTATCCTCGTCTTTACGCCGACCGATTACCTGACATTTGAAGGCTTCTATCAGCATTATGAGCGTGATGAAGAACAGCGCGCCTATTACACTATTAACTGCGCAAATGCGGAATGGTCGTGTAATGCAGACGGCGGCACATGGTTCGCTGGCACACTTCCGACATCTCCTGATAGCCTGCTATCCGGTGCAAACCCGGATCGTCCGTCTGGCCTGTTCTCGGTGCCGCAGCCAAATCTGGTTACTGAAACCGATCTCTATCGTTTCAGCGCTGACTGGGACATCAACGAAGATTGGTCGTTTAGCTACCTCTTCGGTAAAGCTGAAGCGTCTGCTCTCGAGCAATTCTGGTTCAACCAGAACTCCTATAACCCAATCGGCGGCCTGGGCGTCTACACCAACCAGCACGAAGGCGGTACTCTGGACTTCCAGAGCCATGAACTGCGTCTCGCATTTGATGGCGGTGGCCCACTTACTGGTGAATTCGGTTACTATACATCTGAAGCAGACGATGAGTTTGCATTCGGTCTGAACCTGCAGCCTGCGGACGGCGAAATCGACTCTCTGACAGACAATCCGGTGTCTCTCGACACGATGTTCCTGCCATTCAACTACCGCTCTACAACGTTCGAAACAGAAGCTCTGTTTGCGCGCGCTGAGTATGAGTTCCTTGATGGTCAACTCGTGGCGGGCCTTGAAGGTCGTTACACGATCACAGACGTGGCTGTGCGCGATAACCTCGCACGTCAGGCTGCCGTTAATGGTGGTCTCGACCCGGACGTCCAAGCGCCAGACCTGACTGACCAGTGGAAAGAGTTCACTCCACGTGCAACCCTGAACTACTTCGTCACTCCGGAAAACATGATCTACGCGTCCGTAGGTCGCGGCGTGAAATCTGGTGGCTTTAACGGCTACGTGACAGGCACAGTTCCTCTCGACGAAGACGAGCGTTCTTACGGTTCGGAATCTAACTGGACGTATGAAATTGGTGCGAAGAACGAGTTCCTCGATGGGCGTCTCTTCACAAACGCTGCTCTGTTCTACACGGACTGGACAAACCAGCAGATCTCAGTTGTTCCACGCAACTACACTGTTGTAATTGGTGCAGATGATCGCGCAGTTCCTGGCATCTTCGGTGCGGTTGGTGACTCAACTGCATGGGGTCTTGAGTTTGAAACCAGCTGGGTTCCAAACGAGAACTGGAGCTTCTTCGCGAACTTCGCTTACACGGATACTGAGTACGGTGAAGGTGCCAACAACCCGGCATACGGCGAAGTTTCCGGGAACACGATTCCTGGTGCGTCTCCTGTCACAGCGTCTCTCGGTTTCCAGTATGACCGTCCGCTGACGCAGGAACTGGATGGTTTCTTCGCTCTCGACGCCAACTATGACAGCGATCAGTACGTCACGCCGGACAACACGATCGAGATCGAGGGTCGTACCCTGTTCAACATGCGTGCGGGTGTCACTTATGGTGACGTGAAAGCCTTTGTATTCGTGAAGAACCTGACGGACGAAGAGTACATCGATGGTGTATTCACTATCCCATCACTGTTCCAGATCACGCCATCCTTCGGCGAACGCCGCACGGCAGGCATCACGCTGTCTTACAGCTACTAACCCTTTCAAAGAACGCCCCGGTCTCGCGACCGGGGCGCTTTTTTATTTGCCCTGAAAAGTCGACCGGAGGTTATCGTGAAACATTTGTTGTCTGCCCTCATCCTGTCAGCTGGCCTCGCAGCCTGCCAACCCGAACCTCAACCTGATGCTGAACCGGAAGTCCTGTCTGATCCCGTCGCTGAAGAGGTGTCTGCTGATGCTCCGATTACGGCAGAAGAGATTATCTGGGCTAAGGAGCTCGCAATCTATGAAGCGCGCGGCGAAGGCGACATTTCAGTTTATCTTGAGAACACAGCTGATGGCTTTTCCGCATGGCCGCCTTTCACCGACACGCCTTATGGCCGTGACGTTCTGGAAGCGATCGGAGGCGGCACGAACGGCGGCGATCAGGAAGAACTGACCATGGAGTTGGTCAGCTTCACTCAGAATGGCGACAGCGCCATCATTTATTATCGAACGCATATGACGCGTTCCGCCGACGGCACGCCAGTCGATTATCGCTACGAAGTTACCCACACATGGGCGAACGTCGATGGTGAGTGGCAGGTGCTCGGCGGCATGGCGCGTGCAATGCCAGAGCGTGGAGACAATTAATGAAAACGACTTTCGCAAGCCTGATGATCGCTTCAACACTCGCGATCGCGCCGACGTCATTCGCGGATGATGCGCCGAATCCTGATCTCGAATTTGAGACGGCCAGAGATATTATCTGGGAGAAAGAGCTCTCAATTTATTCCGGACGCGGTGATGGCGATCTGGGGCCGTACATCAGCAATCTGGCTGAGGGCTACTCTGCCTGGCCGCCACACATGTCGACGCCAAATTCTGCTGAGGACATGTATGTAGCTGCGGAGCGAATGACTGAGCAGACGGAAGAAGAACTCGAGATGGAGTTCGTCAGCTTCACGCTCAAAGGCACGACCGCGATCATCTATTATCAGACACACATGACGCGAAACGGTGACGGTGAAGTCGTAGACAACCGTTATGAAGTGACGCACACATGGGCCTATGAAGATGGTGCCTGGATGGTCCTTGGTGGCATGGCGCGCAGCCGTCCAGATCGGGACTAACCGCTCGTGCTTTTATTCGACAGGCGAATAACGCCTGTCGATTTCGTGATTTTCGAGCGATTTTCGGCTAATGTTCAGACGTCAGAAGACAACAGTTTCTGGCTTCTGAATTCGGATTGTGCCGACCGAAAGCCGCTGACGGTCTTGAGGTGACGCGCACTGACCGGGTCAGTTTGCCTGATCAAGGAGACCCGCTATGACCGCACAAGCATTTCCACGCGATCCGTTGCCACCAGTACCTCCAAAGCCGCTGAGCGTGAGCCAGCGAGGACGTTCGGGTATGGAGATACTGGGCTCAATGCAGAAGCTCGCTTCTGGCGTTCTGCGCCAGCACGCGGCTGAGACCTTTTTTGCCAATGAGAAAGCTGCTGAGCTCAATAAGGTACACATAGCAGACAAGAAGCCGGAAAAGTCCGTTCTGCGAGAGCGCATCGCTGAAGCGAAGGCGATCTGCGAGTCAGACAGTATCTACCGACTTGAACGTCTGGTTCAGCGCTATGTCGCGGAAGAAAATTACAATCGCGGCATCCCGGCCATTGAAGAGCGCCGTGAGATGTTCGAGCCGTTTGTCAATTCGGAGGCGACACCAGCAGAAGGTGCGACTCTCGAGCTGAATCCGGAATTAAGCGAGCCCAAATACTGGTCATCGACTGAATGGCACCTCGAGCCGGGCGGCTGGGAAGGTTATGATCTCTATCCTGCGGTTTTCGCCTTCACGATCGGGCCGAAAGTCTTCTCTCTGGGCGGTTATGCTGCTGTCGGCGTGGGCGATAAAATTCAGGAACAGCGTTATCAGGTGGCTCTGCAATTCCCGAAGGAAAGCTATCAGCGGATCTATGAGCCAGGGTGTGGTGGTTTCTCGACGCTCGGCGCCGTGCATCGCGTGTTTCCTGAAGCCGAACTGCATGGCTCGGATTTATCACCTAGCCTCCTGAAAGGTTGTTACAAAATGGCAGGTGCACTCGGCGTTCCTGTGCATCTGAAACGTACCGATTCGACCAAAACAGGAGAGGCCGATTCCAGCTTTGATGGGGTCATTACCTATGCGCTTCATCACGAAATGCCCCCGAAAGAGAACAAAGCGCTTTTTGCTGAGATGTTTCGCATTCTGAAACCGGGAGGCGACATCGTCATCTCTGATCCGCCACCATTCCGCGCGGTCGATCTGTTCCATGCCGTCATTCTGGATTGGGACACCGATCACCGCGAGGAACCATTCTTCAGCGCGACAGGCGAGTCTGTGCTCGAAGATATGCTCACTGAAGTCGGCTTCGAGAACGCAGAGGCCTACACAATCGGCTCACAGGGAAGCTACCCTTGGGTGACGCGTGCGCGAAAACCGGAAGCCGCGCTCAATTAAAGGCTTTGAGACACGGTGTGAGCCGTGCTCCCCGACAAAATGAGCAAAAAGACCGTCAGCGAAGCATGAAGTCGCTGGCGGTCTTTTTGTGCGACCTGTTTGATGGCGATCGTTTGACTGACATTGATCCGTCTCGATGAGCTATTGCCGACAATTTAGACGTCGATTGGACTGCTACCGAGGCGGCCGCCTGTACGGTTGTACAGTTGCTGCAATCCAGCGCGCGGCGTCTATTCCCAGCGAAATCGTACTGAACAAATTTTCGAGGAGTACCCATGTCAGTTTTTACAAAATTAACGCTGCGCGCGCTGGGCGTCGCGACGATATCATCACTGGTGTTGATGGCGGGCGGTGTAGCTACTGCGCAGTCCCCTGAGCAAACACCTGTAGGTGCAATTCATGCCGGGTCTTCAGACGGCGTCATTCCGGCTTATAACGGCGGAATTTGGGAGGTCCCTCTTGGTTACGCACGGGGCGACGCGTACATCTCGCCGTTCAGCGACGACAGGCCCATATTTACGATCACATCATCAAATGCGTCTCAATATAGCAGCCATTTGACGCCTGGTCTTGCCGCATTGCTCAATCGATATCCGACGTCATTCAGCGTTCCGGTTTACCCGACACGCCGGTCAGCGAGCTTTCCGCAATGGTATATGGATGCGTCTGAGTCTTCTACACCGTCTGCGTCGATGTCAGGAACGGATCAGAACGCTGTCATCCAGTTCTCTGGTGGTGAGGGCGTCATCGGCATTCCGTTCCCAAACCCGACGTCTGGTCTTGAGGCCATCAGTAACCACCGTATGCGCTATCGAGGCGGCTCCGCGACTGCAACAATTCAGCAGGTTGCGCCGCAGGCATCGGGTGATTACACGATGATGGAAACCGATTTGGCGTATACGAGCTTCATTGCAGATACGCCTGTTCTGCTCGAAGGGAATATCATTCGAAAATACAAGGAACGTGTTCGGACGCCAGCTCGGATTGCAGGCACATCAATACTTGTTTATGACATGGTTGACCATGTTGCTAATTCTCAAATGAATTGGACTTATAGCGCTGGGCAGCGACGGGTAAGGCGCTCACCTGAACTTGTTTATGATGCACCACTAGAACTCGCCGATGGTCTCGCAACCTATGACATGTTGGATATGTTTCAGGGTGATACCTCTCGCTATGAATGGACGCTTGAAGGGCGTCAGGAATATATCCTTCCCTACAACGCATATGACTTGATCAATGCCGATTATCGCAATGTTGTGTATAGGGCGCATCTGAATCCGGAATATACGCGCTTTGAGCGTCATCGGGTCTGGGTCGTGAAGGCAGAGCTACGCGATGGAATGGCCCACACATATCCGTCTCGTACCTTCTATCTCGATGAAGACAGCTGGCAAATACTCGCGGCTGAACACTATGATGCCAACGGGCAGCTGGCGGTCGTGTCTCTCGCATTCCCGATCAATTTTTACGATGCTCCTACCTTCATGAGTGCCGTTGATGTGCATCACAATCTGTCGTCAGGTCGTTATTTCGCACGGGGCTTCCTGGGGAGGGGTGAGCGGGATGCGTCCATCGATTTTGATGCAGTACTGGAGCAGCACGAATTCACACCTCAAGCTTTGAGGCGGGAAGGACGCCGCTAAAAGCTTCATGCCTTTGGCAATCAAATCACAAGCCCCATTCGGATGACGAGTGGGGCTCTTTCATTTCCGGAAATTGATGCGCGTACAAGCGCGCTAGGACACCCAATGCGACGGGGCAATCAGCAAGTTTTTATTTTCAGGAAGAAAATGGCGGTGTGGTGAGGCGGGAGCGAAATGGTCTCATTCAGATATGCAGACAAAATAGATGATTACGCCCGTCCTTTCGCTGGACCGACCGTTCGCCGTATTAATGTAGGCATTCAACTCGTCATATAATCAAAACGAGTTGGAGAAACGCGTTCTGGTTGATGCCTTTGCAGGCAAATTCCAAAGGGTCTCAGTTCGTGACTTTTTCTACCGAAAGGCCAGCGCCACATTGTATTATTGCAATTTAAGTGCGCCGATAAACAGACCGATTATTTTGGCTGGTCAAAAACCATGCCAAGCCGATATTGGAAAAGCGTTGTTCTCAATACCCGATCTATCAAGCTGTTCACCGTATCGGCTGCCCCGTCAGGCTTTGTTATGCAATCATCAGTCTGGATGCTTCGAGTTTATATCGAAGTCCGAGTTCAGAGTGCTTCGAGGCGTTACATTTACTCGAAGAGGGAATTCGTTAAGGCCTCTTAATTTGTTAATATCTGAGGTCTGAGTGTGCACGGTGAGTTCCATTTAAATCATTGCTTGGAGTGCTAACTAGCTCGGCGGCTGAGGCAACCGGTCTCTGGTTTGGCATGAGGGCGTTGCTTAGAGACAGGTCACCATTAATCTGGCCGCAGCCCGTTCTGGGAGCGGGACTTTGGCTCGGGTTTTTAATCCCTCAAAGCCGCGAGAATTTGAGAGATATTCCGGTTTACGTCGCGGGACCGGGGAAAACATGATGTAAAACTATCTTTGAGTTTTATGATGTGAGCGAGCAGCCTTTGGCGCGTCCTGTTTGAACGCTGTTTTAGAAAAACCGACCAAAAATGTACGCCTGTGACAGCGTCGATGAAATGACGCTAGAAAATTCCACAAAATTTTCTGCTTCTGATGGCTCTGACAGGAGTCGAAGCTAAGCCGTTGAAAACTAAAGAGAAGGTTGGTGTCTATCTGCGTTTTCTACACATGCCTATGTAGAGAGTCCGGCCTCTAAAGTATAAATTGTATTTTTGCGTGACTTGACCATTCAAAAATACACGTAAAAGTGGTCGGATGAGCAATAGGCTAAAGTCCTTAGCTCAGGAGCGAGGGGGGGCCTCGTGACGGCTGCATATAGCAGGACGTAGATTGGGGTTGGTGTCGGGAAGATTCATGAGTGATCCATTAATTGAGGCAGTGCGGTTGCTTGCTTCTTCGGAGCAGCGGGCAGCTGTAATTGGTCGCAATATTTCGAGCGCACAGGTTCCTGGATATCGCGCTGAATCTTTACTTGCGAACCTATCTGACACAGCCGACGTTTTCGGCACTGAGCGACTTAATTTTCAGTCGGTTTACCGCGCTGAGGCGGGTACAACTCAGCTCACAGGAAATGCCTTTGACTTTGCTATTTCCGGGGAGGGGTTCTTTCTTCTTCAGCATCCGGAAACGGGCGTTGAGTTTCTGTCTCGCGGGGGTAGGTTTCATCGTAGATCAGATTTACAGCTCGTTGATGAAAATGGACTTATTCTCCTTTCAGCAGATGGCGCTCCAGTGCGCGCCGCATCCGATGTTGTGGAAGTTTTGTCCGATGGAACACTGTTGGAGGACGGCGTCGCCGTTGCGCAGATAGGCCTTTTTGTGCCTGAGGAAACGAGTGCTATGAGCGCGGTTTCAGGCTCACTCATGCAGATGAAAAACGGGATCGGCGTGACGAGGGTTGAAAGCGGAAACCTTCTTCAAGGTGCATTTGAATCTTCCAATGTCGAACTTGGCGCAGAGATGATTGAGTTGATGCAGTCTGTGCGTCAGGCGGAGACCGGTGCGCGTCTTATCCAAGCTTATGATTCTATGATCGGTAGCGCGATCGCAACCTTTGGGCGGAGCTGAGAATGAATGACGCATTTTATGTCGCTGGTATCGGGCTCGGCTCGCAGGAGCGTGCTCTAAGTGTGGTTGCAAACAATATCTCCAACCTAAACACGCAGGGGTTTAAACGCGCTGAGATCAGCTTTGCTGAGGTAATGGCAAGTACTTCAAGTGACATGCGGGGCGTCGGTGTACGGATGGACCAGGCTGCGGCGGTTTTCGATCAGGGCGACATCGTTGAAACAGGCAATTCGCTCGACATTGCGATTGACGGGAATGGTTTCCTTGAACTCTTGGGGGCCGGTGGAAACAGCTATCTTTGGCGCGGTGGGCGGCTCCATGTAGGGCAGGAAGGCTATCTCCAGGCTGAAAACGGAATGATGCTTCGTGATATGGTTAATGTGCCCATAGGTGCGCGTGAGATCCGTGTGGGTGCTGATGGTACGGTGGGTGCGCTGTTGGTTAATGAGGATGCGGTTTCTGAGCTTGGTCAGCTGTCGCTCGTGAGCGTGAATTCTTCAGCTGATCTTATCCAAAAGTCGAGTGGACTTTATGAGGTAAGAAGCGGTGTTAGGTCCTATGGCGCCGTTGCAGGTGAGGATGGTGCTGGGCAGTTTGTGTCGGGCGCGGTAGAGCGTTCTACTGTGGACCTCAATCAGGAAATGGTCAGCATGATGATCATTCAGCGCGCTTATTCTTCGAACGCGCAGGTGTTGCAGGCTGCGGATCGTCTGATGTCCATAGCGAATTCTTTAAGGCAGCAATAACGATGATTGCGTCTTTGGTAGCGGCCTCAGTTCTGTCTTCACTTGAAGTCGGGGTTTGCCTCAGCTCGGCCCCGGTAGTTATTTTCGAGCATGCCTATCCGGTGTTCGGTGATATCATTGATGAAGAGGCGCTGCCCGCGACTTGGGCGAGTGCCGCAAAGTCCCGATTGATGGCACTATCTTTACCGGTGGTGTCTGGAGAGTCCTTCGCGCGTGAAGATGTGATCGATATGGTTTCAAATCGTGCGCCCGGACTGTTGATCATTGATTGTGACCCAGCGTCGGGTGAGATGGTTTTTAACCGGATGGAGCAGGCATCTGTTGTGTCCGATGACGTGACTTTGCAGACAGTACGGCGCGCTGGCAAATGGGATGAGGCAGTGCTTCAGATTGTGTCGGGTTCTATTCGAATTCAGCGACCGGTCACTCTGCTGGAAGATCTGTATGGTCAGAGCCGCGTGTTTGTTATGACTGCTGACGATGAAGTCCTCAGCGTGCCAGTAGACGGTCGCTTCATGAGGCTTGTCGATCCATGAAGAGCATCTTTAGCCTATTGTCTTCGCTGGTTTTTGTAGTTGGGCTGTCGGTTTCGGCTCACGCAGACAATCTTTATCGGCCGGGAGAGCACTCTAATCTAATCTCGGACAACAAAGCCTCCCGGATTGGCGATATTCTGACAGTTATCGTTTATCAGAATACCGAAGCATCGAATACAGCGAGTATGCGTTCCTCCCGACAGACAGACATTGATGGTGGATGGCGGCTTACGGGTGTTGAAGAGTTTGGTCAGGCGCGCCTTGCAACAGGATATGATGGCCGCGGAGAAACGCGGCGCAGTGAGCGTTTTCTGGCGTCTTTCAGTGTGTCAGTTATTGATATCGTCAATGATGGTACACTTTTGGTTGGCGGGACGCAGGTTTTGTACATCAATGGCGAAAGGTCAGAAGTGACTCTTGAGGGCAAGGTTCGTGTCGTTGATATCTCCTCTCAAAATACAGTGATTTCAACTCTGCTTGCCGACGCAGTTATCAGTTATGATGGAGAAGGATTTGTAACCCGAGGGTCCAATCCGGGATTGGTGACCTGGCTTTTGGGTGTGTTTGGACTGGTGCCGGTATGACCTCCTTTGCGTCGGTAATCCGCGTCCTGATCATAGGGCTTTGCGCGCTTGTTCTGCCCGTGCAAGTCGCTGCATCGCAAACCATCCAGATGAGAGACGCTGGTCGGTTCGAAGGCTGGCGTTCGAACGAACTCGTCGGGTATGGCCTTGTGGTGGGGCTTGCAGGATCCGGAGACAGTCAGCGCAGCGTCGTCACACGCCAGGCGCTTCAAAATTTGCTCGGACGTTTCAATACAACGGTAAGTGAGGACGAATTGTCTAGTCGCAACGCGGCAGTGGTGATGGTGACCGCGAAGCTTCCACCATCAGCCAATGTTGGGGATCAGATCACGGTGACGGTATCTTCCATTGGAGATGCCAGGAGCCTTTCCGGAGGCGTTCTTTTGTTCACCGAGTTGCTGGCGGCGCAAGGGGAGCCATATGCTGTTGCGCAGGGCGCGCTCGTTACTGGCGGCTATAACTTTGAATCTCAGCTCAATATGCAGCAACGAAATTATCCCACCACGGCCGTAATTGAGAACGGTGGAACGGTCGAAGTACCGGTAAATGCGAATATTCTGAACGCAGATAACCAGCTTAGTTTTCTCTTGAGAGATCCCAGTTTTGGCAATGCGCAAAAAATTGCTGATGCCGTCGAAATGCGATTTGGAATTGGTGTTGCCCATGCCGTTGGCGCTGATGAGGTTCAGATACAGTATTATCCGGAATTTGGCAGCCTCCCCCGGTTTGTGGCTGAGCTAGAAACACTTACCTTTTTGCCAGACACATTCGCCAGAATCGTGGTCAATGAACGCACAGGAACGGTTGTAGCGGGCGCGGACATCAGGATATCTGACATTGTGATCTCTCAAGGTGATCTGAAAGTGCAAATCGAGGCCGATTCTTTCGGCCTGCAACCCGGTTTCATTTCTGGACAAAATGACGGGATTAGTAGTCTGGTTATTACCAATACTGATCTAAGCGTTGACGATTCTTCATCGGATATTGTTGCCAGTTTTCCAAGTGCGACGATCGGGGATCTCGTTCAGGGACTGCGAGAGGCCGGCGTAACCAGTCGCGATCTTATTTCCGTACTTCAGGCCATGAGAGCTGCTGGCGCAGTCCATGCCGAAATTATTGTTCAGTAGAGGGAGAGGGTGATGGATGCCGTAACTTTTAGTGCAGTTTCAAAAACACTCGACCTCTTGTCTCTCCGTCAGGATTACACGGCTCAGAACTTGGCAAACGCGAATACGCCGAACTATCAGCCTGTTCGGATCAGTTTCGCAGATGCATTGAGCGTTGCAATGACGGAGGGCGCTTCAGCGGTTGAGCAGGTTGAGCCGACAATCGAGAGAATAGTTTCCGAATCTGGCGTTCGGATTGATCTTGAGCTCGCGGAATCTTCTAAGACGGCCATGCAGTATGCAGCACTCACCGAAATTCTCGGACGACATATGGCTATCGCCAAAAGTGCAGTAAGTGGAGGGCGCTAAGCAATGCAAGCTTTCGAAATCAGTCTGTCGGCGCTTGATGTGGAATGGCAACGTTATGCTGTCATCGCTGAAAACCTGGCGAATGTAAATTCTCCCGTGGACGCGGCTGGCAATCGTGTTGGCGCGCGTCGGTTGTTGTCCGGTCCTGCCGTGGATTTTCAGACGCTTATGACAACGGATTTAAACAATCGTGAGCCTGTAGGGGTGAGGGTGTTTGCGATCGAAGAAATGCAAGATCCGGTGCGATCTGTGTATGAGCCGGATCATCCGAGCGCGAATGCCGAAGGATTTGTTCAGTATGCAAATGTGGATCATGGTCAGGAGATGTCGCTGCTCGTGAAAACCATGCGTGTTTATGAGGCTAATCTCACGGCGATGTCGATTTCAAAGCAGATGTATATGAAGGCGCTGGAAATGGGGCGGACGGTATGAGTTCGATCGAAGCGGTCGTCGGATCCGGGGCGGCTGAAGCCCCGGTTCTTTCCAATCAACATATTCAGCAGCCCGTCATTGAGGCATCTGTAAATGGTGACAGCTTTCAGGACATCATGACTACAAGTCTAAATGCAGTGGAACAGAGGCTGTATGCTGCCGACGAGTTAACACGGCAATACGTTTCAGACCCTGAAAGCGTCAGTATCCACGAGGTAATCTTGTCGTTGGAAAAAGCCAAACTCTCGGTAGACCTTACGATACAGATCAGAGACCGTCTTGTGGAAGGGTTTCAGCAAATCACGAACATGCAGCTCTAGGTGATTGAAGTGAGCGATACGGGATCAAGTGGTTCAGGGCGTAGCTTTCGATCAATTCTGCTTATGGTGGGAGTGGGTGTGACAGTTGCATTAGTTCTTACTTATTTCGCGTATAGATCGATGAATTTTCGCACGATTATGTCTGGTCTTGCGCCTGAAGAAGCCGCTGAAATCGTGAGAGTTTTGGAGGATCGTGAGGTTGAGTATCGTGTTACGGCAGGTGGTAGCGCTATAGCTGTTCCGGCGTCTCAAGCGGACCGGATCAGAATCGACATTGCAGATGCTCATTCGCCTGAACGTCGCATCGTCGGATTTGAAATTTTCGACAATTCAGAAATGGGGCTGACAGAGTTCGGGCAGAAAATCAGACATCAACGTGCGCTTCAGGGGGACCTGGCCAGAACTATAATTACAATGATGGAGCCGGTGGCTGATGCTCGCGTGCATGTGTCCATGCCTGAGCGAGTGCTATTTGCTGACGATCGGGCGCGCCCTAAAGCAGCCGTATCTATCAGACCCGCCCCGGGAGCAAGTATTAATCAGAGTATTGTGCAGGGTATACAGTTTCTCGTGGCATTTTCGATCCCGGAGCTTGAGCCAACGGATGTCGTCATTCTTGACCAGAATGGCATGATGCTTAGCGCCGTACCGACGACAGGCGCTTCGGTTGCGGAAACCGCGGTAAATGCTGTAAACTTGATCGCGGATGGCGCTGATATAGCAGTCGTATCTGACGATGCGGACGGTATGAGTTTAGCCGTCGATATGACTGTGGCGAATGAGCCGCACGTGAACCTTGAGCGAATGATTTCCGATGGTATTTTGGCACCATCAACTGAAGTTCAGGCTTCTGAAGCCGTAACCCAAGTGTCGGAGTATCTGGGGTCGATGGCTACCGAAGAAGTGGGCACCGTGCCCCTGGTGGGGACTGAGCCGGCTCGCTCTATTTGGGCGTTTTATGGCTGGATCGTCTGGAGTCTTATAACTTCTGGAGCGTTGGTGTTCGCGTTGCTTGTCGTTAGACGAATGCGTCGGCCAACGCTTTCGAAAGAAGAAATCGCCGTCTGGGCAGACCGGTTAACGGAGCTTAGCCAGCGTCGGGTCGAACCCGGAGCGGGACTATGAACAAGTATACCCCGCCGTCATACGCGACGATGATCGAAGAATTCGGCGATTTATCTGCAAATGATCGTCGGACCATTCTGAAATCTCTCAAGCGCGAGGACCGGCACGCGGTTGAAGACTTGTTACGCGCAATGTCGGTTATGCCAAAAATTGACCCAGCGAAGCTGGATACATCCATATTTACCTCGCGCTTCCGGCGTTGTCTGAATGATCTGATTGATGCCGAGCAAATCGATCTGACCGATGATGTGAGGACCGTACTGGAGGTAGCCATTGCAAAGGCAAGCGACTGTGAGACGCTGATGCAGCGGCTTACAAGGCGGCTCGGGCTTGGCATTTTTGCCCGCAAATCTGAACTCGGGGTCTGATTTGATGTCTCGAATTCTAAAAGCGCAGAACGGCGCCTCCATCACCGCCCTGCATCAGGTGCGTGTCACGACACAGGTGCCCAACGCACCGGAAGCAGAGAGTGTAGAGAGCAAGGTTGAGGCGCTGGAAGCTGAAATTCTGAAGTTCAAATCCGAACATGTTGCCGAATTAGAAACTGCCCGAAAAAAAGCGTTCGCGGAAGGTGAAGCATCTGCGCTTCGCTCGCACGATGAAAAGGTCCAGGCCCTTGTCGCCGCGGCTGGCCTGGCTCAACAAGCCTTTGAGAAGAAGCTCGATACACTGGATCAACTGGCTCTTGTTATTGTCGACAATGCATTCGACAAGTTTGCCAATTCTCCAGAACAGGTGAAGCAATTCCTACGGGATCTGTTGCATCAGCAGGCAGGGATGCTGCGAAATGAAACCGTAGTTTGCGTTGAAGTCAGTTCCTCAGATTTCGCCAGCGTCGACGAGGTAAAAGCTATTCTGGAGGAATTGGGTGTCGATTCCCCGGGTGGCGACTTTATCAGATTACTGCCTCACAAGAGCGCTGGAGAATGCGACATTCGACTTAGTGCCGGGGACGTTTCAATTTCAGTAAACGAATTCACCCGTGAGGCGCGGGACAGGCTTGCTACCGCGATCGTGGGAGCCAAGCACGCATGATGCAGGATCACCCATTTGCCGCTCTTCTTAGCGGAATAAATCCGATCACTCATCGAGGCGTACTGCAGGCGGTTCTTCCCGGGCGATTGGAATCGATGGGACCAAAGGCTGTCATCGGTGACCTTTGCAAGATTGTTCCGGCCGGCGGCGAAGAGGAAAAGTTAGCAGAAGTCGTAGCGCTGACGCACGATAAAACTGTCCTCATGCCTCTAGATTCATGCGAGTCATTGTCCGTGGGTGATCGGGTCATCCGTACCGACACTCATCGAATGACGGTTGTAGGCGAAGGGTTAAAAGGGCGTATTTTGAGTGCGCTGGGAAAGCCAATAGATGGCCGCCCGGAAGCAACGGCAGATTTTCTCTGGCCTTTGGCAGGAAAGCCATTGAACCCTATGGAGCGGGATGTGGCCGCCTCACCGCTCTCAACTGGAGTGCGCGCCATAGATGGGTGCCTTCCACTCGCAAAAGGTCAACGCATCGGAATTTTTGCAGCTAGTGGTGTCGGCAAGACGACACTGGTTGAGCAGATCATGCAAAATGTCGAGGCCGACAATCTTGTGCTTTGCCTTGTTGGGGAACGCGGCCGGGAGGTTGCCGTTCTTTGGTCCGCACTCCAGGCAGCAGGCATCGCCAATAAGGCAACATTGTTTGTTGCGACCTCTGATGAAAGCGCGGCTGTCAGAGCACGCGTTGTAAACGCCGCGCTTGCGCAGGCGGAATATCTGCGTTCGAAAAACAAAGACGTCGTATTGTTTGTCGATAGCTCCACGCGCTATGCGATGGCACTCCGGGAAATGGGGTTGTCTGCGGGAGAGCCGCCGACAGTCCGAGCATACACTCCGAATGTGTTCGCGCAGTTACCCCGAATGGTCGAACGATGTGGTGCCTCGGCTTCTGGTGGTTCGATAACAGCGTTTTTCACGGTTTTGGCAGAAACGGATGATGTGGACGACCCCATCGTCGAGGTGATGAAGTCACTGCTCGATGGTCATATAATCTTATCCAGGGAAATTGCGGCGTCTGGGCGGTACCCGGCGATTGATGTGCTGAACTCTGTGTCCCGACTGGCCGATAAGGTGATCTGCGATCGTCAGCAAAAGGCGTTGCTGAAGCTGCGGGCCAGCATGTTCCGACTTCGTGAAGCTCAGTTGCTGATTGAAAGCGGCCTGCATAAACCGGGAAACAATAAAAGCCTCGACCGGTCGATCGCAAGACGCAGTGATATCGAGACTTTTCTTGCACAATCAACATCCGGGGCGGCGACACCCACGGATACGTTGAATGCACTCGAAAAACTGGTGGAACAGCTATGACCAGTTTGAAAAGATCAGAGCAGCTCCATCGTCTGAAGAACGTGCGAAAAGTGATCGAGCTGGATCGACTTTCAAAAATGGGTCGTGCGAGATCTGAGGCTGATGTATCGAGGCAGGTTTTCGCGAAATGTTCGGATGACCTGACCCACGCTTATGAGAGCTGGCAATCGTATTTTGAGGGAAATTCCGACCCGAGAATAGCTCAGATCTTTTCCAACAGGTTTGCCGTTCAGTCGAATGTAACCGCAGACGCCAAGGAGGACCTGGTTCAGTCTGAACGTGAGGAAACGTTCGCGGAGGATCAATTCAGCTCAGAAAAGGCTCTTGTTTCTACTTTGGAAAAGCAAACTGCGCGGGCAAGGAAAGACGAGGCACGAAAACTGGAAATCCGTCGGATTGCACAGGCTGAGGATCTTCGTCTCGCAAGGTGGGTGCCGTCATTTGACTGATTTCATCCCGATACTTTCGAAGCCCGTTACCAACGTCTACCTGGACGGAGTGTCCACCTTATCGGGCAATGAAGACCAGCAGATAGAAATAGTTTTTAGCGAGATCTACCAGTCCGTCGAGGACAGTCTTCGAACGGTAGACGACAAAGTGGATGTTGATGTCGATGTCGACATTGATTTGGATGCGGAGAATTCTGAACGGTCTCGTCTGTATCGGGATTTTGTAACTGACAAGCACACGTCTTTTGACGGCGGTGTTAGGCATATGGAAATGCGGTTGCAGACTATTTCTAATTCACGACTGGATACACAGACCGATTTCGTCGTGAAGGTCGATGCTATGTCAGCGCAAAAAGCGAAGCGTGACAAAGCATTCCATCACAGAGCTTTGGACCTCACCAGACCGGCTTTTGTGTCGCAAACGCCGTCTCGCAACAAGACACCAGAGATCGATACGGATGATAGCATGCCAGGTAGACTCAAACTGTCCTGGGATGTCGATGTGAATTTCAGCGGAACCTCCGCACAGCTGGCGCAGACAGGTAGTAAAATCCTGAGCTCCGTCGCGCAGGACCATACAGCGGACAACTATATCCGGGTCGCGTTGATTTTCATGGAACAGGGACTGCAGATCAGTATTTTTATCTCTGCATGGTCGGCAAATCTCAACAGCCCCGAACTGAAGAAGAGGATGGACCAACTTGTGCGTCAAAGCGGGTTTGGGCCGTCCGTCCTGAAACTGTTCGGCCAGAATAATATTAGTCGGGAGGCGGGTCATGGAAGATGAAGTAACACCGGTTCAGCCTGTCGTTTTACCCGACAGCGCGCAGAATGGTGGCCAGGTTCAAGAAACTGCGAATGATGCGTTCGCAGTTGGATTTGAGGATCTGTTGTCCATTGTTTTGACCCAGCTGACGTATCAGGACCCACTCAAGCCAATCGACAATTTCGAGTTTGTGTCTCAGCTGGCTCAGTTCACGCAAATCCAGCAAACCAACACGATGAACGACAATCTCGAATCCATGCTGAGTGCCGACAATTCGTCCCTTGCCGCCGGGTTGCTCGGACGGCAGGTCGACATTCCTGCTGGCTCAGTCGTTCTCACGGGTCGCGTCACGAACGTCGCCTTCAACAATGGTCTGCCTCGTCTGACGATTGAAACGGCGGATGAGCGTACCATCAGCAATATTCAACTGGGGTCAATTTCTCAAATCCGGGAGGAAGAAAACTAATGCTGGAATCCATGTTTATAGGTCTGAGCGGTATGAACGCTTACTCCAACGGCCTGAAGGACGTATCCAACAACATTACAAACCTGAATTCACAGGGTTACAAAGGCTCCAATCTCGTTTTCCGTGATCTTTACAGTGGTGGCTCTGATCTCGCCTATACAGGCGATGGCGGTGGCCAGGGTGTCTCGCTTGCGCTCACACAACTCGATTTCAGTCAGGGCGAGTTGCGCCAGACAGAGAGTGCTCTGGATCTCGCAATTGATGGAGAAGGGTTTCTTGTACTGGAGAAAGACGGAGAGTATTTTTACGCACGCACCGGCAATTTCGAAATCGACGAAGACGGTTACATCGTTCTCTCGGGAACGGACTACAAACTGACTCTTCTGAACGAAAATGGCCGTGCCGAACCCGTTAGCGTAAATTCCAGTCGTATCAGTCAACCTGAGGCGACAACCCGCGTCCAGTTCACGGACAACCTTTCCTCATCTTCGCTGGGCTTCACCGTAACCGATGTGACGGTCTTCAACGCCTATGGTGAATCGGCAGATTGGTCTGTGGCCTTCACCCGCGAGGAAACCGACCCATCCGGCGAATGGAAAGTCACGGTCACAGACGGTAATGATAACGAGATCGGTGTTCAGACACTGAAATTCGATTTGGGTCGACCAACCGAGGATTCCCAGGAACTGACGTTTTCTGACGACGAAAGAGGCTATTCCGTCGTTTTTGACTTCTCTGAGAATGTAACGTCTTTCTCTTCGGGTGAGGTATCGACTCTACGGGCAGGTGACGTGGACGGGTTCGGCATTGGCGACTTACAAACGCTTGGCGTCAATGATGACGGCGTGCTCGAACTTCAATACTCCAACGAGCAGGCGACAGAACTTGGCTCAGTGGCTCTTGCAACGTTCAAGGATCCAAAGTCCATTGAGCAAAGGTCTGGCGGCATATTCGTGAATGAAGATTCCAGGGATGTATCCCTCTATTCCAGCTCGAGTGAGCTCGTGGGGCGTGTCCTTTCAAATCGGATCGAAGCTTCGAATGTGGAGCTGTCGTCTGAATTCGGAAACCTGATTCTGGTTCAGCGTGGGTATCAGGCATCATCTCAGGTTGTGAGTGTGGCGAATGAGATGATTCAGCAACTCTTCCAGACCCGGGGACAGTAGTGACCGTCATCGCGACTGACTGGCTGCCAGACTCAGCGCTCCTCGACGACCGGGTGAGCGGTTACGCATGCGACCTGTTCTCGCGTGCGTTCAAATCCGTCGCAAAAAAGGAATCAAATTGGATCTGTATGGAGCAGTCGCTTCAGTTTGGGCAGCCATGCGGTTCTGACATGTCGAGCTGGGCAGACACTGCGGGAGATTTTGTGCTCGGCGTTCCCGATGGCTACGGAAGCGCGATAGCGGACCACATTTTAGGGAGCGATTTGCGACAGCTCGCAAAATCTGCCGCCGACAACACGTTTCTACGGTCAGCGGATGAGGGGTTGCTGGATTTATTTGTTGCTTCTGTGGGGAGGCAAATTCAGCGCGATCTGAACTTCGTTGAAGAGACGGAACCGAAGGGAAACAGTCTTGTTTTGCGATTGAGGTGTGATGCCCTGCAGGTCGAATTCATGCTCTGTATCAGCTCATCTCAAGCGATCCGGTTGCGAAAAGAGCTCGTGAAACCTGATGGCCGGCAACAAAAGCCACAACTTCATTCCATGAGCCAGGCCCTCCGGAACGAGCGGGTCAGAACCGGCGCTTATGTCGGAAGCGTGGAGTTAAGTATGGCTGATTTCAGAGACCTGGTGAGCGGAGACACACTCGTAATAGATACGCCCTGTGACGCAGCGCTTTCGCTTACAGCTAACGGCAAGTTGCTTCCGGAGGTGAGTGCCGAAGTTCAAAGCAGTGAGACGAAGAATACGCTGAAACTAGTTGCGAATTGATGGATCTGAGGAAGTTTGAATGAGTAAAGTTTTGAATTCAGGTGCTTTGGATGGGCTGACGGTCCGCATTGAGGCGTATCTGGGCGGCACGGAATCCACTGTGGGTGAACTGGAAGCCCTTAAGCCGGGTGAGACCGTCGAACTTGACACCCCCCTTAACCAGAATGTTGAGCTTCGTCTCAATGGAGTTGCCGTGGCGCGCGGAGAACTCGTCGCCGTGGGCGATAAATTCGGTGTTCGATTGAGCGACCTCTTGCCCGGCGAAAAATCGGACTGATCGGGCGGAACGATCAAGTGGACGTGACAGCATCCTCCGATCTTAGTCTTCTGATGACTGCGACGAGCCTCGCACAGGGGGAGGCTTTCGAATTTTCGCCCGTGCGACTTGTCCTTGTGGGACTGATATTTCTGGTACTCATCGCGACCGCGATCTGGGCCAGAAAAGTTCAACGTTCAGGCGGTATGTTTCGTTTAAATGGGATGTTCATCCGTGAATCTGAGAAGCGTATGAAGGTCATAGAGGTTCTCGGCATCGGTCCGGGGCAAACGCTTGTACTCGCCGAAGTGGACGGCAAAGAGGTGTTCCTTGCATGTGCACAGGGAAAAATTGAAAAGCTGAATCTGCTTGACGACGCCCCGGGAGATCAATCTTGAAGATGGGTTGTCTGTTGCGCGGGGTGACTGTTACCTCTGGTCTCGCTGTGTTGAGCCCGATCGCTGTAGCGCAGGAAGCAGCAGAGGGATTCGCGTCGGGCGATATCTTGCGAACAATCGTTCTTTTGGGCGCGCTTACAATCCTTCCGGCACTTTTCATGTCGATGACGGCATTCATCCGTATCGCAGTCGTGCTTGCTATGATACGTCATGCGTTCGGTATGCCGGAGACGCCGCCTAACCCAATCCTCGTCATGTTGTCATTGTTTTTGACATTTTTTGTTATGACGCCGACCTTTGATGCGGTCAGGACAACGGCTTTCACGCCATATGTCGAGAATGAAATGACACTGGAAGAAGCGGTTTCAGTCGGCCAGGTGCCGCTGAAAGAGTTTATGCTGTCGCAGGTACAGGATGACGACCTGCTCCTGATGTATGAGTTGTCCGGTCGGCCCGCTCCGGCATCTCCTGAGGATGTGGATTTGTTCCTGTTGGTACCTGCATTCATTCTGAATGAGTTGCGCGTCGCTTTCACGATCGGCTTCGTCATAATGCTTCCTTTTCTGCTGATCGATCTGATAGTTTCGAGCATATTATTGTCGCTCGGCATGATGATGGTTCCACCAGCCACGATTTCTTTGCCGATTAAAATTCTGGTGTTCGTAATGATCGATGGCTGGGCGCTCATCATTCGAGGGGTGTTGGGGGGCTTCGGGTAATGCGGCGTACCCAAAGCGGTATTGGTCTCAATATGCTGTTGGAGCCGGCGAAAGTTGAAGCGGCCAGATGGCGTCGTTTTAAAGCCAATGGAAACGCCAGAGATCGATCTGATCTCTTTTCTGAATATCAGCCATTCGCAAGGAAAATAGCAGGTAGTCTTTTCCGTGCGCGGTCACATCTCGGAATGGAATATGGGGATTTTGAGCAGCTGGCTTACGCGGGGTTGCTCGAAGCAATGGAGGCGTTCGACCCCTCAATTGGTAGCAGGTTTCATTCCTTCGCTCGCCATCGGATCAAAGGCAGCATTTCTGACGGTCTGATAAAGGCCAATGAGAAGAATGCCCAGTTGACTTATGAACGTCAGAAAGAGCGTGATCGTATGAACTCGCTCACCTCGAGAGACGGCGTGTCGGGTAGTTCGCTCGAGAACACGGCGGAAGTTGCGGTCAGTCTCGCGCTCGGCTTGTTGCTTGAAAGCGCGGGCATTGCCTATTCTGGGGATAGCGCTGATACGGCCGCGGATGGATTTCAGTCGCTCGCATTTCGGCAGCTGGAACATTCCGTCTATGAAGAAGTACAGAAGTTGCCAGATCCTGAAGATCTCGTGATTATGCAACACTATATCGAGGGAACCGCATTTGTAGAAATTGCGAAACTATTGAAACTCACCAAGGGAAGGATTTCACAACTCCATAAATCCGCACTCAATCGGCTGAGGAAGCGACTGAAGCATTTTTTGTGAAGGGTGGGACAAGAGGACTGGTAATGCAGCTATGCAGTGATGAAAAACTAAATCAGCTCGTCGAGGATTTGCAGTCGGGCGAACCTAACGGCGTGGAACGCCTCTCTTCGCTATTACAATCCTACCCAGATGATCCGCGCATTGTATTCATGATGGCATCGATGCTCGCCAGTCAGGGCGATCTGGTCAACGCACACAAATACTTCGGCCGCGCGATTGAAATCGCACCTGATCTTCACATCGCCCGCTTTCAGTTCGGTTTGTTTCAGCTCACCTCCGGAGAATCTAACGCGGCGCTGAAGACATGGGCGCTCCTCGATACTTTGCCTGAGGGTCACTATCTGAAGCTCTTTGCGACGGGGCTCAGGCATCTCATTCGAGATGAATTTGATGATTGTGTGCGCCTTCTTCAGGAGGGCATTTCGGTTAATGATGAAAATCTGCCTCTCAACGGGGATATGCAAATGCTTATCGATCGTTGCCGCGATCAGCTTGCCGTGGCGCCCGAGAACGCGGTCGCAGAAGAGACATCCGAAGAGCAGTCGGCCACATCAATTCTATTGAAGCAATTTGGTGATGGACGGACTACCAGGCATTGACGAGGATTGAAGTGAAATGACGAGGATCTCCCAATACGATCAGATCTTGCTTCAGCTGAAATCACAGCTTGAAAAAGCCGAACGTGTTTCAAAGTCCCGGCCCGCCACACGGGCGTCTAAAACCGTCAACCAGAAAAGATCGCAGATTGATCGACTATCTTCGGTTTTGAAAGATAGCGACCTTACCGAGCAGGAACAACACCGAGCCCTTGTTTCCGCTTTACTCGCGCAAGCTTTCGGAGAAGGCGTTGATTCCGATCCGAGCATGCAGTCCATCGTTTCGGAAGTTACGCGTCAAATGCGGGAAAATGAAGACTCGCGCGCGATGTTGGACAAATCTCTAAGCGAGCTTAAGGCAGGCAAGCCCTAATGAATTGTTCCACCGGAATTCATGCGGATCAGCATGTCCGTAAGTGTCTGACCGGACTTATTTACGGGCGTCGACATCGCTTTCTCAACGATTTTGTGAGATAGCTCCGCTTTACCCTGCGCTCCGACGAAAATGCTTTGCGCGAGAGCCGCAGAGAAACACGCACTATCGAGTCTTAGCGCAGTTTTTATACGGCGCGAGGCACTCTCATTGTCTCCATTGAGCAGGTCGATAACCGCCAGTGATCCGTGACATTCTGAAAAGTTAGGATCGATGTTCATCGCTGTCTGAAAGCGATCTCGAGCGGCGTCGTATTTTCCTTGCACAAAATACGCCCAACCCGACGCGATCCATGTGCCAAGGTGCGTGCCGAAAATCTCGGCGCCCCGATCCAGGTCTTCCGCGCCCGCATCGTAGTTTCCAAGCATGAGTTGAGAAAGACCGCGGCCGATCCAGCTTCTCGGTTTTTGCGGAAAGTCGGAGACGACTTCATCAAACAATGCGTAGGCGGTGTTGATGTCTCCTTCGTCGAGCGCAAGCATTGCGATCGTCGTTTTGCCATCCGGGTGGTCCGCTGCGACTTTTGCCGTTTTTATGGCGAGGTCTTTGTCTTCGATATCGAGCGCGAGCACAGAAACAGCGGCCATCAGGCCCACATGGTCCGGAAAACGTTCGACTGCAGCGCGAGCGGCCGTTTCGGCAGCTTCAAAATCGCCCAGCTGATGCTCCAATTGAACTTTAAGCATGGCGGCCTGAGGAATTGATTGAACTGCGGCATCCGAAAGGGTTTCGAGAGCGACGTCGTATTCCTTTAGATTTGTTAGCGCCCAGCTGACATTGAAATTGACCCCGCTATCTGTAACCCCAGCGTCAACAATGGTTTTGAACGCGTCCAGTGCCGTCTCAAACTGTTGGGCGCGGAGTGCTGCTTCCCCTTTGAGATTGCAGGCAGACAGAAACAACTCATTGTCAGCTTTGACTGTCCCTAACAGATCGATCGCGTCATCATATTTGCCTGCGGCAATCAGGGCATTCCCGGCATCGAGTTTCAGATTTGCATTCTCTGGATCCTGCGACAGGAAGCCAAGCAGCATGTTTGCAGTTTTCAGATTTTCAGCAGTTTCAGGCATCAGTCTGACGTGTCCTGGTTTTTAACGATATCGGTGAGTTTTCAAGCGGAAGTTACGCTAAACGCGAACAACATCAAAGGAACTCAACTCTATCGTTTTTGGAATTTCTGCGATCGAAAGTATCGACAGTTGTGGCACACTCCGTTCGGTAAGAGAACGAACGTGACGACGGATTTCGGCACCGCACAGAAGCACAGGGGATCGTCCCTGACCGTGCATGCGGGTGGAAAGGGTTGCGAGTGTTTCAATCAGCTTTTGTGTGAGTGAAGGGTCTACCACGAAAAGCGGTTCTGCATTGGTGTTGGCCATCGCAGATTTGATTTGGTTCTCGATTTTTGGATCCAGGCTGAGGACGGCGAGTTCCTTGTGGCCGTTCTTCAATGTATTGCAAATAGAAAGTCCCATCCGCTGGCGGATAACCTCGGTCAGGGTCGTGGGGCTCTTCTCCTGACGGGCCAGATCGACGAGATTTTCAACAATCTGATCGATATTCTCGATTGAGACGCCTTCTCTCAAAAGATTCCTCAGCACTTTTTGAATATCCGAAACAGTCAGCAGATTTGGAAGCAATTCCTCGACAAGTCCGCTTTGTCGCTCTCTGACTTCCTCCAACAGCCGCGCGGTCGTGGCACGGGTCAGCAAGGCATCTGAGTTTGAGCGGATGACCTCGCTCAGGTGCGTGATCAGTACTGTCACCGGATCGATCACAGAGTACTTCTTTTCCTTTGCCAGATTTTCGTTTGACTGATCGATCCAGATTGCAGGAAGACCGAAGGCTGCGTCGTGTGTCTCTGTGCCGGAAAGACCTTCCGTCGATTTATCTGACCGGATCGCTAAGAGCTGATCTGGAAACAATTCAGCGTCAGAATAAGCTGTTCCAAATATCCGGATCTGATATTCGTCCGGTTTCAGCGACTTGTCGTCTATGAAAACAGCTTTAGGCAGGCTGAAACCCGTCTGTTTGGCATGTGAGTCTCGCAAATTAGATAAGCGTTCCAAAAGCTGAGACCGCTTATCCGCCCAAGCCTCAGCAATGCTTGCACCCAACGCAATTTCGATCGCCGGGAACGATTTGGTCAGAGCCTCAGTTTTCACTCCTTCCTCGTCGTCGGAACTCATCAGGTCCTGATCGGCGTCTGACGTGTCGCGGATATGCAGCCAGGCATATCCAAACAAAGCCAGAATGATGAGAATCGGCCATTTCGGCATGCCAGGGAGCAAAAGCATCGCCAACAGGATGGCACCCACAACGAGTGGAATGCGGCGAACCGAAAGAAGTTGTTTGAACACTTCTGTGCTGAGTTCTCGGTCGGCGGACGAGCGCGTCACAATGATGCCTGTCGCGATTGCAATGACGAGCGCCGGGATTTGTGTCGCGATACCGTCGCCAATTGTCAGGAGCGAGAACGTTCTGAGGGCTTCATCCCAGTCCATCCCCATTTGTGCGACGCCGATGATCCAGCCCGCAATGATATCGATCAGGATGATTATCACGCCGGCAATCGCGTCTCCTTTCACGAATTTGCTCGCACCATCCATTGAGCCGTAAAATGCGGCCTGCTTCTCAAGAGCTTCACGACGTCGTACGGCTTCTTTAGGGTCGATGAGACCCATGTTGAGATCGGCATCAATACTCATCTGTTGGCCCGGCATAGAATCGAGCGTGAAGCGTGCTGCGACCTCAGACACCCGTTGGGCGCCTGAGGTGACCACGACATACTGCACTACAATCAGGATCAGAAAGACGACGAGCCCCACGACGAAATTGCCGGAAACGGCAAAAGCGCCAATCGATCCGATAACTTCACCGGCATCGGCTCCCGTCAGAATGAGGCGCGTCGCGGCGACATTCAACGACAGCCTCAATAGAGTCGTGATGAGTAGGAGGGAAGGAAAGGTCGAGAAATCAATCGGCTTCTTCACGTAGAAGGTGAGTAGCAGAATGGTGAGCCCGAATCCGAGATTCACGATAATCGCGAGATCCAGCAAGACGGACGGGATGGGAGCGAAGAGCACCGTCAGAATAACAATCACTGCGCCAATCAGCGCGAGGTCACGGTTGTTTCTCAAAAATTCCAGCATGGGATCTATCTGACTGCTTGCTATTGAGTTCGAAGGAAAATGTAGGCTTTAGCAACCTCACGGAAGGTTTTTTCCGGGATGGCGTGGCCGGTCGTGCCGTGCTTGTAAAGCGCTCTCGCCAACGGAGGGTTTTGTATAATGGGAATACCCAGAGTGACGGCGCGTTGCCGAAGGATTGCCGCGTAACGGTTTCTGCCCTTGGTGGTAAGCTCGGGGGTTTCCATTTTATCCGGTTCATACCGGAGCCCGACCGCATAGTGAGTTGGGTTGACTATGAGCAGATCCGAACCAGGCAGATTACCGAGGTCATTGGTCTGTTTGGTGAATTCTTTGTGCAGTTGTTTGCGCTTCTGCTTTATCCGGGGTTCGCCTTCACGATCTTTATGCTCGCGCTTCACCTCGGACTTCGACATCCGCATCTGTTTTCTGAACTCCTGCCTGACGATCACCTGATCGATTGCGGCGAAGATCATCGCGAGGAATGCAAAAAGCAGCAGTAGCCTGGTTCCGATCAACGTCATTGCCGCTATAAGAAATTCCGCATCAACAAGGGTAGGGACAAGCGCTTGGATGGAAGGCCAGCAGATCAGGAACGCCGTAGTACAGTAAACGACCATCTTGATAATGTTCTTGAGCGCTTCTTTCAGCATTCGAAAGGAGAAAAGTCGTTTCAGTCCCTTTGCAGGGTTAACCCGGTTGAAGTCAGGTTTGAGTGGGTGTGCTGTAAACAACAGGCCCTTCATCTGAATGATTTGAAGCAGAATAACGAACGTAAAAACCAGAGCGCCCAGGCCCGCGACGATCATGAAGCCGGGCGCAAAGGTATCACGTATAGCGACAACGGCTTCCTGCGAACCACCAGATGCGGACGAAATTGATTTGAGGTAAAGCTCTTTAATCCGCGCAATGAACTGGCTTATCGCGGCTGGGCCTGAGAATAGGACATAAAGGGTCAATGCAGCCAGCGTGCCGAAGAATGCGATATCGGTTCCTTTTGCAATCTGCCCTTTTTCTCGTGCTTTTCTAAGCTTGAATGGCGTGGCTTCTTCCGTTTTGTCCTGTTCAGTCTCCGCCATGTTCAAAACCAAGCCTCCGAAAGGCTAAAACCACCTCTGATCAGGCGAAGATAGACGGTCAGGCTAAAGGCCAGCGCGATGGGCAGGGTCGATAAAACGGCTATCGTTTTGATTTGAAACCCAAGGAGCAGAGCGTTCATTTGGGGAAGTGTTCTGGAGAGAAATGCGACCGTCAGATCAATGAGAAACAATGTCAGGATGACCACCGCGGTGAGGCCCATCGCCAGAGACAGGCTCTGGGAAAGAAACTCGAGGAGTGGAAAGATAGGCAGAACGCCATTGAAACTACCAACTTCCAGAACCTCCGTGGATCGCCACCAAATCTCCAGAAGTTCGCGCCCGCCGCCAACTGAGAAAAAGACCGCACCGAAACCGTAAGCCAAAATGGTACCGACGAGAGGCAATTGCGACCGCAGGGTCGGATCCGCCAGAAGCGCAAGGCCAAACCCGGCCTGGATGTCCACGGACCGTCCGACAATCAGGAGTGCACTATAGGCGATCTGTAATGTGAGAGTTATCGCGATCCCGACAAGTAACTCGCTCACTGCGGCCGAGATAATCATAGCCGCAGCGAAGTCCTGATTCAGACTGCTGACATCTAGAGAAAACTGTGATGCGCTGCTCAACCACGCGCCAAGTGACAACGCCAGAAAAACCCTGATCAACACTGGAATACGAAGCAGCGTGAACGGCGGAGCGAACAGCAATACTGGCGAGACGCGCAGTGACACAAGTAGAATTTCAATGATTAAGTTTTCAGAAAACACTGAGGATAGTCCGGTCAGCCGAGCTCTGGCAGGCGCTGATAAAGCAGGATCGCGAACGATGTCAATTTTGAAAGCATCCACGGACCAAGTACGACAAGCAGAATGCCCGTGGCCAAGATTTTCGGAACATACGAGAGTGTTATTTCCTGAATTTGTGTGGTCACCTGTATCACGCTGACGATAAGGCCAACGAGCAGTGTCGCGAGCAGAATTGGGCCGGCGACGAAAAGCGCGGCGGCAAGCATTTCGGTCAGAAAATAAAGCGCCTGATCCGACGTCATGACAGTTCCCCCTGTTTATTGGACATCAGACCAGTAGAGCCAATTAAACAAGCGGTTTTCGCAAAATTCTTGAAAAATTTCGCACAACGGAACGTTGTCTTTGATGCAGACAATAAACGGGGCTCGCTTCCTCGCCGAAAGTCAAAACACAGAAGTCAGCATTGCAAAAAAAGAAAAGTGACCGTGGATCGAAAATTTTTCTAAACTTTTTCGCAGATCCGCCGATTGGGTAAGTGAAGGGCGTTCAAGGGCCCGGTACAGTCTATTCGGGAGCGGGTAATGGTTGCCTTTTTTACAGGTCTGGGTTCCGGCGCGGAGCGAAGTTCAGCAGCTCAGATCGGTGTAGGTGGGCTTCTCGGTAACGGCGTTCAAGGCAGAGGGGGAGACACGGTTTCTCTCAATGCGGCGAATGGTAATCTGTTGATCTCGCGACGGGACGAATTCCTGATTGGTCGCGGCCATGATGCGGTGATTTCTCGGACTTACAACAGTCTGGGTGCGCTGGATGAAAACGGCGATCACTGGCGACAGAGCACAGATTTGCGCGTCTATGATTATGTCGCGAACTCTTCGGTAAAGCGGGTCTCCGCAGATGGCACCGAAATTACCTATACGTATGGGACAAAAAATTCAGTCACGGCTTATTGGGCAGTCGACGGGGCAGGCATTCATGACAAGCTCACTTATTCAGGAGGTGTCTGGACGAGGACGGATGGCGATAGCCGTTCTACAGAAACCTATCAGGCCTATGGAACGGACAATTGGCGGATCACCGCCCGAACGGATACTGACGGGCACAACCTTACCTATGAGTATTCGGGGGCCAATCTTTCCAGGCTAATCGCAGACGATGGCGGATATGTAAAATACACATGGTCGGGAGCCAATATTTCTTCGGTAGAGACTTACGCGAATGGAGGAGCCGCCAAGACGCTTACCCGGGTGCGATATGGCTATGACGGAAGCAACCGGCTGGTATCAGTGACCACGGATTTGTCGCCCGAAGATAGCTCAATCAGCGACGGCGATACTTACGTGACGAGCTATACTTATCATGGTGCATCCAAGCGTATTCATACGATCAGTCAGACTGACGGGTCGTTGCTTGAGTTGAACTATGACGGGTCGGATCGGGTTACGTCGATACAGCAAACAGTTGGTTCCGGGAATGTTCGTGAGACGCTGATTTCTTATGATTCTGCGACACAGAGAACGATCACTGACGCCAATGGAACAGCTACCGTTTTCACGATGGATGGCGAAAGCCGTCTAACTCAGGTCAAAGTTCTTAATCCGTCACAGGGTGTCGCTGACCAGACTGTCAGCTATGAGTATGATGCTGACGGAAATATCACGCGTATCACGGATGCCGAAGGGAATATAACGCGCAATTCCTATGATGCGATGGGAAATCGAGTTCGGCTCGAGGATGCGGCCGGCAATGTTTTGTTTCGGCACTTTGATAGTAACAATAATCTTGTGCGCGAAACCCGCGGAGAGTCAGTCGGTGAAGTCGGGACTCTGACGTCATCTGCTAGCGGAAGCGGGTGGCAAAGTGTGAGTTTTGCTACGGCTATAAAAAATGCCATCGTTGTGATGGGGCCTCCCACGACCAATGTAGGTGATCCCGGCAACGTTCGGGTGCGCAACGTCACAGATACCGGATTCGAGTACCAATTCGATGAATGGGATTATCTTGACGGTGGTCATGCGTCCGAGCAGGTCTCATGGTTGGCGGTATCTGCCGGAGAACATGTGCTGGCGGATGGCAGAAAAATTGTTGCGGGAAGCAACACGGCACCGGCTTCAGGCGGTACGGCCGGTTTCAGTTTTGGCTATACTTTTGCGCAAGCACCAATTCTGCTCTCACAGGTCACCACCACAAATGACCCGGATGCAGTTGTCGCCAGAATTTCTAATCTTTCGTCGACTGGCTTTTCTGCTCGGTTGCAGGAGCAGCAATCGACTGCCAACACGCATGGCGCTGAAACTGTATCCTGGATTGCGATAGAAGCTGGTGGATCGGTAGAGACCGGTGATCTGGTATCGGTGTTGGGCGGTGTGGGGGATACGGATGAACCGCTAAGCTGGGGTATGTCGCCATCCACTGATTTTGGCCTTCTGGCATCATTTCAATCCTTGGAAGGAGGAGACACTGTTTCTTTGCGTGTTCGCGGCATGCCGGATGAGGCGGGAGTAGTTTTCTTTGCAGAAGAAGAAGCGTCTGCGGATTCGGAAATCGCCCACGCCGCCGAAACGGTCGGATATGCGGTGCTTCCGAACGGGCGATTGGCGGCGTTTGACCAAGCAACACTTAGCATTACTCGTTATGTTTATGATGGTGTGGGCCGGGTTAGATACACCATCGATCCCGAAGGGCGGGTCATAGAGTATCGATATGAAGCATCTGATGGGGGGGCTTGGGGAAATAAAGGGGATCTGAGGCTCGCTATCCAGTATTCATACGATGTGTACCAATCAGGTAGTTCTGTACCTTCGCTGACAGAAATGAATGCCTGGAGGGATAGTCTTTCTGATCGTAGTCAGAGCAAGCTTTTTGAACGACGTTATGATGTAAAAAGTGAGCTGATACAGGAGCTCAGCTTTGCTGGTCTGAATGTGGACGGATCTTATGACTGGGGTGAAGGATTTACACAGTCGAACTATACGCGGGACACATCGGGCCGAGTTCTGACC
The DNA here is from genome assembly GCA_002338565.1 of Hyphomonadaceae bacterium UBA1849. Classification (GTDB taxonomy): domain Bacteria; phylum Pseudomonadota; class Alphaproteobacteria; order Caulobacterales; family Hyphomonadaceae; genus Ponticaulis. The sequence goes on from DDIN01000008.1 coordinate 1,910,992, forward strand.
AGATATATCACCGGGCTTGCCACCGAGACGTTTGCGTATGATGGCCTGGGGCGTCAGATCAGCTCGACTGATTTGAATGGTGGCACAACCACGGTTACGTTTGACGACGTGGCAACGACGACAACGGTGACGAACGCCGAAGGTTATACGGTTGTATCAACCTACGATAAGACTGGTGCACTGATCGGCGCGACCGAAAGCGGAAGCTATGTGGCGACGGGAGCCTCCAGCTCTCAGTATGATAAGGATGGCCTGCTCCGTATTTCTCAGGATGCGACCGGAAATCGGACTTATTATCTTTATGATAATCTCGGGCGTATGACGGCGGAAGTTCGTGATGACCGTAGCCTGATTGAATACCGTTATGACAGGAACGGTAATGTTATTGCAACGGCGCGATACTTATACAAAGTTTCAACAGTGAACCTGAGTACACTCCGTTCTGATCCTGATAATGCGCTCACTATTGATGACATTCGCCCGTCCGATCACAGTTATGATATCTGGGAGTGGAGCGCCTATGATAAGCAGGGGCGTGTTGTGCGAACCTCACTCGGTGATGGCTCGGTCACGGCCTATGCTTATGATTATGCGGGTAATCTGGTTTCGACGAAGAGCTATTATAACAAACTAAGCGCAACACAGGTCACTGATCTGGAAGCGGGGAGCGCCAGTCTGGACCAGTATCTGCCGGATTCTGACAGTAAAGACGTTCTGACCCGGACTTTCTATGATCGTTCTGGCAAAGTTATCGGGTTGCTCAATGGCGAAGGCCATCTCTCGCAAATCGTTTATGGGCCATCGGGCAACAAAGTTGAAGAAATTACCTTTGCGAACGCGACGTCAGTGGGTTTGCGGGAGAGCGGCTCGTTCAGCCAGCTTCTGGGGTCATTTACTGAGGATGCGTCTGCGGATGTAAGGGTACGTTATGTCTATGACGGCAAGAATGCCCTGCGTTACAAGATTGATGCTGAAAACTATGTGACGGAGCACGTTTATAAGGGTGATGCCAACAACACAAATATTGGTGTAGTGAGGTCGACTGTTCAGTACGCTGAAGCGTTGGGAAATCTGAACTCTTATGCTTATGAGGATGTTCATTCAGCTGTTAGCGCGCTTGGGTCTTCCGGAGAGGATCGAACGAGCTGGGCGGTATACAACACGAAGAACCAGCTCCGTTATGCAATTGATGCCGAAGGCGGTGTGACGGAATATGATTACAACACGTTAGGGCTGGTAAGTGCTGTAACCCGTTTTTCAGTCAGTCGTGCAACAACCAGCCTGCCGAGCATAGATGATATGAACAGCTGGGCAGGCAGTAACGCGGCCGGTGCACTTCAATCTTTCAAGTTCTATAACGCCAAGGGCGAAACGCGTTTTGAGATTGATGCGGAAGGTTACGTAACTCAGTACAATGTTGATGCTGAGGGCCGCGTGCTCAAAGACATCCGCTGGAGTGCAAAATTGTCGCCTACTTCCAGCTGGACGACGTCAACAGTTGTAAATGCCAGCAAGGGAAGTTTTGTCGAAACACAATATGTATACGATGTGCAGGGCCGCATTTCGAGTATTTATGATGCAAACGGTACACAGAATCACATTCAGTATTTTGCGAATGGGCAAAAAAGCCTAGAAATTCAGTCTTATGGTGATCTGCGTGATGAAACTAGGACGGTCTATGCGTATGATGCCGCGGGACGTAAAATTCTCGAGCGTGAGTTCGCTTCAGATAGCGCAACCGGAACGTATAAGGAAACCTGGTTTTACTATGACGGGCTTGGAAATACTGACAGGGTTCTCAAATATCGGGCGACGCATGACGGTGTAACACCAGCACAGAACATATATTATACATTTGATAAAAATGGTCAGGTCCTGACAGAGACGAACGAAGAAGGGGGCGTCACTTCTTACAGCTATAATGCTTTTGGCAATGTAATCCGGACGCAGGATGCGAATGGTGGCTTGAGCTTCCTGTACTATGATCGGCTGGACCGCGTTGAGCTGAGCGTGGATGCCGAAGGGTATGCGACCTCGTTTGAGTATGATGCGAACGGCAATGTTCTGAGCCAGACACGATATGCCACCCAGCTGACAGGCAGTTATGATGAGGTGAACCGTCCGGTGCCGGGTTCATCTGCGGATGATATCACAACGGTCTTTGAGTATGATGACCTTGGCCGGGTTGTGAAACAGATCGACGCTGAGCAGGGCGAGACCGAATACGTTTATGATACGCGTGGCAATGTAATCCGGACGCAGGATGCGAATGGTGGTTTGAGCTTCCTGTATTATGATCGGCTGGACCGCGTTGAGC
>DDIN01000007.1 GCA_002338565.1 Hyphomonadaceae bacterium UBA1849
GCGGCGGCGGTGGCGGCGGCTATCGCGGCGGCGGTGATCGTCCAGGCGGCGGCGGTGGTTTCCGCGGCGGCGGTGATCGTCCTCCTCGTCAGCCGATGCAGATCGAAAAAGAAGGTCTCACAGGCACGGTTAAGTTCTTCAATCAGGAACGTGGCTTCGGCTTCATCACACCTGACGAAGGCGGCGACGACGTGTTTGTACACATTTCTTCCGTCGAACGTTCCGGTCTGCCGGGTGTTGAAGACGGTATGAAACTGATCTTCGACCTCGCAGCTGATGCGCGTGGCAAAGGCCCGAAAGCTGTGAACCTGAAACCGATTGATGGCGCAGCTGATGCTGGCGAAGAGCCATCTTCCGGTGAAGAAGAATAGATCCGGCTTTCCAACCGAATAAAGAAAAGGCCTGCTCAGACGAGCAGGCCTTTTTTCTTTGAGAGCGGGAGTTTGCCTCAGGCAAAAACCTGAGAGAATGTCTCGCCTGGCGCAGTCCCTTTCGTGCAGACAAGCGTTCCGCCCATCATATCGTGAAGGCCTTTCTTCTGCGGATTGAATGCAAGCATCCAGTATCCGATGGAGAACGGGATCACATTCAGAACGAGGCGCCCTAATGTGTTGCGCATGATGACGCCGCCAAGAGATGGCTTCCCCATCTGCTTATTAGTTACAACCAAACCACACATCATTTTCCCGAAGGTCGCCTGTAGCGAGGACGATTCAAGCGCGATTGAATAGATGCCGCGCAGCACTGAATACATCAGCAGGTATTTCCAGATCACCAGCTCACCCGCAGCACTTCCGGCGACCTGACCGACGACCTTTCCACCCGGACCAACCATTGGTGCGTCCATCTCAGCAACGAATGCAGGCCATGCGATCATCGCAAATGGCAGACCGACAATGAGGCTGTCGATCAGGTACGAGACAATCCTGATCCACGCGACCGGCTTTTCTCCGTATTTCTCAGATCCTTTTGAAGCAGAAGCGCCGCCCGTTAAGTCCAGCGAGCCTGATGGCCTTTCAGACTTTATACCTAGCTGTGCTTCCAGAAAGGCCATTGCTGACGGCGAAAGCTCTTCCTCGCGACTCATGCGAGCCGCCTTTGGACGCCCGCCACCCTGAAATCCGGATGTACGCTTTCCGAAATGTGAGCGCGCTTGCGCACTACCAAACTGACTCATCCCATCTCCCCACGGAATTTTTCCCGCACGAAGTTAAGACAGAATACAATTTTCAAATGCTGATCATGTTTAGAAGAATTTTCAGCAAAATTCTGAGGCTCTAGTCGGGCGACTTTCGACACACAATGAAGCATGAGCCCTTTGCAGGTTGCCAGAAGCGGTCAATCCGAAAGCCAGTCTCATCAAGCTTTTGTTCAAGCTGGTCAGTTGAAAAATGGGTTGTAGACGGCGCTTTACCGATTGCGCGCATAACTGGAATAGCGAACTGCGTCACAGCGCCGTAATCTGAAAGGCAAGGCGTGCTTTGAATGAACACGCCACCCGGCTTCAACAGATCATGGATTTTAGCGATGACCGCCCAGGGATCTTCACACAGATGAAGCAGGTTAAGCGCGAGCACAGCATCAAAAGACTCGTCTTCCGCTTCGAAATCCTCAACGCTTGTATGCTGGAACGTTATGTTCTCAATGCCGCCAGCATCCGCTTTGAGTCGACCGTGTTCCAACATGGCTACCGATAAGTCCGTCGCCAGAATGTGCTGAACAAAGGGCGCGTGCAATAAGGCTGTCGAACCAGTACCGCAACCGAACTCCAGCGCCTTCATCTCCGGGTTCAGATATGCCTGCGTCAGTGTGACCTTTTCCTGATACACCGCTTCGTCATCAATTTTCTTCGCGGCATAACGGTCTGCGATTTTATCCCAAAACCGCTGGTCACGCGTACTCTCAGCCTGCATTGTCAGATCCACTCCCCTAAAAACAATACGGATATGTTATTGTTTTTCAATATTATCGTCAATCGATAATTTCTTGAGATTTATACCTTGTTCACAGCCAATGGCCTTCAGGAAGCGATCATCATGACTCACAGCCAGAATGCCGCCTTTGAAGCCCGCCAGAGCATGCTCGAGAATCTCGATTGAGTCGATATCCAGATGATTAGTGGGTTCATCCAGAATAAGCAGATGAGGCACTTCTTTGCCTCCCGTCATCATTGCAAGACCGGCCCGCATCCGTTCGCCGCCACTCAGGCTCCCCGGCAGACGATGGGCATCGGAGTTCCGGAAGGCGTATCGCGCGAGCAAAGCGTGCGCATCATTCACCGTTATGGCGGAATGCACTTCAAGCAGCTGATCGAGCAGCGGCACATCCGATTTCAGTATGGATACATGCTGGTCCAGCATAGCAACGCGTATGTCACCGAGTTCGATTTGTGGCGGAATTTCAGCGTCCAATGCCTCAAGTATTGTGCGCAGAAGCGTTGATTTACCCGCCCCGTTTTCACCGCGCACGGCCAGCCTGGCTGGTCCGCGCATTTCAAAGGACACAGGTTCGGAAATAGGCCGGCCCCTCACGCTGGCTTGAAGCTCTGCAACCGAAAGCAGCCTCTTATCAGCCCCAACCTTCGGATCAGGCAGGTCTATCGTAAGCGGGGTCAGTATCTCGATCTGTTTTCGTGCCGTCTCAAGGTCGGCTTCAGCCTCATCACGCTGGCGGGCAGCCAGACCGGCATCACGCCCCGCCGTACCCTCTGCCCGCTCTTTCTGAGCATCCAGAAACAGCTTGGAATGAGACCTCGACCGACGGGCGGCCTTTCCAACCGCCTCTCGGCGCGCCTTGCGTTCGGCCTGTTGCTGAATGCCGCGATTGGTCTGGGCAAGCTTCTTACCTGCGCGCTCGACGTCACTGTGCGCACGTTCTAACTCTGCAGCGCGCGCAGCTTCGAACGCACTCCACCCCCCCGCATGTATGCTCACGCCAACTGGTGAGAGGTGGATGATACGGTCCATGCCCTCCAGCAATTGCCGGTCGTGACTGGCGATAATCGCGCCGCCCTTCCAGTTCATCAGGAAAGTAGCAACAAGATCGCGCCCTGCAGCATCGAGATTATTGGTCGGCTCGTCTAACAACAGGATATCGGGCTGATCGAGGATAAGCCGCGCAAGGTTTACCCGCGTTGCCTCCCCTCCACTGAGCGTACCGGTTGATCGCGTGAGCGGCTGATCGCTCAGACCAACCTGTTCAAGCGCAAGGTCCAGTCGCGCCGGCAGGGTCCAGTCAGCATTGGCAAAATCATCCTCGGTGCCATGACCTCTTTCAATACGGGTGAGGCATGCGATTGCGCTTTCGACACCTAATAGTCCGGCCAGGCTGGTGGCATGCCCTTTCGGCGTCTGGTGCAGAATACCAACGCGCCCGGACACGGCGATATGCCCTTGCGAGGGCGCAACCTCGCCCGACACCATGCGAAACAGAGTCGACTTGCCAGAGCCATTCCGGCCGACAATGCCAATGCGCTCGGAACCAAGAGAAAAAGAAAGATCGGAAAACAGGTGATGACCGTCGGGCGCGACGGAAGAAACAGCCTGCAATGTAAGGAAAGACATGCGTGAACACTATGCAATTGTGGGAAGGATTATGGTGCTTCCTAGTTGTTCACGTGTGCCTCCAAGGGTTGGTATACCGTTCAGATATATCGAAAAACGGAAAACATCAACCCTTTAATTTTTATGGGTATTTGCGAGAGAGCTGAAATAGCGTATGGCACGGTTATGAGTACGCACCGCGCCACACAACAGACCCAGACAGGAAAGTCGCTTTCTTCTGCGAAGGTGCGCGCGTATGTGATTGCGGAGCTGATCTAGCTCCAACTTCCCTCCCCGCCTTTCCGGCGGGTCTTTGTCAGGTTCGTCGGCCCAACAGGACCACTGACATGTACACATCCGAAAAAGACATTCTTCATATTGCGCATGGCCTTCGCGATCGAACGCTGCCCAAGCCAGATTGGACGCATGACGCCCATTTTGCTGCTGCGGTCTGGCTGATCCGCTCTCCCCTCCATGATGCAGAGCGCGACATGCCTGACATGATCCGGCGCTATAATCTGGCCTGCGGTGTCGCAAATACTGACACTGAAGGATATCACGAGACGATCACCCTCGCCTCAATCCGTATGGCATCTCATGCGTTGAAAGGCTGCGAGGCGCTAAGTCTGCATGAGGCGGTGAACTATGTACTGAAGTCAGGTCTCGGTCGGTCCGACTGGATTTTCCGCTACTGGTCCAGACCGGTTCTGTTTACACCAGAGGCACGCAAAAGCTGGGTCGAACCTGACGTTGAGGCATTGCCAGTTTACGCAGCAGGCCCCAAATAAAGACGCGAATTGTTATTTGTGACGATTTGACTACGCTGTGAAACTTTGTAACAGGCACGAGTCCTGATAATCTTTTCAGTTGTATACTTTTTTGGAAGCACTCTCAGATGAATCTTGCAGGCGTTGATCTCAATCTCCTCGTCGTATTTGACGCACTCATGGTTGAGCGGAACACGACACGGGCCGGTGAACGCATTGGTATGTCACAGCCAGCTGTTTCCAAAGCACTGAACCGCCTGCGCCATCTCTGCAAAGATGACCTTTTCATTCGCTGCGCTGAAGGCATGAAACCAACGCCGCGCGCCATCGAACTGGCCATGCCGGTGCAACAGGCCCTGCAGGAACTGTCCAACGCGCTAGAGCCTAACGTGTTTGATCCGGCAACTGATGCTCGCGTCTTCCGCATTCTCACAAACGACCTCATCACCCGTCTGATGATGCCTGCCGTCATGGAACGCCTCGACAAGATCGCGCCGAACATCGAGCTGCACCTCTTCCCGGATGTGTCCAACGCGCTCAACCGCGTCGAGAAGAACGAAGTCGACATGGCGCTGATTACGCACGGTCCTCTCAGCGATCCGTTTGAGTCGGAAGTCCTGATCGAAGCGAGTGAAAGCGTTGTGCTGATGCGCGAAGGCCATCCGCTAAGCGAGGGCGAACTGACCCTCGACCGACTCACAGACGCCCGCCACGTTGTGGTGACACGCGCCGATACAGACGACAGCGTGATCGACAGCTATTATGAGCGCTACAATATTCCGCGCCGTATCGGCATCACGATCACCCAGGTGATTGCGGGCCCGGCGATTGTTGCGGCATCCGACCTCGTCATGCTGGTGCCGCGTCGTCTCGCGGCCTACCAGGCAAGCTTCCAGAATGTTGTCTACCGCGAAGTGCCAAAAGAAATGCCGAGCTTCGATCTCAATGTGAGCATGATCTGGCATAACCGCCTGACTGCTAACCCGGCTCACCGCTGGCTGCGTGAGCTGTTGAGCGATGTGGCCAAGGAACACCCTAAATATTCCAGCAGAGAATACTCTCAATAAAATCTATTCATTAGACGAATAATGGGGCATCGCCTAGTTTGATCCTGTGGCCAACGAGACCACGGAAATCATTCAGGAGATGTTCTCATGAAAACGAAACTTGCTTGTGTTGCTATCGCCCTTACTGCTCTCGCACCTGTAGCTGTTGCTCAAGACGCAACACCAGTCCGTGCAGAATTCAAGTTCGAGTCTAACCTCTCCACCGAAGACAATTACGAAGCGATTGAGACGCGCGCAAACACAGTTTGCCGTAACGCTGCTCGTCGTTCCGACACTTTCGCACCAACGGATACAGCTGAAACAGTTGCTAACTGCCGTTCAGAACTCGTTGACGCAGCAGTCGCTGCACTCGGCGTAACTGAACTGAGCGACATGCACGAAGCTCGTTCGTAACACCTTTTCCTCAGCGTCCCGATTTGGGGGCGCTTCCTCCCTACCTAAACAGCCGCTGAGAAATCAGCGGCTTTCTTTTTGCCGAAAGGTCCGAAGCTGAAAGAGCTGAAACGATCCACCCAGCTATCGATATCGCGAAGGTCGCGATCAAGCTGAGCCATTGTGCGCGTAAAATCTTCACCCTCTTCCTTGCGCCAGGCCTGTTCGGCCCGGAACAGAATACCGCTCAGTACAACCGATTTCGGCTTCAGGAAGACATCCTGCCTCTCACCAGCCAGCGTCAGTATCCAGCGAGCAGACTTCACCCGTCGCTTAGCCGCTTTCGCGCGCTTGAGCGGGTTCATCAGCCAGCTATCCTGCCACGCCATTGCGCCGTCACGGTGATCTTCCATCGCCTCGAATCGCAGCATGGCGATATCGAACAGGCGTTCGCGCAGGCTCTCGGTCTCATCGACGGATTCAGAGGCGCAGGCGCGATCCAGATAATCGACAATCAGCGCATTGAAGTTCGGCAGGTTCAGAAAGTCACTGACAGGTCTGTCCATACGATCGGCAAGCTTTGGAAGCGTGATGTCAGAGAACGCCATCTCTCCGGCAAGCGACAAAACAGCCTTTGCAGCGTCATCGTGAAAAGCGGTGTCCTGGGTCATATTCGGCCTCCTGAGGGATAGAGCGTATCACACATTCCATGAGATGCGCGCCTGACGGGAAATATCAAGCGCTCTACCCTGCGCTATTTCAGCCCTGCCCTTTTGCCCGAACGCCGCGCCAGACAAGCGCAATGAGCGCCGTCAGCGCGATCAGAGCAGCCAACGCATAGAGCCCGAACTTCAGTAAAGTCACAGCCGTTTTGATGCCGACAAGACCATCCGTTCCCAACAGCATGAATGTCTGAATGATATTTTCCAGAATGTCCGATGTAAAAGCCGCGCGAGGTACCCAGATCAATATCCCCGCCTTTGAAGGCAATCCGCGAACGATCAGCCCGCCAAACAGGCCCCAATAGAACAGCGGGTATGGCAGGTCGAGCAACCAGCTCGCCCAGATATGAACTTCCTTCTGGCCTGGCGTCATTGCAGCAAGCGCCGCGCGAACCTCTTCCGGCGCGATCAGCGTATCAAGGAAGACAAACTCCCAATAGGCCGCGACCGGCAGGAAGGCATACCCAACCAGAAGCACGCCAAGCGCGCAGATAATCAGATATAGAGCGCGCGTTCGTAGTGGCGTCGCTTTCGAACCGTCAGGCGCGTTTGTCATAGATTGTCTCAAAGCCGCCGAAGATGAGACGCGTTCCGTCAAACGGCATAGGCACGTTTTCCATCTCAGGGTCTTCCATCATCAGGGTTTCAGCTTTGTCCGCTTCTTCTTTTGACGCCCATTCAGCCCACGAGAAGACAACCACCTCGCCGTCTTCCTTCTTCACAGCGAGTGGAAATGAGGTGTTTTTGCCGTCCGGCACGCTGGCCCCCCAGTTTTCGACAACCCGTGTCGCGCCGTATTTCAGCATGAGCGCGCCCATAATTTCGGCCGCCTTCATATACTCATCCTTAGCGCCCTCAGGCACAGGAATTACGTAACCCGTAACGTAAGACATGGCTTTCCCTCCCACCAATCTGGACGAAGGGTACACCAAAAATGAGGCTGATTATATGGGGCGCGACGCGCGGCCGCGGATCAGGCTTCGCCGATTGTCTCGAACATTGCCATGTCCATGGCCTCAATGGCGCTCTTACCTGCCCAGATGACATAATTCATGGATGGCACAAACTTTTCGGCTGAAGCGCAGGCCGCGTCGATAACCGCAGAGATTTCAGTCGCTTCCGGCCCGATACGTCCCGTCATGGAGATTGCGTGCCGGAAGGTCACCAGATCATCGCCCGGCCAGTAGTCAAAATGGCCGAGAGACATTTTGTCATTGATGAGAATGACCAGATCAGCCAGCTCTTCACGGCGCGATGGCGTCGGCTTCACGTCCAGTGTCAGCGAGAACTGGAGAGACTGATGTGGCTCACGGATCGAGAAAACAGCGCCCATATCACCCCATCGCGTCGGCACAATGCAATGCACTGTGTTGCGTGAATCGCGCTCATAGGACCAGTCCGCGTCTTCGAGAACGCGTTCCACCTGTTCCATGGAGTTTTCGGCGATATCACCTTGAGATGCAGCGTTTAAAGGCATGTTTCCCCTTGAATATAAAAGACCCCTGTCAGCCCCGACTAACACGAGTCATCCAGCCCTACCAAAGGGGTAAGGCAGTAAGTTGTGAGTTTTCTGAGACCTGTGTTGCGTGAGACGCAGTTAGTCTTTGCCGGATTCCAGCTCGGCGACGCGCTTTTCAAGCGCCTCGACACGCGCCAGCGCGGACTGTGCGAGAGCTTTCAACGCTTCAACCTCATCACGGCGTGCAAGATCCATTTCAGCAACAAATTTGTCGCCTTGTGCGCGCATGGCTGTTTTGGCTTCTTCGCCTGCAGACTGCGCGGCATCCATCATTCCTGTCATGACTTTCGCCATGTCATCTAGGAGTGGATTTCCATGTGTCATTCGATTACTCCTTCAGGCAGCAAACGCGGTTTACCGCGAATTGTTCGAGTTGGCTATGTGACCTCTCAACAAGGTCAGGAAAAGGGGACAAATGACCGCCGCTTTCAATTTTCCGGAACTTTATCCGGCCGTCATATCGATTCCTCAGTTTTCGATAGGCGGGCTGACACTCGGACCGATCAATATTCTCTGGTACGCGATGGCCTATGTGCTGGGTCTTGTGCTGGGTTGGCGCTATGCGGTGGCGCTAGTCAAACGCCCTCGGCTGTTCGGCGGCACATCACCCGCCAGCGTGGAAGTTATTGACGACTTTCTCTTCTGGGCAACAGTCGGCGTTATTCTCGGCGGTCGCTTCGGTTATATTCTGTTCTATCAGCTTCCGTACCAGTTTGATGCACTGGCCGCAGACCCGCTCATGATCCTGCGCGTCTGGGATGGCGGCATGGCTTTCCATGGCGGGCTGATCGGCGTGGGCCTTGCCACATGGCATGTCTGCCGCACGCATAAAATTCCGCTTCTGCGCATGACAGACATTGCAGCAGCGGCAACGCCAATCGGCCTTTTGCTTGGCCGCTGCGCGAATTTCATCAATGCCGAGCTCTACGGCCGGCCAACCGAATCCGGTTGGGGCGTGATCTTCCCACAAGGCTATGGTTCAGGCGGTCCGCCGCAAGCCTTCGACTGGGAAACGAAAGAGTGGCAATACATCTGCGACCCTGATGTCGTGCCGCTTGCCGAGCGCACAGTTGAAAACTGCAGCGTTCGCCTCTCTGACGGTTCGATCGTTTCAGAGGTGCCGCGCCATGCCAGCCAGCTTTATGAAGCCGGTATGGAAGGCCTGATCCTATTCGTCATCATTGCGATTGGCGTATGGGCATTCGGCGCACTGAAACGCCCTGGCCTCGTCACAGGTATCTTCCTGCTCGGCTATGCTGCCGGTCGCTCAATCGCAGAACAGTTCCGCCTGCCGGACGCCTTCGTAGAAGGTCTGCCAGACTGGCTGACCATGGGAACGCTGCTCTCCGTGCCAATGGTACTGCTCGGCGCTTACCTTGTATGGCGCGCCATGAACAAAAAGTCGGGCAATCCATCCGACATGGCAGCGGCGGAGTAGTCAGGTGAGGCTGAAAGACCGCCTTATCCGCATGATCGAAACAGACGGGCCAATGCCCGTCTCGCTCTATATGCAAACCTGTCTGCATGATCTGCAGCACGGATACTACGCGACCCGGCCCGGTGTTGGCGAAGACTTCACCACCGCACCGGAGATCAGCCAGATATTCGGCGAGCTTCTCGGCCTATGGGCGCTGCACGAATGGCAGGTGATGGGCATGCCCTCACCATTCACTCTGATGGAAGTCGGCCCCGGTCGCGCTACGCTAATGCGCGATGCGCTGCGCGCTATTTCAGGCGTGAAAGCAGGCGATGAATTCCTCAAAGCGATGCAGCTGAAACTGGTCGAGGCGAGCCCTGCCCTGCGAAAGGTTCAGGCCGACACGCTCTCGGAGTTTGAGCCTGATTTCCTGACCCAGATTGATGATGTCGAAGACGGCCCGCTCATCCTGATCGCCAATGAATTGCTCGACTGTTTACCTGTCCGTCAGTTCATCCGTGACGCAGAGAAGAACAGCTGGGTGGAGCGCAAAGTTGGTGTTGCTGGGGGCGAGTTGATCTGGGGCGCCGAGCCTCTGGATGACCTGCCGTTTTTTACGCCCGACCTGAACCGCCTCAAAGGCTTTGAGCTTCAGCCCGGCCTTGAAACCATGGCCCTGACGCTTGCCGGCATTGCCGAGCGCGGGCATGCCATGCGCGCCTTGCTCATAGACTACGGCCCCAACCATTTGCCGCCGGAAGACACGCTTCGCGCCTTCTATAAAGGCGAGCAAATCGATCCGTTAGCAATGCCCGGCGAATGCGATCTGACTGTGGATGTCGATTTCGCGCAGTTGCGTCATCAGGGCGAGAAAGCAGGCCTGACAGTGCATGGCGCAGTCCATCAGGGACCGTTCCTCCTGAGCCTTGGCGCTGAAGCCCGCATGCAACAACTCACTCAGGCAAACCCTGAAACGGCGCAGTCTATTTTCGAAGCAGCTGCCCGGTTGGTCGACCCGAAGGATATGGGTGACCGGTTTAAAGTCATCTGCTTTTCATCGGGCGAACTGCCCGCCCCGGTGGCCTTTTTCTAGGCACAGACTTGCTGCACTGCAAAATTGCCCGTATTAGAGCGCGGGGAAATCGAAGTCGCGCTGCCAGATAATGCGCGTCCTAAAATCACAACAGACTGATCCAGTGGAGAGACCCTTGACCGCTCGCGCCGAGGAAAAGACCTCTTTTATTCCGGTTAAGCTGACACCTGACCGCATCAAAATCGAACTTCTGGCTGGCCTGACGGTTGCGCTGGCGCTCGTTCCTGAAGCCGTAGCTTTTGCCTTTGTCGCGGGCGTGAACCCGCTTGTCGGTCTTTATGCTGCATTCTTTATCGGTCTGATCACCGCTGTGTTCGGCGGCCGTCCAGGCATGATCTCGGGCGCGACCGGCGCTCTTGCGGTCGTTATGGTCAGCCTTGTTGCCGACCATGGCGTTGAATATCTGTTCGCGACCGTCGTCCTCATGGGCATTATGCAGGTGATCTTTGGCGCGATGCGCTGGGGTAAGTTCATCCGCATGGTCCCGCACCCCGTCATGCTGGGCTTTGTGAACGGGCTCGCCATCGTGATTTTCCTTGCCCAGCTGGGGCAATTTCAGATTGGTACAGGCGACGCTTCTGGCGGTCATGGCCCGGGCCTTGGCGGCGAATGGCTGCCAGCGCTGGACCTTATCATCATGCTGGGCCTCGTAGCCCTGACCATGCTGATCATCTGGGGCCTGCCAAAATTCACGAAAATTATTCCAGCACCGCTCGCGGCCATTCTTGTCGTTTCATTTATCGTGATCGGCTTCGGCGTTGAGACGCGCTCTGTAGGTGACCTTGCCTCTATCTCAGGCGGCCTGCCGCAATTCCATATTCCAATGGTGCCGCTGAATTTCGAAACGCTGGAAATCATTTTCCCATACGCTCTGATCCTGTCGGCCATTGGCCTGATCGAGAGCCTTCTGACGCATAACCTCGTCTCTGACATGACAGGCACAAAAGGCGGTGCGTCTAAAGAATGTGTCGCTCAGGGCGCGGCAAACATCGTCACTGGCTTCTTCGGTGGCATGGGCGGTTGCGCAATGATCGGCCAGTCCATGATCAATGTGAAGTCTGGCGCTCGCACCCGTATCGCGGGTATTGCGGCCGCGCTTTTCCTTCTGTCATTCATCCTGTTCGCCTCCCCCCTGATCGAGCAAATTCCGGTTGCAGCACTGGTCGGCGTTATGTTCATGGTGGTCGTCGGCACATTCGCTTGGCGCTCATTCCGCATCATGCGCAAAATCCCGCTGACCGATGCTATCGTGATCATTGTCGTGACAGTCGTCACAGTCTTTGCAGACCTCGCCGTCGCGGTTGTTGTTGGCGTCATCATGTCGGCCCTCGCCTACGCATGGAACGCAGCCAGCCGCATCTACGCAGGTACTGGCGTCAGCAAAGAAGGCTGGAAAGTTTACCGTATTGAAGGCCCGCTCTTCTTCGGTTCGTCTACCGGCTTTGTTGACCTGTTCAATCCTGAAAATGACCCAGACGACGTGGTTGTGGACTTCATCAACTCACGCGTTGTCGACCATTCCGGCATTGAAGCCATTGAGTCCATCGCTGCAAAATACCGCGCGGTGAACAAGCGCCTTCACCTTCGCCATTTGTCACCGGACTGCGAGCGTCTGCTCGAGAAGGCTGGCGACATGGTGGAAATCTCGGTTCTGGAAGATCCGGACTATTCCATCGCCGTCGACTATGGCGACCGCTTCAAAGAAAAGCGCCTGACCTCATAAACAAAAAGCCCGCCGGATTGGCGGGCTTTTCTTTTAGGCCGAAGCTCAGATGCCTAGTGTGCGAGGTGCGCGAGACCCGCATCAATCTCTGCCAGCTTTTCATTCGTCAGCTGGTCCGGCGCATACATCTGGATGTCATGCAGCGTCATACCTGCAGCCATGCTGATCTGCGGATTGTTGACGATCTCAGGGATGTGCTCGTTCAGAACGGCCAGTGCGGCTTCATCAGCCATCAGCGCATCAATCGTTGTGTTGGATGTTGTCATGGCGTGCGCTGCTTCACCTTCTTCATGACTATTGGCAAACGCAGGGGACGCTGCGCCCAGAGCTGCGCCGATAATGAGTGTCGTGATAATTTTCTTCATGGCTTCCTCCTGATGGATATATTTTTATACAGCGTAAACTAGCTGAGAATGACCTAGTGTCAAAGTCGGATTTCAGTTGGCCAATCACATTTACCAGTGCCCGAAATTTGCTATGGTTTCTGCTGGCTCTCCTGCCCAAACCATCAGAAAGCCCGATCATGACAGCACACCCGCCATTCATTCAGTCCAGCCATTTTTCACCGGCCGGACGGGTATCGCATGGCTTTTTCGGGCGCGAAGGCGGCGTGTCGTCAGGCGACTATGACAGTCTGAATGTCGGGCCGGGCTCTGACGATAGCCGCGCAAATGTCGAAGAGAACCGCGCGCGTGTCGCCAACGCTGTGGGCGCGCCATCCGAACCGCATCTGGTCTCCCTATATCAGATACATTCGCCCAACGTGCTGGAAATCACAGAGCCCTTCTCATGGGAGGACCGCCCGGAAGGCGATGCGATGGTGACCAATGTTGAAGGCCTTGCGCTTTGTGTACTCACCGCCGATTGCACCCCCATACTGATCGCAGACGAGACGGCGGGTGTAGTCGGCGCAGCGCACGCAGGATGGAAGGGCGCGCTTGGCGGTGTGATCGAGAACACTGTTGAGGCGATGGTCCGGCTTGGTGCTGACACTGACAATATGATCGCAGCCATCGGGCCCAGCCTGTCGCAACCTTCTTTCGAAGTTGGCCCTGATCTCCGCGCCCCCTTCCTCGAAAAACACAGCTGGTGTGAACCGCTATTCCAGCCCGGCGACGGTGACCGCGCCTATTTCGATATCTGGAAATTCTGCGAAGGCATTCTGCTGCGCGAAGGGGTAAAATCTGTCGAATGTGTTGGCGAGGATACGTTGAGCCAGCCAAGGCGTTATTTTTCAAACCGCTATAGAGTAAAAAACGGACTATCCGATTACGGACGAAATGCCTCTGTGGTGATGCTGAAAAAGAATCTCTGATTCACTGGTTGCGCCACGGCGTTAATGTCCTAAAAGGCCAGTAAAACCCCAAGGCAAAAAGAGAATCCTTTCAGGGGTATTGGGCAATGGCGGGTCATCATGAAACTTATCACCGGTAATGCGAATCCGAACCTCGCGGCGGACATCGCGAAGTATCTCGATATTCCTCTGACAGACACGGAGTTCCGACGTTTCGCAGACAATGAGATTTTCGTTCGCATCAACGAAAACGTTCGCGGCGAAGACGTCTTCGTGATCCAGTCTACCTCATACCCGGCGAACGACCATCTGATGGAACTCCTGATCGCCATGGACGCCCTGAAGCGCGCGTCTGCCAAGCGCATCACCGCGGTCGTCCCTTATTTCGGCTATGCCCGTCAGGACCGCAAAACAGATGGCCGTACGCCAATCTCTGCCAAGCTCGTAGCAAATCTGGTCGCGACCTCAGGCGCTGACCGCGTCCTGACAATGGACCTTCACGCTGGCCAGATTCAGGGCTTCTTCGATGTCCCGACCGACAACCTGATCGCAACGCCGGTTATGGAACGCGATATTCGCGAAAACTACGGCGCTGACAAAGTGATGATCGTATCACCGGACGTGGGCGGTGTGGTTCGTGCGCGTGCTCTGGCGAAACGCCTCGACTGCGACCTTGCTATCGTCGACAAACGTCGTCCGAAAGCCGGTGTGGCCGAAGTCATGAACATTATCGGCGACGTTCAGGACCGCGCATGTATCCTCTATGATGACATGTGTGACTCCGGCGGCACGCTCTGCAACGCGGCGGCTGCTCTGATGGAGCAAGGTGCGAAATCTGTTTCAGCTTACGTCACACACGGCGTTCTCTCCGGTTCTGCCGTTGAGCGCATCGAGAAGTCCGTCCTGAAAGAGATTGTCATCGCAGATACAATTGCACCTGACTCCAACGCGGCGAAATCCAAAGCAGTCCGCGTTCTCAGCGTCGCACACGTTATCGGCGAAGCGATCCGCCGTATCGCGAATGATGAGTCCATCTCCAAGATGTTCGACTAAGACATCTGATTGCGGGAGGCTGGTCATGTATTTGCTTCCCGCGCTCAGCCCCGACGCTATCCCGGTCATCGAGACCGACAGGTTTCGCTTGCGTGCGAACACGCTCGACGACTTCCAGCCTATGTTCGACATGTGGCAGACGCCCGCATTTTACGAGCATATTGGCGGCAAGCCCCGCCCGTCCGGCTATCTCTGGTCACAATTACAGAAAAACATCGGCAGCTGGGCTCTGTTCGGCTTCGGCTACTGGACCATTGCCGACCTAGAGACCGACCGCTTCATCGGCGAGTGCGGCTTCACCTTGTCCAAACGCTCGGAAATCAATCCACCGCTAAAGAATATTCCCGAGGCCGGCTGGGGTATCCATCCTGACTATTGGGGCAAGGGCTATACCAAAGCCGCCATGAGCGCCGCATTAGACTGGGCGCTCTCTCAGGACCCGGACTTTCCCTGCCAGTGCATTATCAATGAAGGTCATCGCGCGTCTGAAGCCGTGGCCCGATCGCTCGGTATGACGATCGTGCGAACGGTTGCATTTGACGGCGATGAAGACGAACCGGTCAATGTCTGGGAGAACGTCACAGCGGCGCGAGCGAGCTAGTCGGCCCGTCCTATCTGTGCTTCTCTGCCCGCAAAACTTGCGGGGAAAGACATGACATTGTTTCTGATTGGCCTGATCGGCTTTCTGGGCGTCCATTTGATACACGCTTTTGCGCCAGGATTGCGCGCGGACATGATCGCCAAACTGGGCGCGATGCCGTGGAAAGGCCTTTACGCCCTTCTCTCGCTGATCTTCTTCGTGCTCATGATCCTCGGATATCCCGACGCGCAAGCCTCGACGATATACTTCGGTGAGCCGCCACAGGGCATGAAGCATATCAACTCTATCCTGATCCCGATTGCGCTCGTCCTTGCCGTCGCAGGCAGCCTGCCGCGCGGTTTCATCGCGAAGACTTTCAAACACCCGCAGCTGGTCGGCGTGAAAATCTGGGCGCTTGGTCACCTTCTGGTGAATTGGGACCTGACAAGCTTCATCTTCTTCGGTGCGTTTCTGGCGTGGGCCGTCATGGTGCGCATCTCCATAAAGAAGCGTCCCGCGACAGAGCCAAAAGCGCCCAGCGCGCTATGGGACGGCATCGCCGTTATCGGTGGAGTCGCGATTGCCGGCTGGATGACGATGGGCGGCCACGCAGCCCTGTTCAACGTGTCGCCAATTCCCGGCATGTAGGCAGGTTGCCAACCCCGCCATTATCCCGTATAGCCGCCGCTTCCGCGCCTTAAGAAGCGCGTGTCGGTCAGGTTATCACTCGGATGGGCCGGGCGGATTCCAGGACAAAGGATATTTAAATTATGGCAGATCTCACTCTCACAGTAGAAGTGCGCGAGCGCACAGGCAAAGGCGGCGCACGCGAAGCTCGTCGTAACGGCATGATCCCGGGCGTACTGTACGGTGGTGGCCAGGACCCGGTTGCGATCAACCTCAAGAACAACGAAGTCGTCAAAGGCCTCAACAACGGCAAACTGCTTGGTCACATGATCGAACTCGATCACGAAGGCAAAAAGCAATCTGTGATCTGCCAGGACATTCAGTTCCACCCTGTTACAGACATTCCAGAGCACATGGACCTTTACCGCGTTGACGCGAAGCAGGTCATCTCTGTTGAAGTTTCGGTCCACTTTGTTGGCGAAGAGAAATCTCCGGGCCTCAAAAAAGGCGGCACGCTCAACGTTGTTCGTCACGAAGTCGAACTAAACGTTCCAGCTGGCAAAATCCCTGAGTTCCTCGAAGCAGACGTGTCTGCTCTGGAAATCGGTGACAATGTCAAAATCTCTGACATCAACCTCCCAGAAGGTGCGTCTCCAACCATCACAGACCGCGACTTCACAATCGCTACAATTGCAAGCCGTGGCGGCGCCGTTGAGTCTGACGATGGTGAAGAAGAAGCGGAAGGCGAAGAAACCGAAGAATAGGTTTCTGGCACAATCAGAATTCAAAAAGGGTCAGGCTCACGTCTGGCCCTTTTTTCTCATCTGCTTTCACGCCATAAGCTCATCTTATGTTCGGATTCTTCAAACGCTCAGGCGACAGGAAATTTTCACCCATGCTTATTCTGGTTGGACAGGGTAACCCCGGCGACAAATACGCAGGCAACCGTCACAATATCGGCTTCATGG
This sequence comes from Hyphomonadaceae bacterium UBA1849, assembly GCA_002338565.1. Lineage (GTDB taxonomy): Bacteria > Pseudomonadota > Alphaproteobacteria > Caulobacterales > Hyphomonadaceae > Ponticaulis. The sequence continues at coordinate 16,745 of DDIN01000007.1, forward strand.
CCATAGATGAGATCGCCAGCATGCATGGTTTTGGCCCGTGGAAATCCAAATTCCAGGCGCAGATCGCCGAAGGCAATATTCTGGTCGACGGGCGTCCCGTAAAAACGCTGCTGATGAAGCCGCAGACTTTCTATAACGAGACCGGCCGTGCCGTTTCTGAAGCCGCCCGCTTCTACAAGGTGGACGCAGAGAACATCGTCGTCTTCCACGATGAAATCGATCTGGCACCCGGTCGCTTTCGAATGAAGCAAGGCGGCGGCCATTCAGGTAATAACGGCATGCGCTCCATTATAAGCCACATGGGTCAGGACGTGCGCCGGGCGCGTATGGGCGTGGGCCATCCTGGCGACAAATCACGCGTCATGAACTATGTGCTCGCCGACTTCCCCAAAGCCGATCAGGAGTGGATGAAAGCGCTTCTGGACGCGTGTGCCCGCGCGGCCAATTACTTGGTAGCCGGAGACGACGAACGCTACCAGACAGAAGTCCTGCGCCTCGCACCAGCGCCAAAAAACGACCCGCGTAAGGCAACATGAAATTTTGGTTAGTTTGAGCGAGTTATAGTTAACGTAACTGGGGCGAATCAACTCCCTCAAGAATAGATTCTTTAAGTATATACAATTTAAGGGAATTATTCGCGCATGAGGCGAGTTGGCGTGTTTTTCAAACAAAAACAATGCCCTGAATAGCACAAGGGCGGCCCAGAAGGACCGCCCCGCACTCAACACTACTCTACACATCAAGTGCATCTCCATACAGGAGCTCACCCGATTTGGTGATAATTAGCACAAATGTATTAACAAAGAAAGAGTATGACGCAGTCGTCACGAAATGATCATAAGCGTTTCTTTAAACAGAAACTGCGTGAATTCTTGTCTGTTTTGGTCATTTATTTGCGGGATGAAACCGCGATCATTCAGACCATTTGAGCGTCAATTTTCGGGAAAACAGAAAACTGGTGGAGCTAAGCGGAATCGAACCGCTGACCTCTTGAATGCCATTCAAGCGCTCTCCCAACTGAGCTATAGCCCCAGTTTTCAGAGGGGCGAGGCTTACGCTGAAATCCGGTCGTTTTCAAGACCAAAAAATTCTGCGAAGCCCCGGCCGTAAGTCTTAGATTTTGTCGTCGTCTTCGTCGTCAACATCGTCGTCGACATCATCGATGTCTACGTTTGCATCGAGGTCGAAGTCTTCTTCTTCATCGTCGAGCACGACGTCATCATCATCATCGTCGATTGAATCTTCTGAGAAGCCTTCCGGAACAGCACCTGGTGTGTCGTCGTCGTCATCATCGTCGCCAGTTGGAATTGGCGCATCCTGATCTACCTCGTCGATCTCAGGTGTATCATCTTCTTCGTCATCGTCATCATCGTCAGACTTGGACTTTTTGACATCCTCGATGTCATCTTCGTCTTCGTCCTCGTCATCATCTTCCGGATCTTTCGGCTTAGCTGCACCGCGTGGCGCTTTAGCCGGCGTGATGTCGACTTCTTCGAAGAAAGACAGCGGGTATTCCTTACCCGTGTACGGAGAGACGATCGGATCCTTGCTGAGGTCGTAAAAGTTCTTTCCCGTTTCCGGGCAAGTACGTTTGGTTCCCAAATCTTTTCTTGGCACAGCGGCCCCCTTAGGCGATCTATTTGTTTTCGTTTGGGGCGAGCGCTTGCCATGATCAACTCGCCCTGTCAAAGCAGTTTTGTAACCAATAACAGGTCGACAAGTTTATGGTCTGGATTTCCACCCCTGTAAAACGCATTTCGGGACAAATTGTACCTCCCGGTGATAAAAGCTGCTCACACAGGGCAATTATGTTCGCTGCAATGGCAGAAGGCACCTCAAATATAACGGGTCTTCTGGAAGGTGATGACGTTCTGCGAACAGGTGAAGCCTGCCGTCAACTCGGGGCAACTGTCACTAAAACCGGCAAAGGCGCGTGGACGGTTCAGGGGCTTGGCCGCTTTCAGCAACCTGAAAATGCGATTGACTTCGGAAACTCCGGAACGGGATCACGCCTGATGATGGGTGCCATGGCTGGCTATCCGATTCGCGTGAGCCTGTGCGGTGATGAGAGCCTGTCATCGCGGCCGATGAACCGCGTTTTGAACCCGCTGCGCGACATGGGCATGCAGGTTACACAGATCGGACCGCACGAAGGTCAGCTTCCGCTGGCTATCACCGGATCGTCCGAGCTGAGCGCAATCGACTACACACCACCCGTCGCGTCCGCTCAGGTAAAGTCTGCTGTTCTGCTGGCAGGCCTAAATGCCAAAGGCACGACAATTGTTCGTGAGCCGCGCAAAACGCGGGACCATACCGAACGTATGCTGGAAGGCTTCGGCGTTGAACTTCAGTCTGCAGACGAAGGCGAAGGCCAGCGCGTATCCATCGTAGGTGGCCAGAAGCTGCGTGCTGGTGACTTTATCGTGCCTTCCGACCCGTCCTCTGCTGCTTTCCTGCTCGCCGCAGGTCTCATCTCTCCGGATGCGGACATGACCATTGAAGGTCACATGACCAACCCGACGCGCTCGGGCTTCCTCGAAGTCATCAAAGGCATGGCCGATCTCGACATCACCAACCAACGCCTTGTCAGCGGCGAAGAAGTGATTGATGTGCGCATTCGCGGCAAAGACCGGCTGGTGGCGACTAACCCGCCAGAAGAGCTGGTGCCTGCAATGATCGACGAATTCCCGATCTTCGGCGTGCTGGCAGCTTTCGCTAAAGGCGAAACACGTATCACTGGCGCAGAAGAGCTGCGAGTGAAGGAAAGCGACCGCATCCGCGCGACTGTGGACCTCTTGCGTGTGAATGGCGTGGAAGTCGAAGAGCTGGAAGACGGCTTCATCGTTCAGGGCTGCGACGGCGAAGTTCCGGGCGGCGGCACCGTTGAGACCCGTCATGACCACCGCATCGCCATGTCAGCGCTTGTTATGGGCATCGCTGCGCAAAACCCTGTCGCGGTAGATGATGTGGCGATGATCGCGACCAGCTATCCGGAATTCTTCGACCATATGGCCCAACTCGGCGCTGATATCCGCGAGAGGTAGAACAAATCAAAAAAGGCAGAGGCCCACGCCTCTGCCGTTTGCTTCACTTAGCGCCCTTTCCAGACAGGGGCGCGTTTTTCAAGGAAGGCGCGCGGCCCCTCTTTGGCATCTTCACTCGAGAAGACGACCGCAGAGGCTTCATTTGAGGCTTTCCAGAGCTCTTCTTCAGTTCCGTCATAGGCCTGACGGGCAACCTCAAGACTTTTACGAACGGCCAGCGGCGCATTCGCACCAATCTGCGCTGCAAGGCTTTTGGCTTCGGCCAGCACGTCTTCAGACGGCACCATGCGGTTTACCAACCCCAACTGATACATACGTTCAGCTGGCAGTGGGTCGCCGGTCGCGACAATCTCAAGCGCTATATTGCGAGGCAGAGCACGCGGCAAACGGAAGACACCGCCCGCACCTGCAAAGATACCGCGTTTCACTTCAGGCAGGCCGAAGCGTGAGTTATCCGCCGCGACGATCATATCGCAGGTTAGCGGCAGTTCGCAGCCGCCAGCGAGCGCGTTGCCGCGCACCGCGGCGATCCATGGTTTGGAGCGACTGGATTTCACAAAACCCGCAAAGCCGCCATCCTTTGTAGAGAGTGCCCGCGCATTGCCTTTGGAAATCTCGGAAAGGTCAGCGCCTGCGCAGAAGGTTGATTCCAGAGATGAGGTGAGAATGGCCACGCGCACATCATCGTCACGCTCCACCTCTTTCACGATCCAGTCCATCGCCGTTGCGACTGCTCCATTCACGGCGTTGCGCTTATCCGGCCGGTTCAGTGTGACCACAGCGATATGGTCTGCAACCTCATAAAGCACTTCCTGACCGACTGATTCCGGTTTGTCTGACATGTCTCTCTCCCGTAATTATTTTGGAGCATGATTGAGGCGAAAGCTGGCGCACGCAAGATCACGCTAGGGAAGCCGCAAATCAAACGAAACGGAACGCAATTGACGTGTCCGGACAGGTTTTCCGGTTGATTGAGCGCAGCGGTTTCATACAAGCGAATGAGTATTTTTCTTCTACCGAATTTTCCGGAGACATTATGCCGAGCCTGTTCAATCTGCCCACCTGCACCCTGACCGCCATCCTCGCGCTCACGGCCTGCACTGGCGCGAACGTACCGGACGTGACCTATAGCGAACCTGCACCACTGGACGCACAAGCGAATGGCGTCTGGTACTCGTCGGAAAAAGACTGGGTGCTGGAAATCAAGGACGGCGCGGTCACGCGCTGGGAATATAGCCCCGAGTATTGCTACCGAACACCGGAGGCCAATGAAGCCACGCCCATGATGGGTCAGGTGGAATACCGCCTTTATCGCGCGGCATCGGACGGACATGCCATTCGTCTTCAATATCTTCCGGGAGATGCGTCGGCCTATTTCGAACGCATGGACGCCCTGCCCGCGCATTGCGGCAGCGAAGACTTGACCTCCGAAACAGTGCTGTTCGACATTTTCACAAACACCATGGCCGAGCATTATGGCTTCTTTGAACCTCGCGGCGTGGATTGGTACGCCTCGGTTGAAGCCGCGCGCCCGCGAGTGAGCGACGGCATGGGCGAGGCGGCTCTGTGGCAGGTCTTCTCCGATCTTCTTATTCCGCTTGGCGATTCCCACACCAAGATGATCGGCATGGTGGATGGTGAGCGCGCGCGCATTCAGGGCGGCATGGGCACGACACTTCCAATGGTGCAGGCAGGCATGGGCGAAGGCGCCTGGGTGATGGGTCTCGTCAACCAGTTAGAGGCAGATGTGCTCGACGAGGGCATGGAACTGATTGCTGATCGCGTCGTGGTCGGCGAAATCGACGAGCGCGTCGGTTATATCCAGATTTTCACAATGGGTGGTTTCAGCTCTGGCGAGGTGCCGGGCACGATTGAATGGTCTCAGGCTGAACTCTCCGCGCTCGCGGATATCATGGATGACACCCTTACCCGCTTTGCTGATCATGAAGCCATCATTTTCGACCTCTCAAACAATCGTGGCGGATACGACGCTGTCACACGTGCTCTGGCGGCGCGTTTCACCGAGGCTCCGTTCATGGGGTACCGCGTGACCGTCGAGGGCGAGCCGGAAGCAACAACCGAATACCCGATTGAGCCTTATGACGGCCCGCGCTTCACAGGTTCGGTCTATCTGATGACCAGCGATGTGACGGTGTCTGGCGGCGAGATCACGACAATGATGATGAAACAGCTGCCGAATGTAACGCATGTCGGCACGACGACGCGCGGCGCGTTCTCGACCCCGCTGGCAAAACCGCTTCCGAATGGCTGGTATCTGGAACTCGCGAATGAAACTTTCCAGACGGCTGAAGGCGTCGTCTATGAAGGCCGCGGCATTCCGCCGGATGTGGAGATCAACATTTATCCGGAAGACGCGCAGATTGAGGGCCATGCAGATGCGATCGCGCAGATCATGGAGATGATCGACGCAGGTTAAATGCTCACTGGCTGTAGCTGCTCTTCAAGGGCGGAGACAGCCGGAAAGCCATCTTTCGGCAGTGTGATTTCTGTTCCGTCTTTCAGCGTGAGGTTCAGATACTCCGCCTTACGTCCGCCATGCAGAATGGCCATGCCGACGCCTCGCGGACCGTCAAATGCAGCCAGCAACGCCCAGCCCCAGTTTGGCATTTTGAAGACGTGGGGCCTCGCGTCGACGACTTGCGACAGATGGAATTCATGCACGGTCTTAATATCTGCCAGTTTTACGTGGCCGCTATCCAGCGACAGCCAGAGGCAGGCATTTCGCGTCGCCATCCAGTAAAGTACGAGCCCGGCGACAATCATCGGCGAGGTGAAGATGAACACCATCCACCAACGCGGCATGCCGTCATTGCCGATCAGCGAATAGACAAGCGCCAGAAGCGGCAGGGCCAGAACGCTCGCCCCGACATCGACGCCAATCACGTCTTCGCCGTAGGACATATGCTCTGATGTCGAAGGCAGCTTCTCTTTCGGCAGGAAAATGTAAGCGAGAATACCAGACGCAATCGAGATCGCGCCGATGACGAAGTGCTGGCCTTGGAATAAGGCCGCGCCACCCGCGAGAACGCCCGCGACCAGCAGAACGCGGCGCATTACTTCAATGTAGAACCAGTATCTCATATCGGCCTCCGCCTGACTGTCTCACAGCAACCGACTTCGCGGAATGCGGCACAAAGACCATATGGAGTATATGGTTTTCTCTGATTAACTTTCATACACTCCTTTTAAAGCGTACTCTCAAACCATGCTGCACATTTATCATGGCAATATTCTGGACCTTGAAGTCGGCGCAATCGTCAACGCGGCGAATAAGACCCTGATGGGCGGCGGCGGTGTTGATGGTGCGATCCATGCAGCTGCCGGGCCGCAGCTAAAAGACGCCTGCCGGCCACTTGCGCCCTGCCCGACCGGAGAAGTGCGCGTGACTGAAGGCTTCGGGCTCGCGCCCCGGCTCATCTTTCACACCGTTGGCCCGATTTTTCATGATGGCCAGCAGGGTGAAGCGGATGATCTTGAAGCCTGTTATCGCAACTGCCTGCAGGAAGCGCTCTGCCATGGCGTGAAATCCATCGCCTTTCCTGCCATCTCGACAGGCGCTTATGGCTTTCCGGCCCTGGAAGCCGCCGAGATCGCGGTTGAGACCTGCGCAAACCACGTTAAAGAGCATGACACTGAAATCTATCTGGTAGCGTTCGATCCCGACACCACTGCTGCCCTAAGAGAGGCCTATTCAGAATTCATGGCTCAGAACCGTTTAGTCATTGCCGTTGACGGCACGCTCGCCTCCGGCAAGGGCACACTCTCCAAAGGCCTCGCGGCAGACTTAGGCCTTCCTCACCTTGATACGGGCCTTCTCTACCGCGCGACGGCGAAAGCCTGCCTTGATGCTGGCGTCTCGCCCGATGATGAAGCCGGTGCGGCGGAACTTGCAGCCACGCTCGATATCAACGCCATGAAGCCGGACGAACTTCGTACCGCAGAAGTCGGTCAGGCAGCCTCGCGCGTTGCAGTGCATCCGGATGTACGCAAAGCCCTGTTCCAGCTACAGCGCGATTTCGCAGCACAGGCCGGAGGCGCAATTCTGGACGGACGCGATATCGGCACGGTTGTCTGCCCTGACGCTGACATCAAATTCTGGATAGACGCCGATGTTGAGGTCCGCGCGGCGCGGCGCGTAGCTGAACTCAACGCCAAAGGCGACCCGATCACGCAGGACGAAATGGTCACCCAGCTCAAAGAACGTGACGAGCGGGACAAGAACCGCGCCGTCGCGCCGATGAAACCGGCAGAAGATGCCCACTTGCTAGATACGACTCATTTGTCTATAGACGCGGCACGAGAACACGCCCGGCTCATTGTCGATCAGGTCAGGGCACGCATCGCAGGTCGTTAGCCAGCCCCCGGGCAGCTAAAATCCACCGGCCCGCACCTTGATCGACTGAATTCACATCAACTTTAACCGACACTCGCAGTGTCATTTGTCCTATGGCGCAATCCATGGGGCTTGCAGAAATTTTGGAGTCTCAATGTCTGCTGAAACTATGAACCCATCTACGGACGATTTTGCGTCCATGTTTGAATCCAGCTTTGCTGGAAGCAATATGCAAGAAGGCCGCGTTGTACCGGCTACTGTAATTTCCGTCGAAAACGACGCAGTGATCGTTGACGTCGGCCTGAAAACTGAAGGTCGCGTTCCACTTCGCGAGTTCGGTCAGGATGCGACACCTAGCGCTGGTGATATCGTAGAAGTTTACCTTGAGCGCATCGAAAACGCGCTCGGCGAAGCTGTTCTTTCGCGCGACAAAGCACGCCGCGAAGAAGCATGGACACGCCTCGAGAAACTTCACGAGAAAGAAGAGCCTGCAGAAGGCGCAATCGTTGGCCGCGTTAAAGGTGGCTTCACGGTTGACCTCGGTGGCGTCAACGCGTTCCTCCCGGGTTCTCAGGTTGATATCCGTCCAATCAAAGACGTCGGCCCACTCATGGGTGTTGCTCAGCCGTTCGCGATCCTCAAAATGGACCGCCCACGTGGCAACATCGTTGTATCCCGCCGTGCAGTTCTCGAAGAGAGCCGTGCAGAGCAACGTGCAGAGATCGTCGGCGAACTGGCTGAAGGTGACGTTCGTGAAGGCGTCGTCAAGAACATCACCGATTACGGTGCGTTCGTTGACCTCGGCGGCATTGATGGCCTCCTCCACGTCACAGACATGTCCTGGAAACGTATTTCTCACCCAAGCCAGGTTGTGAACGTTGGCGAGACTGTCAAAGTTCAGATCATCAAGATCAACCCGGACACACAACGTATCTCTCTCGGCATGAAGCAACTCATGTCCGACCCATGGGATGGTGTTGAAGCGAAATACCCACTGGGCGCTCGCTACACTGGCCGCATCACGAACATCACTGACTACGGTGCGTTCGTTGAGCTGGAAGACGGCGTTGAAGGCCTCATCCACGTGTCTGAAATGTCCTGGACTAAGAAAAACGTCCACCCGGGCAAAATCGTCTCTACTTCTCAGGAAGTTGACGTCATGGTCCTCGACGTTGATGCAGACAAGCGTCGCATCTCTCTCGGCCTCAAGCAGTGCATGGACAACCCATGGGATGCGTTCCTCGTTGACCACCCAGTCGGTTCTGAACTCGAAGGCGAAGTTCGCGGCATCACCGAATTCGGTATGTTCGTTGGCATCGGCCCAGACCTCGACGGTATGGTTCACATCAACGACATCGACTGGAACCGTCAGGGCGAAGAAGCAATCGAAGACTACAACAAAGGCGACACCGTCAAAGTTAAGGTCCTCGAAGTTGACGTTGAGAAAGAACGTATCTCTCTCGGCATCAAACAACTCGGCGACGACCCGATGGCTGGTGGCGACGTGCGTAAGGGCTCGACCCTCACCGTTACTGTCACCGAAGTCGCTTCCGGTGGTATCGAAGTTGAGCTTCCAGAAGGCCTCAAAGCCTTCATCCGTCGCTCTGACCTTTCCCGTGACCGTTCAGAGCAGCGCCCGGAGCGTTTCGCTGTTGGCGACACAATCGACGCGAAAGTCACAAACTTCGACCGCAACTCTCGCCGCGTAACGCTCTCCATTAAAGCTCTGGAGATCGAAGAAGAGAAAGAAGCAGTCGCTCAGTACGGCTCTGCTGACTCTGGCGCGTCCCTCGGTGATATCCTTGGTGCGGCCCTCAAAGGTGATGAGGAAGAAGGCAAACAATAGAAATTTTGCCTTCATAGTAAAAATTCAATCACAAATTCGCGGCGAAGCCTTTGGTTTCGCCGCGAAAACGTATATGGTGGGGGAATGCTACGCTCAGAACTCGTTCAGAAACTGACTGATGAAAACCCGCATCTCCGTCCACAGGATCTGGAGAAGGTCGTCGATGTTATTCTGGAAGAGATCACCTCCGCCCTTGAAAGCGGGTCTCGCGTAGAACTCAGAGGTTTCGGTGCATTTTCAGTGCGTAAGCGCGATGCTCGCGTTGGCCGCAACCCGCGTACAGGCGAAACTGTACAGGTCGAAGAGAAGTTCGTTCCATTCTTCAAAGCCGGTAAAGAACTGCGTGCGCGCCTCAATGACGGCGTCGATCCTGAAGACCGCTAAACACGTACATCCCTGTCTTGGTGTTCGGACCACAACACTATCAAAAATAGAAAACTGGATTTGCCGCGAAAAATTTCCCTATTCAGGCGAATGGACGCGATAAACCCCATATTTCATAGCGCCGCATGGCCCGTTCGGCCCCCTTAAAGCGCGCAATTTTCAAAATATGGCAACTTTTTCGTCAATCAAAACAGCGACCTAATGTTCAACTGCAATTGATATGCAGAATTCTGTCACACTTTAACCTAGATTATGGCGGAAACTTCGAGCTGGCGATACGCGTTTCCTCCTTATGGATATGCCTGTTTATACATTCGAAGGCCGTGAGCACGCGCAGACAGCATCTTGTCTTGCCGCAAAGCTTATGAAGCTTACGCATCTTAGCAGCCGCCATGTTGAGCTGCTTGCGCGTCTGGAGACCAATGCTGTTGGCCTCCCACGTGGCCATGTTCTTCTGTCTGAAGGTCAGCCCGCTAATGAACTTGTCATCCTGAAATCAGGGTGGGTGAGTTCCGGTAAACTTCTCAAAGACGGCGGATCAAGCATCGCGCAAATTCACCATCCAGGTGACGTTGTCGGTTTCGAGAATATTGCATTCTCCACCGTCAAAAATACCTGCGTGGCTGAGTCCGACCTGATCGCATGTAAAATTCGCACCGGCGATCTGAATGAAGTATTCAGCGAAAGCCCTCGCCTTGCTGCGCTCATAACGGCGCTGGGAGCGATCGAGCATGCAATAATTTCGGATCGGGTAATGATCTCGCGTCGTAACGACGGTGAGATGCGCGTGGCGCTTTTCCTGTTGCAGACGCTGAGCCGCCTCAGATTGATGAACGATACCGCTCAGAACGGTTTCATGTGCCCGCTGAGACAACAGCAGATTGGCGATGCGACGGGTCTGACAAGCGTTCACGTCAGCCGTATGCTCAAGCGTCTTGAGGATGGAGGCTTTATCCGCAGGAGCCGTCAGTTCATCGAAATTACCGATGAAGAGGGTCTTTCGCAGATGATTGACTATGTCGACCGTTATCAGGACCTCAATTTGTCATGGTTACCGGAGGACTGATCACAGTCTGCAGTTGCTTTAATCTCGATCAAATACGCAGCGTCTCAAGTACGTTAAGCTGTGATATACAACCGTACCCGCAACACTGAACGCCCGAGCGGGCGAGGATCGGAGCAATGCTATGACCGGTCCCTTCTCCGGACACGCCTTATTGGTCGAGGACAACACAATCATCGCACTGGATGTCGCTGATATGCTTGAAAGCATGGGCGCGGCTCAGGTGCATGTCGCAAGTAACTGCGACGAAGCAATGGATATCCTCAGCAGATACCCCGTCGCCTACGCGGTCGTAGACGTCATGCTGGACGGCCAGACATGCGAGCCAATCGCTTTAAGCCTGAGCCAGCAGGCTATCCCGTTTATTTATGCATCGGGAATGAACGAGCTTCAGGCAAGCCTGCCTGAAGCGCCGAACGTTGCTAAACCCTATTCGCCGGATGCGCTTTTGAGCGCATTAGAAAACAGCATCCGGCAGGGATGGGATTTAAAGCCAGCTTAGATGTAAGCGGAGATTGTTTCCTCAATGTCCGCTTCAGTCGCGCGATCCAGTGAGATCACACGAGTAAACTTGTCCCAATAGCTCATATCCTGAGCTGCCTTGGAATCCTCGATTAGCAGGAATTTTGGAATACTCAGCTTCGCAAACTGCTGGCTGCGTTTCAAAATTGTGAGAGCAGTCTGATCATTCGTGTTCTGGGACAGGATGACAGCTGAGTATGCTTTCTCCGCCAGATATCCGTCGATCTGCGATCCACGATGGTGAACGATGAACGGGACGCCCATCTTGCGAAGCGAGCTCTCGATATCGTCGATATCCTGCCATTCAGCAGCAATGATCAGCGCAGGTTTAACGCGGCGCTCCTGCTCAGGCTGCGCCATGAAGGAGTGGTAGAGCTTGACCATCTGCTCTTCTTTTTCAGCGGTCATACGTTCAACTTCGCGAAGACGCGCCTCAACGGTTGCCAGAAGCAGCTCAAAGTCGATTGGCTTGGTGACATAGTCATCCACGCCCATTTTCTTCCCCTGAATGATGTGACGGCGGTCCGCCAGAGCACTCAGAAAAACGATCGGGGTAGACGAAAACGCCTTCAGCTCACGAAGGCCTTCCAGCATGCCATAACCGTCAAGCACCGGCATTGTAATGTCAGACAAGACAAGTTGCGGCTTGAATTCCTGAATCAGTTTGAGGCCTTCAGCACCGTTGCCGGCGCAAGCCACTTCATATCCCTCGTCTTCCAATTCTTCGACGATCAGGGACCTGATTTCCGCCTCGTCTTCTACGACTGCGATACGCGCGCTCATTTCACAGTTCCTTCTTTCTGAGAGTCTGAGTTGTCTTCAGGCAGGTAGAGCAGCGGTTTCTCGCACTTCTCATCATGCCCGGTAATCGGAAGCCGTATCTCGAACTCTATACGGTCTTCGCAATCTTCTATGTCGAGCTCCCCTTCATGCTGCTCTACGAGCAGACGGATGAGCTTCAGGTTTACGCCATCAGGCAGCACGGTCGTGGCCTGGTTGCGGTCTGCTTCCAGTTTCTCTGAAAGGTCGCGAACGTCGACGAGCGAACGCGCCTCAAAGATAGCTTTCAAAGTGATATTGGCCCAACGGCCCTCCGACCACATAACGAGGTCCAGTCGGCCACGGTTGGTGATGAGATCGCCGCCAATGGTGAGAAGTTTGTCGAGGATCAACTCAACGAGCCTGCGATCACCAACGACCAGATCAGGGCATTCCGTGAGCCAGGCGACCAGATTAACGTCAGGGCGTACGGCCTGATGTTCACGGGTAATGCCTTCCACGAGTTCGTGCAGCATGACGTTCATCACCGGATCCGGCTTGATGCAGGCCGCCATTTGCGTAAGCTCGATAGAGTGCTCCACCAGCTCAACCATTTTGTCGACTGTCGCCCGGATGATCTCGGTTCTTGCCTTGACCTCTTCGGCTGACACCTGCCCCGCAAATCGTTCGAGGCGGCGCGCATTGCCATCAATTACAGTCAGCGGCGTGCGCAAGGAATGGCGTGTGAGTTCCGAGAGTCGTTCCCTCAGCTCCTGCAATTCCTGACTGGCAATGTCCGACATTTTTGGCAATCCAATATCGTGTTTGAAATTTTGCATAAATTATCCCCCGGTGCCCGTCGCAGCTTCAACAACTGCTCCCCCGAGCTCCCCGTCTTCTTCATCCAGCTCCGACATCATCACCCCTGTCTCCAGCGGTGACTGCAGCGGCAGCCGGATCGTAAATTCAGTCCATTCACCCTCTACGCTATCCAGCTCCACCTTGCCGTGGTGCATATCAACAAGGCTTTTCACGAGGTTCAGGCCAATGCCTGTACCCGGAATACCTGTTGACGTGCTGGCGCGGAAAAAGCGCTGGAAAATCTTCGGCAACTCATCTTTCGGAATGCCGATGCCGGAATCGCGAACCCTGAGAACGGCGTAATTACCTTCAGTCGTGCCAAGGACACTGACATGTTTGTTCTCACCGGAATATTTCACGGCATTTGAAATCACATTAGTGAAAACGTTATCCATCAGGCGCGCATCGCCGAAGAGTTCTTCCGGATAGTCGTTCACATCCAAATCGATCTTGTGAGCTGACGCGACTTCGCGCTGACGGGCACACACTTCATTGACCAGATCGCGAAGCTTGAAGGTCTCTGGCGTCAGTTTGATACGCCCCGAGGAGAGACGCGACGCGTCCAGCGTACGCTCCACAAGCATTGTCATACGCTTCACAGTCGCGCGCAGTGTCTGAGCCTTTTCGCGCACATCATCTGGCGTAAACTTATCCGCGCGCTTGTCGAGGCGGCGCGCAATACCATCAATAATGGTCAGCGGTGTGCGGAACTCATGGCTGGCCATGGACACAAATTCAGTCTGCATGCGGTTGAGCTCGCGCTCTGAGGCGAGCGCTTTTTCAAGCTCCAGCGACTGATTCATGATCGTCTGCGTACGCTCCTCAACGCGCGCAGCAAGCTCGTCGCGGTTGGAAATCAGAGCGAGCTCAAGCGTTTTACGTTCGGAAATGTCGCGGTGCACCACGATATACCCGGTAAACACACCGCCTTCGTCGAAGAACGGAGACAGAATAGCCTCAATCCAATACTCCGAGCCGTCCTTGCGATACGCCAGAAACTCTCCTGAGAATGGTTCACGCAGGCGTACGGTAGAGAGCATGTCCGCTACGTCTTCTGCATTGGTTTCGATGCCGCGCAGCAGCTCGTGCAGAGAGCTTTCCTGAATTTCTTCAAAGGTATAACCGGTCATTTTTTCAAGTGACGGGTTCATCCAGTCGAGCTGCATCTCGGCATCAAGCAGCGCGATGCCGTCAGACGCGTGGCGCACAACCAGCGCCAGACGCTCTGCTTCGGCCTGAGCTGTCGCGAGGCGGTCGCGCATTTCACGTTCTTCAGTCACATCGTTCAGGACGTGGACGACTTTGCTGAGGCGCCCATTTTCGACAACCGGCGTAATCGATCCGCTCATCCAGAAGTCAGAGCCATCCTTACGGAGTGCCAGGACCTCAATATCAGTCGGTTCCGCATTTCGCAGCGAGATGAACGCCTTGCTGATCACGCGCTGATCCGCATCCGGATTGCGGGTTTTCTGAAGCAGCGTATAGCCCTCAAGTTCGCTGAAACGGTAACCGGTCATGTCGCAGAACGCGTCATTGCACCAGGTGATCTGGCCGCGGCCATTGGTGAGTACGATACCCTTCGTCGTATGTTCAGCACACAGCGCGAGCTTGTAGATACGTGCCTTCTCAGCCTCAAGAGCATCTAGCGCCTGAATGGTTGAGCGGTGCGCAGGAAGAAATACGCCCAGCGCAAGAAACAGGACGAGGAAGAACCCGCCGAGCAGCGCCATATCGCGGATCAGCTCCTGAGATTCTGAGGCGCCTCGCGCTGACGCAATGATCAGGTTGGAAAATTCGTTGAGGCGGCGCTCAAACATGATCTGATCGACATCACTGATCTCAACCGGAGACACCTGAAGGCCGAATTCCGACTTCATGAACTGATAGAAGCGGTCGATTTCATCAGCCAGAGTTACCGCATCATGATCATGACCGTCATGGTGGATGTCTTCGCGGTAGAAGGTCTCGATACCATCCTGAACATTGCTGCTGCCCATCAGCCGGTCGATGCGGCCAGCCGCTTCGTAATAGGTTTCAAGGTTGCGAAAGACATCAGAAGGAACGGACTGGCGCATCGTGCCGTCTTCGCGCTCTTCATATTGAAGATACTTCACGTACAGCGCAGAACGATTGCCGTTTAGCGATTCAACGAGGCGCGCCAGCTCAAAATGCGTATTCGAGTAACGCAAAGACATCTCATTCGCCGTGAACACGGCGATAGATGTCATGGAGACCAGCACCGCCGTCACGGCGAAACGTCGCCAGTGCTGACGTGGATTGTTGCCCATTACCGCGCTGAGGCCAATGCCCAGCACACCGATCATGAGCAGGAAAACCTCCAGCCAGAAAGCGTTCTTGCCATCATGGTTCAGACGCGACAGCTCTGACGCCTCAAAATGCAGGCTTTGGGCGATGACGTACTGTGCAGTCACAACCGATGCCGTCATGACGCCAAGGCTAAGCAGCGCAAGAGCTTTATTATCTCCGGACAGTAACGTCCGGTGCAAAGTGCCATTAATTCCGACAACAGCCAGAATAACTACGCCGATAGCGACCCAGTCGACAGATGCCGGCAGCTCGGCGTGCGCAAGCATCGGAGACATTACCGCCAGAGCGATTACCATGGATGACGTGCAATATCCGGTATATGGCCTCAGGCGCTGAGCTGAACGTCCACCCGCAAGCCACACGCTTGCAGCGGCGGCACAGATAGATCCCAGCATCAGGACACCGATTTCAACTTCAGTGAGACGGATCTGCTCGTGTGGATACAGCGCCAGCGTAAACAGCAGAGTATGGCTAAAGATCACTTGTCCCAGCAGGATCGTCAGAATAGCTGGAAAATCGCCAATTCCGTTCCCCGCCTGTCGCAGATTGTGTCTGAACGTCATCACCATAACGGTGACGATCGCGAGGCCCATGAGGAAAATCCCCAGCATTACCGGGTCCACATAGATACGATCTGAAAAAGTCAGCAGGTCAGGCATAAAGAACTCAAGAGATTAATCCCTTAAATTCAATCACAAAGATTTTAAGAAGCGTCCTTATCAAACACTCAGGTTTTGCCGATATCGTTAACCTGCCATTAGGGGCAGGACGAAGACTTGTTTGAAATCAGGCTGCAGAGCTGGTGACGGATGCACCGAAGATATCGCGGATATCCTGCTCGGTAGCAGCTTCACGTAGCTGGCTGCGAATGCTGGACTGGCGCATTACACGCGCCACTTTCGCCAGCGCACGCAAATGGTCCGCACCGTCTCCGTCTGATGCAAGAAGCATGAAAACGAGATCGCAAGGCTGCTCGTCTACCGCGTCGAAATCTACTGGCGAGATGAGACGTGCAAATCCACCGATCGGGCTGACAATACCAGGAAGGCGGGCGTGAGGTAGAACAACGCCATGCCCCACAGCTGTGGAACCAAGCTTCTCACGCTCAAGAATCGCGCGCTGGACATCGCGCTCGGACACACCTGTCTTCTCAGCCATAGCATTAGACAGTCGTGAGAAGACCTGTTTCGCGCTTGAGCAATTCAAGGCGGGCAAAACAGGTCCACCCGATAGAAGATCTGAAAGATCTCTTGTCATTTATACCTCAGTTTCGGCCGCGTAGGGCGCGATCTGGACTATTTTCCCGGATCGACCCAGCCGATATTGCCGTCATTGCGGCGGTAAACCATGTTAAGGCCGCCATGTACAGCATTACGGAACATCAATGCCGGAACTTCTGCCAGCTCCAGCTGCATGACTGCCATTGAAGCGGTCATTGTCTTGATGTTGGTCTGCTGTTCAGCGATCACCGCCGGAGCGTCTACCGTATCTACGTCGCCTGAATCAACCTCTGATTCGTCCTCATCAGCAGCTGAGAGAACGGAGTAAGCGACCATTTCTGCTGGCAGACGGTTGCTATCCGGACGGTGATGGTCACGAAGGCGACGCTTATATCGACGCACACGCTTCTCCAGCTTGTCCAGCGCCAGCTCAAATGCGGCATACGGATCATTGGCTTCTGCGCTTGATTGTAGAGATATCCCTGAGGGGAGCGCGACCTGACATTCTGCCTCATACAGATGGCCATCCTTGGCCATACTCACATTACCTTCCGTCGCTCGATCAAAATACTTAGTTACTGCGTCCTCAAGCCCGCTTTCGATGCGGTTTTTGAGAGCTTCGCCAAGATCGATGTTCCGTCCAGCAATCTGAATTTGCATGATGGGTCCTCTTTATTTATCTGCCCCTACACCTAAGTGTGCAGCATTCGACGGTCTTGTGGCAAGAATGAGGGCAAATACGAATGTCCTGAAAACCTGCCGTCAGAGAAATCTCCTGCTTCCACTTACGTAATGTCGACGGCCTAGTCCGCCAGACAAGTACGAGCAGATTGTCATGAAAACATGTTAACAGGCAACCAAACTTATTCGCGCAATTTCTCACGCGATATCGTCCGGATAGCAGTAGGAAACTATATATTTATCAGGAATTTAGGCGGACTGACGCAGCGCCCGGCGGCGCTGGACGGACGAAGGAATACGTAAAGATTCGCGATACTTTGCGACCGTACGCCGCGCAATTTCGATCCCGAAGCCGCGCAACTCCTCAACCAGCTGGTCATCAGACAGAACCGTCGCTAGCGTCTCACCATCAATTAGTGTTTTAATCCGGTGACGAACAGCCTCAGCGGAGTGCGCCTCACCCTCACCTGTCGATGGAATAGCTGCGGAGAAGAAGTATTTCAGTTCGAACAGGCCGCGCGGGCTCGCGAGATATTTGTTCGATGTGACACGCGAAACAGTAGATTCGTGCATGCCAATCACATCGGCCACCTGCTTCAGATTCAGCGGGCGCAGATGCGCAACGCCGTGCACGAAAAACGCATCCTGCTGGCGCACCACTTCCTGAGCGACCTTCAAAATTGTGCGCGCGCGCTGATCAAGGCTTTTGATCAACCAGTTCGCATTCGCGGCGCAATCTTCGATAAATTCCTTATCTTTGTCGCGCATCGGCATTTGAGAGACTTCAGCGTAATACGTACGGTCCATGAGGACGCGCGGAAGCGTATCGGAGTTCAGCTCGACGCCGAACGCGCCATAAGGAAGCTCGCGGACAAATACGTCCGGCTGAACGGCCTGAGCCGCATCACCTGCAAACGAAGCACCCGGACGCGGCGTAAGTGCTTTGATCTCCGCGATCATGTCCAGCACGTCGGCGCGGTCGACACCGCAAATCTGCGCAAGACCTGACAGATCATGCTTGGCCACCAGGGCCAGATTGTTCAGCAGCGCTTCCATAGCCGGGTCAAACCGGTTTTGCTCTTTCAGCTGAAGCGCCAGACACTCTTCCAAAGACCGTGCCATAACGCCCGTTGGCTCAAACCCCTGACACACATCCAGAATGCGCAGCACCCGTTCTTGCTCAACGCCCAGCGTCTGGGCGGTCTGCTCGATATCCCCGCGCATATAGCCGCCATCGTCTGTCTCTTCGATGAGCTGAGACGCAATAAGCTGGTCGACCTCATCAAGGCCGGACATGGCCAACTGATCTTTCAAGTGCTCACGCAGGGTCTTTTCCGATGACAGAACAGACTCAAAGTCAAAGTCTTCGCCGCCGCCACCGCCAGAACCGGACTGCGTGCTACCGGCGCCAGATCCTGCGCTCGCGGAACCGTGCGCTTCTACAGCATTCTCAGACGGGCTATCGGCTTCATATGTATCCTCGCGCGGCGCATCGAGATTGTCCTGCGCATCAGCGAGCTGAGAGTTTTCTGCAGACGAGCCGTAATCATCAGCTGTTTCTGATGACGAGTCGTCATTGCTGTATTCGGAATCATCACGCTGGAGGAGCGGGTTCTTTTCCAGCTCCTGATCAACATATTCAGCGAGTTCAATATTGGATAGCTGCAACAGCTTGATTGCCTGCTGCAGTTGGGGGGTCATGACTAGGGACTGGCCCTGTCGTAGTTCTATCCGCTGTGAAAACGCCACCGCGTGCCTCCTAGGCCGCGAACCTTTCACCCAGATAGACCCGGCGCACTTCCTCGTTTTTGAGGATATCTTCAGGTGTGCCTTCGAAAAGAACTCGGCCATCATAAATGATGGAGGCGCGGTCTACGATCTGCAAGGTCTCACGGACCTGGTGATCTGTAATCAATACGCCGATGCCGCGCTCTTTAAGATAGCGCACCAGATCGGAAATATCCGATATGGCCAATGGGTCGATCCCGGTGAACGGTTCGTCCAACAACATGAAACTCGGCCTTGATGCAAGCGCGCGCGCAATCTCTACCCGGCGGCGCTCACCACCTGACAGAGACATAGCTGACTGCGATCTGATATGCGTGATGTTCAGCTCTTCCAGAAGACCTTCAACCGCCTGTTTCCGCGCTTTCTTGTCTTTCTCGATCAGCTCAACAACGCTCATCACGTTTTCTTCTACGGTCATACCGCGGAAGATTGATGTTTCCTGTGGCAAATACCCCACCCCGAGACGGGCACGCTGATACATTGGCAGGGAGGTTACATCCTCACCGTCAATCTCAATATGTCCCTCATCGGCCGTGATAAGCCCCATCATCATATAAAAGCAGGTTGTTTTACCTGCACCGTTTGGGCCGAGCAGACCTACCGTTTCACCGCGTTTGAGAGAGAGTGATACGTCGTGAACCACCCGTCGTTTCTTGAACGACTTGGCTAGGTTCTTAGCGACGAGACCTGACTGGTCATTGCTCACAAAAATTCTCCCGTTTCGCGCGACTTTGGTAAGGCCCGCGGCCCCAAACTTGCATACGATCATTAAAAGCCTGTTGAAGTTTCCGAAAAACTTCGGCTTCGATCAGGTTTATTCCTCTTCAGAAGCGTCCGTAATAATAACGGTTCGAACGCGCGTACCCTGCGTGCGCCCTTCAGAGGTAACAGTCGAGCGACCATTCGCCAGATCAACAACCAGCTGGTCACCGGCAATTACGTTTTCACCGCGGGTCACTGTGACATTGCCTGTCAGTGTTATCGTATCGGCTTCATAGTCATAGACGCCGCGATCACCACGCGCACGCTCGCTAGGTGTCAGATAGTAAACCTCACCTTCAGCGACGAGGCGCTGAACGTCGCCAACATTGCCGCCAAGCGCGGTAGCAGAGCTGCCATCTTCAGAGCGTTGCTCAAAGTAAATCGTCAGGCGCTCGGCACGGATACGCGCATCGCCCTGAATTGCATCGACATTGCCGATGTAAACAGCGCGCGCTTCGCTATCGATGAAGTCGAGCTGGTCAGCTTCAATCTGGATCGGGCCACGCTGGCCGCTGAGTTGCGCAGAGGCGCTGAACGTCAGCGCCGTCATCAGGCCCGTGGCCAGAACAAGTGACTTCAACATTCCTACTCTCCTGTCTCCCGACTGGCTGGCTGAATTTCCGTCCAGACATTCCCCCTGAACGTCACCCGGTCACCACCGTCATTAATCTCATAACTGTCTGCGCGCAAACGTCCGAACGGGCCTTCGCCTTCGAGAGGCTCAAGACCGACAACGCGGTTTTCCTGAACATACATACGCGCATGAGTCGTCACAAACCGATTCCCGCTCGCATCCATCAGAACCACGTCTTCAAAGAGTTCCAGATGCTGGGCGTCCTGATCGAACACGCCGCGCGGCGCCTGAACCGTACCATTAAGGCCATCATCTAGCGCAGGGTTCTGCAATTCGATGAGAGAGGCATTTGCACCGTTCCGCTGGGCCGTATCAGCAGTGATCACATAAGGCTGGCCGTTTGCATCGCGCCCCGTAAAGCGCGGATTCAACATAGTAACGACCTGTGTCGCGGTATAATCTGCGCGCGGGCCATGGCCATTCACGATGCTGACAATAAAGCTGCCGAGAAGCGCACCAGCTGACAGCGCGGCACCCGTGATAAACAGCATCCGCAACAGACCAACGAGATCAGACCGAGACCGCGCCTGTTTCAGAGACAGGCGGCGCTTTGGGGCCCAGATGTCATTCTGTTGTGCGGACAGGCTGCTCATGATCGCCGAGTGTGGTCTCCGTGTACGAATAAATCACCTAGCGAAAGCTGTGAGGCGAAACTAGGGCAAATCTACGATACACGATGTTTTATCAGATTATTTAGCGGCAAAGCCCGCTTTTAACGCAAGCTGTCACCGCCAAACCTCGCACCAGCCGGCCTAGCTGTGCGCGAAGATATCCGTATCCGGCCAGCCTTCCAGATCGAGTCGCGCACGTGTCGGAAGGAAATCGAAGCACTCACGCGCCAGATCCAGACGACCTTCGCGGTCCAGCATGCCGGTAAGGCGGTCGCGAATTTCGTGGAGGTGAAGCACGTCCGATGCAGCATAAGCGAGCTGCGCTTCGCTGAGCGTTTCTGCGCCCCAGTCAGAGCTTTGCTGTGCTTTTGACATGTCTACGCCAACCAGCTCGCGGGACACATCCTTCAGGCCGTGACGGTCTGTGTAGGTCCGCGCCAGCTTGGATGCGATCTTCGTGCAGAAGACGGGTGCACAGGTGACACCGAACCATTTCTGGATCATGGCCACATCAAAGCGTGCGAAGTGGAAGATCTTCTCAACGCCAGTATCGGCGAGCAGAGCTTTCAGGTTCGGCGCGTCATATGAAGAACGGTCAAGCTGCACAACGTGGGCAGTGCCGTCGCCAGAGGACAGCTGGACAACACAAAGCTTGTCGCGCACCAGAGACAGGCCGAGCGTTTCGGTATCAACAGCTACGCTATCGCCGAATGTTACACCTGCAGGCAGATCGCCCTTATGAAGCCGGATTTTGGTCATGGCCGTGTCTCTCTTCTGACCTGTCTATTGAGAAAACTGTTACGGGTGTTTTCCTGCGCACGCAGCCGAAGTCAAGCCGCTCAATAATTTACGCCTCGGCGCACGATAAAAGAGTTAAATTCATGAACGTTGCTTGTGCGCATATTTACTTTTTACTGGTCTAGTCAGGTAAAAAGGATGAATATATGGCCTCGGGAGCTACTCACTCCTCAAAATCCGGCGTCAAAAAGTCTGCGGCAATCAGACTGATCCGGCTTTCT
Organism: Hyphomonadaceae bacterium UBA1849; assembly: GCA_002338565.1. GTDB lineage: Bacteria > Pseudomonadota > Alphaproteobacteria > Caulobacterales > Hyphomonadaceae > Ponticaulis. The sequence continues at coordinate 38,621 of DDIN01000007.1, forward strand.
GTGCCCGAGTCTGCAGCTTCATCCGCAGACATAAAGAAAACGATTGGGACTTACTCCAAACGTTTTCTCGAAAATACCGTTAAAATTCCTTTCAAGTATCACGTTCTTGATTTCACCGCCTTCATGATCTCAGCTGACGGCCACGAAGACGAGCTTGATGAATACGTCATATCGCTGCAAATGCGATTACGCGAGTTTCTGTTCGGTTCTGAAGAAGATGACACAGGCGAGATTGAGGTACTCAGTTTTGCTGGATCTATGGATGAAATTCAGACGTTTCTGAAAGCCCCCACCGAAGAAGCGCGAAGAATTTCTGATGCTTTTCGTAACAAAGTAGAAGAGCTTAACAGAACGACAGAGACACCTTCATCTACCTGGCGATATAACTGGCATTCTGGAACGTCATCTAACGACCACCGATTCAGATTTCGCGGAATCTTGCAATGTAAGCAGCGAATAGTCATCGCACACGCTATTACTGCGATGGATATGTATGGCGCCCCGGGGTTTGATGACATCCACCTTGGAAAATTTCTCAAAGCCCGCGACCAGAATACCATCGATTTTGAGATTACCGCGTTCAGACACGCCGTCGAAAGGGCGAAAGTTGCACGGGCATCCGGAACACCCCTCGTTCTGTTCACACCTGTAACGTACCGCACATTGATCGCGAAAGAAGCCCGCACAAAGTTCCTGGACGCGGTTCGCGAGGCGCCAGAGTGGATTGATGAACACGTCGGCATCATGGTATTTTGTGGCCCGAACTCCCCAAGCTTCGACGCCATACAGCGCTGCGCCACAGATTTTGGCGCCCATTTCCGATATATGGACTGGCAGATCAGCTCTACTGACATGAATGCGTCGCGCTTTATGAATAGCGGACTTCACACCGTCACGTTCGATATTCATGCAATCATCAATGATCGCCTCACCGAAATCGAAAATTTCGGCGCTCATATACCAGAGCTCAGAAAACTGAAAATCCGCGCAGCCATAACGGGCGTTAAAACCAGAGACGAACTCTTATCAGCATTGAAAACAGGCGTTTCCTTTGTATCCGGGCCATTTGTGACTACGGCATTGCGCGAACCACTTCACCCTCGGCAGATATCACCTGCGGATCTTCCATTGTCTGATCAGACATTGGAAGCAGCGTGAGGTCCGGCCGGTATCTGAAGGAATGTCGGCTCGCCGACTGGAGGCAGTGCGACAGCCGTTAAAGGGCCGCCATAACACGCACCGAGGTCAACATTGATCCGTCGGGCGCCATTATGCTCAACGATTTTCGTTTCCTCTACCGGGGTATGGCCATGAACGACAGTATAGCCAGCCAATTTGGGCCGTTTGGACCAGCGTGTGACGTCGAAGAAACGTTTCGACCGTGTCCACAGATGCGGCTCCTGCCCGTCATCCGGAAACATGGCAGGCTCGACGCCCGCATGAACGAAGACAAACCGTCTGTCCTCAACAATGAAAATATCAGGCAAGCCGGACAACCAGCTCAAATGGTCCTTCGGCATGTTCAGCATAATCTCGTCGAGGTCTTCATCCCCCTGACGATAGCTTTCCAGAGTATCGCGGCCGCCATTGCGCAGCCAGGATACAAGATAGGATGTATCTCCACCGAGCGCCTCAAGCATCATCTGCTCATGATTGCCCAGAATGGACTTCACGGTCAGCCAGTCAGTCTCTTCAGCTTTGGCCTCAAGCGCCCAGATCGCCTCGATCACACCTTTGGAGTTATTCCCCCGGTCGACGTAATCGCCCAGATGGACGATGCATGCCGACGCTCCGTTATGATGCGTAGCATGGTGATTGAAAATTTCCGTGTGAAGGGCACTCAGCCGATCGGCAAGTCCGTGAATGTCGCCAACTGCATAGAAAACAGTCGCGTCAAAAGTATCTGGCATAGGGCAAAGGATCGTCTGAAAAATTTTGGAAAATGGACCGTAACACAAAGTCAGCGCACTGACTTCTTCTCGCGCCGACATTTTTCAGAACAATACACGACCTCATCCCAGACACGTTCCCACTTCTTGCGCCAACTGAATGGCCGGTCGCACACGGGGCAAATTTTCTCGGGCAGGTCTGATTTCTTGCGCATGTGCTCAAACTGGGGTGAACCCCGTCCCGTTCAATAGTCGTTGATCGCCGAATATGTTTATGTTTTGTTCTGAGAATTCGAATCCGGGTATGCTGAAATGATGACAATGTCCGTAATTACCATCGGCGATGCGCAGTTTGATCTGCTGCATGTAGCGCTTTTCGCTGCCCTGTTTCTCAGCGGCCTTCTGATTTATTCACTCTGGCCGCACCGGAAGCGTGCGAATGAGAGCAATGAGAGCCTCAACCAGATGAATGGCCGGTATGCCGCCCTGCTGACAGAGAATGCCACCAACCTCTCTCGCGTAAAATCGCTGGAAGAGACGCTGGAGCACGAGCGTAAACAGGCCGAAGTGCGCGCCGACTATGTCGAGCAGCAGCGCAAGACCTTGCAGGCGCGTCTGGAAGAGGCTGAAACCAAGCTCAGCCGCGAAGAAGCCCGCACCGAAGAGCGCGACCGCGCGATGAAGGAAGAACGCGAACAGCTGACCGCGCTACGTCAGGAAGTTGAAGACCGCTTCAAAGAGATTGCACACTCTGCCCTCAAACAATCTCAGAGCCTGTTCCTCGAAACAGCTAACGAGACCTTCGGCAAGCAGAAGGAAGCGGCTGAGGGTAATATCAAATCCCTGATGAGCCCGATCCGTGAGGCTATTGGCAAATTCGAACAACGCGTGGAAGGCATGGAGAAAGTCCGCGCCGAAGATAAATCTGCGATTTTCGAGCAGGTCAAAAACATCGGCGAAATGCTGAACCGCAATCAGGCGGTTACGTCCAAGCTCGTCTCTGCCCTCTCCTCTCCGAAAGGCGGCGGTCGCTGGGGCGAGGAGAGCCTTCGCAATGTTATGGAAATGGCTGGTCTCTCAGAACATGCCGACTTCACCGAGCAAGATGGCAGCGGCGGCGACGGACTGCGCCCTGATGTGATCATCCGCATGCCGGGCGGCCGCGAAATCGTGGTCGACTCCAAAGTCAGCATTGATGACTTCCTGCAAGCCGCAGACGAGCCGGATGAGACACGTCGCAACACGTTCCTCGCTGCGCATGCCCGTAAGATGAAAGACCATGTGAAGCGTCTCGCCAGTAAGGAATACTGGAAAGCCTTTGAAAGCCGCGTGGACTTTGTCGCCATGTATGTGCCGGGCGAGAACTTCTATGCCGCAGCGCTTCAGGTGGAACGCGACCTGTTCGACTATGCGGCCCGCAACAAGGTCCTGATTGTCACGCCGTCAACCCTGATCGCGCTTGCCAAAGCCGTCGCCTATGGCTGGCGTCAGGAAGAAGCGGCGAAGAACGCGCTCGAAGCTGCCCAGATGGGCCGCGACCTCCATAAGCGTCTGGCAACCTTCACCAACCATATGGAACGCGTCGGCACGAGCCTTGGCCGTTCAGTCAGCGCTTTCAACCAGATGACCGGTTCATACGAGCGTATGGTCATGCCACAGGCCCGCAAGTTCGAAACGCTGCAACTCAGCGATAGCGGCACCGAAATCAAAGATCTTACCCGTATCGAGGAATTCCCGTCGAACACAAATCCGGGTCAGTTCGAAGAACCTGATCTGACAACAGAAACTCCGGAAATCGCAACTGAGGACGAGTCTGATACCTCACCTCAATTGCCACTTGATAATGATCAGGAATATTGACGAAACGGCGCTCTGACCATACTTACAAACCATGGCTATTCGTGAAATTCTGACTATCCCAAACCCTATCCTCAAACAGGTCTCAACCCCTGTAGAAGGCGGCGTGACTGATGAAATCCGCGCGCTGATGGATGATATGCTTGAAACCATGTACGCAGCGCCGGGCATCGGCCTTGCTGCAGTACAGATTGGTGTCCCCAAGCGCATCATCGTAATGGATCTGGGCGGCCCGAATGACGAGAAGCAGCCAAAATACTTTGTGAATCCGGAAATCGTTGAAACGATTGAAGATACCCAGCCCTACGAAGAAGGCTGCCTTTCCGTGCCGGACTATTATGACGAAGTAGAGCGCCCTGCGCGCTGTCTCATCCGCTATCTCGACTATGATGGTAATCAGGTCGAAGAATGGGCGGAAGACCTCTATGCCGTCTGCATCCAGCACGAGATGGACCACCTTGAAGGCACGCTGTTCATCGATCACCTCTCACGTCTGCGCCGTCAGCGTGCCGTCGAGAAAGTGAAGAAGGCCAAACGCCAAAAAGAACGCGTCGCTTAAGCAGGTGTCAGCCTGGAAACGCTGGTTGTTCGCGCTGCTCGGTTCTGCAGTGATCTGCGCCATCGTGCTCGGCGTCTTCTTCATGGCTACCGAAATCGGCGAAAGCTCCGCACGCTCCACCTGTCTGGAAAATGACGGCGAGTGGGACTATACCGCTCGCGACTGCCAATTTTCTCTCCCGAAGGACCTCTGACCCTATGCGCCTAGCCTTTATGGGATCGCCCGACTTCGCTGTACCGTCTCTGAAGGCGCTGATTGCAGCAGGCAATGACATCGTCTGTGTGTATTCCCAGCCGCCTCGCCCTGCCGGTCGTGGGAAACAGCTGCGCAATACGCCGGTTCATGACGCGGCGCTGGACGCAGGCATTGAAGTCCGGCATCCCGCCTCTCTCAAATCTCAGGAAGAAAAAGACGCGTTTGCGGCCCTGAATCTGGATGCCGCGATTGTTGTCGCTTACGGGTTGATCCTCCCGAAAGCCGTGCTGGCTGCGCCGAAATATGGCTGCATCAATCTTCACGGCTCGCTTCTGCCACGCTGGCGCGGCGCAGCGCCTATGCAGCGCGCGATTATGGCAGGCGATCTGGTGACAGGCGTACAGACCATGCAAATGGAAGCCGGTCTTGATACAGGCCCTGTCTATCTGACAGCAGAGACGCCCATCACCCGAAAAGACACCGCAGGCTCGATCCATGATCGCCTCGCTGAACTTGGCGGACCGCTTCTGATCGAAACACTGGCGGGCCTCGATGCTGGTACGCTTCAGGCTGAACCTCAGGCCGAAGACGGCGTCACCTACGCGCACAAGCTCGGCCCTGAGGACACACGTATCGACTGGACCAAGCCTGCCGCAGAGATTGATTGCCAGATACGCGGCCTCTCGCCCTTCCCCGGCGCATGGTTCGAGATCCAACAGAACGGCAAGCGTGTGCGCGTTAAAGCGCTCATGTCAGAGCTAACGGACGGTAAGGGCGATGCAGCCAGCGTGACCGATGACCAGCTGACGATTGCCTGCGGAGATGACTATGCAGTGCGCCTCACGCAAGTGCAGAAAGCTGGCAAGAGCGCCTGCAGCGCTGAGGACTTCCTGCGCGGAAATCCGCTTAAAGCTGGCGATGAGGTATTTTGATGAGCGAAGATATCACACTACGTCTGGCCAGCGAGGCCGACCTTTCGGCGATTAAAAACCTGAACGACCTTGCCTTCGGGCAGGACGATGAAGGCCTGATCGTCGAGCGTCTTTACGAAAATGACGAAGCCCTTCTCGCATTGGTCGCGGAGCGTGATGGTGCGATCGTCGGGCATATCCAGTTCTTCCCGATCGATACCTCCGGCATGCTGCCTGCGAAATTCGCAGGGCTCGGCCCGATGTCTGTCCATCCGGACTTTCAGGGCACAGGCCTTGGCGGAGAGCTGATCGGTGCTGGCCTGAAAGAGGTCAAAGCCCTCGGCTTTCAGAAAGTGTTCGTGCTGGGTCATGCCGAATACTATCCGCGCTTTGGTTTTTCCGTGGACGAAACCGCAGGCATGGCAGCGCCATGGGGCGGACCGCATTTCATGGCAATCGAGCTCGATCCGGGTAGCCCGCCACTTGCCGAGCTCCACTATCCGTCTGCATTCTTCGAGGGTTAGATCTATGCTCGACGTTTGCGCTCGTCCCTGCGCAGGCAGGGAACTCGAACACTACAACCAGTTTCCCGCCTTCGCGGGAATAAGCGAAGGTACATCGCATGCCGCGCTATAAACTCACCATCGAATATGACGGACGGCCTTATGCAGGCTGGCAACGTCAACCGGACCAACCGAGCGTTCAGCAGGCATTGGAAGATGCTGCCGCGAAGGTAAACGGCACGCCGGTACAGGTTCAGGGCGCAGGCCGCACGGATTCAGGCGTTCATGCTACCGGGCAAGTCGCACATATCGACATGCAAAAGGACATGCCAGCCGAGAAGGTTATGGATGCCATCAATTTTCACCTGAAGCCTAACCCTGTCTCCATTCTGAAATCGATCGAAGTGGACGAGGACTTCCACGCGCGTTTCAGCGCGAAGGAACGGTTCTATCTCTACCGGATTTCAAACCGCCGCGCGCCGCTGACACTGGATAGAGGCTTTTCATGGCGGGTTGGTGCAAAGCTCGACGCCGATGCCATGCATGCTGCGGCGCAGGCGCTTGTCGGCACGCACGACTTCACGACATTTCGCGACAGCCAGTGCCAGGCCGAAAGCCCGGTGAAGTCTCTCAATGCTATTTCAGTCACCCGTCTTGGCGAAGAAGTCCATGTGCGCTGCCGCGCCCTCTCCTTCCTACACCGTCAGGTCCGCTCTATGGTCGGTACGCTGGTCGAAGTGGGACGCGGCAAGGAAGATGTCCGCTCGGTGGGCAAAGTGCTCGCTGCCGCAGATCGCGCGCAATGTGGACCTGTCGCCCCGCCCGATGGCCTGCACCTCACACGCGTGGATTACTGATCATCACTGCAGATCAGGTCTGCCAGTTCAACACCCTCAACGTTGAGGACAATATTCCAGGCGGCAAGGCTGTCAGCATCTGTCATGTCCAGCATGGTAGAGAAGAGATGCACATAGTCCGCGCCTTCCTCGCCGCTCGTTTCAACGAGCAAATGCGTCATGCCAGACTGGCTCTCGGTTGCCTCGGAACGCCCCATCAGAACTGAGATATCATCCCGCTCGCAGGCTTTACGCGAAGCTGAGGTCAGGTTGAGTTCGTCGATTGTGCTGCCGTGATAAACGCCAAACACCTCGACAGGATTGGCAGGCGCAGAGATACCATCCAGGACCTGGTAAATAACGAAATCGCGGAAATGATAGGAGTTCACACGCCAGCCGACAGGCATCTGCCCGGCAAATGCGTCATTGCCCACCCTCTGCAAAGCAGGGGCGCTCTGGTTCGCCTGAGCCGCACTCATTCCGGTCAGGAGAAGTGCCGCCACACAGGCTGAAGATATGATTTTTGAGACCTTCATTACCAAATAGAATCCCCGCGTCGGCGTATTCTACTTCAAACAGAGATAGTCAGGAAACCAGATTCAACAGTTACGGGTAGATTTGACGCAAGGGAAAGAAACCGGAACGAGTAACCACAGTCTTCAGGGCGGCCGAATTCCCGCCCTGAACTCTTATTACTACCCGAAATAACGGGCCAGAATGCCAGTATAGATATCGGCGAGCTGTTCCAGTTCGGAGACTTCGGTGAACTCGTCCACCTTGTGCGCGGTATCATTTTTGAGACCGAGTTCGGCCACTGGACAATAATCCTTGATAAAGCGCGCATCAGACGTACCGCCGCCCGTGGTGAGCGCCGCTTCTACGCCGGTGACGTCCTTCACCGCATCCACAATCATGGAGGTAAAATCGCTCGGCTGGGTGTAAAAGCTCTCGCCGGTGACTTTGAGGTCCAGATCAATCTCGCAGCCGATTGTTTTGCTTTCGACGGCGAGACGGGTGATCTCGTCTTTCAGTGCCTGACCGGTATGGTTTGTGTTGAAGCGAATGTTGAACTTCGCCTCGGCGCGCGCTGCGATCACATTGTGCGCAATGTTGCCCACATCCACGCTGGTGATTTCGAGATTCGTCGGCTGGAAGCCCGGCGCACCATCATCCAGATGCCAGCTTTCCAGCTTATGCAGGAATTTCAGGAGCGCGGGCACAGGGTTTGCCGCCTTGTCCGGATAGGCAACATGGCCTTGCTTGCCAGTCACAATGACTTTCGCATTCAGGCTGCCACGACGGCCATTTTTAATGACATCGCCGAGCGTTTGTTCTGAAGTTGGCTCACCGACAAGACAGTGCGACAGCGTCTCGCCGTCCGCCTCAATGGCTTTCAAAAGCTTGATCGTACCATTGACTGCCGGGCCTTCCTCATCGCCTGTGATCAGGAATGAGATAGAGCCCTTCGGCTTGCCATGCGCTTCAAGATGACGGGCTACCGCGGTGACGAATGCAGCGATCTGGGATTTCATATCCACCGCGCCGCGCGCGATCAGCTTGCCATCGCGGACTTCTGCGCCAAACGGGTCAACGCTCCACGCGGCGGAATCGCCAACCGGCACAACATCCGTATGCCCTGCAAAGCAGAAGTTCGGTTCTTCCGTACCGAGACGCGCATAGAGATTGTCGACATCTTCAAACTGATAGCGTTTGCAGTCGAACCCGAGCGATTTGAGCGCGTCTTCCAGCACGCCAAGCGCGCCCGCATCTTCCGGTGTGACAGAAGCACACCGGATCAGGCTTTGCGTCAGGCCAAGCGGGCTGGAGGTCAGGTTAGTCACGAAGCAGCTCGTTAATGGAGGTCTTCGCGCGTGTGCCTTCGTCCACCGTTTTCACGATCACAGCACAAGCCAGAGACGGGCCGCCTTTAGGGTCTGGCAGAGTGCCCGGAACAACAACAGAATATGGCGGGATGCGACCATAGCTGATTTCGCCTGTCTGGCGATTTACGATTTTCGTAGACTGGGTGATGAACACGCCCATTGCGATGACAGAGCCTTCGCCGACGATCACGCCTTCAACGACTTCAGAGCGCGCACCGATGAAGCAATTGTCTTCAATGATGGTCGGGTTCGCCTGCAGAGGCTCCAGAACGCCGCCAATGCCTGTACCGGCAGAGATGTGGCAGTTCTTACCAACCTGCGCACAAGAGCCTACAGACGCCCATGTGTCGATCATTGTGCCTTCACCGACATATGCGCCGATATTTGTGTAAGACGGCATGAGAACCACGCCTGGCGCAATATATGCGCCGCGACGGACCGCTGCCGGAGGAACTGCGCGAAGGCCAGCCTTCTGGAAGTCTTCAGCCGTCCAGCCCTGAAACTTGGATGGCACCTTATCCCACCAGACGCCGCCATTGACGCCATCGGTCATGATTTCATTCGGGTTGAGGCGGAAAGACAGGAGAACCGCTTTCTTCAGCCACTGGTTCACAACCCACTCGCCATCATCGCCCTTTTGCGCCACGCGAGCCGTACCGGCATCAAGCATAGCGAGCGCTTCGTTGACAGCATCACGGACTTCGCCGGTTGTTTCTGTGCTGATAGTGTCACGCGCGTCAAAAGCGGCTTCGATCACGGACTGGAGATCGGTAGAGGTCATGTTTTTCAGGTCCTGAACTCGGTTTAGTTTTTAGGTTTCGACGTTTTCGCCGCCTTTAGAAACGTTGTCAGGCAATCCGTCAAATGATGAATGTGATCTGCGGCATCCTGCGCCCCTGCAGGACGGGCGCCTTCAGGCTCGTGGCTCCAATCTTTTTCGGAGTGAACCAGCACTGTGGTGTAGCCCATATCATAGGCGGTTTTGAGATTTCGCGGCAGGTCCTCAAACATCACAGCCTCATCCGGTGTGATGCTGAAACGCTCATGCATGCGGTCGAATGCAACGCGCTCCGGCTTTGGCAGGAACCCGGCGTCTTCAATGCCGAAATAACCGTCGAATACACCTGTGAGGCCAAGCTTCTCCACGACGCGGTCAGCATGTTTCTGCGAGCCGTTGGTGAACACGATCTTGCGTCCCGGCAGATCCTGAATGGCAGAGCGCAGCTCTTTCAGTTCCGGAATGGGCGTCAGATCAATGTCGTGGACGAAATCGAGATACGGCATAGGATCAATGCCATGCACGCTCATCATCCCGTTCAGCGTCGTGCCGTGCTCTGCGTAGTATTTTTTCTGCAGGCGTCGCGCTTCATCGTCTGGAAGCTTCAGTGTGTCGGCGACGAAGCGCGTCATACGGACATCAATCTGCGCGAACAGATCGCATTCAGCCGGATAGAGGGTGTTGTCGAGATCAAACACCCATTGGTTTGCATGCGATAGGTCTGCGCTCACTGGTTTTCGTCTTCCGTTTCTACGTACTCGAAATCTCGGTCGAAGAACTCGTAAATCAAGAGGCCATCTTCGGGAACATCTGTCTCGATGAAACCGGCTTCTTCGTAGAAATTGGCTTCGCAGGTCTCGCGGCCCAGAATGGCGAACTGGGAGTGTGAGATACAGAAACGGTCAAGGCCGCCCGTGAGAACTTTCCGGCCCTCATCTGTATCCATTTCTGCGTACACAAAATGGGACGCAGAAATCAGGTCCTGATCAATCACACGTTCGCACGTATCAGAGGCCAGTGCCCACCAGCCACGGCTTTCCCAGCCTTCACCACGACGGCGGCCAATCGCTGCCCAGATGCGTTCTTCGGTGCGGTTACAGATCGTGAAACCAAGATTGCGGGACCGCTCAATGGCAATCTGTTCAAGATAATCGATCAGCTCTTCATCCGTCGCGTCGCTCGGCAGGTTCTGTTCGGAGAGAAAAGTGCGAATGGCCGCACGAGTGCGCCGCCCGATATAGCCGTCAATGGAGCCGGACTCAACACCCGCATCACCCAGCAGCCGCTGAATGCCAGCGGCCTGCGCATTGGACTGAGACCAGCGCGCCGTCTCGCGCAGGGTCGTTGTCCAGCTTGTACGGTCTTCAATGGTGATCGCCTGAAAGCTACGTGTTTCGAGGCCCATGGCCGCACAGTCAGGAGGGCTCTCTACGGAGAATGTACCCTGCCCGTCGACGCAGAATTCATAGTCGCCTGTCCAGGACTGCTGCCCGCCGCGATGTGCGCGCGAGGTACGGCCATAGAGGAAATAAGGCGTACTGACCCGCAATGGCGCCTGCAGCACGACGCGGCACTCGCCCGGGCGCACGCGGTTCCAACCTTCAATGACGACATCATTATTGACCTGACGGCCTGTCGCGAGCTCTGCAATCATGCTGGTCTCGTTGCAGATTGACCAGCCTTCCTGCTCCTGAGCGCTCGCCGCAGCGGCACCTAGAAAACCGGAAATCAGAAAGAAACTAAGCGTTGGCAGAATTCGAGATAAGCGTGCCTGCACCATGATCCGTGAACAACTCCACCAGTAGGGCATGAGGTTTGCGGCCATCCAGAATGACGGCGGCTTCAACACCATTGCGAACGGCTGATGATGCCGTCTCGAGCTTTGGAATCATACCACCTTTTGCAGTGCCATTGGCAATAAGCTCGCTGACATTTTCCGCGGTCACAGAGCGGATAAGTTCGCCCTGTTTGTCCAGTACGCCAACCACGTCTGTCATCAGAAGTAGACGCTTGGCACCGAGTGCACTGGCGATAGCGCCAGCAGCGCTGTCTGCGTTGATGTTATAGCTTTCATGGTTTGGCCCAACGCCAAGCGGCGCGATGACCGGGATGAAGCCTTCAGCCGCTGTAGAAAGCGCCTTGATGATATCAGGATTGACGCTGTCCGGCTCGCCTACAAAGCCGAGATCGACCACGCGCTCAATGGCAGAATCCGGATCGCGGACAGTCCGTTCAAGCTTCTTCGCACGCAGCAGATTACCGTCAGCGCCGGAAAGGCCCACACCTTTACCGCCAGCCAGATTAATAGACCGGACGATATGCGTGTTGATCGATCCGCCAAGCACCATTTCCACAACAGAGAGGGTCTTCTCGTCCGTCACGCGCTGGCCGTCTTCAAACGCAGACTTGATGCCGAGCTGATCCAGCATCCCGCCAATTTGCGGTCCGCCGCCATGCACGACAACAGGGTTGAGCCCAAGCTGCTTCAGCAGGACCACATCGCGCGCAAAGCCCTTGGCCAGCGACGGGTCAACCATGGCATGGCCACCGAATTTGATGACAACAGTCTGGCGATGATAGCGCTGGATAAACGGAAGCGCTTCGGACAGTGTTTTGGCAGACAGATAGCCCGGATCATTATCAGTCATTGGCTCATCCTCGGATCAGCGAAGTGTTGCGATTTCGGCGCGAAGCTCGGCAATGCCGATGCCTTTCTCGCTCGATGTTTCCATTACAATCGGGTGGAAGGCAGGACGCTTGATCAGGCGGGCTTTGACCTTCTCCACCAGACCTTCACGCTCTTTAGCCTTAAGCTTGTCCGTCTTGGTCAGCACGACCTGATAGACGACAGCTGTTGTATCCAGAAGCGACATGATCTCTTCGTCGGATTCCATAACGCCGCGGCGTGAATCGATCAGAAGAAAGACGCGCTTCAGCGTTGGTCGGCCCTGAAGATATTTCAGAGTCAGCTTCGTCCAGCGTGCAATGTCCGTCTTCGACGCACGCGCATAGCCAAAGCCCGGAAGGTCAACGAGAAACAGTTCTTCATTGAGGTTGAAATAGTTCAACTCACGCGTACGGCCCGGCTCGTTCGATGAACGGGCGAGGTTCTTGCGGTTTGTCAGCGCGTTGATCAGGCTGGACTTGCCCACATTGGATCGGCCGGCGAAACAGATTTCAGGATAGTCCGCAGGCGGCAGGCTACGCATGTCCGTAACCCCCATAACGAAATCAACAGGAGCGGCAAATAAAAGCCGCCCCTGTTCAATTTGTTCGTCCGTGTATTCGACGTCGCTCACTCGCTCGCTTCACCTTTTTTGCTGAACAGACGTTTGATCAGCTTATCAACCTGGGTTTCCTGACCGTGACGGCGCATGATCACGTATTGCTGCGCGATCGAGAGAATGTTCGACCAGCACCAGTAAATGACCAGACCAACCGCGAAGCTTGAGAAGACGAATGTCAGGATGATTGGCATCATGCCGAAGATCAGCTTCTGAGTGTTGTCTGTCGGAGGCGGGTTCAGAGACTGAAGCGCCCACATTGTGATGCCGTAGAAGATTGGCAGGAAGCCAACCGTCAGGATCATTGGGCCGATCAGCGGCACGCTTTCCAGCGCAGCGTTAGAGATCGGAATAAGTCCGAACAGATTGCCGAGCGCAGTTGGGTCCGGCGCGGACAAATCCTGAATCCATGGCAGAAGCGGGAAGTCTTCATGGCGCATTTCGATGGTCACGAAGAGCGTTTTGTAGAGACCGTAGAAGACCGGGATCTGAATGAAGATCGGCAGACAGCCCGCAAGCGGGTTCACACCGGACTTCTGATAAAGCTCTGCCAGCTGACGCTGTTGTTCCTGCTTGTCTTCAACCGTCTCACGAATGCGCTTCATCGGCTCGGAGAGCTCGCGCATTTTAGCCATGGACTGGTACGCTTTGGTCTGGATCGGGAAGAACACAGCCTTCACGAGAACCGTCAGGATCAGAATGGAAATACCGAAATTGCCAACAATGCTGTTGATCCATGAGAGCAGGAAGAAGAACGGCTTGGTGAGCCAGAAGAACATGCTGCCCCAGTCAATCGCATCCTGGAAACGGCTAATACCAAGTTCTTCTTCATAAGCGCGCAGCGTAGACGACTCTTTCGCACCACCGAAGACACGGTTCACAGATGTGATGGTTTCACCCGGCGCCAGCAGAGAAGCTGCACCATCCATACGCGCCTGCAGGACTTGTCCAGAGTCGCGGTTGATAGTGCGATAGCTGACATTAAATGGCTGGCTCTGATCCGGAATGAGCGCACCCAGCCAGTATTTAGAGGTCAGACCAATCCAGCCGCCTTCTGAGCTGTCGCGGCCAAAGCTCGCGCCCTCTTCCAGCTTCTTGTACTTTTCAAGGTGAAGCTCGCCGCCGGTCGCAGCAACGAGGCCTTCGTGAAGAATGTAGAAGTTTGCCAGATCATCCGGCGCACCGAACTGGCGAAGGACACCATATGGCTGAACGGAACGCTCACGGCCCGATGTGTTCGTGACGGTGTCAGTGAATGTGAACATGAAGTTCTCATCGATAGACACTTCGCGACGGATAGACAGGCCATCTGCGTCATAGCCGATGACAATTGGCGTTTCAGGTGTCAGCTCATCGCCTTCAACCAGTTGCCATGGCGTTTGCGCGTCCGTGATCGCGGCGCCTTCAGAGTTCGTCCAGCCAAGAGACGCGTAATAACCGTCGCCCGTGCCCTGAGGCTGGAAGATAGTGACTTCGCCTTCAGCGTTTTCAGCTTCGCGGTCTTCCAGCGTCTCGTAATAGTTACGCAGGTTCAGCGTATCTACACGCGCACCACGTAGAAGGATGGAGCCATCCATTGCAGGTCCGGAGAAAGGAATGCGAACATCTTCGTAGACAGGTTCAGCAGGGAGTGCCTCGGCCGCGCCTTCAGTCGCCGTTGTGTTAGCAGTTTCCACCTGCTCGTTAGCCGCCTGACGCGCAGCTAGCATTTCATCGCGGGCTTCCTGTTCAGGACCCCAGAAGAAGATCTGCCAGAACAACATGATCGCGCCGATTGCCACCATCGCAATGATCAGATTGCGCAGACTGGTTTCCTGTTGCATGTGCTGCTGCCCTGTTCCTCTGAGCGCTCTCGCCCATCTAATCTACTATTGTGCGGATTTATTCCGGTGGAGCCTTATCAACGCTGTTTCCACATCGTCAAGCAAACGTTCCCATGGTGCCGCAGCTGTGCCTGCACGCGCAATGAACACATAGTCGTATCCGGGCTTTGCGTATTTTGGCAGCAGTTCGCGTGCCGCAACACGCAAACGGCGCCGAGCCCGGTTTCGGACAACAGCGCCGCCAATCTTTTTCGTCGTGGTAAAGCCTTCACCGACATGCTGTTGACCGTCGCGACGATCAATACCCTGCACCACTACGAGATGGCGCCGGGCTGCTTGCCCTTTCGCCGCCTTCAGAAACTCCTTGCGGATTTTCAGACGGCGAATCTGCATCGTATCAATTAAGATACGCCCAGACGCTTACGGCCCTTGGCACGGCGGTTTGCAAGAACTTTACGACCGTTCTTGGTTGACATGCGGCTGCGGAACCCGTGGGTACGGGCACGCTTCAGTCGGCTTGGCTGGAATGTGCGTTTCACGGCTCACGCCCCTTTGTGTTAGAAAGCCCGCGCTGATACGGGCTTTAGCTGGCATCGTCAAGCACAATCGACAGAAAAATATCCCCTGAAACAGAGATAACATCTTCCGTGACTGGACCTCACGTGCGTTTGAAGCGCTGATACTCAACGTGAGGCGACATGGCTAGACCTCACACATATATAAATGTCTCAGTTTTATGGAGAACCGGCGTGACATCCTCACCCGTTATAAGAAATGCCTTTATTGCGCTGATGCTTGCAGGAACGGCTGCGACGCTGCCTGCACAAGCGCAATCTGCGCAGACAGAGACAATGAGTGCGCAGGACCATTCCGCATGGACCGCGATCCTCTCTGATTTCGTTATGGAATCAGATGATGGCGTGAACCGCGTGGACTATGCACGCCTTAAAGACGACGCCTCAGCGCGCGCCAGCTTAAACGCTTATATTGAGACCCTCGCCGCACAACCGATCTCGGCCCTGCCTGACGACGCTCAATTCGCAGCCTGGGCCAATCTTTATAATGCGCTCACCGTTCAGGTGATCATCGAGAATTATCCGGTCGATTCGATTCGTGATATTTCCTCCGGCCTGTTCAGCCGCGGCCCCTGGAAACAGGATGTAGTCACGGTTGAAGGCGAAACGCTGTCTCTCGACAATATAGAGCATGATATCCTCCGCGTTCGCTTTGATGATCCGCGCGTGCACTATGCAGTGAACTGCGCTTCAATCGGCTGTCCGAACCTGCAAACCCAAGCCTGGACGGCGGAAACACTGGACGAAGACCTGAATGCAGCGGCGCGTGACTACATCAATCATCCGCGCGGCGTAAGCTTTCGCCGGGACGGTCGCCTTGAAGTTTCCAGCATTTATCGCTGGTTTCGCGAAGACTTTGGCGACTCGGAAGACGGCGTGATTGCGCATCTCCTGCAATTCGCAGACGATGATCTCGCTGAACGCATCAATGCCCGCCCCGATATTGCCGGTCACAAGTATGACTGGTCCCTCAATGACATTGCCTCCTAACGGCCGAAACGAGACGTAAAATAATGACGCACACAGAGACGCCAACACAGGCAAAGAAAACCAATTGGGCGTTACGCCTTCTGCCAGTCGCAATTGTGATTGTCGGGCTTGTTGCCGCTTACATGGCTGGCCTGCACAAATACCTTTCGCTTGAAACGCTTGAGACCCAACGCGCCGCGCTGAACGAGTTCGTGACCGAGAATTTCGTGCTCGCTTTTGCAGCCTATATCGCTGTCTACGCTCTCGCGACGCTCTTCATGCTACCGGGCGCGCTCTGGATCACGATTGCAGGCGGCTTCCTGTTCGGACTGGTTGGCGGCTCTGCTGCTACGGTGCTGGGCGCAACGCTTGGTGCCACAGCACTTTTCAGCGTTGCCCGCACATCGATTGGCGAACCGCTTCGCCAGCGTGCTGGTCCTTTCCTGAAAAAGCTTGAGGCAGGCTTCCGCGAAGATGCGCTTAGCTACATGTTCTTCCTACGCTTTATGCCGATGGTACCTTTCCCGGTGGCGAACATCGCCCCTGCACTGCTCGGCGCCAAAGCGCGTGACTTTATCCTCTCAACCTTCTTCGGGATCATGCCTGGCGTGATCGCTTACACATGGGTCGGTGCCGGACTTGGCGGCGTATTCGACCGCGGTGAAGACCTGAACCTTGGCGGCTTTTTCTGGCAAGTTGCGCCGCCAATGGCAGCACTCGCCGTGGTGAGCCTCATCCCTGTCATCCTGAAACGCTTCCGCAAAGTTCCGGCAGCACCTGCAGAAAACTAAGACGACCGAGAAAAAACAGATGTCCAAAACGAAAATCAAAGCAGACCTCGTCGTCATTGGCGCCGGATCAGGCGGCCTCTCGGTTGCTTCTGGTGCAGCTCAGCTTGGCCTGAACGTCGTTCTTTTTGAAAAAGGCGAAATGGGTGGCGACTGCCTCAATACGGGCTGTGTTCCTTCCAAAGCGCTTCTGGCGGCGGCCAAAACAGCAAAGACCATGCGCAATGCCGCCAAGTTCGGTATTGCGCCTGCCGAACCGCAAATCGACTGGGACGCTGTCAAAGCTCATGTAAACGGCGTCATTGAGCAGATTGCTCCCGTTGACAGTCAGGAACGGTTTGAAGGTCTCGGCGTCAATGTCATCCGCGAATATGCGAGCTTCAAAGACGAAAACACCATCGAGTCCGAAACGACAGAGGTCAAAGCGCGTCGCATCGTGATCGCAGCCGGCTCACACGCCTTCGTGCCGCCGATTACGGGTATGAACACACTGCCTTACGTGACGAATGAAACGCTGTTCAGCCTGCCGGAATTTCCGAGCCATCTGGTGATCCTGGGCGGCGGCCCGATCGGTGTTGAGATGGCGCAGGCCTTCCGTCGGCTCGGCGCTGACGTCACGGTAATCGAGATGGCGAAAGCGCTCGGCAATGCCGATCCCGTTCATGCGGCTAAAGCCATCGAAGCGCTTCAGGCTGAAGGCGTAACCGTTCTGGAGGGTCACAAGGCCGTCGAAGTCTTTGGTCAGCCAGGCGATATTTCGGTCAAAGTCGAACATGACGGCGAGAAGAAAACCATTAGCGGCTCACACCTGCTGGTCGCCGTTGGACGCGTTTCTGCGCTGGATGGTCTGAACCTTGAGGCGGGCGGCGTAGAGCACACACGCGCGGGCATTACGACCAAGCCGAACCTGCGTTCTGTATCCAATGCAAAGGTCTGGGCCGTAGGCGATATCGCCGGCCGCGGCCAGTTCACCCACCTTGCAGGCTGGCATGCGAGTATTTTCGTTCAGGCCGCGCTGATGAAACTGCCTGCCAAGGCGGTGAGCGAGCAGATCCCGGCCGTCACTTACATCGAGCCCGAGCTCGCACAGATCGGACTGTCAGAGGCAGAAGCCCGCGAACGTGATGGCGATAATGTTCAGGTGATCGAATTCCCGTTTCACGAAAACGACCGGGCCATTGCCGAACGTGACACCGAAGGCGGTATCCGTCTCTTCGTTGGCAAGGGTGACAAAATTCTCGGCGCATCCATTCTGGGCTCAGGCGCAGGTGACATCCTTCAAATCCTGTCACTCGCTATGGCGAACAAGTTGAAGATGCGCGATCTGACAAAATATATCTCGCCTTATCCGACACGCGCAGAAGTCGTGAAACGGTCAGCGAGCGTTTATTTCCAGCCAAAAGTCTTCGGATCTATGGCGAAAACACTGGTCGGGATCACGCAACGAATTCCGTGATGACTTGTGTACTGCCGGGGGGCAACTTACATGCCATTCGATATGGGCACGCAAAGTGGGAATGCGGAGGGGCAGACCCTTAATAAGCCAGTCCGGCGTTGGGGCCTCGGACTGTCATCCCAGCTTTTTGCCTTAACCATCATTTTCATTCTCGTCGCCGAGATGCTTATCTTTTTGCCTTCGGCTGCAAAATTCCGCGATGACTGGATCAACGAACGCGTTGGCATGGCCCAGACGGCTGTCATGGCTCTGGAAGCCGCGCCGGAACGACGCGTGTCAGACCAGCTTTCCCGTGATCTTCTGGAACGCGCCCGTATCGTGGCCGTGGCAACCGGCTCACCAACCGCACGCGAAGCCATTCTCACGCCAGCCATGGAAATGCGCGGCGAGTTCAAGATTATTGATGTGCGCACCGAAAGTTTTCTGCAGCGTTTCGCAGAAACCATGGGCACGCTGATCACACCTGAAGCCAGCTATTACCGCATTGTCGCCGAACCCGAGTTTGAAGGCGACTTTATCGAAGTCGTCGTGGAAGCCGCACCACTGCAAACAGAGCTTCGCGAATACAGCCGCAGCATCATTCTGCTATCCTTCTTCATTTCTGCCTTTGTTGGCTTCTTTATCTACCTGACGCTGGTGTTTCTCGTCGTGCGCCCGATGCGCAATATCACACGCGCCATCGAGCATATCCGTGACGCACCACGCGACATGCAGCATTCCATTGAAGCGACAGAGCGGACAGATGAAATCGGTCGTACGCAAAGTGCGCTCGCCGATATGGAAACTACGGTGAAGAATGCCCTGCGCGAACGTGAACGCCTTGCCCAGCTGGGTGAAGCCATGGCCAAGATCAATCATGACCTGCGCAACTCTCTCGCAGCGGCACAGATCGTCTCTGACGGCCTGTCGATGAGCGACGACCCGCGTGTCCAACGCGCCGCGCCGCGCCTGGAACGCGCCATTGAGCGCGCCAGCAAGCTTGCAGAGGACACGCTCGCCTTTGGTCGCGCCGAAACACCTGCCCCGCACCTTGGCATTCACGCGCTGGCGGACATCGTCCGTGAGGCCGCGACTGAGGGGTTAGCCGTTTGCCCTGGCACCGGCTTCGAACAAGATGTCGATGGCAGGCTGACCGCATCGATTGATCCCGACCATCTGCACCGCATCATCGTAAATCTTGTGCGCAATGCCGCGCAGGCGCTTTCAGCTCATTATGAAACAGCCGGTGAAGGCCGCGTGAGTGTACGCGCAACCGTCACCGATAACTCGATCAATCTGAATATTGTCGATAACGGGCCGGGCATTCCGGAACGCATGCGCGAAAGCCTGTTCAAGCCATTCTCGGGCACGCGCCGCGAAGGCCGTTCAGGTCTTGGCCTCGCGATTGCGCGCGAACTGGCAGATGGCATGAACGCTCGACTGGACCTGATCAGCACAGGCCCGGACGGTACAACATTTGAACTGGTGCTTAAGCGGTAGAGATTACTCTACCGCGACAGCCACACCCTCACGGCGCGGGTCAGCCGCGCCTTCCAGACCATCTTCCCGCACAACAATGACGTGCAGGCCAGAGTTCTCGCCCTCACGGTCCTGAACGCTATAGCCGGCTTCGCGCAGCATTGCGCTGAGCTGTGTGCCCGGCTCGTAGGTGATCTCGACACCGACTGTGTCGCCACGAGCAATCACATTCGGATAGTTCACCGCGTCCTGCGCACTCATGCCCCAGTCGAGTACGCCGACAAGCGTTTTAGAGACATAAGCTACGATGGAGTTACCGCCCGGCGAACCAGTCACCATGAAGAGGTCACCCTCACCGTCGAAGACGAGTGTTGGAGACATGGAAGACCGCGGGCGCTTATTGCCAGCAGGTGCGTTCGCGACAGGTTGGCCATTATATTCCGGATCACGGGAGAAGTCGGTCAGTTCGTTGTTCAGAACAAAGCCTGACGCCCAGCGCGAAGACCCAAAACCGGCTTCAACGGTCGCGGTCATGGAAACTGCATTGCCATAGCGGTCCACCACAGACACATGTGTCGTGCCCGGCTCATGTTGCGTGCCGTCATGGCCCCACATGTCGATCATAGGCTCACCACGCAGAACCGCGCCCGGATCGCCCGGTGTAGCATGGCCATCCGGCGCAAACCGCTCGGTTGCACGGTGATCGAGATAGGCAGGATCAATCAGATCCGCCGTCGGCACGGTCACGAAATCTGCATCCGCAACATAATGGTCACGGTCAGCGTATGAGAGACGCTGCGCATCGACGTAAGCGCGGACATGCTCATCGGAATAGCCGTTTGGCAGGCCCTCTGTGAACCGCTCATACAGGCCAAGAATAGCGTTCTGCGTTACGCCGCCGGAAGACGGCGGAGGCGCCGAGCAGATTGTGAAGCCGAGTGCTTCGCCGCACACCGCCTCACGCGTAGTCACTTCATAATTGGCCAGATCTTCGAGTGTCATCACACTGCCCAGCGGCTCTGCTGTTGCCGCGGCAATAATCGATTCAGCGATCGGACCGGTGTAAAACGCGCTCGCACCCTCTTCGGAAACAGCGCGAAGTGTTTCTGCATAGTCAGGGTTAAGACGCAGCTCACCCGCCGCAAGCGGCTCACCTTCCGGATAGAAATATGCGGCCGTGTCAGGATTGTCGTCCAGAAGCGAGAAACTCCGGAAACGCTCGCTCGACAGCGAGCCATTCAAACGCGGTGAAACCTCAAAACCATTTTCGGCCAGTGTAATCGCCTCTTCGAAGAGTGAGCTCCATTCAGCCTGACCGAAACGCTCATGAGCCTCTTCGTACAGAGCAACCTGCCCCGGCACACCGATAGACAAGCCGGACTGCCACGATGTGATGAAGTCGCGGACATTGCCCTCCTCGTCCTTGAACCAGTCTTCGGTAATGCCAGACGGCGCACGCTCACGCCCGTCCAGCATGGTGATGGTGTCGGTTTCATGCTCATAGACCATCATGAAGGCACCACCGCCGAGGCCAGAACTTTGTGGCTCAACAAGACCCAGAACGGAGTGAACGGCAATCGCGGCATCAACCGCTGTACCGCCAGCCTCAAGCACGCGGACACCAGCCGCTACGGCACGCGGGTCAGCTGCGGCAACCATGCCGCCATACGCCCAGTCGGTGGACGACGCCTCGATAGCCGCTTCCGGCGCGGGCGGTGCAGCTTCTGACGTTTCAGCAGTCTCTGGTGAACAAGCAGCGAGCAGAGCAAGAGCAGAAATGGATGAGAGAGCGGTGCGCAACATGAAAAGTTCCTTGGCGACAGTTTGAATGCACCATACACCCTGAATAAAAGAGAGAAAGGCAGGTCATGGCAAAACGTGGACAACTTAATCTGATCACCGATATTGCCGGTCTCATGGTCGGCAATGCTGAAGATGAAGGCGTCCGCACAGGCGTCACCGTGATCAGGCCACAAAAGCGCGCCATCTGCGCCGTTCACATCGCTGGCGGAGGCCCAGGCACGCGCGAAACCGACGCGCTTCAACTCGGAACGCTGGTCGATGATATTGACGCCATCGTCCTGTCAGGCGGCTCTGTTTATGGTCTGGCTGCGGCTGACGGCGTGATCGCGGAGATTGGCGCATCCGGCAAAGGGTTTGCCCTGATGGAGCTGCCCGGCGTCCCGAAAAGCCCGATTGTTCCGTCTGCCATTCTCTATGACCTTGCCAATGGCGGCGACAAAGACTGGGGCACCAAACCGCCCTACCGTACACTAGGTCAGAAAGCATTCGACGCGCTCTCCAAAACATTCGACCTTGGCAATCGCGGCGCAGGGCTTGGCGCACGCGCAGGTGCGATGGAAGGCGGCCTTGGTTCTGCCAGCATCGTCTCCAATGACGGCTACACCGTCGGCGCCATCGTCGCGGTGAATTCATTCGGTTCAGTCAAAGTTCCGAACTCTGAGTCTTACTGGGCCGCGCCTTATGAGATCGAAGGTGAGTTCGGCGGCATGGGTATGCCCCGGACATTCGATTTCGATGCCGAAGACTGGGGCGCCGCCAAAGCCAACCCGTCGCCGCGTACCAACACGACGATTGCCACGATTGCGACCGATGCGGCCCTCACCCCGAGTGAAACGCAACGCGTCGCAGATATGGCCGTCGCCGGCATGGCGCGCGCAATCCGGCCTGTATTTGCACCGTTCGACGGCGATGTCGTCTTCGCGCTCTCCACCGGCGAGAAAGAGATATCAGAGCCGCGCCCGCTGATGATAGCCCGCCTCGGCGAACTGGCTGCCAGCACACTGGCACGGGCAATTGCACGCGGCGTTCACGCAGCAAATGCGGCAGCTTCTGGCATGGCTTAACGGGCCGTCGAAAAGAAAGTCAGAAAAACTGAATTTTTTACGCTTCAGACGCTTGCCATGCTGGCCTGCTTTCTGTATTCACGCGTTCTTCTCGGCGCGGACTGGTAGCTCAGTTGGATAGAGTACTTGGCTACGAACCAAGGGGTCGGGGGTTCGAATCCTCCCCAGTCCGCCATTTCTTCTCTGAAATAAGAAATACCCCGCGCGCGACCTGGTATGCGTCACTTTGTGACGTGTAGGGTGCATTAAGCGTCGCGAATGCACCAGAAAATGACGTCGGGCGATATATGGCAGGCCATTGAAGAGCGCTTCAGATTTTTGAATGAGGCTTTCTGGTGCATCCGGGCTTTGCCCTTGATGCACCTGTATCGCCGCAAGGGATTCCCTGCCGCGCATAAGTTTTGATTTGAAGATTGAGGTCAGATAGCGAGTGAACGGATAGACGCCGCACGGTCTGGCGGCGGCCATGGCTCTGGCGATGTCGTGATGTGCTGACAAGACGAGAATGCCGGTTCTACAATCCGATCAAACTCAAGGGATTTGCGTTCTTCAGGCTCAAGAAAAGCCAGCGCGCAGACAATCAGACGAGCCAGATGGCTCGCGAGTATTTCGGCGCGTTCAAAGTTTTCGATTGTCGTTTGCAGCCGGTCAGACAGCTCCGCCAATGAAACAAGATCCCAGCCTTCAGCTTGGTCTATGTGAGTCTCTGCTTCATGAGAGCAAACAGCACAGCCTTGAGCGCGCTCTATGCGCACCAAAGGTGCGCGAGAGCAAACAAGACTGTCAGTCCGTTGCCAGATGGGGGTACGCATCGCAGTCGCCGCGAAGCTAATACCGGCCCGCTCCAACTGATTCGAGGCCAGCATGCGCACATAAGAATGCACCATAGCCTCGGTTGAGATCACCATCCGCGCGAGGTCACGCGGCGCGCGTGTTTCGCCAGAGGCCTGAAGCCGCAGGCACCAGGCATATAGCCGCGCAAGGTTCAGCCCGATCAGCTGACCAATGGTCAGAGATGTATAGTCAGGAACAGATGATGGCGCGGGGGTCATGCGCCAAGTTTAGGGTGGCGCATGGTGGGGTTGGATAACAAAATCTAGGGCGGTGTCGAGCGCAACGCACGATACCCGCCGACGCGGGCATCTGTCGTTTTGATAGGTTTTCGCTCTCTCCCGCGAAGGCGGGAAACTGGACCCAGCCATGTCAAACCAGATCCCTGCATGCGCAGGAATGAGCGAAGCACGACCTCGTGTCATCCCGCATGCTGTGCAGCATGACAATGATGCACGGCTGATCCAGGACACGAAACATGCAGTTTCACGGGATCAGGTCCCGTGTCTGCAGAGCACCGCGTCGCGCTGCACCGCGCACGGGATGACAATGAGATAGCCCCAGAAACCTGAACCCATGGGCACCGTTTCTTTCTGGTGCATTGCTACGCGGAATGCACCCTACCCGATGCAACGCATCGGATTGCTATTTAGACGCCGAGGGCCAGCGCTCCGCATCGTATTTACTGTTGGCAACGAACTCGCCAACAATAGCCCCTCGATCGTTCACTTTCCACGCCCCGACGATCGCTTCCGGCGGGATGGCATCGGTAGAACTGAATGTTCCGGCGACACGATAAACCCACCCACTAGGATTCGATTTAGCGGCTTCTATCTCTCCTGGAAGAGGCGAGGTCATTGCATTTTCCCCTTTAGAGAAGTTATCCATTGCTGGCGAAAGCTCTGTTGTTCCTTGACCGTGCCAATCTGTTCCGGGGGCGCCGCAGCAAAGATGTCGATAAGTGCGGTAGCCGGTTTGCCAAGCTCAAGGATATAAACCTTTCGGGCACCGCCCATGCTTCGTGCCATACCGGACGGTGAGACATCTCGACGTGCGCCTGCACAAAGCAAGCGGATGCCGTTGCTCTCCAATTCCTTGCGCAAGATCATTAAAGCATCGAACAAGTCGCTTCCCTCAAATATCTGCCTCTGCATCCCTAAACCGTCGACTAACAAGCTCCACGGTGATCTGGCTGAGGGCGATATAGCCACCGGCTCAATCGAACCGTCATTGGACAAGGCCTGAACTTTGAAAGTTTCGCTCATGGCTTGTAATTCGGATTCAAAATCGAGACTCCCCGGTCAGGCAAGGTAACGGCCCGCACATCACTATTTAACACCCTTCCCGGAATAGCTATTTCGAGTTCATGAGAAAACGGGCTCGCGGGGCCAAGAACTCTATTCACATCAATTCCATTGGTCGACCGAACGACATAGACATTGTCAGCGAAACCAGCAGCAACATTGGCCGATTTCGAAGTCGAGACAAATGCGCTCGGAGGTAACGTGTTATCGAGAGCATGGGCCAGCAAGTCGGTGCTGCCGCCACGAGGCGCAAAGCCTTCGTTAAAGATGACATCGGGGCCACGACTGTCTCCTCGAAAGGTAAAACGAACGCCATCACCAGCGCCCCCTCTCTCTGCGGCAACTATAGCTCGCTCTTTCGCAACGTGTCCAGAAAAGTTGGACGCGTCTCTTGCAGCCCTGCTTTCAGCGATATTAGCCAAAACTCGGGCGCGTTGGACGGCTCCCCCCGATTGTGCGACATTAACAACCGGCGTTCTGAGCGGCAATACTTTGGGGCCGACGGCCGACAGCACGATCCCCATCGCGTTTTCCAAATCTGCCGACATTCCATCAAATCGCTCGGCGTATGCCAAATCAGGCAACAAGCCCACATAGTCCACATCCAAATTGATGTCGCGCATTGCGTAGTTGGTATCAAAAAGCGCGTTAGAAGCACCTGCCCCCACATTTGCCATGTAGTCCAGTGGGTCGGACACAAATTCAACGGATACCTCGGCAGTAGCTTCAAAGCCTGTAACGGTCGAGTTCACGACTGCCTGCGGCGCAGCGTTTACTGCGACGTCCCCTCCGAATTTATAAAGCGCTCCAAGAACTTCACCATTGCCCGAACTCGGCAATATCGTGAAATTCACGATACTGCCTCGTTCAGCCTCTCGGCGCGCCTCTGCGTACCTTTGCTCTAAGTCGGCCTGCTCTTCCAGAGCAGCTTGGTACTCGGCTTGGCCGGAGACGATCACTTCATCAAACCGCAGCTCAATCCGGTTGCCTACCATGTTCTCATACTCGATGCTCGACTCGCGATATGATGCTCTGGGTGCGGCAGCTCTGTTCTTCGCGCTCAGCCGGGCAACTGAATTGCCCGGGTCAGTCGTGCCGGAATAATCATAGGTCAAAGCTCCCGGATCGAGCGCGACTGAGTCGATACCCGGAACTCCTGCAGTCGCCCGCGCATTCGCAAGTTCCGTGGCTTGTTTCGCGGGGTCGTCGTTCATGGCCTCGACAACCCTATCCCCAACGACATTACCAATCGCCTGACCGATGACATCCGGGATAGCAGCGCGCAGATTGCGCTCAAAGCTACCACCATTGAGCGCAGATCGCGTCGCTGCGCTGGCAATCGCCGATGCGGTAGATACGGTGAGATTGGTTGCCAGCTTGCCTGCGAAGGATGACCCGAAATGGTTACCCAGCTGGCTGCCGACATAGGCGCCAACCCCGCCGCCAACGCCCGCGGCGGCAACCGCGTTCCACGAGAACTCGTCCTGCAGCCCCAGAGCAACGCCAAGTCCTTGCGAACCGGCGCTGCTGATCACGCCCTTCGCCGCGCCGTTGATGAACTTCCTGACATTGTTGAAGCCCTTCGCCGCATTACCCGTGGTAGCGAGGCTGTCGACCCCCCCAAGCCCCGCACCGAAGCCGCCTGAAATGCCCGCCATGGCAACTGCATTCCAGGAAAATTTATCCTGAATTCCGGTAGCGACACCGACAACCTGAGACGCAGCAGACCCGGCGGCACCAGAAATGGCACCTGCCGCAACCAGGCCCAGGCCACTTTCAAACACCGAAGCTGTCAGCCAGTATTGTTGAGTAATCACACTGACAGCGACCGCAATCACCGTCAGAATAATCTGCCCGACAACACCACAATTATTGCCGTTTTTCGGCTTCGGATTTGGCGCGGTCGGGGAAAGGTCACCAATCGCGTCTGCCGGGTCATAAGGCTGGAAGGTGGAGGCGTTGTGCGTGTTGCGCAGAACACCTGTCGGGAGGCGCAGTGTCTGCCCGGCGGCGAGCTGGACATCCCCGCCAAGGCCATTCACCCCCGCCAGTTTATACCAGAGCGAGCTGTCGCCCCAGAGCTGTGCCGCAATGGAAGACAGGCTCTCACCATTGTTCTGTACGGTATAGCTGCCCGCGCCAGAGCCCTGAAAATAGGAGGTTACAGCCTGCGGACCAACGGCAAAGTCCGCTTCGCTGCTCTCATCATCGCTGCCGTTATAGAACGGACCAGAGCCGGATGTGACCGTGCGATCATCAATAGATTTACTATAGGTCGCGCGGCTGTCACCTGTGCCATTATTGGTGATGCTGCCCATTTCCTTACCGGAGAACCGGTAGAGAATTGAAGTCGGGTCACCAACATCCGTATACCCGTTTACCTCATATTTGTGCAGAACCTGACCTGTCAGGTCATTGGTAAAATACACCGTCCGGTCGCGGCCATCATCGGTATGAGCATGGAGGATCTGGCCCGTCTTACTCAGCTGAAAATGTGTATAAGCCACATCTGAATTCACAAGCGACGGGTTCGCCATAACAGCCGCAACGGTTTGCTGGTCCTGCGCCTGATTAACGCGATAATCGTCATCGAACACGGTTTTCAGCTGTGTAGCGCCATTGTACCAAGCATAGTCATTATAGGTACGGGTATCGTTCGCGTCGCCATCAACACCGTTTTTATAGTTGATGCTGGTGGAGATATTCACCGCACCAAGGGAATAGTCCGTCCCGGTGCCATAGTCATTTGTTGTTACGGCGCGATAGATGTCATTATCCCGTCGGGTGTCTGTCGTAACGCGATGAACTGTGCCATCGTCGTTATATTCAGTCACGGCATCGTAAGCGATCGTGCTGCCGTTAAGGTAATCTGTCTGCCGCTTCTGACGGCCGAATGTGTCATACTGATATGTAGCTCGAGTGGCCCCAGGGCCGTCTGGTTCATGTACTTCATGCACGCCCGTGTCCGGATTGTGAAGAACATATCCCTTGTTTAGCTGAACTGATTCAAGGCGGTTGGTGGAATCGTAGTTAAAGGTCTCACGATACGTAATACTCTCGTTTACGTAATATCCGGATGGATTGTCAGGATCTTGCTCGAGTCCCCCACTAGGGCCAAATTGAAAGGTGTCCACAAAGACGGTCTCATATTCCGACGTTTCCGTCTGGATGCGATTGCCTGCTGCATCGTACAGCACCGAAGTTCCCTGAAACCCGCGTTGGATTTCACTGCCGACACGCACTCCTTCGCTCAAGGTAACCCGGTTCATTGCATCAAACAGATACCAATAATCCTGAGTATCTGTTGACGTTACATTCCCGTCTTCATCAATATTGCTGTATTGAGCAAATGTGTTGCGAATGTTGCCGTTTGCATCGTATCGATAAATCAGCGACGCTGCAGGAATTGCATGGTCAAATGGCACGACACCGTTAGCGTTTGCGTAAGTATCTGTCACAGACCGGGTCGAGCCACCCGCTTCATTCCAGGTGTCCAGGCGCCCAAGCGCATCGTAATGCGCAGTCTGATCTTTCAGCGTGTAGGCATTCGCCGTGAACACGCCCGTACTGGTGTTATAGCTTCCCGCCTGGAGATCTTCAGAGATGACCTGCCCGCCTTCGTCATAGCCGAACGTGCCGCGCAAACCGTAGGCATCCGGTTCATCATTGCGAATGGTTTCAGCCAGCAGCCCTGTATTCAGATAACTGTGCCAGATATCTGCCTCTGCAGGACCATTGGTAAACTTCAGTCGGCCTGCGTTATCGTAGAGATAGCTTGTATCTCGCCCATCCAGGTCAGAGCTGAACATAACTCTGTCGTAAACGTCCTTCTCTACCGATGACATCCGGCCATTTTCACGGATTGTTACCTCTTTCCAGCGCCCAGTTCCCCCCATGGAAGAGGTCGCTGCCCCGAGCCACTGATACTCATACTCTGTCACATCGCCGCCAAACGCGACCTCGCGGGTCACACGCCCCAGCGCGTCATAATCTGTTGTTTGCTTCTTGCCTGCGCCAAGCTGGTTATTCCATTCAGAAATTTTATGGCCCAGCTCGTCATATTCATAATGTACGAACAGCGCGAGCTGACTGCCAGCAGCGTCAGGATCTTCATATTCTGTAGTTATGACCTGCCCTGCAGCGTCAACCGTGTATACCGTCTCCCTGTCAAGCTGATCAGACGACACACGCACATTCCCAAATACATCATACAGGGTTTTGGTATTGCCCTGGTCGGGATATGCTACAGAAACAACTTGCTCACTGCCCGGCTGATAACCTGTACCCTCCAGCAAGATTCTTTCAGTAAGCGAGCCGTTTGCGTCACGTGTTGCGACCAGACGGCCAGATGCGTCATAATACTGCAGTGTTGTGAGGTGCTGATTTACAGTCTCTGAGCCATCCGCCTCCCAGACGGAAACAGCAGGGGTAGAGATGCTGGTCACCTTGCCGGCCGTATTGTGGGTATAATCTACGCGGTAATCATCATTCGCGCCGACACCCGCCCATCTGGCGTAGTTGCGGGCATCCATTTCCCATATAACTTCACCAAAGGCATTAAAACCACGCTGCGTGATCAGACGAGTACGCGCTCCACCTTCACTCAGCTCACGCTCAGGTTCCTGTACTTCAACCGCATTACCCACGCTATCATATAGCGTAATTGTTGCATTGCGACCCTCTGAATAGATATTACCAATCCGCGACGTATCGGCTCCCCAGATGGTGGAAACATCAGAAACACTTTCTATAGTTGAAAAGTTGTCGCCATCGCTTGTTACAGTGAGCGTCTGGTTGCCATTAGCATCGTACATGAAAAACTTCAGTACGCCGTCGCCGCTGGTTGTTCGCCACACGCGACCTGCAGCATCATAATAGTTTTCAGAGACTATAGAGCCTTCAATCGAAATGGATCGCACATCTCCGAACGCGTTATATGTTGTCTGCGTCGCGGCCAGATCGTCTGCGGCCTCAAAACTAGTGTCAGCGCCATCAAAAGATCGACTCTGGTTCCATATATTGTCGCGCAACTCCGCGACACCTTGCGAAACGACGCGTCCTTCCACGTCATAAGCGTACCAGACCGCTTCACGGCGCGTTGTTCCGTCTGATAATGTCCGGTCGTATTCTTCACGGATCACACGACCGAAGACATCGTATTTGTAGTCTCTTGTATATCCCAACGCATTAGTCGACTGAACGAGACTTCCACCAGAATCATACGTATTCTGCACAACACGGTCTGGAATTCCATCCTGGGAAATACCCAACTCAGTTGTCTTTTTCAGATTTCCAAAGCTATCATACTCATACTGTATAGTTGGCGTGACCACACTGCCATGAATGGTGTGCTCGGAATTCAGAACAGGTCGCTTTTCTTCAATCAGCCAGCCGTTGGAATTATAGCTATACTCAAAAAACTCGCCGGTTGCTTCCGTCTTTTTGGTAACCTGCCCACTCGCATTATACTCAAAGATTACAGTGGCATCCGTTGTCGTGCTACTTCCTGAAGCTTCAAAAACGTTAACGTTTTTTCGGGTTTCTGTCAGCCTGTTGCCGCGCTTATCATAGTCATATTCGGTTACTCTGTCGGCGATATCAGCATGCGCAGATGGAGATGCAGGTGGTGCAGTTGCCGTAACCGTATCCGTTACAGCTTTCGCATACCTGGTCTCCAGGGTGACATTGCCGTAGGCGTCATACTCCCATCGGGTCAGATACTTTTCACCATCCAGTTGGTGTGTTTTACGCCCAAGATCATCATACCAGGCATGGATCTCACCACCATTCGGATCGATCGTTTTTACAACATTGCCAAGAGCATCGTACTCGTAGCTGGTAACAATCGAGTCATTTACGGCAGACGTGAAGAAATCATAATTGCCACTCACATCTCTCCCATGACCAAACATCACGTTGAGAAGTCGTGATGCAACGAGTCGACCTACCTTATCATATTCAAACTGCGTTACGCGATCGGGATCCTCGAGCGCTCCTGCGGGAGGCTCGACCAGATTGGAAATTGATGGCGGTGCACTGGGGCGCGCTGAATTCGAAATGGTATACGCAGAATTCAGGAGTCGACCATGGACTGTGGTCTGAAGAACATTCCCCTCTGCATCATATTTATGCTCAGTCCATGTTCCGCTCGCTGACACCTGATCCGTAAGCATGCTACGTGCATCATAGTAATACAACGATCTGGTAAGGACTTCAGAATCTAATCGGGACCCTCGCTCCAGAACATTACCCACAGCGTCGTAAACAGTGTAATCGACACGCACGACATTCGCTTCACCTGACACATCTGTTGCATCTGTGAAAACTGTTCTGGCCTGAGACTGTGTCTCAATCAGTCGGTCAAGTTTATCATACTCAAAGACCGTTGTGATA
>DDIN01000006.1:0-267589 GCA_002338565.1 Hyphomonadaceae bacterium UBA1849
TTCGAATCTCTCCACTCCGACCATTAAAGTGAGGACGACTGATGCGTGCACGGATCTTCAAACCCGCCAAAACTGCCATGCAGTCAGGTAAAGCGAAATCTGATCGTTGGGTGCTGGAATTCGTGAATACGGATGCATCGCGTAAGTCAGACCCGCTTATGGGCTGGATTTCTTCAAACGACACGAGTTCTCAGGTTCGACTGACTTTCGAAACACGTGACGAAGCAATCTCTTATGCCAACCGCGAAGGTCTGGTGTTCTCAGTCGAAGATCCGCGTCCATCCAAACGCCTGGTGAAATCTTACAGCGCGAACTTCGCTGCCGACAGAAAGCAGTCCTGGACCCACTAAGGGTTCATCAGGGCCCCTTAGCTCAACTGGATAGAGCACCGGACTTCTAATCCGACGGTTGCAGGTTCGAGTCCTGCAGGGGTCGCCATTCCCTGTCAGTGCAGTTCTGATAAAGCCTGTTGCAGTTCTGCGATCAGGTCCGCCTCGTCTTCCAATCCGATTTGTACCCGCACCAGAGTGCCATAACTTCCAGATTTCCACCGATCGGATGTGGAGCGCTTGAGCTGCGGATTGCATGGCAGGATAAGGCTTTCAAAGCCGCCCCATGAAAACCCGAAGCCAAACAGCTGAAACGTCTTAAAAAAGCGGTCCAGCGTAGCTGCCTCTTCGCAATGGAGAGCGAACGAAAACAATCCGGATGCGCCTGAGAACAGATCATTAAAGATCGCGTTGTCAGGGTGTGTGCTCAGGGCAGGGTGGTAGACCTGTTTTATCTCAGGTTGTTCGGCCAGCCATTCTGCGACATTCAAAGCCGTGCGGCCCTGCTGAGAGATTCTGGAGTGAAGCGTCCGCAGCCCCCTCTGCGCCAGATAAGCATCGTCCGGCGACATCCCTATGCCCCAGTCATTCGCCGTTTGATCCAGCTTTAGCGCGATGCGTCGGTCATTAGTCATTGCTGCGCCGCCAAAGCCGTCAGAGTGACCGATGACATACTTAGTCAAAGCCTGGACGGAAATATCTACACCGGCATCCAAGGGCTTGAAGAAGACGCCTGCTGCCCAGGTGTTGTCCAATATTGTGGTGACGTCTTTTTGCTTGCACAGCGGAAGCAGAGCATTCAGATCGTGTAGTTCGAACGTCAATGACCCTGGCATTTCGAAAAATGCAGCTTTCGTCTCTGGTGTAATCAGCGCTGCAAAAGCGTCAGCGGTAATCCTCGGATCAAAGAAGGTTGTCGTGACGCCCATGCGGGCAAGATAGCGTTCAGCGAATCTACGACTTGGCCCATAAGCCGAGTCCGTCATCAAAAGATGATCGCCGCTGTTCAGTACTGACGCCATCGCGAGCGCGCATCCGCTGAGGCCTGTTGGCGCCAGTTGAACGTGCTCAGCGTTCTCAAGGGATTTGAGGCCGTCTGAGAGCGTTTCCTGTGTATCTGTACCCATGCGGCCGTATAGCGACTTTGAGCCGCCATACAGTTTAGAGACGTCATCCGTGAGGATAGTCGACGCACGGCGGATGGGCGGATTTACAGCGCCATCAAAACCGCCATGCTTTCGTCCATCATGGATGAGGCGCGTGCTGGGTTTGCGCTTATCTTCGCTCATGCAGTGGCAATATCATTCGGACACTTCTCAGCCCACTCAGACCATGATCCGTCATATAAGGCGACGTCGTTGCGGCCAATTCGCTGGAATGCGAGAAGAATGATCGCGGCGCTGACGCCAGAGCCGCAAGTGGCAACAATTTCCTGATTTGCCTTGAAAGATGCCAGAGCCGCACGAAGCTCAGACTCTGATTTTAAGGTGCCATCAGAATTTACCAGACTGGTCGCTGGAAGGCTTTCTGATCCCGGCATATGGCCGGATGAAAGACCCGGTCTCGGTTCCGGCTCATTGCCGGCAAAGCGACCGGCAGGGCGAGCATCAAGGATCAGAGTTGTGTCGTCTTTCACAGCTGACTGCATCTGATCGAGCGTTTTCAGAAGATGATTTTGAACCCGCACTGTGTGGTGGCGTTCGGAGAGTACAGGTTCCATGTCCTCCACGGCACCACCGGCCTCAACCCATGCGTTCCAGCCGCCATCAAGAACTTTGACGTCTGCGTGCCCCATAAAACGGAACATCCACCAGACACGCGCTGACGCCATGAATCCGGAGCGATCGTAAACCACGATCGTCTTGCCATCGCCGAGGCCCATTTTGCGAACGCGGGAAGAGAACTTTTCCGGTGACGGCAACATGTGTGGCAATGAGCTATCGATGTCGGCGATTTCATCGATGTCGAAGAACACGGCACCCGGAATATGGGCTTCCTTGTAAAGTGCACGAGACACGCCATCACCCGCATTAGGCATCCAAGGTGGAACCCAACTGGCATCAACCACGCAAACATCTGGTGCGTTTATATGCTCTTGCAGCCATTGGGCTGTAACCATTGGGTCGGTCGATGTCATGATCAGTCCTTATTCCTACATCCAGCTCGGAACCGGCAAATCCTTCGAGCGAAGGAATTCCGGATTATACAGCTTGCTCTGATAGCGATTGCCGTAGTCACAAAGGATGGTAACAATTGTGTGGCCCGGGCCAAGTTCTTTTGCGAGTTCAATCGCACCAGCAATGTTTACGCCCGCAGATCCGCCAAGGCAGAGACCTTCTTCTTGAACGAGATTGAACAGGATGTTCAGTGCAGTCGGGTCGTCGATGCGGTAGGCGTGATCTACTTCGATACCTTCGAGGTTGGTTGTGATGCGGCCCTGGCCGATACCTTCAGTCACAGACGTACCTTCGGATTTTAGTTCGCCATTCTTGTAATAGCCATAGAGCGCAGCGCCACCGGGGTCTGCGATACCGATCTTGATATCTTTGTTCCGCTCCTTGAGCGCCATTGAGACGCCACCAAGCGTGCCGCCGGAACCTACAGCGCAAATGAAACCATCGACTTTGCCGTCGAGCTGTTCATAGATTTCCGGACCGGTTGTTTCGTAGTGAGCCTTGCGGTTCGCGACATTGTCGAACTGGTTAGCCCAGATCACACCGTTCGGATCCTTCTTGTTGAGCTCTTCAGCGAGTTGTCCGGAATAGCGGGCATAGTGGTTTGGATTGCTGTATGGCACAGCGTCGACTTCAATCAGCTCGGCCCCAAGGATTTTGATTGCGTCGCGTTTTTCCTGCGATTGGGTGCGCGGAAACACTATCACTGTTTTATAGCCAAGCGCGTTAGCCACGAGTGCCAGACCAATGCCTGTGTTACCAGCCGTGCCTTCAACGATCGTTCCGCCTGGTTTTAGACGCCCTGAGGCTTCAGCATCCCGAATGATGCCGAGCGCGGCGCGGTCTTTTACTGACTGACCGGGGTTCAGGAATTCTGCTTTACCCAGAATAGTGCAGCCGGTTTCCTCGGACGCGCGGCGAAGCTTGATTAGAGGGGTGTTCCCGATAGCATCAACAACGCTCTGGTGAATGGTCATGTCCGTCTCCTTGATAACGACAGGCTAAATTGATGCACTACAGGTTTCAACTGAACTTCGAGTGATCTTCAGACGTTCTCATTTCGTATGCCAATTCAGAGGAAGCAATCAGATTCTCTAAACAGAGCGTTTCTTTGCTCTCTTTGTGAAACAGATATGGAGAGACGAAATGAAAGCCCTGACGCCTAAAGCCATGCTGATGTTCATCGGCTTGGTGAGCCTCGCCGCAATGCCACACTATGCAAGCGCCAACGTCGCGGAACCAGCGACTGACACACTCCGTTGGACGCCTCAGGATGGAGAGGAGCTTCGATTCTCAGTTCTTCGTGATGGAGATGAATTCGGCGAACACATAGTTCGTTTCGAAGTTGAAGATGATGAAGTTCGCGTCGAAAGCGACATTGAACTGGAAGTGAAATTTGGTCCGATCCGAGTGTTTCACTATCTGCATGACAGCGAAGAAGTCTGGCAAAACGGACAACTCGTTTTCCTGGAAGGCGAGACTAAGAAAGAGGGCGACGATTATACAGTTGTCGCAGAACGTGCCGGTGATGCTCTCAATGTGAACGGCACGCTCTTTTCAGGGGACATTGCACCTACGATAACGCCGTCCAGCCACTGGAATATCAGTCAGGTTATGGGCGAGCGTATCCTCTCGACGGAAAGTGGAGAGATTCTGGATATTGAAGTTTCGCAGTTGGGCGAGGAAACGATTGAAGCTGGAGGACAGTCCATCACAGCTCAGCGATATCGTCTCGTTTCTGATCTGACGGTTGATCTCTGGTATGACGAGGCTGGCCGCTGGGTGAAATGCGAATTTGATGCGCGCGGCCAGACCATCGAGTATGTGCTTCGGTAAAGCTATTCAGGTTTGAAAAGCAGGAACTGGCCGACATCTGTTCGGCCAGTACTAAAGCCGGCCTCGCAATAGCTTAGATAATATTCCCATAGATTGCGGAACTTGCGATCGAACCCAAGCTGCTGAATGTCGTTCCAGTGACGCTGGAATTCCTGATTCCAGATATTCAGTGTTTTGGCATAGCTCTGTCCGAACATTTCTTCAGATTCGTACTGCAGGCCTGCGGTAGAAATGACATCCTTCAAGACGGAAATGCTAGGCAGCATCCCGCCCGGGAAAATGTACTTTTGAATGAAGTCGACGCGTTTTCGGTAGCGTGGGAACAGATGGTCCTCAATCGTAATGATCTGTAGACCTGCTTTTCCTCCGGGGCGCAGCAAGCTTTCAATCTTTTCAAAATATCCGGGCCAGAACGCTTCGCCAACAGCCTCGAACATTTCGATTGAAACGACTGCATCAAAACTGCCTTCCACGTCCCTGTAATCGCATAGCTCTATGCTAACCAGGTCGGATAGTCCCGCTTTTTCGATACGGTTGCGCGCATACTCATATTGAGCATCGGAAATCGTGATCGAGCGGACTTTTGATCCGTAAGTGCTTGCAACGTACTCTGCGAATCCGCCCCAGCCGGAGCCGATCTCGAGAATTTCCTTACCCGGGGCCGCGCCCACGCTGCGAGCGATATGGTCATATTTGCGTAGCTGAGCATCCGAAATGGTATCGCCATCCTCAAAGATTCCCGATGAGTACGTCATCGATCGATCCAGCCATTTCTCATAGAAGCTGTTGCCGAGATCATAGTGCGAAAGAATGTTCTGCTTCGAACCTTTCCTCGTATTCTGCCGGGTGAGGGCATTGACGATGAAGCGAAGGACGTTGGGAAACTTGCTGCCCCGGCCAAGCTTGCCTGCCTGATCAAAGTTCACAGCAAAGAACTCCAGCACGGCTGTCAGATCAGGCGTGTCGAATTGCTCGTCCATGTATGCATCGGCAAAGCCAATGTCGCCCGCGCCAAGGACACGTCTGAACATCGCGTTGTCTTTCACGTGGATTTCGGCCTTTGGGCCCGGGATGCCGTGATCAAAGCGAAACATCCGTTCGTCTGGCAGCGTCAGGATCAGGCGTCCCTTCCGTGTGGATCGAAGTGCCAGACATGCAAGCCGGACAGATGTGGGCAGGGATGCGATTTCCTTCATCGTGGATTCGTTGGAAATCTCATAAACAGTACTCATCGAAGCGCCCTCCCGTTGGTAGTTTCGAGTGATGGTGACGAAGTTGCAATTGAGTAGGCCTTTTCAGGAGCCTTTGGTCGACTGTGATAACGTGCGCCTTTCAGCCAGAGGCGAAGTGCCTGCCAGTGAATTCTTGCAATCACCGCCAGGCCTGAAAAAGGAGCCAGTACGGTTCGTTTTATCAATGCGGCGGAGGTCGCTGCGGTCCGCGTCACTTGCAATGTTGCAGTGTGAAAGCGCCCGTCATCGGACAGGTTCTCAATCAACAGCGAGAACTCATTGTCAGCGGCGTTCACAGTGAAGCGGTATTGACCGGACACATCCCAGAAAGGCGATACATGAAGTGTCTTTGGCGCTTGGTGGCGTGATCGGTTGGGTGCGAATGGCACGACATAGGCATGTTGATCGCCAAACGTGTTGTGAACCTCATAGATCAGGGCTTCTACGCCGTTTTCAGAATTGTTTAGCGTCCAGATGGAAATCGGCGAAAAGCCTAGGCCGAGAATATCCGGAAATGTCATCAGCCGGATTGAGCGTCCGTCCGTTTCGACGTCGTTTTTAGCAAAGAGGTCACGCGCCCAGCCTGACAAATCCGCAGACGTCCGGTCGCCATATTTGCTGGTGCGCATACGCATCAGATTGAAGCGGTCAATGGAAAAACCTTTCAGCGTCTCCTCGGCTTCTGCCATCCGTGCAACGTCGATCTCAATCATCCTGACCGGATAACTGAAGCTTCGACGGAAGGGTTCGAACCGCGTGTGAGCTGTTCTGCCTTCCAGGAAGTGGATGGGCGCCTGTTCGCTCATTGCGCTGCGACACTAGCAGATGGCGCCTCGGAAATCATCGGCGACTGTGTAATCGGAGCAATGCCGACCGGTTCCCATGGCAGTTCAGCGCCGAGAGCGAGCGCAACGCGAAGCCCTGACTTCAGACCATCTTCGTGGAAGCCATGGCCGAGCCAGGCGCCAGCGAACCACAGGCCGTCGCGACCATTGTAGGTTTCCATCGCCTCTACGGCTTCGGCCGCAGCCAGATCAAACATTGGATGGGTAAACTCAAAACGGCCAAAGGTCAGATCGCTTTGCGGCGGTGTTTCCGGGTTCAGCGTGACGAAGAGAGGTTTATCCTCATCGATGCTCTGGAGAATGTTCATCCAATAGCTGAGCGTGATCTTCTGGGCTTTCCCTTTCAGGACATTCCACGCTGCCCAGGCGCGCTTGCGCTTAGGCATCAGGGCTGCGTCACGGTGCAAGTAAGCGACATTTTCGTTCACGCGGCTCCGCGCGAGAGAACTCGCCTGATATTCAAAGCCGTCACCGAGGATGTCCTGAACCTGGTGTACGTGGCAGGCGAGAATAACTTGATCAAAGTCTTCAGCTTCCCCGTTCACAGAAATTCGAACGCCGTCAGTTGTGCGGTCAACACGGGTAACAGCCGCGTTCATCCGGGCCCGGCTTCCAAGCTGGGAGACGAGTTGCGAGACGTAAGCCTGACTTCCACCTTTTACGGTCCGCCATTGCGGACGTTCGGTGTGGAGAAGACGATGATTATTGAAGAATCGAAGGAATGAGCGAGCCGGATAATCCATCATCTTCGCTTCCGGCGTGGACCAGATAGCGGCACCCATCGGGTAGATATAGTTGGCGCGGAAATCTTCCGACATTCCGATTTCATCAAGAAAGTCTGCGAGCGTCATGTTTGACGGCAGAGCGTCATCTCCGGCTGCCTCTCTCGCTTTAGCATTGAAACGGAAGATGTCGCGCAGGAGCCTCAGAAATGAAGGCCGGAAAAAATTGCGTTTATAGGCAAAAATTCCGTTCGGGTTTGAAGACCACTCAAATGCCGCCGGATCGCTAACCGAAAAGCTCATATCGCTTTGCATGGTCTCGACACCAAGTGCATCCATGAACTGCATGAAATTCGGATAGTTGAGCGGGTTGCAGACAATGAATCCAACGTCGACATCGATGTGTGAGCCATCATAATCCACGGTAACCGTCTTTGCGTGACCGCCAAACCGGTTGTCGGCTTCAAACACCGTTACATCAGCCTTGTCCTTCAAAGCCCATGCGGCGCTCAAACCGGAAATGCCCGAGCCGACAACGGCAATTTTTTGTCGCGTAGAATTCATGTCTTCAGGCTTTCATATGCATCGAGTGCGCGTTGGCGCGCCTGTTTGTGGATGACGATTGGTTTCGGATAGTCGTGGCCGATCAGGACACCACATTCTTTCTGTACGTCGCGGGGGGTGTCCCATGGTGCAAAAAGACATTTTCTGGGTAATTTAGACAGTTCTGGGACCCATTTGCGGATGTAAACGCCATCGGGGTCGAACTTTTCACCCTGTGTGATCGGGTTGAAAATGCGAAAATATGGCGACGCATCAGCGCCACTTCCTGCGACCCACTGCCAGCTGGCTGGATTGTTCGCAGTGTCTGCATCTACGAGCGTGTCCCAGAACCATTCTTCTCCGGTACGCCAGTCGATCATGAGGTGCTTAATCAGGAAGGATGCGACGATCATGCGAACACGGTTGTGCATCCATCCCGTGGTCCAGAGCTCTCGCATGCCGGCGTCAACGATCGGATATCCTGTTTGGCCCTTCTGCCATGCGGTCAGGCAGGTCTCGTTCTTTTCCCACGGGAAACCGTCGAATTTGTCATTCCAGTTTTCGGTCGACAGGTCCTTGCTCTGAAAGAGTAGCGAATAGGAAAAGTCTCTCCACGCAAGTTCACGCAGGAACGCCCAGCCATCAGACTCCAACTCCGATGCTCCAGATATCTTTTGCAGAGTTCTGGACCAGATTTCGTGGACTGAAATTTCACCAAAAGAAAGGTAGGGCGAAAGCCGGGAGGTATTGGGCAGATCAGGGCGATCCCGCTTTTCCTTGTATCCCTTCAAACCTTCGTCGAAGAAGGCCTCCAGACACGCCTTTGCGCCGTCTTCACCTGGTATCCAGGCATCTCCAAGACCGTCCGACCAGTCAGGTTTTGACGGATGAAGCGCCCAGTCCTCGAGATCTTCGCAGTCGAAGTCTGAGAAGAAAGAACAATCTGGAATTCCGTCGGGATGTTTTGGTGCAAAGTCCGGCTTCAAAGCATTCCAGAAGGGGGTGAAGACTTTGTACGGATTGCCTGAGTTGGTTTTGACTTCCCACGGTTCTTTCAAAAGACTTCCGCTGAACGAAGACGGCGAGTGTCCCGCTTCGCTCAAAACGGACTTCACGCTTTTGTCGATATCGGTTTCCGAGGTTGAGTAACGACGATTCCAGAACACTGATTTGACGTTGTGAGTTCTGCACACATCGAGGAGGACATCCGCTGTAGAACGGTCTGTGTTTCTTTTAAGGAAGAGCTTGCCGCCAAGGTTCTCGATTTTCTCTGAAAGTGCACGCAGTGACTTATCCAGCCACCACCGTTTAGCGCCGCCGAGCAAGCGGGGCTGTTCGTCATTTTCGTTAAAAAGATAGAAGCAAAGAATTGGTTTTCCCGCATCCGCAGCGGCTTTCAGCGCAGGATTTGCGCTGAGGCGGAGGTCATCTCGGAACCAGACAAGTGATATATCTTCAGCAGAAATGACTTTTATCCTTTTTCATCCAACGCTCTCTACGAATTTTAGTTCACAGCGGATCAGAAAATTTGTGACTTTCCAACCAGATCATTGGTAGAACCAAAACACCGCTCAAAACCTGAAGGATGGAAAGTGGATACTCAATACCAGCTTCTTGAACGTGTATGCGACGCAGCCGCCAATCAGACGATTTTGTGCGTCGGAGATATCATGCTCGACCGCTTCGTTTACGGAGGGGTGAGCCGTGTATCGCCTGAAGCGCCGATCCCTGTTCTTGAACAGAGAACAGTAACTTCAATGCTGGGCGCCGTTGGTAACGTTGCTCGCAATGTCGCGTCGCTTGGTGCGCGCGCTGTCGTGTGTAGTGTGACCGGAGCGGATTCAGAAGCAGAAGAATTGCTCAAACTGCTTTCAGAAACCGACGGCCTCGTGGGCTGCACGGTGCAGGATTCCAGCCGACACACCACGCTTAAAGTTCGCTATGTGGCAAACGGTCAGCAATTGCTACGCGTCGATAGAGAAGAACAGGGTGCGATTTCTGAATTTGTAGAAGGTCGGCTTTGCGATTCTATTGCGGAAGAAGCGCAACAGGCCGCCGCCATTCTTCTGTCGGACTACGCAAAAGGCTGCGTCACAGAGGCTGTTATCGATGCGTGTCTCAAGGCAGCAGCTGACAACAAAATTCCTTTGATCGTCGACCCTAAGGGAACCGACTTCGCCCGCTATGGCGCAGCAGACCTTATCAAGCCCAATGCGTCAGAGCTGGGTGGCGTCGTCGGGCGCAAGGTCTCCGATGATGAAGACGTGGAGACGGCGCTGCGCGAACTGCTCGCAAAGATTCCAGCAAAAGGGCTTCTCGTAACCCGCTCCGAGAATGGCCTGTCTTTCCTCTCTGAAACCGGCGATGTGGAGCATTTTCCTGCTGAAAAAAGGGAAGTGTACGACGTCTCAGGCGCTGGCGACACGAGTCTCGCTGCTTTGGGACTGGCCGTTGCTGAAAATGCAGACATGGCCACAGCGTCGCAATTTGCTCTCATTGCGTCCGGAATCGCAGTCAGCAAATCCGGCACCGCGACCGTGTCCAATCAGGAAATTCGCGATGCGCTCGCCATTAAAGCAACAAATCAGGCACGTCGTTCCAGACAGCACCTTCCATTGGAAGAGCGCTTAACAGCCTGGCGTGCTGAAGGGCTGAAGATCGGTTTCACGAACGGCTGCTTTGATATCCTTCATGCAGGCCATATCCGCGTTCTCGAGTTTTCTGCCCAGCACTGTGACCGTTTGATTGTTGGTCTCAATTCAGATGCTTCTGTGAAAAGGCTGAAAGGCGAGAGCAGGCCTCTGAATAATCAGGACGACAGACGCGAAGTTCTTGAAGCGCTCGGATCTGTCGATGCTGTTATGATTTTTGAAGAAGATACGCCTTTTGAGCTCGTCCGAATGGTTCAGCCCGACTTAATCGTAAAAGGTGGGGACTATACGCCTGAATCCGTAGTCGGCGCTGATATCGTCAGTGCGCGAGGCGGCGAAGTTCTTATTTGTCCGATACTCGAAGGACGAAGCACGACCGGAACTATCGAGAAAAGTAAGTCTCTGTAGCGCCTAAAGTTCATGCTCGGGGCGGTTGATAGGCGATAGTTCAATTGTCTCGAATGGCGGCAATGGTGCGGCGGGTTTTGGAACCTCTGCATCAAGCCATTCTGAAAACGCGCCAAGTGTCGCCAGAACACGTTGTTCAGCCTCGTCAGCATTATTCCCGCGAAGGTCCAGAATGCACGGGTAGGCGGTAGTGTTTTCGCATGGTGGCCAGTCCGGAAGCATATCTATGGACGCTGCTTCTGTGTCACGACCTATGATCAAACCACCAAATAGATTGTTGAATGGCATTACGCCATCAAGACGAAGCGAATAGACTTCTATTGCAGCGGCAATCCCATCATCGGCTCCACCGAGGAAAATGCCTCTCATAAGCTGATCGTTTACAAGGTAGTGATCTGCAGCCGCTAGAATGTCTTCGGTTTCAAGCGACTGAGCGCCTTCGCGGTCTATTTGTTCGCCGCTGAGTGGAGACGCAAAACGCCGGCGCGGCACAAACAGGTCCGTCGCGGCATCTTCAACGCGTGAAGTCCATACCGGGACGTTCTCTGCATTTTCAATGCCCGCCCAGTCTAATGGCACATTCCATCCGCCTAGAAATTCGCCTGGGCTTGCTGGAAACCAAAGGACATCGACGCCCCAAGGGCGCTCCCAGCCACCTTCTCGGTCTGCAGTCGGTCGGTGGTGCCATCCACTGATGTCGGCGTAGTCCGCCGCTTCAGGCGCATTTTGGCGCTCAAATGCCGGAGCCCGAGGCGGTGCGATGGTTGCGACGTGATAAATCGCGCCGGCGATCATAATGACCAGTGCAATAATCGTCAGCGGTGGCACCAGGCGGGTCAGTTGGCTTGGAGAGGCTTCAGTCGACATTAGAAATTCCGTTTAAGCGGCGATGGTTGAGCTAATCTGATTCTTCGGTTGCCGAGACTTGTCTTGGTCGTCTGGCATACAGCTTTTGCAGAGCGTGTAAAATGTCTGCGCCAGATTTTGGGCAAAGCTGAGACAGAACACGGCAGTCAAGTGGAATTCGCTGAAACAGTCGGGTGGTACGCGTTTATCCAACCGCGACCGTGTTACCTACGCTGGATGACCGCTGACCCGTCACAATTTCGCCTCAGGCATATCTGACATCTAAATCCACACGATTTGACTGGCGAGGCGGCGCAAATCAGTCAATGTCAGATGAAGCAACATCCTAGGAATTGTAGGAGCAGG
Source organism: Hyphomonadaceae bacterium UBA1849 (assembly GCA_002338565.1). GTDB lineage: Bacteria > Pseudomonadota > Alphaproteobacteria > Caulobacterales > Hyphomonadaceae > Ponticaulis. The sequence continues at coordinate 11,953 of DDIN01000006.1, forward strand.
AATGAAAAAGTCGTCCCACGGAAATTCTCACGGCGAAGAACATGAGAAGCATCCGCGCCATGGCTTTTTTGGTTGGCTGAGAGCCCGCTTCTTTGCTGGGCTTGTGATCTCGATCCCGATTGTCGTGCCTTTGATTCTTGTCGCTGTTGCGGTGTCATGGATTGACGAACGTCTCAAGCCGGTATTGCGCTCCGCTATTCCGCAACGTGTCCGGGATTATGACTTCGGTCTTTTCACTGTCGATACTTTGATCGGATATACGCCGGGGCTCGGCGTGCTGTTCGCAGTGGTTTTGCTGACTTTGCTCGGAGCCATCGCTGCAAACCTGATCGGTCGATCGGTGATCCGAACCAGTGAGCAACTGTTCGAGCGACTGCCAATTTTGCGTACGCTTTACATGCCGCTCCGCCAGTTGGTCGAGATTTTTAGCGACAAAGACAGCTCGTCTTTCAAAGAAGTTGTTCTGGTCGAGTACCCGAAAGAGGGCACTTGGGCGGTGGGCTTTTTAACGTCACGTTCTAAGGACGAAATCGGAGCGAAGCTCGGGCAGGATTTTCTGGGTGTGTTCGTCCCAACAACGCCTAACCCGACGTCTGGATTTCTCATCTACGTACCTGCGGAGAAGGTGAAACACCTGTCTATGAGTGTTGAAGACGGTGCAAAGCTCATCGTGTCGGCAGGTGTCGTTTCCCCTAAGCACGTGGAAGAAACGGATGGTGAAGAACCGGCTCCGGAAGCGGATCAAACCTGAGCTTTGCTGGCCTTTGTGGGGCTGAGTAACTTCATCAGTGTCGTATAAGTTTCGGGAATGCCGTTCTCGCGTTCGTCAACGTAGATGGAATTGTCATTGGCAATCTGAAGCAAATCCTGATGGCGTGCGAGGTCCAGAAAGCGGAAGTCTGGCAAACCGCTTTGTTCGTTGCCCAGAATGTCGCCAGGGCCTCTGAGTTTGAAGTCGACTTCAGCGATGTAAAAACCGTCATTGCTATCTCTCAGCGTTGAGAGGCGTTTTTTTGCCGTTTCACCGAGAGGTGGGTCGTAAACCAGAAGACAAAACGCTGGCTTATCGCCGCGACCGACGCGTCCGCGCAATTGGTGGAGCTGGGCAAGCCCGAAACCTTGTGCGCCTTCAATCACCATAATCGTTGCTTGTGGAACATCGACGCCGACCTCGATTACAGTAGTGGCGACCAGGATTTTTGTCTCGCCGGCCTTGAATGTTTCCAATGCCGCTTCTTTGTCTTTTGCGGCAAGTCGCCCGTGAACCAGCCCGACTTGTTCTGGAAATAGTTCATCCAGCATGGCTGCCCTTGAAATCGCAGACGGCGCGTCCGTGTCATCTTCAACGCGAGGACAGACCCAGAAAACCTGCTCATCTCGAGAGAGTGCTCGCTGAACGCCAGAGAGAATGTCACCCAGCCGGCTGCTGGGCATGATGCGGGTATCGACCGGTTTACGACCCGCTGGCTTCTCGTCCAGAATACTAAGATCGATATCGCCGTGGACTGTCATCGATAGGGAGCGCGGGATTGGCGTCGCGCTCATGATCAACAGATGAGGAGCCGTAGCTTTTGTTGCGAGCCGGACTCGATCGCTGACGCCGAACCGGTGCTGCTCGTCGATGACCACGAGCGCGAGATCCTTAAACTCAACATTGTCCTGAAACACGGCATGGGTACCGGACAGCACCTGAATGCTGCCAGATTTGATGTCTTCCAGAATGCTCTCGCGCGCTTTTCCTTTATCCCGCCCGGTGAGGCAGACAGAGCGAATACCAAGCGGGGTGAGGACAGAACCAATACTGGCTTCCAATTGTCTCGCAAGAACTTCTGTGGGTGCCATGATAACGGCCTGTTTCCCGGAAGACACTGCAAGATAGAGCGCAAAGGCGGCAACGGTGGTTTTGCCAGCGCCAACATCGCCCTGAAGCATTCGCTGCATAGGGTGTGTATTCCGAACGTCTGTAGCGATTTCTTTGCAGGCGCGTTCCTGAGCGGACGTCATCGGGTAAGGTAGCGAAGACGCGAAACTGTTCAGCATCGTTACTGAAACATTCAGCACTGGAGCATCTGAACGGATAGTCTCTGCTCGTATTTCCCGGAATTTCAGAGCTCGTGCAAACGCCTCGTCATAGGCCAGGCGCGCGCGCGCGTTTGAAAGAACTTCCAGGGCCGGTGTTTGAGGCACATGAAGACCTTTTAGCGCCTCCATGAATGTCGGCCATTCATGTCGACGCAACAACGTTTCATCGAGCCATTCTGGCGGTTCGGGAACAATACGTAAGGCTTGTCGGATGAAGCCCAACAATCTGCGGTTCGTCATTCCCGCCTGCAGTGGATAGACGGGTTCGATCAAAGGAATCTGGTCAATCTTGTCGGCAGGCACGACATAGTCGGGGTGCGTCATCTGTCTTTGACCATGAAAGTCTTCTATCTCACCGGACACAACGACCGTTTCGCCAATGGGAAATTGCTTCTGTAGATAACCGCTGTTGGAGTTGAAAAACACCAGCGTCAGAAATCCGCTATCATCTGCTAAACGGATCTTCTGTAGTTTTGAGCCTCGTGGCGCGACACTAAAATTCTGCACGATACCGCTTACAGTTTGGGTCTCGCCTGGCGTCGTTTCATCAAATCGAGCCTGCAAGGATCGGTCGATCCAGCGGTGAGGCAGATGGCTGATCAGGTCAAACAGGGTCGCGCCACCGATAAGGCCTCTCAGCGAGTCGGCCAGCTTAGGTCCGATCCCGTCGAGCGTGGAAATCGGCTTTGTCCACGCTTTACAGATGTCGTCGGAATTCAAGATAGCCCCCGAATGTGCAGATTGATTTGGAATTGAAGCAGACTTGTCCTAAGTGGCAAGGCGAAACTTTATCAGGAGAATATTATGGATGAGCGGCGGAGAAAGCTAACCTTTCGTGCCTGGCGTCGTGGGTTCAAGGAAATGGACCTCCTGATGGGTACATTTGCTGATAAATACATTGAAAACATGTCCGATGCCGAGCTCGACGAGTTTGAAGCTCTTCTCGCTGTTGAGGACTGGGATGTGTTCGGCTGGATTACCGGCACAAAGGAGGTCCCCGCGGTGAATCAGGGGCCTATACTTGAGCGTTTGAAGCAATTTAAATACGCCGCCTAACCGGACCACATCTTTCAAAAAATTGAAATTCTCATGACCGCTCTTCAGGAACTGCGCGCCGGCGTAGATGTCGAAACGATCTATTCTGCGCCGTTTGGTGCGGAGCTATTGGAAATCGTGCGTGAAGCGCGTGCGTCAGATCGGACAGTCTTATTCGTAGTGTCTGATGATCGGCGCGCGCAGGCCGCGGCGCAGATTGCCGAGTTTTACGATCCTGCGCTCGAAATTCTTCGACTGACCGCCTGGGATAATCTGCCTTATGACCGAGTGAGCCCTACTGCTGCTGTCGCTTCAAGACGCTGCGCTGCACTAGCGGCTCTGGCTCAGGACTCAGAACCAAAAGCGCGCCTCGTAATCACGACATCGGCGGCGATTTCTCAGAGGTGCGCGCCGAAAGAGACGCTGAAGAATGCGTCGCTCGCTCTGAAGCCCGGTCAGATTATCGCTCAGGATACATTGGACAGTTTCCTCATAGCTAATGGCTACACGCGCGTACCCACCGTTCGCGATCGCGGCGAGTATGCTCAGCGGGGCGGTATCGTTGATATTTTTGCTCCTGGAGAGCCGGAACCGGTCCGGCTCGACTTTTTCGGAGACGCGCTAGAGTCACTTCGATGTTTTGATCCTGAAACCCAATTGTCGACGCGCCAGCTGAAAGCGGTCGAGTTCTCTCCGGTCAGCGAGATCTTTTTCACCGATGAAGCGCTATCGCGTTTCAGAACCAAGTTCATTGAAACATTTGGACCGCCAGCCGGCGATCCGATGTTTGAAGCTGCGCGATCTAAAATCCGTCGTCAGGGCATTGAGAACTGGCTGCCGCTATTTCACGACCATCTGGATACAGTTTTCGACTATCTGCCCGCTGGCGCAATCATTGCGTTTGATCCGAACGCGATTGAATCCGCAAAAGAAAAGTTTGCGCAGGCAGAAGACTATTTTCAGGCACGCGAACATGCTGCCGGAAATAAGGAAGACGCACGTGTGCTGGCACCAGGTGCGCTCTATATTCCTTGGAAACAAGCTGAAAAGCATCTGGCGCAGTTTCCATCCGCGAGGTTCTCGCCTCGCGATACCGATCCCGGCGCTGGTCACTTAAGCCTCGACATCCGTGCGGCGCGAGACTTCGGGCCTGAGCGAGCGCAGAATCAAAATGTATTCGATGCTGTCATTTCTCACATTCGATCGCTGAGAGAGCGTGGAGATGCGGTGTTGCTAGGTGCGTGGTCTGATGGTTCTGCGGATCGCCTTATCAATGTGCTGAATGACCACGGTCTGGATTCCATTCAGCGGACTTATAGCCTTGATGGCGCCCGGTCTGCAGGGCTCGCAATCGCCGAATTGCCACTGGATGCTGGCTTTGAGCTGGAAGGACTAAGCGTCCTCTCGGAACAAGATATTCTAGGAGAGCGGATCAGCAGGCCTCGTAAGCGTCGGAAAGCAGCGAATTTCATTGCTGAGGCTGCATCCCTCACACCTGGCGATCTTGTCGTGCACGTTGAGCATGGTGTCGGCGTCTACAAGGGCCTCGTCACGGTCGAGGTATCCGGCGCGCCCCATGCTTGCCTGGAGCTTCACTATCACGGCGGGGACAAACTTCTGTTGCCGGTCGAGAACATCGAGCTTGTCTCGCGTTACGGCTCAGATGGCGGCGAAGGCGTGCTGGACAAGCTGGGCGGAACTGCCTGGCAGAGCCGGAAAGCGCGCGCGAAAAAGCGCATCATGGAAATGGCTGACGGCCTCATCAAGATCGCTGCCGAGCGGGCGATGCGCAAAGGCGTGGTCATCGATGAGGGGCAGGGCGTTTATGAGGAATTCTCCGCCCGCTTCCCATACGAAGAAACAGAAGACCAACTACGCGCTATTGAAGAATGCCTCGGTGATCTGGCTTCGGGCAAACCGATGGATCGCCTTATCTGCGGCGATGTTGGCTTTGGTAAAACCGAAGTCGCTTTGCGCACTGCATTTGTGGCGGCAATGTCCGGCGTACAGGTGGCGATTATCGCCCCGACGACGCTACTCGCCCGCCAGCACTATCAGACATTCAAAGACCGCCTGGCTGGATGGCCATTGAAGGTCGGGCAATTGTCGCGACTGGTCACGACAAAAGAGGCCAGCCTCACACGCGAAGGTCTCAAGACTGGCAGCATCGACATTGTCGTCGGTACGCACGCTGTTCTTGCCAAGAATGTCGATTTTCAGAACCTTGGTTTGATCGTCATCGATGAAGAACAACGCTTCGGCGTGAAGCACAAAGAGCGCTTGAAGGAGATGAAATCCGGCGTCCATGTGCTCACGCTTTCGGCGACACCTATTCCACGTACGCTCCAAATGGCGCTAACAGGCATTCGCGAGCTATCGATCATCGCCACGCCTCCCGTCGATCGTTTGTCGGTCCGTACCTATGTGACTGAATTCGATATGCTTACGATCCGCGAGGCTCTGCTTCGCGAGCGCTATCGTGGGGGTCAGGCGTTTATCGTCGCGCCTAGGGTAAAAGATCTGCCGGAGCTGGAGCGGTTCCTGAAAGAAAATGTTCCTGAAGTGACCTTCATTACGGCGCATGGTCAGATGGCTGCCGGTGAACTCGATGAGATCATGACTGATTTCTATGATGGAAAGTATGACGTTCTACTCTCTACAACGATCGTAGAAGCCGGTCTTGATATCCCGCGCGCGAACACGCTGATTCTGTACCGGGCCGATATGTTTGGCCTTGCGCAAATGTATCAGCTGCGAGGGCGTGTCGGCCGCTCCAAGCTGCGCGCCTATGCCTATTTCACCACACCAAAAGACAAGATGCTCACCGATTCGGCGGAGAAGCGTCTCAAAGTCCTCCAATCGCTCGACAGTCTTGGCGCAGGCTTCATGCTCGCAAGTCATGATCTGGATATGCGTGGTGGAGGTAACCTGCTCGGTGACCAGCAATCCGGGCATATTCGTGAAGTCGGTGTCGAGCTTTATCAGAACATGCTGGAGGACGCGGTCAAAGCGCTTCAGCAAGGTGGTGAGGATTTCGAGGATGATTGGTCTCCGCAAATCAATCTCGGGCTCGCGGCACTTATCCCAGAAGACTACGTCGCTGATCTCGGCACGCGTATGAGCCTCTATCGACGTCTGGCTGACGTGGAAAACAATGAAGACCGGGAAGCATTCGCGGCCGAACTAATCGACAGATTTGGTCCGTTGCCAGATGAGACGGTTCAGCTTCTCGATATCGCGTCGATCAAAGCGGCTTGTAAAACGCTGGGGATTGCGAAACTCGATGCAGGACCGAAAGGCGCAGTCTTCGCATTCCGTGACAAGTCGCCGGTGGAGCCCGGCAAGTTAGTGGCTTTGGTCCAAAAGCGGCCGAACCAACTCAAGCTACGGCCAGATTTTAAATTGGTTCTCAGCGCCAGCTGGAATAACGCCACACAAAAAGCGCGAGGCGTTCGACAATTGCTTGGCCAGCTTCAGGCGACATTGGACTGAGGCCCTCTGCGAGAAGACGCAGGCCGATCCATCAAATGTGTCATGAAATGCGCAGCCGATTGATTCGGCTGTAGCTCGTTCAAATCGAATCGAAAGCTGAAATACTCTCCGGTTTTCGAAGGCGTCATTTCGAGTACACGACGTGCTCGATCAAGAGCGCTTTCGGCCTCGACGACAGATGCACCCGGCATCGTAATAACGAAATCTGCCCAATCGGCACGTGTGACAAAGTCCTGCTGCCTGACAACCGAATGAAGCAGGGAGGAGAAAGGACTTAGCCCAGTCGCAGAGAGGGCGTCGCCTGAGTCGAGATTGAATGGCTGAACGACAGCGCCGGTGATAGGTTGGGACAGCCGCTGAGCCTGAGCCGCCTGTTCGAGAATGTGAAGTTCTGCGAATTCGCGGCTGAAACAATTAGAGTAAGTGTCGCGAGCTGGCGCGAGACAGTCAGGTGCGTGAACGGGTGCGGAAATGATGCTGTTCTCAACAAAACGCGTCATAGAGGCGGTTGCGTTCGCGAAGTCCGCACCAACGCGAACAAGCGCAGACAGCGCATCGAGACTGTCTGGGAGCACTTCGCCGGTATCGGCAATGCCGATTACGGGCATGGATTTCAGATCCGCGCGACCATGAATGTGATCTAACAGCTCGTACGGATAGAATGCATTTCGAATGTGAACAACAAAAGCAGCTGGGTTGTGTGTTCGTAGCGCTTCGAACGCTGTCCGTTCAGAGAGCACAGCTTCAACGGCATAACCTTTTTCGGTCATGGCCCGCTTGAATTTCAAATAAAGAGCGCTCGGCTCCCCATAGAACAGAATCGTTTTGCCTCTGATCGATGTGAAGCCGTTCGGGTTCACGAAACCGGCACCCATCTTATCGAGCGTATTGCGTCGCAGTTCTGCTTCACGAAGCACCTGCTGCTGGCGCTGGTGGATGCGAAACTGCTGAACAAACGATGTTACAGAAGGAGAAAGTGCGAAACCTTCAGGGCTGTTCACTGATGTTTCGAATGGTGACGCGAGTAGGGCGCAGAACTGGTTATCAGGTGCAACGAACGCCGCTGTGTCCACCTCGGCCGAGAAGCCGTCAATCAGCACGCCCGCAAGAGACGACGGATCAGCTCCACGGGCTGCCGCAGCTATTCCGAACCGTGCGAGCTCATTTTTGAGATAATCTCTACGGCTATCATCTGCGATTAAAGCGATTTGAGTGAACATTCGTGGCACCGTCAGACCTGATTATGTTGTCTTCTTGTTTGACGGTTTAGGGTTAACGGCAGGTTATGCCAGTTGCTCGCTCGCTTGCCGCAAGGGGAGGGGTTTTCATTTGCGCGAAAGCTGCCGAAACTCTCTCTCAGATAACAATGCGAGGGAGAGAAAAATGGCTAATGGGCCTCTCAACGGTTTGAAGATTGTCGAGTTTGCAGGGATTGGGCCCGGCCCGTTCTGCGGGATGCTGCTTTCCGATTTGGGTGCGGATGTGGTGCGCGTTGATCGACCGGGACCGCCAAGTGGCTCTAAGAATGACGTGACGGGTCGCGGCAGGCGCTCGATTACGCTGGACCTTAAATCCCCTGAGGGTATCGAGACGGCACTTAAACTCGTCGAGAAAGCCGACGCGATCATTGAAGGCTATCGTCCCGGCGTTATGGAGAAGATGGGCCTCGGCCCCGATGTGGCGCTCGCTCGAAATGCGAAGCTTGTTTATGGGCGCATGACGGGATGGGGGCAGTTTGGCTCTCTGTCTAAGGCTGCGGGGCATGATCTGAACTATATCGCGCTGACAGGCGCTCTGGGCGCTATGGGGCATGCCGACAGACCGCCTGCGCCGCCGCTCAATCTTGTCGGCGACTATGGTGGCGGCGCGCTCTATCTGGCTTTCGGCATTTGTGCAGCACTGCTTCATTCAGAAAAGACCGGCGAGGGGCAGGTAATTGATGCGGCCATGACCGATGGTGCAGCTTCGCTCAGCGCCATGTTCTACGGGATGAAGGCGTCCGGAATTTGGTCGTCAGACCGTAGCGACAATCTTCTTGATGGCGGAGCTCACTTCTACGACACATATGAATGCTCCTGTGGAGGGTATGTGTCTATTGGCTCAATCGAGCCTCAGTTCTATGCGCTACTTCTGGAAAAAGCCGGCATAAAGGATGAGCAGTTTACCAAGCAGATGAGTAAGTCTGACTGGCCAGAACTGAAACAGAAGCTTGCTGCCATCATTAAACAGAAGACACGCGATGAGTGGTGCAACATCATGGAAGGCACCGACGTCTGCTTCGCGCCTGTATTGAGTATGGACGAAGCCCCGTCACATCCCCACAATGTGGAGCGTGAAACATTCGTCTCTGTTGAAGGTGTCGTGCAGCCTGCACCAGCCCCGCGCTTTTCTAAAACGCCGGGAGCAATACAGGCACGACCTCCGAAACGTGGTGAGCATTCTGAGGAAGTCTTGAAGGAATGGGGTATCAGCTAAGATGACGTACCTTGAGGGGACAACAGGGCGGCGGCGCATATATCTGATGCGCCACGGGCATGTTGATTATTTATCCGAAGAAGTCGTGCAATCCAAAAACCCTCGGCTCGCGCGGCTGACCCCTCAAGGACAAGAAGAAGCTAATGCCGCCGGTCAGGCATTGGCGGCAATCCCGTTTGATATATTGATTTGTTCGGGGCTGCGACGAAGTCGGGAAACGGCGACGTTTGTTCAGGACTGGCAAGCCGGTACTCCGCCGGAGCTCGAGGATGATCAGCGGTTCGAGGAGTTGAACAGCGGGACTTTCATAGAGTTTGAGAGCCGCGAACAGCTTGCGGCGACCATGACGTTTCAGTTTGAAAATGCTGATAAACCCGGCGCAACATTTCTGGACGGCGGTGAGAAATTCACTGACGGACGTGAACGCGCAATTGCGGGGCTGTTGGCGCTGATAGATCGTCCCGGCTGGAGTAACGCGCTCATAGTGGGGCACGAGGGTATTAATCGAGTGATCTTGAGCTGGTTTTGTAATGCGGGGCTGAATGCTTCGGTCAGTTTCGAGCAGGACACTGGTTGCATTAATATACTGGATGTCGATCTCGTTCCGGACGGTTCAGGTCACGCGATTGAGCGAAAACTCGTCAAGGCGGTAAATCTCACGCCGCTCAATTACGAAAAGCACGGGATGAACCTTCGAAGCCTGGAAGCTATATTCCATCGGGATTGAATATCTGTTCAGGTACCTTTTCTGCTTCTCTGTTTTATGAACAGATGGCAACAGGAATGTTCTGATAGCGTTCAGATGGGATCGGATAGTTTGAACTCACTGAGCGATAGAGCCGTTTAGCTTTCTCGCTTTTGTGTCCTTCTTGCTAACTGGCCGATGGTTTCCATCGGCCATTCTTTTATTCAACAAGTGTTGAAATTTTTCAGATCCTTGAATACAGATGCGGTTATCGGGGCGAGGAAACCCGCAATGTCGAGGAAAGAATCATGAAGAAAACCTATTTCGACGCAGCCGCTGCTTTAGACGGCCTGCTGTTCGATGGGATGACTATTATGTCCGGCGGATTTGGTCTGTGCGGCATTCCAGAACTTCTTATCGAGGCCATCCGGGAGTCCGGCGTGAAGGACCTGACCATCATTTCCAACAATGCTGGGGTGGACGGATTTGGCCTTGGGCTTCTTCTTGAAAATCGTCAGGTGAAGAAGATGATTTCCTCCTATGTGGGCGAGAACAAAGAGTTTGAGCGCCAGTATCTCAATGGCGAGCTCGAGCTTGAGTTTAATCCTCAAGGCACGCTTGCGGAGCGTTGTCGCGCCGGCGGCGCAGGTATCCCCGGTTTCTATACGAAAACCGGCGTTGGTACTGTGATTGCCGAAGGTAAAGAGCACAAAGACTTCAACGGCGAAACCTATATCCTCGAGACTGGCCTTGTATCCGACTTGTCGATCGTCAAAGCCTTTAAGGGCGATGCGCAGGGAAATCTCGTCTACAATGCGACGGCGCTGAACTTTAATCACGACATGGCAACAGCCGGTCGTGTGACTATTGCTGAGGTTGAAGAGATGGTTCCGGTCGGTGATCTGGATCCTAATGGCATCCACACGCCGGGTATTTTCGTTCAACGCATCATTCAGGGCGCTCATGAGAAGCGAATTGAAAAAGTTACAACACGCAAGCGCGAGGAGGCCTGAGCTATGCCTTGGACAAGAGATCAGATGGCTGAGCGCGCGGCTCAGGAGCTTGAAGACGGTTTCTATGTGAACCTCGGAATTGGTATCCCGACACTCGTATCAAATTATATCCCGGAAGGCGTAGATGTGACGCTGCAGTCGGAAAACGGTATGCTTGGTATGGGGCCGTTCCCGTATGAAGGCGAAGAAGACCCGGATCTTATCAACGCCGGTAAACAGACGATCACGACACTGGATCGTTCGAGCTTCTTCTCGTCATCCACCAGCTTTTCGATGATCCGTGGTGGGCACATCAATCTCGCCATTCTGGGTGCGATGGAAGTTGCTGAAAATGGTGATCTGGCGAACTGGATGATCCCCGGGAAGCTCGTGAAAGGCATGGGCGGCGCGATGGATCTCGTTGCTGGCGTCAAGCGTATCGTCGTTGTGATGGATCACACCAACAAAGCGGGCGAAACCAAGCTGCTCACAGCGTGTACTCTGCCGCTCACGGGTCAAGGTGTGGTCGACCGCATCATTACAGACCTGGGTGTTTTTGACGTCGTTGAAGGCGGACTGAAACTTGTTGAGCTCGCGCCTGAAGTCACTGAAGATGAAGTGCGCAGTAAAACTGAAGCGACTCTAGTTTAGGTCACTTGCCTGAATTTAATCTTCTGGCGAATTGATTATTCGTCAGAGAGTTGGGTATAGCAGCTATTATGAGTGCGCCGCATAAAATTAAAAAGCGGGAGCTGTTGGAGCTTGTCTGGAGCAAGCCGATGACGGCTCTTGCATCTGACTTCGGATTATCTCCGAACGGTCTCGCAAAAATATGCGACCGCGTGGATATTGAGAGGCCGCCCAAAGGCTTTTGGGCGAACGGTGTATCTCCCGATATTGAAGGTTTGGTAGGCGCTCTGGATGATCCAGACGAGGAAATCAGCATTGGTGGCCGTGTTAGTTCCTCACGTCGTTCCCGCACCCGCCTACCATTAGAGCAGCGTAGACGGCAGGTTCTGGAAGAGGCCCGGAAAATCGCGACAACCGAAGGTGTTCACGAAGTTTCGCTGCGGCAGATTGCAAGAAACCTAGGGATCAGTGAGGCCCAGGCCCACAACTGCTATTCGACGCGCGAAGATATTCTGGTCGAGCTTGCTTACGAAGAATATCAGGCTTTCGAGCGTGTGCGTAAGCGGATCATTCCGCGTGGTACGACGCGCATTACGAAGATCGTCATGTCATCCGTGTCATATCTTCGAGAGGCTGCGCGTCGAGGGCCGCTGCTTCAACAGATTTCAGCTGACTCCAAGCTACGCAAAGCAATTGATGAGCGGGCAAAAGCGGAGCGAGGCGAAGCGCTTGCGCGGCATGTGAATGTCATTGTGGCAAATACCAAACTTTCGGAACAGCAGGCCATCATCAAAACCAAAATGATGTCTGCCTTTGTGCGAAAAGCAGGTCATCTTGTGGCGCAGAACCGTATTTCGCTCGAGCAGGCGGAAATCCTTTGCGTGCCGGTCATCACCGATTCCGCTCTCAGCGATTAGCCCGCAGGATAGACGGCGTCGTGATACGTCATGGACTCGATGGCGCGCTTAAAGCTGTCTTCTAGCGTCTCTCTGCATATCTCCGCTTCAATCTGACCGCCCCAGGCGAGCAGGGCTGCCTCATCCGGCAGTGACTTTAGTATAACGATGCTTGATACGGCCTCGCGTGCTGACACTTTGAAAATGCTTTTCGCTGACCGCGCCAATGTGTGAAGGCAGTTCATTGAGGCGGTCTGAAACGCTTCACTCACTCGCCCGGTCAGAAATGAATCGTTCGGCGCCAAGGCGAGAGTGGGCCCGTCTTCGAGCATTGCGTCAAAATAGGCGAGGGCACTTTGCAATAGCGCTTCCTGAGCAGATTGAGAATTCCGAGCCAGCTCGGTTACGCGTTCAATCACCGGGACGTGTAGCTGCAGAACGCCGTTCATGAGATCATGTTGTGTCGGAAAGTGTGAGTAGATCAAAGACCGACTGACGCCTGCAATCTCCGCGACATCAGCCAGAGATATTGGCATTACGCCACCTTTGAGAAAAACCGCGTTCGCAGCCTCAACAATGCGTTGGCTGCTTGATTGTGAATGATCGGGCATTCCGTCCATTACGCGTCTTTCCGATAAGATTAGCTACTTAGAGTTCCTACCGTTTTGAACGTTGGAAAACAAACAACTATCGGAAAATAGCGGTGATTGTCGTTGGAATGGTGAGAATTTCAATCATGGAGTCCATTCTTGGGGGCGCACGATCATCTAACCTGCCCTCCTCGACGCGCTCAGCAATACGCAATTAGTGCGATTGTCATTGACGAGAAAATGCGTTCAAGTTACTTCTGTTGGCGGAGGAAACGTAGAATCGATGACGAACGTGATAAAAACAAACCCGACGCGTCGAACCTTTCTAAAAAGTTCTCTCGCATTGTCCGCCGGCGGAGCAATGCTTGCGGCTTGTGGAAACGGCGCGACCAGCAGTCTTCAATGCGCGACATCTGAAACGCTGTCGCGCAGCGAAATGCTCTCCCGGGAGGGCAGGAATTACGCTGAGGTTTCCCGAGTTGATGGTCGAAATTGTCTGAAATGTGAGTTTTACAACGGCCTCGAAGCCGAATGTGGATCGTGTCAGATCGACAATCTTCCAGCGAATCCAGCCGGACACTGCGTGTCCTGGACCGAGAAACAAGCTTAGTTTGGGAGGCAAACTATGAACGGTATGTTCCGAACCCTTATTTGCGGAAGTGTGTCGGCGCTATGCCTCATTGGCGCTGCGGATGCGCAGGAAACACGACAGGCAGAATCCAGAACGCTTGCTGATATCGCAGAACCGGCGCGGCTGGCTGTAAGCGACCCGACGACGATTGGTCTAGCCTTCACATACTTCTGGTACGACGTCCACGAAGCCCCCGCCGACTGTCCGGATGGGTGGGCGATGGCGCTCCGGGATGTCGCTATCATGCACCTTCCTGAAGAGCGTCAGGAGTTTTTGCTAAGGCCTGAGAACAGATCAACTTATTACCGGATGGGGTATGCGTTGTCCGCTCAACGGATGGCAGAGCAGGGCGGGGAATCTATCTGCAACATCCCCAAATCCTACGACGATCCTCCAATGCGTGTGGTTCAAAGCGATACCGCTTATGGCCGGGATCTGGATGGCCTCATTTCTGACGGAAGCGACGCTCAGACTTGCGGTACTGTAGATTTTACAAGTCCTGACGGAACGCCTGGCGTCGACAATGAACTTTACCGGGTAATGGGCTGCATCGATAGTTTCCGCAGGGACCCTGAGTTTGCCGGCGGCGCGATGGAAGATTACCACATCGGCTCTTATCGGGATGGCGAGACAACCACGGTGATGGAGATCCGTGGCGTTGATGACAGGCTGAACGACGATGAAGTCGAAATCGGTATTTACGCCAGCTTCGAGCCTACGATGTTTGATAGTGAGAAGAATGGTCTTCCGCACGCCAGCATCACGATCACGGATAACAGAATCTGGCATAGTCTTGGCACCGGGCGCATCGTAGATGGTGAGTTGATCACTAATCCGTTCAGGCTCCGGACGCGCCTTGGCTGGTCTGGTCGTCCTGCCGAATATTTGATCTACGACACGATTATTCACCTCACGCTTAATGAAGACGGATCAGCGGAAGGCGATCTCGTGGGCTATTTCGATCTGGAGCATGCCTATTGGAATAACTTCCATGATGCTGCTGGCGCCTTACAGGTCGCAAATGGATACACATGTCCGGCCGTTTGGACGGCACTGCAAGAGCACGCTGACGGTCGATACAACGAGGCATCGGGCCGATGTACCGCCATCTCCACTGCCATGCGTATCGAGGCTGTTCCGGCGTTCGTTATCCATCCACCTGAAGATCAGCTCGTCGACTACGTTATCGACACAACGGAATACTATGGCGTTCCTGTGGAGCAGATCATGGTTGAAGGGGCTGGTACAAGGGCTCGGGAAGTACGGAGCCTCGGCCAGAGCGATGAAGAAGACATGATGGAAGCGCTAATGGAGGAGCTTGATAGCTCCGACGCCAGCGATCCCGAAACATACTAATAAGACGACAGGGCGAGGAAATGGCCGGAATTAAAAGTATCGCGCTTCCCATCGTCGGACTTGGCGTCATCGCTGCGGCGGTGCTTGCTATACCGGACGCAAGAAGTCTGATTTTTGGCGGGAATAGCTTTGAAGGCGAGATACCGCCCCCGCAAATGCGTCGCCTTACGGAGGCACAATACCGAAACACTATTGCTGAGGTGTTTTCTGATGAAATCACGGTGGTTGGGCGCTTTGAGCCGGAAATCCGCATAGACGGTCTGGGTGCGATCGGTGCATCGCAGGCTTCGATAAGCGCCAGCGGATACGAACAGTATTACGGTATCGCAGGTTCTATCGCAGACCAGGTGATCTCAGCCGATAACTGGGCGGATTACATGCCGTGCTCTCCTTCCGAATCTGCGGAATTTGATCGGGAATGCGCATCTCAAATTATCGAGCAGTATGGAGAGGCTCTCTTCAGGCGTGATCTTTCATCAGAGGATGTTGAGGTCTGGGCAGATGCGATGCATGCATCAATGGCTCAGGTTGGCTCCTTTGAGAATGCTGCAGGGCTTGTCA
The DNA here is from genome assembly GCA_002338565.1 of Hyphomonadaceae bacterium UBA1849. Classification (GTDB taxonomy): domain Bacteria; phylum Pseudomonadota; class Alphaproteobacteria; order Caulobacterales; family Hyphomonadaceae; genus Ponticaulis. Next base: position 27,378 of record DDIN01000006.1, read on the forward strand.
TTGAAGGCATGCTGTCATCTCCGCAATTCCTTTTCATCATCGACCGGTTAGAAGATGACGGACGCGGCGATGTCAGGCTCACAAATCATTCCATGGCAGCGCGCCTGAGCTATTTTCTGTGGAATTCCGCTCCTGATGAAGAGCTGTTACGAGCGGCGCGGGCTGGTGAGCTTCATTCTCGCGAAGGTCTGGAGGCTCAGGTCGAGCGCATGATTGCCTCGGAGAATCTCAGACAGGGATCGCGCGCATTCTACGATGACTTTCTGGACCTTTCCCGATTTTCTTCACTTGAAAAAGACAGGCTGATTTATCCGGCTTTCAATCAGGCGGTTGCTGACGATGCCCATGAACAGCTGATGATGTTTCTGGATCATCACTTGATCGACAATGAAGCGCCTTACCCTTCTATTTTCACCGCGAAGGAAACTTTTCTAACCCGTTCTTTGGGGATGATTTACGCCGTTCCCGTTGTCCCGTCGGAAGGATGGGAGCTGGTTCGCTTTCCTGAAGATGACATCCGTGGCGGGCTCCTGTCCCACGCCGGTTTCACGGCACTTCATTCTCATCCTGGCCGGTCTTCCGCGACATTGCGAGGTATCGCCGTTAGACAGTCTTTGCTCTGTCAGACGGTGGCGCCAGCGCCAGCAGCGGTGAATTTTACAGTCGTTCAGGACGTCGATAATCCGGAGTTCAGAACCGCAAGGGCGCGTCTGACCCAGCACCGCACCGATGCGGCCTGCGCAAGTTGTCACCGCTTTATCGATCCGATCGGGCTCTCATTAGAGAATTTTGATGGCGCCGGCATGTACCGCATTCGCGAGCATGGTGAGATGATCGACACCAGTGGCGAAGTTGATGGCATCGCGTACGACGATCTGCCGGCTTTAGAGAACATTCTGGCGAACCATGAGGCTGCAACATCCTGCGTTGTTGAACGCCTTCAACACTATGCCACCGGACGATCGAACACTGAAATAGACAGCTATTGGAATGTCGAACTCATGAGAGGGTTTGAGCGGTCCGATTACAATTTCCGTGAGCTCATGGCGACGATCGCGCGTAGTGAACAATTTTATGCGGTTTCGCTGCCGGAAGCGGAAGGAGGCGAAGACCTCCAACAAGCAAACATACCTACACAGGAGAGGAATTCATGAGCGGCATTGAACGTAAAAGCCTTTCGCGCAGGTCTCTCCTGCGGGGTATGTTGCAGGGAACGGCGATTGGTGTAGGGCTGCCATGGCTTGAGTGCCTGGTTCCGTCCGCTCTGGCTGAAGGCGCAGCGGTGCACCCTTTGCGGTTTGGCACATGGTTCTGGGGGCTGGGCGTAACGCCGGGCCGCTGGACCCCGACTGTTGGAGAGGATGGTCAGCTTAATCTGTTGCCGGAGTCTGCGCCTCTTGAGTCGGTAAAACGCCATTTGAACTTTATGACGGGCTTTGACGCTATTCTTGATGGTCGCCCAAACCATGTCCATTTCAGTGGCACGTTCGCTCTACGATCCGGAATTGCGTGTCAGAAGATCGGACAGGTCGAGGGGCCGACCTTTGAAAACCATATCGCAGATCATATGAGCGCGTCGAAACGCTTCAAGACAATCGATTTTGCAGCCACGGGTAACCCTCGTGACGCATACAGTTTTCGCTCTGCGCAGGTACGCAATACTCCTGAAACAACTCCGATCCAGCTTTACAACCGGATATTTGGAAGCGGTTTCCAACGACCTGGCGAAGGTGAGTTTGAGCCTGATCCAAGAACGCTTAGCCGTTTGAGCGTGCTCTCGGTCGTGGGTGAGCAAAGGCGTTCTTTAGAAGCGCAACTCGGTCGGGAAGACCGCCAACGCCTTGATCAGTACTTCACGTCCGTTCGTGAGGTTGAGCAGCAACTCGAACTGCAAACGCAGGAACCTGTGATTCCTGAAGCTTGCACCATTCCGGAGAGCCCTGCGCAGACAGAAGGCAATTACGATCTTGCCAATGTTCACGCGAACCATGCGGTGATGTCACGGCTGCTCGCACTTGCGCTGGCGTGTGACCAGACGCGCAACTTCAATGCGCTTTTCTCAAATTCAGCGTCGAGCCTCCACAGGAGCGGTGAGGCCAGCAGTCACCACCTGTTTACCCATGAGGAGTTCACTGACTCCGACCTTGGCTATCAGGTAGAGACAAGTCAGTTTGTGATCGAGAATATGAAAGGCTTTGCGACCTTCGTAGAGACACTTGCATCTATCCCTGAAGGTGATGGTACGCTTCTCGATAACACACTTGTTCTTGCGCACTCGGATACCTCATGGGCGAAAATCCATGCAGTTCAAAACATACCAATGATGACTGCGGGTAGCTTTGGCGGTCGTATCAAGACGGGTCAGAATATCGTGGCAAATGGAGACCCGATCACGCGGGTTGGTCTCACGATGCAACAGATCACCGGATTGCCGGTAGAGCGCTATGGGACGCGCTCTATGGAGACCACCAGCCCCGTCACGCAGCTGTACGCTTAGACAGATACTTCCAGACAGGAGAGTCAGTTTGAAATTCGACTTAATCAAGTCAGCGGCCGGAAGAGGTATTCTTCCGGCCTTAGCTTTAATGCTCGCATCATGTGGGGGAGGCAGTGAACCGCCGCGCGTGCTTTCGGAAGAAGAGCAAGCGATAAAGGATCAGATCGAAGCCCGCCGCGCGAACTTTCATGATCTTGGGGCTGCTTTCAAAGCAGTAGGTGACGAGCTAAGGGCAGGGCGTCCAACAAGCCCGACTTCGATTTTCTCTATTCAAGCCATTCGTAGCTATGCGCCTCAGATGGCGAGCTGGTTTCCCGAGGGTAGCGGACCTGAGACAGGCTTTGAGACCGACTCTCTAAGTGCCGTTTGGGAGGATGAGGACGCATTCGCGCAATCGCTTCAGGACTTTCAGGCGACCGTAGTGGACTTTTCAGCCTCCGCTGTTGCTAATGATGGCGACGCTATCAGAGCGCAGTTCAGGGTGGTTGGTGAAAGCTGTGAAAGCTGTCACGAGCGTTTCAGAGCCGAAGAATAGTGCCATGTTAGAAAAGTTTATCTCCTGCGACCTCGCCGACTCATCGCGGCGGGGTTATTCCTTTCAGGCAAAGAGAGCAGGGAGATAACGCACATGACGGATAAAACTTTTGAGGGCGCGCGGTTATTCGGTCTGCCTCACTCTTATTACACGGTCATCGCCCGCTCCTATCTCAGAATGAACCAGTTTGGCGTGTCGGAGGTTAGCTCTCGTCATCCGGATTTCGCCGCGAAAATTTATCCGCAAATCAAACGCGGCATTATTCCCGTGTTGGAACTGCCAGATGGCACAGTCATCCAGGATAGCCTCGACATCATTGAGGCCGGTGAAGCGCTGTCGCCCCGGTTCCCGGCGTTACCCGAAGACGCTGCGATGAAGAGCCTCGCTTATCTCTTCTTTTTATATGGCAGTCAGGCACTGCTAAAAGCTGCGATGCATTACCGATGGACGTTCTATCCGGATCAAAAAGAGTTTCTTGACCATGCGTTCGGATTGGATCCTGACGACCTGTCCAGCGCTAAGGTGATGGATAAAATGCGCAGCTATCTGCCTATCCTTGGAGTGACAGAGCAATCAATTCCTCACATCGAAGCATCGTTCATAGCGCTTCTGAAAAAGCTGGATGCCCATTTCAGTATCTACCCGTTTATCCTGGGACAGGCGCCGACACTCGCAGACTATGGAATGCTTGGGCCGCTATTCGCCCACCTTGGGCGTGATCCCGTCCCTGAGGCCATAATGAAGCGAGAAGCGCCCAATGTGTACAGATGGACTGAGCGCATGAATGCTGGCGCCTACGATGTGCCGGAATACGTTCAGGGAGCTCCCGACGTATCTTTGGAGAACATGCCGGAAACCCTCCACGCTTTGATTGAGCTCATCGGACGCGATTACAGCGATGAGGCTTCCGACCGTTTCGACTTTATCCGACAGTGGCTTCTGGAAAATAACCCCGATGATGGCGAGCCTGTGTCAGCCAAGCCATCTCAGCGCGCTATAGGCGTGACCGAGGTTCGCTACGGCGACGGTCAGGTTCAGGTCGCTGTTCAGCCTTATATCCTCTATATTCAGCGCCGCTTGCAGGCATCAGTGAATAGCGCCTCAGAAGCATCCAGGGGCCTGATCACTGATTTGCTGAACCGGCATTCGCTGGCGATCCTTTTGGAGCCGCAGCTTCCGTGCACAGTAGGCCGGAAAGACAATATCGAAATCTGGGAAAAGGTCTGACCACCGGGAAGGGTGGCGGATGAGGAGGGATTCGAACCCCCGGAACCTCTCGGTTCAACGGTTTTCAAGACCGCCGCAATCGACCACTCTGCCACTCATCCAGTCAGGTGTGCCGAAATGAAATAATTTTTGTCGTTTGGCAAGTGGCGAAAAGAGACAAAAAAAAATTTCATGCGTTTTCGGCTTTACCTTAACACGAAATTCACCTCAGATTCATCGGCGTTCAGGTAACTCGAATAGTTAATTCGGTTCGAAAATGGTGCTTTATCGAGAAAAGCGTAAATAAAACCGCGCTTTTGGGTTAACTCTTTGAGAAATTTCGGTCCGTACGGTCAAAATCGGCCAGGAGAAAAATAAAACCGGCCAGCTCCTTGCAACAGGCGAGGGGTGTTTAAAATCGAGACCAAGGGAAGACCAGATATGTCCCTGACCAAAAAAAACGCCCTTAGCAGGGCTGTAGCCGTCGCATTAATGATGGGCACTGCGCTTACTAGTCAGGCTGGCGCTGCCGATCGCAACTCTGCGCCTATCCGTTACGGACACGACAGCGCGACGCAACGTAGTCAGCCACAAGCTTCAGTACAACAATTCGCATCTGCGCGGCATCACGCGCGCCGATCAGTTCGCTCTGACGTTTTTGCGTACCCAGATGAGCCGCTTCCTGGCTCTCTCCGAACGGAACCGGCGCTCCAGCGTACCGCACAGTTTGATGCTGTGACGCAAGCAGGCCTTCCATATGTCGATCCAGTTGACTATGCGAGCTATGTGAAGGTCGGAAACCCTTACACTATCAACGGCATCACATATGTGCCGGAAGATAATCCGTTTTACGACAATGTCGGCATGGCGTCCTGGTATGGCCCGGGCTTCCACGGGCGCCAGACCGCGAACGGCGAAACGTACGATATGTATGATTTCACCGCAGCGCACCCGACCCTGCCATTACCTAGTTATGTTGAGGTTACGAACACGCAGACGAATGAAACCGTGATCGTTCGTGTGAATGATCGCGGTCCGTTTGCGCGCGGGCGTGAAATCGATCTGTCTCACGCCGCTGCTGAACGTATCAGCCTGATTGAGCCAGGCAGCGGTGAAGTTCGTGTACGGTATCTCGGCCCGGCGCCTCGCGCAGACCATGCGCCGCCAATCCAGCAACCTGATCCATATGAAACCGATCTGTTCGATGTGGCGTACCACTCAGAACAGGCTCCGATTATGCCAGCTACAGTTATGGAGACCGTTCCATCACACTATGTGCAGCTGAGCTCGTTTCGTGATCGCTCGAACGCAGAAGCATTCCGCACGGAAGTGTCCCAGCTCAATTCCGACGTGAATGTGGTCTTCGCTACTGTGAATGGTTCACGCTATTATCGCGTTGTTCTTGGCCCTTATGCGACTGAAGATGCGGCTCGCAATAACCAGCAGACAATGGCGCGTCTCGGGCATGAAGGTATTCTGATCGAAAATCCGTGAAGAACGTCCGGCTTTCCTTGATTTAGACACCATTCAACGGCACTCCTTTCAGGGGTGCCGTTTTCATGTGAAAGTAATGGAATGAAACAAATTTCTTCTGTGATTCTATCTCTCTGCGCAGGTATGTGCGTTGCGTTTCCCGCTGCCGCTTTTGAAACTACGGCCGCGCAGGCAATCATCGTCGATCACGAGACTGGCGTAGTTCTGTATTCGCATAATGCTGACGAGCCGATGGTCCCTGCGTCTATGACGAAAATCATGACCGCTTACATGGTGTTTGAACGCCTGGCTGACGGACGCCTGCAGCCGGGTGATACTTTCACAGTCAGTGAGCGCGCATGGCGACAAGGCGGATGGGCGTCTGGTGGCTCGACCATGGGATTGGCGATCGGTGAGGAGGTCAGCGTTATGGACCTCCTTCACGGTATAATCGTGCAGTCTGGTAACGACGCATGTATCGTCGTTGCTGAAGGCATTGCAGGGTCCGAAGAAGCTTTCGCACAACTCATGACAGCCCGAGCTCAGGAACTCGGGCTCGATAGCGCTGAATTCCACAATGCTACTGGCCTCTATTCTGAAGGTCACGAAATCAGTGCCCACGATCTGGCGACGCTAGCTCAGCTCACTATCGAGAATTTCCCGGATTATTACGAAATTTATTCCGTTCCGGCGTTTGAATGGGGAGGCATTCGTCAGCCGAACCGCAATCCCTTGCTTTCGCGCTTCCAGGGTGCGGACGGTATGAAAACCGGCCATCTGTCCGCTTCAGGATACGGCCTTGTAGGCTCTGCAATCGAGAATGGCGTTCGCCGGAATATTGTCATCAATGGTCTGGAAAGCGAAACGGAGCGCGCGCGTGAAGCAGAGCGGATCATGAGATCGGCCTTCCGCGAGTTCTCCATCGCCACACCGTATTCGGCTGGAGATGCGCTCGCTGACGTGCCTGTCTGGCTGGGTACGGACCCAACTGTGTCTGCAGTGCTCACAGAAGATGTGACAATTGCATTTGCGAGTGCAGAGCGAAACAATCTCAGAGCTGAAGTTGTGTGGAACGAGACAGTGACTGCCCCTGTCGCCGAAGGCGATATTGTCGGCCGACTTGAGGTCTCCAATGGTGACACGCTTATTGGTGAATACCCGGTAGCAGCAGCTACAGGCGTCTCAAGGGCGGGATTACTCTCTCGGGCAATTGAAGGTTTGTCCCAGAAAATTCTGCCTCAATAGGTGGCGGGTGACGAAGAACCTTTTCATATCGTTTGAAGGCGGCGAAGGCGTGGGTAAGACGACCTTGCTCACGGGCTTGGCCTCTCGATTGGAGGGCCGCGACGCAGACGTTGTCTGCACCCGTGAGCCAGGTGGAACGCCCATCGCAGAAGCATTACGTAATGTTTTACTTGATCCGACATTCAATGAGGAAGATGCCTCGCCGACTACGGAAGCACTCATTCTGGCTGCGGCACGTCGAAACCATGTGGAGCAAAAAATTGAACCTGCTCTGAAGCATGGAAGCTGGGTTTTGTGTGACCGCTACATTGACTCCACACGCGCTTATCAGGGTAGCCGGATCAGCGCTTCGGATCTCGGAAAAATAGAAACGCTGGCGACAGGCGGCTTGCTACCTGATCTTACAATTCTTCTTGATGCTGAACCGTCTGATTTGCTCGAACGGCGACAGCAACGTGGGCAGAACACCGATCGCTTTGAGCGGCGGTCGATCGACTACCACAGAACAGTGCGAAAGCGGTTTCTCGACATCGCGTCGGCTGAGCCGCACCGGATCGTAGTGCTGAATGCGCTGCAGACTCCTAGTGAACTGATTGACGCTGCAGACGCAATCATCACGTCGTCCATCATGAAGGCCGGATAAAACAATGATGGAAAAGCTTCTCGGGCACGATATCCCTGTTTCGGCCTTCCTCGAACGTTTTAACAGCGGTCGGTTTCCTCACGCGTGGCTTTTTGAAGGTCCGGTCGGGGTCGGAAAGGCTCATGCCGCTCATTTGTTGGCGTCTGTCGTTCTGGGCGCGAACTATCAACGCGTGGACGGCACGCTAACCGTCAATGACAACGATGAGATCGCGCATAAGATTGCGACTGGAGCTCACCCCGACTTCCGACAGGTGCAACGAGCACCTGATAATAACGGAAAATTACCTCAAGCCATTTCTGTCGACGTTATCCGAGACATGAACGGTTTTTTCGAGCTGAGAGCGGCTCAAGGAGGCTACAGGGTCGCTATTGTAGACTCTGTGGACGAGCTCAATGCCAATAGCGCCAATGCCTTGTTGAAGACGCTCGAAGAGCCTCCGGAGAAATGTCTTCTTATGCTCATCCATCACGGGTCAGCCAGTTTGTTGCCGACGATCAGGTCTCGGTGCGTAAAATTGAATTTCAGTCGTTTGAGGGATGCCGATCTCAGAGCTTGCCTGGATGGCGAAGATATCAACGAAGAGCTGCTTACTTTGTGTGAGGGCTCACCTGGGCGCCTACGAGAAATGACGGCGCTTGATGGCGGGGTTGAGCTGTTGCGCGACTTGAAAGCTGCCTTGGTAGATTGGCCAGGCATTTCAGCTCATCGAACGCCGTCAGTCATGGCTAAGATCAGTAAATCTGAGTTGCACCTAGAGCTCGCGTCGAGTTTCCTGGCAATGAAATTCTCAGACATGGCTCAAAGCGAGCCGTCTAGCGATTCCAGATCGTTATATGCGTCCTACTGGTCCAGACTTTACAATGTGCGAACTAAAGCGCGGCGACTAAATCTGGATCTGGCGGAACAATCATCGCAGCTTCTAGGTTTGGTTCGCGACTTGTCTAATGAAATGAGAGCTACGGCCTGATGCTGTTTGATACCCACGTAAATCTGCATGGTGAAATATACGACGAAGATCGCGAAGACGTCCTGACACGTGCTCGGGACGCTGGAGTAACGCGGTTTCTTTCCATCTGCGACAAACCCGAAAACATCGACGTCATCGCAGAGATCACAAAGCAAAACTTGGACATGTGGCGTTCTGTTGGCTGCCATCCGCACTATGCCAAAGATCACCAATGGCTTACGTCTGATTGGCTCGTAGAGCGCGCTGCGGACCCGAAGGTCGTCGCTATCGGCGAAGCCGGTATGGATCAGCATTACGGATATAGCGACGTCAATGATCAGAAGAAGGTCTTCAGCGCACAGATTGAATCTGCTCAGGAAACCGGGCTGCCGGTTATCGTTCATACGCGCGAAGCGGACGAGGAAACTGGTGATTTGCTGGAACAACACTTCAAGCGAAAGCCATTCGGTATTCTCATGCATTGCTATACCAGCGGCGAGAAACTGGCGCGACGCGCGATTGAGCTCGGGGCGTACTTCTCCGTTTCTGGAATTATGACGTTCAAGAACGCGCATGACGTGCGCCACGTAGCTGAACTATTTCCGGAAGATCGGATTATTCTTGAGACGGACTGTCCATATCTGGCACCCGTACCAATGCGTGGGCGTCGCAATGAGCCCGCATATCTGGAACATATCTGCAGATATGTAGGAGACTTCAAAGGTTGGAGCTTTGAGGACACGGCAGAAAGAACCACGCAAAATGCGTTGCGTTTGTTCTCACGGATATCCGAAAGCGAGGAAGCGGCCTGATGGAGCTGAAATATACGCTCCTCGGCACGGGATCGTCTGGCGGCGTTCCTCGAATTGGGAACGATTGGGGTGTTTGTGATCCGGATAATCCACGCAACAGACGCTCGCGGTGTAGCGCCCACGTGGAAATAAAAAATTGTGTGGGCGAGGTCGTATCGCTTCTCATCGACACCTCTCCTGAGATGCGCGAGCAGCTTCTTCGAAACAATATCGGTACCGTCGACGCTGTCCTTTACACCCACGCACACGCTGATCAGGCGCATGGCATCGATGACCTGCGCGTGCTCGTATATGAGCAGCGCAAGCGGATGCCAATCTACGCCGATGATTTCACAATGACGGATCTGACCGAACGATTCAGTTACTGCTTTCGTCAGCCCGAGCAATCTTCGTATCCGCCAATTCTCGACGCAAAGCCACTGATTGAAGCCTATCGACCGTTTGTGGTCGAAGAGGGCGCCTTTCCCGTTCACGTCATGCCTGTGGATCAGGAGCATGGGTCCATCAGGAGTCTGGGCTTCAGAATTGGAAATTTCGCATACTGTAATGACGTGGCGAAACTTCCGGACGCATCATTAGAAAGACTGCACGGCCTGGATGTCATTGTTCTAGACGCTTTGCGTTACGCCAAACATCCGTCTCATGCCAATCTGGAGCAAGCCCTGACGTGGGTTGAGAGACTACGGCCAAAGCGCGCAGTTCTGACCAATCTTCACATCGACATGGACTATGAAACAGTGATGAAAGAAACGCCCGCCCATGTGGACGTCGGCTTTGATGGATACACAGGCCACATTTCCCATAATATTGATTATGCGTATTTCTAGTTTGAGCTATTGGAGCGCTCTATGACGAAGCAAATCGACCGACTGCGCGACATTATGACGGCCCTGCGAACACCGGTTACGGGCTGCCCCTGGGATCTGGAGCAAGATTTCAAAACCATAGCGCCCTACACGATCGAAGAAGCCTACGAAGTCGCCGATGCGATTGAACGAGAGGACTATGACGAATTGAAGAGCGAACTCGGAGATTTGTTGTTCCAGGTCGTGTTCCACTCTCAGATGGCAAGCGAGAAAGGCTATTTCGATTTTGATGATGTAGCTGGAGCGATTTCTAACAAAATGGAAGTACGCCACCCGCATGTGTTCGGCGATGAAGAGCATCGCGATGCAGATGCTCAAACGGTCGCTTGGGAAGAGCAGAAGGCCAAGGAACGAGCCGACAGCGGTTCCGAAGATCAGCCTGTTGGAGCCCTCAGTGGCGTGGCGCGTACGCTTCCAGCGATGATCCGAGCTCAGAAGCTTCAGAAACGTGCAGCTCGCGTCGGGTTCGACTGGCCTGATGTCAGCGCGGCTTTGTCCAAAGTGGACGAAGAGCTGACAGAAGTGAAGGATGCAACCTCATCAGGCAATCTGAGACACATAGAAGAAGAGCTAGGTGACTTAATGTTTGTTCTCGTGAATGTGTGCCGCAAATCGGGTCTTGAGGCGGAAGACGTTCTGAAAAAGGCGAACGCAAAATTTGAAGGACGTTTTGAGGCTATGGAGTCCGCGGCGCGAGCTGAAGGAATTGGCTTTGAGACCCTATCGCTAACAGATCAGGAAGCGCTGTGGCAGCGCGTTAAAGGTGCAGAACAGCAGTAAGAATGGGAACCGGCTAGGCTTTGCTTATGACAACGTTCGGAAACTTGGAATTCAGCTGTCCAAAAGCCCGCATATCTAATCGCACGGTTGCCGTTGTCTGCATGCTATCAGCATCATCTTCGATATCAAAAACTTCAGTGTTTCGATAAAGCCAACTACGAACGTCCCCCGAGTTTGTATCGAACCTTATCACATAATTCTGCGCATGTCTATAGATTATTGATTTTATTGAAGTTTTTAGCTCCTCAAGGCCTGTTCCAGTGGTCGCGGAGATGAATACCCTCTCCCTCCCCGTCAATGGGTCCTCGCCTCTTGCTTCCAAGCTTTCGTGTTCAGCGTCATCTAGACGATCAATCTTGTTCCAGACGTCGATGATAGGTGGCAATGTGGTGCCGACCATTTTTTCAAGGCTATCCAAAATCTCAATGACATCTTCTGATTGTTGGTAGACGTCCGGTGAAGACGCATCGTGCACATGCAGGATGATATCAGCTTCGACGGCTTCCTCGAGCGTGCCTTTGAAGGACTCAATCAAACTGGTTGGCAGGTCTGTTATGAACCCGACAGTGTCGACAAGGGCTGCCTTATGGTTGGAATCCAACTCGATTGCTCTGATCGTCGGATCAAGCGTTGCGAAAGGCATATCCTTCGCGAAAACGTTTGCTGATGAAAGCGTGTTGAACAGTGTTGATTTTCCGGCGTTCGTGTAGCCCACCAAAGCGATTACAGCTAGGTCGCGGGACTTGCGATCTGACCGCTGCACATTTCTCGTTCGTTCGACTTCCGACAATTGCTTTTTGAGGCGCAGCAAAGCGCCGTCAATCATTCTGCGGTCGGATTCAATCTGTGTTTCGCCGGGACCGGCTATGAAGCCACGTCCACCACGCTGGCGTTCCAGGTGGGTCCAGGTTCGAACAAGACGTGACCTCTCATAGGCCAGACGTGCTGTCTCTACCTGCAGACGGCCGGCCTTTGTGCGGGCACGCAAGCCAAAAATCTCGAGAATGAGTCCCGTACGGTCGATTACCTTACACGACAGATAGCGCTCAAGATTACGTTGTTGGATTGGCGTTAGATCGCCGTCGACGACGAACAGCTCGCATCCGCTCGCTTCTAGCTCTTGTCGTATATTTTCGAGAATTCCCGACGAGAAAAGATGCGAAGGACTTGGGTTCCGAATGTGCACTGTTTTTGCAAACGCGCATTCGCTCCCGAGGGCCTCTACGAGCCCTCGAGTTTCTTCTTCGCGAAGTGTTTGGCGCACAACTGCCCTGCCCTCTATCAGAGGGATCACGGCGGCTGAAACAACCGGTTCTGAATTGGCGTCTGTTGACGAAATCAACCGTGTCCGTCGTCCATGTCATCAGCTTCAAAGAGCTGAACTGGTTGCATTGGCATGATCGTAGAGATCGCATGCTTATAAACCAGTTGCGGTGGACGGCCGTCGCCACGCAGGAGCACACAAAAGTTGTCAAACCAAGTGACAACGCCCTGCAGTTTTACGCCGTTCACAAGGAAGATTGTGAGCGGAGTACGCGATTTGCGGACGGCATTTAGGAATGTGTCTTGAAGATTTTGTTTTTTGTCCGACGACATCCTGGAGTCTTTCTTATTTTCAATTTGGATCTAGGCTCTGCTTACTGCGCTAACTTTTTTATCGATAAATCGCAACGGGTTCTGTTGTCGCAAACGCGAAATACTGTGCGCTGCATAATAAAAAACTGAAAATCGACCATCAAATCCTGATTAGCGGTCGCTAAAAAACAAAGACGCAAGCAAAAGAAGCTCTAATCGACCCAATACCATAAAGATGGATAGAATCAGCTCGGAAAACGTACGCGACCATGAGTTATCTATCCACTCGAGTGTCAAAAGCGCTGCCGAGTTCGTGATGCTACCGAGCGAAGACACGATGGCCTGCTCAAAGGTCGCCCCATTGAGGGCAAGTATGGCGGCGAGGACAATGGAGAGCATCGCGAAACCGACAAGATAAGCCCAGACGGTGAGAACAAATCTGGCTGGTATCTGGGATTCGTTTGCCTGAGCGCGCGTCACTGCATGTGGTTGTGCCAGCTTAGAAAATTCGTTCCCCGCCTGACTTAACAGAACAAGCATCCGGTAAATTTTCATGCCCCCGGTCGCTGAGATTGCAGCCCCACCCATAAAACCGAAGAATAAAAGAACGGGCACCGGAATATCGAGAAGATGTCCCGGTGAAATGAACAGGCCGGATGTCGACATGATGGAAACAGCAACGCCGATTGCCGTTGAAAGATGGTGCTGACCATTAAACAGATAAACGATAAGTGCCGACAGGATTACCGCAATCGTTGCCAATGTGATGGTTTCTGCATCGACCAAAAGCTGAAGCGGTTTCCGTGTTGAGTTGAAAATCAGAACTGCATTCAACATTCCGATGAACATCGTGACGATTAGTACTGTTGCTCCAAACGTGGACATTGAGTCCGCGGCTTCATCGATCCCGAAAACTCGCCCTGACGTTACAGCGCTGACTGACAAGCCGAACGCCTCTCTGATGGAGTAGCCATCAATCAATAACAGCGCTCCGGAGACGACGGAGAGCAACAAGACAAGAGCTCCGACGGCCCAAAAAATTCGAAACAGACCCTGGTGCGCGATACCCGGTAATGAGATCGCTGTCGTCTTTGCATCAAGGCCTGGCACAGAGGTTCCGACCATTCTCACGACCATGACCATGCCGCCAATGGACAGGATTGCGCCGGTGAGGTGTAGAATGCCCCTCCATGCAAACAGGCTCGCAAGTAAGTTGAATTCTTCTGGTAGCAAGCTTGTGCCTGTAGTCGTTGCGCTCGAGACAGACTCGAACAAGGCAACTACCAAACGATCGCCCGCAGCGTTTACAAAGGGTATAGCTCCAAGAAATGCGAGCGATATCCATGCCGCTATCAAGAAGCCGATAACATCCCGCGGTCTGGCATCTGACGTGCGGTGCCCCTTCGAAGCAATTCGAAAGACCGCGCTGCCTACTATGAGAATGGTCAAAACGAGGATGAACAAGGATGCCTGAACGTAATGGTCATTCCCGAACGCCCAAAGTGCGCAAAGCGTCGTGGGTACAGCGAGAGCTGCGAAAAAGCCGCTAAGCGCGCGTATCAGGATGATCCAGTTCACAGATCGGCGATCCTTCTACTATCCGAGGAAATATGCAGAGCTTGCGCGGAAAAGCTTTTCTACCTTTTTGACGCGATCTTTCTCATAGAAAAGGACTACACGGTCACCAACTTTGACCTTCAGCCCCTTCTTCGGCATCAATACCTCTCCATCACGGAGCAAGCCGCCGGCGACAACACCTTCAGGCAGTGTGTCTCTGGTTAGATCACTTTCCAGAAGCAAGGAATGCTCTAGCACTTCGCCTTCGGCAAGCTCACCTCTCCCGCCGGCAATTGAGAAGAGCGACAGGATACGTCCACGACGCAAGCGCAGTAGAATTTGAGAGACGGTTACGGCACGCGGATCAACCATTACGTCGACGTCGAGGGGGCGATGGATCATTGCAAGCTCGGGGGCATTCACCAGCGAGATGGTCTTTTTGGCGCCTAGACGCTTAGACATCGCAGATGCGAGCAGGTTCACCTTGTCGTCATTCGTCAAGCTGATCACGGCGTCCGCTTTATCAATTCCAGCTTCCTGAAGAATCTCTGGGTTGAGGCCATCCCCATGGATGATGATGGAGCGGCTCAACTGCGCTGCTGCACGTTCCGCATTTTTAAGGTCGCTTTCGATGAGGCGAACTTTTCGGCCTTTTCTTTTTTCAAGCTGTTCGGCGACATACATGCCGATATTGCCGCTACCGAGTATAATGACCCTCTGGTCTCCGCCTGGGTTAATGCCCAGAAGCTCGGTAAGTCTGTCTGTCTGCTGGGTTTCAATGGCGAGATAGACTTTGTCGCCCTCTATCAACTGGTCAGAAGGCCGGATTGCGAACAAATGGTCATTCCGCAGGACGGCGAGGATCTGGATATTCAACCCGGGGAACAACTCATCCAACTGGGACAGCGTTGTTCGCGCGAGCGGCATGTCCTTATGGACATCAAGACCGACGACACGAATTTTATTGTTTGAAAAGGGAACGGAGAAGAAGGCGCCTGGCGTCTCGAGCCGCTGGATAACCGAATCAGCAACCGCTTTCTCAGGCGAAATGACGACGTCGATCGCCAGACCATCGCGTCCGAAAAGATCGCCGGATCGTTTACTGAAATACGCACGGGACCGAATACGCGCAATTTTCGTCTGCACCTGAAATAGCACGTGCGCGACCTGACAGGTCACCATATTCACTTCGTCGGAATAGGTGACCGCGACCAGCATATCAGCGTCATCGGCACCTGCTGCGCGCAGAACCTGAGGGTGGGCTGCATGACCGGTAAAGCCCTGAACTTCGAGCTCGGACGTGATAGACTGGATGAGAGCCGGATCTTCATCGATAACAGCGACACTGTGCCCATCCAGCGAAAGACGGCGCGCAATCCCCTGCCCCACGCGGCCGGCACCACAGATGATAATTTTCATGTCCCGAACCTAGTCTCGCGTAGAGTTTGATGGATCGACACCGAGAGACTTGAGTTTCCGGTGCAATGCAGACCGTTCCATTCCGATGAACGCAGCCGTCCGAGAGATATTCCCGCCAAAACGCGTAATCTGCAAGGAAAGGTATTCTTTCTCGAATTGCTCGCGTGCGTCCCGCAGCGTCATACCAATCACTTCAAGTGATGTTTTTGGTTTTGCTTCGCGCCCGTACTCTGTCTCGTCGTTCGGCAGCTCGTGTGGCTGGACCGAGCCGCGATTCTCGCCAGAGAGGATCAGTACGCGCTCAACAATGTTTTTCAGCTGGCGCACATTTCCCGGCCATGGTGCAGACTGAAGAACAGCCAATGCTTCATCACTGAACATTCTCGGACTGAGACCGAGAGAGCTTCGGGAGCGCATGACGAAATGGCGGACTAAATCAGGAATGTCTTCCCGGCGGTCTGCCAGTGAAGGCACTGAAAGAGGCACGACGTTGACGCGGAAAAACAGGTCCTCTCGGAAATCGCCGCGTTCAATCCTTTGCTTCAGATCGGATGTGGTCGAGCTGATCAGCCGGACGTCTACAGTGACATCTGCTTTACCGCCTACCCGTTTGAAACGTTGCTCGGTCAGTACGCGCAGTATCTTGTTTTGCGTGCCAAGCGGCATCTCGCCGATCTCGTCAAGAAACAGAGTGCCACGATGAGCCTGTTCGAACAGCCCTACAGCCTGGACCTTCCCGTCCACGCCTTCACGGCCAAACAGTTCTACTTCCATTTGATCCGGTGTGATGGAGGCAGCATTAACGGCGATAAATGGCCTGGAGGACCGTTTCGAGTTTTCGTGGATGACCTTTGCGGCCAGTTCCTTACCGGATCCCGGTGGGCCAGAAATCAGGATTCTCGAATTGGTGGGCGCAACCTTCTCGATGGACTGACGAAGCTGGGTCGCTGCAGCGGAGTTCCCCAATAGCTCGTCGCCGACAGATTCATGCACTTTAAGCGCAGTATTTTCGCGTTTCAGCGCTGCTGTCTCCAGAGCACGCTCTACGATGACCAGAAGTCTGTCTGATTTGAACGGCTTTTCGAGAAAGTCATACGCGCCGCGGCGAATGGCAGTGACAGCAGTTTCGATCGACCCGTGACCACTAATCACGATTACAGGCATGATCTCATCGATAGACTTCAGGTATTGAAGCATCTCAAGACCGTCCATGCCACTACCCTGAAGCCAGACATCCAGGACAACTAGGTCCGGCTTACGCTCAGAAATTGCCGCTAACGCGCCTTCAGCGGTTGAAGCCGTGCGGACGATATACCCCTCATCCTCAAGCACACCTCCGACGAGGTCGCGGATATCGGGTTCATCATCAACAACTAGAACTTCAGCAGACATTACACACGCTCCTCCGAAAGAGCCCAGCTAGATACAGTTTCTTCAGACGGACCTGAGATCGGCAGTTGCACTGCCACTCGAGCTCCGCATTTTCCATCTTTACGGTCAAGCAGCGTCAAATGCCCGCCGTGATCCAATACAATCCGGTTCACGATAGCGAGGCCGAGACCGACCCCCTGCTCCCGCGTCGTAAAATACGGTTCGAGGAACTGGCTCCGATTTTCACGCGGGAAGCCCGGTCCAGAATCTTCGATCTCAACCGTCACCGTATCGTTGGTCGCTTCCACGCTCACAATGATCTCCGGCTTGTCGTCTTCTATGATTTCAATCTCTTCGAAACGACGCCGGACGGCTTCGCCAGCATTCTTGATCAGGTTTGTCAGAACTTGGCCTAGAAGACGATCATCGCCCGCCATTTCCACGTTCCGCAGGTCCGAGTTCAGGCTGATATTGATTTCTGGAAGCGTCAGTCTGTTGCCAAAAATGGAGCTACGCACGATTTCCATAAGGTCGAATTCCCGAACTTCGGGTTTTGGCATCCTTGCAAAGGAAGAAAATTCTTCAACCATCCGGCCAATATCAGTCACCTGACGAAGAATGGTGTCAGTGCATTTATCGAAAACTGTATCGTCTTCATCAATCAGCTTGCGATAGCGACGTTTAAGACGCTCGGTCGATAATTGGATCGGAGTGAGCGGGTTTCTGATTTCATGCGCGATCCTACGCGCCACATCTCTCCAGGCCGTTTGCCTTTGAGCGTTGATGAGACGGGTATTGTCATCAAAGGTAATGATGCAGCCCGGTTCTTCGCCTGCTTCCGGAGAGATCCTCAGGACGAAGTGCGTCTGAGAGCCTCCTTCATCGATGACAATTGTCTTCTCACGCCGTGAATTCTCTGCGAGAGCATCAGCCGCGAGTTGAGCGAACTCTGGAAGCACTTCGAACAAACATACTTCTTCGTCGCTATCAAACTGAGGAAACATGCTCCTCGCTGACCGGTTGGAGAGGGTCACACGTAGGTTCTCGTCGGTGCGAACAACACCAGCCGATACACCTTCCAGAACTGTTTCAATGAAGCGAGAGCGCTCGATCGCATCCCTATGAGCTAAATCGATAGTGTCCCGTTGTTCAAGTAGCTGCTCGGTCATTGCGTTGAAGGATGCAGTGAGGTCCGCAACTTCGTTATCACTTGTTGGCATCGGAACCTGAGCTTTGAGATATCCGCGTCGCACATCGTCAGCTGCGTCAGCAAGGCGAAGAATCGGGCTGGAAATCTCCGCTGCTGAACGAACACCGAATCTAAGGAAGAATAAAAGGATCAGCACCGTGATCTGAATAAAACCGAGCAAGAAGATGACCTGTAGTCTGCGGCTTCGGTCTTCTGCGAGGCGATAGTCGCTGACGGTCTGCTCTGCCTGAACTAGGCTCTGCAGCATTTGCGGCGCGATGGGACGTGCCGTGTAGAGATATGTTTCGTCGAACGCCTGAAGTTTGTAGAGCGCCCAGAACTGGGACGTCGAGTTGTCCAAACGGACAGCGACATCGCCGGCTTGAGCCGTTGCGAACATATCTGCGCGAGGTGGCTGAAATGTCCGTCGGCTCTGCGCATCCGTTGCCAGAACAATATCGCCCGACTCGTTCAGTAGAAACGCGCCTGGAAACTCACGGAAGCTAGCCTGCTGAACAAGAAACTCAGTGAAAATCTCAGGCTCAGTCTCAAAGCCGACGACTGCCGCGTTCAGGTCGAGCCCCATAATTCCGACATCAAGCCTGATATCGTCGGCGATTGACTGGAGATTTGATCGCGCGACATCCGCACTGGTTTCAACGATGCTCTGAATTCTCTCGGAGAACCAATTCTCAATCCCGCGATTCAGAGATGTGCCCAGAAACAATGCGACGAGAATCGCCGGCATGACCGCTGCGAATCCAAAAGACATGGCAAACTGTCGTGCGAGCTTTCCGCTGCCCTGTGCGCGAGTGGATGTTTCGCTTTGTTTGGACAGGGCGTAAAAGTCACGGATGACGTAAAACGCCAAAGCTCCGATAAGAATGAAATTTACAATCTGGAGCCCGATCATGGATGCCGAAGCAGGCCTGATCGGGCCAAAACCAGAGAAAGAAACCAACGTTACGATGACGGCGATAAAGCTCGCCAGCAGGAACACAAACTGCGTCCATCGACCAAAGAAACGGAATACTGACTGATCAAGAATACGCAGCAATGGCAATCTTCCGTTGCGTTACCACCGGGCAACACTGTTTCACAATTGCCACACTAACTGATCACTCAGGAGATGCAATCTCCAAGGTGTTGATTTTACTACGAAGCGTATTCCGATTCATGCCGAGCAATTGAGCTGCCCGAACCTTGTTTCCACCCGTGACATTAAGCGCCAGCTCGATTAAAGGACGTTCGACCATCGAAACGACATCATGATAAATCGTGCCTTCGCCTTCACTAAATGCCCGCAGGTCTGGTTCAACGTGCTCTCGAAGAAGGTCGCGGAGTTTCTGTTCGAAGCTCGCACCATTTTCCTTAGGAAGCCGACGCTCGGACACGAGCGATGCCTGAACAAGATCCTCGCTGATGATCGGCTCTGATGACAGGGCGATCATGCGCATCACGACATTCTGCAGCTCACGCACATTGCCTGGCCAGTCATGTAGCGAGAGACGTTTGAGTGCTTTCGCGTCTATCGTCTTTTGACCAAGGCCGTCCATTTCCGCGCGTTTGAGAAAACGTTTTGCTAGCTCAGGAATATCATCCTTACGTGCACGCAGCGGCGGGATTGCAATTGTGACTACATTCAGTCGATAGAACAAATCGTTCCGGAACGATCCTTCTTCGATCAATGATCGCAAATCGCGCGACGTCGCCGCAATGACCCGCGTGGTGGAGACATCAACCTTGTTAGACCCAACCGGCGAAAACTCGCCATTTTGAAGGAAACGAAGCAACTGCGTCTGCGCATCCAGAGGCATATCGCCGACTTCATCGAGGAAGAGCGTGCCACCATCGCTTTGCGCGACCTTACCCGGAATTACCTGACCGTCAGAACCGACAACGCCGAAGAGCTCGGCTTCAATCCGGTCGCGCTCAACAGCGGCCATATTCACCGGTACGAATGGCTTAGTTTCGCGATCACCAAGATCGTGAATAGCGCGAGCAATGGTTTCCTTACCCGTTCCCGATTCGCCCTCGATCAGGATTGTAAGAGCCGTGTTCTTTACGCGCGACATTGTCCGGAAGACTTCCTGCATCGCAGCGGATCGGCCGATCACAGCCTCAGTGAGTCGCGGGTCTGAAACCCGAACCGGTCGATCCAGCTTCTTCTGGCCCTCTCGAGACTGAAGTGCTCGCTTTGTCATCTGAGCAAGTTCATCAATGTCGAACGGCTTTGGCAGATAATCGAATGCACCGTGCTCTGTGGCAGACATGGCTGTCATGAGCGTGCTTTGTCCGCTGATTACGATAATCGGCAGCTCCGGGCGTTCGGCGCGGATTTCAGGCATAATGTCGAAAATGCATTCGTCGCCCATATAGACGTCAGTGATCAGAAGATCCCCGTCACCATTTCGAACCCACCGCATGAGAGCAGTTGGATTGGTTGTCGACCGCACGGCATAACCCTCAGCAATCAGGGTTTGGCTGGCGATAAGACGGATACCGGCATCGTCGTCGGCTAGAAGTACTGTTGCCTGGCTCATTATATTTTATCCTGCAGGTTCTCTTTGAAGTGGGAGAATAAGATCGAACTGCGTCCGTCCTGGACGACTGGTGAAAGACAAGCGCCCCCCGTGTGCGTGCGCAATGTCCTGACATACGGACAGGCCAATGCCCGTTCCGGATGATTTCGTTGAAAAGAACGGCTTGAAGACCTGTTCCTGATTTCCGCCCGGAATACCGGGGCCGTTGTCCCTCACTCTGATGAGAAGAGCTGCAGAGTATCGGCGCTCGTTTCCAGGGCGCGGAAGCTTAATACCTGCCTGATAGGCCGTCGAAACTTTAACTTCGGAGTATTCCTGACCGCTGACAGCCTCGGCCGCATTTTTCACGATATTGAGAATACATTCGTGCAAATGGTCTCGGTCGGCAGATATCTCTGGTAGCGAGGGGTCGAACGCCTTCTTAAAGGTCACTGCAGGGGACGCCACGGATTGCATGGCGATGATCTCATCCAGAACTTCGTGGATGTTTATGCTCGTAAAGCGTGGCGCGTTATAGAGTTCGAACGCTGTAAACCTGTCGATCAGCCGCCCGATTCGCTGCGCTTCCGAACGGATCAGAGCAAGAAGCTCGGATTGATCCGAACGACAAGAGCGTTCCATCAACTGAGCTGCGCCAGATATGCCGCCCAGAGGGTTTTTGATTTCGTGTCCGAGCATTCGCGCAAAAGTCGCAAGACCTGATGGGTCCTGAGCTTTACGTTTAGAGCGCGGCAACAACGCAATGTTGATGCGCGCTGTCGTGGTATCAATGCTCATCCGGACATCGAACTTCTTTGGCTCGGAGAACGGACCACTCACAGTTATTCCTGAAGCTGAGACGTCGCTAGTGTCGTTAATCAGCCGGTCGACAAGTTCGAAAATCTCGCAGTCGTGAAAAAGGATTTCAGACAGACGGCGTCCAACCAGTTTGTCGAGGCCACCACCCAGAAGGCTCTGCGTTTGTAGGTTCGCGCAAAGTATCCGCTGACTGTCGTCGATCTGGAACAGCGCCAGTGGCGCGTCGAGCGCGAGGCTGCTCAGATTCTCAAGGGCGGATGGATCGGCAGGATAATCAATCATGCTGCAACTTGTCCTTCAGCCATAAAGCCGTTGAGTATGGAAATGAGCTCGTCCGGTGACTGTGATGTCAGAACGCTTTTTCGCATCTCTGCGGAGAATGAAACACCGAAATCGGTTCGCCAGCCTTCAATGGCTTCTGCAATGTGCTTTCGAACAACCTTCATGCCGACACGTTGCCCGTAGAGTTCAACGGAGTCTCTGGCTTGTTCGGCCAGGCTTTCGATTTGAAGGTCAAAACCCGGGGTAATGTATTCCCGACCATTCAGGTTGGCCTGGAGTTGCGCAATAAACCATGGCCGCCCAGTCGCGGCGCGTCCAACCATGACGCCTGCGGCGCTAGACAGTTTCAATGCTTCTTTCGCGCTCTCAAGGCAGACAATATCACCGTTTGCGATTACCGGAAGATCGACAGCGTCGACCACTGACCTGATTGCAGCCCAGTCGGCTTCGCCGTCATAGAAGTCCTGCCTTGTACGGCCATGTACCGCAATAAGCTGGACACCGACGTTTTGAGCTCTGAGTGCAAGCTCAACCGCCGTCATTTCATCGCGGTCCCATCCAAGACGCATTTTCAGAGTGACAGGAAGTCCCTGCGCACCCTCTATGACGGCCTCAATAAGGGCCTGAGCGTGTGCGGGGTCTCGCATGAGCGCAGAGCCAGACAATCCGCCTGTGACACGACGTGACGGACACCCCATATTGATATCGATGATATCGGCCCCCGCATGCCGAGCGCGTTCCGCTCCATATCGTAAGGCTTCCGCTTCACGTCCGACCAGCTGCACAGTATGGATGCCCGGGTAATGACCGACAACGATACGATTCTGGCTGTCCTGATTGCCATTGCGCAAATCGTCACCTGCGACCATTTCTGTAATGGTCGTTTCGGCGCCGAATTTCATGACCTGTTTTCGGAACGGAGCATCAGTCACCCCTGACATCGGGGCCAGAAAGACTGGTGTCTCATTTCGCGAAAATGCGTATGGTCCCATTTTCACCCCTATCTGCGCACTGCACAAACTTTGCGCACCTAAACACAGCGTATACCGAATGCAAACCGGATTTGAAACAGATTGCCCAAAAACTGAGCATGTTAAGGAGGGTTTCTGTGGCATTATTGTCGCAGCTGGCTCCGGGACTCGATTTAAAGGCGAGCTACCAAAGCAGTTGTACAATTTAAACGGGATTCCTGTATTCCTGCATTCCGTGAACGCCATGGTGCAGCACCCTCAGTGCATTCAATGCATTCTGGTGATCGACGAGTCGTTCCGTGAGCAGTTTGAAGCACATCTCTCGAATATGCCGGAGCAACTCCGCGATAAGATAAATATGGTCGAAGGCGGAAGTGAACGAGCCATCTCAGTGAGCAATGGAATTCGGCTAATCGACCAAGAACAAGCTAGCAGCATTCTTATTCATGATGCGGCGCGGCCCGGACTGACCGCAGAGGTAATAGATTCCCTGCTCACAGCGCTGGAGGCTCATGATGGCGCAGCTCCTGCACTGCCCGTTTCGGACAGTTTAAAGCGAATGGACGGTGATTCCGTAAGTTCCGTGTCCCGAGACAACCTCTATCGGATCCAGACCCCCCAGGCATTCCGCAAGGCGTGTCTTCTGGACATGTATACAGAAGACATTGTCGCCGCGACCGATGACTTTACACTAGCCGAGGCAAAAGACCTGTCTCTCACTCTGGTCAGTGGATCTGACGCGCTCGGAAAAATCACTTATCAGGAAGATCTAATGGTTATGGAAAAGCTTTTGTCCGTAGCACAACCTGTTTTTCGAACCGGTCTGGGTTATGACGTCCATGCATTCGAAGACGGCGACGGAGTAATTCTTTGTGGGACGTTCATTCCGCATGGCGGAAAGCTTAAAGGGCATTCTGACGCTGATGTTGCCTGGCACGCGCTGACCGATGCCATCCTAGGCGCCCTTGCTGATGGCGATATTGGTGACCACTTTCCGCCGTCTGATCCTCAGTGGAAAGGTGCGCCTTCCTCAGTGTTTCTTGAGTTTGCCGCCAATCGCGTGCGTGAGCGAGGTGGAGAGATAACCAATGTCGACGTCACGCTCATCTGTGAAGCGCCAAAAGTGAAACCGCACCGTGATGTTATGCGAAAGAAAACGGCAGAAATTCTCGGAATTTCAGTCTCAGACGTTGCTGTGAAGGCCACCACAACGGAACGCCTCGGCTTCACGGGCCGCGAAGAGGGCATCGCTGCCCAGGCAATTTGTTCGATCCGTCTTCCTTCGCACTCGACAGCCGACTGAAACTCAGCAAGGCTTTGCACTCAAAACCAAGGGAGTCGTCAGTGTTTACAGATCGTGTGCTCAACCTAGCCCGCCTTGTCCTGGATGATGCCCAACAACGGCGCCTGAAAATCGTCGCAGCAGAGAGCTGTACGGGCGGTCTTTTGTCAGCAGCGCTTATTGAGATACCAGGGTCTTCCGCCGTGTTCGAACGTGGCTTCATTACCTACTCGAATAAAGCCAAGGAAGAAGTGCTGGGTGTGCCCGGTGATATCATCGCTGATTACGGCGCAGTGAGCGAGGTTGTCGCGCGATCCATGGCCGAAGGCGCTCTGGAGGAAAGCCGGGCGAATGTGGCGATCTCAATTACCGGCGTTGCAGGCCCGGGTGGCGGAACGCGCATGAAGCCAGTCGGAACAGTACATTTTGCGCTAGCTCGCGAGAACGCACCGATCAGACACCGTCAGGAAAACTTCGGAGATATCGGACGCTCGGAGATTCGTGTCGCGAGCGTCGAGATCGCACTTGAGATGCTGCTTGAAAGCGTCTCAGGACGCTGAAGAACGTCCATAACGACGATCCGCTTCACTCACAAACGCCGCCATAATCCGGTTCATGGCGAGTTCGAAATTCGCGCTCGCGAGCGCCCGCAAGATCAGGTTCTTGAATTCGAAATCGACGAAAAACTCGACATCGGTCGCGTCGTCGCGTGGAATAAACTTCCATGAATTGTTCAGATGCTTCAGCGGCCCGCGTACGAGAGACACTTCGACTGTGCGTGCTTCCGCATCCGACACAACCTTGGTTGCAAAGGTCTCCGAAAATCCTCGGAAACCCACCTGAGCCGTTCCGATACGCTCCATAGTCGTGCCAGGCGAGTTCACCGGCTTCACCGCCATGGATAAAATCCATTTGATGAAATCCGGATAGGTCTCGATCCCGGACACAAGCTCGAACAGATTATCGGCCGTATGGTCGATCCTGATGGTACGTCTGACGCGTGTCATGAAGTCTGAACTTACACGTCCGTATTTTTCAGTTGAGCCTGGCGCGCGGCGCGCAGCTGTTGGAAGTCATCGCCCGCATGATAACTTGAACGTGTCAGCGGCGATGCGGAGACCATCAGGAAGCCCTTAGCGCGAGCAATAGTTTCTAGCGCTTTGAATTCGTCTGGCGTTACGAACCGGTCTACAGCGGCATGCTTACGGGTTGGCTGCAGGTACTGGCCAATTGTGATGAAGTCGACGCCGGCAGAACGCATATCGTCCATGACCTGCATGATTTCTTCTTTTGTCTCGCCAAGGCCGACCATGAGACCTGACTTTGTGAACTGTTCAAGGTCACGCTCTTTCACGCGCTCCAGAAGGCGTAGGGAATGGTAATAACGAGCACCTGGGCGAATCGACGGGTAAAGGCGAGGCACGGTTTCAAGGTTATGATTGAAAACGTCCGGCTTTGAATCGATTGCGATATTTGCGGCATCGCCTTTACGAAGGAAATCTGGCGTCAGGATCTCGATAGTAGCTTGAGGAGCGGCATCACGAATTGCGCGCACCGTCTGCGCGATATGTTCAGCGCCACCATCGGCGAGGTCGTCTCGGTCTACAGAAGTAATAACGACGTGCTTGAGTTCCATTGCGGCTACGGCCTCGCCAACCCGGCGCGGCTCATCCACATCCAACGCCGCGGGAAGTCCCGTGCGAACGTTGCAGAAGCTGCAGGCCCGTGTACACGTATCGCCCATAATCATCATTGTCGCGTGCTTCTGTTCCCAGCACTCGCCAATATTCGGGCAACCCGCCTCTTCACACACCGTAACGAGGTTTTTCTCTTTTACGATCGAGCGTGTCTCGGTGTACCCGGAGCTAACAGGCGCTTTCACGCGGATCCAGTCCGGCTTACGCAGAAGCGGTGTATCGGGGCGATTACGTTTTTCCGGGTGACGGAAGTCGGCGGACTTGGCCGTCGAAAGGTCACGCGTATCAATGAGTTTGGCCATAGGCTTCAAATGAGCCTTTTCTCCCCATTCATCAAGTGGAAACTGACGACTGTTCTGCGCGTTTATGCATAACACTCATGCACTCAGTGACTTTCACGACTAGTGACATAATGTTACACGGAGCGTCACAAAAAAATTACACGGAGAACTCGGATGGCGGCGACCACCTATGAGTTTCGCCCTGGGAGGGCAAAAACAGACCTATTTTCAGCGCTTCTGAAGGCAAAATCTCAGTTTGGCAGTAAGCGCGAGATTCTCGTAGATGGTGACGGCCGAACCCTCACTTACAAAGAGATTGTGCAAGCATCTTTTGCTCTCGGCAATGCGCTCAAAAAGCTGACGGAAAAAGGCGAGCATGTTGGTTTGATGCTGCCGACGGGCGCCGGTGCCGTGATCGGCTTTTACGCGCTTGAAGCGTATGGTCGCGTACCCGCAATGTTCAACTTCACGGCAGGAAGTCGCAACCTGAAAGCAGCTGGTAAAGCGGCGCAGGTTACGAAGCTCATTACTGCTCACAAGTTTGTCGAACTCGGAAACCTTGAACCACTTATCGAGCAATTGTCGGAAGACTTCGAAATCATCTATCTCGAGGATGTTCGTGAAGGCCTATCGCTGGGCGACAAGATCGCCGGCGGACTCGGACCGATCTTTCCATCACTCTTTAAAGCTTCGCCGAGCTATAAGAGTACGGGCGTTGTGCTTTTCACCTCGGGTACTGAGGGCGACCCAAAAGGCGTTGTCCTCTCTCACGAAAATGTACTCTCGAATGTCGAACAGGTCCGCGCACATATCGATCTCTATCCCGAGACCGACATCCTCTTTAATCCGCTTCCAACATTTCACTGTTTTGGCCTGACTGTTGGCGCGGTGTTGCCGTTGATTGCAGGAATCAAGAGCATCTTCCACCCTACTCCGCTCCAGCCAAGGGAAATCGCCCACCGTATTCGTGACACCGGTTCCACTATTCTTCTGGCGACTGACACATTCATCTCACAATATGCGCGCGCGGGTGACCAGGGCGATCTTGCAACTCTTCGTCTGTCGGTATGCGGCGCTGAACGTGTGCGCGATGAGACCCGCCAGATGGTGCGGAAGAAATACAATATCGAAATTCTGGAAGGCTATGGCGCAACCGAAGCATCGCCGGTTGTTGCGGCGAATTCCGTTGGTGGCAACGTTCCTGGCACAGTCGGTCAGTTGATGCCGGGCATGGAGCACAAGCTTGAGCCTGTTCCGGGAATTGAAGCAGGCGGTCGGTTATTCGTTCGCGGCCCTAACGTGATGAAAGGCTATCTGCGTTCGTCCGCTCCGGGTGTATTGGAGCCGCCCGTCGATGGTTGGCACGACACCGGTGACATCGTCACGGTTGACGACCAGGGCTTCATTCGGATCCGTGGGCGTGTGAAGCGTTTCGCGAAGGTGGGAGGCGAAATGGTGTCTCTGGCAGTTGTCGAAAACTGCGCATCCGCAATCTGGCCAGACAATATGCACGCCGCTGCGACCATCCCTGATCCACGCAAAGGCGAACAGGTTGTTCTCCTGTCCGACGCGGAAGCCGTAAATCGCCCTGACCTTCTGGCATGGGCGCAAAATCATGGCGTCTCAGAGCTCGCCGTTCCGCGCAAAGTTTTCCATGTCGAAGAGATTCCAGTGCTTGGCACTGGTAAAGTGGATTACGGCAGTGTCAGCAAGAAAGCGCTCGAACTGGCGGGGGTTACCCCGCCAGAAGCGTGATTACATGTGTACGACACGACCATAGGCATCCAGCACGCTCTCATGCATCATCTCTGAGAGCGTCGGGTGCGGGAAGACAGTTTCCATAAGCTCTGCCTCAGTGAGCTCGCCTTGGCGCGCCACGACATAGCCCTGAATAAGCTCTGTCACTTCTGCACCAATCATGTGAGCACCGAGCAGTTCGCCTGTTTTCTCGTCGAACACGGTTTTGATGAGACCTTCCGGTTCACCAAGCGCGATCGCCTTGCCGTTGCCGATGAACGGGAACTTGCCCACTTTTACTTTGTGGCCCGCTTCCTTCGCCTTGGCCTCTGTCAGGCCAACGGAAGCAATCTGCGGGTGGCAATACGTGCATCCCGGAATATTCCATGTCTCAAAGGCATGAGGGTTCTTACCCGCAATTTTCTCGACGCAGACAATCCCCTCATGGCTGGCTTTGTGTGCCAGCCAGGGCGGACCTGTCAGGTCGCCGATTGCGTGGAGACCTTTGATATTGGTTTGTCCAAAGCCATTCACCTCAACATGAGTTCGGTCAACTTTTACACCGAGCTCTTCGAGACCCAATCCTTCGACATTTCCGACAATCCCGATTGCGAGCACGATACGGTCGTATGACTCGCTCGTAGTCTTTCCGTCTTTGCCTTTAATGGTTGCGGTAATCTGATCCTTATCTGGTTTGACGCCTTCGACGTTCGCTCCGGTAATGATATTCATGCCTTGTTTCTGGAATGATTTCAGAGCCATTGCAGAGATCTCTTCATCCTCGACAGGAAGGATTCGATCCATCATCTCAACAACAGTGACCTCAGCGCCAAGCGCATTATAGAAGCTGGCGAACTCAATGCCGATAGCACCGGATCCAATCACTAGAAGCTTTTTAGGCATGGTGTCAGGCACCATGGCTTCTTTGGCGGTCCAGATAAATTTTCCATCCGGCTCGAGGCCTGCCTGAGGAATCGTACGCGCACGAGCTCCCGTCGCCAGAAGAACGTTTTTAGGCTCGTAGGTCGTTTCTTTGCCGTCTTTACCTGTCACAATCACTTTAGGTGCAGCCCCGCCTTTGACGACGCGACCTTCACCTTCAATAACCGTTATCTTGTTCTTCTTCATCAGGTGCTTCACGCCGCCCGAGAGCTGACCGGCAATCTGACGAGACCGTTTGACCACCGCATCAAGATCAAAGCTGACATTGTCGGCTTTCAGCCCGTAAGCCGAAGCATTCTGCATCTGGTGATAAACTTCAGCAGTGCGGAGCAGAGCTTTGGTCGGAATACAGCCCCAATTGAGGCAAACGCCCCCCAAGGCATCCCGTTCGACGATGGCCGTGTTCAGACCCAGCTGAGACGCACGGATGGCCGCCACATATCCGCCAGGGCCGGAACCGACGATGATCAGATCATACTTTTCTGACATTTGGTTGTCCTCTCAGCCGGTTTACAGAAGCATCGCTTCAGGCGTCTCAACGAAACGCTTGAAGGCTTGAAGCCATTTTGCGCCCTCAGCGCCACCTATAACGCGGTGATCGCATGTGAGGGTTACGCTCATCACGGTTCGTGCAACAATGCTTCCGTCATCAGCAACAACTGCGCGCTTCTCACCGGCACCAACAGACATGATCATGCCCTCTGGTGGATTGATGATGGAACCGAACGATTTGATGCCGAACATGCCCAGATTGGAGATGGAGAAGGTTCCACCTGTATATTCCTGCGGCTTGAGCTTCCGATCGCGGGCGCGCGTCGCCAGATCTTTCATCTCCTCAGAAATCTCGCGAAGTCCTTTGGATTGAGCGTCTCGGATGACAGGCGTGATCAAGCCACCATCAATCGCTACAGCAACTGAGATGTTAGCTGACTTGTGATAAGCGAACCCGTTATCTGTGTAACTCGCATTGCAGTCAGGTTCTGCCATGAGAGCGAGTGCAGAGGCTTTGATCAGCATGTCATTCACTGAGACCTTTACGCCTTCAGGCGCAGCCGTATTGATAGCCGACCGAGACGACAGAAGCTTATCCAGTTGGATATCCACTTCCAGAGGGAAGTGCGGCACCTGCATAAAGCTCTCGGTCAGACGCTTGGCCACCGTTTTCCGCATACCGTCGAGCGGAACGAGCTCGTAGCTGTCCGGCGCATAAATACGGTCGTCAAGCACTTGAGGCAGAATCAATCCATCAGGCTTAACCGGTGAAGCTGCCGCTTGCGGCTTCTCAGGCGCTCCGGCCTCAGCCGCTTCAACGTCTTTTCGAATGATACGCCCATGAGGTCCGGACCCTTTTACAGATCCAAGGTCTACACCCTTTTGAGCAGCAATTCGGCGCGCAAGGGGGCTCGCTTTGATACGATCGCCATCCTTTTGCGTGGTCGCCAACGCCTTTGGTTTCTCAGGCTCTACTGAAGTTTCTTTTTCTGGCTCTGGCTTAGGCTCCGGTTTGGTGTCCGTCTTTTCAGCCTCGCGATCTTGTTTTGCAGGCTCAGCGTCACCGCCAGGGGCCGAAATTTCGGACGCGTCTTCTCCGTCTTCAGCGAGCATGGCGATAACGGAGTTCACCTTAACGCCTTCTGAGCCTTCCTCGACGAGGATTTTGGCAACTGTACCTTCGTCGACAGCTTCCACTTCCATGGTCGCTTTGTCGGTTTCTATTTCGGCGATCACATCCCCGGAAGAAACAGTATCACCTTCTTTGACAAGCCATTTTGCCAGTTTGCCTTCTTCCATCGTCGGAGAGAGCGCTGGCATGGTAATCTCAATAGCCATGACGACCTCCTATATACCTTCGGAAACCGCTTTAGCGGCTTTGACGATGTCTTCAGTTCCCGGGAGCGAAAGCGCTTCGAGGTTCGCAGCATATGGCAGCGGAACGTCGGCTTGGTGCACGCGCGCTGGCGGCGCATCAAGATAATCGAACGCCTCATCAATAACGGTTGCTACGATTTCAGCGCCAACGCCCATATAGCGCCAGCCTTCTTCGCAGCAGACCAGACGGTTCGTTTTCTTCACGCTTTCTACGACGGTATCGGTGTCGAGCGGTCGAAGCGAGCGCAGATCGATCACTTCAGCGCTTATACCCGCTTCAGCGAGCTGCTCTGCCGCTTCAAGAGCGAACCCAACCATACGAGAATGTGCGACGAGCGTTACGTCTGTGCCTTCGCGGCGGACCTTCGCCTTGCCGATTGGGAGGACCCAATCCTCCACATCAGGAACGTCGAAGGTCTCACCGTACAGAAGTTCGTGCTCAAGGAAGACGACTGGATTCGGGTCACGGATGGCGGCCTTGAGGAGGCCTTTCGCATCAGCGGCATCATACGGCGCAACAACTTTCAGGCCAGGTACATGTGCATACCAGGCTGAGTAGTCCTGGCTGTGCTGCGCACCAACGCGAGACGCAGCGCCGTTTGGGCCACGGAATACAATCGAGCAGCCCATCTGGCCACCCGACATATAAAGCGTCTTCGCAGCAGAGTTGATGATTTGGTCAATCGCCTGCATTGCGAAGTTGAACGTCATGAACTCAACGATCGGCTTCAACTTACCGAACGCGGCGCCGACTCCAAGACCGGCAAAACCGTGCTCGGTGATTGGCGTATCCACCACGCGCTTGTCACCGAACTCGTCTAGCAGACCGCGCGTCACTTTGTAGGCACCTTGGTACTGAGCGACTTCCTCGCCCATTACGAACACAGATTCGTCGCGGCGCATTTCTTCAGCCATCGCATCGCGAAGCGCGTCGCGGATGGTGGTTTCCTTGAAGGTTGTGCCTTCCGGAACCTCCGGGTCATTAGACGGTTTGAAGTCAGGCTTAGGACCTGCCGCGCCTTCGGCAACATCGTCCTCGACTTCAGGTGCTGCCTCAGCGTCTTCATCGCCACTTATTGTTTCGGCAGGCTGGCTGGATGGCGCTTCTACAGAAGCTGCGTCTTCACCTTCTTCCGCAAGCATAGCGATTACGCTATTCACTTTGACGTTTTCTGTGCCGGCTTCGACAAGAATTTTGGCTATCGTACCTTCGTCGACGGCTTCGACTTCCATGGTGGCTTTGTCGGTTTCGATTTCAGCGATCACATCGCCGGAAGAAACGGTATCACCTTCTTTGACAAGCCATTTGGAAAGCGTTCCTTCTTCCATTGTTGGAGAGAGGGCTGGCATCATGATTTCAACAGACATTACACGCCCTCCGCTTCGATAAGCACATCGGTCCAGAGTTCTTTCGGATCCGGCAGTGGGCTCTCTTGTGCAAAATCAACAGACTTAGCGACAACGGCCTTGATGTCTTTGTCGATTGCTTTCAGATCATCTTCCGACGCTTCACCAGCAGCGATCAGCTGCTTCTTGAGGCCTTCAATAGGGTCATGGTGAGAACGAATATCGTCTACTTCTTCCCGCTTACGGTATTTCGCAGGGTCGGACATGGAGTGACCACGGTAGCGATAGGTTTTCATCTCGAGAATCATTGGACCCTTACCTGAGCGAGCGTGCTCAACGGCTTTCATGCCGGCTTCCCGGACTTTCATGACGTCCATGCCGTCTACTTCCATGCCTTCGATCTCAAACGAGATGCCGCGCTTGAAGAGCTCAGTCTCGGACGCATGGCGCTCAACGCTCGTTCCCATCGCGTACATATTGTTCTCGATTACGTATACGACCGGCAGCTTCCAGAGTGAGGCCATGTTGAACGCCTCATACACTTGGCCCTGGTTCGTTGCGCCATCACCAAAATAGGTCAGACACACACGGTCGGTTTCTTTGTATTTATTGGAAAATGCGAGACCGGTGCCGATTGGGACCTGTGCGCCAACGATGCCGTGGCCACCAAAGAAGTTTTTCTCGCGGGAGAACATATGCATGGAACCGCCCTTGCCGCGGGAATAGCCTCCCTCGCGACCGGTCAGCTCGGCCATCACACCATCAGGATCCATGCCGCATGCCAGCATATGGCCGTGATCGCGGTATCCGGTAACAACCTGATCGCCGTCACCTATACAGTCCTGCATGCCGACAACTACGGCTTCTTGTCCAATGTATAGATGGCAAAAACCTGCGATTAGGCCTCGACCATAAAGTTGACCAGCTTTTTCCTCGAAACGCCGGATCAAAAGCATGTCTTTGTAGAATTTAAGTTTTTGGTCAGTCGTAATTTTCGCTTCGCGGGGTGACTTACTCAAATCTGTGCTCCCTATTTGGGGAGAACATAACAATTCGCCGCTCAATTGCTAAGACTGAAAAGGTCTTCGTTTTCGGGTTGCAGGGATGTTAATTCGGGAGGCTCGAGAATTATTTCATTCGGATAGACGAAATGAAACTTCTGACGAGCCAGTTCCTCAATAAGATCATCATCCAGAGAATCTGAGTAAAGCCTTTGAATTTGCGAAGATAATTCATCCCTATGCGAGATCAAAGAGGCACGCTCCCGCTCTAGCCCACGCACATCATCCTGCATGCGGCTCCACTGGGAAAGCCCCTGCTGTCCCGCTATTGCATGATAGCCGAGATAGCTAATTCCACCGAGCAGAACCAGGCTGACGACCGGAAATTTCATGGAAGGGAGCCTCTTCGCGAACAATTTGATGAATGTCGCGAAGAGGCGTTATGATTCCGTTAAGCCTTCAGCGTGCGACGACCCGCGTATACGCCCTGCTCGTCGAGATCTTCCTCGATACGAATCAGTTGGTTGTATTTCGCGAGACGGTCAGAGCGAGCGAGCGAGCCTGTTTTGATCTGACCGCAATTCGTCGCAACCGCAAGGTCCGCAATAGTTGTATCTTCGGTTTCACCGGAACGGTGAGACATGACGGCAGAATAGGAATTGCGCTGAGCAAGGCTAACAGCATCAAGGGTCTCGGTCAGCGTACCGATT
The DNA here is from genome assembly GCA_002338565.1 of Hyphomonadaceae bacterium UBA1849. GTDB lineage: Bacteria > Pseudomonadota > Alphaproteobacteria > Caulobacterales > Hyphomonadaceae > Ponticaulis. The sequence continues at coordinate 60,955 of DDIN01000006.1, forward strand.
TGGTTCACTTTGACGAGGATCGAGTTCGCTGCACCCTTTTCGAGGCCCATCGCCAGGCGCTTAGGGTTGGTCACAAATAGATCATCACCGACCAGCTGACATTTGTCGCCGATTGCCTGCGTAAGCATTTTCCAGCCTTCCCAGTCATCTTCTGCCATACCGTCTTCGATAGACACGATCGGATACTTCGCCACAAGATTTTCGAGGTAGCGAGCCATCTCCTGAGAGCCGAGGTTCTTGCCCTCTCCCGCCAGAGAATAAATGCCGTCCTTGAAGAATTCTGTAGAAGCGACGTCCAAAGCGAGAACGCAATCATCGCCTGGAGTATATCCAGCCGCCTCAATCGCTTTCATGATGTAAGCAATGGCATCTTCAGTTGACGAAAGATTTGGGGCAAAGCCGCCCTCGTCTCCAACGTTTGTGTTGTGGCCGTCAGCCTGAAGCTTGGCTTTAAGTGTGTGGAAGACTTCGGCACCCATGCGGATCGATTCTGCCATGCTGCTCGCACCAACCGGCATGATCATAAATTCCTGAACATCGATCGGGTTGTCTGCATGCTCGCCGCCATTGATGATGTTCATCATAGGCGTAGGTAGAACACATGCGTTCGCACCACCAACATATCTATAGAGTGGAAGGCCTGACGCTTCAGCGGCCGCGTGTGCGTTTGCGAGAGACACGCCGAGAAGCGCGTTTGCGCCCAGGCGAGATTTATTCTCGGTGCCGTCGAGTTCAATCAGCGTCATATCGAGACGTCGCTGATCTTCTGATTCCATGCCGGAGAGTGCGTAGAAAATTTCGCCGTTCACAGCCTCTACTGCCTGACGAACGCCCTTGCCGCGATAACGGTCGCCACCGTCGCGCAGCTCGTGTGCTTCGTGTATACCAGTGGAAGCACCGGAAGGAACTGCTGCGCGGCCCATAGAGCCATCTTCCAGAGTTACTTCCACCTCGACAGTCGGATTGCCCCGGCTGTCGAGAATTTCACGAGCGTAGATATCAACGATTTCAGTCATTGCGGTCCCTCTTACTTGACGCTGAGAGACCTAATGCACTTAGTCGTCTTTTGGTTCAAGCACTTGTCGACCACGATACATGCCTGACTTCAGGTCAATGTGGTGTGGGCGACGCAGTTCACCAGAATCCGCATCTTCGATAAATGTGTTGCCTTTGAGACGATCGTGCGCGCGGCGCATGTTACGCTTTGACGGCGTCGTCTTCCGCTTAGGAACTGCCATGTGTCTATTCCTGAGTATTAATCGGGCTGGGCCCGGAAAACCAAAACGCGTCTAATACACCTGATCGCAAAAACATCAACCCGTCTTGAACACGGATCGGCATTTTTCCATCAGTTATCAGACAGACTATATATCAGACCAATCGGCTTTGCGTTACTGCAGCGCCGATAAAGCTGGCGAACAGTGGATGCGGTTCGAATGGTCTGGATTTGAGTTCAGGGTGGAACTGAACGCCAACGAACCAAGGGTGATCCTTAAGCTCGACGATTTCTGGAAGCACACCATCTGGCGACAGACCCGAAAAGACCATGCCTGCGTCTTCAAGTGCTTCTTTATATTTGATGTTCACCTCGTAGCGGTGACGGTGACGCTCTTCAATGGTCTCGGTGCCATAGGCCTCAGCAACTTTACTCCCCGGCTTGAGAGTCGCTGGATACGCGCCCAGACGCATGGTTCCGCCCAGATCACCATCTTTCGAACGGGTTTCGCGAACATTGTCGCGCGTCCATTCTTCAATAAAGCCAACGAGAGCGTCTGAAGGTTCGTCATACTCTGTTGTCCCGGCACCAGAGATGCCCGCCAGCGTGCGAGCTGCCTCGATGACTGAGAGCTGCATGCCGTAACATATGCCGAAGCAAGGGACGTCGCGTTCACGCGCGAATCGCGCCGCACGCATTTTCCCTGCAGCGCCTCGCTTACCGAAGCCACCCGGCAGAATGATACCATTCAGACCGTCGAGCACTTCGAGATCAGCATTCTCGTCATCCAGCGGGGTCGAATCGATCAGCTCGATATTGACCTTCACATTGTTCGCGAGGCCGCCATGATTGAGTGCTTCCATGACCGACTTATAGGCATCAGGCAGCACGGTATACTTACCAACGAGACCGATACGTACTTCGCCATCCGGTTTGCGCAGAATATCTGAAATCTGCTGCCAGCGTGTCAGGTCCGGCAGAGGAGCGCCCTTCATGCCGAAATGATGCAACACTTCTGCATCGAGACCTTCATTGTGGTAGGAAAGCGGCACTTCGTAGATGTGAGAGACATCAGGTGCCTCGATAACGCTTTCAGACCGAACATTACAGAAGAGCGCGATCTTTCGCTTCTCGTCTGCAGGAATTGGCCGGTCGCAACGACAGAGCAGAACATCCGGCTGGATGCCGATCGAGCGCAGCTCTTTAACCGAGTGCTGCGTCGGCTTCGTTTTCATTTCACCAGCGCTAGGAATGTAAGGAAGTAGCGTCAGGTGAATAAAGATCGCACGCTCATGGCCGAGCTCTTGTCCCAGCTGGCGGATAGCCTCGAAGAACGGCAGTCCTTCAATGTCGCCAACTGTGCCGCCGATCTCACACAGAACGAAATCGACGTCGCCCGCATCGCTCAGAACGAACTCTTTGATTGCGTCGGTTACGTGCGGAATGACCTGAATGGTCGCACCGAGAAAATCACCGCGTCGTTCTTTCTCAAGAATCGTCTGATAGATACGGCCAGTCGTGATGTTGTCGCTCTGACGTGCAGACACACCTGTAAAGCGCTCATAGTGACCGAGGTCTAGATCGGTCTCGGCGCCATCATCGGTTACGAACACTTCGCCATGTTGATATGGCGACATCGTGCCGGGATCGACATTAAGATACGGATCAAGCTTACGCAGGCGAACCCGATAACCACGGGCCTGCAGGAGCGCGCCAAGCGCAGCCGATGCAATACCCTTCCCAAGCGAGGAAACCACGCCGCCAGTAATGAAAATGTAACGCGTCATGGACTCGTAGCTTACAGGATTCGAGAAATGATTCGAGTTAGTTTGAGCTTGCGCTCAAATTATTCTGTGGGTTGCTGCTCTTCAATGTCTGAAGGCACCGTCATATCGGATGGAACTTCTGCATCCAAATCCGAAGGCACTCCCGGCTCTGAACTATCCGGAATTGCAGGCGCGGTTGACGGAGACAGGTCGAGATCTGAAGGGAATTGATCCTGCTCGCGGTCGGCAGCTTCGAGCGCGTCAGCAAGCGACCCCTGGGACGCGGCAGAACGTGTCGAAATTGTAGTGAGCACGAGGCTGGTCGCAAAGAAGACAGCGGCAAGAATCATCGTCGTGCGTGTCAGTGCTGACGCAGCGCCACGGCCAGACATCAGGCCACCGCCACCGCCACCACCAATGCCAAGTGCGCCGCCTTCAGATCGCTGAAGCAGCACGACACCGATAAGCCCGATACATGCGATGATATGTACGACTAGAATAACGTTTTCCATAACCGCCTACTTTTCCACGGAACCAAAGCGCGTTCCGATACACCCCTCAAATGGTTTAGCCAAGCCCCTAGCGCAAGCTTGTTGTCAGGCTCCGGCAATAATCCCTAGGAAATCTGCTGCTTTCAAACTCGCACCGCCCACAAGCGCGCCATTTACTTCTGCGACGCCGAGAATTTCCGCGGCGTTCGACGGCTTGACTGAACCGCCATAAAGAAGGCGGACCTTATCGGCGTTTTCGACGCCTATTTCCTGTAGTTTGCTACGCAAGAAATTGTGCGCCGTATCGATATCAGAGGTCTCTGGTACGAGGCCCGTTCCGATCGCCCACACAGGCTCATACGCGACGACATATTGATCGCCCGCAACGCCCGGCGGGATAGAATTTGCAATCTGGTCACCCAGAACGCTCAGCGTTTCACCGGCCTCGCGCTGCTCCAGTGTCTCACCAATGCAGACGATAGGTGTAATTCCAGCGCGCAACGCGGCTTGAGCCTTGTCACGGACGACCGCGTTCGTCTCGCCGTGATCAGTGCGTCTTTCAGAGTGACCAACAATAACGAAGGTACCACCCAGGTCGGAGATCATTTCCGCGCTGATATCACCAGTGTGCGCACCTGATACGTTTGCATGGCAATCCTGACCGCCCACTGAAGCGCCATTTCCGCCAAATACAGAAACCATACGATCAATTAATGTAGCCGGAGGGCAGATGAGAACGTCAGCGCTGAAATTGCCTTGTGAAAGGCCTTCCACGAGTGATTCTGCTTCGCTCAGAGACGATTTCAGACCGTTCATCTTCCAGTTTCCGGCAATCAAAGGCTTGAGCATATCGTATTCCATCTTGAATGAGAGACCAATCCCGCCTAGCAAGCCAGATCGACACGTGCAAGAAAGCAAATAAAGCGATTGGCCGCAGGACTACTTCATGCTCACTCTTTTCCGGAACCTTCTACGTTCAAAAGTTGCCCTCGTGCTCATCGGCCTATTGATCATCGCGATGGCATCCTTCGGCATTAATGACATTTTCACGCCAAACCTTGGTTCAAGCCTCGCAGCCGTCGGAAATCGTACTGTTGAATCCTCCGATCTCGATCGCGAAGCTGAGTTCCTGCTTAACCGTATCAATCAGAACGGCGGGAACAGCACACAACAGGACCTCGCCCAATCCGGTCAACTTCAGGGGCTGGTTTACCAGCTCGCCAACCGGAACATTCAGGCAGAGTACCTGGAACGCAATGGAATCCGGGCATCGGATCAGGCTGTTATTGATGTCATCCGGCAGAATGACATTTTCCGAAGCGCAATTCATGGCGGCTTTGATCGCACCAGCTACATCAATTTCCTGAACGATCGCGACCAGACGGAAACTGAATTCACACAATGGCTTCAGGACGACCTGACTTTTCTCGCAATGAGCGATGGTCTCGCGAGCAACGTACAAGCGCCACAAGGTCTGACGGAGCTGCTCGCAGTATTTTCCGAAGAACGTCGACGGATCGCATACATTGTAATGCAGGCCGGAGACTTGCCAGAAGCTGTCGAACCTCCATCCGAAGAAGAGCTGCGCGAATTTTACGATGCTCAGACCAGTATGATGCTGCAACCGGAGCGCCGCGGATTTTCCGTTATCGCCGTTCGCCCTGAAGATTTCATCCATCAGGTCACGATCAGCGACGAAGAACTGGAAAATCAGTACCTCGCTCAACAGTCGCGCTTCACCAGCCCGGGCACCCGAACATACGAACAGTTCGCGTTTGCAGACGAAACGACCGCGCGCCAGGCGCTCGGTCGCCTTCTTGGTGGCGAAGACCCTCAGACAGTAGTCGCGGCGTTCAGCGGTCGCCAGCTTCCGACGGAAACCAACCTGCGTTCTGCTATCTCCAGCATCGATCTGGCCACCGCAGTCTTCGATACGCCTGTCGACGTATGGAACGGTCCGATCCAGGCTGCCAATGGCCAATGGGTCATTGTACGCACGACTGAAGACATTCCAGGCGAAACGACCCCGCTCGAAGACGTGGCAGATACACTCCGTGCTGAGATCACCGAGTATAAATCATCGCGTCTCTATGCTGACTCCTTCGACTTAATCGATGATGCGGTTGGATCAGGCGGTACCATTCACGAGATCGCAGAGATGATCTCATCGCCGGTCTACACATTCCCGCCGGTCGATGAGCGCGGATTTACGCGTCAGGGCCGCCGTGTCGGCGCCCTGCTAGAGATTGAAGGCGCTCTGGAACTTGGTTTCCAGCTTTATCCAGATGAAATGAGCTTCCGCGAAGACGGTGGTGATACGCAATACATCATTCGGCTGGATGAGACGGTCGCGTCTTATCTTCCTGGGTTTGAAGAGATGCGGGACGAACTTTACGACGTTGTTTACGCTCAAAAACGTCAGGCCGCAGTCACCGAATACGCTGAAGCCATGATGGAGCGCATCAACCAGGGGGCATTCCTGAACTCAGAAGCCCAGCAACTCAATCTTGAAGTTGATCGTCCGCCAATGGCCATTGCACGCTCATCTGGACCACAAATCGGCTTCCCTCCAGAAGTGATGGCGCGAATCTTCGGGAGCGAACTGGATCAGGCATTTTCTATCCCGCTTCAGCGCGGTTATTTCATCGGCGTCGTTGAAGCCATTGAGGTACCGCAGGGCGAACAAAGAACAGCAGCAGCTGCTCCAATCGGGTCAAGTCTCAATCAGATGATCGCGGGAGAATTCGAACAAGCCGTCTTCGACGTGGCACGCGAAAATGTGAATGCCCAGATAAACGATGCTGCGATCACAACCTATCTCGAACAATACCAACCGGTGCAGTAGTTAGAAGTTTATAATGGCCGATCATCTCATTGTACGCCGACGGATCGCGGATACGGAAACGCCGATTTCCGCGATACTCAAACTCGGTGCAGAAGAACCTGGCCACTTTCTGTTTGAATCCATTCAGGGTGGTCATCAGCTCGGACGATATTCTTTTATTGGCGTAAAACCGGATCTCTGGTGGCGTGTTCAGGACGGCGTTGCTCAGACCAGCCGATCTTCTGACTTTTCAGAAATCATAGCATCTTCTGATGATCCATTGGTCGACCTTGATCGATTCACCCAAGCGGCTCGGGCCAAGTCCGAAGAAGATTTGCCTCCTATGGCGGCCGGCGCCTTTGGTTATCTCGGCTACGATATGGTCCGTTACTATGAACCAGTGGGCCAGAAACCTGAGCAGGTCCTTCCGGTACCGGAGGCCGTGCTGGTTCGTCCTCGAGTCGTGCTGATTTTTGATCACCTGTATCAGGAGCTTATTCTCGTAGCTTCCGTACGCACATCATCCGATGGTGCAGATGCAGAGGCAAAAGCGGTTGAAGCTCTCGATGACGTCGAAGCAGCCCTGGACGGTCCCGGCTCTCCAACGCCGCGCGGTCAAAGCGAACGGGTGTTGGAATTCAAGTCCAACTTTTCCGAAGAAACCTATGCCGATGCGGTGGAGAAGGCGCGCGACTACATCAAAGCAGGCGACATTTTCCAGGTCGTCCCTAGTCAGCGTTTCACCTGCAACTATCCTTACTCATCCCTCGCCTATTATCGCTCGCTGCGGTCGCTAAATCCGTCAGCATTCATGTTCCATATGCGACTTGGCGATGCACAGCTGGTTGGCAGCAGCCCTGAAATCCTCGTTCGCGTTCGCGACGGCCGCATGTCCGTTCGACCGATTGCGGGCACACGGCCAAGATCTAACGATCAGGCGGAAAACCTGCGTCGTCAGGAAAGCCTGCTGAATGATGCTAAAGAATGTGCTGAACATTTGATGCTGCTCGACCTCGGCCGAAACGATGTTGGTCGTGTCTGTCAGTATGGCAGCGTTGAAGTAACGGAATCCTTTGTCGTCGAACACTATAGCCATGTTATGCACATCGTCTCGCAGGTCGAAGGCGTTCTTCGCGACGACAAAACGCTGAAAGATGCGTTGATGGCCGGCTTCCCTGCTGGCACCGTATCCGGCGCACCAAAGATTCGCGCAATGCAGATTATCGATGAGCTCGAAGGAAACTCGCGCGGCGTTTACGGCGGAGCTGTCGGCTACTTTGGATGGAAGGGTGATCTGGACACCTGCATCGCCTTGCGTACCGCAGTGATTGAAAACGACCGCCTTCACATTCAGGCGGGTGGCGGCGTCGTGCTCGATAGCGATCCCGACTACGAATATCAGGAAACAATGCATAAATCTCAGGCCTTGAAACGGGCCGCCGAGATGGCTGCGCGGTTCGAGGGCAATCAATGATCCTCCTCATCGATAACTATGACAGCTTCACCTACAATCTGGCGCATTATCTTGCCGACGTTGGTGGAGAAGCGCACGTCATTCGCAATGATGAAATGACCGTTGAAGAGGCGCTGGCACTCAAGCCCGAAGCCGTTGTGCTGTCACCGGGTCCGTGCACGCCGAACGAAGCTGGAATATGCGTCGATTTTGTTAAACGTGCACCTGACTCATTGCCGATTCTTGGTGTTTGCCTTGGCCACCAGTCTATTGGTCAGGCGATGGGCGGTGACGTAGTCACGGCGATGGAAATCCGCCATGGCAAAATCAGCACAATCAAACAGAAAGGCGGCGCCCTGTTTGAGGGACTCCCTGAAACGTTTTCCGTTGTTCGGTATCACTCCCTCGCGGTCGCTCCTCCAAGCCTTCCGGATTGCCTCATCGCCGATGCTTTTACCGACGACGGTGAGATTATGGCGATGCACCATGAAACACGCCCTGTTTTTGGGGTACAATTTCACCCGGAGAGCATCAAAACCGAACACGGCCACGAAATGCTTGCAAACTTTCTGAAAGTCGCGAAGAGCGCATAAAGCCCTGCCAGACTGAACCTAGGGAACAACCATGTCGGACGTCATTTCTACTGCAATCAAGGCTATTGCACGCAAAGAATCCCTCAGCGTTGAAATCCTTGAAGGCGCATTTGCTGAAATTCTTAGTGGCGAAGTTCCTCCCGAACGCATCGGGGCATTCCTGATGGGTTTGGCTGTTCGCGGCGAAACAAGCACGGAGCTCCTCGCCGGAGCCCGCATCATGCGACGTGAGGCAAAAAGGATAGAATTAGGCGGTGTCGTTCTTGATACCTGTGGAACTGGTGGTCTCGGCTGGACCAGCCTCAACACGTCGACCGCCAGCGCCATCGTCACCGCAGCTTGCGGTGTGACTGTGGCCAAGCATGGAAACCGGTCCGTACCGCCAAAGACCGGCTCAGCGGACGTGCTCGAGGCGTTAGGTGTAGGTCTGGACATCTCTGAGGAGCAATTCCTCGACGCAATCAAAACTGCCGGAATTGGCTTCCTCTTCGCCAGATCGCACCATTCCGCGATGCGCCATGTTGCACCCGTGCGCGCCAGCCTTGGCATTCGCACAGTGTTCAACCTGTTAGGCCCACTTTCGAACCCAGCGGGAGCGAGTCACCAGATTTTGGGTGTCTATGACCCCCACTGGCTGCGCCCCATGGCGGAGACTCTTCAAACTCTGGAAATCGAGCGCGCCTGGGTCGTGCACGGCAAGATGAACGATGGTCTGGCAATTGATGAGCTTTCGATTGCCGGTGAAACGCTTGTTGTAGACGTTACCGAGAATGGTTTGGATGAAATCGTGATCCATCCTTCGGACGCGGGACTGCCAGTGAGTCCGCTGTCTACGCTCCAGGGCGGAAGCCCGGATCAGAATGCAAAAGCCATTGCTGATCTTTTCTCAAATACGGCTTCCCCATTTCGGGATGCAGTGGTCTTAAACGCCGCTGCCGGACTCCATCTCACAGGCAAAGCGACTACGTTACGCGAAGGGGCGGAGATAGCTTCAGACGCAATCGCGTCCGGCGCAGCAAGAGAGACACTCAACAAGCTGAAGGCAGCGACGTCATGACGACCGCGCTAGATCGAATTAACGGATACAAACTCGATGAAGTGAAAGCGCTGCGCGCGGAACGCACCGAAGAGTCCTTTCTCCGCGACATCAAAACGCTCCCTGCTCCGCGTGGCTTTCTTTCAAGCATGAATGCAACGGTAGCGGCCGGGCGAAACGCGCTCATTTGTGAGATTAAACGAAAGAGCCCTTCTGCCGGTGACATTCTCATGGGCGCCGACCCGGCAGCAGTTGCACGAGACTATGAGAACGGTGGCGCAACCTGTCTCTCAGTTCTAACGGATGGCCCGAGTTTCGGCGGCAGTCTTTCGGACCTGAAACTGGTTCGAGACGCTGTTTCGATGCCAATCCTTAGAAAAGACTTCATGCTGGATCCGATCCAGATACTGGAAGCGCGAGCCCATGAAGCTGATTGCATTCTGATCATCATGGCATCGTTTGATAACGCTCTCGCTTCGGAGCTCCTCCATACAGCGAAGGAAGTTGGGCTTGATGCGCTTGTAGAAGTTCACGATGAAGCAGAACTTGAGCGGGCTCATGCGATCGGTGCCGATTTTATCGGCGTGAATAATCGCAACCTGAAAGAAATGACGACCGATCTTGGCGTCTCGGAACGGCTCGCGTCAGGCGCCGATGCCAACAATCACATGGTGTCCGAAAGCGGTGTGAAGACGGTAGGAGACATCGAGCGGCTCCGCATGAGCGGATATAGACGTTTTCTTATCGGTGAAAGCCTCATGAAAGAAACAGAACGCGAACTCGCTGTAAAAAAGCTTGTTTATACTACAGAGAATTGACGAACAAAACGAACGGATGTAGAACAAAACGCGACTCAAATCAGATCGGAACTTAAAATGCTTACGGTCAAACAGCGCGAATTGTTGCTCTTTATCCATCATCGTATCCAGGAAACTGGTGTTTCTCCTTCTTTCGACGAAATGAAAGAGGCTTTGGACCTCGCGTCCAAGTCTGGCATTCACCGTCTGATTACCGCGCTCGAAGAACGCGGCTTTCTTAGACGCCTCGCTAATCGAGCCCGCGCACTCGAAGTAATCAAACTTCCTGATTCAGCTGCGTCCGGCGGAACACAAAGCCGACCAAAAGGACCGTTCAAGCCAAGCATAGTTTCGAATGAATTCGAAACTGAAGTACCGGCGAACGACACTGTGCCACTTCTTGGTCGTATCGCGGCCGGCGTTCCGATTGAAGCCATTCAGCATGAGGTCGACCGAGTCGTGCTACCACAGGGGATTGAAGGTCGCGATCATTTCGCGCTGGAAGTTAAGGGTGACTCGATGATCGAAGCCGGAATTCTTGATGGCGACATCGTCATTTGCAATCCGGGCGAGACAGCAGTTTCCGGCGACATCGTTGTTGCGTTGATCGACGAGGAAGAAGCAACACTGAAGCGCTTCCGCAAAAAAGGCGGCTCTATTGCACTGGAAGCTGCCAACCCGAAATACGAGACCCGTATATTTGGTCCTGACCGGGTGCGCGTTCAGGGCAAACTTGTCGCTCTGATCAGAAAGTACAATTGAACGGCTTAGTGGCAGTCCGGGTAATTAGTACTCCAAGGTCGACATCTGTATCGGTCTGACCAACGAATTTCGTATTCTTCGCCAGTTTCAAAGATGTGAGCGACTCTCGGGTTGCTCTTTTCTATTTGAATAGAATTGCCATCACCGCCTGTGAGTTGAATGGCATTTTCAGTTCGATCGATGCGCACTGAGCCGTCCAGCATATCACAGCCCTCAGTGCAAACGTGTTCGCGGACGTCCGCAAAGCGTAACGGCCGTAGGCCCCTGCCCCCAATATCAAGTTCGATCCAGTCTGATTGTTCGCGAACGAAAATATGTCCGGCACCGTCATAGATCATCGTCGGCTTGGGGGACATCAGCCACATAACTACCGCTATTCCGGAAAATGCGATCATGACAGCGATACGATTGCTTCGAACGATCGTCCAGCACGCTAAAGCTCCAACCATTGCGAGGAATACCTCGACGGGCATTTGCCCTGGCACGAAGCGTCGCCAACCGTTCCAGTCCTGCGTAAAATAAACAGCAAAATCTAACACCCATCCCAATGCATGTGTGAGAGCCTCGAGTCCCATATCGCCTAAACCAAACGGCAATAGAACGACGCTAATGGCAGCGATAGGAACGCATAACAGCGTGATTATCGGCATAATCAGAATGTTGGCGAAGAAGCCCAAGGGTGCAGCCCGTCCAAAATGGTATAGCGCGAACGGCATTGTTGCGAACCCGGCTATCCAACTTGTTCGCACCAGACCATCCAGAAATGGCAATACCGATTTGTGAAGGGCACCTTGCCGGGCTGTTTTTTGTTTATCGAAATTCCGATAGCCGGCGAGTAGTGCGCCCGTAGCGGCAAAGCTCATCTGAAAGCCAGGCGTCAGAACAGACCACGGAGCCAGAAGCAGAACCGACATCATCGCGATGGCCAATGCCTGAAACGATAATAAGGGTCGGTCGAATAGGGAATATACCAAGACCGACATCACCATGATGTATGCACGCTGGGTCGCTACACTGGCACCGGAAAACAACAGGTACGCTGTAATAGCGACTAACGAGCCTATGCCAGCGACCTTCTGCAGCGGAATACGCAACGCAATCGCGGGAAAAAGTGCCAACATGCGGAAGATACCGAAATAGAATACCCCCGCAGCCAGCCCCATATGCAGTCCTGATATCGCCAGCAAATGCGCCAGACCTGACGCCCTCAGAGTTTCCTCGTCTTCCTCGGATAGATAACTTCTATTTCCAGTCAGCAAGGCTGCTGCCAGTCCTGCACCATCACCGGACATAGACGCAATATGAGCGGCAAGCTGTCGTCGCTCAGCGTTCAACCAAAGCGCAAAGCCGTTCACAGAGCTATCCGCTTGCGAAAGCCTTCCCGGCTCGCATTGCCCAAAGACAAAACCAACAGCGCCCAGCCCATCAAAGAACGCGTTGCGTTCGAAATCATAATCTCCCGCGAGCATCGGCGATGGTGGCGGCTGAAGAGATGCAAAACATCGCACAAAACGCCCTGGCATGAGCGCCGCGTCGGGACGCTGTGATAACCGGACAGTTTCGGGCAGATTTTCGGGAAGGATATCTGATATTGCGTGAACATTGATCGAGACACGCATTCTTTCCGAATGACCGGAGATTTCAGTAACCCAGCCCTCGACCATGACACGCTCAAAAGGTGCAGGAATTCCCCTATATGGCATTGTGTACGTACGAAAAGCGCTGTAGCAAAAGCCGAAAATAGCGAAGGCCATGAGAATAAGCGCAAACTCTGGCAAAGCCCGCAATGACGACGCCACGCGCATCGCCATCAAACCTCCGGCAACTAAGGCGGTTAAGGCGCACGCATACGCGAACCAGCCGGGTTCTTGATCGCCTGCAAAGTAGGCAGCACAACCCGCTGCAAACGCGACAGGCACCCAGAGCATGCGCTGGAAATAGCCTTGGCTTGTTTCGCTTTTGAGAAGCAGCAGCTTCTTCACAGCCCGTTGGCCGTCCAGGCTCACATTACGAACCAGCCGCCTGCGTCCGGACGACGTTAGCGTGCTCCGAACAGGATTTACGAGGCGTTTAATGACTGTAATCACCCGCTTTGCTCCCTCACCAACGGGATTTTTGCATATTGGCGGCGCAAGAACAGCCCTTTTCAACTGGCTGTTTGCGCGTCACCATGGCGGGAAGTTCCTTCTGCGTATTGAAGACACCGATCACAAACGCTCTACACAGGAAGCAATTGACGCAATTCTCGCAGGTATGAAGTGGCTCGGGCTTGAATCCGACGAACCGCCGGTCTTCCAGAGCCAACGAGCAGATCGCCACGTAGAGGTCGCGCAGCAATTGCTCGCAAACGGTAAAGCGTTCAAATGCTACGTAACGCCTGAAGAACTAGCCGAACGACGTGAAAAAGCTCAGGATCTGCTCGCTCAGGTAAAAGCGGGCGAAGGATCTCCAGAAGCGATTGAAGCCCTGAAAGCAGAAGCCAACGCCTTGATGGCTGCTTTTCGTTCTCCGTATAGGGACGGAAAAGCCGCGCCATCTGACGACGCGCCCTATGTCGTCCGTTTGCGCGCGCCAGACGACGGGAAGATTGCGCTTTCTGATGACGTCCAGGGTGACGTCAGCATCAACGCAAAAGAGATTGATGATCTCATTCTTTTGCGAGCTGATGGCACGCCGACCTATATGCTTGCCGTCGTCGTGGATGACCATGATATGGGGGTCACGCAGGTTATTCGCGGCGACGACCACCTTACGAACACATTTCGCCAGATCCCGATTTTCGAAGGTATGGGCTGGGCGCTGCCGAAATATGCCCACATACCTCTGATCCATGGTCCTGATGGTGCCAAGCTTTCGAAGCGACACGGTGCACTCGGTGTCGAAGCATATAAGGATTTGGGTTATATTCCCGACGGTCTTAAGAACTACCTCCTCCGACTTGGCTGGAGTCACGGAGACAACGAGTTTATTCCGGCTGAAAAGGCCGTGGAATGGTTCGATCTATCCGGCATCAACAAAGGTGCGTCCCGGATGGACTTCGAGAAGCTGGCGTTCATCAACGGGGAACACCTTCACCGCCTGGATGATACCACCGCACTTGATCTACTCCTCGAGAACGCTCAAAAGGAGCAAACGCTTAGCGATGCCGCGAAATCACGCATCGAAGCGGCAATTGCTGTCTTGAAAACGCGCGGACAGACAATTCCTGAAATAACTTCGGCTTCTCAGTTCCTTATAGTCGAAAGGCCAATTGACATTAACTCAAAGGCTAGGAAAAAGCTTAAGCCGCAAGCTTTAGAAATCTTAGGAGACCTTCGAAACGCATTAAACGACGAAGAAACCTGGACAAGTGATCAGCTTGAAACCTTGATTCAGCAGTTCTGCGACACACGTGAACTGTCTCTTGGACAAGTTGGTCCCCAACTCAGAACAGCACTTACCGGAGGCCTGCCGGCGCCGGATCTGCACCTGATACTCTCCTGGCTTGGAAAAGCCGAAAGCATTGGGCGGATAGATGATGTTCTGAAATTGATGAATACAAATATCTGAAAGAGGGCATATTGATGGAAAACAAGACGAAACCTAGCGGATCGGCCACACTCAATGTGGGAGATAAAACTCTCGAATTGCCTGTGCTGTCCGGATCCGTTGGACCAGATGTCATTGATGTGAAATCACTCTATGCCCAGACAGGCATGTTCACGCTTGACCCTGGCTTCACGTCTACAGCCAGCTGTGAATCCCAGATCACTTATATTGACGGTGACAACGGCGTTCTTCTGTATCGCGGTTACCCGATCGACCAACTTGCAGACAATTCAAGCTTCCTTGAAACCTGCTACCTTCTCCTGAACGGTGAACTCCCGAGCAAGGCTGAGCTCGACGATTATACTCACACGATCACGCATCACACCATGCTGCACACACAGCTAGATCGGTTCTTTGAAGGCTATCGCCGCGACGCTCACCCAATGGCTGTTATGGTGGGCACAGTTGGCGCTCTGTCGGCCTTCTACCACGACTCCACTGACATCAACGATCCGATGCAACGCATGATCGCGACACACCGTCTGATCGCGAAAATGCCAACCATTGCAGCACGCGCATACAAATACTCCGTAGGCCAGCCATTTATCAGCCCGCGTAACGACCTCAGCTATTCTGAGAACTTCCTGCGCATGTGCTTTGCTGTTCCTGCAGAAGACTATGAAGTGAACCCTGTGCTTGCAAAAGCCATGGACAAAATCTTCATCCTGCACGCTGACCACGAGCAAAACGCGTCCACATCGACTGTCCGTCTTGCGGGATCTTCTGGCGCTAACCCATTCGCATGTATCGCCGCTGGCATTGCATGCCTCTGGGGACCAAGCCATGGCGGCGCAAACGAAGCTGCACTCAATATGCTCCGTGAGATCGGCTCTGTTGATCGCATTCCTGAGTTCGTTCGCCGGGCGAAAGATAAGAACGATCCATTCCGCCTTATGGGCTTCGGTCACCGCGTCTACAAAAACTATGACCCGCGTGCGAAAGTCATGCAGAAGACATGTCACGAAGTTCTGGACGAACTCGACAAACGTGACGAACCGCTTCTGCAAGTTGCTATGGAGCTCGAGAAAATCGCGCTGGAGGACGAGTACTTCGTTGAGAAGAAACTTTATCCGAACATCGACTTCTATTCCGGCATCACTCTGAACGCTCTCGGCTTCCCGGTCGAAATGTACACTGTGCTCTTTGCGCTCGCGCGTACAGTTGGCTGGATTGCACAATGGGAGGAGATGACGACAGACCCGACACAGCGTATCGGCCGTCCACGTCAAATCTACACAGGCGCCACAGAGCGCGATTACATGCCAGTATCTCAGCGATAACTCTCGGGGCATACCCGAACAGAAACGCTCCCCTTGGGGAGCGTTTTTTTTATTTAATGAGGTCGATCAACGTATCAGCGGCTATCTCGGGAGCCGGCTTGCCACCTAGCCCCATTCTTTCCAGTGCCTCAAATTGTTCGTGAATCTGATTTGCACGCTTCTGATCATTCGTGAGGAGCGCACCAGCTGCCTCAGTCAAATTCTCAGCGGTCAGTTGGTCCTGCAAGAACTCAGGTGCGACCTCGTTGTCGGCAGCAATATTGAAGAGCGTCGCGTAGTCTGGTTGATACAGGAACTTGTCGGCGAGGAACCAGGTCAACGGCCCCATGCGATAAGCAACGACCATGGGGCACCCTTGAGACGCTAGTTCAGTGGTAACGGTCCCTGAGCAAGCTAACGCCACGTCAGCTGCGGACATCAAGTCGGCTTTCGCGTCGACTCGGGTTTCGTAGTGAGTGTCGACTGGCCACGGAAGAGTTCCGTCCTGAACAAGTTCGGCCACGGATTTAGACACCAGAACCACTGGCTTCAAGTTAGGTCCAAATCGCTGAACAAGTCGTGTTGCAGACTCCGCTAGCGTTGGCGCCGTTCTGGAAATTTCAGATTTTCTGCTTCCTGGTAAAATCAACAACAGGCGCTGATCGTCTGCTAGTCCCAGCTCAGTCCGGTACGCCTTGCCGTCCCCCGTTTCGAGACGATCCAAAGCGGGGTTTCCGATTACGGTGCATGCGAGCCCGAATGGCTCATAATACGGAACTTCCATCTCGTGGATACAGAGCAAATGATCCACAAGTCTCGCCAAGGTCTTCGCGCGGCCTGGGCGCGTCGCCCATACCTGGGGACCAACTAGCTTAATCAGTTTAATATGTGGCGCTCGCTTTTTGAGCCTTTGAGCAACGCGTAACATAAAGCCCCAAGAGTCGACCAAGACGACGGCTTTGGGATCATTTCTT
This sequence comes from Hyphomonadaceae bacterium UBA1849, assembly GCA_002338565.1. Lineage (GTDB taxonomy): Bacteria > Pseudomonadota > Alphaproteobacteria > Caulobacterales > Hyphomonadaceae > Ponticaulis. The sequence goes on from DDIN01000006.1 coordinate 77,714, forward strand.
ACAATGAAGTCCGCTGCAACATCGGCAAGTTTTACGACCTGAGGGTAGACCTTCAGACCTTCGAACAGGCCTAGAACTGACAGCGGAGACACATCTATCGGTGAGGATAACTCAACCGTCTCGAGAGCGTTTCCACCGATCGCTTTGATTTCTAGATTTGGCAGCTTCGTTCGCAAAGACTGGATTACCGCGACCGAGAGGTCATCGCCTGACGGTTCGGCTGATACGAAGATCAGATCACAGCTCACGGCCAATCACCGTTCTCGCGAAGCGAAACCAATGCAACCCCTAAAGAATCGGCAAGTGATTTCAGTTTCTCAACCTCGACCCAAAGAGCCGAATGTTCAACGGCCGCAACAACCTTCAATCCAGCTTCAGCTGCCTTGGAAACTGTGGATGGCCCGATCGTCGGCATATCAACGCGCTTGTCCTGCATCGGTTTAGGGCGCTTCAGCAGAGTGCCTTTGCGCTCGTCTTCCGTTCCGCGAATTTCCACGGGCAGCCGCGCGACACGCCGCAGCATTTCGTCAGTTCCTTCCTGCGCCTCTACGGCAAGTACTAAACCGCCACACACAACTGCTCCCTGCCCAATATCGAGATCGCCGATGGCGCCCGCTATCCGGTAGGCTTCTTTGATATCAGCTTTTTCAGAGTCTGTAACAGCCACGCTATTCAACACGCCGGCCGGCTGGGTAAGACCATCCAACAATTCGTGCGCACCAATGACCTTAAAACCTTCCGCTTCAAAGATCATGATGATGGAATTCAGGAGCGCATCGTCGCCGCGCCGCGCAGCCGATATAATTTTCGGAAGAAGCGATACGCCTTTTAAGTCGGGCTTCAGCGACGAAAAATCAGGTCGTTTAACGTTTCCAATAAACGAGACTGTGTCGCAGCCTCTGGCGCGGAGCGTCGATAGGACTTTGCCGATCTCCGCGATTCCACAAACCTCATGATCGAAATTCCGAACCCAGTCGCTCTCGAATCCTTTCAGTACGATAATGAACGGCGCGTTCCCGGCATCTTTGTGATGCTCGGCGATCATACGAGGCACGTCGCCCTGCCCCGCGATGAGTGCTAGAGACATAACCTCTCCTTACGCAGTACAGAGCTTTCTGCCGGACCGTGGATGCTCTACAAAATCCACGATCTTCAAAGCAGCCTCTTCGCCAGCAAACTTTTCGCGAACGTTTGCTAAACGCTCTTTGAATGTGCCCTCGTCTCCAAGGAACAGATGGTGGTAAACTTGTCGTATCGCCTTGAGGTCTCCACGGGAGAAACCACGACGCGTCAGCCCTGTGGCATTCAGAGTTGCGAGCCTGGATTCTGTGCCCTCAGCAACCGCGTAGGGTATGACATCGCCTGTGAGCATACAGCCAGCTGCGATGAAAGCATGATCGCCAACCCATGAGTTCTGATGGATCGCTGCGCCGCCGCCCATCCAGACCTGATCGCCAAGGTGCGCATGTCCGCCTACCATTGAATTTGGCGCGAGAACGCATTTATCGCCAAGTTTCGCGTCGTGGCCGATGTGGGAATTGACCATTAGAAAACAGTTTTCACCAAGGCGTGTTGCCTCTCCGGATCCCGGTGTCGCGCCGTGAACAGTAACGTTTTCTCTAAGGACTGTGCCCGCCCCGATGGTGCAGCTATAGACGTCGTCTTTAACGCCCAAGATCTGAGGCTTCATTCCCACCGTAACTGATGGATACAGTTCACAGCCCGCGTGAATTTCAGAATTCCCATCTACCACTACAAACGAGTGAAGAAACACATCTTCATGGATTATAGCTTGAGGACCTACAGTGCAGTATGGCCCGATCCGCGCACTCTCATGAACCTGTGCACCGTCCGCAATGATGGCGGTTTGATGGATATCAGCCATTGCGGCTAGTCCTTTTTGTTTTTCTTCTTGGCGTTAAGGCTAACCCAGGCGACTTCCCGCCAGAACTGTTTAATCGGCTGTGCAGGAGCACCGCCCCAGATTTCTCCCGCAGGAACCGATCGGAGCACTGCTGAATTGGCAGCAAGTTTCGCGTGATCTCCAATTGTCACATGATCACTCAATCCTACACGACCACCCATTTGCACCCAGTCCCCAATTTCAACAGACCCTGACACACCACCGAATGCTGCCATCAGGCTGTTTCGTCCCATGTGAACGTTGTGGCCGATATGAACAAGATTATCGAGCTTGCTGCCCTCGCCGATGACGGTGTCATCAAACGCGCCGCGGTCAATACATACGTTGGAACCAATCCCAACACCGTCCTGGATTACCACACGACCGAAATGGGGAATCGCGCTTAAGCCCTGATCGTCTGGAAACAGACCAAAGCCCGAACCGCCTAGAACTGTATTGGATTTGATTGTGACATCGTTTCCGATAAGCGCAGCCTCGATCACAACGTTAGCGCCGATGCTACAGTTACGTCCGATGCGCACTCCCGGTCCGACAACGGAATGAGGCCCTATTTCAGTCCCTTCACCAATCTCAGCGCCGTCACTTACAATCGCGGTAGGATGAAGGCGGACATCATCAGCTATGCTTGGAGCGCCGAGCCCTGTTCCTGCGTCCATGATTGTACGCTGCCTCAGGAAGGCATTGACCGCCTGAACAAAGGCTTTGTGCGGGTTTGTCACCAGAATGAGCGTAAGCGTCGATGGTAACGCTGAAGCGAGCTGTTCGGTCGTTATGCAGGCACCATAAAGATCATTCTGCTCCGGAGCTTCGACCTTTCCGGATGCGAAAAATGATAAAACTCCGGCTGTCGCTTTGTCAGCCGGAGCGATAGTTATGAGTTCCTGATCACCGTCACCGCGGAGTTCACCGCCCGTGAGGGCCGCTACATCAGCTACGGTTAGCTCCCTCAGCGTGTGATAGAAACGCAGGTCATGCATCTGATGCTGTCAGCCTATTGAGCTGGAGCTGCAGATTGATCTGGCAGCGTTACGCGTGTCACCGGAATGGTTGGCGACGTACGGTTCAGCTCTTCGATGACCTCATCAGTGATGTCAGCTTCAGGAGCTACTTGATAAACGCCTTGGCCGTTCAGCACGACCGATGCACCACGGGCTGCGCGAATACCTTCTACGGCTGTACGCATACGTTCACCGAACACCTGAAGCGCTTGAGCTTCGGTTTGCTGAAGCTCCTGAGAGCGGCGTTCAGTTGTTGCCATGTGTTGTTGCAGTCGACGAGAGTAAGACTGGAACTGTTGGAGCAGCGCCGGATTAGCTTCAACCTGTTCGCGCGTCATTCCGGCTGCCTGCGCATCAAGAGACTCGCCCTCGGTCTGAAGTGCCTGCTGCTGTGGCGCGAGTTCGGCCTGCATAGCGGCACCGATTTGCTCAACTTTGTTGAAAATGTCTTGTCCACCAAGGCTGTCACGAACGATGCGTGATGGATCAAGAACGAGAACAGTTTGTGCTGTTGCCAGTGGTGCGACGACGGCCATTGCGATTGCAATACCGAAAGCCGTCACGGCCGATTTGAGCTTAAACATGAACTAAAACCTTTTAACTTTAGAATTGAGTAGACGTGCTGAAGCGGAATGTCTCCGTCCGGTCATACTCTTCACTTGCCAGGATCTGGGAGAAGTCGAACCGGATTGGTCCGAACGGTGAATCCCAGAAAACGCTGAGCCCCGCAGCTGCCCTGAGGGACGCTTCATCCTCTGTACGAAGAATTTGGTACCCCGTCACGTCACCATTTGCATCGGTAACCTCAAATACCTGCTCCTGTGTACGGTCCGCCTCGTCGAGCAGACCTACTGTACCGAACTCAGTGAAGAGAGAAGTACGTATGCCATATTCTTCAGGAAGAAAATTGGGAACGGCGAGCTCGAGCGTACCGATCGCGTACATTTTACCACCAAGCGAACTCTGATTGCTCGCACGGCGGATGTTCGTCACATTACCTGCTGTGTCCATATCGATGATTACATCGCGCGGACCGAGACCAGCAACATCGAAGCCACGGAACGTATTACCACCGCGGAAGAAGCGGTTGTTGATGCGCAGATCGTCGTTATTAAACGCTGACACGTAACCACCGCTGAAACGAAGAGATGCAATTAAGTCTCTCCAAAGACCGCGATAAAACGTAGCTGCACCCTCAGTTTTTACGTAGAACACATCACCGCCGAAACCAGCGAATTCCTGACTGAAACCAAGATCGAAGCCCCGAGTTGGGCGGATGGGATCGTTGCGTCGGTCCCAGCTGAAGCTGTAGCCGACGATGGACGACAAGTCAGTGCGTTCCTGACGACAGAGAGACGTACGATCAAGATTCGCAAGGTCGCACTGGTCAACGATCTGACCACCATTCGGAACGTTAGCTGGGATAGGCTCTACCGAAACTATAAAGAATGGGAAATTAGGATCACGCACGATCCGACCGTTACCGTCGATTACGATATTCCGATCACGAATTTGAACGTCGTCCTGACGCAAAGAATAGCGCAGATTCATGTTCATACGATCCGTAAGCGGAAAACCGATACGGCCGCTACCACCAATTGTTTGTGTTTCGTAGTCAGCAATGTCGAGAAAGTCTGTACGTGTCGAGAAAAAATCCAGACCGGCCACGAGATCACGATCAAGAAAGCGTGGCTCGGTGAAACGAAAATCAATCGTCTGCTGACGAGAGCTCGTTTGTATACGACTGGATATAAACTGGCCACGACCACGCCAGTTTCGCTCGGTGAAATTAAGATCGAGCAGGAAAGAATCAACCGAAGAGAAACCAGCAGCGAAAGACACCTCACCCGTCGGGCCTTCAGTCACGCGCACATCAACTTCTGTACGGTCTGGCAGAGAACCAGGGTTTTCTTCGATTTCTACGTCCTCGAAGAAGCCGAGGCGACGGATACGGTTACGAGACTGGTCAATCAGGACTCGGTTGAACGCATCACCTTCGGAAATACGCATTTCGCGACGGATAACCCTGTCGAGCGTACGTGTGTTGCCTACGATGTTGATACGTTCAATGTAAACGCGTGGGCCTTCATCAATGGCGAATACGATGTTCACTTTACGTGTCTCTGGATCGCGCTCGATACGAGGACGAACATCGACGAACGCGTAGCCAGCAATACCGGCAGCGAAGGTCAGAGAATCAACCGTGTCTTCGATCAGATCGCCACGGAACAACGTACCTTCACGGATCGGAATAATGGCTTCAAGCGTGTCTGAATTCAGCTTGTCGAGTGCGGTTTCAACCGTGATTTCACCGAAGTCATACTGCTCACCCTCATCGATTGTGAACGTGATGTAGAAGTCTTCCTGGTCTGGTGTCAGTTCGGCAACGGCAGAAACAACCCGGAAGTCGGCATAACCCTGGTTTGCATAGAATTGGCGCAGAAGCTCGCGGTCATATTCAAGGCGGTCTGGGTCATAGTTGTCGTTTGAACTGAAGAAGCGCCAGAAACGGGACTGACGCGTTACAATCTCGCTGCGAAGTCGACGGTCTGCATAAACCTCGTTGCCGATAAAGTTGATCGAGCGAACCCCTGTCACCGGACCTTCTGTGATTTCAAAAATCAGATCAACACGGTTTTGGTCCAGAGGGACGTACTGAGGCGTGACATCAACGGAAAAACGGCCTGAACGTCGATACACTTCCAGAATACGCTGGACGTCAGCCTGAACTCGCGCAGCTGTAAAGACGCCGCGCGGAGCCGCCTGAATTTCCTCGCTCAGCTTTTCGTCGTCGTGAGCGCGGTTACCTTCAAAGATCACCTGGTTAATGATCGGATTTTCGACGACCTGAACAACGAGATTATCCCCGTCGCGCGCGATGATAACGTCAGCAAACAGGCCGGTTTCGAACAGAGTCTTCAGGGAAAGGTCGACACGTTCCGGATCGAACGGCTGCCCCGGCTCCAGAAGCAAATATGATTCGACCGTTCGCGCTTCAATACGTTCGTTACCCTGAACGATCACACGACGGATCAAGTCGGAACTTGCCGCCTGAGCATGCGCTTCCGGCGCCAGCAGACCACCAGAAACGGTCGTACCAGCGATAATGGAAGAGAGCGCTACTGCGCTGGCTAAAACTGACCGCATGACTTACCCGTTCCTATCAAATCAACATGCCCCGAGAGTACAAACTACAACCCGCGGAAAACCTCAAGAAGTCCAGCCTCTTCAAAATCACCAAGAGTGATGAAAATTGCCAAAGCGGCAAGAAATAAGAGGGTCACAAACTTTGACTTCAGCAGTAGCTCTTCTGAGAGCCCTTTCCCAGTTACGGCTTCGTAAGTGTTGATGACCACCACCCCGCCATCGAGAATCGGTAACGGCAGAAGATTGAAAAAACCGACCGCTACAGAAATGAATGCAATTAGCTGAAGGTTACTCATCAACAGCATGTAGAGTCGCGTACCCAAGCCGACCTGCTCGGCCTCAAGCGTTGTACGCGCCATGTTTCCAGCGACACTTGCGATACCTACCGGCCCCGACAATTGCTGCAGCGATTCCCGTCCTGTGACGATGCGCCCGAGCATATTCACTGACGAGCTAATCGTTGAAAACGTCTCGGACACGCCGTACCCGACTGCCGCGACCGGATTGAGGTGATTTCGATCAACGGTCTGCCGCGCGAGTTCTACACCGATATATCCCGTACGTTCGGTGATACCGAGTTCGTTCTGCAGCGTTTCCCGCCTAGGCGTCAACGTAATGTGAACCGTTTCGGCCCCACGCAGAATTTCTATGTCCACTTCATCGTTCGCGGACATTTTAATTTCTTCGAGGATGACCTTCTGGCGATCCGCAGCGCGTCCATTGACGGCAACAAAGATATCGCCCGGCTGGAGACCGGCCTCTTCAGCCACTGAATCTTCAAAAACTGAATGAACTGAAAGACGTTGAACCGGGTCGCCCAAAACCATTCCGATAACGGCAAAGATACCGATCGCCAGGATGAAATTGGCAAAAGGCCCTGCGAGCGCAACGATAATTCGTGCGCCTGCGCTCAAATCGGTGAACGGCCGACCCTTGGGCTGATTTTCAGGAGGCAAGTTTCGGCCGTCGCTCTCTACGTCCCCGCCATTCTCGATAAGCCCATCCTCAGCTACGAAATTCACAAACCCGCCAAGCGGCAGCCAATTGAGGCGCCAACGCGTATTGTTTTTGTCGGTCTTTTCGTAAACCGATTTCCCAAATCCCATGGAAAAGGATTCAACAGCTGCGCCGAAATATCTGCCGGCCCAGTAATGACCGAGTTCATGGATCACGATCACAATTGAGATCACAATCACAAACATCACAGGATAGAGAAGGCTTTGAAGCAAAAGCGACATAAAGAGATGGATTTCCCGTTTTAGTTCTTCAGACGCTTTTCAACCCAGGTCCGAACGATTTCGGTGACCTGCAAAGCATCGTCCACAGTCGAAACATTGTGTGGCATTTCCGAGCTCCGCCTGTCCAGTGCCCTGTGCAGGGAATACTCTACAAGCGCAGAGATATCCAGAAAACCGCATTCCCCATTGAGGAATGCTTTTCCTGCGTATTCATTCGCAGCGTTGAAGACGCACGTTCCAATGAGACCGGCATCAGATGCCTGCCGCGCAAGGTTTAATGCGGGAAATCGTTCATCGTCGGGCATCCGGAAATCAAGACGTGCCAGCTCAGCGAGATTTAGACGCTTCACATCCGTACGCACACGCCCCGGAAGGCCGAGCGCATAGGCGATAGGCGTTTTCATATCAGGCGTGCCCATCTGAGCGATTACCGAGCCATCAGAGTAGGCAACCATAGAATGGATAATCGACTGAGGATGAACCAGAACGTCAATCTGGGATTGGGGAATGTCAAAAAGATAAACGGCCTCAATGAGTTCGAGACCTTTATTCATCATGGTCGCACTATCGAGAGAGTTTTTAGCACCCATAGCCCAATTTGGGTGAGCTAGTGCCTGGTCTGGTGTGGCCGCACGAATAATATCCAGGCTCGCGTCGCGAAACGGGCCGCCGGACGCCGTCAAAGTAAACTGTTCGACTTTCTGCGATCCATCGAGGCATTGCAGGATAGCATTGTGTTCGGAATCTACCGGGATAATCTTCGAGCCGGATTTCTCGGCGCGCGCCTTCATGATCGGTCCTGCACAAACCATCGTTTCTTTGTTTGCGAGCAGGACGTCAGCGCCGGAATCAATCGCAGCCATTGTGGGCAGCAGCCCGCAAGTCCCGGATATCGAAGCCATGACCTTATCGACCGGGCGCGAAGCCGCTTCTATAACCGCGGCATCGCCGGATGCGACCTCTATATCATGGCCAACAAGGGCGGATTTCACAGTCGAAAACTGGCTTTGATCCTGAATCACGACCGTGTTCGGACGAAAGGTCTTAGCCTGTTCAATTAGAAGAGACGCGTTGCGGCCACCGATCAGCGCGTCGACTTCAAACGCCTGATCGCCAACGGAATTCGCATAGGAAATCACATCAAGGGTGGAGACACCGATGGATCCGGTAGACCCCAGAATTGTTACTTTCATTATCTACCCAACCCTAGCGCATGCTCCGGAAAGGAGGGATCAATACTGAAAGCAATGGCGTGCGCAACCAGAACCGCCGAAAAAGAGTCGAGCCGGTCCAGAATTCCGCCATGACCAGGAATGATGTTACCCGAATCCTTCACCCCGAATGTTCGCTTCCAGCGTGATTCTGCGAGATCGCCCAATTGAGCGATAGCGCTTACCAGGCCGATATATATGATCCAGTTAGTCAAATGGCCTTGCATAAGGCCTGCAGACAGAGCGCCAAACAGCGCGGTACAAATCACGGCACCGGCAGCGCCGGACCAGGTTTTGTTCGGACTATTGCGGGGTGCGAGCTGCGGACCTCCAAATCCCCGGCCCGCAAAATATGCCGCGATATCTGTGATCCATACTGAACTCATAACAATAAGCGTAAGGTACAATCGCCCGTCGTCTCGTGCTCTCAATTCCAGTAAACCGTTTACGGCGAGCCCGATAATCAGCCCCCCGCCAACCAGCCAGATCGCAGATGACACCCCAGACGTTCTGATAGTTATATAAGCTAAAATGCAAAATAATGCCGCTATGGCGGCAGACGGCAAGAGCTGGAAATAAGCTATAGAAATTGCAATCAGCAAGCCTGCAGCGACCACATGAGCAACATAGTTCAGCGCACGCTCGGTTGTGACGATCCAGACTTCCCGCCACATGAGTAGTGCACACGCAAGCCCCGCAGCCAGCAGAACAACCCCACCGCACCACACGACGAACAATCCAGCAGGAATCATCAAAGCTGCAGAAACTACCCTCAGCGAAAGTGTGTCTCCGCGACGAGGATCTGGCGTATTCATTCCGATTGTAGCCCGTCCACCGTCAGGCCGCCAAATCGGCGCTCTCGCGATTTATACGCATTGATGGAGTTAATCAGTTCCGTTTCGGAAAAGTCTGGCCAGAGACAGTCCAGGAACATCATCTCGCTGTAAGCGATCTGCCAGAGCAGGAAATTACTTAAGCGAAACTCGCCGCTAGTGCGGATCAATAAATCAGGGTCTGGAATGCCGGCAAACCAAAGTCGTGACGCAAAGGCATTTGAATCGATTTCTTCTGCATTCATTCGACCCGCTTCGACGTCGCTGGCCAGCGCCTTTGCAGCCTCCACTATCTCGTCGCGCGAACCATAATTGAAGGCGATGTTCAGCTGAAAACGAGTGTTATGGCTTGTCTTTTCTTCCGCCATTTCGATGAGCGATAGAATATCATCTGGCAGCCCTTGGCGAGAACCAAGTACGCGCACCCTTACCCCGTCTTTTGCCAGTTTATTCAAATCCTGGCTTACGTATAATCGCAGGAGCGCGAAGAGAGAGGAAACCTCTTCGGCCGGACGCTTCCAGTTTTCTGACGAAAAAGAAAAGACCGTTAGGTGCTCAAGATCGAGGTTTCGACAGGATTCCACAGTACGACGAAGAGCTTCGACACCGCGCTCATGGCCTAGCTGACGCGGCAACCCGCGCTGTTTCGCCCAACGCCCATTGCCATCCATAATGATGGCAATGTGTTTAGGTCCGGAAGCATCAGGGGAAGCCATAAAACCCGTCATACAGGGTATTATACCTGCATGATCTCTTCTTCTTTGGCCTTGAGGGCCTCATCAACGCGTTTGATGTACTGATCGGTCAGCTTTTGCACATCCTCAGAAAAGACCTTCTGTTCGTCTTCACTGATATCGCCGGCTTTTTGCATTTTCTTCAGGGAGTCCATGCCGTCGCGGCGCACATTGCGTACGCTGATACGAGCTTGCTCAGCATACTTACCTGCAATCTTTGCAAGTTCGGCACGACGCTCTTCGTTTAGCGGCGGGATTGGAATCCGGAGGTTTGTGCCGTCGACTACCGGATTGAGGCCAAGACCAGAATCACGGATAGCGCGGTCAGCAGCACCGACGTTCACCTTGTCCCAGATATTGACGGCTAGCATGCGCGGCTCTGGTACGGAAACGGAACCGATCTGGTTCAAAGGCGTCTGCGCGCCGTACGCCATGACAGTGATATTATCGAGCAGGCTGGCAGATGCACGGCCTGTACGGAGGCCACCAAATTCAGTTGAGAGAGCTTCAAGTGCTTTCTCCATGCGCTTTTTCAGCGCCTTTTCATCATATTCTTCTGACATGTTCCTACCCTTAGGTATTCGAAATAACCGTGCAAACACCCTGCCCCGTCAGGACGTTATGCAGGGAACCTTCTTCATGAAGGTTGAAAACCACGATTGGAATGTTGCTATCACGTAACAGGCTAACAGCGGAAGCGTCCATGACACGAAGATCACGCGCCAGTACGTCCTGATACGTTAGTTCATCATATCGATCCGCATCAGGTACTTTTTTCGGGTCTGCCGAATAAACGCCATCAACCTGCGTTCCTTTCAGCATCGCATCGCACCCCATCTCCGCCGCTCGAAGGGCTGCGCCGGTGTCTGTGGTGAAATATGGGTTGCCTGTTCCCGCAGCGAAAATAACGATGCGGCCCTTTTCCATATGACGGATTGCCTTACGACGAATGAACGGTTCACACACTGTATGCATAGGAATGGCAGATTGCACGCGCGTTGGGACACCAATCGCTTCGAGCGCGGACTGCATTGCAAGCGCGTTCATAACGGTCGCCAGCATGCCCATATGGTCCGCCTGCGCGCGCTCCATTCCCTGAGCAGCGCCCGCGAGGCCACGGAATATATTTCCGCCACCGATAACCAGACAGATTTCAGCGCCGGCCTTGACCGACGCTGCAATCCCTTTGGCAAACCTGCCACAGGTTGCCATATCTATGCCGAAGCCTGTGTCGCCCATGAGGGCCTCTCCTGAAATCTTCAGGAGAACCCTTTTGTACCGAAAATCTGATCGAGAAGTTTCTGTGGTCTCGTTCATATGTTCGGCTCCTTTGGCAACTTCAGATAGCTTTGCCGGATTCGGTGAAACCAATCCAGCCGAATTAGCTAGCCTTTAGTCGCTGCGGCTACTTCAGCAGCGAAATCAGACTCTTCTTTCTCGATGCCTTCACCAAGCGTAACACGCTTGAAGCCAACGAGTTCAGCTTTCTGAGATGTCAGGAACTGAGCTACTGTTTCGTCCGGGTTCATTACGAACTGCTGCTCAACGAGCACCACTTCTTTGTAGAACTTTTGCAGACGGCCAACGATCATTTTTTCGATCACGTTGTCCGGCTTGCCAGACTCACGAGCTTGTTCTGTGAGAACCTGCTTCTCGCGAGCAACCAACTCTGGATCCAGCTCGTCAGTTGTCGCAGCAGCCGGGCTCGTCGCTGCAATGTGCATCGCAACTTTACGACCAGCTTCGGCGAGTTCGTCAGCAGACGCCTCACCCTTGAGAGCTACGAGAACACCAATACGACCGAGGCCATCAGCCGCTGCACCGTGGATGTAGTTCGTGACGACGCCTTCGGGCGACTCAAGCTTTTCAACGCGGCGGAGCGTGATGTTCTCGCCGATTGTTGCGATCAGGCGGGTGATCTGATCAGAGATCGTGCCTTCGCCTTCAACAGCTGGTGCAGCTAGCAGAGCTTCTGATGTACCATCTGTTGTAAGTGCCGCTTCAGCGAAACCAACCAGTGATTTCTGGAAGCCTTCGTTACGCGCAACGAAGTCAGTCTCAGCGTTCAGCTCGACGAGGACGCCGGTTTTCTTGTCTGCAGAAACGACTGCAGCGACCAGGCCGTCAGCTGCGACGCGGTCAGCTTTCTTAGCGGCTTTAGAGAGACCTTTCGCACGCAGCCAGTCGATAGCTGCTTCAACGTTACCTTCGTTCTCTACGAGCGCTTTTTTGGCATCCATCATGCCCGCGCCAGTTTTCTCGCGCAGGTCTTTGACCAATGCAGCGGTAATCTGAGCCATGTCAAATTTGCCTTTATCTTAGGGGTTACTAAGCGTCAGTGATTATTCGGTTGCTTCGCCAGACTCAGCAGCAGCGAGGTCAGCTGCAGCAACGTCTGTGAGGTCTTCGGACTCGCCAAGGTCGATACCGAGACCAGCTGTAGACTCAGCAAGGCCGTCGAGAACAGCGTCAGCAATCAGGTTCGCATAGAGCGAGATCGCACGAGCCGCGTCGTCATTGCCCGGGAATGGGAAGTCGACGTCGTCTGGGTCGCAGTTCGTATCAACAACAGCAATTACAGGAATACCAAGCTTTTTCGCTTCTTTGATCGCGATTTGCTCTTTGTTCGTATCGATTACGAACATCAGGTCAGGCAGGTCGCCCATATCCTGGATACCACCAAGTGCACGTTCAAGCTTTTCACGCTCGCGCTCACGGTTGAGAAGTTCTTTTTTCGTCAGACCAGAAACGTTGCCGCCTTCAGAAAGAAGCGCTGTGAGTTCTTTAAGGCGCTTGATTGAGTGAGCAACAGTCTGCCAGTTCGTTAGCGTACCGCCGAGCCAACGGTGGTTCATGTAGTACTGAGCGCAACGCTGTGCAGCTTCAGCAACAGGATCAGCCGCCTGACGCTTTGTACCAACGAAAAGTACACGACCGCCTTTAGCAACAGTGTCACGGACCTTTACGAGCGCTTGGTGAAAAAGCGGCACAGTTTTAGAAAGGTCGATAATGTGGATGTGGCTACGCTCACCATAGATGAATTTCTTCATCTTCGGGTTCCAGCGGTGAGTTTGGTGACCAAAGTGTACGCCAGCTTCGAGGAGCTGAGCCATAGTGAATTCAGGCAGTGCCATTTTTATTTTCTCCTATCCGGTTAGCCGCCGCAGGCATAGCCGGGTCACATGACCCAGCACCGGATGCACGAAAGTGCTGCCCGCGTGTCGGAATAGGCGTGGCTTATACAGAGTTTAGGCGTTCTGGCAACCCGAGATTACGCAGCAAGTTCACGTACGGCACGAACGCCCGGAGCAGACTTCAAAGCCTGAGCCGCGGCCGTGCCGACAGCGTACTTCCCGGGCAGGCTTACCAGCGCAATCCGGTTACCCGAAATCGGCACCTCCACACGAAGTTCGCCGCGCTCATGCGTGCTCAGATTCACGAGGTGTTTTGACACCTCAACGAAAGTCGCGGGGTCCGTTCCAGGAAGGAGACTTACAATAAGTCCCTTAGGCGCACCAAGCGCCGCCTTTTCCAGCGGTATGGCGCCATCTACAGTCAGTCGGATCTCATCGTCCTTAACACGAGGACGGATACGGACAACCACTGAGGCCCCCGTTTCGATAATGTCGCGAATCTCCATCAGGGTTTCTGGCGGCACCATAGCTTCGAATTCGCCGGTCGGGTCGGAGAATGTGACCCACGCGAACTTGCCGCCAGACTGAGCTGGCCTTTCGTTCTTGGCTCGTACGATACCCATCATCTCCAGAGCGCCCTTCTCACGCGCTGCCGTCTGGATATCCATGGCAAACGTAATCCTGTCTCTGGCGCCTGCGAGAAGCAGTCCGTCAAGCGGGTGGCCGCTGAGGTAGAAGCCGACTGCTTTGAACTCGTGGTCCAGCAATTGGGTCGAGCTCCAAGCGGGCACTTTTGGAATTGGCGCCCGTGTCTGAGATTTATCATCTCCGAACAGACTGTTCTGGTTGGCTGCACGATCATCAGCTGCGGACGAAGCCGTGGCGACCAAAACATCGACAGCCGCGAGCGCACGCGCCCGATTTGGTTCCAGCGAGTCGAAAGCGCCCGATTTAGCGAGCGACTCGAGACACTTTCTGTTGATCAGGCGCGGATCGACGCGCTCTGCGAAATCATGAAGGCTATCAAACGGTCGCTCTTTGCGGATTTCACAAACATGTTTCATCGCTTCCATGCCCACGCCTTTAATCGCGCCGAGAGCATAGATGATGGAACCATCGCGAACATCGAAGTCCGGATTGCTGAGATTGATATCTGGCGCCTGAACCGTGATATTCAGACGCTTCGCTTCCTGAAAAAACGCCGCAAGCTTATCAGTGTTCTGGATATCGAGGCTCATTGAAGCCGCGAGAAATTCGATCGGGTGGTTCGCTTTCAGATAACCCGTCTGATAAGAAATCGCAGCGTAAGCGGCCGCGTGAGATTTGTTGAATCCGTAACCGGCGAACTTCTCCATAACATCGAAGATATGGCTGGCCTGTTTCTCTGGAACGTCCTTCTCAGCAGCACCTTCGATAAAGCGTTTACGCTGCTTGAGCATCTCCTCGACTTTTTTCTTACCCATAGCGCGGCGAAGCATATCCGCTTCACCAAGCGAGTAGCCCGCAAGCTCCTGCGCCATACGCATAACCTGTTCCTGATAGACCGGAACGCCGTATGTCTCTTCAAGGATAGGTTTCAGAAGCGGGTGATAATAGTCCGCATCGACACGTCCGAATTTAACGTCGACGAACTGCGGAATGTTATCCATCGGGCCCGGACGGTAGAGAGAAATGATCGCGATCACGTCTTCCATTGAGCCCGGCTGCACTTTCTTCAGGGTATCGCGCATACCCTGCCCCTCAAGCTGGAATACACCCAGCGTATCGCCTACAGACATTAGCTGATAGGTCGACTTGTCGTCATAGGCGCGCCAGGCCTTCGGCATGGACGTTTCCGTCTCATTCAGGAATTTGAGCGCGCGATGGATGACGGTCAGCGTTTTCAGGCCAAGGAAGTCGAACTTAACGAGTCCGGCCTGCTCAGCCCATTTCATATTGAGCTGGGTCGCCGGAAGGTCTGAACGTGGATCGCGGAAAAGCGGCGTCAGCTGAACGAGTGGCCTGTCGCCGATAACGACACCGGCGGCGTGCGTACCACAGTTCCTGTAAAGCCCTTCAAGCGCGAGCGCTTTTTCCAGCATTTCACCGACCAGAGGGTCGCGATCTTTTTCTTCATCAAACTTCGGTTCGTCCGCGATCGCGTCTTTCAGCTTTGGCGGCTTTGCGGGATTGAAAGGGATCAGTTTGGAAAGTCGATCCACCTGCCCGTAAGGCATCTGCATAACGCGCCCGACATCGCGCACCACAGCCTTCGCCTGAAGTGTACCAAAGGTGATAATGGATGCGACGCTGGCTTCACCATATTTGTCACGCACATAGCGGATGACTTCACCACGGCGCTCCTGACAGAAGTCGACGTCAAAGTCCGGCATGGAGACACGTTCAGGGTTCAGGAAGCGCTCGAAGAGCAATCCGAAACGAAGCGGATCAAGGTCTGTAATGAGCAATACCCAGGCGACCAGAGACCCCGCACCTGAACCACGACCTGGGCCAACAGGAATATCGTGCTCTTTGGCCCATTTAATGAAGTCAGATACGATCAGGAAGTAGCCCGGAAAGCCCATATTCTCGATGATCCCAAGCTCGTAATCGAGACGATCCTGATAATCCTGTCGTGTGCCGTACATTTTTTCGACTTCGGCAAGGCGCCGCTCGAGCCCCTCATTCGCCTGTGCGCGAAGTTCATCGGCTTCGCTACGACCAAACCCGCCATCGAAGTGCGGAAGGATCGGATTTCGCAGACGCGGGCGAACAGCGCACCTATGAGCAAGGGCGATAGTGTTCTCAATAGCCTCAGGAATATCGGCGAAGAGCGCCTCCATTTCGTCCGCCGACTTCAGATAGTGCTCTTCTGTGATCCGATAGCGTTCAGTCTGGCCAATATAGCTACCGTTTCGGATACACATGAGCGCATCATGAGCCGCATGGTCTTCCCTTTTCAGGAACCTTGCATCCTGAATAGCAATGAGCGGCAATCCAAGCTCATACGCCGCTTCAATGAGCATTGGCTCGCTCTGAATTTCTTCAAGTTCGTCATGCCGCTGAATATCGACGTAACAGCGGTCAGGATAGGCATCGGCCAATCGCTTAAGGGAAGCCAAAACCTGGTCATACTTGCCGCGGCAAGCCGCTTGCCCCGCCTCGCCATACGCTCCGCCAGAAAGCGCGATCAGTCCTTCTGTCTTTTCAAAAGCATGATGCTCTTTCAAAACCGGAACACCATCCTCGCTTTCCAGGTAAGCAGCCGAAGCGATTTCCATGAGACGTTCATAGCCTGTCTCATCTTTGGCATAGATTGTCAGTTTGTAGGGTTGGGCATCATGTAGCGCCGGCATCACATCGAAAGCGACGCCAACGACCGGCTGAACCCCAATACCTGCCAGATATTCTGAGATTTCTAACGCGCCGAAGAGATTGTTGTGATCGGTTACGCCAACAGCGGAGACTAGATTGTCTTCAGCCCAGGACTTCAACGCACCGGACGTGATCATGCTCTCCAGAAGAGAGAATGAAGAACGCACACCGAGGTGAACAAAGCGCGGAGTTTTATAGCTTTCAGACATCATAATCTTCCTGACCTTTAACCATCATGGAAGAAAACGGTCTCAGCCAGAAGCCTTCGCCGGTTCGAAAGTTGTGAGTTTCCCGTCCTCGAGGGTCAGTACGCGGTCCATATACTGGGTCAGCGCGAGGTTATGGGTCGCGATCAGCATCGCAAGACCTTCAGTCCTGCCGGTTTCAATCAACTGCTGAAACACGCTTTCCGTTGTTTTGGTGTCGAGGTTGCCCGTTGGTTCGTCGGCGATCAGAATCTTCGGCCGGTTCGACAGAGCACGCGCAATTGCGACACGCTGCTGCTCACCGCCAGACATTTCCATCGGTTGGTGATCCAGTCTGTGACCAAGACCCATTTTTTCCAGCAACTCGACAGCACGCTCGCGCGCCACATTCCGATGGACGCCCGAGAGGTAAAGCGGAGCTGCGACGTTATCAATCGCGTTGAACTCCGGAAGCAGATGGTGGAACTGATAGACAAACCCAAGGCGCGTGCGACGCATGAGTGTCCGCTGGCGGTCATTCAGTTTCAAACAGTCTTCGCCGTCGAGAAGCACATAACCTTCGTCAGGCTTCTCCAAAAGGCCAGCAGTGTGCAAAAGCGTCGACTTGCCCGAGCCGGACGGTCCGACCAGCCCAACAAGCTCGCCACGGCTTAGTTCAAGGTCGACACCTTTAAGAACATCAACCGCGTTTTCGCCTGCCCGGTACGTGCGAACAACGGAGGAAAGCTTCAGAACCACGCTCATAGCTCTACTCCGATCTCAATGCTTCGACAGGGTCGAGCTTGGCAGCATTCCACGCCGGAAGCACGGAAACGATTATCGACACCAGAAATGCATACGCTGACGCAAAACCGACTTCAGACCAATCGATTAGCGCCGGAATGTAAGGCAGCCCGTAAACATCAGGATTCCAGATTGCGTTGCCGGTAAGCATATTCAGGAAATCCTGGATCGGCTCGATATTGAAGCAGAAGAGCAGCCCCAACGTCAAACCGAGCACCAGACCGGACACACCAAGAATTCCGCCAATCATCAGGAAGACGCGAAGTATAGTGCTGCGGCTTGCGCCCATCGTGCGCAAAATCGCGACGTCACGCGCTTTATTCTTCACGAGCATCACGATGCCTGTAATGATGTTCAAAGCGGTGATGGTGATCAGGACAGCAAAAATCATTCGCATCATGCTGCGCTCGACTTCCAGCGCGCCGACAATGCCGCGGTACAACTCTTTCCAGGATTGAGTCAGCATGCCTCTCGGAAGGATTTCCCTCTGTAGCGTTTGAAGCACAACATCGACGTCCTGCGGGTCATTTATCTTCAGCTCGACAATCGGATAGCGATCGCGCGAATTAAAGAACAGCTGAGCCTGCTCTAGCGGCATGATGATCAGAGAGTCGTCGAGCGGGTTTGCGTTTCCTGAGAAGACTTCAAACACACCTGCAATGTTGTACACTTTGCGCCGCGGAATGACGCCGCCCATAGTCGCAGCGCCTTCGGGAGCGATCAGAGTGAGTGAATCACCGGCCGTCACATATAGAGACCGGGCCAAGCGTTCTGAAATGATGATGTCATCACCGCCAAAACGCCCGTCACCAAAGGTCTCCATGCTTCCGCGGTAAAGATCACCTTGAAGAAATTCAAACGCATCAGTGTCGCTTGGACTGATCCCCCGCACATATGCCCCACGCGCGACAGCATCCGAAGATGCAAGAACGGCCCCTTCAACAATCGGTACAGCGCTGCGCACATCATCTCTCGCTTCAAGCTGGATGATCAAATCGTCGATGTCAGTTGCGAGGTTTTGTCCGGAATAAACGCGAATGTGCCCGGAGTTACCAAGAACACGGTCAATTAGCTCTGCACGAAACCCGTTCATGATCGACATGACGATGATCAGCGCTGCGACTGCGAGCGCAATACCGACCAGAGACAGAATGGACACAATCGCAACACCGCCGTGTTCACGGCGCGCGCGGATATATCTGAACGCGAGCGACCGTTCGTAATATCCGAACGGTCTGTCTTTGAGTGCTTCGGGAGCTACCGAGCTCACGCTAACGCTTTCAGTTTATTGATGGCAGCTTCGAGTGACATTTCTTCGGCTTCCCCCGTAGCGCGCGTCTTCAACTCAACTACGCCTTTTTCCAGTCCCTTCGGACCGATGACTAAGACGTATGGAATACCAATCAGTTCCATTGAAGAGAGCTTTACACCAGGACTGGCATCTCGATCGTCATACAACGGATCGAAACCAGCTTTCTGAAGCTGTGCATATGCGTCAGAACCAGCTGCCTGAATTTCTTCAGACTTGGCTTTCACGGTTACGATACCGACGTCGAAAGGCGCTACAGACTTCGGCCAGATTATGCCTTTTTCGTCGTGAGACGCTTCGATAATGCCGCCAACCAGACGCGATACACCAACACCGTAAGAGCCCATTTGAACCGGAACGCTCTTACCTTCCGCGTTCATGATCTCCGCTTTCATCGGCGAAGAGTATTTGTCGCCGAAGAAGAAGATATGACCGACTTCGATACCGCGAGCGGATACGCGCCGGTCCTCTGGAACAGCTTCGAACTCGGACACATCATGCATCTCGTCGGTTGCAGCGTAATACTGGGTACGTTTGTCGATTTCAGTTGTGAGGTCACCGTCAAAATCGAAATCAATACCCGGCGCAGGGACATCAAGAAGCGCCTTATCAAGGAACACTTCGCTTTCGCCGGTTTCCGCGAGAATGATAAATTCGTGGCTTAGATCACCGCCGATAGGGCCGGTATCCGCCTTCATAGGCACAGCCGTCAGGCCGAGCCGGTCGAACGTATTCAGATATGCGCAAAACATCTTCTGATAAGACCGGCGGGCCGCGTCCGCATCAATGTCGAAGGAGTAAGCGTCCTTCATCAGAAACTCACGGCCACGCATAACGCCGAAGCGAGGGCGGATCTCGTCACGGAACTTCCACTGGATGTGATACAGGTTCAGGGGCAGCTGTTTATAGCTACGCACATACGACCTGAAAATATCCGTAATCATTTCCTCATTAGTCGGACCAAAGAGCATTTCACGATCATGGCGATCGGTTATGCGCAGCATCTCCTTACCGTAATCGTCATAGCGACCACTTTCCTGCCAGAGCTCGGCTTGCTGGATCGTCGGCATCAGCATTTCAACAGCGCCAGCGCGGTCCATTTCTTCGCGCACGATCGTCTCGATCTTACGGAGCACCTTCAGGCCAAGAGGCAGCCAGCTGTAAATGCCCGCGCCGTTCTGACGGATCATACCCGCCCGAAGCATGTATTGGTGCGACAGGATGGTCGCCTCGGCTGGAGTTTCCTTGAGAACAGGCAGGAAATAGTTAGAAAGCTTCATGATGCCATTCGCTGTAAAAGAATATCTTGCTGATCTAGCGCTCGTCTCAGTGGCGCGCAATCAGCTTCTACCAGATACGATCCGGTTCAGGGAGAATTCCGCTGATCGCGATAATAAAGCCGATCAGCGTTACCACGGCGGCACCGATAGTCGCCCATATGGCTTTCTTCCAAAGATTCGCGGCCTGAGGCGCGCCGGGCTCTGTTCCGTCGTCCGGCACATAGTCTTCATGCTGGCCGCGCACGCCAATTGGCAGGACCGCCAGAAAGACCATCCACCATGAAATCAGAAAGACGACGGAGGCAGAAAAAATACCCATTAGTTTTTCGGCGTTTCCATCAGCTCGATCAGCACGCCGTTCGAGTTTTTCGGATGAACAAAGATGATCGGCGTTCCGTGCGCACCAATGCGCGGCTCGTTGAGAACCGTCGCGCCTTTTGCTTCCATCTCACGCTTGGCTTCATGAATGTCTTCAACTTCGAAACACACATGATGCTGACCACCCTTCGGATTCTTCTTAAGGAAGTTCAGGATCGGGGAATCCTCACCCAGCGGCTCAATCAGTTCGATCTGGCTGTTTGGGAGATTTACAAAGCAAAAGCGCACACCTTGCGAAGGCATTTCGCCTGGCTCGGTAATGTCTGTTACGCCATACAGTTCACGATAGGTTTGAGCCGCTTCCTCAATGGAAGGAACCGCAACGCCTACATGGTTGAGTGGACCGATCATGTTTCCCCGCTTTCAGTCTGTTGATTATTCCCGCAGGATCGAAACATCGATCAGCGGACGTTTTCCGAGCTCACGCTCGCCTACCTTGCGCAGCGCGCGGATAAGTGAACGCTCGACCGTTTCATCGTCAAGCCTCGCCTTGCGCTTGAGACCATCTATCGCATTTTCAGCAGCCTCATCGAACGCATCAATCGTTTCGTCGAGCGTTCGGCCATCTGGCTCTGAATAGCCCCGCACAAACACTTCTGGACCATCGATGATTTCCGCGTTGTCATCAAAACAGATGGCAACGGTAACATGGCCTGCGAATGAAAGCCGGCGTCGCTCTTGGATACCCTGAGCATTTTCTGGGATCAGACGATTGCCGTCTAGGAGCAGACGACCAGTCGGCACCTCATCAACGATCTTTGCGCGCCCTGGTGCGAGTCGAATGACGTCACCATTCTTCGGCGTAACCGCCTCAGACACCTGTAGAGACTTCGCGTAATTGGCATGTTCGAGGATGTGACGACGCTCGCCGTGGACAGGCACGGAGATGCGAGGACGGACCCATGAATACATCCGGCGCAATTCGTCACGGCACGGGTGCCCTGAAACGTGAATGTGCCGCATACGGTCTGTAATGAGCTTCACGCCCTTTTCCGCAAGTGCGTTCTGCAGGTCAAAGATCCCGCGCTCATTACCCGGAATGACACGGGACGAGAAGATTACCGTATCGCCCTTATTCAGAGTGACATGGGGATGGTTGCCTTGCGCGATTCGGGAAAGCGCAGCGCGAGGCTCACCTTGAGATCCAGTGCAGAGGTAAAGAATGGCTTCAGGCGGCAGATAGCCAGCTTCTTTCTCATCAACGAACTCGGCACAATCTGCCAGCATACCAACCGCTTTCGCGGCTGCCGTAATGCGATGCATAGATCTGCCGACGAGGCAGACATGGCGTCCATTCGCTTCGGCAGCGCGAACAATACTCTCAACCCGCGCAACGTTGGATGCAAATGCCGTAACGGCCACCCTGCCCGTCTGTTCTCCAATCAGGTCGACCAGTTCATCGCGGCAACTGCCTTCTGATCCAGCTTCACCTTCCTCGAACACATTGGTCGAGTCACAAACCATGGCGAGAACGCCGTCATCGCCCATTTTCTCAAGGACAGTCGAATCAAACGGTGCCCCAATTTGCGGATCTGGGTCGATCTTCCAATCACCCGTATGAAGAATAGTGCCCGCGGGCGTTTTGATCGCGAGACCGTTCGGTTCTGGAATTGAGTGCGTTAGCGTGACGTACTCCACCTCAAACGGACCGGCTTTCACCTTGCCGCCGAGCGGAACAACGTTGAGCTTTGCTTTGTCGATTACGCCTGCATCATTGAGCTTGTGTCGGATCAGTTCCGCCGTAAACGGCGTCGCGTACATCGGCTTCTGGAAGCGGCGCCAGAGATGCCCGACCGCACCAATATGATCCTCATGCGCGTGCGTAAGGAAAATCGCTTCAATATTATCGCGCTGCTCTTCAATGAAGCCTGGGTCCGGAATAATGACATCAACACCGGGCGTTCTGAGGTCACCAAAGGACACACCCATATCAACAATAATCCAGCGCCGGTCATGCATCGGACCATAAGCGTAGGCGTTGAGGTTCATTCCAATTTCGTTGCAACCGCCAAGCGGCAGGAACAAGAGTTCTGCTTTTTCTGTCATATGTTCTATTTTTTATTCCGGCGGTAAATCTCAAGTAGGCCACGGATTGTGACATCAGGATCGTAGATATCGATCTCTTCGCTCTCACCTTCAAATAGTGATGCAACACCGCCTGTTCCAATCACCGTCATCGGTTCTGTGTACTCTGCCTTAATCCTACGGATAAGACCATCAATCAGATCAAGATAGCCGAGGAAGATACCAGACTGCATTGCAGATACAGTGTCTTGTCCGATCACCTGGGGTGGTCTTTGAATTGCGATACGTGGCAGACTGGCAGCCGCGTCATGAAGTGCACGCATGGAAAGGTTTATGCCGGGAGAAATGATACCTCCTTCAAAACCACCATCAGCGCCGACAATGTCAAACGTCGTCGCCGTACCGCTATCCACTACGATCAGAGCACCTTCATGTTGCGCATGTGCGCCAACGGCGTTCACCAGACGGTCGGCCCCCACTTGCTCTGGTCTGGAGATCCGGATTGGTACGCCTAGCTCAACCGAAGATTCGCCAATAAACATTGGTTCGATATCCAGGTAGCGGCGCGCCAGATTACGAAAATTGAAGCGAGCTTGCGGAACTACCGACGAAATAATGCAGGCATCTAAATCGCCAAAAGGAATACCATCCATCCGGCAGAGTTGCGTCAGCCATACCGCATAGTCGTCAGCTGTCTTTGTGCTATCAGTTGCGCTACGCCACTGTGCAACCCACGACTCGCCGTCATGGAGCCCGAAAACTGTGTTCGTGTTGCCGACATCGATCGCCAGAAGCATGGCTCAGCGTTCCTTCACAAGCTCAACATCACCGGCCGTGATCGTGACGACCTCACCGGTTGAGGTGTTCAGACACATATGACCGTGCTCGTCCAGCCCGTGAAACTCACCTTCAATGGTTTGATCGCCGAGTTTTGAGCGACAAATTGCACCAATCTGGTCTGTCGCCTTCATCCAGTCGTCAATTACCGAAGACATGCCGAACTGGGAAAACTGCGTAAGGCGTTTGCGTAAACATCCATCAAGCACCACAAGAGCAGTTTCAGGAGGTACAGCAAGATCAGGTAAAACCTCTGTCAGACTTACGGTCGCATAGTCAGGAATATCCGGCGCAAAGGCGAGGTTTATCCCGATACCTATAGACAGCCAGAATTGTTTAGTCTGTGACGATCGTCCGCTTTCGAGCAGTATTCCACTGAGCTTCGCACCGTCGATGCGCACGTCATTGGGCCATTTAAGTCCCGGAATGAGCCGTCCCTGACTGAGCTCGATGACCATATCCCTGACGGCCAGCCCAATGCTCAGTGAAACGCCAGCGACTGCTGGAGAGAAGCCGTCAATCGGGATAAGAGCAGTCGTGTAAAGATTTCCGGTTTCGGATATCCACTTGCGCCCAAGGCGCCCGCGCCCAGCCGTTTGCGCTTTTGCCGCGAACCAGACAGGTTCCTGAACGCCGTCGACAGCACGTCGCCCGGCAAGAGCAGATGTGCTGTCGATTTCACCGTACCATTCAACTGGCCAGGCATTTGCCAGAGCGTTCAGCTGAAACACTGGCGCTTAACCGAGCGAGAAGCTGCCACCGGCAAGTGACATCATCCAACCGATAACTACGGTGAAAACCGGGAAAGCAAGGATAGTGGCTGCACTGACCGTGATGCCGACAGTGCCGGACATGTTTTCAAACGGTGCAAGCTTGTCGCCGCCCCACATGATCATGATGATGCGGAGATAGTAGCCGAGCGAAACGACTGACGCGATCACGCCGATAATCACGATTGGCCATAGACCCGCTTCAACACCAGCCTGGAACACAACCAGCTTACCGAAGAAGCCGCCCAGTGGAGGAATACCAGCCACAGAGAACACAAGAGCTGTCATACAGACTGCGAGCCAAGGCATTGTGGAAGAAAGGCCTGAAAGCTCGGAGATGTCTTCGACCATGCCACCACGACGGCGCATCGACAGAAGCACACCAAAGATGCCCAACTGCGACAGCGCATAAATCACCATATAGACGAGCAGAGCTGGTCCGCCGATTTCTTCACCTGCGGCGAGCGCAATAAGCGCATAGCCCATATTGCCGATGGAAGAGTAAGCAAACAGGCGTTTCAGATTTGTCTGGCGCAGCGCACCAAAAGCACCGATCAGCATGGATGCACCAGCGATAATCAGGATGACATCCTGCCACTGGTCAATTGCGTTTCCGAAGGCCTCGAACAGGATGGTCGCAAAGACAACCATAGACGCAAGCTTTGGCGCTGACGCGAAGAAAGCGACAACCGGTGTCGGCGCACCTTCATATACATCCGGCGTCCAGACGTGCAGTGGCGCCGCAGATACTTTGAACGCAAGACCCGTAATCAACAGTACGAGCCCGAACACGAGACCAATACCGAACTCTGCTTGCGCGATAGCGTCATAGTTGGTCGAACCGGAGAAACCGTACACAAGCGAAGCGCCATAGAGGATCAGACCGGATGCGAGCGCACCAAGTACAAAATACTTCAGACCCGCTTCAGAAGACCGCTGGCTGTCCCGGTTGAACGCTGCAAGCACATAAGATGATAGGCTGAGCGTCTCAATGCCGAGATAAAGCGTCATCAGATCGTTTGCAGAGAGCGTGATGCCCATACCGAGCGACGCGAAGATCACCAGAAGCGCGTACTCATAACGGATAAGGCGCTCTTTCACGAGATACGGTTCCGCGATCAGAAGAGCCACACCCGCGCAGAAGTAACAAACCGCTTTAGCCAGGTTCGTGAAACGGTCTGTTTCCCAAAGACCGTTGAATGCAACGCCGCCTTCAATATTGAAGAGCGAGAGTGCACTAGCGCCAAGAAGGATCAGCGCGCCGGCCTTGATAGAAACCGTTGCAAAACGTTCGCGAAGAACCGCGCCAAGAACAACCGCGACCAGACCCGCAAATGCGAGGTAGAGCTCGGGCGTAGCTGCTGCGAAGATTTCGTCCCAGTTCATGGTCTGTTATCCAATCAATCCAGATACGGCAGCCATGATAGGCGCCACGCTGAGTTCAGTGATGTCAAAAATAATCGCAGGGAATACACCGAGTACGATCGTAGCGATGATGAGCGGTGCGAACACAATTGCTTCTGTGCGGTTGATGTCCTTGATGCCTTCGAGCTTCTCGTTCGTCATCACGCCGAACACCGTCTGACGATACAGCGTGAGCATATAAACGGCAGAGAAGATCACACCGAGCGCAGCACCTGTGGCGGCCCATGTGGAAGCCTGAAAGCTACCAGCCATCGTAAGGATTTCACCGACAAAACCACTTGTGCCTGGCAGGCCTACATTCGCCATCGTAAAGAGCATGAAGATCGCTGCGTAGACCGGCATCTTGGTGACGAGGCCACCATAAAATTTGATCTCACGCGTGTGCATGCGGTCATAAATGACACCGACGATCAGGAACAGCGCGCCTGAAATCACGCCATGCGAAATCATTTGGAAGATAGCGCCCTGAATACCGATTTCAGTGAACGAGAAAATACCCAGCGTCACAAAGCCCATGTGAGCGACAGACGAATAAGCAATCAACTTCTTCATATCCGTCTGACGGAACGCGACCAGCGACGCATAGACGATCGCGATAACGCTCATCGCAAACACCATAGGCTGGAAATAGACGCTGGCTTCAGGGAACATAGGCAATGAGAAGCGCAGGAAGCCGTAGCCGCCCATCTTCAGCAGAACACCCGCCAGAATAACAGAACCCGCGGTCGGCGCTTGCACGTGCGCGTCCGGAAGCCAGGTATGCACAGGCCACATTGGAAGTTTAACAGCAAACGACGCAAAGAATGCGAGCCACAGAAGATGTTGGACCCCAAACTTTCCGTCTTCGACAGAAAAGATCTGCGGAATAACTGTCTGCAATTCGACGATATCTGACGTGCCCGCTTGCAGGTACATAGCGATAACCGCGAGCAGCATGAAGAGAGAGCCGAGCAGCGTGTAGAGAAAGAACTTGAAAGATGCGTAGACACGCTCTGCGCCGCCCCAAATGCCAATGATAATGAACATCGGGATCAGGCCAGCCTCGAAGAAGACGTAGAACAACATCAGATCGAGCGAACAGAACACACCAAGCATCAGCGTTTCAAGGAACAGGAACGCAGCGACGTACTCGGTCACGCGGTGCTTTACACTACCCCAGCTAGCCAGGAAGCACAGCGGCGTCAGGAAGGTCGTCAAAAGCACCAGCAGAATGGACATGCCGTCGACGCCCATCTTGTAGCGAATACCGCCGACAACTTCACCCGCCTCATTCAGCGTGCCGCCGAACCAGGAATGATCTTCAACAAGCTGGAAGCCCTCAACGCCCGGCTGGAAGTAAGCCAGTGCAATAATCGAAAGAACAAACGTCGCAGAGCTGACAAACAGACCGACGAGGAAAGCTACACGAGACTCTTCTTCAACTGACGTCGCATTAGACGCCGTGACTTTCCGAACCCACAGGAGCAGAAGCGCCCCGAGAGCCGGTGCAAAAATCATGAAGGAAAGGAGCGCAAAGTCGCCCATCAATTCGCTCCTGCTACGTTAATTAGAATGACTGCACCGAAGACCGCAGCGGCACCAAGAATGACGAAGGCATAGTGATACAGATAGCCTGTATGCATCGCCGACAGACGGCTTGCGCCCCACTTTGCCAGACCACTCAGACCGTCCGGACCAAAGCCGTCGATAATTTTGCGGTCACCGACCTTCCAGAAGAAGTCGCCCAGCACTTTCGTACCGCGCACGAATGTCGCCTGATAGATCTCGTCGAAATACCACTTGTTCGCGAACAGAGCGTGGAGAGGACCGCCAGTGTCTGCAATACGCTTACCGAGGCCACGGTTAAACAGATAAGTGAAGGTCGCGATCAGGAAGCCGAGGATCGTAACGACCAGAGGCGCCCAGAAGACCCAGCCCGGGTTAATGCCGCCATGAGCAACATCATACTTGTCATGCAGGACATGGTTTTCAGGGGCCGCATAGATCGCACCGCTCCAGAACTCTTCGTAGTGGTGCCCCACGAACGCGTCATAGAAGAAGTAACCCGCAAACACGGCGCCGACACTCAGAAGAATTAGCGGAACCAACATGACCAGCGGAGACTCATGAGGCTTACCGCCATGAGCGTGGTGGTCGTCTTCATGGCCATCATCAGCATGTGCATGCGCATCATCATGGTGATCTGATTCAGCCATCGGTCCGTGGAACGTCATGTAAATGAGGCGCCATGAGTAGAAGCTCGTGAGCAGTGCCGCAATGATACCGAACCAGAACGCGAGCTGCGCGAATGACACACCGGAGATACCCGCCGCAAACGCCGTTTCAATGATGGCGTCTTTAGAGAAGAAACCTGCGAAACCGAATTTCGTGTGCGGAATGCCAAGACCGATAATCGCAATCGTACCGATCATCATCGCAGCGTACGTGACCTTCATATACTTGGCGACGCCACCCATACGGCGCATGTCCTGCTCGTGGTGCATACCGTGAATAACCGAACCGGCACCAAGGAAAAGCAGCGCTTTGAAGAAGGCGTGTGTGAAGAGGTGGAACATAGCCGCCTGGTATGCGCCGACACCTGCCGCAAAGAACATGTAGCCGAGCTGAGAACAGGTCGAAAATGCAATCACGCGCTTAATGTCGTTCTGCGCCATGCCGACCGTCGCAGCGTAAAGAGCTGTCACGGCACCAATCAGCGCGATGAAACCGGAGGCATATGGTGCGTACTCATAGATCGGCGAGAGCAGACACACGAGGTACACACCCGCCGTCACCATGGTCGCAGCGTGAATGAGCGCTGATACTGGTGTCGGGCCTTCCATCGCGTCTGGCAGCCAGACATGAAGGAAGAACTGAGCTGACTTACCCATCGCACCAATGAAGAGCAGCACACCGATAAGCTCCAGAACCGGAACACCATACCCAAGGAAGTCGATAGACGCGTCGCGTGGCGTGGCCGCTTCAGCGAAGCTCACAATAGGCGCAACGTGCTCGAAAGTGTTCTCTTTGATCGCTTCAAGCATCGGGTTGAGTTCAACGGTACCGAACACGAAGAACGCCGCCATGATGCCGAGCGCCAGACCGAAGTCACCAACACGGTTTGTAACGAACGCTTTGATAGACGCACTGTTCGCGCTGTCCTTGTGGAACCAGAAACCGATAAGCAGGTAAGACGCGAGGCCAACACCTTCCCAACCGAAGAATATCTGAATCAGGTTGTCGCCAGTCACAAGCATGAGCATCATGAACGTAAAGAGCGACAGATATGAGAAGAAACGCGCTTTATGCGGATCCTCAGACATATAACCCCAGGAATAAAGGTGCACGAGACCGGAAACGCTCGTGATGACGGCCATCATAACGATGGACATAGCGTCGACACGGATTGCCCAATCGGCATGGAACTGACCAACGTCAATCCAGCGTGCAAGATGGATTATATGCTGGAAATGATGATGCGCGTCATGGTGCCCGCCAAAAGCGTAGGCAAAGAGCTGATACAGCGACAGAATGCCGGCAGAGCCGACAGTAATCGTCGTTACGAGCATCGCAACACGGTCACCGATAAAGCGCTGGAACAGACCTGCTATGGCTGCCGCAATGCCCGGTGCGAGCACGATGAATAAAATTAGGGGGTCAGGCAATGTCATCTGTTTATCAGCCCCGCATGAGATTGACATCTTCCACAGCGATATCGCCGCGGTTTCTGAAATAAGTGACCAGTATCGCAAGGCCGACCGCGGCTTCAGCAGCCGCTACGGTCAGAACCAGCATTGCGAAAATCTGGCCTTTGATGTCGCCATTGAACGCGCCGAAAGCGACGAGATTGATGTTCACCGACAGAAGCATAAGCTCCAGCGACATCAGAATGACGATGATGTTCTTCCGGTTTACGAAGATGCCAAAGACACCGATCGTAAACAGCGCTGCAGACAGCGACAGATAATGGGCGAGTGTCAGTTCCATATCAGATCCCCTGTCCCGGACGGACGTCCTTGAGTTCAACTGCATCCGCGCGCTTACGTCCCGTCTGGTCTTCGACAGACTGACGGCGCACGCCCGGACGGTGACGCAGTGTGAGTACGATCGCACCAATCATAGCGATAAGCAGGACGATGCCAGAGATCTGGAAGAGAAGCAGATAGTCTGTGTACATGACCTGACCGATCGCTTCGACGTTCGTTTCTGCGTTCGGGCTTGCATCAAATGCTTCCGGACGGCTCGCGCCCATCGCGCTGGCGACGAGAGCGATCTCCGCAAAGAAGACTAAAGCAACCACGCCGCCAAACGGCGCGTAATTGAGGAAGCCCTGTTTCAATTCCACGAAATCGACATCGAGCATCATCACGACAAACAGGAACAGAACCGCGACGGCGCCTACGTAAACAACGATGAGCAGCATAGCGAGGAATTCTGCACCGATCAGAACAAGAAGGCCCGACGATGTGAAGAAGGCCAGGATAAGGAAGAGTACAGAGTGTACCGGATTACGTGCCGCAATCACACAGAAAGCGGCAATCAGTACAATCGCTGAAAGAATGCTGAATGCGATGACTTCCATATCAGCCCCCTAAGCCGATGGCGTTTCCGCCGTTAAACGCGTTACCCACAACAGGTCCTATCTTTTTGCCGTTATCGATACGGCGCATCGAGTTCGAGATTACGTGCAATCTCACGCTCCCAACGATCACCATTGGCGAGCAATTTATCTTTGTCGTAGAAGAGCTCTTCACGAGTTTCAGTCGCAAACTCGAAGTTCGGGCCTTCAACGATAGCATCTACCGGGCAAGCTTCCTGACAGAAGCCACAGTAGATGCATTTAGTCATATCAATGTCGTAGCGTGTCGTTCGACGTGAGCCGTCATCACGAGGCTCCGCCTCAATCGTAATTGCCTGCGCCGGACAAATCGCTTCACAAAGCTTACATGCGATGCAGCGTTCCTCGCCATTTGCGTAGCGACGCAGTGCGTGCTCGCCACGAAAGCGCGGAGACAGCGGGTTCTTCTCAAACGGGTAGTTGATTGTCGCTTTACGACGGAACAGGTACCGGAAACCAAGCCCCATCGCACCGATGAAGTCGAGAAGAAGGGCTCCCTTGAGGGCTTGTGCAATTCTCATCAGATCATCCCTTCCTAAGCAGCCGCTGCGTTTGTGTAGACGACAAAGCCACTGATTAGCAGCACTGCCACGAGAGACGTCGGCAGGAAGATCTTCCAGCCAAGACGCATGAGTTGGTCGTAACGGTAGCGCGGCACGAGCGCACGAACGAACGCAAACATGAAGAACACGAAAGTCACTTTCAGAGCGAACCAGAATGCCCCGATCAGGCTTTCAAACGTGCCTGTACCCAGGAGGCCCGCCAGCGTGTTCTCATTGAATAGGCCGAGATCGCCCACCGGAGAATGCCAACCGCCGAGGAACAGAACGCTCGTCATCGCGCACATCAGCGTGATTGCAATCTGCTCACCCAGATAAATAAGAAGGAATGGCGTGCCGGAATACTCAACCTGATACCCTGCGACGAGCTCTGACTCAGCTTCCGGAAGGTCAAACGGTGGACGGTTCGTCTCAGCCAGCGCCGAGATGAAGAAAATCACCATCATCGGGAACATCACGATAATCGTCGGCAGCTTGAAAGCGTACCAATTCCAGAAACCGCCCGTCTGGGATTCAACGATGGTTGTGAGGTTCATCGAACCAGACAGCAGAATGACCGTAACGAGAACAAAGCCAATGGAAACCTCATAAGAGACCATCTGTGCTGCCGACCGCAGGCCACCGAGGAACGGATATTTCGAGTTCGACGCCCAACCGGCCATGATCACGCCGTAGACACCGAGTGACGACATTGCGAGCAGGTAGAGAACACCAACGTTCAGATCAGAAACGACCCAGCCTGGCGCAATCGGAACAACTGCCCAACAGATCAGGGACAGCGTCGTCGCTAGGATCGGTGCGATCATGAAGACCGTTTTGTTCGCACCGGCCGGAATGATCATTTCCTTCAGAACAAACTTACCGAAGTCGGCAAACGACTGAAACAGACCAAAGGGGCCAACAACGTTCGGTCCCTTACGGAGCATGGTGCCCGCGAGAACCTTACGGTCAAAATAGAGAAGGAAGGCAATCGCCAGAAGAAGAACGACAGTTACCAGCAGGATTTGCCCGAGCGAAAGCAGCACGAGCAAAATCGGGTTTTCTGTCCATCCGAGAAACTGTTCCATGACGAGCCCCTACTCCGCTGCTGCGGAGACCTCCAGAGTTTGCTTCTGCAGTGAACACTCAGCCATAGTAGCTGACGCACGTGCGATCGGATTTGTGAGATAGAAGTCGCCGATCGGACAGAAGACCGGATCGTCCGACAGCGATTCTGTAGCCGCAGGCAATGGCGCGGACAGAGCTTCGGCACCGGCATTACCAGGAGCGAAATTCATGCCCGCGAAGCTTGGCACATCTTCACGTAGCGCATCACGAATCTGGTCAGCGCTGTTGTAAGGAAGCGTTTTACCGACGAGATCAGAAAGCGCGCGGAAAATCGCCCATTCTTCTTTCGCAGCACCTTTAGGCTGAACGGCAGCCGTCGTCATCTGAACGCGGCCTTCTGTGTTCACGTAAGTCGCGGTTTTTTCAGTGTAAGCGGCTGTCGGCAGAATAACGTCTGCGCGGCTTGCGCCTGCGTCACCATGGCTTCCGAGATAGACGACGAAGCTGTCACCGAATTGCGACATCGGAACTTCATCCACCCCTAGAAGAATGACCGTATCGAGGTCTGCGCAATTCGAAGCTAGATACTCCGAAGCGGACTTAGCGCCCTCACCCGGCAGGAATCCGACATCCAGAGCGCCAACACGAGACGCAGCGTTGTGAAGTACACCGAAGCCAGCCCAGGCATCGTCACCTGAAACGATCGCGCCACATTCAAGCGCAAGATCATGAGCTGCTTTCAGCGTAGCGTAACCGCCATCACCAACAAGCGCCTTCTCACCAACAACGATCATTGGCTTGTTCGCAGTCTTCAGAACGTCGCCGAATGCACCAAGGTCCTTCAGTCCTGAAGTGGATGACGCAACATGCGTGTAATCATAGGTCAGATCATGCGGTTCGCCGATAAGGCCAACTTGCAGATCATTCCAGAGCCATGCCTTACGAATGCGTGCGTTCCAGACTGCTGCTTCAACG
Source organism: Hyphomonadaceae bacterium UBA1849 (assembly GCA_002338565.1). Classification (GTDB taxonomy): domain Bacteria; phylum Pseudomonadota; class Alphaproteobacteria; order Caulobacterales; family Hyphomonadaceae; genus Ponticaulis. The sequence continues at coordinate 110,479 of DDIN01000006.1, forward strand.
CGTGGATTGGCGCCAATAATGAGAAGCGCATCTGCTTCCTCTACGCCCATAAGCGTCGGGTTCAGAATGTAGCTTTCACGCGGCAGTGTTTCACCAGACGGTGTGACACCCAATTGCTGACCTGACAGCCGACAGTCGAGCGCTTTTGCGCCAACTGCTGTCATCAGGTCTTTCGCTGCTTTCATACCTTCTACGCAAGCAAGGTCACCTGCAAACGCTGCAATACGGGATGCGTCACCTTTGAGCTTCTCTGCGACGACCGAAAGCGCTTCGGACCAGTCAGCCGGGCGCAGTTTACCGTTTTCACGAACATAAGGCGTATCAAGACGCTGGCGACCGAGACCGTCCCAAACAAAACGGGACTTATCTGACAGCCACTCTTCGTTCACTTCCTCATTCACGCGCGGCATGATGCGCATAACTGCAGCACCTTTAGCGTCGACGCGAATTGAGGAGCCGATAGCGTCCATCACATCGATAGACTCGGTTTTGCGAAGTTCCCAAGGGCGCGCATTAAACGCGTACGGCTTGGAGGTCAGCGCGCCAACCGGACACAAATCAATCACGTTGCCGGAAAGTTCGGATGTGAGAGACTGCTCGAGATATGTCGTGATCTCTGCGTCTTCACCACGGCTAATCATGCCGATCTCTTCAACGCCAGCTACTTCCGCAACAAAGCGCACGCAACGCGTACACTGGATGCAGCGCGTCATGATTGTTTTGACGAGCGGCCCCATATTTTTGTCTTCGACCGCGCGCTTGTTCATTTCATAGCGCGAGTCAGAGCGACCATAAGCGACGGCCTGATCCTGCAGGTCACACTCGCCGCCCTGGTCACAAATCGGACAATCAAGCGGGTGGTTGATGAGCAGGAATTCCATCACACCGTTGCGAGCGTTCTCGACGTATTCCCCTTTGGTATTGATGTTCGGAGGTGACCCATCAGGGTTCATCCGCATATCACCAACTGTCTGCGCACATGAGGCAATCGGCTTCGGTGCGCCCTCCCACTGAACGAGACACATGCGGCAGTTACCTGCCACAGAGAGACGTTCGTGGAAGCAGAAACGTGGAATCTCAGCACCCGCTTCTTCACAGGCCTGAAGGAGCGTGTATTCGCGAGGAACTTCGACTTCTTTGCCGTCAACGACGAGTTTAAAGGTATCTGACATATGCCTTACTCCGCCGCTACGCTGGCGCCCTGAACGAGGGGCTTGCCAATTCGATAATTAGAAATGCGCTCTTCAATCTCGTGACGGAAGTGACGAATAAGGCCCTGAACAGGCCATGCCGCAGCATCACCGAGTGCGCAGATCGTGTGGCCTTCAACCTGACCAGCTACGTCGAGCAGCATGTCAATTTCTGAATGCTCAGCTTCGCCGCGCGCCATACGTTCAAGAACGCGCCACATCCAGCCAGTACCTTCACGGCAAGGCGTGCACTGGCCACAGCTCTCATGCTTGTAGAAATAGCTGATACGCGCGATGGCTTTCACGATGTCCGTGGAATTATCCATGACGATCATTCCGGCCGTACCGAGGCCAGAACGCACTTCACGGAGCGCGTCAAAGTCCATCAGAACCGTGTCACAAATCTCACGCGGCAGAAGAGGAACGGAAGAACCGCCCGGAATAACTGCTTTCAGATTTTCCCAGCCGCCGCGAACGCCGCCGCAATGCTCTTCGATGAGTTGTTTCATCGGAATAGACATCGCTTCTTCTACGTTGCACGGCTTGTTCACGTGACCGGAAATACAGAAAACCTTCGTGCCCTTGTTGTTGTCACGACCGAAACTGGAGAACCATTCCGCGCCGCGGCGCAGAATAGTCGGCGCAACAGCAATAGACTCAACGTTGTTCACCGTTGTCGGGCAACCATACAGGCCAGCATTTGCAGGGAATGGCGGCTTCAGACGCGGCTGGCCCTTCTTGCCTTCGAGGCTTTCCAGCAGCGCTGTTTCTTCACCGCAGATGTAAGCACCTGCACCGTGGTGAATATAAACATCGAAGTCCCAGCCATGGACGTTGTCCTTACCGATCAGCTTGGCTTCATAAGCCTCCTTGACGGCCGCTTCCATACGCTCGCGCTCATAGATGTACTCACCGCGAAGGTAGATGTAGCAAGCGTGAGCACGCATTGCGTAAGACGCAACAAGGCAGCCTTCGATCAGCAGATGCGGATCATGGCGCATGATGTCTCGGTCTTTACAAGTACCCGGCTCAGACTCGTCGGCGTTCACCACAAGATAGTGCGGGCGATCACCAACTTGCTTCGGCATGAAGGTCCATTTCAGACCTGTCGGGAAGCCAGCGCCGCCGCGACCGCGCAGACCGGATGCCTTGATCTGGTCACAGATCCAGTCACGGCCACACTGCAGCATATCGCGCGTCAGGTGCCATGCACCACGCTTTTTAGCGGCCTCCAGAGACCAGTCTTCCCGGCCGTAGAGGTTAGTGAAAATGCGATCCTTGTCCTCAAGCACAGCTGCGCTCCTTCAAGGTTACAAGCGGATTATGGGTCATAACGATCATGACTTTTTCTTCTCCGCCAGTTCCTGAGCCTGCGGGATCCAGCGCTCGCGCGCGACCCGGCCTTTGAAGCTCAGATACTCATCAATCCATGCCATTTCTGGCTCGCCCCAGGCAGCGATCTGTTCGAAATAGAACACACCAAGGGAGTTAAGCTTTTTGACCAGAACGGGTCCGATACCTTTGATCGTTTCAAGGTTGTCTGCCTCGCCCTTCGCAGGTGCTTCGACAACTTCCGGGCGCTTTTTGTCATCGGTCTCTTCTGGAAGCTCGGCAGTTGCTTCGACAGCTGCATCAGCAGCTTTCTTCTCAGCTTTCACTGTCTTAGCTTTTTTAACCTTAGCTGTCTTCGCGCCGAGTGGCTGAAGATCGGACTCTGGAAGTTCGGACGGCGCATTGGGCAATCCGCTGATACCAGCAGGAACGGAACCATCGTAAAGCGCGCTATCGATCAATGTTATGGCGTCACCCTCAGGCGCGGAGCGTTCGCGTGCAACGAAATTACCCGGCTCAACTGCAACGCCGTTCTCAAGTTTGTCGATAATCTCTGCAAACGTGTCCGACGTCAGGTCTTCATAGTAATAGTCATTGATCTGAACCATCGCGCCATTCACGCACGCGCCCAGACACTCGACTTCTTCCCATGACAGGCGGCCAGACTCGTTGACCTGAAAGGCTTTACCAATCTTGTTCTGGCAAATCTCTTTGAGATCATTCGCACCGCGCAGCATGCAAGGCGTCGTGCCGCAAAGCTGAACGTGGAACTTACCAACAGGCTGAAGACGGAACATCGTGTAGAAAGTCGCGACTTCGTACACGCGAATGTATGGCATTTCGAGACGCTCTGCGACTTCGCGCATTGCAGGCTCAGATAACCAGCCACCATTATCCTTCTGCGCAAGCCACAGAAGCGGGATTACCGCTGAACGCTTGCGGTCTTCAGGATACTTCGCGAGCCAGAATGAGATTTTGCCTTCTGTTTCAGACGCAAACTCAAACGTTTCACCGCCAGCTTCCAGATCAAAACGACGAACAGCCATTAGCGGTCAATCTCCCCGAATACGATGTCGAGAGACCCCAGAATGGCAGAAACGTCAGCCAGCTGGTGCCCTTTAGACAGGTAATCCATTGCGTGCAGGTGCGGGAAACCCGGAGCGCGGATTTTAAGACGATATGGACGGTTAGTGCCATCCGAAACGAGGTACACGCCGAACTCACCCTTCGGCGCTTCAACTGCGGTGTAAGTTTCACCAGCAGGAACTTTGAAGCCCTCTGTGTAGAGTTTGAAGTGGTGGATGAGAGCTTCCATTGAGCGCTTCATTTCACCACGGCGTGGAGGTGCGATCTTGGAGCTCTTTGCTAGCACAGGGCCCGGCTCCATCAGTTCGATACACTGACGTATGATTTTCACTGACTCACGCATCTCTTCCATACGGCAGACATAGCGGTCATAGCAGTCGCCGTGCTTACCGACAGGAATCTTGAAGTCGAGTTCGTTATAGCACTCATAAGGCTGCGCGCGACGCAGGTCCCAGGCCATGCCCGAACCACGAACCATGACACCTGAGAAACCCCAATCGAGCGCGTCCTGAACGGACACAACGCCGACGTCACAGTTACGCTGCTTGAAGATACGGTTATCCGTCAGAAGACCTTCCATATCGTCGCAAACCGGCAGGAACTCATCGCAGAACTTCAGGATATCATCGAGAAGCTCGGGCGGGAGATCTTGGTGAACACCGCCCGGGCGGAAATAAGCCGCGTGCATGCGTGAACCACATGCGCGCTCGTAGAATACGCAAAGCTTTTCGCGCTCCTCAAAGCCCCATGTGATTGGCGTCAGCGCGCCAACATCCATCGCCTGTGTGGTGATGTTCAGAATGTGGTTAGAGATACGGCCGATCTCGCTGTAGAGAACGCGGATCAGGCTTGCACGACGTGGCACTTCGAGACCAAGAAGTTTCTCGATCGCCAGGCAGTATGCGTGCTCCTGGTTCATCGGCGCCACATAGTCGAGACGATCAAAATACGGCAGAGCCTGAAGATAGGTCTTGTACTCGATCAGCTTCTCTGTACCGCGGTGCAGAAGACCGATGTGCGGATCAACGCGCTCAACGATCTCGCCATCCATTTCAACAACCATACGCAGAACGCCGTGCGCCGCAGGGTGCTGAGGACCGAAGTTGAACGTAAAGCTACGATCGTCAGGATTGTGGGCTTGTCCGTCAGCCATCACTCAGCTCCCTCGGTCGCTTTCTCATCGCCTGGAATGACTGCCTGAGCGCCTTCCCATGGTGAGAGGAAATCAAAGTTACGGTATTCCTGAACGAGCTTAACCGGCTCATACACGACACGCTTTTCGAGCTCGTCGTAACGAACTTCAACATAACCCGTTAGCGGGAAGTCTTTGCGCAGCGGGTGCCCCTCGAAACCATAGTCCGTGAGGAGACGGCGCATGTCTGTGTTGCCTGCGAACAGGACGCCATACATGTCAAGCGCCTCACGCTCGAACCACTCAGCGCACGGGAAGATTTCCACGATGCTTGGAACAGCTGTTTCTGCGTCGGTGCTGACTTTCACACGGATGCGCTGATTCATACGCATACTGAGCATGTGATACACAATCTCGAAGCGCTCACGGCGCTCCGGGAAATCCACGCCACATACGTCAATCAGAGTTTCAAAGCGGCACTGGCTGTCATCGCGCAAAAACTTGATCAGAGATCGGATCTGGTCGCGCACACAATGGATGGTGAGTTCGCCTTGCGTAATCTCCCAGCGCTGAACCGCATGCGGCTCGGCGTGAGCAATGTGATCAGCAAGATCGTTCAGAGTCTCGTCCACGTCGTTCACCTTATCGCTCGATCGTACCTTCGCGACGGATCTTCTTCTGAAGCTGAAGGAGACCGTACACGAGCGCCTCTGCCGTCGGAGGACAGCCAGGAATATAGATGTCTACAGGAACGATCCGGTCACATCCGCGGACGACCGAATAGCTGTAGTGATAATAGCCGCCGCCATTGGCACACGACCCCATAGAGATCACGTAGCGAGGCTCAGGCATCTGGTCGTAAACCTTGCGGAGCGCTGGAGCCATCTTGTTTGTCAGCGTACCGGCTACAATCATCACGTCAGACTGACGGGGCGACCCACGAGGCGCCATACCGAAACGTTCGAGGTCGTAGCGCGGGTTACCCGCATGCATCATCTCGACCGCGCAGCATGCGAGACCGAAAGTCATCCACATCAGCGAGCCTGTACGCGCCCAGGTGATCAGATCATCTGCAGCTGCGACGAAGAAACCTTTATCCGCGAGCTCATCGCTCAGCCCCGCGAAAAACGGGTCGTCACCACGAACTGGACCAGCGCCTTCGACGCCAGCCCGACCGCCTGATAATGCGGGGATGTGATAGTCTTTATCGGCCACTATTCCCACTCCAGTGCGCCAGAGCGCCACTCATAAATGAAACCGACGGTCAGAACGCCGAGGAAAACGACCATGGACCAAAAGCCGAAGACGCCAATCGTCCCGAGGCTAACTGCCCACGGGAAGAGGAAAGCGACCTCAAGGTCGAAAATAATGAAAAGGATGGCGACAAGATAGAAACGGACGTCGAACTTAAGACGCGCATCGTCAAATGCCTCAAAACCACATTCATACGCCGAGAGCTTCTCCGGGTCCGGCTTGGATGGCGCCAGAATGGTCGAGACGAGCAGGAAGGCGAAGCAAAGCCCTAATCCGATAACGAGGAAGATTATAACTGGCAGATAGTTCAGAAGAACAGGTTGCAGCTCGTTCATGTCGATTCAGCCCTTCAATGTTCCATGCTGGTTATTCAGGTTTTCGTCAGGTTTCAACCACGCAATTGTCTATCTTCGATAAAAGACCTTAAAAAAATTCCAGAAGTCCTGCTGGAAGGCAGGTTTCCGCAGGCGCACCACCACCCGGAAACGAAACTTACATCAAAATAGACTTTAAGCGTTGTCGCCTTAGCAACGGAGCTAGATCACTCTCACAGCAGTACAATGTTTAACCTGAAAATCAGGCAAGACAAAAGTCATACATTGAAGCAGCTCAGCCTACCCTGCACGCGATATGTCAGCCGCCACCATCATCTCAACAAGCGAATTGAACGGCGTCTGCGCTGACCAGCCGAGCTTTTGTTCAGCCCGTTGAGGATTACCGATCAAACCGTCAGGATCCTGCGCCCTATAGAATTCGGGCGCTACCGCTACGATGGTTCGACCCGTTTTTGTGTCGACCGCAATCTCATCGACACCGTCGCCCTGCCACCTAATGTCGAGCCCTAAATAAGCCGCAGCAATCTCAATCCAGTCCCGAACACAATGAAACTGCCCGCTCGACAGAATATATCTGCTGGGAGCTTTATTCTGTAGCGACAGCACAGCCGCTTTCATGAAATCATCCGCATACGACCAGTCTCGCCGCGAATTGAGGTTGCCAACACGCAACACAAACTCCGAATTCCGCGCAGCCTCAACCATTCCCATAGTGACTTTGCGGCTCAGAAAGCGCTCAGTTCGCAACGGTGATTCATGATTGTAGAGAACACCTGAAACCGCAAACACGCCTGCAGACCGCGCATCAGCAACAATGTCGTCAGCAACTACTTTCGCCTCGGCGTAAAAGTTTTCCGGATTTACCGGCGTTTCTTCCGTCTGCGGTCCTGTAGTTTCATTGCCAAAAACTTGTGCGCTAGAAGCCTGAAAAAATCGAACTGAGTCTTTGGCATCTGTAGCGGAATCCAGCATCACCCCGACAATTTCGCCATTTACAAAAAGCGTCTTATCGCGACTCACGTTTGCTTCTGCGAGCGAGGTATAGCCGGCGAGATTAAAAAACCAATCAGGCTCAGTCTCCCAGACGACCTGCTGGACCGCCTTGGCATTATCGAGGCCGCACGTGACCAACCTAACCTGTTCGCAGATACCAACGAACTGTAGTCGCCATTTGTCGCTCAGCTGCGCGTTTTGGCAGGTACCAGTTACTTCAAACCCAAGGTCGAGAAGTCTTCTTGCGAGATAAGCACCATCCTGACCGGTAATACCGAAGATGAGCGCTTTCTGCCTCGACATTATTGGCCGTCCGCTTTCAGGATTTCCGCGATAATTTCGCCTACTGCGCGCTCAGCGTTTCCACGCTCATAGGCTTCAGCCATAACCCGAATAAGCGGTTCTGTACCCGACTTACGCACAACAACGCGACCGGAATCACCCAAAGTCTCAGATACGCTCTCAATCCTGGCTTTCACACTTTCAGCGGAAAGTGGGTCGTCCGACTGATAGCGAACATTCTCCAGAAGCTGCGGCACAGGTTCAAACACCGACAGAACCTCTGATGCCTTTTTGTCTTCGCGAACCATGATGGACAGAACCGCGATTGCGGCAATGATGGCATCGCCGGTGGTCACATGGTTAGCGAGAACCACGTGTCCTGATTGCTCTCCACCTATTGAGAAACCGCCTTCCCGCAAACGTTCTACGACATACCGGTCGCCCACCTTGGTTCGCTCCAGCTTTATGCCTTCTCGCGAGAGTGCACCCTCCAAACCAAGATTCGACATTATCGTTGCAACAACCGTGTCGCCTGCAAGTCGCCCCTGCGCTTTGGCGTCAATCGCTATGGCCCCCATAATCTGGTCACCATCTGCAACTTCGCCGTTTTCGTCGACAACAATAATGCGATCCGCATCGCCATCAAAAGCGATTCCGACATCGGCAGAATGAGCACGAACCACCTCCGAAAGCCCCTCAGGGTGAAGAGCGCCGCATTTGGTGTTGATGTTTACACCGTCAGGTGTGTCGGCAAGCATTATTACTTCAGCACCCAACGATCGGAAAACGGGTTCCGCGGCGCTCACGCCTGCACCATTGGCAGCATCAATCACGACCTTCAAGCCACTGAGGCTCGCGTCCGGCCCGGCCGTCCGGACCGCAAAATCCGCATACGACGATACGTCGAATTCGGCATTAACGACACGACCGAAGCGTTCTGCAGGCACCGTACAATCAAATCTGGGATCTTGAATGATGGCTTCGATCTCGTCCTGCTGGGCACCTGAAAGCTTGTAGCCATCCGGCCCAAAAACTTTCACACCGTTGTCGTGAAAAGGATTGTGGGACGCGGTAATCATCAGACCCGCCGCCGCACCATTCTGAACCGTCAGCCAGCCTAGCGCTGGTGTTGGAAGCACATCTACCAAAGCGACATCTGCTCCTGCATTCAGGAGCCCGGACACGATCGCAGATTGGAGGATTAAACCTGATGCACGAGTATCTCGCCCAATAACGACGACGGGACGATGACCGGCGTTACGAAGCGTATATCCGAGCGCCTCTCCGAATCTCAAAAACATATCGGGGCGTATCGCGCCCATATTTACCGTTCCACGAATTCCGTCTGTGCCGAACAGCTTTTCCGCCATTTGATCCCCGCTGATACTTTTTACGACCAGAGATACTGACTCTCGGCGCTATTCAACAGTCACAGACTTGGCGAGGTTGCGCGGTTGATCGACATCTGTGCCCCGCATGACGGCGGTGTGATAAGCGATGAGCTGTAAAACAACCGAGTACACGAATGGTGCCACGATTGATTCGCACGCTGGAATCTCAAGGCTTGCAGTCGGCACATTACCAGCGAGTTCGACCCCCTTACGATCAGAGAGAAGCAATACCGGCCCTTTACGCGCAGCAACCTCCTGCAAGTTCGACAGTGACTTCTCGAACAGCTCGTCTGTAGGCGCAATAAACACAATCGGGGTTTTGTCGGTAATCAGAGCGATTGGACCGTGTTTAAGTTCGCCCGCACCAAAACCTTCTGCGTGAATATAAGAAATCTCTTTAAGCTTCAGAGCACCTTCCAGCGCGAGTGGGTAATGCACGCCACGCCCGAGGTAGAACACATCATCAGCTTCAGCGATAAGCTCGCAAACGGAATAGATCTGGCGATCCAGATCCAGCGTCTCGTCGACGAGATCAATGATAGAAAATACAGATTTATTATAACCTGCGAACTCTTCATCGGTGATCACGCCCCGTGAGTGCCCCGCATGGATCGCAGACGCTAGCAAAGAGAGAAGCTGCGCAGTGAAGGCCTTCGTACTTGCGACACCGATTTCAGGTCCTGCCAGCGTTGGCAGAACGACATCCGCCTCCCGCGCGATAGTCGATGTCGGCACGTTTACGATCGCAATGGTTTTGACGCCCTGCTCCTTGCAATAACGAAGTGCCGCCAGTGTATCGGCCGTCTCACCTGACTGCGAAACAAAGATCGCTGCGGAATTTGGCGCAAGTGCCGGTTGGCGATATCTGAATTCAGACGCGATATCCGTTTTGCACGGAATGCCAGCGAGCTGCTCGAACCAGTACTCCGCCACCCGCGTCGCATAATGGGCCGTACCGCAGGAAATCAGGTAGAGACTGGATACCGTTGAAAAATCGAGTTCTTCTTCACCAGATTTAGGGAGACTAACTGTTCCGCGCGCAGGATGCGTGTACGCCTTCAGGGTACGGGTCAGCGCTTTCGGTTGCTCGAAAATTTCTTTCAACATGAAGTGCGGATAATTGCCTTTGTCAGCAACACTGTCCTCAGTTTCGACAGTCTGGACGGGACGCTCGACCGGCTGATCGTTCATATCAAAGATTTCATATCCGGTGCGAGACAGAACGCACCAATCGCCCTCTTCGAGGTAAATCACCTGATCGGTAAAAGGAGCGATTGCGAGAGCATCCGATCCCAGAAACATTTCATCCTTACCGACACCAATCACGAGTGGGCTGCCCTGGCGGGCGCCGATCATCATGTCGATGTGTCCTTCGAAAATCATGCTCAGAGCATAAGCGCCAGTGAAACGCTTCAACGCTTTGGAAACCGCTGTTTTCGGGTCGTCGCCTTGTTTCAGAAATGTGCTGATGAGCACTGCAACGGTTTCACTGTCCGTTTCCGTGTGAAACTCATGGCCAGCGGCACGCAGCTCGGATTTCAGCTCTGAATAATTTTCAATGATACCGTTGTGAACAATGGCGACGCCTTCGGCTGTGTGAGGGTGCGCATTTCGCTCACTCGCTTCACCATGTGTCGCCCAACGCGTGTGACCGATCCCGGTGAAACCGATAAGGGGTTCTTCGCGAAGTTTGTCTTCCAGAGATGCAATTTTGCCAACGCTCCGGCGGCGCTCAATGCCCTCAGGCAGAACAACCGCAACACCTGCACTGTCATAACCACGGTATTCCAGACGCTTTAGCGTCGCAACGAGACGAGCCGTTACTGGCGCCATGCCCACGATACCAATAATTCCACACATGCAGCTAATACCTCTTGTCCAACAAACGCATCCCGTGCCCGGAATGTGCCAACAATCTATGAATATTGTGCAGACAAAAAGGTAAGAATGCAGCAAGCGCGTTCACCTTTTCCGACAAAGTGTAGCGCTACGTCATCTTGTTTTGCTTCCAGAAATCCGACTAAGGAAGCTAGAAAGACGTTCAGTAAACGCGTCGCGCTCTCGATGAATTGGAGAATTGCTTGGCTACCGAAGGCAAAAAAGTCGATCCAGTCGATGAACTGGTCGGAATTCTGGACCTGGAACGCATCGAGGTCGACCGATTTCGCGGATTCACGCCACCTTCGCGCTCTATCCGTATTTTTGGCGGACAGGTAATCAGCCAGGCTCTCGTTTCGGCCTGCCGCACGGTTGATGGCCCGATCTGCCATTCTCTGCATGCTTACTTCATCCGCCCGGGCAATCCTGAGGTGCCAATCCTGTATGAAGTCGACCGCGCTCGAGACGGTAAAAGCTTTGCGACCCGCCGTGTAATCGCGATCCAGAACGGCGAGCAAATTTTCAACCTCGCAGCGTCATTTCATACCAAAGAAGAAGGCTTTGACCACCAGCAGGACATGCCTGATGTTCCCGCACCGGAAGACCTCACATCAGAGGCCGAACAGCGTCTCAGCATGGCCCAGCAACTTCCGGAGCCAATGAAATCGGCCTTTATGGCAGAGCAGCCGATCGATATTCGATCCGTAAAGCCGCAGAACATCATCAATCCGCAAAAACTTGATCCAGAGAATTTTACCTGGATAAAACTCAAAAAGCGCGTCGCTGCGGACGATCAGCATACGCACCACACTATTCTCGCCTATGCCTCCGATATGTCGCTGCTAGACACTTGCGTTCGTCCGCATGGCGTAAACTTCTTCAAGGGTGCACAGATGGCGAGCCTTGATCATGCCATGTGGTTCCACGGCGACTTCCGCGCGGATGAATGGCTTCTCTACGTGCAGGAAAGCCCGAAAGCCTCAAATGGAAGAGGAATGAATTTCGGGCGCATCTATCGTCGTGATGGTGTTCTGATCGCCACGGTCGCGCAGGAAGGGCTTATTCGCCCTTACAAATCCAAACGCTGAGGACGAACGACAAGCAAAAGCTCAGGCGTACTGCCTGAGCTCGTCAGATGCGAAGAGCGGCTCATTCGGAGTAACATCACTCCAGTCCTGAGAGAGTTTCGCGAGTTGGCTACGCATGCCCAGCCCCTGATCTATGGACACGGTTTCTGCCGCTCTCAGGAAGGCTTGCACGACTGAGCTGAATTGAACTTCTGCCCAGCGGCGTTCGCCATCCGCCATGCGGCCATACACGTCGTCGCTTTCTTTGATCCGGATAAACCGGTAATCAATTAGGGCGTCCTTTTCGACTGACATAAAGTCCATATTACCGGACCAGCCCGTCGCGTAAGCCTGGCGTCCCGTAGACACCGCTTCAGCGAGCGCGAGGCCATAGCCTTCAGAGCGATGGGTTGAGATAACGCAATCTACATCCGTCCACAGCTCGGCGAGCTCTTCCTCAGGCAGTTTTTTATCTATCCACTGCACATTTGGCGCGCCGTCGATCCATCCCCGGATGGTTTGGCGCTGCATCTCTGAAAGTGACTGCGTCTTTACTTTAAGCAGGAATTCGGAACTGTCCCCGAAGGCATGTCGGAAGGCGCGAATGGCTGCGCCAATGTTCTTACGCGACAGACTGGATTTACCGTCCATCTGAACAATGAAATTCCGCGCATATTTGTTTTTTGGCGGACCCAGCATCTGCACAAGCCCACTCATTTCCACCGGATGGGTTCGGCGGATCACATTCTCCCGAAGCTCGCCGAAACTATCCTTCACAAATGTGCTGGGAACGATGATCTGATCAAAAACTTTGGAAATCTGTTTCCATTCGTCCGGCAAATCTTCCAGCTCCCACGCCCAGTATCCAAGACGCGGCCCTGTAGGAAGTTTCATCGGGTTGGTCTTTGCAAGCGTCGCGAGCGCCTCAGGCGCATTGCAATGCATGATCCAGCCAAAGTCTTTTGGCGCATCAAGTTCGCAACCGAACATACCCTTGGAGTGGAGAAAGTCGTTTAGTCTGTGCTTTACGACCTGAAAGCCGAGCTGCTCGAGCTTGTGTACGGTAAGATCAGCGGAACGCGCTACGCCGAACGTATCCCCAAAAAAACCGGAGACCACGAAACCGCGAGGCCAGAATGTACTGTGACTATGCGAAAGATCACGCGTAAAAACGTGACGGGCCGTCCTCAGAATTCCGCGGATAGCCAGATCTTTCAACATCATACCAATACCCAGCATGCATTACTTAAACACAGTACATAGCGGGAAAGTCGACAGATGGTATCCCTGTCAGACACAAGCATCGTCATGTCATCAAATCCCCGCATGCCACATTCTGAACACAAATGACGTGCGATGAAAATCTTTAATCCCGATTTTCTACAAAACGCGACAGCGCCGTCATCACCATTTCCGGTTCGGAGATGGTGAAATACGACTGTGTTTCAGGAGAAAATGGTGGGCGGTAACGGGCTCGAACCGCTGACCCTCTCGGTGTAAACGAGATGCTCTTCCAACTGAGCTAACCGCCCTGAGCGGCGCACAAATCATCAAAATATCGCTCGGGTCAAGAGGTTATTTTCATTTCCATGCAAAGAGTTTGATTTTCCACGATGGCACTTGGCCAAATTTGTGGATACTTACCCTTCCGGCGCCTCGTCGCTCTGATGAATTATCTCGGATTCCAGCATGCCAAAGAGCTACATTCTCACCCTCGCCTGCACCGATCGCTCGGGAATCATTGCGGCTGTCTCCAACGTTTTGCTGAATCACTCGTGCTTCATTGCGCGCTCTCGTTCATTCGGTGACGAAGGAACAAAGACGTTCTTCCTGCGGCTGTCATTTCAACCGGAGAACGATTCGTTTTCTCTGGAACAGCTTCAGGCCGAACTTAAAGAAACAGCTGCACGACTGGAAGCCGACTGGGATATAGAGCCCGAAGAGCGCAAGATGAAAACGCTCATCATGGTATCCAAGCTGGATCACTGTGCGAACGCGCTGCTGTATGGCGCTCGCATTGGCGAGCTACCGATAGAACCAGTAGCGATTCTATCAAATCATCCTGACCTCGCACCAACGCTCCAGCACTGGGGGCTACCGTTTCATACCGTGCCTGTCACGCCAGACACCAAACCGCAGGCGGAACAGGCGATGTTCGATATAATCGAGCAAACCGGAGCCGAGCTAACGGTTCTCGCCCGCTATATGCAAATACTATCGAATGATGCGTGCCAACAGCTTTCAGGAAAGTGCATCAATATTCACCACTCATTCCTGCCGAGCTTCAAAGGCGCACGCCCATATCATCGGGCGCACGAACGTGGCGTGAAGATGATCGGTGCGACGGCGCATTACGTCACCGCAGACCTGGACGAAGGTCCGATCCTTGCTCAGGTGACGCAGGACGTGGACCACTCCCATTCCGCTGGAGATTTCGTAGCGATGGGCCGCTCGCTCGAGGCAACCGCGCTGGTTCGCGCAGTTAAGGCGCATGCTGAAAGACGGGTTTTCCTAAACGGCCTGAAAACAGTCGTTTTCGCCTGACGGGGGCACTTTATACGTCCATCAACCGCATTTGGGAAAAGGCGTTCTTAAGCGCGTTTGACCAAGCCTCACTGAAAGCAAAGAACCGCGGATCGTCGGCATCGATTCTGCGCTGTTGTTCGAACATCAACGAGTTTGTTCGCATCACAGCCAAGTCGAGCGGCATGCCTACCGTCAGGTTGGATCGCAGAGTCGAGTCCATAGACAAGAGTGCGCAGATCACACCGTCCTGAATATCAGTGTCTACATTGATGACGCGATCAAGAATTGGTTTGCCGTACTTATGCTCACCGAGCTGGAAGAACGGAGAGTCTTCGGTGGCCTCAATGAAGTTACCAGCCGCGTACACCATAAACAGACGCGGCACCCCGCCGACGCGCTGACCGGCAACCAGAATTGACGCCCCAGAGTCGACATTACGCGCAGTGAGGCCCGGTCCATAGCGCGCCTGAACCTTGCGCATCGTATCTCCTACGACCTGAGCAACCTCAAACATGCTTGGCGCTGAGAAGATCGTCGGCTCATTGGGATTGGGTGCATCAAGGCGTTCATTGATTTCGCTGATGACCGCCTGCGTGATCGCGAGGTTACCCGCTGTCATCATAGCGATAGCCCGTTCACCGGGCACCTGCCAAGTGAACAACTTTTTCACTCGCGAGATGTTATCAACACCCGCATTGGTTCTGGTATCCGCCAGCAGCACAAGGCCCTGATTGAGCTTGATACCAACACAATACGTCATTGAGGTCTCCTCGCGATTGCTCTGTTATTATAAATCGCAAGCAACGCTTCTACGCCTTCGTCTGGCATTTTCAAGAAGCAAAACTAAAAGCTTTACGTGAGTAACGGGGTGAACTGTCTTGTAATTTAGCCAGTTAAGTGCCTTGAGACTGAGTCTGCCCCTCAGTTTCAACATTCTCGTCGCTATCTTCGACTTTCAAAGGCGGTGCAAACGCAAAAGAGAGCCCGATTTCGTGAGACAAATTACCGACGCTTTCGATAAACCATGTAAGGTATTCGTGCAGGCCGTCAGTGAGAATCTGCTCGATGTCAGCAGTGCGGAGCCCGCTCAGCATCACTTCCGCACGAATACGGCATGACGTTTGTCGGTCGTAGTATTCTTCGAGTTGCGTGAGCGATTGAACAACTCTGTAAAGGCTGTAGCTAAGCGACCTTGGATTCACTTCATTCTGAATAAGGAATGCTGCAACACCATCTCGGGTCACGTCCGACTTGGTCACAAAGTGATAAGCCCGCTGAACGCCGACCGCCTGCAATAATGAAATCCACTGATAGTGGTCTAGCGTGCCACCGATCGCCCGGAGAGATGGTAGCAGCACGTGATACTTCACATCCAGGATACGGGTAGTCGCATCGGCGCGCTCGAGATGACTACCGATGCGCAGAAACTCAAGACCATCGTCGCGTACAAGCGTGCCTTCGACAGAGCCTCTATATTGTGCCTGACAGACTTTCACCCAATCAACGAACTCGGCCAGATACGCCTTGCGTGTCCGAAGCATACCTATCTGTGCAGGCAGCTCGTTCCAACCGGAGTTGAGGCTGTTCCAGACCTCCGAAGTCAACCCGAACCGAATAGCACGCGCATTTTCGCGGGCATTGCGAAAGCAGTTGTATATGCTGGAAGGATTATCAGGGTCGGCGACAAGGTGCTCAACGGCCTCTTCTCGCGTTGCATGCTCAAGATCGCCCTTAAACGTACTACCCGCTCCGGCTGCAATCAGAATGGAAGACCATTCATTCGCGAGCGGACGTCCGGATTCGTTTGGAAGTGTCACCATACGACGTGCCGTATCGATCAGACGAGCGACATTGTCTGCACGTTCCATCGAACGTGCAATCCAGAAGAGGTTTTCAGCTACACGACTAAGCATCTTATCCTACTCCGTCAGAACCCAGGTATCTTTAACGCCGCCGCCCTGGCTGGAGTTGACCACCAGCGAGCCTTCGCGAAGCGCAACCCTTGTGAGGCCGCCGGGCGTTACCTGACTGATGTCACCGGTCAAAACGAAAGGACGGAAATCCACGTGACGCTCAGCAACACCTTCCTCAACAAGCGTCGGGCAAGTCGACAGCGACAAGGTTGGCTGCGCAATAAACGCCGAAGGCTTAGCTTTCAGACGCTGCGCGTATTGTTCGCGCTCTTCAGCGGTTGATTTCGGGCCGATCAACATACCGTAGCCGCCCGAACCGTGCACTTCCTTCACAACGAGATGTTCGAGGTTTTCGAGAACATGGCTGAGTTGCGATGGTTCACTACAGCGGAAGGTTTCAACGTTCTTCAAAACAGGCTCTTCGCTCAGATAGAAGCGGATCATGTCCTCCACGAAACAGTAAATAGCCTTATCGTCCGCCACACCAGTGCCGGGCGCATTAATGATGGTCACGCCGCCCGCTTTGTAGGCGCGTATGAGCCCCGGTACGCCAAGCATGGAGCTTGGATTGAACTGCTCCGGATCCAGAAATGCGTCATCAATCCGGCGGTAGATAACATGCACGCGCTGCGGGCCGCGCGTCGTTCGCATGTAGACCTTATCGCCGTCTACGAAGAGGTCAGACCCCTCAACGAGCGGAATACCCATTTCATCGGCTAGGAATGAGTGTTCATAATAGGCGCTGTTAAAGTGTCCCGGCGTCAGTATCACGCTGACAATACCGCCATCATCCGCCGCATTCATAGGCGCAACGCTTTCCATGGTCTGGCGCAGCATGTCTGGATAATATTCGACCGGCGCAACGTCCCCGTTCATGAACAGCTCTGGGAACAGACGCGCCATCATACGTCGGTTCTCAAGAACATATGAGACGCCCGATGGTGTCCGGCAATTGTCTTCAAGAACATAAAATCCGTCTTCGCCGGTACGGATCACATCGATCCCTGAAATGTGAGAGTACACATTTTTCGGCGGCATGAAATCACGCATAACCGGCTCATAGGCCTCGTTATTGAAGATGATTTCTGCCGGTACGATACCTTCTTTTACGATCCGTGCGGCACCATAAACGTCGGCGATGAAGGCGTTCAGTGCTTGAGCACGCTGGACGACACCGCGCTGCAGAACATTCCACTCTGATGCGGAGAAAACGCGGGGGATCACATCAAACGGAATAAGGCGCTCGGGATCACCGCCCTCGCCGTAGACCGCGAATGTAATTCCGATTTTTCGAAACAATGTCTCAGCTTCTGAGGAAGCCTGTTTGAGGTCATCTATCGACTGACTTTTCAGCCAGGTATCAATTTGTTGATACTCGGGCCGCACCAGCCCGCTCTGAGTCATCTCACTGAACATTTAACACCGTAAACCATTACTCCATTGCCTATGAAGCTGGCACGCGGCTGATCATTTACCAAGACAAAGACCGAAAAAAATCGTGTAATTGATTGTTTTGGTTGCAGGCCGTCCGATTTAGGCGTTAGCCATGCCTTATGACTATACGCATTGGCCTTACTCACCGCACTTCGTATTCCTACGACAAACCCGTCAAAATGGGGCCGCAGACAATCCGGCTACGGCCAGCGCCTCACTGCCGCACGCCAATCGTCAGCTATAGCCAGACGATTTTGCCGGAAGATCACTTCATCAACTGGCAGCAAGACCCGTTCGGGAATTACCTTGCCCGTATCGTCATTCCTGAAAAGACGACGCAGTTCTCTGTAGAGATCGATCTTGTCGCTGACATGATAGCGATCAACCCGTTCGACTTCTTCCTTGAAGACAGCGCATCCCACACGCCGTTCACGTACGACGACGAAACTAAGAAGCAGCTCCAGCCCTATCTCGAAACTGACACGACCGGACCGGAGTTCGAGAAGTTTCTCGTGCAGGCGAAAAAGATCTGGGGCTCCAAGCAAGGTGAAGCCACTTCCACCGTAGATACGCTGGTGGCTCTCAATCAGCTTGTAGAAGCCAAAATTGACTACACCATACGTATGGAACCAGGGGTTCAGACACCTGAAGAAACACTCGCACTAGCGAAAGGCTCATGCCGGGACTCCAGCTGGCTACTGGTCAATATCTGTCGACGCCTGGGCCTCGCTGCACGATTTGTTTCCGGCTATCTGGTACAGCTGACTGCTGACATCGCATCCGTCAAAGGTCCATCCGGACCGGAAGTTGATTTTACCGACCTGCATGCCTGGGTCGAAATCTATATTCCGGGCGCTGGCTGGATCGGCCTGGACCCAACTTCAGGTCTGTTTGCCGGTGAAGGACACATCCCGCTTGCGGCGACACCCGTGCCATCATCAGCAGCACCAATTTCCGGCGGTCTGGAACCTTGTGA
The DNA here is from genome assembly GCA_002338565.1 of Hyphomonadaceae bacterium UBA1849. Lineage (GTDB taxonomy): Bacteria > Pseudomonadota > Alphaproteobacteria > Caulobacterales > Hyphomonadaceae > Ponticaulis. The sequence continues at coordinate 129,268 of DDIN01000006.1, forward strand.
AGTCGAATTCGACTTCGAAATGAAGGTCCAGCGCCTGATTGATCCTCCGCGTCACTCCAAGCCGCTGAGCCCTGCGCAGTCAGATAAGATCAATGAGGCCGGCCGTGCAATTGATAAAATCCTGACCGACAATGATGTCCGTCTGACCATGGGCGGAGAGCCAACTTTCGTTTCAGAAACAAACCGAGATGCGCCAGAATGGACCACAGATGCCGTTGGTCCGGAAAAACGTACATATGCAGACCAGCTGATCCGGCGCCTGAAAAAGAAATATGCTCCGAATGGCTTGCTCACACATGGACAGGGTAAATGGTATCCCGGCGAGCCGCTTCCGCGATGGGCATTCACTGTTTACTGGCGCAATGACGGAGAACCTCTGTGGCGCAATCCCGATCTAATCCAAAAGGAAGAGGAACCGGCATCTTTCACCTCCGAGGACGCCGCAGTGCTTGCGCAGACAATTGCGACACGCCTCGATCTGGCGCCGGAATGTGCCCAACCGATTTATGAAGACCCCGCTGAAATTGTTCTCGGTGAGAGCAACCTTCCGATCAATCTTGATCCGGAAGACCCGAAGCTGAAGAAATCAGAAGAGCGCCGCACACTGGCACGCGCGTTTGAACAAGGCCTTGGAAAGCCAAAAGGCTTCGTAATCCCACTTCAGACCCAGCAAGCTCGCAACAAACAGGGCCGGATGTTCGAATGGATGACTGAAATCTGGGAAAGCCGCCGCGGAAAGCTCTTCCTTGTACCGGGCGATAGCCCAGCAGGTTTCCGTCTCCCTCTCAAATCACTTCCTGAACTGGACGCAAGTCTCTATCCGGGGCTTATTCCTCTCGATCCATTCGCGATCGAAGGTGAAATCGCCGCTCCCCAAAACCTGCCTCCGCGCCTGCAGAATAAGACATCTGGCGACGCCGGCAAACGCGTTGTTCCCGAATACATCCCTGAACGTGAGTTCGTGCAGACCGGAGTGCGCACCGCGATGTCGGTGGAACATCGCGATGGGCACCTTTGCATATTCATGCCACCGGTCGTCTCAACCGAAGCGTTTCTCGATCTCATCTATGCGGTGGAGGAAGCCGCGTCTCAGACAGGCCTGCCGGTACGCATTGAAGGCTACCCTCCGCCTCGCGACCCACGTATCAGCGAGATCAAGGTGACACCAGACCCTGGCGTCATTGAAGTAAACGTTCAGCCTACCTCGACTTGGGATGAACTCTCAGACCTGACACGCACGCTTTATGAGGACGCACGCCAGTGCGGGCTGGATTCCTCCACCTTCCTCGTCAACGGACGACCGACTGGCTCCGGGGGCGGTGCGCACATCGTAATGGGCGGCGCGTCACCTGATGACAGCCCGTTTTTACGTCGTCCTGACCTGTTGGCGTCGATCATCAGATACTGGCAAAACCACCCTGCCCTCAGCTACTTTTTTGCTGGCACTTTCATCGGTCCGACAAGTCAGGCGCCTCGCATCGACGAAGCCCGCCATGATCAGCTGTATGAGATGGAACTGGCACTCAAACAGCTTCCACCATCTACGGAACAGGCACCGCCATGGCTGGTCGACCGTGTTTTGCGCCACCTGCTTGTCGACACGACCGGCAATACACACCGCTCCGAGATCTGCATCGATAAGCTCTACTCTCCGGATGGTCCGACAGGGCGCCTTGGACTGGTAGAATTTCGCGCATTCGAGATGCCTCCGCACGCCGAGATGAATCTGGCTCAGCAACTCTTGCTGAGGGCGCTCATCGCATGGTTCTGGACAACGTCTTACACAGCGCCACTCAAACCGCTCGGGACCGCACTGAATGATGAGTTCATGCTACCTGCAATTTTGCGCGCAGACCTGAACAACATTCTTCGCGAAGTCTCCGAAGGCACTGGCGTACAGCTGGACCCAAGTTGGTTCGATGCACACATGGAGTTCAGGTTCCCGAAAATCGGCAACGTCACGTATGACGGCGTCGATATTGAGCTGCGCCACGCGCTTGAGCAATGGAACGTGTTGGGCGAGGAAGGCGCAATTGGAGGCACTGCGCGTTTCGTAGACTCATCTCTGGAACGCATTCAGGTGACCGTCACCGGCGATCTTGGTTCGAGACAACTGCTCTGCAACGGTATCGTTATACCTCTGTCAAAAATCCCGGGCAGCGACACCATGATTAGCGGCGTTCGTTTCCGGACCTGGCTACCAGCGTCTTGCCTACACCCAACAATTCAGCCTCACGGTCCACTAACGTTCGACCTGTACGACAGCCGGATTGGACGCTCCATCGGTGGATGTACTTACTTCCCAACACATCCGGGCGGACGTAACTTCGATACACGACCGATCAATGCTCTTGAGGCAGAGGGCCGGCGAATCGCGTCATTCACGGAAACCGGCCATACAGCGGGGCAATTCACGCCTCGCTATATCCAGACGGATCCGCGTTTCTCCTCTACGCTCGACCTTCGCTGGTCGTAAGAGATCACACATCCGTTACCGCGTCGGATTTCCCTTATCTGACGCGACGGAAACCCTAGCTTCACTCGTACAGTGATCTAGAACGTTCGATCACGCGTAGAAATGCCAACAGGCACTCTGACTATTTGAAGGAAACACTGTGCGTTTGATGTCACCAATGCGCCTCGGCCTCATTGCGATTCCCGCCCTATTCCTCGTTGGATGCTCCGATAACAATGCATCGACAGGACCCGCGATGGGTGGCGGGCGTGAAATGCCTGCAACAAGAATTCTGGCTGAACGGGTAGAGTTTCGTGCTGACCGCGAGCAAATCGAGTCCGTCGGGACAGCCCGGGCACGTCTCGCTGCAACCATATATCCACAAAGTTCCGGTGAAATCGTTTCAGTCAGCTTCACGTCTGGCCAGTACATCGAAGAAGGACAGGTCCTCGCGCGCCTGGACAACGCTGAAGAACGCCTTCGTGTCGCACAGGCCAATGTGACACTCCAGAATGCACAGCAACTTCTCGCACGCTATGAACGTATCGATGTCGACGGTGCAATTTCGGAAAGCCAGATTGATAGTGCGCAGACAGCAGTTGAAGCAGCTACAATCGATCTGAGACTGGCTGAGGAAACCTTGGCGGACCGCACAATACGCGCGCCATTTTCAGGCTATGTCGGACTCACAGACATCGATATCGGTGCGACTGTAAACCAGCAAACAGAGATTACCCGCATAGATGACAGAACAGAACTGTTCGTAGACTTTGCACTGCCTGAACAGGTCTTCGGTCGCGTCAACGTAGGTGACACGCTGCCCATGCGCCCATTCGCCGCTGCAGAACGCGACATCGAAGCTATTGTTGCTTTCGTGGATAGCCGCATTGATGCCGATCGTCGCTCTTTCATGGTACGCGCGGTAGTAGACAACAGCGCTGACGATCTTCGTCCCGGTATGAGTTTCCGTGTAGAATTCTCGCTACCCGGAAATGATTACCCGGCCGTTCCGGAGGCATCTATCGTCTGGGGCGGCGATGGCGCTTATCTCTGGAAAGTCGTGAACAATCAGGCACAGCGTGTTCCCGTGACGATCGTGTCTCGCGACAACGGCTATGCGCTTGTCCGCGCTGAACTCAGTGAGAACGACATGATCATCACAGAGGGCGTCCAGAAAGTGCGCCAAGGGTCATCAGTCTCGGTTGTACAGCCTACAGCCAACAACGCTATTCCCGTTGCTGAAATCCGTCGATCAATCACGGGCGCAGCAGTACAATGATTGGCGCGCCTAAATCCGGTCTCCCAGAACTCGCGGTCAAACGTCCGCTACTCATTACCGTATTTAACCTACTGATCGTACTGGCGAGCGTTGCGGCTCTATTTGGCGTAGAAGTCCGCGAACTGCCGGACGTTGACCGTCCAATCGTTTCAGTTACGGCAAGCCTTCCTGGCGGCGCACCAGAAACAATGGACGCCGACGTCACCAGCGTACTTGAGGGCGCTGTCGCAACCGTTTCTGGCGTCAAAGAGATAAACGCCTCCAGTGAAGAAAACTCGGCCCGCATCCGGATTGAATTCAATCCGGGGGTGGATCTCAACTCTGCAGCTTCCGAAGTACGCGAAGCAGTGAGCCGAGTACAGCGCCGCTTGCCTGACGGTGTGGAAAATGTCTTCGTGACGAAAGCAGACAACGACGCGCGCCCAATGATGCAGCTTGCTGTCGTGTCACAGGAATATCCCGAAGACGAGCTTACTCGAATTATTGAAACAGACATTATGCCGGCGCTCCAGGCTATTGATGGCGTGGCGACACTCAATGAATTTGGCACGCGAGAGCGCCAGATGCGTGTCGTGGTCGACCCTCAGCGCATGAACCGCTTTGGCCTTACAGTAAGCGATGTCGCAACGGCGCTAAGACTGGCACCTTTCGACGTGCCTGCCGGCAGCTTCCAATCGACAGATCAGGCGCTGATCGTTCGCGCAGAAGCAACGGCGTCCACACCCGAACGTATCAAGGAAGTCATCATACGCGATGATATCCAGATCGGAGACGTCGCGGAGGTGACACTTGCACCGGCCAATGCAAACAACCTGCTTCGTCTCAATGGCGAGCCAATCATCGGCCTCGGTGTCGTACGTCAGGCCCAATCCAACACAATTCAGATTTCCGACTCCGTCCGAGAAGCGGTCGAACGCCTGAACAACCGGATTGAAGGTGTCACGATCAGCGTCACATCCGACGATGCCGTGTTCATTCGAAAATCCGTTCAGGAAGTTCTGATCTCTCTTCTGATCACAGTCGCAATCGTAATCGCCACGATCTGGGTGTTCCTAGGGTCATGGAAAGCGACGATCATTCCAACTGTCGCGATTCCGATTGCGCTTGTTGGCACGCTGACCGGCATTTGGTTGATGGGTTTCTCGATCAACCTCCTCACCCTGCTTGCTCTGGTTTTGGCAACCGGCCTGATTGTAGACGATGCGATTGTCGTCCTAGAAAACATTCAGCGACAGCAATCTCAGGGCGTTCCAAAGCGCGCCGCAGCCGCAATAGGCACGCGTCAGGTTTTCTTTGCCGTTATTGCGACCACCGCGGTTCTTGTGGCGGTATTCGTGCCACTTTCATTCTTACCGTCCACCGTCGGCCGATTGTTCCGTGAGTTCGGTTTTGTTCTGGCCTTCTCGGTGATTATTTCTTCGTTCGTCGCGCTCACGCTATCACCCGCAATTGCCGCGAAATTCACGCTAGTGGAAAAGTCCGATAAACCGAACTTTTTCGCACGCATCGGTGATCCGCTTCGTGACCTCTACAGTCGCATGCTCAAACTCTGCCTGGCCTTCCCTCTCGTTACATTTTTTGTCAGCCTCGCAGCCGCCGGTGGCGCTTACTTCGCATATCAGAACATATCATCACAGCTCGTCCCGAGCGAAGATCGCGGACGCATTGAAATCTTCGCATCCGGCCCTGACGGCGTAGGACTCAACTTCATGGAACGCCAGGCCGACGAAGTCGAAGCGATCCTCCAACCATATTTGGACTCAGGTGAAATCCGCTCGATCTTCACAGTTGTTGGTCGCTGGGACCCTAACCGCGTGGGCGTGACCGCCGAACTCGCTCCATGGGAAGAGCGTTCGCGTTCTCAGGAAGAAATTGTCGCAGAACTTCGCCGCCCGCTTTCACAGGTTCCGGGTATTCGTGCCAGCGCCTTCGGACCTAGCAGCCTGAGCTTTGGCCGTGGCGGACGAAGCTCTGGCCTCGAAGTCGCACTCACAGGTCCCGATTACCAGTCAATCTATCTTGCGGCGCGCCAGCTCGCTGACACAGTCGAGACAGAATCGACCATCCTCTCAAACGCCGAGATTTCTTATCAGCCAACACAACCACAACTATCCATTCAGGTGGATCGCCGGCGCGCGGCAGATCTCGGCGTGTCACTCGACCAGCTCTCATTGACGCTCCGCGCAATGGTTGGCGGTGAAGACATTACCGACCTCAATGTTCAGGATCAGGCTATCCCAATCATGTTGGAAGCAGAAACAAACGCCATTGAGACGCCAACTGATCTTAGTAATCTGTTTGTGCGCTCTAATAGCGGCGAGCTGGTTTCACTTTCAAGCCTGACAACACTCGTCGAAGAAGGCGTCGCCGCCGAGCTGGACCGTGTCGAGCAGCGCCGCGCGATTGAAGTTCAGACGGATATTGCCTCTGGGGTTCCACTTGCTGATGCGATTGAGGAAATGCAGCGACTAGCGGCGGACACATTACCTGAAGGCATCTCTATGATCTTCCGTGGTGAAGCCGAAACCCTGGGCGAGTCCAACCGCGATCTTTTGATCACCTACGGGTTTGCCCTTTTGATCGTCTTCCTTGTGCTGGTCGCCCAGTTCGAGAGCCTGTCCAGCCCCCTCATCATCATTATCACTGTACCATTTGCGCTCGCTGCCGCGATCTATGCTCTTTTCCTGTCCGGCGTGTCTTTGAATATCTATTCCCAGATCGGGCTCGTTCTTCTGATCGGATTGATGGCAAAAAATGGCGTCCTGTTGGTAGAGTTTGCAAACCAGCTGCGAGCTGAAGGACTGGCGCTCAAAGACGCGGTCTATGAGGCTGCAACGGTGCGCGTACGGCCAATCGTAATGACAGTCATCTCAACAGCATTCGGAGCGATTCCCCTTCTCCTCTCAAGCGGAGCGGGCGCAGAGGCGCGGAATGCAATTGGCTGGGTTATCTTTGGCGGACTTGGTCTGGCGTCGGTCTTCACACTATTCCTGACTCCAGTTCTGTATCTCTCAATCGCGCGTTTCAGCTCTCCTAAAACGCAGACTGACGATGAGCTCGACAGCGATCTACAACGTTACAGCGAACAGGACGAGCAACCTCATGCGGGGCCCGCGGAGTAATGACATCAATTCGAATTTTAGCAATCGGCGCCACTGCGTTCTGCGCAGCCTGTGCCACGAACACCGTAGAGCCAACATTAGATCAAACCCTTCCGGAAAGTTACGTCACAAACCTTCCGGCAGATGAAACAACTCTCTCCTATGCTGACTGGTGGCTTGGGTTCAATGATCCAGTTCTGACTGAGCTGGTAGACCGTGCTCAGGCAAATAACATCAGCGTCGCCCAGGCGCTTTTACAGACGGATATCGCGCAGCTTCAGCGAGATGCATCTCAATCAGATTTGCTTCCTACGCTAGACGCGTTCGTAAACAACCAGCTGAGTGGCGTCATCACTAGCGGCTTAGATGGAAATTTCACTGGCTCGACCGGCATTGGCGGCACTTTCGATCCTGACCTGAATGGACGAACTGCTGCTCGCAGCGCCTCGGTTCAAGCGGCTTTGGAAGCAAGCGCTTTGAACGCAAATGATGTCCGTCGTTTGGTCACCCGCGCAATTGCGCTCCAGTATATCGAGTTTCGCCGTGCCAGCGCCCGATTGGCTTTGCTTGAATCCACATTGGAACTTCAGGCGCGAACGCTTCAGATCGTGGAGTCCCGCTATCGCGCCGGCTTGTCGCCAAAACTCGACGTAGACCGCACCCAGGCAGATTACGAGCGCACAGCTGCCCAGCGTAGCCAGATCATTGCAGCACGCAGGCAGGCGGAATTTGAAATCCAGCGCCTGATGGGCGAGCCGTCCGCTCTGGACCAGATTACAAACCCAGACAGAGAGACGATTCCTCAAATCCAGTTTGTCTCTGATATCGGTATTCCTGCTGATCTGGTGAGACGTCGCCCGGACGTTCGTGCCGCGGAAGCTGACTATCGCTCCGCCTTGGCCTTGATTGATGCTGAACGCGCAGACCTTTTGCCGTCCATTCGGATACCCGGTCAAATTCAGGCAGGTTTTGGTGACGTTTCAGGTCGCTCTGACGAGATCGGTTATAGTCTGTCCGCACTCGTAGACATTCCTGTATTCGATTTTGGACGCCGTCAGGCAGAAGTCGACATACAGATCGCGCGCACGGAACTTGCAGCTCTCACCTACAGAGCGACATTATTGGACGCGCTTCAGGAAGTTGAGATTGCGCTGGTAAGCATTGAGGCCATTCAGGAAACACTTGAAGGACAGCTTCGCGCAGTGGAAGCCAGTCAGGCAGCATATGACCAGCTTGACGCGCTGTACCGCGAGGGTCTTGCTAGCTTTATCGATGTTCTGGATTCCCAACGTACATTGATTTCCAGCCGTGAAACCATTGTTCAGACAGAAGCTAACCTAGCTGCTGCAACTGTTTCTTTGCTCGCCGCGCTCGATGCAGGCTGTGAAGAGACAGGCATAGTAGCTTGCGAAGGCGAATAATTCGCCTCCGCAAACTGGCCTTAGATTACAGGAAGCGCTCTTTGAGCTCACCCTTCAGGATTTTACCGTTCGCATTACGTGGCAGAGGTTCTCGTTCGAACTCCACTCGTTTTGGGACTTTGAACGCAGCGAGTTTACCCGCAACAAAGTGGCGTATTTCCTGCTCGCTTACGTCCATGCCGGGTTTCAGCTGCACCACAGCACCGACCTCTTCACCAAGCACTTTATCCGGAATACCCACCACGGCAGCATCCATAACAGCCGGGTGTTCGTAGAGCGTGTTCTCAACTTCGATACAGTAAATGTTCTCGCCACCACGGATAAGCATATCCTTGGCGCGGTCGACCAGATAGAGGAAACCCTCTTCATCCATACGCGCCAGATCACCCGTGACGACCCATCCATCAATGAACGTTTCCGCGGTTGCGTCAGGCCGGTTCCAATAGAGTTTGGCATTTGACGGACCGAAGCACCAAAGCTCGCCAACCTCGCCGCGCGGTACTTCTTTACCGTCAGCGCCAACAATTTTGAGGGACATTGCGAAGCCCGGAAGACCGGCACTTTGCGGACGCATAATATAGTCTTCTGCAAGATTCAGCGTCGCAGTTGCGCAGGTCTCAGTCATGCCCCAACCATTCGCCGCATGCGCATCTTTGAAGGTGCGTTTAATCGTTGCGACAAGTTCAGGCGCAGACGGCGCGCCGCCATATGAAACGCCTTCCACTGACGATAGGTCATACTTTTCACGATCCGGATGTTCCAGCACCTGCCATGCGATCGCTGGAACGCCGCCAAATGTCGTGATCTTTTCCCGCTCAATGATAGGAAGCGCTTCACCGGCGTCCCATTTGTACATGGAGACGATCTTCTGTCCGTTGTGCATTGTCGGTGCTAGCACAGCAAAAGCACCAGTCGCGTGGAAGAACGGTATTGCGAGAAGCGTCGCCTTTTGAGGCTCGTCGGGCCCGTTGACCGGGATCTCGTCACCGCGTCGAAGCAGTGCGCGCGCCTGATTACCCATCGAATTGAACATGTTGGAAACGATTGCGCGGTGTGTAGCCAGAATGCCTTTTGGACGACCTGTAGTTCCTGACGAATACATGATCGTTGCGTCGTCATCCGGCAAAAGCTCAACCTCTGGAAGCCCGATAACCGGAAGCTTCGCCCAGTTGCCTACATTGCCAATAACTTCTTCAAGTGCCGTGACACTCGGGTCGGCATAATCGTCCTGATCTGCACGTGCTACGATCACCCGCTCAAGAGTTGGTACATTTGCCCAATGCTCCTGAATACGCTCAATAATCTGAGGATCGACAATAGCGACGCGCGCGCCGCTGTTGTCGAGACCGTATTCGAGCTCTTCACCCTTCCACCATGAATTCAGAGGCGTAGCGATAAGCCCACTAACGAGACAGGCCCAGAAAGCGACCGGCCATTGCGGATAGTTACGCATACAGATCGCGACGCGATCGCCTTTCTTCAGACCGAAATCGTTGAGCAATGCCTTTGCCAGATGTTCCACAGCCCGGGCATTTGCCTCGAAGGTTACGCGTTCGTCTTCGAACACGACCATATCGCGCGGTCCCCAAGTCGCACGACCATACTCAAAAAGAGCCCGCATAGTAGGATAAGCGTTCTTGTACACAGGCATACGAACGCCATTGACGGATTGCATCTCCATCTCAAACGGCAGGCCTGGTGATGTAAGAACTTTGCTTGCGTCCTCAATGGACACAACGGGCCAGCCTTCTGGTAAGGCGGCTACTGGTTGACCGGACAATGACATCTCCCTCAGACGATTTTTATATTTCAATCTGAGTGCCGGTCATCACCATTAAAATCAAGGGGTGCCGTAAGGTGAAGGCGGCTAGACTGCCGCCTTGTTGAGCTCCGCTACACTTCCCCGGCCGAGAGCAGAAATGGCTTTCTCGGCGATATGTCGAGCACTGAGGCCTGCAAGTTCGTACATAGCCTCAGGCTTGTCCTGATCAATAAAGATATCAGGCAGCGTCATAGTGCGTACTTTGAGCCCCTGATCGAGATGACCTGCATCCGCGAGATAGTGCATTACGAATGCGCCAAAACCGCCAACAGAGCCTTCTTCCACCGTGATAAGGACCTCATGATGGCGCACCAGCTGGTCGATCAGAGCATGATCCAAAGGCTTTGCAAAACGCGCATCTGCCACAGTTGCAGTCAGGCCCTGTGCATTCAGCAAATCAGCTGCCTTGAGGCATTCAGCAAGGCGGGCACCCAGTGAGAGGATGGCGACCGAACTGCCTTCGCGAACAATACGGCCTTTGCCGATCTCCAAAGGCTTAAGGAGATCGCCGGTCGGAATTTCGACGCCTACGCCCTCTCCTCTTGGGTAACGGAACGCAGACGGAGAGTCGTCGATCATAGAGGAGGTCAGAACCATACGTGCAAGCTCAGCTTCATCGGCTGCAGCCATAACCACCATATGCGGCAAATGCCCCATAAAGCTGATATCGAAGCTGCCCGCGTGTGTTGGACCGTCCGCGCCGACAAGACCAGCACGGTCGATTGCAAACCGTACAGGTAGCCTCTGAATAGCTACGTCATGTACCACTTGATCATAGGCACGCTGAAGGAAGGTAGAATAGATCGCGGAAAACGGCTTGAAACCATCTGCCGCCAGACCCGCTGCAAATGTTACCGCGTGTTGCTCCGCGATGCCTACATCGAATGTGCGTTCAGGGAATGCGTCCGCAAAGAGCGAGATGCCCGTACCAGAAGGCATGGCAGCCGTGATGCCCACGATCTTATCATCGGTCTTTGCGAGTTCTGTCAGCGTCTGACCAAATACTTTTGTGTAGCTCGGGGCAGCCGGTTTTGCTTTTGCCTGCTCGCCAGTTACGACATTGAATTTCGAGACGCCGTGGTACTTGTCGTCAGCATTTTCAGCTGGTTCATAGCCTTTACCTTTTTGCGTCACGGCGTGGATCAGAACAGGGCCATCGAAGCTGTCCCGAACGTTTTCGAGCACAGGGATCAGGACCTCAAGATCATGTCCATCGACCGGACCGATATAGTAGAAGCCAAGCTCTTCGAACATGGTGCCGCCCATCGCGAAACCGCGCGCGTACTCTTCCGCCTTACGAACCGGCTTTTCGAGCCCCATAGGTTTTACGAGGTTTTTTGCGAGCTTTCGCAGCGAGCGATACGGCTTACCAGAAACCAGCTTGGACAAATAATGGCTCATCGCACCGACCGGCGGCGCGATCGACATATCATTATCGTTCAGAATAACGATCAGCTTCTTGTTGAGCGCGCCAGCATTGTTCATTGCCTCATAGGCCATGCCAGCAGACATCGCGCCATCGCCAATCACACAGACTGTCTGGTCTTCGCGGCCATCAAGCGCGCTGGCAACAGAGAACCCCAGGCCAGCAGAAATAGACGTCGACGCGTGGGCTGCGCCGAACGGATCATAATCGCTTTCCGCGCGTTTGGTGAACCCCGACAGACCGCCACCCTGACGAAGCGTACGAATACGATCGCGGCGTCCTGTTAGAACTTTATGAGGATAGCACTGGTGCCCAACATCAAAGATCAGCTTGTCATTCGGCGTGCTGAAGACGTGGTGAATTGCCACCGTCAGCTCGACAACACCCAGACCAGCTCCCAAATGACCACCCGTCGTCGAAACGGCGTTTACGACCTCAGTACGTAGCTCGTCGCAGATCACCTTCAGCTCGTCGCGGGATTTGTCGCGGAGGTCTGAAGGCAGGTGAATTTCGTCCAGATACGGCGTGGCAGTCATTTCAGCAATTTCCGACTATAATCGTCTTATTATTTAGTTCTGTCGTTCTAGTACAAAATCAACGGATTGAAGCAATAAGGTGGCACGATTACGGAACATTGCGAGATGTTCTTTAGATTGTGTGGCTAAAAACCGCACACGCTGGCGTGCATCTTCAACACCCAAAACGGATACAAAATTCGCTTTGCCTGCCTCTTCATCCTTCTGAGTCTGTTTTCCAACGACTTCCGGATCGCCTTCGACGTCCAGCAAATCATCGGCGATCTGATAAGCCAGACCGAGATCATGGGTAAAGCCCTGAATTGCATGTCGCTCGGCATCGCTTGCCCCGCCCAGTATGCAGGCCGCTTCACCAGCATAGGAAATCAGCGCGCCCGTTTTGAGACGCTGCATTCTGGTGATGGAGTTGAGATCCTGCCGGACGTCACCGGACAGCATATCAATCATCTGCCCACCTACCATGCCCTGAGCGCCTGAAGCCTTCGCCAGCTTTTCTATTAGCTTGCAACGGACGTGAGCATCCGGATGAGTTTCCGGGCTAGCCAGAATCTCAAATGCAAGCGTGAGCAGCGCGTCTCCGGCCAGAACCGCAGTCGCCTCGTCGAACTTTTTATGGACCGTTGGCTGACCGCGCCTCAGATCGTCATCATCCATACAAGGAAGATCATCGTGAATCAGTGAATAGGTATGCACGCACTCCAATGCAGCCGCGGTGCGCATCAGAGATTTTTCCGGTGCATCAAACAGTGAGCCGAAAGTCAGCACATAGAATGGACGCAAACGCTTCCCCGTCGCGAGCGACGCATAACGCATGGCGCGCATAAGCTGCGCCTCTGGCCCGTCCGCCGGCGCAATCAGACGGTCAAGCACGACAGTTACTTTGTCAGCGATTTCAGAAAGCTTGGTTTCAAAATCCGTCACAGAAACACCAATCAGCTGTCTGCAGAGACGGGAGCCGCCGAGACGTCACCGTCTTGATTCAGCACGATCTGCTCGACCTTGAGCTGGGCGTTTTTCAGCTTTCCGAGGCAATGCGCTTTAAGCGCAGCACCGCGTTCGTAAATCTTGATAGACTCTTCGAGTTCGACATCGCCGCCCTCAAGCTTCTCGACAATTGTCTCAAGCTCTTTCAGCGCGTCTTCAAAACTCAGGTTTTCAACGGATGTCTGATCACCCATGTTTTACTCCTACAGGAAAAAAGCCGAACATCTTACGCTACAGGGATACACGTCATTCGTCGAATGTGTACAGCCGATATGACCAATACCGATCGCCGCCATCCTGCTTACACGTCCAGCCGCGCTTCCTGAGACGTGGACGCAGCATACGGTTGAACCAACCATGCGCGGCCAGAAACACTTGTCCCTCCTGAGCGCGATCGATCAGGTAGTCTACAGCCTGTTCAGCGCGCTCTTCAGCTTCGCGTATGCCTTCACCGTCCAGTTTGTGCCCGCGAAGCCATGCAGCACGCGCGAGGATATTCCATGTTTTAGGTAAAAACCGCACTCGTTCCCACGTCGGTGGCGGTAAATTAGCTTCCCAGAACAGCTCAGATGATTCGATATCAGCCCAGGGTGCGGCCTTCATTGCTGTCTCGCGTGCCCGAGGACGGCTGGAAGACAAAACGACATCACTATCCGCAACTATGTCTTTGAGCTTCTGAGGCGCTTCCTGACCTTCGGCGAGGCTGCCGATTTCGTAACGCGCCCACCAGTCTTTGTATTCCTGCCAAGACAGGCGTGGACCCGCGGCACGATCAAGAGCCGGACGACCATGGCGCGCCACGATAATCGGTCCCGGCTTCTTTGTTGAAGCCTGCGTCTTTTCTGAAGGACTTTGCGTCATGTGACTGTCCGTTTCTGTCGCCACATGGACCTCCCCGAAAAACGATACCCTTCAGGTGTTAACCGTCGCTCCGGACATGCGCAAGCCATTGCGGGCACAGATCGGTAAACGTCTTCAGGTTTCCGTATCTTCAGGCACCTCTGATGAACGTTTTGATCCACTGACAACGTTTTTAGCAGCACTCGCCACACCGGCCATGCGGCCACTGAAGCTCGGTTCAGCGGAGCGGATAATCTCATAGCGGCGCCGAATCTGCCCCATTACGTGACTAACCTTCGGAATATGCGCGTCCTCCAACTTCAGCCAGAGCCGCTCATTTGCGCCCCCCAGCGTCGACATAACAGAAGAAGACCGGATCGCACCTCGAATGACAGGTATCTGATACTCGACATAGTATTTCTTGTAATGACCGGCCGAGACACCGAGATCATAGAAACTCAGGCCGTAGTCTTCCATTCCCTCGATAATGAAATCCTGCAGCATATTACCCGGAGAATAGCTGTGAAACTCCGGGTCATAGGAAGGCACCCAGCCGTGGATGGTGGATTTGTTTCCGAGGTTGAACTCAGCAGCTACAAGTCTGCCCTCATGGGTCAGAGTATGTAGATACCCTCGGCAATCGGCATCATCGCTTTTCCAAAGCTTGTAGAGCATGTCCTGGACCCATTTCGGGCCAAGCACATTATGGCGCCCAGTCTCATTGTACTGGCGCTGCTTCCAGCGCATCAATGTTGACCAGTGCTCTTCATTTCGATCATCAAAATCGAAACTTATCGGACCGACCTCACGCTCCATCTTTCGCTTGATGCGCCGCTGCTTTTTTGCGTGCCGTGAGTAGAGTTCTCGCTGCGTGTCAAAATAGGCATCCACGCCCTTACGAACATCCACGACAAAGGCGCCATCAAATTCCTGCGCATAGTCATGCAGCCGACACGCCGGGTCATGCACGCCCGTCATTCTGACCACACTCAGGCCCACGGCATTGATCAACTCTTCTGGATCAAAGTCTGCACCGGCAGCCACAATGGGGCCGTGATAGTCTGAGAATGGCGCCCCAACTGGCTCAGCTACTCGTCCAGCCTTTTGCATAGGCCATATGAGTTTTAGCTCTCCGTCTTCCCGCCCAAGCACGATCCAGACATCATTCCGCACTTCAGATACAACGCGCGTAAAGGTGGGTTCAAAGAACGGGCTGGAAAGCGCAATGTCGCCGGAGATAATGGATTTCCAAGCGGAAATATCATCGTCTGACAAGTCGGCGAAGCGAACGAATTCATACAGCATGGAGCAGTCCCTCTAGGCGAAGGACGCTCTCATAAACTGGCTAATTAAGGGATAATCAGGCCTACAAACTTTTCCAGACCCGACCTTCCGGGCAGCCCGATTCGTAACGGCTACAGAAATTCAGCGTGAACAGAACCGTATCCGCACGACCAATCAGGTGATCAAACGGCACAAAGCCGATGCTGGCTTCCTGACGATAGCGGCGCGCTGGGGGACAACCCGCACGATCAATCACGCCTTCGGAACTCTGCGGACAGTGCCCTGTAAGAGCACGCGCATCTGTAGAGTTGTCGCGATTATCACCCATGAAGAAGTAGTGCCCCTCTGGTACGACAAACAACGGGGTCTCCGCGCGTGGCTCGCGATCTTCACTCGTTCCTTCTACGATATCATGCACCAGATAAGATACGCCTTCAGGTGTCGTCTCCATCAGCTCATCTGCATTTAGCAGCTGGCCGTAGCGATGTTCGTGATAGCTGACACGGCGTACTGGCTCCTGGCGCATCGGTTCGCCGTTGAGAAGTATCAGATTATCAAAGATCTGAATTCGGTCGCCGGGCAAACCGATCAGTCGTTTGATCATCACGCGGTCCTGGTGGGGGTGGCGAAACACGATGACGTCACCACGTTCAGGTTCACCCGCAAACATTCGCCCTTCACCCAATGGCAGAAACCGGCCGACGCCAAGTGGAAGAGAATAGCGCGAATAGCCGTATGCGAATTTTGAAACAGCGACGCGGTCACCAACCTGAAGGTTTGGCACCATGCTTTCGCTTGGAATAGAGCGGAGCTCATAGAAAAACAGCGAAACAAAAAACCAGACCGGCAGAAATACCGCGATGGTGACAATCAGCTCTTTCAGTTCGCCAAGACCACGCTCAAGAAGCGATGCCTTTTCCTGATTGTCCTCAGTAATATCGTTCATTTCAGACGTACCGCCGTTCCATAGGTCATGATCTCAGATGAGCCTTGCATGATAAGGGATGTTGTGAACCGCACGTTCACGACGGCATCTGCACCCATTTGCCGCGCAGATTCAAGCATGCGGTCGTAAGATTGTTCACGCGCTTCGGCCATAAGTTTGGTGTATTCGTCGACTTCGCCGCCGACAAGCGTTCTGAGGCCCGCGATAATGTCCCGCCCAACGAAGCGTGCACGCACAACATTGCCCTTGGCGATACCAATCACCTCAGAGATTTCACGGCCGGGAATTGTCTCAGTTGTCGTGATAATCATATCAGCGCTCCACATTCTTCGAATAATAGTCGTCTTCTTTGCTGTTCAATCGGTCTATGACGACCTGAATGAGCAGAACGAGCATGCCCAATCCCCCACAAATTGGTAGCAGTGCGCTGAACACCAACGATGATTGAACAGTGCCCGACGATCCCGCAACGAAACCGAAGAGCTGCAAGCCGATTACAACAATCCAGCCCAGAACGCTTAGGCCGATCAGCCCGATACCTATGCGATACATCGGCTTCTTTTCACGTAACATCAGCTCACCCTTTCATACCGCCATACGCCATCGTCCCCGAGCGTACGAACAGCCTGACCACGTCCAATCAGACAATTGAGATGGGCCAGAGTTTCGCCCGTCGCAAGCGAAAGTATGTCCGGACTGATTTCACGAACAAAAATTGCGCCGAAACACTCCGGTACCGTTTTTGGTTCGTCCAGCCTGCGTAACAACCTGCGCAACGACTTCTCATGTCCGTCAATCAAAGCCTGAAACCGCGCCTTTGCTCCACGGAATGGGAGATTATGCGCTGGCAGAACCAGAACATCTTCCGGCAATGCATCACGTAATCGAGCACAACTCTCGATCCAGTCAGTCAGGGGATCAGCGTTTGGCTCGGTTGGGTGCACTGAAACATTGGACGAGATCCGCGGCAGCAACTGATCGCCCGAAATGAATAAATTCTTTTCAGCATTGAATAGACACGCATGCTCCGGCGAGTGCCCGGAGCCGACTAAAACCTGCCAGTCACTTCGATCGATAGAAAGCACGTCTCCATCAGATAGACGCTCGTAGGAATCTGGTAGTCTTGAAACGGCGAGCCCAAACCGTCCGAAACGGTCCTTGTAGGTTTGAATTGCCTCATCATCCCAGCCTGACGCCTTGAAGAACCGTATGCCCGCTTCAGGTGCCCTACGACCGGTATCGCCAACAAGCGTGCGGCACATAAGATATTCTAGCTGAGACATATGAAGTGGCGCATCGAACTTTCTCGATATCCACCCAGCCAGACCGACATGATCCGGATGCATATGTGTCACGATCACACGCTTGACCGGCAAACCTTGCAGAACGGTGTCAAAAATAGTCCGCCAGTGCTCACGGGTCTCTTCCATTCCCATGCCGGTATCGACAACCACCCAACCGTCATGATCGCGCAAGAGCCAGAGGTTGATCCATTGCAGAGAGAATGGCAGCGCCATACGCACCCAGAAAACGCCGTCAGCGACTTCTTTTACCGTCCCCTGCTCGGGTGCTTCGCTCTCTTCGTATGGATAGTCCAACGTCACCTTGGGCGATTTTCCGATCTGCTCGTCAGGTGATGTTTTTGCATCCATATCTCTATTCCCTTATATTTTTTATATGTCGTATAATGCTGGTACAACGAGCCGTCCGCTGACGTCAAAGGTGGCAACCAACAATAAGAGTTTATGTCGTCCTCTTAATCCGGTATCAGCCCCGCATGACAAACTGCACCGCTGCAATAGAATTGCTCTCCGTAGGCGAATTGATCGGCCTCCCTACCGAGACCGTTTATGGGCTTGCCGCTGACGCGACCAATGCAGACGCAGTGGCAAAGATTTTCGCACTCAAGAAACGCCCGCAGTTCAATCCGCTAATCGCGCACGTCGGCTCTATGGATATGGCGGCGGCGCAAGCAGATTTCAGCGGCAAGGCGCAACAGCTCGCCGAGGTGTTCTGGCCCGGCCCCTTCACTATGGTTCTTCCAAAGTCGGCTTCGAATACAATATGCGATCTCGCGAGGGCCGGTCTTGAGACGCAGGCGCTGCGCTTTCCAGCCCATCCCGTTGCGCAAGAAGTGATCGCCGCCTTCGGAAAGCCGATCGCCGCCCCGTCCGCCAACATTTCGGGCTATGTTAGCCCGACTTCAGCTCAGCATGTTAGGGATGAGTTTGGGGCCAATCTCCCACTTGTGCTGGATGGTGGAAGTGCTCGGATCGGCCTTGAATCGACTGTCGTCGCTGTACTAAACGACGAAGTGACACTGTTGCGCCCCGGAAGTGTATCCAAAGACGATATCGAGGCCGTGGTCGGTAAGATAGGTACATCCTTGCACGACGATAACGCGCCAAAATCACCTGGTATGCTGTCACGGCACTATTCTCCTGAGGCCAGACTTCGCCTGAACATCACGTCTCCGGAAGCAGACGAAGCCTATATCGGCTTCGGACCTGTCGCTGCGACGACGACGCTGTCGCTCTCTGAGACAGGTGATCTCACCGAAGCAGCTTCCAACCTGTATGCGATGATACGTGAACTCGATCTCACTTATGATGCTATCGCCGTTGCTCCCATCCCCGAAGTTGGAATTGGCGCTGCCATAAACGACCGACTTCGTCGAGCCGCCCTGTGATTCACTAAGCTCAGTAGTTATCTAATCCACATGACCCACGACGCCCAAAGCCTCCCGCAAGCCTTTCTGGACGAAATCAAATCAGCTCTTGGCGAAAAGAGCTGGAGTATCGATCCTGAGGAAATAAGCCCGCACCTAGAAGACTGGCGTGGAAACTATCGAGGATATTCGCAGCTTCTTCTAAAGCCGGCATCGACTGAGGAAGCAGCAATTGCCGTCAAACTATGCGCGAAACATAACGTCGCGATTACGCCTCAAGGCGGCAATACAGGTCTTGTGAACGCTGGCCTCGCACATGGTGAAGTCGTTCTCTCGCTCAAGCGCATGAACACAATTCGTGATATTGATCCGCTGAACAATTCCATCACTGTTGATGCCGGATGCATTCTCACATCAGTGCACAGTGCCGCCGAAAACAATGACCGCTTCTTTCCGCTCTCACTGGGAAGCCAGGGGACTGCAACAATCGGCGGATTGATTTCGACCAATGCGGGTGGCGTGGCCGTACTCCGTTACGGAATGATGAGGGACCTTTTGCTCGGTATCGAAGTCGTCACAGCAGATGGCGAAATTTGGGGCGGCCTTCGCGGGCTTCGAAAAGATAATACCGGCTATGATCTGAAACACCTTTTTGCCGGTGCTGAAGGCACACTAGGAATTGTAACTGGCGCTTGCCTCAAACTGTTCCCGACACCTCGGACGGCAACCGCATGGTTGGCACTGGAGACGCCGGAACACGCAGTAGACCTCCTGTCACTATTTCGCAGTGAAGCAGGCGATACGGTCACCAGCTTCGAACTCATGCACAAAAGCGGAGTAGAACTCGCAGCTGCCGAGATCAGCGGATGCAGAGACCCTCTACCTAACGAACTACCATGGCGCGTTCTCGTTGAGCTTTCCTTCGCAGACGAAAAACTCGCACAGAGCACTATGGAACAAGTCCTCGAAAAGGCATTCGAGAACGGTCTGATCGCTGATGGCACTATCGCCGCGTCTCTCACTCATGCCGAAGAGTTCTGGAAAGTCCGGGAGAGCCTTCCGCTCGTGAAGCGCGGCTTCCTGACATCGATAAACCACGACATTTCAATCCCGGTATCACTTTTCCCAGGATTCCTGAAAGAATGCGAAGCCAGGCTAAAATCTGACGTTGGGAATGTTGAAATTTTTGCATTCGGCCACCTCGGAGACGGTAATCTTCACTATGCCGTGGCTGAGCCTGCGTCCGCAGAGCACCCTATCATCAAGGCGCAAGCTGAACACATAACGGATCTGGTCCACACGCTGGTAACCTCAATGGGCGGTTCGATTTCAGCAGAGCACGGGATTGGCCTTTTGAAACGCCACGAACTTCCAGACCATAAAAATCCTGCAGAGCTTGAGACCATGCGGCGGATCAAACGCGCACTGGACCCCCAAAACATCATGAATCCGGGCCGAATTTTCACAGTCTAGTCGGTGACAAGCTTACTCGAGTTCGAATCGGGTCAGATAACACCAACGCTTGGGTTTGCTCGCGCCATTCGAACGCTACATCCAAATCTCATAAGGATGACGTCACAAAGTATCGAAAGCGCCAGAAGAGCGCGTTATATCAGGGTAAAGACACAACAATGCTCGTACTTCTATCACCAGCCAAAAACCTGAACTTTGAAGAGATGCCTGTAGCAATCGACAAGACAGCTCCACGGCTGGAAACGGATACAGCAGAGCTCGTTGAGCGCACCAAAAAGCTGAGCCGCTCAGAGATCGGCTCGCTCATGAAACTGTCGGACGATCTCTCAAATCTCAATTTTGAACGATATCAAGCGCTCGCAAAAGGCATGTCTGCCGAAGAAGCGCAACCTGCCCTATTGGCATTCAACGGCGACGTTTACCGCGGATTCGACGCGCGTAACGTTTCGACTGAAACGCTCGACTATGCCCAAAGCAATCTACGCATCCTGTCCGGCCTGTATGGCCTCCTGCGACCTATGGACTTGATCCACCCATATCGCCTCGAGATGGGCACTCGGTTGAATACACAGCGGGGCCAGAACCTGTATGACTTCTGGGGCGAGAAAATCACTGATCTTATCAATAACGATCTGAAACCCGCCGGTGGCCCAGTAATCAATCTCGCTTCAAACGAGTATTTTTCGTCCGTTAAAAAGAAGCGTCTCGATGCTCCCGTTCTGGAAATGGTCTTCCGAGAGGAGAAAGATGAGAAGTCGCGCGTGATAAGTTTTTATGCAAAATACGCACGTGGCCTGATGGCTCGATGGATATGCGACAATAAGATTACGTCCGAAGACACGTTAAAAACTTTCGCGCTGGAAGGTTATTCTTATAATGAAGCGCTAAGCACCAACACAAAGTATGTATTCAGCCGACCGCAACCCGACCCTAAATCGTAGGTAGACCATATCGCGCGGTTATTCGTTGTGTTGTAACGCCCGGCACGGGGACAGATATCTAATATGGCAGCACAACCGATCAGCCTTGCCCTTCAGGGGGGCGGCGCCCATGGCGCTTTCACCTGGGGGGTTCTCGATTACCTACTCGAGGAAGGCTCACTCGACATCAAAGCAATCACCGCGACCTCTGCAGGCGCCATGAATGCTGTCGCCCTTGCCTACGGGTACGCTGTAAACGGCCGGGATGGCGCACGCGAAGTGCTGGAAGCCTATTGGCGTGACGTCTCACAACGTGGAGCCCCGCTAGCGGCAGCGAGCAGCATGTCTCCCGCCTTCGGCCCATTCACGCCATTTGCCATGTTCCAAGCGCTGACCAATGTTGCCAGCCCATATGACCTGAACCCGTTCGACTATAATCCGCTAAAGCAAACGCTGCGGAAAATTATCGACTTTGACGTGCTTCGCGCCGAAACGGAGATCGATCTCTTCATCGCTGCAACGAACGTTGAAACCGGCAAAGCCCGCATTTTTAAAACCAATGAGATCACGGAAGATGCTGTTCTTGCATCGGCGTGTCTGCCTCAGGTGTTCAAAGCGGTAGAAATCGAAGGCACACCGCTTTGGGATGGCGGCTATGTCGGGAACCCTGCCCTTTATCCCCTATTCTATGCTGACGTGCCGAAAGACATTCTGATCGTCCATATCAACCCTTTGGTCCGGAAAGGAACGCCCAAAACGGCCTCTGCAATTCTGGACCGCTTGAACGAGATTACGTTCAACGCGTCTCTGATATCCGAACTACGGTCCATCGCTTTCGTACAGAAGCTTCTGGATGAGAACTGGCTCGCTGATCGGATGCAGTCGCGGTATCGCCGCCTGTTTATCCATGCGATCCGCGCGGACCAACAGCTCTGCAAGCTATCGATTGAAACAAAATACGAAACCAGCTGGCGCTTCCTGACCGAACTCAAAAACCGCGGACGCGACGCAGCTCAG
This sequence comes from Hyphomonadaceae bacterium UBA1849, assembly GCA_002338565.1. Taxonomy (GTDB): domain Bacteria; phylum Pseudomonadota; class Alphaproteobacteria; order Caulobacterales; family Hyphomonadaceae; genus Ponticaulis. The sequence goes on from DDIN01000006.1 coordinate 151,440, forward strand.
ACCTGGATTGCGGACCATAGAGGCGTTGTCGGTACGAAGTCGTCTGTCGATATCAAAGACGAATTTCTGGATAATCTCAGCTAAGCTTGCGTCGAATAACGGTAGATACGGACTTTGGTATCTCCGTAGAGCCGCTCATCCAGCTGTTCCCAGTTGGCGATCTCCAGCTCTTCTTCCGCGTCGGTTTCAACGATAGCTACCGCGTCAGGCGTGATCCAATCACCATACTCGAGCTGTCTAAGCGCCGGCGCGACCAGCCCCTGATTGTATGGCGGGTCCAGAAAAACCAGATCGAACGGATCGCTAAGCCCCGCAGGCTTTTTACCGAGATCTGTAGCTGATCGTCTATGAATACGGGTAATACCGAAAAGCTGGAACTCCTCGATATTTTCACGAATGATCCCGCGCGCACCCGCCGCGATCTCAACGAAAAGACAGAAGGATGCGCCGCGCGAAATCGCTTCAAAGCCAAGCGCGCCAGAACCCGCAAACAAATCAATCACACGAGCCCCATCAAGGGACGGCATATCGTCATTGTGTTCAAGTAAATTGAAAACAGACTCACGAACGCGGTCTGTCGTCGGCCGGGTGGACTTTCCGTCAGGTGTTCTGATCGAGCGACCTTTAAGTTTACCAGCAACAATTCTCATTGAACTCAAATCTCTGTAGTACGAAACGAAGCTGTACCGCTTAAACACACAATCGATAATGTCCATAGCCGCGATCAGGAGCACAGTCAGAATGTCGGATAAATCGACCTATATGCGCAGGGCTCTGGAACTTGCAGAAGAAGCAGCGGATGCAGGAGAAGTCCCCGTGGGAGCCGTGCTGATCGATCCGGAAACCGGAAACATCGTTGCCGAAGGTCGAAATGGCCCAATCGAGCGTCATGACGCGACAGCACATGCAGAAATCGTGGCAATGCGGGCAGCTTCAATTATTCGCGAAAATTACCGCCTCATGGGGCTACACCTCTATACTACGCTGGAACCTTGTACGATGTGTGCTGGTGCTATTGCGAATGCACGGATTGAACGGATCATCTATGCGGCCGAAGACGTAAAAGGTGGTGCGGTAGCGAATGGCGTAAAGTTCTTCGAACAACCCACTTGCCATTGGCATCCGGAAGTCGAACAAGGCCCGTTCGCCGAGGAATCATCCGCGCTTCTACAATCGTTTTTTCGCGCGCGCAGGAAATCAGGCAAACCTCAAATGACCGGCGACGACAACCAGTCAGAATAAGCCTCCCAACGAGCCCTGAGCCGATCCGCCGCTTCGTCCGGAGTTCTTTGAATAAAGCGAACCCTCGCACCGGGTTTGATCTGGCCCAATTGGAACCGGTCGTTGCTGATCACCTGAAGAACATGCGGATAGCCTCCAGTCGTTTGCGCATCCGCAAGCAGAATGAACGGCTTGCCTTCCGGCGGACATTGAACACTTCCGGGAAAGACCGGTGAACTTTGCTTCTCTGGAGCATTGCAGCCAACCGCACGGTCTCCGGAGAGCTCAACACCCATCCGGCTGGAGCGCTGCGTCGCCTTCAAGCCTTCATCGAAAAGTATCGTTTGCGCATCCTCATTCAGAAATTCGAACTCCGATGACGGACACGCTTGCAAAAGAACATTGTCATTGAACAGAGGACGAAGTTCGCGCGGCGTTTCGACCTCCGCAACCGACCGTACATCTGATACCTCAATACGGTCTCCAGCTCTTAAAGCTCTGCCCTCATGTCCGCCAAATCCTCCCGGAAGGTAAGTGGACCTAGAGCCCAAAAATTCAGAGACGTTTAACCGCCCCGATACCGCCAGATAGGACCTGCAGCCATGTCTGGCCGGAGCAACATCCAGCTCGTCTCCCGCTGTTACCGGAACGGTTGCATGCATGGGCACTCCGGCACCATTCAGTGACACACCCGCCTCAGCGCCGGTCACAGAGACCATCACCGCGGAATGGAAGCGAAAGCTTGCTCCCGTCAGAGTCAGTTCAAATGCAGGCTGTGTTGCGTCCGCTCCCACCAACCGGTTCGCGAGCGACATTGATAACGGATCAGCCGGCCCTGAACCCGGAACACCGAAATGTCGGTGACCTGCTCTGACGCCTGCCTGAATTGTTGTCTGGAGCCCTGCGTTCAAAACTTCAATCATACGTCGCTCCGGCGCAAGACGCGCACTTTTTGCCCTGCAGACAGGAGAAACGGTTTTTCTCTTTCCGGATTAAACAAACGGTTCACGACACGACCGATCAAGGGCCATCCTCCAGGCCCTTCCAGTGCATAAGTACCGCATTTTCCAGCCGCGATGCCGAAAGAGCCCGCTGGGACACGTTTTCGAGGCTCCTTAAGGCGCGGTACTGTAAGCGCCTCTGGAAGACCGGATATGTAGGCAAAGCCCGGTGTGAACCCAACTATATCGACACAAAGCTCAGCGTCACAGATCGCGGAAATCAATTCCTGTTCCGTCAGTTTCAATTCGTCACAAACGGCCCTGAAATCTGGGCCATTTTCTCCGCCGAACTTTACCTCAAGACAAACCTCCGTAAGTTCGGCGTCGCTGCCAATTTCATTGACCGGCTTAGAAGACAATAAATGGCGTACAGCTTCGTCTGGTCGTAACCTTAAAGGGTCGAACTGGACAACGCTGTCTTCAATTCCATCGACGACCTCCAACCATTCGCCGCTAGCGCGGAGCTCGCGAGCCAGTGTTCGCAGCTCTGGTCTGGGAAGGCCGGCAACGCGGATAAGATCGTCGCCGATCATACTGATGTTGTCTTTAGTCAGAGCCAATCGAAACTCCTGTCGCCTCAAGCGCTTCCCGAATTGCTTTGGCGGCTTCAAATGCGCCCGGCGTATCGCCGTGCAGACAAATCGTTTGAACGTCCAACTGGATATGTTCGCCTGAAAAGGCCGTCACGTTTCCACTGACAAGCTCCAGCGCCTGCCTCGCTTGTTCATTCGCATTATAAAGCACCGCGCCATTTTTAGCGCGCGCTCTCAGACTTCCATCGTCTTCGTACGCTCTATCGGCAAAGCCTTCAGCGCAGAATTGAAGATTATGAACAATTGCAGCATTTCGCACTTTGCTGCCCGGTAGACCAACTATCGTTGAAATACCATGCTCTGCCGCGACGGCCGATATCACGGCAGCAAGGTCCTCGTCTTTCGCGGCATCATTATAAAGGGCGCCATGAGGTTTCAGGTGTGCGATCGATACTCCCTCATCCTCCGCTATTTTTATAAAAATCTGGACTTGCTGCCTCAGGCTCGCCCGCAACTCTTCAGGTAAAATGGCCATGGACACACGGCCGAAGTTTTCACGGTCAGGATAAGATGGATGCGCCCCAGCTTTAACGCCAAGCCGCTTAGCTAGCCTTAGAGTCTTTCGCATACTCTCTTCATCACCAGCATGACCGCCACACGCGATATTGCATGACGTAACCACGCTAAGGATGTCAGCATCCAGACTGCGGCCCGTATCGCCCTCAAGCTCTCCAATGTCTGCGTTGAGATCAATTGTTTTCGTCATGGCCAGAACCCGACGGCGCGCCCAATCCCGCGTATGCCCATTAGAAGGGTAATCAAAACAACACCCACGCCCAGGATGTTCGAAAGCAGCCCATTAACGCGGTCACCAAGCAGAGACTTTCTGTTCATCGCATAAAGTAAGCTTGCCGCAATGATCGGCAGAAGTAGCCCGTTTGCGATCTGCGCGATAAAAATCACATCGGTCGGACGGATACCTGAAACAGCTAATCCTGTTCCGATCAGCAACGTGATGAGCGCCACACCCTTGAACACGCTTTCCTGAATGCGCGGGTCATCACTTTTAAAAAGCTCGGTCACCGCAAAGGCAGTAGCCATTGGTGCGGTAATCGCTGAACTCAGACCGGCTGCAAGTAAACCAACGCCAACAAGCCAACGTGCAAACTGGCCATAAGTCGGCTCAATAGCTGCTGCCATATCCAGCGCGCTCGAAATCTCGCTTCCCGTTCCAAATAAGCTAGCTGCAGCAGTGGTCAGGACAAAGATCGATATCAATCCACCAAGCCCGACCGAAATCACTGTATCACTCTGTGCTTCGCTGACTGCAACATCACTAGTCTCAGTCCAGCGCTTGCGCGCAGAGGCCGCATGCAAAAACAAGTTATAAGGCACGATGGTCGTACCAATGAGCGCGATCGCGGTAAAAAGGCCATTTTCCGGGATCGTCGGAACCAACCCATTTATCATCGCGCCTAAATCAGGTTTCACCAGCACAGCGGCGATCAAAAACGCCAAAGCCATCAAGATCACGACGGATACCAGCGCCTTCTCGATCAGCTTATATCCGCCAAGCATTAGAAGCGCAGCCGCGAGCGCCGATAACGCAAGAACCACGGCTTTAAACTCGTCCTCGTTCAGATCACCCAATAGCGCTTCGGCGCCCAGCGCGCCGCCAGACAAATTACCGCCTTCATAAGCGGCATTCCCCAGCCCAAGTGCCGCAAGCACGAGTCCCGCGATCACGTAACGAACCGGTGTTTTACCCGCGCCCGCCATCAAGGCTTCTCCCAGCCCCAACCGCGCGCCCACACCAAGGCGTGCAGACATGGATTGCAAAATCATGGTGGCGAACGTCGCAAAAACGAGTGCCCAAAGCAGTGCGGATCCGAAATTTGCACCGGCGAGCGTGCAGGCAGTAACGGTTCCCGGCCCGATAAATGCTGCTGCAACGAGAGCGCCTGGCCCGATGCTAAGTTTCATTCAAACCTCTGATCATAAACGTCGCATACAGTGAACCGTCATCATGACCGCTACACATCCCCTGAACGAAGGAGGGACGTTCCACGGCTTGCATGTTTTACTGACTTCATTCCTAATCATTTGAGGGACGTGGCCTGAAAGGGTCAAGGGGGGAAGAATGATCAAGCACGTATCAGCAGCCATGTTTGCGACCGCAACACTCGCGGCCTGCACAACAACCACATCTACACCCGACATTGAAGCTCGCGCACCGCTCGCGGCATCAAGCAGAACGTTGGATATGTTCCGCGAAGGTCCGGATCAGGCCTGTTATGATCGTGCAACGCAGCCTTCAACTTTCGTTGTCGATACCCATAACCACTTCCGCCCGTTTGGAGGCCAGCCACGACCATACGAGGAGGTGCTCGCCTATCTCGAAGATAGCGGCGTGCTCTTCGCTAACATTTACGGCATTGGTCAGTCGCTGCCGTACACCAACAGTTGCACTTATTATCTTGATTGTCCCGGTGTTCCCGCAACCCCGTCCATCCAGAACGACATGGCTAATGCCGCCAACCTCGCTACGAACCGCCCGGATAACCTCGTGCTGACCCTATCGGCGACCTTCCCCGACCTCGCCAATCCAGAGAACGTGAATGACGTGCTGGATCTGTATGATGCCACTTATCCCGGACTGTTCCAGTGGATGGGCGAAGTGAACCTTGTGAAGCAGGCCCTGTTTGGCAATGGCCATGTTCCGGCTACTCCCGACAATATCGACGACTGGCGAGGCTTTATGGAGCGCCTTCGGCATTTCGATATGCCTATCGCAATCCACTCAGATCTCGGCTCTGATGATGACCCGACGGAATATCTCGCGCTGATGGATTATGTGTTGCAACGCTATCCACACAACAAGATCATCTGGGTGCATATGGGCTTGTCACGCGAACTCACGACAATACCGGCCGACGAACATATTGCATTAATGTCCGAGCGTCTGGACCGACATCCGAACCTGATGCTCGATATAACCTGGCGCGTGATTGCTGATAATTACTTCGACACGCCTGAAAATGTCTCGGCTTACACGGCCTTCTTCAATCAGTATTACGATCGCATCCTGACAGGAACGGACTTCGTTGCCAGCTTCAACAAAACCTTCAACGTTTACGCCGAAGAGGTTGAGGTAAATTCCATGATACTGTCAGAGCTGGATAACCGTGCGTTCCGCCATATTGCACTCGGACAAGCCTATTTTGATCTACTGGACCTGCCCTATCGCGCACCTGACATCTGCACTGCGAATTAAATCGAACAACTCCACGAGGCGCCAAACGGCGCCTTTTTTATGCGACGCACAGTCTCGCACTTGAACTCATCTGCGTTCACCTCCAGCTTTCAAATCAAGAAGCACACAAGGATGTACAATGCGCCTGCAACTTTCCACCTGGCCTGAAGTCGAAGCCTATCTTGAAAAATCGAAGGCAATTCTGATACCCGTCGGCTCTACCGAGCAGCATGGTCCGACCGGCCTGATCGGCACAGACGCGCTCTGCCCGGAGATCATCGCCTTCGCTGCTGAGCAGAAAACAGACATGCTGATCGGGCCAACCTTCAATGTCGGCATTGCACAGCACCATCTCGGCTTTCCTGGAAGTATGACTTTACGACCTTCAACCATGATTGCTGCGATGAAGGATTGGACAGACTCCCTGATCCGGCACGGCTTCGAACGCATCTTCTGGTTCAACGGCCATGGCGGTAACACAGCAACGCTTCAGGCGGCTTTTGCCGAGCTCTATGCGGAACGTAGCTTCCAGCGCCCGGGCAGCAATTCACTTCCAGATCTACGCCTGAAGGCTAAGAACTGGTGGGAGATGCCTGGCGTAATGGACGAGTGCCGACGTCAGTTTCCGACCGGAGACGGCATGCATGCGACAGCATCAGAGGTCGCAGTCACCTATGCGGGCTACCCTGATCAGGTACGAAATGTGGAGATGTCTCCGAAGATCGCGCCGATTTCAGACTTCCGCGACGCGGACAATTACCGCGATAATTTTCCGGATGGCCGGATTGGTTCAGATCCATCTCAGGCGACAGTGGAAAAAGGCGAGATTATCATTGAGGCAGCGGCCTCTTCTCTCGCCCGCGTCTTCCGAAGCTTTGCAGACGAAGCCTAGCTGTAGTGCATCAACACGTCATCAATGGCTCTCTCCAACTGCTTCAGGTTGGAGAGCATTGTGACGGTCGAACAGTGCGGGAAATAGCGTAGCATTTCGCTATCACCTGTTCCCCAAAGCGGACGCGCTTCCGGATTGAGCCAGACAATACGCTTCGTCTTGGCTGCCAGTTCCTCAAAGATATCAATGCGCGGGTCACCATGATTGGACCGCGCATCACCAAGAACGATAACGGTCGTACGTCGATCGATCTTGGACCAATGATCCACCTGAAGGTCTGATAGCGCCTGGCCGTAATCGGTGGAACCCCAACCGATTTCCGCCAGAATCCGCTCCATAGCGCTTTCAAACCCGTCCAGTGACGTATCGAGATATGGTCCGACATCCTTGAGGCGGGCCGAGAAAGCGTAAGTGTGCAGGTCCGGCACGACATCGCGAACGCAATACAGGAACAGGAGCAAAAACCGAACAAACCGCGCAACTGAGCCAGAGACATCACAAATCAGAACCAGCTTTGGCCGGTCTTTTTTTGTCTGCCTCCAATGGACATCAAACGGCACGCCGTCGCGACCTGCATTGGCCCTGAGCGTTTTGCGAATATCGAGCTGCCCGCGGTTCTTCTGGCGCTTGCGCCGCGAATGTTTGCTTACGAGGCGTTTGGCAAGTTTCTGAATGAGCGGCTTCATGCGCTCCATATCGGAGCGGTCCATCTCGTTGATGCGCTTATCGGCGAGAAAGTCTTCGCGGAACTGCTGCGTAGCGCCAGCACCAAAGACTTCAAATTGCTGTTTCGCAAACTCGATAGCCCGCGCCGTCATTATTTTGCGCGCGTCCATCATGCGTTCAGCTTCAGCATCGCCTTCAGGTGTGTGAGCCTGCAACTGCACCAGAAGCTCTGCTTCCATCTCGCGGACGCCCATCTCTTTGAGCATTTGCTGAGCATAATACGAGGTCTGGGTAGAGAAGCGTATATCCTGAAGACCTGATGCCTGCCCTGCACGCTCCAGCGCCATCTCAATGGCTGCTTCATCAGAACTTTCAGCGATATCCATGAAGTTCTGCGGTTCGCCAGAATCTTCGTCAGTATCCTGCTCTGCAGTCGTTGCTTCTTCGCTTTGCGCTTTCTTCTTTCTTTGAAAGAACAGTTCGAAGAGCCTGTCATAAGTATCTTTTTCGGCTTCGGACTTTGCCAGAACCGAGCGAAGCGCCGTTTTCAGAAACTCCCGGTCTTCGTATCCGACAAGATCAACAGCTTTTACCGCATCCAGCGTTTCAGCCGTTGAAACCTTCACATCAGCCGAGCGCAGCGCCCTCACAAAATCCGTGATGGTGCGTTCTGCGCTCATGACAGGCTGGGATATCCACTCGGAAGACGTTTGGATTCAGATGCAGAAGCCGCGTTACGCGCCATAGAGCCGACCGCATTGGAAGTAGCTTCAATGTCGCTTTCGTATTTCAGAAGCACATTGAGTGTCTTACGGACCATCGCCTCATCAAGGGAATCTGCATGCATAAGCAGGAGCGTTCGCGCCCAGTCGACAGTCTCTGAAATCGAAGGTCGCTTTCGAAGGTCCTTAGTCCGGAGATCCTGAACGAACGACACCAGCTGCGTCAGGAGACTATCGGAAACATCCGGCACGCGCGCTCGCACAATTTCGCGTTCACGTGCTGCATCGGGAAAGCCGATATAGAGGTGCAGACAGCGGCGTTTAAGTGCATCCCCGAGGTCTCTTACATTGTTCGACGTAAGAATAACGATAGGCGGCACGTTGGCTTTAATCGTGCCTATCTCCGGCACCGTCACCTGATAGTCCGAGAGCACTTCCAACAGAAAAGCCTCGAACACTTCATCCGACTTATCGATTTCATCAATGAGGAGCACAGAGCCACTTGTTTGTTCCATAGCCCGAAGTAGCGGACGAGGCTCAAGAAAGTCGTGCGAGAAGAACAGGTCTTCAAACGTCGCCAAACGACCTGTCAAATCTGCAATCGTGCCGGCATCGCCAACGACGTCATTGAGGCGGTCTTTAAGAATCTGAGTGTAGAGAAGTTGCTTGCCGTATTTCCACTCGTAGAGAGACTTGCTTTCATCAAGGCCTTCATAACATTGAAGGCGCTCAAGCGGCACATCTAGATATCGAGAAAGAGACTGCGCGAGGTCTGTTTTCCCCACGCCAGCCGGACCTTCGATCAGGATGGGCTTCCTGAGGTGGACGGCGAGATAGATCGCCGTCGATATTTCTTCACTGGAAATATAGCCAACTGAAAGCAGGCCTTCGGAAACCGCGGCGACGGAAGAGAGAGCCGAATACGTCTCCGCGATGAGGTCTTTATCTATCGTCATATCCCATGCCTATGGCGTGAAAATCGATAGAGCAAGCTATTTCCACTCGGTCATGAGAGGGATTTTTCAGGTCTTCTTTTCGTCCTCAACCGCTTCCGTTACGTCAGCTTCGGCCGGTTTCTCTACATCTTCGGCTGGTAAGGTTGATGCATCAGTTTCATCCGTTGTTTCAGTCTCTTCCGACGCGTCCTCGGTGCTATCAGGTTTGGATTCTGCTGTTGTGCTCTCGGCCTTCGTGGCGAAGCTCGGAAAACCGCCTGCGAACAGACTGATCGCACCTGATATAGCGATGTAAAAGAAGAGTATGATCGAGCCGTACAACAAAAGCGTCGGCAGTGAGGCGAGATCAAAAAGTAGTGGCAATCCGAATCTCAGTGCGAGAATCGCCGCCACAACAACGTGCCCAATATCGAGCAGACGATTTTCGACCTTTGCGATAAATCGCTGATAAGACGCCAGCAGCAAGCTTGCGATTGCCAGTATTATCGTAAGAATATCGAGTGGCTGGAGTTTGAACTGATATCCGATCATGATCATCCCGACGATGAATGCGATCGTTGCTACAAAAATCAGTCCGGTTTTCCGGGATCCGGATTTTTCCGACATAAGCTTCCCTCTCTCTAATTTTCAGGCTCTGCAGGTTGGAAATATCTGAGCATGCGTTCTCTGAAACGCGCCGCCTGTTGCGCTGCAATATCGCCAGCAGGATCGTCCTGCGGCTCAAACAGGTCGGTCTCCGCGAGCCGCGAAGCAGATGAGGCCCGCCACGCCGCAAGATCGTTTTCAGGCGGGGTACCCAATCTCTGAAGCACGACCTGAGACGTCGCCCTCAGATAATCAATTATGGTAAGCGTGCGCCCTTCGGATCGGGACACAATACCGGCCAATGTCAGTCCCAACTCCATATCGTCGCCAGACACGGGTATCGTCTCACCACCGCCTGCTGACGCGATACTGCTAATCGAATCCTGAAGCGCTGCGTTCTCGGCGTCGGCCAGCCCAACTATGAAAAAGTTCGTATCTGTTTCTTCAACGTCTTCCGACTGCCGCGGGCGGAAATTCGCTCGAATCTGAGTTCTTAATTCGGCGTTTGGTCCCGTAACTCGAAGGAGGTAACGTCCCGCTTCTAAGCTGATGTACGCGAGAATACCCGTTCGGGAGTTCCAGTTGCCGCTTATATAGCTGTTAGGATCCGCCTCGGGATAAAGATACGCGGTTGGATATCCGATGCCGGTCGGCTCGACAGGCCGGAAGCTAAATTCAAGATGCCCCGCCACATCCAGCTCTACCGCAAGCCAGTCTGTATCGCCCCTGTAGGTATGAACATCTGAAACGGACTGATTGAGCGGAAAATAGCTCGCCATATCAGGCGTATCGTTTGGTTCGAAGGCATCTCCAGGTGCACCGAGAGAGAACGACACACGCGCTGGACCATCGGGCGCACCATAGCGGTTTAATTGCACCTCATATTCACCCGGGAACAGAGGAACAAGCGCTGAAGGGTCTACATCGCCTGTGTCAATAAACGGCAGTATCGAAACCGTTTCCCCTGTCTCGGTATTCAACACCTGGCCGGTAAACTGTGTTTGCACGTCGGAGAGGTTTTCATAACGGATACCAAGCGTGCTAAAGTCATCCACCTCAAGTGAGAAAACCGTTGGTGCGTTGCTGCCCTCAAGATGGACGGGATAGCTACCGCTCGCGCTAGGTGTTTGGACAACGTTAGCCCAATAGGCTTCCCCTATCGAGAGCGGTGCCAAATCCAGTTCAAAGCCGTATTCACCCACACCCGTTGGACTACTCACTCCGATGAAATGAATACCAGGCTCGACAATCTTGCGTTGAGAAACCGTACCCGAATCATCCGTAATCGGGGCCGAAAGAGCCAGCTCTTCGTCATCACTCTTCAGCGTGAATTGAGGGAGCGTTCCTGAATCACCTCCAGCTGAATAACTTATACTGAGGCGTCCAGGACGGGTTACTTCGAGACGGAACCAGTCGACATCTTCGACACCTGAAACCTCTGTTGTCATCTCGAAATTGAGATAGGCAGCCCTTGCAAATCGTGTGTCGTCATCTGGTTCCTGCGCTAACGCCGGCAACACTAAAACATTAGCTATCAGAAATGCACTCAAGACGCGGATCATGGCGCATCTCCCAGCGCGCGATACGCTTGTTGCTCAGCTGATGATCTGGCAGTTTCGAAGTCACTTCCGGATAGGTCAGCCCATTGAGAACGGATGCGATCCATTCCGGCCTGTCCACGAATGCATAAAGCAAAATCCAGCGTATCGGAGCTCGATGGCGTGCTGTTAACGCCGAACCGACGGCGTTCAGTTCCGTCTGCTGCCTGTGAAGCGCCATAATACGTGTAGAAACGTTGCTTGGTCACTTGAGCGGCGCATTCATTGTCGCGCCCCCACTCTCGAAACCGGGTCTCGATCAGGACGAAAGTCGGCATGGACTGACTCCCCACCTGCTCTACACGCCATGCTGTACGCTCATCTGGGTGAACAGCGACGACTTCTTCTTCCTCATCTTGTTCAGGCGGATCAGCTGGCTCGTCGTCACTCTCACCCGGATCGATCTCAGCAGAACTATTTCCAATATCGCCTAAAAGGTTAGCCTCACTCCTGAACTGAGCTGCTGCCGCTTGCGGGTCACCACTGCAGCTTTCCTCTCCATCAGTGAGAACGATCAGGCTACGCCTGTCGTAGTGTGCAGACTCCAGAAGGAAGTTCCCACCCATTGTAATCGCAGCAGCGAGTGGCGTTCCTGATGCGTGATTGATGCCATCAATTGTTTGAAGCACCGCGGCTTTATCACGCGTAAAATCTGTCAGAAGCTGGATGTTTCCGCAGTCAAAAAACGCGAACACCGCGACTTCGTCGGCGTCTTCCATACTTGCCAGAAAACTACGTGCGCTGCGCCGTACATTTTGAATACCCGGCCCCGCCATCGAACCGGATGCGTCCACAACGAAGACATAGCTTGTTCCGCCAGTACCAATGACATTGAGCTCGTGCCAGCGGTCCGGGCCGCCACTTCCGATCGCAGCGCCACTTCTGACCGCTTCAGAATACGTCCAGTTTCCGTATTGGTTGGTACGTGCAGATGTTCGCGGATCGGCATCCAGATTTTTACCTGCGGCATCTGTTGCTGAGACTGTGATTTGGAGCGGTTCATTGCGCTCGAACTGGCCTCGCAATGGCCGAAGCGGAAAACGACCGTTCCAGCTGGCACCGCTTCCGGACAACTCAGCGAGGACTGAGCCCTCCATGTCGGGAAGTGGCAGTCCGTCACCGGCTGGTGCATCACTCCACGCGACGGCCGCCCCAGCGCCAATCTGGGCAGTGGGCGTTGCGGTGACAGGCTGAGAGAAAGCTAGCTGAATTTGCGCATAGCCGGAATTATCCTGTCTGAGCTGCTCATTGGTATGAACTGTAAGCTTACGCACCGCGGCCCCCGGAAGCTCTTCGCGCAATTCACGCAGCCGGTCTTCGGTCTCTGAACGTAAGTCGGCAAGCCTTACAAGGTCCCGCTCGACCATTCCCACGAAACCGCGATATCCGTCCCGCATAGCTTCCCAATAACGGATTTGAGCTAGATCATAAGCCATCGCGATATCAGCATTAGTTTCCCAGATATGGCCAACTAGCAGCGTGCGCGCCCATGAGTTTTCCCTATCTCTTATAGCAGAGTTCACGTCTTCCAGTGCCCAACCCGCCATCAGACTCGCCTGCATCTCGTACTGACGACGTGCATTCATGGAAGCAGAAAAATCAAGCACTTCATTATTGTAGCTATCGATACGTCGAATGGCTCGACGCATACGCTCTTCAAAGCGACGTTGGTCGGCATCATTATATCGCTCGGACACAGAATCCGCGAACAATGACCCGTCGACCGCGCCACTCACACCGCCATAAGTCTGATACAAGGTTATGCCAGCGGCAATCGGCTCAGTCAGGGTGTTTGCTGTCATGAGCATTTGGCGGGCTGTGTTTACATTCGAAACCACACCGAAAAAACGTCCCACCCGTTGTGCATATTCAGGCCAGACGAGAAAATTCGGCAACCCGCTGGATCCAAGCGTCAGCCCCACGTTTAGCGCCGTCTGTCGAGGAACCTCGCGAGCAATAAATTGCGTGAGCGCCGCCCGTGTCACGTTGGCTCGCCCGACTGTCGCGATCATTGCCGTGGTTTCTAGATATACACCTTCAACGATGCTAGCAGGCGTGGCGATTAACAGCAGGAGCTGACCGAAATTATACAGTCGGTCCGACCACAGAATGACGTCTTCATTCCATTCCAGCTCCTCACGAAGACCGGGAAGCTCTGCGAGCGCTATATTCACGGTACGTTGATACGTCGTCTGCTCCCTTAAAAGCTCTGCGCGCAGGTTCTCAAATCCGCGAAGCTGATTTTCCAGATCCTGAATGCTTGCAACAACCAGATCGTATTCTTCAGTATTCTCACTCCAGGAGGCGCGATAAACTTCGCGACCGTCCTGGGAAATGACGATCTCTTGTAAGAATGGCGGGGCCGCATTTTCAGAAAGCTGCGCAGCTCTCTCCAGCAGGCCACCCAACTCTGCCTCACGCGCCCTCTTTTGTTCTTCGGCGCGAGATAGCGCTGTAGTCGCGGTCCGAACCTGAACCGTGGCCGTCTCTACCTCTGCATTGGCTCGGCTCACGGCAGTTAGAGCTCTATCCAGAGCAGACTGCCGCCCCTGACTGGCCCGGCCATAGCGACGGGCTTCCTCATCCAATTGGCGGCGCAAAGCTCTGATCTGGGCATCGAGAACATCCCCCTCAGAACCAGTGGCTGACGCACGTTGCCGCCGCAGGTCATCAAGCGCCTCCCGTGTCGCAGACAGATAATCAGAGGCAGATTGAGACGACAACGATCTGTCGCGTGCAATGCGAAGCCCTGTTTCCGCCGAACTAAACGCGCTACGCGCTTCGCGCAGATTTTGTTCTGCGGCTTCAAGCGCAGAACGCCTTGTGTCAATCACCGCTTGGGCTTGCTGGATTTCAGAGCGCTTCGCCGAGATCTCCTGATAAACAGCCTGCACGGCTTGATCGTCGGAGTCCTGCCCTGACGCCAATGGAACCAGCATCAAAAAGGCAAAAAGCAACCACGCGCTAAGATATAGCGGCTTGGTTGAAGCGCGATGGCCAGACAAAAGACCTTGCATCATTTCCACCCCGAATCTGCTCATCGTCCGCCAGTGTATTGGCGCGGATAAGCTGAATTCCCGGCAACAATAGTGCGCCTGAAACCGTATTCTTTCAAGTTTGACCGAATTATTAGGCAAATCCCGTGGGTTTTCAGAGTTGTGAACTAAACAAGTTCACCTGACGTTACGGCATCAATTTCCGTAATCGCCAAAAATCGGAGTCATCCCGACTCAGCTGTTTCATCCGCCGGAAATCTCATTTACTAAGTTAGCTAGCTATAAGAATCTGAACTCGAGGGAGACAAAAATGGACGACATGCAACAGCCACTGGATACGCACTCACCGGAGATGAACGATCTTCGTATGTCCGATGCTGCACGCCCGCTCTATGAGCACGTGAAAGCTTTCATCAAGGACGTCGTGAACCCGATGAGCGAAGAGTTCCATCGTCTTGGTGAGGGCAAAACCAACCCTTGGAGCTATAACCCGGGCCAGCTGGAAGCACTTGAAGCGGCAAAAGACGAAGCAAAGAAGCAAGGCCTCTGGAACTTCTTCCTTCCTGACGCGCACACTGGCGAAGGCCTCAAAAACCTCGACTATGCGTATATCGCAGCTGAACTTGGTAAGAACCCGCTCGCATCCGAGACGATGAACTGCGCAGCGCCTGACACCGGAAACATGGAAGTTCTCGAACGCGTCGGCACACCTGAGCAGAAAGAGAAATGGCTGAAGCCTCTTCTGAACGGCGAAATCCGTTCTGCTTTCGCGATGACCGAACCGGGTAAAGCCTCTTCTGACGCACGTAACGTTTCTATGTCTGCTGTTCTCGAGGGCGATGAGTGGGTCATCAACGGCGAGAAATACTACATCTCCGGTGCGGGCGATCCGCGCTGTCGCATCATGATCTGCATGGTCAAAACCAGCCCTGATGCAGAGCCACACAAGCAGCAGTCGCAAATCCTCGTACCACTGCCGCACCCCGGCGTGACGATCGTCGACGGCATGATGGTATTCGGTGACTATGATGCGCCGCACGGCCACATGCATCTGAAATTCGACAATGTCCGCGTTCCTAAAGAGAACATGCTTCTCGGCGAAGGCCGCGGCTTTGAGATTTCGCAGCTTCGTCTCGGCCCGGGCCGTATCCACCACTGCATGCGCTCTCTTGGCGCTGCGGAGCGCGCCCTCGATCTCATGGTCCGTCGTGGCCTGACACGTGAAGCGTTCGGTCAGCCACTCGTTAAACTTGGCGGCAACCGTGAGAAAATCTCGCGCGCTCGTATCGAAATCGAAGCAATGCGCCTGATGGTCCTCAAAGCAGCAAAAGCTATGGACGTTCTTGGCAATAAAGAAGCCCGCGTCTGGATTTCCATGGTGAAAGCTATGGTTCCTGAGAAGGTCTGCAAAATCATCGACGATGCGATCCAGATGCACGGCGCAACCGGCGTGTCCCAGTGGTCTCCTCTGTCTCGCATGTATGCGCAACAGCGTACGCTGCGTCTTGCTGACGGTCCGGACGAAGTGCACCACATGGTTGTCGGTCGTCACGAAGAGCGCAAATACACGGGCTCTGAGGATCTGGAAGACCCGGTTCTCGCGTCCGTCTGGCGCAAATAAAACCTTCCAATTAAAACGCGCGATCATTGATCGCGCGTTTTTCTTTTCTCTCCGTTCACCGACTTTTGAGAACGACGGGGTTTCGCAATATCCGCCATCAATGCATAGATACCGCAGATGACGAGCGTTCAATCGACATATGAGGCGCACGCGCAGGATGTAATCGCGCGACTTCTGGACTGGCATACGTCCGGGAAACGCGTCGCTATTGCTGTGATAACCAAAACGGTCGGCGGCGGCGTCAGAGCGCCCGGCTCACTAATGGCGATCACAGCTGACGGCCTTTCAGCCGGTTATCTCTCAGGTGGTTGCATCGATAGCGATATTGTTTTGCAGGCACTAAGCGCGCTCGCACAGGATTCTCCTGTGGCTTTGCACTACGGGCAGGGTTCTCGTTTCATAGATCTGCCCCTACCCTGCGGCGGCGCAATACATGTCTATATCGAACCGATAGATGACCCATCAAAGCTGCGAACCACGCTCTTAACGCTTCAAGCGCGTTCTGTCGGCTCGCTAGACTTCACCATCGGCAGCGAAACTATAAAGTTCGAATACAAGCCTAAGCTGCGCCTTCGGATTGCAGGACGTGGCGCCGATTGTCTGGACCTTGCACGTCTGGCAAAGGCAAGTGGCCTTGAGGTTCATCTGCAGCTGCCAGACACAAACGATTACGCTGCTGCAGATCAAATAGGTGTTTCGAAACTAGAGCTTCTGAAAACGCCAGAAACGCTTCCTCTCGTTTCCGATGATCCATGGACAGCTTTTGCATTGATGTTCCATGACCGCCATTGGGAAACCGCGCTATTGCAGCAAGCGCTAGAGTATCCTTCATTCTATATCGGCGCAGTTGGCAGCCCGCGCACACACGCAATTAGGTGCCAGGAACTCAGCTTATCTGGCGTCCCACAGCATCAGGTCGGCAGAGTACATGGCCCTATAGGAATCGTTCCATCTCTTCGAGAGTCATCTTCCATCGCCGTTTCGACGCTCGCAGAGGTCATTGCCGCGTTTCAGACCCGAACTCACAACATATACGCAGAATCCGCCGTTCTTATCCTCGCAGCGGGACAATCATCTCGCTTCGAAGATGGCGACAAACTACTCGCGGACCTGCGCGGTCAATCTGTGCTGGCCACTGTAGCGTCCAGAGCCGGAGAGAAGCGCTTTCGCTCACGCATTGCCATTACAGGCAGACACCAGCACGAGCGGCAGTCAGTCCTCCAAGCCAATCACTGGTCCATCGTAGAAAATCCCGCCCCCGAGCAAGGCCTGTCGTCGTCTTTAAAGCTTGGCATTCAAGTGGCGCAGGCAAACTCTGACATCCAATCAGTGCTCGTCCTGCTTGCAGACATGCCTTTTGTGCCAGACGAACACATTGAAGCGCTTTATGCAGCGCTCAAACCGGGCGTAACTGCCGTGATGAGCGAATTTGAAGGTAAGCTAACGCCGCCAGCGCTTTTCGCGCGGGCAAGTCTTGGTGACATTCTTGAGGCCGAGGGGGATCAGGGCGCTCGCAAGATATTCAAATCACTGTCGAAGACAGTCACTGTTCCTCTGCGACCTGAGCACGCTATAGACATCGACACGGTTTCCGATCTGGAAGCCATGAAGGAAGTTATACATGGCTGATGATCTCAAACAGCCAAAGATGAATTCACTCATCGACCCCTTCGGGCGGGAGATCACTTATCTGCGCCTGTCCGTTACTGACCGCTGCGATCTGCGATGCACGTATTGCATGGCAGAGAACATGACATTCCTGCCGAAAAAGGACCTGCTGTCTCTCGAAGAAACAGAGATGGTTGCCAACGCCTTCATTGATCGAGGCGTGTCCAAAATCCGTATCACTGGCGGCGAGCCTCTCGTGCGCCGCGATATTATGAAACTGTTCCGCGCGCTGGGTGACCGGCTTGGTTACGGCCTTGAGGAACTGACCCTCACAACGAATGGCACGCTTCTCGCACAATATGCCGAAGAGCTCTATGCTGCTGGTGTCCGGCGCGTGAACGTCTCTCTCGATACGCTCAATGAAGACCGTTTTCTAAAGATCACGAGGCGCGGCAAGCTCACACCTGTGCTGAAAGGCCTGGAGGCAGCGCAACGCGCGGGACTTAAAGTGAAGCTCAACACCGTCGCGCTGAAGCATGACAATCTGAACGAAATTCCGTCCATGGTGCAGTGGGCCCATGGAGAAGGCATTGACATGACACTCATTGAAGTCATGCCTCTTGGAGAGACCGGTGAAGACCGTTTCGATCAATACGTGCCGCTGCCCGAAGTCCGCGGACAACTCGAAGAACGTTGGACATTGGAAGACCTGCCGTATTCTCCGACGAATGCAGGGCCGTCTCGTTACGTCCGTATCACTGAGACCGGCGGCAAACTCGGCTTTATCACGCCGCTGACCAACAATTTCTGCGCCGGTTGCAACCGCGTTCGCGTAACGTGCACGGGACGCATTTATATGTGCCTTGGTCAGGATGACTGCATTGATCTGCGAGCCGCGGTTCGCGATACCGAAAACCCGCAAGCCGCGCTTGATACCGCACTCGACCGCGCGATCCGAAAAAAGCCGGAGAAGCACGATTTTGAAATCGGTGCGAACGGTAAGACATCCGGCGTATCACGCCATATGTCGACGACCGGAGGTTAGCTTATGGCTGATATTCTCTATTTCGGTCGCCTCAGCGACGTTACCGGAAAACCGTTCGAGAGCGTTGATCTGCCATCGGACATCTCGCATGCGCGCAACCTCAGGTCATGGGCTGAAGCCCGATTCCAGGCAGAGGGTATGTTTCTCGAACCGACTGTCCGCATCGCCATAAATGGCGAAATTGTCGATGACGCACATCCTCTGGCCAATGCAAACGAAATTGCATTCATGCCTCCCGTTGGCGGCGGATGAGCATGAGCGTTCACGTAAACATTTCCGATCAACCAATTTCTGCGCCAGAGCTTCTTAAAGATTTCGAATCCAAGCTGTCATCATCCGGTGGCGTCGTGAGCTTCTCTGGAGTCGTTCGGCCCGACGGCAAGGATAGCCGCGTGTTGGGGCTATTTCTCCAATCCTACTCTCCCATGACCGAGAACGGGGTTGAAGCAGCCGTAGAGCAAGCACGCAGTCGCTGGCCACTGGAAGCTCTGACCGTGCATCACCGAACAGGGGAAATCAGGACAGGTGAAACCATCGTTTTTGTTGCAACGGCATCCAGACATCGGCGCGCAGCTTTCGAAGCCGCAGACTTTCTTATGGACTATCTGAAAACCGAAGCCGTTTTCTGGAAAAAAGAGATTACGGAAGCCGGTGACGTCTGGATCGAACCACGCGAACAGGATTATCAGGATAACCAGCGCTGGCAGCAATCGGAGACCAACTGAATGGCCGGAATAGATGATTCAATGAGCTTCAAACCAGTTCGCATCGCCGTTCTGGTAGTCAGTGATACCCGCACCATGGAAACTGACACTTCAGGCCAGACACTCGCCGACCGACTGACCGAAGCCGGTCATGTTCTGGCAGACCGTAAAATTGTGATCGATGACCGTCAGCTGGTTCGACAGGCCGTTCAAAACTGGATCGCTGACCCTGAGGTCGACGCGGTCATCACCAGTGGTGGCACAGGCCTGACTGGTCGCGATGTCACAGTCGAAGCTCTTACGCCACTCTTTGATAAAGTTATCGATGGCTTCTCAGCTGTTTTTCATCAGGTCAGCTTTCAAACGGTCGGCCTATCAACTCTTCAATCACGTGCAGTTGCGGGCCTTGCTGGCAGCACGTTTGTATTCTGCCTGCCGGGCTCTACCGGTGCCGTAAAAGATGGCTGGGACCAAATTCTGAAATACCAGCTCGATAGCCGCTATCGCCCGTGCAACATGGTCGAACTTATGCCACGCCTGACGGAGGTCTGATGTCCAACGACCTGACACATATTGGCCCTGACGGTCGCGCTCGGATGGTAGATGTAAGCGCCAAGGCGGAGACTGAGCGCGTTGCTGTTGCGATCGGTTATGTCGAAATGAAGCCCGAGACGCTCTCAATTGCCCTGCAGCGTTCCACCAAAAAAGGTGATCCGCTTGCGATATCCGAGCTCGCAGGGATTATGGGGGCAAAAAAGACCTCTGACTTGATCCCGCTCTGTCACCCGCTGCCGCTTACAGGTGTAAATGTCGAGATCAGCGAGGCGGATCGCCCGAATAGTCTCGCTGTACGAGCAACTGCGAAAACAACGGGGAAAACCGGAGTGGAGATGGAGGCTTTGACAGCCGTCTCTGTCGCCTGCCTGACGATTTACGATATGCTCAAAGCCGTGGACAAAGGCATGGTCATCACAGGTGTCGAACTGGTTTCAAAAACTGGCGGCAAGTCAGGCGACTTCCACAAGGCTTAAGGCGGCAAATTCGACGCCGCTCACATTTTTGTTAGACTGGCCGCTAAACGAGTTCACATTGAACTGTAGGCAGGTTGGATAAATTAAACTATCCTCAAGTGAAACAGAGCGTATCGCTAAGGGGAGACGGAGCGTTCAGGGCCGAAAGATTAGTTTTAACTATCTCTTTCGAACGTTTGGACCTTCGACAAATCAAGAAGGGCTATCGGAATGGCAAGACTGCATGTGAACGGTCAGGTGGTAGACGTCGAATTCGACGACGACACACCTCTGCTTTGGGTACTGCGCGAACAACTCGGCCTCACCGGCTCGAAATACGGGTGCGGTGTCGCAGCGTGCGGCGCATGTACTGTCCACATTGACGGCATGGCTGTTCGCTCTTGCGTGTATCCGGCCTCGGCTGTTTCTGAAGAAGAGCAGATCACGACGATTGAAGGTCTCTCCGAAGATGGAAGCCATCCGGTTCAGGAAGCCTGGAAAGAGCTCGATGTCCCTCAGTGCGGATATTGCCAACCCGGCATGATCATGGCTGTCGCAGGAATGCTCAATAACAATCCTGAAGCGTCAGACGAAGACACAGACGCAGAAATCACCAACATCTGCCGCTGTGGCACCTTCCAGCGTGTACGCCGCGGCGTGCAGCTCGCGAAAACCAAAATGTAAGCGGAGGCATTAATATGACCAATTCTATTTCGCTTTCTCGCCGCGGTTTTCTGATCAGTTCTGGCGCCGCTGGCCTGACAATTTCTTTCCTTGCAGGTTGTGCGGGCGCAGACGACAACACATCTGCTGCCGCTGACCTGCCGCCAAACCCCGAAGTAAACGCCTGGGTCCACATCGGCCGCGATGACGTTGTCACAATCCGTATCGCTCGCTCTGAGATGGGTCAGGGAACACTGACCGGCCTTGCGCAGCTTGTTGCAGAGGAACTCGAAGCCGACTGGGACAAGGTCGTCACAGAATATCCGACGCCGGGTGAAAACCTTGCGCGGGACCGTGTGTGGCGTGACTTCTCCACGGGCGGCAGTCAGGGCATCCGCTCGTCCCATCAATATGTTCGCGAAGGCGCTGCCGCAGCACGCATAATGATGGTTCAGGCCGCTGCAAATGAATGGGGCGTTCCAGTAGGCGAATGCTCGGTCAGTAAAGGTGTCATAACTCATGGTCCATCAGGCAATGAGCTGACCTTCGGCGCCGTTGCAGAAGCGGCTTCTCAGCTCGAGGCACCTTCCGATATCACGCTCAAAGATCCATCCACATGGACGATCATTGGCCAACCGGTCGCGCGTCTCGACACCGCTGATAAAGTCACCGGCGCACAACAATACGGCGCTGATATTTTGTTGGACGGCATGCTGCTCGCATCTATCAAAGCTGCGCCTGTGCGCAATGCGACGGTAGCCAGCTTCGATGCCTCTGCTGTTGAAGGTATGCCGGGCGTCGTCAAAGTCATGCAGGTTGGTGATAATGCTGTAGCCGTTGTCGCTGACACATGGTGGCGCGCCAATAAAGCTGTCGAAGCACTCCCGATCGAATGGGCAGGCGGTGATCGTTTCAACTCGGCAGACTTCGAAGCTGAGCTGGATGAAGGTCTCACTGCCGAAGCAGCCGGAATCGGAAATCAGGGCGGCGATGTAGATACCGCATTTGCGAATGCGGCTCAGATTGTGGAGGCAACATACAACCTGCCGTTCCAGAGCCATGCGCCGATGGAACCAATGAACGCGACAGCGCTCTACACTGATGAGAGCTGCGAAGTCTGGTGTCCAACACAGAACGGTGAAGCTGCACTTGCCGCAGCATCTCAGGCCTCCGGTCTGCCGATAGCTCAGTGTGAAGTTTACAAGCAGCTGCTTGGTGGCGGTTTCGGACGCCGAGGCATGTCTGACTATGTCACGCAAGCCGTTCTAATCGCGAAAGAGATGCCGGGCACACCAATCAAGCTTCAATGGAGCCGTGAGGAAGACCAGCGTCAGGGTTTCTATCACCCGACAACGAAAGCACGCGTACGCGGCGCACTGGATGATGACGGCAATCTGACTGGCGTGAACATCCGTATTTCCGGCCAGTCGATCCTCGCAGGCATCATGCCTCAGGCCATTGTCGGAGGCATTGACATTGCGACCTTCCAGGGCCTCGCGTCACCGGATAACCCGCGCACAGCTGACCAGAGCCTGAAATACACTTTCCCGAACTTCCGCGTAGAGCACGCTATGCGGAACCCGCCAGTGCGACCGGGCTTTTGGCGCGGCGTAAACGCCAACCAGAACGCGATCTATCTGGAGTGCCTGATGGACGAGCTGGCTGTGGCCGCTGGTCGTGATCCGCTGGAATTTCGTCTCGCTCACCTTCAGGACAGCCCGAAATCAGCAGCGGTATTGCAAGCCGTAGCTGACCGGTCCGGCTGGGGCTCAGATGACGGCAAAAACCGCGGCCTCTGCGCGTTCTATTCATTCGGCTCCTACACGGCGGCATGCGCTGAAGTCACAGTCGATGATAATGGCCAACTGAAGATCGACCGCATCGTTGCTGCAACTGACCCGGGTCATGCGGTAAATCCACAGCAGATCGAAGCTCAGGTCGAAGGCTCCTTCGTCTATGGCCTGTCTGCAATGCTTTATGGCAACGTGAATTTTGTAGACGGCGAAGTGCAGGAAACAAACTTCGACACATACAATGTGATGCGTCTTTCAGAGATGCCGGAAGTCGAGACACTGGTCATGCCGTCAGGCGGTTTCTGGGGCGGCGTAGGTGAGCCTACAATTGCTGTGGCAGCACCGGCCGTTCTGAATGCGATCTACGCAGCAACGGGCAATCGCGTGCGCGAACTTCCGCTGAACTATCGCAATCTGCGCGAGGCCTGATTTGCTTCGCCCGATGTCATTTCTCATCATCGCTGGGGCGCTCTTCCAATCCGGTTGTAGCACCCTCAGCGTTGATGCTGAGGTCGACACAAGGCCTGCCTCCGAGCGCAATTACCCGAACGGACTTTCCGTTTCGGCTCTTTCATGTACCGGCTGTCATGCAGACACAGCCGGTCAGGGCATTCCGTCTCTTGCCGACCGCAGTGCCGATCAACTACTCGCCTCGCTTCGCGTCTATGGCCAGCCCGATACCGGAACGACAGTGATGCACCGTATTGCTCGCGGCTACACCGACGAACAGCTCACGGCATTAGCGGACTATTTCGCAGAACAGGTATGACGACATGGCGCTCGATACAAATTTGCTTTCGAGACGCAAAATACTGGCCGCAATCGCCAGCGTAACACTAATCAGCGCCTCCGATTTAAAAGCCTTCGCCCAGACACGCGCGAAAGTCGTAGTGATCGGCGGTGGCTTTGGGGGCGCAACAGCTGCTCGGTTCATAAAATCCTATCTACCCAACACGTCCGTAACGCTCGTTGAGCCAAACCCGGTATTCACGGCCTGCCCTTTCAGCAATCTCGTCATTGGCGGGCAGCGGTCAATTGCCGATCAGGAGTTTGGTTATCGTGGCCTTGCCAACGACGGTATTGAGATCGCGCAAGCGGTCGCGACCGACGTCAATAGTCAGGCACGTTCAGTCACTTTAGATAATGGCTCAATCCTGAGCTATGACCGCCTCATTATGTCTCCGGGCATATCTATTCGTTGGGACGCGCTGGAGGGTTACGACCAAGCCGCAGCAGAGCTTATGCCTCATGCCTGGAAGGCAGGGGCGCAGACGGTTCTGCTAAGACGCCAACTCGAAGCGATGGAAGATGGTGGCACTGTAGTCATGTCCGCGCCGGCAGCCCCGTTCAGATGCCCTCCTGGCCCATATGAGCGGGCAAGCCTGATCGCAAATTATCTCAAGACCGAGAAACCAGCGTCCAAGCTGATCATTCTGGACTCAAAAGACACGTTCTCAAAAATGCCACTCTTTCAGGAGGCCTGGGCAGAACATTATCCAGATCATTTGGAGTGGCGCGGTGCCTCAAATGACGGACGCGTGAATCGTGTCGTAGCTGACACCAAAACACTCTACACTGATTTTGATGAAATCCGCGCCGACGTGGCCAATTTGATCCCGCCTCAAAAGGCAGGCGAAATTGCTGAGCGAGCCGGCGTAACGGATGCAACGGGATGGTGCCCGATCAACGCAACCAGCTTTGAATCTACGCTTCAGCCAAACATTCACGTGATTGGTGACGCCACCATTGCTAACCCCATGCCGAAATCAGCGTTCTCTGCGAACCTGCAGGCTAAGGTGTGTGCAGCATCCATCGCGCGGCTTCTCAGCGGAGACGATGCGATACCGACGACGCTCGCAAACACCTGTTATTCATTCATCACGTCAGACCGAGCCGTTTCAATTGCAGGCGTCTACCGAAATGATGACGGCGCGTTCAGCTCAATTGATGGCGCTGGCGGTATCTCACCGTTGGCTGCAGACACCAGCATTCGTGAGGCAGAGGCGCTTCAGGCAGAAGACTGGTTCAGAACCATTACAAGTGAGGCGTTCGGTTGATCAGAGCCTGCGCCCTATCCAGCCTTGTAGCGCTTCTCTTTTGTTGCCCCGAAGCATTCGCGGAACAACTCGTCACCCCAGATATGATCGTTGGCGATACAATCCCCGCACCGCTCTCAGACACGGTCTCTTCTGCTGCGGCCGGTAGAACTATATTTGTCGACCGAGATCAGGGGCACTGCGTGCTCTGTCATCAAATCGACGATTTAGATGCAGAATTTCAGGGAAATGTCGGGCCGGACCTCTCCACTGTCGGCGACAGGCTTTCTCCTGCTCAGATCAGGTTCAGAATCGTAGACCTACAAAGCCTGATACCGGATACAGTCATGCCCTCCTATTACCGTCTTCACGACCTACATCAGGTGCAGGACGAATTTCAGGACCAGACCATCCTCAACGCCGAACAGATTGAACATCTGGTCGCGTATCTCAACAGCCGGACACAGGAATGATGAAAACGCAATCGCCTCTATTGTCCCGAAGGACCATGCTGCGACTAGGTGCAGTCAGTGTGAGCATGCTTATGATTCCACGAATTGCCGCGGCCACCGAAGACGAGATGAATGAGGCCATCAACGCGATGTTCGGAGACCGGGTGATCACCGAAGGTCGTGTCAACGTGGATCTGCCGCCCATTGCTGAAAACGGCTTCTCCGTGCCCATTGATATCTTCATCGACAGCCCGATGACAGAAGACGACTACGTGAAGCAGATCGTGGTTTTCTCTCCGCGAAACCCGCTGCCCGTTCTCGCACAGTATCATCTGACTCCGATGTCAGGACGCGCTGATGTTTCGGCGCGCATACGGCTCGGCGGCACGCAGTCAATTCGCGTTATAGCTGAAATGAATGATGGAACACTCTGGTCTGGCGCGAAACA
Organism: Hyphomonadaceae bacterium UBA1849; assembly: GCA_002338565.1. Lineage (GTDB taxonomy): Bacteria > Pseudomonadota > Alphaproteobacteria > Caulobacterales > Hyphomonadaceae > Ponticaulis. The sequence continues at coordinate 177,243 of DDIN01000006.1, forward strand.
AACTCTGGTCACACTCGCCGCCTGTGTGATTGATTGAGGCCGCTATGACAACGATACGACTTTCAGTCCCAGAGACAGCTGACCGCGGTGAAATCATCGAACTGCGCGCCATGATCCAGCACGAGATGGAAAGTGGCTTCCGCTTTGGTTCACGTGGCGAAATGATCCCGCAGGACATCATCACGAAATTTGAATGCTTCTATAATGGTACGCTTGTTTTCTCATCGGACTTTCATCCAGGCGTCGCGGCAAACCCGATACTGAAATTCTATGCGCGCGCAAACGAGTCCGGCAGTTTCGAGTTCGTCTGGACGGATCAGAATGGACAAAGCTGGTCTGATAGCGCGCAAATCGAGGTAAGCTAATGCGGCTGCTCGCTGCCTGCTTCCTGTTTGTCGGTGCAGCCTGCTCTCCGCAAACCACGCAGCGGGAACCGGACTTTCCTATCGAAGCATCTCTGCGGGTTTCCGGCTCTAGTTTCCTGACACCTGAAACTGTAGCTCAGCAAAATGATGATTTTGAAAACCCCGGATATCTCTGGGTAGAACGCGGGGCCGACCTCTTTGAGCAAGGCGAAACCAGCTGTGAAGGCTGCCATAAAAATGGACTGGAGGGCGTTGCGACTCACTACCCAGCCTTCGACACGGGAACGCAGACGCTTGTCAATCTAGAGGGGCGGATCAACCTGTGCCGAACCCGGCATCAAGGCCTAACCGCCTTGCCCTATGAAAGCGATCAACTTCTCTCTCTGACTGCATTTGTTGCAGAGCAATCCCGAGGCCTACCCATTAGCGTTGAGGTCACACCCCAAACTCAGTCGGCCTTTGAAAGCGGTGGAGCCTATTTCATGACACGTCGCGGCCAACTCAATCTTGCTTGCACGCAATGTCATGATGACAATTGGGGCAAACAATTGCGTGGGGATACGATCAGTCAGGGGCACAGCAATGGGTTTCCGGCCTATCGTTTTGAGTGGGAAGACTTCGGCTCGTTGCACCGAAGGCTGCATGACTGTGATACCGGCGTCCGCGCTGAACCTATGGAGCTCGGCTCTCAGACCTATATTGATCTTGAGTTCTACCTTGCGGTTCGCGCATCCGGCCTTGAACTGGAAAGCCCCGGTATTCGCAGATAACAAAAAAGGCGGGCCAAAGCCCGCCTTTCCAATTCCAGAGGATTACTCCGGTTTAGTTTACCGGCGGCGCATACTGCGTCAGGTTGATGCCTTCTACAGCCGCTTTGTACTCTTCTACGCTCGGCGTGCGGCCAAGAATTGTGGACAGAACAACAACCGGCGTAGATGCGAGAAGTGACTCGCCCTTCTTGTTGTCGGCGTCTTCCACGACACGGCCTTGGAAGAGACGCGTAGATGTCGCCATCACTGTGTCACCTTTAGCCGCCTTCTCCTGGTTACCCATGCAGAGGTTACAGCCCGGACGTTCCAGATAGAGCATGTTTTCATACTCGGTACGCGCTTTAGCTTTCGGGTGCGTGTCGTCGAACTCGAAGCCCGCATATTTGCGCAGAACGTCCCAATCGCCTTCCGCCTTGAGTTCGTCGACGATGTTGTAAGTCGGCGGCGCAACAACGAGTGGCGCAGCGAACTTAACTTCGCCATTTTGCTTCTCAAGGTTTTGAAGCATTTCAGAAATGATCTTCATGTCGCCTTTGTGGACCATACAAGACCCGACAAAACCAAGATCAACCTTCTTGTCGCCGCCATAGTAAGACACTGGGCGGATGGTGTCGTGCGTATATCGCTTGGAAACGTCTTCGTTATTGACGTCCGGGTCAGCGATCATTGGCTCGTTAATAGCATCAAGATCAACAACGAGTTCAGCGAAGTATTTCGCGTTGTCGTCAGGTTTCAGAGCAGGCTTCTCGCCAGAACGGATTTCAGCGATACGCTTGTCCGCTTTGTCGATGAGGCCCTGAAGAACCTGGTTCTCGTTGTCCATGCCTTTATCGATCATGATCTGGATGCGGGATTTCGCGATTTCCAGAGATTCAATCAGCGTTTCGTCTTCTGAGATACAGATAGAGGCTTTCGCCTTCATCTCTGCCGTCCAGTCGGTGAATGTGAAGGCCTGGTCAGCGAGCAGCGTGCCGATGTGAACTTCGATGATACGTCCCTGGAAGACGTTATCGCCGAACTTCTTCAGCATTTGAGCCTGGGTCGCGTGAACCACATCACGGAAGTCCATATAATCGGCCATAGTGCCCTTGAAAGTCACCTTGACGGACTCAGGGATTGGCATTGTTGCTTCACCAGTCGCCAGCGCGAGCGCTACCGTACCGGAGTCTGCACCGAACGCGACGCCTTTAGACATACGTGTGTGGCTGTCACCGCCAATGATGATCGCCCAGTCGTCAACAGTGATGTCGTTGAGAACTTTGTGGATCACGTCGGTCATAGCGGGATATTCGCCCTTAGGATCACGCGCAGTGATCAGGCCGAATTTATTCATAAAGCCCATAAGCTTTGGAATGTTGGTTTGTGCTTTGATGTCCCAGACAGAAGCGGTGTGACAACCAGACTGGTAAGCACCGTCTACGACCGGAGAAATCACAGTCGCGGCCATCGCCTCAAGTTCCTGAGAGGTCATCAGACCAGTCGTGTCCTGAGAGCCTACAATATTCACTTTCACGCGGACATCTGAACCGGCATGAAGTGTTTTGCCCGGCGTTGTGCCCGTTGCGTTCGCGTTGAAGATTTTCTCAACCGCCGTCAGGCCCTGACCTTCGTGCGACACTTCTTTGGACGCGGCGAAAACAGATGGCGCTTCGACGCCGAGCGTCTCAGCAGCAAACGTTTGAAGCTTTTTACCGAAGACAACCGCGTAAGAGCCACCCGCTTTGATGAACTCCATTTTCGGAGCCGTCAGCGCGGAAGAGATGTCTACGAGTTCTTTGTCGCCTTCGTAGAGTTTCTGGGTCTTCGTGTTGATGGTCAGAACTTTGCCTGTTTCAACAGAGTAAGCCTGCTCCAAAACCGCGTCGCCATTCTCGTCGAGAACCGGCTTGCCGTTCTCGTCCAGTTTCTTGACCCAGTTTTTGAGGTCGATGCCGATGCCGCCGGTTACACCAACTGTCGTAAGGAAAATTGGCGAAATACCGTTCGTACCGGCTACGATCGGCGCGATGTTGACGAATGGTACGTATGGGCTCGCTTTCTTACCTGTCCAGAGAGCCACGTTGTTCACACCCGACATACGGGACGAACCAACGCCCATTGTACCTTTTTCAGCGATCAGCATTACACGGGCATCAGGATGTTGCTTTTGCAGCGCCTGAATTTCTTCCTGTGCTGCAGGGCTGATCATGCACTTACCGTGAAGCTCGCGGTCAGAACGTGAGTGCGCCTGATTGCCCGGCGAAAGAAGGTCGGTAGAGATGTCGCCTTCTGCAGCGATAAAAGTGACGACTTTAATTTCTTCTTCAACGTCCGGAAGTTCCGTGAAGAATTCCGCCTTGGCATAGCTTTCGAGAACATCTTTCGCGACAGCGTTTCCTGCGTCAAAAGCAGCTTTGAGGCGCGCCATATCAGCGTCGTAAAGAAAGACCTGGGTTTTCAAAACGTCTGCAGCTTTAGCTGCGACAGTAGCATCATCACCAAGCGCAAGGTCGAGCAGCACGTCAACAGATGGCCCCCCCTTCATGTGAGAGAGCAGTTCCAGCGCGAAATCCGGTGTAATCTCCGCCACGCTCTCCTCGCCTAGTACGATCTGCTTAAGGAATGCCGCCTTAACACCTGCAGCGCTCGTGGTGCCCGGAAGGGTATTGTAGATAAAGAAATTCAGGGAGTCCGCGCGATGTGCGTTACCTGTGTCTTTGATCTGTTCGATCAGCTCAGCAACCAGAGCGCCATCATCAATCGGCTTAGGGTGAAGGCCATCCTTTTTACGGGCTGCGATCTCTTCGAGGTATTGTGTATATAGGCTCATGATAATCCTGGCTAATGTTGGGGTGATTTCGCTCGCCAGGCAGGTCTGATGACATCCCCCGCGAACGAGCCATGGCTGTTCGCGCACAGGACTATTTAAGAGGGGGGTGAGTTGCAAGTGCTTTGTTATACGAAATAAGTCTCAAACTGCGCTATGACGGCGTTTTCGACACACGGAGCGGTACAAACGACCCGAGTTGGAAGGTTGATAACTGACCGTTATGCAAAAGCATTTGCAGCTAGCGTCATCAACTGCCGACAAAGGCCAGCCGGAAGACTTTCGTATAACACACGCTCGCAAAGACGATTCCTGAACAGCACTCAGGGAAGCCGGGATAGCTCGAAATGTCGGAAAAAATAGATGGTGCGGATGAAGGGACTCGAACCCCCACGCCTCTCGGCGCCAGAACCTAAATCTGGTGCGTCTACCAGTTTCGCCACATCCGCACTCGTAGAGCGCGCTTACTGACGCTTTTTAAGACAGTTGGCAACCTGTTTTAGCAAAGAAATAGATTTCAAATTCATGCCGAAAGGTCAAAACCCGCTGCCAATCCATTATTCAAGGGAAGTATTTTTCACGAAACCCCACAAAGCGTGCAACAGACCAACACCCATTAGATAATAGAAGAGCTAAAGCATGCTAATCGATTGTATAAAAGCCAATTTTCGGAATCAGCCGACGCATTCCCCAATGCGTTGAATCAATACTAAAACTTGCCTGCGCCCTGACTTGCGCCCATGACGACGCACGGACATCACTCGAGCTCCAGCTCTGCCAGAAATATTAGTCCATTTTTTAATCAGCGACGCCCATTTTTTAGCCCTGCAGCCAAAATCGAACGCCTGGCGCTCCTCAATCTCTTATCAAGCCTGCACTGAGTGGTAGGCCACAGTGCCAGATTATTGAAATAGCGAATTGGTACCGGGATGAAAAAAATCGAGGCAGTGATCAAACCGTTCAAGCTCGACGAAGTGAAAGATGCGCTTCAGGAGCTGGGTCTTCACGGCATGACGGTTGTCGAAGCGAAAGGCTTTGGACGCCAACGTGGGCATACCGAACTCTATCGCGGAGCGGAATATGTCGTAGATTTCCTCCCGAAACTCAAAATCGAAATCATCGTTTCCGATGACATGGCGGAAGAAGCCATTTCGGTGATCACGAAAACGGCACAGACCGGTAAAATTGGTGACGGAAAGATATTCCTGTCCACAATTGATGATGTCGTGAGAATTCGAACTGGCGAACGTGGTAATTCCGCGGTCTAATCGGGCTAACTGAATACGCAAAACCCAAACTTGGAGGGAAAAGTGTCTGAACAATTTTTCAAAGAAATGAAAGAGAAAGACGTAGAGTACGTTGATCTGCGCTTCACAGACGTTCGTGGTAAGCTGCAGCACGTGACTTTCACGGCTGATGCTGTTGACGAAGCGATGTTCGAAGACGGCACAATGTTTGACGGCTCATCCATTGCTGGCTGGAAAGCCATCAACGAGTCCGACATGGTTCTGATGCCAGACGCATCTACAGCGAAGATCGACCCGTTCTTCCAGCAGACCACTATGACTGTCAAATGTGACATTCTGAACCCAGGCACGATGGACGCTTACAACCGCGATCCACGTATGACTGCGAAAAAAGCAGAAGCCTACCTGAAATCTACAGGTATCGGCGACACCGCTTTCTTCGGTCCAGAGCCTGAATTCTTCGTATTCGACGACGTCAAATGGTCCGTTCAGCCGCACAAAACCGGCTATCAGTTCGACTCTACAGAGCTGCCAGTGAACACGGACAAAGACTACGAAATGGGCAATATGGGTCACCGCCCAGGTCCTAAAGGTGGTTACTTCCCAGTTCCGCCAGTCGATTCCGAACAGGACATGCGTTCCGAGATGCTTTCAGTGATGAAAGAACTCGGCATGAAGCCAGAGAAACAGCACCACGAAGTTGCACCTGCCCAGCACGAACTCGGCATGGTTTTCGGAACGCTTCTCGAAATGGCTGACCGCGTTCAGGACTACAAATATGTAGTGCACAACGTCGCTGCGTCTTACGGCAAATCAGCGACCTTCATGCCTAAGCCAATGTATCTCGACAACGGTTCCGGCATGCACGTTCACCAGTCTATCTGGAAAGACGGCGGACCAACATTCGCAGGCGATGGCTATGCAGGCCTGTCTGAAACATGCCTTTACTACATTGGCGGCGTCATCAAGCACGCGAAAGCACTGAACGCTCTGACAAACCCACTGACCAACTCTTACAAGCGTCTGGTCCCAGGTTTCGAAGCACCAGTTATGCTCGCTTACTCCGCGCGTAACCGTTCCGCGTCTATCCGTATTCCTTACGGTTCTTCACCAAAAGCTAAGCGTATCGAGACACGTTTCCCTGATCCAGGTGCAAACCCTTACCTCGCATTCGCTGCTCTGCTCATGGCTGGCCTCGACGGCATCCAGAACCAGATCCACCCTGGCGACGCTATGGACAAAGACCTCTACGATCTTCCAGCGGAAGAAGCGAAGTCTATCCCACAGGTTTGCGGATCCCTGCGTGAAGCTCTCGACTCTCTGTCTGCTGACCGTGACTTCCTCAAAGCTGGCGGCGTATTTGACGACGATCAGATCGACGCATACATCGACCTTAAAATGGAAGAAGTTATGGCATTCGAAATGCACCCTCACCCGGTCGAATTCGAAATGTACTACAAAGTTTAATATCGGCAGTTTCTTCCGATATTTCGCTAGAACAGCCGCCGGCATCGCAAGATGTCGGCGGTTTGCTTTTTATTGGTAACTCCGTGCGACACTGCGTCGAACGGAGTTCCATATGCGCTTTTCAACATTCATCCTTGCTCTGGTGACAACCACGCTACCGGCGGCGGCGTCTGAAAGCATGACGCCTTCAGAGGCGCTCGCTTGCCGTGTTCTAGATGATCGCCCCGACTGGATGGACATTATGGAACACACGCAGACGCGCTGGGGGCTGAGTGTTGAAGCACAGCTCGCACTATTTGCTGAGGAATGGCAGCTGGAGGCGGATAAACTGCCGTCACGTTGGCGCCCTGAGTGGACCATACTTGACCGCAATGAACCGGGTATTCCTGCCGGTTACCTTGATGCTACCTGGAACCGTTATGTACACGAATCTGGCAACCGCGGCGCATCCACACGAAGCATGCACGATGTATCAGATTTCATGGGCTGGTACTTCGCGTCTTCATCCGAATTTGTGAACATTCTTCCCGGGGATGCTTCAGCTTTCTACATCGCGTGGCGCAGAGGACCGGAATATCTCCGTTCCGGAGCGTGGCGCTCAAACACCGGGCTCATCTATCGATCCCAGACCTTTGCTGAAAATGCCGCCCAGATTTCTGAAGGATTGCAAACATGCTCTGCTGCAGCCGAGTTGGCATCAGCAACAGCAGACAGCGCTGGTGATCAATCCTTAATATCACGCGTCGGCACAGCCATGCGCCCCTGGTCCTGGCAATACCGCAGAACTGCCGGTGGACAGCGCGTAAGAGACCTCGCCGACTAGCGCTGACGCGTCGCCCTCAGAGACTTTCGAAATGATCTCAGTGCGGACAAAAGCCCGACTACCGCATCACTCTTCAAACCTTCGGACAAGCCTGCCATCTGCATTGAATGCCACGCGATCAATGCTTCAAAGTAGACGTCTCGGATAAATCCATAGCGAGAATCAAAGCCGAAACGGCCTCCAGAAACAAAACCTTCCGGCATCACGTCATCAATTACGTCCACGTCCCCGGACAGAAGTTTCTCCGGTAGTTTGCCATCCAGACACATGGGGCGTCCAAAGCCGACCATATCCGCGACACCGTGCGAAATGATGCGCTCTGCATCCATCCGCCGTCTCACCCCTCCCGTCACCAGAACCGGCATACGCGCGACAGCTTTCACTGCTTTAGAGAAGCCACCAAAATAGGCCCCGGTCTCATTATAGCCGGATGCAAGCCTACCATCTGCTCCATAAAAATCAGGCTGCATCAGCCCGAACATTTGGGGTTGAACCCGACTTCCTCCAGAAATCTCTGTTAAGTCGACACCAGCACCGTTCATCCACTCGACCACGCCAAGGCAGTCATCAAAGCTGAAACCATCCTCCATGAAGTCACTAGCGTTCAATTTAACGCTGATCGCAAAGTTATCGGGCAGCCTTGCTCGAAGCTCACCAATAATCTCAAGCAGTACCCTTGCTCTGTTATGAAGAGATCCGCCCCAGTCATCGGTGCGCCTATTCAGCCGTGGTGACAAAAACTGGGAAATCAGGTGACCGTGACCACACTGAATTTGGACACCGTCGAACCCGGTGTCAGACGCCATTTCTGCTGCAGCAACGAATTGAGCTACAATGGACGTAATCTCGTCTTTCGTAAGCGCCCTGCAGGGCGCGCTTTTAAAAGCGCCAGTTCCTGGTGTTCCGCGTCGGCGCAAACTAGGAGCAACCGGACGCTCGCATCCTTGTTTTGAAGCGAGCGCGCCTGCATGCGAGAGCTGCATCAAAACAGCACTTCCCGATGACTTTCCCGCTTCCGCAATAGCTTGCAAACGAGATCGGCCCAGCGTTGAAAGCTTGCCGTTCAGAACCACATTTCCCGGCGCCTCGATGTAACGAGGATCAACCATCACATTTCCGGTTATGATGAGGCCCGCGCCGCCTTCGCCCCACCGTCGATACAGCGCAATCATGTTGTCCGAGGGCACGCCAACTGAATCTGCCATGAACTCGGAGAGAGCCGCCTTGGCGATACGATTTGGCAGCACCAATCCACAGGGAAGTGTCAAAGCGTGCCCCAGAGGCGTTGTCATCGAGCTTTCCTCGGGCGAATAAATGTCGTTCTGCGCGCCGACTCAGTTATGGTTATCACATGTCAACGTCTTCTAATCCCGATCGTCAGGAAACTGAAACCTACTCCGCAAAGGACATCGAAGTCCTTGAGGGTCTTGAGCCGGTTCGCCGTCGCCCGGGTATGTATATTGGTGGCACGGATGAACGTGCTCTGCACCACCTATTCGCCGAAGTGCTCGATAACTCCATGGACGAAGCCGTTGCAGGGCATGCGAACTGGATTGACGTGTCGCTTGGCACAGATGGTTTTCTGATCGTGTCCGATAACGGCCGCGGTATTCCCGTCGACCCGCATCCTAAAATGCCGGATAAGTCGGCCCTAGAAGTCATTATGACGACGCTGCATGCCGGCGGTAAATTCTCATCCAAAGCATATGAGACTGCTGGTGGTTTGCACGGTGTCGGCATCTCGGTTGTGAACGCGCTTTCCGAACGCGTAGAAGTCGAAGTTGCGCGCAACAAGACCCTCTATAAACAATCGTTCGAACGTGGGCACTCGACCGGACCACTTCAGAACGCCGGACCAATGCCGAACCGACGCGGTACGACTGTACGCTTTAAACCGGACCCGGAGATTTTCGGCGAAAACTGCGCATTCAAGCCGAAACGCCTTTATCAGATGGCCAAATCCAAAGCCTATCTGCAAAGCGGCGTCGAAATCCGTTGGCATTGTGCGCCAGAACTTCTACCTGCTGACGGCTCAGTGCCTGCAGAAAGCGTTCTACACTATCCAAATGGTCTCGCTGACCAGCTTTCAGAATGGCTGAAAGATAAGTCCACCATCACTGAAAACCCGTTCACCGGCAGTGTCGATGCCGGCAAATCCGGAAAGGTCGAGTGGGCCCTCTTCTGGACCGGCCGCGGTTTCGGCGACCATGACAGCCAGATCCGGTCTTTCTGTAACACTATCCCGACACCCGAGGGCGGCACGCATGAGGCTGGCCTTCGCTCCGCGCTCACAAAAGGCCTTCGCGCTTATGGCGAACTCAAAGGCCATAAGAAAATGAGCCAGGTGACGGCGGAAGACGTGCTTGGCACAACCGGCACCCTGCTCTCAGTATTTGTTCCAAACCCCGAGTTTCAGGGTCAGACAAAAGACAAGCTTTCCACCACGGCTGCGTTTCGTCTCGTAGAGAATGCGGTACGTGACCGTTTCGACCACTGGCTCGCAGCATCGCCGAAAGAAGCCGACAAGCTTTTGGAATGGGTCGTGGCGCAATCTGACGACCGGCTGAAACGACGCAAAGAAAAAGAAGTCTCCCGCCAGTCTGCCACGCGCAAGCTGCGACTGCCTGGTAAGCTTGCAGACTGTTCAAGCAATTCACCTGAAGGCACAGAGATATTTCTCGTAGAGGGTGACTCGGCTGGTGGTTCAGCGAAACAGGCTCGCAATCGCGCGACACAGGCGATTCTGCCTTTGCGTGGTAAGATCCTCAACGTCGCAAACGCCAGCGCCGATAAATTGTCGAAGAACCAGGAGCTGTCTGATCTCGCGCTCGCGCTGGGCTGCGGCCTGGGGAAAAAGTTTGATCTCAGTGCACTTCGCTATGAACGCGTTATTATCATGACCGACGCGGACGTGGACGGTGCCCATATTGCGGCCCTTCTCATCACGTTCTTCTATCGCATGATGCCCGAACTCGTTCACTCCGGCCGCCTCTTCCTTGCCATGCCCCCTCTCTATCGTCTGACGAGTGGAGGAAAAACCGTCTATGCGATGGACGACGCCCATAAGGATGAAATCCTCGCCAGCACATTCAAAAACAAGAAAGTCGATCTGGGACGTTTCAAAGGACTTGGTGAGATGATGCCTGCGCAGCTCAAAGAAACGACCATGAATCCAGCAACACGCACACTCGCACGTGTCGTGATTCCAGAGCATACAGAGATCGCACCAGACGATCTTGTCGAAACACTGATGGGCCGGAAAGCCGAACTCAGATTCCAGTTTATTCAGGAAAATGCGCAGTTCGTAGAAGAACTCGACATCTGATTTACCAGAAAATCTCAGTCGCTATGCTAAGGAACCAGTCGTTTTATTTGACTTTAACGACTTGGCGGGTATTTTGCGCGCAGATGGGCAACATTGATAATGTATACCCATCACAATAATCACAAAGGAATTTATTTACCCGATGACGTTTGACGAAGTTGGATTGAGCGAGGAACTGCTCAAAGCCGTCACTGCAGCCGGCTATAGCGAACCTACACCGATCCAGGCTCAGGCCATTCCTAGCGTGCTCAGCATGCGCGATGTCACGGGTATTGCACAAACCGGTACAGGTAAAACTGCGGCCTTTGTTTTGCCTATGATTGATCGCCTCGCGCAGGGACGCTCTAAAGCCCGCATGCCGCGTAGTCTGGTCATCGCACCTACCCGCGAACTCGCTGCTCAAGTAGCCGAGAACTTCGAAAAGTACGGCGTAAATCACAAGCTCACCATGGCGCTTCTGATCGGGGGCGTCTCATTCGGCGATCAGGACAAACTTCTGATGCAAGGCGTTGACGTACTTATCGCTACGCCGGGTCGTCTGATTGACCAGTTCGAACGCGGCAAGCTGCTTCTTACTGGCGTTGAAATGCTGGTCATTGACGAAGCCGACCGCATGCTGGACATGGGCTTCATTCCAGACATCGAAAAAATCTGTAAGCTTCTGCCGCCTCGTCGTCAGACATTGCTATTCTCAGCCACGATGCCGCCTGAAATCGCACGGCTTGCAGCCCAATTCCAGACGGATCCGAAGCGCATTGAGGTGTCCCGTCCTGCGCAAACAGCGGACACGATCACCCAGTATAAAATCCCGCTTAAATCCAGCGATCACAAGGCCCGCCGCACCGCGATCCGTCGCGTCATCGAGAGCCGCGACGTCACAAACGGTATCGTTTTCTGTAATCGGAAATCCGAGGTTGATATTGTCGCAAAATCACTGACCAAGCATGGTCATGATGCTGCACCAATCCATGGTGATCTGCCACAGGCCTATCGAACACAAACGTTGGACAAATTCAGGAATGGCGAACTGAAGCTTCTCGTCGCCAGCGATGTCGCAGCGCGAGGGCTCGACATTCCAGCTGTCGGTCATGTCTTCAACTATTCGCCGCCACCAAACTCTGACGATTACGTCCACCGTATCGGCCGCACAGGTCGTGCGGGTCGCACAGGCGAATCCTTCACACTGGTGTGCCCGGAGGATGAAAAACTTTGGGACGCTGTCGTAAAGCGGGTCGAGAAGTCTGTAGAAGACTATATGCCGGAAGGCCTCGCCGAGGAGCTTGAGGCCCTGCCATCAGATGGTGGCCGCTCTTCACGCTCCCGTGGTCGCCGCAATGACCGAAATGATCGCAGCGATCGTAGCGAGCGCCCAGCACGCAGTGAGCGTTCGGAACGAAGCGAGAAATCAGCATCCCGCGAAAGTTCTAAAGACAAAGAGAAAAAGCAAAGCCGCGGGAACAAATCGCGCGGCGATTCAGAGCTTCTACCACCTGCACCGGCGGGTCCGGTGGTTGGTCTCGGTGATCACGTTCCAGCGTTTCTGCAACGCCCGATCTAAATCTGATAGCTTTTTCAAGTGGGAGGCCTGTAAGCTTCCCACAGGCCCAACCGGCTAAATCTTAAGAAAATTCGATGCGTTTAGATGAAAAAGCTGACGCTGTTTTTCTTTGCCTTTACCTTTTTATGTTTGATTACGTCATCGTTGCTAGAACGGGACGCGATTATGAAAATTGGTGAACTCACCGGCGATAAAGGTCGTACGACAGGCCATCAGGCAGTTGATGGCGTGATTGATCACGAACTCTCCGCGTCTCCACAAAACTATGAGCTATGGCTGCACTACCAGAATGACTGGACGCCAGGCCTGCGCAACGAGATTGAATCTTACATCTCCGACACGGGGCATCTGGACGAACAGCAGACTGAGATTCTCTACGACAAATACTTCAATTCCAGCCGTTTCAGCGCTCACGTTGCACAAACAGGCGCAAAGCTTGCGAGCGAGCTAACAGCGGCGCTTCAAGCCCTGAATCAGGCGGGACATCGTACCGAAGAATTCTCCGGTCATCTTGATGATGCCGCTGAGAAGCTCGAGCAATCCAGCCTGTCTCCGGACAAGATTCTCGAAATCGTTTCCAAACTGTCGTCTGCGACCCAGCAGATGTCTGAACAGAATGCCGAGCTCACAAAGAAGCTTGAAGAATCGTCTTCAGAAATCAGCGATCTGCGTGAACACCTACAGACAATCCGCACTGAGGCTCTCACGGATGCGCTTACCGGCGTCGCAAACCGCAAACAGTTTGACAATATGCTGCGCTTCCGTACCCATGAGGCGCGCAACCTTGGTTACCCGCTCACGCTTGCGATATGCGACATCGACCACTTCAAATCATTCAACGACACATGGGGCCACCAGACAGGCGATCAGGTCATTCGCTTCGTCGCTGCAACGCTTGAGCGTCTTGCGCTGAAAGATCACCTTGTAGCGCGCTATGGTGGTGAGGAATTCGCTATCATTATGCCTCGCGTGACTGCTGAAGAAGCCTGCGGCATTCTCGAACGCATGCGCAAAGCAATCGAAGTGAAGAAGCTGAAACGCAAATCTACAGGCGACTCGCTTGGAAACGTCACCATGTCGTTCGGTGCAGCCGAACTCATTGACGAAGACTCCTGCTCAACCCTCATCCGCCGCTCGGATGAGCAGCTCTACGCCGCAAAACGTGCCGGCCGTAATCAGGTGAGCGTTGAACTCCAGAAAGAAACACGCGCCGCATAGACCGGCGCTGAACCACCGGCATTCTGCGCTCGCCCCATTGTAAGTGAACAATCACTTGCATAAAGCGAATATCCGTGCTACCTGGATCAGCATGGAGATTACTATGCCCACTCAGACAAGAACAAGAAACGCCAAGCCCAAAATCGAACGTGCAGCCATCGAGCTCTTCATTTCTGACGGGATTGATGCAGCAACGACACGGCAGATTGCCGAACGCGCCGGGGTTTCCGAAGGGGCACTATATCGCCACTATAAGGGCAAAGAAGAGCTAGCTGAAGCACTCTTCATGCAGCTTCACGACCGTTTGTCGCGCCTGCTTATCGAGGCCGCGCTAGCGGGAAACGACCTCAAGAGCCGCGTCGGTGCCATTGTGGGCGCGTATTGCGAACTTGCTGACGAGGATTGGGAATACTGCTGTTATCACCTCCTCTTCCTGAATCGCTTCATCAAGAATGACGTCCGCCGAGAAGATGACCCTGTATCTCTTACAGAAGCCATGATCGCTGATCTGATGGAGAACGGACACATTCCAAAGGGCGATCCCGAAATCCTCTCCGCAATGTGCCTAGGCGTCATTACTCAGGCAGGTCAGAACAAGCTCTATAATCGTCTGAAGGGTCCGTTTTCTCAATATAAAGACGATATGGCCGCTGCGATCATGGCTATCCTTAAGTATCGCCTGAGCGATTTCGACTAATGCGCTCCTTCATGTTCTCCGTAGCATACTGGATGTTTTCTATCCTGTATGTGCTGGTGACCCTGCCCGCTTTAATACTGCCGGGCGATAAAGTCGTCCGTGCGCTTATACTCTCTTACGTAAAGAGCATGCGCTGGAGCCTCCGGGTCTTTGCCGGCGTAAGCCATGAAATTCGCGGGCGCGAAAACCTTCCAGACGGTCCATTTGTCATCGCGGCGAAGCACCAGAGCTGGGGCGATGGTTACCTGATTTATCCGGAAATCGAAAACATTGCTTTCGTCACGGGCGATCACCTTGAGAAATTTCCGTTCGTAGGAAAAATCCTGCAGAAGCTTGGCGCGATTGTTATCGACACTTGTAGCGGCGGTGAACGCAAAGCTGCATCCCTTGCAGAGGGACTTGAGCGCATCCGTGAAGATGGTCGCAGAGTTCTGATTTATCCGGAAGGACACCTCGCTCCGGTCGACTATCATTTCAGATATAAAGCCGGTGTCTGGCATATGGCGAATGGGATGAAAGTGCCTGTCGTTCCCGTCGCAACGAATATCGGCCTCTATTGGAGCCAGGAAGACCACCAAAAGAATCCTGGCACCGCAATAGTGGAGTTTTTACCGCCGATGGAGGCAGGTGAGAATAAAAGCGCCTTTATGTCCGAACTAACTCACACCATTGAAAGAGCGACCGCCAGACTGGTAGCAGAGGGACGACATACCGCCGTCAAACCAACAGTTTTGTTACCCGATCCGGCGAACGGTGAACTCGCTAATCCGGTGTCCGGACACGCGTCCTGACACCACAAAGCCAAACCATTACCGATTTTCAATATTTTAATAGTGGTAATCATAAAATCCTTATTGTATATCGATGCGCATTAAGTCTTGTATCGAAATTGAGGAAACACCCCATGATTAAATCTACTATTGCCAGCATCGCGATGGTCTCCATTGCAGGCACATTGTCAGCTACCGCTACCGCAGAAGACTGGGATATGCGCGCATTTGCAGGAGGCGAAGCCTCTGAAGATCTGGAAGCAGCAAACAACTGGACACTCGCAGCAATCAGCGAGCAGGGACCAGGACTCGTTTTTGTCTGTACCGTAGGAAATGGAATGCGAGCCGTACTGGCTTACGACCCGGACGAAGACCTCGTCGATCAGGCTGTATTCAGCCGTGGCTTCACATCTCAGAAAACGGGCAATCTCACTGTCGGCGACCAAACTATAGAAGATCGCTGGTCTCATCGTCGACGTGCTTCCACGCTGACAACCGATGACCTATCAACCATCGTGACCATGCTTAACGGAGTCAACCACAACGAAGAGATCGTCTTGGACTTCAACCAAATGGAGCCGATGTCGCTTACCTTCCCTGAAACAAGCGACGCGTTTTCAACATTCGTCCAGAGCTGTCCAACAACAGGTCGCGGATAAACTATACAGTTTATCCCTCCAATACCGGCCTCGTTTCGACGAGGCCGTTTCTTATTCTGCGTCAGCAATCGCAGGAATAATTGTTACGCTCTCGCCGCAGCCACAGGCGTCGGTCTGGTTAGGATTATTGAACACGAACTTTGCGTGCAGCGGTGTGATCTCATAATCAACGACAGAGCCAAGCAGAAAGAGAACGGCTTTGGCGTCTACGAGGATTTTGACACCATTATCCTCAACAACCTCGTCAAACGGTTCTGGAGCGTCGGCATAGTCCATTATGTATTCCATACCCGCGCACCCGCCATTCTTGACGCCAACACGCAGGAAGCCGCTACCCTTGTTTTCCATAATCTCGCGAACGCGCTTAGCAGCAGCGTCAGTCAGCGTAACAAGTTTTGGACGTGGTCGACGGGCCATATAACCTCTCCTTCCGGACTCAGATCGTGATGGATCAGAGCATATTCAAGGCGAGACGCGCCTCGTCGGACATACGTGATGTATCCCATGGTGGGTCAAAGACGAGATCAACGTTTACATCATTGATGCCCTTGACGGTACGCGCTGCGTTTTCCACCCATCCAGGCATATCGCCTGCAACAGGGCAGCCGGGCGCAGTCAACGTCATATCGATCTGAACATTGCGATCATCATCGATATCGACCGTATAGATCAGTCCGAGCTCGTAAATATCGACAGGGATTTCCGGATCGAAAACAGTCTTGAAAGCAGAGATCAGATCGTCGGTTAGACGCAGAAGTTCCGCCTCTGGAATCGCAGATGGCTTGTCCGCTTCAGCCGGACGGTCGGCCTTGCCAGAAACATCAATAAGATCGCGATCGGCAGTTTCACTAGTCATAAGACATCCTAACCCAGCATTCTCAGCGTTTTCGACAGCGCTTCTACGAACGTATCGACTTCTTCAGCCGTGTTATAAATTCCAAAGCTCGCCCGCGCCGTGGCGCTTACCCCTAAATGGGTCATCAATGGCTGAGCACAATGGTGACCGGCTCTAATTGCCACACCATATTTGTCAAGAATTTGTGCGATATCGTGCGGGTGCGCGCCATCAACGGAGAAGGTCAGCACGCTACCCTTTTCCGGTGTCGTGCCATGAACCGTTAGATTGTTGATCTGGCGTACAGCATCAAACGCGCGCTCATACAGCGCCTTTTCATGCCGTTGAACTTCAGCGCGATCAAATTGCTCATACCAACGAATGGCCGCACCAAGCGCGATAATCTCCAGAATGGGCGGCGTGCCCGCTTCGAACTTATGAGGGATTTCCCCGTAAGTCGCACCATCCATTGTGACGGTTTCGATCATTTCACCGCCGCCCTGATAAGGGCGTAGAGCCTCCAGCGCTTTACGCTTACCGTAAAGCACGCCCACGCCCGAAGGGCCGTACAGCTTGTGAGGCGCAAAGACATAGAAATCGACATCCAGGTCCTGAACGTCCACGGTCAGGTGAACCGCGCCCTGACATCCATCGAGCAGAACCTGAACGCCGCGTGCATGCGCTAAATCGGTAATCCGCTTCGCATCGGTTGCCGTACCAAGCACGTTCGACATGTGTGTCATCGCGACAAAACGCGTTTTACCGCTGAATGCTGCCTCATAGGCATCCATGTCGAGCTGACCGTCTTCCAGTACCGGAATCCATTTCAGGACAGCTCCATGACGCTCTCTCAGAAAGTGCCATGGAATTATGTTCGCATGGTGCTCCATGACCGACAAAATAATCTCGTCGCCCGGCTCGATCTGCCCGGCAATGCCATTCGCAACAAGGTTGATCCCCTCGGTTGCACCTTTGGTGAAGACGATTTCGTGCACATCAGACGCGTTCAGGAAACGACGTGCGTCTTCACGCGCATCTTCCATCGCAGATGTTGTTTCGTTCGCCAGCGTGTGGAGCCCCCGATGCACATTGGCATAGGCATGACTCATCTGGTTCGTAAAACAATCTATAACGGCCTGAGGCTTCTGAGCCGACGCCGCGCTGTCGAGATAAACAAGAGGCTTGCCATTCACGTCTCGAGACAGAATCGGAAATTCGGCTCGAATGGCGTCGATATCGAACTTGCGGGTCACAGTCGCTCCGTCAGCCATGCTCCAGCCTCTTCCATCAGAATTTCGCCAAGCGCTTCCGGCATGTCATCCAGTGCTTCACCGATGAAAGCCCGCGTCAGCAGCGCGCGCGCCTGCGTTTCGGGAATGCCGCGCTGGCGCATATAGAACAGCGCCGTCTCGTCCAGCGCGCCGACTGTGTTGCCGTGCGCGCACTCGACATCATCTGCGTAGATTTCAAGCTCAGGCTTTGCGTTCACTTCGCCGCCATTCTCAAGAATGAGTGCGTTATGCGCCATTTGAGCCGCCGTCTTCTGCGCCTTCTTCGCTACAAAGAACTTGCCCTGAAACACGGCCCGGCCACCGTCCATAACGGCACCTTTAACAAGCTGCTCTGTCTCACAGTAAGGTTGCGCATGACGCACGAGGCTCGTCTGATCGAGATGGTATCCATCGCCTACCAGATATGCGCCGTTGATGCTGGCCTTAGCGTTCTCACCGTGGTGGTAGACCTGAGTTTCCATACGCGCGAGCTTGGCCCCAAAGCCAATGCCTGCTTGAGACAGGCTGGTATCATCGGCGAGGTGGATAATACAGGTCGCAACCTGAACCGCGGACGTGTCCGCCTTCTGGTAAATGAAGCGTTCGAGCGAGGCACCCGCTTCGACACTGTATTCCAGAACAATGCTGGAAAACCCGCCAGAACGGATATGGCTTTCCAGAACGGAAAACTGAACGCCCTTACGAACTACGAAGCTGACACGCTGAAAGGCATTCGCAGAGGCAGTATCAAACACCAGATGGACGGGCTTCTCCGGGCTCTGCGTCACCTCTATCAGCAGCGATTGCCCTGCCCGCGCCAAAGCTGCTCCAAGAGCGGCAACAGGCAAATCTTCAGCGCCGCCAAGCGCTGTCAAATTTTCTTCAGAAGCAACACGCATGCCTTTCGGCAGTTTCGGAACACCGGCGCCAATTTCGATAACCGTCGCATCCGCAGACGCGAAAGCGGAAGCGGAAGTCATCTCCGGTTCAATACCAGCCTCAGGCAGTATTTGAACGGCGTTGCGCAAATCAGAATATTTCCAGGCTTCAACCCGTGTATGCGGCAGACCGGTTTGCGCAAACGCTTCGAAATTGCGTTCACGCTGCGGGTTCGCCTTCAAACCGGCATAGAGGCCTGCCAGTTCAAGCTCTGCTGCATTGGGGTTTGGAAATAGGTCTTTCAGAGCAGCCATCAGGCAGCCTCCGAAAGAACGCCATCATAGCCCTCTTTCTCGAGACGGAGCGCGAGCTCTGGTCCACCCGTCGCAATAATCTTACCGTTCGCAAGCACATGCACCTTATCTGGCTGAATGTGATCAAGAAGACGCTGATAGTGCGTGATGACCAGCATTCCACGATCAGGCGAACGGAGTTCATTGACGCCATCAGACACGATGCGAAGGGCATCGATATCGAGACCTGAGTCCGTCTCATCGAGAATGAGGAAACCTGGCTCCAGCATCATCATCTGGAAGATTTCCAGACGCTTCTTTTCACCGCCGGAGAAGCCCACATTCACGGGACGCTTCAACATTTCCGGCGTCAGCTTAAGTTTAGCAGCGACCGCTCTGGATTTCTTGAGAAAATCTGCGGCAGAGATTTCTTCTTCACCACGCAGTTTACGTTGTGAGTTCATCGCGGTCCGGACGAATGTCATGACAGGAACGCCCGGAATTTCAACCGGATACTGGAAGGAGAGAAACAGGCCCGCCGCAGCGCGCTCTTCCGGCTCCATGTCCAGAATGTGGTCGCCATTGAGGGTCGCCGAACCACCTGTCACTTCATAGCCGTCACGGCCTGTCAGAACGTAAGACATAGTCGACTTACCTGCGCCGTTCGGGCCCATAATCGCATGGACCTCACCGGCAGGCACTTCAAGCGTCAAGCCCTTGATGATCTCTTTCGTTTCGTCGTCTTCGCCGACAGTCGCCGTAAGATTTTCAATTTTCAGCATGGGTAACTTACTTTCTAAGCCTCATCCGCCGGAGGCGAGAACTGATTACAAATTTTGAGGAATGCGCCGAACAGCACGAACAGCATCGCAAAGAGCCAGACGCCGGTGACAGCTGGCGCAAAACCACCAAAAGCCCAGGCGCCGATCATCTGCATAATCAGCGCAAAAATGAATATGAACAGGATGACTGCGGCCCAGCCTTTCCAATTGGCCGGTCGGCCGAAATCCGTAACGCTCGTGCGCTTCTTGAACCAGAATTGAGACATTAGCCAACGCTCCCCTCAAGGCTAACCTGTAGGAGGCTTTGCGCCTCAACTGCGAACTCCATAGGCAGCTGCTGAATAACGTCTCGAACAAAGCCATTCACCAGCAATGCGACGGCTGCTTCTTCATCGAGACCGCGCTGGCGCGCATAGAAGAGCTGGTCTTCGGACAGCTTGGTTGTCGTCGCCTCATGCTCAAGCTGGGCGTCTGCGCGACGTGTCTCTACATAAGGGACTGTGTGCGCGCCGCAGTTATCGCCAATCAGCAGCGAGTCACACTGAGTGAAATTGCGCGCGCTTTCTGCTTTCTTGTGAACGGACACAAGACCGCGATAGGTCTGATCAGACTTACCGGCAGAGATCCCCTTGGAGATAATCCGGGACTTCGTACGCTTGCCCAGATGAAGCATTTTCGTGCCTGTATCGGCTTGCTGACGACCGTTCGTAACAGCAATCGAATAAAATTCGCCGACGCTGTCGTCACCGCGAAGAATACAGCTCGGGTATTTCCAGGTAACGGCAGAACCGGTCTCAACTTGTGTCCACGAGATTTTGGACCGCGCGCCGCGGCAGTCACCGCGCTTCGTCACGAAGTTATAGACACCGCCCTTGCCGTTTTCATCGCCCGGCCACCAGTTCTGAACCGTCGAGTATTTAATCTCGGCGTCGTCCATAGCCACAAGCTCTACGACTGCAGCGTGAAGCTGGTTCTCATCGCGCATCGGGGCCGTACAGCCTTCGAGATAAGACACGTATGCGCCTTCGTCGGCGACAATCAGCGTACGCTCAAACTGGCCCGTGCCTTGCGCGTTCATCCGGAAATAAGTGGACAGCTCCATAGGGCAGCGCACACCTTTCGGGACGTACACAAATGTACCATCCGAGAAGACCGCGCAGTTTAGCGTCGCAAAAAAGTTGTCAGACTGTGGAACGACAGTGCCGAGATACTTCTTCACCAGCTCAGGATATTCCTTCACAGCTTCGGAAATCGACATGAAAATCACGCCGGCTTCTTTGAGCTCTTTCTGGAAGGTCGTCGCGACAGATACCGAGTCAAAGACCGCGTCTACAGCGACCTTCGGCTTGTCTGTTCGTGCTTCGGCGGCCGACTCAGCCGCGCCCTCAACGCCCAGAAGAACCTCGGCCTCACGAAGTGGAATACCGAGCTTTTTATACGTTTCGAGGATCTCTTCAGGAACGTCGTCTATGGATTCATATTTCGCGCCAGTCTTCGGCGCGGCCCAATAGTAGATGTCCTGATAGTCAATCTTCGGGTAGTTCACTTTCGCCCAATCGGGCTCTTTCATCTGTTTCCAGCGTTCAAAGGCCTTGAGGCGCCATTCCAGCATCCACTCAGGCTCTTCTTTCTTCTCAGAGATGAAGCGAACAATGTCTTCGTTCAGCCCCTTCGGCGCGAACTCCTGTTCGATCTCTGTCGAGAAACCCGCAGAGTAATTCTTCGACTCAAGTGCGCGCGCTGCGTCGACCGTTCCCTGATCGATACCTTCTTTCACCTTCACTTCGGTCTCGTCTTTTTCGTGCGTGGACACATCGTGATCACACATCACGCGCTCTCCTTAAATGCGGCCGGAACCGCTCTCTTCGCTGCTTTAATCCATGCCTGCGCTGCGGCGACTGCGTCGGACGGCTCTGAGGCCCATCCAAAACTTACCCGAAGCGAAGACCGCGCAATATTTTCTTCTACCTGCATAGACGTCAGAACGCCCGAGGTTTTCACCTTACCGCTCGAACATGCCGAGCCTGCTGATACCGCAACGCCGCCAAGGTCCATAGCCATGACTTGCGTCTCACTGGCGAAGCCTTCAAGGGCAAAACAGGACGTACCCGGCAAACGGTCGCAGGTGTTGCCAAAGAACACGACCGGCGCTGCTGCCGAAACGAGTGCCTCAAACTTATCCCGAATGTCGCTTACACGCTTCACGGCTGCCGCTTGAGACGCCTCAACAGCTGCTCCAAACCCTGCAATTCCAGCGACATTCTCAGTGCCCGAACGAATAGACCGTTCCTGACCGCCACCGATTAGCTGCGGCTTTAGCGGCGCGCCAACTCGAAACCAGAGAGCACCCACACCTTGAGGACCACCCAGCTTATGTGATGAGAACGCGGCATAGTCGACGCCAAGAAGGCCAACGTTCAGCGGAATTTTCCCGAGCGCCTGCACTGCATCGCAATGCGTGTAACCGCCCTTTTCGCGAACCATTTGTGCCGCCGCCTGAACCGGCTGGATTACGCCCGTCTCATTATTCGCGAGCATCAGACAGAGGAAAGGAAACTCTCCTTCCTCCAGTGCGTCGAGTTGCACTTTCAGATCATCAAGATCAATCTCACCCGTAGGCTTCAACGCCACTCTTCGAGCATCGACGGGCATCTGAGCAGACACAGCTGGGTGCTCGAGACCGGACACAAACACAACAGACTTTTCAATGAGTGCCAAAGCGCCCTTGATGGCGAGCGCGTTCGCTTCCGTGCCGCCACTTGTAAACACTATGTCCTCGGATCGCCCGCCAATAGCGGTCGCCAGCGATTGCCTGGCCTTTTCTACAATGCCACGCGCTTTCCGCCCGGCAGAATGCACAGACGAAGGGTTTGCACCCACATCAAGCGCAAAGCCTAAAGCTTCCCTCGCTTCTGGACGAAGAGGGGCTGTCGCATTGTAGTCGCAATAAACCATAGTGCCTGTCAGGCAGCCTGACTTCCATCAAGACGACGTGTCTGAACGATCTGACCGGCTCGGCCATTCACAACATCATCCAGCGTCACTTGAGCAAGGAAGCCCAAAATGTGCTGTCGAAGTGAGTCCCACAGTTCGTGCGTTGCGCACTGCTCGCCGTCAGGACCACAACCGCGTCCGGAGTCCGGCGCACAACGTGTCGTCTTGATCGGCTCGTCAACGGCAAGGATGATGTCGCTCAGACGGGTCTTAGATGCGTCTTTTGCAAGAACATATCCACCACCCGGACCACGAACACTTTTCACGACACCGCGGCGGCGCATCTTGGCAAACAACTGCTCAAGGTAAGAAAGCGAGATAGACTGGCTGGCAGCAATCTCTGCGAGCGTCTTCGGCTGATCCCGCGGAGAATCGGCCAGATCGACCAGTGCCATAACCGCGTAGCGGCCCTTCGTTCCAAGTTTCATCTTTTAACTCCAGCTGAGTGGGAGATAGATACCCATTGAGAAAGGTCAACTATTTTTCTTCCGAAATTCTTGATTTTTAGTCAATTGAAGGTTTACACCCAGCCTTCAGCAAATTGTCGCACGCTGCACTAAGGAGCACTACATGGCAGAGATTATCATTCCCGGCCCGGCTGGTCGTATCGAAGCCCGCTATACGGAAGGCCCGGAAGAATCCTCTCCAATCGCTCTCATCCTCCACCCGCACCCGCGCGCTGGCGGCACGATGCAGGATCCAGTGACGATTTCCCTTTATAACCTGTTCGAGTCCCGCGGGTTTTCTGTAATGCGCTTCAATTTCCGGGGCGTCGGTCGTAGCCAGGGCCAGTTCGAATCAGGATCAGGCGAATTGTCTGACGCTGCTTACGTTCTTGATTATATGGAGTCCCTGACCGAAACGCCGCGTTACTGCTGGGTTGCAGGGTATTCATTCGGCGCGTGGATCTGCCTACAGCTTCTGATGCGTCGTCCGGAAATTGATGGCTTCCTCGCCATCTCTCCGCCCGCAAACCACTATGACCTGAGCTTCCTGGCTCCATGCCCGGCTTCTGGCCTGATCTTGTCAGGCGATCAGGACAAAGTCGCACCACCAGCTGACATTGAACGTTCGCTTACCAAGGTGCGCGTCCAGAAAGGCGAAGTGATCACACGTGATTCAATCCCGGGTGCGAACCACTTCTATCAAGGCAAGTTGGACGAGATGACGGAACGTTGCGCCCAGTATCTTGATGAGAGCCTTCAGAAAGCCGAACGCGAGCGCCTCGGCGACATCTGATCACTCGATCAGTTTTCCACCTGTTAGCGGGTGCGGCACTCCAGTCGTACCCGGAAAGCTGAGCGGCAGGCCACGCTTGCTGCGCACAGCCAGAAGCGCAAACGCCTCAGCTTCAATTGAATCGCCACGCCAGCCTTCATCCTCTGCCGTAACAACCGGCACAGGACAACGCTGATTCAGCTCGTCCATCAGAAACGGGTTTAGACGCCCCCCACCGCAAACGACGACTTTCGTCACCGGCTTAGGGAACAAGCTAAGTCCTGATGCGACCCCGGCCGCACTAAACGCCGTGAGCGTTGCGCATCCGTCATTGAACGACAGTCCATCCGCGAGATCAGCGTTGAAGTCATATCGGTCTAGCGATTTCGGATATGATCGTTTGAAGTACGGGTGGCTCATCCAGTCTGCGAGACGTTCTGCATGCACCTCGCCCTGTCGTGCAGCATGGCCATCTGCGTCGTACGTGCCCTGATGATGCTTCATGACCCACTCATCGACGGGACCATTGGCGGGTCCACAATCGAACCCGAAAATTTCATCACCGTTGATGTAGGTCAGGTTTGCGACACCGCCGAGGTTCAATACTGCGACGGGCTGCTCAAGATCGGCGATTAGAGCGAGGTGATAGACCGGAGCGAGCGGTGCGCCTTCACCGCCAGCGTCAACATCATCCGCTCGGAAGTCGAAAGCCAATGGAACACCAAACATGTGCTTCAATGACGGCGCATCCAAAATCTGAAGGGTTCGTCCTTTGCTGCCGTTTAGAGGTGCCTTATGCAGAACAGTCTGACCATGCACTCCCGCGAGTACCGGTTTCTTGTCTGGAACACATTGAGCCACAGCGTCATCAAAGGCGTCTTTGTGAGCGCGATTCAGTACACGCATAGCTGCATCGAAGGTACTCTGAGGTGGCGTCCCTTCCCAGTTCCAGGTGCGTGCCGCATCGACAGCAGCGCTGATTTCAGCGCGTTCGTCGGGCGTAAATTTACGCTCCGAAACGGGCCCGAACTCATACACCTTTTCACCATCGGTACGGATGATTGCAGCATCGACCGCATCAATCGAAGTGCCGCTCATGAACCCGATTGTCCAAATTGGCGAAAAATCGCCCGTATCAGTGTTCAAACCTTCTATCCTTCGTGCTAGATCGCCGCGTCTAATGGAGACCGATATGAGTGAATTCAAATCCGATTTTCTGCGCACTCTGCAGACCCGCGGCTACATCAAGCAGACCACTCACGAAGCCGAGCTGGATGCTTATTGTTCCGAAGGTGTGCCGATGGCTTATATCGGATTCGATGCCACGGCTGAAAGCCTGCATGTCGGCTCACTCCTTCAGATCATGTTGCTACGCCGCCTTCAACAGGCTGGCGGCAAACCGGTTGTACTTATGGGTGGCGGCACGACTAAAATCGGCGACCCGACGGACAAAGAGAAGTCCCGCCCGATCCTGACGGAAGACGCCATCGCTAAGAATATTGAAGGCATCAAGAAAGCCTTTTCACCGTTCCTGACATTTGGAGATGGTCCCACAGATGCCATCATGGTCAATAACGCCGACTGGCTGGATAAACTCGGCTATATCGAGTTTCTGCGTGACATCGGCAAGTTGTTCACCGTCAATACGATGGTAAAACAGGACACCGTTGCACGTCGTCTCAAAAACGAGCAGCCATACACCTTCCTTGAGTTTAACTATACGCTTCTCCAAGCATATGACTTCCTTGAGCTCTCACGCCGCCACAACTGTATGATCCAGCTGGGCGGCTCAGACCAATGGGGCAATATCGTCGCTGGGACGGACCTCATCCACAAAGCGGACGGCCGTCAGGGCTTTGGCATCACATCACCCCTCATTACGACGGCTTCCGGCGGCAAAATGGGCAAAACTGCAGACGGCGCAGTATGGCTGAACTCCGAACTGCGGACGCCATATGAATACTGGCAGTTCTGGCGCAATACTGAGGACGCTGACGTCGGCCGTTTCCTTCGCCTGTTTACAGACATCCCGCTGGATGAAATCGAACGACTGGAAGCACTTGAAGGTGCCGAGATAAACGATGCGAAGATCGCGCTCGCCGATGCAACCACAACAATGCTGCATGGCGAACAGGCCGCAAACGACGCAAAAGAGTCCGCTGCAAAAGTGTTCCAGCAAGGCGCAAGCGGAGACGCGTTGCCAACCTATGATGTTTCCAAAGATGAAGTAGAAGCAGGCATGCTGGTCGCAGCCGGTTTCACAGCCGCGGCTCTGACAAAATCCAATGGGGAAGCGCGCCGGAGCATCAAGCAGAATGCAGCCAAACTCAACGGTGAAAGCGTCAGCGACGAGAACGCGACACTCAGCCTTTCAGATTTTGATGCAGATGGCCTAGCGACATTGTCCATCGGCAAAAAGCGCCACGCCCGCCTTCAGCTCCGCTAGGGCGCAGGCTCCAATTCTTCTGGTTCCGTGACCTCTTCTGGCTGCGGGACCGGAGCTTCCGGGTTTTCGAAAACGCGGCGCAATACGCCCGGAACAATACCTGAAAGCGGATTCACGGAAACACGCGCTTCTTCCAAAGATCCCCGCACATCATAGGTAATCGCGAACACGCCCTCACCTTCGCGCGAGACAAACAAATCCCCGATGATCGGGATTCCACCCAGTGCAGAGTTCACACCAAATGACGGCACGAGAACGCCGCTGATTTGCAAGTCCTCACCATCGTCAAGCATATGGCCATTCGCCGTTAAACCGAGCGCCGGGCCCGATGCCTTGCCGCCGCGAATATAGAACCCCTCAGGTGTAAGCGTCAGCGGAAGCTCGACACTTGAGAACAGCACGCCCTCACCCGACATCACGTCTGACAGCCCCCGAAGTGACGCAAGAGACAGAATCTGCGTCAGCAAAGGCGCATTCGCCATGCGTGCATTTCTCAGCGTGATATTCAGATCGGATGGTTGCTCATCTGCTCGCATGATACCGTTCATGCTGAGCTCGCCACCCGTCACAAAGTCTTGCCCGAGAACCGCAGAGATCAATCCACCCGCATTGCTTGCCTGTGCCGTGAGCTGATTATTGCCGTCATCCAGGCCCTGTATGGAGAGCGCGAACGGATTATCTAACTCTAACAAACCGGCGAGCTCAAAACTGTTCAGGCGCGGGCCAGAGAAATCCACACGCATCGTCGCATCCTGTGCCTGCAGGTCGTTTCTGAGCTGAAGGCGATCAATATTTGCGTCCAGCGTGACCTCTCCAAAGATCGGAAGCGCACCGCTGCCACCGGCGCCGCCTGCATTTAGAACACCCTCCAGAAGCGGAGCCGCGTTCAGATACGGACCGGTTAGCTCCAGTTCCAGCGTGAGCGGATCGGGACGCCGAAGTTCACCGCGCAGGTCAAGCTCGTCTTCGATGTAAATGCGGTCAACTGAGAGGTCTTCCAACCGTCCGTCAGCGCCCAGAGAAACATCACCCTGAAAGTCGACGCCCTCGGCGATGAAGGCAATTTCAGTCGTCTGTTCCTCTTCCTCGGTAATTACCCGAACAACTGCATTGGCTGGCTCACCTATTGGCTTAAACCAGGAAAACTCCTCTACATCGAGGCGAGACTCTTCAAAGTCGAGCGCGATATTGATCAGGTTCCAGTTCTCAGCTGACGTTCCAAACGCATCAAGCTCCGCGTACGCCGATCCGGTCATGTAGGTTCGAATTGCAACGCCGAACCGGTTAATGAAATCAGGACTCACATAGCCGGACGCCCGTAGTGTGGAACGGTCTTCAGCGCCTTCTTCACGAAACCGGTCGCTCCAGGTAAATTCCATCGGCGCGTCACCGAACTGACCATAACCGGAGATACGCAGGAGCTCATTGGACACGTGGATATCCGCCTGACTGCCAGTCAAGGACATCTCATTAAACAGCTCTCTAAAGCCTCCATCTGTGATCTCGCCTTCGACAGTGAACCGCGTATCCTCATAGGACACTTCGGATAATGCCGGACGGATCAGCGAAAAGTGCGCCTGTCCGGACCCTGTAATATCTTGAATGTTCAGTCCATATTGCGCCTCAAGCTGAAGCCGGGAATCAGAGAGCGTCTGGAGAATATCCTGCACATCACCAAAGCCTTCGGCGTCGATATAAAAGTTCTCACCTTTTGGCTTAAACTGGGGAATCGAGACCTTCCCTGAAGTTAGCGTCCAATTGCTGAATTCACCGCTCTCAAGATCGAGCGAGAAGGAGTTTCCGTTCAGGCGGGCTGAACCGCGCCCTCTGTTCACCGAAGGCAAATCCTCCAGGAATGACGTGACAGCATTCTCAAACACGAAATCCAGCTGGAGATCTTCATCGTCCAGTCGATCATCCCGCAATTCATCCGGCGATAAGTCCATCCGGAATTGAGCTGCGGAGAAGTCGCCTTCGCGAACGTTTTCCTCAACCCACAGACGCGCATCAGCCCCGAGCGTTACGGGCCAGAATTTAAGTACGGTTTCGGGCGTGAATGCACCATCCACTGTGGCTGTCATGGAGATGCCAAAAGGAAGGTCATCTGGTAACGCATTTTCATCAGGCAAATACATTCGCCCTTGCGCGTAGGCTTGTGCGCCATCGACAAACGCAGTCATGTCCAGCACATCCATCTGGCGCCTGCGTAAATCCACCAACGCTTCCGCACGCACATTCTGAATCTGCCAGATTTCAGAAAAATAGGGCGTAAAGTCGAGCTGTAGCGCTTCGGCATCCAGACTGATGGCATGTGGTTCAGCCAAGGGGTCTTCCAGCAGATTTGTAACCTGATCAAACTGTAGCTGAAGACTACCCAGAGCAAACTCGGTATCGATCTCACGTGCATCTACAAACAGTACGTCGCGTTCTATATCGTATTCGACAAGCAGACTATTCGCGCCGATTTCGATCAGATCTTCACCCATAAGCAATTCGCCAGGCTGAGAGCTTACGTCCACAGAAACAATATCAATGCCGGACTGACGTACCTCGAATGCAAAAGACAAATCGGCCATCAGCGTGCCTGAGAGTTCCGGCAAAATCGCTACGAGTACAGGAAGTTCAGGAATATTCGCATCCTGAAGCGACAACACGGTTCGGAATTCGCGAAGCCGCGAAATAAACTCCAGATCAAACTCGAGGCTCTGCGGCGCACCATCGCCTATCGCTTCGCCGAAGCCCGAAATGCCAATCGTGTCGTCATCCTGAACGAGCGACAGATTCGCATTTTCCAGCACCCATTCCACATCACTTTCCTCGTCTATAAGACGAACACGAAAGCCCGAGAGGGTGATTTCATCCACATTGGCGACGGCGGCAGAATTTGCGAGATTCTCGACAACATTCAGA
This sequence comes from Hyphomonadaceae bacterium UBA1849, assembly GCA_002338565.1. GTDB lineage: Bacteria > Pseudomonadota > Alphaproteobacteria > Caulobacterales > Hyphomonadaceae > Ponticaulis. Next base: position 206,576 of record DDIN01000006.1, read on the forward strand.
ATGGCTTGTTCTGCATACTGAAATGGCGACGTGGCTTCATGGAATTGAACCGGATAAACCGGAGGGATGGCCTGTCCTGCGAATTTTAGCCCTCCGCCTTCCGGACGCCGAACCTCAAACTCACCGTCGCGAATATGAAGCTCCTGAAGCTCCACCTGCCCTACGAGCAGGCTGAATGCATCGAACTCAATTGTCGCACCATCTGCGCGAGCGACAACTTCTTCGGTGTCATTATAGAAAACCAGTTCATCTGCCAGAATCTGGAATTCATTCTGATCGTGCTGCCAACGCAAGGAGAGCGCCCCGACGGAAACAGGCTGGCCGCCCCGGGCGCGCGAGATTTCGGCTTCCACATTACCGCGGACGAACTCGAGGTCTGTAGGCCCTGAAACGAGGCGCCATGCGATCAAACCAAGTCCGAGGCCAATCAGAAGCACAAGCCCCGTCAGACCTTCCAGAATGATTATGCCTGTGGTTTGACGCACTCAGAAAACTCACAATATTGATCAGAGTCAGAATCTGATCCTTTAAACTCATATATTTCATCAACCAGAAAGAAGGTCGACATGCAGATCGGAGATAAAATCCCATCATTTACACTGCCAACACCCGACGGCGGAACAGTATCTAGTGACGACCTAAAAGGCGGTTGGACCGTTATCTATTTTTATCCGAAGGACAACACCCCCGGCTGCACAACAGAGGCGAAAGACTTCAGCGCAGAAATCGAAGCATTTCAGGCACTTGGTGCTCGAGTAATCGGCATCTCGGCCGACAGCCCCAAGAAACACGCAAATTTTATCGCAAAACAGGAACTTAAAGTCGAACTCCTGTCCGATGAAGATACCTCCGTATGCGAAGCATTTGGCGTCTGGGTTGAAAAGAAGATGTATGGAAAAACCTATATGGGTATCCTCAGATCAACATTTATCGTTGCTCCGGACCTTAAGGTCGCCCACGAGTGGAAAAAAGTTAAAGTAAAAGAACATGCTTCTGATGTTCTAAGCACTCTAAAAGAAGCAATTAACCAACATAATTGATTTCTTAATGAGCAATTTACCGGTTCGACCGAGATTATCTAAAAAAAATGCGTAGGGTGGTCTTCGCGTCGTAATTTTTTTCGTCTAGGGTCGATCAAAATCCGGTGAAGGCGATCTGGGGCGCTTTAAATCGGCACGAGTATCGGGCGGCGTAAAATATGAAAGAAATGCACGGAAAAGCTAAATCCTGGCTCGAGAGGACATTTCCTGAGCGCCAGATTTATCACCGTAGCGGCGGTTCAGTACGTTATATCAACATCACTCAACGCCAACAGGTGCTCGCTGCGGCAGGTGCTGCGCTCGCGATTGGCTGGTGCGTGTTCGCAACGTTCAGCGTCATCAGCCAGGGGCCACGCCTCTCTGCCCACAATGATGCACTCGACCGCAACGATGCACGATGGCAGCGATGGGTGAATGAGACAAACGCACGCGCCGCAACTGCCCAGTCTCTTCTGGAAGAACGAACTGAAGCCTTCCAGCGCGCCACTATCGAGTTCGAGCAACGTCACGATACGCTCAAAATGCTCCTCGAGGCCGTCCAATCACCAGAATCAATTGAAGAGAATGTGCTCCGCGGCAACGGAGCAAACTTTCTGATTGAGGCAGGGATTGAAGAAGGCGCACCACGTCAGTCACGCCCTACCCCAGTCCAGACTGCCTCACTTGAAGTTGCCGGCTTTCGCGAAAATATCGATCAGCTTCGCCAAGAGCAAAACGCCTTCCTCGATGGTGTTGAACAGGTCGCTGTTGAACGTTCTGAACAGGCGCGCGGCGTACTTCAACTCACTGGCGTCGGTATTGGGCGTTTCGAAGAACAGCGAGAAATGGGCGGCCCACTGGTAGAGCTCAGTTCAATGAGCACACAATACGGGCTGAGTGATTCTGATCCTCAGTTCTCAGAACGCGCCGTTCAGGTCGCAGCACGCCTGCAGGAAGCGAACTATTACCAAAGCCTGGTCGAACTGCTCCCGCTTGGTGAGCCGATCAGCGTTCCTTTCCGTGAAACTTCCGGTTATGGTCTTCGTACAGACCCGTTTAACCGACGCCCTGCATTCCACGCTGGAATGGACATGGGCGCGTACCACCGGGCTCCAATTGTCGCCGCCGGCCCTGGCGTTGTTACCTATGCCGGATCACGGTCTGGTTACGGACGTCTTGTCGAAATCGATCATGGTTACGGTTTTCGGACACGATATGGTCACCTTAATAGTGTAGAGGTTGAGGTAGGCGACGAGATCCAGATGGGCGATCTGGTCGGGCGAATGGGCACAACTGGCCGAAGCACTGGTCCTCACCTGCACTATGAGGTCTGGTTCCGAGGCAAAACATATAACCCCGTAAATTTTTTGAGGGCAGGTCAACATGTTCACCAACAAGGGTAAACCAGAAGGTTCTTCTCCTTCAACGACACCATCGCAGGGAGAGCCGATGCGTCAGGCAGCTACACGTCCTGCAGCACGTTCTGCTCCGTCACTCTTCAGCAACGACATGAAGCTGAAAGGCTCTATTGTTTCCGAGGGTGAAATTCAGATCGACGGCAAAATTGAAGGTGACGTTAAAGCAGCGGCTCTGACAATCGGCGACACAGGCGAAATCCTCGGTGAAGTTGTTGCAGAAACCATCGTCGTTCGCGGCAAGGTCAAAGGCCACATTCGCGCACGCAAAGTTCAGCTGGCTTCATCCGCTAAAGTCGAAGGCGACATCACGCACTCTTCTCTGTCTATTGAGGCAAATGCGGTGTTCGAAGGACAGGTCAAACATTCTTCAGACCCTCTGAAGACTGGTTCTGCGCCTGCAAGCCCTGCTCCGACTACGCCGACGCCAACCGCTGGCTAATCGACGCTTACAAGTTCAGAAAAAAGCCGCCCGTTTGGGTGGCTTTTTTTGTTTGAAGAGAGACGCGCTAGGCTCCGTTGTCGTCCGTATCAGATGCTGACGTCAGACTATGTGATAGAGACGCCGCGAGAAACTGATCAAGATCACCGTCCAGAACACCTTGCGTGTCCGACGTCTCAACGTTTGTCCGTAAGTCTTTGACCATCTGATATGGCTGAAGAACATACGAACGGATCTGATGGCCCCAGCCGATCTCAGACTTGGTGCTCTCCAGCGCTTCGGTTGCTTCACGCTTCTTCTGTAGCTCAAGCTCGTAAAGTCGCGCGCGCAGCATCTCCCACGCGGTTGCACGGTTCTGGTGCTGAGAGCGACCATTCTGACATGCAACGACAATACCCGTAGGTTCGTGGGTCAGCCGAACGGCAGAATCCGTTTTATTGACGTGCTGGCCACCCGCACCGCTCGCGCGATAGGTATCAGTCCGCACATCCTTGTCTTCGATCTCGATATCAATGGACTCATCGATAACGGGATAGACCCAGACGCTGGCAAAGCTCGTGTGACGACGAGCATTCGAATCGAACGGAGAAATGCGTACGAGGCGGTGAACGCCGGACTCACTTTTCAACCAGCCATAAGCGTTTTCACCTTTAATCTGCAAAGTCGCCGACTTGATACCGGCTTCTTCAGCGACATGCTCTTCGACTTCGTCCAGCTTCATGTCATGCGCATTGGCCCAGCGAACATACATTCTGCGGAGCATGCCTGCCCAATCCTGGCTTTCTGTTCCGCCCGCGCCAGCATGAATTTCGACATAGCAGTTATTTCCATCCGCTTCGCCGGATAGCAGCGCCTCAAGCTCGGCTTTTTCACCGCGTGCTTTAGCATTTATCAGAAGATCGAGAATTTCCTCAAGGGCGTCTTTGTCACCCTCTTCCTGAGCCATTTCATAGAGTTCGCGCGCATCAGACAAATCACTCTCAAGCGACTGGATAGCTTCCATTTGATCATTGAGCTTAGTGCGCTCGCGCATCAGCTTTTGCGCCGCCTGCGCATCGTCCCAGAAGTCGGAACGTTCTGACATTGCCGTTAATTCGTCGAATCTTTTCTGGGAACGATCCCAGTCAAAGACGCCTCCTCAGCAGTTCCACTGACTGCTCGATTTGGCCTGCCAAAGACATCATTTCAGGTGTCATGCACCTACTCTCCTGAATTCGTAAATTCCGATTGGACCGTGGGTTCTAGACAGTTCGCACCGTCTAGTAAACTTCCCCGTCAAAATCTTCCGGACCGGTTTGAGGTGGTGGTGTAATCTGCCCCGGTTGCACAGGATCGTCACCATTGCCGTCAAATATATCGCCAACGCCGGTAGAGACTTCGCCTGAATTTCCATTGCCGAAAATACTATCAAGATCGCTACCAAAACTGTCTTCAAAACCCGGCTCTGAGCCCCGGCGGAACGCCTCGCGAATGACCTGGCTATTAGGTCCAGGTAGCGTGCCGGTGCGGGCGTCAATATTCATGAAGCGAACACCGCTTGGCGCACGGAATGGAAGTGGATCGTAATCGACCAGAGCCTCATTCATGAATGAACCGAAGATCGGTGCAGCAACACTGCCACCAGCTTCGCCATTGCCCATAGAGCGCGGTTCGTCGAAGCCGACATAAATCCCTACGACAAGATCCGGAGAGAAGCCCATGAACCAGGCATCCATATAATCGTTTGTCGTACCGGTTTTACCGCCCAGCGTGTGTTCACAGAGTGTAGGAATGTTTTCCACACCGAGAGCCGCTTCAGGACCGCCACGCGGACACTGACGACGAATGCCCGCCGCCGTGCCGCGTTCAACAACGCCCTGTAGCATGTATGTGATCTGGAAAGCTGTGATCGGATCAATTACCTGCTCACGCATATCAGCGAGGATAGGCGGCGCCTGCCCGTTATACTCTTCATTACAGCCCGGACATTCGCGCGTATCCATCTGATAGATTGTTGCGCCTTCACGGTCCTGAACCCTGTCGAACAGACGCGGAGTAACCTGACGGCCGCCATTCACAAAGGCGGCATAAGACGCAGCCATATTCCACACGGTAACCTCACCGGCACCGAGCGACATGGAGAGGTAAGGGTCCAAATGGTCGTAGACACCAACACGTTCGGCAAACCGGGAGACCTGCTCCATACCGATGTCCTGCGCGAGACGCACCGTCATAGCATTACGGGACATTTCAAGGCCGAGACGCATCGTGCTCATGCCATAAAAACGACCGGACGTGTAGTTTGTCGGAGCGTAGCACTGGTCTTCTTCACGGGTGTAGTCGCACTGAACAAAAGGTGCATCAAGAATTTGAGTCGCCGGCGTGAAAACAGCCTGTCCTGTACGGGGATCGCCAAGCTCCAGCGCGGACGCATAGACAAACGGCTTGAACGAAGACCCGGGCTGACGCTGGGCTTGCACAGTCCGGTTGAACTGCGATCTCCAGAACGAGTAACCACCTGCCATTGCAAGAACGCGACCCGTATGAGGGTCCAAGGCAAGGAGCGCGCCTTCTACCTCCGGAATTTGACCGAGGCGGGCATCTCCGACCGGAACAAAGGCAGGCTCGACTTCCTCAGCTTCGGCTTCCGAGTTTGCGGCCTCCGTTAAAGTCTCTTCGGAAATAACTTCATCGCCAGCTGGATTGGAGCTGTCTGACCCTTCAGGTACGACCTCTTCACGCTCGACGCCGACGAGGATCACATCGCCCGGCTGAAGTCCGCGACCGCCGCCTTCACGGCGATAGGTGCGGGAGAACTCAATGTCATCTTCAGCGAGATCAACCTCAGCACCATCGGTCAGCAACAAGCGAACCGCGCTTGAAGATGCGGAAAGAACCAGCCCTGCCTCGCGGGTGCCATAACCACCCGGAAGCTCTACCGCGTTCAGCGCATCGAGCTGGCTAGCGCCAAGTTCAATCATCGCAAGTGGGCCGCGATACCCGTGACGACGGTCATAGGTTTCAAGGCCATCGCGGAGCGCAGACTGCGCAGCAAGCTGAAGCCGCGTATCCAGCGTAGATCGAATAGAAAGGCCGTCTTCGCGAAGCTCGTCTTCACCAATCTCTTCTGACAGGGAGCGACGCAGCTCCTCAACAAAGTAGGTCGCCGCCGCATATTCTTCGCCGCGCAGACGTTCCTGCGTCACAAGCGGTTCTGAGATTGCAGCTTCAGCCTCATCTCGGGAAATGTAACCGTTCGCCTGCATGCGACCGATAACCCAGTCGCGGCGCGCACGCGCACGATCCGGGTTTCGGAACGGGTTCACATCGCCCGGACGCTGAGGCATCGCAGCCAGAAGCGCCGCTTCAGCCAGAGAAAGTTCTGTAAGAGGTTTGTTGAAATAATTAAGCGCTGCCGATGCAACACCGTAAGAGCTGCCGCCGAGATAAATCTCGTTCATGTACAGCTCAATGATTTCTTCCTTTGTGAATGCTTCTTCCATGCGACGAGACAGAATCGCCTCACGGATTTTTCGGTCCAGCCTCTGCGAACTGTCATTCAGCAGCATGTTCTTGGCGACCTGTTGAGTAATGGTGGAACCGCCCTGCAGATTACCACCAGCGCCAGCGATCATGTCGCGCGCATTGCGAAGCATCGCTCGCACCATACCGAAATAGTCGATCCCGCCGTGAGAGAAGAAGTTCTTATCCTCCGCGGACACGAAAGCTTCAATCAAATGCTCAGGCATCGCTTCATATGGAACGAACAGGCGATGCTCGCTCGCGAACTCAGCAATCAAGCGACCATCACCCGCATGCACACGGGTCGTAACTTCAGGCTGGTATTCTGCAAGGACATTCACGGACTGCAGATCACGTGAGAGCGCATTTACGTAAGCAGCTACCGCGAACGTGCCAATCAGGCCGAAAACGGCGACGACAATCATCAGGACCCGGAAAATCGGATGCATAAGAAAACGCGCAATAGCGCCAAAGAAACTTCTCAGGCCTTGCAGAACTGAATTCATAAAGACTCGCTCGCGATTTTACTGACAGTCAGGGTGATCCCGGAATCACCTTTAATTCCGGCTATACTATGGCGTGAGCATGCCCACGACTAGGCTTTCTATCGAGATATATGCGGGCGAAACAGCCCCATAATCAGCCGCCGTTAGAGTAATACCGAGCGAGCGCCTGCTCTTCTCTGTCGAAATAAGTGTCAATCGCGCGACCAACAGCCTGCATGGCTCGTGTCAGCCCCTGCCCTGATGACAGTCGGCGCTCGTCGTTTGAGTTTGTCAGGAAGCCTACTTCCAGAAGGACCGCAGGAACATCCGGTGCAAGCAAAACGTAGAAATTCGCCTGGCGGTGCGTGTTGCGTAGGATTGGCCCAACCGCTTCAAGCTCGGGAATGAGGATATCGGCAAACGCAGCGGAACGGGTTAGCGTTTCGCGTTCAACAAGATTCTCAAGGATGTCCTGTGTTGCAGGATCGACCGGATCGATTTCCATCGGAATGTTCCAGCCCATGCGTTCACGCATTTGCTCCATGCGCGCATCCCCAGCCGTAGAGAGCGTGTAGACGGAAGCACCCGCGACTGACCGACTTCCCGCAGCATCCGCGTGCAGAGAAATAAAGATGTCGGCTTCGGCGGCGCGCGCGATTTCAATACGCTGATCGTGATCGATATAATCGTCACTATCACGCGTCAGAACAACGTCGTAACGCCCTGTCTGTTCGAGGATATCGCGAAGGAGTAGCGCACCGCGCAGGACAACAGATTTCTCGATCGTGCCTGCTCCGCCTTGTGTCCCAGGATCGCGACCACCATGCCCGGGATCGATCACCACGACATGGCGTTCCGGAACAGGCGCTAAATCGCCGCGACCACCGCGCAGGTCAGGAACACGCGCTGCGGTATCGACTTCTACATCAGCGACATCAGTCTCGCCTGACCACGGGCCGGACGGACGGACACTTCGGAACGTGTCTAGATCGACCGGACGAAAATCCAATACAATCCGGTAAACACCATTCTGCCGCGTCGGCTCCATCGTGTACGAACTTTCGAGCACGAGCGGCTGATCAAGGTCGAATACAAGGCGCGACGTTGTTTCAGAATTATGTGCATACCGGAAACGTTGAATTCCGCCGGCTCCGCGACCTTCGCCCTGATGCGCCGCATGATCGGGCATCGCCCAGACGAGGCGATCAAAGTCCAGCACATATCTCAGGCCACCGGTGCTGAGCGCAAATTGCGAGTAATCGAGATCAGCGGTCGCATCAATGACAACGCGAGTTCTGTCGCCGTCAAAGCCGACGCGAACGTCGCGGACTTCGGTACCAGACTGAGCTGTCGCTGCGACGCCCAAAAAGACAACCGCAGTTAGAAGCGACGCTACCGCCATCAATATGCGCAGGCAAGGATTCATCCCACTTTCCACCGGTCAGATTATCGTTCGGGATCATAGCGTCGTTTTGGTAAACACTCCATTTACCTTAGTGAAGGAATTGCAGTGAATTCAAAATCGCTCTTTTCTCTTTATTTTTCTTTCCGAATTAGGCAGTGTAAGAGAGTCGCCTCCCTGAGATGAGCGACCCAACGTGAACACACGGCGGAAGAGGTTGAACAAAATCCCCTCCGAACCGCCGCACTAGAATTGTTTGGTACCGGAAGTCGAAACTGATGACATCGCATTCTCAAATTAGCATGTCGCTTCGTTTCGACCGCCAGACACCTCCTAACATATATCAACACGGCCGACGTCGCAGTGCATTCAGGTACGACGCGCGAACTGTCAGGACGTGCAGCAGGAACACCTTTAATGACAAAAATGATGTTGATCGACGCGGTCCACCCGGAGGAAGTCCGGGTCGCCGTGGTCAACAAAGGTCAAGTCGAAGACTTTGATTTTGAAAGCGCCAAGAAACGACAACTAAGAGGAAATATCTATCTCGCAAAAATCACACGCGTCGAACCGTCTCTTCAGGCGGCCTTCGTTGATTTTGGCGGGAATCGTCACGGCTTCCTCGCATTTAGCGAGATCCACCCGGATTATTATCAATTGCCACAGGCAGACCGCGAGGCTCTGATCGCAGAGACTGCGTCCGCAGTACAGGCTGATGGTGATGACCCTGACGATATTGATGAGGATGACGATGAGCGTCCTTCCTCCAAGGCACTGCTCTCCAAGAATTACAAAATTCAGGAAGTTATCCGTCGTCGCCAGATCATGCTGGTTCAGGCGGTTAAAGAAGAGCGCGGCAATAAGGGCGCCGCTCTGACAACATATCTGTCGCTGGCAGGTCGCTACTGCGTACTCATGCCAAACACACCTCGCGGCGGTGGCATCTCACGCAAGATCACCAACAGCACAGACCGTAAGCGTCTGAAAGAGATTGTCCGCGATCTCAATGTACCAGAAGGCATGGGCCTGATTGTCCGTACGGCTGGCGCGAAACGTACAAAGACCGAAATCAAGCGTGACTTCGAATACCTGATTAAACTCTGGTCGAAGATTCGCGAACTGACACTCAGCTCTGTTGCTCCTTGCCTGATCAACGAAGAAGCAGGCCTTGTCCATCGGGCACTGCGCGACATGTATGACAAAGACATTGATCAGGTTCTGGTCGATGGTGAAGTCGCTTATCGAGAGGCCAAAGACCTTTCCAAAATGCTCATGCCGAGCCATGCGAAAAAGGTTCAACAGCACAAGTCCGGTCTGCCAGTATTCTCTGAATACGGTGTTGAGCCCCAGCTCGATAATATTTTCAGCCCGACCGTTCAGCTGAAGTCCGGCGGATATCTGGTGATCCACCAGACCGAAGCCCTGGTCGCGATCGACGTGAACTCGGGCAAATCCACACGCGAACGCAATATCGAACAGACCGCGCTTCGGACCAACCTCGAAGCAGCCGAAGAAGCGTGTCGCCAGATGCGCCTTCGCGACCTTGCCGGTCTGGTCGTGATCGACTTCATCGACATGGAAGAAGCGAAGAACAACCGCGCTGTCGAACGCAGGATGAAAGATTGCATGAAATACGACCGTGCGCGCGTTCAGAACAACAAGATCTCCATGTTCGGCCTTATGGAAATCTCTCGTCAGCGTCGTCGTGCGGGCGTGCTCGACACCAGCTCTGATCCATGCACAGCGTGTAGCGGCACAGGCCATGTTCGTTCTATCGAATCGTCTGCACTGCAGCTGCTCCGCGCCATCGAAAGCCGCAGCGCAGGTGTCGCAGGTGGCCAGATTGAAGTAAGCGCCCCTACGGACGTCGTTCTTTTCCTTCTGAACGAGAAACGTCAGGCAATCAGCGATCTTGAGATACGTCAAAAGCTGACCGTACAGGTTAAAGCGCAATCTGACCTGCTATTCGGCGAATTCGAAATCCGCGTCACAAACGCGGAGGGTGATAATGTCGAGCCGCCTAAGCCGAAACCGATTGAGCGCGTGCCGATCACAGACGTCGATGACCTTGAAGATATTGAGGACGACGACGAAGAAGAAGATGAAGAGATCGCTGAAGAGAAGCCAACGGGTCGCAAGCGCCGCCGTCGCGGACGCCGCAAAGATCAGGACCGCTCATCTGCTGATAATCTGAAGGTTGTCGACGCAGACGCCGATGATGAAGGCGACAACTCAGACGGCCCATCTGATTTCGGCTCTAGTGACGATGATGACGGCGCGGATGGTAATTCCCGCAAACGTCGCCGTCGCGGTCGTCGTGGTGGACGTCGTCGTCGCGGAAGAGATGGCGCACCGGAGACAGTCGAACTCAATGATGAGAACACGACTGAAGATGGTGGCGCGGTTCTCGACGAAGCGGCTTCAAACGTCGTCGCTCTTGTTGGCGAAGGTGTAGAAATCAAAGCTACAGCCGAAGCTAAACCTGAGCCAGAAGCGACTGCAGATGACGATGCTGAAACTTCTGAAGCAGCCCCTGTTTCCGAAGAAGCCGAAGCAGCTACTCTTGTAGAAACATCGGAACCGGAGACAGCGCCGGAACAAGAGTCCCAGGCGCCTGAAGCCGTCTCGGAAGCACCGGCGGAAATTGCAGAAGAACCTGCAACAGAAGAGACACCTTCTGCAGAGGTAGCCGAGGAAGCAGTTCCCGCTGAACCGGCAGCCCCTGCTGCAGAAGCAGAGGCTGAGGCTGAAGAGCCAAAGGAACTTCCGGAAACCGAAAAGCCTAAGAAGATCCGTCGTGGCTGGTGGCAACGCCGCAGCGCCGGCTAGGCAGCTAAACTATCTAAGATTTAATTCGCTAAGGGGGGATGCACTGCATCCCCCCTCTCGCATCCGGCCTTCAAGTGTGATTAGATTACGCAGCGGGCGGGCGAAATGGAGAGATTTGTGAAGATTAAAAGCTTCGCCAGACACGTTGTCTCTGCGATTACGGTGTTCTGCACTGTATCGTTTTCTGCCCAGGCCCAGAGCTTCATCCGCGATGCGGAGATTGAAGCTATTCTGCGAGATTTCACCAATCCGGTTCTGGAAGCAGCCAATCTGCGCCCGGATGATGTGAACATCTTCATCATCAACGATCCGACCCTCAACGCGTTTGTTGCGAGGGGCCAGAATATCCACCTCCATACCGGCTTGATTATGGCGTCAGAAACGCCAGGCCAGTTGATTGGCGTTATTGCGCACGAGACAGGTCATATCGAAGGCGGACACAATATTCGTCGTCAGCGTGATCTGGAAATCGCATCACGCCCCGCATTTGTGTCTATCGGTCTAGGCCTGCTCGCCATTGCCGCTGGAGCGCCCGACGCCGGTGCGGCGCTGATCGCGAGTTCGCAGCAATTCGGATATCTGAATTTCGCGTCCCATACGCGCCCTCAAGAGGCTTCCGCGGACCAGGCTGCCCTGCGCTACATGCAAGCAACCGGTCGCTCTCCGCGCGGTCTTCTGGAGTTCTTCGAGAACTTCCGCGATATCCAATTCTCCAACAATGCTGAGCGCTATCGCTATTTCTACACCCACCCGCTCGCATCAGATCGTATTGAATCGCTTCGTCAGGGTGCAGAACGTTCCGGTCTGATGGACCTCGAAGACGATCCGGAAGAAGTCTACCAGCTCGAGATGATGAAAGCGAAGCTCTTCGGCTTCATCATGGCGCCAGTCTATGTGCAGCGGAAATATCCGCCATCAGACACATCAGTCCCGGCCCGGTATGCACGCGCGATTTCGGCTTTTCAAAGCCATAGCCTCGCAACGGCCCTAAGTCTCACTGATGAGCTGATCGAAGAATTCCCGGAGAACCCTTATTTCTACGAGCTGAAGGGCCAGATTCTCTTTGAGAACGGTCGGTTCGAAGAGTCAGTCGAACCAAACCGTCGTTCTCTGGAGCTGGCAGGCCGCGTCCCTCTCCTCATGGTGAACCTCGCAAGGTCACTGAGCGCAATGCAAACCGAAGAGAGCCTCGCAGAAGCTGAAGAGCTTCTTTCGCTCGCGACTGCGCTGGAAGCCGGAAACGCCTTTGCCTGGCATGAACTCGCGATTGTTCTCGAACGTCAGGGCCGCCGCCCTGAAGCAAACCTAGCAACGGCCGAACAAGCGTTCCACTATGGCGACTGCGACCGTGCACGTAGTTTTGCTGCGAGAGCGTCAGAAGATCTTGAGCCGAACACGCCAACAGGCATTCGTGCCAGTGACATCACCAGAATTTGTACGATTACAGCGCAGAGCCGCTCTAGAAGATAAGAGCCTGCGCGTGCTAGTCAGATTCTGATCTATCTAGGGAAACAGTCTATGCTTGCTAAAACGCTCTCCGTTACAACGGCGCTTACCGTCCTCGTCGGCCTTGGCGCTTGCAACATGTCCGCTCAAAGCAACTCTGTGCCTCAAACGGCTCAAAGCCGAGAGGACGTCGAAGCCATCGTTCGTGCTTACCTTCTGGAAAATCCGGAAATCATCATGGAAGCGATGCTCGTTCTGGAAGAACGAGAAAATGCGCGCCTCGGCGACCAGCTCGCATCAAACGATTCGGACTTCTCCGTCGGTCCGGCTGATGCTGAAGTTACGATCGTAGAATATTTTGACTATCATTGCGGATATTGCCGACGGTCACTCGACTGGGTGATCGATCAGGTCGAAAACAGTGACGGCCGCGTTCGCGTAGTATTTAAGGAACTCCCAATCCTGTCGGAACAGTCTGTACGCGCGGCTCGCGCTGCAGTCGCTTCCCAGAACCAGGGCGAGTATCTTGAGTTCCACCAGGCGATGATGCGCCACTCCGGACAGCTGTCAGACGATGACATTTTCGAAATCGCGCGTGATGTTGGCATGAACGCCACGCGTCTGGAACGCGATATGGAAAGCGCAGAAGTCGACGTTCATCTCGCACGCGTGCTCGGTGAAGCGCGCGAACATGGCGTTACCGGCACGCCGGCCTTCTTTATCAATGGTGAGCTGTACTCAGGCTTTGCGCAACGCGAACTCGAGCAGCGCATTGAGTCGCTTCTGGAAGGCTGATCAGCCCTCTCGTCTGAACACGACGAAAAAATTATTCGCCGGCATGGCTCTGACCGTTTCCAGAGCCAGCCGGTTTTTTATTGCGCGCGGAACCACGTCGTTATCCAGATCACGCACGCCCCATGACGGATCTCGCATTTTGAGGTTCTGATCAAAAGCGGCGTTGCTATCAGCTGTGTGCTCGCCCTTGCGACTGAATGGACCATAAAAAACCATCCTGCCCTGAGGCTTCAGTTCACGTCCTGCCGTTTGCAATATGCCTTCCAGCACAGTGATGGGAGAAATATGGATGACGTTAGAGCTGTAAACTACGTCAAACGGCACCAACTCGGAATAATCTGGCGGCTTCGACGCATCTACTGTTTCCGCGATCAGCCTGTCGGAAATTGATAAATGGGTCGCCCAATCATTGCAGCTATCGACAGACGAAGGATCAAGGTCCGTTGCGAACCAGCTTAACTCCGCATTCGCTTCCACGAGGTGAGCTGCATGCTCACCGGTTCCGCATCCGATCTCCAGAACCTTGCCTTTAGTCAGACCGAGCGACTGAAACGCTTCCATAATATGGGGAAGATTGCGCGCTGCAGACGGCGACATAAGGCGCTTTCCTTCGGTCGCACGCTCTTCCAACGCGATGGGCTTTTTCTGGTCACTCATGCTTCGCCCTCCGGACGCAGACAGACAAATCTGCCACCTTGTTCACAAATAGACATGGCACGTCGCATCCAGACATCGAATGACTTCACTCGCATGTAAAAGGCCCGATCAAACGGTGGGCACGCGTCCACGGTTACGGATGAAAGAACACCAACGACCTGAGGGCCATTTGACGTCGGCACGTAGAGAGGGCCGCCACTATCGCCGACGCATGGCGCAAAACGTCCGCCATTATCGACCATGATAAACGTCTCGCCGACATTTCGAACGACAAGCGGACCACCTTGTAGGAAGCGATTCTGACCGTTCTTGCCCCAACCTGCAAAATAGGCTGTGTCGCCAGCGCCAATCAGAAGCGGCATATCGCCGAGATCGGTTCTGGCGATTTCCACCTCAGAAAGCGGTTCTGTATCTTCCACGTAAACCAGCGCGATATCATCGTCGAATTTTCCGGTATCGGAATACCAGGCCGAATGACAGACCGCGCCTTCAATCGGAACAATAACCGTCTCAGGCTGCATCACATCATGCGCCGGCGCGATAAGGATCATATCGATGACTTGCGATGTTGGCCCACGCATACGAACGCAGTGATTAGCCGTCAGGAACCAGTGCTCAGAGATACGGGTTGCTGCACAATGGTGGCGCTGCGTCCCGCCTGCCGAGAGCACCTGCTCTAATTTCACGAGGCCGGGGAACGCCTCCAGATCGGGAAACGGCCGTTCAGCCGACCGCTCTCTGGCTCCAGCGCTCAGCGAAGAGCGCTGCATCCAGGCGGGTGGCTCATCTGCATGAGAGGGATCACGAAAGAAACATGGTTCAAGCGAATAGTCCGCAAGGGTTGCGGCCTCCACTCCCCCTGATTCCAGATCAACATCCGATGACGGAAGAGAAAAACGATCAAAAACGCGATCAATTTGCCAGTGAATATCGGGCTGACGGTCGGCATATAATGCGCCACCGGCTCCCACGATCAGGCTTGCCAGAATAATCAGCAGCGTTCGCAAATCAGCCCCTTACCTATTTGAGAAAACTCGCTCATTGAGAGAATATCAGCCGATAGCCAGAACCGCCAGAAGAAGGCGTTCACGAAACGGTCAGAACGCATTAGCGCCTATTCGTCGGGCGGACTGCCGAGCGATGTTGGGACATCGCAAAAATATTCCAGTGAAACATGCGTGAAAGCCCGCTGAGGGTCACCGAACGTTTGTTCGATCTCAACGCTTTGCGCTCGCGCCTGAATGTGAACGCCTCACGCCAGCCATCTTTCGTGCCTTTCCAGACATATCCCGAATAAGGTGTCCCGATGTATCGGATGAGCAGATACGCCGTGAGCGCCAGATGCCCCAGAAGTGTCAGCGACAACAAAACAGCGGGCATGTTTCCGATATAGGTCCACACCCTGTTTCTCGCGCCATGATAGACAGAAAATTCGCTGGCCTCACCAGACAGGCCTCCGCCCTTGTGTTGAACAATCGCGTCAGGCTGAAAGAGGCAGTATTCCCCGGCGAGCCGCATGCGGAAACCGAGATCCACATCTTCCATAAAGCAGAAATAGCGCTCCTCGAACCCGCCATGGGCGAGAAACGTTTCGCGATGATAGACAGCACTCGCGCCGCAAGGCGCGAAGGTCTCCCCCGCCTCTGGTATCTCCCGCGCTGGGCGATGATATCCGCCGCGCCACGCAAAGCCCCAGATCGTGTAGCCGTCACCAATACCATCAAGGATATCGCTGTCATCCATGCTGAGTTGTGTGGACGCAAACATGCGGCAATCCGGATTAGCGGCTATCGAGTCTGCCAGTGTCGCCAGCCAGTCAGTTGCCGCTTCCGCATCCGCATTAAGAAGCGCCAGCCAATCGCCGCGTGCCTTCTTCGCCGCGATATTATTGCCTTCTGCAAAGCCGCTATTGCGACCAAGTAGATCAATATCGCAATGGGGTAACGCCGATACATCCAGCCCGTTCATCGAACCGTCGGTCGAATCATTATCGATGATGATGGTCTCAAAGTTCTGGAAGGTCTGCGCCGCGAGTGAGTTGATCGCCTTCTGGAGATAGGTTCCACCATTGTAATTGATGATCAGAACCGAAAAGAAGGGCGTGTCGGACACAATAAGCTACCTGTCACTCGAAAGTTCGAACCCATTCGCCATGATTTACCCTGCGATGACAAGTCGTATGCTAGAGAAGTCCATAGGCAGCGTGGGATAAGACGGTATGAGCGACCTTGAAACGATCAGACAGGAAGTTGTCGAAGTTATCAGACGGGTCGGCCCCACCCTCGGTAAGGAGCTTGCTGAACATCTTCCCGAACGGAATTATCTGGAACTCTGGCAAGCCTGTTTCACCAGCCCCGACATCCTGATTTCGCATTTTTCCCGCTATTATCTACGCTATGACATCACACGTGAGGATTTCATCCGTCTGAGCCCGTCTATCCTTCGGGACTTTCTCTCATTCACGCTGTTCTCAACCAATGACCAGCGGGAACAGGTGATCGACCGACAAGTCACATTGTCCAATCTTCACCGCCAGGTCAGCATGCAGAAAATGCGTCTGGCGCGATCAATCCTGCGCCAGATTATGCGTAAAATTCCAAAAGAGCTGCACCATGAAATGTGCGCCTTTATTGCAGGAGATATCGCCTACTTCCTGGCGCACCGCGAGCCACGCGAAGTCTCCGCTATCGGCGAAATGGTAAATGGATCGGATATTGATATTATCATCGTCCATGACGGACTTCCGGATGACATTCTGGAGCTGATCGACCGTGAGATGATGTCGTTCAAGCTCTATTATCTGCGGCACCCGGAATACCGCGAAGAAGTTGATTATATCTGCAAGCATAAGCTCACCATGTTCGGTCAGCTTGCCTATCAGACCATCGACCACAAGATCGCGTCCAAGATCGCCTATGAGGCTATCTTCCTCGCAGGCTCCGTTGAGATTTTCGCAGAAATCAAAAATCAAGTCGAAGCATCAGGGACCCAGGACCTAATCGAGCGTGACTTCCTGCAGGGGCTGGAAGAGCGCAAGGTCGCCATGCGTACACTTCTTTCAGTGGACGCCAGCAAGCTCGATAAAAATACCGAGTCTCTGTTCTTCTTCTCGCAGGAGCGTGTTGAATTTCAGTAAGCGCTTAGGAAAGGCCAGCCTTCAACAGCATATGCATGTGGATAAGACCGGTCGGCTCGCCGGCTTCATTGCATACAAAAACCTGCGTCAGCTTGCGTTCCCCCGCTGTCAGCGTGCGCAGAACGTCCGCCGCGAGAGACGTTTCTTTCACCGTAATCGGACCGCGTGTCATAATCTCGTCAACCTTGCGGGTTGGCAGGTCTACAGCAAGGTTCCGACGCAGATCACCGTCTGTGATAATTCCCGCCAGCGTTCCGTCAGACGATTTCACGCCAACACAGCCAAAGCCCTTGGCGCTCATCTCCGCGACCGCCGCTTCCATGCTCGTACCTTCAGCGACAAGCGGGATTTTCTCAGCAGACGCCATGAGGTCAGCTGCACTCGTCAACGCAGCGCCAAGCGCGCCGCCTGGGTGGTAACGTTTAAAGTCCATCGCCGTGAAGCCACGACGTTCAATCAGGGCAACAGCCAGCGCATCGCCATAAGCCATCATCAATGTTGTAGATGTTGTCGGAGCACGCGTCTCACCGCAGGCTTCAGCAGCATTCGGAACCAGAAGCAGATGGTCAGAATTCTTGGCGAGCGTCGATGTCGCGTCTGTCGTCATGCCGATCAGCGGCACGGAGAATCGACGACAGTAAGCAATAATGTCGCTCAGTTCTTTGGTTTCACCGGACTTTGATAGTGCAAGCACTGCATCCTGTTGTGAGATCATGCCGAGGTCGCCATGGCTTGCTTCTGCCGGATGGACGAAATAGGCCGGTGTACCCGTCGAAGCGAGCGTAGCCGCAATCTTGCGCGCGACATGCCCTGACTTGCCGACACCAACGCAGGCCAGACGCCCTTCAACTGAGCCAATCAGGTCCACAACATCAACAGCGGCCTGATCGAGTGCGTTCTCGAGCTGAAGCATGCCTTCGCGCTCGGTCTCAATCGTCCGCTTCAGCGCGCTAAGTGTCTTTGCAGCAGTGTCAGGCATTTTATTCTTTCAAATCCGGTTCGGGCTTTAAATATCGTCTGGCTTCATATTCCAGAAGCGGGGCAAATAGCTACCCTTCACATAATCCGCGCAACAGATATGTCCTGTTTTCACTTTGGCAGAGGGTGCATCGCCCTGCCCGTTGTAAATCGCTTCATGGAAATACCGCAGCGTACCGTTCGACGTGATCAGCAATACAGTCTCTGCTGGCACCTCGGTGATTTCCTGCATCACGGAGACAGCGTTTTGCCTGAGCGTTGCCAGGTCCGGTGACCAGTCAGCTCCATCAGGAATGATCGTACGCTCGCGCCAGTCATCAATGACATCTGCACCATATAGCGCCTCGATTTCTGCGTCGCTTTTGCCGCCCCAACTTCCATAGTCGATTTCCTTGAGGCGCTCATCGATCTCGATCACGCCAGAAAACCCGATTTCTGCAGCGATCAGATCGGCACCCTCTCGGGTACGCACCAACGGGCCCGAGATAATACGATCAGGCATGATAGACTGGCGATATAGGTATGCCCCGATAGCCGTTGACTGCTCTCGTCCTTTTTCAACGAGCGGATAATCCTCTCGTGCGCCGACCCATACAGGCGTATCGCCAGAACCGAATGTATTCCCATGACGTGCCAGAATAACTTTCACGCTCAAGCTCCTGTATCACCGAGATTTTCAAGAACACGCTGAAACATGTCGCGACGACCGACATCGACCCAGCGATCAGAAATCGGCATTGATCGGACCGTTCTGCCCGCCTCAATCGCGCGCTGGATAAGATCCGGCATATCAATCCGCTCGCCCTTATCAATCAGATCGATAAGCTCCGGCGAAACCGCATACATACCAGCACTAATGCTCACAGATTGGGTCGGCTTTTCCGTCACGCTCAACACCCGGTCCGACATGGTTTCAACGACGCCATATGGCACCTGAAACTCGGCCCGCCGGGTACACATGGTCACCGCCGTCGAGGGGTCATGAAAGGCGAGCACTTTGCGATAGTCCAGATCGGTCAGAAGGTCGGCGTTTGCGACGATGAATGGCATGTCCGGGCGTTCATCGAGATATGCAAGACTTCCTCCCGTGCCGAGCCGGTGCGGTTCCTCAATATAGGATATGTCTACGCCCCAACGCTCGCCATTACCAAAATGATTGACGATCTGGTCCGAGAAGTGACGAATCGAGAATACGAATCGGCAGAACCCCTGCGCGATCATCTGTGCGATAATATGCTCTAGCATTGGCGCGCCGACGATTGGGAGCATCGGTTTCGGGACTTCTTTTGTCAGCGGCATCATGCGTTGACCAAGACCGCCCGCCATAATCATGACCAGCTCGGGTCTGCGCACCTCTGGCAACGTGACCGTGCGCGTTTGCGCGATCAGGTCGGAGATATCAATATCCTCACCGGGGATATGGTAGGACATTGTCTCGGCGCCGTCTGACATTCTGGTTCTCTACACTACTCTGAAAGTCAGTTCCGCTTCTGACGCCTGCACAAGTCAATTGCAAGCTTACCGCGGGTGACTTTTTCAATCCTGATTTAAAATATATGCCATAAGAGCCCTGACACTGTTTATGGAAGGCTGTGATTTGCTGAAGCGTCCCACAGAAATGCTCACTCGCCGGTCAGAATCGCTTTTAGCGAAGGACACGGCAGCGAACGCCGATCGTTTGACGCAGGCGTTAGCGGGTAAGTCTTGTCTGGTGATTGGCGGCGCTGGCTCAATCGGCAGCGAAACCACTCTTCTGCTCGCGCAATTCCCGCTCTCTCGCCTGACCATTATTGATCAGGATGAAAACGGGTTAGCACGATTGGTGAGGCGTCTTCGCGGCAATGCATTGGCTCCCGCCACCGCGCAAATCGACTCACTTCCCATGGATTATGGCTCGACTGCGTTCTTCGCGATGCTGCGCGCATCAGAACCGTACGACTATGTTCTGAACTTCGCCGCGCTGAAGCATGTGCGCTCCGAAAAACAGCCCTGGTCTATCTTTGCTATGATGGACACCAACATACTGAAACAATCGGACCTGCTGTCAGCACTTTCCGAGGCGGGCCAACCGTTTCGTTATTTCAGCGTCTCAACGGATAAAGCGGCTAATCCTGTATCCTTCATGGGCGCCACAAAGCGGGTCATGGAACATGTGATGTTCACCGAGGCGGCCAATGTGAGCTCGGCCCGTTTTGCCAATGTCGCTTACTCGCAAGGATCGCTCCTCGAAAGCTTTTGCGACCGGTTAGACAGCGATACCCCGCTCGCAGCCCCGTTAGGTATTGAGCGCTTCTTCTTCACACTCGAAGAGGCAGGCCAAATGTGCCTGCTGACCGGCATTCTTGGCGAGACTGGAAAAATCTACATCCCGGACCTCTCGCCAGAAGAACACCTGGTGAGCATGGAAACGGCTGCGATCAGCTTTCTTAAGGCCAACGGATACGAAGCAATTGCCTACCCTCTGGAAAAGCAGGCCGAAGCATTTTCAGATTTTGCGGAGCTGAAAGCTGCAGGAAAGTGGCCGCTCATCCTCACCCCGTCTGACACAGCGGGTGAGAAGCCGTATGAAGAGTTTGCTGGCGAGAAGGAAACCGTTTCGGATAGCACTTTTGCAGCATTGAAGGCCCTAAACTACGCACCTTCTAACTTTGCGAGCGGCGTTAGCGCGCTGTCAGCGAAATTGCGAGAGCTGAAGCTCGATACGAGTGCGCTTTCAAAACTTTCAACGGATGACATGAAGGCATGGGTGTCCGAAATCGAGCCTGATTTCGAACACCGCCATATTGGTTCAGAGAAAACGCTGGACGACCGGATCTAGCCGTTAAATGAGCGGATCGCTTGGATCACTTTGTCCTGATCGTCTTCGCTGAGATATGGGTGCATTGGCAGAGCCAGAACCGTGTCACGGATGGTATCGGTAACTGTAAGATTGCCCGCGCCCGCTTCGTATTTTTCATAAGCGCCGTTCACGTGCATCGGAACCGGATAATAAACGGCAGTCGGGATATCGTTCGCACGAAGATGCGCCTGCAGTCCGTCGCGGTTTTCGTGTTCGATCACATATTGCGCCCATGTGGAGACAACGCCGTCCATCACTTGCGGCACGGCCAGCACACGACCTTTCAGGCCTTCGGCATAACGATCCGCGACCTTGTTCCGCAGCTCGATTTCGTCAGCGAAAATATTCAGTTTTTCGATCAGGATTGCCGCCTGAATGGTATCCAGTCGTGAATTCATGCCAATCCGCATATTGAAGTATTTTGGATCGTGTTCGAACTCGACGCCTTTTAGATCACTCGCTGTGACTTTGCCGTGGACACGCACGCTGTCCATTAGCTCTGCAAGCTGTTCATCATTCGTGAGAACCGCGCCGCCGTCGCCATAGCAGCCAAGCGGCTTTGCCGGGAAGAAGCTCGTCGTGACGACATCAGCCCATTCACCCGGATGTTTGCCGTTTAGCGTTGTGCCGTATCCCTGCGCGCTATCGGCTATCAGTTTCATGCCGTATTTGTCGGCAATCTCACGCATTTTCGGATAGTCAGCAGACTGACCGAACAGGTCGACCGCAATAATGACTTTCGGCGTCAGACGCCCTTCAGCGATCACGGCCTCAATACAGGCAACGAGGTGATCGGCGTCCATATTGTACGTTTCACGCTTCACATCGACGAAAACTGGTTCCGCACCGAGCCATGGCACAATTTCAGCCGTCGCACAGAATGTGAAGGACGGGCAAAACACAGCGTCACCCGGCTTCAGCCCCCAGGCCATTAAAGGCAGAGCAAGAGCTTCGGTGCCGTTTGCGCAGCCCAGAGCAATCTTCGTGTTGGAGAATTCAGCCAATTGCGCTTCGAATGCGCGGACTTCCGGCCCCATGACGAACATGCCGTGCTGCAGCACTTTCTGAATCGCGGTGTCGACTTCTGATTCGATACGCGCGCGCTGAGCATGAAGGTCAATGAAATGCATGAGAATTACTCCGGAACATAATGCTGAACTGCCCTCTAGCGGGGATTCACGGAGACTTCCAAACACAAAGCATTCGCGAATGTTTCAATTCGCGACCGGACACACCAGTTTCAGCGCATCATTCAGATGTCAGATTGTTTGGAAACTGGCAGGGGCAGAAGGACTCGAACCCTCGACCCTCGGTTTTGGAGACCGATGCTCTACCAACTGAGCTATACCCCTAAGGCCAGAGCGCGTTGCTATAATGACTTCCGAGAAATTGCAAGTGACCGATTGAACGAGAATTACAAAAACTGCTCTCCATAAGTTCAAACGGACTGTCTGGCGCTTGAACCGACCGATGACTGGGAAATGAACCAGACGTTCAGTCATGGCTCAAAGCCGGTCTGGCAGGTTGGACTCATGATGAAGCCTATCATGAAAACCGGAGTGGTTTCTGTTGCGTTGGCTGCGGCAACCCTCCTCATCCCTGCGGCTCATGCGCAAGATCGCAGTGAGCGAAACCGAGACCGATTTGAACCACGTCACGAACAAACACATCGTGGCTATGAACCGAACCATCGCGATAACCGTGACTGGCGACGCGGTCGCGGCGACCGTTTCGAGTTGACACGTCGTGAGCGACGTCAGGTCATTAATCAGTGCGAACGCGCTGCAGATGACCGCGCTGACTGGTCTACACGCCGCGGTCGCGCTCATACCGAGTTTGTTGGTCGACCTGATGTCCGCCAATTCGGCCCCGCAGGTTATGAAGTTGAAGGTGCAGTTCGCGTTTCTACGCGTCGCGGCTCTAACATTGTGCCTGTTGAATGTACCATCCGTCGCGGCCGTGTCGTCGACCTCGATATGAACCCGCGCCGTGGTCGTGGGCGCCATAACGACAATGGTCGTCGCTATACATCCCGCTACTAATCAGCACTTTTCAACGTATTGGCAGGGCCTGAACACTTCCCAACCGGCAGTGTTCAGGTCGCTGCCATTTAGTCACAAGAGTATATCTAAAGGTCGCAGTATTCACGATACATCCTTGCCATTCATGGCGAGGTATATATCAAAGCCTGAAAATAAATGTTCAGGGGCTCGATATGAAAGATATCCTCGAAGCGTTAGAAGCGAAGAGAGAACAGGCACGACTTGGCGGCGGTCAAAAGCGAATTGATCGTCAGCATGAGAAAGGCAAGCTGACTGCACGTGAGCGCATCGAGCTTCTTCTCGACGAAGGCTCATTCGAAGAATGGGACATGTTTGTCGAGCATACCTGCAATGATTTCGGCATGTCTGATCAGAAAACTCCGGGTGATGGTGTTGTCACCGGATGGGGCACGATCAACGGCCGCATGGTCTACGTCTTCTCTAAAGACTTCACCGTATTCGGCGGCTCTCTCTCCAAGGCTCATGCCTCCAAGATTGTAAAAGTCCAGAAAGCGGCCATGAAAAATGGCGCGCCGGTCATTGGTCTGTTTGATGCAGGTGGTGCGCGTATTCAGGAAGGCGTTGATTCGCTGGCCGGTTATGCTGACATCTTCATGGAAAACGTTCTGGCCTCAGGCGTCATTCCACAAATTTCCGTCATTATGGGCCCATGCGCCGGTGGCGACGTTTATTCACCGGCCATGACCGACTTCATCTTCATGGTGAAGGACAGCTCCTACATGTTCGTCACCGGGCCCGAAGTGGTCAAAACCGTGACCAACGAGGAAGTGACGCAGGAAGAGCTGGGCGGCGCGATCACGCACACAACCAAGACCAGCGTTGCGGATATCGCCTACGAAAACGATGTCGAAGCGCTGCTCGCCACGCGCGATTTCTTCAACTATCTGCCGCTGTCGAACCGGCCCGAGGCGACCGGCGAGATGGGCCCCGAACTGCCCACCANNTTCATCTTCATGGTGAAGGACACGTCCTATATGTATGTGACCGGCCCGGACGTTGTTAAAACAGTTACGAACGAAACGGTGTCTCACGAAGACCTCGGCGGCGCACGCGTCCACGCTGGCAAGTCCGGCGTTGTAGATGGCGCTTTCGATAACGACATCGAAGCGCTGACACAGATCCGACGCCTTGTGGATTTCCTCCCGCTCTCCAACCGTGAGAAAGCGCCGGCACGCCCAAGCTTCGACAATATTGATCGCCTCGAAGACTCGCTCGACACGCTGGTTCCAGACAACCCGAACAAGCCGTATGACATGCGCGAGCTCATCGAGAAGACTGCTGACGAGGGCGACTTCTTCGAAATCGGCAAAGACTTCGGCACGAACATTCTGACCGGTTTTGGTCGCATTGAGGGCCAGACCGTTGGCTTTGTCGCAAACCAGCCACTCAGCCTCGCTGGCGTACTCGACATTGATGCATCCCGTAAGGCTGCGCGTTTTGTTCGTTTCTGCGACTGCTTCAATATTCCGATCGTCACTTATGTCGACGTTCCTGGCTTCATGCCGGGTACAAAGCAGGAATATGGCGGCCTGATTAAGCACGGCGCGAAACTTCTGTTCGCCTATGCGGAAGCGACTGTTCCGAAAGTTACGGTTATCACGCGTAAAGCATATGGCGGCGCTTATGACGTTATGAGCTCCAAGCACCTTCGCGGTGACGTCAACTATGCATGGCCAAAAGCCGAAATCGCCGTGATGGGTGCCAAAGGTGCGGTTGAGATTATCTTCCGCGCCGACATCGGCAATGATGAGAAAATCGCTCAGAAAACGAAAGAATACGAAGACAACTTCGCAAATCCGTTCGTTGCCGCGCGTAAGGGCTATATTGATGACATCATCATGCCGCACTCAACACGTCGCCGTGTCGCTAAGGCACTCCGCCAGCTGAAGACGAAAAACGTCACTAATCCGGCGAAAAAGCACGACAACATCCCGCTCTAGGCGGCTTTTCAAAATCGCAGCTGTCAGACATGGCAGCTGCGGTACGACGCACCTGAAATCCGTCAGCGTCGAACTATATGCAATCTCACTGTGACAATTCCGGAGGATGACATGCGATTATTTCTGACGACGACGGCACTGGCGCTCACACTCGCCGCATGCGGTGGTGGTTCCGAGGAACCAGCAGCCCCAGCTGAAACGACGACGCCAGCAGCAACAGAATCAGCAGCGCCAGCACCTGCCCCGGAAGCAGAAGCTCCAGCGGTCGAAATCCCGACGGCGGAAGAGGCTGAAGCTACCGTCGAAGACATGGTTGAAGATCTGGAAATCGTTGAGGCGGATTACTCAGAAGCCGTCGCGGCGCTTCCTGAGCCGTATAACACGGGCGACTATGAGCGCGGCGAAAGCCTGTTCCGCCAATGCGCGACATGTCACCTGCTCGATCCGGAAGCTGGCAACCGGGTTGGCCCGAATCTCCACGGCGTTTTCCAACGTGGTGTCGGTGAGCTCGAAGGCTTCAATTATTCGGACGCCGTTCTGGAAGCAGACTTCCAGTGGACACCGGAACAACTCGATCACTGGCTGGAAAACCCGCGCGCATTCTTACCAGGAAACCGCATGTCCTATGCAGGCATGCGTCGTCCGAACGACCGTACGGACCTGATCACTTTCCTTCTGATTAAAACGGAAGAATAGTTCAGGCACCAGCCTACTGAATTCATAAAAGAATAAAGCCCCGTGCAGAGCGCGGGGCTTTTTTCTTACCGATAACGAATGGCGATTTATGCAACTTTCGCGAACCTGCGCCAGTACGACATGAAGTGCTCAGCATCCCTGCGTCGCTGGAAAATAACCGACTTTTTGAAGCCTTCCCCGTAGGAAGTTGTTTTAACCATGATCACTGGTGCGTCATCCGTCCCCGATGCGCACGTGCCCATGCATTCACGTTCTGCGGCAAACTGATTCACTGCCTGAAAAAGCTTCGTCTCAGTAGCTGCGTCCTTCAGATCAAACTTAACTATAACGTCTGTCATGATCACCACCCATTCATGCCTTCATTTCGTCATATTCAGGGCGATGCCGCAGTGCAGCAAGGTTTCAGACGGTTTCGGGCTGCATCAAGTACAGATATGCACGCTGCCATGGTAAATTCGGTCAGTTGCTGTTCAAAAGTTAATCAAAACCGAAAATTTTCTCCACAGAAAAGGGTGCCTGCGCTCGCAGACACCCTCGAGATTCGAAAAAATTTTGCAAGACAGCGCTTATCGGCTGATAAACGCGCGGCGAACCGTCACAGCGAACGCCCCGATAAGCCCTGCAGCTGCGACATAGCAGCCCGCGCAATGGCCTGTAGATGCGGCGTTCAGAGCTAGCTCACCGCCACCCGACGTGCACATCGGAAGCACAAAGCCAGCGCCTGCATCGTGGCAAGACCGTAGTAAAAGGCCCGAAATAGCGGTCGTAACGCTCATTCCGAGAAGCATTTTGTCATTTGTGACGAGACTGCTGATTTCAGTCATCGGCGACTCCTTATAGTTTCCGAAAGCCTTAATAGCATAATTTCCGTACGAAGAGTGGGGCCAAATAGTCGCATTTTCTTTGAGAGAAAAGCGTGACAATCCCAGACTCAAACTCGGGTTATTCTCAGAGGGCAAAATGGCAACAACAACCATGCAGAAAAACGGGATCGACTTCAGCGTGCTGACAGTCGGCCTCTTCGTGGGGGTTTTCACACTCCTTGCATTAATGGTCGCGGCTTGGTCGCCGGACCCACTATTCAACATTCATGGCTGGCTCAGCCTCGGCATGAGTCTGGTCGCAATCCTCGCGATCTGCTTCTGGGCAGCGAACCGCAAAGACGGCAAGCTGTTCGACGAAACGCAGTACGAAGACACACTGATCAAATGGGGCGTTGGTGTCTCAATGTTCTGGGGTGTTGTCGGCATTCTCGTCGGCTTCGTCATCGCGATGCAGCTCACCTTCCCTAGCCTTCTCTATTTTGAAGAGTTCGGCTTCCTCAACTTTGGTCGCCTTCGCCCACTGCACACATCTGCAGTGATCTTTGCGTTCGGTGGTAACGTGCTTCTGGCAACGTCTTTCCACGTTGTTCAGCGCACCTGCCGTACGCGTATCGCTGGCGGCATGTGGCCATGGTTCGTATTCTGGGGCTATCAGGCGTTCATCGTTCTTGCTGCTACCGGTTACGTCATGGGCGTCACTGCAGGCCGCGAGTACGCAGAACCTGAATGGTATGTCGACCTCTGGCTGACTATCGTATGGGTTGCCTATCTGCTCGTATTCCTCGGTACGATCTGGAAGCGTAAAGAGCCGCACATCTACGTTGCGAACTGGTTCTACCTCGCATTCATCGTAACAATTGCGATGCTCCACATTGTGAATAACCTCGCAGTTCCAATCAGCCCGCTCTCTTCCCAGTCAGTATCTCTGATGGCTGGTGTTCAGGACGCGCTGACACAGTGGTGGTATGGTCACAACGCGGTTGGCTTCTTCCTGACGGCTGGCTTCCTGGCGATCATGTACTACTACATCCCGAAGCGTGCCGAGCGTCCGGTATTCTCTTACCGTCTCTCAATCGTTCACTTCTGGGCTCTGATCTTCATCTACATCTGGGCTGGTCCACACCACCTGCACTATACGGCTCTGCCACAATGGGCGCAGACACTGGGTATGACCTTCTCCATCATGCTGTGGATGCCAAGCTGGGGCGGTATGATCAACGGTCTGATGACCCTGTCGGGCGCGTGGGACAAACTCCGCACAGACCCTGTCATCCGTATGATGGTCGTCTCTCTCGCATTTTACGGCATGTCCACGTTTGAAGGCCCGCTTATGTCAGTTCGTGCGGTGAACTCTCTGTCTCACTACACAGACTGGACAATCGGCCACGTACACTCTGGTGCACTCGGCTGGGTTGGCTTCATCTCCTTCGGTGCTCTCTACTGTCTCGCACAGTGGATGTGGAAACGTGACCGCCTCTATTCCGCAAACATGGTGGAATGGCACTTCTGGACCGCTACCATCGGTATCGTTCTGTATATCTGCTCCATGTGGGTATCCGGTATCATGGAAGGCCTGATGTGGCGTGCGTACAACGAATTCGGCTTCCTCGAATACACATTCGTCGAGACCGTTGAAGCTAAGCACATCTCCTACATCATCCGTTCGCTTGGTGGCCTCCTCTACCTCGTCGGTGCTCTCATCATGTCGTTCAACATCTACATGACCGCCAAGGGCAAAACCCGCAAAGGTGAGGAAGATCACGTTCACGCTCCAACCAATGATGGCATTCCGGCTCGCGCCGAAGCCGTGCCAGCTGAATAAGGAGACAGACTAATGGCATTGTTTGATAAACACGCCCTGCTCGAGAAGCACTCTATGCTCCTCACAGTCGGCATCCTCGTTGTCGTCGCCATTGGCGGTATCATCGAGATCGCTCCGCTCTTCTATCTGAGCAACACGATTGAGCGCGTGAACGGTATGCGTCCATACACGCCACTCGAACTCGCAGGGCGCGAAATCTATGTGCGTGAAGGCTGCTATGTTTGTCACTCCCAGATGGTTCGCCCGCTGCGTGACGAAGTGGAACGCTATGGTCACTATTCTCTCGCTGCAGAGAGCATGTACGACCACCCGTTCCAGTGGGGCTCAAAGCGTACAGGTCCTGACCTTGCACGTGTTGGCGGCAAATACTCTGATGAATGGCACATGGACCACATGCGTAACCCACGCTCTGTCGTTCCGGAATCCATCATGCCGCCATACACGTTCATGGTAGATCGCCCACTCGACTTCAGCCAGGTACAGCAAACCATGCAGGCAATGCGCCTTGTAGGTGTGCCTTACACCGACGCTATGATCGAGAACGCAGAGTACGACCTTCTCGCTCAGGCCAATCCGGACTTCTATCCGAATTCCGGCGACTATGACGGCGCTCTGGTGGATCGTTACACCGAAGCATCAGGTCGGGAAGGCACAGTCACTGTACGTGCATTTGACGGCGACGCCGAAAACATCACCGAGATGGACGCTATGATCGCCTATCTCCAGATGCTCGGCACACTGGTCGACTTCGAAACTTACGAAGCCGACAGCCTGCAGAACCGGAGATAGCATCATGAACTATGAAACGCTTTCCAGTTTCGCACAGACTTGGGGACTTCTCTACTTCGTAGTGCTGTTCCTCGGGGCCTGCACCTACGCACTGTGGCCGTCCAAGAAGTCCGAATTCGAACGGGCAGCCAACCTCCCTCTGATCGACGAGGAGCCTATCAATGAGTGAACATGATAAAGACATTGATGCTGCAACCGGTGTTGAAACCACCGGTCACGAATGGGATGGCATCAAAGAGCTCAACAACCCGCTTCCACGTTGGTGGCTATACATCTTCTACATTTGTATCGCCTGGGCTGTTGTGTACTGGATCTTCATGCCGGCATGGCCTGCACTGCCTGGAATGGGCACGAACACTCCGGGTATTCGTAACCACTCTGACCGTGCTCTTGTCGCTGAAAGCATTGACGCACTGCGTTCTGCGCGCGCTGAAAACGGAGCGGCTCTGATCGAAGCGTCTGTTGAGGACATTCTTGCTGATCAGGACCTTCGTCAGTTTGCTATGGCTGCTGGTGAAAGTGCCTTTGGTGACAACTGCGCGACCTGCCATGGTGCAGGCGGCCGCGGTGCACCGGGTTACCCGACCCTCGCAGACGATGTGTGGCTCTGGGGTGGTGGTCTGGACGAAATCCAGCACACGATCACTTATGGCGTCCGTCAGGAAAATATGGAGAGCCGCTTTTCCATGATGCCTGCATTCGGTCGCGATCAGG
Organism: Hyphomonadaceae bacterium UBA1849; assembly: GCA_002338565.1. Taxonomy (GTDB): domain Bacteria; phylum Pseudomonadota; class Alphaproteobacteria; order Caulobacterales; family Hyphomonadaceae; genus Ponticaulis. The sequence continues at coordinate 236,368 of DDIN01000006.1, forward strand.
TCCTGAGCGCTGAAGAGATCACGAACGTTGCGCACTATGTTCGCACGCTCTCCGGTCTCGAGGAGGCATCCGATGCGTCTATTGCGGGTCAGGAAGTGTTCGAGTGGAACTGTGTCGCATGTCACGGTGAAGCCGGTACTGGCGATCAATTCCAAGGCGCACCAAACCTCACAGACCGCGACTGGCTCTATGGCAGTGACATGGCTACTGTTCAGGCGACCATCTACAATCCACGCAACAGCGCAATGCCTGCGTGGGGTGAACGCCTCGACGAAACAACCGTCAAAGCCCTTGCTGTGTATGTCTATGCATTAAGCGGCAGCGAAGGCTGATTTGATCAGAAAAGGCCCGGTTCGCCGGGCCTTTTTTTGTGAGGGTGTGACAAGATACCATCACGTATTTCTAACTTTCTTGTTTTAGAAAGTTCTAAAATACAAACTGGGAAGTCGAGTACAATGACAGCTCTCAAACCTACCCCGCCATCCGATGCGCAACCGATGTATAAGAAGCGCGAGCCGGTTCACCCGAAGCTCGTCAGCGGTAAGTTTCGCTCCTTCAAATTCGCGTTTATGGCGCTCGCGCTGGCGGTCTATTACGGCTTGCCCTGGATACGCTGGGATCGCGGGCCTGACGCGCCGGATCAGGCAATCCTCTTCTTTGCTGATGGTAAGTTCTATTTCGGCCCGATCGAGATCTGGCCTCAAGAAGTCTACTACATCACCGGCATTCTCATTCTGTCGTCTCTCGGCCTGTTTCTGGTGACCTCTCTGTTCGGACGGGTCTGGTGTGGCTATGCCTGTCCGCAGACGGTCTGGACCGATCTCTATATCGCCGTTGAGCGCTTCTTCGAGGGCGACCGTAACAAGCGTATTAAGCTCGATCGCGCGCCCTGGACCTTCAACAAGATCTGGCGCAAAGCAGCCAAACACGCTGTCTGGCTACTGATCGCAGCTGCAACCGGCGGTGCGCTCGTCTTCTATTTCCACGATGCGCCTTCCCTCGCCTATAACTTCTTCACAGGACACGCACCAACGACAGCTTATGTCTTCGTTGCTATCCTGACCTTCACGACCTATTCGCTGGCCGGCACAATGCGTGAGCAGGTCTGTACCTATCTTTGCCCATGGCCGCGTATTCAGGCTGCGCTCACCGACGAAGACGCACTCAACGTCACCTATCGTTGGGATCGCGGCGAACCTCGCGGTCCGCACAAGAAGAACGACACCTGGGACGGTCGTGGTGATTGCGTTGACTGTAATGCCTGCGTCACCGCCTGCCCTATGGGTATTGATATCCGCAATGGCGCCCAGCTTGAATGTATTCACTGCGCGCTCTGTATCGACGCCTGTGACGACATCATGAAAAAGGTAGGCCGCCCGACCGGCCTCATCGCCTACGATTCAGACAAAAATGTGGAGCTGCGCGCAGCTGGCCAACCGGCCCAGAAGTTCCGCCTGTTCCGTCCGCGTGTTATCATTTACGCGGTACTGATCAGCGCCATCACGGCACTCATGGCGTACGGCCTGTTCACACGCTCCACCTTCGAGCTGAACGTCCTCAAAGACCGCTCACCATCCTTCGTGCAGCTGTCTGACGGTCGCATTCAGAATGGCTACGCAATCAAGCTGGTCAACAAGCGGATCGATCCGAAAAACATCCGACTGGAAGTTACCGGAATCGAAGGTGCAGACGTCTCACTTGTTGGCGAAGAGCACGGAGATCTCGACGTTGAAATCCCTGGAGAGGGTGTGACACGTTTCCGCATGATCATCAAAATCCCCGAAGATGCGGTGGATGGAAATGACCGGCTTCGCATTGTCGCAATTGACACAGAGACCGGAGAGCAGGACGCTAATTTCATTCCATTCTCCAGCCCACGAAGGAACTGACCTCAATGAAGATCGGTCGTCTCAACGGATATCACGTACTGTTCATGCTGCTCGGCTTTTTCGGTGTCATGATTATCGTGAACGTCATCTTCACCGTGTATGCGGTGCGATCATTTCCGGGCGAACAGGTTGAGCAATCCTACATTCAGGGCCTGAACTATAATCAGGCCCTCGAAGACCGCGCCCGCCAGGAAGAACTGGGCTGGTCAACCGAAGTTGGTCTTGAAGCAACAGAAAGTGGCAGCCCAATGCTGATCACTTACTGGCTGGACGAGTTCGAGAACGGCATTACTCAGCTTGAGGTATCGGCCACGCTCACCCGTCCAGCGACCCGGGAAGGTCAACGCATTGTCGACCTGAGCGCAAATGGTCCGGGCCGCTATGAGATCATTCTGACCGACCTCGAAACCGGCGACTGGAACGCCGAAATAACCGCACAGTCACCCGACGGTGATACCGTCACAGCTCATAAGTCACTAACATGGACACGCTGACCTCTGCTGATCTGCCCCTCGGGGAAAACGTACCACCTCAAACGAGCGCACGTCCCTTTGTTCGCGAAAAGAACGGGCGTAGCGAGCTGATACTGGCAGTTTCCGGCGCGAAATGCGGCGGATGCCTTGCTAAGATCGAAAAGAATGTCAGCGCGCTCGAAGGCATCGACCACGTCCGCATGAACCTCTCTACCGGTCGCCTCGTGGCAGACTGGACTAGCGACGCGTTTAATCCCGACAGAATCATCGAAACGCTCAACGGTCTTGGATATCCGTCCAAACCGTTTGATCCGGATCTTGTCGACGCGAGCCGTCAAAAACGCGAACGCGGCCTTCTGCTGGCCATGGCCGTAGCAGGCTTTGCCGCCGCCAATATCATGCTTTTGTCTGTGTCCGTCTGGGCAGGCAAAGGTGAGATGTCAGATGCGACACGCACCCTGCTGCACTGGGTTTCTGCCGCGATTGCCATTCCAACGGTCGCATTCTCGGGCCGTCCATTCTTCTCGTCCGCGCTTGGCGCTCTGCGAGGCGGACACGTCAATATGGACGTACCAATCTCGCTGGCTGTCATGCTGGCGACGGGCCTGAGCATTTACGAGACAATCCATCACGGTGAGCATTCCTACTTCGATGCGGCAGTGATGTTGCTCTTCTTCCTGTTGATTGGACGCTTCCTTGAAGCCCGCCTTCAGCGACAAGCCTACAAAGCCGCAGACGACCTGGCCGCGATGCAAGCCGTCACGGTTTCTCGCAGGCTCGCTGACGGCTCTATTGAGACTGTCGCATCGGGTTCGCTTGACGTGGGCGATACGCTCATCATTTCAACAGGCGAGCGCCTGCCTGTAGATGCCGACCTTATGAGCGCAGAAGCATCGCTCAATACCAGCCTTGTCACTGGTGAAGTCATGCCCCAGCTGGAACCGCATGGCACACGCATTTACGCGGGCAGCGTCAATCTTGGCGCGCCTATCGAGGTCGCAGTCGCGACAACCACCGATGATTCCCTGATTGGCGAAATCAGTCGACTTCTGGATGTAGGCGAGCAAAAGCGTTCAAAGTATCGCCAGATCGCAGATAAAGCCGCCGAACTCTATGTCCCAATCGTTCATACGCTGGCGGCAGTTGCGTTCATCGGCTGGTTCATCATCAGTGGCGACGTTAGAACTGCGCTCTTCACTGCGATCTCCGTTCTGGTGATTACCTGCCCTTGCGCACTGGCGCTGGCCGCGCCTGTCGTTCAAATCGTCGCTGCGGGACGTCTCTTCCGCGCAAACGCCTTTCTGAAATCCGGTGATGCGCTGGAACGTATTGCTGCATGCGATCACATCATTTTCGATAAGACGGGCACACTCACAGAGCTAACACCTCATTTCGATGATGCAGAAGAGTCACGCGAAAACCTGAACCTTGCAGCGCACCTCGCCCGTGCCAGTCGGCACCCGCTTTCCCGCGCTGTCGTACAGGCAGCCTGCCCCGGCCCCGTCGCAGAGAATGTCGAGGAGCACAAAGGCCTCGGCCTGTCGGGTCTCATTGATGGGAAGGAAGCACGCCTCGGCTCCTGGGAATGGGTCAGCGCTGAAAACGGCGCAGCGCCGGAAGACAATGTCAGCCTCTGGTTCTGGATTGAAGGCAGCGCCCCAGCGCCGCTCCATCTGACCGAAGACATCAAGAAAGGCGCAAAAGAGCTTCTGCAATCACTTGATAAGTTGGGCGTAACTTATGAGATCTGCTCAGGTGACCATCCGGCTCGCGTCGAAGAGGTTGCAGCTCGTCTCGGCGTTCAGAACTATACAGGCGGCATCAAACCTGTCGGCAAGGCAGAGCGCGTCGATTCGCTGAGCGCTGAAGGCCATAAGGTTCTCATGATTGGCGATGGTCTGAACGATGCCGGCGCACTTGCATCATCTCACGCAGCTCTCGCCCCGGGCGGCGCACTGGACGCAGCACGTACAGCGAGCGATGCAGTTTATTCCGGTGAGTCGCTTGAAAACATTGCGACCGTGATCCGTGTCGCCCGTTCAGCGCAGGGACGAATCAAAGAGAATTTCGGTCTGGCTGTGATCTACAATCTTATCGCGGTTCCGATTGCGCTCTTGGGATTTGTCACACCGCTCATCGCAGCGATTGCCATGTCAGGCTCCTCCATCGTCGTGACGCTGAATGCGCTGCGCGTAGCTTCAGGAAAAACAAAATGACCGCGCTTCTATTTTTGATTCCCGTCGCGCTGGGCATGGGCCTGATCGGCCTTGCGGCATTCTTCTGGTCAATGAAGACAGGCCAGTTCGATGACCCGCAAGGCTCGGCTGAACGCATTCTTCATGACGAAGACCGTCCGCTCTGAGGCGAAACACTCCATAGCAACTCCCCGTATGCGCGAGATCGTCATTAAACTTTCGGCTATCTTGCTTATTCCCGATTGACATAACACTTCTGCCACGGCAGGTATTCAACAGTTGTTGAATTCCCAGCATAAATAGCTGGGCATCATGGGGAGAGAAAGATGATCCGCACTCGCCTTGCGCTCTTAGCGCTTGCCACTACCGCATTTTCACCTATCGCCGCCTTCGCTCAGGAAGCTGAAACCGAAACCGCTCAGGAAGCGCGCTTCGGCACGATTCAGGTTACCGCACAGCGTCGTGAAGAAAGCCAGCTGGACGTTCCACTGTCCGTATCTGCTTTCGATGGCGGTCTGCTCGCTGACCTCGGCGTCACCGACCTGACAGAAGTCGCGAAAATCACACCAAACGTCACGCTGGAAGTTTCCCGCGGCACGAATACAACCCTGTCCGCATTCATTCGTGGTGTTGGCCAGCAGGACCCAGTTGCAGGCTTTGAAGCCGGCGTCGGCATCTACATTGATGACGTCTACCTGAACCGTCCACAAGGCGCAGTTCTCGACGTATTCGACGTTGAGCGCATCGAGGTTCTTCGTGGCCCTCAAGGTACACTGTACGGCCGCAACACAATCGGTGGCGCAGTTAAGTACGTTACGAGCGGCCTTTCCGACACACCTACACTCAACGGTCGTTTCGCCGTTGGCTCATACCAGCAGCACGACGCTGTTCTTTCGGGCAGCATGCCACTTTCAGACACGTTCCGTGTTGGCGGTGCTATTGCCTCTCTGAATCGCGACGGTTTCGGTGAGAACCTCACCACAGGCGAGCAAAACTACGACAAAGAAGTTTTGTCTGCGCGTGTATCGGCTGAGTGGGACGTTACTGAAGACTTCCAGCTCCGTTTCTCTGCTGACCGTACAGAAGATGATTCAGCACCACGTCAGGGGCACCGCCTCACACCAGGCCTGCTTTCCGGCGCTCCGGTTCTCGGAAACGTTTATGACACACGTGCTGGCCTGAATGTTGTATCTCAGGATGTTGAAGCTATGGGTGCGTCCCTGACGGCTGAATTCCGCCTGAACGACAACATTACGCTTCGCAACATCCTCGCTTACCGCGAAGATGAGAGCATCACACCAATCGACTTCGACAGCCTTCCGGCTGGCGACCTCGACGTGCCTGCGATCTATGCTAACGACCAGTTCTCTGAAGAATTCCAGGTTCTCTATGAAGGCGACCGCCTCAACGGTCTCGTCGGCGTCTACTATCTCGATGCAAATGCTTCGACTGTGTTCGACGTACTGCTCGACACAACAGGTCAGCTTCTTGGCCTGCCAGGTCTGAACGCTCAGACATTCGGTGACGTAAACACTGAAACATGGTCTGTATTCGGTGACTTCACATACGACGTAACTGATCGTTTCGCAGTTACACTCGGCGCGCGTTACACGGAAGACAAGCGTACGTCTCAGGTTCTGCGACGCACATTTATCGGCGGATTCTCTGAATTCTTCGGCGGCAGCCCGATCCTGATTGCGACAACGTCAGACTTTGATGGGTCTGCGGACTTCTCTGACTTCAGCCCGCGTCTTTCCCTCGCTTATGATCTGACTGACGACAGCAATGTCTACTTCACATACGCACAGGGCTTCAAAGGCGGCGGTTTCGACCCGCGTGGCCAGACAAGCGCTGCACCTGACCTCGATCAGGACGGTATCGTATCGCCTCAGGAGCAGTTCGAATTCATGCAATTCGATCCAGAAGAAGTCGACAGCTTTGAAGTCGGTTACAAAGCGAGCCAGTTCGGCGGCCTGCTGAACTACTCTGTCGCAGCCTTCACATCTGACTACTCCGACGTACAGATCCCGGGCTCTATTGGCGTTGATACGGACAATGACGGCGTCAATGACACCTTCACGGGCGTCACAACAAACGCTGGTGCGGCAACTATCTGGGGTATCGAGTTTGAGGGCAATGCTACATTCGCTCAGGACGTGATCAATGACGGCGACCTGTTCAATGCAAGCTGGTCTCTCGGTTATCTCGATGCATCTTACGACGAATACATCGACGCATTCGGTAACGACGTTGCTGACCAGCGCGTTGTCCAGAACACACCAGACTGGACTGCAAGCCTGCGTCTTGCTTACGACACGCCGTTCAACCTCGGCATGAATGAAGGTAACCTGCTCGCTAACGTCATGGCGTCTTACCGCGGCGACTCCAGCCAGTTCGAGACACCAAGCGCTTACCTCGATCAGGAAGCTTACACCCTACTCGACGCGTCTATCCGCTGGGAAACAGCAGACGGCCGCTATGGTCTGACACTGTCGGGTAAAAACCTCACAGACGAGCGTTACATCGTTGCTGGCTACAACTTCACAAACGAAGCGACGAACCCGCCAACACCAACACTCGGTCTCGAAGGCACACTGACAGGCTTCTACGGTGACCCGCGCACTGTCACTCTCGGCTTCGACTTCTCGTTCTAATCGGGAAGCACAGCTAAAACGAAAAACGGCGACGCTTAAAGCGTCGCCGTTTCTTTTTGACTTGCTGCAATCATATCCGAGAAACCTGCAGCCACAAAGTCGACTATGTAGTCACACGCATCGGGCAGATCATCAGACTTGCAAAGGTCGTCAGACAAATGGTCTATACGTCCAGTCTGCGCAAAGGCCAGCGTCAACGCACCGGAGAGGCAGTGATAGCCCCAATACATGCTTTTATCGGGAACTCCCGGGAGCGCAGTTTTCAGAACGGCTAAAAACCGATGGATCATCGGGTCAAAGAACTGCGTCATCAGCGTGCCGCCCCATTCAGGCGAGCTGTTCACGTACGCGATCAATGCATAATAGCTTTTCCAGCCAGGCTCCTGAACCTGCGATCGCTTTAATAGCGGCTCGAAATAGGCGCGAATAATATCTTTGACTTGCGGCGGGTTCGGTGCCGCGTTCTGAACGGTCGCTTCCAGCGCTTCAAGACGCCAGCTGTTCAGTATCTGCGCACGACGAAGCAGCACCGCATCGAACAAATCCCGCTTCGGGCCGAAGTGGTAATTTGCCAACGCCACATCCACACCAGCCTCTTTGGCAATGGCGCGCAGCGTCACACCGTCATAGCCATGCTTGGCGAAGAGGCTCTCCGCCGCGTTCAGAATAGCTTCGCGCTTATCCTGCTTTTTGTTTTCTGCCGCCATGACCCAACGTTAGCTCCCCTATTATTTTTATTCAGTTAGCGGACTACACCTGCAAAGGCAAAACTCTGCCTGAAAAAGCTTGCGCTCCCGCATTCAGAGTCTAGAATTTCAACAATTGTTGAAGACGTAAAGAGGGCGATGCCTGATAGGTCTTCTGGGAGGCAAAAAATTGGATATCTACTATCGCTCGGGCGATGGTCTGAAGCTGTACGCGAAGAGTTACGGCCCGGACGACGCCCCTGTGACGGCGTTGTGCATGCACGGGCTCACGCGCAATCACAAAGATTTCGAACCTATGATAAACGCGTTGCTCGAAAGCGGCACGAATGTTCGTTTCATAGCAGTCGATGTGCGCGGACGCGGGCTTTCCGAACGCGATACAAATCCGGTGAACTATTCCCCTGCGATTTATGCGCAGGACATGATCGCTCTGCTCGATCATCTCGAAATTGAGACCGTAAAACTCGTCGGCACAAGCATGGGCGGCCTCATGTCCATGGTGCTCATGACCATGATCCCCCACCGAATTGAAGGTGTCGTCCTGAACGATATCGGGCCTGTCCTCCAGAAAGAAGGCCTTGATCGCATCCAGAATTATGTCGGCGGCACGCTGCAAAAAGATAACTGGGAAGCCGCAGCCAAAGCGGTCGAGGATGTGCAGGGTTCCGCATTCCCCGACTATACGCACGAAGACTGGATTGCGTTTGCCCGTCGCACATATCGCGAGCTGGACGATGGACGTGTCGAACTCGACTATGATCCGGAAATCTCGCGCACTGTGAAAGACGTGCGTCCTAACATTTTCACCAACATGGCGATGTGGAAGCTCTTCAAAGCGATGAAGCCTGTCCCGCTGCTTTTGGTGCGCGGCGAAATCTCTGACCTCCTGTCAGACAAGAATGCCAGAAAAATGGTCCGCAAGCACGGCAATGCGGAACTCGTTACCGTGCCGCGCGTCGGCCACACCCCTCTACTGGACGAACCTGTTGTGCAGGGTGCGCTCCGCCCATTTCTCGAACAGGGAGCCAGCTAATGTCTGACATCCAAACAACAGCAGAACCGGTCACCAACAAGGTAAAGGGCCGCGCCTGGGTTCTGGCCGTCCTGACGATGGTCTACACCTTCAACCACCTCGACCGTCAAGTCATCATCACAGTGCTCGAGCCGATCAAAGCGGCGATGCAGCTATCCGACCAACAGCTCGGTCTCCTGACCGGTCTGAGCTTTGCTCTGGTCTACGCTACGCTCGGCATTCCGGTTGCCTATCTGGCTGACAGGTCCAACCGCCGTAACATTATCGCCCTCGCCCTACTCGTCTGGTCCGGTGCGACCGCGGTCTGCGGCGTCACGCAAAACTTCTGGCAACTCTTCCTGGCCCGTATGGGCGTAGGCATCGGCGAAGCCGGCGGCACACCTCCCGCGACATCTATGATCTCAGACCTGTACGCACCGCGCGAGCGAGCAATGGCGCTTGGCATTTACACGACCGGTATCGGCTTCGGCATTATGCTTGGCTATATCGTCGGTGCTCTGGTCTATGCTAACTTTGGCTGGCGCGCCGCATTCTTCGCGGCCGGTGTACCTGGCATTCTCCTTGCCATCATCTTGCGCTTTACGGTCAAAGAACCTCAACGCGGCATTTCCGAGAACCGACACACCGACACAAGCGAGCCTGCGCCAAGCATGATGGAGACGTTCCGCTTCATGATGAGCCAGTCTTCCTACATGTTCCTGCTGCTCGGCTGCCTGCTCATCTGCGTTTCCGCAAACGCCTATGTCGCTTTCACATCAAGCCATTTGCAGCGCACTTATGACCTGCAGCCTCAGGATGTTGCGATCCCTCTCGGGCTTCTGATCGGTGGCGTCGGTTCTGTCGGTGCCATCGTGATTGGCTTCATCTGTGACAAGCTCTCAGCCAAAGACCTTCGCTGGCGTCCATGGATCATCGCCGTCACATCAGCAGTCGCTCTGCCGTTTGCATTCATGTTCCTGCAGGCATCAACGCCAATGGAAGCCTATATCTGGAATGTGGTGCCAAACTTTGTGGGCCTGCTCTATGCGAGCATAGCCTACACAGCATCACAGGAACTGGTGAAGCTGCGCATGCGCTCATTCTCTTCCGCATTCACGCTGTTCTGCCTCACTTTGATTGGCATTAGCGGCGGCCCTTGGGTGACGGGCTTCCTCAGCGACATGTTCTCAGCTGGCGGTCACGAAGCACCTCTGAAGCACGCACTTGAGTGGGTGCTGCTATTTAATGGTGCGAGCGTCATCTGTTTGATTCTGGCTGGATTCAACTATCGGGCTGACGTAGCGAGAGCGCTCGAAGACTAAGCACAAAGTGAGATATTTTTGCCTTACACCGTATAAAAAATGCTGAATATCACATCGCGATAGTAAGGATTTTGATAGACTGGACTATATTCTTCTAGGGAAAAACGGTATTAGCTCGCCCAAACAGTGTAGCAAAGTACTACAAAAACATGTCCTCGGGAGAACAACATGATCCGGTCTATCAGGTCCGCTGGCCTAACTAGTGTTGCAGCTATTGCGCTCTTTTCTGTAGCAAGCTGCGGTCAAAGCACGTCTACTTCTTCTGAAGTTTCCGCTGAAAACTCCGTAGAATCAACAACTCCGGTTGTTCTTGCTGAGTACGCGAGCAACTTTCGTCTGAATGATGAAACAGGCTATGCACACGAACTCTTCTACTATGCGGACGTACCGGCATCCGTCATCGTAACCCAGTGCAATGGTTGCGAAGCATCTGATGACGTGATGACGACAGTCTCCGAGCTCGCTGAACGCTACTCCGAGCACGATATTCCGTTCTACGCTCTGAACTCCACTATCGGCACGACGCGTGACGACATCGCTGCAGCCGTAGAAGAGAATGGCTGGACGATCCCGGTTCTGCTCGACCGTACCCAGCTTGTTGGTGAGCAAATTGGCGCAAGCCGCGCAGGCGAAGTGTTTATCTATTCTCCACTCGAGGGATTCAAGCTCGTCTATCATGGTGATGTGGCTGACGATGCGAGCAATATCGCAGCGGTGCTGGATCAACTCATCGCAGACGAAGACGTCACGGTTGCGTCGTCTCAGCCGTCAGGTCAGCTGATCAATTTCCCGGCTCGTGAAGCACCTGTTTCGATCTCATACGCGAACGAAGTCGCGCCGCTCCTCATCGACAACTGCGTCGAGTGCCACACGACTGGCGGCATCGCGCCATGGGCGATGACCGACTATGAAACTGTCGTCGGCTGGGCGCCAATGATGCGCGAAGTCATGATGACCAAGCGTATGCCGCCTTGGTCGTTTGACGAAACCATTCGCGAAGTCGAACACAGCCGCTCGCTCTCTACCGAAGAATACCAGACGGTCATCCGCTGGATTGAAAACGGTACACCTCGCGGCGAAGGCGAAGACCCTCTGCCAAGCGTCGAATTTGAAGTACCGGAATGGCCGCTTGGCGAGCCTGACCTCGTACTTGAACTCGACCCGTTTGATATTCCTGCAACCGGCGTTGTCGACTACCAGTACCCGGTCGTTGCCAATCCGATGACGGAAGATAACTGGCTGCGCGCGACGACAATTCAGGTCGGTACACGGGATACAGTTCACCACGCTCTGACAGGATATATGTCCGAAATGCCGCCTCCAGGCGCGACAGACACGTTCGGCCGTTGGGAATTCTCTACAGGCACATATGCGGTCGGTGAAGAATCCATGATCCATCCGGATAACTCCGGTGTTCCATTCCCGGCTGGCGGCGCTATCGGCTTCCAGATGCACTACACGCCGAACGGTCGTGAAGTGACGGACCGCACACGTGTTGGCTTCTATTTCCATGATGAACAGCCAGAGCTTTACACACGCAGCTATGTCATCGTCGATCCGACCATCACAATTCCGCCGGGCGAGGAACGCCACGAGGAAGTTGCTTACGTTGAGTTCCCGGCGGACGCTGAACTTCTCGGCGTTTACCCGCACGCTCACTATCGTGCGCGCTCCATGTATATGGAATTGATCCGCACAACCGGTGAAACCGAAATCGTGATCAACTCGCCGCGTTATGACTTCAACTGGCAGTTCGACTATCGCCTCTCTGAGCCGATCATGATCAATGCAGGTGACCGTCTCGTCGCTCACTATTTCTACGACAACTCCGAGCGCAACTTCGCAAATCCTGATCCAACCTCAACCATCACATGGGGTGACCAGTCTTTCGAAGAGATGATGTACACACGCCTCACATACCGTTGGGTTGGTGAAACGACAGCGGATCCGATGACGGAAACGCAGGAAGAGCTTGAAAGCGGCATGCTTTTCGGCGCGCTTGATGATGACTTTGATGGTCTGGTCGAGCCGGAAGAAATGAATCGCGGCATGTTCGGCATGATGGCAGCGCCAATGATTGGCCAGTTCGATGGTGACGGCGACGGTGCTCTGTCTCGTGAAGAAATGGGCGCGGCTATGGAAATGATGATGCGCATGCGCTCCAGTCAGGCGGGCGCAACGGGCGGCGACAACTAAGCCGCTTCCGCACATCTCAGACTAAAAAAAGGGGCGATGATCACACGATCATCGCCCTTTTAGTTGCGGAGCCGTACCTTCTTTGCAGTTCGGGACGGCATCACGGGAGACTGTATCTGAACCTATCGGTTCATGCGGTTCTCAATGAGTTGAGGCACGACTTCAGGCTCTGCGAGTGTCGATGTGTCACCCAGCGAGCCGTAATCATTCTCTGCAATCTTGCGCAGAATACGGCGCATGATTTTGCCGGAGCGCGTCTTCGGCAGGCCTGGAGCAAACTGGATGAGGTCAGGGCTCGCAATAGGGCCAATCTCGGTGCGGACCCATTTCACCAGATCCTTCCGGATTTCTTCAGTCGGCTCTACGCCCGCAATCAACGTGACATAGGCGTAGATGCCCTGCCCTTTGATATCGTGCGGATAGCCAACCACGGCGGCCTCAGACACCATGTCGTGAGCCACAAGCGCGCTTTCCACTTCAGCAGTTCCCATGCGGTGACCTGAGACGTTGATCACGTCGTCGACGCGGCCTGTGATCCAGAAATACCCGTCTTCATCGCGACGTGCGCCATCACCGGTGAAGTAGCGGCCCGGATAGGTTGAGAAATAGGTCTGGAAGAAACGTTCATGGTCCCCATAAACCGTGCGCATCTGGCCCGGCCATGAGTCCGTGATGCAGAGATTGCCATCGACAGCGCCCTCAAGCTCTTTGCCCTCAGAGTCCACAAGGATCGGCTTGATGCCAAAGAACGGACGTGTCGCGGAACCCGGTTTCAAATCTGTTGCGCCCGGCAGCGGCGTAATCATAATGCCGCCGGTTTCCGTCTGCCACCATGTATCAACAATCGGGCAACGGCCTTCGCCGACAACATTGTAATACCAGAGCCAGGCCTCAGGGTTGATCGGCTCACCAACGGACCCAAGAATGCGGAGCGAGTTACGGCTGGTCTTTTTGACGAAGTCTTCGCCTTCGCGCATGAGCGCGCGAATAGCCGTTGGCGCAGTGTAGAAGATGTTGACCTGGTGCTTGTCGACAACCTGCCAGAAGCGAGATGCATCCGGATAGCTCGGCACGCCTTCAAACATCAGCGTCTGAGCACCATTCGCGAGCGGACCGTAAATGATATAGCTGTGGCCCGTGACCCAGCCCACATCCGCCGTGCACCAATAGACGTCACCGTCTTTGTAATCGAAGACGTATTCGTGCGTCATGCTCGCCCAGACAAGATAACCGCCTGTGGTATGCAGAACGCCTTTAGGCTTACCTGTGGAGCCGGACGTGTACAGAATGAACAGCGGATCTTCCGCATTCATCGGCTCAGGATCGCAGAACTCGTCCACGCCAGCTGCCGCTTCGTGCCACCAGACATCGCGGCCACCTTTCATCGGGACCTGATTACCTGTGTGCTCAACAACAAGAACCTTCTCGACGCCAAGCGCGTGCTTGAGCGCGGCATCTACGTTCTTTTTAAGCGGGACGATTTTAGAACCGCGAAGCCCCTCATCAGCGGTAATAACGACTGTGGAATCACAGTCATTGATACGACCCGCAAGAGCTTCAGGTGAGAACCCGCCAAAGACGATCGAATGAACCGCACCGATACGCGCACATGCGAGCATCGCGTAGGCTGCCTCAAGGATCATAGGTAGGTAGATCGTGACGCGATCGCCCTTCTTCACACCCAGCTTTTTCAGCACATTGGCAAAGCGGCAAACATGCTCGTGAAGCTGGTGGTATGTGACGGTCTTAGCAACGCTCGGGTCATCGCCCTCCCAGATTATGGCTGGCTGATCGCCGCGCGTCTCCAGATGGCGGTCAATGCAGTTATAACTGACATTGAGTTCGCCATCCTCATACCAGCGGATATGCAGATCCGACTGGTCGTAAGAGACATCTTTCACCTTGGAGTAAGGCTTGCTCCAGTCCAGCCTTTTGCCCGCTTCACCCCAGAATGCGTCCGGATCGTCTACGCTCTTCTGGTACATTTCCAGATACTTTGCGTTATCGACCTTTGCCGCATCTGCGATCTCAGCAGGAACAGGAAATACCGCCTGTTCTGTATTGCTGTTACCGTCTGCCATGCCTCACTCCCGTATGTTTTAAGTTCTAGAATGCGTACTTCGTTGAGAAGGTGAACCGAGAAATATCGCCGGAGTTTCCAGCTTCGTCTTCACGCTGCCCAAAGAGTAGTTCCGTCCCCATTGTCACCCTTGGCGCAATGTCCCACAAGACCGCCCCGTAAACTGACTGGACAGACTGTGTCATAGTTGAAGCAACATAGGACGGATTCTCGATAAATAGTCCTGAATAACCAAGGTTCAGCCGGGCTGTTTCACCGAACGGGTGCCTCCAGGCAATGAGACCGCCATATGAAGGAATCGCTTCCAGCTCACCCGTCATCGGATTGATTGCAGCACCGTTGGCCGCGTTGAGGCCGATATAGCGTCCGAGGCCTTCACCGCCCGTCAGAGAGAAGCGTACATCATCGCCGCCGCCAACATTCAGCTTACCCGCAACGCTGAGCGCATAACCCATTGTCTGCTCTTCAATACCCGCAGCTTCGTAACGGAGCTGACGAGCAAGACCGGAGAGTGACACATTGCCGAAGTCACCGGTGTGGTTATAGCGAACCACGGCATCCGGAAGAGTATTGGAGTCGGCCTCTATACGGCCGCCGCCCACTGGAGTGACCGTTGTATCACCGTTCTCCAGAGCAAACTGCCAGTTGCCGTTCGTGTAGCGAATTTGCGCCTGACGCATGAACACCATGCCATCTGACAGCGTGAGGAAGCTAGCGCTTTCCGGAATAGCGGACGTGTTCTGGAAGGTAGACCATTCCTGACCGACGCGCAGGCCGTTCACGTCAATATACGCACGACGCAAACGCGGAGAGAATGAGCTGGAGACACGCTCATTGCCCTGAAGCGAGCCAAGGAAGTCCATCTCGAAATATCCAGAGACTTTGTTGCCATCAATATCCCGATCACCTGCGATAAAGATACGAGATGCCTGAGCCGTCATATCAGTTGCGGTCGTACCGCTGCTCCCAATCGGCGTTGCACCTGGAATGTGGAAGTCACGTGCAATGGAAGATGAGCCGATCGCACCATCGGACAGGCTGGTGACATGCGCATCCAGGTCGATATAGCCGCCCACGCGAACATTCGTTTCACCCAGCATCATGCCACCTTGTTGCGCAGCTGGAGCTGCGGCTGGCGCTGAAGCCGCGGTTTCCAGACGGACAATGTCCTGATCCGTTTGGGTCCGTTCTGCATCCAGCTGGGCGCTCAGATTTTGCACCAGAGCTTCCAAGGCGGCGATGCGTGCTTCCAGCTCGGCTTCGTCCGCCGTCGCGGAACCAATCAGACCGAGCGCCACACCGGAAAGCATGAGTGCTTTAAAAGTCGTCTTCATTGTTTAACCTCCCCAGGGGTTGATTTTTATATCGTTATAGGAGGCAGTATCTGCTCAGTCTCTGATCCGCTCTATTAGCAATTGGTGCTAAGACTAAGGTCGAGGACGAGTCGACTTTCGTCGTGTTGTGGCTACAGACTGAAAGAAAACGCTCTGAAAAACGGGTGGGAGGATTGAGGACATGACGCCGTCAAGACCAGCAGTGCTGATCGTGGACGATCATCCATTGTTTCGCGATGCGCTGAAAGCAGCGCTTCAAAAAGCATTTCCAGACGGCGCGGACACGGCAGAAGCTGCATCCATAACCGCGGCCATGAGCGCCGTTTCAGACACGCGCTATGACTTGTTGCTACTCGATCTGAACATTCCTGACGCCACCGGCTTTGATGGTCTCGTCAAGCTCAAATCAGCTGTTGGTGACACGCCAGTTTATGTTGTTTCAGCGACAGAAGGCGGCGGAGCTTACGCCCGAGCCCAATCACTCGGCGCATCAGGTTATCTTCCTAAGAGCCTGTCTTCAGAAGATCTTTCCGCAGCCCTTGTTACCGCACTTGATGGCGGAACGTGGTTTCCTGTCTCCGAAGATGGCGGACTAGATGCGGAAAGCGAAGCCGTTGCCGCGCGCCTTGCCTCGTTGACGCCTGCACAGCGACGCGTGCTCAACGGTCTCTCAGACGGGCTTCTCAACAAGCAGATCGCTTATGAGATGGGCATTTCCGAGGCCACGGTGAAAGCTCACATGACAGCGATCTTTCGCAAACTCGGCGCGAATAACCGCACTCAGGCCCTCCTCATCTTCAAAGAGGCAACGTCAGCCGACTAAGCCGGTAGACGTAAACGGCACGCTTCAAGGAATGCTCTGAGCTCTTCCGAATCGACGGGCTTACGCAAGAGGATTACGCCCTGCTCACTCGCCGCAGTTTCAATCTCCGCTCCGGTATTCGCTGTGATGATTGCGACATTGTCCGGTGTTGAGAGGCTTGAGCGCAGGGCCGTAATGACATCAACGCCCGTCTCACCATTATTCAGTTCATAGTCGACGAGCAGAGCATCAAAGCCCCCCATCTCCGATGCACATGCCTGTGCTTCCTGCAGGCTTCCAGCGGTTTGCACCTCGCAGCCCCAGCGCATCAGAAGCCACGCCATCGCATCAAGGATTGTACGCTCGTCATCCACGCAAAGAACACGAACGCCGTCGAGACTGGCGCTGCTGGTTTTCACCGGTGTTGCTACCCGGCTCCGGCGAGGCGCCATGCCCGCCATTGGAACAGTGACCGAAAACACGCTTCCCTTGCCTTCCCAAGAGGATAACCCGAGTTGCGCTCCCATAAGCCCGGCAAGCCGTCTTGCAACGGAAAGCCCGAGGCCCGCACCGCGAATACCCAGATTGTCGACGTCATCGAGACGCTGGAATTCTTCGAAGAGAATATCTCGCTTGGCATCCGGAATTCCCGGGCCAGTATCCCAAACCTCGATACGCACCATGTCGCCGCGTCGGCGCGCGCCAACCAGCACACCGCCTTCTTTAGTGTATCGCCGCGCATTGGAGAGAAAGTTCCGAATGACGCTTTGAAGAAAATCAGGGTCCGCTGAAACACTGAGAGACGTCGGCACAATACGGATTTTCAGACCCGCCTTCTCCGCCATAGGTGTGGCCTCATCGACCAGATCTTCGAGCAATGGACCAAGCATCAGTGTTGTGGGCTGCGCGGTGATATTGCCGTGGTCTAGACGTGAGATATCGAGCAGCCCTTTGAGTAGATTGTCCGCTGACTGGATCGCACGGTCAGCCTTACTGATAAGACCCGATGTCTGGCTCTCCTGCTCGCAGTCCACTGAAGCGAGAAACAGACGAGCCGCGTTTAATGGCTGCAACAGGTCATGACTGGCCGCCGCGAGGAAACGGGTCTTGGAGGCATTCGCCCCTTCGGCATCCATGCGAGCCTGATCAAGATCACCCGTCATTTGCAGAAGTTCAGCCGTGCGTTCTTCTACGCGTGCCTCGAGCGATTCATTGGCCTCGAGCAGAGCCTGTTCGCGGAACTTGTCTTCGGTGATGTCATGGAAGATCGAGACATAACCGCCGCCAGGCATGGGGCTGCCCGTAATCCGCAGCCACCGACCGTCATGACTTTCGCGTTCATAGCGATGCGATGTGCCTGAACGCATATACTCGACACGGCGCCGCGCCTGCTCGGCAGGATCTCCTTCAATCCAGCCAGACTGAAGATTGTGCCCGATCAGGCGTGAAATCGGCATGCCCACCTGAAGTAGTTCAGGCGGATAGTCGAACAACTCTACATAGGCCTGGTTCCATGCGACGAGCTTTTGTTCACTGTCCACAACGCTGATGCCGGAGGGAATGTTTTCCAGCATGGAATGGAGCATGCCTTTGTCGAACCGCTCGGCCTGCGTGCGGTGGTCCAGAATGGACAGGAGGTCGCCCAGTGCGACATCCATTCCGCCAACCGCAGACGACATGACAACACGCGCCGAGCCTGCACCCAGTGCGCTGGCGAGAAGCTTTTCTGTACGCTGCACAAGTCGCCAGTCTGCGGGATCGTCGCCACTCGAGGTAACACCGGTTTCTTCCTCGAATTTTTCGAAGGCATGCTCAACCGCTTCAGGAGAGAGGAAACGTGCCGCCAGCGCCTTTAGTCCGCTCGGCGTGGCATCGGTAAACTGGCTCGTCGACACGCTGGCGCTGACTGTGAGCGGGTCGATCTGCTGGTCTACAAACGCTGCAGCCTGAATGCGGTCACGAAGACGTTCGCCAGAGCGCATGGAAACAATCACATAGGCGATGAGATTGCTGCCGAGGCTCCAGATGACGCCGTGGGTGATGGTATCGCCGAAAGACACACCAAACAGCGCCTGAGGGTCGAATCCACCCGGCGTGAAGACCCGCATGGTCTCAATGCCGATCACCTCGGGCAGGAACAGAGTGAACAGCCAGAATGTCATTCCGACTGAGAGGCCCGCAATCGCGCCTGAGGACTTGCCTGACCGCCAGTGGAGCGCACCGATCAGAGCCGGTGCGAACTGGATTGCTGCGGCGAAGGATAGAAGACCAATCTGGGCCAGCGCATCGGCGCTACCTGCCCCGCGATAATACCCGTAAGCCAGCGCCAAAATGCAGAGCATAACGATACGCCGGATCGTAAGAAGGAGTTCGCCGCCGCGCGTCTCCAGTGCGCTCAATCGATTGAACCGCATAAGTGTCGGAACGATCAGATCGTTCGTCACCATGGTGGAGAGCGCAATTGTCGAGACGATGACCATGCCCGATGCGGCAGAAAAGCCACCAAGAAACACCAGCACCGGCATGAAGCCGTTGGCATAGACCATCGGTAATTCCAGAACGTATAGGTCCGGAGACATGCCTGCCGGAAGGAAACTCATACCTGCCAGTGCGATTGGCACGACCATCAGACAGGTAATCGCCAGATAACCGGGAAACATCCAGCGTGCACGCTTTAGGTCAGCATTGCTCTGGCGTTCAATAAACTGGATATGGAACTGCCTCGGCAGGCAGATGATCACGCCGCCTGCCATCATGATGGTCGTGAAAAAGCGGACCCAGTTCATCTCTGCGGTGAACGGCGATGGTGCCTCCTGAACCGTCGGAACTTCATTGGTCGTCAGCAGAAACACGGCCAAAAAGCAAACGGCAGCCAGAGCGCCGATCTTCACGATCGCCTCAAAGGCCAGCACCCGCATCAGGCCCACATTATGCTTGGTGGTATCTGCGTGACGTGCACCAAAGAACACCGTGAATGCAGCTAGCGCGAGCGATGTGATCAGAACTGTTTCGTCGGGCGGCGCGGCATCTGGAAGCCTTTGCCCTGCCGACAAGGCCTGAAAGCTCCAGCCAACTGATTTCAGTTGCAGCGCGATGTAGGGGACGCTTCCGGCGACGGCAGCGCAAGTCGCAAACGCTGCCAGAACCCGTGACTTGCCATAGCGCGCAGCCAGAAAGTCGGAGAGAGACGTAATCGTTTCACGCGTACAGATATCAGCAATCCGGCGCAGCGTGTCTGGCAGGAAAAAGAAGACCAGAATTGGCCCGATATAGATCGGCAGGAACTGCCAGCCGGCCTCCACCGCGGTGCCCACGGCCCCGAAATACGTCCAGGATGTGCAATATACAGCAATCGCGAGTGCATAGCGCGTTGGGCTGTAAGCGAATGCTTTATCGTCAGCGCGCTTATCCCCCTGCCAGGCCAATACAAACAGGCCGCTCATATAAATCGCGCTGGTAATCAGAATGAGCCAGATTGGCATGGGCAAATACTCCTGCCCTGAGGATGTGACAGCGCGTGCGGTGACGCAACTCCTCCTCTGGTCGTATACGAAAAAGGGGCGACCAAAGCCGCCCCTTTAAATTCCCGTATCCTTTGGAACTTATTCTGCTGGAGTTGGCGTATGATCGTCCATAGGCCCCATATCTTCATCCACTGAACCATGGCGCGTACGCGTACCCGGAACACGGATATCTTCAACGAGGTCCTGAATTTCCTGCGGCGGCGGCGCTGTGAGTAGAGACACAACAATACCGATGATCGCAGAGAAGAACATGAAGACGAAGCCGATACCTTCAGGTGACACACCGAGGAACCAGTGTGACGGGTCCGTATCTACGAATTTGAAATAGTAGATGTAGGAGAAGGTTGAGATGAGGCCGAACGCCATGCTCGCAATTGCGCCTTCCTTGTTCATCCGCTTCCAGAAAATACCGAGGAAAATGATCGGGAAGAGCGACGCGGCGGCCAGACCGAAGGCGAACGCCACCACCTGCGCCACAAAGGCGAGTTTGGCCGTATTCATCCCCATCAGACCGGCTGCGGCTACAGCACCTGCTGCAGCAACACGTGCAATACGAAGCTCAGTCTTGTCACTCATTCCTTTGAACAGGGTTCTCCGGCAGAGGTCGTGACTAATCGCAGACGAAATCACCATGAGGAGACCAGCCGCTGTGGACAGCGCAGCCGCGAGACCACCTGCAACCATCAGGCCGATTACCCATTCAGGCAGCTGAGCAATTTCAGGGCTCGCCAGAACAGAGATGTCGTTATTGATCGTGACTTCGTTCGCCAGACCATCCGGAGCGTTCGGGCCACGGATCTGCATCAGGCCATCGCCATTCATATCTTCAAAGCCAACCAGACCTGTACGTTCCCAGTTCTTGAACCACTCAGGAACCGGCGTGCCGCCATCGCTGGTGATGCCTTCTGCCGCTACGGCGTAATCATCCGTTTCGATGTAAGTCGTTTCGTTGACTGTATCGATAATGTTGTAGCGAGCGAACGCGCCAACAGCCGGAGCAACCGTGTAAAGAAGCGCAATAAAGACGAGTGCCCAGCCCGCAGATACACGTGCAGCACTTGCGCTGCTAACCGTGAAGAAGCGGATGATCACGTGCGGAAGACCCGCTGTACCGAACATGAGAGCGCCGGTGATCGCGAAGACGTCGATCCATGACTTGTTCGTGCTCGTGTACTCGATAAAGCCAAGCTCTGTGACGACCTGGTTCAGGTTTTCCAGCATGGAAACATCTTCGCCGCGAACGTTGGAGATAAAGCCAAGCTGTGGAACCGGGTTACCGGTGATCATCATGGAGATGAAGATCGCAGGCACGGTGTATGCGAAAATTAGCACGCAATATTGAGCCACCTGCGTATAGGTCACGCCCTTCATGCCGCCCAGAACCGCGTAAACGAAGACGATGCCCATGCCGACAAGAATACCGGTGTTGAAGTCAACGCCAAGGAAGCGCGAGAACGCGATACCCACGCCTGACATCTGACCGGCGATGTAGGTGAAAGACACAAACAGAGCACAGATGACCGCGATGACGCGAGCCGCTGTGGAATAATAACGGTCGCCCACAAAGTCCGGAACGGTAAACTTACCGAACTCACGAAGGAATGGTGCGAGGAGCAGTGCGAGAAGCACGTAGCCGCCTGTCCAGCCCATCAGATAGACGGAGCCACCATAACCAAGCGAGGCAATAAGGCCCGCCATAGACAAGAATGACGCCGCAGACATCCAGTCAGCCGCCGTCGCCATGCCATTAATCATCGGGTGCACATCGTGACCCGCAACATAGAAATCGTTTGTTGAACCGGCGCGCGCCCAGAGCGCGATACCGATATAGGTGCCGAAGCTCGCCACCACGAAAAAGATTGTCCAATCCATGATGTTAGCCCTTCACGCCGTATTTGCGTTCGATCTTGTTCATCGCGAAGCAGTAATAGAAAATCAGCGCGACAAAGACGTAGATCGCGCCTTGCTGGGCAAACCAGAAGCCCAGCGGCGCACCGCCAATTGAAACGTTGTCGAGCACATCACGCAAAAGAACGCCGGCCCCATAAGACACGGCGAACCAGATTACGAGCAGCGATATCGTCAGCTTGACTGTCGCCGACCAATACCCTTTCGCATCCACTTTAGTTGGTTCGTTTGACAAGGTATGACCTCCCCAGTTTATTCACAGCGGTTTTTCCGCCTGTAATGAAGGATCAAATAGGTCAGACATTTTGAGTAGAGGGACTTTGGTCGAACACTTCAGAGTGAAATAGAGTGTTTTGAATACTTCTCGGCACCAACTAATGTGGCGTCTGCAGAGTTCTCTACAGACGCGAGTTTAAGTGAGAATTTCGAGTTTTCTCTGCTGACTAGTCTACCGAAACGCGCGCTTCGCGCCGACGCGCCAGGAGTTCGCTTGAACCGGAGAAACTAACCCAGCCACCTAAGATCAGGCCGCCCAGCACGTATAGCTCGGATACACCAAAGCCCGGCTCAATAAGTGCATTCGCACCGCGATAGGCAAATATGGCTAGGATTAGCAGGCCAATAGCTGTGATGATGTGTGCTCGCATGCGAGCCCTCCCGTATTATCTTTGCGACAATACTGTCCCCGGAGCGCCGATCACGCCATTGGGCTTTGGTCTTAGGCGTTTTGTTCCGCACTCAAGCGTGAAAACACACCGTCGATGACCGAGCGAACAGTGAGTTCAAACATCGACTCCACATCCGGCTTTTGTTCGAAAACAGCCTGCACGTTACGGATGCGCTCAAGCAATTCCGGCTTTGGCAGCGTCATATTGCGAATGTTCAGCTCTTCATTGATCAGACCGTAAATGGCGAGGCCGCATGCACCAGCTGCCTTGATCGTATTTTCTTCATCCAGCCCGCTCTGACGCCAGTATCCAAACCAGTCATTGGTGGTGCTGAGCATAAGCGGCGTCCAGACGCGGTGCGCTCTACGCAACTGACCAACAGAAGGATGCTTGAGTGTATAGGCCCGCATCCAGCGCGACATAAGCCAGAGGTCTTCTTTCCAGTCGCCCGAGCCGTCATCACGCGGAACAGATTTAACAACGGCATCAACGACAAGCGCGGCCAGTTCTTCTTTATCTGCGACGTGGTGATAGAGCGCCATAGGCGTGACATTGAGACGGCGGGCGACCCCGCGCAGGGTGAAAGCACTCACACCTTCAGAATCCACCAACTCCAGCGCGGCATTTGCAATACGTTCCGCACTTAGGTCGGCCATACTCTTCTTCTCCAGTCATATTATCTGAGGCTGTTCTTAGTCGCTAACCTTCAGACAATTCAAGACGTTTACGCACACGAAGGCGCCGCCGGTCACAGAATGAACGGGATGCAGGCAGCAGTTCAAGTGGGAGGATGATGGTACCGCCTCCCTGGTTCGAACAGGGGACCTCTAGATCCACAATCTAGCGCTCTAACCTACTGAGCTAAGGCGGCACATTTAAGAACGCGTCTTCTAAAGTTATGCGAACTCAAATGCAAGAGGGAGATTAAGCCTGAATCACCCTTTTCAGCCTTTATCCGCGTAAGGGTTTTTACCCTGGCGGACATAAAGCCTGATCGGCACGCCTTTCAGGTCAAATGCTTCACGCAGACCGTTCACCAGATAGCGCTTATAGGCTTCCGGCATGTTCTCGCCCCGATTCGCCATAAGCACGAATGTCGGCGGACGCGTTTTGATCTGGCTCATATATTTCGGTTTGATCGGCTTGCCGTGCACAGATGGTGGCGGGTGACGCTCGACCACATGGCGAAGCCAGTCATTGAGGTCTTTGGTTTTGACCCGCGCGTTCCAGTCATCAAATGTCTGCATGACGGCAGGCATCATCCGATCGATACGCTTACCTGTAAGACCTGACAGGAACACAACCGGCGCGCCTTTGGCATTCGGTAGCAGACGGTCAGCTTTTTCCCGCAAATGTTTTGCATACTGGTCCGGATTCTCGACGAGATCCCATTTGGAAATCACCATGACGAGGCCACGGCCTTCGCGAACGCATAAATCAGCAATCTGAAGGTCCTGCTTCTCGAAGGCGTCACGTGCATCCATCACCAGCGCAACGATATCCGCAAACCGGATAGATCGGATCGTATCCGATGTGGACATTTTCTCAAGCGACTCATGGACTTTCGCGCGCTTACGCAGACCGGCCGTATCGACCAGCTTGATTGTACGGCCTTCATACTCCCACGCGACTTCAATCGAGTCGCGGGTAATGCCAGCCTCAGGCCCTGTCAGAAGACGGTCTGACTGAAGCAACTGATTGATCAGCGTTGATTTACCCGCATTCGGACGGCCGACTACAATGAGGCGGGCGGTCTTTGGCGGCGGAGGCAATTCCTCGGCGTCAGGATCAAATGGCGCTTCACGCTCAACGATCTCTTCTTCCTGATCTTTGGATTCAGGCACTTCCCGCACGATAGCAGAGAACAGCTCGGCGAGGCCTTCGCCATGCTCGGCTGAAAGCGCTACCGGCTCACCAAAGCCCAAAGCAAACGCTTCCATCAGGCCTTCTTCAGCTTGTCTGCCTTCGCATTTGTTAGCGGCCAGAACCACCGGCTTGTCAGCTCGGCGCAATAGCTCCGCAAACCGCTCATCAAGCGGAGTTACGCCAGAACGGGCATCAACGATAAACAGAGAAACGTCGGCTTCCTTGATCGCCTGCTCTGTCTGCTGTCGCATACGAGCCTCAAGCGATGTGTCGTGAACGTCTTCAAATCCCGGGGTGTCGATCAGCAAAAGCTTCATGCCGGCAAGTTCCGCCGGCGTTTCGCGTCGATCCCTTGTTACACCGGGCTGGTCATCAACAATCGCCAGGCGTTGTCCAGCCAGGCGATTGAAGAGCGTAGATTTCCCGACGTTCGGGCGGCCGACAATGGCCACTTTCAGGGGCATAGGGTTTTATTACCTTATAGAGAACAGTGTTCCGTCATCTGCGAGAACAAGAATGCGGTCATTATACGCAATTGGCTCAAGGAAAAAGCCCGCATCTGCGCCAAATCGACCAACACGAATCAATTGTTGCTCTTCAATGAGTTCACCTGTCTGCGGAGAGTAAGCTGAAATGCGTCCGTCAGACGATACAGTTACAAGACGATTAGATGCCAGAAGTGGTCCAGCATAGCTGATGCGGTCTTCACGATCTTCCATGTCTTCGAAGTTTGGAAGCTGCTCTGTCCAGACAACACGTCCTGTAATCGCCTCCACGCAAATGAGCTGACCATTCACGCCGACTGCGAAGAGGAATTCGCCTGAAATCACAGG
The DNA here is from genome assembly GCA_002338565.1 of Hyphomonadaceae bacterium UBA1849. Lineage (GTDB taxonomy): Bacteria > Pseudomonadota > Alphaproteobacteria > Caulobacterales > Hyphomonadaceae > Ponticaulis. The sequence goes on from DDIN01000006.1 coordinate 261,831, forward strand.
TGCCTGCGTCGTACCGAATGGCAGTTCCCAGACGCGTGTTCCTGAACGGCCATCAATCGCGGCAAGCACGCCAGACTGGCTGCTCGCATACACAAGGCCAGCATTCAGAACAGGACGTGATGCAATGTCGTTGATCGCAGAGATCGGCGTGAACCGGCCTGCACGCGTGAGAGAGTCTGTCCAGAGGCGGCGTCCGTTGGCAGGAAGATACGCGATGACTTCGCCAGAGGAATAAGGCGTCACAACAACATCATCGACGGCTGCGGGGCTCGGAGACGAAAGCACACGAGCTGTTTCCGCAATCGCCTGGTCGGTCCACTGAATTTCGCCAGTCTCAAGAGACATGGCAAAGAACTCGTTGTTGTTGGAAACGATGAAAATACGATCGCCAAGCACTGAAGGCGAACCCGTAATCGGTGCCTCGGTCGCACGATGCCAGATCTCTGAACCCGTCGCAGCATCAAGCGCAGCGACGAAACCGAAGCCAGATGACACAATCAGCTTGTCACCGGCAACGGCAAGACCGCCACCAAATGCACGGCTGTCACGGCTGTGGTCTGACTCAAGCTCAACGTCCCAAAGCGACCGACCGGTCTCAGCGTCGATTGCGTGAACCGTCTGGTGTGAATCTAATACGAAAATACGCCCGTTAGCCGCAACAGGTGGAACGGTAAGCGCGTGATTACGGTCAGCGCCTTCACCGCGCGTCCAGCGCCATTCGACTTCCAGTTCCGTACCGCCCGCGACGTGCCCCGTGACCTTTGATGGCACACGACCGGCCTGGCTCCATGAATCCACACGCAGAGCGTCCGGCAGAATAATCGCCGTCGCTACGAGCGCTGGATCAGGCTCAAGCTCGGTGACCGCTGAGACCATCGCGATACGACCCGCACGATCAACAGTGTCGACGTCATCATTGCCGCCGCCGCTGAACGGGTTGAAGTTATCAATGGTAGAACAGGATGCCAGAAGCAGCGCCGACAGTGTCAGGGCGCCAAGTTTCAATTGGGTCTTCATTGGGTCACCCCGTTTGTCTGATTAGTGCCGTCGAGCTGTGCGAGGGTATCGAGCGCAGCAAGTGCCTGTTGTGCACGTTGCTTAACGCCATCGGAGGCATCCAGTGAGAAAGAAATCATTTCAAAACGACGGCGCGCCTCTGCCAGATCACCCGTCTGATAAGCGCGAGACGCGATAAGTTCTTCTGCGAGGTAGACCAGCGTCATGCCATCTGAGTCCAGAATTGGCGCGAGCATTGTCTCAAGTTCTTCAACGGAGAGCGCGTTTGCCTGCAAATAGGCTGACTTCATCAGCGCAATATCTGCCATCGGCCCATCCTGACCGGCGGCTGAATCCAGCGCCTCGATCGCTGCGGCACGATCTCCAAGTCCTGAAAGCTCGACCTGCGCCAGATAATGCCCCGCAAGTGTCGCATATGAGCTGTCAGAGTTTGCAATTTCAGAGAAAAGAGCTTCAGCCGCGACATAGTCGTTCGCTTCCAGCGCCGTCTGGGCAGCATAGAACGCCGTTGCCTCATTATTCTGAGACTGGTCGCCCTGCCACTTCATGAATTCCCATGCGCCGACACCGATAACGAGCACAGCAACACCGCCATACACAAACGGGCGCACAACACGCCAGATTTGAAGACTTTTGTCCTGGGCTAACGCCTCATCGACTTCTTCGAAAATATCACTCACACGGTTACCCCGGAAAATTCACATTGCGGCGAGACATTAGCGGGTGTCTGCCCACTCTTCAACGCGTCTTCACTTTAAAGATTTCTAAGATTTCAGCGAATAGGTTTCCGCTTCGCCCGGAAAGGCTCTGGAGCGCACTTCTTCGGCGTATTTTTCAACCGAAGAGGATATCTCACCCTTCACATTTCCATAGCGGCGTACAAACTTTGGCGTCCATTCGAACAGACCCAGCATATCCTCTGTTACGAGAATCTGGCCGTCGCATTTAGCGCTCGCACCAATCCCGATTGTCGGAATGCTAAGTTCCTGTGTCAGTTCCGCAGCCAGGTCCTCAGCTACGCCTTCTACAACCACAGCGAACGCACCTGCTTCTTCAGCGGCGCGCGCTTCGTTGATGACACGCTCGCGCTCTGTATCGGTCCGGCCTTTGGCTTTGAAGCCGCCATCAACATTGATCGCCTGCGGACGCAAGCCGACATGCGCCATGACAGGAATGCCGCGCTCAACAAGGTAACGCACCGTCTCACCCGCGTAAACGCCGCTCTCCAGCTTCACAGCCTGACAACGTGTTTCCATCATAATACGGGACGCGTTTTTAAACGCCTGAACAGGGCTCGCTTCATAAGAGCCGAACGGCATATCAACGACGACGAAAGCCTGCTTGGCGCCGCGCATAACGGCCTGCCCGTGCAGCACCATCATATCCATCGTCACGCCGACAGTAGAATCGAGCCCGTGAACGACCATGCCCACGCTGTCGCCGACAAGAATGACATCTACGTGCTCGTCGATCAGCGCGGCTCGCGGCGCATCATACGCCGTCAGGCAGACAAGCGGGGTACCGCCTTTTGCCTTGGCGATATCACGTACGGTTTTGCGTCGAATCTGAGTTTGTGCCGACAAGTCGAACTCCTGCTCAATCTGTGAACAGGCTGCTTAAATCTTATTGTCGGTAAAAGAAACCTCAGTGTGCAGAATTCTGGCACACGTTACAGAGAAGATAAGTCCCTCTGCCGGCAATCAAACCGGCAGAAGGGAGAATATCGTTTAGTAGCTCTTCGGCAGGCCGAGCACGCGTTCGGAGATGTAGTTGAGGATCATCTCGCGGCTGACCGGTGCGATACGAGCCAGCATCGCTTCGCGCATATAGCGCTCAACGTGATACTCGCGCGCATAGCCCATCCCGCCATGAGACAGAACCGCCGTCTCACACGCTTTGAAGCCAGCCTCAGCGCCCAGATATTTCGCCGCATTCGCTTCCGCGCCGCAATCCAGCTTCTGGTCGAACTTAGAAGCAGCTTTGTAAGCCATCAGCTCAGCCGCTTCGAGTTCCGCCCAGGATTTAGCAAGTGGATGCGCAATGCCCTGATTCTGACCGATCGCCCGGCCGAACACGCGGCGCTCGTTTGCGTACTGAGTTGCTTTCGCCAGTGCAGCCTGACCAAGGCCAATTGCTTCTACAGCAAACAGAACGCGCTCCGGGTTCAGACCGTGAAGCAGGTATTTGAAGCCCTGCCCTTCTTCACCGATCAGGTCTTCTTTTGGAATCTCGTAACCGTCGAAGAACAGCATGTTACATTCGACCGCTTTACGACCCATTTTAGGGATTGGCGTCGCGCCAGCCTTCACCTTATCAAAATCGGTGTAGAACAGGGACAGACCAAGATACGGCTTGGAGCACTGATCCTTTGGCGTTGTACGCGCGATGATCAGGATTTTGTCCGCGCGCTGTGCGCCCGTCGTCCAGATTTTACGGCCGTACAGCTTATAATCGCCGTTTGGCTGCTTCTCTGCTTTGGACTCAAGGTTTGACGTATCGAGGCCAGAGTTCGGCTCGGTTACAGCGAAACACATTTTCTGCTCACCAGAGATAATCTTCGGCAGGTGCACATTTCGCTGCTCGTCAGACCCGAAAATCTCAAGCGGCTTTGGACCGAAAATATTGAGGTGGATCGCAGATGCACCGGAAAAGCCTGCGCCGGATCTCGCGACTGTGTGCATTACAATAGATGCCTCAGTCAGGCCGAGACCAGCACCACCGACCTCTTCCGGCATAGCAACACCCAGCCAGCCGCCTTCGGCCATAGCCTTAGTGAAAGCCTCCGGCCAGTTGCCCGTTTCGTCTATTTCCCGCCAGTACTCATCGTCGAACTGAGAGCAAGTACGCTCCACGGCATCTTTAATCGCCAACTGGTCTTCGGTTGGTTCACCAATAAAGTTCATCATGCTCTCCCTGCAGACTGCGCTCTGTTCTTCTCGATGCGTGACTTGTGTCGGTCACGTCAATCTTCAAACAGCTTGCATCAAATTTTTGAGCAAAAGGGAAGCCTTTGAAGAGAGCAAACTATCACGAATAGCGAAAATACTTGCCGTCTCGACGCTTTTTCACGGGAACTAATTAGTTTGTGATCTTAGAACCTACATACGCGGTCGTCATGATCAGGAGCTCGAGTTCGGTCAGCGAAAGGCTTCCCTTCTCAACAACCGCAAACGCACCTTCCTGCACCGCGATAGAGCGCAGAGCCGGAGCAATAGAACCGGTATACATGATGATCCCCGTCTCGGGATATCGCGCTTTCACATGACGGATACGTCCTTCTGTAAGCCCTACACGCTGGATAAAGCGATCCAGAACCAGAACGTCCGGACTATCACAATTCGACTCAAAGAAGGCTTCCAGGCTCGTAAAGTGAGTCACTTCGGGCGTGATAAATGACGCTCTTCTCAATTGCTCCTGAAAGAGCAAAGCATCGCGTGCGTCATCCTCAATCAAAACGATATTGAGTCTGACTTTTGGCTTCATGGCATCGAGCAGATCAGATGCGTCGAGCATGGTGCCTGTATTACGGGCAAATGATTGCACATCCGCCTCCCGAATCAGCAGAAACTAGAGCAATCATATCAGTAAAGATTGAAATATTTAAATCGTTCCGTCCGAAGCACTCCGGACGAGAACTTTAGTATAGCACCCTATACAAAGTGTAAGGCTTTACTGCCTGCGCCAGAAATTCAGAAATTCGCTTGCCGTTTCGCGGTCCTGAAACGTTATCGCCTTCCGGATACTCTGTCCGGAATGGATCGTTTTAACCATGATATCCGGCGCTTCATCGCTGTGAGTGTTCTTTACGCCGAAACGCTGGCGTGCGAACGCATCAATCGCTGCGAAGAATTTGCTTTCAGTCTGATTGTCACCAACTGATACATGGACAATCACATCCGACATATTGTGTCCCCCCTAGGTCTTCCGCCCAGCCTTTATGAAGCTTATTCATTCCTCTCATGAATTCCAGCAAAATCGACGCTGTTAACTGTAAACAGCTACGCAATTTAGCGCCCTTGCCCAAATTTCAGGTATAAAACTCCCCCAAGCGACCTGAAATATAGGTGAATTTACCTACGCGCTGCCGCGATACGGGATCGTGCAATTTCATCTGCAATTCTGTGTGTCGCGCGCCCTTCGGACCGGGATCGCTCGAAAACATCACGCAATGTATCGATCAGAGACGACAGTTTGTTTTCCACCCAGGCTTCATCGTAGTTGCCGGAAATTTCTGCGGCGACATTGATGATACCACCGCCATTGATCACGTAATCAGGCGCATAAAGAATGCCGCGCGCAGCCAGTTCATCACCCATCTCGGGGGCGAAAAGCTGGTTATTCGCTGCACCTGCTACGATCCGACAGTTGAGCTTGGCGATCGTGTCCGAGTTCAGAATGCCGCCCAGAGCGTTCGGCGACACCACATCAACTTCCCGGAACAGGATTTCATCGACACCTACAGGAATTGCACCGGTTTCGGCGGCGAGGTCGCAGACTGCGTCAGCAGCAATGTCTGCGATATAAACCGTAGCGCCTTCACGGCGAAGTTTGCGGACAATGTTCGCACCAACATGACCGACACCCTGAACCGCAACAGAACGACCTTCCAGTTCGTCAGACCCGGTGTCTGCCAGCAGCGCTGCACGAATGCCGCGAAAGGCACCCTCAGCTGTGACGGGAGATGGATCGCCACTTGCGGCAGCGCCAGACGTCAGGCCTGCCACATAGCGCGTTTCTTCACG
>DDIN01000006.1:267880-275612 GCA_002338565.1 Hyphomonadaceae bacterium UBA1849
ACCGCGCGTCCGAATGCACGAAACAGGTCTGGAGATTTATCCGTCTTTGCGTTGCCCCAGATCACAGACTTACCGCCGCCCAGAGGCAGGTCAGCCATCGCGTTCTTATAAGACATACCCTGAGACAGCCGCAGCGCATCGCGAACCATCGCCTGACTGTCCACATAGTCCCACATCCGGCATCCACCTGCCGCAGGCCCAAGAGCCGTTGAGTGAATTGCAATAACGGCACGAAGTCCGGTCTTGTCGTCGTGAAATACGTGAACGCCTTCATGCGCATCAAATGACGGCAGATCAAACATGGCTTACCTCAGCGATTGCGAGAACTATTATTGCGCTGTTACAGCTAAACAGGGATTAAACAACCCCAAAACTGCCGATGCGGAAGGCTATTCAGCCGGACGTCTGAATTTCCACATTTTTACCTGCAGCAATTCGCCAGCGAGAGCCCGCTGACGCCACTTCCAGCTTTCAGCTTCCCAGCCGAGTTCCTGCATGTAAACGACTTTATTCACCTGCTCCAGCTTACCCGCCAGACGCGCTGACAGGTCCTGCCCGAACCGGTCAAAAGACTGCCGTGCAGCATGTACGACGTCACCGGTCAGGTCATCTTCGTCGCTGACGAGTTCGAAACCGGCTCCTTCGCAGATTTCCGCAATCTCGTGGCTATCAACGAGCTGAGGCTCACTCCATGATGAGGCAAAGGCAGGTGCCAGACGCCCCGTCGACGTACCGCGCAGCGTGTCCAGAATAACCCATTGGCCACCCGGCTTAAGGCTCCGGAACACACGTACAGCAAGGCCGGACTTGTGATCCGCGTAAGCGAACGCATCCTGACTGAACATCAATCTAAGCGATTCAGCCTGGAATGGCGGGCGATCAAGATCGCCATTCATCATCTCAAAGTCAGGAAATTCTTCGCGGAAACGCCCTGCGCAAGGTACGCGCCACTCTGAGATGACCGGTGTTCCCCCAGTAACGCCCATTATATGGCGCACAGTTGCCGGGTCTGAATTGATGACGCCAAACTGATCTTCAGAGCCATTCTCCATCGCTCCGAGACTGTCGGTCAGACGCGCTTCGATTTCAGCGCTTCCGGGACCGAAACGGCCCTCCCCCCAGACAGTCTCAATCGCGGCTATGCGAGACGCTGCAGGAGACAACGCATCAGTGCTTGTCGGCTTTTTTTCGATTTCGGGAATGTCAGCTTTAACGGGCGCAGCTTCGGAGTCTTCGGACTCAACATCGCCGGAAGGAACATACTCACGACCATCCCACCAGGCGGAAAACCGCCCTGCAAGATCATCGCCGGTTAATTTTTTCAGCGCAGCCACCATAAGTGCAGGCTCACCCGAATCTATCTGATCAACTTATTGGTTATGATACAATGGTTAACATCAGGCTTCTGTTCGGATCAGTTTTCGGCGATCCAGGGCAATGCAGACGCGCCCGATGGTAGCGATGCTTCCGGATCAATCATAAAGGCCAGCTGATCCTGCCAGACCGTTTCTGCTTGCAGGTCCCGCATCAGCATATGATAGCCGTTTTCATAATAGGCCGTGCGGACATGTGACGGCAGCACCTGAGCCGTGCGTTCTACGCCAGACGGCGGGATCACATAATCTTTCGCACCGTACAGGAGCAAAGTCCTCTCGGGCAGGTTTTGAGCCCGCTGGTGTGCCGTCTCCATCAGTTGGGCAACGCCGTAAACCTGATCAATCCGGTTCTCTCGCTGCATAAGCGGGTCCGACCATGTCCGCTCAAGCATTTCAACATTATCCGACGGCTCAATGCGAACGAACCGGCGCGGCGGCGTTACAACCCAGTTCGGACGGACACGCGTTGCCAGCTGCAGCGCAATTTTCTGATAAAATGGAATGGCGCCCATGCCGCGAAGTCCCGGCCCCGAAAGGATCAGTCGGTCGATGTCTGGCGCACCCTCAGCGCCGAAAACAGACATCGCAACTGCGCCGCCCATCGAGATACCAACAACGGTCAGCGTCGCTTCAGGATGTGCCTGGCGCGCAGCGCGAACAATTGTACGCAGATCTTCCCGCATGGTGTCTTCGTTCGGCCAGCGACCATGGTTTGGCGACCTGCCAAATCCCCGCTGATCATAGGCGTAGGTCAGAACCCCACGCTCCGCCCACCATGGGCCCGCCATATGAAAAGCATTCGCGTAGTCATTCATGCCATGAATACCTACAACAACATGTTCCGGCTCAGACAAATGACCTCCCCAGACCGTGAGGCCCAGCTCAGCACCATCGAATGAGACAAAACGCGACCGGTCCAGATCAAAATGCGGCATAGCGATACGTTCCTCAGGAAACTCAGGATAAAGATGGCTGACACAGCCGCTTAAAATCGAGGTGAGGATCAGAATCAGGGCAGCGTTCAGGCGAGCGCCGATTGCACCGCCCTTCGCAGCTCGGGAAGCAAATCTGTTTCGAACCATGAGTGTCGTTTCAGCCATGCATTGTTTCGCCATGAAGGATGCGGCAGCACGAAGTGACGCGGCGCATACGCCCGCCAGTTCTCAACCGTATCCGTAACGCGTCCCTTAAATCCGTCCTCTAAATGCCACTTCTGGGCATACCCACCAATCAGAAGCGTTGTTCTGATCTTCGGCAAGTATGTGAGCATTTGCTCACGCCATGTCAAGGCACATTCTTTTCGCGGCGGTTTATCTGCGCCTTTAGGTGTGTAGCCCGGGAAACAGAAGCCCATCGGAACGATCGCGACACGCGAAGCATCGTAGAAAATGTCCGAGCTAATCCCCATCCAGTCACGCAGACGGTCACCGGACGGGTCGGTGAACGGGCGACCTGACAAATTGACCAGATTTCCAGGCGCCTGCCCCGCGATCAGCAAGGTCGCGTCAGGATGAATTTGAAAAACGGGTCTCGGCTCATGCGGCAGAGGATTCTTGGACTGCAGGCACGCCTGACAGCCGCGTACTTCTGCACAATACGCATCAAACTCTGGTTTCGATCCTTGCTCCAATGACATTCTATTCCGACACACTATCTGACATACCAACCATAGTTCGCATCAGAGGCCATACAATGTCATCCATCAAGCTTGTCCTTAGCCCGAAAGAACATGACCTCGGCGCATTTTCTGTGCGACGCGCCATTCCGAGCGCAAAGCAGAAACTAGTCGGTCCGTTTATATTCTTCGATCATATTGGCCCTGCTGAATTTGCGTCAGGCAAAGGCATTGATGTCCGCCCTCACCCACATACCTGCCTGTCCACTGTCACCTACCTCTTTGAAGGCGGGATGCTCCACCGCGATACGCTGGACACGGAAATCGAAGTCCATCCGGGCGCAGTGAACCTAATGACCGCAGGCAAAGGCATCGCCCACTCCGAACGGACCCCCGTCGAACTGGAAAAGAACGGTCACCGTCTTCACGGCATCCAGACCTGGCTGGCTCTGCCAAAATCGTATGAAGAATGCGACCCGGCGTTTGATCACTATCCTGCAGCGGACATCCCCGAAGCAATGGTCGGCCCTGCCAAAGTGCGCGTCGTCATGGGGCAAGCCTATGAGCTGACATCGCCGGTCCGGTTCCCTCACGAAACACTATACGTCGTCGCAGAGACAGAAACTGCATGCGGCCTTCCTCTGCCTGCTGAAACCGAAGAGCGAGCCGCCTATGTCGTCTCTGGAACGATGACCTTCGAGGGGCACGCCTTTTCCGAGGGACAAATGGTTGTGTTCGAAGCCGGAGACATCGGCTCCGTCGAGCTGGCCGAGAACACACGGATCGCCATTATTGGCGGCGCACCGCATACCGAACGCCGCTACATTGAATGGAACTTCGTGGCATCGACCAAAGAACGCATCGATCAGGCAAAGGAAGACTGGCGCGCATCCATCGCCGGAAACTGGCAAAACACGCCGTTCGGCATGCCGCCCAACGAGGATGAATTCATTCCGCTGCCGGAAGACAAATAATTCGCGAGCCCTGCTCACAACGCGTCTTGCCGCAAAAGGCGTGCACTCATAAAAAGTGACCATGACCAAGAACAGATTCGAAGACAAACACACTCCGTCCTACGGCTCATTCGTCGAAGGCGAGCTCATCGCGCACGAGACCTCCGAATGGCAGGACATCAAACTCGTCAGGACCGATGCCCATGGCGTCGTGATGCTGATTGATGATGTTCTCATGCTGTCTGAGGACACGCATAATGTTTATCACGAGCACATGGTGCACCTGACGCTTTCATGCATTGAGAACCCGAACTCGGTTCTGGTGATTGGTGGCGGCGATGGCGGCACGGTGACAGAACTCGCTAAATATCCGGGGCTGGAGCGCATTGTACTCGCGGAGCTTGATCCGGTCGTCGTGGAAGTGTCCGAAAAATACCTGCCCGAGCTGACGGCTGGCCTCAAAGACCCACGCGTCGAAATCCGGATCGGAGATGGCGCTGCTTATCTCGCTGAGCAGGAGAATGCGTTCGACGCGATCATCATCGACTCAACAGATGTCTGCGAAGAAGCTCACGTTGGCGCACAGACGGCAAATCCGCTCGTGACTGACGAGTTCTACTCCCACATCAAGAAAGCCATCCGTCCGGGCGGCGTGACTTGCCAGATGCTCGGCAGCCCGACCTTCTATACCAACGGCATGTCGCTCATGTATCACCGGCTGGAAGACCTGTTCACACACTTCAAGCCATTCCTCATGCCTTGCCCGTTCTACATTTCTGGCGACTGGTGCGGCGGCCTGATCAGTGACGACAACCCGCTGGAACCGAAATACGACCATGTCGACGCGGACAAACTGGTCTACTTCAACATGGATATTGCCAAAGGCGCCCTCGCGCTTCCGAACAATGTCCGGAAGATGATGAAATAGGCGCACAAACTTGCCGATCGGGGCACAGCGTGCCAAGTCTGATCAAAATTCTGAAAGAGGATGCCCTCTATGAAACGACTACTTGCATGTTCGGCCCTCGCGGCCATTCTGGCGGCGTGCTCGCCGTCACCAGAGACTGACGCCCCAGAAGCAGAGGCGCCAATCGTTGAAGATACAGCCGCAGTCGAAGCCGATGACGGGCTCCTCATGCCGCTGCCGACAACGTCTCCGGAAATCACAGAAGACGATCTGCGTATACGGATCGCGACACTGGCGGATGATACATTCGAAGGTCGCGGCCCGGGCAGCGTCGCCGGTGAAGCGGCTGCCGACTGGATCGCTGCCGAGATGGAACGTATCGGCCTTGTTCCGGCAAATGACGGTTCCTGGTACCAGACCGTTGAAATGGTCAACCAGACGGTCGATGAAGAGCAATCTTCCCTGACAATTTCCTCGTCTGCCGACGCTGCACCATTCGAGATCGGCTCTGACGCTGTGATCTGGTCAAAGCGCCAGCGCGAAATGGACATTTCATTTGAAGATTCCGAAGTCGTTTTCGTCGGCTATGGCGCAGTCGCCCCGGAATATGGCTGGAATGATTATGAAGGCCTCGATGTTGAAGGTAAAACCGTAATCATCCTCGTGAATGATCCGGGCTTTGCCACTCAAGACCCTGACCTCTTCAACGGCAATGCCATGACATATTATGGCCGCTGGACTTACAAATTCGAAGAAGCAGCCCGTCAGGGCGCGACTGCCGCCATCATCGTTCACCAGCGAGAGCCCGCTGCCTACGGTTGGGACGTTGTCGCAAACTCATGGACAGGCGCGCAGGCAGACCTCGTTTATGCTGACGGGGGTGAAAGCCGCGCCATGATGGAAGGCTGGATTACCGAAGACGTCGCACGCGCCCTCTTCACTGAAGCAGATCTTAGCTTTGATGATCTCTATGCTGCAGCTGCAGAGCCTGGTTTCTCTTACGTAGATATGGGCGACCTCACTGCATCTGGCCGCATCGTTCAGACGGTTGAGTACGCAGAATCACGCAACGTGCTGGGCATGATTGAAGGCACAGAAGCGCCGGACGAATTCGTTCTGTTCACAGCGCACTGGGATCACCTCGGCAATGCAGCTGACCCGAACGACCCGAACTTCAGCTTCGCTAGCGAAGACACAATCTATAACGGAGCAGTAGACAACGCGACCGGTTCTGCTGGCCTGCTCGATATCGCCGAAGCGATGGTGGCTGAAGCCCCGCGCCGGTCTGTTCTCTTTGCCGCGGTTACGCTTGAAGAATCCGGCCTGCTCGGCTCGGCCTATATGGCTGAGAACGAAGTCATTGATAGCCACCAGATTGTTGCTGGCATCAATATGGACGGCATGCTTCCAACCGGCCCGACACATGACATGGTCGTTGTCGGTTATGGCGCATCCGAGCTGGAAGACATCCTTACAGACGTTCTTGAGGCAGACGGCCGTGTTGTGCGCCCGGACCCGCTTCCACAGAACGGATATTTCTACCGCTCAGACCATGTAAGCTACGCAAAAATCGGCATCCCAATGCTCTATGCTGATGGCGGTGACGACATGGTTGAGGGCGGACGACCCGCAGGTACGGCAGCCGCAGCCGAGTACACGGCGCTTCGCTATCACAAGCCACAGGACGAATATAATGCGAACTGGGACCTGTCTGGCATGCAGCAGAATATCTCTGCGCTCTACGAAGTCGGCCGCCGCATCGCACAATCAGATGAGTGGCCAACCTGGTATGCAGGCAATGAGTTCGAGGCAATCCGTCAGGAAGACCTCGCAGCAAACGCGCAATAGAACTTAAAGCCGTTTCCATGTTAAAGGGCCTGCCATCACCGGCGGGCCCTTCTTATTTTTCAAAAGGCAGACGAACACCATGCTGAGCTATCAACACGTATATCACGCCGGAAACCGCGCTGACGTTCTCAAGCATGCTATTCTGAGCGCCGTTCTGGCCGGTCTCGCCAAACAGAAAAAGCCAGTCTTCTATGTCGAGACGCACGCCGCACGCGGCATGTATGATCTGAACTCGAAAGAAGCCCAGAAAGGCGCCGAGTTTCCGGACGGTATCGGCCAACTGATCGACGTCAAAAACCTGCCCGCCTCCATGCGCCCCTATCTGGATGAAGTGAAACGCCTGAACCCTGAAGGCGGCCTGAAGAACTATCCGGGCTCTCCTGCCCTTGCCACGCACTTCCTGCGCAAGGATGACCGCATGGCCTTCTTCGAACTCCACCCGACAGAATACACTGCGCTGACGAAAAACATCGGCAATGATCCACGTGCGCAGATTCGTAAAGCGGACGGCTATCGCGGCGCGCTTTCGCTCGCCCCGCGCTCGAAAGAGCAAATGGTTGTTCTGATCGACCCGAGCTATGAAACGCTCGGCGACCTCGAAGCCCTGATCGAGTGGACGCCTAAAGCCCTGCGTCGTTGGCCGAATGCCATCATCATCATCTGGCTTCCGCTCTTCAAAGACGGGCGCGAGGATGAATTCGGTGCTTACCTGGCAGAACTGGAAGAAGGCGGCATCGCCGGTGCACGCTGGCCGGATGATCCGGACTCCAATTCCGCGCTCGCTGGCACAGCGATGATTTCCTATCGCATTCCTCAGAACCTGATCGAAACGTCTGCTGAAATAGCGGCGGTCTGCGAGACTTTGTGGGCGCAGGAATAGAGAGAAACCGCCTGCAAAACATACGCTTTCCTGCGCGACCAAAAAAAATGTCAAATTCAGCGCAGAAGGTGATGGACAGCACGCCAACAGCCAATTATACAGCCCTCTCGCTTTACTAGCGTACCCCAGATGCCCGGGTAGCTCAGGGGTAGA
>DDIN01000006.1:275811-302122 GCA_002338565.1 Hyphomonadaceae bacterium UBA1849
GCCCGGGTAGCTCAGGGGTAGAGCAGCGGATTGAAAATCCGCGTGTCGGTGGTTCAAATCCGCCCCCGGGCACCATTCATTCCGATTTTGCTACGCAAAAACATTCGCGCCAGTGGCGCGAATTTAGGAATGGATTGTGTTTGATCCCCGCTCCGCTGTTGCTTCGCGATGGATCGCGCTCAAGGCTGCGATCCGAGCGTAGGAAAATTAAAATCGTGCTTGATACGCCTCACGCCGCGCAGCGGCTCCGGCAGGCGGGCAGAGCCCGACGCCAGGTCTGCCGCTGTATGGATTCGGGCCCACAAAATTATGTCTCAACGCGCACCGGACGCTGTGAAGCAATCGGCGCACCGCGCTGCCGATTGCGTGCTTTTTGTCTCATCTAAGTTTGGATACCCGCCTGCGCGGGTATCTGCGGCGTTGAGGGATTTTCGCGCAATCAGATACACCTGTATCGCCGCAAGGGATTCCCTGCCGCGCATGAGTTTTAATTTGAAAGATTGAAGTCAGATAGCGAGTAAACGGGAATACGCTGCGCGGTCCGGAGGCGGCCATGGCTCTTGGGATATCGTAATGTGCTGACAAGACGGAAATGCTGGTTCCGTAGGCTTATAAAACGCATGGGACGTGCGTTCTGCAGGCACGAGATAAGTCAGCGCGCAGATGATCAGACGGGCCAGATGGCTTGCCAGTGCTTCTGCGCGTTCAAAGTTCTCGATAGTTGTCTGAAGCCGCTCAGACAGCTCGGCCAATGAGTTGAGGTCACAGCTCTGAGCGCGCTCTACGCGTACCGAAGGTGGGGGAAAGCACCCAAGACTGCCCACCCGTTGCCAGACCGGCCTACGCATCGCATTCGCCGCAAAGGTAAAACCAGCCCGTTCCAGCTGGTTCGAGGCCAGCATACGCACATAGGCATGCACCATCGCATCAGTTGAGATCACCATCCGCGCGAGATCACGCGGCACGCGTGTTTCGCCAGACGCCTGAAGCCGCATGCACCAGGCATAAAGCCGCGCAAGGTTCAGCCCGATCAGCTGGCCGATGGTCAGCGATGAATAGTCAGAAACAGATGATGGCGCGGGGGTCATGCCCCAAGTTTAGGGTGGAGAATGGTGGAGTTGGATTAGTTTTTGGGTCTTTAGCCGTAAGGGGCACTGTCATCCCAGATGCTGTGCAGCATGACAATGATGCACTGCTGATCCGGGATCCGAAATATGCCGTTTCCCGCGATCAGGTCCCGTGTCTGCAGAGCACCGAATTGTTTTTCAGAAATAACAACCGATGCCAAACGAATGGGTTATTCACCGAGCAAATCTCTCAAAAACAGGTCGAGCTTCTGCACAGCAAGCGCATAACTATAGATGCCCGGCCACGTTTCTTGAAGTTCCGACCGTGCCGCCAAAAAGTCATTGTCCTCGTAATACCTGAAGAAGCTCAAATAGTTCTTTCGAAATTCAGCTGTTAATTCTGTGCCTCGATCAAAGCGCAGTTTCATTGCACGACACGACGACTCCACATCGTATATCATATACACTAAATCTGCAGCAAATGTATCTGCCGAATTGGGGGCCGACTTGCCCCAAATCTTTCCGCGCTCATGTCGAGCCTGCGTATAAGCGTCTTGCGCGGCATCTATCAACGCAGACAATTCAGACATTAATTTATTCCCCATGTTCTTAAGAGCCCACTATCATCAATGATAGCAAGCGGAACGCCGTTCCGCCGTAGGGTGCATTAAGCGCAGCGAATGCACCAGAGAAATGACGCCACGAGTTGCATGACAAGGCGTTGCAGGATGCTTCAGATATTTGAATGGGTCATTCTCGAGCATCCGGGCATCGCCCTTGATGCGCTCTACTCGCTTAGGGAGATAATCCATCGCGCGACATAAGACACAACTCCGTTTGAGCTGTGACACTGAACTCGATCCCGAAATCATCCAAACTCATATTTGTATTGAGCGCCACCTGATCGGATGAAATGATCAAAATTCCACCAACGATCTCTTTGGTTTCAAAATCGACGTACACGCTCCCATAACCTGAAAATGGTTGACCATAACGGCAATAGAAATATCTGTCGGCCCGGACAGGAGTAGCGGAAACTGATCGGTTGCCAATTATAAAACCGACATATCGTGCCGAAATCGACTGAAAGGGACCGTGCCTCGGAGCAACCAAATTTGCTGAAGCTCTATCCCACAAATTCAAGAGGGACAGCGTCGAAAGCAACGCCTCCTGATCATCTGTCAGCACATATTCGTCTCCCACCTGAGCATAGGTCACCACAGTAACCCGATTATCTGAAAAGTAAGAATCCAGTGGTGATGCACAGGATTGGGAAGACATGGTGACGCCCAAAAACATCCAGAGCGCTAAAATCGCTATAAGTTTCGCTGAAAGTTTCATCGCTATCCTTCGCGATCCCTCACAGGCCCGACCATCGCCGACGAGAGACAGAACGTAATTCTACTTTGTATTACATACCACTCCCAATTTTCCACCATACGAAACTGACTTCCAAAAAATCACACCTCGACGCACTCACCAATTGCGCAGGTCACGATACTCCACTACACATAAGTCTAAACGCATTCAGACGTTCGGCAGGTAACAATGAAACCATTTAATCCGGGCCGCCGCTTCTTCATGGCAGGCACAGCCGCTGTCACCGGCTTACTCACTCTGCCAGGACGCGGCTTTGCCGACAGCGCACTTTTCCCTGTTGTCGAAACGGCGCAGGGGCGTCTGCGCGGCGCGCACGCTGCGGGCATTTCCAGCTTCAAAGGCATCCGCTACGGCGCACCGACATCTGGCACAAACCGCTTCATGCCGCCTCAGCCAGTAGAGCCATGGGCTGGCGTGAAAGATGCGCTCTATTTCAGCCATGCCGCCCCGCAAATGCCTAACGGCCGCGCTTTTGCATATGGCGACCTAATCGTCTTTGACCGACACCCGTCAGGCCTCGGCGAGGACTGCCTTGCGGTAAACCTCTGGACACCGACCCTCGATGCCAATGCGAAAAAGCCGGTGATCTTCGTCATCCATGGCGGCGGCTATTATGGCGGATCGGGCAATTCGTTCGGCATGGATGGTGAAGAAATGGCCCGCTATGCCGATAGCGTCGTGATTGCCGTGAACCACCGTCTCGGCGCGTTCGGTTTCGCGCATTTGGCCGAGTTTGACGACCGGTTTGCACGCTCTGGCGCGGTCGGCATGATGGACATTGTGGCGGCCCTCGCCTGGGTGAGGGAAAACGTCGCCCAGTTTGGCGGCGATCCGGACCGCGTTCTGGTTTACGGACAATCTGGCGGTGGAGCGAAGACAAGCACGCTTCTCGCCATGCCCGGCGCGGAAGGGCTGATCCATCGCGCGGGTGTGATGTCCGGCTCATCTCTGCGCTCTCGCAATGCAGATGACGGCACAGCCGCAGCAGAGCGCCTGCTAGGCGAGCTGGAAATCCCGACGAATGAGCTTCACCGCCTGCAGGAACTGCCGTTCACGCGCATTCTGGAGGCACAAGCACAGCTGGAAGCCGCAGACCGCGCGCTTGGAGAAGCGCCGACCTCATTCGCGCCTGTGATTGATGGTGAAGCGATTGTCCGCCACCCGTTTGATCCGGACGCCCCTGCGGTCTCTCACAATGTACCGATGGTGATCTCGACGGCGCTGGACGAGCGCACCTACCGTATGCCGAACTTCGGTCTGAGCGATGAAGGCCTTATGGCCTATGCCCGCCGCCGCGCAGGCGATCACGCAGAAGACGCCGTCGCCATGTATCGCGCGGAAGATCCGAATGCCTCGCCTCACCTGATTCAGGCGCGCATTGATACCGACCTGTCATTCCGCCGGTCTGCATTCCGTCAGGCGGAACTGAAAGCTTCAGCGGGGGGCGCACCTGTCTGGACCTATCTCTGGAATTGGCCGAGCCCGGCATTTGGTGGCCGTTATGGCGCGGTTCACGGCATTGATGTCGGTCTCAGCCTGCATTCAGTGCGTGGCGGCCTGACGGGTGCGAGCGCGGAAAGCCTTATGATGGCAGACCGTATCGCATCGAGCTGGGCAGCGTTTGCTGCGACCGGCAACCCGAACAATGATGAGGTTCCGGACTGGCCGGAATATACCTCACCGGAGCGGGCAACCATGATCTTTGATACGCAGATGAGCGTGGAATATGACCCGCGCGCCGAGATCAGAGACTTCTGGCAAAGCATTGAAAGCTAGATAGGAGAAAGGCGGTCTCAATGGGCCGCCTCTTTCTAATTGCTCTCGTGAACCGCAGGTTCACATAGAGCGCGCTCAGGGCTGCTTATATTCGCTCTCGTTATTTAATGATGCCTCACGACGCGTAGCGTCTCCGGCAGGGCAGGCTATCGCCCGAACCGCAGTCGCGGTCTAAACCGCTGACAGCAAAGCGACGGCTTGTGGCGCTGAGCCTTCCAAGCATCAGCACCGAGCAAAAAATCACGTCGTCGCGAAATGATGGCGAATGAGCCAGATCACGCTCCAGACGAGCGCAGAGTACAATACGAATAACAGCGCAAAGCGGGCGGCAAAGCGCGTCACCAGCGGCTTCACGTCGTCCCAGCTGGAGGTCGACGCAATATCAGCGACAGCGCGGGCAACCTTCTCAACCACTTCATCGCGCTTACGGCCTGCAAGCAGCATGAGCACGCTTTCCGTGCTGTCGACAGGCTGGTCTGTGGCGCGTTCAAGGACTTTCTCGAACACCTGCGCTGAGACCGTCTCAGAGAGGATAAGCTTGGGCCGCCAGCCAAATTTCTTGAACTCGCGGCGCAGGAATTTCAGCGTCGGAAACGAACGGACGGTGTCGAAGGTGAAAAAGCTGACAAAGAGCAAAGCCAGGACGGCGGCAGACCAGTTTGACGGCAATATCCCTGACAAGAAAAGCACCGCCACAATCAGCACAAGCAATGCTTTTGCGCCCGTCGTGATCAGGAACTGGCGGAACCCGTCAGAAAATAGCGTATGAGCCTGTACGCGCAGCTCTTCGCGAGCTTCTTCGACAGCGCGGGCAATCATCTTGTCCGTGCGTTTATCAACTTCTTTGCCGAGCGCATTACGCACAGCCACGGCAGACGCAGAGACGCCGGCCGCAAGAGACAGGATATTTCGCAGGTTCAGGATCGCCATGTGCTTTATGTCGGCCAGAGACGTGTCGAAAACAAGGCTTAAAACACAACAAAGCCCGCAACTCCTGTGAGTGCGGGCCCTGTAAGATGTGCTTTGCGCTGGGCTTAGCCTGCGATGTCAGCCAGTGAGAAGAACTGAGCGATTTCGATCGCAGCGTTCTCAGCGCTGTCAGAACCGTGGACAGAGTTCTCGCCGATAGATTTAGCAACTTCCTTACGGATTGTGCCTTCAGCAGCTTCTGCCGGGTTCGTTGCGCCCATAACTTCGCGGTAAGCGGCAACAGCGTTCTCGCCTTCGAGAACCTGAACAACAACCGGGCCAGATGTCATGAATTCAACGAGTTCGCCATAGAATGGGCGCTCAGCGTGGACTTCGTAAAAACGCTTAGCTTGCTCTTCAGTCATCTGAATACGACGCTGGCCGATGATGCGCAGGCCAGCAGCCTCGATCATAGAGTTTACTTTACCAGTGAGGTTACGCTCAGTTGCGTCTGGCTTGATGATAGAAAAAGTACGTTCGAGAGCCATCGGAAAAATCCTTGTTATCCACCGCGTTGATCGCGGTCTTGATATTCTGGCGCCGCTATAGCTGCGTAAATGCGCACTGCCAACAGTTTGTGTGTAACTTTTCGATGACGGCGGTTTTTATCGCGTCTTGTCGATCCAGCTGCCGGTCTCAGAGAGCTGGTAGTATTTGACGTTCAGCCCTGCATTGCGTGCTGCTTTAAACTGTCCGCGTGCGGTCTGAAGCGCATGCTGGTCGTCGCTTTGGAAGACAACCATGATCCGCTGATAGGGCTGATCAGGCGTTTCCACATCCTGACCGTTCATCAGAACCAAGATTTTGGCGTCGTTTGCATTTTCAAGCGATGTCGAGAGCAGAACCGGCTGACGGCTAGAATGCTCACCCTCCGGCCCATGCGGCAGAAAGCTGTCATCCTTCCAGCGCCAGAGGTCTTTATCGAGCTGGGACAGTGCGGAAACATCCGGAGACGAGACCAGCACACGCCAGTCCCGTTCCAGACACTTCTCGAGAAGGGGCGCGAGCGCCCCTGCAAGCGGTGGCCGCTCGAGATGATAAAACCACCACTCGCACGCCATCAGATTAAGCGGTCTCGTAATTGTCTTTGATCAGACGGTCGAGGAGACGCGGGCCGAAGCCACTAGCCCAGGACGGATCTGTTGGTGCTTTATCGACGCTTTTCCAGGCGACGCCTGCAATGTCGATATGTGCCCATGGCGTATCATTCTGGATGAAACGCTTCAGGAACTGCGCCGCAGTGATCGAACCAGCAGCCGGACCGCCAATGTTCTTCATGTCAGCGAACTGGGATTTGAGAAGCTTGTCGTAAGACGAGCCCATTGGCAGACGCCATACGGTTTCGTTCTCTGCCAGACCCGCAGCTGTCAGCTGAGACGACAGATCGTCATTGTTCGAGAACAGGCCGGCATTGTCGTGACCGAGCGATACGATGATCGCGCCTGTCAGCGTTGCCAGGTCGATGATTGCGCGTGGCTTATAGTTCTCTTGCGCGTACCAGAGCACGTCACACAGAACGAGACGGCCTTCAGCGTCTGTGTTCTGGTTCTCAATCGTCTGGCCGGACATAGATGTCACGATGTCGCCCGGACGGCTTGCATTGCCGTCTGGCATGTTCTCAACGAGGCCAACAAGACCAACAACGTTTGCTTTTGCCTTACGAAGAGCGATGGTTTTCATAGCGCCGACAACCGCCGCTGAACCGCCCATATCGCCCTTCATGTCCTGCATGTTCGGGCCCGGCTTCAGAGAGATGCCGCCCGTATCGAAGCAGACGCCTTTACCAACAAGTGCAAGAGGAGCTTCGTCGCCGCCGCCTTTCCACTCCATGATCGCCATTTTCGATTCGCGGACAGAACCCTGACCGACACCGAGAAGCGCGTTCATGCCGAGCTTGGTCATTTCTTCTTCGCCGAGAACAGTGACCTTGATGCCGAGCTCTTCCATCTCGCGAATGCGATCGGCATAGCTCTCCGGGTGAAGGACGTTCGGCGGCTCGTTCATCAGGTCGCGCGCCATTTCGGTGCCAGCGACAGCTGCGGCGAGACCAACCCATTCAGCTTCTGCAGCTGATACGTTGTCGGTTACCAGTGTGATGGTTTCCAGAGACGGCTTCTGGTCGTCCGTGAGCTTCGTCATGTATTTGTCGAAGCGGTAAGCGGCCAGACGTGCACCTGCGAGTGCACGTGCGCTCGGCGCCTTGATATCTGCTGATTTATAGCCGGAATTCAGAACGGCTTTGGCTGCATGGCCGCCAAATGTTTCAAGTTCCGCGTCAGTAAGTTCAGCCGTTTTACCTGCACCTACCAGAATAACTTTCTTCGGACCCGCGTCAGAAGAGAGAAAATATTCGAATGACTGGCCAGCTTTACCGCGAAAACGACCCGCTTCGACTGCAGCCTTCACCTTACCGGCAAGGCCTGCTTCGAGGGCATCGAGTTCAGCAGGGACATAATCTGCTTCATGAGTAAGCAGAATTGCGACGTCGCCACTATAAGTGTCTTTGATTTCAAACTTCATACTTTTGCTCCAATTGAATCCGAAGTAAGCCCTCTGGAGTGTTCCGGCAACCGCCCTTACCGTGAAACGGCATCGACAGCTGAAAAGAGACAAACGTTAGTAGGATTATGAACCGAATTCAGAAGTATATCTTTTTCAGCGTTCTTAAAGCCGTCATTACGATTGTTGGTGGTCTCGCGCTGCTGGCATTGCTGGCGCAAGGCCTGTCGCAGACTGATCTTATTGTGGATAATCGTCAGTCCGCCCTCACCTATCTGCGCGTCGTCGCGCTGGGTGCGCCTCAGATCATCGCGGTTCTTGGCCCAATCGCCCTGTTTGCGGCGGCGTTGAACGCCCTCAACCGCATTCACCGCGACAATGAAATCGTCGTTTCGCAGGCTGCAGGCATGACACGCTGGCAAATTCTGTCTCCTGTCATGCGTCTCGCCGTGATGGTGACCGTTGCGCATTTATGCGTGAATCTGTTCGTCCAGCCTATGGCGCAGCGTGAGCTTCGTCAGACGATTTCCGAAGCCCGCGCTGACCTCGCCTCGTCTCTCATCCGTCCGGGCGCCTTCACCTATCCGGTCGACGGGCTGACAATCTATGTGCGCGAATCATCGGGCGGCGTTTTTCGCGGCATGATGATCGCGGATACGCGCGACCCGACGAATGAAACCATTTATATCGCGCAGACAGGCAATTTCATCGAAATCGAGAATCAGCCAGCCATTCGTATGACCAGCGGCCAGATCCAGCAGGTTGATGAACTCGACCAGCTCTCCGTTCTGGTTTTCGATGATTACGTATTCGAACTCACCGACTTCATGGCAGAAGATTCAGACCTCGTTCTGAAACCGTCAGACCGTTTCCTGCACGAGTTGTTCTTCCCCGATCTTGGCGACTTCTATCAAAACCGCGATCAGGACAATTATCTTGCTGAAGCACATTTGCGCATTGCTTCACCACTGTTGAATCTCGCCATGGCGATGATCGCTGTGCTGGCCGTAACCGGCGGTAATTTCAGCCGGCGTGGCTATCAGAAGCGCATAACGATCTCAGTTGCTGGCGCGCTGCTTCTGGTCATTCTTTCTTTGTCCGTCCCACCGAGCGCGGCGAGTGATCCGGCATTGAACATTGTCCAGTATCTGCTTCCACTTGGAACAACAGGCGTGCTCGCCTTCGTGTATCTGGTCGGCGGAATACCCGCACTGACCCGAAAGTTCAAAAAATCCGATGACACCCAGAATGCGGAGGCTACATAACCATGTTGTTTAATCGCCTCCAGTTTTACGTTTTCCGCCAGTGCGTGGCTGCTGTCCTCATGACACTGGGCGTCATTCTCGCCGCTATTCTTCTGGTCGACGTTGTGGAGCAACTTCGTACCGTAGGCGGCGATGCAGACATTTCTGTCCTTACGGCGATCTCGCTCTCTTTGATGAAGCTACCAATGCTTACAGAGCACACAATGCCATTCATCATTCTGGTGGGCGCGATCATCGCCTATTCCCGCCTGTCACGTCTGACCGAGCTTCCAGCCATGCGCGCCGCTGGCCTGTCAGCCTGGCGCTTCCTGACGCCAATGGCGGTTCTGGCGCTGCTCCTCGGCCTGTTTGCTGTCTTCGTTCTGAACCCTGTCGGGGCGCATCTGAACGAGCGTTTTGAGACAACGCGTGCGAGCCTGACCGGCGCACCGGTTGAAGGCATTGCCGCAGAGCGCAATGGCGTCTGGCTGCGTCAGGGTAGCGAAACCGATCAGATCGTTATCCATGCCGACACCACCGGCACAGAAGGCATTGTTCTGAATTCTGTCGACCTGTTTGAGTTCGAGCGCATTTATACGCGCGAACAAGGCACGAATGACTTCACGTTCCGCCGCCGCATTTCTGCGGACACAGCGACGCTGAAAGACGGGTTCTGGGAGCTCATTAATGTGGTCGAGCAAGTGCCGGATCAGGCACCTGTACACCGCGATGCGCTGTCTATCCCGACGGATCTGGACCCTGCAAAACTTCTCGACCGGTTTGCCGCGCCGTCAACAGTCGGCTTCTGGCGACTGCCGGGCTTCATCGCTCAGACAGAGCGCGCGGGCCTTGATGCGTCCCGCTACCGGATGCATTTCCAGTCGCTTCTGGCGTCACCAATCCTCTACGTGGCAATGGCCTTGATTGGCGCGCTGGTCTGCCTGCGTCTTGCGCGGCTTGGCGGCACAGGCCAGCTCATCGCATGGGGCGCTCTGGCGGCCATCATTCTTTACTTCATTACAGAGATTACAAGCAGTCTCGGGGCGGCGGGCGCGACCTCCATGCCGATTGCTGCTTTCACCCCTCCACTCTTCGCTTTGTTCGCAGCGCTTACTGCAATCGCCTATATGGAAGATGGTTAGTGCCTGTTGACTTCCGCCGCGCACACTTACAACTTCCGTCGCGACGGGGTATTTGGATTACATAAATGAAAGTCGTTGTCGTTGAATCGCCTGCAAAGGCGAAAACCATCAACAAGTATCTGGGAAAAGACTTCAAGGTTCTGGCCAGCTATGGCCACATCCGCGATCTCCCATCTAAGGACGGATCCGTTCGTCCGGATGAGGACTTTGCGATGAGCTGGGAAGCTGATGCGAAGTCTACCAAGCGTATTCGTGAAATCGCTGACGCCGTAAAAGGCTCAGAGCAACTCATTCTCGCGACCGACCCCGATCGTGAAGGCGAAGCCATTTCCTGGCACTTGCTCGAAGCGCTTAAGAACCGCCGCGTCCTGAAAGATGTCGGTATCAGCCGAGTTGTGTTCAACGCCATCACCAAATCTGCCGTGACCGAGGCGATGAAAAACCCGCGCGATATCGATCAGGAACTGGTCGATGCCTATCTGGCACGTCGCGCGCTCGATTATCTCGTAGGCTTCTCTCTGTCGCCGGTCCTGTGGCGCAAGCTTCCGGGCTCACGATCCGCTGGCCGCGTGCAATCCGTTGCTCTGCGCCTGATCTGCGAGCGTGAACGCGAAATCGAAATGTTCAAGCCGGAGGAATACTGGCAGGTCATGGCTGACCTGAAAGCCTCTGACGGATCTTCCTTCGAGGCGCGTCTCGTTGAACTGAATGGCGAGAAGCTTAAAAAATTCAGCCTCGCGAACAAAGCGGATGCTGACGCTGCGCTGGACGCTGTACGCCGCAACGGCTTCACCGTTGATGCGGTTGAAGCCAAGCCGGTCAAACGTAATCCGCCGCCACCATTCATCACCTCGACACTTCAGCAGGATGCATCGCGTCGCCTCGGCTTCTCCGCCAAGCGCACCATGCAAGCTGCCCAGAAGCTCTACGAGGACGGCAAGATCACCTATATGCGTACCGACGGTGTGCAGATGGCCGAAGAAGCCTATCAAGGCTCCCGTGAGGTCATCCGCTCCACCTATGGCGGCAAGTATCTGCCTGAAAAAGCGCGTCGTTATTCTTCCAAAGCTAAAAACGCTCAGGAAGCGCACGAAGCGATCCGTCCGACTGACTTCCGCCTGCATCCGGACGAATTCCGCGGCGATGCCGACCTTGGCAAGCTGTATGGCCTGATCTGGCGCCGCGCTGTTGCCTCCCAGATGGAAGCAGCACGTTTTGAGCGTACGACGGTCGATGTCACATCGGCCGACAAGAATGCAGGTCTTCGCGCGACAGGCTCCGTTCTCATGTTCGACGGCTTCCTGACGCTTTATCAGGAAGGCCGCGACGAACCGGGCGATGATGAAGACAATAGCCGCCTGCCAAAGCTCACTCAGGGCGACACGCCTGAATTGCTTGAAGCCAAATCTTCACAGCACTTCACAGAGCCGCCACCGCGCTTCTCTGAAGCGTCTCTGGTCAAGCGTCTGGAAGAGCTGAGCATTGGTCGTCCATCGACTTACGCGTCTATTCTGTCCGTTCTTCAGGAACGTGAGTATGTCCGCCTCGACAAGAAGCGCTTCATTCCAGAAGACAAAGGCCGTCTGGTAACAGGCTTCCTTGAAAGCTTCTTCCACCGTTATGTTGAATATGACTTCACAGCGGATCTTGAAGAAAAACTCGACCTCGTCTCTGACGGCCAGCTCAAATGGAAAGACTTCCTCCAGAACTTCTGGAAGGATTTCCAGGCTGCGATTGGCTCAATCTCCGATCTACGCGTCAGTGAAGTGCTCGATGCGCTGAATGAAGTGCTTGGCCCATACGTCTTCCGTCCTGCCGAAGGCGCAGAAGAAGGCGCGAACCCACGTGCATGCCCGAACTGCGGCGATGGTCTTCTGTCGCTGAAGCTTGGCCGTCATGGCGCGTTTGTGGGCTGCTCAAACTATCCTGAGTGCAAGTTCACACGTGCCTTCTCGGTTGATGCTGAAGAGTCTCAGAACCCGATCAATCCGGACGGCAATGTGCTCGGACAAGACCCTGAAACAGGCCGCGATGTCAGCCTGAAGTCAGGTCGTTTTGGCCCGTATGTAGAGCTTGAACCGGAGGACGGTGAGAAACCTAAGCGTGGCAGTATTCCAAAAGGCTGGAACGCTGAGGAGCTGAACCTAGAAAAAGCGCTGATGCTTTTGTCTCTTCCTCGGGAAGTTGGCAAACACCCGGAAGACGGCGAGCCGATCCTTGCGAATATCGGTCGTTACGGCCCGTACGTGCAACACCTCAAAACCTATGCGAACCTGCCTAGCGTTGATGAAGTGTTCGAAATCGGCCTCAACCGTGCGGTCTCTGTGATTGCTGACAAGCTTGCCAATCCGGGACGTCGTGGCAATGCGCCAAAGGTCCTGAAAGATCTCGGCGCCCACCCGACAGACGGCGATCCAATTCAGGTTCTCGAAGGCCGCTATGGTCCTTATGTGAAGCATGGTAAGACCAATGCGACACTGCCAAAGGATTCCAAGCCCGAAGAGGTGACACTGGAACAGGCGGTTGAACTTATCGCCGCAAAGGCCAAATCACCTCCTAAGAAGAAAAAGGCCCCGGCGAAAAAGAAAGCCCCGGCCAAGAAAACGACAAAAGCCAAATCTGAATGACCGAAATTACACGACAGACCGTACTCGACTATCTTGCCGCCAATCCAGGCGAAACCAACAAACGAGATATTGCGAGGGGTCTGCGTGTAAACGGAGAAGCACGGCGCGAGCTCCGGAAGATTCTTCAGGAGCTGGAGGCCGAGGGCGTAATCTCACGCGTCGGGCGCCGTGCATTCGCGCGCTCGGATGTGCCGCCTCCAACTGGCATTGTCGAATTCCTTCGCATTGACGAACATGGCGACCTGATCGGCAAGGCTGTCGGTCAGGATGGCCTATTCGGTCCTGAAATCATCTATGCAGGCCATCGTGGCAAACGCCGTGATCCGGACCCGGGCATGCGAGATCGCGCGCTTTGCGACATTGAAGAAGGCCGCGACGGGCTCTGGCGTGCGCGCATGATCAAAAAGATCGAAACGCGCTCTGACACCATGATCGGCGTCTTAGAGCAGATGGCACATGGTGGCGGTCAGGTCGAAAGCACATCCCGCAAAGACAAGCGCTCTTTCCTCATCTTTCCGGGCGACCAGATGGATGCGCGCCATGGCGACCTTGTGCGCGTAGAGCCAAAGCCCTCACGCAACCATGGCCATGGTCCGAAGCGCGGCAAGATCGTCGAAATCCTCGGAAACGCAGACAATCCGAAGGCGGCCAGCCTGATCGCTATGGCGTCTTACGACATTCCGGACACGTTCGATCCGGATGTGATCGCGGCTGCTGAAGCGGCCCAACCTGCGGAGTGCCCGCGCGAAGACCTGACGCAAATCCCGCTCATCACCATCGACCCTGCGGATGCACGTGACCATGACGACGCAGTCTTTGCGCAAGCTGATGACGACCCGAAAAATAAGGGCGGCTGGAAGATTATCGTCGCGATTGCGGACGTCTCTGCCTACGTCCCGTTCAACGGCATTCTGGACAAAGAAGCCTATCGGCGCGCCAACTCCACCTATTTCCCGGACCGCGT
This sequence comes from Hyphomonadaceae bacterium UBA1849, assembly GCA_002338565.1. Taxonomy (GTDB): domain Bacteria; phylum Pseudomonadota; class Alphaproteobacteria; order Caulobacterales; family Hyphomonadaceae; genus Ponticaulis. Next base: position 289,480 of record DDIN01000006.1, read on the forward strand.
GGCCAGCATGCTTCCGAAGGCGCTGTCAGCCGGCGAATGCTCGCTAAAAGAAGGCGAGCTGCGCTGCTGTCTTGCCTTCGAGATGGTGTTCTCTGCCGAAGGCACCAAGCTCCGCCACCGCCTGATCCGCGGCATGATGCGTTCAGCGGCAGGCCTGTCTTATGAAGAAGCGCAGGCGGCGATTGATGGTGAGCCATCAGACCGCGCCGCGCCGCTTCTTGAGACGGTGTTGAAGCCACTCTGGGCTGCCTATGCCGCGCTGAAGAACAAACGCTCAGAACGCTCTCCGCTCGATCTCGATATTCCGGAACGCAAGATCGAACTGTCACCAGACGGCGAAGTTCTCGGCGTGCGGGTGAGAGATCGCTTTGATGCGCACATGCTCATTGAAGAGATGATGATTCAGGCAAATGTCTGCGCGGCAGAAGCTCTAGAAACCAAGCGTCACGAACTCATCTATCGCGTTCACGAAGAGCCATCTGACGAGAAAATTCACGGTCTTTCGACCTTCCTCGAAACCCTCGATCTCAGCTGGTCTATGGGCGAGAAGGTCACCCCTGCCCGTTTCAACCGCCTTCTGGCAATCGCGCGTGAGACCGACCGCCATCACGAGATTTCCGAAATCGTTCTGCGCAGCCAGAGCCAGGCGGTCTATTCACCGGATAACCTCGGACACTTCGGGCTGAACCTGACGAAGTATGCACATTTCACCTCGCCGATCCGTCGCTATTCAGACCTGATTGTACACCGCGCTCTCATCCGCGCCTATGGCCTTGGGCCTGACGGCCTCGATGACCAGCAGCGTGTGCGACTGGAAGAGATAGCAGGCCATCTGGTTGACCGCGAGCGTGCTAGCATGGCCGCAGAGCGGGACGCGTCAGACCGCTATCTGACAGCCTTCCTGCAGGACCGCGTCGGCGCGGAGTTCGAAGGCCGCATCACCGGTGTCGCGAAGTTCGGTCTGTTCGTTCGCCTTGACGAAACTGCGGCTGACGGGTTTGTGCCTGCGGCCTCTCTGGGCGATGAGTACTGGTTCTTTGATGATGGCGCCTCTGCGCTCGTCGCGGAGCACTCGGCTCGTCGCTACGAACTTGGCCAGCCGGTACGTGTGAAGCTGAAAGAAGCAAACTCTGTCGCGGCCAGCCTCGTACTGGAAATGCTGTCGGAGCCTCGTCCGAAGCGCAAAGGTGAAAAACCACCTTCCCAACATCGCCACAAACGTGTGCTACAACATAAACGACCCGGGAAAGGCGGCCCCCGCAAAGGAGGCTTCAAAGGCAAACGTAGAAGATGACCACTCGAGAAAAAGAATACGGAACCGGCGTCTTTGATAAAATGGAGGATGGAGACGTTGTAGATCGCTCGCAGCCATCTGCACGCCCCAAAGACGCAGCAACTCTCATACTGATCCGCCGCGATGGCCCTAAGCCCCGCGTTCTGGTTGGCAAGCGTTCGAACAAACATGCCTTCATGCCGGACAAATTTGTATTTCCCGGCGGACGTGTTGATCCGGAAGACAGCCGCGCGCCTGCTATTTCCGAATTGTTGTCACCCGTCGAAGCCAAGCTTCAGTTCAAAGCGCGCCGTAAGCCGCGTGCGTTCGGCCTGACGGCGATTCGTGAAACCTTCGAAGAAACCGGCCTGATCATCGGCAAGTCCATCAATGATGAAGCGCGCGCCCCAAAAAACTGGCGTCCATTCATCGCTGAAGGTGCGCTACCCTGCATGACAAATCTCGAATTTGTCGGTCGCGCGATTACTCCGCCTTACCGGCCACGCCGATTCGATGCACGATTCTTCATGGCAGACGCTGAAACAGCTCTGATTGACGAGCGTCCGGCTGCATCGGGCGCTGAATTGGTAGATGTGCGCTGGATTGATCTGGAAGATACAGGCGATATCGACCTTCCCTCCGTCACCCAGATGATGATAGACGAAGTCAAAGCCCGTTTAGAGGCTCCGAAGACGCTGCATGACCCACTCTTTTTGCGGTATTCTGCAAAAGGTCACATTGTTGAGCGTATATAGGAAAAACCCCTCTTGACTTACCGGGGCAACACGGTGTTTATGCGCCCTTCGAATTCTAACTGAGGTCTGCTCTCATGGCGAAGCCAGCTACAATCAAGATCCGCCTGAACTCTACTGCAGGCACGGGTTTCTTCTATGTCACAAAGAAAAACCCTCGCAACATCACTGAAAAAATGGTGATGCGTAAGTATGATCCCGTCGTACGTAAGCACGTCGAGTTCAAAGAAGGTAAGATCAAGTAAGATCTGTCTTCACGGACAAAACAAAAGTCGGTCGCTTTGTGCGCCGGCTTTTTTTGTGCCTGATTTTTGAGAAATACAAAATTTAAGCCGCGCGGCTTTTTACCTGATTACGGCCGGACTGCTTCGCTTCATAAAGCGCTTCATCCGCGCGCTTCAGCAGATCGTCAATCGTGCATTCGCTGCCATAAGACGTTGAGACGCCAAGGCTGACCGTTACATCGAGTTGGTTGCGGCCACGTTCGACAGCAAAGGTCTGTGACGCCACATGACGGCGCAGGCGCTCGGCAACAACGCTCGCCATATCACCTGTTGTATCCGGCATGATGACAACGAACTCTTCCCCGCCCTGGCGGCAGGGAATGTCAGCGGGACGCACATTCTCACGCATACGTTCGGCAAACTCGCGAAGCACCTCATCGCCAACGTCGTGACCATAAGTGTCATTGACGCTCTTGAAGTGATCAATGTCCGCAATGAAGACTGACACCGGCTCGCCACCTGAATTTGCCCGCTGAAGAAACTGGTTCAGCTGCTTGTTCATATGACGACGGTTATAAAGGCCTGTCAGCTGGTCTGTGATGGCGAGCTCCATGCTCTCATCGAGGCGACGGCGTACCGTGTCGAGATAACGCTTCTTGCGAACCTGCGTCCGCACACGTGCCGACAGCTCTTCGGTATCAATCGGGCGCATGATGATATCACTTGCGCCAAGGTCCAGCGCCCGCAGCGCTTTGGCCTCTTCTTCGAAGTCGGCCACAATCAGAACCGGCAAGTCACGCGTCGCAGGCTGAGATTTGAAGTGCGCACACAGACGAAGCGGGTCAAAAGAATCAGATGCCAGCGACAGAACGATCAGATCGATTCCCGCTTTTTCTTTGGCCGCGAGGTTGCGCGCCTCGGACCACAGAATCGGGCGGTGTTCCTGCTTGAGGGACATAGCGATACGGCGTGCCTGACGTTCATTATCGTCGATGATCAGAACCCGTGCAGGTTCGATAGGACCGCCAGGCTCGTCGCCCTCAATCACTCCGATGCGTCGGCCATTGGCTTCGCGTGAGCGAAGCTCGTCCATCACAAGTTTGAATTTTGTCAGCGCGCGAATGCGAGACATCAGCGCGAAGTCGTCTACAGGCTTGGTCAGAAAGTCGTCAGCGCCAGCCAGAAGACCTTTCAGGCGGTGATCGCGGTCGCCCAGTGCGGTAACCATAACCACCGGAATATGCTGGGTATCCTGATCTGTTTTCAGTATCTGGCAGGCCTCGAAGCCATCCATGACGGGCATCATCACGTCGAGCAGAATGATGTCAGGGCGCTGTTCGCGTGCCATATCAATGGCTTCCTGACCGTTCGACGCCGTGATCACCTCGAAGTATTCATGGCTCAATTTAGCCTGAAGCAGTTTTCTGTTCGCAGAGATATCGTCGACGACGAGGACCCGAGCGCTCACTGAACGGGCTCTCTTTCGGTCAGTTTCTGAACCTGATTGAGAAATGGCATCATCTGGATCGGCTTGGACATGTAAGCCTCGCAGCCAGCTTCGCGAACGCGCTCTTCGTCAGACCGCATGGCAAACGCCGTAACGGCCATGACCGGAATATCAGCCAAATCGTCATCATCCTTAATCCAACGTGTCAGATCGAGGCCGGACACTTCCGGAAGATTGATATCCATAATGATGAGAGCGGGCTTGTGTTCACGTGCAATTTCAAGGGTTTTCAGGCCATCACGGCTCTGAACAGCCTCATAGCCGAACGCACCAAGCAGGTCGCAGAACAATTTCATGTTCAGCTCATTGTCCTCAACGACAAGAACTTTTTTGCGTTCAGTGACCGACATTAGCCCAGCATCTTCCTTGAGAATCGTCCCGATGAACTTTCAGGGGGACATTTAACCCGGATAGTCTTAATCCTTGTTTACAACACTTGCTGAAAGCTCGCACCGTTCTGTTAATATGCTGACAATGGATCGTCATCATACGCCGTCCCAAGCCCCCAGATTGTGCCGGAATTGCTCACAAATCCGGCCTTCGGGCTCTGTGTGCCCGCACTGCAGTTCAGACCACTACATTGCGCATAAAGAGATAAAAGAACTCTCAATTGCACACATAGATTGTGATGCATTTTTCGCCTCAATCGAGAAACGCGACAATCCCGATCTGCAAGGAAAACCGGTTATTGTGGGCGGTGGCAAGCGAGGTGTGGTTGCAACCTGCTGCTATATGGCTCGCCTGTTTGGTGTGCGTTCTGCCATGCCCATGTTCAAGGCGCTGAAGCTCTGCCCGAATGCCGTGGTGGTGCGCCCGGATTTCGATAAATACAAAACCGCTTCCAGAGCGATACGGTCCGCTATGGATGCGCTGACGCCGCTGGTGCAGCAAGTGTCGATTGATGAGGCTTATCTGGACCTGTCCGGTACAGAAAAGCTTCACGGCAAAGCGCCAGCCGAACTGCTGGGTGAACTTCAGAACAACATTCAGCGGGATGTCGGCATCACCGTTTCCATTGGCCTGTCTTACAATAAGTTTCTGGCCAAATCGGCATCCGATCTCGATAAGCCGAACGGGTTTGCCATGATTGGCGAGGCAGAAGCGCGTGAGTTTCTGGCGCCCCGCCCGGTCGACTTCATTCATGGTGTCGGGCCCGCCCTCGCAAGACAGATCAGCCAGAAGGGATACGAGACACTGGGCGGCCTGCAAATGGCCGAACTGAAACAACTTATCGGGCTGTTCGGGGAAACCGGTCTCTGGCTACACGAACGCGCCAACGGCATTGATAAACGTCCTGTAGACCCGCGCTCGGAACGCAAATCAGTGTCTGCCGAAACAACCTTCTTTGAAGACTGCTCTGACAAAGAACTGCTGATCGACCATCTCTGGTGGTTGTGCGAGAAAGTTGCACTACGTTCAAAGGAAATCGGGGTCGCAGGCAATGTGCTGACGCTGAAACTGAAGACGAGTGATTTCAAAACGCGTACACGGCGCATGACGCTCACACGGCCGACCCAGCTTGCGCAGGTCATGTTCCGCCAGGGCCAGACACTCCTTGGCAAGGAAGTTGATGGTGCCCGCTTCCGGCTTATCGGAATTGGCATTTCCGATCTGGAACCAGCAGGCGCAGATATGGCCGACCTGATTGACCCCGGCGCATTGAAGCGCGCGCGTGCAGAACGGGCAGCCGACATCGCGAAGACCAAATTCGGCTCAAACGCCATTTCCACTGGACGCGGCATTCGTGTACAGGCGGACAGGCAAAGCCGGAAACAATCTGATACACCGAAGACCTCGGACCAGACATCCAGACAGAAGGACACCTGACATGACCCCTGAAGAAAAACTCGTAGAGCTTGGTATTCAGCTGCCCACACCTGCTGCGCCAGTGGCGAACTATGTTCCATTCGTCATCACAGGCAAAACGCTTTTCGTGTCTGGTCAGGTCAGCATGGGCGTCAACGGCCTCGTCACGGGCCGTCTGGGGGAAGGCATGGACACAGCGGCCGGACAGTATGCTGCGCGCCTGTGCGGCATCAACCTGCTTGCACAGTGTAAAGCTGCAGTCGGCGAGCTCTCCAACATCAAGCGCGTTGTGAAGCTTGGTGGTTTTGTAAACGCTGCACCTTCATTCGTGGAAATCCCGCAGGTCATTAATGGCTGCTCAGACCTGATGGTCGACGTGCTCGGCGATGCTGGCCGTCACGCACGCTCTGCGGTCGCCTGCCCGACCCTGCCACTCGGCTGCGCTGTTGAAGTCGACGGCATTTTCGAAATCGCATAATGCCACTTACGTTCGATCTGCCGGCCTTTGCCTACGCCCATCGTGGGCTATGGTCGGCTGATCTGCCTGAAAACTCTCTGAAAGCTTTCAAACAGGCGTCAGAGCATGGGTTCGGCGCCGAATGTGACGTTCATCTGTCGGGTGATGGCGTGCCTATGGTCTTTCACGATTTCACGCTGGAGCGGATGACCGGCACACAAGGCAAAATTGGTGACGCCAGCGCAGACGAGCTTCAGACGCTGCATCTGGCAGGCACTGGCCACACAATTCCGATTTTATCAGACGTACTTTCCGCCATAGGCGATCAGCCTTTGCTGGTTGAGCTGAAAGCAGACGAGACGACTGATTTGCCAGCCCTCGCCGCCGCAACCCTGATGTGCGTGGCAGAAGCGCGGGGACCTGTGGCAATCATGAGCTTCAGCCCGTCGCTGATCAGCATCTGTAAACAAATCACGTCACACTTAACGCTCGGTCTTCTGGCTGATCCCCGGCGCATTGAAACGCCTGAAGGACGCATGAGCTTTTTCGAGATTGTGAAAGATATCCAGCCGGATTGTCTCGGCCCCAACATCTCTCAACTCACGCATTTCAAGGACAGTAATCTGCCACTCGCAAGCTGGACCGTTCGCGAAGAAGCCGGCCTTGAAAACTGCCGGTCACTTAATGCGGCACCGATCTTTGAAAATCTTCCGACAGACCTCGTCAGAGCGCATCTCACTTCCTAGATTAGGTGCATGTCCGAGTTGCAGCTGAAAACCGTTTCCTCCCTGTCAGCTGTCGATCCGGCGGCATGGAATGCTGTCGCCAATCCAGCAGGCGAACCCTTCGATCCGTTTCTCAGCTGGGAATTTCTTGAAGCACTGGAAAGCTCAGGCGCGGCAACACGTGAAACGGGCTGGTCGCCGCTCCATCTCATCATCGAAAATGAAGACGGCGAGCTGACGGCGGCGATGCCGCTTTATGCCAAAGCGCATTCTCAGGGCGAGTATATTTTCGATTATGCCTGGGCAGACGCCTATGAACGTGCGGGCGGTGATTATTATCCCAAACTGTTGAGCGCAGTCCCGTTCACGCCAGTTACGGGACGCCGGCTTCTCGTGCGCGATGGAGAGATCGATAAGCGCGGACTTCAACACGCGCTTCTGTCGGGCGCTATCCAGCTCGCGCAGAATAACGACCTCTCCTCGCTGCACATCAATTTCGTGGAGCAGGACTTATACGACGATCTTGGAGAGCTCGGCCTGCTGCAGCGCACGGACAAGCAATTCCACTTTGAAAACCGTGGCTATGAGGACTTTAACGCGTTTCTGGCAGAACTCTCCTCCGCCAAGCGCAAAAATCTTCGCAAAGAGCGGAAAAAGGCTCAGGAAGGGCTGACATTCGAATGGCTGACCGGTGACGAGATCCAGCCTCACCATTGGGATGCATTCTTCGAATTCTACATGGATACCGGTAGTCGCAAATGGGGCTTCCCATACCTCAACCGGGCGACATTCGAGCTCATCCATGACCGGCTTCGCGAACATGCGCTTCTGATCTTCGCTTGCGAGGATGGAAAGCCGATCGCGGGCGCGCTGAACTTCATCGGCTCTGAAACACTATACGGCCGCTATTGGGGCCGTCTGGAAGAGCGCCCGTTCCTGCATTTCGAGGTCTGCTATTATCAGGCCATCGATTTTGCCATTGAACGCGGCCTGAAACGCGTAGAAGCTGGCGCTCAGGGCGGACACAAACTCGCACGCGGCTATGGCCCCGTGACGACGCACTCTGTCCACTGGATTGGACATGAAGGACTACGTCGCGCAGTCGATCAATATCTGGAACAGGAACGCTATGCCGTCGCTGACGAGAATGAATACCTCCTCGCGCGGCAGCCGTTCAAACACAAAGGGGAAGAGACACAATGAGCCTTCACGGTGAATACGACACAGACAATATCTTCGCGAAAATGCTGCGCGGAGAAATCCCGTGCGTCAAAGTTTTCGAAGACGACACCGCCCTCGCCTTTATGGACATCTTCCCTCAGTCCAAAGGGCATACGCTGGTCATTCCCAAGCGCGCCGAAGCCCGCAATCTCATTGAGATGCCAGGCGATATGCTCGGCTCTTACATGCAGCGCGTTCAAAAGGTGGCCAAAGCTGTTTCAAAAGCGCTTGAGCCGGACGGCATGGTCGTCACCCAGTTCAATGGCGCCCCAGCCGGTCAGACGGTCTTCCATCTGCACTTCCACATCATCCCGCGCTATGAAGGTGACAGCCTTAAAGGGCACAACCATGGACAACAGGCAGACATGTCCGAACTCAACGCGCTTGCCGAAAAAATCAGCAGCTGCATCGAATAAGCATTTTTCTGCATTTGGATTTTGCTTTTCTCGCAAATCATCCTACCTTCAAATCTGGTTTTAACAGCAGAAAGGAGGTGATCCGATGTCTAGTGAGGTCCTGCAGGTGGTAAAAATGCTTGAGTGTGAGATCAACGTATCGGAGCAGCCTCTGGTACGTGGATAAACACCGCGTCTTCTGACAAGTATTTGAGGCACCTAGTCTCACGAAGGCCACGCTCTGCGTGGCCTTTTTGATTCTGGAAGATGCTAGTGCTGGCTCAGATAATCGAGCGCGGCATCCATTGGGCCGTCGCGGCCAAAATCATCCCGCGCGTCTGCAAAATTGAAATAGCAGCGCGGACGGAAGAATTCACGCGGCGTGCCGTCCACATGGAACAGCTTCTCAGTGGTCAGTTTCACTTTCACGCCGGTTTCTTTCAGCGTGTGATCGGTGATGCCGCCCAGAAGGCGCGCCATATCCGTGCCGAATGTCGCTGCGCCAATCGCGTCAAAGCCAACGGTTAATCCTTCGCCCATGCTTGCCGTCCAGCGACCGGACAACACTGCCACAGGCGCGTTGAACGTCCAGCCACGTGGCTCGACTTCCTCAGACCAGCAACGTCTCACGCCGAAGTCTCGCTGATCGCTCGGTAGTTCATGGCGCTGATACATCGTCTGAGCCGAGATAAAGCGGGACAGGATGCCACGCGCAACAAGCGCCGTACCGCCGCTCGCTGTATCGCGCAGGTCGAGCACAAGCCCGTTCACATTCGGCAGCGTGTTCAGCGCATAGTCAAAGGCCTGCACGGTTTCGTTATAGCCAAGACTGTCATTGAAACGGATGACGCCGTAACGTCGGCCAAGATGCGATACGCTGCTCACGCTGAGAAGGTTTGTGTCGCGGCGAAGTCGTGCGTGATAAAGTGTTGGCAACTCTACGGTCCACTCAAGACCGTCATGATAAAGGCCAATCCGGCGCAGCCAGCCTTTGCGGCCTGCGGCCATGACCCGCGCAGCATAACTGCGACGCTCATCATTCAGCGCATACGGATAAAGCCCGATAAAATCGGCGACTGCCTGATCTATCGGCTTACCCTCAAGAGAGGTGATGATTGCACCAGGACGGATGCCAACCTGCATAGCAGGTGATCCGCGGCGAACATCCATAATTTGATAGCCATTGACCGTTTTCTCGACCCAGAGATCGGCAAAACTTGGCACCAGCGCATAATCGTCAAGCAGGCCGGTAGAGGTGATGGAATGATGGTCATACAGCGCGTGAAAGGCGCTCTGGCTGAACGCAATCAGATCATTTCGCCCCTGAAGAGACGGGATCAAATGCTGCAACTCGGCGCGTACCGGCGTCAGCCCGCTCGGGAAACGCTCCGCATAAGCAAACCGGTTTTCGATGAGGTCGAGCATCTCATAAGCGTCTGCCTGAACGGCATGACGATACTGGTAGTCAGCCTGAGACTGCCCCCACCCCGTCATATTGTTCGAAGACACTAATGTCAGGCCACTCACCGCATTTTCCCTTAGATGCCCTGATTATGATTCAGGGGCTGTTCACCGGTGAAAATTGGCGATTCAAGATTAACATATCGCTAACCATTGATTAACGGCGCGCCAGATGCAGAAAACCCGGCGATCTCTCGCCGGGTTTTAAAGATTTTCTTTTAGGTGCAGACCTAGTTCACAGGGGCCTTTTCATCGGAATCCGGCGCATCGCCATCATCCTCTGACTGGCTCAATTCTTCCTGTGGCTCTGGCTTCGGAGCCGGGAAGAATTCAAAGGTCAGTTCACCTTTGCCGTCATCGCCATCCTTATCCAGATCGACTTTCACAGCGCCGCCATATTTGAGGTCACCGAACAGCAGCTCCTCGGCCATAGGCTTTTTGAGGTGCTCCTGAATGACACGCGACAGCGGACGCGCACCGTAATCGGCATCAAAGCCTTTATTGCCGAGCCAGGACTTCGCGGCATCTGTCATTTCGATCGTCACGTTGCGATCAGACAGCTGAGCTTCAAGCTGAAGAACGAACTTCTCGACCACACGCTCGATGATCGGCTGTGAGAGACCCGCGAACGGAATATTCGCGTCCAGACGGTTGCGGAATTCAGGCGTGAAGAGCTTTTTGATTGCTTCTTCGTCTTCGCCTTCTTTCTTGCCACGACCAAAACCGATTGAGTTCTTGGCGGCCTCAGATGCGCCCGCATTCGTTGTCATGATCAGAATGACATTGCGGAAGTCGATCTTCTTACCGTTAGAGTCGGTCAGCGTGCCGTTATCCATCACCTGCAGCAGGATGTTGAACAGCTCAGGGTGTGCTTTCTCGATCTCGTCGAGCAGCAGCACGCAGTGTGGATGCTGGTCAACGCCATCTGTCAGAAGGCCGCCCTGATCATAGCCGACATAGCCTGGAGGCGCGCCGATGAGACGGGACACCGTATGGCGTTCCATATACTCCGACATGTCGAAGCGGAGCAGCTCTACGCCCATGAGGGACGCCAGCTGTTTGGCAACTTCTGTCTTACCAACACCTGTAGGGCCGGAGAAGAGGTAACAACCAATCGGCTTGTTCGGCTCACGAAGACCCGCACGCGACAGTTTGATCGCAGATGAGAGCGCCGTGATCGCAGTTTCCTGACCAAAGACAACACGCTTCAGATCATTCTCAAGACCTTTAAGCGCTTCGGCATCAGACTTGGTAACCTGCTTGGACGGAATACGCGCCATTTTCGCAACAACGGCTTCGATGGTTTCAACATCGATGACTTTCTTGCGCTCGTCTTCCGGCAGCAGCCACTGGCTCGCACCAGCCTCGTCGATCACATCGATCGCTTTGTCCGGGAGTTTACGATCTGTGATATAGCGCGCAGCCAGCTCGACAGCTGTCTTGATCGCATCATCTGAATATTTCAGGCCGTGGAACTCTTCAAAGTGCGGGCGCAGACCTTTGAGAATTTTGATCGCATCAGGAACCGTAGGCTCCACAACGTCAATTTTCTGGAACCGGCGAGCAAGCGCGCGGTCTTTTTCAAAGTGCTGACGATACTCTTTGAATGTGGTTGAGCCCATGCAACGCAGGCCACCGGACTGAAGCGCAGGCTTCAGAAGGTTGGACGCGTCCATAGCGCCGCCGGATGTTGCACCAGCGCCGATCACAGTGTGAATCTCGTCAATAAAGAGCACAGCCTTTTCAAGGCCCTCAAGCTCTTTCATCACAGCTTTGAGGCGTTCCTCAAAGTCACCGCGGTAACGCGTACCAGCGAGCAGTGCACCCATATCCAATGAGTAGATGACAGACTCTTTGAGGATTTCCGGCGCCTCACCGTCGACGATGCGTTTCGCAAGGCCTTCGGCAATCGCTGTTTTACCAACGCCCGGATCACCCACCAGAAGCGGATTATTCTTACGGCGGCGGCAAAGCACCTGAATAGAGCGTTCCACTTCGAGCTGGCGGCCGATCAGCGGATCGATCTTACCTTCGCGAGCCTTCTCATTGAGGTTCACGCAGTAAGCATCGAGCGCTTCGTTCGCCGGCTTTTGCGGTTCTTCCTCGCGCTCACCCGCCGGCTTGGACGGACGTGGCTTGGACATGCCAGGCTTTTTCGCAACGCCGTGAGAGATGAAGTTCACCGCATCATAGCGCGTCATGTCCTGCTCTTGCAGGAAGTAAGCGGCATGGCTCTCACGTTCGGAGAAGATAGAGACGAGCACGTTTGCGCCTGTCACTTCATCGCGGCCAGAGCTTTCAACATGCAGGATCGCGCGCTGAACAACACGCTGGAATGCGGCTGTCGGGCGGACCTGATCATCAAGCTCGTCCACTGAGAGGTTAGACAGCTCGTCATCAATATAATCGGAGAGATCGTCCTGAAGCTTTTCGAGATCGACTTTGCAGGCCGACATTACTTCAACGGCGTCCTCATCGTCTGTGAGTGCCAGAAGCAAATGCTCAAGCGTCGCGTATTCGTGGCGCCGTTCGGCAGCCAGCGCGAGGGCTTTTTCAAGAGCGTGTTCGAGGCTTGGGGTCAGTGATGGCATAATGGGCCTCTAGTCTTCCTTTTCCATTGTACACTGCAGCGGGTGTTCATTCCGCCGCGCGAGATCTAGCACTTGTGCGACTTTCGTTTCTGCGACTTCGTATGTGAAGACGCCGCACACCCCGACCCCGTGATTATGAACATGGAGCATAACCTGTGTCGCCTGTTCTCGCGACTTATTGAAATAGCGCTCCAATACGTAGACGACAAACTCCATCGGCGTGTAGTCATC
>DDIN01000006.1:302324-341673 GCA_002338565.1 Hyphomonadaceae bacterium UBA1849
CAAACTCCATCGGCGTGTAGTCATCGTTCAACAGTAAAACACGATACATAGAAGGCCGTTTCGTCTTTGCCTTTGTACGTGTCGCAATCCCTGTGTTGGGATCATCACCGTTTGACTTGTCGCCCTCACCTTCACTCATCCGGATGGTCATGTCTGAGAGAAGGCGCGAATGTCTGAAATTCGTGTCGGTCATACTTATAAGATAATATCTGTTTTCTGTATCGAAAGCCTGAAGGCAATTTAATTGCGGTTCAAGCCTTTTTGACATTGTGATTGAGTTGTTCGACCCAGTGCGCAAGTCTCTTGCGATTCGTGCCGAGATCGGAATAGCCCACGCGCGAACGTGAAAAAAGAATGATGCCAGCACGGCCTTCTCCCGTAGAGACGACCTCCAGATCCACGTCATCTTTGAAACGCAGCAATGGTGTGGTGCAGACGAAACTTGCCCGCTTCACGCTCTCATCACGATTTGTCGTTTGCGTGTTCTTTTGCGCTCCGAAGACCTCAACAGCTCGGCTGAACAGTTCTTCGGCTGACAAATCGAAATGCGGCAGATGCTCATCCACTTCGGCCTCGGTTTCTACGCCGTCAGTGGCGAAAAACGCCGAATTCGGCTTTGGCGATCGCTGAATGGTTTTGAGAGATTCTGTGCCTGACATTCTGAGAAGATAGTCAAAGTCGGCGCAGAAACAATTTCCAAAATGAAAAAGGCTGGCACATGGCCAGCCTTTTAAGCGTTTTAGAACTGCTATTTTTCGAAAATCGAAACTTACGCAGACTTCTGCATTATGGAGACGAACTCGCCAGCTTGCGTGTTCAGCGGAGCAGATGCTTCGCGAACGAGTGACGCAAACATGCCGGTCATCGCATTCATTTCTTCAAGGTAAGCTTCGAAAGCAGATTTCGTGAACGTCGCCTGCATTTCCATTGCTTCCTGAACGGATTGAGCACCGCCCATTGAACGAGCCGCTTCAACACCCTTCTCGAACGCGTCGCGTGAGTAAGATGCTGCGCGTGTGCCCAGCTCTTCGAGGCCTTTGGTTGTGATGCGGGAAGATTCGGCAAACGCTTCCATGTTCTTTTTCTGGAGCTCGCCAACTTCGCCCATCATTTCCATTGAGCGCTCATATGACTTTTTCATTGTCTCATTTGCAGTCGTTGAGAACGTTTCAAATGCAGTTTCGACAGTTTTTGCAGCAGATTTAGCCATCAGTATTGTCCTTCGCCTCTGGGGGTGTTCACTATATAGCTCACCTTGTGAGCAATTGCAACATTTTTTGTGCGCTGCACAATTAATGGCTAAGTATGGTTAATGTTCCACAATGGAAATCTGTGAATTTCCCAACGAAAGTGGACACGGCATTAACGAATAAGAAAGTCACCTAACGCACACTCCAGCTGTCTTAGAAGGAGCTAGCTTGACCATGGCCCCAACACTTCCGAGCGTATTTTACCGGAGTTTTGCAGCATTTATCGCATTGATCGCAGCCGTCTGCGTGATGTCTCTGCAGTCTCATGCTGATGACCGCTATGCCAGTATCGTGATCGATATGGGCTCAGGACAGGTATTGCATGACCGTTTCGCTGACTCTCCGCGTTACCCTGCCTCGCTGACGAAAGTCATGACGCTCTATATGGTGTTCAATGCGCTCGATAATGGCGAACTGACACTGGATGAGCAGCTTCCGGTCTCACGACGCGCATCACAGGCGCCGCCATCCCGTCTTGGCCTCGCACCTGGGGATACAATCTCTGTGCAGGACGCAATTCTCGCGCTGGTCACCAAGTCTGCAAATGATGTTGCTGTCGTGGTCGCAGAACGTCTGGGTGGATCTGAATCGCGCTTTGCTGCACTGATGACAGTTCAGGCGCGCGCTCTGGGCATGCAGAACACACGCTTCTACAACGCACACGGCCTTCCTGATACGCGCCAGATCTCTACGGCCCGCGATCTTGCCATTCTCGCGCAGAGCATGATGGAAGATCACCCAAACCATTACGCGTATTTCGCGACACAGGAATTCCGCTACCGTTCGACAACTTATCGCAATCACAACCGCCTGCTTGGCGTTGTGCCGGGCGTTGACGGCATTAAAACCGGCTATACGCGCGCATCTGGCTATAACCTTATGGCTACAGCGCAACGTGACGGAAATCGCGTCATTGCGGTGATGCTGGGGGGCGCGACATCCCGCGCGCGCAATACCCACGTCACCGAACTGCTAGAAGCGGCGTTCACGGCCATTGATATGACTGGACCTGCAGAGCCAGACCTGCGTACGCGCATTGCGTTTCAGGCGATCCAGTTCCCTGACAGCGAAAACACAGTGACAGCGCTCGCTAACACGCTCCAGCTTGAACAAGGTTCGGCAGGCGGCGAATAACGACCCTCACAATCGGTCACACAGAAAAAGCCGGGCTCAGCTCCGGCTTTTTTCATATCCGCATAAATTCCGGTGGAAGAGCTTTCCCTCAGACTCGCAAATCCCCGGTGAACGCGTCATGATTTCGCCAACAGGCGGAGTGATTCGATGCCAGAACTGACAAATAACGAAACAACCGGCGCAGACTGGGCAACTGAAAGCCTGTCCAGCGGGGCAGTGCTTCTCGCGCGCGATCCAGAGTTTGATGCAAACTGCATCACGGAATCTCCGGAATGGGCGGACTATATTCTGACGCTTTCCGGTGCGCCGATCTCTGAGGATGAGCGCGCGCAATATCTCTCAGCCATTCAAAACCGTCTCATCTCTCCACTTGCGCCCTTTTTTGCCGTCCGCCTGCGCTCTGATGCGCCAGCAATGCCGCTGACAAACGACGCGCTAGAGCATCTGGTGTCAGAACGTCTGGCGAATGCGTTGAAGGCAGACCTTCTGCGGACAGCCGCCTACGAACTTGAAGAGCTTGGTCCGGCTCCGCGTGACCCTGAAATCGCTGAGGCGCTTCAGCAGGGCCTAAGCATTGATCTTCTTGAACGCGCACTCGCCCATCCTGAAGGTATTCGCGGCGCGGTGGCGGCGCTGCATGAGACGATTTCCGAGGAATCCCTCATGGAAACGCCGGTATTTGCTGTCTCAGAGGCAGGCCCGGACGTGCTTCCGGAACTGTCCCGTTACTTCCGCGCGGGCAATGATATCATTCTGAAACGCGATCTGTCTTCGGAAACGGACGCTATGTGCGCGCTGGCGCTGAACCTTTCCTCGTGCATTTTCGACGGCCAGCTCGATACAGGCCTGATCGAGGGTGCCCTTGCTGTCCCTGCCCGTCTGGCCGCTGAAATCGGCACAGGGGAGCTGCCGCTTCTGGTTTGCGGCCTTGGCGATGCGCTGATCAAACTCGGAAAAGGCGGATCAACCGAAACACGCATCGAGGCAAGCGTATCGCTTCTCGAACAGATCAAAGCTGTCTGTGCAAATATGAGCGACATAGACATCAATCTGAGCTTCGAACTGGTGACACCTGAAGTGCTCCAGCACTTTGAATGCCTCTGCAATGGCATCAACCTGTTCCACCTGAACACAGAAGCGCCAATTCTGAATGACGCTCAGGTCAATGTATTGCGCGACGGCGTTGCTGCGGCGAGCCCTCAGCTCCTGCCTGCTTTTGAGCGAACCCTCGCTAATCTGTATTCTCTGGAAAAAGCGCCAGGCGTGGACCGTGAGCGCCTGATGGCACGCGGCCTGTCAGGCGAAACAATCGACACGATCGAGACTCACCTGTCAGAAGGTTTGACACTTCGTCAGGCGACATCTCGCTGGGTGCTTGGCGATGAGGTCATTTTAAAAGAATTGAAGCTACCCGCGGACCTGCTCGACGAAGAAGATCCTTCAATTCTGAAGAATATGGGCTTCTCCCGAAAAGATATTGATGCAGCGGATAAGCACCTTGCCTCCGCAATAACGCGCACATTCATTCCGCTTCTGCAACAATCAGGTATCGATCTGGTTGAGAGCTCTGAAGACGAGCTGGCCTGGGCCTATGCAGTGAGCAAGGAATTTGGCGACATATCAACAGGCTTCGCCATTGATTTCGATTCCGAAACGATCTCAACGACTGTGCCGGACGCACTGTCTGCAATTGAAGGCTCTTCGCTCGTTTTGTCTGCGAGCAGCGCGGATTTGAAGCGCCGGGAAGACGCTGCGCGTCGCATCAACAGCATTCTCGATATGATCGAGGACAGCCGCGAAGCTGAGGAAAACTACCGTCCGGAAGCCGAACCTGCGCCAGAACCATACTTTGCGCAGGGCGAGGCCGGACGTGCGCGCCGCTTACGCCTGCCTGACCGCCGCAAAGGCTATATTCAGAAGTCTACAGTCGGCGGCCATAAGGTCTATCTGCACACGGGCGAGTTCGAAAATGGCGAGCTGGGCGAGATCTTCATTGATATGCACAAGGAAGGCGCCGCTTTCCGCTCTCTGATGAACAATTTCGCCATCGCGATCTCTATCGGCCTGCAATATGGCGTCCCGCTTGAAGAGTTTGTGGAGGCCTTCGTCTATACGCGCTTCGACCCGGCTGGCGAGGTCACCGGCAACGACTCAATCAAGCGCGCCACATCCATTCTGGACTATATCTTCCGCGAACTTGCTGTCTCATATCTCGGACGGGAAGATTTGGCAGAGCTCTCTGAAGGCCAGTCACATGACGGCCTCGGACGCGGCCTGAAAGACGATGTATTCACCTTCCCTGCAGAAGCGGCACAGATCGTCTCCAAAGGCTTCAGCCGTGGCCAGCTGCCGGACAATATCGTCATTCTGGATAAGCGCCGTAATCGCGACGAAGACGGTGAAGACGAAGAAGCTTATCTGGGTGAACCTTGCCCGTCCTGTGGTCATTTTACCCTGACGGCTGAAGGTGATGAAATCGTCTGCGGAGCATGCGGCCTCAAGGGAGAAGATAACCGGACCAGCTGATCCGGTTATCTCTCGAGATCTAGCCTACAGCCGGGCTACCCGGCAGGTCCATGGATTGGATGATGTCGCCGACGCTGGAATGCAGCGCATCGTAATAATGCAGTTCAGGCGCCAGGAAGACGACCAGATG
This sequence comes from Hyphomonadaceae bacterium UBA1849, assembly GCA_002338565.1. Lineage (GTDB taxonomy): Bacteria > Pseudomonadota > Alphaproteobacteria > Caulobacterales > Hyphomonadaceae > Ponticaulis. The sequence goes on from DDIN01000006.1 coordinate 307,365, forward strand.
CAGCTGATCTCCTACTGGAATAGCCGCAGCGTCACCCTTGATATTCAACCCATTTTCCCATTTTCCGGACAGGGCGAACTCAATGCCGGAATGCCCGTCGATTGTCGTCGGACGGATACTGTCAGCTTCCATTGTGGTGTAGCCAATAGACGTCAGGCTGTTGGTCACCAGTTCGACAATTTCCAGCTCACTAGAGCCCGTTGAATAGAACGGACGCTCCACGCCGCGCGCAGCACGAATAAGGCTGTCACCATCATCAAGCGTGACGAAGTGAACGCGGTTCAGGAAGAACCCGTCCTGCGTCACATATCCGCCTTCCATCGCGGGATTGTGCGCAGGTGGCCAATAAGACCAGTCCTCACTCAGATTGACCGTAAACTCTGCGTCAGGCGCAAATTGCCCGGCTGGCGCCACAGAAGGCATAGCAACACATGCAGAAAGCGCGGCGGCTGCGCCAATCACCAGTAATTTTTTCATGTCCTTACCCCCTTAGATCTTCAATCAGTCTTTCAACCAGCGCAGCGTCTGCTGCATCCGGCGCGCGTGAAAGATACGCCTCATAAGCATCTGCCGCGCTTTGGTTCTGGCCGTTGGCCCGTTCAATTTCTGCTAGTCCACGCCAGGACAGAGCCGGCGCATCACCATGTTCGATAGATGTCAGGAATGCCTCTCTTGCGAGCCCCTGATCGCCTTCCTCGTCGCGAAGGGCCAGAATCCGCCCTCTGGCGTATTCCAGAACGCCCATATCCGTCTCAAGCGCACTCAGGCGCTCAATGAGGTGAAGCGTCCGCTCTGGGTCACGACGCACAATCTCATCGTCCAGCCAGTCCTGCAGGAAGGGCCGGATCATCGCACGATACGCGACGGGGTCAGTGTCCACCGGCACAAACTCGGCTGCACGCATATTCAACTCACCGATGCGATCTTCCACGCCCGGGTGGGTATCGAAGAAGCCCGTATTTCCGGCCGAGCGGCGACGTCTGTCAAAACCACTCGCCTCCAGCTCATCTTGCAGGTTCTGCCAGATCAGGCTTGCTGACCCGGCATTGTAACCGGCCCCAGCCATGTAACGCATGCCTTTGATATCGGCTTCAGTCTCTTTTTCACGAGAGAATGACAGGAAACCGCCTGCCGCCGCGAGGTCGCCGAGCGCCATCGGCCCGCCAACCGCGCCGACCGCAACACCCAGCACCATGCCAGTCACGCGCGCATTGCGTGCCGCACCCAGCATTTCGAGCGTGTGGTTTTCTTCAAAGTGCACGAACTCGTGTGCCAGTACCGCCGCCAGCTGGGATTCATCCTCCGCACGAAGCAGGAGGCCGGTATAAACCGCTGACATGCCATTCGGCGCCATGAAGGCGTTGAACTCGGCATTGCGTACAACATAAACGTTCAGGTCATCACAGTGATCACCGGAAACGTTGCATAAGACGCCGGAAACGAAGCCTGCCAGCTCAGGATCGTCCACGACTGATCCTGAGCGGCGCAAATCTGCTTCTGCATTGTCCATCTGATACCAGAGGCTCGCCTCGGTGGATGTCAGATCACTTGGACGGTCACCCGCCGCACGCGTACCATAATCAGTGGACGCACACGCCGATAGAAGAGCAGCAGAAGCAAGAAGCCAGCGCCTGTGACGCCAGATCTTACTGTCCAGCAAGGCTCATTCCCCGCATCAGATTTGAAACGATGTTCTGGGACTCACCGACATCGCGCGGGTCGCCAAACATATGGATTGCTGTGTTCGTCAGATCACCGGTTTCCATGTCGAATGTAGAAAAGCGGCTGAAGCGCACATTGTTGGACGGCGGCACATAGCCTGTCACCGTGCCCACAGCGACAGCCATGAGGAAGACGCCGCTGCTCTCAATCTGTGAGTAATGATCGACGAACAGAACTTCATCAATATCGCTCTCGCCGCGAAGCAGTGAAACGCTATCGCCCAGAGACAAATCGGTATTGTTGAAGCCGTTACCCTCTTTATGAGGGATATGCATGCTGAGAGAGGCCGTAACCAGCTCCTGCAGCAGCATAAGCTGTTCGATGTCGTCAGACGTATCCTCTGACGTCTCGTAAGACATGAATGAGTGGCCGTTTGCCGTGAGCTGGTCGCTCACATGCGACTCAAAGTTCAGACGCGCAGCGTCAGATCAGTCCGCACGAGGCTCTGCCCCGCCGGTGGTGATAAATACAACTTCAGCGTTTGGCGGCATCACCAGATAGTCAGCAGCCTCGGCAGCGTCCTGCGCGTTAGCAAGCGGTGAAAGTGCCAGCATGCCACCGAAAACCATGCCGGAAATAATAGAAACTTTGCCCATAAGTTTCCCCCTTAGATTGTTTCAGAAGGAAATTAGGGCTCAGAATATGAACATGGTCAAGAACAAATTTACTGTCTTTACTGGGCAAAGGTCTCTACCTGCTAATCATAGCAAAAAAGCCGCTCCGGAATTTCCGGAACGGCTTTTTGAAACCTGAAAAGGTCTGGTCAGAGATTAAAGGCGATAACGAATTTGATCTGACCAGAAACGCTCAAGGCGGGTCGCTGTGCGGTTGAACGCATCCAGATCGTCTGGACGGACGCTTGCTGTTGGTTCCAGCGCGTGAGCCTGACGTTCAAACAGAGAAGCAACCTGCTTGCGAACTTCCTGGCCAGCGGCCGTGAGCTTCAGGCGGACCGTGCGACGGTCGTCGGAGCTGCGTGTCTGAACCAGATAGCCGCCTTCCTGAAGTTTCTTGACGTTATATGACATGGATGTGCCTGCGAAAGCACCACGAGCGCGCAGAGCTGATGCCGGGGTCTCACCATCACCAATTTCATAAAGCAGCAGCGCCTGAACGCCTGTCAGCGAACGTTCGCCTGAACGTTCCAGATCGTCTTTAACGACGTCATGCAGACGACGGTGAACCTGCTCCAGAAGGGAAAGGCTTTTGAGGAAGGTTTCTCCAACGCTCGCACCTTCATAATCAGTATGGCCTTTTGCCTCGATCATCATGTTATCACCCATGTAATTTTGTTTGGTTTTGATGGGTTTTACATGAGCTATGCTAAGAAATCGCTAATCACGAATCTAGTCTATAGTTAACATACGCCTAACAGGGGCGGCAATTTTTACCCTATACTAGGACTTTTGTTCCATAACGGAACACTTCTTGCCTATACTCCATCTGTTCTGGCTGGTGACGAAGAAATTTCCAAAATTTTTTTCTGATATTTCCAAAATTATTCCGACAAAAGTCTCAAAGTTTCTGCGTGCAAGCGTCAGAAATTCACCTGAGCCCGAGCGTATTCATAATTGTCACACGCGCCGGATCACTTCATGTTGTCACCGCTGAACGAATTCGGGAGGGGATCGCTTGCAATTATTCGGCGACGATATTTGCCTACGCGCTGCCAGGCACGAGGACATTGACGCTATTCAAGCAGTCGATCTCGACGCGTCCCGGCTATTCGAACCAACAGGCCTTATTCAGGAAGGACCAGATGGTCCGCAGCCGGTTCCCGCGAAATTTCTGGAAGAAGGTATAAAGTCTGACCTCGCCACCGTTGCTGTTTTCAAGCCGGAAGACCGGATTGTCGGCTTCACACTGGCGCGCCGCGTGTCGCCTGATCTGTATCTTGACCAGATATCAGTCTCGTCCGCCTTTGGCCGACGCGGCATTGGCGCAGGATTGCTTCAACATGTCATCGACAAAGCCGACAGCCTGAGGCTGCGTGGCACCGTCTTGTCTACGTTTCGCGATCTCTCCTGGAATGGCCCGTTTTACCGACAATACGGCTTCACAGAAATTCCGCGCGATCAGATGAAACAGTGGATGCTGCAATTAGAAGCCATCCAGTCAAATACAATGGATGTAAGCTTGCGTTGCTTCATGCGCCGTCCCGGCAAATGGGACCAGCACTGGTTTCGCGTGCCCGGTTTTGAGGGTAAGCGCGACGAAAAGCGTGTTGCAGCCAACCCTGATTCATGAAAACTGCAGGCATGACTCAGATTGTGCCTTCTAAATACCCGCTCACCCGCATGCGTCGTAACCGTCAGGCTGACTGGAGCCGTCGCCTTACCCGCGAGACTTATCTGACAAAGGATGATCTCGTCTGGGCATTGATTGTTCATGACGGAGAAGAGCCACGCATTCCTGTCACGGCTATGCCGGGCGTAGACCGGCTCAATCTGGATGAAGCTGTTAAAGCTGCAAAGCGCGCACGAGACCTCGGCATCCCTGCCCTTGCTCTGTTTCCGCATATTGATCCGTCCCGCAAGGATGACACTGGCAGCGAAGCGCTCAATGCGAACGGCTTTGTGCCGAACGTCATTCGCGCCATTAAAGAAGCCGTTCCGGAAATTGGCGTGATGTGTGACGTCGCGCTCGATCCGTTCACAACGCACGGCCATGACGGCGTCATGAACGACAAGAACCAGATCGATAATGATGCGACGCTCAATATGTTGGTACAACAGAGCCTCGTTCAGGCGGCAGCGGGTGTAGACGTTATTGCACCGTCAGACATGATGGATGGCCGTATCGGCGCAATCCGCGAGGCGCTTGAGGCCCACGGCTATAGAGACACGATGATCATGTCGTATTCCGCCAAATATGCGAGCTGCTTCTATGGCCCGTATCGTGAGGCCGTCGGCTCAGGCGCAGTTCTGACGGGCGACAAGAAGACGTATCAGATGGACTATGGCAATACGGACGAAGCGATCCGTGAGACAGCGCTGGATCTTCAGGAAGGCGCGGACATCGTGATGGTGAAGCCGGGCCTGCCATATCTGGACATCGTCTATCGCGTGTCATCGACCTTCAACGTGCCGACCATCGTGTTCCAGATTTCCGGCGAATATGGCCAGATCATGCTGGCGTCTGAAGCCGGATGGCTGGACCGCGACAAAGCCATTCTGGAAACGCTGTCCAGCTTCAAGCGCGCAGGCGCAGACGGTATTGTCACGTATTTTGCCGAACGCGCGGCAGAGCTTCTGAGCTAGTTCATGGCAAACCTGTCCGGATACACGCCGCGGCCTCTGCCCGGAACCAAAGTGCTGCGCGGCCGTCTGGTCATCCTCGAGCCTCTGGACGCTGAAAAGCATGGCGAGGGACTGGGCAATGCGGTTGCAGGCCCGGGCAATGACGATATCTGGACCTATATGCCATTTGATCCGGTTGAGAATGCGGCTGACTTCATCAACGTTTTCACAGCACTCGCCACGAAGAATGACTGGCTGGCCTATATCATTACCGACGCCGAAACAGGCGACGTTCTGGGAACGGCCAGCTATATGCGCCAGCGTCCGGAACATGGCAGTATAGAAGTCGGCTGTGTAGCTTACTCAAAGAAACTCCAGCGTAGCGCACATGCCAGCGAAGCCATCTATCTGATGGGGTGGCACATCTTTGATGACCTCGAATATCGGCGCTTTGAATGGAAATGCCATAACGAAAATGAGAAGTCGCGAAACGCGGCTGCCCGCTATGGCTTCAAATTCGAAGGTGTGTTCCGCAATGACATGGTCATGAAGGGCAAGAACCGCGACACAGCATGGTTCGCCATGACGGATGATGACTGGCCGGACGTAAAGCAGGCTTTTGAACGCTGGCTATCACCAGACAATTTTTATCAGAACGGACACCAGAAGCGCAAGCTGGCAGAGTTCCGCGCTTAAGCCCGAACCGTGCCGAATAGCGCCATGCGTTCCCATTTGCGGAGCGCTTTTGCCGGCAGGCTTAACAGCTTACCACGGCCATCAAGTTTGTAGCTCAGCTCACCGACTGCGCCGAGAATACGGTTCGGCACACTCACCTCGACCATGCCATGACGCATTGGCGCGATGAAGCTCGCCATAAGGCGCTTATACTGAACATCGCCCTGTCCGAGATGGAATTCAGTCATGCCCTCATGGGACGCCCACTCAGCGAGACTGAATAACAGCGCCATCCCTGGCTGCTGTTTCTGAAAACGTGGCTCATAAGACGGGAACCAGTAGTGAAGAACGTTCTCAGATCGCATGCAATAACAGATCGCTGCGACTTCGCCGTCGATCTGCAGCGTTGAAAGCACGCCCCGCGCGCCATTCAGATTACGACGATGCAGCTCTTCCAGAAGTTCTTTCGGCCATTCAATCGAGAACAGATCAAAATGACCGGCTTCGGCCAGCGCATCGCGCTTTAACTCGATCATGCGCTCGAATACGGTTTCATCCCAGATATCGTGCTGAACGGTGACGCCGTCAGTCTTGAGGAGTTTTTCTGCCTTGCGCCATGCGCGGCGGAAATTGCTGCTCGCCTCAGATCGGCTCTGTATATACACGTCAAAACCGTTTGAGAGATCGAGAACGTAATTCCCATCACCGGCAAAGCCTTTCAGGCCAAACTGGAATTGCTGCGCCGGCACAGCGGAAAACGAATATCCACCGATCAGTTTGCCAACCTCGTCTGCATCGAAAGAGATGTCTGCGTCCGTTGCACTGATCACGCCGTGAAGGTCATCCATCGGACCTGCAGTCGGGCGCGCCATGCGCATGAAATTTCGACGGAACGGCAGGAAGCCAATAGCTTTGCCATTGGCATCAGCGAAGCGCAAAACTTCAACATCGCCACGTACTGCATTCACAACGTTCTGGAAATCATATGAGAAGTAAGGGCTGTGCAGGTTCGGGTTCTCACGCTGCAACGTGTCCCATGCCTGCCGGTCAGATACGGACAGATTGCTGAACTTGTTTAAAGAAATTTTTGCAACCAAAGCCTATCCTCCCCCCTAACTCATGGGGGAAATCATGACAGCCTTGTCTTACCTTTCTCAAAACGCGAACGAGAAACTTCAAGCAAAGCTCGTAAAATATCAGAACCGGCACACGATTTCCATTCCGGAAAGACCGGTCGTCAGCTTCTGCTTCGACGACTTCCCCCAATCAGCGTTTGACAACGCCCTTCCAATTCTGGAAGCGCATGACTGGATCGCGACCTGGTATATTTGCGGTAGCTATATGGACACGGTCCATCCGAATTACGGGCCGATGTTCACGCAGGACGCACTCAATGCCCTGCGCGAGAAGGGACAGGATATCGGGTGTCACACATTCGATCACTCTCACTTCCCCGAACAGCCCGCCGAAGTTTCGATTTCGGACTGCGTCGCTAACCGCAAATTCTTCATTGATCAGGGGCTGCCTGAAGCGCGCAGCTTTGCTTATCCACGCGGGTCCAGCACACTCTTCACAAAACGCGCTCTGCTACCGCACTTTTCAGGGCTGCGCGGCGTTGCGGGCGGCATCAATCAGGGTGAAACTGACATTTCGTTGCTGAAAGCGAATGGCATTCAGTCAGACCGCGGCGGTATCGCAGAATGCCTGGACTATCTGAAAGAGCTCGAAAACACGGGCGGCTGGATGATCATCTTCACCCATGATGTGCAGGATGAACCAACCGAATGGGGCTGCTCGACGAGTGACTTCCAGACGCTTGTAGACGCGGTTCACGCCACCGGATTTGACGTTCGCTCAGTTGGCGATGTGCTCGAGAACATCGGCGCGCATGAAGTATTTGATGGAAAGCGCGTCGCCGTCGAATAATCAGACGACGCGCTGTCAGTGATCAGCTTTGAACGTTGACCACGGTACGGCCTCGCACCTTGCCGGCCAGAATAGCATTCGCCACGTCCGGAACCTCTTCCAGTTTCACTTCGCTGATCGTGCTTTCGAGTTTTCCCGGATCAAGGTCTTTCGCGAGCCTCTCCCACGCTTCAATACGCTTCGCGCGACCCGCATTCACTGAATCGATGCCCGCAAGTGTCACATTGCGCAGGATGAACGGTGCCACGCTTGCCGGAAGGTCCATACCCTGTGCCAGACCGCAAGCCGCCACAACACCCTCATACTTTGTCTGAGCCAGCACGTTGGCCAGCGTGTGACTTCCGACAGAATCGACCGCACCAGCCCATTTCTCAGAGCCGATCGGACGGCCCGGTTCTGAAAGCGAGTTGCGATCTACAATATCCGCAGCGCCAAGCGATTTCAGATACTCTGCCTCTGACGGGCGCCCCGTGGACGCCAGAACATTATAGCCAAGGCCGGACAGGATTGAGATTGCGATAGAGCCAACACCACCATTCGCGCCGGTCACCAGAACGTCGCCGCTCGCAGGCGTCAGGCCGCCATGCTCCAGCGCCAGAATACACAGCATAGCCGTGTAGCCTGCCGTACCGATCGCCATAGCGTCACGCGTTGAGAATTTTTCGGGAAGCGGGATTACCCATTCCGCAGGTACACGCGCCTTTTCAGAATAGCCGCCATTATGCGTCTGGCTGAGGCCATAGCCATTTACCAGCACTTTATCACCCGGCTGGAAATTGATGCTGTCAGACGCCTCAACCGTGCCTGCCAGATCGATACCGCCAATCATCGGATAGCTCGTCATGATGCGCTTACCATTCAGCGCGAGCCCGTCTTTATAATTGACCGTGGAATACTCGACAGAGATGGTTACATCGCCCTCACCCAGATCAGCCTGATCGATGTTGGTGAGCTTTGTTGCGTAGCCTTCGCCGTCTTTGTCCGTAATGAGTGCGCGGATCGTCATCTGGTATCCTCCCAATGTGTCTCACCAGAAACTGGCAGAGCGAATGGAAGGATGAAAGCCCTTTATCGAAGGAAACTTACCGCATTTGGCGCTCAGTCACTCAGACATTCGTCGTGCTGTCTCGACATACCAGTCCAGAACATGTGGGTTCGCCATGGCATCCCGCGTTAGCACTTTAGATGCGTCCTGACCGAGGAAAATCTTCTTCAGCGGCACTTCCTGCTTCTTACCGGACAGCGTGCGCGGAACTTCAGGTGCCACGATAATCTCATCCGGCACGAAGCGCGGTGAGAGATTGGACCGGATATTGGCGTTGATCGCGGATTTCAGGTCATCACTCAGATCTGATCCGTCCCGAAGGACGACGAACAAAAGCAAACGGCTTTCCTGCCCCAGATACTCCAGATCAAGAACCAGTGAGTCCACCACGTCAGGCAATGCCTCAACAGCCGAGTAGATTTCGCTCGTGCCCATGCGAACGCCATGACGGTTGATGGTCGAGTCCGAGCGGCCATAGATGATACAGCTTCCATCAGGCTGGATTTTCAGCCAGTCGCCATGACACCAGATGCCCGGATACTTTTCGAAATAGCTCGTGCGGTAGCGTTCCCCGTCATCATCGCCCCAGAAGCGCAGCGGCATGCCTGGCGACGGACGCACACAGACGAGTTCACCCACCTGATCACTCACCGGCTGACCATCATCATTCCACGCCTCGACAGCCATGCCGAGCTGGCGACATTGCATCTGTCCCGGCACGACCGGCAGTTCGCGGTTGCCCGTGCAGAAGCATCCACCAAGATCAGTGCCGCCAGATATATTGCACCACCAGATGTCGGGCGTTCCAATCGCCGCGAATTGGTCTGTGCCCCAGATTTGAGTGGATTCCGGCAGAGGCGATCCGGTACTTCCAAGCGCGCGAACTGACGAGAGATCACCGCAGGTCGAAAGGTCCACGCCGTCTTTCTCGCAGCTGACATAGAATGCTGCGCCGGACCCGAAGAAGGTCACCTTGTGGCGGGCAGCAAAGCGCCAGAGCGTTGTCCAGTCCGTCGCGCCTTTCGGCCCATTCGGCGCGCCATTGAACAGACAGATTGTTGAACCGGCGATAAGGCCGGAAAACTGCACATTCCACATGACCCAGCCGGTCGATGTGAACCAATGAAAACGCTCATTCAGGCTATTCTCAGCATAACTTGGGCCGAGATCCATGTGCATGAGATTGACGAAAGAGGTGATCATCGTGCCGCCCAGCCCCTGCACAATCGGCTTCGGCTTTCCCGTGGTGCCGCTGGAATACAAAATCCAGATCGGATGGTCGAACGGCAGCTTCACTGGCTCGAAACCGGCAACGCCGTCGTCATCCCGAGCAACAGCGTCATCAAAGCTCTCACAGCCCGGCACGGATACCGTCGCATAAGGCGTCTGAACCAACAGTGTCGCCTGAACGCTTGGTAGCTCGGCCAGCAGATCAATGACGGTCTGCCCCCGATCCATCGGTTTGCCTGCATAGTGCACACCATCGGCCGCGATCAGCACTTTCGGCTCAATCTGGGCGAACCGGTCTATGACCGCACGAACGCCCATATCCGGCGCACACAGGCTCCAGACTGCGCCAACGCTCGCACACGCCAGAAAGGCGATCATGGTCTCCGGCCCGTTCGGAAGATAGGCTGCGACACGGTCACCCGGCTCTACACCAAGGTCTTTGAGTTTAAGCGCTAGCGATATTGCCTTCCGGCGCAGCTCCGGCCAGCTGACTTCAGTCACCTCGCCCAATTCATTCTCGCAAATGATAGCAGGCTGACCTGCAGCATGCGCCGCTTCGACATGTTTGAAGACGTGATCGGTGAGATTTACATGCGCACCCTTAAACCATTCGCCGCCGGGCATTTTATCTGTGCACAGCACGCCCTCATAAGGCGTCGGCGACTGCATGCCGCTATAATCCCAGATGCTCTGCCAGAACCCATCGACGTCCGTGACAGACCAGCTGCGAAGCACCTCATAGTCAGCGAATTCCAGTCCGCGCTCTGATTTTAGCCAGTCGCGATAGAGCGCGATTTGTGGTCGAAACGGTGCTTTACTCACGAATAGTCCTATTCAAGCTTCCAGTCAGGGTATCGGGACTTCATGTCCTCAAAACCTGCGGTTATCAGCTCTCTCAACACATCGAGATCGATATCGGCGAGCTTGTTGATGTAGAGACACGATTTGCCGATTTTATACTTCCCGATGCGGTCAAGAATGGCAGAGTGGTCGGTATATCCCGGCATGATGTAGATGACCTGGTTCGCCTTGCGTGGACTGAACCCGGTCATCATGAACTCGCCTTCACGGCCACTCTCATATTTGTAGTGATATCTGCCATAGCCGATAATGCTCGGTCCCCACATTCGCGGCACAAGTTGTGTCACGTCCGCAAAGAGATCGAGTAGCACTTTAGCGTCTGCGCGGCGCACATCGTGTTCGACGGTTTGAATGAAGCTTTCCGGCGAAACGCTGGTCGCTTTGGTTTTATTTTCCGCTTTCGCCATGTTTTACGTCCTGTCCAAGGCGCGTGATCAGGCTGGACGTGTCCCAGCGATTACCACCCATATCCTGAACGTCAGCGTAGAACTGGTCGACGAGCGCAGCAACAGGAAGCTTTGAACCGTTTGCGCGGGCTTCTTCCAGAGCGATGCGCAGATCCTTGCGCATCCAGTCAATCGCAAAGCCATAGTCGAATTTGCCGTTCACCATGGTTTCCCAGCGATTTTCCATCTGCCAGCTCTGTGCCGCGCCCTTGGAAATCGCCTCGATAACTTTAGCCGGATCTAGACCGGCATTCTGTGCAAAGGCGAGCCCTTCGGAGAGGCCCTGCACAATGCCCGCGATACAAATCTGGTTCACCATTTTGGCCTGCTGGCCAGCCCCCGGTCCACCGATATGTGTCATCTGCTTGGCGTAAGCGTCCATAATTGGCGCGGCTGCGGCAAAGGCCTCATCAGAACCGCCGCACATAATCGTCAGCTGACCGTTTTCCGCACCGGCCTGCCCACCGGACACCGGCGCATCAATGAACATAGCACCCGCACTGAGCGCGCGATCAAAAAGGGACCGCGCCAGATGTGCGCTGGCCGTGGTGTGATCGACTAGAACCATGCCTTCGCGCGCGGCAGGAATGACTTCCTCATAGACGACCATCACATCCGGATCATCGCCAAGACAGCTAAATACAAAGTCAGACACGGCAACGGCTTCTGCCGGAGTGCTTGCCTTCTTACCACCATAGGTCTCAACCCACGCGTCCGATTTGGCTTCCGTCCGGTTCCAGACAATGACCTCATGGCCAGCTTTCAGAAGGTGCCCCGCCATTGGCGCACCCATGACACCAAGACCAAGAAAACTGCATTTCGCCATGAGACCGGTCTCCTATTTCAGGTCGGGAGATGAGTGAGACGTGTAATTGCCACGGAAGAAGCCAAGCGCGTCGCCATCGCGAGAGTTGAAGCCGATAACGTCGCCGAAAATGACAACATGGTCGCCCGCTTTTTGTCGCCAGCTCGTCCGGCACACAAACTGGGACAGCGCGCCTGTATAAACCGGCACACCGTTGGAATCGCGTGCAAGCTGGTCGCCTTTAAGTTCGGCTTCAACATAGCGCGCAAAATGAGTGGAGACCTCTGCATCGCTCGCTGGCAGGACGTTTACCGAAAATAATTCTGACTCAGTAAACAGATTGTAGCGATCAGACTGGCTATCGATAGACCAGAGGATAATGGGCGGGTGCAGCGAGACACTTGAGAAGCTGTTCACGGTAATTGCGCGTGGTTTGCCTTCTTTGTCGTCAGCGGCGACCAGACAAACTCCCGTTCCAAAACAACCCAGTGCGTCACGATAAGCGCGCGAATCGAAACCGGATTGGTTGGATTTTTCAATGTTCATGCACTCGGCCTTAACTATGCGGTGTTACGGGTATACCCAAAGAAGAGAGACATGACACACCATGGCCGGCAATCAACCGATCGTCATTAAAAAGGTCAAGAAGGTTTCAGGAGGCGGCCACCATGGCGGCGCCTGGAAAGTGGCTTATGCTGACTTCGTGACGGCTATGATGGCCTTCTTCCTTCTCATGTGGCTCATCAACACGACCAGTCCAGAGCAGAAACGCGGTATCGCGGATTATTTTGCGCCTGCAGCGGTTTCGTCCTCGACTTCAGGCACAGGTGGTGTCCTCGGTGGCACCGCGATCTCGACAGAAGGCTCACGCTCTCAGGGCTCTCGGTCTATCATCGAGCAGCTCTCTCCTGAAACGCCGCGAACAGTGTCGCGTGAAGTTCAACAGATTCGCGACCCGAGCCAGGCGATCAATCGCATCAATATGGATGTCTCCGAATCAGCGATCAACGCTGCCATGGCGATCCGTGAACGCGCCGAGTTTGACCGCGCCGAGCAATCTCTGCGTCAGGCTATCGAGAATCTTCCGGAACTGGCCGAACTTTCGCGTCATCTGATTGTCGATCAGACACCTGAAGGCATGCGTATCCAGCTTGTCGATCAGGAAGGTCGATCCATGTTCGATCCTGGCTCTTCGGAACCGAACGCCCGTGCCCGCCGCCTTCTTGAGGCTGTCGGCAGCATTGTCGAACGCCTTCCAAACCGGATTTCCATCTCCGGGCACACAGATAGCCGTGCAAGTGACAACCAGGAATACTCAAACTGGGAACTCTCATCTGATCGCGCCAATGCGGCCCGCCGCATTCTCGCTCAGAACGGCGTTGTGCCTGATCGAATTGCACGCGTTAGCGGTCGCGCAGGCTCAGAACCACTTTATCCGGACGATCCTGACTTGCCAGGAAACCGCAGGATAAGCATAGTCCTGCTTCGGGAAGCACCTGTACTTCCGCCAGATCATGGTCTCTGATCCTCAGAGGCCATTTTCGTCTGGGCCCTGTTGATGTGGAGTGAATATGATCGCGGACCTCTCAGCCAATTGGCCGATGTATGTCAGCGTAATCATCGTGGTGCTGGCGATCGTGTTTTACATGCGCGACAGCATGCCGATGGAGCTCATTTCCATCGGAATTATCGCTGCGCTTCTTCTGCTCTTTTATGTTGTCGACCGCACGACACCAGGTTCTGAATCGGTATCGACAGAAGCGCTGCTTGCGGGCTTCGGTAATCCCGCACTCATAACCATCATGGCCTTGTTGGTCGTCGGTCAGGGCTTGTTCCAGACCGGTGCACTGGATGGCCCGTCCCGCCTGATGATGTCATCCTATTCTGCCCGACCGATGATCACGCTTGTCGGCGCGTTTGCAGCCGTGTTTGCAACATCCGCTTTCATCAACAACACACCTGTGGTGGTGATGTTTCTGCCAATCATGGCGGCCTTCGCAGAGAAGATGAAAGTCTCCCCGTCAAAGCTGATGCAGCCTCTCAGCTTTGCGTCCGTTTTCGCCGGTATGACGACACTCATCGGTACGAGCACCAACCTTCTGGCCGCTGACATTTACGAAAACAATGAAGGTGTCTCGCTCGGCTTCTTCGAACTCGCACCGGTAGGTCTCATTCTGGCAGGCGCAGGCTTTATCTATATGATCGTGGCCTCGCGCTTCCTGCTGCCGAGTCGTGAGGGCATGGAAGCGAATCTGGTCAACCGCTCTGGCCGCCAGTTCATCGCACAGATTGCGATTTCAGACGGCAATCCACTTGTCGGTCAGAAAGCTGTCGCGGGCATGTTCCCCGACCTTGAAGGCATGACGGTCCGCATGATTCAACGCGGCGAAGGCTCTTTCCTGCCGCCATTCGAAGATGTTTCGCTCCAGTCTGGCGACCTCATCATCGTCGCTGCGACCCGCAAGACCCTTACAGACACGCTCTCCTCACAGCCGGAATTGCTCCGTCAGATGTGGCAGTCACGCGAAGGCGCAGACAGCGACGGTATGGACGAAGATGGCGGCACGCCGCGCCTGATGCTTGTTGAGGCTGTCGTAGCCCCTGGCTCGCGCATGATTGGCCGGGCAATCGAGCAACTGGGTTTCCGCCGCCTCACCAATACGCTGGTTCTGGGTGTTCAACGCCGGTCGCGCATGATGCGGGCACGCTTGGGTGAGATCCGTCTTGAAGCCGGTGACACACTGCTGCTTTGTGGCTCATCCTCTTCTTTCAGAGAGCTGCGCGCCAGCCGCGACCTTCTGCTTCTGGAATGGTCTCAGGTTGAGCTGCCTGCGACTGAGAAAAGCCATTATGCGCGCTGGATTACACTTGGTGTCGTTGTGCTCGCAGCTACCGGTTTATTGGAGATTCTGCACGCCTCTGTCATCGGTGCTGTTGCGATGATCCTGACAGGCTGCCTCAACATTCGTCAGGCGACCCGTTCTCTTGATTTGCGGATTTTCACGCTCATTGCGGCCGCTATCGCAATGGGTACAGCGCTTGAAAATACCGGTGCGGCGCTGGCGCTTGCACAGGGCGTTGTGAACTTTATAGAGCCGTTCGGCACGGTCGCCGTCCTTTCCGTGCTATTCTTGGTCGTCGCCGTTCTGACTAACGTGTTGAGCAACTCTGCCACCGCCGTTCTGTTCACACCGATCGCAATTCAGGCTGCCAATCTGCTCGGCGTTGACCCTAAACCCTTCGTGCTCGCGGTCATCTATGCGGCCAATTGCTGTTTTGCGACACCGATTGCCTATCAGACGAACCTTCTGGTCATGGGTCCGGGCCACTACAAGTTCCTCGACTATCTGCGCTTTGGCGGGCCGCTCGTTATCGTGCTCTGGCTGGTATTTACGTTCGTAGCACCTTTGCGCTTTGACCTATGAATGTCATAGTGATCGCCTATGAAGATAAGTGAATCACCTGCACTGAAAGGCCTCGGTCAGAGACGCGTCCGGTTCTACATCACGAACCCGGCCCCCTGCCCCTATCTGGACGGCCAGACCGAGCGGAAGGTTTTTACCAATCTGGCCGTAGAAGATGCGCAATCACTGCATGATGCGCTGTCGCATGGTGGCTTCCGTCGCTCACAGTCGATCGCCTATCGTCCGGCCTGCGCAAGCTGCAAAGCCTGTATGGCGGCGCGCGTGCCTGTCAGCGATTTCAAATTCACAAAACGCTGGCGCCGCGTGCTCAACAAGAACAAAGAGCTGGTGCGTACAGCGGTTCGTCCATCGGCAACGCGCGAGCAATATCGCCTGCTGAAAACCTATCTGGACAGCCGCCACGCAGAAGGCGGTATGGCGGGTATGGAGCTTCGCGACTTTGTGTCGATGGTTGAAGGTTCGCCCGTTCCCACTGTAATTTTCGAATACCGCGCCGGCGACGCCGATGATGCGCCGCTTATGGCCGCTGCACTCGTAGACGTGCTGAAGGATGGCCTTTCAATGGTCTATTCCTTCTTCGACCCGTCGCTCGCTGATCGCGGAATGGGCAATTTCATGATCCTCGACCAGATCCGCTATGCGCAGGAGCTCGGGCTGGATTATGTGTATCTCGGCTATTGGGTCGAGGGCAGCCCGAAAATGGACTACAAAGCCGCCTTCCGGCCGATTGAGGTGCTGGACGCTGAAGAGTGGCGAAGACTAGAAGACGAGTAAGCGTCTCACGGGCATGAGATGGGATAAGGCCGCCAGATCGGCCGGGGAGGAAATATGATCAACCGACGCAATCTGATCGGTGCTGGCCTTCTTGGCGCAGGCGGCGCAGCTGCGGCTTTCGCCAACCCTGAAACGGCGGCAAACCTCGCTGCTCCGGCGATTTCACGTAACCGCCGTCGCCTCAACATGGTGACAACCTGGCCAAAAGGTCTGCCGGGGCTTGGCGAAGCGGCCGAGCGTGTTGCCTCCCGCATTCAGGAAGTCTCCGAAGGTCTGATCGAAGTGAACGTCTATGCCGCGGGCGAATTCGTCCCCGCATTTGAGGCTTTCGACGCGGTCGCGAACGGCTCTGCCGACATGTATCACGGCGCCGAATATTACTGGACGTCCAAATCCACCGCCTTCCCGTTCTTCACTACAGTTCCATTCGGCATGACCGCACAGGAACTTATGGGCTGGATCGATTTTGGCGGCGGTCAGGAACTCTGGGACGAGCTCTCCGGCCAGTTCGGCATTAAGTGCATTCAGGCAACCAATACCGGTCACCAGATGGGCGGTTGGTTCCGCCGCGAGATCAACAGTCTCGATGATCTGGTCGGTCTGAAAATGCGCATTCCAGGACAAGGCGGCGACGTACTTCGCGCCCTTGGCGGCTCTGCGATCGCGCTTCCGGGCGGCGAGATTTATCAGGCGCTCCAGACGGGCAATATCGACGCGACCGAGTGGGTCGGCCCGTGGAATGACTACTCTCTCGGCTTCTACCGTGAGGCACCATATTATTACGGACCGGGCTTCCATGAGCCGGGGGCATCTCTCGCCGTTGGCATCAACCGGAACGTCTGGGACAGCTTCACCGAAGGCGAACAACGCCTCATCCAGTCTGTCTGCGAGAGCGTGAACCACACTTCGCTCGGTGAATTCACTTTCCAGAACTCGGTCTATCTGGATGTGCTGCGCAACGAGCATAACGTGCAACTGCGCTCCTTCCCTGACGATGTCGTCGCTGCCATGTGGGAGGCCGCCGCAGATGTCCGCGCCGCCTCCGGTCGAGACGGTGTCGAAAAGCGCATCTATGAGAGTTTTGAAGAGAACCTCCGCCGTATGCGCAACTGGGCGAACATTTCTGACGGCCCATACTATCGCGCCCGTGAACTCGGCGCGCAGGCCGCTCGCGGATAGCGGGGACTTCACTGATGGACCCGCAACTCTTCCTCACGTTAGGCGGATGGCTGAAATGGGCCGGCTTCATATGCCTGCCGCTGTTCATCATCCCGCTGATCACGCTCATCCTGCCGGACCTGACCGAGGGCCTCTCCAAGGGCCTTGTTAGCATAATTGAAAAGATCACAAACGTCGCGCTGGTCATTTCGATTAGCGCCAGCATTCTCCTCCTCTTCTTCCAGCTGACATCGGTGATCGCCGCCTATGCGTTCGGCCTTTCATGGACCTGGCTGACCGAACTCGTCATCTACGCATTTGCCACCATGTTCATGGTCGGCGCGGCTGTTGCCCTTCGCGACAACGCCCATGTCCGCGTGGATATTCTACGCCCGAAATTCGGCTCCAAAGGCATGGACTGGATTGAGCTTGCAGGGCTTTACCTCCTTCTCTTCCCGATCTGCATCCGTATTCTGGAGACGGGCGAGCAAGGCCTCACACGCACATGGGCAATCTTTGAAGGCTCACGCGAAAGCGACGGCCTGCCGATCATGTTCGTCTTCAAAACGCTTGTGCCGCTATTTGCCGTGCTGATGCTGTCTCAAGGCTTGGCAGAAGCTTTGAAAGCCTCACTGCGCCTGACCGGTAAATTGGAAGATATCGACCACACCCAATCTGGTGGAGGCGAATATGGAGCTTGAGATCATTCTCGCTGTCGGCATGTTTCTCGCGGCCATTGGTGCGCTTCTGCTCGGCTATCCGGTTGCGCTCACACTTGGCGGGATCGCGCTCATCTTTGCCCTCGTCGGTATTGGCCTCGGCGTGTTTCCAGAGCCTCACCTCCTCGCTTTGCCGAGCCGTATTATGGGCGGCTCCATCATGCAGAACGAGACGCTGGTCGCTGTCCCGCTCTTCATTCTGATGGGCGTTATTCTGGAACGATCCAAAGTCGCTGAAGACCTGCTTCACATCGCGTCACGCCTGCTCGGAAAGGTGCGCGGCGGCCTCGGCTATGCCGTTATTCTGGTTGGCGCGTTGCTGGCGGCCTCAACAGGCATTGTGGGCGCGACCGTGATCACCATGACGCTGATCGCCCTGCCAAGCATGCTGCGCCAGAACTATGATCCTCGCCTTGCGACCGGAACGATTGCCGCTTCGGGAACGTTGGGCCAGATCATTCCGCCATCTATCGTACTGATCTTGCTTGCGGACGCTGTGTCTAACTCGGCCTCACAAGCGGCGAGCCAGATGGGCACCGGCACGGCTTTCGTTGTCTCCGTCGGTGACCTCTTTGCTGGCGCTCTGCTTCCGGGTTTCCTGCTCGTCGGCCTTTATCTGCTCTATGTCTTCCTGACATCGATCTTCCGCCCAAGTGCCTGCCCGCCTATCGAACAGGATGACAGCCCGCCCCTCACGGCAAAAGAAATCATCTTCGGTCTGGGCGCGCCGCTGTTTCTGATTATCGCCGTTCTTGGCGCGATCTTGGCAGGCATTGCGCCACCAACTCAGGCCGCAAGTATTGGCGCTGCAGGCGCAATCATGCTCGCCGGGCTTCGTCTCTCGGACAATAAAGACGCAGGCCTGCCGCGTGTCATCATCGCGGCCTTTATCTCCATCGTTGTGATCATCGTCCTCAAGACCGTGCTCGATCTGCGCATGGGTGTTGAGCATATCAGTGCGATCAACATGGCCGGTATCATCATCACTTTCCTGGCGGCGCTCGTCTTCGTTGCTGGCGTGTTTGCAGGCGGCCTTGTGCTGCACCATCACAACCAGCTTCTGCCAGCCCTGAAAAGTGCGGTTGAGATCACCTCCATGGTGTTCCTCATCCTGATTGGCGCGAGCCTTTTCAGCCTCGTCTTCCGCGGGTTTGGCGGCGACGAGCTGGTGCACGAACTCCTCAGCGCTGTTCCGGGTGGCAAATGGGGCGCGCTGATCATCGCCATGCTGGTGATGTTCATTCTGGGCTTCTTCCTCGACTTTATCGAGATCGTCTTCGTCGTCGTGCCATTGGTCACGCCATCTTTGATTATCGCCGGTTTCGACCCTGTCTGGCTTGCCATCATTATGGCGCTTAACCTGCAGACGAGCTTCCTCACGCCGCCATTCGGCTTTGCCCTCTTCTATCTGCGCGGAGCCGCCCCGGACAGCGTGAAGACGATGGAAATCTGGCGCGGGGCGCTGCCATTTATCGGCTTACAGCTTCTGATGATCTTCGCTGTGATCGCCATTCCGGCGCTCGCGACATGGCTTCCGAGCCTGACCCAGTAGGAGCCTTCCCTAATAACGACCTGGCGAGAACATCCTACCCCGAAGGCCTGCCAGCTCTATATCATACCCGTTCAACCGTAAGCTCGAAAACCGTCTGAAAGGACTAAAAAGCTCGAGCACCGCCAGTTGCCTGCTTTCCAAAGCCTCAGTCGGTGCCAAATTTAACTCGCGAGACCTGCAAAACTGTTCAAAGTCGAACCGATAACTGAACAAGTCAGTATCATTTAACACAGAGATGATTTGGCTGATGGTGTACTCGCTGAATTCGATCGCACTATACCTAAACGGCGTCTCTCCAGTCGGCAGTTCTCGGATCGGATTATAGTTCGCGAGAAACACCCCGTCACAATGCGCCACCTCCCAGGCAAGCCGCACACTGCCGAGAGCCTTAAGGCCGTGATATACTTGCATCTGTCTGACGTGGTCTTGCGTTGAAACGAAAGTTTCTGGAAATCCCCATCTGGTTTGAATGAGGAAGCTCAGACAGTGCCCTGATAACTGTCGCGCGTGCTCAAACACAAACTGACGTCTTGCTTCAGTCGACCTGATGCTCGCATCAGGCGCATGCTCGCTCCCTTCGCAAGCTGCGTTTAATCCAGTCTCATAACCTCGGCGCAATTCTCTTTGAGCCGCAGTCTCAATGACGGGTGCAACATCAACGTTCTCAGTCGCCCCTCCCCCATCCCCGGGATGATCTGAATCAACTAAATCGCCCAATTCTGATATCGCGACGACGGGTAATCCGATAATCAGTATTCCGGCCGTTAGACCGCCACCCGACAGAAAATCCCCCAAATCTGCACCATATGAACGATAGCTCAGCTCCGCGATATCACTATAGGCGGCGCAATAGATTTCAGAACAGAAATAGGAAGTGTGCGATGTGGGGTCCTGATATTTGAATGTGGAGAAAGCATTCTCACGCCAGGTCCAACCGTCTTGAAAAACAAGCACTACTTCGCCGTTATCTTTCTGCACCATCGTATCCAAATAGTCAGGCGTCGCAGGTCGTAGTTGTTGCGATGACGCACATGCAGTGATTACAAAACTAAGCAAAAAAGTTGAAATCAGGTTCAATCGTCCCAGCATCGCTCACTGCCCTTCTATCGTGTATGTCTTCACACATCTCCAGAACATCATACTCTAGCCTGTACTCCCGTCAGAGAAAATACATGACCAAATTCGACCGAGACCAGTTCGTATCTGATTGTATCAAAGCCCGTTCCGAGAATGACTCCATGGGCGCCGTCCGCGAGGTGGTGACCCGCGCAATCTCCGATCCGAGCGATGTTCTGCGTGGCATTGGCGAACCGACAGAAGCCGGGATGGATATTCTGCACCGCTCGCCTACGCTCACCATTTTCGCGGCGACCTGGACACCTCGCATGAACCTCTTACCGCATGATCATGATATGTGGGCGCTGATCGGCATCTATACCGGCCGCGAAGACAACATCTTCTGGAAAGAAACCGAAAACGGTCTGCAGGCACACGGCGCAAACTGCCTGTTTGAAGGCGATGTCGCGACGCTCGGCCGGGACGCAATCCATTCGGTTACGAACCCGCTCCTGCGCTTCACTGGCGGCATCCATATCTATGGCGGTGACTATTTTGACGCCCATCGCCATCAATGGGATCCGGAAACTCTGGAGAAAGAGCCAACCAATGGCGACCGTGTCCGTGCCATGTTCGCGGCAGAAAATGAGCGTCTGGAGGCTCAATGACGTTCAACTAGTCCGGCTTCCCGCATCGTCCAGCCATCGGGCCATCACACTTTTCGTGACCGGCTAGCTCGTTAAAAACTCGGAACTTCCCATCCTGCCCATGTGTTTGAAAGGCATACCCCAAACACAGACAGGACAATTATGACCGAACTGAAAACCGTAAACCCCACAACTGGCGAAACACTCAACACCTACCCGCTGATGAGCGATGCAGAGGTCGCTGAATCGGTAAAGCAGTGTCACGAAGCCTATCTGGACTGGCGCCTCACCTCGCATGAAGAGCGCGCGAAAATCATCAACAAAGTCGCCGAAGTTCTGCGCGAGCGTAAAGACGAATTCGCAGAGCTGATGACCAAGGAAACCGGCAAACTGCTGTCTGGCAGTAAGCAGGAAATCGATCTGTGCGCTGGCATTTGTGAATACACCGCGAAGAACGGCCCGTCAGAGCTGGCGGACGAGACCCGCGACCACCCGAATGGCGAGCGCGCGACCATTACCTATTCCCCGATCGGCGTGGTCTATGGCATCCAGCCTTGGAACTTCCCATGCTATCAGGCCATCCGCTATTCCATCGCCAATCTCATGGCGGGTAATGGCGTTATCCTGAAGCACGCTGAAGCCTGCACGGGCAGCGGCCTGATGCTCCGCGATGTGTTCGAAGCGGCAGGCCTGCCGAAACACCTCTTCACCGTGCTGCTGATCGACCATGACCAGTCCGACGATGTGATCGAGAATGATCTGGTGCGCGGCGTTACCCTCACTGGCTCGGATAAAGCCGGTAAAATCGTCGCCAAGAAGGCGGGCGAGATGCTGAAGAAAACCGTGCTCGAGCTTGGCTCTAACGATGCCTTCCTCGTACTCGACGACGCAGACCTCGACCTTGCCGTCAAAACATCCGTCACGGCCCGCATCTTTAATAACGGCCAGACCTGTGTGAACGGCAAACGCTTCATCGTGACTGAGAAGAACTATGATGCCTTCGTGGAGAAATACACCGAAGCGATGAAAGGCATTCACCTTGGTGACCCGATGATGAAGGACACGCAGCTTGGCCCCATGTCACGCTCAGAGCTCCGTGATGACCTGCACGAGCAAGTGAAGGAGAGTGTCGAGAAAGGCGCGAAAATCCTATGCGGCGGTGAAATCCCAGACATGCAGGGCGCTTGGTATCCCGCAACCGTGCTGGTGGACGTAGAGCCCGGCCAGCCTGCCTATGATGACGAGCTGTTCGGCCCGGTCGCGTCAGTCATCAAAGCGAAGGATGATGAAGACGCGATGCGCATCGCCAATGACAGCCGTTACGGCCTTGGCGGCGGTATCTTCTCCACCAATGTGGAGCGTGCCGAGAAGCTTGCGAAGACCTATTTCGACACCGGCATGGTGGTCATCAACGGCTATGACATTGCCGCGCCGAACCTGCCATTTGGCGGCGTGAAGAATTCAGGCTTTGGCCGCGAACATGGCGGCTTCGGCATGAAGGAATTCGTCAATGCGAAAGCCGTGTCTGTGCTCGCTGCATAGGCCAGCGCCCACCTGCCGCAAACAAAAAGCCCGCCAGACTGGCGGGCTTTTCTTTACTTCTGCAGCCTTGAGCGCGTTCTATGTGAAACTCCGTTTCACGAGAACGATCTAAAAAGACAGCCTTGAGCGCGACCCATCGCGAAAGTGGCGCAAGCCACAAAGCGGGAGGTCTGCCAAAAAAGCCTAGAACTTCACGTCCGGCACGACAGAGAGCTGTTCGCGGACTTCGTCGCCAAGGTCGTAGAACTCTTCCGGCTCGAAACCGAACATGCTCGCAAACACAGCCGCAGGGAATGTCTCACGTGCTGTGTTGTACTGCTGAACAGCAGAGTTGTAGAAGCGACGCGCCGCAGCGAGCTTGTCTTCGATGGTGGAGAGTTCTTTCTGGAGTTCCAGGAAGTTCGTGTTCGCCTTGAGGTCCGGATAGGCCTCAGCGAGCGCAAACATCTTGCCCAGCGCCGCAGAGAGCATGCCCTCAGCCGCAGCCGATTCAGCCGGCGAGCCTGCCGCAATCGCAGAGTTACGCGCAGAGATCACCGCATCCAGCGTTTCACGCTCATGGCTGGCATAGCCTTTCACCGTTTCAACGAGGTTCGGGATAAGGTTGCGACGTTGCTTCAGCTGAACGTCTACATCGGCAAAGGCCTGACGGCATTGCTGGCGCTTGGCCACAAGGCCGTTATAGATGCCGATCACAATGACGGCGAGAAGGGCAATAATGCCCAGAATTACGTATAAACCAGTCATGAAAACTGACTCCCCACTTAGTAGAGTGAAAGATTACTGAGAACCGCAGGAAGCGGCAAGCATCCAGCTCATTTCTCTGACGATTTACACAAGCTCGCTACCCCCGATTTGGGGGATTTCAGGCGGCATATTCTAAGCTCACCCAATACTCAGCGTTTCACTCAGCCAGTCGCGATACTCGCTGAGGGCCGTTTCATCGCGTCGGCAGTAAGACCATTTCTGGTATCGCTGCACAGTAATGAAGCCCGCCCGTTTGAGAATATCGATATGGCGGCTGACAGTCGGCTGGGCGAGTTGCAGCTTTTCAGCGATCAGATTGATGCAGACACCAAAGGCTTCGGGATCAGCCGTTTCCTGATGGGAAAAATGCTGTTTCGCATCGCGAAGCAGGCGCAGGATTTCCATCCGCACCTCGCTGCTCATCGCCTTGATCTGATCTTCACGCCTTGACATACCCATAGTCATATAGAATTTTCGCTATATGTCAATTTATGAGGATGACCATGCTTTCACTGGATCAGCGCTACCCGTTTCGCGGACACGAAATCGCGTGGGGATCGCTCGGCAGCGGCCCGCCACTTGTGCTGGTGCACGGCTTTCCATGGTCGTCTCAGTGCTGGCGGAAGCTAGCGCCATGGCTCGCGAAATCGCATAAGGTGTTTGTGTTCGATATGCTGGGCACGGGTCAGTCAGATAAGCCCGCTGATATACGCCTTGATGAGTCAATGCAGTCGGACTTGCTGGTCGAACTGATGGCGCATTGGCAGGTTGAGCAACCCCGCATCATTGCGCACGATTTTGGCGGGTTAGCCGCCCTCCGCGGGCATTTCATCCACGGTCTGGAATACCGTTCGCTTCACCTGATGGATGCCGTCGCGCTCCTGCCATCCGGCTCTCCGTTTTACCGGCACGTCGCCGCGCATGAGCGGGCGTTTGCGGGCCTGCCGGACTACGCGCATGAGGCGCTGTTCCGAGCCTATATCCAGAACGCCGCCCATTTGCCGCTGAGCCCTGAAGTCTCCGATATCTATCTTCGCCCCTATTCCGGCGAGGCAGGCAGACCCGCCTTTTATCGCCAGATCGCCCACGCCTCGAATGAGAATATCGCAGCCCTGGAGAGCCTCTATGCGAAGCCAGACTTTTCAGTGCACATCATCTGGGGCGAGGAAGACAGCTTTATCCCGATCGAGCGCGGCAGGCGGCTGGCCGATCTGCTTCAGGCCGAAAGTTTCACGCCCATATTCGGCGCAGCCCATTTGATACAGGAAGACGCGCCAGAGGCTCTCCTCGGCGCGATCCTGACATCTCTTTGAAGCTGCTAAAGGCCTAGCCGTCGAACTTGCCGCTGCGCGGGAAGCCACGCATCACCATGCGCCCTGCCCCTGCCCGTCGGCCGTTCCATTCCTGCCAGTCCGGGAAGGTCCGCTGACGGCCTGAGGCTTCAGTCACGACAAAGCCATCAGCTTCGCTGAACACCATCGCGTCGAGCAGGCCGCCATCCTTATAGGATTGCAGCTTCACGCCCTTACCGCGCGGCATTTCCGGCAGGTCCGCCAGATCGAAGATCAGAAGCTTACGGTTGTCACCAATCACGGCGACCTTATCACCCACAGCGACCTTCGAGATGAAGAGCGGGCTGTCTGACGACGTGGTCACCACCTGCTTACCAGCCTTACGCGCGGAGACCAGATCAGCCTCCTGACAGATAAAGCCATAGCCGGCCTTGGACGCCATGAAGCGCTTCCCTTCAGGGTTCAGGCGGAACATATCCGTGATGGAGTGTTCGTCCTCCAGATCAATCTGGAAGCGGATCGGCTCACCTGCGCCGCGCCCGCCCGGCAGCTTGTCACCGCCCAGCGTAAAGGCCCGCCCGTCTGACGACATGAGGATGAGCTTATCGGTGGTTTCCATCTGACAACTGAGCGCCAGCCCGTCGCCATCTTTGAACTTCACCTTCTCAAGATCATTATTGTGCCCCTTCAGCGCGCGGATCCAGCCCTGCTCTGAGAGAACAACCGTAATCGGCTCACGCACGATCAGCGCTTCAGCGATCATATCGCCTACGTCAGCGGCTGGCGCTTCACCGAAGATGGAGCGGCGACGGCCAAGATCGGTCTCCGGGTCGAACACTTTGCGCGCTTCGTTCAGACCTTTCGCGACCTCTTTCCACTGCTTAGCAGGGCTTTTGATCAGGGCTTCCAGCTTGTCGCGCTTTTTCTCAAGCTCGGCATGCTCGCCGCGAATTTCCATCTCTTCCAGCTTACGAAGAGAGCGCAGACGCATGTTGAGAATGGCCTCGGCCTGATTTTCCGTCAGGTTGAAGGCCTTCATCAGCTCGGATTTCGGATGGTCTTCCTCGCGGATGATGCGGATCACCTCATCAAGGTTCAGGAAGGCAACCAGATACCCTTCCAGCACCTCAAGACGGGCGAGCGTCTTGTCCAGCTGGTGCTGGGCAATACGCACAACCACTTCCTGACGGTGGGAAAGATACGCCATCAGAACCTCTTTCAGGTTCATCACTTTCGGCGCGCCTTTATCCAGCACGTTCAGGTTCATGGAAAAGCGGCTTTCCAGATCGGAGAGCTTATAGAGGCTCTCCATCAGCATATCCGGGTCAACCGTCTTGGATTTCGGCTCCAGCACGAGGCGAATATCCTCGGCGCTTTCATCGCGCACATCTCCAAGCAGAGGCACCTTCTTCGCGTCAATCAGCTCAGCCAGGCGCTCGATCAGCTTACCTTTCTGAACCTGAAACGGAATTTCCGTGACAACAATCTGCCAGGTGCCACGGCCAAGGTCTTCCTTTTCCCATTTCGCACGAATGCGGAAGCCGCCACGGCCCGTCGCATACGCCTCGCGAATGGTCTCCTTGCTCTCGACCAGCGTGCCGCCTGTCGGGAAGTCCGGGCCCGGCATCACTTCCAGAAGCTCGTCCAGCTCGGCGTTTTTATTGTCGACAAGGATCAGGCAGGCATCGATCAGCTCGGCAGCGTTATGCGGCGGAATACTGGTCGCCATACCCACGGCGATACCCGTCGCGCCGTTCGCCAAAAGGTTCGGATAGGCCGCCGGCAGAACGACAGGCTCGGAGTCCTGCTCGTCATACGTATCGCGGAAGTCGACAGCGTTCTCGTCCAGCCCGTCCAGCAGCAGCTTGGCCGCTGCCGTCATCCGGCTTTCAGTGTAACGCATAGCCGCTGCGCTATCACCGTCAATATTGCCGAAATTGCCCTGACCGTCGACCAGCGGATAGCGAACCGAGAAGCTTTGGGCCAGACGCACCAGCGTGTCGTAAATCGCGCTATCACCGTGCGGGTGATAGTTACCCATCACCTCACCGACGATTTTCGCACACTTACGATAGCTTGCGTCCGGGTTCAGCTTCAGCTCGCGCATCGCATACAGAATGCGGCGCTGCACGGGTTTCAGACCGTCGCGCACATCCGGCAGCGCCCGGCTGGTAATGGTGGATAGAGCATAGGCCAGATAGCGCCGCGACAGCGCTTCATTCATGCTCTCATCGATGATGTTCTCTTCGCCAGAATCCATCAGGTCAGACATTGGGAAACTCCTTGACCCGCTACTCTATATGAGTCGGCGTGGAAGTCCCGTCAGACCACGCGAATTTATGGGGAGAAACACAGCCCTGAGCGCGCTCTATGCGAGACTTTCGTCTCGCGAGAGCAAAACAGAATAACAGCCCTGAGCGCGATCCATCGCGAAAGCGGCGGCGGGCGATCAAAAGGCAAAAGGTCGTTTGGATATGTCAGGAACGGTGGGGATATTGTCTCAGTTCACCGAACCTCTTCGTGGTTCGACGACTTGCCTTAAATCATCCAGAAATGCTTCCAAATCACTGAATTGAATTTTCTCGGACTGAAACCATTCGAACAGTTGAGCTACAAAATAGGGAGACTTTTTGCATTCGCTCAGTGGCGTATCGAAGGCATCAGCAAGCTCAGTGGCGATTTCCGAATAGCGCGACTCGCCTACACACTGTTGTGCATAATTTTCTAAATCACCTTCCATGAACAAAAGTCTGTTCTTGTATCCACTCGGATACTCCAAAGCGTCAGCGTCAGAAATCTCAAACAGGTGTTGCAGCAAGCCATTCAGCTTTTTGTTGTCTCGAATTTTTTTCCTTTCGAAGCGATCATTGTCAGCAACCACAAAGCAATCCAAATTCAAGTTTCGGAAGATAGAAATTGGCTTATCCAAGTTGGTTTTACCATTGGTCGGCGCAATGGTTACCCCCTTAAGAAGCGGATCAAAACCGCGACTCAGCAGAAAGCCATTTATGAATGCCTTGTCGCTCTCGCCCTCTACAAAAATTGTTGCTTTGGAGAATAAACCTTCCGCAATATCGTAGCTAAATGTGTGCAGTTTTACCGCGTACTTCTCAAGATTAGGCTCATACCCCAGAAACTTTGCGGTTGCGTTCGCGCATTCGGCTAGGCTGAGACCGGAAACTGCCGGGTAAGAATATCCATTCGCGACGAAACGCCTAACGAGCCTGATGTTGTGCGCTTCCCTTATTTCCAAAAAAAGCGGTGAATGGGTCACAACTATCACTTGAAAGCGGATGCCGTTCTGCTCATTGAACCCATCACACAGCCTTTTCAGCGCCTGAGAAAAAAGCCGCTGTTTGACGGGGTGCTGATAAATCTCCGGTTCTTCTATCGCTATGACGATGTCGCTTTGAACAGTTTCAAACGTTTCACCAGACTGGCCCATAGCATTTTGCGAAGCTAAAAACTCTATCACCGACATCAAAACAGCGCGTTGCAAGCCATGCCCGAGATTCTCAATCGATGAGACGAATTCATTATCTTCAACCAATATTTTTGGCTTCGGAAAGCTAATTGGTAATTCGGAAACCGGAGATATGTCTGCAGTCACCTTCGATGCTTCATAGTATTTTGAAACAATATTCGTAAGTTCTTCCCCGATTCTATGTAGGGATGGAACGTTCCCAGGACTCGTCAGTTGCTCCAATTTTTTAACCGCGTCGTCCTTAAAAATCTGAAATTCCTTTTGGTTTTCGATCGTTTGTTTAACAATATCGGAAACAAGCTGACGCACGGGCGAAGATTTTTCGGAATCAATCTCTTCGGATGCGTCCTGTACAGCCGGAATCAAATGGAACGATGTTGCCCCCCGTAGTTTTCCTAGGGCGACATTGGAGAAGCCGAACGCACGTCCTTTTCGAACAGTTGTCAATTTATCAGGGTTGGATGCTTCCCAATTTTGGAGATGCTCCTCAATATCCCCTCCCTTGCTGACGGTCGGAAGAAGACCAGAAGGCATTTTAGCAGTTAGATCACGATACAACTTCTTCTTTTGAGCATCGCTTTTCTCTGCTCGAATCTCTTCAAAGCCAGAAAAGACCTGCGCTTCCGAGTAAAACTTGGCAGCTTCCTTCTTTGCTTCACCGTAAACGAATTCACGAGAAATCGTAATTTCGCCATCTCTTGAATGATCGTTGAATTCGCGCTGTTCTTGATCAGTCAAATTATAGAATGTAACGGAAATGAGAACTGGCTCATCCACTCTCCGCTGAAAATAATCGTCCGCATCTAAGGACGTCTCACTTCCGAAAAATGTATCTAGCGCCTTTAAGAAAGCCGACTTTCCGGCATTATTTTCTCCCATAATAAGGGTCAACTTTTCGAAAGTAATCGAACAGTCCTGCAGGCATTTGTAGTTTTGAACATGCAAACGCTTTATCTGCATTTTACCCCCCCACTAAAACTTCTAGTACACAGAACAATTGATTCTCACCTAATCGGAAACCTCTTAAGCCCCTTACTTTCAAAGAATTGTTTTTGAACACTCGCAACCACTTGGCGGCACCATTTCTCCACTAAAGAGCGAGCACACAAACTTATCCCCCCTCCCTGATCCCGCCCCCATACTTCCGGCATGCAAACCTCACCGGAGACAGAGACAAACCGTTTCACGCCGCTTGCCATAGCGCGGCGGCTGGCGGGCTATATTGCCCGCCTCTCTGGCTTTGTTGAGGATTACCGTGAAGCACCGCCTGAGGCTTTTTCAACTTCGCTCATTCCTGCGCAGGCAGGAATCCCGAACGATCAGGGCCAACCAGATCCCTGCCTCCGCAGGGATGAGCGATATTCAGGGCACACCACAAGCAACGCGCAGGCGCAGGCCGGTCGAGCTTGCGAGACATCACGGCCGAGCAATACACAAGAGCAAACAAACACCCCCCACATGCAGCTGCGCTATAGACAGCGCTTTCTCACCCACATCCGCCGTGTGGAATACACGCTGCGCTGTTACATACTATGGCTCGCCGCTCAGCTGATCGAGCGCGGCTTCGTGCCCAATGCCCCGCCAGAGCGGAAATCTCACCCCGCGCCAGAACAAGAGCTGACGGGCCTTATCAGCAAGCAGGAACTGGAGCTGAGGCGGCTGACCAGCGAGACTCCGCGCATTGGTGGTTTCAGCGTCACAACGCCTGACTTTTCCCGTAGCCGTAAAGGGTCCGAGCGACGCGCCCTGATCTTTACGCCAGACCCGTTGAGCGTCGTGCCGATTGCCGATCTCATGGCTCGTATGGCGCGCCTGCCGCGCGTTCTCAAACGCGCAGACCTGATGGCCGAACGCCTGGTGTGGAGGGCCATGAGCTGTCATCCCGGAAAGTCGACAGACTTATCCGGGACCCAGAAAAACAAAACAGGTTTCCAGATTCTGGGTCCCTGCTCTCATGACCGACCAAGGTCGGTATTCGGCTGGGATGACATCGTTCCCCGATCCAAACACCCTCCACTCTTCTACAAGCCGTTTGAAAACTGGCTGCCGCCCGAAGAGTTATGGGCCTCCAGCGAGAATGAGGAGGAACGGGGCGACCTCAACTATCTTCATCACCTTGCCCGCGAAGGGCTGAACGCAACCGGCTTCGGCATACCGCCGCCCGGCGCAGATGATACCCTCCCCAAACTCACATATTTCCAACCACCTGCTATTCGCCCGCTGTGATTTCACATGCGGGCCGATGGTGCTTGTTTAGTTTTGTTTCCGGCGTCACCAGATCCCCGCGTGCGATTGTAAGCTGCACGAGGAACGCGAAGGCGCAGACAGCCCGAGCCGAAGGCGAAGAAACGCTGTCGAGCAAATCCGAAAAGGAACTCATTCGCTCCCCTGTACGTTGATTTGACAGAAAGGAGGTAACAGAGATGAAAACCAATACCTTATTGTCGATAGTGCTCTTCGGCCTCTTTAACGCCGTGATTTTCGGCGCTGGCCTTATTCTGGCACTCGGCATCTCGCAATCTGCGACCGGCACAGCGATTGGTATCGCGATATCGGCGCTCTTCAGTATCGTGGTGAGTGCGTATCTCGCCCTGCACTACGCACCGCGCTTACGTGCGCAGTACTGGCGCCGCGAAGGCGAAACGCCCAAAGCGATCTGGTCGTAAGCGCGTTCTGTAACTCCACGAGCGAAGCGAAGGCGCAGACAGCCCGAGCCGAAGGTGAGGAAACGCTGTCGAGCAGACAAACAACACACCTAAAAAACAACAATTTCCATATCTGACAGTCGCCGGAGCATGAGTTCTCTCGATCCCGGCGGCGGTTTATGGGCTTCAGCATAGAGACGGTTTGTAATAAAATGGCCGGTCAGCCTGAAGCCTTTTCCTATATCTTCTGGGCTGGCGTCGGCCTCCGAGTTCACCAGAAATTCCGGCAGCTGGAGCAGTTTATCGACATATTCCGGCACCTCTTCACCACAGGCGGCACGTCCTGTCCGCGGGCTGACATGGGTGAGCTTGTCTTTCCGGCCTGAGACAGCGCATTTGGAAAAATCGAGGCCATAGCCAACGGTTCGAAGGAAGCCGACTTCCCAGCTTACCATCAGCGCTGGCCAGAGTTCCTTATCGCCCAACTGATCGAGCACGAACTCGGTCGCGTCATACAGCAGAGGATAGGCCTGCCCGTCCGGCAGAGAGGTATTCAGAAGCGAGGTGACCGAATTGAGCGCCGTGAGTGAGAGCCGCGAGGACATGAACATTGCCGCGCGGTTTGCCGTCGCTTCGGAGAGATTGAAATTGCCGAGCTGGTTTTCATTTCGCGCGCGCCATTCAAGTTCCAGCGTGGTGCCGACTTCAAAGCTTGCGCGTTTTTTTGAGGAATTGCCACCATGGATAAATCCGGACTGGCGGCCATGTTCACGCGTGAAGGCATCGAGGATCAGGCCGGTTTCACCAAACCGGCGACTGCCCAGAACAATGCCCGCATCACGCCATTCCATTATTGGTTTTGCTCGGTGCCAATGCCAGCTCCCGCTGGCGCATATGCGCCTTCGCACTTGCTTGTAGGGATCAGAATGAAAGCGGACGTGTTTTGTGTGCAGCCTTGAGCGCGCTCTATGCGACGCAAGGCGTCGCGAGAGCAAACCAGAAAACTACACATCAAAATCCAATCCCAGAGGGGTGTAGAAATCGCGTTTTTCCATCCAGCGCTCATCCACCTTCACGAAGAGGAAGAGGTGCACTTTCCGGTCCAGCATGCCTTCAAGTTCTTCACGGGCGCGCTTGCCAATCTCTTTAATCGTCTGGCCGCCTTTACCCAGAACCATGCTCTTATGGTTTTCACGACCAATAATGATCGCTTGCTGAATGCGAACAGACCCGTCTTTGCGCTCTTCCCACGTCTCGGTGTCGACCATGAGCTGGTATGGCAGTTCCTGGTGAAGACGCAGCATGAGCTTTTCACGCGTCACCTCAGACGCCAGAAGACGCATTGGCAGGTCAGCCGTTTGCTCCGGATCATAGAGATATGGGCTTTCCGGCACGAGGCCCGCCAGATGATCGAGGAGCGTAGCCGTTCCGTCGCCATTGGCAGCGGAGATCGGGTAGATTTCGGAATAAATGCCCTCTTCATTCAGCTTCTGAATGACAGGCAGAATTTCGAGATGGTCGAACTCGTCAATCTTGTTGAGCGCAAGAATGCCCTTGCGGCCCAGCGTTTTGAGGTCCTGCATAACGCGGCGGTCGTCTTCCATCGACTTCTTCTGCGCACCGGTCAGCGGGCGTTTCAGAATTTCCGCAACCCAGCCAGTCGCGTCGATCACGTGAAGAATGACGTCAGCATCTTCCGCGCCAGCCAGCGCAGCTTTCACCATGGCACGGTCAAGACGGCGCTTGGTTTTGAAGATACCCGGCGTGTCGAGCAGAACAATCTGCGCGTCATTGTGCATGGCGATGCCACGAACCGGGAAACGCGTCGTCTGGACCTTCTGGGTCACAATGGCGACCTTCTGTCCAACGAGGCGGTTCACGAGTGTAGACTTACCCGCGTTTGGCGCACCAATAACGGCTACAAAGCCTGCGCGTGTCTGATCAGTTTCAGGCGTCATCCGCCGCAAATCCTTCTACTGCCCGTTCGACCAGCATCGCACGAGCGGCGGCGCGTTGGGCTTCTTGTTTTGAATGGCCACGGCCCTCGACCGGCGAGTATTCACCGACGAGCACACGGGCTGCAAATTCGGGCGCATGGTCTGGTCCAACCTGCCCGACAATTTCATAGGTTGGCGTGGCAAAGCCTTCGCCCTGCGCCCATTCCTGAAGCGCAGATTTAGGGTCTTTCGGCCGCTTTCCAACCGATTTGATGAGCGGCGCCCAATAGCGCTCGATCATCGCCGTGGCGGGTTTCATACCGCCATCAAGATAAACCGCGCCAAGAACGGCTTCGCAGATATCCGAGAGGATGGAATTTTTCTCACGTCCACCCGCACGCTCTTCGGCAGCATCCAGAATGAGGCAGTCCTGAAGCTCCAGCTTGCGGGCAACCTCGGCGCAGGCATCACGATTGACCAGCGCATTCAGGCGTGGCGCAAGGCCGCCTTCCGGCTCGCCCTCGAACTTCTGGAAGAGAAGCTCTGCGATGACCAGGCCGAGTACACGGTCGCCAAGGAACTCGAGCCGCTCATAGGAGAAACGAGCCGAAAATTCCTGCACGGCGCTCGCATGCGTCATAGCCCGATCGAGAAGCGACTTATCCTTGAAGGTGTAGCCGATACGCTCTTCCAGCGCCGCGCACGCCTCTTCGGAAAGAAACGGCAGACGAGCAGCCTGTTTGACCTTCGCGCGAAGGCGAGTGCGTTTCGGACGGATTGGCTTCACGGATACATGCCCTTCGGAAAGGCCTCAATAATGACCATGGCAAGTGCATACGGGTCATCATCGGTAATGGAAAGGTGGATGTGGGCATCCCAGCCCTCAGGGGTCATCTGTTTCAGACGGTCTGCGGCGCCGCCAGTCAGCTCCAGTGTTGGCTTGCCAGTGGGCAGATTCACAACGCCCATATGCTTCCAGTGAACGCCGCGTCGCGGAACACCCGTACCAAGAGCTTTGGCGCAGGCTTCCTTGGCTGCGAAGCGTTTTGCATAGGTTTCGGCGGACAGTTTACGGCGCTCGGCCAGCGCAATCTCGGTCGGGGTGTAGACACGGTTTTTGAAACGCTCACCAAAGCGCTCAAGCGTGTTACGGATACGGCGGATATCCGCCATGTCCTGCCCCATCCCGATAATCATGTACGGGCCTCATCCATCAGGCGACGCATCTCGCGGATCGCAGCTTCGAGGCCGACGAATACGGCTTCGCCAATAATGAAGTGGCCGATATTGAGCTCGGTCAGTTCGGGAATTTCCGCAATCGGGGTCACCGTGTCGTATGTCAGACCGTGACCGGCTTGTGGCTCGATACCCAGTTCAACAGG
>DDIN01000006.1:341899-469980 GCA_002338565.1 Hyphomonadaceae bacterium UBA1849
ATCAACAGCCCGTTCGGCGCATGCCCGGATGCGTTCCAGTTCTTCCCCGGCCAGCGCGCCCTCGCCTGCCTGACAGAGTTCCACAAAGCGTCCGGTGTGAAATTCAGTAATGCTCGCGCCAAGTTGGTGGGCCGCTGCAAGCTGAACCACATCCGGCTCAATGAAGAGAGACACTTTGGAGCCATTGTCTTTCAGCTGACGAATGAACGGCGCCAGATGGTTATGCTGTCGCGCGGCGTCCAGACCGCCCTCAGTCGTTCGCTCTTCGCGTTTCTCCGGTACGAACATCGCCGTTTCCGGTTTGAAACGCAGAGCGATATCCAGCATTTCCGGCGTCGCGGCCATCTCCAGATTGATCGGCAGATCGGATGCATCACGCACACGCTGGAGGTCTTCATCACGAATGTGACGACGGTCTTCACGCAAATGGATGGTCAGACCGTCACCACCTGCGCCGCTTACGATTTCCGCCGCGCGGAAGGGATCCGGATGCAAACCACCGCGCGCGTTCCGAATGGTCGCGACGTGATCTATGTTTACGCCAAGCCGGATGCGGTCGCTCATCAGAACTTTCTCCGGCTTCCCGGCTTCACAGGCTCAAGAGCGGCAAGTTCTGGCGGCAGGTCATTCGGATCGTAGTCAGGGAATTCAATAGACGCGAGCGACAGCAGCGTCGTGCCGACATCAGCCTTGCCACCTGAACGGTCAATAATGCAGCCACCACCGACAAGCGTGCCCGGATATTCATCGAGCGCTGCAACGGTTTCGCGGAAGGACTTACCTGTCGTGACAATGTCTTCCATCAACAGGATGCGATCATCCTCGTTGAACTCAAAGCCGCGCTTATAGACGAGCACATCATCTTCATTGCGTTCGGCGAACATCGCACGCGCGCCAAGCTGACGTGCCATCTCATAGCCCGGGATAATGCCGCCAACAGCAGGACCAGTCACAACGGTGACTTCACCATATTCGGCCCGCACGCGTTCCGCCAGCGCTGCACAAAGCATTTCGGAGACTTTCGGCTGGGAAAATACCAAAGCTTTCTGCAGGAAAACCGGGCTACGGCGGCCAGAAGACAGGATGAAGTGACCTTCCAGCAGAGCGTCAGCGTCACGGAAAGCCTGAAGCACATCGTCTGGTGTCATAGATTAGTTCCTTATTCGTTCGGCCCGATCCACTGCCGTCAGCGACCTGAGCGAGGCAAGAATCAGGGAGAGGTGTTTGAGATCTGCAACCTCGATATCAAACAGAAGGTCCATGAAATCAATGGAGCGCTCACCTGAATTGACGCCCATAATGTTGCTGCCGCTCTTCGCGATGACATCACAAAGCTCGGCCAGCACGCCTGGACGGTTGTGTGCAGTCACCTTGATACGGCCAAGCGCCATGATCCCGCCCGGCGGTTGCCCGGACCAGGACAAGTCAAACCAGCGCGCTTCGGCGGCATCGTCATCGGCAAGACGGTTACAGTCGATGACGTGCACGGTGAGCGGTTCGCCCATCTTCTGCATGCCGACAATCCGGTCTCCCAGAACTGGCGAACAGTCATGGCAGAGATGCAGCGCGCCGCTGGAAGGCAGGTCGCGGATATCAATCAGCCGGTTGGCCGTCGCCTCGCTGAGACGCATGGCTTCAAACGAGCGAAGGATATCGTGTGCGCGGGCTGGGAAAGCCTCGGCAAGCACTTTGCTGACATCGATTGTCTGGCGCCCGATCGCATCAAGCAGCTGATCGCCGCTCTTCAGCTCCATCCGCTTGGCGACCTCATCAAGGTCCACTTGATTGGTTGTAAGATCGAGCGCTTCGAGCGCAGAAGACAGCGCTTTCTGGCCGAGTGCATGAAAGCTTTCCTGCTCTCGGTTACGAACGAGACGACGGATGGCAGACCGCGCGCGGCCTGTTTGTGTCAGCGCTTCCCAGCCCTGAACCACGGCTTTCTCGTCGCCGCGAATAATGTCTACGACGTCGCCATTGCGCAGCTCCGTCCGCAGAGGACGGGTTTCGCCATTAATGCGGCAGCCCTTACAGCTATCGCCGACATTCGTGTGCACCGCATAAGCAAAATCGAGCGGCATGGCACCTTTTGGCAGAACGATCAGACGACCTTTCGGCGTAAAGGCGAAGACGTGATCGAGATACATTTCGAGCTTGGCGTGCTCGTAAAACTCCTGCGCATCCGCGCCATCGCCGACCATTTCGGCGAAGGCAGTCAGGCTGGCCGTCGGGTTCAGACCAACTTGTGCGGCACCTTCAGCATCAAAGCCGTATTTTGAGTTCTTATAAGACCAGTGAGCCGCAATACCGGTCTCAGCCGTACGGTTCATGTCCTCGGTGCGGATTTGAAGCTCGATCCGGCGGTTGCCTGCTGCCCGCACAGTCGTGTGAATGGAGCGGTATCCGTTCGGCTTCGGCATTGAAATATAATCGCGAAAACGGTCCTGAAGGCAGGACCATTTCTGGTGCACTTCGCCGAGCATATGATAGCACTCGTCCGGCTCCTGAACGATCATGCGGAAGGCGAAAATGTCAGCCACATCGCGGAAGGAAATATCCTTACGCTTCAGTTTGCGCCAGATGGAATACGGCTGCTTCTGACGACCGAAAACGCGCCCTCTCACGCCCGCACTCTCAAGAATTTCCCGAAGATCGCGACCTACGCGCTCGATATCGTCTGCGCTCCGGGCATTCAACTCTTTCAGGCGATGCGTGATCGCGGCATAGGCTTCCGGATTGAGCTGACGGAAGGACAAGTCTTCCAGCTCGGCCGCAAACTTATAAATACCGACACGGCGGGCGAGCGGCGCATAAATTTCGAGAGTCTCACGCGCAATCCGCTTCCGCTTGTCTTCTTTCGGTACGAAGTGGATTGTACGCATATTGTGAAGCCGGTCAGCCAGCTTCACCAGGAGGACGCGTAGGTCCTGAACAGACGCCAGAATGAACTTCTGGAAGTTTTCAGCCTGTTTGGACTGCTCGGATCGATACTCAAGCTCGGTCAGCTTGGTCACGCCCGCGACAAGTTCAGCCACCTCGGTTCCGAAGAGACTATCAATCTCTTCATAGGTCGCGTCCGTGTCTTCGATGGTATCGTGGAGAAGCCCCGCGACAATGCTGGCCTCATCCAACTGGATTTCAGTCAGAATACCGGCAACAGCGACGGGGTGGGAATAATATGGATCGCCAGACGCGCGCTTTTGCGTGCCATGCTTCATCATGGCGTACACATAGGCTGCGTTCAGCTGGTCTTCCGCAGCCTGAGGAGCATAGGCCTGTACGCGATCTACAAGTTCATACTGACGAATAATCTTCGTCGGCCCGCCACTGACTGGCGGGCTTAATACAGGTTCAGAATTGTCCTGAACAGCAGGTGCGTTTCCATCCGGGGCCATAAAGACAAGCTTACCCTACACGCCCGAATTAGAGAACAGCTTAGTAGCGGTCTTCGCGAGCCGACTCGATTTCCTGCTGGTACGCTTTCATCACGTCTTCTTCAGACTGTGTCGGCGCAGCTTCAAGAGCACGCTGGTCTTCTTCGCGTTCAGTCTCTTCAGATGGACGAACTGTCTGAAGGTTAGCGATCAGCGCTTCTTTGACGTTGTTCAGATCAACAGCGTCCTCTGCGATTTCGCGCAGCGCAACAACAGGGTCTTTATCATTGTCGCGGTCCAGACCGAGCGGAGATCCTTCACGGATCATGCGTGCGCGGTGTCCAGCGAGAAGAACGAGTTGAAAGCGGTTGTCGACCTTATCGAGGCAATCCTCAACAGTTACGCGAGCCATTAGACCATCCAGTATCTGGGAAACAATTCTTCTCCCTATACGGGATCGGGAAGTTTTTCAAGGCATAGCTCTCAGCGTTTCGTGCCCAATCTGAAGTCACCTGCGACACGTGCGACCACCAGTGCGCAAAACCGTTGATCGAATCCGATCTGTGGATAATGTTGCCCCCTGTAATCGTTGGATTTTGCGAGGTAAAGTGGCATTTTATCAAAATGAACGTGTAGCGTTATTTATAGATGGTGCGAACC
Organism: Hyphomonadaceae bacterium UBA1849; assembly: GCA_002338565.1. Classification (GTDB taxonomy): domain Bacteria; phylum Pseudomonadota; class Alphaproteobacteria; order Caulobacterales; family Hyphomonadaceae; genus Ponticaulis. Next base: position 345,931 of record DDIN01000006.1, read on the forward strand.
TCTATTCTGCTGCGAAAACCGTGGGGGTGGAAATTGATTACCGCAAACTATTGGAGGAGTTCCGCAAGCGCGGAAGGCTCATCCGTGCGTATTATTTCACCGCTTTAGTCGAAAACGATGACTACTCCCCGATCCGCCCTCTGGTGGACTGGCTGCAGTATAACGGCTTCAACGTGATCACGAAGTCTGCCCGTGAATTCACGGACCGCGACGGACGCCGCCGCGTGAAAGGCGATATGGATGTCGAAATCACCGTCGACATGATGAATCTCGCCAATCATCTGGATCACATTGTTTTGTTCTCCGGCGATGGCGATCTGACACGCGTTGTTCAGGCTGTGAAAGACAAAGGCGTCCGCGTGAGCGTCGTCTCCACTGTCAAAACACAACCGGCAATGATCTCTGACGATCTTCGCCGTGCAGCCGATACTTTTATTGACCTGACCGATCTGGCCAAGCTTATTGGACGTCCTCCACGCGACGATGAGCAGAGTTCAGATTATGGCGACGAAGAAGACGACGACTAAGAACGCACCGGCAGAGGCTCCTCTTGAATGCCCCCTCTGCCCGCGTCTTGTCGCCTATCGCAAAAAAAACGCTGCCGAAGAGCCTGACTGGTTTAACGCGCCAGTCCCGAGCTTCGGTGGCAGCGATGCCAGGCTTCTGGTTATTGGTCTTGCGCCAGGCCGCACCGGAGCGAACCGGACTGGCCGCCCTTTCACCGGCGACTGGGCTGGCGATCTTCTCTACCCGACACTCGACAAATTCGGTTTCAGCTCCGGCACTTATGATGCGCGCCCCGATGACGGGCTGACGCTTAACAGAGCGATGATCACCAATGCTGTGCGCTGCGTTCCGCCGGAGAACAAACCGGTCGGTGCGGAAATCAACGCCTGCAGGCCGTTTCTTGTATCCCGTATCGCCGAGCTAGCTGATCTGAGAGTCATGGTGACGCTCGGGAAGATCTCACACGATTCAACGCTTCGGGCGCTCGGCCTGAAAGTATCAGCTCATCCGTTCGGGCATGGCGCTCATTTTACCGTAACGACGCCCTGGCACGAACGCGAACTACATATCGTGTCGAGCTATCACTGCTCGCGATACAATACGAACACCGGACGCCTCACAGAAGAGATGTTCCACGATGTGTTTGAAAAGGCGAAAGAGCTGGCCAGTTAGCCGCGCTCTTTCATCAGGCGCTGCTTGTCACGATTCCAGTCACGCTCTTTAACGGCGTGGCGTTTATCGACCGTCTTGCGGCCCTTTGCGATACCGATTTCAAGCTTCGCGATACCGCGATCATTGAAATACAGCTTCAGTGGAATGGCCGTGCGCCCCTGACGCTCAATCGCCTGCGCAATGCGCGCAATCTCTCGCCCGTGCACGAGCAGCTTACGCTTACGCTTCGGCTCGTGATTGAATCGATTGGCTGCTGTGTAGATCGGGATATCTGCATTGATCAGATAGAAGCCGCCATCTTCGATGCTCGCATAAGACTCAGCAATATTCGCCTTACCGTTTCTGAGGCTCTTCACCTCAGACCCGACAAGCACAATGCCTGCCTCAAGCGTATCTTCGATTTCATAGTCGCGACGCGCTCGGCGATTTTCCGCGATCAGATTCTTTGCGGCCATATTAATCCAGCAATCCGGCGACTTTCAGCGCCGCATCAATTTCCTTCTTCACGTCATCATTCGGAGGAAGAAGAGGTAAGCGGATTTCCGGCTCACACAAGCCCAGGCGCGAAAGAGCGTATTTTGTCGGTCCCGGGCTAGGAGACAGGAAGAGCGCACGGTGCAGGCGGTAAGCTTTTGCTTCGAATTCACGTGCAGCTGCGAAATCGCCGCGCAGACACGCCGCATGGAGATCAGCCATAAGCTTCGGTGCGACGTTTGCCGAAACAGAGATACAGCCCTGCCCGCCCATTGCGTAAAAACCAAGTGCCGTCGGATCATCACCTGACAGGAGCACGAAGCCATCTTCGCACGTATCAGCGTGCTTCGTTACGCGTGCAAGATCGCCCGTCGCGTCTTTAATGCCGACAATGTTCGGGTTAGATGAAAGTTCAGCAACTGTTTCCGGCTGGATGTCACTGATGGTTCGGCCCGGCACGTTATAGAGGACGAGCGGCATCTGAACGGCATCTGCAATTGCAGAGAAATGCGCTGCAAGACCGCGCTGGTCCGGCTTATTGTAATATGGGCAAACCGTCAGAGCGGCATCAGCGCCGACTTTCTTGGCGTGCTGAACCAGACCAATCGCTTCAGCTGTTGAGTTGGACCCACAGCCTGCAATGACAGGAACACGACCATTCACAATCTCGACGCAGCGCTCGACAACCTTCCGGTGCTCTTCATGAGAGAGTGTCGCTGATTCGCCTGTCGTACCGCATGGCACCACGGCACCAGAGCCCGCCTCTATCTGACGCTCCACCAGTTTCTCGAACGCATCGAAGTCGACGGCATTGTTACGAAACGGCGTTATGAGGGCAGGAATAGATCCTTGAAACATGAAAACTCACTCTCACAGTTTTTGAGGCGTTGCGGGAACCCGGAGATATACATACGATATATGTAGATTACCACTCAATTACAGAGCCCCATATTCATGAAGCGACTCTCCCTGCTGACCCTTAGCTTAATTTCGGTTTTCACTATTCAGTCAGCCTCTGCAATCGAGCCGCCTTCACGGAAGCCCAACCCTCCGTACATCTCAAGCGTTCTGTCGCGCACGGATACGGAGCGACTGCGGCTCGGACTGGATGCGGCAAGCGATGGCGATTGGAGCCGTGCCGACGCATACAGGGACTCCATCAATGATGCGACAGCACGGCGCCTGTTGTTGTGGAGATCAGCTGCTTCGAGCCTGAGCGGCGCAGATTTCGCTGAACTCGACCGCGCACTTGAAGAACTCGACGGCTGGCCGGGCATGAACTCGATTCGAGTCCGTGCCGAAGAAGCCATTGCCGATTCCGATCTGTCACCGGGCGAACGTATTGCCTGGTTGCGTGCCTCCGGCCCGATTAGCGGTGAAGGCAAGATCGCCCTCGCCGAGGCTTATATCTCTATCGGGCAGCGCGAAGAGGCAGAGCTTCTGATCAAAAATGCCTGGCACAACCATACTTTCCTTTTGAGCCGCCAGCGTGAAATCGCAAACCAGTACGCTGAAATTCTCGACGTTGAGGATCACATTTATCGCGCTGATCACATGCTCTGGCGTTCCCAGCGCAGCGCTGCGAGCGATATGCGCCGGTATCTGCCGTCCGGCTGGGATGCCCTCATTGATGCGCGTATCGCGCTTGCGACCGGGGCGGCTGGCGTGGATCGTCTGATCAACAACGTTCCCAACAGCTTGCAGCTGAACCCGGGTCTTCTTTATGAGCGCTCGAAATGGCGGCGTCGCCGCGGTCGCTGGGAAGATGCACGCCCGCTTCTCCTCGACATCGCCCCGTCCAATCTGCCAGAGGCCGCTCTGGAGCGTATCTGGGAAGAGAAGAACCTGCACCTGCGCCGGACCATTCGCGATGACGAATGGACTGTCGGCTATCAGCTTGCCTCTACGCACGGCCTCACCTCCGGTGCAGACTTTGCCGAAGGCGAATTCTACGCAGGCTGGATTGCGCTTCGCTATCTGAACCAGCCCGATGTAGCTGCAGAACACTTTGCAACGCTGGAAGCTGGCGTCTCCACTCCGATCAGTCTCTCTCGCGGCCATTACTGGCTCGGCGAAGCCTATTCCGCGATGAATCGTGCAGAAGACGCACGCGCCGCCTATGCGCGCGGTGCACAGCATCTGACGACCTTTTACGGTCAGCGGTCTGCTGAACGTCTTGGCGACACGACGATGCAGCTGCCGGATATCGTGACGCCGACGGAAGCGGAACGCGAAGAATTTGAAAACATGGATCTCGTGCGCGCTCTGCGCATGCTGGCGGAAGCAGGCGAAAACTATCAGTTCCGCCGCATTTCATTCCATCTAGACAACCAGCTGAACAGCGCTGCTCAGTATGAAATGCTGTTTGATCTCGCGGACGGCTATCACATCACTATGGCCGGTGTTCGCGGGGCAAAAGCGGGCCTGTCTCAGGATATCGTCGCAACCCGCGCAGCCTATCCTCTTTTCGACTTCCCAATGCCAAGCCCGGACTCCAGCGCAGAGCAGGCCCTGACTATCGCTTTGTCGCGTCAGGAAAGCGAGCTGAACACGCGCGCGATTTCCAGCGCCCGCGCTTACGGCCTGATGCAGATGCTGCACTCTACGGCGCGTAGCCAGGCCCGCCGTGAAGGCGAGCCTTACCGTCGCTCATGGCTGCTTGATGATCCTATCTACAATGTCACTCTTGGCCGTGCGCATCTGGGCGATCTGATCGACCAGTTTGACGGCTCCTACATTATGGCGATTGCGGCCTACAATGCGGGCGCCTCTCGCCCAACACGCTGGATGCGTGAATATGGTGACCCGCGTGCCGGAGAGATCGACCCGATCGACTTTATCGAGTCCATTCCATTCTCTGAGACGCGAAACTACGTGCAGCGCGTGTTGGAGAATACTCAGGTCTACCGTTTCCGTCTGGCAGGTCAGCCGACCGAGATCACCCTCACACGCGACTTGTCACGCTGAGGCCAGAATCTCTGACATCTGGGCGGGATCGATATTCCCGCCTGTGATGATCACGATGACGGGCTGATCTGACGTGATCTGAACCTTGCCAGCCAGCAGCGCAGCCAGCGCTGCGGCTCCACCCGGCTCAGCAACCACTTTCAAATGCCTGAACGCGAACCGCACCGCTTCTCGCGCCTCTTCGTCAGAAATCAGCGCGACATCGAAGAGATATTCTTTGTTGATGGCAAAGGTCAGCTCACCCGGGCTGGGCGAAAGAAGCGCATCACAGATCGAGCGCGCATCAGGATCGACCTGCTCCCGATTGCCGGACTTCAGCGAACGGGCATGGTCATCAAAGTCTTCAGGCTCTGCGCCGACCACGCGAAGGTCTGGCCACTGATTGTGAACCGCCAGAGACACGCCTGCTATGAGACCGCCGCCACCCACGCAACAAACAAGTGCTTGCGGCGCTGTGGCATCGCCGTACTGGCGCGTAATCTCCACACCGCAGCTGCCCTGCCCCGCAATGATATGCGGATCATCATAGGACGGCACGACAACCAGATTTTTCTCCGCTGAAATCTTCGCAGCTATCTCTTCGCGGTCTTCGGTGAAGCGATCATAGAAGACGATTTCCGCGCCATCGCGCAGCACGCCTTCGACTTTCACCTTCGGTGCATCAGACGGCATGACGATAGTCGCGGGAACGCCGAGCAATTTTGCCGCTCTGGCCACACCCTGCGCATGGTTTCCGGATGAAAACGCCACGACACCTCGTGAGCGTTCATCATCAGTCAGGCGCGACAAGCGATTATAGGCACCGCGAAGTTTGAAACTGCCTGTATGTTGAAGCGGTTCGCATTTCACATAGACCGGCACGCCAATGCGCGCGTCCAGTTCATCATTGCGCAGAAGCGGCGTTTCGCGGACGACGCCATGCACCTGCTTTGCAGCATCGAGAACGTCCTGAACGGTCGGAACTATTGCTCCGGCTGACATGCTGTAACCCCCGCGACAGGAACCATTGTGCGCCAGCCTTCGGCGTCGATCATAGTCAGGCTTGCCTCAGGGACGCGTTGTCCGCCAACCAGTTGCTCGCCCGGCTCCATACGAAGCTCGACCATGCGTCCGTCACCGAATGCAAAGTCCTGCTCGGTCAGCTGCTGGCCAAAGATATCACCGCCGAGCGCAACACGGTTCAGGTCCGCAACCGCGCCATCAACCCAAAGCAATGCGTCCTCGGAGCCAGCTTTGGAGAAGAAGATAAATTCGGGCTGCTCGCGCCGCGTCCAGAGAAACAGTCCACACTCACCGACATTGAGCGTTTGCGCCGGAAGGCCGCGCTGCGGCGTCTCTACTTGTGCCAGCGGGCTTAGCGGCGCTGCCTGCCCGGCCTGATTGTTCGCTGAGGTTGGCGTTGCACAGCTGGCGAGGACCGCCAGCGCGCTAAATGCGAGTGAAATCCGGAATGAAGTCATGACAAGTCTCATTCAATAGAGTGTCGATAGGTGTAACGGTCCTGCCCCTCGGAGACAAAGCCCAGAAGCGACAATGCATTTGCCGTATCGGAGTTCTGCGTGAAGACTTCAGCAAAGAAGCTGCCGCGCGCATCAAGACCAACTTCAAGGCTCGCATTCACACGTTCGCCCGCAGGCGTAGCGCCTGAAAGCGCCACAAGCAAATCACCATCCGCGCAGCTCACTGGCCCGGAAAGCTCCGGTCCAACCCAGTTCCAGCGCGCTTCGGTCCGCGTCAGTATATCTGTCCAGACGGTCCCTTCGGCAATTTCGCAAAGCTGGTCATCAATCACAAGCTCGGAGAGGTTAAGGCGGAACTGGCCGTTCAGATCGCGCACTTCCTGCTGCAGGTTCAACAGATCACGCGTTCCGCCCATGGCGCGGATATCAGCAAGACGCGTGCGACCACCAAGGCCAGAGGACACTTTCCCCTCGCCGGTAATGCTTCCGCCTGACAGTGAGAACTCTCCGGAAATGGTTCCAATCAGCAAAGCCATAGGACTTGTCCTGAACGCAACATCGCCAACCGGCTGGATGCCATACAAAACATTCTCGACACGACCATCCCAGACGGTACCCGAGGCAACCGCATACCGCACAGACGGGTCACGAGCGGTGACCTGATCCATGACGAAGCGCGCAGGCGTTATCGCAAAGGCAATGATCGCCGCGAGGAAAACCACGAGGCCGGCAGACAAAACCCACTTCATTATGCACCCTCACGCTGCAGGAGAACACTTCCACGAAGCGTGTTGTTTTCAGGCCGCTTTCTCAGTTCCGCGCGCTGAACCGACAGGCCATACCTGCCCTCAAGTTCGGTCAGCCAGAGCATAAGTGCCTGCGCATTCACCGTATCAAACCATACCGTAGTCTGGTTTGAGCCAGAGGGTTGCAGGCGAACAATCTGTAGCCCTGCCGCTGTGGCTGTGCGGCTCAATAGAAGTTCGAGGCTTTCATTTGTCGTCTCGACACCGGACGGAACCGCTGCGACCTGGCTCTCCAACTGGGCTATGCCCTGAAACACCTGCTGCGCTTCAAGAGACATGCGGCGATACTCGCGCTCTGCACCATCATGCGCATTACGCAGAGGAACGAACATAAGAAAATACACCGCAAGAATGGCCGTAAGACCACCCGCAATCAGGATCATCATGCGTTCGCGGCCTGTCAGGCCCTGCCACCACTCTCTCATGGCCGACCTCCAAAGCTCGCTTCACCGACGATGACTCCGCCCTCCTGACGCGCGCCACCAAGCTCAAGGCTGAGCCCCCTGCGCTCAAAACTATCTCTCAGCCGGTCACGGCTCTCATAACCCGCAAACTGTAGAGATGCCGTGATCTGGCCCGACGTCCGGTCAAAGGTCAGACCTTGCAGAGAGACACCCTCGACCTCTTCCAGACCGGCATACAACGCCGCAGAAAGTTCGATGAAGGACGCTCCGCTGCCGCCCGGTGCGTTGCGCATTTTCAGAGCAACTTCGCGTGATGGGTCAACCACACGCCCTTCTTCAGGAAAGGCACGGGAATACGCGGTAACCATCGAGTTATAGAGATCATCGCTCGCTTGGTTCAGGCCGAACACGCTGACACCAAGTGAGGTAATCCAGATCAGTAGCGCTGCCGCAGCGAGGCCCAGGGTGGCTGACCAGCCACTCAGCCTGAACTGTCCCTTTGAGCGGCGCGCATATGCGCCCTGTCGCAAATCAATGCCTGCACCAGCCAGCAGGTTGGGCGCGATAAAGGCGACGAAACTGTCCACGCGTGAGGTTTCACCCGGTACATCAGTCAGCTGGCTGTCGTCGCTGACAATGTGCTGAACCGATTGAAGGTCAGCCTGCTGCAAGATCGCCGGAACAAGATCAGCCGCGAGATGCGGATCGCATCCATGGAACCGCTCGCCGTCATAAATAATGACGCGGCCATCACCGTCGAAAACGAAGGGCTCTCCTTCAGTGAAGAGCGACGTTTCGGGAATAAGCTCAGCACGCGCAAGAAGCTCTGCAGGAAGGACTTCGCAGGCACTTAGCCAATCAGACATGGCAACATCGGAGACGACAGCGACTGTACGCGTGTTCGGGTTTTCCGGTGCACGTGGTCCAATCGCGATATGAAGCTCGCTGACGGGCTGGCCAAGATCATCTTCGAGCTGGAAAAGAGCTGCCGTGCGCAAATCCGCCATAGACCGCGTCGCCGCGGTGACCGTCGACATGAAAACGTCCGGCCCGGGCACGAGTAAAACAACGCGGTCCGCGACGACGTCTGACACCGCCTCGCGCGAAACAGGTTCTACCTCATTTTCAGAGCGCGCAATGAACCAGTCATCCCCCATCGGGGTGCCAGGCAGGCGCGCAAACAGAACACTCATTCATCAACTCCGATCCGCCGCCTGACCAGCTGGACACTGTTATCCGATCCGAGACGGAACACCGCCTCATAGCTCGTCATGGCTTCGGCATAAACCACTTCACCGGAAAGTCTGAAAAATTTCGACGTCGTGCCGAGTAGCGTCTCATGACGCAGTTCAGGCGCAACCGCCGCGAGGGTCGGCTCAGTCAGAAATGTTTCGACATCCGGAAATTCCAGATCACCCTGCGCTTCCATAATTGCGCGCATACTTTCGCGGCCAACCTGACCGGAAAAGACAGCGCTAATAATAGGCGCGTGGCGTTCATCCATCGTATTGATGTTGAAAACGCCAATGGTCTCATCAGGGCGAGCGCACACATAAGGCGCGATCATACGATACAGCTCAGGCGTATAGCCGCGCATATCCAGCAATTCGGCTGGCGTCACGATTGGCCCATTAGCAGCCGAGCGTGGCTGTGACAGGCTCGCGTAAAATCCGTTCTCGGCGCCGAAGGCCTGCTGCACCGAGTCGGTATCGATCCAGTCTTTAGCGACCTGCATCAACTGCTGTGCATCACTCTGTGGCAGATCGAGCGCTTCAAGGAGTTCGACATAGAACGCGCCCGCATCAATCGCAGCCGTTGTCTCGGAGTCTTCGGCTTCATGGCCCAGACTATTCAGATTGAAGCAGTTCGTCGCATCATCCACGCGCGCCATCAACCGCCCGCCCTCAATGGGAAAAGCAATGGTCTGACCAAGCCCCGGCGAGAAGCGCGTAATGCTGCCTTGCGTCAGCTCGCTCAACTGCGCAATTTTCTGCGCAGCGAGTGTTTCCGCGCCACTGACATACCATCCGATCTGGTTGCGAGCGCCCGTCATGGACGCAACCTGAACCGAGCGTGTCACGGTTTGCAGGATGCCAACGCTCACGACCGATAGTGTCGCGACAAGCAACAGCACAACGAGCAGCGCGGCGCCCGTGTCATTGCGCTTCATCTTCTGTTTCCCGGAAGTCATCAGATCGCCCCCCCTGCTGGCAGAAGGAACATCCAGACCATTTCAGGCTTGTCAGAGGGGCGTACGACAAGACGCACGGCAGGCGGCGCAGTGATCGGCGTTTCCGGCGTTGCCCGCCATTCTCGCGTCCAGAGCTGCCCCTGATTGAACTCGGCGTAGACGTCGTCCAGTCCGTCCAGCAGAACTTCATCACGGAAATCGTCATTGAAGAGCGGGTCCGCAAACGGCCTCGTTCTGCGGATGAGGCGTCCGTTCTCAAACACGTAGCGGACAGCGAAGAGACCGCTTCGCTCCTCCATCAGGCCGGGGTTTGTCCAGCCATCACGGACGAACGCGAACAAAAGCCCGGCTTCGCCGATGCCACCCCCCAGAAATGATGCGGATGGATCTAAAACCGGACGGCTTTCAGACGCACGTGGCACCCATTGCAAAAGGTCTTCACGCACACGCGTATGCGCCTGAGCATAAGCTTGCGTCTGCTCCGTGGATGCCGCCAGCGCATCACGGCTCTGGAAAGAGCTCAACAGCACTGTCGTGCCAGCAATGGAGATCGTCGAAATGATGAAGAGCGACACCAGCACTTCGATGAGGGAGAAACCGTGATCAGAACGCATGATCATTCTCTCCGGAAGCCATAGCGCAGAACAAGTGTTTGCTCGGAATCGCTGAGAGAAACACGGACCGTCACGCCCAGAAGCCCCGCCTCACCGGTATTCTGAATGTCGCGTCGCCATTCGAAATCATACCCGCCCATAACCGTTTCGCCCTGCGACCCACCGAGCGTAAGGCGATCATTCAGATAGGTTTCAACGAGCACATTCTCGGCAACAAACTCGGCATATGCGCGTGCCGCCATCTGTCCTGAAGAGCGAATATTCTGTGTGATGAGCGTCATGGTCGCGACTGCGACGGTTGCGAAAATTGCGAGCGCGACAAGGCTTTCGAACAGCGAAAAGCCTGCATCATTGTGGTTGGGGGTACGTTTAGCGGGAAGCGTCATGGATGATCACCTCCCCTGTCTGGCTGATGTCGATCCCGACGCTCTGATTTCGCCAGCTGAGTTCCAGCGAAGCTTCAGTCGCAAAGCCTGACGGATCGAACCAGATGTTTGGAATGACCGGCGCATCATAATCCTGCGTGGTGCGAAATACCGGCTCGTCATCGCCTTCGAGTACGACTTCAGTATCCGGGTGGAGGGCAAATACCTCCGTATCTCTCAGGCCCATCGGTGCGCGCCAGAGACCACGATCAAACACGAGAACGCGAACTTCGTTTTCTTCAAGCAGGAGACCACGAGGCGCACCGCCCAGTATCGCTTCAGTCCGTTGATTGTTGAGTAGGCGGTCCAGCGTTCCGCGCACTTCAATCAAAGGCGTCGGCGAACGCGGCAGCGACAAAACAACGAAGCTCGACGCCAGCCCGACTATGAACAGGGCGACCATGATCTCAATGAGGCTAAGCCCCGCATCAGATCTTAAATCGCCCGATTGCACCTAGTTCTCTCCCCAATTCCCGACATCGGCATTAAGGTCTTCACCGCCCGGACGGCCATCCGCGCCGAGTGAGAAAATGTCGATACGACCGCGTTCACCCGGATTGCGGTATTGATATGGATTGCCCCAAGGGTCAGCCGGAATTTCAGACCGCAGCAGATAGCCACCCTGGCGGTAGAGTTCCGCTCGGTTCAGCCCTGTCGGCGCATCAACAAGCGCTTCCAGTCCCTGCTCTGTAGTCGGGAATGTCAGCATGTCGGAATTGTACTCGTAGAGCGCCGTTTCCAGCGCCTGAATGTCGGTACGCGCCTTTTGCACCATGGCGCGGTCACGAGACGGCAATACGTTGATCATCACGACTGTTGCGAGCAGGCCCATGATGAATACGGCCACCATGATCTCTGTCAGGCTGAAGCCTTCCTCTCCGCGATTGCGGCGCTGCGATTTGCGAGCGAGCAGAGTTTTTAGCCAGGTCATCATTTTCTCCTGATCAACCGATAACGAATGAATTAAGCTGCAAAATTGGCAGCATGATAGATAGAACAACTAGGGCGACCATGCCGCCGAGCACGAGAATAATCAGAGGCTCAAGCAGTCCGAGCGCAACCTTGGTCGCCGCTTCGAACTCGTCTTCCAGATATTTCGCGCCGCGCAGCAACATGTCGGGCAACTGACCGCTCGCTTCACCACTGGAAGAGAGCTGTGTGATCAGTGCAGGAAAGACGCCTGTCGATTTCATGGCGCGGCTAATACCTGCGCCCTCGCGGACCTTCACGATGATGTCCGAAACCGCATTCTGAAACACCAGATTGCCGAGGCTGCTGCGCGCTGCGGTCAGGCTTTCCAGAACCGGTGCGCCATTGCCCAGCAGCGTAGAGAGAGTTCGCGCGAAACGGGCCGTATTCACCTGCGTCAGCATTGTGCCAATGACCGGTAATTTCAGCATCACACCGTCAACCACGCGCTTCACCTTCGGCAGCGCGAAAAGCCGTGTCAGGCCAAAGATGGCAGCGACGATGACGGCCAGAATGATCAGGCCGTAATTCTGCAAAACGTCACTAATGCCGATGACGATACGCGTCAGCATTGGCAATTCCTGATTCATCGTTGTGAACTGCTCGACGACGCGTGGCACAACAAAGGTCATCAGGCCAACCATGACGAGCAAGGCGGTGAAGGCTAGCACCATCGGGTAGATGAGCGCCGTCTGCACGGTCTGACGAACCTTGCGCGAGCGTTCCAGATATTCTGCAAGACGCTCAAGTACCGCGCCCAGATCACCAGACGCTTCGCCAGCCGCTACGATAGACCGATAAAGCCCGTTAAAGACCTTCGGATGTTCGCCCAGCGCTTCCGAAAGGCGATAACCCTCCGTCACAGAGTTCCGGATCGCGAGCAGCGTTTTACGCACACCCGGCTTTTCTGCCTGCGCGGCAGCTGCCGCGATGCTTTCCTCTACCGGTGTGCCGGAGCCAATCATGATCGCCCATTGGCGCGTAATCAGCAGCAAATCGGATTGCGAGACGGACGCAGCGCTAAGGCTGGACAGCGCTGACTTGGGCTTTTCTTTTGCCTCTTCCAGTTTGAGCGGTGTCATCTGGCGTACGCGAAGTTCGCGACGCGCAGCCCGCGCTGAATCGGCAGCGATTACGCCCTTTTCACGCTTTCCCTCCGGTGAGAGCGCGACATAATCAAATGTCGGCATTACCCTCTCCTTCCGGGCGACAGACCCGAAGTACTTCTTCGGCTGTGGTGATCCCGTTCAGCACGTGTCTAATGCCATTCTGGAACAGGCTTTGCGCTTCACGGAACGCATAGCTCTCCATATTTTGTTCAGACGCCTCGTCATGGATCATGCGCTTGAGCGAGCTATCCACGCTGATCATCTCGAACACGCCTGCACGGCCGGAATAGCCTGAATTGCTGCAAGAGAGGCAGCCTTTGGCGCGGTAGAAGACAAGATCAGGTGATGGCGTGAGGCCGAGAGCGCGAACTTCGAAGTCTTCCGGCGTGTATGCCTCACGACAAGACGGGCACAGTCGGCGGACAAGGCGTTGAGCAAGAACCCCGCGCAGCGTTGAGCTAAGCAGGAAGGGCTCAATCCCCATATCGCGAAGACGCGTCACAGCGGCAATCGCGGAGTTGGTGTGAACGGTTGAGAGAACCACGTGACCTGTGAGCGAGGCCTGAACGGCAATCTCTGCGGTCTCGATGTCACGGATCTCGCCGACCATCACAACGTCAGGGTCCTGACGAAGAATAGCGCGCAGACCGGCGGCAAATGTGAGGCCAACTTTGGTGTTCACCTGGGTCTGGCCGACACCGTCCAGACCATACTCGATCGGGTCTTCCACTGTGAGAATATTACGGGACTGGTCGTTTAGCAGAGTGAGGCCCGAATATAGCGTCGTTGTCTTACCCGAACCGGTCGGACCCGTCACAAGGATGATGCCGTTCGGGCTCTTGAGCGCGGCTTTGAAGGCATCCAGCGTGGACTGATCCATGCCCAGATCGAGCAGATTCAGACGCGCTTGTTCCTTATCGAGAAGACGCAGAACCACGCGTTCGCCATAGCGCGATGGCAGCGTGGAGACACGCACATCGATGGAGCGGCCACCGAGTGCGAGCGAGATACGACCGTCCTGCGGCATGCGTTTCTCGGCAATATCGAGACGTGCCATAACCTTGATCCGCGAGACAAGCAGCGGCGCCAGACGACGCGATGGCGAGAGCACATCTTGCAGAACACCATCGATCCGGTAGCGGATGGAGAGCTTGTCTTCATACGGCTCGATGTGAATGTCCGACGCGCGGCGCTTAACCGCTTCGTAGATCAGACCATTGATGAGACGAATGATCGGCGCATCATCTTCAGCGTCCAGTAGGTCAGCCGTCTGCGGAATCCCCTCAACGAGCGACGCCAGGTCTTCACGGTCTTCAAGGCCGCTTTCCTGATACTCGTCATCAATGCCTTTGGCGGCATAGACGGTTGATAGAATCTGGTCGAACTCGGTGCGAGACAGCGACTTCAATTGTGCGACTGGTCCGACAGCGCGTCGCGCCTCAAGAACAGACAAGACGCGCGCACCTTCACGAACACCAAGAATTGGTTCAGCGCCGCCTTCGGCTTCCGGTGGAAGCAGAAGCACGCCGTGATCCTTGGCGAAATTATACGAGATGGTTGCTGCCCGTTGGCTGGCCATAAGCTGTCTTCAGTTCGTTATCTTGGTTATTGCGCCGGCGGCAATGTGCCGAGCACGTCCTGCACAAAGCGATCAATGTTAGACGTCTCTGCTCCCGTGCTCATCAGTTCCTGCGCGCGGATATAGCGGTAACGCTGACTTGTCGTCATGCGCACATCTTCAGAATCGCGAACGACGGTCGGACGGATGAATACCATCAGATTGGTCCGGCTGTTTGTCACGCCTTCAGACTGGAAGAGACGCCCGACACCTGGAAGATCGCCGAGGAACGGCACCTGAGAGGCGCTCACCGCGCTTGTCTGTTCAATCAGACCACCCAGCACGATTATCTCGCCGTCATCAGCGATGACTGTCGTCTCGATGGAGCGCTTGTTCGTAATGAACTCGCCCGATGTGGATACCGCGTCAGCGATGTTGGACGCTTCCTGATAGATTGAGAGACGTACAGAATCGCCCTCACCGATCTGAGGCGTCACATCAAGCTGAACGCCCACATTCTGGCGCTCAATCGTGCGGAACGCATTTGAGTTGCTATCGCTGAGCACTTCGCCGGTCGTCACAGGAATTTCCTGACCGACAATGATGGACGAGGTTTCGTTATCGACAGCCATCAGCATTGGCGTGGAGAGAATGTTTGATTCAACATCGTTCTCAACGGCGTTCAGAATGACACCAAACAGCGTATCGCCGCTCATGCCGCCACCACCAAGGGTCAGGCCTTCCAGACCAAGGAGCGACGAGATCGCTGCGCTCTGGAACGTATTGCTCCCGGAACCGGTTAGTCCGCCATCGGAAACGAGCGCGCCTGTGAGTGCCAAAATATTCGGCGCGGAACGCGAGAAGTTTGTGGAGGCGAACGGAATGTCATTGCCCGTGCCTGAAACAACAAATTGCAGGCCGAGTTCGTTGACCGCGTTGTCGGACATTTCAACAACCAGCGCCTCGACCATCACTTGCGGGCGGCGCACGTCGAGTTCCTGAACCACGCGTTCCAGCGCATTCAGCATTTCATACTCTGCGCTCAGCACGAGTGAGTTGGTCGCTTCGTGGAATGAAATCGTCGGTGCAACACCGCTACCTTCGCCAGCTCCGTTCTGCTGAGCAATCGCAGCGCTGAGGCGCTCCAGCACAGGCACGATTTCTTCGGCTTTGGCGTTAGAGAGCGGAAGCACGCGAATATTGTCGCGTACGCGTTCGGAAGCATCCAGCTCACGCGCCACGGTCAACGCGCGGCCTACTGCGTGTTCTTCACCGCGCAGAATGATGGAATTGGTCGTATCGGACGCGACAGCAGTGAAGTTGAGTGCAAACTCGTCGTGAAGTCCGTTAAGAACGGTCTCCATCTCCTGCGCCGGTACATTTTGAAGCGCTATAGTTTCAATTGTCGTGCCGTCCTCATCCAGCTGACGCACGACCTCACGAAGGCGCGGCATGTTGGACGCATAATCGACAATCACCAGCGTGTTGCTGTTGCGATTGGCCACGACCTGCCCTGACGGGTTCAGGATCGGGTTCAGCATCTGCGCCGCCTCAACGGCACTGAAATAATTGAGCTGCACGATCTGGGTAACAAAGCTGTCGCCATTCGGGCCACGGCTTTGGATGCCTGCCGAGCTCGACGCCGTCGCTTCCGGGACGATCCGGTATGTGCGATCGCCGGACGGAATAGCAACGAACTGATGAACACGAAGTGTGGCGAGGAATACGTCGAACACCTCATCCGTCGTCAGCGCTGTTTGTGAGGTGACAGTTACGCGGCCACGCACCTGCGGATGGACGATGAATGTATATCCGGTGACGATAGATACGTCTTCAATGAGGTCGGTGAGTTCAACATCATCAAGATTGATACGGTGGCGCTGCTGGGCTGGCGTATCCATTTGCGCCATGGCAACCGGTGAGACGAGAAGGCTGCCTGCTGCGAGCGCCGCAAAAATGCCGCCCGACACCACTGACGTTTTAAGAAAGTTCGCCATCTTAATTCCCATCACTCGCCGACATTTACACGTATCGGCACAATCTGCCCGTTCCGTTCGACTTCAAAGTCAAAACGGTTTGCTTCACTGAACACGTCATAGAGGTCTGATAAAGACTCATCTGACATGTCGTAACCATTCACTGTGATCAACTTATCGTTCACGCGCAGTCCAACGCGCGCAAGGCCTTCAGCATTCGACGTACCCTGAATTTGCAGCACCGTTGATCGGTCTGGCTGCACAACACGTCTGATGGTCACGTCACGGTAAAACTGTTCGAACGACCATTCATCAGCGCTGACGGTGTAATTCCCCGGGCTACCGGCTTGGGGCGCGGCTTCCGTTGGCGCAGCGCGCTCCGGATCGTTGCGGCTAATGGCGTTGCGTTCATTGAGGTAAAGCGTCTCGCGCACGCCGTTACGCAGCAAGATAACGCGGTCACTTTGAATCTGTTCGAGGCTGACGCCTGAGACAACGGTATCGCCTTCATAATAGCGGCGCACTTCATTGTCCGGTGTATGGATGCGGACAAAGCTTTGCTCAGAATCACCAAAAGCAAAAACTGATCGAATCGACAGGTTTAGCGTCGTCTGAGGCGCCTCTTCCTCAACCGCCTCGACCTGCCCGTCCAGCGTGCGTGTAAATGGGTTGAAGCTTCTGAAAATTGCGGGGCTCGCCGCGAAATCTGCAGACTGGCTGGCTGACGTACGCGCAGACGCGTTTGCGACAGGCACATCGACGAAAGCTGCGGGTGTGAGCACAGACCAGAAAAGCCGCGCCAGGAGCCATGCACAGAGAATTACAAACGCGACGTCCAGAGCGATACCGACACCTCGCCCAATAGCGCCTTTACGCGCCGCGATATCGGTCAGTTTGCCAGTCAGTGCGGAGGACTCACCCAAATGTTTTCTCTGTCATTCTACTGTTCAAGCCGGGCGAGTGTCGTCGCCCGGCTCGGGTTTGTAAATTGTGCGAACACGATTGTGTACGAACAATAATGGAAAACTGATCAAAATTCGCGGCTGATGCCGAAAGAAATCGCCGGACCGAGGCTGTAAGTGTCCACATCAACTGTGACACCACCGCCCTGTTGGTAGGCTTCAAAGTCATCGCCGAAAATGTTCGATGCGTTGAATGACAGCTCGTATTCTGCACCACCAAGATCAACCGGACGGCTGTAGACAAAGTCCACAGTCATTGGCGGCTGCTCGATAATTGCAGGCAGACCATCAGCAATCGATTCGCCTGAACGAATGCGCTCGCTTGCATAGTTCAGAAGCACGTTCATTTCTGAACCGGTGTCGTTGTTAGACAGGCCGAGTTGCAGGTTGAACAGGTGCTCAGACTGGCCCTGAAGCTGGCGACCGTCTTCAATACGGCCCGCAGCAGACACGGTAGACAGAACCGGCGATGTTGGCGTGCCACCATTGATCGCGATCGTGCCGTCAGCGCTGATCTCAGAGTCAGACCATGTGTAGTTGGTCTTCACAGTGAAGTCGCGGTCACGGAAGAAGTCCCAGTTCGTCCAGTCGAACATTGGCAGGATCTGCTCATATTCGACTTCGAAGCCATAAAGCTCTGCGCTCGGAACGTTCACGAAGCTTGTGTTTGTCACGTTACCAATGCTGACGAGGACTTCCTCAATCGGGCTTTCCATCTCTTTGTAGAAGAGGCCGAATGTGAGGAACTGACCGCGGTCGAAATAGTACTCGGCGCGGATGTCATAGTTGCTGATAGAAGCGTTCTGAAGGAACGGGTTACCAACGAATGATACGTCGGTTTCAGTGTTCACAAACTGCGTTGGCGCAAGCTCACGGAACTGCGGACGTGTCAGCGTTTCAGAATAGCCAAAGCGAACCTGGAAGTCCTGGAACGGTGTGACGGTGATCGTCGCAGCTGGCAGGAAGTCTTCCTTGCTATCACAGCTCTGGTCAGCCTGACGTTCAATACATGCTTCAACGAAGTTGCCTGCAGCCGGGCCGTTCAGCGTGATCGTGTCGACAGCCTGAATGGCAGACTCAAAGCGTCCACCGATGGCTGCACGAACAAATGGCGTAACCTGTGCATCAACCTGAACATAAGCAGCGTCGACTTCGAGCGTCGCTATGTATGCTTCCGGGAACTGAATACCACCTGTTTCCTGAACAGAACCAGGGCCACCATTGAACAGCGCGCTGTAGATGTAATCGAGGCGAGTACCCGTCGCGTTTGGCAGACCTCCGATACCGGTGATGTCGAAAATACGGACAGACGCGAAACGGTCGTTTTCTACGTAAGAATAGCCTGCGAGCAGGTTTACTTCGCTGAACAAGTCGCCGTTGAACTGAAGCGGGAGTTTGAAGTCCAGACCGAAGTCTGTCGTGTCGTCCTGTACATCAGAATACTGGATGCGGTTCGCAGCTGGAGAAGACGATAGAATAAATTCGCCATTCGCGTCTTCGCGGTAGCGGTTAGACAACTGGAATGGGGCATCACGCTGGGCTTCAGAGTAAGAACCGCGCCATTCAACTTCCAGATCCATCAGGTTCGGGAAGACGTGCTCACCGCGAATCTGAGTTGTCCAAAGCTGGCGTTCAAACCACTCAAGAGAGTCGTCACGGAACACACCCGCATCTTCTTCGGTTGTACCGATGATTGTACGCGCCTCTTTCTCAGAAGAGCGTGTACCAAGCGCGGTGAACTGCACTTCGTGGTCCTGATAAAGCTCAAAACCGATAACTGCGAGCGCGTTCACGCCAACAGTGTTTTGCGTAGAACGACGGTCGCGTTGTTCTTCGGCGGCGATTTCAGGGCTGTTGATAGACGGACGCACTGCCTGACCACGAATACCTTCGCGGGTAGACCATTCGTTGGAATAGCCTACAGACCCGAGGATACCCATAGTGATATCGCTGCTGAGGTCATATGCATCACCGGCTGTGACGCCGAATGAGAAGTTAGGACCAACGTCACCTTCCTGCATCACCAGCAGAGACGAATCGTCCGTAAAGGCACGACCGAAATCGTAGTTTTCCGTTGCGATGTCAAAGCCAGGAAGATCGCGGGCGCCATCGTCAAAGCCGAGGGCGTCGGTATCAGAACCATGATAAAGAAGACCGCTCTGGAAGCTTGTCTCGGTGTCGCCGCTGACGTCGAATGAGACGTTCAGGAAGCGATCGTCAGGAACGGCGCGCGTGCGGATGTCTACGAGACCACCGCCGAACTCGCCAGGCAGGTTCGGAGAGTATGTCTTTTGCACGAGAATGCCGGAGAGAGCAGATGTCGGGAACAAGTCAAGCGGAGCGACACGGCGAAGAGGCGCCGGGCTCGGCAGCGGAGACCCGTTGAGAGTCGCGCTGGAATAACGCTCGTTCAGACCACGAACATAAACGAATTTGTTGTCGGCTGTCGTAACACCGGCCACACGACGGAGCGCAGCAGCAGCATCACCATCGCCTTGAAGCTGGAAATCACCAGCGTCGAGAAGGCTTGAAACCTCTGAAGTCGAACGACGTTCATCCGGAATGTAGCGGTATCGCACCTGAACCGTTTCAAGTGTGCGCTGATCAGTCGCTTCTTCCTGCGGCGTTTCTACCGGCTCTGCTTCCTGAGCAAATGTCGGCAGGGCGAAAAGGAAAGACGCGCTGGTCAGAAGGACAAGTCGGGCACGCGATTTACGGGTGAACATTGTGACCCCCAAAAAAGGAAAACGGGATGACGCATCCCAGAGTGAGCTATTGATATCGGAGAGGAGAATGGGGCCGGAGAAAGCTCCGGCCCCGTCTCGGATTAGTTTGTGACGTCGCCGTCTTCGTTGACAGTCCAGCCGCGGAACCATGTGTCGTTCGCGTCTTCGACCGCACCGACATAAGTCGTTGCAGAGAGCGTACCGATGCCGGTTACGTCGTATGCTGGAACAGCTGTTTCGTTCGCGCCCGGCACAACACCTGGACGACCTGCACGGAATGTGAAGCCAGACAGAGTGTTTGTACCTTCGACAATGTTATCACCAGCTGCTGGTGCAGGTGGGTTGTCACCATCGTTGCGGAAGTTGTTAACGTTATCGAGGAAGATAGAGCGAAGCTCCAGCGTTCCGTTTGTGATGTTGTCAATCGTAGCCTGATCGTCCACGTCGATACCGTCATCGAAGCCGACGATAATGCCGTTAGAGATCGTGCCAGCCATACCGCGGCGCAGAACTGCACCAGCGTCAACCGCTACGTCACCAGAGTTGATGATCGTGAAGTTAGACAGACGTGGTGTAGAAACCGGCTGCAGGTCGTTCGGACGCTGGTTGTCGCCCTCGATGCCGCGTGGGTCGCCAGACATGTCGCCTTCGCCCGGATAGACGATTGCGTACTGCATGGAGCCCTGCCAGCCGTCAGTCCAGTCGAGAGAGTCGTCACCGCAACCAAGTGCTACAACGTGGTCAGCAGACACTGTACCGCCGAAGAACTCGAAACAGTCATCAAGGTTATTGAAGACCTGAACGTAGCTGACGTCTGTACCAGAACCTACGCCCTGGAATGCAATGCCGTTGAGCTCGTCTGTGTTCGTCAGACGTACGCCTGCATACTCAACACGTGTGTAGAAGAGCTGGCCGGAGTCATCGTCAGATGTCGCGCCGCCGAAGAAGCCGGAAGCACCCTCACCTGATTTTTCACAGTCAACTGTACCGCCAACAGCTGTCGCATCAGCACAGTCGTTGATTGGTGCGCGGCCGTTGATGACCAGACCACCCCAGATACCTTTTGTCGTGCGGTCAGTTGCAGTCGTTCCATCCAGAACGCCCTTAGCTGTGAACACAACAGGGTCAGCTTCAGTACCGTTAGACAGGATACGCGAACCACGAGCGATGACGAGGTAGTCGTCATTGCCTTCAGACACAACCGTTACGCCAGCGTCGATAGTCAGTGTCGCAGAAACAGAACCTGGCAGTGGAGACGCAGGGTCCGCACCGCGGTCAACGCCGATAAAGACAGGGTTCACGAGTTCGTAAACAATGTTGTCGCCGTTTGTGAGACGAAGGTCTGTTGTGATCGCGTTTGTACCGTCGATCTGGCAGAGCAGTTTCGTTTCGTTTGTCGCCGCAACAGTGATGTCACCAGCAGATGTCGTGCCTGTTGGACAAGCAACGACCGGCTCGTCGAACAGAGTGCCCGGCAGAGCGAAGTTCGCCCAGCTGTTGTCAACATCTTCAGTTGGACCGAATGCACCGATATAGCCGATGTTCGCGCCGAAGAATGCCTGATCAGCCGCAGCAACCTGAGTAGGAGTGATGCTCGCTTCCGCAGAACCCGGGAAGAACAGGTCAACGAGGGAGTTGTCGCGTGCAACAACAGAAGCGTTGAACGCTGGAACGCCGTCGCCGTCGGTTGCGAATGGCTCCGGAGAATCTACGAGAATAGATTCAACAACCAGATCGCCGTTTGTGAAACCGTCGAATGTCTGTTGATCGTCAACGTCGATACCCGTCGCGAAGTCAGTGATGACACCGTTCACGAATACACCCTGTGTACCGCGACGGAGCAGCATGCCCTGTTGGTTACCAGTTGTACCGACGAGCGTGAAGTTGGAGACCGTCGGGCTGGAGAATGGCTGAGCGTCGTTTGGACGCTGGTTGTCGCCTTCGATGCCGCGTGGGTCACCAGAAGAAGGAACTGTAGAACGAACTGCAGCGAACTGCAGACGGCCTTGCCAACCGTCAGTCCAGTCCAGAGAGTCGTCGCCAGCGCCTGTGATCACAACGTGTTTCGCGTCAACAGTACCACCAAACCACTCAACACCGTCGTCGAGGTTGTTGTGAACCTGAATGTAATCAACGTCTGTGCCAGAACCAACGCCCTGGAACGCGATGCCGTTCAGCTCGTCATCGTTTGTGAGGCGTGCGCCAGCATACTCAACGATGAGATAGTTCAGAACGCCTGAATCGTCTGCAGGGTCGCCGCCGCCGAAGAAGCCAGAAGCACCTTCACCGGATTTCTCACAAGCGGCTGTACCGCCAGTCGCTGTCGCATCAGCACAGTCGTTGATCGGTGCGAAACCGTTGATGACCAGACCGCCCCATTGAGCGTTCGTGCCAGCTGCGATGATAGAAGAACCAGTTTCTTCGTCGTTGACTGCTGCACGAGCCGTCATGCGCACAGGCGCTGCTTCCGTACCGTTCACAACGATCTGAGAACCGCGTGTGACAACGATGTAGTCGTCTGTCGCGTTTGCTGTACCGGTAGAAGAAGCACCGAACAGAACTGCGCCAGCTTCAAGTGTCAGCGTCGCAGAAGTGCCGCCGTCCTGACCAACGAACACCGGGCCTTGAATTGCAACGTGTGTGTTTGCAGGGATTGTGACGTCCGCTGTCAGTTCGCCACCTGACGCCGAGCCGAGCGTACAGACACTAACTGAAGAGAAGCCATCAGCTGCAACCGCATCGAACAGTTCTTCTGTCGTACCGGTTGGGCAGCCTGCTGTCGGAACGAAGTTGATCGTCGCTGTCGGCGTAGGTGTTGGTGTAGGCGTCGGTGTCGGTGTTGGAACCGGCGCTGGAGCACCTGGTGATGAGATGTTGGTGTCGGAACAACCGACAAGTGCAACTGCTGCGGCGCTTGCAAGTGCAAGTGCGCGCAGGGATCCTGCGATTTTCATACGTTGAGCCCCCTCAAATGAGCTTATGGCGAATTTGGTCGATCAGAGAGGCAGCGGCTGTTCTTTTATTTCTGCTACCCTCGGATAGGGGGCGATTAAGCGACGATCGTAACGGTTTTTTGACAGTCAGTGACAAATTTCGGTGCGCTCGGAATTAGATGTATTTTTGCAATAGTCACAAATGTTATCGCAAACATTTGTCCTATGATGGCATGAACGGCCAAATATCACTGAGATTCCAGACAATCCATGCTGCAAAGCACAGGGCAGGACCAAACGGAACATATCCTCCGGGCGGCAACTTCCTGCCAAGTGCCGTGGATTGTAACAAAACTGACAGCAAAATTCCTGCACCGCTGGCGACTAAAAGAACCGGCGGAAGCGCCAGCGGCCCCATCCAGCAGGCTATGGCCGCGAGCAGTTTTCCGTCTCCGAGACCGATTCCCTGCCGTCCGAGCCATTTTTCAGAGGCAATCGCCAGACCAAGAATGCCGAGATAGGCAACCAGTGCCGAAAGTGCGTGAATCGCCGCACTTGTCAGCCCCGTCTGCTCGCGCCCGACAAACGTAAACAATAGTCCGCTCACCGCCATTGCGAGCGTGATCAGGTTGGGCAGTCGGAATTCCCGCAGATCGAACCAAATGAGCGCAAGGCAGGCGACGCCGAGCAACAGCGACCCAACACTCCAGAACGGCTCACTGAGAGGATACCCTGCATCGAAATGAAGGCCTGCCGCATAGATAAGTGCAAAGAAGACCACGCTCACGCCGAGCAGGAAACCACTCGTCCGAACCGATAATCCGGTCAGCTCTATTGAATTGTCGTGAGTTTTCGTCACTGTTGCAGCCTTCGCGCCGATCCAGAGTTGCGATACAATAAGGGGAGATCAGAGAATGTCAGCCGATTTTGCAGTGGATGGAACATTTGATCCTGAATTTGGCGGCGTCGCTGATGCCTTTTCTCAGAACTTTGAATCGCGCGGCGAAGTCGGTGCCTCTCTGTGCGTATATAAAGACGGGGAATGTCTGGCAGACCTCTGGGGCGGAACAGCCGATCTCAAGACCGGCACGCCCTGGACCAAAGATACCGTCTCTATTGTATTCTCCTGCACAAAAGCCGCTACGGCGCTCTGCGCGCATCTTCTGGTGCAGCGCGGGCAACTCAATCTGAATGCACCGGTTGCCGATTACTGGCCGGAATACGCCTGTAATGGAAAAGAAGATACCACCGTTCTCATGATGCTGAACCACTCAGCGGGCGTGGCGTCTTTCCATGACGCGGTAGAACCGGGCGCACTTCTGGACTGGGATAAAGCTGTCTCTCTGCTGGCTAATGAAACGCCATGGTGGGAACCGGGCACGCGGAACGGCTATCATGCCCTCACCTTCGGCTGGACTGTCGGAGAACTGGTTCGTCGTGTTTCCGGAAAATCACTCGGCGATTTCTTCCGCGAAGAACTGGCAGAACCAATGGGCACAGATTTCTGGATCGGACTGCCTGAAGAACACGAGTCCCGTGTCGCGCCGATGATCCCGTTCAAACCAGAACCGGGTGCGCCGCTCTCTCCTTTCACTCAGAAAATGCTGACTGATCCGGAGTCGCTGCAGCATAAGAGCTTCTTCAACAATGGCGCGCTGCAGATTGACAGTCGCGACGGGCGCGCGGCTCATCTCGGCGGTGCTGGCGGCGTATCTAACGCACGCGGCATGGCTCAGCTTTTCCTTGCGCTCTCACCGTCTCACGCATCTGACTTCTATTCTAACGCCCGCATTGGCGCGATGGGATATGTGTCGACAGCAACGCGCGATGACGCCACGCTGATGATCCCGACCCGCTTCGGTCAGGGCTTTATGTGCAGCATGGACAATCGCCATCTGCGCCATGGACATGATTCATCCTTCATCATCGGGCGCAACGCGTTCGGCCATGTAGGCATGGGTGGTAGCTGCGTCTTCTTCGATCCGGATGCTGACCTCATCTTCGCCTATTCCATGAACAAAATGGGCGGCGGTATTCTTCTGAACCCGCGCGGACAGTCTCTCATTGATGCGACCTATGAAGCGCTTGGCTATTCAAGCAATGCTGCAGGATATTGGATGTATTAGACCGCCTCAGCGCGAGATTCGATAAAATTTCACCGAACCACCTTACTCAATCTTGTCTCTAATTCGGTATGCACAATGCCGGAGAGAAGGTGGACCCATATGAACCAGACGGCACAATCGCTAGATGCGCAGCCATCGACACAGAGCGCGCCCAATCCGGCGCGCCTGTCTGTGCATGACGCCAAGCGTCCTGGTCTGGAAGATGCCCGACCGTTTCAGCAGCAATTCGTGATCGACCGCAAAGCGATCCGTTTGGGCGCACGTATCATTGATATTGTCGGCCTTTGCCTGCTCGCGCTGATCTCTGTCACTGCGCTGGGCGCACCATTTCTGGATGTGCCGCTCGGCGTTGCACTACCCTATATGACGCTACCGCCGCTGGTGGTTTGGGGCATGTGGTCAGCAGGCGCATACCGCTTTCCATTCACCGAAAAAATTCTCGATCACATGGCAAAGGTCGCGCTTGGTGCCAGCCTGACACTGGCAGCGCTTCTGTCTGCAAGCTGGCTGATCGGCCTTGGCAGCGACTTTATGTACTTTGCCGGCACTGGCACGCTCGCGGGCGTTTTTGTCCTCGCAGCACACGCCCACCATGTGAGCTGGACAAAGCACCTGATCCGTAAGGGTCGGCTGTCAGAGAACGTCGTTATTGTGGGCGCAACTGCGCACGCATCTCGTCTGATTGAGCGCAACTCCGAAGACCGTGAATTGAATATCGTCGCCATTTTTGATGACCGTTTGGGCCGTGCGCCGCACCGTATGCATGGTGTTCCGGTTGTGGGCACGCTGGACGACCTTCTGGCTTGGGACAACCTGCCAAGCGTAGACCGCATCATCGTAACCGTGACGTCCAAGGCGCAAGACCGCGTCCGTCTGCTGATCGAACGTCTGCGCTACCTTCCAAACCGTGTCGTGCTTCTGCTCGATCTGGAAGACTATAATCCGGAAGGCGCGAGCCTCGCTGAAGTTGCCGATGCCCCAGCTGCCTATGTTTCCGGTGCACCAGCTGATGCGCGTCGTGCCTTCGTGAAACGCATTTCCGATGTCGTGATTGGCGCGATGATGCTGGCGGCGTTCTCGCCATTCATGCTGATCATTGCTGCCTTGATCAAATTGGACAGCCCGGGGCCAATCTTCTTCAAACAGAAGCGTCACGGGTTCAACAACAAGGTCATCCGCGTCTGGAAGTTCCGGACAATGCGCCCTGATCGCAAAGCCGAAGAAGGCATCATCACGCAGGTAACTGATGGTGACGACCGCGTCACACGCCTTGGTCGCTTCCTGCGCATAACAAGCCTCGATGAGCTGCCACAGCTGATCAACGTGCTGAAAGGTGAAATGTCTCTGGTTGGCCCACGCCCTCACGCCGTCGGCATGACCACAGAAGAGACCGAAGTTCACCACCTTGTGGGTGACTATGCGCACCGTCACCGTGTAAAGCCGGGTCTTACCGGCTGGGCACAGATCAACGGCTCGCGTGGCCCTGTTCACACTGCCGAACTCGTTCGTGAACGCGTGCGTCTTGATATGGAGTATGTGAACCGGTCCAGCTTCTGGTTCGACCTCTATATCATGATAATGACAGCGCCGTGCCTTCTGGGAGATGACACGAATGATCGCTGAAGCAGGTGCGCGTCAGGCTCCGCCTGCCTCTGCAGGCATTCCCGAAGCGACTGACGGCGAAACCATTCACACCAACACAAACTGGACAGACGTGACACCGCGGCTGTCCATTCTGGTGCCGACTTATAAGGACAGCGCCAACCAGCTTCTAAGCATGCTGGCAGCGTGTCATTACGCCGAAGCTGTCGAGATTATCGTCTATGATGATGGCACTCAGGATATCGCGCTGACCAACGCGGTGCGGGAAAGCGTGGATGCCTTTCCGGGCGCGGCCGGCCTGATCACTGCCGAGCACAATAAAGGTCGCTCTGCGGGGCGTAACCGGCTTCAAGGCAGCTCGCGCGCTCCTTGGCTCGTCTTTCTCGATGCCGACATGATCCCCGATGATGAAGGCTTCATCGTACGCTATCTGAAATGCGTTCAGGATGATCCAGCTCCGCGACTTGTCGTCGGCGGTTTCTCTATGAAGCTGACGCCCTTCTCATCGAAGACCGATTTGCACCGCGCCCAATCAGAACGTTCCGAATGCATGCCTGCCCACATCCGCTCTGAAGAGCCGGGCCGCTATGTGTTCACGAGTAATGTTCTGGCACACAGAGACATTATGAATGCTGTCCCGTTTGATCCTGCCTTCAGCGGCTGGGGCTGGGAAGATGTTGAATGGGGCATTCGCGTATCGCGTCAGTACCCGGTGGAACATATCGACAATACGGCCACGCATCTCGGTCTCGACACAGCGCAGGATCTGCTACGTAAATACGAACAATCCGGCGCTAATTTCTGGCTGGCCGTTGAGCGACATCCCGATGTTATGGAGCAGACACCGCTCTATCGAATGGCATCCATGTTCAGCCGGCTACCAGGCCGTTTCCTGATCCGCGAGGTCAGCCGCTATGTCAGCCGCATGCCGGTCTGGCTAATGCCCCGCGCTATCCGCTTACTTGCGCTGAAGACTTTCCGCGCTGCTGTTTATGGAGGAGCCCGTCATGCTCGCACCTAAACCTTATGAGCCGAACCGCTCTCTCTTCGCCAAAATCGAACGACGCCTGACGCAGTATCGCAAGGCTGCGCCAGCTACGGTCATCACGGATCGCCCTATTCTTTCGATCACATTCGATGATTGCCCGACCTCAGCGGCAGAAACAGGCGCACGCATCCTTGAGGAGTATGGCGTTCGCGGCGGCTATTATATCGCCACCGGTCTGATGGGGCGCAATTCCCATATGGGCCTCGTATCCACACCGGACCAGATCGCCGAGCTTTTCGCGGCGGGTCATGAAATCGGTGCTCACTCGCACTCACACCTCGACTGCTCACAGGCGAAACATGATGAAGTCATGGCCGACGTTGAGCGCAATATCGAACTCCTGAAAGAGATTTGCCACACTTTCAGCGTGGACAGTTTTGCATATCCGTATGGCGAAACACGCTTTGATGTAAAAAAACATCTGGCGGGCGATTTTCTGACGCTGCGCGGCATTCTTCCGGGAATTAATCGCGGGATGGTTGATCGCGCACAACTGCGCGCATTCGAAATCGACCACACACAACATAGCTTTGACCGTGCGTACTCAGCGCTGGATTGCCTGAAACAAACACCTGGCTGGATGATTATCTTTACGCATGATGTTGCGGAAGCTCCGAGCCAGCATGGCATGACGCCTGATCAGCTGCGCAGACTTCTGGATCGCGCTCAGGAGCTCGATATCGAAATCTGCACCCCGAAAGTCGCTGCAGAACGCGTGGGGTTCAGCGTTTCATGACCGAGATCCGTACCTCTGTTGTTATTCCGACCTTCCGTCGTCTGGAAAGCCTGACCCGCGCCATTGATAGCGTGATGGCACAGGAGGACGTGCGCGCGGAAGAGACTGAACTGCTCGTCGTAGATAATGACGCAGATCGGTCTGCGCGTGTAGTGGTCGAGCGATACGGAAACGCGCCTATTCAGGTCAGATACGCATCAGAGCCCGAGCCTGGCGTCGCCAATGTGCGCAATAGAGCGATCTCAGAGGTACGAGGCCGCCTGATCGCGTTTCTGGACGATGACCAGTCTGCGCCACCGAACTGGCTGTCGGAAATGCTCAGCGTTTATGAAGAGCATAAGTCGGCCATCACTTTCGGCCCTGTCGAAACAGCTTTGCCTCACGAGAACCAGCTGCACGAGCGCTATTTCAAGAAGTTCTTCTCGCGCATTGGTCCTGAAGATACAGGCGTGTTCGACGAGTTTTATGGCTGCGGGAACTCGCTATTCGATCTGGATCAGCTGCCGTCTGACGGCCCCCTGTTTGACACACGCTCCAACGAAACTGGCGGAGAGGACGACATCCTCTTTTCCAAGCTGGACCAGGCTGGCCACAAATTCGGCTGGGCGAGCAAAGCGCCCGTCTACGAACATGTGCCAGAGAGCCGCCTGCGTCTGCGCTATACGCTGCGCCGTGCCTTTGCCTATGGTCAGGCGCCAACGACAATCTGTGCCCGCAAAACGCCGCGCGATATTCCGGGCATGGCGTTCTGGACGCTGGTCGGCGTCGGTCAGGCCGGGCTTTTTGGCCTGATGTCAGCTGGTATGTTCGTAGTCCGCCATCCCGACCGCGCCTTCTGGTTTGATCGCACGGCACAAGGGCTCGGAAAGATTTTCTGGTTTGGTCCGTTTGAACAACGTTTTTACGGCGCACACGCCCGCTAGACCATTGCCGGCCGGCGCGCAGTACGTGTCCGTTCTTTCTGCTCAGCCCGCGCGCGAACGCGGTTTCTGGCATCCAGAGACAGCTTTGCGGCTACGGCAACATACGTCACCCATGTCAGGTTATTCTGAAGCAGGAACACACTTTCTGACACGCTGAACAGCGCGAACAGCGCCATTGTACCGAAGGCAAAGAGCGAAGTTGGCCGTGAGCTAACGGTTGACGCTGAGCGATACAAGTTCATCAGGAAATCGATGATCATCAGGCCACCGCCGATCCAGCCAAGCGCCAGAACGACTTCAAGAATACCATTGTGGGCCGTCGGAACGAGCCATTCAGTCGCGAGCCAGACCTGATAGGCAGGACCGTTTTGCTCACCCCAGAACGCGCCATAGCCATAGCCAAGCAGTGGACGCTCTGAAATCAGCTGTAACAGCACTTCCCAGATGTCAGTCCGCCCCGTCAGCGATAGATCGCGCCCGATCAACGCCACTACGGCTTCAGGCACGACCGTCAACACGAGATACCCTGCCCCTGTCAGACCAACGATCAGCCAGAGCGTCGAGATCGTGACGATACGTCCGCGCTGCATCCAGAGATAACAAAAGATGATTCCAAACCCGAGCATCATGCCCAGAAGCGAGGTTTTGGACGTCGATAGAAGCACCAGCAATACGGACAGGAAAAGACCGAAGCCCCACCACCTGCGATTGCCTTTATCGACCATCAACAGGAAGGCGAACAGAAAGCTTGCACGCGCCAGATAGCCGCCCAGCGCGTTCTTTTCGAACCAGAGGCCATTCCATGCACCAACATGGATTTCATGCATGCGGCCAAAACCCGGAAAGGCCGCACCAGCAATGAAATTGCCGACTGCCAGAATGATCCAGACAATCCCTAGCACGCGCAGCATCTGTTTCCAGGTGAGCGTAGAGGCGACATAAAAGCCAAAGACCGTTGTGAACAGAATAGCGATGCCACGGCGGAGCGATGTCCCCGGATCGACTGACCAGAACATTGACGCAACCGCCAGACAGGACAGCGCAACAAGCGCCGGCGACCGAATGACAATCGCCGCGAAATCACGCCACCGCGCCAGAATGGCGACGGCACCAAATCCGTAAATCGGGAGCCAGAGAAAGCGAAGAAACGCGCCGCCCTCAGGGTTTTCGGGCGTCGCAAAAACACGTCCCAACAATGCTTCGGAAAAGAGAAGCAAGCTGATGCCCACGCAGACCACTTCCAGCCAGCGCAGTCGGGCGAGAAATGGCATCTGCGCCCTGCTCATGACTTACCCCGAAAACCTGTCAGCGAAGCGTGCATCGCCTCTGATCTGGTTGACGACAACGCCAACACAGCGGCCGCCGTGAGCTTCAATCTGATCGCGCGTTGCATTGAGCGATTCAGCGGTCGTCTGATCTGCTTCCATCACGATGACGACACCATCGACATAGCGACAAAGTGCAAGACCGGCGGTTGAGCTATCGAGTGCAGGTGCATCAAGCACCGCCCAGTCAGACACTTTGCGCAGCGCATCCCAATATGCGCCGCCAGAGCGAACCTGAACGCGCTGGCCCGGTTTGATGTGTTCAGTGCGGAACCGCGTCACAAAAAGATTGGAATGCTCAACACGGTGTGCGCCCAAAAGCTTTAATGGACCGCGCGATGCGCCGCCATTTGCCCGCACCTGAGGCACAACCTGATAAAACTGGTCTACATTGAGTGAGGCATCAAGCGGACGTCCCGGCAGCCCGATGCGTGGGAAGATACGCTGTTGAAAGGCATTGAACTGGCCGTTGCCGCGAAGATCGAGATCGATCAGCCACGCTGCACGCGTGGCACGGCCCGCCAGAAGCACAGCCAGCGACGCAGCAACGCTCGATGCTCCATTGCCGGGGTCTGCGCCAATAACCATGACAGACCGTCCGCGATCGCTTCCCGGAATACGGTCAACCGCACGGGCAAGGTCGGTAATCTCTGAGCGAAGGTCGATCATCTATCTGCTTCCTTCACACACGTCTGACGCTGGCCAGAACCGGCAAACCGACGGTGCGGGATGCACAGGCAGCTGTTGGCATTGTATTCTTTGAGAAGATCCAGATCATCGCTACGATGAGGCCGGTAAAGCCGCCAAACAGAAGGCCGGCAGCAGCGACGAGCAGGCGCATGCTTTTACCTTGCGCAGGCGGACGTGCTGGCTCAAGAATCTGGATGTTATCAAGGTTCGCCCGCGAGACTTCCCGGATCAGGCGTTCGTCACCTTCGCGAACTGTAAGGTTTCGCAGCTGGTTTTCCAGAATAGAATGGTCACGCAGCAATTCCTGATAACGCGGCTCAAGGCGTGTCAGCCGGAGCTGGCGCTCTTCAATTTCATTCTTTTGGCGACGCAACTCTTCAAAGCGTGTCTGCAGCGCAGACGCTTCTGCTTCGAGTTCGGCGCGCTGTTGGTCAAGGCGCTGGAACACTTCGTTCGGGCCACGACGGATTACGCCGACGCCATCGCCCTGAGACGAGATCAGATTCTGGACATTCTGGATGCGGCGATCAATGGCATCGATTTGCGGCGTACCAGGCAGATAGGTAGACAGCAGGCTCTCGCGCTCGATCTGTAAATCCAGCAATTGCTGCTGATAGTTCGTCTCGACGTAAAGATCGATCGTTGGTTCCGTCAGCGCAAGCTGGGCTGTAAGCGATGCAAGACGCCCCTGCACTTCGCTGCGCTGGGCCTGAACATTAAACAGGCTGTCGGTCACCGCACCATAGAGTGAGGCAACGGACTCTTTTTCCGTATCAAAATCGCCGATGCGGTTGTCTACCAGAAAACGCTCAATGGCAGCATCAGCCGCCGAAAGTTCTTCCGCCAGTGTTTCGCGCTGTTGAGACAGAACACCATCATCGTCATCAAGGAAGAGTTCGGAGCGATATTCCAGATAGGTCTGCACAATCGCATTCAGGACGCGCGCAGCAACAACCGGGTCCTCATGTTCGTATGAAGTCCGGATAACAGGGTTTTTGGGTGCTGCGCCGGCCGCAAAATCTTTCTGGAAGCCAAGAAGCGTACGCTCATACAGCAGAGGACGATCTTCCTCGGGCGCTTCCATCATCGCCTCATAGTCAGCGGGATAGATGATATCCATACCGATCTCCTGCAGCACGCGATCAAAAATGACCGGGCTGTAGATCAGCTCGATTTCCGAACCGGTGATCTCTTCCTGACCGAGATTTGCAGACTGGGCATCTGCCCCCGTCGTCAATGGCGCAAAGACACGCTCGTTACCGAGGGTAACCTGAACACGAGACGTCGCGGCGTATTTTACTGGCAGCATAAAAGCAAACAGGATTGCGAGCGCAAGTATTGGCAGAGCAATAAGAATAATCGCCCATTTTGCGCGCCAAAGCAGCAGAACATACTCGGGTATATCCAGTTGAGGCCTATTGGAACGACGTGCGGAAGCTGACGTCGATGAGGCGACTGAAGTCGCTACATTTGACCATCCATCATCCGCTGCCATTAGATTCGGCCCTACTCTCGCTATTATCACAAACGAAAATCGGAAATTGACCTTAATATTTCATTGATGATTAACCACGATGCTGCCGATGATTTCGAAATTTATAGGCCGTGTAATGAGACGTTCTGCAGCCATCATGTTCGCAAGCATTCTCGCTGCCTGCGCCAGCCAGGGTAACCCGCCGACAACGGTGTCTGGCATACCCGGGTTCCAGCCCTACTCTCCGAGCCTTCCAAACTATCGGATTTTCCCCGGCGACCAGCTGGAAATCACCGTATATTCAGCACCTGAGCTGTCTCGAACCGTCACGGTTGGCCCTGACGGACGCATTCAT
The DNA here is from genome assembly GCA_002338565.1 of Hyphomonadaceae bacterium UBA1849. Classification (GTDB taxonomy): domain Bacteria; phylum Pseudomonadota; class Alphaproteobacteria; order Caulobacterales; family Hyphomonadaceae; genus Ponticaulis. The sequence continues at coordinate 378,963 of DDIN01000006.1, forward strand.
ATGCCGCTGCTGGATCCGATCATGGTCGCAAACCGGACTTTGCCGGAAATCAACCAGCAAATTTACAGCGCCATGAGCTCCAGACTGGTCGATCCAAGCCTGGACGTATTCGTCGCGCAGTATGGTCCGCAGCAGGTATTCGTGGGTGGACAGGTCGGCCAACCGGGCATCATCGAGATTCCGGGGCAGATTGATGCGCTTCAGGCCGTCATCATGGCCGGAGGCTTCACCAGCAACGCGAACGAACGTCAGGTCATTCTGGTGCGTCGTCAGCCAAGCGGCGAAATCAGCAGCTGGGCAATAGATGTTCGCTCCGGATGGCATGATCCGCAGCTGGCCAATCTTGGGCCACTTCAACGCTATGACGTCATCTACGTCCCGCGTTCACCGATCGCGCAGCACAATCTTTTCATTCAGCAGTACATTCGTGAAGCACTGCCGATTGATTTCAGCCTGTTCTACGACGTGCGCAGCGGTCTGAACTAACGTCTCGAACACTACAGGCACTTCAGGAGTGCCCTGCCCGGCTTACCGGGCAGATTGCATTCGGTTGCGTAGAGATTTTTTTCGGAACGCTTAGTGCGCGAGGACGAGCCATTCACGCGCTGCTTTCTGAGCAGCTGCGATCTCTTCCGAGCTCATATACTCGGCGAGTTCTTTACGTGACGCCTTGGCTTCTTCATAGCCGCGCAGAGCAGCCAGATTGAACCATTTATGCGCCGTGATGTAATCGACTGCGACGCCCATTCCCGTGGAATAAACCAGTCCCATCCGATAAAGGTCTTCACCTTTAGACTCAGGACCCATTTCTTCGCATGGGGCTTCCAGTTTGCTTTCAGCAAATGCCATTTGTCTTTCTCCTAATGCGGAACACCTCGCCTGATTTTCAGGTCTAAAAGCGATCCTTCATCACCTGTCGGTCATTGCCGACAATGAAAGTAAGACAAGGATAGATTGCTCATTGGTTAACCAAGCTACTTTTCGCAACTGTATTTAAATCGACACAACACTAACAGTAACCCTTTGTTTATTTGAGTTTCCGGAAGCCTAATATTTGGCGAATATTTCGTTACCAAACCACGGTGAACGGCTTCTTCGCCTGCGACGACTAAGCCATAGCAAAACACCGAAACCGGCGTTATTTTCCCCGCCAATCAAAAGGTGACTCACTTATGGACACTCTGAAACCCATTTCCCTGCCAGCGCCGGGCGCTGATGATGCAGATTTTACGAAAGCGCTGATGGCGTCTTTCATGGAAACCGGCTTTGCCGTTATCGCCAATCACGGGCTCGACCAGAGCAAGATCGACGAGGCCTATCAGGCATCGCGTGACTTCTTTGCTCTGCCCGCAGAAACAAAGCAGACTTATTTCGACCCGAATGGGGCTGGCCAACGTGGCTATACCCCTTTTGGTCAGGAAAATGCCAAAGGTGTTGCGGCCATGGATCTGAAAGAGTTCTGGCACACAGGCCGCGAGCTGCCGGAAGATCACCCTTATCGTGAAACCATGCCCGATACGCCTAGCGTTCCGGAAGTTCCGGACTTCGACGCAGCGACGACTGGCATCTTCAAAGAGTTCGACGCTCTCGGCCATCGTCTTCTGCAATCGGTCGCGACGGGCCTCGGCCTGGAACGCGACTGGTTCGTGGACAAGGTTCAATACGGCAATTCAATTCTGCGCCTTCTTCACTACCCTGCGCAGCAAGAGCCGCCGCCAGAAGGTTCTGTGCGTGCCGCAGCTCATGAAGACATCAACGTCATCACCCTGCTCCTCGGTGCCGATGAAGCAGGCCTTCAGGTCCGGCCACGTGGCGTAGAAGACTGGATATCCGTCAGCGCGCCTCCGGGCACAATGGTCATCAACGTGGGCGACATGCTGCAACGCCTGACCAATGGCGTACTGCAAAGCACGTCCCACCGCGTGGTGAACCCGTCGCCGGAACGTTCGAAATTCGGCCGCTATTCCATGCCGTTCTTCCTGCATTTTGAACCGGACGTAGAAATCCGTGCACTGCCTTCCTGTGTGTCTGACGAGAACCCTGAAAAGTTCCCGCCTATCACTGCGAACGAATATCTTATGGAACGTTTGCGCGAGATCGGACTTCTTAAAGAGAAGGCCTGACTGCAAAAAGGGGCTGTTCAGCCCCCGTTCACTTTGGTTAACTATTGTTTATCCATGTGTGTGGGGGCCCAGACTGGGAGATTCTCCGAATGAAGCCTCTGAAATTCCTCGGCGTGTCGTTTCTGGCTGGCTGTATGATCACGGTTTCCGCTATGCCTGCGTCCGCGCAGAGCTACGGGCATGGCCGCGGCAACGGACACGCCCAGCAAACCAACGACCGACATTATAATGGCAATGACCGTCATCGGGACCGTAGTTATCGCGGTGATCGACACCGTGACCGTGATTACCGTGGCAACCGCCATCGCGACTATCGCGGCGATCGTCATCGCGATCGCGACTACCGCAATAATAATCGTCGTCATGACAATTATTCACGCCATAACAACAATCGCTATTACGGTTACAACAATAGCAACCGTCATTACGGCTATAACAACTACAACCAGCGCCACTACAATCAGAGGCAGTATAACAACCGGTATTACAACAATAACCGCGGGTATAATTACTCGTACAACAACTATAATTACCGGAATTATCGCCCGAGCAACAACTACTACCAGCCGCGCTACCACTGGAACCCGCGCACGCCGGTGCTTTATTCACCGAGCTTCGGGTACCGTCCGAACTACCAACCTTACTACCGTGTAGGTTCTCGCTTCCACAATCATGGTCGCTACCGGATTAATGACTATCACCGCTACGGCCTTTACGCACCGCCATCCGGCCATTACTGGGTCCGCCATAATAACGATGCTTATCTGGCCGCGGTCGGAACAGGCATAGTCGCGGGCATTATCGTTGGCGCAATCCTCGCCGATTAAGGCCTGCTCAAAAATACTTTTACGATCAGCCCGGCCCTCGCGCCGGGCTTTTTACTGGCCCGGTAAAGTACAAATCTTCATCGAATCAAAAGTCTAAATCCAGATGTATTTTAGCGAAGTCTAATCCAGGTCCAGAATCGTCTTTCCGCCACAATCTCTCGTTACACTCCGGAACCAAGTAGAGTTTGGAGTGTTAAACTGAATGTGATATGAGTTGAGGCGGTATCAGAATGAAAAAAACCTTTCTTCTTCTCACCGGCATTCTTGCCTGGACAGCACAATCTGCAACAGCAGAGGAAGAACAAGGTATTATCTCCGCCACGCGATACTCTGACACGCGAATCAACATTCAGCCGACGACAGTCCCCGGCACTGCGCAACTCAACCTTGCCAGACCAGGTGCGGACATTTCGCCTCCACTGCTATCTGATTTTGGCTTTGGCACGGAGAATAGCCTGCACCTGTCGCCAACCCGACCAACAGACACGCAGACTCAGCTGAATTTCCGTAATGACTGGGCAATTTCAGCCCCGGAAGACAATGACGGTTCAGGCCTTTATCTGTCGCCGCGCTACACAGCTTTTTCGTCAAATGACGCAGGCTTTGAGGGATATTCAGCCGAAATCCGCTTTGGTAACGTCGTTCAGTTCGAACGCGGCGAAGCGACCAGTGGCTGGTATGTATTCGCAGCCGCAGACGGTGAAGCTTTGAGTGTCAGCACAAATAATTTCTCGCTGTCAGATGGCGCGCCTATGACGATGAGCCTTGATGACCAGATCACGATTGGCGATCTTCAGGCGGGCGTTTCGACCTATTTTGGCGGCACCCAGTTCACGATCAGCTATATTGAAACTGAAGCGTCTTATTCGGCGCCGGGTGGCATCAGCCATTCCGAACGTGAATCCTTCGCAGGCTTTTCCCTCGCCCGCGAATTCTAAGACGGCCAGCAGGCATCAATCCCCCGCTTAATGCCTCCCCTATCCTCTATCAATCGAAGTCACGCGTCCACTCGATCGTGAGATTCTCACCTTCTCCCGGCGTGGTGTCTGCAGTGACTGAAATATTCTCGCGCGGCTCCCACTCAACGCTGACGCCAGCATTGCCTTGCGCGTCTGACATGACTTCCAGATAGACATCTTCTGAAAGATACCGGCCGGTAGACACTTCAAACTGGCCAGAGTCGTTCTGACGCACGTCCAGCGCATCCAGCCCTGCGAGCTGCTCGATACCGCCCAGCAGGTCAAATCCGCCGCCACCGCCCATTTGCGCGAGCGCTGCGGCCAGCCTGGCAGCCTCCAGCCCGGTCAGCTGAGACGGGGACCGCCCGAACAGCACGCGCGACAATACCTCATCCTGTGGCAGTTCAGGAACCGAACTAAGCGACACATCAGGGCGCGCAGGTGTGCCGGTGATATTCACTTGTGAAAGCAGGTCATTCGTCTCGCGTTCGGCCGTGATATCCAGACGCGCTTCCATGGGCGCACCCTCCAGGAAGACGACACTGTCAACGAACTCAAACCGCTTACCAAGAAGCTCGAACCGCCCGCGCACAATATCTGCCCGTCCGTCAATTCTCACATCCGACAGCGTGCCAGTAATCCGCGACTCCAGAGAGAGTTCTGCGTCCATGCCTTGCCCCGTCACATAAAGACGCCGTGGCGCATTGAGCGATACATCGATCTCTACCGTGCGCTCTTCATCGGCCTCGGGTTCTTCTTCATCACCGAAGCTGACATCAAGTGTTGTTACACCTGACGATGTCGGCAGCCGGTCCAGATAGACATGGCCTTCATCGAGTGTGAGATCCCCAGTAACGACAATCGTCTCGTCGTTCAGCTCCATGCCGAAGATACCTGACGCCGTGGCGCGGCCTTCATACCGGTCAGCGAGCACCAGACTGTCTGCCTCGAGCCTGAGGTTACTGTCGCCCGCGCCGGTGAGAGAAAAACTACCCTGCCCGGCAAGCGTGCCGCCGCTACGGCCATTCGCGTTGAGCCGATTTAGCGTCAGCGTTTCATTGGCAAGTCCAATATCGAATGCGATGGCCTGCAAAACTGCGCCCAACTCGCCTTGTTCGAACTGGCCATCATCCATGCGGACATAGCCTTCCAGCGCCTGTGGCTGGAACGGGATTGGCCCTGTAACATTGGCATCAATACCGCCGGTGAGTACGGTTCGGTCCGGAAGCGCGAGGGCAGCGATATTGTCCACACGTCCGCCGAGCGCTGCCGTAAAGCCGCCTTCACGGCTGTCATCGAGAGAAATCGAGAGCCCGGCCGCGTTCGTAATGAGCGGCAGGTTTGCCTCAAAACGCGCGTTCAGAGCCTGACCATCAGCGCTTCGGAGGCGAATATTCGCATCTTCGTTCTCAATGACACCATTCAGAAAGAAGGTGACAGGCGACATCTCGGAGTCTGGCAGTGCAACGTCACCCATTTTGCCATTGATCGTTCCGACAAGAGCGTCTCCATTCTCACGCAATTGTACTGACACATCGATTGCGCCATCCAACGGCGCGCGTCCAGTCGCGACGAGCAAGCGTCGCAACTCAACAGAAGCAATAGAAGCCGTAGCGCGCGCTTCTGGGTTGTCACTCAAAGCGGCGGCGACTTCCCCACCGAACACGGCGAGGCGGATGTCGCCTGTATATCCGGTCTCAGTCTGAGCGAAGGAAAATGGTTCCGCAGTCCCGAATTCTTCAAGGCCGAGATGCCCGTTGATTTCACCGGACACAGACCTTGTCATATCCGCAAGGTCGCGCGCTTCGCCCGTCAAACGAAGATCCACATCCTGCGGAATACCAGAAACCAGCGTAAGACCTGTGAGCGCGATATCATAGCGCAGCTGTTCAAGCACGCCCTGAATATCGAGCGTCAGTTCACCATTCTGAACTGCACCAAGCTCAACACCTTCGAGCGAACCGGTGATCGCGACGTTGCTACTCTCAAGGCGCGCATTCAGATTGACGGTCTCCGCGGGCAGCCCGTCAGGCAGCGGCCCTGCGAGATTCGTATCTGCCCTGATGGCCTCAAGGTCGCCGCCATCGCCATAAGCCTCTCCCTCGAGAACGAGCTCACGCCATTGGCCATCAATTGCACTGACCTGCCACGCCCCGCCGTCAACACGCGCAGTAGCAGCAAGCCGCAACGGATCGCCTTCCAGACCACCGGTGAACAGAATATCGCCATCAAGAACGCCGTCCAAGAACGCACCAGTGAAGCCGAATTCCGGTTCTGCGACGACAACGCCGCCTGGCGCGAGTTCAGACGCATTCAGCAGTGCTTCAATGTTCAGCGACTCCATCGGCCCGGAAACTGTCGACCGAATGCGTGTACCGGGCGCCATATCTGCAAGCGGATGGCTTTCTGTCGTCACCAGTTCAAAGGACGACTGGAGTATGCCTTCGGCAGTTCGCGAGGCATTCCCCGAAAGTTCAAAAGCAGATGTGACAAGCGACAATGATGGCACCGTGAGCGCGCCATTGTCGGAAACGCGACCGTTCGCATTCAGCGCGACGGATTCGCCAAGCCAATCATAAGCCGCACTTCCTTCTTCACCGAGGCCACGACCGTTCAGAGCCACGCGAAACTGTGCTGGCGCAGCCGAACTATTCTTTCGAAGCTCCCAACGCCCTGAAACTGTACCGCGCTCGTAAACTCCGAACTCAGACAGCCCGGCCCTTACGTCGCCAGCCAGATTGATGACAATGCCGTCTGCGAACGACCCGCTACCACTTACATTCAATGAAGAGCGCGGTGTTGAAACGGCCAATCGCTGAAGGTCGAGCGCCATAGTGTCCAGTGTGAAATCTGCGATACCATTGGTGCGGATATACCTTAGAGCAATCTCTTCTTCGCCTGTAGCGACACGCGCGCCTGTGACCTCAAGCTGTGGCTCGATGTGAACCACGCCGTTTTCAAAGCTCGCCAAAACAGGTCCCGAAAGCGAACTGCCGCTAAAGCCGGGCACAACAAGATTTCGACCGGTAATATTACCCTCGAACGCCAGAGCGCTCCCCCCGCGCTGCACCTGCCCTACTAGGCTCAAGTCATCAATCGAAACATCAGACGTCCCCGCAACGCGGCTGAGATCACGTGCTCGAAAATCGATGTTGGCCGTCTGGGAGTAATCGGCATCATTCGCATCAGATACCGTCAGAGACATTGTTTCCGTCTCAGCCGTCAGTGTCGCCGTCGCCAGCGGATCGTCCAGCGCAAACACGCCACTCAAATCAAGCACGTCCCCCAGACGGATGATCTGTGATGATGTTGCCGGGTGGCGCGCAAGTTCAACCCGCGCCGTAACCGCCTGAAGGCCATCTGCCGGCGTTGTCTCGAACTCAATCCAGTCCTGATCATTGATCCGGGCTGTGAGAGTCGCATCAACCGCATCCATATCTCCGGACGCATTGAACATCGCGTTCACACTGTCGCCGTCTTCGAGTCGAAGCAGCGCCGCAAACAGCCCGCCCGCCGGACCATTCAACTCCAGAGCACCAGAGAACGGCGTGCGTTTGCCCCACTCAACTTCACCGACGAGACGGTCCCCATCCGCATCCTCCGGCAAAACCTCTACTTCGAAACGTGACAAGGCAGGCGTCCAGTTGAGAGCCGCATAGACCGACGCCGCCACTTCCTGCTGGACCACACCTTCTGCCATGAAGAGCCGATCGATATCCAGATTGGACAGAGAAACAGAACGCAGCGGGCTCGTGCCGTCAGAGGCATTCTCTTCCGGCGAATCGGACTCAGGAATCACAGGCCTGCGCAGCACCTCAAGATCCGACATAGTCAGGTCAGTCAGCACCAGCCGGCGGCCGACTAGATTGAACGGCTTCCAACCCAGAGAAATGTTTCTCGCCTCGGCCCAGATGCCGTCTACATCGCGCACCACGAGCCGGTCGATAGTGGCCGACGAAAGAATATCTCCTTCGAAACCGTCAATCTCGACTTTCTGGCCGCTGAAGGTCAGAGCCTCTAAACGGGTCTCTACAAAATTACGCCCGAAAGAGCTGCCCGCAATAATGCGCGCAGCAACGAGCAGCAGGATGACGGTGACCAGAACGCCCGCAAGCCATTTCGCCCATAAGGGGATGCGCTGCGTCTTCGAAGGTTTTTGAGCAGTCTCAGTCATCAGAATGCCTGCCCCAGTGCGATATAGACCTGTACTGGATCATCAAACTCTGACCTGTCCAGTGGCGTAGCGATATCAATCCGTAGCGGTCCGGCCGGTGTGAGATAGCGTACACCGACACCAGCGCCGAAGCGCAGCTCTGAGAAATTTGGCACTTCCGTGCGTGATACGCTGCCACCATCCACGAAGCCGACAATTCCGATTTGCGGACGAACCTGCCAGCGGGCTTCAACCGATGTCTCCAGAAGCGCGCGTCCGCCGATAGGATCATCGTCAGCAGACCTCGGGCCGATCGCCTGATAGCCATAACCGCGAACACTACCGCCGCCGCCAGAATAGAAGCGGCTATCAGATGGTAGAGCATCAATATCAGCGCCATAAACCGTGCCGACTTTTACGCGGCCCGCCAGAACCAGATCGTCGTCGCCCAGCACAGGCCAGTAAGCACGCGCCTGCGTTTCAGCCCGTATGAACTGGCTCTCTTCACCGCCGAACGAGACATTCGGATCAATACGACCATCTAGACGCCAGCCGCGCGTCGGGTTCAGGAAGTCGTTTGACCGGTCGAGACGCGCTGCAAGAAAAAGCCCTAGAAGCTGGAGGTCGCGCGCGCCAAAGTCGTCCTCTTCATGGATCAACGATGCGGTCGCGCCAAACGTATAAGTGAAGTCCGGTGACTGGCTGACTTCGAGCGCAGCGCTGACGCCAAATTGCTGCCGGTCGAACCCGTCTGTTTCTTCATTCGACAGGCTGGTTGAGAGCACGATGTTGCGGCCATATCCGAGTTCATTCGGACGGCGCCATTCTACCTCGATTTCCTGCTCCAGCTGCGCAAAATCAAGTTCTGCTGTCAGCGTATCGCCTCTGCCGGTGAAATTACGGCGCGTATAATCAAGACTGAAACCGACGCCGACGTCGGTTGCTATGCTGGCGCCGACAGCGACTGTATTCCGCTCACGTTCGGTCAGCGTCACGACGACATCGTGGATTGCGTCGCCCTCCGGGCTTTCTCCCGTCGGCTCATCGGATAATCTGACATTGGCGATGCGGAAGGTGCGTAGCTCGTTCAACCGGGCTGCGTAACTGGACAGCTTTGACGGCGAATAGATCTCGCCCTGTTCAAACGGTTGCAGGCCGAGAATGTACTCCGCATCCGTTTCTGAATCTTCTGGCAGCACGGTCTCGCCGAGACGAACGCGATCCCCCACATCAAGCGTGTAAGTGATATTGAGCGTTGCCGCTTCACGGTCCCCGCGGACGCGCCGGTTGGATACATCCGCGAACGCGTAACCCTCATTCTGGAAGAATTGGGAAAGCTGACGCTCCACGTCGATTATTTCGGCTGGTATCGCGATATCGCCTTCGCTGACGCCGATCTCCGACATAGCCTCCTGGATTTCGTCCTCTTCGGCACCGCGGCCTGCAAATGCGAGGTTGAGCCCTGCAATGCGGAAACGAGGTCCAGGATTCACTTCGATAACGGGCGAGTTGACCGTGCCCGTCTCAACGAGCGCCGTAATCTCAGGCGCGTAATAGCCGCGCGAATTCAGAATGTTGTTGATGATACCGCTAGCGCGCTCGGCTTGACGACGCGCATCGAACAGCGTTTCAGGCGTGCGTTCGTTCGGCAGCGCATTGCGAAGCGCGCTCCAGAGATCATCCGGATAATTAGACTCGGTCGTCCGACGGATATCCACGGTATCCGCCTGTGCGACTGAGGCTGGCAAAAGTGCGACAAAACTCAATGCAAACGCGCTGGCGAGTGCACGCACGGACACAAAACTCTCGAACATCAGACCTGATACACTCTCCAGCGGCACTCAGAAGAACGGCCGCCCCCGCTTGTGAAGATAATGGAGAATGTCGGGCTTTGCATCAGGGCAATACACTTTCACGCTAACCTTACGGCAGGCTGCAACTATTTTACGTCAGCGCCTGCGAAAAGGGGTTCATTTTCTCCATTTAATGCACGAACAGGCTTTGACGTTCCCGTGAAATTACCGTCATATATCGCACATTGGCTGATTTGCCGGGACGCTAAATCAGCCTGTATTGTAATCCGGGGAGATTATACCTTGAAATCGAAGACTTTTATGGCTCACTTGGCCACGACCTCAGCTCTGGCGCTGAGCGTCGCGCTTGCGCCTGCCGCAAACGCTCTTACCGTTCGCGATGACGTCACTGTTGCGGGTTCAGAAGAGTATGCCGACAACACCCAATGGGACGGCGTTGTTCAGATTTTTATGCTGAACAATCAGACAGGTGGCATCACGTTCAACTGTACAGGTTCTCTTATCAACGGCCGTACGGTTCTGTCTGCAGCGCACTGCTTTAATGACTATCCATCTTATTTTTACGACGACTATAATAACGCGCTTTCGCCGATCATCGCATACGGCCCTGATACATTTGACGCCCTGTTTGGCTGGCTGAGCACTGGCGCGGCAAGCAGCTTCTATGAAATCGACGAGCGTAACGGTCTCGTCCTCGGCAACCAGGTTCTCATCCACCCGGACGCGGACCCTGCATTCGGTCCAGCGCTGAACTTCCCGTCCGCTGACGTTGCAATGGTCAGCCTGTCCAACCCGCTCGCGCATCTGCCGAGCTACTCCATGCTGTTCAGCCCTGTTGGCGTTGGCGAGCACGTGTCCATGGTTGGTTATGGTGGCCACGGCATCGGCTCGACCGGCGATGTCGGCATTGATGGCAAACGTCAGGCTGGTGAAAACCTCATCGGCATGGTTGGTTCACAGGTCGACTTCCTCAGCGCAATCTTCGGCACAGATGCTTCGCCATACTACACCAACGCTCCGGGCGCGAACCAGTCCATGTACTGGATCGACTTCGACAATCCGGACCGCACAGGTGAAGAATGTGGCCGTGACGGCATTGGCGATTGGGCGTGTACAGATGGCGTGAGCTGGTTCTTCTTCGATGATCCGTTCACTAACACCTGGTTCAACACATCACTGTCTAACGACATCTTCCCTGATGACGCACTCCCATACGAGTCCGGCACAGCAGGTGGCGACTCCGGTTCTGCGATCTTCTTTGACCAGCTCGGCGATGCGCCTATCATTGGCGGCGTTCTCAGCGGCGGCTTCACATTCGTGTCTCCGGTTCCATCCGGTTATTCCGATGTCAGCTACTACAACCCGCTGTTCAACTATTATGACTTCATCGTCGAGGCGAACCCTTACAAATACGTCAGCGCCATCGAAGGTGACGGCCTATGGAGCGATCCGACTCACTGGGTTCAGGACCTCGACCCGAACTATCTGATCATTGACGAGAACGGTAACCTCGTAAATGGCATCCCTGATGCGCCAGAACCTGGCGTTGGCAGCGACGGTCCGGACGAAGGCATCGTTCTGGACGTTGATATCGCACCAGCGCAGCAAACAGAAGGCACTCCAGCCGGTACAGCTGGCGTTGATGCATCTGCAAACGCAGTCGTTGGCTCCATCGGTGAAAACCGTCCGGCGGGCGGTCTGCTGATCGAAGGCGACGGCATTGGTGACGCGAGCTTCGGCTCTGTTTCCGGCAGCAGCGTCTGGGGCACAACAGGTGACGCTGAACTCATCACCTTCCAGTATGGCGACATTGGCTCTCCGACAGCTCTGGCTGGCCCGGGTTCTACGAACTTCGTGCCGAATAACGGCCTTCAGTCTTCCGGTTTCTACAACTATTTCGACGTCACGCTCAGCAATGCTGGCACAACGACCGTCGACATCTTTGCTGAAGTCGATAGCCTGACCATTGCTAACCTCGACGCTACGCTTCGCATCAACTCTGATGCAGGTCTGTGGGCACTCGTCGATACGCAGGTTATTGGCGGCACGCTGGAAAACAACGGCGTCTTCATCTCCCGTGACATTCTGAACGTCGCAGGTGTTCTGACAGGTACCGGCACATACAATGCGGAAACGCTCTGGAACGCTGGCCTTCTGACACCAGGCGAAGGCATGTCCCTGATTGGCGACCTCGTCATGACGTCGGCAAGCGTATTCGGCTACACAGGCAGCAGCCTGTCTGTAGACGGTGATGCCTCCTTCGGTGGTAGTGTTCTGTTCGGAACGCCTTACCAGTTCGGCGATACAGGCACGCTGATCACCTACACAGGTGCATCGACAGGCGCTATTGCTGACACCGACCTGCTCGGCGTTCTATATGCGACCTACACAGATCTTGACGGCGCGCTGAACTACACAATCGAAGCGGCAAGCTTTGAGTCTGTGCTTCCAACGATCACAGACGAGAACACTCAGAGCCTTGTCGACGGCCTGAACCGTGCCCGTAGCTCATCCTACGATGATATGAGCGGCGTTTACGGCGTTCTCGACTATCTGAGCGGTGATCAACTTCTCTCTGCTCTGGAAGGCGTAACACCGCACGAGCAAGGTTCGGTGGTTAACGGCCTGCTCGCAGGCAATAATCAGCTTGGTGTGCACCTGCAGAACCGCTTTGCGGCAATCGCTCAAGGCAATGCCAATGGGGCCGCGTTCAACCGCACTGGAACAAACGGCATTCAGGTTGCTGGCTCACAAGAAATGGCGGCGTTCGCCCTAGCTGCTGAAGCTACAGCCGCTCAGAGCGGCGGTAGCGTCAATACTCAGTCCGATACAGGTATGGGCTCGTTCGTAGAGGTTTCTTACTATACAGGTACAGAAACTAATGCACTGAACAACGAAACCAGTGACCTCGATGGCATCACCATCACAGCAGGTATCGACCACGAACTCGAACCTGGATTCCGTATGGGCGCATTCCTCAGCTATACTGACGGCGAGACCACATACAATTCAACCGTCGGCGGCAACGAATCTGATGGTGTGACACTTGGTATTTACGCAGCTTATGCCGGAGAAAATGGCATCAACCTCAACGCGTATGCAGGCGCTGGTCAACGCGGCGTCACCTCGACACGCATTGACGTCCTCACGGGTGGTACACTGCTCGGCTCTACGGACGCTGACGAGTTCGTCATCGGAGCTGAATTGTCCCGAGCGTATGACACAGGTCACCTGCTCTTCATTGAGCCTTCGTTTGGCATCGACTATGCGTCTTTCGATGTGGATGGCTACTCAGAGCGAGGCGGTGCTGGCGCACTGACATTTGATGACATCCGGGCCCGTACGGCTCAGGTGCATGCCGGTGCGGATTTCCACTTCTTCAACCCTGACAGCCCATCTAAATTCCGTCCAACCGTCGGTGCGGATTTCATCTATGATCTGGCAACTGACGGAACGACAGTGTCGTCCTTCTTCAACGGTGCGTCACCATCAACGTTCCAGACTGTTGGTCCAGAATCCGATAGCTCCTGGGTGGATCTGAGCGCTCAACTTCAATACTACAGCTCTGATAACCTGAGCTTTAACGGCTTCGTCTCTCAGAGCTTAGGTCGCGATGAACTCGACATCACGACATTTGGCCTGAACGTCCGCGCGACATTCTAAGGTTCAAAATCCAAGCACTCTGAAAGAGGCGGTCTGCGGGCCGCCTCTTTTTTATTGCGCACAGGGACGAGACGCGCTGACATGACGTCCAGCCATCATGTTTTGAAATCGGAGCCCTTCATGTCCTTCCGCACCGCTTCCGTCGCCCTCGCCGCCTCAGCTCTCGCTGTCAGTGCATGCGCGACCTCAGCCTCCGAGCCCGTATCTGAAATGCAGGCTCCGCCGCTGGAGTGGTCCATTGTTATTCACGGCGGAGCTGGCGTCATTACGCGCGACTCTATGAATGATGAAACGGAGGCGGCATACACTGCAGCGCTGACAGAAGCGCTCGCGACAGGTAGCGATATCCTGTCGAACGGTGGCGAATCTATAGACGCGGTTGAGGCCGTGATCCGCGGTTTGGAAGACAATCCGCTCTTTAATGCCGGACGCGGCGCTGTGATGACAGAAACAGGCGGCTTCTCACTCGATTCGTCCATCATGCGCGGCGACACGCTCGACGCCGGTGCTGTCGCAGGCCTCTCTAACATCCAGCACCCGATTTCCGCGGCTCGCGCAGCGATGGAGCACTCGCCTCACGTCATGCTGGCAGGTGAAGGCGCTGACCAGTTCGCAGCTGAGCAAGGGCTGGCGATTGTCGATCCGTATTACTTTTTCACTGAACGCCGCTGGCAGAGCTTGCTGCGCGTCTTGGAACGGCGCGGTGTAGAAGCGCCGGAGCGCATGCAGCCAATGGCGCCACAAGAAGCCTCTCTCTCGAATGAATGGCTGTCCTCTCTGGCGTTTCCTGACGACCAGAAATTCGGAACGGTTGGCGTGGTCGCGATGGATATGGATGGAAATATCGTCGCCGGCACGTCCACAGGCGGCACCACGGCGAAACGTTGGGGCCGCGTTGGTGACAGTCCTATTATCGGTGCCGGCACCTATGCGGAAAACAATGTTTGCGGCATTTCTTCGACCGGTACAGGTGAGTATTTCATCCGCCTGGCTATCGCCTATGCGATTTGCAACCGTATCGAACTATTGGGTGAAACCGCTCAGGACGCAGCCGATCATGTCATCCATACTGAGCTCACAGGGCTCGGCGGTGACGGCGGCATTGTGATGCTCGGGCCTGACGGTTATCCGGCATGGTCGTTCAATACTGAAGGCATGTATCGCGCCTATGAGACATCTGAAGGCCGTAGCGAAATCGAGATCTACGAATACAATGAAGGCGCCTTTCAGGGCGCCTTCTAACTAAATTCGTTGTTCGAAAAATCGCTCTAGAACGCGAGTTCCATGCCTTCAATACCCGGAAGCTTCAGAAGGATAAGCAGGTCACGCAGTTCCTGACGAGCGGCTACGTGGCTCATCGTGAAGGTAATGTTTGAGCCTTCTTCTGTGAGATCAAGAAGTGTCAGGCCCATTGGAAAGAGTTCGCGGTAAATCACACGCTCGGACAGGCCTGGCGCAAGACGGAAGCCAATACGGCGAGCCAGATTATCGAGCGCCTCGCCAACACGCTGTTTGTTGCGTGCTTCGAGCGGAGACATGCGGTTACGCATGACAACCCAGTCAATCGGCTTACGTGTCGTTTGCGCTTTGTGTTTACGGCAAGCCCAGACCATTTCAGCATAGAAAGACGGACGAACGACTTCGAGGCTTTGCGGGTTCACATCGCCCAGAAGGTCGAAGTCAACAAAGCTGTCATTCAGAGGCGTGATCAGCGTGTCAGCCGAAGCGTGCGCAAGGCGCGACAGGAATGTGTCACCACCCGGCGCGTCTACGATTATGTAATTGCAGCTGGCTTTGAGACGCTTCAGGCTATCGAGGAAGCGTTCGCTTTCTTCCGCCTCAGCCTCATCAAGGTTACGCGCAACGCTCGCATCCACACGCAGAGATTCTGGCATCGGGATATTAGAGCCGGTTGATTTGACCCAGCGTGTGCGGTTCTCAAGATAGCGGGTGAAAGTGCGCTGGCGAACATCGAGGTCGATGACACCGACCTTCTTGCCCATACGCATGAGAGCCACGGAAAGGTGCATCGCAACGGTAGACTTGCCTGCGCCGCCCTTCTCGTTACCAATAATGATGACACGACACTCATGTGCATCAACTGTCGTCTTTTTCGACGTCAGGTCCTGCGCACGATCCATGAGATTAAATCCTTCGGGTTTCACGAGCACGCTCCATACAACATTGGACTTACCCTCCCCGACACAGTTTCCGTCGAGCTCTGGTCTGCCCCCAGACCATTGAGCCTTCCAGTCTGGCTGGCTGCGATAATCTGATTCTGCGCAGCTGCTTCCGAAACTCCTGGGGAAACATCAAACAGATCGGCCTCCACCGCCTCTGTTTTTGCTGCGCTGTCGAACAGAAAGTCTGAAACGACATTATCAGAAACTGGTTCAACCGCTTGCGTCTGCGCGTCGCCCTGAGGCCGCAGAAGGTTAGCAATTTGAGCTGACAGGTCTTCCAGCGCGCTACCGAGCACATCATTGCGTCCGGCCTCGCCGTTCAGTGCGGCACCCTCATGCGCATGAACAGAAAGAGATGTCAGGGACTGAGCCTTACGCGCCGTTCCAAAAAGTCTGTTCTCCAGCTCCCGGTCAACGTTGCGGAAAGCTTCGCCTTCCGCTGCATCTTGAGAAAAGCTGGCGTGAACATGGCTCTGAGAAGGACGTAAGAGTCGTGTAAACATATTACCAAATTGAATGGTTTCGGTTAACCAAGTGTTTAAGCCGATTGCCAAAATCTTAGCGCACGCTATTGCAGGGGTCGGAATTTCACACTTCGTTCACACAGGACTTCCCCATGCAGGTTGTGCGCTCTCTTGAAGAACTTCGCGGTATTGTGCGCGGCTGGAAACGCGATGGCCTGACGGTTGGCTTCGTACCAACTATGGGTGCACTCCATCAGGGCCACCTGTCTCTTGTGGACCTGTCGGTGGCCGCATGTGACCGCACAGTGGCGAGCATTTTCGTGAACCCGACACAGTTCGCACCGCACGAAGATCTGGATGCCTATCCACGTCAGGAACAGGCCGATCAGGCTATGCTAGAAGCGCATAAATGCGATCTCGTCTTCACGCCAGAAGTCGCCACCATGTATCCGGAAGGCGAAGAGACTCGCGTCTCTGTGCCAGATCTGGGCGCAAAGCTTGAAGGTCAATTCCGCCCTCACTTCTTTGGCGGTGTCGCGACGGTTGTCGCCAAACTGTTTAATCAGGTGCAGCCGGATAAAGCCTTCTTTGGAGAGAAAGACTTCCAACAGGTTCAGGTGATCAAGCGCATGGTGATCGACCTGTGCTTCCCTATTGAGATCGTGCGTGGCGCTACGCTTCGGGCTGCAGACGGCCTCGCCCTCTCTTCGCGTAATGCCTACCTCACGCCAGAAGAGCGCCGGATTGCGCCGTCTCTGCATCTGGCGATGCACCGCGCGTCCATCCGCATCAGAAACGGCGCAGACCAGACGGCCGCGGTCGCCGAAGCGATCAAAACGCTTGAAGAGGCGGGCTTCAATAAGGTCGAGTACATTACAGCCGTTGATCCGGCGACGCTTGATCCGATTGAAGGCGCAATCCCCGACCACGCATGCCGCCTCATCGCAGCGGCATGGCTCGGTAAAACACGCCTGATCGACAATATCGCGCTTTAGCGCAGGTCTTCCATCTCCGGATAGAGATCATCCATTGGAACGGACCGGCCATTCGCCTGAACAATGCGAACATGGCTGCGGCGAAGGAAGCGCGCGTGCTCCACACCGCAGCTATGCGCGATCATTTCAACATCCTTCTCCATACGCTTCACATAGAATGCGACGGATTTTGCCTTTGTCTCTGGCACGATACCGTCCTGAAGATGCGGCTTGTGTGTGGTAATGCCTGTCGGGCAATTATTTGTGTTGCACGCCATGGCCTGAATACAGCCGATGGAGAACATGAAGCCACGCGCCGTGTTTACAGCATCCGCACCCGTACAATACGCCCAGGCAACTTCGGCAGGTACAGCCAGCTTGCCTGAAGCGATGACTTTTATCCGCTCGCGCAATCCATGCTCGCGTAATGCATCCACCAGCATGGGCAGCGCTTCACGGAGTGTCAGGCCGACATTGTCCATCAGCGCCATAGGAGCAGCGCCTGTGCCGCCGTCGCCGCCATCTACCGTGATAAAGTCCGGTGCGCTTTCAGGCCCTCTGGCATTGATGCCTTTACAGAACTCATCGAGCCAGCGCTTTGAACTTACGACTGTTTTGATACCAACCGGCTTGCCGGAAACCTCTCGCAGTCGAACGATAAAATCCAGCAGGTCATCGACAGAATCGATCTCGGGATGCCGATTTGGCGACACAGAGTCTTCGCCTTCGGGAATACCACGCACCTCTGCAATCTCGGACGTCACCTTAGACCCCGGCAGCAGACCGCCTTTGCCTGGCTTGGCCCCCTGAGCCAGCTTGAGCTCTGTCATTTTCACTTCCGGATGGCCCGTCACCTCGCGGTATTTCTCCTCGGAGAACTCACCCTTCTCGTCACGCACGCCATATTTGGCGGTGCCGATCTGAAAGATGATGTCGCAGCCACCCTCAAGGTGATAGGGCGACAGGCCGCCCTCACCAGTATTCAGCCAGCAACCCGCAAGTTTTGCGCCGCGCGACAAGGACTGGATCGCAGGCTTTGAGAGCGCGCCATAACTCATGCCGGAGATGTTTATCAGCTGATGGATGCGATACGGCTGCGCACAGCCTTCGCCGAAAGTCAGCTCAGGGCTTTCATTCGTCTCTTCAAGAATCGGGAATGGCGCATTGGCAAAAATGGGCGTGCCGACAATGTTTAGCGAACGCGTCGAACCAAAAGGCTGCGTGTTATCTTCGCCGGCTGCCGAGGTATAAATCCAGTCGCGCTCAGCGCGGTTAAATGGCATCTCCTCACGGTCAAGCGCAAAGAAATACTGGCGAAAAAACTCACCCAGCCGCGCGAACAGATCACGAAATCGACCAACCACCGGAAAGTTACGCCGAACGGCATTCTTCGACTGGTTCGCGTCGATGAGAAACATGATCACGATCAACAGAACGCCGAAGCCGATGGCCAGAACAAAGAGCGTCGAAAGGATGCTGAGGCCCTGAACGGTAATGCGCGTTAGAAATTCCATAGCCTCAGTCCTTATCTAGAAATAGGTCAGCCCGACCATTGCACCCGCTGCAATCACAACAACACCCAGAAGTATCCACGGTACAATGGACAACCGTTTCAGTGTTTTCGTCATCCGGCGGAACTGGCCTTTGTCATTCGCACGCGGAAACGGTGTGTCCGGCTCAGGAACACCAAGAAACACACAGAGCGGCGCCCATCCGTCTTTGACTTCCATGACCAGAAGGCGCTCCTTCGGAATGGCCGCTTTCACGTCATCAACATGGCGTTCAAATTCAGCGCGTGCATAGGATTCGTTTTCAAAACACCCATCGAAAAGCCCCTGCCAGACAAGTCTGTCTGCCAGCTCGGTCAGTTTTCCAATGCGCGGAAAGCACCATTGCAGCCAGCGCGGCACCGAGGTTTCCACCTTATAGATCGTGTCGCGCATTGAGGCGTACCAGTCAGCTGGCGGGCGGACCGTCAGGATGACTTTTGCATCCGGATTGGCCGCCGCAAGCTCTCGAAAGTACAGACTGGAAGGAAAGTCCACACACGCATCATAGCCCTGGAATACGTCATCCCAGTCCGGCGTTTCGCCTTCCATAATGTCGTGCCACTGATTAACCTGACGAGAGCTGAGCATCACATCGAACATGTGATGACACTTGCCATAGCCTAGCTGCTCGAGCGCAGCCTTGAGCGACAACGTCCCTGTCCGCGGCAATCCCGCACCAATAATTCTGAGACTCATCCCCTGCCCCGTCGCGTCCTCGACGCTTCTTACCACACACCTGCGTCGCGCAAAGCCCGTGTCAGCTCTGGAGGCACTTCAGCAGAGTGACTGCCCGTTGCATCTTTAGGAGCATCGTCAGGCTTGAGGTAGCGCCAGCCCTGAAAAGCCCTGCGCCCCTGCGGCTCCGTCGGGTGAATTTCAGGGTCCAGAACCAGTTCGCAATAATTACGACCGTTCATGTCCTCCATGACATTCACCTCGACGAATTCCTGTCGGGCCAGAATAACGCCTTTGATCACCCAATAGATCGAACCGCCATCCAGCAGTTCGTCTGCACGCTTTGGCGACTGACGGGTTTCGTGGACAGGGTTTGGAGACAATCCAAGCGCCTTGCGATGCGCGATAACGCGCTTCTGCCAGTTTGCCAGATCGTCCACGCTTTCCGCGCCGACACAGAGTTTAACAAGGTGAATCATACCCGTAATGTAGTGGGTCGTTGGCGTCTGGGCAGCCCGTCTGCGAAAAAAATTACTGGCGAACCATCACGCCAATCACGGGCCCGTTTTCGGCATTGCGCTGACGCAGAAAGCGAGATTCTTCAACCGGGCTGGAAAAGAAGAAATCAATATCGGTAATGCGCGCCCGGTAAGACCGCGAAATGTCTTCCCGCAAAATCTCACCCTGCACATCGACCATAAATGCCGAGATGAAAGAGACGCCGTATTCAGGATCCTGATGCAGAATGTACTGATGAGTATAGGAATCGACACGACCACCGCCGGGCGCGTCAAACGGGCCAAATGAATGGTATTCCACACGCACCAGATTCTGACCGACCGGATCAAGCCAAGTGTAGCCAATAAGATGCTCACTCGCCCAACGGTCGATTGGACCATCATTGCTCGACGGTTGATGCTCAAACTCGATACGCCATAAGCGGCCAAGATCGTCTGCCTCGACGACACCGCCCATGCTCGCTTCGAGATCATCGGGGATCAGCCAGCCGTCAGGGGAAATTTCCTCACCCCATTCTTCAACGACACGGTCCAGCTCGTCGCTCGTTCCATTCGCTTCAACGACAGTCCAGCGTGGCTCAGGCAGCTGAATTCGCGGATCGTACCGGATTTCACGGAATGCTTCGCCGTCCGTCAGCTCGACGGTAAACGCGGCACGAAGACTTGGAGGTGGTTCAGTGCGCGCCAAAGCGGTTTCGAGCGGAGGTCTCCCCGTCGAAATCAAAAACGCCGCTGCTAGCACTGCGAAACTCATCCCATCCTCTCACCGCCCCGATTTGCCGGGCCGAAGGATGTATCAAGCGATATCCCGTACGGCCATCTCAGAATCGAGGTCCACAACAAATGTGCGTGGATTATGGTATTCAAAGGCTTTACGAACCTTCAAAATTTTAAAGATTCTTGCCAATCCGGCTTTGGAATACTGCGAAAACATTCCGTCGCGCGCAATTTGAGGCGACATTCCGAAGTTTCGGCGAAGTACGCCATTCGCATAAACAGCATTCGCGCGCACGACAGATTTAAGCGTCTGGAATTCGCAAGACAGCGAGACATTCACCATGTCTTCGTTGACGATCCGGTGCGGGCCGTTTTGCGGCCATGTCGCTACCATTCCTGGCTCAAGGCGCACTTTCATGGCCGTTTCATCGAAGTTTGGTGTGAACGGAATTTCTTCTTCGGACTCTTTGAGAACAACCGTCTCAAGGTCTTCATCTGTGAGGTATGGCGCCTCAGCCGGATAGAGCCAGACATTCTTCACACCGCGGATTTGCCAGAGCGTCACGAGCGGCACATCGAAGTGATAAAAAACCTGCGCATTGGGTGAAGAAATCAGGATGGAGGTATCCTGCTTCATCGTTTTAACGCCGGGATTCACTTCTTCCAGTGCATCGAACATCTCGGCCGTCAGGTCAGCATACTCGGGCAGATACCGGTTGGACTGGCGCATATTGATCCAGATACGGCCGTCATGAACAGCACGGAAAAGCTCTTCACCAGACAGGTCAGGCGCATCACCCGAACGGAAGGATTCCCGATCAGTGACCTCATAGCCCATAGTGTAAATGCCCATGCAGTCGCGCGGATAACGATCTAGCAGATAAATCAATCCCTCATCAGAGAACATATCCCGATGCTGAAGGTTGTGATGTGCAACGATGTTTTCTTTTTCAAAAGCCGCAGCTTTGTCCGCCGACCAGTCCGTCAGTACTGTCTGAGTCATAACGATCCCACTGAATCCCTCTAGATTGCGCGAAAACTAGCAGCCAAGCCTCAAATTATATCTGCCAGCGGGACCCAAATTTCTCTTTCGGCGTTAAGACTGGGCAGGATGGATGCACATGCAAATCTGCGCGCGGAAGAGAAAGGCCCGAATTGACTAAATTAGTACGTAAATGGGTTTCACTGATCTTCTGGTGCGTAATCGCCGCAGCAGTTGTCTGGCAGGTTCTTGTCCGCCTGCCACCGCAACATAACCCGTTCACAGATTTATCTATCAATCACCCGATCGGTTTTGCGACGGCGAACAAGGTTTCAAACCTTCAGGGCAATCCGGATGTCTGTTTCGCGTTCCTGGAAGAAGCCGAGACCGCGTTCACACGGCTTGAAAACACGACGGATGATGAAAATTGCGGCTTCACAGACGCGCTAACTCTGGACCAGTCCCGCTTTCCCTATAATGCCACGCTCAGCATGACATGCCCGCTCACAGCCGGTTTGATGGTATGGGAAGAGCACTCGCTCATTCCAAGAGCGCGTGAAATTCTGGGACGCGACATCGAAGAAATCAGAAGCTTTGGCAGCTATTCCTGCCGCCGGCTTTATGGCCGTGAGAGCGGCCGCTTCAGCGAACATGCAACCGGCAACGCCGTCGATATTGAAGGCATCACCTTCACTGATGGCTCAACGCTGACACTTCTGAATGACTGGGATGACGATAGCGAGGAAGCCGAATTCCTCCGCGCAATCCGTGATGATGCCTGCGAAATTTTCGGCACAGTGCTGGGACCGGAATACAACGCGGCGCATGAAAACCACTTCCATTTCGACATGAGCCAGACCGGCATTTGCCGATAAAACGCGCTTGTCTAGGCCACTGCGAATAGCGCGCTTCGTTAACCATAATCAGCTAATCTGACACTCAACTGGATGATGACCGCAAATTGTTCGGGCTGATGCTTAACATCACGCGCCAATTTGCGTTACGCATCACATGAACAAGTTCGAGCGTTATCTGTGTCTAATCTGGCCCGCATTCCATTTCTGAAAGACATCCCTCTGCGCACACTGCGTGCCGCAGAAAAAGAGGCTGTATGGTTCTCGGTTCCGGGCGGCGGCACGCTTTTCGACGAAGGCACAAGCTCGGATGCCATTTATTTCGTACTCAGTGGAACGCTTGGCGCTTTTCGCCGCGCACCTGACGGGCGCACTGATTTTGTAGGCCATATTCGCCCCGGCGAACCCGTGGGTGAAATGGCGATGCTCGCTGGTGAGCCTCACTCAAACTCTGTTCTGGCCGTCCGCGATACGGAGGTCATCAAGCTTCCTCGCACGACCTTTATGAAGATGATGCGCTCTTCACCGGAAGTGATGGAGCGCCTGTCTCGTATTCTTCTGATGAGGCTTCGTCAAAACCGCCGGCAAAACAATCGCGCTGAACCAAAAGTGTTCGCACTGGCTGCCTCCTCACCGACCATTGACCTGAAGCTGCGGGCCCGTGTGCTTGCCGACGCTCTCGCGCGTCTTGGCATGTCGGCCGCCATTGTTGGTGAAGAAGCAGAAAATCAGGGCGCTTCTTATTTCGACGCGCTGGAGGCTTCCAATGACGTGGTCATTCTCACTTCCACAATCGGTGACAATGCGTGGTTCAAGCTCTCGCTTAGACAGGCAGACCGCGTCTGGGTGCTCGCGCGGCCTGATGCGCGCCCGTCCGTGCCTCTCCTTCCGGATGACACCTCACCGGCGAAGACCTTCCGCCTTATCGATATTGTCCTGGTCGAGCATTCGAACGGTCGTCGTGTCTCTGAACCGACAGACTGGATCGATGCTGCCGGTGCCGCGCGCTGTTTCCACTGGAAAGGCGTTCAGGGCGGAGATTGCGACCGACTAGCCCGTGTTATGGCCGGACGCTCGGTTGGCCTCGTTCTGTCTGGCGGCGGCGCGCGCGCTTATGCACACATCGGCGCGGTGAAGGCGCTGCGCGAACACAACTGCCCGATCGACTTTCTCGGCGGCGCCAGCATGGGCGGCGTCGTTGCTGCGTGCGTTGCTATGGGCTGGGATGACGACGAGATCGAGTATCGCATTCGCAAAGCTTTTGTGGAAAGCAATCCGCTGGGTGACTACACCCTGCCCGTGGTTTCAATGGTCAAAGGAAAGCTGGTCGATGAGCGTCTGAAAGAGCATTTCGGCGAGACGATGATCAACGACATGCATCTGCCGTTCTTTTGCGTATCGACCAACCTGACTGCCGGAGCGGTTCACTTGCATACACGTGGAAAGCTTCGCGAAGCCCTGCGTGCGAGTATTGCGCTTCCGGGTATTCTCCCGCCATTTGTCGAGAACCGCGAAGTGCTGGTCGATGGCGCTGTGTTGAACAATTTCCCCGTCGATATAATGCGTCAGGCACATCGTGGCTTTATCATTGGCTCGGACGTGGCACGCGCCCCTGAAGGCCTCGCAGCAGACGACTTCATCGATCCGCCAGGCTTCATGGGCTGGGCGTTCAAGCATGGACTGTCAGAAGCGCCGCCGATTGCCAGCTTGCTTATGCGTACGGCGACCCTGTCAGTCGACCCGAATGCGGGGCGTGAACTGACAACTATTCTCGTTGCGCCGGAACTTCCAAAAATCGACCTGCGAGACTGGGAAGAGTATGACCGCGCAGTCGAGGAAGGCTATAACGCCACCTGCCAGGCGCTTTCCATGGCGAGCGGCCCGATTGTCAGACTGATGAAAAACAATAACGCCTGAGTTTCAGGCCAGCCTTGAACCATTCGGCACGGTCTTGTCGGGTGAGAACATCACAATCGCACCCGCCTCATCAGCAAAACCAAGCGTCAGTACTTCCGACATAAAGGGGCCAATCTGGCGCGGCGGAAAGTTCACGACAGCCGCCACCTGCTTTCCAACGAGCGCCTCAGCATCATAATGCACTGTGATCTGTGCGGATGACTTTTTCACGCCGACGGCAGGACCGAAGTCGATTTTCAGTTTCAGAGATGGCTTTCGCGCTTCTGGAAACTGCTCCACTTCGACAATCGTCCCGACACGAATGTCGACTTTCAAAAAGTCTCCGAACTCGATCTCCGGCGCTGGTGGCGCGTCTGCGGTGAAATCCATATGCATTGGGCATTCCTCTGTCTTCGAGACGAATGCATAGCCCTCACCTACCTGAGCTTCCAGCAATCACGCTCAACAGGGCGACGAGATATCCTCATTGCTGAAACAATTATCACGAAAAGTGATCCGCCACGCACACGTGACCTTGAAACGGCGTGTTTTGCTAAATCAGCGGAGAGCCGTCAGATAGGGTCGATCCAATGCAAGCAAGGGACGCATGCACAATGAAAAAGATCATCGGCTTTATTCCACACGTCATCGCCGTTTTCGCAGCAGCGGTCTTTCTGGACAGTCTGCGCTACAAATTCACTGATGCGCCGGAGACGCAAGAAATCTTCGGTCGCCTCGATGGATGGGCTGGCACCCTTGGTTTGGGCGGATTGTTCTCTGAGACAGGTTTGTTTTCTCAATACACAATCGGAACAGCAGAGCTCTTTGCCTCGGCGCTTCTTCTTATCGGCATCATTCCGGCTCTGCGTCGCCTGCAGGCACTCGGCGCACTTATCGCGCTGGCCGTTATGTCCGGCGCTGTCAGCTTTCACCTGTTCACGCCGCTGGGCATCGATCCGAACAATGATGGCGGCGGCCTTTTCATGTCGGCGGTTATCATCTGGGTCACGTCGCTTGTCATGCTGGTCATTCGCCGCAAAGAGCTGACAGGTCTCGTTGGCGATATCGGTGCGGCTCTCGTTCGCAAAGACTGATCACGTGCCAATCTCACTGTAAAAATACTGGCCAAGCCTATTCCCTGGACCGAATCCGTGCGTCTAAATGCGCAAGGTTACTTGGGACGCGCGTGGCGCGCCCGAATTTACGGGGATAGAGATCATGGAAGCGATTCTGGAGAATTTGCAGAATGTGTTCGGCGGCAGCGTCGATCTTGCAGCACTCGCGTCGGGCGCAGGCTTTTTCGGCGGCAGCGCCAGCGCTATCGCCGTAGCCTTTTTCCGGGGCGCTATCATTCGGTTTGTAATCCGCACGATTTCGACGGCTCTGCTAACAGGCGTCGGCTTTCTGTTCCTGCTCGATTTCCTCGGCTTTGAAATTGTGCCGCCCGAAGAATACCGCGATCAGTTCCAGTTCGGTCAGAGCATGGATTCAACAGAGACGATCGAGAAAACAGATGAAGACGGCAACCGTCGCCGCATCATCATTCACTCACCGTATCGCCGTCACGGCTGATCAGGCTGCGATATTGTCGCCGGATGTACGGAACGCCTGAGTTTCGGCATCACGGCGAAAACGCTCATACATGCGCATTACGGCTTCAGGACGATAATTAAAGCCGAGGCTCGAAAGATCTGCGTGGACTTTTTCCACCGCAAGATCAGCACCCGTATTCGCGATTGAGCTCACGATACGTTTATAAGCATTCGGTTCTGTCCGGTCACCGAAATGAGCCAGCGCCCATTCTGCAAGCTGACGGCACGACCATGTGTCGATGCGGTGCTCGCGGTAGAACAGTTCCTCGGATGAAAGCGTATTATTGTTGTTATCAGTCATGCCACATCTCCAAACGGGTTTCTCTTCATTCGAACCCTGACTGAAATGTCGCAGACCCAGCTTAGGATCAGGTGCAAAAAAGGTTACGAAACCTCCCGGTGTTCGTAACCTTTCAGAAAGCTTTGGCCGGATGAACCGGCGAAGTTTTTACGCGGAATTAGCCCGCTTTAACTTGCTCGACAGCAACAGGCATAAGTTCTGCGAGCTGCGCAACGATGTCTTCGCGTGAACGTGAAACACCCTTCGCATCGAAGTCACCAAGAACCTTACGGATCACGTCTTCATCGCCCGGCTCTTCCAGATCCGAAACGACAACAGATTTTGCATAAGCTTCCGCTTCGTCGCCCGCCAGACCGAGAACGTCTGCAGCCCAGAGGCCGAGAAGTTTGTTGCGGCGCGCAGTCGCTTTGAAGAGTGTTTCCTGATCGAGGGAGAACTTCTTTTCTTCTCCGCGCTCGCGATCTTCAAATTGTGCCATGTTCGGGTCACTTTCCTGACTGACTTCGTTACAATGATTTCTACCCCGTTCTTTGCTAGGTTTTCCACCCTATCGCAAACAGAATCTCCGGGTTTTTCGCCGCAGATATGGTATCTTGCCTCGAAACCGTGTAGTGCCTCGCAGCTTGAAACACTCTATTCCATACAGAGCGTCGTAACCGGAGAGCCGAATGATGTCTCGTCGCCGCAAAATTTACGAAGGCAAAGCCAAGATTCTTTATGAAGGTCCTGAACCAAATACACTGATTCAGTACTTCAAAGATGATGCCACAGCTTTCAATGCGGAAAAGCATGCCGTTCTTGATGGCAAGGGCGTACTGAACAACCGTCTGTCAGAATACTTTATGACGCGCCTTTCAGGCATTGGTATTCCGACGCACTTCCTCAAGCGCCTGAATATGCGTGAGCAGCTGGTAAAGCAGTGCGAAATCATTCCTCTGGAAGTGGTTGTTCGCAACGTAGCTGCAGGCTCAATCTCCAAGCGCCTCGGCATCACTGAAGGCGAAGCGCTGCCGCGGTCACTCGTCGAATTCTATTATAAGAAAGACGAACTCGGTGACCCGATGGTCTCCGAAGAACATATCGCTGCCTTCGGTTGGGCGACCCCTCAGGAAATCGACGACATGGTCTCAACGACCCTGCGCGTAAACGACTTCCTTGCAGGCCTGTTTGCCGCTGTAGGCATCCGTCTCGTTGATATGAAACTGGAATTCGGTCGCCATTTCGAAGGCGATATGGTTCGCACAATCCTCGCCGACGAAATCAGCCCTGACAGCTGCCGTCTCTGGGACCTCGAAACCAACGAAAAACTCGACAAAGACCGCTTCCGTCGCGACATGGGCGGTGTTACCGAGGCCTATGCAGAAGTCGCGACGCGACTCGGTATCTTCAAACAATCCTCAGACATCGCGTCTGTGATTGATATCAACAGCGAGCGCAACGGAGGCTAACGCTCACATGAAAGCTATCGTTTATGTGGAACTGAAGAACGGCGTACTTGACCCGCAGGGCAAGGCTGTTTCTGAAACGCTCTCCCGTCTTGGCTTCGATGAAGTCAAAAGCGCACGCATCGGCAAACGTATCGAGCTCGAACTCGAAGACGGTCTGGCGAAGGATGCTGCTGAAGCCCGTGTGAAAGAGATGTGCGAAAGCCTTCTCGCAAACACCGTGATCGAGCGCTACCAGATCGAACTGGCAGACGCGTAAAATTATCCGGCTACGGCATTTTTTTAGTGCCGCGTCGTGAAATCGTCATAGCTCCGCGATACTGGCTGACCCCAGCTAAGATCGCGGAGTTTTTTTATGCTGAAGACTGCAAACCTACTCGTCCTGTCCGGGCTTGCGCTTTGTCTGGCGGCCTGTGGAAACGACACCACCGAGACAACGGCTGCAGACGCGCCCGTGCTGCCGCAGCTCGTCTTTCCCGGCGAAGACATTCCCGATCCTTATCACCGCGCCTATACGTTGACTGAAAATGCGGAAGGCACCGT
Source organism: Hyphomonadaceae bacterium UBA1849 (assembly GCA_002338565.1). Taxonomy (GTDB): domain Bacteria; phylum Pseudomonadota; class Alphaproteobacteria; order Caulobacterales; family Hyphomonadaceae; genus Ponticaulis. The sequence goes on from DDIN01000006.1 coordinate 407,196, forward strand.
TCGTGTGTTCACGCGCGAGACCCGCGATGACACCGACCTCTATGAGATGTTGCTTCAGGACGACGGAAGCTGGTCGGAGCCGGTCAAACTGGACTGGCCAAAGCTGCGCTCTAACGTTGCCCCGCACTTCAGCCCGTTTGACGGTCGCCTGTACTTCGCATCGGACCGCCCCGCTCCCGGCCTCGAGAACCGCGATGACATGAACATCTGGTCCATCGAACGTACCGAAGATGGCTGGGGTGAAGCCGAATATGTGCCCGGAAACATCCATTATGGTTCGGACGAGACTTCGGTAACCACAACGGCGAATGGCGACATGTATTTCGTATCGCAGCGCCGCGAAGGTCCGGGCGGCCACGACTTCTACGTCGCCCATTATGACGAAACCACCGAGGGCTGGATTTTTGACGGCCTGCTGCCTGAGGGCAATACGTCGCTCGTTGAAAGCCATATCGCGGCAACGGCTGATGGTCGGCATCTGGTTTTCTATTCCCGAATGCGACCAATCCTCGGCAATGTGGATTTAAAAGTGCTCACGCGCGAAGAAGACGGTAGCTGGATTGGCCCTTATACACTCGGCCCGAATATCAATTCGCGCGGCATCGAATTTGGTGCGAGCTTCTCTGCAACCGGCGACACATTCTTCTATTCTCAGGAAGGCCGCCTCGTTGAGATGCCTATGGACGCCTTCATGGCCGAAATCGATGCGGCTCGAGCCGCATACCTTGCTGACGAAGAGCTTCAGTTCCTCGGTTTTTCTGACAACTAATTAATGTAAAAGCAGGCGACGGAGCAGACGGAAACCGAAACGGCCCGCGTTTTACTAACATGAACGCGGCCGAAAGCGGCTGGAGCTCCCCTTAATGGACACCGCCTGTCCGCCCCTGAAAGCTCCACGGCCCCGATACTGCGATTGGTCGCGTTCATGCGTTTAAGTTCCTCCACGAACTTACCCAGACTGAGGACGTTCGCTTTCCCCTGCCCTTTTAAGCGAACGTCCTTTTTTTGTGTCTTCAGCCCGCCTTCGGGATTTTCATTTGCTGCAATTACGGCTAATGCGAACGCATGAAAGCAGGCGTCATCATTTTTCCCGGTTCAAACTGTGATCGCGATGCGATTACGGCTCTGAAGGACATCACCGGACAAGATCCGGTGCAAATCTGGCACAAGACAACGGAATGGCCGAAAGGCCTCGATTTTGTCGTCGTTCCGGGCGGGTTCTCTTATGGTGACTATCTGCGCTGCGGCGCGATGGCTGGTAATTCTCCGATCATTCCGGAACTGAAGGCTTTCGCAAATTCAGGTGGCCATATCCTCGGCATTTGTAACGGCTTTCAGATCCTGACGGAAACCGGTCTGCTCCCTGGCGCGCTTCTGCGAAACGCCGGCCTGAACTTTGTGTGCCGCAATGAACGTCTCATCGTCAGCCCGAACAGCTCTGCTTTCACATCAGAGTATCAGTCTGGCAGCGAAATCATCGTACCTGTTGCACACCATGACGGTAACTTCTTCGCAGATGACGCTACGCTCGACATGCTGGAAGGCGATGGCCGTGTGGCGTTCCGCTATGCGGACAACCCGAACGGTTCAGCACGCGACATTGCTGGTATCCTGTCTGAGAACCGTCGCGTTCTCGGTATGATGCCTCACCCGGAGCGCGCAATCGGCGGCCATGAAGGTGGCAGCGATGGGCGTGCGATGTTCGCAGGCGTTATGAACGCTCTCGCGACTGCTTAAAGCCTAGATCAGCCCGAAACCACGCATCAGATAAACGACACCGATCGCAGTGAGGATGTATTTCGTCCAACTGCGAAAGGACACGTCTGTCATTTTGTCGAGAACCTTGCCGCCCACCCAGGTGCCCGTCATCGCCACGGGCAGCGCGGCAATGCAAAGCCAGATAGGCGGCAACGCCCCCTCTTCTGCTGACATGAGAACAGGCAATGTCCAGAAACCAATTTTGGTGAGGTGGGCGATAACCTGCGTTGCGCCTTTGGTCGCGACAATCTGCTGGCGCGTCATGTCCGACTTTACGAAGAAGATATCGAGCACAGGCCCAACGACACCTGCCAGCGTGTTCAATGCCTGTGCGATGAAGCCAAGCACTTCAGCCTGAAACGGTCGGTTCACATCCAGCGCGAAAACCGTCTTGGGTATCCACGGCACGAATGCCAGTACGCCGAGCATGACAAAAACCGCCTGCTTGTCCGGCTGCCAGAATACCAGAAGCAAGCCACCAATCGCGAGCACACCGCCGATCAGATAGCGGCCGACGATTCTCCACTGGATATGCTGACGGATAAGAAAGGCGCGCCACCCATTTGCAAACAGCTGGACAACACCATGCAGTACCATGGCGAAGGATAGCGGGAAAATCGCCGTAAACACACCCATCAGGATGAGCCCGCCAGCCATGCCGAAAATACCGGATAAGAGAGACGTGACGAAAACAGCGGAAAAGACGATGGCCAGTAATTTGAAGAGAGCTGCCGTACCCGTCACTCCCAACATGCCTGCCTCCAAACTTAGCTTCGCCGTCTGGGTAAGCGGCTTTCACTCGGGTCGCAATATGTAGCGATCGATATGATGCAACGTTTTGTCACACAAAAAGTATGGTTTTGAGGCATTCTGTCCAATAGGCATATTCCTCAAAAAAAATATGGTCTCTCTCAAGATTATGGGAGAAACCAGATGAAGTTCGATTTTTCAGACAGAACAAAAGACTATATTGCCCGCGTGTCCGCCTTCATGGATGAGCATATTTATCCGAATCAAAAAACCTATGAAGATCAGCACGCTGCGTTCGAAAACCCGTGGAACGTGCCTCAAATCGTCGATGATCTGAAAGCCAAAGCGAAGGCCGAAGGTCTGTGGAACCTGTTCCTGGCTCCAAGCCCTGAGCACGATGATGACGAGTTCCATGGAGCGGGCCTCTCCAATCTGGAATACGCGCCACTCGCAGAGATGATGGGGCGCGTCAGCTGGGCATCAGAAGTCTTCAACTGCAACGCACCGGACACCGGCAATATGGAGACCATCCACCGCTACGGTACGCGCGCGCAGAAAGAGCAATGGCTTCGCCCACTCATGAATGGCGACATCCGATCTGCATTCCTCATGACAGAGCCTCAGGTGGCCTCCTCTGATGCTACGAATATTGAGACCCGCATCGAGCGCGACGGCGATCACTATGTGATCAACGGCCGCAAATGGTGGTCTTCCGGTGCGGGCGATCCTCACTGCAAAGTCGCGATTGTCATGGGCAAAACCGATTTCAATGCACCGAAGCACGCGCAACAGAGCATGATCCTCGTGCCTATGAACACGCCAGGCCTCGAAATCGTTCGCATGCTGCCCGTCTTTGGATTCGATCACGCGCCACATGGCCATGCCGAAATCCAGCTGACGAACGTTCGCGTTCCGGTCGAGAACATGCTTCTGGGCGAAGGCCGCGGCTTTGAGATCGCGCAAGGTCGTCTCGGGCCGGGCCGCATCCACCACTGCATGCGCACCATTGGCGCTGCGGAGCTTGCCCTTGAGAAAATGTGCAAGCGCCTCGTTGGCCGTGTCGCGTTCGGCAAATCCATCGCAGAGCATTCTGTCTGGGAACAACGCGTCGCTGATGCCCGCCTGAACATCGAAATGACGCGTCTTCTGACGCTGAAAGCAGCGTATATGATGGATACGGTCGGCAATAAGGTCGCAAAGAACGAGATCGCCATGATCAAAGTGGCCGGTCCACGAATCGCGTGCCAGATCATTGATGATGCCATTCAGGCCTATGGCGGCGCCGGTGTGACAGAAGACTTCGGTCTGGCTGATGCCTACGCCAACATCAGAACGCTCCGCATGGCGGACGGTCCGGACGAGGTGCATGCCCGGTCAATCGCCCGTAATGAATTCCGCAAGTATCGCGATACCAATTACGGCAAATCCGTCGATGCTGAGAAATTCACTGAAAGCATCGGCGCGCGCTAAGACCCGCCACAATTTTCACAGAGGCAGCCCTTCAGAAGTTCCGGAGGGCTGTTTGCTATAGCGCGCTAGATTCTTCATGCTAACAGTTGAGCATGTTTACCCGCTTTTTTCGCCGGATCTCACGGCTTCACAAAATTTTCGGCATGGTGATCGGCCTGCAGCTCCTCTTCTGGGTGGTGTCAGGCTTCTATTTCACGCTCTACCCGATCGAGACGATCCACGGGGATCATTTACGCGAACAGATCGATCACGGCATACTTCGCCCTGAAGAGGTGGAAGTCAGCGTGCAGGATGCGATGGATGCCTCGGATATCTGGGTGTTTGAGGCAGAGCTATCCATGTTTCTGGGCGAACCGGTCTGGAAGCTAAGCAATAGTCATGAGGTAAAGCTGGTCAGTGCGCGTACAGGCGATTTGATCTCGCCCATACCGGAAGAAACGGCGCTTGAGATTGCCCGCACAGGCGTGCCCGGCCTTGCCTCCTTCGAAGGCGAAATGCATCTCATCGAAGAGAACGCGCCTCGTGAATATCGCGGTCGTCTACCCGTCTGGGCGTTTGAGACCGCCGATAGCCATGAGCGGGCCTATATCGATGTAAACACGGGTGATATTCGCGCCGTGCGAACCATGGAATGGCGCATATTCGACGTGCTCTGGCGCTTTCATATCATGGACATCACCGGCGATGACCGGATTGATACCTGGTGGATGAAGCTGGCCGCCTTCCTCGCCTTCGCGATGGTCATTACGGGCATCATCATTTTGGTGCAGCGACTGATGCGCGGAAAGCTGTTCAGCTAACCGCGCCAACGGCGTCAGACCGTGTAGCTGACGACCTCAAATTCGATGCCGTCCTCATTATCAAAATAGAACCGGCTGCCTGGCTCATAGGTCTGGTGTGAATGGGTTTCATACCCCTCAGCCAGAACCGCTTTCTCTGCCGCCTCCAGATCGTCGACCAGAATGCCGATATGGTTGAGCCCTCCACGGGTGCGATAATTATCTGGCCCGTCAGATACGCCCTCTGGCGGAGCATAAATCGCCAGATAAAGATCAGGTGTTCCGACATGGACGCTTTGCCCACCGTGAATGGATGGCCCCTTCCAGCGGATATACCAACTGAAGATACGTGCCAGTCGTTCTGCCGATTTCATCGGATCAGCCGCCGTAAAGTTCAGATGTTCAAGAGTTGCCAAAGACATGGTCCTCACTCCTTTTCGTTATGGATTGATATGTCGATGGGCTCGTTCTAATTTCTTAAGTTAACTTGAGATCAAGAGATTTTTCAGAGAGGCAGATATGGCGCTGAAACAGGTATTGGCGATTGGAGATCTCGCAGCGCGTACGGGGCTGTCTGTGTCAGCCATACGCTTCTATGAGGAGAAAGGCCTGATTACCCCCCACCGCAATGCAGGTGGTCACCGGCGTTATATGCGTTCCGATATCCGGCGTCTTTCCTTTGTGATGATTACCCAGAAGCTCGGCTTTTCGATTGATGAAATCGCAGCTGAAATGAGAAAGCTACCCAAGGGCCGCACACCGACAGCAAAAGACTGGGAGGCGATCAGCTCTCGCTTCATCACGGTGCTGGACGAGAAGATCAACGAACTTACCCGGATGAGGAATAATCTGAACGGATGTATCGGCTGCGGCTGCCTCTCGCTGGACAAGTGCGCGCTTTACAATGCCGAGGATGAAAAAGGCCAAAATGGCCCCGGTCCACAAAACATATTCCCTTCGCGTAAGGAGAAGGCTTGATTAACGCCGCGTGACCTCCATTACTGCAATCGCAATAAGAGAGGGAGAAACGCATGGCTTACACGCCATTTGATCTGACCGGTAAGGTCGCACTCGTCACTGGTGGCAACCGCGGCATTGGTCTCGGCATGGCCGAAGCACTGGCGGCGTCGAACGCTGACGTGGTGCTATGGTGCCGTAATGCGGCGAGCGCAGATGAAGCTGTCGCAAAGCTAAAAACACTCGGCACAGGCGACGCAACCGCATTCTCGGTCGACGTATCCGACGAACAATCTGTCGTAGACGGTATGGCGCTCACAAATGCCTGGAAAGGCCGCCTCGATACCGTGATCGCAAACGCTGGCGTTTCCGCACGCGGTATTCCGTTCATCCAGCAGGACACACAAACCTATCGCGACGTACTGTCAGTGAACCTTGATGGCGCTTACTGGACTCTGCGCGAAGCGGCCAAAGTCATGGTCGAGCGCGCCAAGGACGGCGATCCGGGCGGCTCTCTCATGGTGACCGCGTCTATGGCTGCTGTAGAAGGCGCGGCGCGCAATCAGGCCTATGCGGCAACCAAGGGCGGCGTGATCTCAATGGTCAAAGCAACGGCTGTGGAACTCGCCCGCTATGGCATTCGTGCAAACTCCATCCTGCCAGGCTGGATCGCAACTGATATGACATCGAATGCTCAGGGCGATGATAAGTTTGAAGAGAATGTGATCAAACGCGTACCTGTTCGCCGCTGGGGCAAGCCGGAAGACTTTGGCGGTATCGCGGTCTATCTCGCATCTGACGCATCATCCTTTCATACGGGCGACACGCTGCTCGTCGATGGCGGGTACAGCATCTTCTAATGGCGCTCAGCGGGACCATCCGCATACAAAAAGAGCGCTGCTCTCCTCAAAGCAGCGCTCTTTTCAAGCTTTATAAGTCGCTCTTAGTGCTCTGTGTGAGCTTCGACTTCAGCTTCAACGTCCGCTTCAACTTCTTCAGCTTCGTCGGTCATGTCTTCGACTGCGCCTTCGACAGCATCAAGACCTTCGTCGATCATGTCGCCAGTTGCTTCAAGCATTTCGCCTGTCGCTTCAGCAGCATCTTCAGCGCCAGCTTCGATCGCCGCGCCAGCTTCAGTTGCCATTTCTTCAGTTTCAGCAGCAACTTCAGCAGCAGCCGCTTCGATTTCTGTCGGCTCTTCGCCTTCACCGCTGCAAGCCGCGAGCGCGAGTGCAGCTACAGCTGCGAATACAATGTTCTTCATCTGGTTTCCCCTAATGCAAGGTCGGGATTCGACCGGTGCCTTATATACAACCTTCGAAGAATTCGCGCCACGAAAACCTAATGCAGGTCGCCAGATATAAATATAGCGTCCTACTTTTAACCAATAAATACATGGGAAGGAAACAAGAATGGGCATCAAGACACCGCTAAATACTTTACTCGGAACCGAACACCCCATCATGCTGGCTGGCATGGGCGGCGTATCATACGCCGAGCTCGTCGCAGCGATGAGCAATGCCGGAGGCTATGGCGTGCTCGGAATGGCAGGCACAGGGCCGGACTTCATTGAAGCCCAAATCGCAAAGGTCAAAAGCCTCACAGACAAGAAATTTGGCGTGGACTTGCTCGCAGCCGATCCGGAAAGCCTGGAGCGTTCCGTTGATGTCATCATTGAAGGCGGGGCAGACAGCTTTGTAGCAGGTCTTGGCGTGCCAATGCCGATCATGAAGAAGCTCAAAGACGCTGGCGTGAAAGTCATGGTTGTCGGCGGCGCGGTGAAGCATGCCATTAAAGCCGAGGAAGCCGGCTGTGACGCCGTTATCCTGCAAGGCGGCGAAGGTGGCGGACACACAGGCCTCGTCGGCACCCTCCCCCTCGTCGCGCAGGCTGTTGAGGCGGTGAAGATTCCGGTGATAGCTGCCGGCGGCATTTATGACGGACGTGGCATAGCAGCCGCGCTCAGCCTTGGCGCCTTAGGTGTATGGATGGGCACTCGCTTCATCGCGTCAGCGGAGTCCCATGCTGCCGACACCTATCGCAACGCCATTGTCGGCGCGACAGACGCCGATACGACCCGCACACGCTGCTATTCCGGCAAACCGATGCGCGTGCGCACCAACCCTTACGTGCTCGACTGGGAAAAGCGCCCGGAGGAGATCATGCCGTTCCCGCATCAGGCTATCCATTCAAGACAGGTGGATGTGCTCAGCGGTATTGCAGGCGTTACGGAAGAATCCCGTCTGGATATGGAAAAGTCCTGCTTCGCTATGGGCCAATCCGCGGGCGGCGTGAAAGAGGTGAAGCCTGTCGCAGAGATCGTGGCAGACCTGATGAGCGAAGCTGAAGCTGCTATCCGCAAGACCAACGGACTGCTGGTCTGATCAACTCATCTCACTTTAAACAACAATCCCCCCGCGCGAATCGGGGGGCTTTTTGTTCTTGGCTTCCGCTTCTTTGCGCATGACATAATCCATCTTCGCGCGGGCCAATTGTTTGATTTCGTCTTCAGTCGCTGTCTTAGGAGCAACAAAACGGACCTCACGGCCCGTTTCGCTGTCTATGGCTGCGATTTCAAGCGCATGGCCGACAGGCAGGATCTCGATATAGATACTGCCTTTATCGGCCATTGGAGCTTACGCTGCTTTTGGCAGACCGAGCTGCTTCCAGATCGCAAGAAGTGCTGCGACAAGGTCATTCATCATCTCTTCTGTGTGGACAGGAGACGGTGTGAAGCGCAAGCGCTCAGTACCTTTAGGAACAGTCGGATAGTTGATCGGCTGAACATAAACGCCGAAGTCGTGCAGGAGCGTATCAGAGAGCGCTTTGCAGCGTTCCGGATCGCCAACCATCAGCGGCACGATGTGCGTGTCTGATTCCATCAGCGGCAGTCCTGCGTCACGGAATTTCTGCTTTAGCATTTCAGCTTTTGCCTGATGTTCGGCGCGCAGACGACGGCCCTCATCCGTGCGGAGTTTCGCAACAGATTTCAGAGCGCCAGCAGCCATGACCGGGCAAGTAGATGTCGTGAAGATGAAGCCAGGCGCCATAGAGCGGATCGCATCGACAACGGCTTCGTCAGATGCGATATAGCCGCCCATTACGCCATAGGCTTTCGCCAGCGTGCCTTCGATAATGTCGATGCGGTCCATCACACCATCGCGCTGGGCAACGCCTGCGCCTTCATGGCCATACATGCCAACAGCATGAACTTCATCAAGATAGGTAATCGCGTTAAACTCGTCTGCGAGGTCGCAGAGTTCTTTCATCGGCGCGACATCACCGTCCATAGAATAGACAGACTCGAACGCGATAACTTTCGGACGGTCAGGATCGTCATTTTCCATCAGCGCACGCAGATGACCGAGGTCATTGTGCTTGAAGATACGACGGTCGCAGCCTGAACGACGAATACCCTCAATCATGGAGGCGTGGTTCAGCGCGTCAGAATAGATGATGACGTCCGGAAGAATCTTAGCGAGCGTCGAGAGCGTCGCTTCGTTAGACACATAGCCGGATGTGAAGAGGAGCGCTGTTTCCTTACCGTGAAGGTCAGCCAGCTCACGCTCCAGATCTACGTGGAAACGGGTTGTGCCGGAGATGTTGCGTGTACCGCCAGAGCCAGCGCCGAACGTATCGACAGCTTCGTGCATCGCGTTGATCACGTCATCATCCTGGCCCATGCCAAGATAGTCGTTTGAGCACCAGACGACGATGTCTTTCTCTTCGCCGTGCTCGAAACGCGCAGTCGCACGCGGGAAAGACCCACGGTGACGCTTCAGGTCAATAAATACGCGATACCGCCCTTCTTCGCGAATGGTGCTGATCGCTTGCTCGAAAGCCTCGAGATGCTTCATTATATTTTCCTCGCGGGTGGACGTCTGGTGGTCAGCGCCCAGTATCTGGCGAACACATTACCCAAATGATCACAAAAAGAAAAAGGCCGTTTCGCCGCATGTGACAATCTAAACGCAGCGTTTTTTGGACCCATTTTGGGAATATGCCCGTTTCCTCCTCATAGACTACTGTTTTTTATATTTTTTTAGCGTCAAAACAGCAAGAGATACCTCACTACACTAAAATGCCTGTATGTGCAAAGAATTGCCCCGTGCGACCTTTTTACCGCTCAGAATCAGAAGTCTTCTACAAAACCGGGCGATTTTTCAGTAAAATTTGCGGTGAATACAAAGGCCGATGCAAACTTTGCATGTTACGACGTGAGCTGGAAACCCGGGTGGAGACTAAGCTATGTTCAGATTCGTGACCGTGATTGCAGGTATTGCAGCCCTTGGCCTGGCGGCCTCAGCGCAGAATGCATCACAGATTGCGAGCGTTCGGGCCGGTCACTCCTGCGCCGGATGCAATCTGTTTCAGGCCAACCTCTCCTATCATGATCTGCCCGCGCTGGATCTCTCCGGCTCACGCCTGCGCCAGTCTGACCTCAGCCTCTCCACGATGAATAACGTCGATTTCGAAGCGAGCGACCTCTCCATCACGAATCTGTTTGGTGCACGCTTCACTGGCGCAAACTTTCACGATGCGAATCTCAGCCGCTCTATTATGGTTGGCGCGTATTTCGGCGGCGCAAATCTGACAGGGGCAAATCTTTCAGGCGCAAACATCTCCGGCGCTGAACTCGAGACAGCGCGCGGGCTCACCCAAAGCCAACTCAACATGGCATGCGGAGATGCAGCGACGACGCTGCCAAACGGCCTGTCTGTGCCCTCCTGCGCACACTAAATCTGCATAACTGCCATCCCGCCGGTCCTTACATGGAATTAAGTCGACGGCCTTTCCCAGTATGTTATCAACAGCGCATGAAACTTTTCAGCGCTCTTGCCTGTACTGTTATTGCGGCCTCCGGGTTGCAGGCTCACGCCTTCCTTTTTGATGGCGGGACAACGATCATGTATCAGCCGCGCATTGGCGGCCAGCTGAATGGAAGCAACTTCACCGGCGCCAATCTGAACGGGCGCACGATGAATAACGCGCAGTTCGTCAACTGCAATTTGACCAACACTTCACTTCAGGGGGCTCACGCGCCGCGCGCGCATTTCGCTGACTCCCGCCTCTACCGGACAAATATGTCCCGCGCCCACCTTGAAGAGGCCCGTTTTACAGAACTTACTTTGGACGAAATTCAGGCTAACCAGATTGATGCGCCAGCGCTCAATATGATGGAAGTCGTGATCGCACGTTCGAACTTCTCAGACGCTTCGCTCGTCGCAGCAAACCTTGCTGGCGTGGACGTCTCTGAATCCAACTTCCGCAAAGTGAAATTCATCAGCGCCCATCTGGCCGATGTCCACTTCGACACGTCCAACCTGAACGAGAGCGACTTCTCGGCTGCATCTCTCACAGACGTGGGCTTTGTGAATGTCGACCTGACGCAAGCAAGCTTCATTGGCGCGACACTCGCCGATGTGGACTTCAACGCCGTTATCCTAGGCGATGTAAGCTTCCTGGATGCGCGGATGTTCGACATTCGGTTTGAGAATGCCGAAGGCCTTACACAGGCCTCCTTCGAAGGTGCATGTGGCGTGAGCGTACGTGGCCTGCCTGAAGGCGTGACCCTGCCGGTCTGCCAATATTCGGGCTTCAGCGCCGAAGACTAATCTTCAGGCGCTGTCCTGTGCCGGGCATCAAGCCTTCGACTGCCCCTCATCCAGCCTTGGAAACAATCCCACAACCGATACGCCTGACAGGTTATCTCTCGCATACTGCCCCAGCGTCCCAATGACCTTGCGGGTATTCTCAGGCGCTGCATCGAGCTCTTTCACAAACCCGTCCAATGCAGACTTTGACTTCATTGACGCGATAGCTGCCCAATTTGCCGGGATACTCGCAAAACCGCCCATAAGATTTCTCCTCTGTCAGAGCATTATGCCCTTTCGGGCTAACCACAAACCATCTGTGATCATTTGATCACTTATCGCCGAAGAATAAGGCGAAATTGCGGCAATGTGATCATTTGCTTACAAAATTTCTACTCACGGCAAAATTGACTTCAGCGGTTCGCGCAACGCGAAGAGTCTGCTACCTGTTCCGGCATGTCCATTTTGGAAGGGGTGACTAATGGCTGAACTTTTTAGCATTTCCGGGCTTTCGACCCTGCTGGTTCTGATCCTGCTACAAGCCGTACTTGGCTTCGATAATCTTCTTTATATCTCGATTGAATCAAAGCGTGTCGGCGAAGAAGGCGGCAAAGCTAGCATGGTTCGACGCTGGGGCATCGGCCTGGCCGTTGCGTTCCGGATTGTGTTGCTGGTTATCATTGTGAGCCTGTTTTCAGTGCTCGCAGCGCCGTTTCTAACGATCCCTCTGACAGGTATTTTCGAAGCCGAATTCAACCTTCAAAGCCTCGTTACGCTGTTTGGCGGCGGCTTCATTATCTACACCGCGATCAAAGAGATTTCGCACCTGCTCGCGGTTGAACATATCGAGCACACTGAAGGCAATAAGAAAAAATCGGTTGTTCAAGCGATCACGATGATCGTCTCCATGAACCTGGTATTCTCATTCGATTCAATTCTGTCAGCCATGGCAATTGCGAACACCCGCAATGAGGCTGGCGACATTGAGTATCAGGTTTGGATTATGGCCGTGGCCATCATCCTGTCTGGTATTGGAATGATCCTGCTCGCAGATCGCGTCGCGGAATTCCTGAAAAAGAACCGGATGTATGAGGTTCTGGGCCTCTTCATCCTGTTTATTGTAGGTGCCCTGCTCGTATCAGAGGGCGGCCACCTGGCTCATATGAAGGTGTTTGGCTATGAAATTCACGCCATCGAGAAGTCTACCTTCTACCTTGTGATTTTTGTTCTGGTCGTGACGGACATCATCTCCACTAAGTACCAGAAACGGCTTTGGGCTCAGCGGGAGGCTGAACTCCGCAGCGGAGGTAGCGAGCACGCAGCCGCCGAGGCGGCCGAGGCTGCTATGCGTGGAAAACACTGAGAGAGGTAAGATCATCAATCCGGCCTTATTTTATTATCAGATCGGCATGCGCAGAATGTCCTGATAGGCCTTGATGACCTGATCACGAACGGCGACGACGGTTTCCAATGTGGCTTCGGCTGCGGCAACCGCCGTCACCACATCCACAAGGTCAGCGCGGCCTGTTGCCGCCTGCACCATAGCTGTCTCTACAGTCTGCCCAGCACCGGATGCTGCGGACACTGCCTGATCCAGCATATTTCCAAAGCCTGCGCCCTGAGCCTCTTGAGCCGAGCTACTGTTCGGTGAGTTTGCGATTGTACGCGCTGTATCGAGATAGGCGCGGGCAGCAGCTAGAGAATCAATAGCCATGAGATCTTATCAACTCCAGTTTAACCGCGACGCAGAAGGTCCAGCGCGCGATTGATCATCGCTCGTGAGCCTTCGATAATGTTCAGATTCGCTTCGTATGTGCGCTGCGCTTCGCGAATGTCAGCCATCTCGATCAACGTCTGAACGTTTGGAAGCTTCACAAATCCGTTCTCATCCGCAGCCGGGTGCGTGGGATCATACTCGACAGGAAAGTCGCTCTGATCCTGAGCTGTACGAACAACCTGCACGCCATGCGCGCCGGTTTCACGATCAACCATTTCCCGAAACACCGGCATGCGGCGCTGGTACGGGTCACCGCCTGGCGTATCGGATGTAGAGTTCGCGTTCGCGACATTCTCGGCAGCAAGACGGATACGCACAGTTTGCGCACGAAGCCCCGTAGAGGCAGCGGAAAGTGCAGAAAAAAGATCAGCAGACATGTGTTCTAACCTTCACCTTAAACCGTCATCAGGTCGGAGACCGTGATGCGAGCCGAATGAGTGAGAGCCCTTTCTGATAAAGGCTCAATGCCGTGTCGAAATCAGCGCGTGTCTGATTGAGACGCAGCATTTGTTCTTCAACGACAACAGCGTTGCCATCCATTGTGACTTCGCTGTCCGGCGTCGAAAGCGTGCGCACCTGAGGCGCTGGCGCTGCCGTACCCTGAATGTGTCCATTTTGCGTGGTCGCCAGCCCTACACTTCCAACCGATGGCTGGCTGTAGCGACTAAGCGAACGCTCGAATGCGGCCTGATCCACATCGTTCGGGACGTAACCCGGCGTATTCGCGTTCGCGACGTTCTCCGCAACAGTCTTCTGACGCGTCTCAAGCATGTTGAGGCGGTTGTTCAGAAGCTGGAAAACAGAAAGATCGCTCGGCAATATCATTCCGGTAAATTATGCCGAGTCAGTTAATACCTGATTAAACCTACTTAACGGCACTCAGGTGCAACCGGTTAACAGCCCGTTAACCAATGCGCCCCAGAACTCTTAACAAAGCTTAACGGCCAGAATGGCCTATAAGAGGCGTGGTATGGATACTGTTACCGCAATGCGGGCACTCGCGGCACTGGTATTGGTGCTTGGCCTGATCGGCGGCCTCTATTGGGGCCTGCGCCGTTTCACCTCTCTCACACCCGGCGTTTCAGACAGCGGAGAGCTGCGCGTGAAATCCTGGCGCCCGTTCGACAGCCGCAAAAAGCTCGCTGTTGTTCAATGGGGTGATGAGGAGTTTCTGATTCTCACCGGCCAGACGCAGGACACTCTGATCTCCAGTCGCAAGGTACAAGGCGACGTATCCGCCGAATCCGGAGAAGAGAACTGATATGTTGCGTATCACTGGTCTTCTGATTCTCGGCTTGATTGCTGCTGCAGGGCTTCCGGCTCTGGCACAGGAAGTCACGGTCGATCTTGGCACTGGTGCGGGCCTGAACCGCAATATCGTTCAGCTGATCGCAATCATCACCGTGCTCAGCCTTGCGCCAAGCATTCTGGTGATGACAACAAGCTTTGTACGTATCGTTGTTGTTCTGTCTCTGCTGCGAACAGCCATCGGCCTTCAACAAAGCCCGCCAAACGCTGTCATCATTTCACTCTCGCTGTTCCTGACTGGCTTCGTCATGGCGCCGACATTTGGTGAGGCATATCAGTCTGGTATCGCGCCTTACATGTCTCAGGCTATCGATGTTGACGACGCCATTCCGCGTACGCTTGCGCCTGTAAAAGCCTTCATGGGTGAGCATGTAAACGAGACCGATCTGGAACTTTTTGTAGGCTTTGCGAACCTTGAGACGCTTCCGGATACTGCCGCCGAAATGCCATTCGAAGTGCTGGCCCCTGCTTTCATGATCTCCGAACTGAAGCGGGCGTTCGAGATCGGCTTCATGATCTTCCTGCCCTTCCTCATCATCGACCTTGTTGTCGCCTCGATCCTGATGAGTATGGGTATGATGATGCTGCCGCCAGTGACGATATCGCTGCCGTTCAAACTGATATTCTTCGTGCTGGTAGATGGTTGGCGATTACTGACGGGGTCTCTTGTTGAAAGCTTTATCGCGGGGCCGCCCGTCCCCTAAACGGACTTCCAGAACGCTTGAATGATAGCGCCGGCCTGTTCCGGCGCTTCGACGATGCCCCAATGTCCGCAATCTCTGAGGATATGTAGCGGATATCTCCATTCTCGCTGAAAGCGCTCGGCAACCTCCATCCCGACGAACGGGTCATGTTCGCCCCAGATCACGCATCCCTTTTTCGGTAAATTGCGAAGGTCTGCCACCCAGTCGCCGGAGAACCGTAATCCCGTCGCCGAGCGATACAATCTCAAAATCGAGCTACGCATGCGCGCATCAATCGCGCCGGCTTCCTCGTCGACAATGTTTTCCGGCATACCAGCTTTTTGAAGCACTTCGCCCAACTTCAGAAAGCGCCAGGACGCCATCGAGGCTTCACCCAGAGCAGGCGTCGCCCAGAGGCGTGCCATACGATGCCCCTTATACTGACCATCAATCAGTGCGTTCGCGACAACAAAGCTTTTTACGAGATCAGGTCTGAGACTGGCCGCGCGCAGGGTCAGAAGCGCGCCCCAGTCATGGCCGACGAGGCGGACCTGACCACCCTCGCCTGCATGGTAAGCTATCTGCTCTATGAGCCAGTCAACATACTCGTCTTTGGTGCACCCGAAGCCATCTGGAACAGTCGCAGAAAACCCGGGCAAAGACAATTGGACCGTTTGCGCCTCTTCCAGCCCCAGATGAGGCAGAAGCGGCGACCACATATTCGCGGTGTCCGGAACACCATGAACGAACAGGGTCTTCATGTTTTTACGCCGGGTTATATCCTCGCTATTCGAGGTCTTCCTTCAGAATAGTCATCTGGAACTGGTAAGACGTCTCGCCTTCTTCCTCGATACGGAAGAGCAGCGCGATGAACTCGTTGTCGAGATATACCTCAAGCGAGTCAGACGTTTTTTCACGCGACTCGACCCGAATAGCCGGATTGAGCTGGGCTTTGAGATAAGCCTCTACGCGGGATGTTTCTTCTGGGCTCATTAGAGAATCCTTTTCTTGAATCTGGGCGACACAATAGTCCGGTTTGAGTCATAAAAAAAACCAGCTGGCAGCGGATAATTTCCGCTTTCCAGCTGATTTTGAGCTTGTTTCGATGGAGTTCAGAGCCTGCGATCAGGCTTCGTCGTAAAAGTTCTGGTTCATGCTCTCGGCTTTGCCGCAACACGGACCACCCACCGGACGCGCAGGAACACCTGCAACTGTGCAGTTCTCACTGACCGGTTTCAGCACGACGCTGCCTGCACCGATAACGGCGCCATCGCCGATATGAATATTGCCGAGCACTTTCGCGCCAACACTGACAAGCACGCCATTTCCAATTTTCGGGTGACGGTCATCAATCTCTTTGCCTGTGCCGCCAAGCGTCACGCCCTGCATGATGGAGCAATCGTCGCCAACGACGGTCGTCTCACCGATCACAATGCCGGTCGCGTGGTCGAACATTACACCCGAACCGATCTGCGCTGCCGGATGAATATCTACGCCAAAGAGCTCTGATACACGCGACTGGAAGAAAAACGCCAGCGTGTCGCGGCCTTCATTCCAGAGCCAGTGCGCAACCCGATGCGTTTGCAGCGCCTGAAACCCTTTGAAGAAGAGAAACGGCTGAAGGAAAGACCGGCATGCGGCATCCCGATCCAGAACCGCGACCATGTCGCGTTCGGCAGCTGCCTCCAGCACCGGGTCCGCATTATAGGCATCATCAAAGATTTCGCGGATCTGCAGCGCATTCATTTCAGAACCGGCAAGCTTCTGCGCAAGGAAGTAAGACAGCGCATCGCGAAGATGGTCATGGCTGAGAATCGCCGCGTTCAGCAGGCTGGCGAGCGTTGGCTCCTCAGCCGCGCTTGCTGCCGCTTCGAAGCGAAGCCGCTTCCACACAGGCGGCATAGCCCCCGTCGTTTCAGGCATTGCGGGGCTGATTTCGGTCTCAATAGTCATAGACCTCTCCTATCGGTTCAGACACGGAATGCCTGTTTGTCATCACAGTTTGCCTATGTGGTGACTCAATTTCAATAAGGCAAACCTAAACAAGTCTGTGAGGTTTAAGTGAATTAACCACCCAGCGATCACGCTGACCCTGGCAGGTATTCACCCTTTCCGTCACTCTCGGGAACGTTTTTTCCGCCCATCATGTTCCGCAGTTTCATACCAAGTGAGAACATGGCTGGCGAGAAGTAGAGTGCCAGCAATGCCGAGCCGCCGACACCCACAGCAATAGAACTCGCCAGAGGCAGCCAGAACATATCCTTGGTGAGAATGAGCGGCACGAACCCGCCCATCGTGGTGAGCGTTGTCGCCACAATATGACGGCTCGCCTGCACCACAGTATCCACCTGCGCATCAATATCGCCCGCACGTGCGGCAGGATTTACCTGCAGCGCAGACAAAACGACAATCGTACCGTTGATGGCGATCCCCAACAGTCCCATAGCGCCGATAATGGCGTTGAAGCCCATTGGCAGACCGAACGCCCAGACACCAATGAAGGCGATCCCAATGGACAGGAAGCCAGACAACAGAACCAGAAATGACTTGCGGAACGAGTTGAACACCAGTGCGACACACCCCGCCATGGCGATAACCAGCGGCAACGCTGCACCAAAGAGATTACCCATCGCATCGCCGCGCTCTGCTGCCTCACCGCCCAGCACAATCTCATAGCCTGGTGGCAGCTCAAAACCCGCCTCATCCAGCTGGGCCTGAAACTCGGTAAACACCGGCGCTGGCAAAGCATACGGCTCGATAGAGGCGCGAATAATGTTCGAACGCACGCCATTCCGGTGTGTGATCACCGCGATTTGGGGGGCAAGCTCCAGATCGCCTAACGCAGCAATGGGCGTTCCCATCGGATTGTTCGGCCCGACACCGACACGCGCATCTCGCAGACTGGACAGTGTGCCCCGACGCTCTTCCGGTGCGATCACGCGAACAGGAATTTCTTCAACGCCCTCAAGAACACTGCCCGCACGAACGCCTTCGAGCTCGGCATTCATATCAGCGGAGATATCCTGCAGACGCACCCCTGCGAGATCAGCCGCCGCTTCGTCTGCCATCAGACGAATGGTTGGCGCACCCGTCTCAATCGTAGACCAGGAATAGGTCACGCCGCGCACATCATTCAAAATACGCCGCGCCTCCTCACCCAGTTCGTTGAGCGTCATGATATCAGGGCCGTTCACGAAGAACTCTATAGGCGCGTTTACCGGCGGCCCCTGCTCGAATGGCAGCGACAGGAAGCGGGCCTCCGGAAACTCGTCGCGCAACTCCATTTGCAATGTTGGCACAATCTGACGGGTCTGGGCCGCTGACGATGTGGTCACCCACCCCGCCGCAAAGCCGGACACTCCGCTCTGAAAATTGAACGCATTATAATAGACGCGCGGTGCACCCTCACCGATGGTCCAGTGCACGTCTTCAATACCCGGATAGCTGCGAATAATCTCAGTCGCCCGCTCTGTCAGCGCTTCGGCTTCGTAAATCGTCGCCCCAGGTGGCAATTGCACATCCAGCTGGAATTGATCGCGCTCTGTCTGCGGGAAGAATTGCGATGGCATCACCGCAGCCACGAGATACATGCCAAAGCCAAATAGAGCAAAACTCAGGAATAATGGCCCGATCGGAAAACGAAGTGATTGGCGCAGCGTCCAGCGATAGCCTTCGCTGAGGATCGGGAAGCTGAAACCGTCCCGCCACCAAACTGACTTTTCACCTTCAACGCGGTCGCGGTCGAACCAGCCTGCAAATGCTGGCACGACTGTCATAGCCAGGAAGAAGGACGAGCAGACAGCGAAGATCACCGACACGCCAATCATGCCTACGAATTCGCCCGCCCCGCCCGGCAGCATAGCGATCGGCGCAAACGCGAGCGCCGTCGTCAGCGTAGACGCAAAGAGCGGACCAAAGAGGTGGTGCAGGGACTGCTCGATAGCTTCAGAACGACCAAGACCATGCGCCCGCTTTTGTTCAATCTCGTCCACAACAACAATGGCGTTGTCGATCAACAGGCCAAGCGCAATGACCAATCCTGTCACGGACATCTGGTGCAGCGGCATATTGAATATCTGAAACAGGATCAGAACCAAACAGACCGAGAGCGGCAGAGCCGTTCCAACGATCAAAGCGGCACGCCACCCCATCGACACGAACAGCACGACGAACACGATCAATGCGGACACAAGGAGGTTCTTCGCGAGACCTTCCAGACGCTCTGTCGTGTAGCCGCTCTGGTCGAACAGAACATTTACCTCAATGCCGCGTGGCGCGTTTGCCGCAAATTCCGCGACAAGCTCGCGCGCACCTTCAGCCCATTGATCCACCCGGTTGTTCGGCTCGATATAGGCAGACACCATAATCGCTGGCCGGTCATTGCGACGCGCCAGCACATCCGGTGGCGACTGCTCTGTTTTTACGACGTCTGCGACATCGCCCACACGAATGGCCGAACCATCTGCACGCTGGATCAATGGCACTTCGCGTATGCGGGAAATCGACGTGAACTCGCCACCCACTTCGAGGCCGAGATTGATCTCGTTATTGCGGACCTGACCGGCAGGCGCTTTTGAATCAGCCTGCGCAATAAGACCGGCGACCTGACGCACGCTAAGTCCTGCTGCAGAGAGTGCTGCAGGGTCTATAACGACGCGTATCTCTTCGGTGACGAGACCAAAAACTTCGGTTTCTTCGGTACCCGCATAATTCTGAAAACGCTCTTCCAGATCGCGCGCCATACGGTTCATCACAGCGAGAGGCGCCTCACCTTCTCCGGTCCACTCAATACCTGCTGTAAGCGTTGATGCGCCAACATACTGGCGTCGTACCGTTGAGGGTTGCACGCCCTGAGGCATGTCTGCTGCGGCAAGGCCGACCTGTTGCCGGATAAGCGTCCAGGCTTCGTCCACACGAGACGGGCTCAAATCTTCGCGAATGCTCAGACGGATCTGTGAAACATTACCGCGCGATGTGGAGATCAACTCATCAATTTCGGTGAGTTCCTGAAGCCGCGTCTCAATCGGGTCAGTGACCAGCGCTTCAACACGCTCGGCATCAGCACCCGGAAAATATGTGAGAACGAAGCCGTAGCGCTCAACCAGCGTCGGGTCTTCCTGCCGTCCGAGATTGAGCAGCGCGCTAATGCCTGCCGCGACGATGATCAACACCATCAAAGCGGTCAGACGCGGAGTCCTGAAAAACAGCGTAGCGAGGCGCACAGTCTCAGCCCCCCATTGCGAGGTCTGTGTGGACGACAGGCGTGACATTCATTCCCGGCACGAGGCGATGAAGCCCATCCATAACGAACATGTCGCCATCGTGCAGCGCACCGCGAACGAAGACGCGGTCTGTTTCTGAATGAATGATGTCCACGAGCTGTCGATCAATCTGATGCGCGCCACCTTCGGCCTCACGCACAACATAAACGGCCCACAGACCGCGGCTCGCCTCTGTCAGCGCCGAAATCGGCACCCACACGCCGCGTTGGTCCAACTCTTCGCTCATGTTCAGGCGCGCAGTTGCGCCCGGCGCGATACCGGTTGCTTCGGGAAGTTCGAAAATCGCGGTCACTGTTCTACCATTGGTCTCAATCACGCCCGTGATTGCTTTAAGACGCGAAGAGACCTCGCGCCCCTGTATGCTGATCGAATAATCGTCATCAACTGAAAGACGTGACGCCACGTCAGGCGGTAAGCCGATACGCACTTCGGGCACACCAATTTCGACAAGCTGCAGCATTGGCTGCCCCGGCGCTGCGATAGCTCCCTCATCCACGCGGCGCTCTGTGATGACGCCGGCGAATGGCGCACGGATGGACGCCAGCTCAATCTGTACCCGTAGAGTTTGCGCCTGGGCCTCGGCCGCAGCGAGGCGAGCATTTGCAGCATCAACCTGCGTCTGCACTTCATCAAAGCTCTGGCTGGAAAGCAGATCGCGCTCGATCAGAAAAGCCTGACGCTCTCTGGTCGTTTCAGCGAGTTGAACGGCCGCCTGCGCCTCGGAAATCTGCGCATTAGCTGCAAGCAAACGCGCATTCAGAGCTCGGGTATCAAGACGAGCCAGGACCTGATTTTCAGAAACCGAATCACCAATATCGACATTGATCGACGTGATCCGGCCACCGGTCTCGAAGCCAAGGGCGCTGGACCGACGGGCCAGCACGATGCCAGTGAACTGCTCATCAAGTACCAGCGTATCGCGATACACGACAGGCGCAGCATTCACACTCAGCGCACGGGCACGCTCGGTCGGAATATTAACCGGACTTTCCTCTCCGCGCTGAACGTAGATAAACCCCGCAACCGAGAGAACCGCCACACCGATGACAGCAAGAAAGATTAGCCCACGGGCAAAAGAAGGCTGCTTCGCCCCATCCTGTGACATCGCACAGCTCCTCAGAAATTTCTGAAGAACATATATATCATTGAACACCGTTAGAAAAGTGAACGGTGTTCTTTTTAATTTGAAAAAGGGGTTTTACGCCTGCATTTTTGCCGGGTTTTGAATGCCGCGAACCAGCTGGTCTGCGGAAAATTCCAGCACTTCCTCGACGGTCATCTGAGAGCCGTCCGCGCGCGTCATGAATACAGCAGGTTGATGTATCAGCGCTTTTGCAATGCCATGCATAGACATAGCGATCGAGATCGCCGCCATATGACAGTCCAGATCAGGACGGAAAACACCCTGCGCGACGCCATCACGCAGACCATCGCATAAAAAGCGGAAAGCGACTGCACTTGGCGTGTTTTCATCCTGCATTAGCTCCGACTCGTCGGCGCAGTCGTCAACCGGACCGGACGTTGGCGTGAAGGCCGCAACATAATGGTGCGGCTTCTCCATCGCTGTACGCACATATGCTTTCGTGCAGTCTTTCACGAAAACCCAGCTGGACGGCTCGTCGCCAATCGCAGATTCGATGTTACGCACAAGGCGCATGAAGAACGCCTCTTTGAGGCATCCAACGAGTTCGGTCTTGGAGGCGAAATACTTGTAAATTGCGGAAGGCGAATAATCGATCTCGTCCGCAAGACGGCGAATCGACAGGCCTTCATAGCCTTCTTCCGCGAAGACGCGCTCTGCCGCTTCAAGAATCGTCTGACGGACTTTCTCGCGGCGGCGCTCTGCCGGCGTTTCCAGTTTTCTCTCTTGGGAATCAGGTGCAAATGTTGAGATATCTGAGTTCATTCCCAAGTGTGTAACTCAGTTTCAGGCGTAAAGACAGCCTTCACGCGCACGACAACACAGCACCTCAAGGAATTTCAATGAGCGATCCGGTCTTCAAACTTCCAGAAGCAAACGCCTGCCTCAGCACAGCCAGCACACCGGAGACCAGCGCAAAAACCTTGCTCAGCCAGCGGCGCTCGACGCCCGTAAAGCTGATGAAGCCGGATGCGAACAGCCCCGACGAAGCGACGCTGCAGAACATCATTTCAACTGCGATGCGTGTGCCCGACCACCGCAAGCTTGAGCCTTGGCGACTGCTGGTCATCAAAGGCGAAGCACGTGAAAAACTGGGCACATTGCTTGCCGAGAGATACGCAGAACTCAATCCTGACGCCAGTGACGCAGCGCTCGCTGAAGAGCAAAATCGCCCAATGCGCGCACCGCTTTGCGTCACGGTTATTTCCAGCCCCGATCACACACACAAAACACCGGTCTGGGAACAGGAATTGTCTGCAGGCGCCCTGTGCATGAACATGCTTTATGCGACGCATGTTGCAGGCCTCTCTGCGAGCTGGATTTCAGAATGGTGGGCATTCGATGAAAAAATCGACCGAGCGCTGGGCCTGCAAACAGGCGAACGCATTGCCGGACACATCTTCATTGGGCAGGCGAGCGTCAGCGAACTGTCTGAACGTCCTCGCCCGTCCTACGCAAAGAAGGTATCAATTTGGGGCTAAGCCCGCTCAACCGCGACCGCGATATGGCGCAACACCCGTTTCAGGCACCCAAAGGCCTGACGGAATTTCGCCAGACTGCCAGAATACATCAATTGGAATACCACCGCGCGGATACCAGTATCCTGCGATACGGAACCATTTGGGCGCTAGCAATTCTGTAAGACGCTTCGCGATGTAGAGCGTGCAATCTTCATGGAACGCGCCATGGTTGCGGAAAGACTGCAAGAACAGCTTCAAGCTCTTTGATTCTACGAGAAATTCATCCGGCGCATAGTCGATTACGATATGGGCAAAATCAGGTTGCCCGGTTACCGGACAGAGCGAAGTGAATTCTGGCGCAACGAAACGCGCGCAGTACAGCATGTCCGGATGCGGGTTCTGCACACGCTCTAACTCCGCCTGTTCTGGCGTCGCCGCTGCATCAACCTTTTCACCGAGCTGATCCAGCCCCGTATAAATATCGTTCTGGCTCATCACGCCGGTCCCATAAGAAGTAAGTAAATATAGACGCAATAGCCGAGCAGCAGCACACCGCCCTCCCATCGCGCGAGTTTGCGCCCTGTGAATGCAAACAGGACGAGGAAGAACATAGACAGGATCAGGCCGCCAAGATCGCGGCTCACACTGATCTGATCAAGCGGAACGTTAAAGGGCATAATGCCTGACGTAATACCCAGAATACCGAACACGTTGAACGTGTTGGAGCCAAGCACGTTGCCAAGCGCGACATCCGGCTTTTTCTTCAGCGCCGCCATGACGCAGGTCACGAGCTCTGGCAGGCTGGTACCGATTGCAATGATGGTAATGCCGATCACGGTTTCAGACAGCCCGACCATGCGCGCGAGCTGCACACTGCCGTCGATCAGAAACTTCGCACCCAATACGATACCAAGAAGCCCGCCAATCGCCATTGGAATAGCCAGCAATAGCGGAACGTGCGCATCCATGATCTCTGCTTCGTCACGGTGCAGCTCAGCTGTATCGCTATGGCCGCCCTGCTTGCGGTCACTGTAGAAGCTGTAAATGATGATGCCGACCAGTGTGAGGAAAAGCGCAACACCAGTCAGACGAGAGGCGAACCCGTTGAAGTAGATGAGAGCCGCGAGCGCCAGTGTCGCAGCAATCGCAAAAATGCCATCGCGCGCCAGCGCCTTAGGATTAGTCGCGATCGGGTAAATGACAGCGGCCGTACCAAGCACAAGAAGAATGTTTGCAATGTTGGAGCCGAGAACGTTACCAACGGCAATACCCGGACTGTCCGCCGAGACCGCGTTTAATGACGCAACGAGTTCAGGAGCCGATGTACCAAAGCCCACGAGCACCGCACCGATAAACAGATCAGAGACCCCGATACGGCGAGCCAGAGCCACTGATCCGCGGACAAGAAATTCGCCGCCCAGGATCAGGCCCACAAGGCCTCCGATGATCATCAACCACATCATGCTTTCAAACCCACGCTAATTGGGCTTCCTTATGGACGACTCGGTCGCCGGTTCCAAGGTTAGCCGCAGCGATTACAAATGGTATGTTCAGGGGAGAAACGCAAATGTCCATTTCAACAGATTTGTCAGGTCGTGTCGCAATTGTAACAGGCTCGGCAACAGGGCTTGGCGCGAGCATCGCAAAGCGTCTCGCAGAGGCCGGCGCCAATGTCGTGATCAACTATTCACGCAGCAGCACAGAGGCTGAAGCCACCGCAGACGAATGCCGAGCCTTCGGAGTGGACGTTCATTGCGTTCAGGCCGATGTCTCCGAAGACGCCGACTGCCGCAAACTCGCGCAGGTCGCATCGCAATATGGGCGACTGGACATCCTCGTGAATAATGCAGGCATCACGAAACAGGTGCCGAACCATGCCGACCTTGGCGGTCTGGATAAGGATGACTTCCTGCGACTGTATTCCGTAAACGTCGTTGGTCCATTCATGATGGTCCGCGCAGCGGAAGACCTTCTGCGCGCAGCTCACGAGAAAACCGGCATAGCAAGCGCCGTTCTGAACACCTCCTCCATCGCAGGTGTAACAGGAATTGGATCGTCGGTCGCGTATGCAGCCAGCAAGGGCGCATTCAATACAATGACGTTATCTCTCGCACGAGCGCTCGCGCCAGCCATCCGCGTCAATGCCATCTGCCCGGGCTTTATCGGCACGCGCTGGTTCAAGGATTATATGGGCGAAGAGAAATATAACCGGATGGAAGCATCGGTTCGCGCCGCGACGCCGCTGCAACACGCCTGCAACGCAGACGACATTGCGGACTCGGCCATGTTCTTCCTCACGGACGCATCCAGGCATGTCACCGGCGAAACACTCTTAACTGATG
This sequence comes from Hyphomonadaceae bacterium UBA1849, assembly GCA_002338565.1. GTDB lineage: Bacteria > Pseudomonadota > Alphaproteobacteria > Caulobacterales > Hyphomonadaceae > Ponticaulis. Next base: position 432,497 of record DDIN01000006.1, read on the forward strand.
CGGGAACCCATTTAGGGTTTGCACCGTTAAAGGCGCGATAGACGCTAGGCACGACATTCCGCAGGGACAGCGATTCGCAATCGTTGCAAGAAGGCAACACAAACTCACCTGAAAGCGGTCACTCACAACACTCTTTTCATTACATAAATTACAGAAATACCCGATATTATGTGTCAAATTTGCAACAATTTGACACATAATATTCACTCAAATTCTAAAAGGTAAATGCGCACGATCTGTGACCAAATCGAATTTTCGCTGCTTACGTCTTGTGCAAGCTACAGATTTTCGTGGTCAGCCGGGCTAACCTTACTTGCTGAACAGACGCTCAATTAACAATTTGCCATCAGGCACTGCGGCGCCGCGCGATGACTTTGATATGGTTAAAGCTTATCATCTGCGTCACATGCTTGTGCGTTTCGGCGTGCGGTTTGTAAAAACATGGGGAAACAAATAATATGATCCGTAAAATTCTGCTTGCTGGCGCAGCCAGCCTCGCAATCGTAGCTCCTGCAGTTGCACAAGAAGTATCCGTAAGTGGCAACGTTGCTCTTTCTACTGAGTATGTTTGGCGTGGCGTTACTCAGTCTAACGGCGACATGGCTATCTCCGGTGGCTTCGACCTTGAGTCTGGCGGCTTCTACGCTGGTACATGGGTTTCTAACGTTGATTTCGAAGACTCTTCTGACACAAACATCGAATGGGACTTCTACGCTGGTTTCGCTGGCGACCTGACTGAGAACATTGGTTACGACATCGGCCTGATCTACTATGCATACCCAGATTCCGGCGATCTGGATTATGACTTTGTAGAGCTTTATGGTGGTCTTTCTACCGAGCTTTCTTACGGCCTCGGTCTCTCTGGTTACATTTACTGGGACCCAGACAACGAAAACTTCTACGTTGAAGCAGCAGCTGGTTACGCTCTCACGGACACGCTCGGTGTTGACGCGACTGTTGGTAACTACTCCTTCGATGGTGGCGGCGACTACACAACATTCTCTGTTGGCGCGACTCTCGCAACTTCAGTTGGTCTCGACCTCGACTTCCGTTACTGGGACACAGACATCAACGGCCTGGACGACACATTCGTTTTCACAGTGTCTAAAGCTCTGTAATTTTTTCCTGCACACGCAGGTTTAAAACAGAAGGCCGGGTTCTTGTGAACCCGGCCTTTTTGTTGGCGTTATTATATGAAACAAAGACTTACACTCTAAAAATTCAGGATCATCCATGACACCAGTTGAAGCGCTACAGCCTGTTATTGCCCTTTTAGGAGCAGGTACCGTTGCCGCTTTAACGTCCAGAGCCCTGAAGCTCAGCCCGATGGTTGGCTACATCGTCGCCGGCATGGCAATCGGCCCGTACGGCCTGAATGCCATAGAAGAAGGCGACGTGACCCATCTGCTCGCTGAAATGGGCGTTGTCTTTCTGCTTTTTGATATCGGCCTGCACTTCTCATTGAACGAAGTGAAGAGCAGCCGGCGGGACATATTCTTCCTCGCTCCGCTTCAAATGGCCATTTGCGCACTCGTGTTTATCGGCGGCGCAATTATGCTAAACATCAGCATACCTGTAGCCATCGCCATAGGCGTATCGCTCGCCCTCTCCTCCACCGCGGTGGTCACGCAGATTTTGGGTGAGCGGGATTTGAACACCTGTCCGGCAGGCCGGTCATCGGTCGCCGTGCTCGTCTTTCAGGATGTCGTTGCGATCTTCCTTTTGATTTTCGCGAATTCGCTGGAATCAGACCCTGCACGCCTCGCAACGGCGATGGGCCTCGCTGCAGGACAATCCATTCTAGCCTTCATCGCAGCCGCATTGATCGGCCGCTATATGGTCCGCCCGCTCTTCCGCGTTCTCGCATCAGCCCAGGTGCCAGAAATCTTTACCATGACAACGGTATTGATTGTGGTGGCTGCCGCGACTGCCACAGGCGCGATCGGGCTTTCCTTGACACTTGGCGCTTTTCTCGCAGGGATGGCCATCGCTGACAGCCCATTCCGTCACTCCATTCAGACAGAGGTGTCTCCGTTCCGCGGCCTGCTGATCAGCTTCTTCTTTGTGAATGTGGGCATGATGATCGATCTGCCTTCCGTCGGTTCGAACATACTTCTGGTCATAGCAGTCGCACTGGGCATCATGCTGATCAAAACCGTAATGATCTTCATGGCGGCACGTATCAATAAGTGGAATTTACCGGGCGCGACCCGCCTGGCATTCCTGTTGCCTCAGGCATCGGAGTTCACGCTCGTTGTCCTGTCGCTCGCCGCAGTTCGCGTCGGCACGCCCGGTAACTGGATTTCAATTCTAGTTGGCGCGACAGCACTCTCACTGGCACTCGCACCGGCATGGGCTGGGCTGGGCATCAAGCTGTCCCGACTTATCGCCAAAAAGCTCGCCGAGGGCATTATCACGGGCACGACCCGCAAAGAGGCTCAGGAGCTTCAGGAAAAGCCCGAGGTCATCCTGTTTGGCATGACACCGAGCAACCGGATCATTGCGGACGCTCTGTTGCATTTGAACATTCCGCATGTCGCGCTGGACAATGATCCGAAACGCTTCATCGCTGCCGCCTCTGACGGGTATAAGGTGACCTTTGGTATAGCTTCCGACTTTCGCATGCTTAGCACGCTGGATGCCATGCAGGCAAAAGCCCTGGTGCTTGGTCTGCCGAATTACACCGTCTCCAAAAGCCTGACGACCGAAGTCAATGAACGCTTTCCGAGACTTAAACGCTTCGTTGTTGTTGAATCTGTTGAAGATCATGCACGCCACCTCGCGCTTGGTATGCATCCGCATCTTGGCAGCACCTCCATGGACTCCATCGCACTTGCTGGCGAAGTGTTGAGAACGCTTGAGGTTTCTGAAGACCGTATCAAAGAATGGACCGATGCCGAGATCGAACGTCTCGAGCGTGACGAAGCTACCGCCAGCAATCCGGAAACCACCGAAGCAGCTTAGATTTTCTTCTGTTTCTGAAATCCTCTCCCCACCCTCACGCGTAGTAAGAGGGGAGAGGATACTGGAATGCTGGAAAAACTGCCTGACGGGTATAATGCGGTCGTCATAGGAAGCACGGGAGAGATTGGCGCCGCCATTCTTGGACGCTTGCGGACTGATAAGCGCTGCGCGAACGCAATAGGCCTGTCACGCGGGACAATACCCGCTGTAGATTATAACGCGCCAGACTCTCTGCAGGATGCCGCCATGCAGCAAAAAGCCGGATTGGGCGAAATCCATTTCCTCTTTATCGCCACCGGTATTTTGGCATCATCGGATGGCGCTTCACCGGAAAAAGCTTTCAGCCAGCTCACGCAGGAGAGCCTATCCGAAGAGTTTGCAATCAACGCCTCGGGACCAGCTCTGGCACTCTCTGCTTTCATGCCCCTCCTCCCACGTAATGCGCCATTCATCGTTGCGTCTCTATCTGCGCGCGTAGGCTCGATAGGTGATAACGGGCTTGGCGGCTGGATCAGCTATCGCGCCTCGAAAGCCGCCCTCAACCAGATCATGCACACTGCGGCAATCGAACTTGGACGGAAGAACGACCAGGCCGTTTGTGTGTCGCTTCACCCCGGCACGATCGAAAGCGACCTATCGCGTCCGTTTGCGCGCGACCGCTTCACCCATACCGCGGACGAATGCGCGGCCATTCTTCTCAGCGTGCTCTCAAACCTAACGCCCGCTCAGAACGGTGGCTTTTTCGATTATGCCGGTGAGGAGATCGTCTGGTGAGCACGCGTAACCTGATCCTTATTCTCGGTGACCAGCTTTCGCCTGATATATCGTCTCTACGAAATGCCGATCCGGAGAAAGACACCATCCTCATGTGCGAGGTCATGGATGAAGCGTCTTATGTGAAACACAATAAGAAGAAGATTGCCTTCATCTTTTCTGCCATGCGCCACTTCGCAGAGGAGATGCGCGACGCAGGCTGGACGGTGGAATACACAGAGCTGAAAGACGCCGATAATGCCGGCAGCATTTCCGGCGAACTGACCCGCGCTGTCGAACGCCTGTCCCCGGATAAAGTCATCATGACAGAACCTGGCGAGTGGCGGGTTCTTAAATCCATACGCGGCTGGGGCGCTCAGGCGGACTGCGACTTTGAGATGCCGGATGACGACCGCTTCGTCTGTTCGACAGCAGAATTTCAGGAGTGGGCCAAGGGCCGTAAGTCCCTGCGCATGGAATACTTCTATCGCGAGATGCGCAAAAAAACCGGCATTCTGATGGAGGGAGATGATCCTGCCTGCGGGCGCTGGAACTTCGACTCAGAGAACCGCAAACCAGCCGCAGATGATCTCTTCATTCCAAAGCGTATGAAGTTCAAGCCGGACGATATTACACAAGACGTGCTGGAGCTCGTGGAAGAAGAATTTCCGGACAATTTCGGCAAGCTTGAGGGCTTCTGGTTTGCCACCACCCGCGCCGATGCTGAAAAGGCCCTCGATCACTTCTTATCAGACGCCCTCTCCTGCTTTGGCGACTATCAGGACGCGATGCTGATCGAGCACAAATTCCTCTATCACAGCCTGATCTCTTTCTACATCAATGTCGGGCTTCTGGACCCGCTGGAAACCTGCCGCCGGGTTGAGAAGGCCTTTCACGACGGCAAAGCGCCGATCAATGCGGTTGAGGGCTTCATCCGTCAGATCATCGGCTGGCGCGAATATGTGCGCGGCATCTATTGGATGGTGGGCGATGACTATGTAAAAAAGAACGGCTTCAACGCGACACGGTCCCTGCCCCACTTCTACTGGAGTGCGGATACAAAGATGAAGTGCGTGGCTTCCGTTGTGAGCCAGACGCGCGATGAAGCCTATGCGCACCACATTCAGCGCCTGATGGTGACCGGCACATTCGCGCTTCTTGCCGGTATCGATCCATTCGAAGTCCATGAATGGTACCTCGCCGTTTATGCAGACGCTTTTGAATGGGTGGAGGCCCCGAACGTTGTTGGTATGGCGCTTTATGCTGATGGCGGCTTTCTGGCGTCGAAACCGTATGCAGCCAGCGGCTCTTACATCAATAAAATGTCGAACTATTGCGGCGACTGTCAGTACGCGGTCTCAAAAAAGACCGAAGAAGGCGCCTGCCCGTTCAACTCGCTCTACTGGCACTTCCTGATTGAGAACCGCGAGACCTTGAAGGACAATGGCCGTATCAACCGCGCCTATTCCACATGGGATCGCATGAACGCCGACAAACGCAGTGCTTATCTTGAACGGGCCGAGCACTATCTGTCATCTCTCGACACGTTGTAGTTATGCTCAAGTGATCACAGCCCATTCGGTTGACGTTAGGTAAGCAAAAAATTCCTCCAGATTTATTCCTAAAGGGAATTTCAGACATTCTATTCCGGTATTTTATGCCTCACGCGCATTTTTCTTGCGTTTCCTGCGATTTTCTTCCAAAGCCCTAGTTAACGCGAGCGGCAACTAGTCATGCCTGATTTCAGGCTGTAGGGTCGCGCCATAACTCGAGGGAGAAAACTATATGCGTGACGCAGTAATCCTTTCCACCGCACGTACTGGCCTTGCGAAGGCTGGTCGTGGTTCTTTCAACAACACACACGGCATTACAATGGCCGGCACAGCGATCAAAGGCGCTATGGAGCGTGCTGGTATTGATCCTGGTGTTGTAGAAGACGTTTATCTCGGCTGTGCGCAGCCAGAAGGCGCGACAGGCCACAACGTTGCACGTAATGCTGCACTCTGGGCTGGTTGCCCGTCCACAGCGTCTGGCGCAACAATCAACCGCTTCTGCTCTTCAGGCCTGCAAGCTATTGCAAACGCTGCATGGACAATCAAAAGCGAAGGCGCTCCGGTTGCTATCGGCGGCGGCGTTGAATCCATCTCTCTCGTGTCCGGTTCTGGCAACATGAACCGCTCTAACTACACAGAAGAGAAGCTGATGAAAGAATGGCCAGCCATCTGGATGACCATGATCGAAACAGCTGAAATCGTTGCAGACCGCTACGGCGTTTCCCGTGAGTATCAGGACGAATACTCTGCCCTGTCTCAGGCGCGTACAGCTGAATTCCAGTCTTCTGGTAAAATGGCTGAAGAGATCGTTCCGCTCACAACGATGATGAAACTCGTCAACAAAGAAACCGGCGAAGAAACATTCCAGGAAGTCACTTGTGACCGCGACGAATGTAACCGTCCGGGTACAACCGCTGAATCTCTGGCTGGCCTGAAGCCTGTCTTCAAAAACGGCCAGGTCGTTAAAGAAGGCAAGTACGTCACAGCGGGTAACGCATCCCAGCTTTCTGACGGTGCTGGTGCGCTCGTTCTGATGGAAGCGAAAGAAGCTGAACGTCAGGGCAAAGAACCACTCGGCCGCTTCGCTGGCTTCAACGTTGCTGGTTGCGATCCTGACGAAATGGGTATCGGCCCTGTCTTCGCTGTTCCACGTCTCCTCGAGCGTCACGGCCTGACAGTTGACGACATCGACCTGTGGGAGCTCAACGAAGCTTTCGCGTCTCAGTGCCTCTACTCTCGTGACCGTCTCGGCATCGACCCAGAGAAATACAACGTCAATGGCGGTTCTATTTCTATCGGTCACCCGTTCGGCATGACTGGCGCACGTTGCACAGGCTCTCTCCTTCTCGAAGGTAAGCGCCGCGGTGCGAAATGGGGTGTTGTCACCATGTGTATCGGTGGCGGTATGGGTGCTGCTGGTCTCTTCGAGATCTTCTAAGCCCTGCGCTTCATATGAAGTTCAAAAGCCCGGAGCATCTGCTCCGGGCTTTTTTATTCTGGTGACCATCGAATTCGAAACGTCTGCGTTTCCAGGATGAGGAGTATCGTCCCACTCGCATCGCGACACAAAATGTGTCATCATCCACTGGCGAATTTTGCGATTTCCGCCGATCTTCTCTGAAAACAAAAGGGAAGAAACATGACAGCCCTCAAACTCAGACACCTCCTCCTTCCAGCCCTCGTCGGCGCAATAACAACCGCCCCGCTCGCGGCTCAGGAAGCCACGGACGCGACCCGCGCCTATAATGAAGCGTTCGCTGAAACACTGCCGTTTTCAGATAACGCTGACTTTGAGCGCGCAGCGCGGGGCTTTATCGCAACGCGCGAAAACCCGCTCATCACAACTGAATCCGGCCAGACAGTCCTTGATCTTTCTGCCTATGATTTCGCTGATGGCGAGGTCCCTGACACCGTCAATCCAAGCCTCTGGCGCCAGCTTCAGCTGCTCCGTCAGCATGGCCTGTACGAAGTTGTTCCGGGGCTTTGGCAGGTTCGCGGATTTGACTTATCAGTCATGTCTGTCATCCGGACCGACACCGGATTTGTCATTGTCGATCCCCTCCTATCGCGGGAAACCGGCGCTGCAGCGATGGAGCTCGTTCGTCAGGAACTCGGTGACCTACCGGTCCATGCCGTCATCTATACACACAGCCATGTCGACCATTTCGGCGGCGTCAAAGGCGTTGTGACAGAAGAAGACGTTTCGTCCGGACGTACCCAGATTATTGCACCGCATGGATTTATGGATCACGCGGTGTCTGAAAACCTGCTCGTCGGCCCTGCTATGCGACGCCGCACTGTTTATCAGTTTGCCCGCCGCATCCCTGCTGGTCCGACGGGCCATGCCGGGAATGGCATTGGCGCGGGCATCGCAAACGGTAACCGCACCCTTATTCCTCCGACCGTTTCCATCAACGACACCGGTGAAACACTAACCATTGATGGCATGGAGTTCGTCTTTCAGGTGACACCTGGCGCCGAAGCACCGGCAGAGATGAACTTCTTCCTCCCGTCACTCAATGCGCTTTGCCTCGCTGAGAATGCCAACCCAACCATGCATAATGTGCTCACACCGCGGGGCGCGCTTGTTCGCGATTCGCTGGCCTGGGCCGATTACCTCACAGAGTCTCTACACCTTTGGGGAGACGAAGCGGACGTTGTCTTCACCTCGCATGGCTGGCCGCGTTGGGGACACGAAGACATTTACGACTACATGTCCTCCCACCGCGACGCGTATAAATTTCTCCACGACCAGAGCGTGCGCCTGATGAATCAGGGCCTGACCGAAATGGAAATAGCAGAGCAGATCGAACTGCCTTCGTCTCTGGCGCGACAATGGTTTAATCGGGGTTATTACGGCACGATGAGCCACAACTCCAAAGCCGTCTATCAGCGCTATATGGGCTGGTATGATGGCAATCCGGCGAATCTCAACCCGCTGCCGCCGGAACAAGCCGGCTCACGCTATGTGGAAGCGATGGGCGGGGCAGATGCAGCACTCAACATTGCTCAATCCGCCTATGAAGATGGCGATTATCGCTGGGCAGCACAGCTCGCCAGTCACATTGTATTCGACGATGCCTCCAACATGCCTGCACGCGAGCTGCTGGCCGAAGCCTTTGAGCAGATGGCTTATCAGGCAGAAGGTATGCTGTGGCGGAACATGTATCTAACCGGCGCTCAGGAAGTGATCACGCCTCCACCGGCGAGCGCAGCGATTGCTATGTCCGGTGACTTCCTCGCAGCGACGCCGAGCGGAGACTTGTTCGACATCCTCGCCGCAAAGATCGATCCGGCCCGCGCTGGCGAGCGCGCTGTGGCCGTCCGTTTCAACTTCACTGATCGTGAGGAAGCACACCTTCTGAGCCTCAGAAACTCGGTTCTGGTGCATGAAACCGGCGTGGACGATGATGCTGATGTCACGCTGACAATGCCGCGAATGGCATTCATGGCTATCCTGTTCAATGGCCAACCGGCCGCACCATTCATCGAACGAGGCACAATCTCTGTAGATGGTGACCTGTCCGCCTTTGAAGGGCTCATGGACAGCATGGAAGTTGTTGGCAATCCCGAACCATTCAGTATCGTTCTCCCGTAAGGGACCAGAGAGCCGGCCCTTCAAGCCGGCTCTTTTCAAAAGGACGCGATGCGATGGCCACCGGTAAGCTCAATGTCGATCAGGACGTATTGGATGAAAAACTGCGGTTTGCCGGATATCACGTGATGAACGTATTCCTCGAAATTGCCCGCCAGATGGGCCAGAATACGGGCCTAGATGCTGCATCCATTCTGATCCTGGCAACCATTAACAATGCTTCGGTCCAGCGCCTGATCCGTCACCCCGGAGAGATAGATATTCACTCGACCAAGGTCGGCGCCAACATTGACGCCTCACACTTCCATTCCATCTCCCGCCGTGCGGTTGCCGACGCGACCGGCCTCAACCGCGAACTCGTGCGTCGTAAGATCAACAAGCTGATCGAAGCCGGGATTGTTCAGGAGGACGAACACGGCGTGAAGACGATGAATGTCGTGCTCAACCCCCTCGTCGGGAAGTCTGTTCGCAGCTTTGTAGGAGCCCATGCGCACGCCACCAACCAGCTGATTTCTGAAGGGATCCTTCGTTAGAAGACGTTCATAATTCCCCTCCCGACTTTACCTTTTGCGCCAAACCGTGCAGGAAGCGCCAAAAGATAAATTGAGGAAGCACTTATGAGTAATCCTGATCTCGACTATCTGGATGAGAATGCAAAAAAAGACGGCGTAACTGTCACCGCTTCAGGTCTTCAGTACCGCGTACTGGAAGAAGGCACAGGCTATAAGCCGGGCCCTCGCGACAAAGTAAAAGTTCACTATGCTGGTCGCCTCGTGAACGGCAAAGAATTCGACAGCTCCTACAAGCGCGGTCAGCCGATTGAGTTCCCGCTCAACGCTGTAATCGCAGGCTGGTCCGAAGGCGTTCAGCTGATGCAGGAAGGCGCGAAGTACGAATTCGTGATCCCGTCCCAGCTCGGTTATGGCGCACGTGGCGCACCGGGTGCGATCCCGCCAAACGCGACCCTCGTCTTCGACGTCGAGCTGATCAAAGTCGGCTAAGCCCGATTGATCCGGAATTCAGAAGGCGACCTCTCATAGGTCGCCTTTTTTATTATCTTAGCGCCTGCGCGTTGATGAGATCAGTATAACGCGCCGCGACCTGCCCCAGATCTATCTGGTTGAGGAAGGTCGAGTACGATAAATACGCCAACAGATAACGGGCATCTTTCGCCCATGGCGGCATGAACTGCGGACGTTTGATCAATTCCTGATGAGCTAAAACATCCATAGCCTCAAGGTCTTGCAAGTCGATCTTACCAACGAACAATAACTCTATCAGGCGCGTATCACCGGCGCGGATCGCCGCTCTCAAATATGAGTGCACCTCTACCAGTCCGGAGAGATAAACACCGTCTTTCGTGAAGGGTGCCCCGCCATCGACAAGGCCACCACGCACAATACGGCGCGCGCTCTCAAAAGCCTCAAACGGCGCGTCGCGCGTCGATTTCTCACGGAAGAAATTATAGAGGTCGATAAAGTCTGCGCCATTCGCCGACATATCAATCGCGATGACGCGGTCAGCCAGACGGCGGAAACGGCGTGGATCGATTGAGCCGGTAATAAACTCGGCGAACACCGCCAGCCCTTCCTGAGTGCGCGCATTGCCCGGATGGCTTTCACCCAGAATCTGGAAACGGTCATGGCGGCTGCCGTTAAAGCCTGTCGCAATGTGGATCAGCGCTTCATGCTGAAGCAGCTGCGAGCAATCGAGATCAGAAAAGCTGGCATCCTCACGAAGCTTTACATAGTCGCGCCCCGCTGCTGCCTTGGCGGAGACCTCGCTTGTGACAATCACTTCAGGCGTATCTTTGCCAAAATGCTCAGGCAGCTCGGCGTCCAGCTGCGCTTTTAATTGCTGCGCGGTAAGGACGACCGGCTTTTCCAGCTTCAGCGTGCCTTCGTCGAACTCAGACAGCAGCCCATCAAGGCGGCGCGCAAGATCAAGCGTAGTGACATTGCCATCGGCAATCGGCTGCTGCGGAGATCCATACAGCTCGTTGGAGAACACGCAGAAGCCGGCAGTGCCGATAGACGCCAGCATGGCAGCCGTCTGCTCGCCTGTCTCACACAGGCGCAAAAGCCACTCATGGACAGCACTATCACCGTCGATCAGCTCACGCGCAGCCTTAACGCGCTCGACCGATGGATGCGGATCAATGCGAGTGTATGTAGGCTTGGGAAGCTCCTTAGCATCTGCCGCGAAGAATGCGTCGGCTACGCTGCGATCCCAGTTCGTAGACTTGAGAACAGGAAGCCGGTCCTCGGCCTCAAATAGCAGGGTCGCGGCCCGGTCGAGCCGGTCCAGTTCTTTTTCGGAAAACTCAGGCAATCAATGCAAATCCCAAATGAGCCGCTTCATGGTCAAAGCTGAATCGGCATTTAGGGTAGCAATGGGTCCGCCGCAATCAGAAATTACGCAATGACGCCAGTCGACAGACCTTCAAACCAGGCCCCGAGCGCGAGCGAGTCACGGCGATGACCGCCAATCCTCTGAAGCGCTTCTTCGTCTTCGCCCCATTGCTCCATTTGCCAAAGCTCATCAATGATGGAGATGTCGTAGGCATCAAGCGCTGTAAGCTCTTGCTCGGCAACAGCCATAGACAGGACTGCAGACCCGTAGAGACCAAGCGCCATGCCAAGACCGGTAAGTGCGAAATCGTTTTTGCCGGCAGCATAAGCGCCAATCGCCTCAATGCTGGCAGGCGGCTGGGGTGTGTTCATCACGCCCTCAGTCGGCATCAGATGCACTCCATGCTCACGGCTTGCCCAATCACGCAGAGGACGGAAATGCCCCTCCTGACGGTCACGGAGCTCTGTAGGCCCTTCCGCCAGGTAACAGACCAGATCAGTGCCCGCATACTTCTGCACTTCAGCGATCAGAGCATCGCGTGTGTCAGGCGTACGGTCGAGCGCAACATTGGCCATGCGAGTGAGCGTCATGGTTGGAAGATCGATCTCTTCAATCTGCCCCTCCCACTCTTCCGCAACGGAAACAGCGAGCGCTTGCGTCGGCAGCGCCAGCTTGCGCTTGGCAGGCGTTACAGGCGTGCGACCGTCGAGTTCAACGTGCCAGCCGGTTTCGCCTTCAGAGACAGAGACAGTTTTATAAAAGCGCTTCGGCTTTTTGAGAGCAGATCCATTAGTCATGCGCGCCTCTATACAGAATTCTGAGAAAGGGTCACCCCCTCACACTGTCACGCCTCAACGCGCGCGAATGCGAGCAACGCATCAGACAAGCTGTCCATCTCATGGTGGATATGATGCGCTTCAGCGGCAGCCAGCTCGTGTGCTTCGCCAAAGCCCCAGCTTACGCCGTGTGTGACCACGCCAGCAGACCGGCCCATATGGATATCGTGGATGGCATCGCCGACCATAACGGTCTGTTCCGGCTCCACGCCGACCGTTTTCATGGATTCTGTGACCATAAACGGGTTCGGCTTTCCGGGGCCATCATCCGCGCACCAGACCGTATCGAAATACCGGCCAAGATCATGCATACCGAAGACAGCCTCTACACCGCGACGGGATTTTCCGGTCGCGACCGCCATGAGGCAATTCTGATTGGCGAGCGCCTCGAGAAGCTCCACCGCGCCATCATAGAGCGGTTCACGGAAATCAGTGTTCTGCGTGCGATGCGCCACAAAGGCGTTCTTATAAGCCTCAGCCAGCGCAGCCACGTCTCTGTCGGACATGCCCTGTGGGGCGAGAATACGGCACCCATCCTCAAGCCCGAGCCCGACAATCTGGCGGGTCCGGTCATATTCGGGGGGCGTCAGACCAAAATTCTCGAACGCGGCGGTCATCGCATTCTGAATGACCTTCCGACTATCAACAATGGTCCCGTCAATATCCCAGACAACCAGTCTCAGGCTCATTCAAACGGTTCCCACGGGTCCTTGCCTGCTTCTTCCAGCAGGAAGCCCAGCGTCTTGAAGGTTTGCATCATGTGAGGCGGCAGGGGCGCGGTCAGGGTCAGGTCCTTGCCGTTCTTACGCGGAATAACGAGCGCCCGCGCGTGAAGGTGCAGACCGTCCGCCAGACCGTTCAGCGGCTCGCGGCGGCCCGGATATTTCGGATCGCCGATGATCGCGTTCTTGGTCTCTTCCATGTGGAAGCGGAGCTGGTGGGTGCGCCCGGTCAGCGGAGAAAGCGCCATCCAGGCTGCTTTCTGACCTGCCGTCGAAATCACCGAATATTCTGTAATGGCGTGCTGGGATCCTCTCTCTGACTGAACAGCGGGAACCATACGCTCTTTGTCAGCGCCTTCAGTGCCTTTGACCATCCAGCTACGAATCTGCCCGCGGATCGGATGCGGTACGCCTGCACACACCGCCCAATAGACTTTCTTGAGCGTGCGGTCGCGGAACATGTCGCCGAGTTCAGACGCTGCACGTGGATGTTTGGCGATCAGCAAGACGCCTGACGTGTCACGGTCCAGACGGTGTACCAGACGCGGGCGATGCTCGCCCTTCATCAGCGCGTCCAGCATGCCATCAATATGGCGGTTCGTATTTGTTCCGCCCTGCACGGCCAGCCCAATCGGCTTGTTCAGCGCGATGATATCGTCATCTTCATAGATGAGCATGTCACGAATGAAGGCTGCGTCCTTGGCAGAAACCGTCTTCGCGCGCTTCGCTTTCGCCTTGTCGAGATCTTCTTTAGTCGGCAGAGGCGGCACACGAACCATCTGGCCTTCTTCAAGCCGTGTGTTCGCTTTCGCGCGCGCGCCATCAACACGGATCTGTCCCGTGCGCAGGAATTTCTCGACCTGCCCCTGTGTCACGCCCGCGTAACGGCGCTTGAACCATTTATCGAGACGGGCGCCCGATTCCTCGTAGCTCACCTCGATGAGCTGAACCTCTCCGCTCACATCAGAACCTTTCGTATGATGAAGAGGCCGGCGAATACCATAAGGACACCAAGAATGACAGAACTTCCGGCATAAAGCGCAGCCTGAGTGTAAGCCTTACTTTCCACCATGCGTGCCGTTTCCAGCGAGAACGCGGAAAAGGTGGTAAAACCGCCCAGAATTCCGGTCGCCAGAAATATCTGTGCACCGCCTGCGCCGGCAGCGCTCTTATGCGCAAACCATCCGATCACCAGCCCCATGAGCAGCGATCCGACAATGTTCACGGTGTATGTGCCCCAGGGCCAGCCCGGCCCCATAAATCGCAGCATCGCGGCACCTACGCTGAAGCGCAGCGCAGACCCGATTGCACCACCAACTGCCGCAAATATGAGATGCTGTATAAACATGGTGTCTCTCTGCCCCAGTCTGCGGATTTGAGCAATGAGATCAACACGACTTCACCCCTCGCGGAAGAAGCCTTTCGGGAATAGCGACATAAATATCCGCCTTCTCGTCAGATAGGCAGACGTGTCCGACAGCACATCGGCAAGACGCCGCGTCACGGTTGCCGTAATAGCATCGCGGGACATGTGCACATCAAAGCCGGCGGCACGAAGACTGGTTGCAGGCATATAGCGCTTCAAGTCACCGCCTAGCGTCAGCGCCCATCCTGCCCCGGACGCCACGGGAAACTCATCGGGCTTGAATGGCGGAGAATTCAGATAGCAGGACAAACCTGAAATACTGAGGCCCAACTCTGCCGCAACGGCCGGCCCCGCTCCCAGCAGTCGCTCATAATACGCCTCATAATCAGTCGATGCAGAATAGTTGCCCTCCATCGCCCAGTTTGACAGAGAGGACGCTCCTTCTGAATGCATGACGAAGCTATCGAGGTAAGGGCTCGAGCGCTGCAAGCTTGGATGGTACAACGCGCCAGTGTCTTGGCTGCCCATGATGATCGGCCGCGCCCACTGGTCCGCGATGAAGGTCCCCTCGTCTCTGAAAGGCCCCCGATCATCGTCATACGGCTCGTGAGAGGTGTCGCAGTCAGTCAGCGTCACGTTGAACGCAGAAAGCGGCGCAAGCGTCTCTGTGAGGCGCAGAAACGCTTCTGCGTGCTTTGCAGTTGCCATTGGACCGGAGAAATATGCACCGGCCGATACGATCATGCGTGGCCGCCACCCACAAAGCCCTCAAACTCGGGCGGCGCTGGCGCAGTGTAATCAAACTGTCCGCCAATCGGGTGTGGCCCCTGAATTCGGTGCGCATGGAGCATGAGACGAGAGGCGCTGTCGCCATCGCCATAAATACTGTCGCCAAAGATCGGGAAGCCGGCATGTGCCAGATGAATACGGATCTGGTGCATACGACCGGTCTCCGGACGACATTCGATCAGACTGACACCATCCTGCACTGCAAGCGTGTGGAAGCGAGTCAGTGCCGGTTTAACGTCCTTCACGTCCGCCTGCCCGCCAATGCCTGAAATCTGCATACCGTGCTCAAGACGGATGGTTCCAATCGGGCTATCGACCCGCGTCATGCGCTTGGCATTGCCCGGCACGAGAGCCAGATAGGTTTTCTTGATCTCACGGTTTTCAAATGCACGCGACAACGCGGCCGCTGCCGGCTGTGTTTTCGCCGCGATGATGATGCCTGAAGTCTCCGCATCAAGTCGGTGCACCATGCGCGGTCGCTTGCCGTTGGACTTCGCAAACGCCCAGAGAAGCTTGTCGAATGTCTGGTCGTCAGTCTTACGCGTCTGACACGGCAGTCCTGCCGGTTTGTTGAACGCGAGGATGTCGTCATCTTCTTCGATCACGAAGGAATGGACGAAATCTTTTTCTTCGTCCGTCAGCCAGACGGTTTCACGGTTTCTCATTTTAGCGGCTCCCTCGCCGGTTCTGTAGGCGGTCGCGCAAGTCTTCGAGATAGCTAAGCTTCTCCCGAATGCTTTTCTCGCGTCCGTCACCTTTTGGATCATATATCTTCAAGCGACCTACGCCTTCCGGAAAATAATGTTGCCCGGAGAAGGTATGCTCGGTGTCGTGGTCATAGATATAGCCATCGCCATATCCCTGATCTTTCATCATATCGGTCGGCGCGTTCAGGATATGCTTTGGCGGATTGAGGTGCCCTGTCTCACGCGCAGCGAGCTTAGCATTCTGAATCGCCATCTTCACTGCGTTTGACTTAGGCGCTGTCGCCAGATGGATCACGGCATGCGCAATGGGGTATTCGCCCTCGGGCATGCCTAGCCGTTCAAACGCACGCGCTGCTTCGGACGCGACCATAAGCGCGGTCGGGTCGGCAAGGCCGATATCTTCGCTCGCGATCACAACGAGACGCCGCGCAATATAGCGAGGGTCTTCTCCGCCCTGCAGCATCCGCATCAGCCAGTACATGGCCGCATCCGGATCAGAGCCACGGATCGATTTGTGGAGCGCCGAGATGAGGTTGTAGTGCCCTTCGCCCGCTTTATCATAAGCGGCAGCACGTGTGGTCACGAGCTTTTTCAGCTGTGCGAGGTTTAGCGTTCCGCGATTGCCTGCATAGCGATAGACGTCCTCGACCATGCCAAGGAAATACCGGCCATCACCTCCCGCCATACCGGTGAGGTAGTCTACGCCTTCAGGCGTGAGCGGCAGCGCTTCGCCCATATGGGCCTCGGCACGTGCGATGAGCTTGTCGAGCGATGGACGCTCCAGCGCCTCAAGCACGAGCACCTGACATCGCGACAGCAGCGCTCCATTGAGCTCGAAGCTTGGGTTTTCTGTGGTAGCGCCTACGAGCGTGACAACACCCTTCTCGACATACGGAAGGAAGCTATCCTGCTGAGCTTTGTTGAAGCGATGAATCTCATCGACGAAGAGCAGCGTCCCCTGCCCCATGGAGCGGCGGTGTTCTGCTTTTTCAAAAACCGTACGCAAGTCTTTCACGCCGGAGAAGACAGCCGAAAGGGCCTCGAAATGCAGTCCGGTACCGTCTGCCAGCAATTGAGCAATGGTCGTCTTCCCGACACCCGGAGGCCCCCAGAGGATAACCGATGACAAGCGACCCGACGCAATCATACGCCCGAGCGGCCCGTCTGCACCGATCAAATGGTCCTGCCCGACAACCTCAGAGAGCTTCTGAGGTCGAATCGCCTCAGCGAGAGGCTGAGGCGCGCTTTTATCTAATCCGGCTGCCTGAAAGAGGTCGCTCACGCCTAGAGCCTGAAACTCTGTGACAGGCGCCGACCATTACGATCGACAGCGATCTGCCAGACACGCAGCTTGCTGCCGTCTTCAGCCTCAGCATTGAGAGCCTCTTCAAGCTCTTCAACTGTTGTGATCGCGTGACCGTTCACTTCGATAACAATGTCGCCCGGACGCACACCAGAGCGGTAAGCGTAAGACCGGCGAACGATACGGTTTACGAGGACACCCTCATCAAACGGGTCACGGCGAAGTTCTTCTGCGAGCGCGGGTGACAGGTTCGCGACCTCTGCGCCCGAAAGCGGGTTCTCACCTTCCAGAAGGATGAGTTCGGCATCCGTCGCACCAGGAGGCGCAGTGACCGTCATGTTAAGCGTACGCTGCTCACCATTGCGGAGAATACTGATCGGCGCTGAGTCGCCCGCTGCGAGCGTGGCAGACAGGAAGCGGAGACCATTCTCATCAAAAACGTCTCGACCGTCAAATTTCAGAAGCAGATCGCCGCGGCGAAGACCTGCGAGATCGGCAGGACCATCGGGATAAATCTCGGTCACAAGAAGCCCGCCCGGACGCTCCAGTTCCATTGAGCGCGCAATCTCTGCGGTAACAGCCTGACCGCGCAGCCCAACCCACGGACGCACTACACGGCCTTCATTGATGGCAGAATCAACAATACGCCGAACCATTTCAGAAGGAATGGCAAAACCGATTCCGTTAGAGCCGCCTGAGCGAGAGAAAATAGCGGTGTTCACACCAACCAACCGACCGGCGTTATCGATCAACGCGCCGCCCGAGTTACCCGGATTGATGGCTGCGTCTGTCTGAATAAAGAACGCATAGTCAGAGATACCGACGTCTGTACGCGCTGTCGCAGACACGATGCCGCTGGTGACTGTCTGGCCGACACCAAAAGGGTTGCCAATCGCCAGTACGAGATCGCCGACTTCAACAAGGCGCGTATCTGCATATTGAAGCGTCGGCAGCACTTCTCCTTCTGGATCGATGCGCAGAACAGCAAGGTCTGTACGCTCATCAGCGAGCACCAGCTCTGCCTCGAACTCACGACGGTCGGACAAGACGACACGCAGCGCGTCAGCGCCCTGAACGACGTGATTGTTCGTCACGATGACGCCGTCCTCGCCTACAATCACACCTGAACCAAGCGATGATTCAACGCGCTCTTGCGGCACGCCAAAAGAATTCGGCCCGAAGAAGCGATCAAAGAAAGGATGCCCGGAATACGGATTGGCCGACTGGCGCACCAGACGTTCGGAATAAACGTTTACAACAGCCGGTGACGCTTCGCGGACAAGCGGCGCGAAAGACATCTGAATGTCTTCGCGGCTCTCTGGAAGCAATTGCGCATTTGCCGGAGTCATAACCGGCAGAAGCAAAAGACAAGCGAGCGCGACCAGGGCCGCGCTCAAAGCTAGAAGAATTTTATTTATGTGTCGTGTCATGATCATGAGTAAACCCTCCGACCATGTCCGGATTTGGGCGGTTTCTGGCCAAACTGCAAGACCCGCTCCAAATTCAACAGTACTTAGTCGTCAGCGAGCTCGAGCTCAGCTGCGACACGCTCACGGTCACCTTTGCCTTTAGCGTCTTCGTCACGTTCGACGAATTCGATAACAGCCATAGGCGCATTGTCGCCGTGACGGAAGCCAGCTTTCATCACACGAACGTAACCACCGTTACGCTCTTCATAGCGAGGGCCGAGCACGTCGAAGAGTTTCTTCGCCATCTCAACGTTGCGCAGTTTAGAAATCGCGCGACGACGGGAAGCGAGATCGCCCTTCTTAGCGAGAGTAACCAGCTTCTCAATGATTGGACGCAGGTCTTTCGCCTTAGGCAGAGTCGTCACGATCTGCTCATGTTCAATCAGAGACGACGCCATGTTAGCGAACATCGCCTTGCGGTGCTCTGACGTGCGGTTGAGTTTACGATGTGCGAGTCCGTGACGCATGACTAAACTTCCTTATCGGCTCTTCGCCGTTAGATCTGATCTTCGTATTTTTTGGCCAGGCCTTCGATATCTTCAGGCGGCCAGCTTGGTACGTCCATACCGAGATGCAGGCCCATTCCGGCGAGCACTTCTTTGATCTCGTTCAGAGACTTACGACCGAAGTTCGGCGTACGAAGCATTTCAGCTTCAGACTTCTGAATGAGGTCACCGATATAAACGATGTTATCATTCTTCAGGCAGTTCGCAGAGCGTACAGACAGCTCAAGCTCATCAACCTTCTTGAGGAGGACTGGGTTAAAGCCGAGATCCGGCTCGTCGTCCTGCTCAGATTTGTCATCTGGCTCTTCGAAGTTGATGAAGAGACGCAGCTGGTCCTGAAGAATACGAGCTGCGTAAGCAACTGCATCTTCCGGAGAAATCGAACCGTCAGTTTCAACGTCAAGCATCAGCTTGTCATAGTCGAGAACCTGACCTTCACGTGTGTCTTCCACACGGTAGCCAACGCGGCGAACCGGAGAGAAAATTGCATCAATCGGAATGAAACCGATCGGAGAATCTTCAGCGCGGTTACGCTCTGCAGGCACATAGCCTTTACCAGTGTCGACCGTGAACTCCATACGAACGTCTGCGCCCTCGTCGAGCGTGCAGATGACCAGATCAGGGTTCAGGATTTCAACGTCACCAGTTGTCTCGATCTGACCAGCTTTCACTTCGCCAGCACCGCTTGCACGGAGAGTCATGCGCTTAGCTGTGTCAGACACCATGCGAACTGCAACCTGCTTGAGGTTCAGAACGATGGTTGTGACGTCTTCACGAACGCCAGGAATTGAAGAGAACTCGTGCACAACACCGTCAATCTGCATGCCGGTGATAGCCGAACCTTGCAGAGAAGACAGAAGAACGCGGCGAAGCGCGTTACCGAGCGTCGTGCCGAAGCCACGCTCAAGCGGCTCTACAACGAGAGTCGCTTTACGGAGAGCGTCAAATCCGTGCTCAACAACAGGGCGAGCAGGACGGATAAGTTCTTTCCAGTTTTTGTCGTTGACGACGGCAATTGAGCCTGACATCGCGAATTCCTTCAGATCTGGGGAGGTAGGGTTATACGCGGCGACGTTTTGGCGGGCGGCACCCGTTGTGCGGGATCGGAGTCGTATCACGGATAGATGTGATTGTGAAACCGACGTTCTGAAGCGCACGGAGAGCTGATTCGCGGCCAGAACCCGGACCACGTACGTTCACTTCGAGTGTACGCATGCCGTGCTCTTGAGCTTTGCGGCCTGCATCCTCAGCAGCCATCTGAGCCGCATACGGAGTAGACTTACGAGAGCCCTTGAAACCCATGTGACCAGCAGACGACCAGGAAATTGTGTTACCCTGGGAGTCAGAGATCGTGATCATCGTGTTGTTGAAGCTGGAGTTCACGTGGCAAACGCCGGAAGTAATATTCTTCCGTTCGCGACGGCGAACCCGAGTAGTGTCTTTAGCCATAATACTTGGTTCCCAGCCTTATTTCTTCTTACCAGCGATCGGCTTAGCCGGACCTTTGCGGGTGCGCGCATTTGTATGCGTACGCTGTCCGCGAACTGGAAGACCGCGACGGTGACGAAGACCGCGATAGCAACCAAGGTCCATAAGACGCTTGATGTTCATCGCTGTTTCGCGACGCAGGTCACCTTCTACAAGGTAATCCGCGTCGATTGTTTCGCGAACTTGAATGACTTCGGCATCTGTCAGGTCAGCGACGCGACGATCCGATGTAATACCGACTTTATCACAGATATCCTTGGCCATTGCCGGGCCAATCCCGTGAATATAACGGAGCGCGATTTCAACGCGCTTATTGGTCGGTATGTTGACGCCAGCAATACGGGCCAAGCTACTTCTCCGTTTAAAACTTATTGATCCGAGACATTAGGTGATTTTGCGATGACTAATCGCCTGTACAAAACGCGCCCATGACTCGCAGAAGCCGCGTCTTATACGTGTCTGAGGGGCCACGTCAATAGCTGAGTGGCACCCAGACACAATTTACTTACAGGTTACTTATTTCCCCCGAGAAGCTTCGAGAGGAACCCTTTTTTTTCGTCGCCAGACTGCTTTGCCAGTGCGGCATCAATCTCTGCAGCGACTTTTTCGATGCTACCCATGCCATCAACCTCTGAGAGTTTCTTACGCTCAGCATAGATTGGCAGCAGTGGAGCTGTTTGCGCGTTGTACGCATCGATTCGTTTTTTGAAGGTCTCAGGGTTGTCGTCTTCACGTCCCTGCTCTTCAAAACGCTTCGTCACACGGTCGAGGAGAGCTTCCTCGTCCACGCGCAGACGAATGACGCAGTCGATCTCCTGATCGCGCTTGGCGAGCGTCTTATCGAGCGCCTCGGCCTGTGGAACAGTCCGAGGAAAGCCGTCAAAGATAAAGCCTGGTGCGTCTTTGTGTGTATCCAGCTGGTCTTCGATGAGTTCAATGACGATCTCATCAGACACGAGCTGTCCTGAGTCCATGATTGCAGCGACTCGCTGACCGAGTTCTGTGCCTGCACTGCGCGCGGCGCGAAGCATGTCACCCGTAGAGAGCTGGATGAACCCATGCTCAGTAACGAGGCGCTTTGCCTGTGTGCCTTTACCCGCCGCCGGTGGTCCGAACAGGATTAGGTTCATCGTTTTTTACCCCCCAAACGAGACTTCTTGATCATGCCTTCATACTGGTGCGCCACCAGATGAGACTGAATCTGTGTTACTGTATCCATAGTCACAGAAACAACAATAAGAAGCGATGTACCACCAAGGTAGAATGGAATACTCGGCACCTGTGCTCTGAGGATCTCAGGAAGGAGACAGATAAAGGTCAGGTAAGCCGCGCCAATCACTGTGAGTCGTGTGAGGACGAAGTCGAGATATTCGGCAGTACGCTTACCAGGACGGATGCCCGGCACGAAGCCACCATATTTACGCAGATTGTCCGCAGTCTCTTCCGGGTTGAACACGATGGACGTGTAGAAGAACGCGAAGAAGATAATCATCAGCGCATAGAGAAGAATGAAGCCGATCTGGCCAGGGCCGAGCAGCGCAACGACGGTGCCGAGAATGCCCGAAGGCGCAGAACCGTCTGCCCCCATCGTAAAGTTGGCAATCGTCGCCGGCAGAAGCAGAAGCGAAGAAGCGAAGATCGGCGGGATAACACCAGCGGTGTTCAGCTTGAGCGGCAGGAAGCTCGTCTGCCCCTGCTGCATCTGATTCCCTTGCTGGCGTTTCGGATACTGAATGAGGATCCGGCGCTGGGAACGCTCGATGAAGACAATGAATACGATCATCGCGATCGCCATAAGCAGGATACCCGCAACGAACGGGAAGCTCATTGTGCCTGAGTAGCTGGATGTCACCAGATTGAAAATGGCTTTTGGAAGCTCTGCGACGATGCCCGCAAAAATGATCAGCGAGATACCGTTACCTACACCGCGGGATGTTACCTGCTCACCCATCCACATCAGGAGAAGCGTACCACCGGTCATGGTTACAACGGTCGAGATCGTGAAGAAGATCGAGGACATGCCGTCCATACGCGCTTCCTGAAGGCCCTGAGAGATACCAAAGGACTGAACCAGCGCGAACAATACCGTCAGGTAGCGCGTATACTGGTTGATCTGCTGCCTGCCCGTCTCGCCCTCTTTCTTCAGGCGTTCAAGCGATGGCGAAGCCGTCGTCATGAGCTGCATGATGATCGACGCGGAAATGTACGGCATCACGTTCAGCGCAAAGATACCCATGCGCTCGATCGCGCCGCCAGCGAACATATTCAGGTTACCCAGAATGCCGTCCTGCTGTTGCTGGAACATGATCGCGAACTGAGCCGGGTCAATGCCGGGGATCGGGAGATAGGTACCGAGGCGATACGCCACCAGAATACCGAGAGTGAAGAGAATACGCTGCTGAAGCTCTTTGGCCTTACCAAAAGCTTCAAAGCTCATATTCTTCGCAAGCTGTTCTGTCGCTGACGCCACACGCGCCTCCTTATACCCGTTCGGCCCAAGTCATAATGCAAAAAGGCCTGCTGCCAAATGCAACAGGCCTTTAAATCGGCACTTGGCACTGATTTGTGAAGCCTGAAATTAGGCTTTATTCAGATTCGTCGGAAGACGGAGCTGTTACTGTGACATTTCCGCCAGCAGCTTTAACAGCTTCGATCGCCGCTTTAGACGCGCCAGTAACGGTTATGTTCAGACCTTTAGGTGTATCACCCTTCGCGAGAAGGCGTACGCCATCACGTGAACGACGCAGAACGCCGGATGTCACCAGGACTTCTTCTGTTACTTCAGCTTTGCCATCAATCTGTCCGCTTTCTATCGCCTTCGCGATACGGCCGAGATTAACCCAGGTGTACTTTTTGGTGTTCGGCGCTTTGAAGCCTCGCTTCGGAAGACGCATATAGATAGGCATTTGCCCACCTTCGAAACCGTTAAGCGCAACACCTGAACGGGATTTCTGACCTTTGACACCGCGTCCGCCGGTTTTACCCGTGCCAGAGCCGACACCGCGGCCCAAACGCTTACGGGCTTGTACGGCGCCCGTGTTATCAGAGAGTTCATTGAGTTTCATGTCGATAACCTCACCAGAGCAGACCGGCTAAATGCCGGGCTCAGGCCTTGTCTTCTACGATTTCAACCATGTGCTGAACCTTGGCAATCATGCCTCGGACAGCCGGCGTATCTTCCAGCTCACGCTCGCGACCGATCTTGTTCAGACCAAGGCCGACCAGCGTAGCACGCTGGTCATTCTTGCGACGGATCGGGCTACCGGTCTGGCGAACTGTAATAGTCTTTTTAGCCATAACGAGAGCTCCTAGTTCGCTGCGTCAGCCATGCCCGCTTCAGAAGCACCATCAGCACGACGGCCGACAATGTCCTGAACCTTCAGGCCACGCTTGGAAGCGACAGACCGTGGGCTGCTTTGGTTTTTGAGCGCGTCGAATGTCGCGCGGACCATGTTGTACGGGTTAGACGTGCCAAGAGACTTAGCAACAACGTCCTGAACACCGAGAACATCGAGAACCGCACGCATCGGACCACCAGCGATAACGCCAGTACCTGGAGGCGCTGCACGAAGGACAACTTTACCAGCGCCGTGACGACCACGACCATCATGGTGAAGTGTACGACCTTCGCGCAGTGGAACGCGGATCATTTTCTTCTTGGCTTCGTCAGTTGCCTTGCGGATCGCTTCAGGTACTTCACGCGCCTTACCGTGACCAAAGCCTACACGGCCCTTCTGGTCGCCGACTACGACGAGTGCAGCAAAACCGAAGTTCTTACCGCCTTTAACAACTTTGGCGACGCGGTTGATTCCGACCAGGCGATCTACGAATTCGCTCTGCTCTTCTTCGCGCTTGTCCTTGCCCCGGCCACGGCCGCGACCACGGCCTTCACCGCTGCCTTTTCTTTCTTCAGCCATTACCGTCTCCTAGAATTTCAGGCCGCCTTCACGCGCGGCATCCGCCAGCGCCTTGATTCGGCCGTGGAACATGTAACCACCGCGGTCGAAGACAACGTCTTCTACACCGGCTTTAGAGGCACGTTCTGCGATCAGCTTGCCAATAGAGGCTGCTGCGTCAGATGTACCGCCGTTTGGCGTAGACGAGCGGAAGTCTTTTTCCTGCGTGGAAGCGAAAGCGAGCGTGATACCACGTTCGTCGTCGATCACCTGAGCGGCGATGTTCTTGGAGGAGCGCACCACGGACAGACGAGGACGACCAGTAGCCTGCTTGCGCAGTTTGGCACGAACCCGCTGAGCGCGACGCATGAGTTTTTCGCGTGGCGTCTTCATGGTTACTTCTTCTTACCTTCTTTGCGACGAACCTGCTCGCCGGCATAACGGATACCTTTGCCTTTGTATGGCTCAGGTGGACGATACTTGCGGATCTCTGCAGCAACCTGACCAACAGCTTGTTTGTCAGCGCCAGCGATCTTCACTTCCGTTGGCTTGGTAGAAGACAGTGAAATGCCTTCCGGAGCCTTGTAAATGACATCGTGCGAGAAACCGAGCGAGAGCTTGACGTCGCTACCCTGCATTTGAGCACGGTAACCAACGCCTACGAGTTCGAGCTCTTTTTCATAACCTTCGGTAACACCGAGGACCATGTTCTGAGCGCGAGCACGCATTGTGCCCCACATTGCGCGAGCACGTTTAGATTCATCCTTAGGCGTGAACGTAACAGAGTTGTCGCTGACTTCGACATTTACGTCGTCAACAACAGTCAGTGTCAGTTCGCCTTTAGGGCCCTTCGCGGTGAGCACTCGGTCTGCGAGAGACAGAGTAGCTTTGCCACCTTCGACAGGAAGTTTACCGATACGAGACATACCTTGTTCCTTCCCTTAAACGACCCGGCAAAGGATTTCGCCACCCACATTCTCGTTACGCGCAGTGTTGTCAGACATGACACCCTTTGGCGTAGAGAGAATGGAAATGCCCAGACCGTTCTGTACGAGCGGCAGATCCTTCACAGAAGAATAAACACGACGGCCTGGTTTAGAAATCCGGCGGATTTCAGAGATAACCGGCGAACCGTCATAATATTTAAGTTCGATGTCGATGTTCTTTTTGCCGTCTTTTTCGACTTCCGTGTAACCACGGATGTAGCCTTCAGACTGAAGAACCTCGAGCACGCGAACGCGAAGCTTAGATGCCGGCGTGGTCACTACTGACTTACCACGCATCTGAGCGTTACGGATACGTGTCAGCATATCGCCGAGAGGATCAGAAATGTTCATTTAGATACCCTCCCTTACCAGCTAGATTTGACCATGCCAGGAACCTTACCAAGGTTGCCCAGCTCGCGAAGTGCCACACGTGACATCTTCAGCTTACGATAATAACCACGCGGACGACCGGTGACTTCGCAGCGATTGCGAACACGGATCGGCGCAGAGTTGCGCGGAAGCGCTGCCAGTTTGAGGCGAGCTTCGAAACGCTCTTCCAGCGGCAGATCTTCATTAGCGATCGCAGCTTTCAGACGCTCACGGCGACCGGCGTACTTTTTAACAAGCGCCTTACGCTTGTTGTTGCGTTCAATAGCAGACTTTTTAGCCATTTCTTGTCTCCCCGCGCTTAATTACGAAACGGGAAACCGAGGTGCTTCAGGAGCGCCTTAGCTTCTTCGTTCGTTTGCGCCGTGGTGCAAACAATGATGTCCATACCCCAGATCTGGTCGACCTGATCGTAGTTGATCTCCGGGAATACGATATGCTCTTTGATGCCCATGGCGTAGTTGCCATTGCCGTCAAAGCTCTTACCGTTCAGACCACGGAAGTCTTTCACACGCGGAAGCGCGATCGTGACCAGGCGGTCCAGGAATTCAAACATACGGTCGCGACGCAGGGTCACTTTACAGCCGATGCTCATGCCCTCACGGAGCTTGAAACCAGCGATAGATTTACGCGCTTTAGTCGCAACAGGCTTCTGACCCGCAATAGCTTCCATATCGCGCAGAGCGGACTGGATCTTCTTGGAGTCAGCAACCGCTTCGCCGACACCCATGTTCAGAACGACTTTGTCGAGCTTAGGGATCTGCATAGGGTTGGTGTAGTTGAACTCTTCCTGTAGTTTCGGAACGATCTGTTCGCGATACAGCTCACGGAAGCGCGGTTCGTAAGTGGTGGCATCAGACATCGATGGCCTCCCCTGAACGTTTAGCGTAACGGACTTTGTTACCTTCTTCGTTCACACGGAAACCAACGCGTGTCGGCTTGCCGTCTTTCGGGTCAAGAAGTGCAACGTTAGAGACATCGATAGCTGCTTCGAAGCGCTTGATGCCGCCCTGGTCCATCTGGTTTGGTTTCTGGTGACGAGTAACAACGTTCACGCCAGAGACGATCACACGACCTTCTTTTGGCATAACCTGCGTTACTTCACCTTGCTTGCCCTTATCACGGCCAGCAAGAACGACGACGCGATCACCCTTTTTCACTTTGGCAGCCATTACAGCACCTCCGGAGCCAGAGAGATAATCTTCATGTGGTCCTTAGCGCGAAGCTCACGCGGAACAGGGCCGAAGATACGTGTACCGATCGGATCACCATTATTGTTGATCAGAACAGCAGCGTTCGTGTCGAAACGGATCGCAGAACCGTCTGGACGTTTGATGTCTTTAGCAACGCGAACGACAACGGCTTTACGCACGTCACCTTTCTTCACGCGGCCTTTAGGAATCGCTTCCTTGATAGACACAACGATAATGTCGCCTACGCTGGCATAACGACGCTTAGCGCCACCCAGTACTTTGATGCACTGGACGCGACGTGCGCCGGAGTTGTCAGCGACCGACAGGTTTGTCTGCATCTGAATCATGCGGCGTCTCCACCAGCTTGATCAGCCATGAGTTCCCAGCGCTTCAGTTTAGACTTTGGCGCACACTCAATGATTGAGACCTTTTGGCCTTCTACAGCCACGTTATTTTCATCATGGGCGTGGTAACGCTTAGATTTACGTACGGTCTTACGAAGCAGGGGATGCAGGAAAGTACGCTCAACACGTACGATCGCTGTTTTGTCCTGCTTGGTGGAGACCACCACACCTTCCATAATCCGCCTAGGCATATTGCTTTTGCTCCCTCAGGTTCACGCAGCGCTGGTTTGCGTTTTCTCGCGAAGGATCGTTTGGATCCGAGCGATATCACGACGCACCTGGCGCACGCGGGCGGTGTTCTCCAGCTGGCCAGTAGCCTGCTGGAAGCGAAGATTGAATTGCTCTTTTTTCAGAGCGACGAGCTGATCTTTCAGCTCGCTTTCAGTTTTAGCGCGAACGTCTTCCGCTTTCATAACGATCTCCTCTCGCGCTTATTCAGCAATCCGGGTGACGACTTTAGTCTTGATCGGCAGTTTAGCCGCACCAAGGCGAAGAGCTTCACGAGCAACTTCGTCGTTCACACCATCAATTTCAAAAAGGATACGGCCCGGCTTCACTTTAGCGACCCAACGGTCGATTGAACCCTTACCTTTACCCATACGTACTTCAATTGGCTTCGCCGAAACTGGCAGGTCTGGGAACACACGGATCCAGACTTTACCCTGACGTTTCATCTGACGAGTGATCGCACGACGTGTCGCTTCGATCTGACGTGAGGTGATACGTTCCGGCTCGAGAGCCTTCAGGCCGTAAGAACCGAAGTTCAGAGAAAAGCCGCCTTTGGCATTTCCGTGAATCCGGCCCTTGAAAGCCTTACGAAACTTTGTGCGCTTTGGCTGCAGCATTGATTACGCTCCTGCACCTTCGCGGTTGCCCTGGCGCTCACCGCGTGGGCTCGTAGAGCGCGCGCGAGCTTCGCCTGAAGCTTCCTGTTTCTTGTCCTGAGCCATGGGATCGTGTTCCATGATCTCGCCCTTGTAGACCCAGACCTTGATACCGATGATACCATAGGTGGTCAGCGCTTCAGCTGTGCCGTAGTCAATGTCCGCACGCAGTGTGTGCAGCGGAACAGAACCCTCAGCATACTGCTCTGTACGCGCAATCTCTGCACCGCCGAGGCGGCCAGCAACCATTACGCGAACACCCAGAGCGCCGAGACGCATAGCAGACTGGATCGAACGCTTCATCGCACGACGGAAAGAAGCACGACGCTCAAGCTGACGCGCAATGTCGTCTGCGATGAGTGTTGCGTCGATTTCCGGCTTGCGGATCTCAACAAGGTTCACGAAAACCTCGTCTTCGACGATCTTAGAGAGCTCTTTACGAAGCTTCTCGATGTCAGCGCCTTTTTTACCGATAACCATACCAGGGCGAGCCGTGTGGATGGTGATGCGGCATTTCTTGTGCGGGCGCTCAACGATGATCTTAGAGATACCAGCTTGCTTAAGCTTGTTCTTAATGAACTCTCGGATCTTCAGATCTTCGTGAAGCAGACGGCCGTAATCAGCGCTGTCAGCATACCAGCGGGAATCCCACGTACGGTTGATGCCAAGACGCAGACCAATCGGATTTACCTTCTGACCCATTATGCGGCCTCCTCAACAGCCATGCTCGTATCACGCACGACGATGGTAAGTTGCGAGAACGGCTTCAGGATGCGAGCCGCGCGACCACGTGCACGAGCGCGGAGGCGCTTCATGACGAGGTTTTTGCCGACGTATGCTTCAGCAACGACCAGAGAGTCGATGTCGAGACCATGGTTGTTCTCAGCGTTGGCAATGGCGCTTTTCAGAGCCTTGCTAACGTCTTCAGCATGACGCTTCGGAGAAAACTCAAGCTCAGCGAGCGCTTTCTCAACAGTCAGACCACGAATGGACTGAGCGATCAGGTTAAGCTTCTGAGGGCTGATGCGGAGCATGCGAAGTACGCAACGCGCTTCGTTCTCAGCCTGTTTAGGAGCTGCCTTAGGCTTACCCATGACTACCTCCGCTTCGCTTTCTTGTCCGCGCCGTGGCCGTAGTATGTACGGGTCGGAGCGAATTCGCCGAACTTGTGGCCAACCATTTCCTCAGAAACAGTAACCGGGATGAATTTGTTGCCGTTGTGGACCTGGAATGTCAGGCCAACAAAGTTTGGCAGGATCGTAGAGCGACGGGACCAGGTTTTGATCACTTCGCGCTTTTTGGATTCGCCAGCCGCCTCTGCTTTTTTCAGCAGATAGCCGTCGACGAATGGGCCTTTCCAGACAGAACGTGACATGTCTAAGCGTCCTACTTCGATTTGTGACGGCTACGGATGATGAGACGATCCGTTGCCTTGTTTTTGCGGGTTTTTGGACCGCGGGTTTTCTTACCCCATGGCGTAACCGGGTGACGGCCACCAGAGGACTTACCCTCACCACCACCGTGCGGGTGATCGAACGGGTTCATGACAACACCACGAACAGACGGACGCTTACCGAGGTGGCGCTTACGACCTGCTTTACCGAGGTTTTGGTTCATGTTGTCCGGGTTAGAAACCGCACCAACCGTTGCAAGGCAGCGGTCCATAACCATGCGGAGTTCACCGGAAGACAGTTTGATCTGAGCGTAGCCATCAGCGCGACCGACGAGCTGAGCGTAAGTGCCAGCTGAACGTGCGATCTGAGCGCCCTTCTCAGGCTTCATCTCGATGTTGTGAATGATCGTACCAACCGGGATATTCTTCAGCGGCAGCGTGTTGCCAGGCTTGATGTCAGCCGTTGCAGAAGAAATAACCTGATCGCCAGGGCCGAGGCGCTGAGGTGCGATGATGTAAGCAAGCTCACCATCTTCGTACTTGATCAGAGCGATGAACGCTGTGCGGTTCGGGTCGTACTCAAGGCGCTCAACCGTAGCAGCAACATCAAACTTGTTACGTTTGAAGTCTACTTTACGGTAGAGTTTCTTAGCACCACCACCGATGCGGCGTGCAGTGATACGACCAGTGTTGTTGCGACCACCGTTCTTAGTGAGACCTTCAGTGAGGGTCTTTTCCGGGCGACCTTTGTGCAGGCCGGAACGGTCTACCAGAACGAGCTGGCGGCGACCCGGAGATGTCGGATTGAATGTCTTCAAAGCCATGACAGGTTTCCTTAGAGTCCGGTTGCCACGTCGATCGCCTGACCTTCAGCCAGGGTCACAATCGCTTTTTTCACGTCGTTACGACGACCAACGATACCGCGGAAACGCTTAGTCTTACCCTTGGTAACGATCGTGTTCACACCGAGAACCTGAACGTTGAAGAGCTTTTCTACAGCTTCCTTGATTTGCGGCTTCGTAGCGTTGATCGCAACTTTGAACACAACCTTGTTTTCCTCAGAGAGGAAAGTCGACTTCTCGGTAATCACCGGAGCGACAATTGTGTCGTAGTGGATCGGTTGAGCGTCTTTAACCATCGCTTAGCCCTCTCCGTTTGCGGCTTTAGCAGCACGCATTTTCACGAGAAGACGCTGGTCGACCTTCGCACGCGGAGCGTCGCCCGCTACGATTGCCTTAGCCTGGCCAACCCAGTCTTCATTTACAGCGCGTTGTGCTACGCCGACTTTACCAAACAGCGCTGTAGCGTCTGCTTCGCTGATTTCAGCAAGCTTTGTGAGCTCACCGTAACCTTCACCAGCCAGAGCTTTCGCTGATTTAGCGCCAACACCGTCGATCAGAACAACGTCATCGATGAACGCGTCGTCGCCAGGCTTTGCGCCAGCTGGAACGTCGCTCTCGCCGTTGTAACGAGCGTGGATGCTGTCGATAGCGTCTTTCGTCAGGACCAGAGTGTTGCGACGAAGAACGTCGTACACGTTGAGGCCAGCGAAAGGCAGGACGTCGACGTTAGGAATGTTGCGAGCTGCGCGAGCAAAACCTTCGTTCAACTCAGTGCCACCGATGATGAGAGCGTTAGAAATGCCCAGAGCTTCAAAAGAAGCACGCAGAGATTTGGTTTTGCCTTCGTCAAAGTTCGCATCTTCCAGAACGATAACGTTCTCAGACTTCACCTTGGAAGAGAGAGCGTGCTTCAGAGCGAGCGCGCGAACCTTCTTAGGCAGGTCGTGATCGTGGCTGCGAACGCGCGGACCATGAGCAACACCACCACCAACGAAGATAGGAGCGTTCTTAGAACCGTGACGTGCGCCGCCAGAACCTTTCTGACGGATGTATTTCTTTGTCGTCACGCTCACTTCAGAGCGGGACTGTGTTTTGTGCGTACCAGCCTGACGTTTCGCCAGCTGGTAACGAACCATACGCTGCAGGATGTCGCCGCGGATCTCTTCAATGCCGAATACAGCATCGTCGAGCTCAACCTTACCGGCTTTCTTAGCAGCGAGCGTTGTGACTGCGAGTTCCATTACGCGTCAGCTCCCTCAGACTCAGCCGGAGCAGCGTCAGCTTCTTTAGAAGAAGCAACAGAACCCGGCATAGGAACACCTTCCGGACGCGCTTTTTTCACAGCGTCACGGACTTCAACCCAACCACCTTCTGGACCAGGGACGTTACCCTTAACCAGAACGAGGCCACGCTCAGTGTCCACACGAACAACTTCAATGTTTTGCGTAGTGATACGAGCAACGCCGTAGTGACCGGCCATCTTCTTACCTTTGAAGACTTTACCCGGATCCTGGCACTGACCTGTAGAACCATGCGAACGGTGAGAGATAGAAACACCGTGAGACGCACGCAGACCGCCGAAGTTCCAGCGCTTCATCGCACCCGCAAAACCTTTACCGATGGAGATGCCCGCTACGTCGACCTTCTGACCTGGTACAAAGTGGTCAGCAGAGATAGCAGCGCCCACTTCGAGGAGGTTTTCTTCAGCAACGCGGAACTCAACCACTTTAGCTTTAGGCGCAACGCCCGCTTTCGCGAACTGGCCACGGTCAGCTTTGGTAGCGTTCTTAGCTTTCTTGGAGCCGGCACCGAGAACAACAGCTGTGTAGCCATCGTTTACAGTTTTCTCGACAGCGTCCTTTTTAGAACCGCGGTTGATTTTAGCGGTACGATCTTTGTCTTCACGTACGCCAACAACCTGACAGCCTTCCAGAGACAGAACCGTCACAGGAATGTGCAGTCCTTCCTCAGAGAAGACACGGGTCATGCCCAGCTTGCGGGCAACAACGCCGGAACGTTTCGCTTCTGCAGGCATTAGCGCGCTCCCTCAAGTTTAATCTCAACCGCAACGCCAGCAGAGAGGTCGAGCTTCATAAGAGCATCAACAGTCTGTGGTGTTGGATCAACGATATCGAGCACACGCTTATGCGTGCGGATTTCAAACTGCTCACGAGACTTCTTGTTCACGTGAGGAGAGCGGTTCACCGTAAAGCGCTCAATACGCGTTGGCAGCGGAACTGGTCCGCGTACCTGAGCGCCTGTTCGCTTGGCCGTAGAAACGATCTCTTTCGCCGACAGATCGAGGGCGCGATGATCGAAGGCCTTCAGGCGAATCCGGATGTTTTGTCTGTCCATTGTAGCGTCCGTCCGCACAAAAGCTAAAGTCCGCTCAGCGCCAGCCTTCGCTGACCCGACGGACCAAAACCGTTTAAAATGTTCCGTTTCGTTGAGAGTACGTTTGCGTTTAGACAGTGTCTAAGGCACGGCTACCTCATTAACGAGCGCGCACCTCTATAGTTTGCAGCCACCCCTGTCAACACCATACTCGTGATTACGGCGTGTATTCTTCACCTATAGAAAGCGGGACACATCACCGATCGGCAGAGCAATCCTGATCTGCTTTAGCCGGCTCGTATCACCCGCATGTAGAGCCACACCCGATTTAGGAATTCCGAGCCATTTGGCAATAAGCTGACAGACAGCCTTGTTCGCCGCGCCCTTGTCCGGCAGGGCACGCACGCGAACCTTCAGGAATAACTGGCCAGATGCGTCCGATTCCACGGTCTCTACGGCATCTCTGGAGGATTTAGGTGTGACCCGCACGGTCAGGAGCGTTTCATCTCCATCCGCGCGCAGAGGCGGTCCCTGCTCTTGCATTACGTCCCCCTCCTCTGCTCGGCCGCGCGTGTCTTATACCAGATGCACTTAAAGACACCTCAACATATCCGTCGCTTCGCCTCGCCCGACAGAATAAATGAGGCCCAATTAAAAAGACAAAAGGGAATCGCCAAATCAGCGATTCCCTTTCCATTCTCAACGGTGCACCGGACCAGCCCGCGACTCGATTCTCAAAGGCCCGCGCCCTCAAGAATCGCCAATAGTGCCCTAGTGCTTCAGGTCGCGCGCCAGAGGGCGCACCTTAGCTTCAAGATTCTGGATGATGAGAGAGGCGACATCTTTACCCGTCGCAGTCTCGATTCCCTCAAGACCTGGCGACGAGTTCACCTCGAGCACCTTAGGCCCTTCGCTTGTGCGCAGGATATCCACGCCAGCAACGGACAGCCCGATTGTCTGCGCCGCACGGCGCGCAACATCACGCTCCTGCTTTGTCAGACGTACAGGCGCGGCTGTACCGCCGCGATGAAGGTTAGACCGGAAATCACCGTCAGCCGCGCTCCGCTGGATCGCCGCGACCACCTTATTCCCAACAACGAAACAGCGCGTATCCTTCCCGGCAGCCTCTTCTACAAACTGCTGCACGAGGAAATCCGCCTCCAGACCACGGAAAGCATCGATCAGGCTTTCGGCAGCCTTCTTCGTTTCCGCGAGCACGACGCCTTTGCCCTGACTGGACTGAAGCAGTTTCACGACTGCAGGCGCGCCGCCAACGAGCGCGATCAGGTCTTTGGTGTCTTTCGGCGAGTTGGCAAACGCTGTAACCGGCATGTTGATACGCTCACGCGATAGGAGCTGGTGCGCCAGCAGTTTGTCACGTGATGCCGCAATCGCATTCGGCGGGTTCAGACAATACGCGCCGCTGTTTGCGAATTGGCGAAGCACGGCAAGGCCGTAAGATGTGATGGCAGGGCCGATACGCGGGATCACCGCATCATAGCGCGGCAGCACTTTGCCATCGTAATGCACCTCAGACGCGGTTGCGTCGATCTTCATATAGCAACGCGTCGTATCTATGGCTTCAACGACATGGCCGCGCGCCTCGCCGGCCTCAACAAGACGACTTGAGGAGTAATTGTTCGGTTCGCGCGTTAGCAATGCAATCCGTAGCGGACGCTTTACCGGCTTCTTACGCGGAATGCCTTTATAGAGATCGAAGCTCAACGGCGTTTGAGCGAATGACACGTTCGCATCAACAACCATGTCGTCCGCAATAGACGTACGACCGAACAACATGCGGTACTGCATGTTTTCCCGGTTGGTCAGCGTCATCTCTACGGGCCATGTCCGGTCGCCGCATGTGAGCTCTGTCTGGATCACATAGCGCAGCTCTGCCTCACCATTCGAGCTCGTCACCTGTCGACGATCCACCACGGGCGCAGAACAGGTGAACTCCATGGACAGATCGTCCGGGTTTGGCTGAATGAGAAAACGGACCTGAGGCTTATTGATCGGCCCGAACGGCTCGATAACACTCGCATGCAGCGCAGATGTGCGCGCGCCGGTATCAACCTTCGCCTTGATCGCCGGAAGCCCGAGAGACGGAAGAGAGACCCATTCTTCCCAACCGAGGGTAAATGATGATGACATGACGTCTCCAGAAAATCAGATGAGCGCGACATACAGGATATCGCGCCCAAATAACACGGTTAAGTCATGCAGCCGTTCCGGAATTTTCGGCAATTTTCTACCTACTTACAGTCACCGCATCAGAGACAATAGCGTACTAAGCTCGACTTCTGAGAGATGCTCATTCCACGTGAACAAGACGCGCCTCTAAGGCGCGGCCGTAACCGTGAACGGGACGATCTGGTCGATAGCGGAATATTCCAGATAGTAACTAATGTTACCCGCCAAGTCTCCGAGAGCGAGAATGTCGTCTGCGTCAAAGCCGGTCTCGATAAACCCCTGAACTGAAAGCTGAACATTCCGATCGAAACCTTCCAGCTCAACGACGCCTATATACGGGACATTCTTGTAGAAAATATAGATTTCCCACTGCCGATCCCCGTCAAAGTCTCTGAAGTACAAGCGCTCGGGAACACCTACACCGAGGTCCAGACTATCCACGAGCGCAAAGGCTTCATTCACGTCCGGCGTCGTCTGCCCATACAGATAAAGCGTATGGTTTCCTGTATGCTCCCCATCGGTAGCGATATAAACTACATAGTTGTCGCTACTTCCTCCGCCTGAAGAAATGAGAGAACCGGGGACGTACTGCGTCCAGATAATTGCCTGTCCTTGTGCCAGCGTGATCGGTGTTTCGTCACTTTCGGTATAGCTGCCTGCGGAATGGAAGAATGTCCGAATAGACGGAACCGAAACATCGATCGCCATCCGATGCTCTGGTGCCGGTTCATTACGAAAATATACGCGCGAAGACCCCTGACAAAAATTACCGTCGGGCGTGATCGTTACAGCCTGGCCATAGGTAGAAACGCCGCCGTTGACCGTGCGAGGCAGGTAGCGCATTCCATTAATATCACTCGCGAGGAATAGGTCGGTTGTCCCGGATAGACCATCAAGCAAGTCAGCCGATGCATAACAGATGTCGTTGAGCGTGAGCGTACCTTTAATAGTCTGCCCTGCCGGCACATTGCCATCATACTCCATAACGAAGCCTAGGCTGTCCTGCGGAAACACAAGAACTTTTTCGATTGCCGCGCCGAAACCAGGAAATGGCCCGGTCATGAAGGCCGGAATCGCCAACTGTCCAGGCGTCGCATTTGGCAAGTCGACAGTCGTTTCTGTGTCAAAACCGTTATTGGCTTCAACGTCGATCATAAAATACTCGAGCGTCCCGTCATTCTTAGTACGAATGCCGGATGCAGCAGTCTGAGCGCCAAAAAATTGCACGGTCATCAGATCCGGGAAGATCTGGTCAAACTCCAAGTCTATCGGTGTTCCGAAATTCACATTCACGCTGGTTACCAACGGAGCGCGAACGATATTGTTCGCCGTGATTGATATTGCAGACGTATCTGAAAACTCACCGTCACTCACGGTCAGCTCAAAATCGAGCGTAGCGTCAGCTGTTACCTCGGGAAGCTCGGCAGAGAGAGTTGCGGTATTGTCGCCAGATAGCTGAGCAGTCGGCCCCGCAGTTTGCACCCAGGCATAAGTAAGGGTGTCGTTTTCAGGGTCACTGGAGCCAGACCCGTCCAGAATTACGGTTTGTCGCTCGTCGGCACTCGTTCCGCCAGGAGCAGACGTTGCCGCTGTCGGCGCCGTGTTCGTGGGTGTTGGTGTGGGTGTGGGTGTCGGCGTTGGAGTTGGCGATCCTCCGCCCCCGCCACCTGAACAAGCCGCTAGTAAAATCGCACTAAAAATTACACTCGCGCTTCCGAGCGCGATCGAGCGAACCGTCATCCGTAAGACCCCCGTCTTTCCTCTCAACGTTCAAGAGTAAGGTGAGGCTATCGGCGCACCCGAAGATTGCAAGCTGATTTTAAATCAATCTGCAGAAAACAAAAAAAGCCCGCTCGGATGAGCAGGCTTTTTCTTGATTTGGTTTGTTCTCGCTAAGCTACGCTTCGCATAGAACGCGCTCAGGGCTGCTCACACTAAACTCAGATCAGAGCGGCAGCCTTGAGCCTGTTTCATGTGATTGCATCAGCAATCACGGAAACGAATAGAAACCTATTCGATAACTTTAGACACAACGCCTGAACCAACAGTACGGCCACCTTCACGGATAGCGAAGCGGAGCTTCTCTTCCATAGCAACCGGCTGGATCAGCTCAACGTTCAGCTTAACGTTGTCGCCTGGCATAACCATTTCCGTGCCGTCCTGAAGCGTAACAACACCTGTCACGTCAGTTGTACGGAAGTAGAATTGTGGACGGTAGTTAGAGAAGAATGGTGTGTGACGACCACCCTCTTCTTTCGTCAGAATGTAAGCTTCAGCTTCAAACTTCTTGTGCGGTGTGATGGAGCCCGGCTTACAAAGAACCTGACCACGCTCAACACCTTCACGGTCTACACCGCGAAGAAGCGCGCCGATGTTGTCGCCAGCTTCGCCCTGATCGAGCAGCTTGCGGAACATCTCAACACCCGTACAAGTCGTCTTCGTTGTACCTTCACGGATACCAACGATTTCGATCTCGTCGCCAACTTTCAGGATACCTGTCTCGATACGGCCTGTTACAACTGTACCACGGCCAGAGATTGAGAACACGTCCTCAACCGGCATCAGGAATGGC
>DDIN01000006.1:470321-470569 GCA_002338565.1 Hyphomonadaceae bacterium UBA1849
GGAATATCGTCGCCCGGGAAGTCGTAAGAAGACAGAAGTTCACGAACTTCCATTTCTACGAGCTCGAGAAGCTCTTCGTCGTCAACCTGGTCAACTTTGTTCATGAAGACAACAAGCGCTGGTACACCAACCTGACGTGCGAGCAGAATGTGCTCACGTGTCTGTGGCATTGGACCGTCTGCTGCGTTCACAACCAGGATCGCGCCGTCCATCTGAGCCGCACCCGTGATCATGTTCTTCACATAGTC
>DDIN01000006.1:470772-471051 GCA_002338565.1 Hyphomonadaceae bacterium UBA1849
TCATGTTCTTCACATAGTCAGCGTGGCCCGGGCAGTCGACGTGTGCGTAGTGACGGTTAGCCGTCTCATACTCAACGTGCGCTGTGTTGATCGTGATACCACGCGCTTTTTCTTCCGGCGCGGAGTCAATGTCAGCGTATGAACGCTTCGCGCCACCTGTTACTTCCGCAAGTACCATAGTGATCGCCGCTGTAAGCGTCGTCTTGCCGTGGTCAACGTGACCAATCGTGCCAATGTTTACGTGAGGCTTATTGCGCTCAAACTTTGCCTTAGACATGT